>NZ_LZRP01000001.1 GCF_001678665.1 Erythrobacter sp. QSSC1-22B
ACATCAACCTCGACCGCTCAACCCCTTTCGAAACGGCCTCTAAGGGGATCCTTCTTGCACGCCGATCCACAAAGGGGGGCACCGAAAGTTCTTTTATAACGATTAGGTTGATAGCAGAGGCGCCGCTTTGGACAAAGACTGTGCAATCGGCGGACTTTCCGCTTGGCCAACACCCGGTAGATAAGATCCATGCCCGAAAACCAAGATCCCGCTGCCGGACCGAGCAGAAGCCCTTGGAGGGCTTGGCTTCATTTCAGGAGCGACTGGCTTAAGGCGCGGGTTTATCACCATTTCTCAGCTAGCTTGCCGAAGCTTTGATCGCGGAGCGTTCGTTAACCATTTCTTAGGATTTAGCCGCCATTAACCATCATTGACGGGGGCGACGTACATAAAGGCAGACTAGTGTCCAATTCGCGTATCCTCGATGCAGCCGAACGTCTTCGGATCGTTGGCAACACATTGAACAATCCCGACGACGTAGCCATTGCACAGCAGTATGTCCAAGAACTGGAAGCGCTTGCCGCCTGCGAGGTGACCACCTCTCCATCTGCGCGGCGTACAGCTCCAGAAGAAGAGCGCATGGCGATGCTTGGTAGCTCACTTAAGAAAGCATTTCGCTTGGATCATGGCCCTCACTTAAGCGAAGTTCTCGATTCTCTCAATTGTGTAAGTAGCCGCGCCGCATAGCAACATTTCGGTAGAGCAATCGCCTATCAAGGGTGGTTTTTGTCCGTGAGATCTAGCCTCCGCTCCCCGCCGACCGGAAGCCCCCTTATGCATATTGCTTCGGTGTGCCCAACTGCCGAACGCCAAAAAATCGTGAGTCAGCCATTAGGGCGGCACAAGAGAATCCGGCGCTGCGAGACGAGGGCCGATGCACTGGTCGCCCTACAAATTTCGACGATTAGCATTACCGGGTACAATTGGGAGGTAAGTGGCCAGAAACCAACACTCCGACCTATGGCCTTTTCTAAATCTAACCGTAGGTCATTGAGACTAGCAGTGCTGAGAAAAGACGTTCGCCAGGCCCGCTAAGCGCTAGACCTCGGGAGCCTTATGAGTTCAGATTTGAATGCGGTTCAGTGGCGCTGACATTTTGAACTCGAACCCTTCTGGCTCAAAATTGAGGACTGAACTACCGCCAAAATAAGAGGCGAGCACACGTTCGATCATTTGGGAACCAAAACCGCTCTTTGTTGGATAATGCACCTGCGGCCCTCCGCGTTCTCGCCAGATGAATTCGAACAAACCTTTATTTTCATTGCGATGCCAGACAATCATTACTTTGCCTCTTGCTTGAGACAGCGATCCATATTTTATCGCGTTGGTCGCCAATAGGTTAATTGCTAGAGAGAGCGCGAGAGTTTGTTGTGGCTTGAGGCGAAAATCGGGTCCTGAGATTTCGAACTGGCCAGTTCCTTTGCGGTGAGGCGATAAAGCCCTTTCGGTCAACGAAGTTATACTCGAGCTCCTCCATTCATCATTTAGAAGTTCGGCATTTGCTTCTCCAATGACCACTATTCTAGCATGTATCGAGGCTTTGACAGCAACCAAATCGTCTGCATGTAATAAAGCCTGTCCGACTAATGATTGGATTAGGGTAAAGAGATTTTTTAACCGATGTTCCATTTCGTCGAGAAGCAAATGCTTTTGCCGCTCATTTGTCTTCAAAGAATGGATATCGGTACTGGTTCCCGTCCATTGAAAAATGGTGCCATCCGACGACTGAGCTGGCTGAGCGCGAGTTAAGACCCACCGATATTCACCGGAATAGTGTTTGAGGCGATGCTCATTTTCGCAGGGCTTGCCTGTCGTAAGGCCAGCAAGCCAAGTATCTGCGACACGTTCAAAATCGTCAGGGTGAATCGCATTTTGCCAGCCCGATGAAATACCCGATCCGGGCTCCATTCCAATAAAGTCTTAGCAAGCCTGGTTGAAATAGTTTACATCGCCGTGACGGTCGGTGCGGAACACGAGTTGCGGTATCGTGTCTGCGATCGAAAATAAGGGAGCGTCGATCAGAGGATCGATGCTTCGGAGACTATAGTCTTTATTCTGACTGTAATCCACCATGAATAATGAATAGCAATCCTGGTTGGCCTTGGTTTTCCTAAATGGCTCGATACGAGAAGTTAGGCTTCCTGCACGCGCAAAGAAGCCGCCTGACCGGTAGGAGTCCATACGAAACTGTCATGGAGCGTTCGGGCTGAGGGGTTTTTCCCCATTAACGGAAAGCAAGACGCCGCTAGTTTTTCAACCAGCGGCGCTCCTAACCATGCTGGTTTGCAATCAGGCGTAAGAGGGCGAAAAATTCCGTTTGCGCTTGGCGGTACGCATTGCCCCGCCAACGAAGCCAAAGCCTAACAGCATCATGGCCCAAGTGGAGGGTTCGGGGACGGCGGTGTCTGGAACTGAGCCGATATCTACGGCCCCATATCGTATTGTGCCGCCAGCCACGAGGTACTCGCCAGCGCCATCACCAAAGAACGTGACAGTTGAAAACGTATTTGAGCTATCAAACGCGCCGACAAAGTTCCGGTATCCATTCCCAGCTGCGAAACCAGGATTGTCAGTGCCCGAGTTAGCAGTCGCTACGAGGCGGGTCGCCCCACCGTCAAAGGCGATGAAGAGTGACGATGGGAAGCAGCAAGTCGCCCAGTCACCAATCTCAAGACCAAATGCGTTGATTGGGTTGGCGAATGTAAAAGTCAAACCCGACGAGGGGAATGGCGAATTGGGGTTTATGCCGATCGACTCTCCGCCGATCGCCGCGCCGGCCGCATTCGTGGTAACCGGAAGGTAGCCTGTATCTAAAAAGCGATTGCTCCCATCCGTGGACGTGATGGTAAAACCAGTACGCGCCCAGGTATTTCCGTTTGCAAGATTAGAGAGCGTATCAAGCTGAACCGTACCGCCGTTGCTCGTAATTGTATTGTCGAAGATAACGGTTTGAGTGGGTATGGGCCCGTTCTGGATTGCCTGCGCCAGTGCAGGCGACGAGCCTGAAAAAGCAATGGACAGAGCAGACGCGGCGAACAAATGGTATTTAGCCATGGCGGTCCTTTCCATAAAACGAATAGGTGCGCCAACAAGTGGCGGACCTGCTCACTGCAGCGCTGCACATCAGCGCATCAAGTAAGCTGATGTCAGACTTCGTGCGACCAGTAGTCGATGTTCGACTCGACTGAGCATGACGTAGCTCAAATACGGGCGATTGAAAACATGATTAATACGACGTCAATCGTCGTAGCCCGCAAATAGGCCGGTATGCAGAGGAAACCGATCTTGTCGAGTCAGCTCGCTGATGTTCGAAGAAGCGCCGTATATCAGCAAGATGCTAATATCCCCGACTACTGTGTTGATGGACCGCCGCGTGTATTACGATGCTATTTCACGTACCGAGGACTCCAGCGGTTAGTTATCGTACATCGCAGGAAATATCCGGAACTAGGTAGCGACGGGAAGTCCGGCATTCAGGATAAGCCCCACCGAAACCGACGGACCGGGCTCGGGCTCGTTCCTCTCTATCGAGACCAAGTCGACCAAGAGGCAAGCAGACTTTCATTTGCGAAGGCGTCATGACGCGCTCGCCGCAATGACCGCAGTCAGTCCATCCTTATTGCCACGTCTCATTCGTGAAGGTGTGTATGCTGCCTTAGCCGTCTTTGCCTTCGGAGGACTTGTTTTCATAAGCCCGAGTTCGGCTGTGGATTTAGAGAAACGGCTAAATTTGGACGACGTCTTAGAGTCGGTTTCAGAATGTCAGTCCACATGTGATCCTCCATCGATGTCTCGCAACACCGATTGAATCACATCATGCTGATATCACACAACTTCATTTTCCGTCAGGCTCTAAGGTATATTTGCATCGATGAGCACTAGGTTATTGCGCATATCGCGTTGCCGCGGGAAAGCGGAGTGGTAGCCGGGATTATCTAGCGAACGAGGCTTAAACAACCAGATGGCGAGTGATATTTACTGTCACCTTACGGTTACCCCGCAAACGGACCCGGCATTTCCGACGCCGTGTCTTAGATTCCACGATTGAACCGCAGCTTTCGGGGTCGCCAAATATTACGTGGAATGACGTGTGCTTGGCGCGTTGCAGACCGGCCACTTCCGTAACAGCTGCACTTGGTCTATAAACGGTACATTCGCTTGGCAGCGATTGCTCTGGAGTCGCGGGCCATCTTTTTACGAAGCGTTTCCGCCATTCCAATAGGCCAAAATTTATGTCTAGTGCCCGCTCAAGAGTTTCCGGAATCATTCGCACCGAACTGCTACCGTGGAATAAGTATGCGGGCAAAGCAGTGGCATACCCCGCGATCAAGTTCTATCTCGGACAGATCGGCGGAAGCGCAATAGGTGATTCGCCATGGAAAAGCCGCAGGTCAGCTCTCCGAGCAATGCGCTAGGCCCACTCGATAAGTTACGGGTGTTGGTGGTCGAGGACGAGGTTCTAATATCGATGCTGCTGGCGGATGCGCTCGACGAGCTCGGCTGCGAGCTGATCGGCCCGTGCGATACGCTTAGCGCTGCGCTCGTTGCAGCCGAGGGTGGAGGCTATGACGTCGCCGTAGTCGATTTCAACCTCGAGGGAGAGCAGGCCACCCCGCTGACCCGGAGGCTAGCAGAGCTCGGCCATCCATTCGCAATCGCGAGCGGTGGCGGGACTGACGCGACCGGACATGGTGAAGCCGCCCATCTGCCTAAACCATTCAGGATCGAAGATGTGAAGTCGGTCTTGCGCGTGCTTGGTGGCCGAGCGGAAACGCGAAACTGAAAGGGCCGGTTGCGACCGAAGCGATTTGCCAAAAGGAGACTGAAGGCTAGCCACCCAGGTCAAGCCATCCCCCCCCCTCCGCCCGAGACCACAAGACCGGTCAGGTACCTCAATGGTCCGCTCGGGTTGCTTGACAATAAGGTTGCACAGGCCGAGCCTAACGACTCGGTGATCGAGCCCTAACAATAGAAACCAACAAGAATGCGGTCGCTCCATTCGCTTGCTGATCCCAGCATGCGCAACGGCTTCTCTATAGAAGCTCGCCGGAGATTGATATGACTGAGCCTGATCCAGGCACCCTGAACCTCTTGGTAGGCAAGATGCTGGGTGATCTCGGCGGTGCCTTCAGCGTGCCGACGGTCCGCATTGGCATCCGTCTCGGCCTGTTTGATTCTTCGCATAAGCAGGGGCCAGCAAATTCCGACCAACTCGCGATCCGGCTCGGGCTCGCAGAACGATATGTCCGGGAGTGGGCGCTAGCGCAGGCTGCTAACGGTTACGTTCAGTTTGATCCGGAAACGCAGCGCTTCAGCGTCTCTCCCGAGCAGGCGATGGTCTTGGTGATCAAGGACAGCCCTTTCTATCTGGAAGGCGCTTTCGAAACGGCAGCCGCAATGATCGAGGGTGAGCCAAAGGTCGAGCACGGGTTCCGCACAGGAGAGGGCGTGGCCTGGGGCGAAAGCGCAGGATGCCTGTTTTGTGCGGTAGGAGCCTTCTTCCGACCCGGTTACGTTAACGGCCTTGTTCAGGCTTGGCTTCCAGCGCTCGAAGATATGGTGCCGCGGCTAGAAGCTGGGGCCAAGGTCGCGGACGTGGGCTGCGGCGTCGGGTTCTCAACTCTCCTAATGGCCGAGGCTTTCCCGCAGAGTCGCTTCATCGGTTACGACTTTCATAGCCCGTCAATCGAACAAGCGAGAGCCCATGCCGCGGCGCATGGGTTGAGTGATCGCGTCAAGTTCGAAACGGCTCCTGCTAAAGAGATTAACGAAGCCGATTTCGATCTGATCACCATGTTTGACTGCTTACACGACATGAGCGATCCGAGTGGCTGTGCTGAACACTTGCTCAAGATTCTCAAGAAAGACGGCGCTTGGATGATTGTCGAGCCGATAGCGGGGAATAGTCCCGCTGAGAACGTCGGCAATCCCGTAAGTCGCCTCTATTACAATGCGTCCACAATGGTTTGTGTGCCGACATCGCTCGCCCAGGAGGTCGGCGAAGCGCTTGGCGCCCAAGCTGGAGAGGAGAGGCTCACGCAATTGATCAAAAATGCGGGTTTTGGCAGCGTCCGAAGGGCGACCGAAGGACCTTTCAACATGGTCCTGGAAGCGCGACCGTAGCGAAAATTCCTTTCTGAGGGTCCCGAAGCCACCCAGTTCACGCTATTCCCAGTGACTCGCCAAGACCCTGAAACTTGGCAGGCGGCTGTGGCCTGATTTTTGCCAGGCGTGGAATTTCGCGGATCGGCCCAATCGCAGACATGATGCTCTTCATGCTGGTCGGCTCGTATTGGGAACGGCGGCCTTTTCCCAGCTTGCGCTAAACCTATTCACATGGATCCCTTTGCCCAGTCCTGCCACTCTGGAATCAGTTCAGCGGGCAGGGCGGCGACAAATGTCTTGTCCAGGGGATAGTGTGGCATAGCTTTAGCCACAGCGGACAGGAGGGCAGCACCCTGGAGACGGTCTTTCCTGCGCTTAAGCGGGTTGCGTTTCGCCTGCTCCCCTAACCACAGCTTATGCAGCGCAAACCAACGCGGATCGGGCGCTACGATGCGCGCCGGGGTGCCATCGCGACATGGCACAACCTGATTGACATATCGACCGGGAAGGAGCCATTCTTGCTCTGGCAAGGGGACAGGCCGCGGCCTGTCCGATGCGCTAAGTGTATCTGCCCGGGACGGCGCCACTAGCAATTCCACTTCATAGGCCTTGGCATTGCGGGCCTGAAAATCGCGCTCGGAATTGATTGTAAAGGTGGGGTCCACGGCTTTAAGAAGATCCCAAACCTGTGCGCCGCCCTCCGCTTCCTCGGCCGCCCAAGCGAGATCGAAATCCTCCGTCTCGTCCGGTACGCCGATGAATGCACCAGCCATTTCCAACGAGTATGCTGCCATCGCATTGGTGCCGACGACTAACAGGTGGCTACCTAGTAGGTTGCGGCGGTCGGCTTCGCGCAGGATCGGTCCGGCGTCGGCGGACAGCATGGGAAGCCGCAGGGCGCGAGCGATCCTGCTGCTCTCCGTCAAAGATTCCTTGGAGCCGTCCCTCCGTTCTTTGGCAGCAGCCTTTTCCTTACGGTAGAGCGCAAGCATGCGCGCCTTCTTATTGTCCCACGCGCCCAAGCTCGTTCCATTTCCCCCTCGATCATTGATCTCGTAAAGATACTCGTATTCACCCACCTTCTTGCGCCGTAAATCATAGGGCAGGGCGCCCAGCGCGCGCTCTGCTGCGATCCATACCTCGTATCGCTGGTGGAGATTGATGAGCGCGCGCTCTTGTTCGGAGCTGAAGGGCTTGATTGTCGGCATTTACGACGTTTATCCCACGATTTGCGCCAGTGCAAGAATGTGGGATAAACTTGCCGTCCAGCGCGATCAATCCTCGCGTCATCAAGCCTCATCTATGACTTTTACAACAACGGCCGGCACTTCGGCGGCATCTCAGGCCGTCGGATAAGTCGCGGATAGCACCTTTCCAAAGGCCTCCTGCAAGTGCGCCTGGTCTTCCTGGACTCACCGAGCGTTTCGTCGGCTCCTTTGCGGAACGAACAGGCGCCTGCGACACCGGTCCTTGCGAGGTCTAGCTTACTATGTTCGCAACGGCATGACCTCGCTGTTCGCAGCGCTTGACATTGCCGCAAGGGCGGTAGTCGTATCGGACATCACGGATCGTGCTTTTTCGGAAGACCGTTATCAGTGAGGCTAAAAGTGTGGCTTTCCCGATCTTTGTGGATTTCCGCGATCCGATCAGTAATCCCGAGGTCGTTGCGAATGATTTGGATGCCGGGAACCATGTTTAAATCGTCGCTTCATTGAGGCGTTGCGACTATCTTTGTTCCGCAAGAGCAAAGATGTGAGCTCGACGCCGTTCAGGAGACCAGCCCTCGCGCTCAGACATTTCGAAGAGGCGAATTTCATCGGATGTTAGCGGATTGCCTTCGATTTTTTGGCGACCTACACCCGGGATTCGGTCGCTTTTTGTTCGCAAGTGAAGATCGCCGGTGACAATGCGCGCAGTCAAGATGGCTGATGCATTCGAATCAGTCGGCCTATTTTGCCCTCCAGTCCCTTTGAGCTCATTGCTTCTCTCGTTCGTCAGCATTGCTATAGGCCGAAGTTGGATCGCAGGGACCTGACAATTCAATCTGAAACGCTTCGTCCGCTAAACCTAGTCGGATTGCATTTTGATGCCATTCCGCTGGTAGATCCGCACCCAATCGATCTCCATGGCGATTTCGTCGTTCTGGATGCGCTCTGCGGTATGGGCCGGGAGTCCCTTGTAGGGCTCGGAAATGCCATTGGTCTTGAACGGATAGACGCCGCCAACCGCGAAGTTCAGGATGATGTGCTTCGGGGTATCGAACTGCCACTCACCGTAATTCTCGACCATGGGACGGGTCACGCGATAGGTCAGCCGGCCATCGATCTTGAACAGGATGCGTTCGGCATTCCAGTCGACCTCGTATTCGTGCCAGTCGGTGACGTCGGTGCCCGGATCGAAGAAATACTTGTTCACGAGCGGGGTTTCGCCCGAATAGCCGGGGCCGTGGAGCGCGACCCCGGTCCAGTCCGCCTCGCCGACATATTCCATGATGTCGATCTCGCCGGTCTCGGGCCAGGTGCCGTTGCCGAGCAGCCAGAAAGCGGGCCACACCCCGACGGCATCGGGCATGCGGATCCGTGCGACCGCACGGCCATGGGTGAAGTCGAAGCGGTCCTCGCTGGTAATCCGTCCCGACACGAAATCGGCCTTGCGCCCCGTGGGCGTCTCGAAACCTTCGCGAAACCGCGGTTGCAGGACCAAGACACCGTCGGTGGCCCCATCGACGCTTCCCGCGGGCGCGAAGCGGATCGTTTCGGGCGAATCGATATAGGCCTGCTCTTCTTCATTGACCCAGAAATCGGGGCCGATGGCGTTCCATTTCGTCCTGTCGAGTGTGGGGAGGTCGAACTCGTCGGCGAAAACCAGCCGCTCGGTCTCATCGACCTGGGCCGAGACCGGTCCGGGCGTGAAGACGCAGCCTGCGGCCATCGCCGACATCGCGGCAGCGAGCATGAGTGATTTGGTCCTGATCATAGATTCGCCCCTTCAGATGCAATGGTGTGTCAGGCCGGGTCGCGCGCGAAAATGCCGAAGCCGGCGATGATAGCGTAGCAGGCGATCGGCAGGATCATCGCCACCGCCAGACTCCCGCTCACATCCGCGAGCATGCCGTAGAGCAGCGGGACGACCGCGCCGCCGAAGATTGCGACGTTGATGATGCCGGATCCATCGGCTGCCCGCGGACCGAGTTTCTCGCAGGCAAGCGAGAAGATCGTCGGGAACATGATAGAGTTCATGAGGCCCACTGCCAGCAGGGTGTAGGCGGCCGCTTCGCCCGATGTCATGGTGCTGACGATTATGAGCAGGATTGCGCCTGCGGAATTGAAGGCGAGAATCCTGCCGGGCGAGAACATGCGAAGCACGGCCGAGCCGATGAACCGCCCGACCATCGCGCCGCCCCAATAGAGACCGATCATCCAGCCCACGACGCTCTCCGGCTGCCCCAGAACGCGGTCCTGCGCCAGATAGTTGATGATGATCGAGCCGATCGAGACCTCGGCCCCGACATAGAGGAAGATGCACAGCGCGCCGTAGCCGAAGCGGCTGCGTTTCAGGAGGTCGAGACCGGCGAGACCGGACGATGCCTCGTGCTTCTCTCCCTGCAGCCGGTTGCGGAAGGTCCAGACCGCCAGAGCGACGAGAGCGATCAGGATGGCGACGCCGAGATAGCCCTGCCAGATCGCTTCGCTTTCCGCCTGCCGATAGGCCTGCAACTGCGCGCCCGAGAGCTGGTCGGCGCTGACAGCGGCGAGGCTGCCGAGGATTACCGCCGCCCCGACGATCGGAAAGACTGTCGTGCCGAGCGAGTTGAAGGCCTGTGCAAAGGTCAGCCGGCTGTGCGCGGTCTTCTGGGGCCCGAGGAGCGAGATCAACGGGTTGGCGACGACCTGGACGATCACCACGCCGCTTGCGAGCACGAACAGGGCCAGGAGGAACAGCGCATAAGTCGCGTTCTGGCTGGCGGGAATGAACAGAAGGCAGCCGACCATCATCGTCAGAAGACCGGCCACCGCGCCGCGCATGTAACCGATCTTCTTGACCAGCTTCGCGCCGGGGATGCCGACGATCAGATAGGCGGCGAAGAAGCAGAACTGCACCAGCATCGCCTGCGTGTAGTTGAGCGTGAACAGCTCCTTGAGCTTGGGAATGAGGACATCATTGAGCGAGGTGATGCCGCCGAAGATAAAGAACAGCCCGAAAACGAAGTATTGCAGCCCGGGGGCATCGATGTGGCTGCCCTCCGCCTCCACCGGGTTCGGATCGGTGCTCGATGCGGCGTCAGGTGCCAGTGCCATGGTTCATTGTCCTCCCCATATCGGCCTCTCCGGGCCGCGAATTCAGAAATGTCGCTCGTCGCTGCGCTCCGCCGGGTTCCCGACCTAGAACGAACACTGCGTATCGTCGGGCAAATCCTGCCGCGCAATGCTTGCGATGCGGATCGCCAGCGGTGCTTGCGACGAAATCGCAAGGCTGTCGCGCGGCCCGTCGGTGCATTGTTCGGTCACGATCATCTCGCGCCAGTCCTTGCCCTCGGCATGGGCGAGCTGGCTGGTGATGTCGATTTCGGTATCGCCGACCCGCAGCACGACGGGCGCGGTGGGGCGGCGGTCGATGGCGTAGCTGATGCGATAATCACCGCCGCCCTGGTCCGACTGGGCCAGCGACAGGGTCGCCCCTGCTGCGAAGGTGATTTCCCGCGCGTCTTCCTGGCGCAGATTGTCGATCCCGCGCGCGACGATACCCTCCGCCTCGCCGCGCAGGTTCGGCAGATCCGTTTCGCCGGCGCGGGCCACGATGCCGCGGTCCAGCCGCCCATTGACGAACCAATCGGTCGCATCGCTCCCGGCAAGAAAACCGCAGGTCTCGTCGAGCTGAGGCAGGGGAGAGGTTTCGGATAGCGAGCGACCGTAGCCGAAGGCGAACAGCGCCCCTCGCGCATCGTTGACCGGCGTTCCGGCGCAGCTTTCGGGCCAGCTGAACGACAGGCGTCCGGTCGCTTCGCGTCTGCCGAAGAGAATGTCGGCCACTCCCGCGCCCTCGCCGCCGGGGAGCCATGAGGCCACGAATGCATCCGCGGCGTTGAGTTCGCGGTTCATCCACAAGGGTCTGCCCGAGAGCAGCACCGCGACCGTCGGGATGCCGTCGGAGCGAAATTTGCGCAGAAGCTCGAGCCCTTCCTCGTCTGCCAGGACGAGGTTCTTTCGGTCGCCCGCGAATTCGGCGTATGGCTCCTCGCCGAACACGACCACGGCCACGTCCGGTCTGTCCCCATAGCTGCCGTCGACCGACAGCGTCGCGGCGCCTCCGGCGCCCTCGGTTGCCTGCTGCAATCCCGACCAGATCGAGGTGGCTCCGGGGAAATAGTCGTTGGTCAGCTCGCGTCCGCCCTGCCAGGTCAGCGTCCAGCCGCCGGAGGCCTGGCCGATACTGTCCGCCGCAATCCCGGCGACCAGGATGTCCTGTCCGCTCCGCAGAGGAAGAACACCGGCGTTCTTGAGCAACACTTGCGACTTGGCGACGGCCTCGCGCGCAATGGAGCGATGCTCGGGCGAGCCCAGCCGGTCGAAAGCGCCGCCATTGGCGCGCTGCGAAGGGCGGCGCGCGTCGCCATCAAGCAGGCCGGCGCGCAGCTTCATCCGCAGCACCCGGCCCACCGCCTCGTCCAGTCGGGCCATCGGAATGGTCCCGTCGCGGACCTGCGCGACGAGGCTGTCCATCAGTGCCGTCCAGTCGTCCGGGACCATGTATATGTCGAGACCCGCCAACAGCGCCTGCGGGCAATCGGTGACGGTGCAGCCGGCGACCTGGCCATGTCCGTTCCAGTCGCCGACGGTTACCCCGTCGAAGCCCATCTCATCGCGCAAGACGCCGGTCAGCATGGCCTGATTGCCATGCATCTTGCTCCCGTTGACCGAATTGAAGCTGGCCATGACCGACTGCACCCCGGCGGCGATCGCGGCCGGATAGGGCGTCGCATGAATCGCCTTGAGCTCATCGATGTAGCCGTTGACGTCGCCCTGATCGACGCCCTGTTCGGTTCCCCCGTCGCCGAAGAAGTGCTTGGCGGTCGCGATCACATGACCGCGACCCAGAAAGTCTTGGGAGGCACGGCGGCCCTGCAGGCCTTCCACCAGGGCCGCGCCCAGCGACGCAGTGAGCCGGGGATCTTCCGAATAGCTTTCGTAGGTCCGTCCCCAGCGATGGTCGCGCGCGACCGCCACGGTGGGGGAGAAGTTCCAGTCGATGCCGGTTGCTTCGATTTCGACGGCAGTCGCTTCGCCGATGCGCCGCACCAGGTCGGCGTCCCCCGTCGCGCCGAGGCCGATATTGTGGGGGAATATCGTCGCGCCCACCACATTGGTGTGTCCGTGGACGGCGTCGGTCCCCCAGATGGTGGGAATGGCCGGCTCGTCGCTCGGGAGGGGAGCGGTCGAGGCGTCCCACATCTCGTCGGCGAGTTTGAGCCATTGCGCCGCGGGCGCATATTCGTCGCCAAAGGGGCCGCCGTTTCCGCCGTTCAGATAGCTGCCGAAGCGGTACCGGCGCATGTCCTCGGCCGTGAAGGAATTGATCTGTGGCTGTATCAGTTGGGCGACCTTGCGCTCCATGCTCATCCGCCCGAGCAGCTGCTCCACCCTAAGGTCTTCGTCCCTCTCTGCGGATTGGGCGAGTGCGGGTCTTTCCTCCAACGAACCGACGGATGCACAGCCCGACAGAGCCGCTCCGGCCGCCGCCGCCATCAACCACGCTCTCATACCGATCCTCCCCGCGCTCCCGTCAGATTGGGAACGTTATCATTTTGAGGGAATGGCATGGCGGGGAATCGAAATCAAGCGGCGAGCCCCTCGATAGCGAGCAGCAGGGCGCAAGCCGTCATCGCGAGTGCCGCCAGGAGCAGAAACAGCGCGCCAAACCCGAAGGTCGGTACGAGCGCTATGGTGAGCCATGGCATTACCAGCGACGGCATTGTGTTTGTGAGATTGAAGATACCCAGGTCGCGACCGCGTGTTCCGGGACGAGGCAGGATACGCAGGGTCTGGCTCGTATGGAGCGACAGAAAGACCCCTATGGCCAGACCGAAAACGACGTAGCCGGCAACGGCGCTCACGAGATCGACGGCAATCGCCATGATCAACAGGCCCACCGACCCCAGACCGGCGCAGATCACCAGCGGACGGAGCGGACGATCGATGCGGTCCGACCAGCGCCCGGCAATCATCGCGAGCGGCACGGAGATAGAGAGGACCGCGGCGAAGATCGTCGCCGCTTCATTGTCTCCGAAACCGTCTTCGATCGATTGCAGCCAATACAGCAGATAGGCGAACAGAGTTGCCTCGGCGATTTGCACCAGCAGACGCGCGAGCCACATGCTGGCGACTTGCTTGCGCTGAACCCGAGGTCTCGCCTGGGACACGGGATTGGAAACCATGAGATGCGTCATGCTGCGCGGTCGGCCGAATGCCAGAATGGGTATTACCATGGCGAACACCGACAACGCGACGAGAATCAGCCGCGTATCGGCGCCTGCGAGATCCGGCCAAGTCACCAGCGCGCCCGACAGAGCGCCCAGCGCCGGCGAAAAGGACAGCAGTCCGCCGAGCATGCCCTTCTGTTGATCGGGCACGCAGTCCCCCGCCCATGCCGCCAGTGGCGCCAGCATCATGTTGAGAGCGATCTGCCACAGCACGATCAACGCGATCAGACTGCGACCGTTTTGAGCCTCGCGCATAGAGACCAACATGACGCCGGAAAGGATCATGCCGGCGATGATCCACGGACGCCGTGCCCCAGTTCGATCACTGAGCCAGCCGAACCCGACATTCGCCAGGCTCGCTGCGATGGCGCCTGCAAATGCGGCATAGGCGAGGATGGAAACCTCATCCTCGCCCCCACCCATTCCCTGGACGCGCACGGGAAGGAGGATAGTCAGGAACGGGACATAGGCGACCGCGCCACCCGCCGCGGCAAGTGCGTAGAGCAGCAGGAAGCGAAGCGACTGACGCTCCGCCATGGGCGGGGTCTCAGCGCCGTCCATGTGGCGGCGCGGGGCCTGTGGATCCGCGCACGACGAGTTCGCCGACGACGGTCACCGGTTCGCCGGGTGGCGGGCAGTTACGGCTGTCGATGAGCAGCTCGACCGCGCGCGAAGCGGTGGCGGCGATGGGCTGATCGACCGCGGTCAACGCCGGGTCGGTAAACCGGACGATCGGCGAATTGTCGAAGCTCACCAGGGAAAGATCGCGCGGCACTTCGAGCCCCATCTCGCGCGCCAGCTCCAGCGCGGCCAGCGTCATCTGGTCGCTGCTGCAGATGATCGCGGTCGGGCGATCGCGCAGGGTCAGCAGCTTGCGTGCTGCCAGCTTGCCGCTCTCGAACCCGAAATCGCCGCGCGTGCAGAGATCGTCATGCGAATGGCCGGCTTGGTCCATGGCCCACTTCCAGCCGTCGATACGCCGGTTCGACAGGCTGAACTCTTCAGGACCGGCTACGAAACCGATCCGCTCGTGCCCATGATCGAGGAGGTGCTGGGTTGCCAACCGCGCGTTAGGAGTGTCGCCCATGGTGATGGCAATGCCCGGTCCCCCCTGGCGCGATCCGATGCGCGCGAAGGGAATGCCTGTTTTGGCGAGGAAACTCGTGATTAGCGGGTTTTCC
This sequence comes from Erythrobacter sp. QSSC1-22B, assembly GCF_001678665.1. GTDB lineage: Bacteria > Pseudomonadota > Alphaproteobacteria > Sphingomonadales > Sphingomonadaceae > Qipengyuania. Next base: position 14,764 of record NZ_LZRP01000001.1, read on the forward strand.
GAGTGCGGCGGCGTCAGAATGACCCCATCGGGCTGGAGCGCCGCGATTGCGCCGCTGAGCTCGCGCTCGACATGGTCGCTGTGCGTGTCGACCAGTTCGATCAGCATGCGGTATCCGCGCTCCGCACAGGTCAACATACCGCCTAGCAGCATCTGATCGACCCAGTCGCGTCCTTCGCGTGCGGTCCAATCGGCGATCGTGCGGTCGCGGTCGTTGATGGCGAGGATCAGATAGGAACGCGAACCACTCATCCGCTGTGCCGCGATCGAGGGGACGTAGCTGAGCCTGTCGATGCTGGCCCGTACCTTCTCCTTCATCGCCGGACGGACGTTGGGCTCGTTGTTGATGACGCGGCTGACGGTCTGCAGGGACACGCCCGCATCCGCCGCAACATGCTTAATCGTGACTGCCTGACGCCGTCTCGCCATCGTTCAACTCTTGTTGTTTATGCAGCCCGGCTCGCTAGCGCGCCCGGACAGGTAACTCCAGAGCTCAGGCCCGACGATGGCAGTGGGTTACGAACCAAAAGCGAGCCCGCGGCTGGGCACGGACCCGCTTATGCTCGATGGGAGCGAGGAAGCGATCAGAAAGCGAACCGCGCGAGAAACGTGTAGCGGCGATCGTTCCGGAAGGCTGATCGGGTGAGGCGGGTTCCATCGAAGTCGATGACCTGCGTGGTGCGGGTCACCTCGTCGAGCAGATTCACGCCCTGAACGCCCAGCTTTATCTTGTCGGTCAGGGCGAAGAAGAACGACGCATCCAGCTGACCGGTCGATTCCTGCCAGATCGGCGAAAACGGGAAGATGTCGTCGCGCGGGGTGATCAGGAAATCCGAACGCCAGTTATAGGCAACCCGCGTGGAAATCGGCCCCTTTTCGTAAAAGAGAGTGGCATTCACCGTGTGCTTAGAGACCCCCTGAAGCGGTTGCCGCGAAGCGAAATTGCTGCGGTTTCCGAAGATATCGGGATTGGAGAAATCGCCCGCATCGACATAGGTGTAAGTCAGTTGCGACCCGAACCCGCTCAGGAGACCGGGCAGGAAGTCGTAGGACTGCTGATAGGCGACTTCGACACCCTTGAGCGTTCCGCCGAGTTCGTTGCTTGGTCCGTTCACTTCGACTTCGAAAGCGCCGTCGGCGGTCGGGTACTCGACCACATTGACCCCGCTGCTCACGATGCCGGACAGATCCTTCACGAAGCCTGCCACGGTAAACGAACCTACATCGTCGAAATACCATTCGAGCGAGAGGTCGTAATTCCAGGATTGGGTCGCCTGGACGTTGCGATTTCCGGTGAACAGCTGGAACAACGGTCCGGTTTCGAGCGCGCCTCCGGACAGCAGATCGCCGGTGTTGTCTGCAATGGTCCCCCCGGCGCGGAAAAACGACAGGTCGGGACGCGAGATGCCTTTCGACACTGCGCCGCGCAGCAGCAGGCCATTACCGAAATCCAGCTTCGCGTTGAAGCTGGGTAGCCAGTGATCGAAAGTGATGTCGCGGCCGTCGATGATCACATCGCCGGTATAGGCCGAAGCAAATTGAGCGAGGCGCGCATCGGAGAGTTGGCAGTATCCGATCTGTGCGGTGGGATTGGGATTGTTGGCGCACGAGAACTGTATCTCGGAGACCTGGACGATCCCGTCACCGTTCCCGCCCGCATTGTTGGCGGGATTATCGAAGTCGGCCGGATTGGGCAATGCGATCACACCGCCGCTCTTCACCGTGGTCTGCACATAGCGCACCCCGAAATTGCCCTCGAGCGCCCAGCCATTGTCGAAGTCCAGACCGTAGTCGAGACGAGCGTAAGCCGCCGCCGTAAGTTCTTCCACGTCGGAAATCTGGTCGGCCGTGAAGCCGTCGGCCATCGGGGTCCACCGTTCAGGCAGGAACTCGGGGAAAGCGAATGCCGCGATCGCCTCGCCTTGTGCGACCGTAGTTCCATCGAGGTACTCGCCGATGAAGTCGTCGCCGCCGAAGAAATAGCCGCCGCCGTTCTGGATCGGGGTCGGCGCGTTGCCACGCTGGAAATTGTCGGCGAACGGGGTGCGGTAGCCGCTCGCATCGGGGAAATCGTTCGGATAGGCGCCCCCGCAGCCATAGACCTGCGGATCCGCGCAGTTCCAATTGCCGTTGCGCCCGGTCCACGGCGCCCCGAGCGAACCCCAGTTCTGGAAATTGGTATCGCGGGTTGTCCGGTCGCGTTCCGCCCACCGCGTCCCGAAGCGGGCTCGCTTGATGAAGCCGGAGTCGCTGACATCGTAATCGACATCGAAGCGGACGCTGTCGAGCGAGCCCTCGTTGCGTGCCTTGCTGTCGAGGAGGAACCAGTAATAGGTGTAGGCGGGGTCGTCGTAGATGCCCTCGGGAGCGCCGATCGGCGTGATGAACTGGACCTGCGGCGTGTCGCCCCGGTTGTCGATCACCAGATCTGAGAAGGTGTTCATCGCCCCGATGATCGAATCCTGCCGCAGGTCGGAACTGATGTGCTGAAGTTCGAAATTGAACCGCAAGCGATCGGTTGCCTCGAACTGCGCGTCGAACGAAATATCCTGGGTTTTCGCCTCGGTGTTCCGCTGGAAGCGAGCCAGTTCGGTGGGCAGGCCGCCCCATGGCGACAAGCCGGAATCACCGAGCAGCTGGGTCAAGGTTCCGGTCTGGAAGACCCCGCTCTCGTCAAAGGTCCAATCCGTCCCGGCCCGCTCGATCGGAAAGCCCGCATCGTTGTTGACCAGCGCCTGGATGAAATACTCGTCGGTGAAGAACTGGGTTTCGGCCCGGAGATATTCGACCGTCGCAAGGAGGCGGCCATCGCCGCTCTCGAACTGGCCAACCGCGGAAAAGGCCTCGCGATCCCGCTCGAGGTCGGTGGTCCGCACACCGCCGCCCTTGGGAACGACGACCGTACCCGGAGGCGGAAAGGTGTTTTCGTCGAAATTCACGTCCCCGAAACCGCCTGAACCGACCGCCTGTACGCGTATACAGGGGTCATCGAGGCTGGGATCCCGGTAACAGGGATCCTGCAATTGCGAGGCATCGGTCCGGCTGACGAGCTCGGATTTCGCATAGCCGAGCTGGAGGCCGAACATGCTGCCACCGCCGGTGGTCCAGGTGTTCGAGATGATCCCCGAAAAGCCCGGCGACCATTCCTTCGCAAGATCGCCGTAATTCGCTTCGATCGAGCCCGCGAAGTTCAGGCCGGGATTATCGAGCGGCTTGCGTGTCACCAAATTGACCGTGCCGGCAATTCCCCCGTCAACCATGTCCGCGGTGGTGTTCTTGAAAACTTCGACGCGGCCCAGGAGTTCGGGCGACACATCGTTGAACGAAAGCTCGCGACCGCCGGTAGCGGAGAAGATATCGCGGCCGTTGAGTTCGGAGCGGACATAGGGAAGCCCGCGAATGACGACGCCGGTACCCTCGACCGAGAAGCGATCGGGGTCCGAGGTTTTCTCGAAGCGGCCGATGTTGACGCCCGGAACACGCTGCAGCGCCTCTGCGACCGAGCGGTCGGCCAGCGCGCCGATGTCTTCGGCGGTAATCACGTCGACGACGGTGTCTGCACTGCGCTTGATGTTCTGCGCGGATTCGAGCGAGGCGCGAAAGCCCGTGACGACGATCAGGTCCTCGGCGACCGGCTCTTCGGAAACGGGGGTTTCTTCTTCATCCCCTTCCGGCGCTTCCTGCGCCAGGGCGGGATGCCACGCCATCAGCGCAAGTCCCGATGCAGTGGTCAGCACTGCGATGCGGCTTGCCGCAAGCGCAATTCCGGTAGGTTTCCGAGACATATATCCTCCCCTGGCACAATCTTTATGGCGAACGACTCCGCCTTTTTCTTTTCACCTACCGGTAATTGTGAGCGTTCACAAGCGCCGGTATGAACGTTCACAAATTTAGCGTGGCGGACTCGCAACAGCTTGGGAAAAGTGGCAGTGAGGAAGGATGGCTATTGAGAAAATCGTGATCGTGGGGGGCGGGACCGCAGGCTGGATGGCCGCCGCCGCCCTGTCCCGCTTGAAGACCGGCAATGCACTCGACATCGAACTCGTCGAGTCCGAGCAGATCGGAACCGTCGGCGTTGGCGAGGCGACGATCCCGCCCTTCGTCGAATTCAACAGCCTGCTCGAGATCGACGAGCAGGAGATGCTCGCGGCGACGCAGGGTTCCTTCAAACTCGGCATCCAGTTCGTGAACTGGGGCAGTATCGGCGAGAGCTATATCCACCCTTTCGGGTCCTATGGATACGAGATTGGGGGCGTGTCGTTTCAACACATCTGGCATCGCCTGTACCAGAGCGGAGACAAGCGGCCTATCCAGGTCTTCAGCCTGGAGACGATGGCAGCCTATTTCGGCAAGTTCGCCCGTACTGAAGACTACCGTAGCGACGACCTTCCACCAACAAACTACGCTTACCATATCGACGCGACGCGCTACGCGGCTTTTCTACGCGGTTATGCGGAAAGGCGCGGCGTAATACGCCGCGAGGGCAAGGTGATGGATGTCACGCTCGATAGCGAATCTGGCTACGTAGCCTCGCTCACGATGGAGAACGGCGAGACAATCCGCGGCGATCTGTTCATCGATTGCTCGGGCTTCCGCGGCCTGCTGATCGAACAGGCGCTTGAAACCGGAAACGAGGACTGGCGGCATTACCTGCCCTGCGATCGCGCCGTTGCGCTGCCGTGCAAGCGCGTGGATGGCAGCGCTCCCCCGCCCGTCACGCGCGCCACCGCGCACAGTGCCGGATGGCAGTGGCAGGTTCCGCTCCAGCATCGCAACGGCAACGGGCATGTCTACTGCAGCGAATACATGAGCGACGAGGAGGCGCACGACATCCTCGTCCGCAACCTGGCCGGCAAGCCGCAGGCGGACCCCAATTTCCTGCGGTTCGTAACGGGTCGCCGCAAGAAGTTCTGGAACAAGAACGTGGTCGCGCTCGGGCTGGCGGCGGGTTTCATGGAGCCGCTGGAATCCACCTCAATCCACCTGATCAATACCGGCATCAGCAAGCTGATCGCTTTGCTGTCGCTCGACGGGATCACCCAGACCCAGGAAGACGCGTACAATCGGCTCACCGCCAAGGAATATGCGCGCATTCGCGATTTTCTGGTGCTCCATTACACTGCGACGAGCCGCACCGACTCCGATTTCTGGAACTACTGCCGGACAATGGATGTCCCCGATACGCTCACCGAGAAGATCGAGTTGTTCCGCACCAACGGGCAGATTTTCCGCGAAGAGGACGAGTTGTTCACGGAGACCAGCTGGGCTGCAGTAATGATGGGCCAAGGCATCGCCATGGGAGGGCACAACCCGATGGCCGATACTATAGGCGAAACCAAGCTCTTGAAGGAAGTCGACGAGATCGAGAAATCCATCGCGTTCCTGGTCAAGCAAATGCCCACGCATGCGGACTATCTCGCCAAATATTGCCCCGGCAAGCCGATGTAAACGCAGGCGCCACTCGGGCTCGCAGCTGCAACAAAGTGAATTGGCAATACGAGGGCGGGCGCTGAGAATGCACCAGCCAGAGGGCTATCGTACCAGGCAGCGCAGATAAGGTAGAATGTATCCCCCGACGGTCGGAGAAGGGGGAGCGAATGGCAAGACAAGGTTTGGCACTGGCGAGTGCATTCGGGCTGGCTGCCTGCGTAACAGCCCCGGCTTCGAACGCAATTGCGGTTTCCTCCTACAACCCGGATTGCCGGGCGATTGGCAGTTTCCTCGACAATGCGGTTGCAGAGGGCCGAACGGTCGGAGCATCCACTCTAATCTGGAAGGACGGGCGCGAAGTCTGCTTCGCAAACGCGGGATCGGCTTCGCGCGAAGCTATTCGAACGTTCGCGCGCGATACCCTCGTACAGGTCTTTTCCATGACCAAGCCCGTGACAGGCGTGGCGCTGATGCAGCTGTGGGAGCAGGGCAAGTTCGGGCTCGACGATTTGCTCTATTGGCACCGGGATTTGAAAGTTGCAACCGAAATTGGCAGCGATGGCAACCTTGTGTTGCGCGATCCTTCGCGCCCACCGACCGTCCGCGACGTCTTGCGCCATACGGCGGGCTTCACTTACGGCCGATCGGACGAACCCGCGGACAGGGTCTGGGCGCAGTTGCAACCGCTGTCGACGCAGAACACCCTCGCTGAATTTTCCGCCAGGATGGCAAAGGTGCCGCTGCGAGCCGACCCGGGGACCCGCTGGATCTATTCCGCGAGCGTCGATATCCAGGCACGGCTCGTCGAAACCCTGTCGGGGATGGCATTCGACGAATACGTGGCCACCAGGATATTCGCGCCGCTGGAAATGAACGACAGCGGCTGGCACGGATATACGTCGCCGGGGAGAACGGCACTCTCGACCCTATGCCCCGCGACGAATGCCTCTAGGCGAATTTCTCCAGCAAGCCGATGACGATGGGTGGCTCGGGCATCGTCACCACGGTGGACGATTACATGCGGTTCGCCCGCATGCTGCTGAACGAAGGAGAACTGGAGGGTCAGCGCATCCTCCACCCGGCCACGATCGGCCTCATGTCCACCGATATGCTCGATCCGCGCATATCAATGGAAAATCGGATGTGGCTGCCGGGCAAGGGGATCGGAGGCTTTGGTTTTAACTTCTTCGTGCGCACTGCGCCGCCTGCGTCGCCAGATGAAAACAGGGGGACGGTCGGCGAATTCTTCTGGGCCGGCCTGCTCTCTATGCTCTTCTGGGTCGACCCGGGACAGAACATGACGGTTATCTTCGCTACCCAGAAAATCCCGTTCGGCAACGCACTTCATCACGATTTTCGCGCCCCCGTCTTGGGGGTAGATTATTCTGGTATACCGTCGGAATGAGCCGAATGAAGGTGCTTGTGGTGCCACCATTCATTCTGATCCGGCCCGATTCGGCGAATGCATCTATATCGATGAAAACCGCATGGTGCCCACCCAGTTGCTGAAATCCCTCGCCTCAATGGGGCTTCGCGACCAGCGGGTTTGCAAATAACACTGCGCATTTCGCAGTCAGCCACTGGAGCGCGCTAAACAATCCCGGCTCAAGCTTGTTGGAGTTGGAACAGCATTTTCCCGCATCGATCTGAAGGTTAGGAAGTTACGCACCGAAGCCAAGGCGTAGAGTGGCATGTGAGATGCGAAACATTTGGTTTTCTATGTTGGACCGCGCCAAACCACGGCGGCTCCTTGTTTCCCGATTTCCAACGCGTCTTGAGAACGACATTGGCTTCCGCACAGCAGTATGAGCATAGGAAGGTTATATAGCGGGGGTCTGCTGCGAAACGTCTCCAGGAATTCCCATTCTCTCATTTTGGACATTCTGATTTCAAGAACCAGCAGATCGGCTCGCCTCGAACGCAACACGCGCATCGCCTCTTCGCTTGGAAAGGGAAATAGGTGCTTGTTGGAGGGTGTGGTTCGGCGCGATGATATGGTCGCCAGTGCCATTTGAGTTGCAGGCATTGCTCTGAGGATTTATGACAGGTTTTGCATTCGGGATCGCTCTGGCCCTTGCAGTCATAGACGCGCCGGCGTTGGGTGAGCCGCTACGCAGCATGGGCATTTTCTTGGACGCTGATAGCACGACAGCTCAGGCAGCCGCGCGGCTAGAGGGTCGGTCTCGACACGACGCCCTTCTATTGTCGCGCATCGCATCAGCTTCATGGTTCGCCGGTGGTACGCCGGAAACGGTTGAAGCCAAGGTCCGCGACATCGTCGATCGCGCAGCGGATGCCGGGCAGGTTGCTATCCTTGTGGCATACAGCATTCCGTTCCGCGAGTGCGCGCTCTATTCGGCGGGGAGGGGCGTTCGATAGCGCAGCCTATCGTTCATGGATCCATGGCTTTGCGGCCGGTATCGGCAAGCGCGAAGCAATCGTCATTCTCGAACCCGACGGCCTTGGTGTCATACCCTGGCACAGGACGCTCGATGGAACGATCGAACATTGCCAGCCCGCCGGGGAGGAGGACCGCGGGTCACATGCGAGGTACGGTCGCGGTCCTTGCCTCTTTGCCGAACGTGCACCTATATCTCGACGGAGCGGGCAGCAGTTGGCTGGCTCCTGGCGCTGCAGCAAGTCGGTTGATCAATGCTGACGTTGCGCACGCAATGGGCTTTTTTTCTAAATGTGTCGAATTTTGAGAGCGACGCGAGCATCGTTCCCTATGTGCGCTGGGTCAGCGACTGCATCGGGCTGATAATGCAGGGTGGACTCGACCCGCGCGACTGTCCCAGCCAATACGGGCCGGCGAATTTCAAGGATCATGGGACATGGAGCGCAACTGACGCGGCATTTGACGCCTTGTTCGAAGAGACGGGACTGCGACGCGACCCGACATTGCAAAAACATGCCGTGATCGACACTAGTCGCACGGTCGAGGGACATGGCTACCGCCCCTCGGCAAATATTCGGATGCCGAAATCTAGTGCAACCCGCTGGACCGCGGATTGGGGCGCCGACCCACGCTGGAGGCCGACAATCCCTACATTGATGCGTTTCTGTGGATCAAGATTCCCGGGGAGTCGGATGGCGAATGCCATCGCGGGCGCGGCGGTCCGACAGATCCCGAACGCGGCGTCGTGGGACCAGCGGCAGGATCCTGGTTTCCGGAACAGGCGCGCGAACTGATCGAATTTGCCGACCCGCCGATCTTGGAAGACTGATCAGTAGCTCTGCTGCGACGGCGTTTTTAGCCTGGCGGGCAGAGCGGCGCCGTCGAAGCGCGAACCAGCAATTTATGCTCGTGCTCGTGCTTAAATGACACGGCCGGATCTATTTCGCCTTCGAGAGCGGCAATGAGCCGGTTTGCCGCATCCCATGCCATTTCGCGCACGGGCTGATCTACCGTCGTGAGTTGCGGCCAGGCAGTGCGTGAGACTTCTGAATTGTCGAAACCGGCGACCGACAGTTGCTCCGGCACCGAAAGGCCAAGGTCGCGACCCGCAGCGATGGCAGCGACGGCCATATCGTCGTTCTGGGCGAGGATCGCGGTGGGCCGCACCGGTCGGTCGAGGAGATCTAGCGCAACCCGGTAACCGACGTCGTAGGTGAAATCGCCTGTACCAACGAGCGAACCATCGATCGCCACTCCGGCTTCGTTGAATGCCTGATGGTAACCCTCCATGCGCGCTCTGCTTGCGGCGTGGGATGGGTCGCCGAGAATGATTCCGACACGACGGTGTCCGAGTGCCAGGATATGTGCGGCGACGGTATGACCGGCAGCGACCTCGTCCATCGCAACGACCAAGCCGCGGTCCAGGTCGCTGTGCGGCGTGATGCGGGCGTAGGGAAGCCTTTGCCGTTCGATCATGTCGAGCAGCACCGGCTGGTCGCAGGCGGGTGGCGCCAGCAGCACCCCGTCGAGCCCGGCGCGCAGAAGAAGTTTGCCAAGTTCGTCGGGACGACTGGCTACATGGTTGAAAGGAAGTACGACGAGGCGATAGCGCTCGTTTTCGAGGCGGTCGAGCGCGCCGTTCTGCAATTCCACGACATAGCTCGGACTCGGACGTTCGTAAGTCAGACCAATCAGATACGAACGACGTGCGATCAGGCTCTGAGCAGCCAGGTTAGGATAGTAGTCGAGCGCGGCCGCTACTTCCTTGACCTTTACTCGTACAGCCTGGCTGACATGAGGAGCATCGTTGAGAGCGCGTGATACGGTTTTGGGTGTGACCCCCACTATCCGCGCGATGTCGACGATCGTAGAGCGTTTCGAAATTTCTCTCTCCGATCGGCTAGATCATGCGAATGAGGCGGTTACCGCCAATCCGCAACGGCCCTTTAGCGCCTCTATTGACATCTGTCGAGAAACGACGGTAATCGTTGACCGGTACAACGGTAATCGTTGACATATGCGAGAGAGGAACTGAATTTGTCGCGCGCAGGCATTCTGACGCTGGGAGTGACGTCGTTGGGCGCGCTCCTTTCGCCCAACTTTGTCGAAGTCGCCGCCGCCCAGGCGGTCGGAACAGCAACGACCGCGGCAACGAATGCCGAGGCGACGCCGGAAAACTGGCCCGCTCGTGCGGCAACGGTTGCCCGGGATCCGGCCGTGGAGCGCCGGGTGGACGCGTTGTTGGCTGCGATGTCGATCGAACAGAAGGTCGGACAAATCATCCAGGCCGACATCGCGAGCGTAACGCCCGACGACGTTCATCGCTATCATCTCGGCTCGGTCCTCAATGGCGGCAATTCCGATCCGGGCGGGCGCTATAATGCTCCGGCGGAGGACTGGCTGGCCGCCGCGGACGCCTTTTACGCAGCGTCGATGAGGCGTGATGGCGAGCTGCCCCGGATCCCCGTGATTTGGGGAAGCGACGCGGTACACGGCCACAACAATGTCGTCGGTGCGACGCTGTTCCCCCACAATATCGGGCTGGGCGCGGCGCGAAATCCCGATCTTATTCGCCGGATCGGCGCAGCGACGGCAATCGAGATGCGCGTCACAGGGCTCGACTGGACCTTCGCCCCGACGTTGGCGGTGGTGCGTGACGACCGCTGGGGCCGAACCTATGAGGGCTTTGGCGAGACGCCCGAAATCGCGACCAGCTACGCCGCCCCGCTGATCGAAGGCTTGCAGGGCAAGATCGGCGACAAGGACTGGCTGCGCGGGCCGCACATCGTCGCTACCGCGAAACATTTCCTCGGTGACGGCGGAACCACCGGCGGCAAGGATCAGGGCGACGCCGCGATGCCGGAAGCGCAATTGCGCGACTTGTTCAGTCCCCCCTATCTACCCGCGCTCGACGCGGGCGTGCAGTCCGTGATGATCAGCTTCTCAAGCTGGAACGACGTCAAGATGCACGGCAATTCTTCGCTCATGACCGGCGTGATGAAGGAACGCTGGAATTTCGACGGCTTCCTCGTTGGTGACTGGAACGGCCATAGCCAGGTAGCGGGCTGCACCGCGACCGATTGCCCTCATTCTGTGACTGCCGGGCTCGACATGTATATGGCGCCCGATAGTTGGAAGGGGTTGTACAGCACTACGCTCTCTCAAGCACGGAACGGAACGCTTCCGATGGCGCGGCTTGACGACGCCGTACGCCGCATCCTGCGTGTAAAGATCCGGGCCGGCATGTTTGAGGCGGGGAAACCGTCTTCGCGGCCCTATGCTGGCCAGTTCGAATTGCTCGGAGGCAAGGAACATCGAGCGCTGGCACGCGAAGCGGTGCGCGAATCCCTCGTGCTCCTCAAGAACGCTGGCGGGTTGCTGCCGCTCAAGGCGGGCGGTCGAATATTGGTTGCGGGGGACGGCGCCGACAATCTCACGAAGCAGACCGGCGGCTGGACGCTCAGTTGGCAGGGCACCGGCACCAAGCGCAGCGACTTTCCCAACGCCCAGTCGATCTGGGAAGGGATAGACGAGGCGGTCAAGGCTGCTGGCGGCACCGCGACACTTTCGGCCGAAGGCCGCTATTCTGTCACACCCGACGTCGCAATCGTCGTGTTTGGCGAAGATCCCTATGCCGAGTTCCAGGGCGACCGTCCCGATGTCGGCTATGACGATGCAGAAAATCTGGCCTTGCTCCGTTCGCTCAAGGCGGCGGGCGTGCCAACGGTTTCGGTTTTCCTGTCGGGGCGCGCGATGTGGGTAAATCCCTTCCTCAATACGTCGGATGCATTCGTCGCGGCATGGCTTCCTGGGTCGGAAGGCGGCGGTGTGGCAGATTTACTGTTCGGCATGGCAGAGTTCCGCGGAAAGCTGCCTTACAGCTGGCCCCGATCGAGCGATCAGACTGCGGTCAACGTCGGCGACGCAAACTATGATCCGCTCTTTGCCTATGGGTTCGGCCTGACTTCTGCCGACCAGGGCGATCTCGCACCGCTGCCTGAGCAGCGCGCGAGCGCCACGGGAGTCGATCCTGGAACATTGTTCGCGGCCGGACAGCTGGGGACCGGGCGCAGCCTGTTGCTGGGGGCACCGGACGCGCTTTCGACCAATCCTGGTCCGCACCTGATCGAGGCCCGTCCGGCGGATCGCATAGCGCAGGAGGATTCGGTGCGTATCCGGTGGACAGGGTTAGGGCATGCCGTCGCGACAATAGCCCAGGAAACGCCCGCCGACCTCACGCGCCAGACCAACGGTGACCTCGCACTCGAGATTGACCTCAAGGTTAATGCCGCACCTTCTGCGGAGGTGAGCCTCTTGATGGGGTGCGGTGCAAATTGCGTCGGCGGCATATCTGTGGGGAGCCTGCTCGTCGAAGCAGCGAAGTCGCAAAATTGGACGCGCATCGCGGTGCCGCTGCGCTGCTTCGAAAAAGCAGGTGTCGACATGGCGCGCGTGGAGACACCGTTAACTTTTGCGACTTCAGGCAGCCTCGACATCACCTTATCGTCGGCGCGTATAGCCTCGCCGTCGGGGCCACAACTTACGTGCAAATAACAAAAAAATTAGGGAGGATGTTATGAAAAAGGGTATTTTGGGACGTTCCGCGTTGATGGTGCTGCTTTCCACGGGTGCAGCCGTACCAGTGTATGCTCAGGAGCCGGTGGCTGCTGAAACTACCGCTGAGGAACGCGATGACCTCATTATTGTCACCGCAAACCGCCGCGAGGAAAATCTGCAGGATGTTTCGGGCGTCGTCCAGACGCTCGACGCCGACCAGTTGCGCCGAGACGGCATCAGCGATTTGCGCCAGCTGCAGGTCGCGATCCCCGGGCTCAGCATCTCCAATCAGGAAGGCAATATCGAAATCTTCATCCGCGGTGTCGGTTCGGCAAACAGCACCGAATTGGGCGATCCTGGCGCGGCTCCACACCTCAATGGTACATATATTCCGCGCCCGCGCGGGCTCGGCCTGATGTTCTACGATCTCGAACGGGTCGAGGTGAACAAGGGACCGCAGGGGACGCTTTATGGCCGTAATGCGGTCGCTGGAACTCTCAACATCATCACCGCCAAACCGCGGCTGGGCGAATTCGGCGGCTATGCCCAGGCCGAGTTCGGCAACCGCTCGTCCTATGGCGCCGAAGGGGCAATCAACATTCCGCTCGGCGACACGGTCGCGTTGCGCGCTGCGGCCTATTACATCAATCGCGACTTTGGTTTTAACAATGTCTCAACCGGCGAGCCCGCAAGCGGTCTGAAGCCCGCAGGACTCGAAGAGAACTACGCCGGTCGTCTGTCGCTCCTTTGGGAACCGAGCGACCGGCTCACCGTCTCGCTCGTCGGCGACTATGGAATGGAGACCGGAACCGGCTATCCCGGCGCGAACATTTTCAGCGCCGTGGTAGCAACCGGTCTTCGGCCCGACGCTCTCGATCTCAAGGATGTCGTCTATCGCGGCCTGCAGGGCGACATGGAGAATGAGCTCTGGGGTGTTCAAGGCAAGATCGCTTATGACTTCGGCAGCTTTGGCGCCGAACTGACCGGCAGCTATCGCTCGGTCAATTTTAATCAGGTGAACGCATCGAGCGAAGGGATCGACTATCCGGGCCGCGACCTTTCGACGGTTCTGTACGACAATTATTCGGGAAATTTCTGGCAGACCAAATCGAAAAGCCAGGTCTATGAGGCGCGGGTGTTTGCCAATGAGGATCAGCGCTTCAGGTGGAATCTCGGGGGTTTCTACTTCAATGAAGATCAAGCTGTCGGCTATCTCGCGCTCGCGGATCGAGGTTATTGCTGTTATTCAGGTACAGAATTTACGATGCCCGACGTCCAGGGCGAAAGCTATGCCCTGTACTTCGATGGCACCTTTGACATCACCGACCGGCTACGGATACTCGGCGGCATTCGTTACACCGACGAGAGAAAATCGCGCTACGGCATTGGCGGCAATTGGGCGTTGACACTGGGAGGCGAGGATTTTGCTTGCTGCTTTGCGACCCGCCTCGGGACAGAGGGCTTCGAGCCCAATCTGCTCGACCGGCCCAATTTCGATGTCACCGGCATCAACACGCCGCAAGGTCTGGCACAATTCCTGATAGAAGGCATCAAGACACCGGGGCTACGCGACACGCTGATCGCCCAGATCGGTTCGATCGCCGACGGTACCAATCCGAACGGCACCTGTATTGACCGGCCTGACATCGACAATGGCTTCGTCGACTGCCCGGTGCTCAATCCTTCCAACACGAACGGCGGATTCAGTTATGCAAACCTGACCATCCCAGGTCAGCAGGTCGGCAGTTCAGAGTTCAATTTCGTCGACTGGCGGGCCGGCATGGAATTCGACCTCAGCGACGACAGCATGTTATATGCGAAGATCTCGACCGGTCACAAATCGGGCGGCTTTAACGACAGCTTTGACGGATCGACGATCCCCGAAACCTTCAGCCCCGAAGAGCTCCTCGTTTACGAGATCGGCAGCCGCAACAGCTTCGACGCGTTCGGACGAAGAGCAGTCTTCAACCTCACCGGCTTCTATTACGACTATTCAAACCAGGTGTTTCAGGATCTCACCTGTATTAACCTCGACAGCACACAAGCAACGCCCGTCTGCAACGGTTATTCGTTGGTGAACCGAAATATCGGCGCTTCGCGTATCTATGGCGTGGAGGCTGAAGCCCGTTTCAGTCTACCGGGGAATTACGCGCTCGACATCAACGCGGCCTATCTGGACACGAAGATCACGCGCGGCATCGTGGCTGATGCGCGCGCGCAGGATTTCGGCGCCGGCGGCAACTCGCCGCTGATCAGCCTGGTCGGCAACCGCCTGCCGCTGGCGTCGAAGATGAATGTAAGCGCACGGCTGTCGCAGTGGTTCGATGCCGGACCCGGTCGTCTGGACTGGCAGGCATTGCTCAATTACCGCTCGTCCTATTTCCTGAGCCAGTTCAACGAGGACGATATCGTGTTCCTGGGTGGCGAGCGCCAGACTGCACTGGCAGCAGGCTTCCCGGACCGGCAGAAGGGCTATGTGACGTTGAATCTGGGGATAGGTTATACGGTCGACAATCTCCGGCTCGAAGCCTGGGCAAGCAATTTCCTCGACGAGGAAGTCTCGCAAAAAGCGCTTGTCGGTTCTTCACTGAACATTCGGTTCCTGAACGACGCGCGCAGCTATGGTCTGCGCGCGCGGGTAACCTTCTAGCTAGGTGGAGCCGCCCGGTTCGCGACGCGTCCCGGGCGGCTGTATTATGCCAACTGGTAACGCTATGCAGGCTTTCGAACGGTGATGGGCGGAGGGCCCGAGAAAAGGCTTGAAGGCATTGGCAAGGGAAAACGGGGCCGGAAGAGCGGCGCGGCAGCCTCTCGGCTTTCTGCTTCTCTATACGCTCGCCTACGCGGGCGGTGTCACGGCCTATATCCCCTTTCTCATGCTCGTCCTCCCGGCGCGGATTACCGAACTTGCGGGCGCCGACGATATTGTCTGGCTGGGCTATATCGTATCCGCGGGTGCGGCGGCGGTCAGTGTCTCGGGTGTCGTGTCCGGATGGGTGAGCGACCGCACGAACAGCCGCCGTCTTTGGATCGCCGTCGGAATGCTGGCAACGATACTACTCCAGTTGGCGATGACGCGATCCGAAAATATCGTGGCCCTGTTATGGCTGGTTGTGGCCTGGCAACTGGCACTTGCGTACAGCTGTACAGCTTTTTTACTTAGCTATTTGCGTCCGATGCGGGACGCTTTCCGGTGTTTCCGCGGTGCTTATATTGGCTAGCGGCCCTCGTGCCTGCACTGGCCCTTACGGCCGGAAGTATGTGGTATAAAGGGTAAAAATTGTGGACGCACTTGGGTTCGAACCAAGGACCCGCTAATTAAGAGTTTCCTGTGCCATTGTAGGAAAAGCCCGGAAAGCTAAGGTTTCTGCGGCTTTCGGGAGATTTTCAATCGGACTGAATGGACTGGAGTCGCCACTATGGACTGGGAAAACGTCCATATCTGCCCACTGTGGCCATCGGCGCGTCCACACCCACTTGACGATCGCGCGTGAACCTCTAATGGGGGCGCCGTGGACCCTTAGCTCAGTTGGTAGAGCGTCTGACTCTTAATCAGAATGTCGTTGGTTCGAACCCAACAGGGTCCACCACAACTTCTCAGAAGAGGTTGATCGGGCAACTTCGTCCATACCCCAATGCGGGGACCGATTGGTGGAATTTACAGCATTCGCTGCAATCATCCCCCGACCGTCAACTGTCCGAAAAATATTCCTCATTAACATCCTGAATAAGATACGTCGCTCGTATCCTTGTTCCCACACCGTGCTGGATCATCAATTCCGACAATTTTGATCCGTTAATCAGCACCAGACGATGCTGCACCTCATGTACGAACTCTCTGGCTTCCTTCGAAAAGTCAGAGGTGGTGACGAAAACACCCTTCGTAGCGGATTCTCCCGTCAGTGAACCGATGAACTGTTGAATATGAGGCTGGCCTACCGTGTTTGCAGGGCGTATCGCTTGGCCTGAATATAAACGGCATCCAGACCAGGCGGATCTTCGTTGATGACGCCATCGATCCCGCCGTCTCCCGTCATCTTTGTGAGACTGTTTTGATGTAGTTGACCACTCCCATATCCCATAGCGTTGAGCAAATCGATGATTGCTCGATCAAAGCGGGTCGGGGACATCTCAAGCAGCAGTGCGAGCAGGTCGTCCTTGAGCGATGAAACGAGAAGCTTGTGGGAAGCCGCAATCCTATCTTCAGGTGTTTGCGGGTCAGACTCTGCAGATTGAGCAGTGCTTTTCTCAGACTTTGTCGTGGAAGTCCCTGTCTGGCTGGCAGCTTTCCAAAGCTACAAGCTCATCGAATTGATCCAGAAACGAACCATTGATCTTGTCCGGCTTCGTCGCCAGCACCTGTTCGCCGAGCGGTGTAATCTTATTATAATTTCGCTTAGGCGATTCCAATAAGCCAGCGTTGGAAAGATAGGTTCTCGCCCAATGAGCGCGGTTGGAGAGCAGAGTCACACTGCCGCTGGGCATCAGTTCCTGCGATTCCTCTTCCGAGATGTTGAAACTGGCTTCGATAAAAGGCAGGAAATCCTTGACGGTCGTCTTGCCGTCCGCAAACAGCTTTAACACAGGCAGCATCAGCGTCTTGTAATCCGGTATCGGCATTCGCCCCCCCCCTAAAAACCATTAGAACACCTGCCTTATGCGCGATCGAAAAGCTTTCCTCGACAAATTGAATTGCGCAGGCCTTAAGCTGGTCCAGACCTATGATGTGCGCTGGGTTGGGATCTATACGGACAATGGAATACTCTCCGAGGGGGCCGTTTTGGCTGGTCGAGGGGACATTTTCGCCGGACGAATGTGCGCTGATCGGTCTGGCACACCGCCACTTAGGGCGCTTGTTGCGGGTACCCCAAAAAAGGGTATTCTGGATCGATGAACGCGAGTGAGATGTCATCGGAACCAGAATATCTGACGCGGTCTGATATCGCGCTCATTCTGAGAATAAGTCTCAAACAGGCGGGCAGGCTCATGAGTAGAGTGCCCCACATCTATGTGGGTGAACGCCATAGGCGGGTCCGGCGCTTAGACTTCGATGCTTGGGTGATGCGTCGGACGGTGTCCTCTACAAGCGATCTTCCGCCGTCGGTAAGGGACTCACTAGAAATCGAGGGCCGGCCAACTCGAATAGCGAGAAGTACCGGAAAACATCCAAGTCGCTGCGTCTCAGAAATGGCAGAAGCAATGAGAAAAAAGAGGAAGATCGGCTAACGCAATCCCTACGTTGTGCCCTACGCTAACTGAAAATTTTCACTAAGACCCTGACTTACAAAGAGCATTTTGCTCTCGAAGTCAGTGTTAAGAGTCAGCTGCTCTAACAACTGAGCTATGCGTCCATATGCCGGTGTCTATTCGGCACCCCGATCCGGGAAGGCGCTCATATAGCGAGCATTGCCGCAATGGGAAGGGTAAATTTGCCCTCAGCCTCGGGCCAGCACGCGCCTCACCAGCGTCGAGCATTCCTCGGTCAACTCGAGTTCCGCGGCAAAGGCGTCGTGGAGGCAGGCGCCGACGGTGATCAGACGGCCGAGCTCAAGCCCGCGCACCAGACGAAAAGCGACATGCTGCGGCAGGTCGAGCAGCGTGTGAACATCGCGCAGCGCCGTCTTGCGAGCCTGGGCCTGTCGCCCGAGCAGGATCACCAGCAGGCGCCATTTATCGTCGACGCTGCCGAATGTTTCGGGCTTTCCCGAACGCGACAGGCGTTCGAGCGCATAGGTCGGAAGCGCGAAGCGCTCTTGCTGTTGTAGCATCATTGATCCTCGATCGTGAAACGCGACAAGCACCGCCGGAGCGGTGCCGAAGTGTCGCGACGGTATGGGACGATCGAAAGGCAACGTGCGAATCGGGGGGTATGCCTTGATCGGTCTGCTGCTGAGGTATATAATCTAGCGCAAGTTTGCTGTCGGACCGTTGGGGGACAAAACCCCGTCGGTCCGGTGGAACGATACAGAGGAGCCACGGTCGTCGATCCCCTGACCAAGGTTGAGAACCTGTTCTGCATTGGCGAAACGATTCGCTATGTTTGCGACGTGGCTGGCGATCTCGGCGCGACCCGGCGCAGCTATCATTTTTCCCCGATCTACGAAGAGCCCACGTCCGCCCGCACTCAGATCCACGCCGAGGGTTTCGATCCCGAGTGGGTCGAGCTGTATGAGCGCAAGGAATTCCGCCGGCACGACCCGATCCCGGAACGCACGCTGCGTCATGGAGCCATGCTGACCTGGGGCGAAGCGCGGCAGATGGGCACCAACACGAAAGAGCACGAGGACTATTTCGAGGCCTCGAGCAAATTCGGGCTGATCTATGGGGTCGGCCTGCCACTGTTCGGGCCGAACAACCGCGATGCCTATGCCAGCTTCGACTGGGGCCGTCCCATCGAGGAGGTCCCGCCCGAGCATGTGTCCATGATCAAGGCGCTGGCGCGTGCTGCGCAGATGCGGGTCTGCAATCTGCTCGACCAGGACAATGGCGAGGCCAGGCTCTCGGAGCGCGAGGCGGAGGTGCTGCAATGGCTCGCGCATGGCAAGTCGCGCACCGATATCGCCACCATTCTCGATCTGTCGCCGGACACGGTGAAGACCTACATCACCCGCATCTACGACAAGCTCGAGGCGCGCGACCGGATCGCGGCGGTGGTCAAGGGTTTGCGGCTGCGGCTGATCTACCTCTAGCGCGCCATTGTTTCAGCGCGCCGGATGCTAGTGGGTCAGGCCGGAACTGCCCTGGCGGCTGTTCCAGCGATTGACCATCATCAGCGAGCCGATGCAGATCATATTGGTCAGCATCGATGATCCGCCATGGCTCATGAAGGGGAGGGGGATGCCCACCACCGGCGCGAACCCCATCACCATCAGCAGATTGACCGCGACGTAGAAGAAGATCGTCGCGACCATGCCCGCGGCGACCAGCTTGCCAAAGCGGTCCTTCGAACGCCGCGCGACCAGCAGGCCCCAGCGCAGGATCAGCGCGAAGCAGACGATCACCACCAGCCCGCCGATAAAGCCCCATTCCTCTGCCATGGTGGCGAAGACGAAATCGGTATGCGGTTCGGGCAGATATTGCAGATGGCTTTGCGAGCCCTCGTTGAACCCCTTGCCGGTGAGCCCGCCCGAGCCGATCGCGATCTTCGACTGGGTAATGTGATAGCCAGCGCCCAGCGGGTCGCTCGCGGGGTCGAGCAGCGTCGTCACCCGGCGCTGCTGATAGGGCTGCAGCGCGAAGAAGAAGGCCAGCGGGGTGAGAACGGCACCCGCCGCCCCGAGGATGGCGAACCAGCGCATCGGCAATCCGGCAAGAAACATCACCACACCGCCACCGAACAGGATGGCGAGCGAAGTGCCCAGATCTGGCTGGACCAGCACGAGCGCGACCGGAATGCCGATCAGCACGCCTGCAGGCACCAGCGCGCGCCAGCTTGAGATCATGCCAACCGGCAGGTCGCTGTAGAACCGCGCGAGCACCAGGACAATGGCGGGCTTCATCAGTTCCGAAGGCTGCAATTGCATGAAACCCAGATTGAGCCAGCGCTGGCTGCCCCCGTTGATCTGCCCCATCGCCTCGACCAGCACCAGCAACAGCAGGGTCAGGACATAGACCGGATAGGTCGCGAACTTGACCAGATTGGCCGAGAACAGCGTCATGACGATCGCCATCACCAGGAAGACGCCAAACCGAACCAGATGCGACGCCGCGTAGGGCTCCCAACTGCCGCCGGCCGCCGAATAGAGCACCAGCGCCCCGAAGCCGATCAGGATGAGCAGCGGAAACAGCATGCCCCATGGCTGGCGTGCGACCGGGGCCGGGACGATGCTCATCGCGTTGGGCTCAGCGCTTGGGGGCTCACGTCGAAGGTGTCTGTGTTGGCGCCGCAACCGGCGTGGATTCTGGAGTGGGTATGGCTGTCGCAGGGCTCGCCTGCGGAACCCGGGGTGCGGAGCGCGGATCGGCTTCGGGCCGAGGCACGACCACGCTTTCGGCAATCTGTTCGGATTGGCGGCTGGCGATACGCGCTTCGGCTTCGACCTGGTCGAAGATTTCTTCGCTGCGGGTGGGGGCAGGGGTCACGGTCTCGCCGGCCGCGGCTGCGTAGGCGGTGTATTTTCCGATCAAGCGCTGCTGGGCGGTGCCGCCCCACTGGGCTTCCAGCGCGGACAACGCTTCCATGCCCTTCTCCGGGTCGAACATGAAGGTCATGATGTCGCGCGCGATCGGATAGGCCGAGCCCGATCCGCCGCCATGCTCGATCACCACAGCCCCCGCGTAGCGAGGATTGTCGAACGGGGCGAAGAAGATGAACAACCCATGGTCGCGGTACTTCCATGGTCCGGTTCGGCCATCGGAATTGCTCAGTCCGACAACCTGCGCGGTGCCGGTCTTGCCGGCCATCAACACGTCTTCGATCGGCAGACGCGCGCGCCCCGCCGTGCCGGGACCGTTGACCACATCGCTCATGGACTGGCGCACATAGCGCACGTGTTCGTCGGAAAAATCGACCATGTCGAAACCCTTGACCGGGGTCTTGCGGTTGAGCCGCGGTTCGACATGGCGACCCGTAGCGAGCCGCGCCGACATCACCGCCAGCTGGAGCGGGTTGGCGAGCATATAGCCCTGTCCGATGGTCGCGTTGACCGTATCGTAGGGCTGCCACTCGCGCTCGTATTTTTTCAGCTTCCACGCCGGATCGGGGACGGTGCCATAGAACTGGCTGATGACAGGAAGGTCGAATTCCTGACCCATGCCACAGCGTCGGGCCATCAAGGCGATCGGATCCATCCCGATCCGCTGGGCCATGGCATAGAAATAGACATCGCAGGATTGATAGACGCCCATCGCCATATCGACTGCGCCGTGTCCGCCCCGTTTCCAGCAGCGAAACACGCGGTTGCCCACCCGCAGGCCGCCGGAGCATTGCACCCGCTCTTCGGGGTCGACACCCGCTCGCAGCAGCGCCATCGAGACCATCGGCTTGACCGTCGAGGCAGGCGGGTAGAGCCCCTTGAGCACCTTGTTGCGCAAGGGAACGCGCTCGTCCTCGCGCAGCATCGCGTATTCCACGCTGCCGATCCCGGCAGAAAAACTGTTGGGATCGAAGCTGGGCATGGACGACATGCACAGGATATCGCCGGTGCGGCAATCCATCACCGCCGCGGAACCGGACTCCAGCCCGATCCGGCGCGCGGCGTAATCCTGCAGCGGCCCGTCGATAGTCAGATGAACCGGTTCGCCCTGGACATCCTCACGGGTCTCGAGCTCCTTGACGATGCGGCCTGAGGCGGTGACCTCGACACGGCGGGCGCCAGGGACACCGCGCAGATCCATCTCGAATTGTTGCTCGAGCGCGTCCTTGCCGATCTTGAAGCCCGGCGTGATCAGCAGCGGGTTGCCCTCTTCCTCGTACTCCTCGGCATTGGCCGGGCCGACATAGCCGAGCAGATGCCCCACGCTCGGCCCGGTGGGATAGTAGCGCGAGAAGCTGCGCTGGGGAATCACCCCGGGAAGATCGGGCAGGCGCACGCTGACCGCCGCGAAATCCTCGTAGTCCAGACCCGTCGCGATCTCGACCGGCTGGAACGATGCGGCCTCGTCCACCCGCTTGGTGATATCGGCCATGGCAGTGGCATCGAGGTCGAGAATCTTGCCCAGCGCCGCCAGTGTCGCTCGGGTATCGATCAGCTGGTCGGGGATGACATCGACCCGGAAATCGGCCTTGTTCGAGGCAAGCGGTGCGCCGTTGCGATCGAGGATCCAGCCGCGACGGGGCGCGATCAGCGAGAGGTTGACGCGGTTGCTCTCGGATTCCAGCTCGTATTTCTCGTTCTCGGCGATGGCGATGAACGCCATCCGCCCGGCCAGCAGCACTCCGATACCGCCCATCGCCCCGCCGATGACGAAGCTGCGCCGCGAAAAGGCCTGGTCGAGCGTGGTGCTGCTGACATGGTCGCGTTTGCTTTTGCCCAGCTTCATCCGACGGTCCGCCAGCGGGTCAGCCGCATCTGGTCGAGCCGGGCGACCAGCCGCGCAAAAAGCGGGAAGACGAGGATCGATAACATGAGCTGGGGCCCCAGAGCGACAAGCGTCAGCTCACCGCCCGATACGAGCATTGCGGCGGGGACATAGACCAGCAGGATTAAACCCGCGGTGAACCAGTCCTGCGCGAAACTGCGCCAGGGAAACCGGGTCTCGATCAGCTCGATGGCGATCATTGCTACCGACCACAGCAGGATCGCGCTGCCCAGAGGCTGCCCGCTGAATAGATCGTCGAACAATCCCAACGGAAACCCCGCCCAGACGGGCAGCAGTCCCGGGCGAACAAGCCGCCATGCCAGCAGCATCATAAAGCCCAGCGGGGGAATGATCGGCAGCGCGGTCGCTATGAAAAACATAGGTGTCAACGAAGCGATCAGCACCGAGAGGTATGGGACAATGGTGGCAACCACGGTCGAATGCGACCGATTGATCCGTCGGCCATAGGTGTCGCTGCGCGATTTGGGGTTCATGCGCTCCAATCTATTCGCCCAGCTCGGTTTCGACCGGAGTGTCGGCGCCCGTCACTGCCGTCGGCTCGAAAATCGGTAGCACGGCGACGTAGTCGGTAGCAGCGGGATCGCTGACGATGCGGGCAAGCGCGCCATCGTCGGTAATCTCGGTGGCGATCGCGACCGCCACTCCGGGCTGGTAATAGCCGCCTGCGCCGCTGGTGACGAACAGATCGCCCGGCTCGAGCGGGTTGATCCCGAGGTTGATCAGCCGGATACGGATGAGCCCGTCGCCGCGCCCCTCGGCAAAGGCGACCACTTCGTCCTTGGCGCGACGCACGGGCAACACGCTTTCCGGATCGGTCAGCAGCAACACTCGCGCGCTGTAATTACCGACTTCTAGAATGCGGCCGACGACGCCCCGCGGGCTGCGCACCGGCATACCGACCGCGACGCCATCGGCGCGCCCCGCGCCCAAATAGGCGAAGCGGCGCGAGCTGGCCGCGCTGGCACCAACCAGGCGGGCTACGGTGATCGGCTTTGCCTCTTCGTCCTGCAATCCGATCAAGGCCTTGAGACGCCGGTTTTCCTGTTCGACCGCGGCGGCTTCGCCAAGCCGGATGCGCGCCAGCTCCATTTCGCGCTTGAGCGCAGCGTTCTGCGAACCGGCGCGGTAATAGCCACGCACGGCATCGACAAAGCCCTTGCTTTCGGTCCGAGCGACGGCGACCGGCTGCGTCACCGGGGTCGCCGCGTCTTGCGCGGTGCCGGTCAGGCCCGAGAGGAACCCGGGTTGCCACAGCGACAGGCCGAGCAGCACCGCACCGACGAGCGCACCCACTCCGGCGGCGATGTAGCCGGTGAATAGGCTGTATTGCGCCTTTCGCGAATAGCTCGAGCGCCGTTGTCCTGTCGGCGCCATAGCGGCCGTCTTTCCCCAAAAGTTATCCGGTGCGTTACCGGTCGTCTTACGCGGTCATCAACACGCCGCGGTACCGCTCGTCTTCCATCGCCCGACCGGTGCCGATCGCGACGCAGGTGAGCGGGTCCTCGGCGATGGTTACCGGGAGGCCGGTTTCCTCGCGCAGATACTGGTCGAGGCCCTGGATCAGCGCGCCGCCGCCGGTCAGGACGATGCCCTGGTCGACGATATCGGCAGCGAGTTCGGGAGCGGTGTTTTCCAGCGCGATGCGCACGCCCTCGACGATCGCACCGATCGGCTCGCTCAGCGCCTCGGCGATATGGCCCTGATTGATGGTGATTTCCTTGGGGACGCCATTGACCAGATCGCGGCCCTTGAGCGTGATCGACTCGCCGATGCCATCGGCAGGCGCGACGGCGATGCCGTAATCCTTCTTGATCCGCTCGGCCGTGGCTTCGCCGATCAGCAGATTGTGATGGCGGCGGACATAGGAGACGATCGCCTCGTCCATCTTGTCGCCACCGGTGCGCACCGAAGTGGTGTAGGCCAGGCCGCGCAAGGACAGCACCGCGACCTCGGTCGTACCGCCGCCGATATCGACCACCATCGAACCGACCGGTTCGGTGACCGGCATATCGGCGCCGATCGCGGCGGCCATGGGTTCGAGAATGAGATACACTTGGCTGGCGCCGGCGTTGCTCGCGGCATCGCGGATCGCGCGGCGTTCGACGCTGGTCGAGCCCGAGGGAACGCAGATCGTGATCTCGGGATAGCGCATCAAGCTCTTGCGACCGTGCACCTTGCGGATGAAATGCTTGATCATTTCCTCGGCGATCTCGATGTCGGCGATGACGCCGTCACGCAACGGGCGGATCGCTTCGATGGAATCGGGGGTCTTGCCCATCATCATCTTGGCGTCCTCGCCCACGGCCTTGACGCGCTTGGTGCCGTTGATCGTCTCGATCGCGACCACCGATGGCTCGTTGAGGACGATGCCCTGACCTTCGACATAGACCAAAGTGTTGGCCGTGCCGAGATCGATCGCCATGTTCTGCGAGCCGAACTTGAAGAGGTTGTTCCAGAAACCCATTACTACCCGATTCCGATTTTCGATAAGGGTCTTACGCGCCGTGCTTGCGACCGTTCCGACCCGATTGTGACAGCGGAGCAACCCCCTTAGCGAAGCCCCTGTGCAAATGCCAAAACAATCGCGAGGGATTGGCGGGGAAACTTATGCGTTCCGGCTCGAATTCCGGGCGCTTCGCGGCTAGGCCTTCAGCCCAGCCATGAGACCAGCCATGCCAGTGATCCGCCGCCTCCCCGAACAGCTCGTCAATCGCATCGCCGCGGGCGAGGTGGTCGAGCGTCCGGCGGCCGCGCTCAAAGAGTTGGTCGAGAACGCGGTGGATGCGGGCGCGACGCGGATCGCGATCAAGCTGGTCGAGGGCGGGCTGGGCTCGCTCGAGGTCACCGACGACGGTTGCGCGATGACCCCCGACGAAATGACGCTCGCGCTCGAACGGCACGCCACCTCGAAGCTACCCGAAAGCCTGGTCGGCGCCGAGGGCGCGATCGAGCGGGTTGCGACGCTTGGCTTTCGCGGCGAGGCGCTGCCCTCGATCGCCAGCGTCGCGCGCTTCACACTGGAGAGCCGCCCGCATGGCGCGGAGCAGGGCTGGAAGCGAGTGGTCGATCACGGTGCGCTGGTGTCCGAAGGCCCCGCTGCGCTGCCGCCCGGCACCAGGGTGCGGGTCGAACAGGTGTTCGCGCGCATCCCCGCACGGCGCAAATTCCTGCGCACCCCGCGCAGCGAATACGCCGCCAGTCTCGACGTGGTCCGCCGCCTCGCGATGGCGCGCCCCGATATCGCCTTCACGCTCGATCATGGCGAGCGCCGCGTGCTCGGGCTGCAGCAGGACGAGGCGCTGATCGACCGGGTGGCGCAGATCGTCGGGCGCGAATTGAAGGACAATGGCGTCGCCATCGACCTGGAGCGCCACGGCATGCGGCTGACCGGGATCGCCGGGCTGCCGACCTACAACCGCGGGATCGCGGATCACCAATATCTCTTCGTCAATGGCCGCCCGGTCAAGGATCGCCTGCTCGCGGGCGCGGTGCGCGGCGCCTATTCCGACATGCTCGCGCGCGACCGCCACGCGGTGCTAGCCTTGTTCCTCGAGCTCGCGCCCGAGGATGTCGATGTCAACGTCCACCCGGCCAAGACGGAAGTGCGGTTCCGCGATGCCCAAGGCGTGCGCGGCTTCATCGTCTCCGGCCTGCGTCAGGCGCTGTCGACCGGCGACCGCCGCAGCGCGCAATCGCCCGATGCCGCGGCGATGGAGCGCTGGCAGCGCGAGCGCGACGAGCCTTCGCCCGCGCTGCGCTCGATTTTCGAGGGTCGCGACTGGTCGCGGCCGTCCGCCGGTGTCGCCGAGAGCGGTGCGAACCCATGGCGTGGAGCGGAGACGGGCGCGATGGCCGAACCGCAGGGCAGGGCGGAACAGGCCGAACCGCTCCACGCCGAGGAACGTACCTATCCTCTGGGCATCGCGCGCGGGCAGGTGGCCAACACCTATATCGTCGCCGAGGCGGCGGACGGGCTGGTGCTGGTCGACCAGCACGCCGCGCACGAGCGACTGGTGCTCGAACGCCTGCGCGCCGCCGGCGCTGGCGAGGCCGCCGCGCGCAGCCAGGCGCTGCTGATGCCCGATGTGGTCGAATTGGAAGAACCCGCCTGCGACCGGCTGGAAGAGGCCGCCGAACGGCTGGCGCAACTGGGACTCGCTATCGAACGCTTCGGCCCTACCGCGATGCTGGTCCGGGCGCTGCCGCATTCGTTGCGCAACGGCGACCCGGAAAAGCTGCTCCGCGATATCGACGACGATCTCGTCAAGCACGGGTTCGACGCGGACAAGGGCGCGCTGCTGTTGAGCGAGAAGCTCGAACTCGTCCTCGCCACCATGGCCTGCCACGGCTCGGTCCGCGCCGGCCGGGTGCTCAGCGTCGCCGAGATGAACGCGCTCTTACGCGAAATGGAAGTCACCCCGCGCTCGGGCCAGTGCAACCACGGCCGCCCGACCTGGGTGAAGCTGTCGATGGACGATGTCGAGAAGCTGTTCGGGCGCCATTGAGGGACGATGCTTCCGCTTCGCTTTCGGGTGCTCCCACCTCGACGATGCTCGCCGGTTGCAGGCTGCTTGCGGCGATTTCGTCGTAAGGGCTGCCGACAAGTATCCAGCCTCAATCTGCCAAAAGCTCCTGAAGGGCAGCCAGGAGTTTCGATGGCAGCACCGGCTTGGGGACGAGGGGTACGTCGTTCAGCAGGGGTTCGTCGATTTGACTGCGGCTGTAGCCGGATGTCAGCAGGAACGGAATCCCGGATGATTTGAGAACCCTCGCGACCGGGATAGATCTCACGCCTCTGAGATTGAGGTCCAGCAAGACGGCATCCGGGCGAGTCTTGCCGAGTGCTGCAAGCGCAATATCGACGCTCGGTGCGCGCTCTACCTCTCGCACTCCGGCAGCCGTGAGGATTTCCTCCAGATCCATCGAAATAAAGGGATCGTCCTCGACGACGAGGATGCGCCGGTTCGAAAGAAATTCATGGTCGGATTCGGTGACCGTGCTGGCCTCAGATCGGGAAGCTGATTTCATACTGGCAACCCTCGGGAAGATATTTGAGTTGTGCCTCGCCGTCCAGTTCATAGCCGGCCAGATCCGCAAGCAGCCGTGTTCCAAAACCGCGGCGTTCGGGTAAGTCCACCTTCGGTCCGCCCTCTTCGCGCCAGCGCAGATGAACCTGGCGACCGTCGGGTTTCTCGTCGATATTCCACGAAAGCTCGACCTCACCGTCCGGAACGGAGAGCGCGCCGTGTTTGGTCGCGTTGGTGCCAAGTTCGTGCAGGACCAGAGCCATCATGCGTCCCTGACGAGCCTGAAGCATCACCTTCGGGCCGTCGATTTTCGGAACCGGGGCATCGGCAGCCTCGAACGGCACGACAGACCGCCGCGCGAGTTCCCTCAGGTCCAAGACCTGCGCATGATCGTCGAACACCAGATCTTCGGCCTGCGTGAGCGCCCGAAGTCGGCCAAGAAAAATGTCGCGGTAGGCGCGTGCCGAAGCATCGTCGGCAGTGGTTTGATTGGCGAGAGATTGCACCAGCGCCAGCATGTTCTTGACCCGATGCTCGAGCTCCTGGACCAGAACGGTCTGGCCGCTCAGCGCTTCTTCCAGTTCCTTGTGAGCACGGTGGCGATCCACGGCAGCGGCAAGCAGATTGGCGTAGTTTTTCAGGAATGACGTGTCGTGCTCGTCGAAGTCGCGCTTGTCCGTCGCATCGACCTCGAGCACGCCGAAGGGCCCGTCCTCCCCTTCGATAATCACGTTCACCATGCTCTTGATGCCGTGGTCGATCAGGACATCGGGAATCTTGAAACGCTTTTCCTCATCCAGATCGGGGGATACCACCGGTTCGCTCTGCGCCAGTGCGAAGCCTGCTGGCGAATCCTTGTCCGCGCCGAACTGAACATGTCCCACCACGCCGGGCTGCCAGTTCACGCCGGCCCGCATGAGCAGCGCGTCGCCGCCCGGGAGCAGCTCGAGAACTTTCGCGCGCCGAATGTCGAGTCCTTCGGCCACAAGCTCGGCGGCGCGGTGCAGGACTTCATCGAGGTCGTGCGCAATCAGGCAGTCAGACCCGAACTTGGCCAACGCATCTTGCTGTCGGCGCAGCCGGGTGGTGGCTTCATCGTCTGCTGGGTTCATGCAATTGCTATGGCGGGGGATGCAGTTGATTTCCAGTCTGAAATTAGCAATCGCTCAAAACCAGGAGCCTAAAGAGTTCTGGCTTTCCCGAACGTTGTTTCAGCAGTTCGCTTGAGACAGCCCCCCGGACATCCAGCTCGATCGCCGCCGACAAAAAGCCACCGTCCCGCACTGCCGGTCATCGCCCGTTGACCCCGCGCCGCAAACGCTCGAACAGCACTTGCCCGCATCGTTCAGGCTTGAGCCAAAGCTGGCGGGCGATGGAGGGCTCTAAGCTTTTGGGAGTACATAATGCGGTATTGGCTTGGTCTGTCGGTTGTGGCGCTGGCGGGGTGCGGTGCGGAGCTGTCGCCCGAGGAAAAGGCGCGGCAGGATGCGCAGGCGGTCGCCGAGGTCACTGCGGCGCAGATACCGCCGGTCATGCCGGTCACGCTCGACCCGCTGACCCTGGCCGATGTCGAAGCACATGAGATGATCGGGGTCGGGTGCAGCTTCCTTCCGGACGAGGGCGCAGGCGAGCGTTCGGGGGACGACGGCGACGAGGCGCTGGCGATCGCGATGGGCGATGCGGCCTATGCCAAGAGCGGTGGCGAAGTCATGCGGCTGGCGCCCGATCGCGGCAGCGCCGCCAATCCTTTCGGCACGCAGACCAAATACGATGGCCGCGAATTCACGATGCAGCTCGATCTCGCGCCGTCGGTGGAAGAACAGGCGACAGCCGATGCGGCCGCCGAGCCCGCCGAGGGCGTGCAGGTCGGTATGGAAACCATGGCCTATGATGGGCGGATGACACTGACCGATGGGCGCGACCGGGTGGTCTATCGTGCCGACGGGACACTGCGCTGCGGATCGTAAGGCTCAGTCCTCGATCGGTGCTTCCGGATCGCGCACCTGCATCAGCCCGTTCGAGACCATCTCGAGCACAACCTCGTCGTTCTGGTTGTAGGTCCGCGAGCGGGTCTTGAAGAGCCCCATCTCGGGGCGCGAGCGACTGCGGCGCTTTTCCAGCACCTCGGTCTCGCAGCGCAGCGTGTCGCCGGGATAGACGGGCTTGCGCCACATCAGCTGGTCGACCCCGGGCGAACCGAGTCCGGCGCGCTGGATCACCGACATGTTCTCGACCAGCATCCGCATCGTCATCGCGCAGGTGTGCCAGCCGCTGGCCGATATCCTGCCGAAATGGGTCTGCGCTGCCGCCTCGTCGCTGAGGTGGAACGGCTGGGGATCGTATTTGGTCGCGAACTCCAGCACTTCCTCGCGGGTCACTTCATAGCTGCCGAAGGAATCCTTCGTGCCGATCTCGATATCTTCGAAGTAGAGCATGATCCCCGCATTGCGCAAAGCGGCGGGCGAAGCAATATCCAACCGCTCCGCCCGCCCGTTTGCCCAGATGCTACTGTACAGATGCTACTGCACAGACGTTACCAGATCAGACCCGGAACTTGGGAACCCCGGCGCTGCTGTCGAGGTCCGGAATGATCCGGTAGCGCGCCAGCACCAGACTGAAGAGCCCGAACAGCAGCAGTCCGATCGCGGTCAGGGTGAAGATGAAGCCTTCGCCCGCGAGGCTGGCCACTGCATCGCCGAGCGATTTTACCTGATCGGCGCCGCCCGCGAGGAAGCCGGCCTTGAACAGCGACCAGCCGATCACCGCATACACCACGCTGCGCGCAAGATAACCGGCGCCGCCCAGCCAACGGGTTGCATCGGGCGCCTGCGCACTGATGCGGTTCATGAAGTCGCCCGAAATGCCCTTCTTGGCCTGGAAGATCGCAACGACGAAGAAGATCACGCCCAGCAGACCGAGGACGGTTCCGCCGAAATCCATCGACAGGACGCCCGAGGCGGCTTCCTGCGCACCACCGCCGCTGCCTCCGGTGCTGTTGGCGAACTGATACGCCGAATAGGCGAGGGCAAGGTGCCCCACGCCGCTACCTGCATGGCCGATCCGCTTGGCCCAGCCTTTCTTATCCGAGCCGTTGTTCTCGATATCGAACAGCGGCGAGCAGAAGCGGAACAGCGCATAGGCGGTGAGGCCGATCACCATGATCCACAGGATCACGATCCCGCCCGGATAGTCTTCGACCGCGCGGAAGACACCGTTGGTGCCTTCGCTGATCTGGTCGGCGCGGGTCAGCGCGATCAGGCCCAGTACGGAATAAAGGATGGCGCGGCTGAAATAGCCCACCCGCACCAGCCAGTTGAACTTCTCGGATTTGTCGACCACGCGTTTTCTCCCCGTTGAATTGTGTCCGCCCAACGATCCTGGCCGCAAATGGTGCCTAGACGTTGAACTTGAACATCAAGACGTCGCCATCCTGGACGAGATATTCCTTGCCCTCCTGGCGCAGCTTGCCCGCCTCGCGCGCGCCGCTTTCGCCGTTGAGCGCGATGTAGTCGTCGAAGGCGATGGTCTCGGCGCGGATAAAGCCCTTCTCGAAATCGGTGTGGATTTCGCCTGCCGCCTGCGGGGCCTTGGCGCCGCGCGGGAAGGTCCAGGCGCGGGTTTCCTTGGGGCCGGCGGTGAAGAAAGTGTTGAGCGCGAGCAGTTCGTAGCCGGCGCGGATGACCTTGCTCAGTCCGCTTTCCTCAAGACCCAGCTCAGCGAGATATTCGCTGCGCTCGTCCTGCTCCATTCCGACCAGTTCGGATTCGATCGCGGCGGAGACCACCACCGACTGTGCGCCCTCGCGCGCGGCCTTGGCAGCGACCAGCTCGGACAGCGCGTTGCCTGTTGCCGCGTCTTCCTCGGCGACATTGCAGACGTAGAGCACCGGTTTGGCGCTCAGCAATTGCGCCTGCGCGAACACCCGCTCTTCTTCCTCGTCCTTGGGCTGGGTCAGCCGCGCGGGCTTGCCTTCGCGCAGCAGCTCGAGCGCCTGGCCGAGCACGCTGGCCATGATCTTGGCTTCCTTGTCGCCCCCGGTGGCGCGCTTCTGCGCATTGGGTACGCGCTTCTCGAGGCTTTCGAGATCCGACAGCAGCAGCTCGGTCTCGACCACCTCGGCATCCGAGATCGGATCGACTTTGTTGGCGACATGCTGGATGTCGTCATCCTCGAAACAGCGCAGCACGTGGACGACCGCATCGACCTCGCGGATATTGCCGAGGAACTGGTTGCCCAGACCTTCGCCCTTGCTCGCGCCCTTCACCAGTCCGGCGATATCGACGAAGCCGAGCTGGGTCGGGATCACCTTGGCCGACCCTGCGATCGCGGCGATCTCGTCGAGACGCGCATCGGGGACCGCGACCTGGCCGACATTGGGCTCGATCGTGCAGAACGGATAGTTCGCAGCCTGCGCGGCCTGCGTCTCGGTCAGTGCATTGAAAAGGGTGGACTTGCCGACATTGGGCAGGCCGACGATCCCGCAACGGAAACCCATCGAAAACTCCGGATGTTGTGATTTGGAGCGCGCTCTAGCCGGTTGGCGCCCCGGTGGGAAGCGCGCGCCTCGCCGCTATCCGCCAAACGGGTTGCGCGCTCACCGATTGTGAACCGCGCGCATGACCGGGCCGAGCTGCGGCGACCGGCCGAGCCATTCGAGCTGGGTGCGCGCCGTCACCTCGTTGATCGCGGTCTGCGGGATCGATCCGCCGCTGACGGGTACGCGTAGCGGGCGGGTTCCGGCGGGCAGGGCGATGGTGCGGGCGATGGCGCGCGGCACATCCATCGGATCGGCCGAACGGCCCGAGCCGTCCTCGGTGCCCATCCGCGCGACCACCTCGGGATAACCTTGCGCGTGCACGTCCGCGATCCGCTCTTTGAGCGCCCCGGTGTAGATGTTGCGATTGACCCAGACCTCGGTCGGATAGCCGCCGGGCTCGATGATCGTGACCTCGATATTGTGCGGCACGAGTTCGTAGGCGAGCTGCTCGCCCATCGCCTCGAGCGCGAATTTGGTTGCCGAATAATGCCCGCCATAGGGGATGATGACGCGTCCCAGCTGGCTCGAGATCTGGAAGATCTGGCCACCGCCCTTGGCGCGCATGCCCGGAAGCACCGCGCGCGCCATGCGATGGCAGCCGAAGACATTGGTGTCGAAGGCCAGCATGGTGGCCGCCATGTCCTGCACCTCGACCGGACCGGATATCCCGATCCCGGCATTGTTGATCAGCACGTCGATCGGGCCACCGTTGATCCGCATCGCCTCGGAGACGCCGCGCTCGACCTGTTCGTCCGAAAGCACGTCGATCTCGATGACATGGAGGTCGAGACCTTCGCTCGCGGCGAGGCTGCGCAATTCCTCGGCCTCGGGCCGGGGGAGGCCCCGCATGGTGGCGAAGACTCGCGCTCCGGCGCGCGCATAATGCTCCGCACCGAGCCGGCCGAAACCGGATGAGCAGCCGGTGATGAGGATCGATTGGCCCGCGAGGTCGGGCGTGGCGGCGACCATATCGCCCTGCGCGCGGGAAGCGGTGGCGGCGAGGACGGTGGTGGCGGCGGCGCCAGCGAGCAGCGAGCGGCGGGTCAGATCGGGCATGCGAATCTCCTCTGTGTCGGGAGGAACCTAGCACAGGATATCGCGAGTCTCAGATTTCCTGCATCCTGAGCGCGATGTCGTTCATGAAGCGCGCATCGTCGCCCTTGGCGAGCCATTCCGCCTCCGCCCCCATCGCGCCGAGCATGTCGATGAGATCGTCGCGCTCCGCCTTGGCGTAATCGCCCAGCACATAGCCGGTGACGCGGTCCTTGTGGCCGGGGTGGCCGATTCCGATCCGCACCCGGCGAAACTCGGGCCCGCAATGCTGGTCGATGCTGCGCAAGCCATTGTGACCCGCGTGTCCGCCGCCCTGCTTCACCTTGACCTTGAAGGGCGCCAGATCCAGCTCGTCATGGAACACGGTCAGCGCCTCGGTGCCCAGCTTGTAGAAGCGCAACGCCTCGCCCACCGCGCGGCCGCTCTCGTTCATGAAGGTGGCGGGCTTCAGCAGCATCACCTTGTCGCCGCCGATCCGGCCCTCCTGGACCCAGCCGCTGAACTTCTTCTGGACCGGGCCGAAATCATGCATGTCGGCGATGACGTCGCAGGCCATGAAGCCGACATTGTGCCGCTGCATGGTGTATTGGGGTCCGGGATTTCCGAGGCCTGTCCAGATTTGCATGGCGAGCGCTTAATCGACGCGTGCCCCGGCGTCACCCCCGTACGGACGTGGCGCCAGCTGCAGCGCACACAGCAAAACACCGGACCTCTCGCGAAGCCCGGTGCCTTGGTGTGGGATCGGAAAAGAGGGCTTATTCGCCGCTCTTGTCTTCCTGCTCCTGAGCGGCGTCGTCGTCGGGACCCTGTTCGGTCGCGGCGGTTTCGCCCGGCTCCATACCTTCGCCGGTCTGCTCGTCGTCGCTGCCTTCACCCTCGGAGCGCTTGAGCGCGGACGGGGCGACCAGCGTGGCGATGGTGAAGTCGCGATCGGTGATGGCGCTTGCGCTGCCCTCGGGAAGCGTGACTTCGCTGATGTGGATCGCATCGCCGACTTCCTTGCCGGTGACGTCGATC
This sequence comes from Erythrobacter sp. QSSC1-22B, assembly GCF_001678665.1. Classification (GTDB taxonomy): domain Bacteria; phylum Pseudomonadota; class Alphaproteobacteria; order Sphingomonadales; family Sphingomonadaceae; genus Qipengyuania. Next base: position 48,823 of record NZ_LZRP01000001.1, read on the forward strand.
ACGATCTCGCTGGGAATGCGATCATTGTCGCAGATCAGCTCGAGCTCGTGACGGACCACGTTCAGAACGCCGCCCTTCTTGAGACCCGGAGAAGCTTCCTCGTTGATGAAGACCACGGGGACTTCGACTTCGATCTTGCCACCCTTGACCATGCGCAGGAAATCGGCGTGGATCGGACGGTCCTTGACGGGGTCGAGCGCGACATCCTTGGGCAGGGTGCGCATCTTCTTGCCATCGAGTTCGATCTCGACGATCGAGTTCATGAAGTGACCGGTCATCAGCTGACGGACCAGTTCCTTCTCCTCGATGTGGACCATCACGGGGTCTTCCTTGCCGCCATAGATCACGGCGGGGACACGGCCTTCGCGACGCAGTGCACGGGAGGCTCCCTTGCCAGCCCGTTCGCGCGTCTCGGCCGGCAGGGTCAGAGCATCGCTCATGAGTTCGTACCTTTCGAATTGCTTTGTGGTTGTCGTCCGGTCCGCCACGCCTCCAGGGATGACCATGACGCCGGACCGCGGGCCATTAGCAGGTGGCGACGAAAAGGCAAGTGGCGCGCGCGGGCGCCCCTACTGGATGCGGCGCACCGTATAGCCGCGCGCTTCCATCAGCGCGGGCAGGCCGTCGTCGCCGAACATATGCGCTGCGCCCACCGCCACGAAGGGCCTCGCGCTGGCCGACAGCAGGTTCTCCAGCTGCGCCGCCCAGGCGCGGTTGCGCCCCGCGAGCAGCGCTTCATAGAGTTCGGGATCGGCGAGAATGCCCTTGCCGGTCAGTTCGCTCAATTGCTCTTCATCGCCAGCCTGCCACATCCGCGCCATCCGGCCGATATCCTGCTCGTAATCCTCGGTCTCGGCGATCACCGCGTTGAGCAGGTCGCGCTGCTCGGTCTCGGGGAGATCGTCGAAGATCCGCAATTGCGTCTCCGCGCCTTCGAACTCGACGATCTCGCGCCCGGCGAAATCGCGGATCAGCGCGCGGTCGACCCCGTTCTCGGATTTAGCCGCTTGCGCAACCTGCGCCAGCGTGAGCGCCGCGGCCCAGGTCTCCATCGCGTCGAAATGGCTGCGCCGGACCTTGGCCTGGGTCAGCAGCGCCTGATATTGCTCGCCCAGAGCGGGATCGACCCGCGCGGCGAGCGGGCCGGGCGGGTCATTGAAAGCCAGCCGGGTGAACAATTCGCCCAGCGCCACCCCGTCGTCGAGCGAGGCGACCTCGACCGCCAGCACATCGGCCTCGGCGACCGCCGCATCGAGCACCGGCGAGCGCCATTCGACCCCGTCGGGGAGGGCGTGGATGGTGCCGAACAGCCATCCCTCGACCTCCCCTTCGGCGTTGGCGAGCTCCCACAGCAGCGGGTAGCCCTCGGGCTGCGCCGCGGGCTCCGAAGCCTCGTCGGAACAGCCCGCCAGCAGCAGGAGCCCCAGCAGAGACCCCAGCAGAGACCCGCGCAGCGCCGGGAGGAACCGCTGCGGGGTCACTGGACCCGCGTCACGGTCATGCCGCGCTCTGCGAGGTAATCCTGCACGCTGTTGTCGCCAGCGAGGTGCCCGGCGCCGACCGCCATGAACACGGTGCCCGGCGTGTCGAGCCGCTGCTGGATCCAGTCCGCCCAATTGCGGTTGCGGCTGTAGAGCAGCGCTTCGGCGAGCACCGGATCGGCGAGATTGGCGTTCATCAGCTCGCCAAGCGCCTCGGTGTCGCCCTCGACCCATTCGCTCAGCATCTGGGTCATCATCGGCACCACCTCGTCGATCATGTCGGTGGTGGCGATGAGAAAATCGACCTGCGACTGGAGCGGCAACCCGTCGAGCATGCCGAGCTGGAACTCGACCGTCTCGAGCGCATCGCGGCTCGCACCTTCGGGCGCGCGTTCCTCGACCACCTTCTCGACGCCGCTCTCGGGAGTATAGCCCGCCTTGAGCAGCGGCAGCATCGCGAGATTGACCCCGGCGAACCACGGCTCGAAGCGATCGAACGCACCCACCGGCAGCTCGAGCGAGGTCATCGCCGCTTCGTAACTGGCGCGCTGCTCGGGATCGAGCTGATCGCGCAGGCTCTCGCCCTCGGGCAGCAGTGCCATCGCGATGACCGCCTGTTGGGTGGCCGGGTCCTGCTCGAAACCGGTCGGAATTTCAGTTACCAGCGTGCCCGAGGAACCGAGCGCAGTGGCGACGGGGCCGCTGTACCAGTCGATATCTTCGGGCAGCGCGTGGACGGTGCCGAACATGTAGATCGTGGTGTCGTCATCGGCGACCGTCCACAGCGCGGGGCCTGCGGGTGCGGCGACGGGCGCGGTGGCCACGGCGGGGGCAGTCGTGGCCACCGAGGCGGTATCGTCGGCGACGGTGGTGCATGCCTGCAGCGTGACAAGCAGCGTGCCGGCGGTGAGCGCGGTGGCCAAACGGTGTGTGGTTTTGGTCATGAGTGGGGTCCTTCTATAGGGCAGGGTGATTAAGTTGGGGTATGAAAGTTGATGAGGCCGGGCATTGTTCAATGCTCACCATCGTCGAATATTTCCTCGACCGGCATGGCGAACAGCCGGGCGATCCTGAAAGCGAGACCGAGCGAGGGATCGTGCTTGCCGGTCTCGATGGCGTTGACCGCCTGACGCGAGACATCGAGCCGGACGGCCAACTCGGCCTGGCTCCACTCGCGCTCGGCGCGCAGGACGCGGAGGCGATTTTTCATGCGTCCGTACTGCCTGCTGCCAGCGATGGGTGGATATTGCGAATGGTGGCTCTCCATGTCAGGTATGCCTGACCATATGTCGTGATTCGCTGACTTAGTCAACACAACCTTACATCGTGTCGCCATAACCTGTCATCGCCGTGCTCGTGTTCCGCATGGCATTGACGCTCCGGGGGCCATGAGCCAAAGCCCGCCGCCATGGACCGCAATCCAAGCCGATCTTTCCAGGACATGATCCTCGCGCTGCACGATTTCTGGGCGGCGCAGGGGTGCCTGATCCTGCAGCCCTACGACATGCGGATGGGGGCGGGGACCTTCCACACCGCCACCACGCTGCGCGCGCTCGGCCCCGAGCCGTGGAATGCCGCCTTCGTCCAGCCCTGCCGCCGCCCGACCGATGGCCGCTATGGCGAGAACCCCAACCGGCTGCAGCATTACTACCAGTATCAGGTGATCCTCAAACCCAGCCCGCAGGACATCCAGGACCTCTATCTGGAGTCGCTGCGCGTGATCGGGATCGATCCGCTCAAGCACGATATCCGCTTCGTCGAGGACGATTGGGAATCGCCCACGCTGGGCGCCTGGGGGCTGGGCTGGGAGGTCTGGTGCGACGGGATGGAGGTGACCCAGTTCACCTATTTCCAGCAGATGGGCGGGTTCGACTGCAAGCCGGTCGCGGGCGAGCTGACCTATGGGCTCGAACGCCTCGCGATGTACATCCAGGGCGTAGACAGCGTCTACGATCTCGATTTCAACGGTCGCGGTGTGAGTTATGGCGAGGTGTTTCTCGAGAACGAGAAGCAGATGTCGAAATGGAATTTCGAGGTCGCCGACACCGCCGCGCTGTTCGACCTGTTCAACAAGGCCGAGGCCGAGTGCCGCAATGCGCTGGAAAATCAGGTGCCTATCGCTGCCTATGAACAGGCGGTCGAGGCCAGCCACATCTTCAACCTGCTCCAGGCGCGCGGTGTGATCAGCGTCCAGGAGCGCGCCAGCTATATGGGCCGGGTCCGCGACCTCGCGCGCGGCTCTTGCGAGAACTACGCCGCGGCGATGGCACCGCAATGGGCCGAGAAATACCCGGAGTGGTCTTTGTGAGCTTCCTCATTCGTCATTGCGAGCGAAGCGAAGCAATCCAAGGCGCAGGTCAATGGATTGCCGGGTGGCCCTGCGGGCCGTCTTCGACTCCGCCTGCGGCTCCTCGCAATGACGAGGTGAAAGCCCATGCCTGACTTCCTGCTCGAACTGCGCTCCGAGGAGATTCCTGCGCGGATGCAGGCCGGGGCGCGTGCCGAACTGGAGAAGCTTTTCCGCCGCGAGATGGATGCAGCGGGCGTCGCCATGGGCGAGGTCACCGTCTGGTCCACACCGCGCCGCCTCGCGCTGATCGCGCGCGGTTTGCCCGACGGCACGAAGGCGGTCAGCGAGGAAGCCAAGGGTCCGCCCGAGGGCGCGCCCGATCAGGCGGTCGAGGGCTTCTGCCGCAAACACGGCGTCACCCGCGACCAGCTCGAAGTGCGCGATGTAAAGGGCCGCGCGACCTATTTCGCGGTGATCGAGAAACCGGGCCGCGCGACGGGCGAACTGCTCGCGCAAGCCATCCCCGCGATCATTCGCGACTTCAGCTGGCCCAAGTCGATGCGCTGGGGCGATGCGTCGATCGGCACCGACAGCTTGCGCTGGGTGCGCCCGCTCTCGGGCGTGGTCGCGCTGCTCGGCGGCGATGTGGTCGAATGCGAGGTACATGGCGTCACCAGCGGCGCGGTTACGCTGGGCCACCGGTTCCATCATTCGGGCGACATCACCATCGGCGATGCCGATGATTACGCGCTGAAACTGCGCGCCGGACATGTCATCGTCGATCACGAGGAACGCGCCGAGCTGATCCGCACCGGCGCGGCGCAGGTCGCCAACGAAGCGGGCCTCGAGCTCGTCGCGGATGAAGGGCTGGTGGTGGAGAACGCGGGCCTCACCGAATGGCCGGTGCCGCTGCTCGGCCGGTTCGAGGAAGATTTCCTCAGCGTCCCGCCCGAGGTGATCCAGCTCACCGCGCGGGTGAACCAGAAGTATTTCGTCTGCGAGAGCCCCGACGGCAAGCTCGCCAACGCCTTCATCTGCACCGCCAATATCGCGGCGGACGACGGCGGTGCGCGCGTGGTCGATGGCAACCGCAAGGTCCTCGCCGCACGGCTTTCGGATGCGCGGTTCTTCTGGGATGTCGATCGCAAGAAGACGCTCGCCCAGCACGCCGAGGGTCTGGAGCGGATCACCTTCCACGAGAAGCTTGGCAGTGTTGCCGAGAAGGTCGAGCGCGTGGCGAAGCTGGCGCGCTGGTTGGTCGAGGAGGGCATCGTCAAAGATGCCGATCCCGACATGGCTGAACAGGCCGCGCGGCTCGCCAAGGCCGATCTCGTCACCGAGATGGTCGGGGAATTCCCCGAATTGCAGGGGCTTCTGGGGGGCTATTACGCCCGCGCCGAGGGCCTGCCCGACGCAGTCGCCGATGCGATCCGCGACCACTACAAGCCGGTCGGGCAGGGCGACGACGTCCCCACCGCGCCCGTTACCGTGGCGGTGAGTTTGGCGGATAAGCTGGATACGCTTGCTGGGTTTTTTACCATCGACGAGCGCCCGACGGGATCGAAAGATCCATTCGCGTTACGGCGAGCGGCACTTGGGGTAATCGGATTGGTGCGCTCAAATGAGTTGCGCGCCTCAATGTACGACCTTTTCTATGCAGCTCTCCCAGAACGCGAGGGACGAGAAATTGGTCGGGTGGCTGCAGCAGATTACCTGAACGATTTCTTTGTAGACCGTCTCAAGGTTCAGCAACGTGACGAGGGCACACGTCATGATCTAATTGATGCAGTGGCATTCATGGGCGGGGACGATGATATCGGCGGAGAGCGGGATATTGTCCGCCTGCTCGCCCGCGTAAAAGCGCTCCAGTCCTTCATGGAAACCGACGACGGCACAAACCTGCTCGCCGGCTACAAGCGCGCTTCCAACATCCTCAAGAAGGAAGACTGGCACGGCGTCGAAGGCGAGATCGCGCAGACCGGCGAGGAGGACCCGCTGGCGCTGGTCGACGATCCCGACATGAAAGCGGTGATCGACGCCAAGATGTCCGAGCGGCACGCGAAAACACTTTCCTACACCCCCGAACCCGCCGAAGATGCGCTGATCCAGGCGCTCGCCACAGCCGAGCCCGCGGCGGCGACGGCGGTCGCAGCGGAAGATTTCGCCGCCGCCATGGCCGCGCTCGCATCGCTGCGCGCGCCGATCGACCGGTTTTTCGAGGAGGTGACGGTCAATGACGACAGCAAGCCCAAGCGCGCCGCGCGGCTCGACCTGCTGGCGCGCTTCCGCGCCGCGGTCCACACCGTCGCCGATTTCTCGCGGATTGAGGGATGACCCCCTTACCCCCGATCTGTCACCCTAGAGACCTAAAGTTCGCGCTAAAGCCCTGAAGCAAAAAGGGTTTGTAGAATTGCATCAGGGTGACACCGCCGTCACCCAGTGTCACCCATCAAGCGTTACCCCGACAGGAGTTCACATGTCGCAATCGGTCTACCCCTTCGGCGGCGACGCCAACCATTCCGATCCGCGTCAGCAGGACAAGACCGTGGTCGGCGGGAAGGGCGCGAACCTTGCGGTGATGGCCAGCATCGGTCTGCCGGTCCCGCCGGGCTTCACCATCGCGACCGAGGAATGCCTTACCTATCTCGCGGGCGGCTCCGATTTCCCGCCAGCGCTGCGCGACCAGGTCGCCGAGGCGCTGCGCCATGTCGAGCGCACCGTTGGCAAGGTGCTGGGCGATGTCGAGGATCCGCTGCTGGTCTCGGTCCGCTCGGGCGCCGCGGTGTCGATGCCCGGGATGATGGATACCGTGCTCAATCTCGGGCTCAACGACCAGACCGTCGAGGGACTGGCGCGCACCAGCGGCGACGCGCGCTTCGCCTGGGACAGCTACCGCCGCTTCGTCCAGATGTATTCCGATGTCGTGCTCGGGGTCGATCACGGACTGTTCGAGGAAGCGCTCGAGATCACCAAGGAAAACGCCGGCTTCTATTCCGACACCGAGCTCGAGGCCGAGCACTGGCGCGCGCTGGTGGGCGAATACATGGCTATCGTCGAGCGCGAGCTGGGCGAGCCTTTCCCGCAGGATGCGCATGCGCAGCTGTGGGGCGCGATCGCCGCGGTGTTCGACAGCTGGGACACCGACCGCGCAAAGATCTATCGCCGCCTCAACGACATCCCCCACGATATGGGCACCGCGGTCAATGTCCAGGCGATGGTGTTCGGCAATATGGGCGACACCAGCGCCACCGGCGTCGCCTTCACCCGCGACCCCTCGACCGGCGAGAAGGCCTATTACGGCGAATGGCTGGTCAACGCGCAGGGCGAGGATGTGGTCGCGGGGATCCGTACCCCGCAATATCTCACCCGCGCGCGGCGCGAACTGGCGGGCGCCGACAAGCCGAGCATGGAAGAGGCGATGCCCGACGCCTTCGCCGAGCTCGCCCGCGTGTTCGAGCTGCTCGAGAAGCATTACGCCGATATGCAGGATATCGAATTCACGGTGCAGCAGGGCAAGCTGTGGCTGCTCCAGACCCGCAGTGGCAAGCGCACCGCCAAGGCCGCGCTCAAGATGGCGGTCGATATGGTCGGCGAGGGGCTGATCGACCAGCGCCAGGCGATCCTGCGGGTCGATCCGATGGCGCTCGACCAATTGCTCCACCCCACGCTCGACCCCAAGGCGCATCGCGACGTGATGACCACCGGCCTGCCCGCCTCGCCGGGCGCGGCCTCGGGCAAGATCGTGCTCGACGCCGAGACCGCCGAGAGCTGGTCGCAGCGCGGCGAGAAGGTGATCCTGGTCCGGGTCGAGACCAGCCCCGAGGACATCCACGGCATGCACGCCGCCACCGGCATCCTCACCGCGCGCGGCGGGATGACCAGCCACGCCGCGGTGGTCGCCCGCGGCATGGGGCGCCCCTGCGTCTCGGGCGCCTCGCAGGTCTCGATTTCGCGCGAAGGCCGCACGCTGCGGATCGGCGACCGCGCGCTCAAGGAGGGCGATGTCATCACCCTCGATGGCAGCAACGGCCAGGTCATGGCGGGAGAGGTCGCGACCATCGAACCCGAACTCGCGGGCGATTTCGGCGTGATGATGGAATGGGCCGACGAGCACCGCCGGATGCGCGTGCGCACCAACGCCGAGACCGAGCAGGACTGCAAGATGGCGCGCCAGTTCGGCGCCGAGGGCATCGGGCTGTGCCGCACCGAGCACATGTTCTTCGACGCCGGCCGGATCAGTGCGGTGCGCCAGATGATCCTCGCCGAGGACGAGAAGGGCCGCCGCGCGGCGCTGGAGAAGCTGCTGCCGGAACAGCGCGCCGATTTCCGCGCGATCTTCACCGTGATGGTCGGGCTGCCCTGCACGATCCGGCTGCTCGATCCGCCGCTGCACGAATTCCTCCCCAACGAGGAAGCCGAATTCGTCGAGCTCGCCGATGCCACCGGGCTTGGCGTCGATCACCTGCGCCGCCGGGCTGCCGAACTGCACGAGTTCAACCCGATGCTGGGCCATCGCGGCTGCCGTCTGGGGATCACCTATCCCGAAATCTACGAGATGCAGGCGCGCGCCATCTTCGAGGCGGCCTGCGAGGTCGCGAAGGAAAGCGGCGAGGCACCATTGCCCGAGATCATGATCCCGCTGGTGGCGACCAAACGCGAGCTCGAGATTCTCCGCACGCTGGTCGATCGGGTGGCGGAAGAAGTGTTCGCGCAGGTCGGGCACCGGGTCGAATATCTGGTCGGCACGATGATCGAATTGCCGCGCGCCGCGCTGATGGCGGGGCAGATCGCCGAGCATGCCGATTTCTTCAGCTTCGGGACCAATGATCTCACCCAGACCACACTGGGGGTCAGCCGCGACGACAGCGCGCGCTTCCTCGGCCCCTATGTCGATCAGGGCATCTTCCCGCGCGATCCCTTCGTCAGCCTCGACATCGAGGGCGTGGGAGAGCTGGTGTCGATGGCGGTCGAACGCGGCCGCGCGACCCGCGGCGACATCAAGCTGGGGATCTGCGGCGAGCACGGCGGCGATCCGGCCTCGATCGGCTTCTGCGAGCAAGTCGGGCTCGATTACGTCTCGGCCTCGCCCTACCGCGTGCCGATCGCAAGGCTGGCCGCGGCGCAGGCGAGTATTCGCTAGGTTTTCCAGCCGGTTAGGGTAAGAATCTCGAAACGCTCGATCACGCGGCCCTCGGGGTCGGCGTGCTCGAGAAACGCCGCCCTGGCGCGCCCCAGTGCCGCGCGGCCCAACGGCGGGGCGGGGCGGGCAAGCTGGTTGCCCAGCGCCTGATCGCGCAAGTCGCCGACCAGCCGGTCGAGCGAACGATACGCGACCGACAGGCTTCGCGAATCGACCACGAAGCGCCGAAACCCCGCCCGCTCCAGCAATGCGGTCGCGGCGCGATTGTCGATCAGCGGATGCATCCGCGGCGCAGGCCGGTCGGGCTCGGCGGCGATCATCGCGCGGCGCAAATTGGCGAGGCTGCCCGCGCCCACCAGACTCGCCATCGCGACCCCGCCTTCGGTCAGCGCGCAACGCATATGCAGCAGCGCGGCAGGAAGGTCGTTGACCGTCGCCAGCGTTTCGAACCCGGCGATGAAATCGAACGGACCACCGGGGAAGGGCAGTTCCTCGTCGAAACCTCCGGGCGGAGCATGGATGACAATGTCGAGACCGGGCAGGTCGCCGACCAGCGACCCCATCAACAACGCGCGCTCGGGCGCTAGCTGCATGAAAGCGATCCGCTCGGCGAAGTCCTCCGCCATGTCCTCAAGCACGAAACGCGCCGCGTCTTCGCGCTGCTGGCGAAGCTGCGCCCGGTCCCAGACGGCCTTGCGGCGGTCGCGGGAAAAGATGCGGGGCGGAGCGGGGTTCGACATCGCCGGTCTCCTGCCGCGCTTGTCACCCGCGCGCAAGCGGTGCAGCTTCGCCGCCATGTCCGGCGCCATGTCCACCCTCGCACCCGCACGCCGCTTCCTCGCCGAGACGCTCGGCCCGCTGGTGGACCTCATCTACCCGCCGCGCTGCCCGGTGTGCGGCGAAGCCATCGCGCAGCAGGTGGGCCTGTGCTCGACTTGCTGGGAGCAGCTGGAGATCCCCTCGGAGCCCGGTTGCGCGCGGTGCCAGCGGCCCTTCGGTGCCTCCGGTCTTGAAGCGGGCGCGATCTGCCTGCCCTGCATGAAGGACCCTCCCAAACACGACGGGATCGCCGCTGCGACGCTCTACAACGATGTCTCGCGCCGACTTGTCCTCGCCTTCAAGCACGGCCGCCGGATCGCGCTGACGCCGATGCTGGCGCGGTTGATGGCGGCCCGGCTTCCGGCCCCCGCGGACCGGCTGATTGTTCCCGTACCGCTGCATCGCGGGCGGCTGTGGTATCGCGGGTTCAACCAGGCCGCGCTGCTGGGTCGCAGTCTCGCAGCCATGGGCCACGGCACGCTGCTGGTCGATGCGCTGGTCCGCACCAAGCGTACCCCGGTGCTGGGTGGCCTCGGTGCCAAGGCCCGCCGCCGGGCAGTGGCTGGCGCGATCCGGGTCAGCCGCCACGGTGCCAAGGCGGTGAAGGGCCGGTCGGTGATCCTGGTCGACGATGTGCTGACCAGCGGCGCCACTTCGCAGGCCTGCGTCGCAGCGCTCAAGCGAGCGGGCGCGACCAGCGTGGTGATCTGCTGCTTTGCCCGGGTTCTCGACGGTGACCGCAGCGCGACGATGTCGGCTCCGCCGCCGGTCCTGCTGTCGGAAAGCGAAACGCCCGAGACCACGAAGGTCCCGGGCGCCACGTGACGAATGTAACGGACCTTTCCCCTAAGGGCTGGCGCACCCCCCATGAATACGCCGGGTCCTATCCCTCATCGCTTGGTGCGCGCCATGCCACGAAGGCCGGCAGCGCTCCTTGTACCCCCCTGAACCCGGTGCTCTATTCGGCACCCTCGCCAAGCGGATAGCTCTTTCGAGCCACATTGCGAATATTCCACCAAACCGCCGTTCCTCAAACCTGCAATTTTGCTATCGCCGGTTTTCAGAGACTGTTGTTGCGGGTGTGCAACAAATTGAAGAATTTCAAAGGGCAAGGAATCGCAATGACCAATGACACCGCCGAGCGCGAACAGGGCACGCGCTTTCTCCCGAAATTCGATGATCGCGGCCTGCTCTCGGCGGTGGTGATCGATGCGTCGAACGAGAGGGTCCTGATGGTCGCCTTCATGGACAAGGAAGCGATCGATGCCACGCTGGCAAGTGGAGAGGCGCATTTCCACTCGCGTTCGCGCGGGCGGTTGTGGAAGAAGGGTGAATCCTCGGGCAACGTGCTGACGGTCGAAGAAATCCTGGTCGACTGCGATCAGGACGCGCTTGTTCTGCGATGTCGGCCAGCGGGGCCGACTTGCCATACCGGGGCGACGAGTTGCCTGTATCGGCGGCTCGAAAATGGCGCGCTGACGCAGGTTGCGAGTTGACGTTTACGTAAACGGATGGTACCCATTCTTGCATGACGACAGCCAGTTCTCAAAGCCGGGCTCCCGCCCAGAACAAGCCGGTTCGCGGTGGTTCGGGCGCCTTGCTCGACCGCCCGGACAAGCTCGCCCGCGAGCAGTTCACGATCTCCGATCTGACGTTGGAATTCGGCTGCACCGCGCGGGCGCTGCGCTTCTACGAGGATGAGGGCCTGATAGCTCCGTCGCGGGTCGGCCTGAGCCGCATCTATTCGCAGCGCGACCGGGCGCGGCTTGCCTGGATCATGCGCGCCAAGAATGTCGGCTTCTCGCTCACCGAAATCCGCGAGATGATCGATCTCTACGATCTCGACGACGGCCGGGTCGAACAGCGCCGGGTGACGGTCGAAAAATGCCGCAAGCATGTCGCCAAGCTCAAGCGGCAGCGCGACGATATCGACAGCTCGATCAAGGAGCTGACCGACTTCATCGGCCATATCGAATCGCTCGATCCCGTAAAATAATCTTCCGCTTCCAATCTCCCCATAATCTCCCATCCAGCCCCGATAATCTTCCATCCAGCAAGGACACCCCGATGCCCAGCTATACCGCTCCCACGCGTGACACCCGTTTCATCCTCAACGAGATGCTCGATCTCGCCGGTTTTGCCCATTTGCCCGGCTTCGAGATGGCCACCCCAGATGTCAGCGACGCCGTGCTCGGCGAAGGCGGCAAATTCTGCGCCGAGGTGCTCGCTCCGCTCAATCGCACCGGAGATGAGGAAGGCTGCACCCGTCATGAGGATGGCTCGGTCACCACCCCTGCGGGCTTCAAGCAGGCCTATGCGCAATTCGTCGAGGCCGGCTGGGGCACGATTGCCGCGCCGGAAGAATTCGGCGGGCAGGGCATGCCGCACGCGCTCGGCTTCGCGCTCGAGGAATTCATCTCCTCTGCCAACCAGGCTTTCGGGATGTATCCCGGGCTCACCAATGGCGCGGTCTCGGCACTGATCGCCAAGGGCTCGCAGGAGCAGAAGGATATGTATCTGCCCAAGATGATCTCGGGCGAATGGTCGGGCACGATGAACCTGACCGAGCCGCAATGCGGCACCGATCTCGGCATGATCCGCACCAAGGCCGAGCCGCAGGGCGATGGCAGCTATGCGTTGACCGGAACCAAGATCTTCATCTCGGCGGGCGAGCATGATCTCACCAAGAACATCATCCATCTGGTGCTCGCCAAAACCCCCGGCGCGCCCGACAGCACCAAGGGCATCTCGCTGTTCGTGGTGCCCAAATTCCTCGTCAACGAGGATGGCTCGGTCGGCGAGCGCAACGGGGTGGTCTGCGGCTCGATCGAAGAAAAGATGGGCATCCACGGCAATTCGACCTGCCTGCTCAATTACGACGAAGCCAAGGGCTGGCTGGTCGGCGATGAGAACAAGGGCCTCGTCGCGATGTTCATCATGATGAACGCTGCGCGACTTGGTGTCGGCGTGCAGGGCCTGAGCCAGGCCGAGGCCGCCTATCAGAACGCTGTCGCCTATGCGCTCGACCGGCGGCAGGGCAGGGCGCTGACCGGCCCCGCCGAACCCGAGGCTCAGGCCGATCCGATCTTCGTCCATCCCGATGTCCGCCGGATGCTGATGGATGCCAAGGCCTTTACCGAAGGCATGCGTGCATTGTGTCTCTGGGGGGCACTCCAAGTCGATCTGAGCCACAAGGCCGAGACCGAGGAAGAGCGCGAGCAGGCCGATCTGATCATCGGATTGCTGACGCCGGTGATCAAGGGATACGGCACCGACAAGGGCTATGAGGTCGCGACCAATATGCAGCAGGTCTTCGGCGGCCACGGCTATATCCGCGAATGGGGGATGGAACAGTTCGTCCGCGACGCCCGCATCGCGCAGATCTACGAAGGCACCAATGGCATCCAGGCGATGGATCTGTGCGGCCGCAAGCTGGCTCAGAAGGGCGGCGCGGCGATCCAGGCCTTCTTCAAGATGATCGGCGGCGAATTGGAACAGGCCAAGGGCGACGAGACGCTCGGTGCGCTCGCCGAACCGCTTGGCAAGGCACTCGCCGAGCAGCAGGCATCGACTATGTGGTTCATGAGCAATGCGATGCAGAACCCCAATCATCTGGGTGCCGGCGCGCATCACTATATGCACATGATGGGCATCGTGACCCTGGGCTTCATGTGGCTGCGGATGGCCAAGGTCGCGCAGACCAAGCTTGCCGAGGGCGCGGACGACGCGGCATTTTACGAGGCCAAGCTGGCGACCGCGCGCTATTTCATGGATCGCTATCTGCCCGATGTCGGCGCTTTCCGCCGCAAGATCGAGACCGGTAGCGACAGCATGATGGCGCTGGGTGAAGAGGCTTTCGCCACCGCGGCGTAAAGCGCTCGATCCTACGCTGAATGGATCAGACACTTGCGCGCCGCGGTTCCCCGGAGGAGCCGCGGCGCGGATTGTGTCTGCTGGCGGGCGGGCAAGCCTTCCGCGCCGCCGCGGTGCTCACTCCTCGGGCAGGAAGTCCGGGACAGAGAGGTAGCGCTCGCCGGTGTCGTAATTGAAGCCCATGACCCGCGTCCCATTGCCAAGCTCAGGCAACTTGCTGGCGATCGCCGCCAGCGTCGCGCCGCTCGAGATGCCGACCAGAAGGCCTTCGACGCTGGCCGATTTGCGCGCCCATTCCTTGGCGTCCTCGGGATCGACCTGGATCGCGCCATCGATGGATTTGGTGTGGAGATTGCCGGGAATGAAGCCCGCGCCGATGCCCTGGATCGGGTGCGGGCCGGGCTGGCCGCCGCTGATCACGGGCGAGCCCGCGGGTTCGACGGCATAGGCCTTCATGCCCGACCACTTCGCCTTGAGCACTTCGGCGCAACCGGTGATATGGCCACCGGTGCCGACCCCGGTGATCATCGCATCGAGCGGGTCATCGGCGAAGTCGGCGAGGATTTCCTTGGCGGTGATGTCGGCGTGAACCTTCCAGTTCGCCTCATTGTCGAACTGGCTGGGAACCCAGGCGCCCTGGGTCTCGCTGGCGAGTTCCTGAGCACGCTCGATCGCGCCCTTCATGCCCTTGGCCTTATCGGTGAGATCGAAGCTGGCGCCATAGGCCAGCATCAGCCGGCGGCGCTCGATGCTCATGCTTTCAGGCATGACCAGTACGAGCTTATAACCTTTGACCGCGGCGACCATCGCCAGCCCGATCCCGGTGTTGCCGCTGGTGGGTTCGATGATCGTGCCGCCCGGGCGCAATTTTCCCGATTTTTCCGCATCCTCGACCATCGCCAGCGCGATCCGGTCCTTGATCGATCCGCCGGGATTGGCGCGCTCGCTCTTCACCCAGACCTCGTGGTCGGGGAACAGCCGCGCGAGGCGGATATGCGGGGTGTTGCCGATGGTGGCGAGGACGGATGGGGCTTTCATGGGATTCGCTCCTGGAGTTTTTCTTCGGGTGTCTCTGCTACCAATTCCTCAGGCGGGTCGAAGGTCCGCGTCGTACGCAAAACAGGAAACACGCGCGCCCACAAGCCCACGGTGACGATCGCGCCGACCCCGCCGCTGACCACCGCGGCGACCGGGCCGACGATCGAGGCCAGCGTGCCCGAGAAATAATCGCCGAACTCGTTGGAGGCGCTGATCGTCAGCAGGCTGACCGCGGACACCCGGCCGCGCTTTTCGTCGGGCGTGTGGAGCTGGATGAGGGACTGGCGGATATAGACGCTGAACATGTCGGCGGCGCCGATAACGAACAGCATCGCGAGGCTGAGCGGCATCCAGGTCGAGAGCCCGAACCCCACCGTCGCCCCGCCGAACACCACCACCGACCACAGCATCTTGGGGCCCACCTGGGTGCGCAGCGGGCGGAAGGAGAACCACAGCGCGGTCAGCGCGGCGCCGCAGGCGGGGGCCATCGCCAGCTGTGCCAGCCCGGTCTCGCCGACCTCGAGAATGTCGCGCGCATAAACCGGGAACAGAGCGGTCGCCCCGGCGAGGAACACGGCGAAGAGATCGAGCGTGATCGCGCCCAGCACCATTTTGTTGTGCCCGACATAGCGCAATCCGTCGATGATCCGGGCGATCGGGCGCGCGGTTCCGACGCTGTTCGCCCGCGGCACATGGCCGATGGTGCTGAGCGCGATGAAGGAGACCGTGAACAGCGCGCAGGCGACTGCATAGGGCAGCGCGGGCAGGATCGCATAGGTGTAGCCGCCGATCGCCGGACCCACGATCATCCCCACCTGCCAGGCTATACTCGACAGCGCGATGGCGTTGGGAAGGATGGCACGTGGCACCAGATTGGGCGCGAGCGCCGATAGCGCGGGGCCGGCAAATGCGCGGACCACGCCGAGCACGACCGCGATGGCGTAGAGCCATTCGAGCGCAATCGTCTGCTGCCATGTCAACCAGCCCAGCGCGGCGGCGCAGAAGAACTGCACCACCACGGTGATCCGCGCGAGATTGCGGCGGTCGAAACGGTCGGCGGCGAGCCCGGAAAAGGGCGTCAGCAGGAACAGCGGGACGAACTGGAACAGTCCGATCAGCGCGAGCTGGAACGACGCCTCTTCCACCGAGGAGCCGCCATCGCGGGCGATGTTGTAGACCTGCCAGGCGATGATCAGCATCATCGCATATTGCGCCAGCGTCATCGCCAGCCGACTGACCCAATAGGCGCGGAAATTGTGGACGCGGAAGGGGTGGGTCGGCTCGCTCACGCGCGGCCCATGACAGCGGGGGCGCGGCATGGGAAGAAACTTCCCCTGCCAGCGGCTAAATCATCACGTTCCGACGCGCGGCCCGGCGCGCGGCCCGGCAGGCGGTGCTGCCGTCAGCGGTTCCGGCGCAGCCGCGGGTTGGGCTGGAGCTGGTCGATCATGGGGAGGAAATCGTCGGGCCGGATGATCCGCTCGAACTGGAAGCCCGCGCGGTTGTCCCGGATCCAGATGCAATAAGCCTCGATCCGGCCGACGATCGGCAGGCGAATGATCACCCGGTCGCCGCGTGCCAGATCCCCGGCATCGTCGATCATGAAACCGGTGGCGGAGATGTTCGATACATGCATCCGCATGTCGCCGACGCGAAAATGCTCCGCAATCAAGGGATGATCCACCGGGTGGCGCGCCATGCGCCGCTGGTCGGTGACGCTGAGCTGAGCTCCGGCACCCATGAAAGCCAATCCTCCGTTTTCACTGTAGACCGCCTTAATGGAGGGCAAAGGCTGACAATTGGTAAAGTCGGACCAGCGAAAAGGCAGCTATCAAGCGCCCTGTCGCAGGTCAGCCCCGGATGATCGCATGTTTCTTTTTGCCGAGACTCAACCGCGCCTCGGCGCCGGGTGCGAGGACCAGCAGATGGCCGACATCGCCCACGTTCACGCCGTCGAGCTTGACCGCACCCTCGGCCAGCTTGCGCTTGGCCTCGCCGTTCGACGCGGTGAAGCCCAGTTCGGTAAGCGCAGCACCGATCCGCATCCCATCGGGACCGAGCTGGAGCACGGGCAGATCCTCGCCGAGGCCCCCCCCGGTAAAGGTTTCCGAGGCGGTGCTTGCGGCCATGCCCGCCGCCTCGGACCCACGCACCAGCGTGGTCACCGCATTGGCGAGGACGATCTTGGCAGCGTTGATCTCGGCCCCCTCGAGCGCCTCGAGCCGGGCGATCTCGTCGAGCGGCAGATCGGTGAACAGCTTGAGGAAGCGGCCGACGTCGCGATCATCGACATTGCGCCAATATTGCCAGAAATCATAGGCCGGGAGCTGCGCCTCGTTGAGCCAGACTGCGCCCGATGCGCTCTTGCCCATCTTAGCACCATCGGCGGTGGTCAGCAGCGGAGTGGTCAGCCCGAACAGCTCGCGCCCCTCCATCCGCCGGCCCAGTTCGAGCCCGTTGACAATATTGCCCCACTGATCGCTGCCGCCCATCTGGAGCTTGCAATCATAGCGCCGCGCCAGCTCGACGAAATCATAGGCCTGGAGGATCATGTAGTTGAATTCGAGAAAGGTCAGCGCCTGCTCGCGCTCGAGCCGCTGTTTGACCGAATCGAAGGTGAGCATCCGGTTGATGGTGAAATGCGGTCCGACATCGCGGAGCATCTCGAGGTAGCCGAGCTCGCCCAGCCATTCGTCATTGTTGACCATGACGGCATCGGTCGGCCCGGTGCCAAAGGTCAGCAGCCGGTCGAAAACGGTGAAGATGCCTGCGACATTCTCGGCGATGGTCGCGTCGTTCATCAGCTTGCGGCTCTCGTCGCGGAACGAGGGGTCGCCGATCTTGCCGGTGCCACCGCCCATCACCACGATCGGCTTGTGCCCCGCCTGCTGCAACCGGCGCAGCATCATGATCTGCACCAGACTGCCGACATGCAGCGATGGCGCGGTGGGATCGAAGCCGATATATCCCGGCACGATCTGCTTGCCGGCAAGCGCATCGATGCCCGCGGCGTCGGTTACCTGGTGGATATAGCCGCGCTCGTCGAGCAGGCGCATCAGATCGGAGGTGTAGCTGGTCATGATGGTCAGCGCGCTAGCATGGGGGAGCCTGGGTGCAACAGATGGATTTGACGCCGCATCCCGCGAGCCCTCCCGCAGGCCGCTGGCAGATGCGCTTTTCGTGGGCGATCGCCGAGCACTGGCTGACCTTGCGCTGGCGGGTGTCGGGGGAGGGCGATCTGGCAATTCCGAGACTCGCAGGGCGGGGCCGGGCGGACGGCTTGTGGCAGGCGACCTGCTTCGAGATCTTCGTGCGGGATGGCGAGGGGCCCGCGTACGCCGAGTTCAACCTCTCGCCGTCGGAGCATTGGGCGGCGTATGATTTCAGCGATTACCGCGCTGCGATGCGCGAGCGTGATCTGCCGTGCGAGCCGGTCTGCACCTGGCGCGCGGGCTCGGCGTTCTCATTGTTCGACGCGGCGATCCCGCTGTCGGGGTTGCCCGACCTGCCCGCCGCGCTCGCGGCCAGCGCGGTGCTGGAGGAGGTCGGCGGCACCAAAAGCTATTGGGCGCTGGCGCACCCGGCGGACCAGCCCGATTTCCATCATGCGGATGGATTCGTGCTGGCCCTCGATCCGCCGCGCGATCCCTAGGCTTGCCGGGCCGGCTTGCCAAATGGCCCGTTCAACTGGACGATCTTGCGATTGAGCAGCGTCGCGAAGGTGACCCAGGAGATATACGGCACGTTGAGCCAGGCGGCGAGCTCGGAATAGGGCGCCAGCCCCACCACCAGCGCCAGCACCGAAAGCCACAGGACCAGAACTTCGCGCAAGGCCCAATCGGGCCGCTTGGCGACAAAGAACAGCGGCGACCAGGCGAGATGGGCAAAGAAGTTCACCGCGAACAGCACGCCGATGAACACCCGGTCGGAGGGCGCCGGGGCATTGGTCCAGGCGAGGTAGAAGCTCCACCCGGCAAATCCGAGGATCAGCGTCCAGGCGGGGCCGAACAGCCAGTCGGGCGGTTGCCAGCTGGGCTTTTTCAGATTGCGGTACCAGTCGCCGATCTCGGTCAGCAGCCCGCCCGCGCCGCCCAGCACGATCGCCCAGGCGGCACCGATGATCGCGGGGGTCCAGTCAATATCCATGGTGCAACAGCAAACCTTTCGCAGACCGCTTCCCGCAGAGGAAAACCTTTGCCTTTGTTGGCCTCTTGATACAACCGGTGGCGATGAAATTCGGTATCGACCGGCTGCTCGCCGACCCCGCCCTGCGCCGCCCGCTCGAGGCCAAACGCGTCGCGCTCGTCGCGCATCCCGCCTCGGTCACGCAGGACCTGACCCACTCGCTCGACGCGCTGATCGCCGCCGGGATCAACGTCACCAGCGCATTCGGTCCGCAGCATGGGCTCAAGGGCGACAAGCAGGACAATATGGTCGAGACCGGGGACGAGACCGATCCCGTCTACGGCATCCCGGTGTTCAGCCTCTATGGCGAAGTACGCCGCCCCAGTGGGCAGATGATGTCGAGTGCCGACGTGTTCCTGTTCGACCTCCAGGATCTGGGCTGCCGGATCTATACCTTCGTCACCACGCTGCTCTATCTGCTCGAGGAAGCGGCGCGGCACGGCAAGGAAGTCTGGGTGCTCGACCGTCCCAACCCCGCAGGGCGCCCGATCGAGGGAACGCTGCTGGTGCCGGGTCAGGAAAGCTTCGTCGGCGCGGCCGAGATGCCGATGCGGCATGGGCTCACCATGGGCGAGATGGGGCACTGGTTCATCGAGCGGTTCAAGCTCGATGTTGCTTACCGCGTGGTCGAGATGGAGGGCTGGCAGCTTAAAGGGGCAGGCCACGGTTGGCCCGAGGACCGGATCTGGATCAATCCATCGCCCAACGCCGCGAACGTCAACATGGCACGCGCGTATGCCGGCACAGTCATGCTCGAGGGTACCAATCTGAGCGAGGGGCGCGGCACGACCCGCCCGCTCGAATTGCTGTTCGGCGCGCCCGACCTCGATGCCAGCGCGGTGCTGGCGGAGATGCAGGCGCTGGCGCCGGACTGGCTGGCAGGCTGTACCTTGCGCCCCTGCTGGTTCACCCCGACGTTCCACAAGCACGCGGACAAGCTGTGCAGCGCGCTGATGATCCACGCCGAAGGACCGCAATATGATCACGCCGCCTTCCGACCATGGCGGCTGCAGGCTTTGGCCTTCAAGGCGATCCGGACGCTGCATCCCGATTACGATCTGTGGCGCGATTTTCCCTATGAGTACGAGCTCGAGCGACTGGCGATCGACGTCATCAACGGCGGGCCGGCCCTGCGCGAATGGGTCGACGACGCGGCGGCGGAGCCGGGCGATCTCGACCGGCTGGCCAGCAGCGACGAAGCGGAATGGCGCGAGCAAACTGCGCCGCTGCTGCGTTACCGGTGATCGCCGGTTGACGGGGACCGCCGACTAGGGAAGGTTCGCTCCCGGCGACGGGCAAACCTGCGCTTGAGAGAGGGTCGAACCATGGCGACAGTGTCGCAAACCACTACCACGAAAAGTTCGCTCAGGGCCACCTTGTGGATCCTGCTGATCGTCTACATCTTCAACTTCATCGATCGCCAGATCGTCAACATCCTCGCCGAGCCGATCGCGCTCGAGCTGGGGCTCAACGACACCCAGATCGGGCTGATGACCGGGCTTGCCTTCGCGCTGTTCTACACCGCGCTGGGGCTGCCGCTCGCGCGCTATTCGGATCGCGCCACCACCAACCGCCCGCGGTTGATCGCGATCGCGCTGGCGATCTGGTCGGCGATGACTGCGCTGTGCGGGCTGGCGCAGAATTTCTACCAGCTGCTGCTCGCGCGGATCGGGGTGGGGGTCGGCGAGGCCGGCTGCACCCCGCCGGCGCATTCGCTGATCAGCGATCTCGTCCCGCCAGAGAAGCGCAGTTCGGCGCTCGCCTTCTATTCGCTCGGGATCCCGATCGGGACCCTGCTGGGGATGATGATCGGCGGGTTGCTGGCCGACTGGGTCGGCTGGCGGATGGCCTTCCTGATCGTCGGGCTGCCCGGCGTCGGGCTGGCGCTGGTGGTGCATTTCGTGCTGCGCGAACCGCGCAAGGAGATGGCAGCGGCGCTCGAGGCGCACAGAACCCCTGCGCCCGAGATCTCGCTCTGGGCGTCGGTAAGCACGGTGATGCAGTCGCGCGCCTTCGTGCTGCTGCTGCTCGCGGGATCTACCGCTTCGTTCCTCGCCTATGGCAAGACCACCTGGACGACGATTTTCTTCCAGCGCACCCATGGTATGACCCCGGGCGAGGTCGGCCTGTGGTTCGGCGCGATCAGCGGCGGCGCGGGAATTTTCGGCACCTGGCTGGGTGGCTATCTGGCCGACCGCTTTGGCGCGAAAAATCGCCGCCATGTGCTGACGGCTCCGGCGGTGGCGATGGCGGTGGCGGCACCGATCGCCTTCCTCGCTTATCAGGCCTCGACCTGGCAGGTGGCACTGGTGCTGCTGATCATCCCGACGTTGTGCAATTCGATCTACTACGGCCCGACGTATTCCGCAGCGCAGGGTCTGGTTCCCCTGCGAGTGCGGGCGATCGCCGCGGCGGTGCTGCTGTTCTTCCAGAACCTGATCGGGCTCGGGCTCGGCCCATTGTTCTTCGGGATGCTGTCGGACCTGCTCCAGCCTGTTTATGGCGAGGAAAGCGTGCGCTACGTGCTCTACGGTGCGGCGTTCCTGGGGCTGGTGCCGGCGTTCTTCTTCTGGCGTTGCAGCCTGCGGTTGCAGGAAGAACTCGACCAAAAGGGGTAGCGGGTTCGCCGTTTAAGAGAGGGAGTCGGTGCCTTCCCTGCCATCTTAATTGGCAGGGCGAAGCCCGAATTGCTTCTTGATCCGCGGAATCGGCCGAATGTCCTCGGGATCGCCCATGGCGACCAGCACCGCGCAACCATCTTCGCGGCGATCAACCGCCCAGATAGCCATCGCTTCGTCTCCGGTTGCGGGTTCGCGATCAAGCTCAGGCTGACCCAATTGGTCGCGCGCCTTGTGTATCCGGTCGCGACAGATCGCCTGATCGATCTCGGCATCGTCCGTGCTCTCCCAGGCCAGCGCTGGCCTTTGATAAGACGGCATGGCGGAAAGGGGCTGGTTCGAAGCGGTGGTCACGCCCGTGTCTGCGGGATCCGCGCTCTGGCCTTCGGCAGAGGCAGGGCCTACTGCGGCGATGACGAAAAGCGCACTGCTCAGGACGATCGCTGGACTCATTTCTAGTCTCCTGAAGCAGGAGATAGACCACTTCCGATCAAATCTCAATTCGCAGAGCGCCAGGCAGGTTCTGAAAGCGGGAGTGTAACTAGCCCTGCTTGCGGCTCAATTCGCGCGTTGCCGCTTCCAGACCGTCGAGCGACAGCGGATACATCCGGTCGTTGACCAGCTGTTTCATCACCTTGGTGGACTGCGAATAGCTCCACTGCTTTTCGGGCACCGGGTTGAGCCACACGGTCGCGGGATAGGTGTTGGTCACCCGCTTCATCCAGGTCGCGCCCGCTTCCTCGTTCATGTGCTCGACGCTGCCACCGGGGTGGGTGATTTCGTAGGGGCTCATCGCTGCATCGCCCACGAACACAATCTTGTAGTCGTGGCCGTATTTGTGGAGCACGTCCCAGGTCTTGGTGCGCTCGGCCCAGCGGCGGCGGTTGTCCTTCCACACGCCTTCGTAGAGGCAATTGTGGAAATAGAAGAATTCCAGGTTCTTGAACTCGCTGGTCGCGGCGCTGAACAGTTCCTCGGTCACCTTGATGAAGGGATCCATCGAGCCGCCGACATCGAGGAACAACAGCAGCTTGACCGCATTGTGCCGTTCGGGGCGCATGTGGATATCGAGCCAGCCCTGTTTGGCGGTGCCCGAGATCGTGGCATCGATATCGAGTTCGTCCGCCGCACCTTCGCGAGCGAAGCGGCGCAGCCGGCGCAGCGCCATCTTGATGTTGCGGGTGCCCAGTTCCTTGGTGTTGTCGAGGTTCTTGAACTCGCGCTTGTCCCACACCTTGAGCGCGCGCTTGTGCTTGCTCTCGCCGCCGATCCGGACGCCCTCTGGATTGTAGCCCGAGTTCCCGAACGGCGAGGTTCCGCCGGTCCCGATCCACTTGTTGCCGCCTTCGTGGCGTTCCTGCTGCTCCGCGATTCGCTGCTTGAGCGTCTCCATGATCGCGTCCCAGTCGCCCAGCTTCTCGATCTCGGCCATTTCCTCGGGCGAGAGGAACTTTTCGGCGACCGATTTGAGCCAGTCCTCGGGGACATCGACCGGGTTCTGGCCGTAATCCGAGATGATTCCCTTGAAAACCCGCTGGAATACCTGGTCGAAGCGATCGAGCATCCCCTCGTCCTTCACGAAGGTCGCGCGGCTGAGATAATAGAACGACTCGGGGGTCTGCTCGATCACCTCGCGGTCGAGTGCCTCCAGCAACGTGAGGTGTTCCTTGAAGCTGGCCTTGATGCCGGCCGCCCTCAGCTCGTCCATGAAATCGAAAAACATGCGCTATGTATAGCAACCTCTGTGCGGAGCGCCAGCCTCGCGCCGCACCATTTGGCAAAGGTCTGCATGCTTAAGAAGCCGCTAACACATTGCGATTATGACAAACCCCGAATTGCGAGGGAATACGCCATATCATGGATTGCACGGCACTGGATGCTCGCGGGGCGTCCGCGCTCGACACGATACCCGAGGCTTGCGGCAAGGTTACCGTAGGGTGCTCGGATGTGGCGGGCATCGTCCAGGCGGTGATCGAGACCTCGGGCGTGCTCCGCGCCGAGCATCGCGAACTGCAGGGCACCGTCCATGAGCTGGAGAAGGACCAGCGCCGGGTCGCCGAAGCCAGCGACGAGGCACGGCTGCTCTCGGCTAGCGCCATTGAGCGGCTGGGGCAGGGGACCAGCCAGATCCAGTCCTCGCTGTCGCAGATCACCAGGCTGCTCGACATGGTCGAGACGCTGGCCACCCATGTCACTGGCTTCGCCGCTGCCATGGACCAGGTCAAACGCTGCTCCAAGGACATCGCGCAGATCGCCGAGACCACCAATATCCTCGCGCTAAACGCCACCATCGAGGCGATGCGCGCGGGCGATGCCGGGCGCACCTTCGCGGTGGTTGCCAACGAGGTGAAATCGCTCGCCGGGGAAACCCGCAAGGCGACCGACGAGATCGGCGACGTGATCGAGACGCTGGGGGCGGAAGCCACCACCGTGATCGAACGGATCGAGGAAGGCGCCAAGGCTAGCAGCCAGGCCAAGAACTCGGTCGCCAGCATCGAACAGACGCTCACCGGGGTCACCGACCTGGTCGAAGAGGTCGATGCCCAGAACGACCAGATTGCAAAGGCCACCGCAATGATGACCGGCAATGTCATGCGCGTGCAGGACGTGCTCGAGAGCTTCGACAAGGCCGCCAACGGCAACGAACAGAAGCTCGCCACCGTCCATAGCCGGATGGAAGACCTCGAGATGGTCGCCAGCGACATGTTCGACCGGCTGGTCCAGTCCGGGCTCGCACCGCAGGACAGCGTCATGGTCGAGAAGGCGCAGCGCCAGGCCCGACTGGTGGAAAAACTTACCGAGGAGGCGATCGCCGCAGGCGAACTGACGCTCGAGCAGGTGTTCGACCAGGACTATCGCCTGATCGAAGGCTCCAATCCGCAGCGCTTCCGCACTGGTCTGATGGACTGGGCGCACCGCAAATGGCGCCCCGCGCTGGACGCGTTGCCCGCCGAGGACGAGCGGATCATGGCCGCCGCCTGCACCGACATGAAGGGCTACCTGCCCACCCATATCAGCAAGCATTCGCGCACTCCGACCGGCGATCTGACCCACGACACCCAGTTCTGTCGCGACGGGCGCATGATCCTCGAGCCCATCGACCAGAAGGCCAAGCGCAGCTTCGCCCCCTACATGATGGCGGTCTACCGCCAGGAAGGCGACGGCCAGACCTATCGCGTGGTCCGCAACGTCTATGTGCCGATGACCATCCAGGGCCGCCGCTGGGGCGATTTCGAAGTGGCCTATTCGATCGATTGATCGGCGGAGCTACCGAAGGGGCGCGCCCAAGCGACTTCGGGCCTAGCCCGGATTGCGGCGCGCCATGAAGGCAAGGCGTTCGAACATCATAACGTCCTGCTCGTTCTTGAGCAGCGCGCCGTGAAGCGGGGGGATCGCCGAATTGGGGTTGCTGTCCTGCAGCACCTCGAGCGGCATATCTTCGTTGAGCAGCAGCTTGAGCCAGTCGAGCAATTCGCTGGTGCTGGGCTTCTTCTTGAGCCCGGGGACCTCGCGCAGCTCATAGAACATATCCATCGCCTTGGTGACGAGGGTCTTCTGGATATCGGGGAAGTGGACCTCGATGATCTCGCGCATCGTGTCGCGGTCGGGGAACTTGATGTAGTGGAAGAAGCAGCGGCGCAGGAAGGCGTCGGGCAGTTCCTTCTCGTTGTTCGAGGTGATGATCACGATCGGGCGTTCCACCGCGGTGATCGTCTCGTGGGTCTCGTAGACATCGAAGCTCATCCGGTCGAGTTCCTGCAACAGGTCGTTGGGGAACTCGATATCGGCCTTGTCGATCTCGTCGATCAGCAGCACTGGCAGCTCGGGCGCGGTGAAGGCTTCCCACAGCTTGCCCTTTTTGATGTAATTGGCGATGTCGTGGACCCGCTCGTCGCCGAGCTGGCCGTCGCGCAGGCGGGCGACCGCATCGTATTCATAAAGGCCCTGCTGCGCCTTGGTGGTCGATTTCACGTTCCATTCGATGAGCGGCGCGCCCAGCGATTTGGCCACTTCCTCGGCCAGCACCGTCTTGCCGGTGCCCGGCTCGCCCTTGACCAGCAGCGGCCGCCGCAACGTTACCGCGGCATTGACCGCGACCTTGAGATCGTCGGTGGCGATGTAGTTCTGGGTGCCTTCGAAACGCTGCGTCATCATGTTTCCCGAAATTGTCCGATTGCTATTTGCAACCCGGTTAGGGATCGACGCGCTCCGGGGCAAGAGTGCGTGTCACCGGTCCAGCGCGAGGATCCGCTGCGCGATCGCCAGCAGGGTCGCGGTGTCCGTCTCGGCTGCGGGGTTGTTCCAGCAAAGCGCCAGCATGTGCCAGGCCCCCGCCTCGTCGCGCAGCAGCCAGCTGAGGTTGCGCACGCCCTGCTCCGAGCCGCCCTTGTAGCCGACATAGCTCCAGTCCGCGCGCGCGCCGGATTCGAGCGCGGTGTTCACCGCCATGATTTGCCGCGCGGTGTCGTCCTCGGTCTCGGCGAGCCGCCGCATCAGCCTGCGCTCGTCTTCCATGCTGGCGAACCATTCGATGCTGTCGATCATCACCGGGGTTCCGCCCGCAAAGACAGCGAGGATGGGAGCGGGATCGGCGCCCGTTGTGTCCAGCTGCGCGAGAATGGCGCGGCGGCCGGCCTCGTCGGCCTCTGCATAGGCCGCGCCTTGGTCGCCGCCCTTGAGCACGAACATCTCGACCGTCTTGAGGAAGGGCGTCGAACGATCGGGTGCCGAATGCCCCGTCGCGCGCATCTCCGCTTCTACGGCCTCGCGCCCGACCGCGTCGATCAGCAAGTCGGTGGCAGTGTTGTCGCTGATCGAGATCATCAGCGTCGCCGCGGTGTGCAGCGTCAGCGGAGCGCCATCGGGCCAGTCCTGCGTTACGCCGCTGGGAAAGCTCCTGTCGCCCAGAGTGACGACATCGTCCCAGTCCAGCCGACCCTCCGCCACCGCGCGATCGAGCGCCGAGAGGACGTAGAGCTTGAAGGTCGAACCCAGCGCCAGTTGCCGCTGTGGGTCGCCGAAAGCGAAGGCGGGCTCCCCATCGAGTGGGCCGAACCATGCGGCGGCGCTACCGGGCAGCGCGGCGAGGTCGGCGGTGATCTTGTCGGCGCTGTCGTCGATCGGGGCGAAGGACTGGAGCAGCAATTCAGTGATCTTGCCCGGCGCTTCGGTCTGGATCGCGATCCCGCCGCTCGCCAGCGCGCGCTCCATGCGGATGGTGATGGCGGCGCGGGTGGGGCTCACTGGCACGATCGATTCGACCGCCAGCGCCTGGCCGAACTGCGCGGTCAGCTGCGCGCCGAACGCCTTCAACTGCTCGGCGGGGACCGCCTGCAGGAAGCTGTCGGAGACCACCTCCCGTGGATCGAGCGTGACGTTGACCAGCCCGACCACCTGAGCGGTGCGCTGCTCGAGAAGGGTGGTTTCGGCCGGCTCGTCCATGGTGGCCTCCTGCGCCGCGAGCGGAGCCAGGGGGGCAATAACTGCGCCGAGCGAGAGCAGGGCGGGGGCGAGACATTTCATGCGAACACTCCTTGATCGGGCGCTATCCTAGCGGCGATTGGCGCAGGCTCAACCGCGAGGGTTCGGACAGCGCGATCGCCGGCTGCATGTACCGTTGGCGCTGGGCCCCGGCTCCCCTATGCCCAACCACGACATCCCCGATCGACACCCAAGATCTCCCCCCAGATTGACGGCCCAGATCGACACCGCAACTACCGGAGACCCGCATGCCGACCGAGACCCTCACGATCCAGACCGAAGCCGGGCATGCGCTCGAAGGCTCGCTCGAGATGCCAACCGGGCTGGTGCGCGGCGCGGCGCTGTTCGCGCATTGCTTCACCTGTACGCGGCAGAGCAAGGCCGCGGTGGCGGTGGCACGCGCGCTTGCAAAGGAAGGCATCGCTTGCCTGCGGTTCGATTTCACCGGGCTGGGGGGCAGCGGCGGCGAGTTCGGGCGGGCGGGTTTCGCCACCGATGTCGCCGATCTGGTGCTGGCGGCGAACCATCTGGTCGCACGCTTCGAACAGCCGGTGCTGCTGGTCGGGCACAGCCTGGGCGGAGCGGCGGTGCTGGCTGCGGCTGACGATATCGGCGCCGACAACATCGCCGCGATCGCCACCATCGGCGCGCCTTCGGACGTTCCGCATGTGCTCGAACGGATCGATGGCGATCTCGCCGCGATCCGCGAGACCGGTGAGGGCGAGGTATCCATTGGCGGGCGTGCGTTCCGGCTCGGGCGCGAATTCATCGAGCGGGTGGAGAACGCCGATCTGCTCGCCGAGGTCGGCAAATTGCGCAAGCCGGTGCTGTTCCTGCATTCCCCGACCGATGCCATAGTCGGGATCGACAACGCTTCGGCGCTGTTCCGCGCCGCCAAGCATCCCAAGAGTTTCGTCAGCCTCGAGGGCGCCGACCATCTTTTGCTCGACGCCCGCGACGCCGAATTCGCCGCGAGCATGATCGCCAGCTGGGCACACCGCTACCTGCCGCTGCGGGACGACTGGCCGATGCCGGAAGAGGGCGTGGTGGTGAAAAGCGGGCATGGCAAATTCGGGACCGAGGTCCACACCGAGAGCCATCGCTTCGTCGCCGACGAGCCGCGCAGCGTTGGGGGCGATGATACCGGCCCGACGCCTTACGACCTCCTCCTCGCCGCGCTGGGCAGCTGCACCGCGATGACCATGAAGATGTACGCTGACAAGAAGGGCTGGCCCTTCGAGGGAGCGACGATCCACCTCACCCACGAACGCAACCACAAGGCGGATTGCACGGATTGCGCCGCAGGCGAGGGTGCCCGCATCCAGGCGCTGACCCGGCGGATCGAATTGTTCGGCGAGGCACTGACCTGGGAACAGCGCGAAAAGATACTGGCCATCGCCGACAAATGCCCGGTGCACCGGACGCTCGAAGGGCCCCTGCACATCCACACCGTGGACTGAGTTCGCGCAGCGACCGGGACAGGCCTCAGGCGTCGATCAGTTCTTTGTCCAGCTCGCCGGCGCGGTTCTGGATGAAATTGAAGCGATGCTCGGGATTGCGGCCCATCAGATGATCGACCAGTTCCTTGACCACCGCACGGTCCTCGAACTCGGTCGGCAGCGTGATCCGGATCAGGCTGCGGCTGTCGGGGCTCATGGTGGTCTCGCGCAATTGCTGCGGGTTCATCTCGCCGAGGCCCTTGAACCGCCCGACATCGACCTTCTTACCCTTGAACACCGTCTCCTGGAGCTCGGCGCGATGCGCGTCATCGCGGGCGTAGCGGCTCTCCTTGCCCGCCGTCATCCGGTAGAGCGGCGGCTGTGCGAGGAACAGATGCCCGTTGCGGACGATCTCGGTCATCTCCTGGAAGAAGAAGGTCATCAGCAGAGTGGCAATATGCGCGCCGTCGACATCGGCATCGGTCATGATGATGATGCGATCGTAGCGTAGCGAGCCCGGGTCGCAATCCTTGCGCACCCCGCAGCCCATCGCCAGCGTCAGGTCGGCGATTTCGGCATTGGCGCGGATCTTGTCGGCGCTGGCGCTGGCGACGTTGAGGATCTTGCCGCGGATCGGCAGGATCGCCTGCGTCTTGCGGTTGCGCGCCTGTTTGGCGCTGCCGCCGGCGCTGTCGCCCTCGACGATGAACAGCTCGGTCTCGGCATCGGTTTCGCCCGAGCAATCGGTGAGCTTGCCCGGCAGGCGCAGCTTCTTGGCGCTGGTCGCGGTCTTGCGCTTGATCTCGCGTTCCTGCTTGCGGCGCAGGCGCTCGTCCATCCGCTCCATCACCTCGCCCAGCAGTGCCTTGCCGCGCTCCATATTGTCCGAGAGAAAATGGTCGAAATGGTCGCGCATCGCGCTCTCGACCAGTCGCGCGGCCTCGGGCGAGGTCAGCCGGTCCTTGGTCTGGCTCTGGAACTGGGGTTCGCGGATGAAAACGCTGAGCATTACCTCGGCGCCGGTCATCACGTCATCGGCGCTGATGTCCTTGGCCTTCTTGGTGCCGGTCAGCTCGCCAAAAGCGCGCAGGCCCTTGGCCAGTGCGGCGCGCAGGCCCTGTTCGTGGGTGCCGCCATCGGGGGTAGGGACGGTGTTGCAATACCAGCTGGTCGAACCGTCGGAATAGAGCGGCCAGGCGATCGCCCATTCGGCGCGCCCTTGCGAGATGCCATCCTCGCCAGCGGCGAAATCGTGGCGCCCGGCGAAGGGCTGCGCGGTGACGCAGGGACGTTCGCCGATCTGCTCCGCGAGATGGTCGGACAGCCCGCCGGGAAACTTGAACACTGCCTCCTCGGGCACTTCGTCGGTGGCGAGGCTGGGGGCGCATTTCCACCGGATTTCGACCCCGGCAAAGAGATAGGCCTTGGAACGCGTCAGCTTGAACAGGCGCTTGGCGCTGAACGACCGGTCGCCGAAAATCTGCGTGTCGGGGGTGAAAGCGACGGTGGTGCCGCGGCGGTTGGGGGTGGGCCCAAGCTCCTCGATACCGCCCAGCGATTCGCCGCGCGAGAATTCCTGCGCATAGAGCTGGCGGTCGCGCGCGACCTCGACGCGGGTGTGGCTGGACAGCGCGTTGACCACGCTGATCCCGACGCCGTGCAAGCCGCCGCTGGTGGCATAGGCCTTGCCCGAGAACTTGCCCCCTGAGTGGAGCGTGGAAAGGATCACCTCGAGCGTGGACTTGCCGGGATATTTGGGGTGTTCGGCGACCGGGATGCCGCGGCCATTGTCGGCTACCGTGACGCGGTTGTCCTCGTCGAGGCGCAGTTCGATCCGGGTCGCGTGACCCGCAACCGCCTCGTCCATCGCATTGTCGAGCACTTCGGCGACGAGATGGTGCAGCGCGCGGTCGTCGACCCCGCCGATGTACATGCCCGGGCGACGCCGGACCGGCTCAAGCCCCTCGAGCACCTCGATCGAGGAAGCGTCGTAATCGCCGCTCGAGGCGGGGGTGTTTTCGAACAGATCGTCTGACATTCAACCACTATATCGCGCGCGATTCCCCGGCGGCAAGCGAAGGGCCGGTCTTATCGTCAGGGTTGGCGGTCCGGAAGATGGCGCGCTCAGTCCTCGAAGCGGGCCGGCGCGGCATCGACGATCACCACTTCGCCATCGCGGATCTCGCGCACTTCGAAGCTGCGCTCGACCACGCCGTCGCGCTGGAAGCGGAAAGCGCCGTCGAGACCGAGGAACCCGCCGCGGTCGCGCAGGCTGTTGATGGGAAAGTCGCGGCCCACGCGCCAGTCCTGCGCCACCCGCAGCGCCAGCAGCACCGCATCGTAGCCCAGCGTCGAGATGCGATAGGGCTGGCCGCCGAAGCGCGCCTCATAACTGTCGACGAAACGGCGGTAGCGATTGTCCGAAACCGCGGCGAACAACGCTCCGCGCAACGCCGGGGCGCGAGTGACCGCAACTTCGCCGCTCCACAATTCGGTGCCGAGAATACGGGTGTTTGCCCCGCCGACGCGCACGCCTGCCTGTTGCGCGAGCCGCGGAGAATCGGCGATCAGCACGGTGTCGTAGCCGCCGCGGCTGCGCAGCCGGTCGGCCGCCGACATGATCGAGGTATTGCCGCGCGCATAGCGTTCCGCGCCGGTTACCCGCCCGCCATAGGATTGCACCGCCCCTTGCAGAGCCGCTTCGGCGCGGCGGCCGTATTCGCCATCGGGCGCGATCACCGCGAAGTCGCGGGCGCCCTGGCTGCGGGCATATTGCACCGAGCGGCGGATCGACTGCTCGGGGATGTGCCCCATGACGAAAACATCGGGCGAGGCGATGGTGGCATCGTTGGAAAAGGAGATCAGCGGCACGTCGGCGGGCCGCGCTTCGGCCAGCACCGCGCCGACATTGTCACCCATCAGCGGCCCGAGGATCAGCTTGTTGCCATCGGCAATCGCGCGGCGCGCGGCATCGCGCGCGTCGCCAGAGGTGTCATAGGTGGTGATGCGCAGATTGCCGGCATCGGTATCGAGCAACGCCATGGTCGCGGCGTTGGCGATCGACTGGCCGACCGCGCCGTTGTCGCCCGCCATCGGCACCAGCAGCGCGATGCGGTGATGGGTGCCATCGTCGGGCAGCGCGGTCGCGCTGGGCATCGGGGTCGGTGTGTCGACCGGTCGGCTGACCGGTTCGCCGCTCTTGGGAATGATCGAGCAGGCGCCCAGCAGTGCCGCCAGACCGGTGACGGCGATCTGCCGACGGGTGATTGTAAAGCGCTTCATCCTTGCCGCGTCCCTCATTGCTGGTTCATGGGTCAGCCGTGAGCGAAACCGCATCCTCTGTACCCGAACCTCTTGAACCCGGGCTCTATATCGTCGCGACCCCGATTGGCAATCTCGGGGATATCACCATGCGCGCCGCCGATGTGCTGCGACGCTGCGACGGAGTGGCCTGCGAAGACACACGCGTCACCGGCAAGCTGATGAAGCATCTCGGCATCTCCAAGCCGCTGTGGCGCTACGATGATCACAGCGAGCACCGCGACCGCGGGCGGCTGGTGGAATCGATGCGCAGCCGCGCAGTGGCGCTGGTCAGCGATGCAGGCACACCGTTGGTATCGGACCCGGGTTATCGACTGGTCAACGATTGCCGCGCCGAGGGCATTGCGGTCACGGTGCTGCCCGGGCCCTGCGCCGCGATCGCCGGGCTGAGCGTCTCGGGCTTGCCCAACGACCGCTTCCTGTTCGCGGGCTTCCTCCCCAGCAAGGACAAGGCACGGCGCGATGTGCTGGCCGAGCTCGCCGATATCGACAGCACGCTGATCTTTTACGAGACCTCGCCGCGGCTCACCAAATCGCTCGCCGCAATCCGCGACATCCTCCCCGACCGCGAGATCGCGGTGGGACGCGAGCTCACCAAGATGCACGAGGAATTGCGCCGCGGCCTCGCTGACGGGTTGATCGCCTGGTTCGACGCGCATCCGCCAAAGGGCGAGATCGTGCTGCTTATCGGCCCGCCGCTCGAGCAGCTGGCGAGCGAGGCGGATGCCGATGCGCTGCTGCTCGCCGCGCTGGAAACCAGCAAGGCCTCGCAGGCGGTGGCTCAGGTCGCGAAGGCCACCGGGCTTGACCGCAAGCTGCTTTATGCGCGGGCGATGGAGCTCAAGCGGGGATGAAGCGCCGCCTCGCCGAGCGGAGCGGGCGCGAGGGAGAGAGACGCGCCGCACTGTGGTTGCGGGCGAAAGGGTGGCGGATCCTTGCCAACCGGGTGAAAACCCCGCGCGGCGAGATCGATTTGATCGCGCGGCGCGGATCGCTGGTCGCCTTCGTCGAGGTCAAATACCGCCGCGCCAAGGTCGATCTCGACCATGCGATCGACGAACACCGGCTGGCGCGGGTGGCGGCGGCGGTGGAATGCGTCGCGCATGATTACGCGGGGGAGGGCGACGATATCAGGATCGACGTCATCCTCCTTGCGCCGGGCAGCCTGCCACGCCACATCGCCAACGCCTGGCAGCCCTAGCGCTGCGTTCCCCGACCCATTCAATCCGAGGTAAATCCCAATGAGCTTACGCGTCGCCGTCCAGATGGACCCGATGGAATCGATCAAGATCGCCGGCGATTCCTCCTTTGCCTTGATGGAAGCGGCGCAGGCGCGCGGGCATTCACTGATGCACTACGATGTCGGCTCGCTCGCCTGGGAAAGCGACGGCAGCGCGCGCGGGCGGATCACCGCGCATGGCGCGCCGGTGACGGTCCAGCGGGTCGAGGGCAATCACTTCACCATCGAGGAACGCCGCCGGATCGATCTGGCGCGCGATGTCGATGTGGTGCTGATGCGCCAGGATCCGCCCTTCGATCTGGGCTATATCAGCGCCGCGCTGATCCTCGACCGGCTGCGCGGCGAGACGCTGGTGGTCAACGACCCGCGCGAGGTCGTGAACGCACCCGAAAAGATGTTCGTGCTCGACTATGCCCAATACATGCCGCCGACGCTGGTCGCGCGGACGCTCGACGAGGTCCGCGAATTCCAGACCCGGCACGGTGCGGTGGTGGTCAAGCCGCTCCACGGCAATGGCGGCAAGGCAATTTTCCGGATCGACGAGGACGGCACCAATCTGTCGGCGCTGTTCGAGGTCTTCAACCAGACCTGGCCCGAACCGCATATGGTTCAGCGCTTCCTTCCCGAGGTTGCCGAGGGCGACAAGCGTATTGTGCTGGTCGATGGCGAGTTCGCCGGGGCGATCAACCGTAAGCCGGGCGCGGGCGAGTTTCGCTCCAACCTCGCGCAGGGCGGCTATGCCGAGGCCGCCGGGCTGACGCAGCGCGAGGAGGAAATCTGCGCCGCGATGGCGCCTGAGCTCAAGCGCCGCGGGCTGGTGTTCGTCGGGATCGACGTAATCGGCGGGCAATGGCTGACCGAGATCAACGTCACCAGCCCGACCGGGATCGTCGCGATCGATCGGTTCAACGGCACCGACACCGCCGGTATGATCTGGGACGCGATCGAAAAACGCATCGCTGGGTGAACCCATTGCCGCCCTGGCGGTTGGGCTGACATGGATTCGCTCATCGTTGCTATCGTCGAACGGCTTGGCCTTGCCGGAATTGCCTTGCTCATGGCGCTGGAAAACATCTTCCCGCCGATGCCCTCCGAAGCCATCATGGGTTCGGCGGCGCTGGCGATCGAGCGCGGGTCGATGCAGTTCTGGCCGGTGATGATCGTTGCAACGCTTGGCACGCTTGCGGGCAATTACGCGTGGTTCTGGATCGGCGATCGCTGGGGATACGAACGGCTCGGTCCCTTCATCGATCGCTGGGGCCGCTGGCTGACGCTCGAATGGGAAGACGTCGAACGAACAACCAGTTTTTTCGAGCGGCACGGGCACTGGGTGGTGTTCTTTATGCGTGCCGCGCCCTTCATGCGCACCATGATCAGCCTGCCCGCTGGCCTCGCGCATATGAACAAGCTCAAATTCTGCGTCTTCACCGCGGCGGGCGCCGCGCTGTGGAACGCGATCCTGATCGGCGGGATGCAATGGCTGTCGCGTACCTTCGAGGGTTCCGACGTCGTCAGCTGGGTAATCATCGCCACTCTGGTGCTGGCGGTGGTCGGCTATGCCTGGCGGCTCGCAACCTGGAAGCCGCGCAGCCAGCGCTGACAATCAGTCGCGTGATTCGCGGGGATGCGCATTGCGATAGGTTTCGAGCAGACTGGCGGCATCGACCCGCGTGTAGATCTGCGTCGAACCGAGGCTGGCATGGCCGAGCAATTCCTGCAGGCTGCGCAGATCGGCGCCGGCACCGAGAAGATGCGTCGCGAAACTGTGGCGCAGCGCATGCGGAGTCGCCGTCGCAGGCAGGCCCAGAACCACACGCGCCCTTGCAGTCACCTTCTGGATCATGCCCTGCGAAAGTGGGCCACCGCGGGCACCGCGGAACAGCAGGTCGTCGGCGTCGAGCAGGAAGGGGAGTTTCGCGGCGTAATCCGCCACCGCCTCGGCGACGATCGGCAAGATCGGGACCACCCGCTGCTTGCCGCCCTTGCCGGTCACCGACAGGCGCTCGCCCAGTGGCAGATCGCCGAGTTTGAGCGACAGCGCCTCGGCGATCCGCAGCCCGGCGCCGTAAAGCAGCAGCAGCACCGCGCGGTCGCGCGCGCCGATCCATTCATCGGCGGCCAGTGCGTGGACGGTATCGGCCAGATTAACCGCTTCGTCTGGGGTCACCGGACGGGGCAGGCCCTTCTTGATTCGAGGTCCGCGCAGCCGCGGCGCCCCGGCTGCGGGAACGCCAGCCTGCTCGCGCGCAAAGCCGACGAAACCCTTCAACGCCGAAAGCTCACGCGCTGCCGAGGCGTTGGAAAGTCCCTCGGCGCGGCGATCGGCAAGCTGTCCGCGCAGGGCATTGGTATCGAGCGCCGCGACGCTGTCCCAGCTTTCGAGATCGAGGCGATGGAGCAGCCGCCGGGCGACGGCGCAATAGGCGCGCACGGTGTGCGGCGAGCGGCGGCGGGCCTGCGCGAGATGGTCGTGCCAGCTCGCCAGCAGCGCCTCGCGCGTCACGCCGCCACCAGTTCGCCCGCAACCAGATCGGCGAGCAGCGCGTCGAGCAGCGGCATGCCCGCATCGGTCACCACGATCCGCGATCCCTGCGTCGCGACCAGCCCGAGATCGCGGTGCAGCGCGAGCTTGCCTTCATCGATCAGTTCGTCGCGCGCGAAACCGAACCGCGCCGACAGTTCGGCGCAATCGACTCCATCGCCCAGCCGCAATCCCATCAGCAGCGCCTCGGTCGCCTGTTCGGCGCGGTCGAGCACCCGCTCCTCGACGATTCCGTGGCCTGAATCACTTATCGCGGCCAGATAGTTTTCCGGCTTGCGGTGGCGCTGGGTCGCCAGCCCACCGCGCCGCCCGTGCGCGCCCGGGCCGATCCCGGCATAGTCCCGATAGCGCCAATAGGTGAGGTTGTGGCGGCTCTCCTCGCCGGGCCTTGCATGATTGCTGATCTCGTAGGCGGGCAGCCCGGCGGCAGCGGTCATATCGCGGGTGAGCGCGAACAGATCGGCTGCGCGTTCGTCGTCGAGCGGGGTGAAGACCCCACGCCGGACATCGGTGGCAAAGCGCGTCGCCGCCTCGATGGTCAGCTGGTAGAGCGAGAGATGCCCCGTCCCGAACGCCAGCCCGCGCTCCAGCTCGGCGCGCCAGGTGGCTTCGTCCTGGCCGGGCCTTGCGTAGATGAGGTCGAAGGATACGCGCGCAAAATGGCGCTGCGCCACCCCGATCGCCGACACCGTCTCACCCGCATCGTGCAACCGCCCGAGAAACCGCAGCGCGTCATCCTCGAAGGATTGCACCCCGAGCGAGACGCGGTTCACCCCGGCCGCGGCCAGTGCAGCGAAATTGCCGGTCTCGACCGAGGAGGGATTGGCCTCCAGCGTGATCTCGATATCGGGAGCGAACCCCCACAGGCGTTCGGCTTCGTCCAGCAGGCGCGCGACCAGCGCAGGCGGCATCAGGCTGGGGGTGCCGCCGCCGAAAAAAATACTCTCGAGCTTTTCGCCGCCGGCATGTTGGGCCTCGTGGCGCAGATCGGCCAGCAACGCCGTTTCCCATTGGGAAGCCACAATTGTCTGGCGGACATGGCTGTTGAAGTCGCAATAGGGGCACTTCGCCAGACAGAACGGCCAGTGGATATATAGGGCTTTCGCCATAGGCGCCTTCAGCGAATCTTAAGCCTCAAGAGGCGAAGTACCGTCTATGGGACGGATCGGACAATCCGCGCTGCTCGGCAGCGCCATCGCCATCTTATGTGCCACGGCTGCGCCCCTGTTCGCAAGCGAAGCCTCTTGGCGCAGCAATGACAGTGCCTCCGAGCGTCCGGCGAAAATCCAGCAAACGGCTTATGGTTTCGACCGCGGCGACCGGATAGCGTCGCGCATTCTGGCTACCCACAACGCCGAACGCGAGCGGTTGCGGCTGCCGCGCCTGAAATGGAACCTGCATCTCGAGCGCGAGGCTTCCCATTGGGCGCAATCGCTCGGACGCCGGGGCGTGCTCGAACACGCGGATGGGAGCAATCGCAATGGCACCGGCGAAAACCTCTGGATGGGCACAGCGGGCGCCTGGAACGTCGAGACCATGGTCGGGATGTTCCTCGACGAACGCAAACACTACCGCCACGGCGCCTTTCCCGATGTCTCGCGCACCGGCAATTGGGCCGATGTCGGGCATTACACGCAGATCGTCTGGCGCGACACCCGCGAGGTCGGCTGCGCCATGGTGACCACACGCGGCAACGACGTGCTGGTGTGCCGCTATTGGCCCGCAGGCAATGTCTGGGGCGCGCGCGCGTTCTGAACCGCTGGCGGGCTCAGCCGAATTGCTCGGCGACCAGCTTGGCAAAGGCATCGGCGCGGTGGCTGATGCGGTGCTTCTCGGCAGGGTCGAGCTCGGCAAAGGTCCGTTCCATGCCCTCGGGCACGAACACCGGATCGTAGCCGAAACCCAGCGTCCCGCGCGGCGGCCAGGTCAGGCTGCCCGGCGCGCGGCCTTCGTAGACCGCGCTCTCGCCATCGGGCCAGGCCAGCGCCAGCACGCAACGGAAGGCGGCGCCGCGCGAGGCATCGGCCCCGCGCTCCTGCAGCATCCCCTCGACCTTGCCCATCGCCATGAACCAGTCGCGCCCGGCCGAGCCTTCGAACCATTGCCGCTCGGCCCAGTCGGCGGTGTAGACCCCGGGTCGCCCGTCGAGCGCCTCGACAGCCAGCCCGCTGTCGTCGGCCAGCGCGACGATGCCCGAAGCTTCCGCCGCGGCATGCGCCTTGAGCAGCGCATTCTGGACGAATGTGGTCCCGGTCTCGGCAGGCTCGGGGAGGCCCAGCGAGCCGGCCGACAGGCATTTGAGCCCGTACGGCTCGAGCAGCGCCGAAATTTCCTTCAGCTTGCCCGCATTGTGCGTGGCGATCACCAGCGAGCCGGGGCCGAGACGACGGGTCACGGCTTTACGGCCTCCTCCTGCGCCGCGAAGATGCGATCGCAGCCGATCCGGGCAAGTCGCAGTAGCCGCAGCAGGCCTTCCTCGTCATAGGCCGCGCCCTCGGCGGTGGCCTGCGCCTCGGCGATCTTGCCGCCTTCGAGCAGGACGAAATTGGCATCCGCCTCGGCGTTGGAATCCTCGGGGTAATCGAGATCGAGAACCGGGGTGCCCTGGTAGATCCCGCAGGAGACCGCGGCGATCTTGGAAGCGATAGGGTCGTGGGTGATCGCACCGCTCTTCATCAGCCCGCCGACCGCGATCCGCAGCGCGACCCATGCGCCCGAAATCGCGGCGGTGCGGGTGCCGCCATCGGCCTGGATGACATCGCAATCCAGTGTGATCTGGCGCTCGCCGAGCTTCTTGAGATCGACCACCGAACGCAGGCTGCGCCCGATCAGCCGCTGGATTTCCTGCGTCCGGCCCGACTGCTTGCCGCGCGCCGCCTCGCGGTCGCCGCGGGTGTGGGTGGCGCGCGGGAGCATCGAATATTCGCCGGTGACCCAGCCCTGGCCCTTGCCGCGCAGCCATGGCGGGGTGCGATCCTCGACGCTGGCGGTGCACAGCACGCGGGTATCGCCGAAGCTGATCAGGCACGAGCCCTCAGCGTGCTTGGTGTAGCCGGTCTCGATGGTGATGGCGCGCATTTCATCGGGCGCACGTCCTGAAGGTCGCATGGGGGTCTCCGTAATAGCTGTGTCGCGCATGATGCGCCGGGGGATGGTGCCGAGCCGATAGGCGCTTGGGGCTTGAGGGCGCAAGCGATGTGTCTAGATACCATCCATGGCTTCGCCCCCGCTCACCGAACTGACCGATCGCGCCCGCGACATCTTCCGGCTGGTGGTCGAGGGCTATCTCGGCAGCGGCCTGCCGGTCGGGTCCAAGACGCTTGCGGGCGACCGGGGCCTCAACCTCTCCCCAGCCTCGATCCGCTCGGTGCTGGCCGAGCTCGAGCAGCGCGGGTTGCTCTCGGCGCCGCACACCAGCGCGGGTCGGATGCCGACCGAAAGCGGGCTGCGGCTGTTCGTCGATGCGATGATGCAGGTGGGCGAACCGACCGAGCAGGAGCGCGCCGCGATCGAGCAGCGCATTGCCGAACCCGGTCCGATCGAACGCGCGCTCGAGGAAACCAGCGCGCTGCTGTCCGATCTTTCGGGAGCAGCCGGAATGGTGATGGTGCCACCGCGCGAATCGCGGCTGGCGCAGATTTCGCTGACCGCCCTCGATGCCAACCGCGTGCTGGCGGTGCTGGTGGCCGACGACGGCCATGTCGAGAACCGCATCCTCGCGCTGTCGGCCGCCGCGCTCGGTACCTCGCTCGAACAGGCGAGCAATTACCTCACGGCAAGAAGCGCCGGGCGCACGCTCGCCGAAGCGTCGCGCCATATCGAGCACGAGATCGCCAATGGCCGCACCGCGCTCGACGATGCCAGCCGCGATCTGGTCTCCCGCGGGCTCGCCACCTGGTCGCAGGACGCTGCCGAACGTCCGGTGCTCATCGTGCGCGGCCAAGCCAAGCTGCTCGACGACGCCGCGCTGTCGGATATCGAGCGGGTGCGCTCGCTGCTCGACGATCTGGAGAGCAAGCAATCGGTCGCCGAACTGCTCGAGAACGCGCGCCATGCCGAGGCGACGCGGATCTTCATCGGCAGCGAGAACCGGCTGTTCTCGCTTTCGGGCTCCTCGGTGATCGCCGCGCCCTATCGTGACCGCGACGGCAAGGTGGTCGGCGTGCTCGGGGTGATCGGTCCGACTCGGTTGAATTACGCCCGAGTCGTGCCCATGGTAGATTTCACGGCCCGACAGCTGGGCAAACGTATCGGATAGAACGGGAATTTTCGTGAGCGACGACAACAAGAGCAAGCCGCGCGATGCCGCGGTCGAGAAGGAAATGGCAGGCGTTCCGGAGGAATTCCGCGACGACGGCATCGAGAACGAGGGCGAGAACGAAGACAGCGAGGATTCGCTCGGCGAAGCGCTGGAATCGCTGCGCAACGATCTGGAAGCTGCCAAGCAGGACGTACTCTATGCCAAGGCCGACGCGCAGAATGTGCGCCGCCGCGCCGAGAAGGACGTCCAGGACGCGCGCAATTACGCCGCGACCGGCTTTGCGCGCGACATCCTGAGCGTGGCCGACAATCTCGGTCGTGCGGTCGATTCGGTGCCCGCCGAAATCCGCGAGGACGAGAAAATGAAGGGCTTCATCGTCGGGATCGAGGCGACCCAGCGCGAGCTCGACAAGGTGTTCGGCCAGCACGGCATCACCCGCATCGCCGCAAAGGGGCTGCCGCTCGACCCCAACCAGCACCAGGCGATGATGGAAGTGCCCACCGACGGACACGAGCCGGGCACGATCGTCCAGGAGATGCAGGCAGGCTACATGATCAAGGACCGCTTGTTGCGGCCCGCGATGGTGGCCGTCGCCAAGAAGCCGGACTGAACGCGGATGGCCCTGACGGACAATCTGACCGGCGAGCGAGCGACCTTCGTCACCCATCTCGAATGCTCGCTCACCGGGGAGCGCTACGAGGCCGACCGGCTGCAGGGGCTGTCGCAGGCCGGGCGCCCGCTGCTCGTGCGCTACGATCTCGAGGCGCTGGGCAAGGCACTGTCGCGCGATGCTCTCGGAGCCCGCCCGACTGATCTGTGGCGCTGGCGCGAACTGCTTCCGGTGCGCCGCACGGACAGCATCGTCAGCCTCGGCGAAATCGAGACTCCGCTGATCCCGATCCCGAATTCGGGTGGGCCCAATGTGCTGGTCAAGGACGAGGGGCGCTTGCCAACCGGCAGCTTCAAGGCGCGCGGACTGGTAATGGCGGTGGCGATGGCCAAGGAGCTCGGCGTCACAAAGATCGCCATGCCGACCAATGGCAATGCCGGTGCCGCGCTCGCCGCCTATGCCACCCGTGCCGAGATCGAGACCGTGGTTCTGTGCCCGGACGATACGCCCGAGATCAACGTCCGCGAGATCGCGGCGCAGGGCGCGCGGGTCTACCGCGTCAACGGGCTGATCGACGAATGCGGCGCGATCGTCGGGAAGGGCGCGGCCGAGGGGCTGTGGTTCGATTTCTCGACGCTCAAGGAGCCTTATCGGATCGAGGGCAAGAAAACGATGGGGCTGGAACTTGCCGCGCAGCTTGGCTGGCGGCTGCCCAAGGCGATCTTCTATCCCACCGGCGGCGGCACCGGGCTGATCGGCATGTGGAAGGCCTTCGACGAGCTCGAGCAGCTCGGCTGGATCGGCTCCGAGCGTCCCAAGATGTTCGCGGTCCAGGCAAGCGGTTGCGCGCCGATCGTCCGCGCCTTCGATGCGGGCGAGGAACACGCCGAGCGCTGGGAGAATGCTCACACCGTCGCCGCGGGCATCCGCGTTCCGAAGGCCGTTGGCGATTTCCTCATCCTGCGCGCGGTCCGCGAGAGCGGCGGCAGGGCGATCGCGGTCGAGGAAGCCGAGCTGGTGCGCGCTACCGCCGAGAGCGCCGTGCAAGACGGCATGCTGCTATGCCCCGAAGGCGGCGCGACGCTCGCGGCCTGGCGGAATGCCGTGGCGCAGGGCTGGGTCGAAGCGGACGACGAGGTGGTGCTGTTCAACTGCGCGACCGGGCTCAAATATCCGCTTCCCGATCAGTCCGCCGCGCTCGACAAACATGATTTGCCCGATCTGGCGAGTCTGTAGCTTCCGGGAACTCCGGCTCTCTCCGTCCGTAAGAAGCGGAACAGGGTTCAAACGGAGAGAACAATCATGAAAACCAAACTGCTGCTCGTCCCCGCACTCGCGATGTCGACATTGAGCCTTGGCGCTTGCGCCGAGAACTACGCTGCGGAAGGTGCCGGGATCGGCGCCGCTGCCGGGGCAGGTATCGCCGCGCTGACCGGTGGGGATATCACCCGCTATGCGCTCGCCGGCGCCGCAGCCGGTGGCCTCGGCGGTTACTTCGTCGATAAGAACGATGGCTGCGACGGTTACGATCGCGACGGCTATCTCGATGCGGACTGCTTCGGCACCCGCGGTTATCCGGCCGACCCGCGCCGCTGATCCAATCTCGAACGACTTCGAAAGCGGCCCCTTTCCATTGGAAGGCGGGTCGCTTTCGCATATCTGGTTCAGGCAAATATCTGGTTCAGGCTATGAGATACAAAACCAGGTACCGCGCTATCAACAGCGATAGCAGTGCAATCTGCCAACCGGTACGCCGGACGAAAATACCCGCGATCATCAACGCCACGAACACCACGGTCGCACCGATGGTGATCGGCTCCAACAAGGCGGAACGCAACTGCTCGAGCGAGAGCAGGTAGGTCCACTGAACCAGCACCAGCACTACCAGAATTGCAAGAATGGTACGGTGAACGCGGAAATAATGGACGTCGAGATCCTCGAAACGCCTAGGATCGCCGGGAAAGACCAGTCTGGCCGCAAGATAGTAGGCGCTGGCGAAGACAACCACTCCCAGCAAGGTCGGCGTATTGACCGCGACCAGGTCTCGGACCAGCCAGGCGAAAGCCCAGAACGACATAAGATCGAGGACGACGAACACAGCCATGAGGGGCGACAGCCAGCCGATGCGAAACTGCTCCGATCGCTCGTCCCGCGCTCCTTCGGCAAATGCCCGTTCGAGTGCGTTGCCCAGACCTCCGAGCAGCGAAACCAGCGACAGGCCGAGCAGCAGGGCATAGAGCGCAAACAGGAATTCGAATTCGCTCACTGGCCATCTCCATTCCGGGGGCTGTCGGCAAAAAGGCCGGCATTGGGAAACCGCACCAGCAGATCATAGGCCGATGCATCCGGAGCGCCAGCAAGGCGAACGCCGTTCCTGAGCCAGAAGGCGTGTTTGACGATCTCGGCCTGCTGCTCGATCCCGTAGCGTTCGAGCGGCCACCCTGGCTTGAGGCTGTAATCATAGCGCGCCCAGGGCATCCGGTGAGTGACCAGATACCAGTCCCCGCGGGTCTGCGTCTGCCAGACATGCGTGAGTTCGTGGACCAGCAACCCCTGCCGGATCATGCTCTCACGCGAGAAATCGTCGCAGTAACCGCTTCCAAGCGGATGAAAATGCAGATGTCCGCGCGGCGCCATCGTCACCGCTTTGGGCTGAAGCGGAAACCATTTTCGCCGCCGGATCCTCACCGGACCGCAATCGAGCGCATCGCCGAACACCGAACGCGCGATGCGGATCTCGCCCGCAGTCAGCGCCCGCTCGCCGCCGACCGGGCAGGGCGTCGCAGACCCGGTCGCGGCTGCGCTCAGCGCGCGTCGCCTGCAGACTGGATCTCGACTTCGAAACTGTGCTTGTCACCGCTTGCAAGCGTGAGCGTGACCTCGGTGGAGCCACCCGCCGTCAGTTCGGGTGTAAGGTCGAAGGCCATGACATGCTTGCCGCCCGGCTCGAAACTGGCGCTTTCGCCCGGCTGCAGAGCCAACGGCGCCATTTCACCCATGACCATCGCCCCAGCGGATCCCGACATGTCATGCAATTCGGCCCGATCGGCGCCCGCAACGTCGGCGCTGGCGATCGTGGTCTCGCCTTCGCCGTCATAGGCGATGTCGAAATATACCGCCGCCGGATTGCCCGCGACCGGGGGGAGCATCATTCGGCCATTGGTGATCTCGAGCCCGGCGATTCCCTCGGGCGCGCCGTCCTCGACCGGGGTCTCGGCCCCATCCGAACAGGCGGCCAGAGCGAGTCCGGTTCCGGCTAGCAGCAAGGCGGCGTAAACTGGCTTCATCATTGAAAATTTTCTCCAGACAATGGGGTGTTTTCTAGCCGAGCGGGTCCCTTGTGCCAAGAAAATGCGCACCTATATCCTCGAGGTAACCGAGCCGCCGAAAGGTTCCGCCATCGATGGGGGACCAGCTGAGCGGCGTCCAATCAGTAGAAGCAGATGGGGAATCCATGAGCAAAGTTATCGGTATCGACCTCGGCACCACCAATAGCTGCATCGCGGTTATGGACGGGGGTAAACCCA
Source organism: Erythrobacter sp. QSSC1-22B (assembly GCF_001678665.1). GTDB lineage: Bacteria > Pseudomonadota > Alphaproteobacteria > Sphingomonadales > Sphingomonadaceae > Qipengyuania. The sequence continues at coordinate 92,688 of NZ_LZRP01000001.1, forward strand.
AGGTCATCGAGAATTCCGAGGGCGCACGCACCACGCCTTCGATCGTCGCTTTCACCAAGGACGGCGAGCGACTGATCGGCCAGCCGGCCAAGCGCCAGGCGGTCACCAACCCCGACAACACGCTGTTCGCGATCAAGCGCCTGATCGGGCGCCGCTTCGACGATCCCATGACCAAAAAGGACATGGATCTCGTTCCCTACGACATCGTCAAGGGCAAGAACGGCGATGCCTGGGTCGAAGCGGGCGGCGAGGATTACTCCCCCAGCCAGGTCTCGGCCTTCATCTTGCAGAAGATGAAAGAGACGGCGGAAAGCTATCTCGGCGAAACCGTCACCCAGGCGGTCATCACAGTTCCGGCCTATTTCAACGACGCCCAGCGTCAGGCGACCAAGGACGCCGGCCAGATCGCCGGTCTCGAAGTGCTGCGCATCATCAACGAGCCGACCGCGGCCGCGCTCGCCTATGGGATGGACAAGGACGAGGGCAAGACCATCGCGGTCTACGATCTCGGCGGCGGCACTTTCGATGTCTCCGTGCTCGAAATCGGCGATGGCGTCTTCGAGGTGAAGTCCACCAATGGCGATACCTTCCTCGGCGGTGAAGATTTCGACACCACGATCGTCGAATATCTCGCCAACCAGTTCGAGAAGAAGGAGAATATGGATCTGCGCAAGGACAAGCTTGCGCTCCAGCGTCTCAAGGAAGCCGCCGAAAAGGCCAAGATCGAGCTCTCGAGCACGCAGACCACCGAGATCAATCTGCCCTTCATTACCGCCCGCATGGAAGGCGGCAGTTCGACCCCGCTGCATCTGGTCGAGACGCTCAGCCGCTCCGATCTGGAAAAGCTGGTCGGCGATCTAATCAAACGGACGCTCGAGCCGTGCAAGAAGGCGCTGGCCGATGCCGGCGTCACCAAGGACGAGATCGACGAGGTTATCCTGGTCGGCGGCATGACGCGCATGCCGCGGGTCCGCGAAGTGGTCGAGGAATTCTTCGGCTCCAAGCCGCATACCGGCGTGAATCCCGATGAAGTCGTTGCCATGGGCGCCGCGATCCAGGCCGGCGTGCTGCAGGGCGACGTCAAGGATGTGCTGCTGCTCGACGTGACCCCTCTGTCGCTGGGCATCGAGACGCTGGGCGGCGTGTTCACCCGGATGATCGATCGCAACACCACCATCCCGACCAAAAAGAGCCAGACCTATTCGACCGCCGAGGACAACCAGCAGGCGGTGACGATCAAGGTGTTCCAGGGCGAGCGCGAGATGGCGGCGGACAACAAACTGCTTGGCAATTTCGACCTCGTCGGGATTCCTTCTGCGCCGCGCGGCGTGCCGCAGATCGAGGTCACCTTCGACATCGACGCCAACGGCATCGTCAACGTCAGCGCCAAGGACAAGGGCACCGGCAAGGAGCAGACGATCAAGATCCAGGCGTCGGGTGGATTGACCGACAGCGATATCGACCAGATGGTCCAGGATGCCGAGAAATTCGCCGAGGAAGACAAGAAGCGCAAGGAATCGGCCGAAGCCCGCAACCAGGCCGACAGCCTTGTCCACACGACCGAGAAGCAGCTCGAGGAGCACGGCGACAAGCTCGACGCCGATCTCAAGAGCGAAGTCGAGGCGAAGATCGCCGAGGTCAAGACCGCGCTCGAAAGCGACGATCCTGCCAAGATCAACGCCGCCGCGCAAGAACTGACTCAGGTTGCCATGAAGATGGGCCAGACCATCTACGAGCAGGAGCAGGCCAAGGCCGCACCCGCCGATGGTGAAGCCGCACCCGACCAGTCCGGTTCGGGCGACGAAGACGTCGTCGACGCGGAATTCTCCGAGGTCGACGAAGAGAACAACAAGGGTTGATCGCCCGATAAACGCCTAGCCGCCACCGGTGCCATCCAGCACCGGTGGCGGACAGGTATCGGGCGGGAGAATTTATGTCAGCGACCGAAATCGATTTCTACGAATTGCTTGGCGTTTCGCGCGATGCGGACGGCGGGACAATCAAATCTGCCTATCGCAAGCTCGCGATGAAGCACCATCCGGACCGCAATCCGGGCTGCTCCGAGAGCGAGGCCAAATTCAAGGCGATCAGCGTCGCCTACGACTGCCTCAAGGATCCGCAGAAGCGGGCGGCCTACGACCGCTACGGCATGGAAGCCTTCCAGCAGGGCATGGGTGGTGGCCACGGCCAGCAGGACTTCGGCGATATCGGCGATATCTTCGAGACCATCTTCGGCCAGGCCTTTGGCGGCGGCGCGCAGCGCGGGCCGCGACGCGGCGCCGATCTGCGCTACGACATGCAGGTCACGCTTGAAGAAGCCTTCCACGGCAAGGACACCGAGGTCGAGATCGAGGTCTCGAAACAGTGCGACGACTGCCACGGCAGCGGCGCACGTCCCGGGACGCGGGCGCGCACCTGCAACCTTTGCCAGGGGCACGGTAAGGTCCGAGCCAAGCAGGGTTTCTTCGTGGTCGAGAGGCCATGCCCCAATTGCCACGGCCGCGGCGAGGTGATCACCGATCCCTGCCGCTCCTGCCGCGGGGAGGGGCGCGTCGATGTCCCGCAGACGCTCGATGTCGAGATTCCGCCCGGGGTCGATACCGGCACCCGCATCCGGCTCTCGGGCAAGGGCGAGGCGGGGCCGCAGGGGGCTCCTCCGGGCGATCTCTACATCTTCGTCCATATCGCGCCGCATGCGATCTTCCAGCGCGAGGGCACCACGCTTGCCACGCGCGTGCCGATCAGTTTCACCCAGGCCGCGCTGGGCGGCGAGATCGAGATTCTCGACCTTGCGGGCGAGGCGGTGGCGCTTTCGATCCCGGCGGGCATCCAGTCGGGCAAGCAATTGCGTCAGCGCGGCGCGGGCATGCCTGTGCTGCAGGGGCGCGGACGCGGCGATCTGGTGGTGGAAATCGCGGTCGAAACCCCGACCAAGCTAACCAAGGAACAGCGCGGGCTGCTCGAGCAGTTCCGCGAAACCGAGACCGGCGACGAATGCCCCGAAAGCCGGGGCTTCTTCGAGAAACTGAAGACCGTTCTGGGCGCCTAGGCGCGGCTATTCGGGCAGGCTTTCATTCGGGCATGCGTTCGACGATCTCGTCCCTTAGCGAAGCGATCAGACCGCCCGAACAGCGCGCCGCAGCCGCCTCCTCGTCGAGGATGGCGAGGAAGGCGGCGCGCTTGAAGCTGCGACAGTCCTCTTCGGGCAGCTTGTCCTCGAGCGTCGAGCCGACCAGATCGATCATTCGCTCGGCGCCGTGGAGCCGGCCCCAGAGATAATCGTTCTCGCGATAGGTACGGCTGAAGAAGGCGCCGAAATTGTAGAACTCGGTGCCGCGCAGCGTGGCCCTCGTCCCGCCTTCGCGGATGGACCGTGCATCCTCGGGCGAGATGCGATCGACCTTGGCGGGGTCGAATTCGCTCAGACCCTCGTCGCGCAGCAGCGCCAGCGTGGCGACGTCGTAATAGGGGAAACCGAGATAGGTGAGGAGCATACGCCGCTTGAGGTCCTTGGGCATCTGCGCCAGCGCTTCGGCGAGCAGCAGTTCGGCCTCGTCATCGACCTGCGGCAACAAGCGGTTGTCCTCGAGGTGATCGAGCACCGCCGCCGGATCCTGCAGCACATTCTCCGCCAGCCTGCCGAAATCCGGTCCGAGTGACGCCAGCCCTTCACGGTCGAAATACAACGCCAGGATTCCGTAGAGCGCATCGCGCGCTGTCTCGAGCGAATCGTCGGGGATATCGGGATCGGCTTCCCAGTCCCTGGCGACGCGCCGCGCGAGCAGCCGCAGCCTGCGGATGCGAAACCCCAGATCATGCGCGCGGAAGAAAGCGATCGCGCCCTCATGCGCCCCGCCACCGGGCGCCGACAGACTCTCGAGCCCGCGCCGCGTCAGCTCCTCGCGAAACACCGCCTCGATGGCTTGCGCATCTGGCAGCCCCAGTTGCGGCGCCGCTTCCAGCGTCAGCTTGGCAAGCCGCGCGACGATCCCCGAAACCTTGGTCTGCGCATAGGACTGGAAGGCGAAGCCCGCCTGTTCCGCGGCAGCGGTCTGCGCGCGCTGGCGCCAGTTGCTCAACCGCCGCGGGGTCGGCTTGTCGAGAAACAGCGTCCGCCCGAACAAGCGATCGACCGCACCTTCGACATCGGGCCGCAACCGGGTAACAATCCGCCGCAGCCGCAACGCCTCGCGGCTTTGCTGTTCGAGCGCCTCGAGATTGTCGCGGATCGGCTGCTCGCGCGGGATGGTGGAGAGCGATCCGAGGATGGCAGAGAAGAACCCGACCGGCCTCTTTTCTATCTCGCGCAGCGCGCTCGATCGGTCGGGGCGCGGATCGATATAGACGAAGCGCCGGTCGACCTCGCGCTGCGCAGGACGGCCCTGAAGCGCGGCGATCGCTCCTTCGAAGGGCTTGTTGACCAGCACCGAGCCATCGATCAGCGAGACCTGATCGACCGTATCCTCGTGCAGATGGACCGGCATGATCCGTTCGAGGAAATTATGCCGGTTGGTCCAGTCGCGCCCGGTCTTTTCTGCCAGCGCATCGATCTCCGCCACCATCAGCGGTGGGAAAGCACCCGGAAAGCTCGCGGTGGCACGCGCGGCAAACACCAGCTCGACCGGGGCGGCGAAATCCTGCCCGCCCGAATAGGGCGTCCGGCTGCGGAAATCGATCGGCATGCGATGCTCGCTCTCTTCCACTACCGGCGGGCTGTTGAGCCGCAGCAGCGAAAGGTGGCCATGGAAATCGGTAGCGGTAACGAACAGGTCGAGCGGATGGCGCGGCGGCAGCAGCGGCGCTTCCGGAGTGGTCCGCTCCATCGCGGCAAAAGCGCGTTCGAGCAGTGCGGAAAAGCCAACTCCGCTGAACGGCGGCTCGAACCAGCGCCCGCGCATGACGCTGGACACCTTGCGCCGGACCTCGTCCCGGGTTTCGGGCGCCACGCTCTCGCTGACCAGATTGCCGGGCCTGCTGAGCACCCAGCGCACCAGCGGCTGGGTCCAGAATTTGGCGAAGCGCCAAACCGGTCGCGCATCGGGATCGACCAGTTCGTCGACATCGGCCATGTCGAGCCAGAGCTCGGTCAGCGGGTCGAGCGAATAGCCCGAATGCACCGCCTGCGCGAGGAACACCGCGTTGATCCCGCCTGCGCTCGCCCCGGTCAGGATATCGGGAAGGACTCGCAGCCGCAATTGCCGCTCGCGCTCGATATGCTCGAGCAGCTCGCGATAGACCCCCGCGACGCCGCCGGGTTTCTCGCTGCCGTCATGATAGGCCCGGCTGGCGCGCGCCAGATGCCACACTTCCTTGGTGACCCCGTGCATGTAGATCGCCAGGCTCACACCGCCATAACAAACCAGCGCAATCCTGAGTTCTTTCTGCCGCATCCCGGCGGTACTGGCGCAGTCGGCCCGTGATGGCAATTGCGTTCCTGCAATGTTCCGGTTATCGCCGCCGCATGGCTAAACCCAAACGTCGCTATGTCTGCCAGGCCTGTGGCAGCGTCTCGCACCGCTGGCAGGGGCAATGTCCCGATTGTGCCGAGTGGAACACGCTGGTGGAAGACGTTCCGGCCACAGTCTTCGAGCAGAAGCACGATTTGTCGAGCGGCGGGCGCGGGATCGAGTTCGTCTCGCTCGACAAGCCCGGCGCGCTGCCGGTGCGCGCCACCACCGGGCTTGCCGAATTCGACCGCGCGCTGGGTGGCGGGCTGGTCCCCGGCTCGGCGATATTGATGGGCGGCGACCCCGGCATCGGCAAATCGACCCTGCTGCTCCAGGCCGCTGCAGCGGTGGCGCGCGCAGGAAAATCCTGCATCTATGTCAGCGGTGAGGAAGCCACCGCGCAGGTACGGATGCGCGCAGGCCGGCTGGGGCTGGGCGATGCTCCGGTGCGGCTCGCCGCCGCGACCAGCGTGCGCGATATCCTCACCACGCTGGGGCAGGGCGAGCCCCCTGCCATGCTGGTAATCGATTCGATCCAGACCATGCATTCGGACAGTATCGAGGGCGCACCGGGCACGGTAAGTCAGGTTCGCGGCTGCGCCTTCGAGCTGATCCGTTACGCCAAGGAAAACGGCGTCGCGCTGGTACTGGTCGGCCATGTCACCAAGGACGGCTCGATTGCCGGGCCGCGCGTGCTCGAGCATATGGTCGATGTCGTGATGAGCTTCGAGGGCGAGCGCAGCCACCAGTACCGCATCTTGCGTGCGTTGAAAAACCGCTTCGGCGCGGTCGACGAGATCGGGGTGTTCTCGATGGCTGGCGACGGGCTGGAAGAGGTCGCGAACCCTTCGATGCTGTTCCTTTCCGGGCGTCAGGAGCAGCTCGCGGGCAGCGCGGTGTTCCCGGCGATGGAGGGCACCCGCCCGGTTCTGGTCGAGATCCAGGCGCTGATCGTGCGGCTGCAGTCGGGCGCCACCCCGCGCCGCGCGGTGGTCGGCTGGGACAATGGCCGGATGGCGATGCTGCTGGCGGTGCTCGAGGCACGCTGCGGGCTCAATTTCAGTTCGGCTGAGGTCTATCTCAATGTCGCCGGGGGATATCGCCTGTCCGATCCCGCCGCCGATCTGGCTGTCGCCGCCGCGCTGGTCAGCGCGCTCGCCGACAAGCCGCTGCCCGCGCGCAGCGTGTGGCTGGGCGAGGTTTCGCTCGCGGGCGAGATCCGCTCGGTGGCGCATGCACCGTTACGGCTGCGCGAGGCGGCCAAGCTTGGTTTCGAGCGCGGATTCGGCCCCCGCGATGTCGATCATGCGTCTGCAAAGCTCGAGTATCGCGAGATTGGCCAGTTGCCCATTCTGGTCGACCGCGTCATGGGGGGACCTTAGTCCTGGTGCCTTGGAAGTGTGATGACGGGTTTCGACTGGATAGTGCTGGGTATTGTCGGCGTGGCAGCTGCGGGCGGCTTCATGCGCGGCTTCGTGCAGGAAGTGTTCTCGCTGGCCGCCTGGGTGCTGGCGATCTTCGCCATCCGGTTTATGCACACCCCGCTGACCGAGGCGCTCTCCGATTTCACCGGGCGCGACATCACCACCGCGGTGCTCGCCTTCGCGCTGCTGCTGCTCATTCCCTATGCCGCGATGAAGGTGATCGCCAGCAATGTCAGCGGCGCCTCGCGCGGCTCGGTTATGGGACCGATCGACCGTGTGCTCGGTTTCGGTTTCGGAGCTCTTAAAGGCGCGGTGATCGTGGTGATCGCCTTCTCGTTGCTCGTGTTGGGCTATGACAGCGTCTGGGGCTTCAAGGGTCGCCCCGACTGGATCTCGGGCGCACGCTCCTATGATTTCGTCGATGCCAGCTCGCGCAGCATGGTCGAGATGGTAGCCGTGCGACGCGCTCAATTGCGCGAAGAACGCGAGGCGGCGGAAGCGGCCGACGACGCGGCATGAACGCGGGCGGGGGCGGGCGCGCGCTCTACTCTCCCGCGTTGCTTGGGCTTGCAGTTGAACTGGCCGATTATCCCCTCACCGACGAACTGGCGCTGCGCGGCGAGGCACGCTCGCGCAGCTGCGGCAGCACGCTCGCGCTGGGCTGCACCACCGATGAGCAGGGCGCCATCGCCGAACTGGGCATGCGGGTCAGCGCCTGCGCGGTGGGGCAGGCTTCGGCCGCGATCTTCGCGCGCGAGGCGCATGGCCGCGACACCGCTTCGCTGACGCGCAGCCTCGCCGGGCTGGACCACTGGCTGGAGGGCACCGCCGAGCGCCCGGACTGGCCCGGGCTCGAAGCGCTCGACCCCGCGCTGCCACATGCCGGACGCCACGATGCGATCCGCCTGCCGTGGAGAGCCGCGCTGGCCGCGCTTTCCAACCTCCCGCCCACGCGCTAAATCGCGCGAGGCACGCGGCAATTGCGCGGCAGTAGGGAGGGGGCGGTACCATGACCACCAGCACGAGCGCAGACGGTGTTGCCGTACCACTGACGCGTGAACCCACCGCGAAGGAAATCCGCCTCGTCATCGCCGCCAGCTCGGCGGGGACGATTTTCGAATGGTATGATTTTTTCATCTATGGCACGCTCGCGGCGGTCATCGGTGCCGCCTTCTTCCCTAGCGACAACGAGACGCTGCAGATACTCCTGGTCTGGGCGGGCTTCGCGGTCGGCTTCGGTTTCCGCCCGCTTGGCGCAATCCTGTTCGGGTTTCTGGGCGACCGGCTGGGTCGCAAATACACCTTTCTCGTCACCGTCACGCTGATGGGCGTGGCGACGGCAGGAGTCGGTATGATCCCCACCGCCGCCAGCATCGGGATTGCCGCGCCGATCATCGTCATCGGCCTGCGCGTTCTTCAGGGGCTGGCGCTGGGCGGCGAATATGGCGGCGCCGCGATCTATGTCGCCGAGCACGCTCCGCCCGAAAAACGCGGCTTCTACACCGGCTTCATCCAGGCCAGCGTGGTCGGCGGTTTCGTGCTTTCGATCGCGGTGGTGATCGCCTGCCGCGCCGCATTTTCTGAGGAGGAGTTCGCGCAATGGGGTTGGCGGGTGCCCTTCCTGCTGTCGCTGATCCTGCTGGCGATCTCGCTGTGGATGCGGCTCAAGCTGTCGGAAAGCCCGGTCTTTCAGGCGATGAAGGCGGCGGGCGAGACTGCGGGCAACCCCTTCGTCGAAAGCTTCACCTACCCGGGCAACAAGCGTCGCCTCCTGATTGCCTTCGCGGTTACCGGAATCCTGACCACGATCTGGTACACCGCCTTTTTCTCTGGCCTGTCGTTCCTGCGCGGTCCCATGCGGCTCGAGGAGAGCGTGGTCGAATGGATGCTGCTCGTGGCCGGGCTGATTGCGATGAGCTTCTATGTGATCGTCGGGCGCTGGTCCGATCGGATCGGGCGCCGCCGCCCGATAGTGATCGGCGCATTGCTGAGCCTCCTGCTGCTGTTCCCGATCTTCTGGGGGATCGGTAGTCTCGCCAATCCGGGGCTCGCCGAAGCAGCGCGCGAGCGTCCGGTGGTGGTGTCGGGGAGCGCATGCTCGACCGATCCCTTCGCCGAACTGTTCGACCGCGAGCAGAGCCAATGCGGCAAGCTGCTCGAGACGCTGACCGCGAGCGGCGTCGCCTACAGCGTCGAACCGGCGCAAGCGCTGTCGCTGACGGTCGGCGCCGAGGCGATCGCGCTGCCACCCGAATGGTTCGCCGATGGCGCAGCGCGGCGCGACGGGCTGCTCGCGGCACTGACCGCGCAGGGCTTCGATTTCGACCGCCGCGCGCCGCCGCTGGCGAACATTCTCGGCATCGTCGCGCTGCTGCTGGTGCTTGGGCTGCTCTCGGCGCTGACCTATGGCTCGGTCGCGGCACTGCTGGCCGAGCTGTTCCCGCCGCGAATTCGCTACAGCTCGATGTCGATCCCCTATCACATCGCCGCGGGCTATCTCGGCGGTTTCCTGCCGCTGATCTCGGGAATTATCGTGGCGCGCTCGGGCGATGTCTATGCCGGGCTGTGGTACACCTGGGTGGTGGTCGCGCTCGGGCTGGTAGTGGTGTGGTGGGGCTTGCCCGGCGGCCCGCCGCGCGATTTCTCCGACGAGACTGCCGGCAATGCCTGACGTGCCACCATCCACCCTCCGGCTCGGGCTCGACGAGGCAGCGCTGGCCGCCAATTGGCGCGTCCTCGATGCGATGTCGGGGACGGCGCGCGCCGGGGCGGCGGTGAAGGCAGATTGCTACGGTCTGAGGGTCGTACGCTGCCTGCCGGTGCTGCGCGATGCGGGGTGCCGGGATTTCTTCGTGGCACACTGGTCCGAAGTCGAATCGGTGCTGGCATATATCCCGGCCTCGCAGGTTTCGGTGCTGCACGGAGTGTTCGATGCCGCACAGGCAGCCTATGCGCGCGCCGTGGGTGTTCGCCCGGTGATCGACAGCCTTCATCAGGCGCGGGTCTGGTCCGAAAGCGGAGGCGGGCGCTGCGATCTGATGATCGACAGCGGGATCAACCGGCTTGGGATCGCGCCGTCCGAGATCGCCGATCCGCTGGTCCAGAGCCTCGATATCCAGGTACTGATGTCGCATCTAGCCTGCGCCGACGAGGACAGCGCGATGAACGCTCGCCAGCTCGCGGCTTTCCGCGCGGTGATCCCGCATGTTGCGCATCGCGAGGCCAGCCTGGCCAACAGCGCCGGGATCGCGCTGGGTGCCGATTATCATTGCGATCTCACCCGCCCGGGCCTCGCGCTTTATGGCGGTGTTCCGCGGTCCGAGTTCGCAGACACCATCCGCCAGGTTGCCTACCCCGAAGCCGCTTTGCTGCAGGTCCGCGATGTCGCGGAAGGCGCCACGGTGGGCTACAACGCCGCCTTCACCGCGCCCGCCCCCATGCGCGTCGGGGTGGTCTCGCTGGGCTATGCCGATGGCATCATGCGCAGCTGGGCGGGAGCGCATTTTGTGCACGGCGACCGCCGCCTCCCGATGCTCGGCAAGCTGTCGATGGACATGATCGTGGTGGACCTCGCCCAGGCCCCCGACCTGCACGAAGGCGACTGGGTCTCGCTGCCCTATCTGCTACCGGATGCTGCGCGGCAAACCGCTCTTTCGCAATATGAATTGCTGACCGTGCTGGGCAATCGCTTCGGCTGACCGGGGCGGCTTCCGGAGCCGTGTTGCGCTGCACATTGTGCAGGTGCTAATGCGGCATCGAGGCAGAGAGAGGATTGACCCCGTATGGCCAAGCGCACCCGCGACGGAGACCCCATCGTCATCAAGAAATACGCCAACCGGCGGCTCTACAACACCGACACCTCGAGCTACATCACGCTCGACGATCTGGCGAAGATGACCCGCGAGAATGTCGATTTCTCGGTGATCGACGCTAAGAGCGGCGACGACATCACCCATACCATCCTGACCCAGATCATCGTCGAGCAGGAAAGCACCGGCGAACAGATGCTCCCGGTCAGCTTCCTGCGCGATCTGATCTCGATGTATGGCAATTCGGTGCAGGGCATGATGCCCAGCTATCTGGAAGCCAGCATGGCCAGCTTCCGCAAGAACCGCGAGCAGTTGCAGGAGGCGTTCCAGAAGGGGGTCGAGGTCAATCCGATGGCCAAGATGGTCGAGACCAACCTCAAACTGATGCAGAACGCCGCCGAGGTCTTCATGCCCGGGAGCAAGCCCGCCGGGAAGACGCCCACCGCCAAGACGCCGGCCGGGCCGCCCGCGGAGCCCGCGCCCAAGGACGAGCTGGCGCAGATGCGCAAGCAGATGGCGGCAATGCAGAAGAAGCTCGACGAGCTCGATAGCTAGCAAGCCTCGTTTTCCCTCTCGCGCAAAACCCGGCTCGACTAGCCGCGACCGCTGCGGCTAGGGGCTGCGGCGACCACCCCTTATTGAACGAGATTGCCCGATGGCCGAGATTCGCCACGCCCTGACCGCCCGCCGCGCCGATGATTTCGCCGCCTGGTATCAGGAGGTCATCGGCGCCGCCGATATGGCCGAGGAATCGGGGGTGCGCGGCTGCATGGTGATCAAGCCGTGGGGGTTCGGCATCTGGGAGCGGATGCAGCGGCTGCTCGACGACCGGATCAAGGCGACCGGCCACGACAACGTCTATTTTCCGCTGTTCATCCCGCTCGCCAATTTCGAGCGCGAGGCCGAGCATGTCGAGGGCTTCGCCAAGGAAATGGCCGTGGTCACGCATCACCGGCTGATCGCGGGGAAGGATGGCGGGCTGGTCCCCGATCCCGAGGCGAAACTGGAAGAGCCGCTGGTGGTGCGCCCGACCTCGGAGACCATCTTCGGCGATGCCATGGCGCGCTGGATCCGCAGTTGGCGCGACCTGCCGTTGAAGCTCAACCAGTGGGCCAATGTGGTGCGCTGGGAAATGCGCACCCGCATGTTCCTGCGCACCAGCGAGTTCCTCTGGCAGGAAGGCCACACCGCGCATGCCGACGCCGCCGAGGCGAAGGAGCACACGCTCCGGATGCTCGAGGTCTATCGCGCCTTCGCGGAAGACGATCTCGCCCTCCCGGTGATTGCGGGCGAGAAGCCCGAGAACGAGCGCTTTCCGGGCGCGGTCGAGACCTGGTCGATCGAGGCGATGATGCAGGACGGCAAGGCGCTGCAGGCGGGCACCAGCCACTATCTCGGCGAGAATTTCGCGCGCGCCAGCGGTATCCAGTTCCAGGACAAGGATGGTGGACAGACCTATTGCCACACCACCAGCTGGGGCGTCTCGACCCGCATGGTCGGCGCGATCATCATGACGCATGGCGATGACGACGGCTTGCGCGTCCCCCCGCAGATCGCGCCGTGGCAGGTCGTCATCCTGCCGATGCTGCGCGACAAGCCCGAAGACGAGGCGCTGCTCGCCTATTGCGAGGAGCTCCGTGCCATGCTTGCCGCCGAGCGCGCCTTCGACGAGCCTATGCGGGTGTTGCTCGACACCAAGCCGGGCAAGGCCGCGGCCAAGCGCTGGGACTGGGTTCGCAAGGGCGCGCCCGTGATCGTCGAGGTTGGCGGCCGCGACATGGAGCAGGGCGTGGTCTCACTGCTGCGCCGCGACAGCCTGTGGGACGCCGGCACCGGCAAACCCGCATTCGAGAACCCGGCGCGCGAGGCGCTGGCGCAGGCGCTCCCCGGCATGCTCGCCGAGATCCAGTCCGGGCTGCTTTCCGAAGCAAGCGAGCGGCGCGAGGTCAATATCACCCGCGATGTCGCCAGCATGGATACGGTCGAGGCGCATTTCGCCGAGGACCAGCGCTATCCTGGCTGGCTCGAGGTGCAATGGTGCAAGCCCACCGGCCCCGCACTCGATGCGGTGGTCGAGCGGTTGAAGGCGCTCAAGCTGACGGTGCGCAATGTGCCGATCGGCGCGCGTCCTGCCGATGGGTCCTGCATCTTCACTGGCGAGCCCGCGGTGGAGCGGGTGCTGCTGGCGCGGGCCTACTGATCCACGTCTCTTGTCGGGGGAATAGTTTGGAGCAGGGCCGTTGATCTTTGCCCACAATCTCGCAAGAGTACGGCGTATGAGAAAAACCGCCCTGCTCGCCGCCGTCTTCGCCACACCGCTTGTCGCGCAGGTCCAGCCCGCCGAACAGGTTTCCGCCGAACGCTTGCGCGCCGATGTCGAAAAGCTCGTCTCGTTTGGCACCCGACATACGCTGTCCGAGCAGGACAATCCCGAGCGCGGGATCGGCGCGGCGGTCGATTGGGGTGCTTCGGAAATGCGAAACATCTCAGCCGGTTGCGACAATTGCCTCGAAGTGGTTCTGCCCGAACGCATGATCGAGGGCAGCCGGGTGCCGACAGCAACGCGGCTGCGCAACGTCGTCGCCATCCAGCGCGGCACCGAGCGACCGAACGAAGTCGTCGTTGTCCAGGCGCATATCGACAGCCGGGTTTCGGATGTCTCCGATTTCACCAGCGATGCGCCCGGCGCCAATGACGATGGTTCGGGAACCGCTCTGGTGATCGAGGCCGCGCGCGTGCTGTCCGCCAAGAGCCACCCCACCACCATCGTCTATGCGCTGCTCTCGGGCGAGGAACAGGGTCTCTACGGTGGCAGGCTGCTGGCCGACTGGCTCGGCGAGCAGGGCTATACGGTCAAGGCCGTGCTCAATAATGATGTCGTCGGTAACAGCTGCGGCAGCGACGGATATTGCGATCCCGACCATGTCCGCGTCTTCTCCGAGGGGCCGCGTGCCGATCTCACCGATTCCTTGCGCGCGGCGCAGCGCCGCGAGGGCGGCGAGAACGATTCGCCTAGTCGCAACCTCTCGCGCTGGATCGACGGTCTCGCCGAGCAGGACGAAGCGGGCCTCGATGTCCGCCAAATCTGGCGAGTCGATCGCATGGGGCGGGGCGGGGACCAGATTCCCTTTCTCGAAGCGGGCTATCCCGCGGTGCGCTTCAGCGTTGCCGTGGAGGATTACGAACACCAGCATCAGGATCTGCGCGTCGAAGACGGCACCGCATATGGCGACACGGTGGATGAAATGGATTTCGCTTATCTCGCAAAAGTGACGCAGCTCAATGTGCGTGCGCTCGACCAGCTGGCTTCCGTGCCCATTCCTCCGGTGCCCACCGCGCAGGCCGCAGTGCGGACGGATACGCTGCTGGAGTGGAAAGGCGTCGCGGGTGCTTCGGGCTATGTCGTCAAAATGCGCCGCACCGACGAACCGGATTGGACGCAGGACGGTCCGATCGTGAACTACGAACGGCCGCGTCCCGGTGCCGTGACACCAGCAGGTGAGCGGACGCACAGTGTGGTGATACCGGTGCGAGGGGACGACTGGATTTTCGGGGTCGCATCTTTCGGACCGGGGGGAACGAGCCCCTTTGCCAGCGCCGTCCCGGCGGGGCAATTTGCGCCCGTCGTGGTCGAAGAGGATGACAGCGACTAGCCGCGACCCCATATGGCGGGCATGAATGACAAAACCGATAACAATCGCCGGACCGCCGGCATGCCTTCCCAGACCGAAATCATCGAATTCATCCAGGGCTACGATGGCGCAGCCGGCAAGCGCGAGATCGCCAAGGCCTTCGGATTGAAGGGCCAGGAGAAGATCACGCTCAAGAAGCGGCTCAAGCAGATGGCCGAAGAAGGGCTGATCGACGGCAAGCGCACCGCCTATCACCGCAAGGGCGATGTCCCCAAGGTCACCGTGCTCAAGATCGTGTCGATCGAGGATGGCGAGCTCTACGCCGAACCCGAGGGTCAGGATGGCGAGGCGGAAGACAAGCCCCAGCGCATGCTGGTCAAGGAAAGCAAGAAGCACGGCGCGCTCAAACGCGGCGATCGCATCCTCGCGCGCACCGAGCAGACCCAGCACGGCTGGCGCGCGCATCCGATGAAGAAATTGCCAGCGCGCACCGAAGGGCTGATGGGGGTCGTCGAAATCGACCAGGCGGGCAAGGCCTGGCTTGCTCCGGTGGACAAGAAGGTTCGCAATTCCTCGCCCATCTCGGATCTTGGCGGCGCCGAGGACGGCGAGCTGGTGATCGTCGAGCGCACCGGCAATTCGCCACGCGCCGGTGTCAAGGTCGTCGAGGTCGTCGGTGATCCGCTGGCGCCCAAGAGCTTCAGTATGATCGCCATCGCCAAGCATGGCATCCCGCACGTGTTCCCCGACGAGGTGCTGGAAGAGGCCAAGCAGGCTGCCAAGCTGCCGCTGTCCGACGACAAGCGCGAAGATCTGCGCGGTGTGCCGATCATGGCGATCGATCCCGCCGATGCGCGCGATCACGACGATGCGATCTGGGCCGAACCCGATGGATCGGGTGGCTACCGTGCCATCGTCGCCATCGCCGATGTCGCCTTCTACGTCCGGCCCGGCGGGGCTCTCGACAAGGAAGCCCGCAAGCGCGGCAATTCGGTCTATTTCCCCGATCAGGTCGTGCCGATGCTTCCCGAAGTGCTCAGCGCCGATGTCTGTTCGCTCAAGCAGGACGTCGACCGCGCGGCAATGGCCTGCCATCTGCGGATTTCGTCAGCGGGCCAGATCACCGAATGGCGCTTCACCCGCGCCATCGTCCGGCTGGCGCGCAACATCGCCTATGAGGACGCGCAGGCCGCGATTGATGGCGGCGATGCACCCGAAGCGCTGACCCAACTGTGGGGCGCGTGGAAGCTGCTCCATCAGGCGCGGACCGCGCGCGACCCGCTCGAGCTCGACCTGCCCGAGCGGCAGGTGCGCCTGAACGACAAGGGCCAGATCGAGGAGATCGCGGTGCGCGAACGGCTCGATGCCCACCGCGTGGTCGAAGATTTCATGATCGCCGCCAATGTCGCCGCGGCGAAAGCGCTTGAGGCCAAGACCGCACCGGTGGTCTACCGCATTCACGAACCGCCGAGCCGCGACAAGCTGATCGCGATGCGCGAATATATGGCGACGCAGGGGCGCAAGATCGCGCTCGGTCAGGTGATCACCCCCAGCCTGTTCAACCGCCTGCTCAAGGATGTCACCGACGAGGCCGAAAAGGTGCTGGTGATGGAAGCGGTACTGCGGAGCCAGTCGCAGGCCTATTACGGCCCCGCAAATGCGGGCCATTTCGGGCTTTCGCTCGGTTCCTACGCGCATTTCACCTCGCCGATCCGCCGCTATGCCGATCTGCTGGTCCACCGCGCGCTGGTTGATGGCTACAAGCTCGAACAGCCCAAGCCGAGCGGCGGATTGCCGCCGGGTAGCGGTCTCGCCGATCGCGACCGCGATTCGCTGCAGGCGATCAGCGACGCGATCAGCCAGACCGAACGCCGCGCGATGGAGGCCGAGCGCGATACGACCGACCGCTATGTCGCCGCCTGGCTCTCGGGCCGGGTGGGCGAGACCTTCGACACCCGGATCACCGGGGTGCAGGGCTTCGGTTTCTTCGCGACGATCGAAAAGCTGGGCGGCGACGGGCTGGTCCCGGTCTCGACGCTGGGCCGCGAATATTTCCGCTACGACGAGGCGTCGCAGACGCTGAAGGGCGAGGGCAGCGGCACGAGCTATTCGGTGGGCGACAAGCTCAAGCTGACGCTGGCCGAAGCCAACGCTTTGACGGGCGCGCTCAAATTCGCGGTGCCCGAGAGCGAAGGCAAGGGAATCGAACCGCGTGGCAAACGCGACGACGGGCGCAACAAGTCGGGCGGCGGACGTCCCGGCGGGCGTTCCGGTGGACGCGGCGGCAAGAACGGCCAGTCCAAGGGCAATGCCGGACCGCCGAAGGGCAAACCCGGTCAGGGGAAGCCTGCAGGAGGTAGGCCCGCGCAGGGCAAACCCGCAGGAGGCAAGCCTGCACAAGGCAAGCCCGAGACGGGTCAGCATGCGCAGGGCCAGCGCGGCAGGCCAGCGAACATCAGGCACCAGGGGCGCAAGAAGAAGTAGCCGAGCCGAGGTCGGACCGGAACAGCCGCTCGCCGCACTCATTGATTGGGGAAAGGAGACTGCCCCCAATGATCACCCCCGGCGCCGCCGCCCCCGACCTCGACCTTCCGCTGACCATCAAGGCGCGGTTCGTGCTGTCCGATCAGCATCCCGATGCTTTCACCATGCTGGTGTTCTATCGCGGCAGCCACTGCCCGATCTGCAAGCAATACCTCACAGAGCTCGGTGGCCGACTGGATGATTTCACCAGCCGCGGGGTCAATGTCTTTGCGATCTCGATGGATTCCCCAGAGCGCGCAGCGACCGCGCATGAGGATTGGGAAACGCACGACCTCCCGCTGGCGCATTCGCTGAGCGAGGATCAGGCGCGCGAATGGGGATTGTTCCTGTCCGGCGCGCGCGCCGACAGCGATGAGCCGAAAGTGTTTTCCGAGCCCGGACTGTTCCTGCTCAGGCCCGATCGGTCGGTCTTTTTCGAGGTGGTTCAGAGCGCGCCCTTTACCCGGCCCGATCTCGACCAGCTGCTCGAGGGCATAGATATCGTCACCAAGAAGGATTACCCGACCCGCGGTACGCTCACCTGAGCGCTATCGCAGCGGATCCGGACCCGCTCAAGCCAGCCGGTCGAGCGCCTCGCGGTCGAGCCCGCCGGGAATGATGTAGAGCGGGCAGGGCAGCGTCCCGGCGTGCGCGGAAAAATGGCTCACCAACGGTCCCGGGCCGCCTTCGGAGCCCGCGCCCAGCACCAGCGCGGCGATATCCTCGCGCTCCTCCAGATAACCCCGCACGATTGTTTCGGGATCGCCAAGCCGCACCGCGATCTGCGGCATCTTGCCGCTTTCGGCAAAGATATTCCCCGCTGCCGAATTGGCCATGACCTCAGCCCGCTCGCGCGCTTCCTGCTCGATGGTCGCCTGCACCCCGCCAAAAGCGTTGAAATTCTGCCGCGGCACCAGCGCCAGGATATGCACTGATCCGCCGGTCTGCGCGGCGCGGTGGCTGGCGAAGCGCAGCGCGCTCTTGGCTTCTTCGGTTTCGTCCATGACGACCAGATATTTGCGCATCTTTTGCCTCCGATCCCCACCCGGTTCCGGGCCAGATCTTTCGCGCGGGGTATCCGGGATAAACCCGCGCTTCGCAAGAACCTTGCGGGAAGCGGGCAAATTGGCCAGAGGTGCGGCACGCCATTCCGACGCAGCGAGGACGCGCTTCACCCCATGCCGATCGCCATCAAGATGCCCGCCCTGTCTCCCACCATGGAGGAAGGCACGCTCGCCAAATGGCTGGTCAAGCCGGGCGATACCATCAGCTCGGGCGATCTCATGGCCGAGATCGAAACCGACAAGGCGACAATGGAATTCGAAGCGGTGGATGAAGGCATTCTGGCCTCGATCGCGGTCGAGGAAGGCACCGAGGGGGTCAAGGTCGGAACCGTGATCGCGATGCTCGCCGAAGAGGGCGAGGATGTGGACGAGGTGGCGAAGGGCGGGACCGCCGATGAGGGGGAAGAGCCCGAGGCCGAAAAAGAGCCCGAAGCCCAAAAGGACCCCGAACCCGTTGAAGGTGATAAGGGCGAAAAGGCCGAAAAGGCGGCGGATGCCGGCCGAGCCGCACCCGAACCCGCGCCAGAACCGACAGGCGACCGCATCATCGCCAGCCCGCTCGCCAAGCGTATCGCCGAACAGCAGGGTATCGACCTCGCGACCGTGACCGGGAGCGGTCCCAACGGCCGTATCGTCAAGGCCGATGTCGAGAGCGCCGAGGCAGGTACCACAGCGCCCGCGAAGAGCCAGGAAGACGCGCAAGCCGACCAGCCCTCCGCCAAGGCACCTGCAAAACCCGCTTCCGCCAGCGACCATGGCGCGCCGTATGAGGAAGAAAAACTCTCCAGCGTCCGCAAGATCATCGCGCGGCGGCTTACCGAGAGCAAGCAGCAGGTCCCGCATTACTATCTCGCGGTCGATGTCCGGCTCGATGCGCTGCTCGATCTGCGCAAGCAGATCAACGCCACGCTCGAGGCGGACGGGGTCAAGCTGTCGGTCAACGATCTGCTGATCAAGGCGCTGGCGCGTGCGCTGATGCGGGTGCCGCAATGCAACGTCAGCTTCCAGCGCGAGACGATCCACAAATATTCGCGCGCCGATGTCTCGGTGGCGGTCGCCGCACCCAGCGGGCTGATCACCCCGATCATCACCGAAGCCGACACCCGCGGGCTGGCCTCGATCAGCACCCAGATGAAAGCGCTGGCCGAGAAGGCGCGCGATGGCAAATTGCAGCCGCACGAATATCAGGGCGGCACCGCCAGCCTGTCCAATCTGGGCATGTTCGGGATCAAGCAGTTCGACGCGGTCATCAACCCGCCGCAGGGGATGATCATGGCGGTCGGCGCGGGCGAGCCGCGCCCCTATGTGGTCGACGGCTCGCTGCAGATCGCCACCGTGATGACCGCCAGCGGCAGCTTCGACCACCGCGCCATCGACGGCGCCGATGGCGCGCAGCTGATGGAAGCCTTCAAGCAATTGTGCGAAAACCCGATGGGGCTGGTGGTTTGATAAAGACGAGCCACATGGCCGGCCCCTCCGCTATCGTCCTGCTGCTGGGTGCGACCGCCTGCGACTACCAAACCGATCAGGGCGAGGCGCGCACCTACGATACGCAATCCGCCGAGGACGCTGCCGTGGTCGATGCCCGCCCGGTGCAGATCGGGTTCGACGGGCGGCGCTTCGCTGCCTGCGCCAGCTATGGCGAGGTCACCAGTTTCAATCCGCGCGGCGAAGACACGCTTACGGTCCGCGCCGCGCCGGCCGGAAGCGCAGCCGAGGTCGATCAGCTGGCGGCTGGCACCGGCGTTGCCATGTGCCAGAAGGTCGGCGGCTGGATCGGCATCGTCTATCCGCCCCCGGTTGCCGAGGCTGCAGAAGGCGAGGCGCTCGAGGAGCTGCTCGATTGCGGGACCGGGTCGCCGGTTCCGGATGCGCGCAATTACGAGGGTCCGTGCCGCTCGGGCTGGGTCCGCGAGGAATACATTCGACTGATGGGAAGCCAATCATGACCGAGCGCGTCCCGCTGATCCGCGTCACCGCCATGCCGGCCGATACCAATCCCTATGGGGGGGTGTTCGGGGGTTGGCTGATGAGCCAGATGGCGCTTGGCGCTGGCGCGCTGGCGAGCCGTGCGGGGCAGGGCAAGGCGGTGGTCGTCTCGGCCAGCGATTTCGCCTTTCCCGGCGCGATGGCGGTGGGCGACGAGCTGTCGGTCTATTGCGAGATCGCTGCAGTCGGCAAAACTTCCATGACCGTCGCCGCCGAGGCGATCGCGCGCGAACGCAATGGCGAGGCGAGCACCCGCGTCGCCGAAGGAACATTCAAATTCGTCCTGCTCGACGACGAGGATCGCCCGCGTCCGGTGCGCCTCTCGGCCGAAGCGGCGTTGCCATCGCGCGACAAGGCAGGCGCGCAGAACGATGCCTGAACGCTTCCCTACAGAGTTTGCGCCGGGCCATGCTCGCGCGATGCTTCGTATTCATCTTTCCTCAGCATTCGCGGCTCCGGCAAACGACCGCTTGAAACCCACGAGAGTGTCAGCTCCGATTGTGGCCTTCGCGCTGGCCAATTACCGTAAACAACAGGGTTCGCATGGCTGAGAAATACGATCTGATCGTGCTGGGAAGCGGGCCGGGAGGCTATGTCGCGGCGATCCGCGCTGCGCAGCTCGGCCTCAAAACCGCAATCGTCGAGCGCGAACTGCTCGGCGGGATCTGCCTCAACTGGGGCTGCATCCCCACCAAGGCGCTGCTGCGCTCGGCCGAAATCTTCCACTACATGCAGAACGCGGGCGACTATGGGCTCAAGGCCAAGGAGATCGAGGCCGATCTCGACGCAGTGGTCAAGCGCAGCCGCGGGGTCGCCAAACAGCTCAATCAGGGTGTCACGCACCTGATGAAGAAGAACAAGATCGTGGTGCATATGGGCGAGGGTCGGCTCACCGGCCCGACCTCGCTGACGGTCAAGACCGACAAGGGCGAAGAAAAGCTCGAGGCGAAACACGTCATCGTCGCGACCGGCGCACGTGCGCGCGAGCTGCCCTTCGCCAAGGCAGACGGCAAGCGCGTCTGGACCTATCGCCACGCGATGACGCCGAAGGAAATGCCGACCAAGCTGCTGGTCATCGGCTCGGGCGCAATCGGGATCGAGTTTGCAAGCTTCTACAACGACATGGGCGCCGAGGTGACCGTGGTCGAAATGCTCGACCGCGTTGTCCCGGTCGAGGACGAGGAAGTCTCCGCCTTCCTGGCGAAAACGCTGACCAAACAGGGCATTACGATCAAGACCGGCGCCGGCGTCGAGGATCTGAAGGTCGCAGCCAAGGGAGTGACCGCCAAGATCAAGGGCAAGGATGGCAAGGTCGAGACCACCGAATTCTGCCATGTGATCGTCGCCGTGGGCATCGTCCCCAACACCGAGGATATCGGGCTCGAGAAGCTCGCCGAAATGGATCGCGGCTTTGTCCAGATCGATCCCTACGGGCGAACGAAGTCGAAGGGGCTGTGGGCCATCGGCGACTGCACTCCCGGCCCTTGGCTGGCGCACAAGGCCAGCCACGAGGGTGTCACCGCCGCCGAAGCGATCGCGCAGGAACTGGGTAACAAGGAGGTCGCGCCCCACGCGCTTGACCGAGCCAACATCCCCGGCTGCACCTATTGCCACCCGCAGATCGCCAGCGTCGGACTGACCGAGGCCAAGGCGAAAGAGGCCGGGCACGAGGTCCGGGTCGGCAGCTTCCCCTTCATCGGCAACGGCAAGGCCATCGCGCTCGGCGAGGCCGAGGGCTTCGTCAAAACGGTGTTCGATGCCAAGACCGGGGAATTGCTCGGCGCGCATATGATCGGGGCAGAGGTCACCGAGCTGATCCAAGGGTACACCGTGGGCAAGCAGCTCGAAACCACCGAGGCTGAGCTCATGCAGACGATCTTCCCGCACCCGACCCTCTCGGAGATGATGCACGAAAGCGTGCTGGCTGCGTACGACCGCGCGCTGCACATCTGACGCGCGCGTTGCGTCTCACCGCGCCAACCCCTCGGCTCGTCGTCAGTGCCTGTGCCGGTTTGCCTCCTGATCGGTTGGACCTTTAAGGAGACGACATATGGAATACGAAATCGACGACGATCCGCAGGGCGAAAAAGACAAGAACCTCGGTGACCGCACCGGCGGCATCGTTGAGGATCATAGGGCACTGAAGAATCAGTCGAGCGTCAAGGCCACCGATTATCCGGTGAAGGACCGCCGGGCGCAGTCATTGGTGGGCAAGAAGAAATGATCATTCAGCCGGACTGACTGACAACAATGGCGGACAGGGTGGGATTCGAACCCACGAAGGGCTTGCACCCTTGCCGGTTTTCAAGACCGGTGCATTCGACCACTCTGCCACCTGTCCGCTCGTCGCCGCCATTAATGCGCAAGCACAGGATTGTCACGCCCTGACGCGCCGAGATGCCCGCTTCTCTGGAACAAGCCAGCCCGCCGTGGATAGGAGCCGCAAGACATATCGCGTTCATTGGCGATGTGCGAGGGAGCACCTATGATATTCGAACGCCCGATGCTCAAACGGCTGAGCAGGACCATGGCCATTGCCGCCGCGATCTTCGCCGCGCAGCCCGCCTACGCTCAGGACATGTCCTTTGATGCCTATGTGCAACTGCTCATGGCCAAGGCCCGTGCTCAGGGCGTCAGCGATGGAACGATCACCCGGATGACCGCAGGGCTCGAGCCCAATCGCCGGGTCATCGAACTCGATCAGGCCCAGCCGGGATCGCCGACCAGATCGGGATTCCCTCCGGTTTCAGATTACATTGCACGCCACGTCGATTCCGCGCGGATCAACGGCGGCCGGCGCGCGTACGCCGACGCCCGCGCGACGCTCGGCGCCGTCGAGCGAGACTATGGTGTGCCTGGAGAAATCCTCGTCGCCATCTGGGGCCACGAGACGGCCTATGGCGCTGTCCGTGGCGGGTTCGATCTGTCGCAAGCCTTGGCCACGCTGGCCTGGGAGGGGCGCCGCCGCGAGTTGTTCGAGGGCGAGTTTCTCGCTTTGATGAAAGTCGCGGATCGCGGTTATTCGCGGTCGGAGCTCCAGGGTAGTTGGGCCGGTGCTTTCGGCAATCCGCAATTCCTGCCGAGCGTCTATCTGCGCCTCGCTAGCGATGGTGATGGCGATGGGGCGGCAAACATCTTTACCAACCGCGCCGATACGCTGGCCTCGATCGCCAATTATTTCCGCGATGCCGGCTGGCGCACCGGCCAGCCCTGGGGCGTGAGCGCCTCTGTGCCACGCGGATTCGACACCAACGCCGTCAGCACCGAGCTTGTCGCGGCCGTCTGCCCGCGCGTCCACGAGCGGCACAGCCAATTCAAGACGGTAGCCGAGTGGCGCGCGCTCGGTGTGCAGCCGCTGCGCCCGCTTGGTGAAACCACGATGGCCTCGCTGTTCCAGCCCGATGGGCCTGGCACACCGGCTTGGCTGTTAACGTCAAATTATCGGGTTATCCTCGAATATAACTGCTCCAATTACTACGCCATGAGTGTGGGTTTGCTGGCAGATGAGATTTCCCGTTAAAAAACTGACCGGCTTCGGTGCGGTCGCGCTGGGCTTTACGCTCGCCTCCTGCATACCAGGAGCGACCGCAGTAGAGAGCGCGCCGATGGCGTCCGACGGGATGATCAATGCCGGTGGGCAGACAGGCCCGCAGGCCGATTATCCGGTCGTGGTCGGCGAACCCTTCACCATCGATGGCATCACTCACACTCCGATCGATGTGCTCAACCACGATGAGGTCGGTTATGCAACGATCGACGAGCCGGGCGCGACCGGGATCAGCGCTGCGCATCGGACGCTTCCGCTACCCAGCTATGTAGAGGTCACCTCGCTCGAGAGCGGACGGACGACCCTGGTGCGCGTCGAGCGGCGCGGGCCGATGACCAATGTGCGGTTGATCGCGCTCTCGCCGGATGCGCGCGCGCAGCTCGGCGTGGCCGAGGGCACCCCGGTCCGGGTTCGCCGCGTCAATCCGCCTGAGGAGGAGCGCGCCGAATTGCGCGGCGACCGGATGGCAAGCCTGCGCATGGAAACCCCGCCGGGGCTGCTCGAAGTGCTCAAGCGCAAGCTTCCCGCGGTGGGTTCGGCTTCGCTGACCCGCACCGAGGGAGAGGAACCGGCCGCTATTGCCAGCTCTGCACCTGCGGCGATCCGCTCGGTCGATCCCAACAGCGGTGTGCCCTCGACGCGGATACCAATCGAGGACGAGGTCACGAGCGGCACCGTGGCAGCACCCGTTGCGGTTGCGGAAGCGTCCACTGCAGCGGCAGCGGTTCCCAATCCCGCTCCGAGGCCGGTCGCCAGCGGCGATTATGCGGTGCAGGCGGGAGCCTATTCGTCCAAGTCCTCGGCCGAGCGCGTCGCTCAGAGCATCGGCGGCTATCTCGAACCGGTCGGCAGGCTGTGGCGCGTGCGGAGCGGGCCTTTCGCCACCCGTGGACAGGCCTCGGCGGCGCTCGCCAAGGTGCGTGGTGCCGGTTATAGCGGCGCCCAGATTGTAACGCTGAGATAGGCCACCGGGTGCTCCCGGTGGCGGGAGCACATTTGATCCGAACCATCGCACTATGCCTGGCAGCCGTGATGCTGGGCGCTGCCAGCCCTGCACCGCAGGGGGATCGCTTGCGCCCTCCCAGCGCGCAGGACGCGCCGATCGCACTGCTCGTCGATCTGTCGAGCGGCCAGACGCTGTTCGCGCGCGAGAGCGACCGGCGCTTCATGCCGGCCTCGATCACCAAGGTGATGACCGCACTGCTGGCCTTCGAAATGATCGAGGATCACCGGCTGTTTCCGGAACAGGCGATGACCGTCCGGCCCGAGACCTTCCGGCGCTGGAGCCGCGTCGGCTCGACCATGTATATACCTGACGATGCACGGGTGACGGTCGAGGAACTGCTGTTTGGCATCACCACGGTTTCGGGCAATGATGCCTCGGTCGTGCTGGCCGAAGGCGCAGCGGGCTCGGTGGCGCAATGGCTTGCGGGAATGAACGCGACCGCTGCCAAATACGACATGCACGACAGCCATTTCAACACCCCCAACGGCTGGATGGACGACGGACGGACCTTCACCACCGCCCGCGATCTGGTGACGATGGGCAGCGCTTTGGTGCTTCAACACCCGGAGAAATATCGCCACTTCTTTGGCGCGGTCGGGCTCGAATACAACGGCATCACCCAGCGCAATCACGATCCCATCACCGGCAGGGTCGAGGGCGCGGACGGGATCAAGACCGGCTTTACCAATCAGGCCGGCTATGGCTTTCTCGGCAGCGCCGAGCGCAACGGGCGACGGCTGATGATGGTTGTCGCTGCCAGCCCCAGCGGACGTACGCGCAACTCGGCGTCGCGCGATCTCATCGAATGGGGTTTCGCCAATTTCGCCGGCGTCCGCCTGTTCGAAAAGGACGAGGCGATCGCCAAAGCCCGTGTCCAGGATGGCAGCGCCAGTGCGGTTCCGCTGGCGGCGCAGGCTCCTGTCGGGCTGTCGATCCCGCGTGATCGCGAAATGAATATCAAGCTGACCATTCGCTATGAAGGCCCTCTGCGCGCACCGATCGCGCAGGGTGAGGAAGTGGCGCGGCTATTGGTCAGCGTCGACGGCCAGCAAGTCAATTCGGTCCCTCTGGTAGCGACACAGGCGATCGTCGAGGCGAACCCTCTGCGGCGGGTGTTCAACGGCCTGCTGGGCTGGGTCACATGATGCGCCGGCGGTTTATTGCGCTCGAAGGTGGGGAGGGGACGGGGAAGTCGACCCAGGCCCGCTTGCTGGCGAGCGAGCTCGAGCGACGAGGGGTTGAAACCTTGCTCACCCGCGAACCGGGTGGCACGCCGGGAGCCGAGGCGATCCGTGCGCTGCTGTTGAATCCGCTTGGCGAGGGATGGGGGATGCGCGCCGAGGCGCTGCTGTTCGCCGCGGCGCGTTCGGACCATGTCGAGCGTCTGATCCGGCCCGCGCTCGAGGGCGGGCGCTGGGTGGTGTGCGACCGTTTCCTCGATTCCAGCCGCGCCTATCAGGGCAGCGCCGGAATGCTGGGCGATGAACTTGTGCGCGGTTTGCACGGATATGGCAGCGAGGGCCTGTTGCCCGATCTGACGCTGGTCATCGCCGTTGATGAAACGACCGCTGCAGCCCGGCTTGCCGCGCGCGACGGCGCGGTGTCCGACGCGATCGGCGGACGCCAAGCGGCCTATCACTCCAACGTCAACGCCGCCTTTGTCGAATTCGCCGCAGCCGAGCCCGAACGCTTTGCCCTGATCGACGGCGAAGGCTCGGTGGACGAGGTTCACGGGCGTATCGTCGCCGCTCTGGAACCACTGCTCGCGACGGGTTCGCGCGGATGATCGGCCACGATGATGCCTGGTCGGCCTGGCGCGACGCCATGGAGGGCGAGCGGATGCATCATGCATGGCTGCTCGCGGGCAAGTCGGGGCTGGGCAAGATGCACTTCGCGCTGGCCGCGGCGCGCGAGCTGGTCGGGGCGGATCCCGCCAGCGAGCACCATCCCGACATCCATGTCCTCACCCATCTGCCCAAGGACGACAAGGAGGAGCGCAAGCGCGACGAAGGCAAGCCCTTCGAAATCAAGCGCAACATCACCATCGGACAGGTCCGGTCGATGCAGCAGCGGCTCAATACCCGACCGACCATGGGCGAGCGGCGCGCGATCATCGTCGATCCCGCCGACGACATGGAGCGCAACGCCTCCAATGCGCTGCTCAAGAGCCTCGAGGAGCCGCCGGTAGGGACCTTCTTCCTGCTGGTCAGCCATCGCCCCGCCAAGCTGCTACCGACCATTCGTTCGCGTTGCCGGACGCTGCGGTTCCATGCGCTCGCGGATGGCGAGATTGCGGAGCTGCTGGCCCGGCTGGCGCCCGACGCCAACGACGCGACCCGCGCTGCCGCCCTCACCGCCGCAGCCGGTTCACCCGGTCGCGCGCTGGCCTTCGTCGAACTCGGCCTCGGACCGGTGGCGCAGATCCTGCATCTGATCGCCGAACAGGGCGATCCCGAATTCACCCTGCGCGGCGAACTGGTGTCGGCGATCGGCTCCAGGCCCGATCGCGCCCGGCTTGAAGCGGTGCTCGAACTGGCGCGCTCGATCCTCGACGAAGGACTGGCCGATCTCGACCGCCAGCGTCTGCCTTCGCGGATCGCCGCGCATGCCGAACTCGTCCGCCTCTCGGGCGAAATGCCGACCTACAATTACGATCCCGGGCTGCTGGTGATGGAAATCGGCACCTTGCTCGCCGGCGCGGCGCAGTCTAGCGGGGGCACCCATGGCTGAGCCCTTCTACATTACCACCGCGATCAACTATCCCAACGGTCGGCCGCACATCGGCCACGCCTATGAGGCGATCGCCGCCGATGTCATCGCGCGCTTCCAGCGGTTGCAAGGCCGCGAGGTCCGGTTCCAGACCGGGACTGACGAGCACGGCCTCAAGATGGCGCGGAAGGCCGCCGAGCAAGACCGCACTCCGCGCGCGCTGGCCGATGAAATGTCCGGACATTTCAAGGCAATGGACGATGCTCTTGATATTTCCTACGATCGCTTCATCCGCACGGTCGAGCAGGATCACCATCGTGCCAGTCAGGCGATCTGGAAGGCGATGGAGGCCAAGGGCGATCTTTATCTCGACCGCTACGAGGGCTGGTACTCGATCCGCGACGAAGCCTATTACGACGCCAGCGAACTGACCGAGACGGAGAGCGGCGAGAAATTGTCCCCGCAAGGCACGCCGGTCGAATGGACCGTCGAGGAAAGCTGGTTCTTCCGCCTGTCGAACTATCAGCAGCCCTTGCTCGATCTGCTCGGAACTCCCGGCTTCCTCGAACCAGAGAGCCGGCGCAACGAGATGATCGCCTTCGTCGAGGGCGGCTTGCGCGATCTGTCGGTCAGCCGCACCAGCTTTGACTGGGGGGTCAAGGTCCCGGGTAGCGACGAGCACGTCATGTATGTCTGGGTCGATGCGCTGACCAATTATCTGACCGGGCTGGGCTATCCCGACGATACCGATGACTGGCGCCGCTTCTGGCCCGCTAGTCTGCATCTGATCGGCAAGGACATCGTCCGCTTCCACAGTGTCTACTGGCCAGCTTTCCTGATGAGCGCCGATCTGCCACCACCGCGCAAGGTGTTCGGCCATGGCTTCCTCCTCAATCGCGGTCAGAAGGAATCCAAGTCGCTGGGGAACGTCACCGATCCGCTGGCGCTGGCGGAGACTTTCGGGGTCGACAATCTGCGCTATTTCCTGATGCGCGAAGTCGCCTTCGGGCAGGACGGCAGCTATTCCGCCGAAGCGATCGTCGCGCGCTGCAACGCGGAGCTGGCCAACAGCTTCGGCAATCTGGTCCAGCGTGCGCTGTCGATGGTGCACAAGAACATGGACGGCGCGCTGCGCGCGTTCACCCAGGCAGAGGCAGACGAGGCGCTGCTCGCCACGGTGCGAACTGCCTGTCGGGAAAAGCTGCCCGAACGCTTCGAGGCGCTCGATTTCAGCCAGGGGATCGAGGCCTGGATGCAGGCGGTCTGGGCCTGCAACCAATATGTCGACGAACAGGCTCCCTGGGCGCTCAGGAAAACCGATCCCGAGCGGATGGAAGCGGTGCTGCTGACGCTGGTGATCGCCATCCGCGACCTCGCGCTGGCGATCCAGCCCGTCATCCCGACCCGCGCCGGCGCCGTGCTCGACATGCTCGGCATTGCGAATGACGCCCGCAACTATGCCGATCTCGGCGATACGGGCTGGTACGATGCGCTGGTTGCGGCGGATCACAGAATCGCCAAGCCAGAGCCGATGTTCCCGCGTCTCGAACTCGCCACCGAGGCCGCCTGATGCTGGTCGATAGCCATTGCCATCTGGAATATAAGGGTCTGGTCGAGGATCAGGCCGCGGTGCTCGATCGCGCACGCGCGGCGGGCGTTAAGACCTTTCTCAACATCTCGACCAAGCGATCCGAATGGGATCAGGTGGTCGCGACCGCCGAGCGCGAGCCCGATGTCTTTGCCAGCGTCGGCATCCACCCGCACCACGCCGACGACCACCAGGATTTAACCGAGGCCGCTCTGCGCGAAGCCACCGACAACCCGCGGGTGATAGGCATCGGTGAAACCGGTCTCGACTATTATTACGAGCATTCCGATCGCGCGGCGCAGCAGCGCCTGTTCCGCCTGCACATCGCAGTGGCGCGCGAGGTGCAGTTGCCGGTCATCATCCACACCCGCGATGCCGAGGACGACACGCTCGCCATTCTCGAGGATGAATTGGGGAAGGGTGCCTTCCCGGCGCTCATTCACTGTTTCACCGCCTCGGCCGAATTCGGCGAGAAGGTGCTGGCGCTCGGGCTGTCGATCTCGATCTCGGGAATCGTCACCTTCAAGAACGCGCGCGATCTCCAGGCGGTGGCGAAAACCGTTCCGGCGGACCGGCTGCTGGTCGAAACCGACAGTCCCTTCCTTGCGCCGGTGCCGCATCGGGGCCGACCGTGCGAGCCCGGCTTCGTGCGCGACACCGCTACGTTCCTCGCCGAATTGCGCGGCGAGAGCCTCGAGCAGCTGGCCGAGACGACCACGCGCAATTTTCATGCTTTGTTCTCGAAGGCAGCCGCATGAAACTGCTGATGCTTGGCTCGGGCACTTCGACGGGTGTGCCGCGGATAGGCAACGACTGGGGCGAATGCGACCCGGCCGAACCGCGCAACCGCCGGACCCGCGTCTCGATCCTGGTCGAAAACGACGCCGGCCAACGGATCCTGATCGACACATCCACCGATCTGCGCCAGCAATTGCTCGCCAATGACATCGAACGCGTCGATGCGGTGCTGTGGACGCATGACCACGCCGATCATTGCCACGGGATCGACGATCTGCGGGTGATGCGTTACGGGCGCAGCAACGCGCTGCCGGGCTATGCCGAGCCAAAGACTGCGAAGAACCTGCGCAAGCGGTTCGATTATGTCTTCGAGGGTCAGCATGGTTATCCGACGCTGATCGAACTGTCGGACCTGCGGGACCAGCGGTTGATCGCCGGCTTCTCGCTCGATTGGGTCGAAATGCCGCATGGACCGACCCACAGCACCGGTTTCCGGCTCGAGGCCGATGGCGCATCGCTGGTCTATGCGACCGATTACAGCGAAATCACGCCGCAAATGTTGTCCTGCTTCTCCGGCGTCGATCTGCTCGTCACCGATTGCCTGCGCCGTCAGCCGCATCCTACGCATGCCTGTCTGGGTCTGGCGCTGGAGCTGGCGTCGAAGACCAAGGCCAAGCAGACCGTGCTGACGCATCTCGACAAGAGCATGGACTATCGCGCGCTGTCGGAGGAAGTCCCAAAACGCGTGCTCGTGGGTTACGATGGGCTGGAGCTTGCCGCATGAGCCAATTCGATATCGTCTCGATCATCTCGCTGGTGGGCTTTCTGGTGTTGGCAGTGAGCGCGCTATCCGCGCATCGCCTGTCGCTCAAGAGAGGCGTCGTAATGGCGTTGGCCTGGGCCGCAATCTTTGCGATCGTCGTGCTTTTCATCAGCGTGATCGAGGGATGAGAGCCCAAACCACGCACCTTCTGATTTAACATAATATATATTATCATTCCAGTATGTCCGACGCGCCCAGCCAACTGACCCGCCTCCTCGCCATCATGGCTCGCTTGCGTGATCCCGAGCGCGGATGCGAATGGGATCGGGCGCAGGACTTTGCATCGATCGCGCCTTACACGATCGAGGAAGCCTATGAGGTCGCCGATGCGATCGAACGTGCTGACATGACCGATCTCCAGGGAGAACTTGGCGATCTCTTGCTTCAGGTCGTGTTTCACGCCCGTATCGCGGAAGAAGCCGGACATTTTGCCTTTGCCGATGTCGCGCGCTCGATTTCAGACAAAATGGAGGCGCGCCACCCGCATATTTTTGGCAACGGGACCGGAACCATGGGCGAAACGCGCTGGGAAAACCTCAAGCAGGCCGAGCGTGAGGCTGCCGGAGCGACCAGCGCGCTGGATGGTGTCGCAAAGGCACTCCCGGCCTTGTTGCGCGCGCAGAAGCTCCAGAAGCGAGCAGCGCGCGTCGGTTTCGATTGGCCGGATACCGAAGGGCCCAAGGCCAAGGTTTTTGAGGAAATCGAAGAGCTTGAAGAGGCCTCTTCACTCACGAAAGAGGAAGAGGCGGGCGACCTCCTGTTCGCCGCAGTCAATCTGGTGCGAGCTTATGGGATCGATGCCGAAGAAGCGCTGCGCTCAGCCAACCGCAAATTCGAGCGCCGATTTCGGGCGATGGAAACCCGCTCCGGGTATACCTTTCCCGATCTGACGCTCGATCAGCAGGAGGAACTCTGGCAGGCAGT
This sequence comes from Erythrobacter sp. QSSC1-22B, assembly GCF_001678665.1. Taxonomy (GTDB): domain Bacteria; phylum Pseudomonadota; class Alphaproteobacteria; order Sphingomonadales; family Sphingomonadaceae; genus Qipengyuania. Next base: position 123,911 of record NZ_LZRP01000001.1, read on the forward strand.
CAAGCGGGATGAGAAGAGCACCCGCTAAAGCGAGGAAAACCTGCCGAATTCTTTCGGAGTGAGCCGTACCGATAAAAGCCTTACGGGCCCTTCACCGAGATCGGTGCTTGTTTCCTCGTTTACCTGACCATGCTGGTGCAGCCAGGCGATCCGCATTCCGTCACCGGCAGCAACCTCGATCCGATAGGTTCGCGAATCCAGCGTCAGCAGTGCGTCGATCCGCCGGAGGAGGTTTTCGACCCCCTCCCCGGTCAGCGCCGAGATTGGAACGTTCTTGTCGTCATGCGAGGCGATTTCGGTCAGTTCATCGCGCCGCTCATCGGATAATGCGTCGAACTTGTTCCATGCTTCAAGCACCGGGATTTCACTGACTCCGCTCTCCCTATCGATCACGTCGAGATCGGTCAGGATCTGCAGAACCTGTTGCTTCTGCGCGGCCGCGTCGGGATTGGCCATGTCGCGGACATGGACGATGACATCGGCGCCCGTGACCTCTTCGAGCGTGGCGCGGAAGGCCGCCACCAATTGGGTCGGCAAATCGGAGATGAAGCCCACCGTATCCGACAGGATTGCCTTCTCGACAACCGGCAATTCAATCGCCCGCATGGTCGGGTCGAGCGTGGCAAAGAGCAGGTCTTCCGCCATGACGTCGGAACCGGTCAAGCTGTTGAACAGCGTCGACTTTCCAGCGTTGGTATAGCCGACAAGCGCGATCACCGGCCAGGGTGCCCTGCCCCGTCTGGCGCGATGCAGGGCCCGCGTCTTGCGGACCTGCTCCAGCTCCTTGCGCAGTTGTGACATGCGCTGGCGGATCTGGCGACGGTCGGCCTCGATCTGCGTCTCGCCGGGACCGCCGAGGAATCCGTAGCCGCCGCGCTGGCGTTCGAGGTGAGTCCAGCTGCGGACGAGGCGGCTCTGCTGGTAATCGAGATGGGCGAGTTCGACCTGCAACCGCCCTTCGGCGGTCGCGGCGCGCTCGCCGAAGATTTCGAGGATCAGTCCGGTCCGGTCGATGACCTTGCGTGCCAGCTTGTCTTCGAGATTGCGCTGCTGGATCGGAGTGAGCGTCCCGTCGACCACCACCAGTTCGGCCTCTTCCTGTTCGCACTGGATGCGGATGTTGTCGACCTGCCCTGAGCCGAACAGCAGATTGGGCTTCACCTGGCGGACGGGCAAGATGAAGCCCTCGGCGATTACGATCCCGATCGCCAGCGCCAGCCCCTTTGCCTCCTCGAGCCGGGACTCGGCATCGAGTTCATAGGACTGGCCGCGAATATCGGGACAAATAACCAAAGCTCGCGCACCGCGCGAGACTTCACCTAGCAGATCATCATCGAAGCTCAGTTTTCTTCACCTTCCCAATCGTCCGACAGATCGACCGCGGTGGCGGGCTGGATCGTCGAAACGGCGTGTTTGTAGGCCAGTTGTACATAGCCTTCGCGTTCGAGCAGCATGCAGAACAGGTCGTATGCCGCGATGCGACCCTGGAGCATGACCCCGTTCACGAGGAACATCGTCACCTGGGCTTCGGCCTCGCTCACCCGGCTGAGAAAGACATCCTGCAGCAGGCGTTGCTTCGCCCCCGATCCTTGCCTGGCGAACTGGTCGGCATCGAGTGCAGTGCCCGGCATGATGGTGGAAATGGCGTGCTTGTAGACCAGCTGCGCCTGGCCGTCGCGGCGCAGCAGGATCGAGAAATTGTCGAACCAGGTGATTATGCCCTGAAGCTTCACACCTTTGACGAGGAACATTGTTACCGGCATCTTGTTCTTGCGGAGCAGATTTAGAAATCCGTCCTGCAGGTTCTGAGGCTTGCCGGTCGGGACTTTCGGGGCGGGCTTTTCCGCGTCCGGGGCTTTTGGCGGGGCTTTCGGCGCACGCGGGCGCGGGGATAGGGTCTTCTCGGACATAATCTGCCTCCTGTTGTTGGCGGTCGCTGTGCGCGATCCGCAATCTGGGCGCGCATCCGGTCGAAACCGAATGTGCAACCCGTGAATTATGCGCAAATGTGGGTCTTGCCGCCCAAAAGACAAATGCTTTTGTCGCCTGCGCGTTCCGCGGCTATTCTACCGCGGCGATCAGGATGAGCCCTCCCCACCCTTGCGATCGGTCATCCCCAGCATCTTGAGCTTGCGATGCAACGCCGACCGCTCCATCCCGATAAAGTTCGCGGTCTTGGAGATATTGCCGGAAAAGCGGCGGATCTGGACTGCAAGATATTCGCGTTCGAAGTTCTCGCGCGCCTCGCGCAAGGGCGCACCCATCATCGCCGCCATCGCCTGGCCGCCGCCGATCTTGCCTTCGGTGACTTCGCCCGAGAGCATTGCCGGCTCGACTCTTTCGAGCTCATCGCGCGGCGTAAGGATAATCGTCCGCTCGACGACATTACGCAGCTGGCGGACATTGCCCGGCCAGTCGTAGGCCTGCAGCGCCGCCATCGCCTCATCGGTCACCTGCGGCGGCGAGAGACCCTGTTCGGCAGCATAACGAGCAAAGAAATGCTCGGCCAGCACGGGGATGTCGTCGCGCCGTTCGGACAGCGAGGGCACCTCCACGGGAACCACATTGAGACGATAGAACAGGTCCTCGCGGAAACGCTTTTCTTCCATTTCGCGCTGCAGATCGCGCGCGGTCGACGAAACGACGCGGACATCGACCCCGATCTGGCGCGAGCCGCCGACCCTGACAAAGCTCTGCTCGGTCAGAACGCGCAGGATACGCGCCTGAGTCGAAAGTGGCATGTCTGCCACCTCGTCCAGATAGAGCGTGCCACCATCGGCCATTTCGAGCAGCCCGGCGCGGACCAGCTTGCCGTCCTGCTCCTCGCCGAACAATTCGTGCTCGAAGCGTTCGGGCGTGATCCGCGCCGAGTTGACCGAGACAAAGGCGTGATCCGCGCGCGGGCTCCAGCTGTGGAGTAGCCGCGCTGCGACCTCCTTGCCCGCACCGGCCGGGCCATAGATCAGCACCCGGCTACCAGTGCCCGCCACCCTTTTCAGAGTTGCGCGTACCTGAGTGATGGCCACCGAATTGCCCGTGAACTCATCGTCGGTTCCCAGATAGCTCTTCAGCCGTGTGTTCTCGCGCCGCAACCGTTCTGTTTCGGTGGCACGTTCCACCAACAGGAGCAGGCGCTCCGCCTCGAAGGGCTTCTCGATGAAATCGAGCGCTCCGCGGCTGACCGCCGCGACCGCGGTATCGATATTGCCGTGACCGGAGAAGATGATCACCGGCAGTTGCGGCTCGCGGATCTTGATCTCGTCGAGGACCTCGAGCCCATCCATCGGGCTGCCGTGGAGCCAGACGTCGAGCAGCACCACGCTGGGGCGCTTCTCGTCGATTGCGGCGAGCGCGGAGGTGCTGTCGCCGGCGGTGCGACATTCATAGCCTTCGTCGCTCAACACGCCAGCGACGAGATCGCGAATGTCGCGCTCGTCGTCCACGATCAGGATATCCAGAGCCATTAAGCTACCTCATTCATGCGGTTGGGTGGTGTTCGAACGCGGGCCGTTTCCCGTTGGTCTCGCGGTTGGATCGCGCGCGAAGCGCATCCTCACACAGGTGCCCCCACCTTCGCGGGCCGAGAAACCCATTTCTCCCCCATGCTCCTCGACGATCTTGTTGACGATGGCCAGCCCCAGCCCGGTGCCCTTGTCCCGCGTGGTGACATACGGCTCGAGAATACGTTCGCGATCCTTGGGCAGGCCGACGCCATTGTCCTCGACGGTGACGGTCAGCGCGGATTCGTCCGCTTCGACGACGACCTCGATCTTGCCACGATAATCGACGGGCGCCTGGGCGGCCTGGGCCTCGACCGCCTCGCCGGCGTTCTTGAGCACGTTGATCAGCGCCTGACCGAACTGATGCCGATCACATTGAATGGTGATCGGCCCGTCGGTTTCGCCCGTCAGACTGTAATCGACCTCGGGATGCCCGACTTCCTGCAAAAACAGCGATTGACGTAACAGGTCGAGCGCGTCCTCGGAGCGGAACACGGGCTTGGGCAGTCTCGCGAAGGACGAGAATTCGTCGACCATCTTGCGCAAATCGCCCACCTGGCGAATGATGGTGTTGGTCAGATCGTCGAACAGTTCGCCATCCTGGAGGATCTGCTTGCGATAGCGCCGCTTCAACCGTTCGGTGGCGAGCTGGATCGGGGTGAGCGGGTTCTTGATCTCATGCGCAATACGTCGCGCGACATCCGACCAGGCGGCCTGCCTCTGATCGAGAAGCTGGCGGGTGATGTCCTCGAAGGTGATCACATGGCCATCCCGCTCGGGACCGATCTTGACTGCAAGAGTCAGCAGGTCCGAACCCTTGGAATAGCTGACGATCCCTTTTTCCAGCCCTGCCTCGACCATCACCGCAATCTGCGGCGCAAGATCGTAGATGTTGCGGATGGCGCCTTCGCTGTCGCGATTTTCGTCGCCCAGCAGGGCCTGCGCCGGGCCATTCATCAGCATGATGTGCCCATCGCGGTCGATCGACATGACACCTGCGCTGACCGATTCGAGCACCGCCTCGATGAAGCTGCGGCGTTCCTCGATCTGGCGATTGGCGGTGACGAGCGCATCGGTCTGGCGCTCGAGCTGCGCAGTCATCCGGTTAAATGCGCGGTTGAGCAGGCCGATTTCGTCGCCGCCGGTCCGCCCCTCGACACGTAGCGCGAAATTCCCCCCGCCCACTTCGCGCGCGGCGGCGACGAGATCGGTAAGCGGCTCGACCTGACGATCGGCCAACCGCAGGGCGAACCACACCGCCAACCCGACCAGACCGAGACTGACAAAGAACAGCGCCAGATTGAAACGGAGCTGCAAGGCACGGGCGCGCTGGGTAAGCTCGTCATAGGCCTGAGTGATCGAACGCGCGCTTTCCCAGCTCCTGAAGCTGTCGCCTTCGGAATTGCGCGCGTTGTAGAGATATATGCCGGCGTCGCGATCGATCGGCGCCAGCGCCTCGATCCGTTCTTCCGATCCCTGCACAACCACTGGCTCGCCCGCCTGCAGCGGTTCGGAGCTGCGTTCGGCGAAAGCCACGGGATCGCTGCCTTCACTCAGGCCGTAAACGACGGCGGTGCGCATGCTTCCGTCGGGCATCGCCTGAAGGATGGCGCTCTCGTTGACGTCGCGCGGCTGCGCCTGATATTCGTATACCAGCGCAAAATTGGGATCGGTGACAGCGACGCTTCCCAGGATGCTGCGCATATCCATCGCCATCGAAACCGTCTCTTGGGACAGGTCGAGCTGGTTCTCCTCGTAATAGTTCTGCGCGAGGCTGTTGGTGTTCTCCATGAGCCCGCGCGAACTGTCCGAGAACCAGAAATCCACACCCGACTGGAACAGGAAGGCTGCAAAGCCAGCCACCAGAAGCGTCGGGACTGCTGCTATCAGCGAGAAGAAAAACACCAGTCGGACATGCAGCCGCGCGGTGCTGCCCGCCGCGCGACGCAATGCCATGCGCCGCCCCAGCAATACGAGTAGCGCCATTGCGGGCACCAGCGTCCCGATCAGCAGGCCGGCAACCTGCTGGGAAGGCAGCAGTTGGCCATCGGGTGGTGCATTGGTGAAGGCGAGGTAACCGCTCACGACCATTGCCACTACCGCCAGCGCCGAGGCGATCTCGAGCCACGCGAACAGGTTCGAGCGACGCGATGTCACCACGAAGCGGCGCAACCAACGCGGGGTCTGTCGAAGAGGAGAGTGCGCCTGGGTGGCCATCGTTGCCGGGTTACAACGACACTGTGGCCATTATGCAAGCTATTAATCGGCAGTCCGCGCGTCAGCGGCGACGGGTGTAGCGCTCCGGCTCGATTCCCAGCTCGCCGATTTTCTTTCGCAAGGTGTTGCGGTTGATCCCCAACAGCTGTGCCGCCCGAACCTGATTGCCTTCGGTTTCGCGCAGCGCGTGCTCGATCAGCGGCTTCTCGAACTCGGTGAGCGCCGCGTGATACAGCGTTCCCGAGGGTACCGACCGCCCCGCCAGCCATGAAGCCAGCGCGCTCGTGAAGCCACCATCCTGAGCGGCTTCGCTCTCGATGCGGACCCCCGGCAGGTTTTCGTCCACGATCGCGCGGTCGATCGACTCATTGCGCGCGATCAGCGCCAGCCGAAAAACGACATTGCGCAATTCGCGGACATTGCCCGGCCATTCGCGCTCGGCCAACGCCGCGACGGCTTCCTCGGCGATCGACCGCCGCGGCAACCCCTCGCGTTCGGCCAGCGCCAGGAAGTGCCGCGCCAGCGCGGCAATGTCCTCACGCCGCTCGCGCAGTGGCGGCATGTGGATCGGAACCACGTTCAGACGATAATAGAGATCCTCGCGAAAGGTGCCCTCGGCAATCATGGGGGCAAGATCACGATTGGTGGCGGCAATGATCCGCACATCGACCGCAATGTCGTGCCGACCGCCGACCCGGCGGATACGCCCCGACTGCAATGCGCGCAGCAGACGCGTCTGCGCTTGCGCGGGCATGTCGCCGATTTCGTCGAGGAACAGCGTCCCCCCGTTGGCCTGTTCGAACTTGCCGATTGCCTGGTTTATCGCACCGGTGAATGCGCCTTTTTCGTGACCGAACAGCTCGCTTTCGATCAGATCGTGCGGGATCGCCGCCGCATTGACGGCAACGAATGGTCCGGTCTTGCGCGCGCCGAGTTCGTGAACCGCTTCGGCGACCAGTTCCTTGCCAGTGCCCGACTCGCCGGTAACCAGCACGGTAAGATCGTTGCGCAACACCCGGCTGATCATCCGGTAGACCCCCTGCATGGCCTGGCTGCGACCGATGAAGGGCATGTCCTCGGCCGGATCGGACTGCGGACCCACCGACGGGCGCCGAGCGGCCGCCTGTTCGACCGCCTTGGTCAATTCGTCGAGGTCGAAGGGTTTGGGAAAATATTCGAACGCCCGGCTGTCGCTCGAGCGGACCGCAGTATCGAGCGTGTTCTGCGCGCTCAAAACGATGACGGGCATTTCCGGTGCGGCGGAATGGACCGCGGCGATGCTCGCGAGCCCATCGCCATCCTCCAGGATGACGTCGGTGAGCATGACGTCGAAGCGGCGCTCCGCCAGCAGCTCGTCGCGCCGGTCTATGCGGCTGCATAGGGTGACGTCATAACCCTCGTCGCCGAGCGCCTCCGCAATGACGGCGGCGATGGCGGGATCGTCCTCGACGATCAACACGCTCCGGGTCACTTACCCTCCCCCTTCTGCGCCAGCGACTGCGCCATCGGCAAATTGATGCGAAAATGGGTCAGACCGGCGCGTTCATCGCGTTCGTGCGCAATTCGCCCGCCCATGTCGCGGACCAGCTTGCGAACCAGCGCAAGCCCCAGCCCCTGCCCCTGCGGCTTGCTCGAAACGAAGGGTTCGAACACATGGTCGCGCAACGCCGGATCGATCCCGGGGCCGTTGTCGCTCACGCTGACCTCGATCGGCAGGCGGGTGGCCTTGCCCAGCCGGATCGCGTTGAAGACCAATCCGCCAGTGAAGCGGGTGCGCACCGTAACCTGGGCGTTGGCAACCGCTTCGCTTGCATCGCTCGCGTTGGCGATCAGATTGATCAGGATTTGTTCGAGCGCACCGCGATCGGCGAGGACCAGCGGCAGCGACGGGTCGAACTCCTCCTTCGTTTCGACCCCGGGCCCGCGCGAGGTGCGAACGGTGGCGATCGCATTGCGGACCGCTTCGTGCAGATTGCAGGGCACGGAGACGATCGTCGCCGCGCTGCCGAGCTGCTGCATCCGGTCGACCAGCTGCGCGATCCGGTCCACCTCGGTCGCAATCAATTGCGTCAGCGCCTTGTCCTTCTCCGTAGCCCGGCGGTCGAGCAATTGGCTCGCCCCGCGAATGGCCGCGAGCGGGTTCTTGATCTCGTGAGCCAGCACCGTCGGAGCACGCAACTCGATCCGCTCGGCATCGCGATCTTCATCCTCCTGGCCCGCGTCCGAGAGCGTCACGATCCGCCAGCCGGGATCGCCGGCAATCGGTGAGCAGGTGAGATTGATTTTTCTCTCGCGCCGGCCGATCTCGATCGCAAGGCCGCGGGCGACCATCTGACCGTCCGTATCCCGCAAGGCATCGGCCACGCGGCGATCGCCAATGGCAACGATTTCGAAAAAGGAGCGGCCGAACAATCGCACTGCGCTGCTGCCGAGCATTTCCTCGGCCGCAGGATTGGCCTCACGGATGGTGCCCGCAGGATCGAGCAGGATGACGGCGAAGACGATCGAGGCGATTTGCATGCGCGCACCGGGCGCCTCGACAATGTCCTTCACGCGGCGCGCCGCTGCAGGAAAGGCTCGTAGAAGCGCTCTATTTCTGCAAGCACTACAACCGGATCGTCGATAAAGTTGGCGCGATTGCGGAACTCTGCCGAGCCGTGCATCCCCTTGGTGTACCAGCCCAGATGCTTGCGCGCGAATTTCACGCCGACGTCCTCACCATAATGGTCCAGCATGGCGCGGTAGTGCTCCACCAAAACCGAATATTGCTCGTCGAAACCGGGGCTCGCCAGCTCTTCGCCGCTGCGCCACCAGTGCATCACCTGCGCCAGCAGCCACGGCCGTCCGTAGGCACCGCGCCCGATCATCACCCCGTCGGCCCCGGACTGTTCGAGCGCCATGGCGGTGTCGGCGATCGTGCAGATGTCGCCATTGACGATAACCGGTATCGAGACGGCTTCCTTGACCTTGCGGATGAACGACCAGTCGGCGCTGCCCTTGTACATCTGGTTGCGGGTGCGGCCGTGGACGGTGATCATCTTGACCCCGATGTCCTCGGCAATCCGCGCCAGTTCGGGGGCGTTGAGGCTGTCGTGATCCCAGCCCATCCGCATCTTGACGGTGACGGGCACATCGACCGCCTTGACGGTCGCTTCCATCAGCCGGGTCGCCAAGGGGATTTCGCGCATCAGCGCCGATCCGGCGAGCCCGTTGACCACCTTGCGCACCGGGCAGCCGAAATTGATGTCGATGATGTCGGCGCCCCGGTCGGCGTTGAGACGCGCAGCCTCGCCCATCGAAACCGGGTCGCAGCCGACGAGTTGCATCGAGACCGGCTCCTCGATCGGGTCCCAGGCGGCCTTCTGGATGCTCTGACGCGTCTCGCGGATCGCGGCCTGGCTGGCGATCATTTCGGTGACGTTGAGCCCCGAGCCATAACGGCGCACGAGCTTGCGGAACGGCAAGTCGGTGACGCCGGTCATCGGCGCCAGCACGACCGGCGTATCGATGGTCACGGAGCCGATCTGGATCGGCTTCGGCGGGACCGGAGGGAGGGGATGCGCGCTCATGATGGTGATATCTGCCTAATTCTTGGGCAGACATAGTGCATTGCAGCGAAATCGGCAAGCCGCTAGCCGTGGGCGACCATGCCAGATCCCGCCCCCCTTCCCCCCTTTGCAGCCATTGTCGTGGCAGCCGGCAAGGGATTGCGCGCTGGACAGGCGGTACCCAAGCAATTCGCCCACTGGCGCGGGAAGCCGGTCGTGCGCCATTCGGTCGAGGCGCTGCTCGAAGCGGGGGCGACGAGAGTGATCGTTGCCATTCCTCCGGACGGCGACGAGGCTGCCCGCGCCGCACTGGAGGGACTGACCGGTATCGAACTGGTCTCGGGCGGGGAAGAACGGCAGACCTCGGTTGCCAACGCACTCGAGAAACTGTCCGCAACCTCCTGCGAGAATGTGCTTATTCACGATGCAGCGCGTCCGGTCCTGCCCCGGACAATCATTGCGCGACTGCTGGCGGCACTCGCCGGCTATCCGGGGGCAATTCCAGTACTGCCGGTGATCGACAGCCTCGCGCTCGACGCGGACGGCTTGATGGCCGGAGCAGCGGACCGCGAAAGCCTCCGACGCGTCCAGACACCGCAGGCGTTCCGCTTTGCCGATATCCTTGCCGCCCACCGCCAATGGAATGCGGACCATTTCGCCGGTGACGATGCGCAGGTCCTGCGGGCCGCTGGCGGCGAGGTCGTGCTCGTGGCGGGCGACGAAAAGCTGGCCAAGCTCACCTATGCTGAGGATTTCATGACCGACCTGCCAGCCATCCGCACCGGAATGGGCCTCGATGTCCACCAGCTCGCCGCGGGCGAGGAGCTCTGGCTCGGCGGGATCCGGATCGAACACGACAAGGGGCTTGCCGGACACAGCGACGCCGATGTCGGCCTGCACGCGCTCGTTGACGCCATTCTGGGCGCGATCGGGGCCGGCGATATCGGCAGCCATTTCCCGCCGTCCGACCCGCAATGGAAAGGCGCCAGCAGCGACCGTTTCCTCGTTCACGCCGTCGGCCTGGCCCACGAGGCCGGCTATGGCATCGGCAATGTCGATCTCACCCTGATCTGCGAAGCGCCGAAAATCGGCCCGCACCGGGCTGCCATGCAGGCGCGGATCGCCGAATTGCTCGGTGTTGACATCGGTCTTGTATCGGTGAAGGCCACCACCACCGAGAGACTGGGGTTTGCCGGACGCGGCGAAGGGATTGCCGCTCAGGCCATCGCGACCCTGATCCGCGAATGACGAGGCTCGTCCAAATGCAATGCACCCCGACAACCACGTGACCGAGGGCCTGCTCCCCGAACCCATCGTCCGGCTGGCACAGAGAGTGGTCGAGGAAAATGCCGCAGCGGGGCGCAAGGTGGTCGTGGCCGAAAGCTGTACTGGTGGGCTGGTCGCCGCGGCCCTTACCGAAATCGCCGGTTCATCTGCCGTGCTCGACCGCGGTTTCGTCACTTATTCCAACGAGGCCAAGATGGAAATGCTCGGGGTGCCGAGCGATATCATCGAGACTTTTGGAGCCGTCTCGGTGGCATGCGTCTGGGCGATGGCCAAGGGTGCGCTCGAGCGCAGCAGCGCCGATGTTGCGGTAGCCATCAGCGGCGTTGCAGGCCCTGGCGGCGGTTCGCCGCACAAGCCAGTCGGCACGGTCGTCTTTGCCCGGGTCACCCGCGATTCGCAGAAGGATCCCGAAGGCGAACTCAGACTGTTCGAAGGACCCGGCCGCGCGGCAATCCGCCAGGAAGCGACGGCCTGCGCGCTGGAACTTCTGCTGCCCTAGCCATTGCCCGGTGCGGCTTCGCGACCGTAGAGGTCGTCCGCCCGTCGCTCGAAGGCCTCGACCATCTTCCGGAAGGCGCGGTCGAAATATTGCCCCGCAATCGCTTCGAACACTGCATTGCGAAAGGTGAATTCCACAGCGAAGTCGATTTCGCAGCCCCCATTCTCGGTAGGTCGAAAAACCCAGCTGTTGTCGAGATCGCGCAAGGGCCCATCGAGGTAATGGACCTCGAGCCGGTCGGGTCGCAATTTGTCCACGCGCGACGTGAACTTCTCGCGGATCGCCTTGAAGCCGACGAGCATGTCGGCGACCATCTCGGTCTCGCTGTCGGACCGCACCCGCGTCGCCACGACCCATGGCAGGAATTCGTCATAGCGCGCGACATCGGCGACCAGATCGAACATTTGCTCGCAGCTGTAGGGAAGCCGGCGGGTTTCGCGACTGCCCGGCATCAGGCGCCGACCCTGGCGCGCTCCTTGGCCAGCCTGGCTTCGCGGGCCGCCCTCATTTCGGCGAAATCGTCGCCGGCGTGATAGCTGGAGCGGGTCAGCGGGCTCGAGGCGACCTGCAGGAAGCCCTTGGCGCGGGCGATCGAGCCATAGGCCGTGAAGGCCTTGGGAGTGACGAACTCCTCGACATTCGCGTGCTTGGGCGTGGGCTGGAGATACTGCCCCATGGTCATGAAATCGACATCGGCGCACCGCATGTCGTCCATCACCTGGTGCACTTCGAGCCGCTGCTCGCCCAGCCCCAGCATGATGCCTGATTTCGTGAAAATCAGCGGGTCGTGGCTTTTCACCTCTTCCAGCAGCCGCAGCGAGGCGTAATAGCGCGCACCCGGGCGGATCGTCGGATAGAGCCGCGGTACGGTCTCGAGATTGTGGTTGTAGACGTCGGGGCCCGCCTCGCAGATCGCCTCGACCGCGGCGCGCATCTTGCCGCGAAAGTCCGGAGTCAGGATCTCGATCGTGGTGTTGGGCGTGTTGCGTCGCAGCGCCTGGATCACCTTGACGAACTGCCCCGCCCCGCCATCGGGCAGATCGTCGCGATCGACGCTGGTGATGACGATATGCTGCAGCCCCATCGTCGCTGCGGCTGTGGCGACATGCTCGGGCTCGAGCGGATCGACGATCCGCGGCATCCCGGTCTTGACGTTACAGAAGGCGCAGGCGCGGGTGCAGACATCGCCCAGGATCATCATCGTGGCGTGCTTCTTCTCCCAGCACTCGCCGATGTTGGGACAGGCGGCTTCCTCGCACACGGTGGTGAGATCGAGCCCGCGCATCAGCTGGCGGGTCTCGTGATAGCCCTTGCCGGTCGGGGCTTTCACCCTGATCCAGTCGGGCTTGCGTTGACGGGCCGGGCGCTCGCCCTCGGGCTTCGGTGCGGTGGAGAGATCGTTCATGCTGTGGTCCATCTAGGGATGGCGCTTGCCATAGGCAATGCCGCGCGGCAGGAGCATTGCCCATGAAGAGCTATGACGAATTGATCGCGGGCTACCAGCGCTTCCGCAGCGGCACCTGGGAAACCCAGCACGCCCGGTGGGAGCAACTGCGCGAAGGGCAGGAGCCCAAGGTGATGGTCATCGCCTGTTCCGACAGCCGGGTCGACCCGGCGCAGATCTTCGATGTCGATCCAGGCGAGATCTTCGTGGTCCGCAACGTCGCGGCGATGGTCCCGCCCTTCGAGACCAGCCCCGGCCAGCATGGCGTTTCCGCCGCGCTCGAATTCGCGGTCCAGTTCCTCGAGGTCCGGCATATCGTGGTGATGGGCCATGGGCTGTGCGGCGGATGCCAGGCGGCGTTGACGCAGAGCATGCATGGCAAGGCGCTCGGCAGGGGCGGTTTCGTGGCGCAATGGATTGCCATGCTCGACGATGTCCGCGAACCGATCGCACGCGAATTCGGCACCACCGGACGCAAGGCCGAACGCGCGATGGAATTGGCAGCCGTCAAGAAGAGCCTCGAGAATTTGCGTACTTTCCCTTGCGTGCAAGAGAAGGAGGCCGACGGCTCACTTGCGCTTCACGGGGCGTTCTTCGCCATCTCGGACGGCGTACTGCATCAGCTCGACGAAACGCGCGGCGAATTTTCCCCCGCCGACTGACTTGCGCGACCAACGGCTGCGCGGCATTGGCACGCCATGTCTACCACTGACCAACTCAACATCGCCCTGCTGATCGATGCCGACAACGCGAGCCCATCGGGCATCGATCCGGTTCTCACCGTGCTCGCCGAACTGGGGCAGGTGAACATCCGCCGCGCCTACGGGAATTGGCGCAAGACCAGCCTGAAGGGCTGGATCGACCGGATGCATCGCTACGGAATCGAACCGCAGCAGCAGTTCGACATCACCAAAGGCAAGAACGCCACCGACATGAAGATGACGATCGATGCGATGGATCTGCTCTATCGCGGTCGCGTCCACGGCTTCGGAATCATGTCGAGCGACAGCGATTTCATGCCGCTGGCGATGCGGATCCGCCAGGACGGCCATCCGGTCTACGGCTTCGGCGGCGCCAAGACCCCCGAGGCGTTTCGCGAAGCCTGCACACGATTCATCGACGTCAACGCGCTGGTGAAGGCGGAGAAGCAGGAAGAGCGCAGACCCGCGGCGACAGATAAGATCGACGAGGAAATGCTCCACCTGCTCGTGGATGCCTACAACGCCAGCCGCCGCGACGACAAGGGCTACGCCAAGCTGTCGGAAGTGGGGCAACTCGCGGGCAATCGCTCAAGCTTCGACACGCGCAATTACGGTTTCGCGCGCTTAATCGATCTGATCGAATCGATCCCGAATTTCTCTGTCGAGCGGCGCGATTCGGGGCAAGCGTACGTCAAGCGGCTACGCTGATACCGGCGCTGATACCGGCACGGATCGACGCCTAAGGTGCGCGAGAAAAAAGGGCGCGAGACCAAGTCTCGCGCCCTAGCTCAATCCACTTCCTGACCGAGTGATCAGCCTCCGGCATTCTGCTGGGTGGTATAGACCGCCCAAAGATTGGCGATCGGTGCGCGCGCACCTTCGACCTTTTTGAATGTCGCTTCGGCCTCGGCGTGCTTGCCTTGGTCGAGCTGGGCAATGCCCATCCGCGTAAGCACGAGCGGAGTGTTCACACCCGACATAGTCAGCGCCTTGGTGTAAAACTCCTCGGCTTCCGCGGCCCGATCGTAGCTAAGGAAGGTATCGCCCGCAGCCATGACGGTCAGCAGATTGGCGTTCCCGGCACGGGCGTCGGCCAAAAGTTCAGGCAGATCGCTCTTGTCGGCCTGGATCCGACGTTCGGCCTCGGCGCGCGATTCCGTCACATAGGGATCGGTGCGATCGAGCATACCCGAGGCAAACCCTTCATCGATTACCGCCAGGACTTCACCCGGGAACTTGCGCGGGTCGGCGGCCTCGATGTATTCGGTGTACATGCTCGCATCGCGGAAGGTATCGGTCCGGCGCGATAGGCGCAGGATGTCGAGAATTTCCGGATATTCATATCTGGTGCTGTTGAGCGCAACCGCGATCGCATCGCCCCAGGTGGTCTTGGTCGGATATTCTTCGACATAAAGCAGCGAGTATTCGCGCGCCCGCTCGGGCATCTCATTGTTATATGCCGTCACGAAAGCGTGCTTCACCCAAGCTTCCGGAACCGGCTGGCCGGCCGCTTGGCGAGCGGACATTTGCTCATCCAGATAGGCGAAGCCGGTCGGGTAATCTTCCGCCTCGAAATAGAGGTCGGCGATCATGCGGTGCATATCATCGGAACCAAGCGTTCGCGTCGAGCCATCGGTCAACTGCGCGTCGAGCGTGTAGTTCACCGCGATGGCGCCTTCCAGCCCCTGGCGCGCCGCAGCCGTATTACCTAGGCGCTGGTTGAGCTGATAGGATGTCCAGTGGAACTGGCCAACCTGCTCGGGAGCGACCTTGCCGCTCGCGAGCATCAACTCGAGCCCCTGCACCATCAACTGGTTATTGTCCGATTTCGTGCCGACGCTGTAGATGATGCTGCCCGCCGCATGGCGGTCGTCGGCGGTTTCGACCGCGGCGACCAGACCGGGGGCGGCCGCTGCAGCAGAGGCATAATCTGGCGCTTCGCCGGAAACGTTCTCGTTAACCGGCGTGTAGGCGGCGATGAAGCCCTTGGAGTAATCGGCCTTGGCCGGCGCTTCCTTCTTCTGCGCGTGAGCCGGAGTTTCAAATACCGCACCGGTAAATGCGGTACCGGCGACAAGCGCGAAGGCCAACGCCATGGTCGAGCTTCGTTTCGTTGAGGAACGTAATTTCATAAGGTTAACTCCCAAGAATAAGAAAGGATGCTAACTACACCCTCGTCCGGATCACGATCGACGGGCACATGCCCCGACCGCTATCCGATTGCAAATCGTGTTACGGTAGCTGGGCTGAATAGCGATTGAATACCCTCTGCTTTCGCCGTTCAGAAGCGCGGCAAACCCGCGTTTCCAGCCACATGTGGAAAAAGCGCTCGAGATCGGCACCCGGTTCCCGCAATTGGTGGCTTTTGCAGGGCAACTCGCCTAGGCTTTACGGCAGCTATACGCCCTTTCAACTACCGAAAAGCAGTACCCCCTTTTGAGCGACGATACCGACATTCTCGAACCCGCTCCCGCAAGCGGCGGATACACCCGCATCGACATCGTCGACGAGATGAAGGCGAGCTATCTCGATTACGCGATGAGCGTGATCGTTGCGCGCGCGCTTCCCGATGTCCGCGACGGGTTGAAGCCGGTTCACCGCCGGATTCTGTTTGCCAGCCAGGAAGGCGGCTTCGTCGCCGGACGCCCCTATCGCAAGAGCGCCAAGATCGTCGGCGACGTGATGGGCAATTATCACCCGCACGGCGATTCCGCGATCTACGAAGCGCTGGCGCGGATGACGCAGGACTGGTCGCTGCGCGTCCCCCTGATCGACGGTCAGGGCAATTTCGGCTCGATGGATCCCGATCCGCCCGCCTCGATGCGCTACACCGAAGCGCGGCTGGCACGCGTCGCCAACATGCTGCTCGACGATCTCGACAAGGACACGGTCGATTTCGCTGACAATTACGACGGCTCGCGCCGCGAACCCACGGTACTGCCGGCGCGCTTCCCCAATCTGCTGGTCAATGGTGCCGGCGGTATCGCGGTCGGCATGGCGACAAACATCCCGCCGCACAATCTGGGCGAGGTCATCGACGGCTGTTTCGCCTACATCGAGAACCCCGCGATCACATCCGAAGAACTCTTCGAGATCATTCCCGGGCCCGATTTCCCCACCGCGCCGCTGATCCTTGGTCATGCGGGCGCCAAGGCAGCCTACACCACCGGACGCGGTTCGATCCTGATGCGCGCCCGCCACGAGATCGAGGCGACCCGCGGCGCCAAGAGCGAAGGCCGCCAGTCGATCGTCCTGACTTCGATCCCCTTCCAGGTCGGCAAGTCCGGCCTGGTCGAGAAGATCGCCGATGCCGCCAAGGAAAAGCGGATCGAGGGCATTTCCGACATCCGCGACGAAAGCTCGCGCGAGGGCATGCGCGTGGTCGTCGATCTCAAGCGCGATGCCTCGCCCGAGGTCGTGCTCAACCAGATCTGGCGTTATACCCCGGCACAGTCGAGTTTCCCCGCCAACATGCTCGCGATCCGTGGCGGCCGCCCCGAAACGCTGGCGCTGCGCGACATCATCCAGGCCTTCATCACCTTTCGCGAGGAGGTCATCACACGCCGGACCAAGTTCGAGCTCAACAAGGCGCGCGATCGTGCGCATATGTTGCTTGGGCTGGTGGTCGCGGTGTCAAACCTCGACGAAGTAGTCTCAATCATCCGCGGCGCTTCCACGCCCGCCGAAGCGCGCGCCAAGCTGCTGACGCGCGAATGGCCGATCGGCAATATCGCGCAATATATCCGCCTGATCGAGGCGATCGAACCCGATGCCGAGCAGGCAGGTGGCACCTATCGGCTGTCCGAACGCCAGGTGAAGGCGATCCTCGACCTGCGGCTCCACCGCCTGACCGCGCTCGGGCGCGATGAGATCGGCGGCGAATTGAAAGTGCTGGCCGATGCGATCGAGGAATTTCTCTCGATCCTTGCCGACCGGGTCAAGCTCTACGGCGTGCTGCGCGACGAGTTGCAGGAGGTCCGCGATCTCTACGCCACTCCGCGTGTCACCGAGATCGCCCCCGCCTGGGACGGTCTCGAAGACGAGGACCTGATCGAGCGCGACGAGATGGTCGTGACCGTGACCCACGACGGCTATATCAAGCGCACCCCGCTTTCGACCTTCCGCGCGCAGGCCCGCGGCGGCAAGGGCCGTGCCGGCATGGCAACCAAGGACGAGGATGCGGTTGTCGAACTGTTCGTAACTTCGACCCACAACCCCGTGCTTTTCTTTACCAATACCGGCCGGGTCTATCGCCTGAAGGTGTGGAAGCTGCCCGAGGGCGGGCCGCAGACCAAGGGTCGCCCGATGGTCAATCTCCTGCCGCTGGGAGACGAGGAACGCGTCACCAACGTGCTCCCGCTCCCCGAGGACGAGAGCGAATGGAGCGCGCTCAACATCGTGTTCGCCACCGAGCAGGGCATGGTGCGGCGCAATTCGATGGATGCGTTCACGAATATCCCCTCCAACGGCAAATACGCCATGGGCTTCGTCGATGGCAGCGGCGACCGGTTGATCGGTGTCAAATTGCTGTCCGAAGGCCAGGAAGTCTTCCTCGCCTCGAACTCCGGCAAGGCGATCCGGTTCGCCGCCTCCGATGCGCGCGAGACCAAGAGCCGTACCGGAATCGGGGTCCGCGGCATGACGTTGCGTAAAGGTGCCAAGGTCGTCTCGATGGCGGTGCTCGAAGGCAATCGCTACGATTCCGAAACCCGCGAGGCCTATCTGCGCGCCGCCTCATGGAAAAACAACGAGACCGAAGCCACCCTGCCGGCGGGCGATGCCGCTGCGATGGCAGAAAGCGAGGAGTTCATCCTCACGCTCACCGCAAATGGCTATGGCAAGATCTCCTCCGCGTATGAATACCGCACCATCGGCCGGGGCGGTCAGGGGCTCACCAATATCGGCGAACCTTCGAGCAACCCCGATCGCAACGGCCCGGTGGTCGCCAGCTTCCCGGTGAGCCATGGCTCGCAATTGATGCTGGTCACCGATCAGGCCAAGCTAATCCGCCTGCCGATCGATTTCCGCCATCTGGTCGAAGGCGGCTTCGACGATCACAAGGGCATCGCGGTCTATGGCCGGACATCCTCGGGGATCCGCATTTTCGATGTCGCCAAGGGCGAGCATATCGTCGGCGCGGCGCAGATCGACGAGACCGAAGAGCCAGAGAACCCGGCCGAGGAAGCGATCGCGGAAGAAATCGCCGATCGCGAGGCGCAGGTCACCGAACCGCACACGACCGCGCATTCCGACAAGAATATCGAGGGCGAACCGGGCGGCTGATCCTGGCGATATCGGTGGGCGACAATTGCGCTCGGTCGAGGGCCGATGAAATCCGGAGCGATAGCGCTCCGGATCGGCATCGCTCAGTGTGACGGCCTCTCCAGCCGCAGCGTCTGCACGACCCCCGTCACGATGAGCAATTGCGCTGCATAGTAAAGCGGCCAGACCAGCCAGCCGGCGAGCGCAGGATCGAGCCCGCCGCCCTCGCGCCCCAGGATCACCAGATCCGAAACGATGAACAGCACCGCCCCCAGCCCTACCCGATAGCGCGGGAAGCGGCTGAGCCAGGCGGTCGCGGCCATCAGGCCGAGGATCGCGGCATAGCATGTGGCGATGGGCCAGTCGGGATCGGAACGGGTGATCAGCCAGGCCAGCAGCGGTGCGAACACCGCCAGTGCCAACGCGGCTGCGTTCTGGCTCCCCGCCCGTTTGCCGCGCAAATTGCGCAGATAGAGCGCGATCGCCGCCAGATGCGCCAGTGCGAACGCCGCCCCGCCAGCAAGCAAGTCCAGCTCGATCACGACATCGCCGAGCGCGCCCAGTCCCATCGCCAGGGCGATCAGCGCTCCGTCCAATCCCTTGCCCCGCTTTGCCGCATAGACCGCGAGGAAGGCGACCGCAGCACCCTTCCAAACCATCAACCAGAGGCCCCCGATGGCACTGTCCGCCACAAAGAAATAGCTGATCCCGGCAAGCAGGCTGAGCAGCAGATACGGTCGGTGTTCGCTCAAGGCGCGTCTGGGCATTCTGCATTTCCTCCCGCGGACAGGCCTTGAACGATACCGCCCCCCGGTTCTAGGGCAATCCAGCAATGACCCACGACATCCAAATCATCGGCGGCGGCCTCGCCGGGAGCGAAGCAGCCTGGCAATTGGCACAACGCGGCTATCGTGTGCGCCTGTCGGAAATGCGCGGCAGCGGCGACACCACGCCAGCGCATCACACCGACGGGCTCGCCGAGTTGGTCTGCTCCAACTCCTTCCGTTCGGACGACGACGAGAAGAACGCGGTCGGGCTCCTCCACCACGAGATGCGCCGTCTCGACAGCCTGATCATGCAGGCGGGCGAAAAGGCGCGGGTGCCGGCGGGCTCGGCGATGGCGGTCGATCGCGACGCCTTCTCTGCCGAGGTCGAGCGCACGCTTGCAGCGCACCCCAACGTCACCATCGTCCGCGAACGGGTCGACCAGCTGCCATCCGAAGGCCCGACCATCGTCGCGACCGGCCCGCTGACCGCGCAATCGCTGGCGCAGAGTATCGTGGCGGCGACCGGGCAGGACCGGCTGGCGTTTTTCGATGCCATTGCCCCCATCGTCCATCGCGAGAGCATCGACATGGATATCTGCTGGATCCAGTCGCGCTGGAACAAGCGCAATTCCGCCTCGAACGAGGAAGGCGATTACATCAACTGCCCGATGACCAAGGACGAGTACCTCGCCTTTCATCAGGGCCTCATCGACGGCGAGAAGACCGAGTTCCGCGAGTGGGAAAAGGACACTCCCTATTTCGAGGGCTGCATGCCGATCGAGGTGATGGCGTCACGCGGGGTAGAGACGCTGCGCTACGGCCCGATGAAACCGGTCGGGCTCGACGATCCGCGCACCGCCTGCCCCGAATTTCCCCAAGGTCGCTGGCCCTATGCGGTGGTTCAGCTGCGCCAGGACAACAAGCTGGGCACGCTGTGGAATATCGTCGGCTTTCAGACCAAGCTGAAATATGGTGCGCAGGTCGAGCTGTTTCGCACCATTCCCGGGCTGCAGAACGCCGAGTTCGCGCGGCTGGGGGGCTTGCATCGCAACACCTTCCTCAACTCGCCGCTGGTGCTCGACCGACAATTGCGGCTGCGCAATGCAGCCCACATCCGGTTTGCCGGACAGGTCACGGGGTGCGAGGGCTATGTCGAAAGCGCAGCGGTCGGCTTGATGGCGGGGCTGATGGCGGCAAGCGAACTGGCCGGGCGGGAATGGCACGGTCCGCCGCGGACCTCGGCCTTCGGCGCGCTGCTGTCGCATATCACCGGTGACGCCGAGGCCGAGACCTATCAGCCGATGAACGTCAATTTCGGCCTCTTCCCGCCGCTGCACGAGGTGAAGAAGAAGCAGCGCAAGGAGGCTTACACTTCCCGCGCCAAAGCCGATTTCGGTACCTGGATCGATGAAGGGGCGCTCATTCCGGCCTAGCAGCGGCAGGCGGGCGTCTTGCGGGGCTTGGGCCTTGTGGTCGCGAATTCGGTGGGGGTCAGCCAGTCGTTGCCATCGGTATCCGCGCCTTCGAAACGATCGACCGTGGCCACTGCCCATTCCTCGAAGGTCAGCAGATTGTTGCCATCGACATCGAGCTTGCGAAATGCATCGGTTCGGCTCGACAGCATTTCATCGCGGGATATCCTCAGGTCGCGGTTGCGATCATAGCGGAAAAACCGGCGTTCCTCGCGGGTGAGTTCGGTTGCTTCGGGCGGTGCCGGCCCGATGAGGTCGGCCACGTCCGCCTGCGGGAGTTCGAATTCCTTGCCGATTTCCAGACTGTCGAGCGGAAGCGGCGGCGGCGCACCGCGCTCGACCTCGGCCCGTCCCTGCCACCAGAACAGGCCCACTCCGGTCAGAACGAGTGCCAGGATCGCTCCCAATGCGATGCGGTTCATCGGCGCCACCTCCGATGCGTAGAGTAATCTATCGGCCCAGGATGCCAAGCCGCATTGCGAGCAGCGCGCTGCCGCGATCGCCGAACAGCGGCCCTTGGCCGCGCCGCAGAACACGGTCGCCGAGACCTCCGAGGATCGCCAACGGGCGCAAAGCGCTAGGCAGACGGCTCCGATAGGGCTGGAATCGGGATGCGACGGCGCGCAGTCTTTCGCGCTCGACCAGGTCCGTCAATCGGGGGAGGCAGTCCCCGAATGCGTAGAGACTGCCCGCGTTGTGTGCCGCCGCCGGATATCCTGCCTGCCCTGTGAGGCGACCGGCTGCGGCGAAGGCAGCGCCCTTCCCCTCGGCAAACCGCTGAAAGGCGGTTTCGCTCAGCGGCGCATCGCCGAGCAGTTCCTCCCAGCCATCGACCAGCGCTACCAGCGCCGTCTCCTCGCCATGCCAGTGGAGACCGATCGCATCGAGCACCGGATCGCCTTCGGGCCGCAGCCCGCGCGCTTCGCCCAGCCGGTCGCGCCACCACGCCAGCCGCATCTGCGCGAGCATCGGCTCGCGCACCGTGGCAAGGATCCGGGCAAGCCGGTCGTCGAGCAGAAGCAGCGGCAGCAGCACATCCCGCACGTTACCCCTCGACCAAGCCAGGGCGATGCGACCGACAAGCGGCAGCTCGCCGCTCGTCGCTTCCGCGCCTGCGGGCAAGCTTTCCTTAACCATACCTATCGACCTTTCCTTGAGGCTGATCACCCTATGCACGGGACAAACTAGGGGACAATCGTGATGCGCGGATTCCGACATACCTCACAGGGACCAGCCAAACTTGCGTCGCGCCGAGGCTTTCTGGCCGGGTTGCGCGAAGATGTGTCGGGCAATGTCTTCATGCTCTCCGCTGCAGCCTTGCTTCCGCTTCTGGCGATGATCGGCAGCGCGCTCGACATGAGCATCGTATACATGGCGCGGGGTCGGCTCCAGAACGCATGCGACTCGGGCGTTCTGGCCGGCCGCCAACTGATGGCCGGTACCGCGTTCGGCACCGCTGTCGAAGCCGAGGCGGATCGCTTTTTCAACTTCAACTTTCCCGACGGTGCGAACGGCGCCTCCAACATCGAATTCGCTGTCGTCCAGAACAACGACGACGAAGCCGAATTGCTCGGCGAAGCCAGCGCCACGATTCCCACTATCCTCATGAAGATTTTCGGGTATCGTACGACCGACATTTCGGTGACCTGCGATGCTAAGAAGGATTTCGGGCACAACGACATCGTGCTGGTCCTGGACGTAACCGGGTCGATGGCACAGAAAGCCTCGGGTGGCGGCGGTCCGAAAATCGATCGCCTGAGAATGGGCGCGCGAGGCATATACGTAGCACTGGCCGATGTCCCCAACACCACCACACGCTATGGCATCGTGCCCTATTCGCATACCGTCAATGTCGCGCGCTCGTTGTCCAACAACGATTTCCTGCGCGATCAAAGCTATGCCGGTAATTGGGCCTACACGTATTGCGATAGCAACGGCTACCAGATCTGGAACTGTCAGAATTTGACGGCTGACAACCGCCCCAACAGCGGTCTTTCGAACAGCAATACAAAATACACGTATAACGTGGCCGAGCAGCGCAGCGGTTCGCGGACCGTCAATGTTCGAAATTCCACTTGGGCGACGAGCAATAACGTCGAGTCCAGCCTCACCGCGTTTCGCACTAGCGGAAATGGTTGCATCGAGGAGCGCGCTTCGATCGGCAGTTCGACCAGCCCTATCCGCATCCAAAACACGGTCACTCGCGACGACGTCGATCTCCGGTCGACCAGCAGCACCGATACCGCCCGCCAGTTCGGCCGTTACGATCCCGGCGTGCAGCGGGGACAGTCACAGGTCGGGTGTCCTTCAGAAGCACAAGCGCTTCGGACTTATGCCAGCGAGTCCGCTTTCCAGACTGCTATCAACACATCGACTGCAAACGTCACCGGCGGCACCTATCACGATGTCGGCATGTTATGGGGCACGCGGTTCATCTCCTCAACCGGCTTCTTCACCGCGAACAACCCCAGTGAGATCGACAACGTGCCTGTCAACAAACACATCGTTTTTATGACCGACGGCCTGCTGGACACTGGCAACAGGCTCTATTCAGCGCATGGTATCGAAGACTACCAGGATAGAACGCGCGGCGCCGGATCTCAGGACGATCAGCACATTGCGCGGTTCGCGGCCACCTGCGACGTGGCCAGGTCGATGGGTATCACCATTTGGGTAATCGCCCTCGACGTCGGCGCCACCGACGACATAGAACCATGCGCATCCAGCCCGAACCATTTCTTCATCTCCGATGGCAGTGATCTCGAGGAAGTCTTTGCGCGAATCGGTCAGGGTATCGGCCGGCTGAGGCTGACCCAATGATGGGCGCGCGCAACTTTCTTCGGCGGGTCGGCCGGGACGAGGAAGGCGTGACGATCGTCGAATTCGCGATCCTTCTGCTGCCCTTCTTGATCATCGTGATGGGCGGGCTGGAGCTAGGCTACAAAAGCTATGTCCGCGCCATTGCGCAGGGGGCGATGAGCGACGCGGCACGTCGTGCCAGCGTGCAGAGCCCTACCTTCAACGCCAGCGGCGATGCGTTGGAGGAGCGGATCGAAAATTCCATCGCCGCGCAGCTTGATACGGTGGCGATTGACGGCGACTACGACATTTCGCAGCGACGCTATTTCGACTTTTCGGACGTCGGCAACCCCGAACGGATCATGCGAGACAACAATGGGAACGGTCAGTATGATGCGAGCGACAACGACTGTTTCGAGGACTTCAACCAGAACGGAGATTTCGATCTCGACGCCGGGAGTGCGGGCATCGCGGGAGCCAGCGACGTTGTGTTCTACGAGGTGATGGTCGAACTGCCGCGGTTGTTCCCCTTCGCATTTCTAGGCCAGGACATTCACCGGCTCACGCTGCAGACGGCGATCCGCAACCAGCCTTACGCGAACCAGCCCACCCCTCCCACCCTGTGCGGGGTGTGACGTGATCGCGCCTCGCCCCCTCCCCCGGATCGCGCGCAATACGAGCGGTGTCGCGATGATCGAATTCGCCTTTGCGGCACCGCTCCTATTGACGCTGATCCTTGGCGGGGTCGAAGTCGCGAATTATGCCCTCGCTCATCTGCGCGTCAGCGAGATCGCCGTGACCGTCGCCGACAACGCCGGTCGGGTCCCTACCGGGATAGACGAATCGAACATCTACGAGGTCTTCGACGGGGCCGCGACAGTGGGCGAATCGATCGATTTCGAGGCGAATGGCCGGGTCATCCTGTCCTCGCTCGAGCACAACGGTCTGACCGGCAGCAACGAAGGCCAGGTGATCAACTGGCAGCGCTGCTGGGGGTCGCTTGACCAGCAGTCGCTCTATGGCATCGAGAACTTCGGGGAGACCAACGCCGCTTTGGAAGACGGGATGGGGGCCGCCGGCAATCAAATAACCTCCATAGAGGGAACCGCGGTGATGTTCGCCGAGGTCGTCTACGACTATCAGCCGCTGCTTCAGTTCGGTATCTTCGAACCCGATCAGATACGCTACGAAAGTGCCTTCAACGTCCGCGGGCGGGTCGCCAACAATCTCACCAACGCCAATTCACTCGCTCGGATGGTATGCGGGAGCTGAGCGCAGCTCGCCCCCGCCGACCGGTGCTCACTCCACGTAGCAGACCTTCTTGACCGCCGCGACGATGCGCGGTGCGTCGATCAGCGCCAGCTTCTCGAGATTGGCCGCATAGGGCAGCGGCACATCCTCGTTGCAGACCCGCAGCACGGGCGCGTCGAGGTGGTCGAAGCCTTCTTCCATGCACAGCGCGATCACCTCGGACGAGATCGAGCAGGTTGGCCAGCCCTCCTCGGCGATGACCAGCCGGTTGGTCTTGGCGAGGCTTTCGAGGATGGTGTCGCGATCGAGCGGGCGCAGCGTGCGTAGGTCGATCACCTCGGCCTCGATGCCCTCCTCGGCGAGCTTCTCAGCCGCCTCGAGCGAATAGCCGACGCCGATCGAATAGCTGACGATGGTCACATCCGAACCCTCTCGGACGATCCGCGCCTTGCCGATCGGCAGGACATGGTCGTCGAGCTCGGGGAGTTCGAAGGTCTTGCCGTAGACCAGCTCGTTCTCGAGGAAAACCACCGGGTCCTCGCAGCGGATCGCCGCCTTGAGCAGTCCCTTGGCGTCCGCGCTGTCGTAGGGTGCGATCACTATCAGGCCAGGGACACTGGCGTACCAAGGGCCGTAGTTCTGGCTGTGCTGTGCGCCGACCCGGCTGGCGGCGCCATTGGGTCCGCGGAAAACCACCGGGCAGCGCATCTGGCCGCCAGACATGTAATTGGTCTTGGCCGCCGAATTCACGATGTGGTCGATCGCCTGCATCGCGAAGTTGAAGGTCATGAACTCGACGATCGGGCGCAGGCCGCCCATGGCCGCACCTGTGCCGATGCCGGCAAAGCCGTATTCGGTGATCGGCGTGTCGATCACGCGCTTGGGACCGAATTCGTCGAGCAGGCCCTGGGTGACCTTGTAGGCACCCTGATACTGCGCAACCTCCTCGCCCATCACGAACACGCGCTCGTCCCGGCGCATTTCCTCGGCCATCGCATCGCGAAGCGCTTCGCGAACTGACACAGTGGCCATGTTGGTGCCATGCGGAATGTCGGGATCGGATTTGGGCTTCGACTTCGGCTTCTCGGGAGTGATCGAGGCGTCTTCATCCTTGCGGCCGACATCCTTGCCCTCGCCCGCGACATCGTCCGCGGGAGACTCTGCAGGTGCCTCGATATCGGAGGCGTCCTCGCCCTCGCCCGCCAGCATGGCGATGACCGTTCCGACCGGGACATTTTCGGTGCCCTCGGCAATGAGGATCTTCCCAAGCGTGCCCTCGTCGATGGCCTCGAATTCCATCGTTGCCTTGTCGGTTTCGATCTCGGCGATGATATCGCCGGGCTGGATCGCATCACCTTCCTGCTTGAGCCATTTGGCAAGCGTGCCCTCCTCCATCGTCGGCGACAGCGCGGGCATCTTGAGTTCGATAGCCATCGCTCAGTACTCCCCCACCAGAACATCGGTGTAGAGTTCCGCCGGCTCGGGCTCGGGCGAATTCTCGGCAAAGTCCGCAGCTTCGGAAACGGTGTTGCGGATGGCCTTGTCGATCGCTTTCAAATCTTCCTCGGTCTTGCCGTTGTCGAGCAGGACCTTCTTCATCGCCTCGATCGGGTCCTTGGTGTCGCGGAAATCCTGCACCTCCTCGCGGGTCCGGTATTTTGCCGGATCGGACATGGAGTGGCCGCGATAGCGATACGTGTTGCATTCGATCAGCACTGGGCCCTTCCCATCGCGGACATGCTTGAAAGCAACTTCCGCGGCAGCGCGCACTTCGAGCACGTCCATGCCGTTGACGAACATGCCCGGGATACGGAACGCGGTGCCGCGGCGATAGAAATCGGTCTCGGCGCTGGAACGGCCGACCGCGGTGCCCATGGCATATTGGTTATTCTCGACCACGAAAACGATCGGCAGTTTCCACAGCGAGGCCATGTTCATGGTTTCGTAAACCTGACCCTGATTGGCCGCACCATCGCCGAAATAGGCGAGGCACAGCCCGCCATCGTCATTGTATTGATGCGCAAGCGCCAAGCCGCCCCCCAGCGCCACCTGCGCGCCGACGATGCCGTGCCCGCCGTAGAATTTGTGCTCGGTGCTGAACATGTGCATCGAGCCGCCCTTGCCCTTGGAAATACCCGCCTGGCGCCCGGTGAGCTCGGCCATGATGACCTTGGGATCGATCCCGTAGGCAAGCATGTGGCCATGATCGCGATAGCCGGTGATCACGCTGTCGCGATCGTTGTCGAGCGCGGACTGCAGCCCGATGGCGACGGCTTCCTGGCCGATATAGAGGTGGCAGAAACCACCGATAAGCCCGAGCCCGTAAAGCTGGCCGGCGCGCTCCTCGAAGCGGCGGATCAGCAGCATCTGCTCGTAGAAGGCGAGCATTTGCTCCGGGCTGGCATCGTAGCGCTTCTGCTTCTCGTGCTCGTCCTGCAGGCTGTGCAGCGCGAATTCGTCGGGCGACTCGCTCCGCTTCTTCGGGTCGCTTTTCGCGGATTTCGTCGCGCTGGCGGGGGTCTTGGCCAAGTCCGGTGTCCCTTCGATCATTCTGGTCCCGTCGATCGCCCCGGAGCTGTGCTCGATCCCGGGGCCGGGTCGCGTGGCCTATAGGCGCAAGCTCGTAGCGCGCGCAACGGGGCGCGGCGGCTATGGGTGCGAAACCGTAACGTCAGTGGGTTAGCGCACGCCCTCATCGTCGAGGCGGATTACCACCTCGTCGGGATGAACGACGTTGAGCTGGCTGCGGAGCAATTCGCCGACCATGTCGGGATCGGCGCTGTCCGGATCTAGCAGAGCGACGCGATTGCGCAGCGCATCGCGCTCCGTGGTCAGCGCCGCGAGGTGTTCCTGGCGCTGGTCGAGCAGCCGCAGGTTCTCACTCCAGGAAAGCAGTCCGGATGGACCGGCGATCGCCAGGCCGCCCATCACCAGCAGAACGCCCAGAGCCAGCGACTGAACGCCGCGTTCTTTGCGAATGCCGTATTTGTCACCTGCGCGCTTCATAGATGACCAGAATCACACTTGGCCTGAGGGCGCAAGCGCAAAAGGGAATTCATGTGCAGGCAGGAGCGTCGCCGGGATGGGCAAATGGAGCCCTGGCGCTCTCTTGGTGGCAGCGACCTTGACATCGCAAACGATGTCATGTAGTTACCAATGAAACTAATATCACAATCAGGAGGACAGCCCATGCCCGATCTCTTCGAAAACCCCATCGGCCTCGACGGCTTCGAATTCGTCGAGTTCTGTGCGCCGGAGAAGGGCCAGCTCGAGCCTGTTTTCGAAGCCATGGGTTTTGCCTGGGTCGCCTCGCACCGCTCCAAGGACGTCGATCTGTGGCGCCAGGGCTCGATCAATCTGATCGCCAATTACGAACCGCGTTCGGCGGCGTGGTATTTCGCGCGTGAACATGGCGCTGCGGCCTGCGGAATGGGTTTCCGGGTGAAGAACGCTGCCAAGGCCTATGCCGAACTGCTCGAGCGCGGTGCCGAACCGGTTACTGTCGAGACAGGCCCGATGGAACTGCGCATCCCCGCGATCCGCGGCATCGGCGGAGCGATCATCTATCTCATCGATCGCTACGCGGACGAGACCGGCCACGGCTTGTCGATCTACGACATCGATTTCGAATATGTCGAAGGCGTCGATCGCAATCCCGAGGGCGCCGGCTTCAACGTCATCGATCACCTCACCCACAACGTCTACAACGGGCGGATGGCGTATTGGGCCAATTATTACGAGACGCTGTTCAACTTCCGCGAGATCCGCTTCTTCGACATCAAGGGCGAATACACTGGCCTCACCTCGCAGGCGCTGACCGCGCCCGATGGCAAGATCCGCATCCCGCTCAACGAGGAAGGCGAAGGCGGCAAGGGCCAGATCGAGGAGTTCCTCAAGCAGTTCAACGGCGAAGGGATCCAGCACATCGCGCTCATCTGCGACGATCTCGTCGCCGCATGGGACCGGCTGAAAGACTTCGGCGTCCCCTTCATGACCGCCCCGCCCGAGACCTATTACGAGATGCTCGCCGAGCGGCTGCCCGACCATGGCGAGGATGTCCAAGCGCTCAAGATGCGCGGCATCCTGCTCGACGGCACCACCGAAGGCGGCACTCCGCGGTTGCTGCTGCAGATCTTTGCCGAGGCGCAGGTCGGGCCGGTGTTCTTCGAGTTCATCCAGCGCAAGGGCGACGATGGCTTCGGCGAGGGCAATTTCAAGGCGCTGTTCGAGAGTATGGAACGCGACCAGATCAAGCGCGGTGCGCTTAAGCTCGAGGACCGCGAAACAGAACCAGCGGAGTAAGCTGCCACCAGCATCGCTTCCCGCCCCCCATTACGAACGGAACCGGCCATGACCGAACACAGCTCCCACCCCATCCGCCTCGGCGGCGTCCACCACGCGGCCTATCGCTGCAAGGACGCCAAGGAGACCGTCGAATGGTACGAAAAGGTGCTCGGCATGGACTACACCAGCGCCTTTTCCGAGGACCACGTCCCCTCGACCGGCGAATATGACCCCTACATGCATGTCTTCCTGGACGCGGGTAACGACAACATTCTCGCCTTCTTCGAACTGCCCAAGCAGAAGGATATGGGGCGCGACGAGAATACCCCAGCGTGGGTCCAGCATCTGGCCTTCCGGGTGCACAGCGAGGACGAACTGCTCGCGGCCAAGGCGCATGTCGAGAGCCTCGGCATCGACGTGCTCGGCCCCACGCATCACGGCATCTTCAAATCGATCTATTTCTTCGATCCCAACGGCCACCGCGTCGAGCTGGCGACCGATATCGGCACCGACGAACAATATGCCGAACTGAAGCGCGTTGCCATGCCGATGCTCGAGGAATGGAGCGAGACCAAGACCGCGCCGCAGCATGCCGCCTGGCTTCACGAGATCGCCCGCTCGGAGCACACCAAGGGCTGAGCCACATGCGCATCGGCTGAGACCGAGCGGTTCGGAACATCCCCCGGCGCTCCTCGTTGGCCCCGAAAGGGAGGCTCTCGTCTTGAATTATATCGCTACGCTGCGCGATCAGGTGCAGGCCATGGCGACCGGCTTCGTTGCCGCGCTGCCCAGCATCGCGATCGCGTTGATCGTTCTGGTCATCACCTGGATCGTCGCGCGTTTTGCGGTGAAGATCGCCGACATGCTGGTGGGTCGGACCGAAATCCGCCCCAACCTCAAGGCCCTGACCGATACAGTGGTCAAGCTGGCAATATGGCTGATCGGGATCATGATCGCCGCCATCGTCGTGATGCCCGGTCTGACCCCCGCCGCGCTGTTCACCGGGCTCGGTATCGGTGCGGTCGCGATCGGTTTTGCGTTTCAGGACATCTTCGAGAATTTCCTAGCGGGCGTGCTGATCATGCTGCGCGAGAAGATGCGGATCGGCGACATCATTGAATGTGAGGGCATCACCGGCAAGGTCGAGAAGATCACGCTGCGCGAAACCCATGTTCGCCGCCTCTCGGGCGAGCTGACCATCGTCCCCAATTCGATGATCTTCAAGAACCCGGTCGAGATCCTGACCGACGAGATCAAACGCCGCCACGAGGTCGTGGTCGGCGTTTCATACGACACCAATCTCGACCATGCCGCCGATGTTATTCGCCGCTCGGTGGAGTCGGTCGATGGGCTCGAACCGGACCGCGGGGTCGATATCTTCGCGCAGGAATTCAACTCCAGTTCGGTCGACTTCCTCGTCCGCTGGTGGGCCGGTTCCACGCCCCGCGCCGGCTGGGAGAGCAAGGACAAGGTCGTTCGCGCAATCAAGGCGGGCCTCGACGCGGCGGAGATCGAAATCCCCTTCCCCTATGTGACGCATACCTTCAAGGAGCGGGTCCCGCTGAGCCAGAGTACCGACAGCGCGGACTGACGGGCCCAGGCTCGTGGTCCATGGAAGGAAAATCGATGGCCGTGTTCTGTGACCTAGCGGGCCGGATTGCTTGAGCAACCCCGGGTATCTAACGCGTCGACAGGAACTGCTGCTCGCGCTCGCGGCGGCGGTCGTGACCGCCAATGCCTATTACATCCATCCGATCATCGGCGAAGTCGCCGACGGGTTCGGGGTCAGCACGGCGACCATTGGACTGGTCCCGGCTCTGAACCAGCTGGCGCTGGCGGTAGGCATCTTCCTCCTGCTTCCGCTTGGCGACCGCTTTTCCAACCGCAGGCTGACGGTGCTGTTTACCGTCGGGCAATGCATCGGTCTGGGGATGATGACGCTGGCGCAGGACTTTGTACTGTTCACTGCCGGATCGACGCTGCTCGGCTTCTTCACCATCGCGCCCTATCTGCTACCGGCCTACGCCTCCAAGCGGGTTGCTCCGGAGCGGCTGGGCCATGTCACCGCCACGCTCACCGCTGGCGTTATATTCGGGATCTTGATCGCGCGGGTCGGGGCAGGCGTGATCGCGGAATATTTCAGCTGGCGCGCGGTCTACTGGATCGCCAGCGGTGCGATGATCGCCATCGCGATCGCCCTGCCCCGCATCATGCCGCAGCTTGAGGCGACTCGCGATAAAATACCGGGCAATTACTTCGGGCTGGTGATGTCGGTCTTCCCGCTGCTGCGCTCGCACCGCGAGATTTTGCTCTCGGGCGCGATCCAGGGGATCGGCTTTGCGCAGTTCATAGCGCTGTGGCTGGGCCTCGCGCTGCACCTTACCTCGCCCGAGATGGGTTATGGAACCGACGTGGTCGGCTATCTCGCCGGCTTTGCCGCGATCAGCATCCTTTCAACGCCACGGCTCGGCAAACTTGCCGACAAATTCGGCCCCCGGCGGGCGCGCTTCTACTTCTCGCTGGTCCAGACCGCGGGGATCGCGCTGCTGATCCCCTTCGGCAACAACCTCTGGCTGCTGATGATTCCCATCTTCTTCGGCAATCTGGTCGGCCCGGCGATCGACGTCACCAGCAGGATGACCTTCCTCTCACTCGCCCCCGGGCTGCGCACGCGGCTGACCACGATCTACATCGTGATGATGTTCATCGGCGGCGCGATCGGCAGCATCGCAGGCACCGCAATCTACGATTTCTACGGGTGGAACGGTACGGCGCTGTACGTCTTCGCCTCATGCCTCGCGATCATCGCGATCTCGCTGGTTTCGTGGCGAATGTACGGCCGTCAAGAATAGCTTGATCTGGCCGGGGGTAAGGGGAATGGTGCGCCCGACAGGATTCGAACCTGTGGCCCCCAGATTAGGAATCCTGTGAGACGCTTACCATAGGGCCTCACTAGCCTTTAGATGACGGATTTCTGCGGTTCATGCTTTTCATGCATTGCATGAAACCTCACGCGATGTTACCTATCGCGTTACCTGCTGCCGATAAGGTAACAGGTGAGCCGAGCGGGATGGTCTAGATCCCAGCCCGGCTCTGACCACAACGATCCAGGGAGAGATCATCATGGCTACCGATACCTTACAATCGACCACAGCCCCCGCAAAGCCCGCTCGAGAGGCTTACGAGCTTGCCACTGACTTACAGACGTGTTGCTCGCGCGTTCGCAGCCTAGCTGAGTGCATAGGCGCAACCGCTGACGATGCCTTCAGCGAGACGCAGGAACGCGCCCGAGGGCGCAAGATCCAGAACATCATAAACCTTTCGGATCTGATTGAGCGTGAAATTGCCGAAGTGACTAAGATGGGCGAGCGGATCGAGGTCATCTCGCAAGCAGAAAGAGATGATCGATGATCGCCCTTTGTACCGGTCGCCCTGTCATTAAAC
Organism: Erythrobacter sp. QSSC1-22B; assembly: GCF_001678665.1. GTDB lineage: Bacteria > Pseudomonadota > Alphaproteobacteria > Sphingomonadales > Sphingomonadaceae > Qipengyuania. The sequence goes on from NZ_LZRP01000001.1 coordinate 156,386, forward strand.
AGGACGGAGATCGCATCATCGCCACAATCCCAAGCGGGAACGGCGAGGTCGAGATTGCGCTCAACTTTGGGCAAGCTACGTGCCTCGGGGAAGGAATGGTACGGCTTGCTAGGGAAGCGGTCAGCAATCAGAACATCGCCGCCTCTGCTAAAATTCTGCCCTTGAAGCGCAAAACAAAGCGCGGGGCCTGACCATGCTAACCGACGCGAAGCTGCGAGCAATCAAGCCACCCGAAACCGGGCAGCAAGAGCATCCCGACCATAAGGTGACTGGGCTCCGCCTTCGCGTCGGCCATGGCGGCACAATGACTTGGATTGTGCGCCGCAGGGTTGGCGCAAAGGTGCTGAACAAGAAACTAGACACCTATCCGCCCATGGGCTTAGCGGACGCCAGAAAGGCCGCTGAGAGGCTTTTGGAGGCTTTGGCTAGGGATGGCAGCACAGAGGCGCTCGACCGCACGTTCTACACCGTAGCAGAGCACTGGATCGAAAAGGTCGCCAAGCCGAAAAACGACAGTTGGAAGGACGTTCACCGCAAGCTGGAATTGCATGTCTATCCGACATGGCGGGATCGAAAGATTGTCGAGATTAAGCGGGCTGACGTTCGCGAATTGCTCGAGGGCATCGAAGGCGTGGTGCTGCCCAACCGGGTGTTGTCGGCAATCAAAACCATTTTCCGCTTTGCCATGTCGCGCGATTGGCTGGAGGCTTCCCCCGTCGAGGGCATCGCAAAGCCGAACGCTGAGCCCGTCCGTGATCGGGTGTTGGATATGTATGAAATCAAGCGGATATGGGAGGCCTGCGCCCTCGCCGGTTTCCCCTTCGGGTCGTTTGTTCGGACACTTGTGCTGACTGGCCAGCGGCGCACTGAGGTTGCCGGTATGCGGTGGGCAGACTTGGACCTTAAAGCCGGGACATGGATCATTCCCGCAAGCGACACAAAAGCCGAGCGGACGCACCTAGTGCCGCTCAGCAAGCCCGCTGTCGAAATGTTGGAAGGCCTGCCCGAACTGGGCGAATTCGTTTTCAGCAATGATGGCGAGACGCATATTAGCGGCTATTCGAAGGGCAAGCTGCGCCTAGACAAGTTCATGGCTGGCAACGGCCCTGCCCCCGCCCCTTGGCGGCTGCACGACCTGCGCCGCTCGACCGCCACGCATCTAGTCCGTCTTGGCATCACCGAGACAGTGGTGGGCCGCGTCCTAAATCATGCCGCGATAGGCGTCACCGCAAGGGTTTATGCTTTGCATTCCTACGCACCGGAAAAACGCCACGCGCTCGACCTGTGGGCAGCCGAGGTCGATCGGGCGGTGAATGGCGAGCGCGGCGGCAATGTCGTCCGGATGGGGAAAGCCTGATGCCCGGTGGCGCAATGCACCAGCCCTCGGACTGGGCAATCGCGGAGCTTCGGCGGGTAGCCCCAGACTTTCCCGTCGCTGCATTTTGCTCTGCGGTGGGCATGTATCCAATCGACCAAAGGCATAAAGCGCAAACCCCTAAGGGCGTCCGCGACGATCTAGGCGAAATCTCTGATGCGGCGCGGGCGCTTTATAAGCTGCTCGCGAATGGCAGCGATGAACTGCTCGCATACCTTGGCGGGGAATGTGTCGCCTTTGGCGATCCGATGCTGCCAGAGCGGATGAAACCAAGGCTCCTTAGGCTGTCCGGACTAGCGCGCCATGCCGAGGCCGAGGCGGCTAAGGGCGTAGGGGCTGGCGCACCGCGTAAGGCAATATCGCGCCTGATTGGGCGATTGGAATTCGCCCTAGCGGAAGCCGGGATTGAGCCCGACGCCCGCAACAACGGCCCGCTGGTCGCCGCCTTTGATGTCGCCTGCCAAGAGCTTAGAATTTCTGTCGCAGACGCCGCCGACACGGTTCAAAAGGCACTTGCCCGCATGCCGGGGAAACAATAGGCGAAATTCCTGCCTAATCAGTCCGGTCAAGCTTGCAGTAACCCGCGAGAATGCCGTTATTAAACATGTCACCCGTTCGAATGGTTCGAACCAGTGAGGTGACATATGGCACAATTCCTAACTCCCAAGGCGGTTTGCGATAAGATCGCGCTGAGCCGCGCCACGCTCGATCGGCTGGTCGCTGCAGACAAGTTTCCCGCTCCGCTGAAGCTGACCGAACGCCGCCTCGCATTCAATGCGGCGGACGTTGAAAACTGGATGGCTGAAAGGATGGAGGCTGCATAATGCAGAAACGCCGCCCCCTTGGGGACGGCGCTGTTCTGCTTGGCGGCGAACGCTCCGTTCCTACCGAAAAAACCCCGTCCCTGCAACCTTCGAACGTGTGCGAACTCCGCGCGTTGCACCTGATCGCTAACCGCCATGTGCGCCCCGAAATGGCGCTAACGCTGGCGGCGCTGGCGTTTGGGGGTGCGCAGTGAGCGACCTCCCGACCAGCTCGACAATCATCCCTTGGACACGCGTCCCGCTCCGCGCCTTCGTCGTCATCCCCGGCGATGAAATCGGTCGCGACTTCGTTCTGGTCAGACAGGGCGGCTATCCGATCGACGGTGGCCTTGAGCCCATGCAGGGACCCCTCGCAACCGTTCTGAGGCACTTGCGAGATGATCCGCGCGGCCTCCCCGTCACGATCCATCCCGAATGCAGACGGAGGGCGGCGGCATGAATGCTCAAACCGCGATCAAACCGGACGAAATCACGACCTTTCTTGGCAGCATCCCCGCCGAGGAATTTGAAAAGCGTTCCAAGCTGCGCAGCCTGCGCAATGCGGCGGCTGCAATGATCGCCAGCACTGAAAGCGACACGGCCCGCGCGTTGGCGTGGTTCGCGACCGAATACGCCACCCAGGCGCTCTACAGCCCCGGTGCGACCCAGGCGCTGGACGATCTCAACAAGCTCTGCACCCGCTTTATGCTCACGGCGATCCAAGCCGAACAGATCGATCTCGAAAGGTTCGGAGAATGAACGATAGCGCCATGAAGGTCGATGATAGCGAACTAGCCGCGCTCGCTTCGATGGCCGATGATTATAGTCATCCGCAGTCTGTTAAAGCGGGCGAGCCTGTTTACGTTCGCCCCGGCTCCTTCGCAATCGATGGCAAGACCTCGACCGAGGAATCGCTGGCGAGGGAATGGGCGACGAACCACCATGCCGACTGGCGTTTCGACGCTGGCATTCAACGGTGGTTCGAGTGGGATGGATCTCGCTGGAAACAGGATCGGACCCGGCGAGCTCTCCAGCTAATCCGTGAACATATTCAGGCTGCAGCCGAGGGCCGGGGCGGCAACACCAAGCCGCAACCGGCGCTCGCGAAGGCATCGGTCGCGCGAGGGGTGGAAACCTTCTGCCAGATCGATCGCCGCACAGTGGTTGAGCATGATGTTTGGGACCCGGACGCTTTCCAGCTGGGGACGCCGAAGGGAATGGTCGATCTCCGAACCGGCAAGCGGCTGCAGGCCAGCCGCACGGCAATGATAACCCGCTCGACCTCGATCGCGCCAGCGGGCGGCGAGCCGAAGCGGTTTCTGCAATTCATTCGGGAGGCCACAAACGGCGACGATACGGTCGCCCATTTTCTACAGCTTGTGCTGGGTTACTGCCTGACCGGCTCGACCCGCGAACATGCCCTGTTCTTTGGCTATGGCGGGGGCAAAAATGGTAAGTCCGTTCTGCTGAATACGGCGGCACGGATAATGGGCGAATACGCCACGACCGCCGCAATGGACACCTTCACGGCCAGCCGAGGCGATAAGCATCCAACTGACCTTGCAAGGCTCGACGGGGCGCGGCTGGTGGCTGCATCGGAAACCGAGGAAGGTCGAGCATGGGCGGAATCGCGCATCAAGCAATTGACCGGCGGCGACCGCATCGCGGCTCGCTTCATGCGGCAAGATTTCTTCGAATTCACGCCGCGCTTTAAGCTGTTCATCGTGGGCAACTTCCGGCCCCGCTTGCACAATGTGGACGAAGCCACCCGCCGCCGCTTTAACATCATCCCGTTCCTGCACATTCCGCCGAACCCCGATAAGGACCTCGAGGAAAAGCTCGCGGCTGAGCACCCGCAAATCCTCGCCTGGATGATCGAGGGCGCGCGTCAATGGCATGAGACCGGCCTCACCCGCCCCGAGGCCATCGCGCACGCTACCGACCGCTATTTCGAGGATCAGGACCTTCTAGGCCAGTGGATTGCCGAGCGGTGCGAAACCCGCGTGGGCGCGATGGGCAAGGCAACCCCTCTCTTCGAAAGCTGGCGCGATTTCGTGCGCGAGAATGGCGAGGAGGAAGGAACCCAACGGGCCTTTGCCGAGGTGCTTGAAAAGCGCGGCTTCGAACGCAGCCGCAACAACGCACTTGGCCGGTTCTATCGCGGGATCGATCTCTACTCCCGCCGCATCGTGGAGGACTGACCATGTCGCATGTCACATCATGTCACTGTTTTCCCCATTGGTCTCATGCGCGCGCGTATGTGAAGCTGAATAGGCAATCTGCTGACATGAAGCGACATGCGACATGGCAGGCCCTACCTCATCTCTGTGTTGCGAGCCTAAGACACCACCGCCACTCTAGCGAAGAAAACGCAACCCCGAACTCGTCTAGCGTCGCCTCGCACGCGCGGGCGCGCAAGCGCGCGCGAGGGAGCCGGGGGCCTGTTGCCTCTGAACAGCGCAAGCCGGGGACCGCTGTTGGTCAAAATTTCACGCAAAACCAGATTAAGATTTGGGGGGTGAGATGACCCGGCTTGGCTACGTTCGCGGCGATGGCGACTGTGCATTCTGCGGCGAACCCTTCACGTTCGAAGCCACCATCGACGCTCTAAGGACTTCACCCAAGCTCTACTGTGCCGAGCGATGCAAGCGCCAAGCTGCATATCGCCGCCGCGTGGAACGCGCTGCGCAAACGCCGATCACGATTGAGAGCCCTCGACCTTGCGACAGCGATGGCTGGCCGATCGAGAGCCTATCATGACCCCGCCCCCTATCCATCCCTGCAGCGCCGCGTCCGGGGACCGCTTGGATACCTCGCCAATCATAAACCGTAACATTGGGAGCAATCGGAATGACATCACCGAGCATGGCCTGGGGGCGTTTCCAACCCTGTCGAGCGGGATCGGGGGACCGCTGGGTAACCGTGACACTATCGCTAACTCAAGTTTTCTCGCGCGCGCGCGAGGGGAAAGGATTTAACATGGCCGATGAAAGCATGCTGACACCCGCAGCGGCGAAGCTGCTCGCCGAGTTTCGCCGCATCACGATCCTGGCAGAACAGGATGGCGCAGACATGGGCGACAGGTTCCACGCCGTTGCCAGAATATTCGGCGATCACCTCTCGCTAATCGCTGAACCAAAGGATGCCGCAGCGTGGATGAAACGCGAGGCGCGACGGATCGAGGCTCTTGCCAGAGCGCAGCATTCGGAGACCGAACAGTGAGCCAAGAACGCGAGCTAGTGGATACCAACCGCCACGCGCACGAGCATTTCGATCACCTGCTGATCTCAGGGACAACCGAGCACATGGCCGTGGTCGCGTTCACCGTCGCGGCAATCGAGCGCGCGGTGCGGGCCGGGGGCAAGGAAAAGACCTCCCATTGGCTCAGAACCTTGGCTGATCGGGTAGATGCGGGGCAGTTAACCGACCCTCCACCTTGACTTTCCAATCGAAATGTGGTCTAGCGGGTTTGTCTAGCGCGCCGTTGCTGCGCAGGCACGGATCCAGTCCCGCCCCGTAGGGCGCACTGACCGGCCACAATCCAACATTCACGGATTACAGGCGGAGTGCGTCTAATGGAAATTGCGGGATTCCCGCTCGAGATAAAGAATCTGTCCGAAGGTGGCGAAATCGTCGGCTTCGCTGCAGCATTCGGCAACCTCGATCACGGCGGCGATATCATTGAAAAGGGGGCCTTCGCGGAGACCCTCGCACAGCACAAGGCAGCGGGAACCGCCCCTGCGATGCTGCTGCACCACGACATGTCCAGGCCGATTGGCCGCTGGACCGAACTATCCGAAACCGAAGATGGCCTGCTGGCCAAGGGCAAGATCACCCGCGACTGCACCGATGGTGCGGAAGCCTATGCGCTTGCCCGCGATGGGGCGCTGGGCGGGCTTTCGGTCGGCTATGGCGTGAAGGTAGCTGGGCGGCGCGGCGATGCTCGCTTGCTGCAGCAATTGGAACTGCACGAGGCAAGCCTTGTGGCGGTCCCGATGAATGCGAAGGCGCGGATCGTCACTGTTAAGTCGATCGGCAACATTCGCGAATTGGAGGATCTGCTGCGCAGCGGATTGTCCGGACGCAAGGCGCGGGTGGCTGCAAACGCTGCATGGGCCGCAATCAACTCAACCGAACCGAACAACGACGACGAGCTGGCAGCGATCCTGTCCGCCTCGATCAACCGACTCAGCACGATTTAACGGAGATTATCATGACCGATATTGCAGAACTTTTGAAAGAACACACCGCCGGGGTGGAAACCAAGCTGACGGACCTGTCCAAGACCACGGAAGGCTACAGCGATTGGATGTCCGAGATCGAGCGCAAGCTTAATCGCAGCGGCACCGGCAACCCTTTTGGCCAGTCGCTCAGCGTGGGCGAACAGGTCGCGCGGGCCGATGAGATCAAGGAAGTCCTAAACTCCAGTTCGAACGGCGCGGCCCGCCGGATCGAGGTCAAAGCTATTACCAACGCGGTGGATAGCGGCGGCGGCTTGCACAGTCCGAACCGCGACATGGAAGTTATGCTTCCCCGTCGCAGGCTGACTATCCGCGACTTGCTGCGCACCGTCCCGGTGACCTCGCAGGATATCGAATATCCGGAACAGACCACGCGCGCCGATCAGGCGGCTCCGGTGGCGGAATCTGCCCTGAAGCCTGAAAGTGCGATGGCCTTCACAATGAAAACTGTGAAGACCGTCACGCTGGCGCACTGGGTAACGGCCTCGCGGCAGGTTCTTGCTGATGCCCCCCAACTTCGCGCCCTGATCGACAATGAGCTTCGCTATGGTCTGCAGATGGAGGAAGAGGGGCAAATCCTCTACGGCGATGGCACCGGGCAGAACCTTCCCGGCATTATCCCGCAGGCGACCGCTTTTGCGGACCCTCTGACCCTTGCTGCTCCGAACCAAATCGACACGATTGGCTCTGCCCTGCTGCAGGCCGACCTTACCGATGTGCCGGCGGATGGCGTTATCATTCACCCGACCGATTGGCAGCGCATGCGCATGCTGAAGGACGCGGATGGCAATTACATTCTTGGCGCGCCGGGTGCGGATGTCCCCCCAGTCCTGTTTGGGCGGCGCGTGGTGGCCACTCAGGCCATGACCGCAGGTTCGTTCCTTGTTGGTCCCTTCGATGGCGGAGCGACGCTCTACGACCGCATGGCGGCAACTATCATGGTGAGCACAGAGCATGCGGATTATTTCACCCGCAATCTTTGTGCGATCTTGGGGGAAACCAGGGTCGGCTTGGGCGTGAAACGTCCCGCTTCGTTCATCACCGGCACCCTGCCAGTTTAATTCGGATGGGAGCGGCTGCAACATGGCCGCTCCCGCCATTCCTCGCATGGGGTGAACTATCGTGCGATCTGGCATGATGCTGTCACAATTGCTGACTAGGTCTCGCCAAGTGAAACCTGCGACCCGGTTCTCACTCCACGCACCTTGACCCTCGCTTCAGCGGGGGTTTCTTTTCGGCGGGCAATGTCGATCTGGGAACTGGCGGCATCGGGCGGGCATTGTCTTCGAGTAAGGGCGCGGGCATTGACCCCCTAACCCCGATATGTTTGCGTCCTTGCACCTACCCAACCGGCTTTCGCCTTGCACGAATCGTTCGCTCTCTGTTCTAAGCACACCCATGCACTACCTGATCGAACAGGCGGACGGTTCGCCGCTCAAAAATGAACAGGATGAAATCCACGTGTTCGCTTCGCTGGCGGACGCAAAGACGTGGCTATTGCCGGGGGAGCGGGTGCGTCCGCTGAAAAAGGAAACTGCCCTAAAGCCCGATCAGGCCCTTTAGACGTTCAGCGGCTAAGGTAATCCCGCCCAAAATTAAGACGCCAGTCCCCAACGCAGTTACAATAAAGCCTTTGCTTGGCAGGTGGGCAACTCGCTCAACTAGAGTGCTCAAATCCACCCGGACATCGCCAAGGGTGTCATTCGTCTTGTCGAGCCTTGTTTCCAAGCGATTAACACGAGCTTCCATGCCGTCAAAAGTGCCACCATCGCCGCCTTTTTTCAAGCCTTTGTTCTCGGCATTCAGCTGTTCGCTTTCCTCTTTCAGCCTTCGAACTATCGCAATTTCATTGTCTTTCTCGCTCATTCTCCGCCGCCTAGATCGTTAATCAGCGCACTTAATTCCGCATCTGCGTCAATTGCTTCACCAAGCTTTTGAGTGGCAGCTGCAGGATCCTGGCTTAGCAGCGCGCTCATGGTTTTATATAAGCGGACGTTCACTCTCCGTTGGAGTATCACCAATTGGATAAGGTCGCCTCGAGTGGCGCTTTCTGACCACTTTGGCCAAACATCTGTCATCGGCCACACCGCCCCTCAGTTACCTATACGTTACCTCGACAATGGTCTGGTAACATCTAACCCATTGATTTAATGGTGCGCCCGACAGGATTCGAACCTGTGGCCCCCAGATTAGGAATCTGATGCTCTATCCTACTGAGCTACGGGCGCGCCGGCTTCGCCAATAAGCGAGCGCTGCGCGCCTGACAACGGCGCCGGTCGCTTCGCAGTAGATCAGTTGAGCTTGTCGGGCTCCGCGATCGGAAAGGGCAGCGGGGCGACCGCGATGCCTTCCTCGATCAGTTCCTTGGCTTCGCGCACCGTCGCCTTGCCGTGGATCGCCTCCACGTCCTTCTCGCCATAATGCATCGCGCGCGATTCTTCGGCGAAGCCGTCGCCGACATAGGTGCTCTTGCGCAGTGCCTTGACCTGCGCTTCGGCGAGCGCGCGCATGGCCTGCTGCACTTCGGGCGGGATCTCGCGATTGGTGACCGGCTTGCCATCCTTCGGGATGACAGCGCTGGTCCGCTGGTTGCCCTTGAGCGGGACCGCGGGCGCCATCGGCGCCTTGCCGACGTCTTGCGAGCCGCATTCGGGGCATTCGACCAGATTCCGGTTCTGCTGGTCGGCGAAATCATCCGAGGAGCCGAACCAGCCCTCGAAGCGGTGCCCTTGGGCACAATGGAGGTCATAGACGATCATACAGGCAGGCTAGTTGGCGATTTCCCGCCGGTTGGCAAGGCTGGGGATCTGGCGACGAACCTCGTCGATGCGGGTGCTGTCGATATCGGCGAAACCGAGCGTCGCGCCGCCATCGCCCAGATCGAGCCGCACCTCGCCCCAGGGATCGACCACGAGGCTGTGACCATAGGTTGATCGCCCGTCCTCGTGAGTGCCCACCTGTGCTGCGGCAACGACAAAGGCGCTGGCCTCGATTGCACGGGCACGCTGGAGGACGTGCCAGTGCGCTTCGCCGGTTGGGACGGTGAAAGCGGCAGGAATGGCGATGACATCGCAATGTGCACGGCCAAGCGCTTCGAAAAAAGCGGGGAAGCGCAGATCGTAGCACACCGTCAGCCCGAGCCGACCAACCGGTGTCTCGACCGTCACCACCCGCTCGCCAGCGCGATAGGTGCGCGATTCGCGCCAGCTCTCCCCGCTGTCGAGGTCGACATCGAACATATGGATCTTGTCGTACCGCGCCACGATCTCGCCCTGCCCATTTACCACCAGCGAGCGGTTGGCCCAGCTTCCATCGCCATTGTCGAGCGCCAGCGAGCCGAGCGCGACCCACAGCCCCTCGCGCGCGGCGGCCTCGCGCACGCGGTTCAGGACCGGATCGTCGGCCTCCGCAGAGATGGATCGTGCGGCGCGGGCGCGATCGCGATCCAGCATCCCGCTCATCTCGGGAGTGAACAGCATCACTGCGCCGCCGGCCTTTGCTTGCGTGATCGCACTCTCGATAGCCGCGGCGTTGGCCTCGGGATCAATCCCGGCAGTCATCTGCAGGACGGCGATGCGGGTCATGCCGGCCGGCTCAGCGTGCAAGCAATGGGTCGAGCTTGCCCTGGCGCTCCAGCGAGGCAAGTTCGTCCGAACCGCCGACATGGGTGTCGCCGACGAAGATCTGCGGCACGGTCCGCGCGCCGGGTGCCCGCGCCTGCATCTCGTCCCGCTTCGGGCCGCCCATGGTGATGTCGTACTCGGTGTAATCGACGCCTTTCTGATCCAGCAATTGCTTGGCCCGTGCGCAGAAACCGCAGGTGAATTTCGTGTAGATGGTGACTTCGGGCTGAGACATATCGGACCTTAAAAAATTGAAATCGCGGATGCCATACCCGTCTTGACATGGGTCTGCACGAAACTATCTCGAATGCGTCCACTTCGGCCCGAACGGGCGTGGTGGACGATCGAGGGGGCGCTGCCGAGCGCAGGCTCCTTCACTGTATCAAATTGCTCACAAGAGGATTTGTTTCGATGAACCGTATTGATTTGACCCCCTATCGTCGCTCGACCGTCGGCTTCGACCGGCTTTTCGACCTGCTCGAAAGTCAGGCGCGCAACAGTTCGAGCGAGAACTACCCACCCTTCAACATCGAGCGCCGCGACGAGGACTCCTACCGCATTACGCTGGCGGTGGCAGGCTTCCGCAACGCTGACCTGGATATCATTGCCCAGCAGAACCTGCTCACCGTGCAGGGCCGCAAGCGCGACGAACAGCCCGATGGCGAGATGCTTCATGTCGGCATTGCCAATCGCGGGTTCGAGCGACGCTTCGAACTGGCCGATTTCGTCCGGGTCGCCAATGCCGATCTCGCCGACGGGATGCTGACCATCGATCTGGTGCGCGAAGTGCCCGAAGCGATGAAGCCAAAGAAGATCGCCATCGGCGGCAAGGCCACGCTCGAAGTGGTGAAGGATGACGAGGAGGCCAGCGCCGAAGCGGCGTGACCCCCCTGCCCCAATGACACCCACAGGCGGCGGAGCTTGACGCTCCGCAGGCCCTGTAAACGAATAGGGGGCGGAGCTTAACGCTCCGCCCCCGCGACGCTTGACGCCGCCAAGCCCCGATGTCGATCGTCCGGGTCGCAGAAGACAACCAACGTCGAAGCAAGCCCCTGTCGGCGCAACAATCTGTCGCGCGACCCGCAATCTTCCCTCGATGCCGAAAGGCACTGCGGACAGCTTGTTTGCAACAAGTGTGTCAAAAGATAAAGGGGCGATGCACGGTTCGGTTCGAGCGCCGCGAGACGGGGCATAGGTTTCCCGCCCGCATTGCGCTCGTTTTCAGAATGTTAGAACCGAATTGGACCGACCGGCGGCCAGTAAAAAATTCAGACCAACCGCGCCTGTTCGAGCGCCGCACCGACGAATCCGGCGAAAAGCGGGTGTGGATCGAAGGGCCTCGACTTCAATTCGGGGTGGAATTGCACTCCTACGAACCATGGATGGTCCGGGCGTTCGACGATCTCCGGCAGCAAGCCGTCGGGCGACATCCCGGAGAACACCAGTCCCTGCTTCTCCAGCGGCTCGATATAGGCGCTGTTGACCTCGTAGCGGTGGCGATGGCGCTCCGAGATCGTGGTCGCCCCGTGATAGAGCCGCGAGACATGGCTGTTGCCGGCCAGCTTCGCGTCATAGGCACCCAGCCGCATCGTGCCACCAAGATCGCCATCCTCGGCGCGCTGCTGCAACCCGGCTTCGCTCATCCATTCGTTGATGATGCCCACCACCGGTTCGTTGGTCGTGCCGAACTCCGTCGACGAGGCGGCATCGAAGCCGGCCTCGCGCGCGCCCTCGATACAGGCCATCTGCATCCCCAGGCAGATCCCAAAGAACGGGACCTTGCGCTGGCGGGCGAAGCGCACTGCCGCGATCTTTCCTTCCGAACCGCGCTCGCCGAACCCGCCGGGCACGAGAATGGCGTGCATGGGCTCGAGCTGGGCGGCGATATCGCCATCGTCCTGCTCGAACACTTCGGCGTCGATCCAGCGGATGTTGACCTTCACCCGGTGCGCCATTCCGCCATGGACCAGCGCCTCGTTGAGCGATTTGTAGGCATCGGGCAGGCCGACATATTTGCCCACGACGCCGATCGTGACCTCACCCTCGGGGTTGGAATAGCGATCCACGACGTCGTACCAGCGCGAAAGGTCGGGCTCGGGCGCATCGGTGATGCCAAAGCCGCGCAGTACCTCGCGATCGAGCCCTTCGCCGTGATATTGCAGCGGCACCGAATAGATCGAGCTCGCATCGAGCGCGGGTATCACCGCTTCGGCGCGGACGTTGCAGAATTGGGCAATCTTGCGCCGGTCGCTTTCCGGAATGGGCCGTTCGGCGCGGCACAGCAGCATGTCGGGCTTGATGCCCAGGCTCGCCAGTTCGCGGACCGAGTGCTGCGTCGGCTTGGTCTTCAGTTCGCCCGCCGCGGCGATGTAAGGCACCAGCGTAACGTGGATCGACAGCGTCTGCAGCGGCTCCAGCTCGTTCCGCATCTGGCGGATCGCCTCCATGAACGGCAGGCTCTCGATATCGCCGACCGTCCCGCCGATCTCGCACAGGATGAAATCGTGGTCGCCCTGGTCGGCCAGCGCGAATTCCTTGATCGCGTCGGTGACATGCGGGATCACCTGGACGGTGGCGCCCAGATAGTCGCCGCGGCGCTCGCGCGCGATGATCTGCTGATAGATCCGGCCCGAGGTCACATTGTCCGATTGTCGCGCGGAAACGCCGGTGAAGCGTTCGTAATGGCCGAGGTCGAGATCGGTCTCGGCCCCGTCGTCGGTCACATAGACCTCGCCATGCTGATAGGGGCTCATCGTCCCCGGATCGACATTCAGATAGGGATCGAATTTGCGAATGCGGACCTTGTAGCCGCGCGCCTGCAGCAGCGCTGCAAGCGATGCCGCCATGAGACCTTTGCCGAGCGAGGAGACCACGCCGCCGGTGATGAAAATGTACCGCGCCATGGGAGGTGGCTGTTAGTCGTGCATCGGGAGTCGGCGCAAGCGCATTCGGCAGATGGAACGCCCGCCGAGGCGTTCAATCCACAGATGTTTCCGCAGCGACAACTTTATTGAGCGAGCGGGTCGGTTGCCGGCTCGGCCGGAGCGGTCGCAGGTGCAGGAGTGCTCCCACCGAGCGGATTGCTACCGAGCGGATCGCTGTTTTCGACCGGCGTCACGGAGCGATCGAGCGTCGTTTCCAGAGTGTCCGCGCCGCCGGTGCTGGCAGCGACCGCGGCCAGCGCGATCGACAGCGCCACGAACAGCACAGCCAGCCAGCGAGTCGAGCGAGTCAAGAAATCCGCCGCTCCGCGGGCGCTTAGCATGCCGGTGGGGCTGCCGCCGATACCGAGGCCGCCACCTTCCGAACGTTGCATCAGGATGACGCCGACGAGGGCTGCAGCGACGATCGCCTGAATAATGGTAAGGAAGAGAAACATGGAAATTCCGTATCAGGATGTGCTCGCCGCATCTAGGCGCAGCCGTGCGCCGCGACAAGACCGCGACAGGAGAGCAGGCGTTTTTACGCCTCTTCGGCTTCGGATGCGGCGACCGCGATACCCAGGAAGCTCTCTGCAGAAAGGCTTGCCCCCCCCACCAGCGCTCCGTCGACATTGGAAAGCGAGAGAATTTCGCGAGCGTTCTCCGGCTTTACCGAACCGCCATAGAGAATACGCACCGCCGGGCCCGCTTCCTCGCCATAGGTCTCGACCAGCAACGCGCGAATCGCGCCGTGCATCGCCTCGATATCTTCGAGGCTCGCGGTCTTGCCAGTGCCGATCGCCCAGATCGGCTCATAGGCGACGGTAACTTTTTCGGCGGCATTGTCCGTTTCGGGAAGGCTGGTCCGCAGCTGGTTCAGGACAAAGCTTTCGGCCTCGCCCTTGTCGCGCGTCGCTTCGCTTTCGCCGCAACACAGGATGATTCGCAGGCCCGCATCGAGCGCCGAGCGGACCTTGGCCGCGACCATCGCATCCGTTTCGTTATGGGCGCTACGACGTTCGCTGTGACCGAGGATAACGAATTTCGCCCCCGAATCGGCCACCATGGTGGCGGAGATATCGCCGGTGTGCGCGCCGTCGGGGTCGCAGCTGCAGTCCTGCGCTCCCACCCCGATCTGTTCCGCTTCGCGATGGACCGCATGAATCAGCGTGAAAGGCGGCGCGATCGCCACCTCCACTTTCATGTTGCGCTGCGCGGCCCGATCGATCGCCCGTGCTTCGGGAAGCATGGCGCGGGTGCCGTTCATCTTCCAGTTTCCAACGATGTAGGGCCGTTCGGCCATGCGTTCATCCTGCTGTATGTTTGAGTGACCGCCGATATGGGCATGGCGGGCCGGCTCCGCTAGCCGACCCGGCGTTCCGCGTCAAAACCTTCGCCACCTGTTGCGGCAAGGTCGCAGCGCGGATAAAGCGTCGGGCAATGGCCCCGCCCGGGGCCGGCGGTTTCGCCTGCAACCACGAATTTTCGGATAGCTTCCCTGCCATGCTTCTTTTTTTCCGCAGTTTCTTCAAGTCGAAGTTCGGCCTGGCCATCACCTTTGCCTTCCTTGGCCTGATTGCGTTCGCCTTTGCCAGCAGCGATGTCGCCAATACCGGCACGTTCGGCGGTGTCGCCGGCGGGGAACGCGTTGCGGTGGTGGGCGATGACCGGATCGACAGCGCCGAACTCGTCCAGTCGGCCAATTCGTCGCTCGATCGGTTGCGGCAGGAAAATCCGGCGCTGTCGATGCCGGCCTTTATTGCCCAGGGTGGTCTTGAGGAAGTGCTCGATCAGCTGATCGCCCGCTATTCGATCTCGACCTATGCAGAAAAATTCGGCCTGCGTGCGGGCGACAATCTGATCAACAGCGAAATCCGGCAGATCGGCGTTTTTCGCGGCGCCGACGGCAATTTCAGCGCCGATGCCTACAATCAGGCGCTGGCCGCGCAGGGGTTGAGCGATGCTATTGTCCGGCAGGATATCGGCTCGGGCCTCCTTGCGCAGCAGATGCTGGTTCCGGCCAGCTTCGGCGCCACCATCCCACGCTCGCTCGCTGCCCGCTATGCCCGGCTGTTCAAGGAGCGCCGCCAGGGCGCAATCGGCTTTCTGCCATCGGGCGCCTTTTTCCCTGACGACGATCCCACCGCAGCCCAATTGCAGGCCTATTATCAGGAAAATCGCGGCAATTTCATCCGTCCCGAACGCCGCGTGATCCGCTACGCCCTGTTCGGTGAAGATGCGATTGAGGCTGCAATCGTCCCGACCGACGCCGAGATCGCTGCGCGTTATCAGGAAAACCGCGCCCAATATGCTGCCAGCGAAACCCGTAGCTTCACCCAGTTGATCGTCCCGACGCAAGCGGCCGCGCAGTCCATTCGCCAGCGCGTCGCCGGCGGTGCCTCGTTCGAGGCGGTAGCGCAGGAAGCCGGCTTCCGGGCATCCACTCTGGAGCAGCAGTCGCGCGCCGAGATCGCCGACGAAGCCTCTCCGGCTGTGGCTCAGGCCTATTTCGATGCGGCCAGCGGTGCAATCACCGAGCCGACGCGCAGCGCGCTGGGCTGGCATGTTGCGCGGGTCGATGCGGTGGATACCGCGCAGGGGCGCAGCCTCGCGCAGGTCCGCGACGAGCTCGCCACGACGATCCGCGAGGAAAAGCGTGTCCGCGCGCTGGTCGATCTTGCGGCGCAGATCGAGGAACGGATCGACGAGGGCGAAACGCTCACCGCAATCGCGCAGGATCTTGGGCTCGACGTCCGGAACACCCGCCCCGTCACCGCAGATGGCGGCATCTACGGGACGCAGGGGGAAACTATCGCCGAGGAGATCGAACCGGTGCTCGCGACCGCCTTCCAGATGGAAGAAAGCCAGCCGCAGGTCGGTGAAGTGGCGCGCGGCGAGAGTTTTGCGGTCTTCGAGGCCGCTGCGATCACCGCCTCGGCTGCCGCGCCGCTGGCCGAAATCCGCGAGGATGTCGTCACGAACTGGAAGCTGGCGCAGGGTTCGCAGGCAGCGCGCGCTGCGGCGGACCGGGTCCTGGCGCGGCTGCGCGGCGGTGCTACCATGGCGAGAGCGCTGGCGGCAGAAGATGTAACCGTTCCGGCCGCCGAACAGATCGATCTCACCCGCGAGGATCTCGCGCGCCAGGCGGAGCAGCGGATCCCGCCGCCGCTCGCGCTGCTGTTCAGCATGGCGCAGGGGACGAGCAAGCGGCTCGAGGCGACCAATGATCTCGGCTGGTTTGTGGTCGATCTCGACGCCATCGAACTCGGCGAGATGGCCGACGACGATCCGCTGATCGCGCAGGCTCAATCTCAGCTGGGCGACACAGTGGGCCAGGAATACACCGATCAACTGGTGATCGCGATGCGCGAAACGATGGGGGTCGAACGCAACCAGACCGCCATCGACGCGGTCCGTCGCCAATTGACCGGCGAGCGCTAGGAGGCTGCGCTGACCCGGTCGCAGGGCGCCCAGCATGCCGCCGCCGAACTGAGTGCCGGTCGCCCGGCGCTGGTCTGGCGGCGGGTTCTCGCCGACACCGAGACGCCCGTCGGCGCCGCGCTGAAGCTGTTCGAGCCCGAGCGCGGTGATTTCCTGCTCGAGTCCGTCGAGGGCGGCGAGGTCCGCGGCCGTTACAGCCTGCTCGGGCTGGCGCCGGACCTGGTGTTCAGATCCGATGGCAGGAAGGCGACGATCAACCGCCGCTGGGACCAGGATCGCGAGAGCTTTTTGCCCTGCGATTCCGAGACGCTGCCCGCCTTGCGCGAACTCGTGGCCGAATGCCGGATCGATGTTCCCGACGAGCTGCCGCCGGTGCTGTCCTGTCTGGTCGGATATTTCGGCTACGAGACCATCGCACTGGTCGAGGACCTGCCTTGCGCCACTGGCGGCGGGCTCGACCTGCCAGACATGATGTTCGTGCGTCCCACGTTGATTCTCGTGTTCGACACCTTGAGCGACATGCTGTTCTGTGTTGCGCCGATTTGGCCAGGCGACGAGGCGTCGGGCGATGAGTCGACTGGCGACGAGCGAATCGCAGCAGCCGAACGGCTCATCGACGAAGCACTCGACCGCCTTGCCCAGCCCGTCCCCCACTCCGGCCCGGTCGCGGCTGTGCCCAATCAAGCGGTTCTGTCACCGCAGGTCGAGGCACCGGCCTACCGGGCGATGGTGGCGAAAGCGCAGGACTATATCGTCGCAGGCGATATCTTCCAGGTCGTGCTCGCCCAGCGTTTTACCTGCCCTTTCCCGCTGCCACCCATCGAACTTTACCGCGCGCTGCGCCGGGTGAACCCCTCGCCCTTCCTCTATTTCCTCGACCTGCCCGGTTTCGCAATCGTCGGCTCGAGCCCGGAAATCCTCGTCAGGGTCCGCGACGGTGAGGTCACCGTGAGGCCGATCGCCGGGACGCGCCCGCGCGGTGCGACGCCGCTGGCCGATCGCGCTGCCGAGGAGTCGCTGCTGGCCGACGCGAAAGAATGCGCAGAACACTTGATGCTGCTCGATCTTGGGCGCAACGACGTCGGCCGCGTCGCGGCAGCGGGAAGCGTTGCCGTAACCGACAGCTTCACCATCGAGCGCTACAGCCATGTCATGCATATCGTGAGTAATGTCGTCGGTCGCCTCGATCCGGCCAGGGATGCGCTGGACGCGCTATTTGCGGGCTTTCCAGCGGGAACGGTCAGCGGCGCTCCCAAGCTGCGCGCCTGCGAGATCATCGCCGAGCTCGAACCCGAAGCGCGCGGCCCCTATGCCGGCGGGGTCGGCTATTTCGCACCCGATGGTTCGCTCGACAGCTGCATCGTGCTGCGCACGGCGGTGCTCAAGGACGGCACGATGCACGTCCAGGCCGGCGCCGGGATTACCGCCGACAGCGACCCGGACTATGAATTGCGCGAATGCATGGCCAAGGCAGGGGCGCTGCGCGCCGCCGCCGACGAAGCCTTTCGCATCGCGAACGAGTATGGAGATAGCCAGTGAAGCAGCGCCTCTTCACTTTGGTGCTTGCCGCCTTGTCGCTTGCTGGCTGCGAACAACAGCCGGAAGGTGAGCCGGTGGCCCGGGCCGAGATCGGCCGCGGCAATTCGACTGGCACCCCAGCGGATGACACCACTGCCGAAGACGCCCAGGCGGCTATTGCAAGTCAGGTGGAATCCGCTTGTCGTTCGGTCATCTTCGAGAACACATCGCTTACCCATTGTCTTGCGGTTCCATCGCGCCACCGCATCGCCACCGATCTTGCCGGAACCGATGGTGAGAATTACCGCAACCTCTCCGCCTTTGCCGGTGACCGCGACGCCGAGACCGTCGCCTTTGCCATGAACGCGGGCATGTTCGACGACGATGGCGATCCGATCGGTTATTATGTCGAGGGTTCCGAAAGGCTCAAGACACTCAACACGCAGGATGGCGAGGGCAATTTTCACCTCGATCCCAACGGCGTGTTCTTCGGCAGCGGAGAAAGCTGGGAGATTCGCACCACCGCCGATTTCCTCGCCAATGTCAGCGAGCGCCCCGAGTTCGGGACCCAGTCGGGACCGATGCTGGTCATCGATGGCAAGCTGCACCCGGAGATTTCGTCCGATGGGGAATCGCGCCTTATTCGCAACAGCGTCGGCATCGATGCTCGAGGCCGGGCGCATTTTGTGATTTCCAACGCGCCGGTTTCCTTTGGCAAGCTGGCGCGGTTCTATCGTGATGAACTATCCGTCAGCAACGCCTTGTATCTCGACGGAAATGTATCGGCGTTGTGGAATCCGTCGACCGAAAGGCTGGATACCGGTGCGGCGCTCGGCCCCTTGATCGTGGTCGAAAAAAGGGACAGCGCCGCGGAATGATCTTCGTCCTCGACAATTACGACAGCTTCACGTTCAACCTGGTCCATTATCTGATGGAACTGGGCGCCGAGGTGCGCGTCGAGCGCAACGATGCCTTGAGCGCGCGTGACGTGATCGTC
The DNA here is from genome assembly GCF_001678665.1 of Erythrobacter sp. QSSC1-22B. GTDB lineage: Bacteria > Pseudomonadota > Alphaproteobacteria > Sphingomonadales > Sphingomonadaceae > Qipengyuania. The sequence goes on from NZ_LZRP01000001.1 coordinate 175,305, forward strand.
AGCGGCGCACAGGGTGTGCTCATTTCGCCGGGACCCTGTACACCCAACGAAGCGGGCATCAGCCTGGATCTTGTCGGTGCCTGCGCCGACGCGGGCCTGCCGCTGCTTGGGGTCTGCCTGGGGCATCAGGCAATCGGCCAGCATTTCGGCGCGCGCGTAGTTCAGGGCGGCTTGATGCACGGCAAAACCAGCGCGGTAGCGCACGACGGCAGCGGGGTGTTTGAAGCCCTGCCCTCGCCTTTCATCGCAACGCGCTATCACTCGCTCGTGGTCGAGGACATTCCCGATTTGCTCGAGGTGAACGCGACCAGCGAAACTCCCGGACTGGACGGCACCTGTGCAATGGGTTTTCGTCACCGCGACCTGCCGATCCACGGTGTCCAGTTTCATCCCGAAAGCATCGCCACCGAGCATGGCCACGCGCTGCTCGCCAATTTCCTGAACCTCTGCGGTTTGGATGCAAAGGTGCCGTCATGAATCAGCTTCCGTCCGCCGAAACAAGGCTGAACGAGAGCGAGGCGGAAGAAGTCTTCGGCTGGGTACTCGACGGCAAGGTCGACGACGACGACTTGGCGCGTTTTTTGGTCTCGATGACCGAACGCAGCGAAACCAGTGACGAGATCGCGGGCGCTGCCCGGGCGCTGCGCAGCCGGCTCGTGCCGATCGCGGCACCCGAGGGCGCGGTCGATTGCTGCGGCACCGGCGGCGATGGGCACCACACGCTCAACGTTTCCACTGCGGTGAGCCTGGTGGTCGCTGCAGCCGGCGTGCCGGTGGCCAAGCACGGCAATCGCGCGGCGAGCAGCAAATCGGGCGCTGCGGATACTCTCGAAGCGCTCGGTCTCGATATGGAAGCCGCCGGGCGCAGTGCCGAAAAAACGCTCGCCGAGCTCGGCATCTGCTTCCTCTTCGCAAAGAACCATCACCCGGCAATGGCTCGCATCCAACCGATCCGCCAGCGGATCGGCAAGCGGACGATCTTCAACCTGATGGGTCCGCTGTGCAATCCGGCGGGCGTCCAGCGCCAGCTGATCGGGATCGCCCGTCCCGCCTATGTGCCCATTTACGCCGCGGCCAAGGCGCGGCTGGGTACCGAACGCACCTTTATCGTTTCGGGCGACGAGGGGATCGACGAATTGAGCCTGGCGGGCGGCAATGAACTCGCCGATGTCCGCGGAGATGCATTCGAGATGCGCCGGGTCGATGCTGCAATGGCGCAATTGCCTCATGCCTCCGTCGAGGCGATCCGCGGCGGCGATGCCGTCCATAATGCCAAGGCGCTCCAGGCACTGCTGGCGGGCGCCCCCGGGCCCTACCGCGATGCGGTGGTGTTCAACGCGGCGGCTACGCTGATCGTCGCAGGCAAGGCCGCCGACTGGATCGATGGCGTCGAGATCGCTCACGAGGCGCTCGTCAGCGGTGCCGCCGAGGAATTGCTGGCGCGGTGGATCGCGATGGCGGCGACATCGTGAACAAGCTGCAGGAAATATGCGCGGTCAAGCGCGAGCAAGTCGCCGAGCGACGTCTGCACCGCTCACTCGCGGACCTCGAACGCCTGGCCCGAGAACAAAGCGCCCCGCGGGGGTTTTCCCGGGCATTGGGGCAAGCCTCGCAGAGCGGTTTCGGGCTGATCGCCGAGATCAAGCGCGCCAGCCCGTCCAAGGGTCTGATCCGCGAGGATTTCGACCCCGCAGCGCACGCCGCCGCCTATCAGGCGGGGGGCGCCGCATGCCTGTCGGTGCTCACCGATGAGCCCTATTTCCAAGGGCATGACGATTTCCTGATCGCGGCGCGCGCCGCCTGCGCGCTGCCCTGTCTGCGCAAGGATTTCATGGTCGATGTGTGGCAAGTCGCGGAGAGCCGTGCGCTGGGTGCGGACGCTGTGCTGATCATTGTTGCCGCGCTAGACGACATGCAGATGGCCGATATCGAAAGCGCCGCAATCGAGCTTGGCATGGACGTGCTGATCGAGGTCCACGACGAGGCCGAGCTCGAACGCGCCCTCAAGCTTAGATCTCGTCTTGTCGGCATCAACAACCGCGACCTGCGGACGTTCGAAATCGACCTCGCAACCACCGAAAGACTCGCAGGCTTCGTCCCGGAAGGCTATCTGCTGGTCTGTGAAAGCGGCATTTTCACGTATCGAGACTGCCAGCGCATGGCCCAACGCGGCGTACGCAGCTTTCTGGTCGGCGAAGCGCTGATGCGGCAGAGCGATATCGAGCATGCCACGCGCGAGCTGCTGACGGGATCGAGCGCGCATTGAGCGACCTCAGCCATCTCGACGCCAGCGGCGCAGCGCAGATGGTCGATGTTTCGGACAAAATCGTCAGCGCGCGCGAGGCAGTCGCCGAAGGGTTCATTGCGATAACGCCGCAGGTCATGGCCGCCATCCGTGCGGGCGACATCAAGAAGGGCGATGTGCTGGGTACTGCGCGGATTGCCGGGATCATGGCGGCCAAGCGGACAAGCGATCTCATCCCGCTGTGCCATCCGCTCCCGATCACCGGCGTCAGCGTCGATTTTGCCTATCGTGAGAGCGGCATTCGCGTCGAAACCCGGGTCCGTACCAGCGGCAGGACCGGGGTCGAGATGGAGGCGCTGACTGCCGCAAGCATGGCGCTGCTCACGATCTACGACATGGCCAAGGCGCTGGACAAGGGAATGGCCATTGGCCCGGTGCGGCTGCTCGCCAAATCCGGCGGGAAGTCAGGCGACTGGGTGGGGCCACCCACGGATACCGACACACCATGAGCGGCGGCGCGCTGCTGCCGCTGGCCGAAGCGCAGCAGCGGCTGCTCGCCCTCGCCCGGCCAGGCCCGATAATCGACTTGCCGCTCGCGGATTGCCTTGGCCATTATCTCGCCCGTCCGCTGACTGCCAGGCGCCGCCAGCCCGGCGCCGACCTGTCGGCCATGGACGGCTATGCGATCGCGTGGGGCGATCTGCCGGGGCCGTGGCGGATCGCGGGCGAGAGCGCAGCGGGGCGGCCATACGCTGCGACACTGAGCTCTGGCGAGGCTGCGCGCATCTCAACCGGTGCCATCCTGCCCCATGGCGCCGATACGATCATGGTCCAGGAAGATGCCGAGCGGAGCGGTGACACGCTGCGGCTCGCGGGCAAAGGCCCACCCGAGCGAGGCGCGCATATCCGTCGCGCCGGACATGATTTCGAGCCCGAGACCCTGCTCGCGCCCGCAGGTACGCCGGTCGATGCGCGGCTGATCGCGCTCGCCGCGATGGCCGGGCACGGTACCCTGCCGGTTCATCGCCGGCTGAGCGTCGCGATCCTCGACACTGGCGACGAGCTGGTGCCTCCCGGCGCACCATTGCCCACGCCGGCGCATATCCCGGCGAGCAACGGTGTGATGCTGGCGGCGATCCTCGCGCACTGCCCGGTCGATGCGACGCTTCCGCCGAACGTCCCCGACCGCATCGACGCTTTCGCCCATGCGCTCGCCGCTCAGGCCGATGCCGATATCATCATCACCACCGGCGGCGCATCGGTGGGCGATCACGACCTGCTCCAGCCAGCGCTGGCGCGGCTGGGTGGCAGCGTGCAATTCTGGCGTCTCGCGATGCGCCCCGGAAAGCCGGTTATGGTTGCGCAACTTGGCCAAACGATCGTTCTGGGACTCCCCGGCAATCCCGTTTCCGCCTTCGTCACCGCACAGGTTCTGCTTCTCCCGCTGGTGCGCACTCTGCTCGGCGCAACCCAAGCACTGCCCCAAACACGGGAGTATCGCGCAGGCACGCCACTCCCTGCCGTCGGTAGCCGCCAGGATTTCGTTCGTGTGCAGGTCATCGAAGGGACCATCCATCCCTTGGGCAATCAGGACAGCGGTGCGCTTCACGCGCTATGGCAGGCTGATGCGCTCGCCATTCGTCCGGCAAACGCACCGGCCGCCGGTATCGGCGATCCGATCGACTGCCTGATGCTCGGTTGAGCAGACTTGACGACGCCGCGTTTGTTTCGTACTTGTTCCGTGTTCGTTCGCCCGTTACGCCGGGCTTCTGGCACAAGGACCATGCGATGCTGACCCGCAAACAACACGAACTGATCTCCTTCATCCAGCTGCGGCTGGAGGAAAACGGCATCTCTCCTTCGTTCGAAGAAATGAAGGAAGCGCTGGATCTCAAGTCGAAATCAGGTGTCCATCGGTTGATCAGTGCATTGGAAGAACGCGGCTTCATCCGCCGCCTGCCCAATCGCGCACGTGCGCTTGAGGTCATCCGGACGCCCGAAGACGCGGTGCCTGCCAGTCGCGGGCCCAAGCCTGCGAATGATACGATCGTTGCGCCACTCGCCGCCAAAACCGTGCCGCGCGAACCGGCCAATGACGTGATCGAACTCCCTCTGCACGGCCGGATCGCAGCCGGCGCCCCGATCGAGGCGATCGAGGGGCAGTCGAGCCTTCCCGTACCCGCCGCGCTGCTTGGCCCCGGCGATCACTACGCGCTCGAGGTCTCCGGCGATTCCATGATCGAGGCAGGCATATTCGATGGCGATTTCGCGCTCATCCGCCGGACCGATACCGCGCGAGACGGCGAGATCGTTGTCGCGCTCGTCGACAACGAGGAAGCGACGCTCAAATATTTGCGGCGTGCGGACGGGCGGATTACGCTCGATCCGGCCAATTCCTCGTATGAGGCTCAGGTCTATCGTCCCGATCAGGTCCAGGTTCAGGGCAAGCTCGCAGGACTTCTGCGCCGCTACCACTGAGCGGGTTTGCTAAGCTGAGTCATTCGCGCGTCCCGCGCCACCAGCCATGCGTTCCCTGCGCTTGCGCAACGGTGCGCACCTGACCCTCATCGAGATAGACCAGTGCCCCGCCCTCGCGTTCGAGGAACCGGCGGTCTGCCTTTAGCCACAAGGGCCGGCAGCTGCGGGGTAGAAACCGCTCGGCAACGACGATGTCGGCGCGGTCGCAGGCTGCGGCGAGCGCGCGCTCTTCGACCATCCCGCGACTGCGTGCCATCAGGACGTGCCAGTCGCGGCCCTCTCGGCGTAAGGTGATTGTGCAGAATTCCGGCGTGCACCGCGCCTGCGGCCAGCGGTCGAGCGGGATCACCTCGCCGGTCGATCCTGCCATTTCGAGAAGATTGTCACGCGCATAGGAACTGCGGCTGTCGCGCAGCACCAGCAGCCGTTCGTCCTGGCCGACGATCCCGACATGGCGCCCGTCGCGGCTGATCAACAGGTCGGCTTTGGGCGTCGCGAGGAACATCGACGTTCCCAGGATCACCGGCACAAGTCCCCATGCGCGCGCGCCGCCCCGCCACAATGCCAGCCAGGCAAGACCGGCCAGGATCGTCAGCAGCGTGCCGAGACGCATCTGCGGCAAGAGCTTCACCGCACCGGGTTGCTCGGCAACGGCACGCGCCAGAACAAGTAGCAGTTCGAGCGAATATCCCACGACCCACCAGATCGGCCTGCCCATGCCGACGAGATCGAGCAGGAGCGCCAGGGCAAGCGCCGGCATGGTGACGAAGGTCACCAGCGGTATCCCGACAATATTGGCAAAGGCGCCGTAGAAGCCTGCACGGTGGAAGTGGAACAGCACCACGGGCATCAACGCGAACTCGATCAGCAGCCCGGTAAGGAACAGGATCAACACGCGCCGCCCCGTTCTGGCGAACCAGCTTTCCTCGCGCGCGGCGAGAAACCGCTTCACCCAGCCCGCCCCGCTCAGCGCGACGATCGCGATCACTGCGGAGAAGCTCATCTGGAAGCTGGGCCCCACCAGCGCTTCGGGCCACATCAGCAGCACCACGAACCCGGCCACCGCCACCATTCGCATCGACAGCGGTTCGCGCCCCAGGCTGATTGCGAGCAGAACCAGCAGCGCCGCGACACAGCTTCGGACCGTGGGGACCTCGGCGCCGGTCAACAGCGTGTAGCCGATCCCTGCCGCTGCTCCGATTGCGGCGGCGGCCAGCGGCAGACGCACCCTCAGCACCAGCCACGGCCACAGCGCGAGGAGTTTCATCGCAAGAAAGTAGGCCGCGGCGATCACCGCGCTGACATGGACGCCGCTGATCGAAAGCAGATGGTAAAGCCCGGAATCGCGCATGGCGATATCGTCGCCTTCTGCGATCGAACCGCGATCCCCGCTGGCAAAGGCCGCGGCGATCGTCCCCGGCGATCCATCAAGTCGCTTCCGGACATGCGCGCTCAGCCGTCGTTGTGCGCCCGCCAGCGCATCGACCTCGACCGCTGGTTCCACGAGTTCGATATCGCCGACGAGCGAACCCGTAGCCGCGAGCCCCTCGAACCAGGCCGCTCTGGCGAAATCATAGGTCCCAGGCAGGATCGGCGATGCTGGGGGCATCAGCCTGGCGCGCAGTCGAATTCGCGCCCCTTCCGTGAAGGCCAGATCGTCGCTCGCCAGCGGCACGTTGATCCGCACCTTCATGGCCTGTGCCGATGCGGCGTCGCGCACCGCTAGGACCAAACGGGTGCGATCTTCGGCGGGCCGCTCGTCGCGCTCGAGAATCCGGGCGTCGAGCCGCATCATTTGCGGATAATCGATCGCCTTTGCGCCGACCATCTCCGAGCGGGCCCAGATCGTTGTCACACCTGCAACCAGCATGATGCATACCGATACTGCAGTCACGAGTAGCCGGACCCGGTCTCCGCGTCCGCGCCACATGGCGGCCGCAGCCAGTGCAGCGAACACGCAGCAAGCGATGAAGCCGACCCATTGCCACACGGAATCGAGCAGAAACCAGGTCCCGATACCGATCGCAAAGGCCACCGTCAGCCAAGGTCCGCGGTCGGATCCGGCATTGTTGAAGAAGTTTTCAGCGGCATCGCCCAAGCTGGACAAGCGGAGCCGCTTGCGCCATGGGCGCTGCACTGCAGCATCGCTCGGCCCCCCGGCCCCCGGATGCGGCACCTCAGACGCTGTCGGCGTCGCCATGCATTCACTTGAAGGGAAACGCGAGACGATGGCAAGCGATAGCATTGCGACAGCACAACAGGTCGTGACGCGCTTCGCCCCCTCGCCCACCGGCTTCCTGCATATCGGCGGTGCGCGTACGGCGCTATTCAACTGGCTGTTTGCCCGCCATCACGGCGGCAAGGCGCTGCTGCGGATCGAAGACACCGACGCCAAGCGCTCGACCCAGGACGCGATCGACAAGATTCTCGACGGGCTCGACTGGCTCGGGCTGGATTACGACGAACCGGCGGTTTTCCAGTCGCAGCGCGCCGATCGCCACCGCGACGTCGCGCTCGCGCTTCTCGAAGCGGGTCACGCCTACAAATGCTTCGCCACCTCCGAGGAGCTGGAAGCGATGCGCGCCGAACAGCGCGCCGCCAAGCAGCCGATGCGCTACGATGGCCGCTGGCGCGACCGCGATCCGGGCGAGGCACCCGAAGGCGTGCCGTTCACCGTCCGGCTCAAGACCCCTACTGCGGGCGAGACCGCGATCGACGATGCCGTCCAAGGCCGCGTGACGGTCCAGAATGTCGAGATCGACGATTACGTCCTGCTCCGCGCCGATGGCACCCCGACCTACATGCTCGCAGTTGTGGTCGACGATCACGACATGGGGGTCACCCATGTCATCCGCGGCGACGACCATCTCAACAACGCCTTTCGCCAGTTGCCGATCTACCATGCGATGGATGCGATCGAGGGCGGCTGGCCCGATCCTATTTATGCGCATGTGCCGCTGATCCACGGCGCCGATGGCGCCAAGCTCTCCAAGCGGCATGGTGCGGTCGGCGTCGAAGCCTATCGCGACGAGGAGGGCGTGCTCCCCGAAGCGCTGTTCAACTACCTGCTGCGGCTTGGCTGGGGTCATGGCGACCGCGAGGAAATCACGCGCGACGAGGCCGTGGAATTGTTCGACCTCGCTGGCGTCGGCAAGAGCGCGTCGCGCTTCGACATCAAGAAGCTGCAGAACCTCAACGGCCACTATATCCGCGAAGCCGACGATGCGCGGCTGGCCACGTTGGTGGCCGAAAGGATCGGGTCCGGAGTGGACCGGGACCTGCTCACCCGTGCCATGCCGGTGCTGAAACCGCGCGCGAAGCATCTCGGCGAACTGGCCGATGGCGCCGGCTTCCTGTTTGCCACTCGTCCGCTCGCCATGACCGACAAAGCAGCGGCGTTGCTGGACGATGATGGCCGCGCCCGATTGGCCCATGTTTCCGCGGCTTTGCACGCGGAAAATGACTGGACAATCGACACCCTCGAGGCCACTACCAAGGCACTTGCCGAACGGCTCGAGCTCGGTCTCGGGAAGCTCGCTCAGCCCATGCGCGCTGCGCTCACCGGGACAACCACATCCCCGGGCATTTTCGACGTACTGGTCCTGTTGGGGAAGGACGAGGCGCTGGCGCGTATTGACGCGCAGGCTGCCAATCCCGCAGGCACAAACAACAACAGCTAACAGCCAAGGAGGCAGGCATGACCGACAAGCAGGCAAAACTCGAAATCGGCACCGACAGCCTGGATTTGCCCGTTCTTCAGGGCAGCTGCGGACCCGACGTGGTCGATATCCGCAAGCTTTATGGATCGACCGGCAAGTTCACTTTCGATCCCGGCTACAAGTCCACTGCCAGCTGCGAAAGCGCGCTGACCTTCATCGATGGCGAGGAAGGCGTCCTGCTCCATCGCGGCTACCCGATCGGGCAGCTGGCCGAGAACTCGAGCTTTATGGAAACCGCCTACCTGCTGCTCAACAACGACCTGCCGAGCCAGGGAGAGCTCGACGATTTCACCTACACGATCTCGCGCCACACCATGCTGCACGAGCAGCTGATGCAGTTCTATCGCGGCTTCCGTCGCGATGCGCACCCGATGGCGATCATGTGCGGCGTGGTCGGTGCGCTGTCGGCCTTCTACCATGATTCGACCGACATCTCGGACCCGGATCACCGCAAGATCTCGAGCCATCGCCTGATCGCCAAGATGCCGACCATCGCGGCCGCAGCCTACAAATATTCGATCGGTCAGCCTTTCGTCTATCCCGACAATTCCCTGTCCTACACCGGCAATTTCCTGCGCATGACCTTCGGCGTCCCGGCCGAGCCTTACGAGGTGAACCCGGTGGTGGAAAAGGCGCTCGATCGCATCTTCATCCTCCACGCCGATCACGAGCAGAACGCCTCGACCTCGACGGTGCGGCTGGCAGGCTCCTCGGGTGCCAATCCCTTCGCCTGCATCGCGGCGGGCATCGCCTGCCTGTGGGGCCCCGCACACGGGGGCGCCAACGAAGCGGCGCTCAACATGCTCAAGGAGATCGGGACTCCCGATCGCATCCCGCATTACATCGAGCGCGCCAAGGACAGGAACGACCCCTTCCGGCTGATGGGCTTCGGCCACCGCGTCTACAAAAATTACGACCCCCGCGCCGCAGTGATGCAGAAGACCGTTCGCGAGGTGTTCGACTCGCTCGGCGTCAAGGACCCGGTGTTCGAGACGGCGCTGCAGCTCGAAGAGATCGCGCTCAACGACGACTATTTCCGCGAGAAGAAGCTGTTCCCGAACGTCGACTTCTATTCGGGCATCATTCTCTCGGCGATCGGCTTCCCGACCACGATGTTCACCGCGCTGTTCGCTCTGGCGCGCACCGTGGGCTGGGTCGCACAGTGGAACGAGATGATCTCCGATCCCGGCCAGGTTATCGGTCGTCCGCGCCAGCTCTACACCGGCCCGACCGAGCGCGATTATCTGTCGATGGACAAGCGCTGAGGCTCGATCGCGATACTCTAAGGGAAAGGGGCGCTGCGGCGCCCCTTTTTCGTTTCACCCTCCGTCAGGCAGTTCGCCCGGGTTCGTGCCCGGCCCTTCGCGAGGCCGGCTGCGCAATTCCTCCGCTGCGGGTACCGACAACGTGAAGCGAGCCCCCTGCCCCGGCCCGCTTTCGACGGTCAGATCGCCATCCATCGCGCGCGCGATCCGGCGCGAGATATAAAGCCCCAAACCCGAGCCGCCGTCGCCGCTACGGCCAAGCCGCTCGAACTTCTCGAAGACCTTTTCCTGCTGGTTCTCGGGGATGCCATGCCCCTGATCCGCGACGGTGATCAGCGCACGCTGACCGATCCGGTCGAGCCGGACCCATATCTGGCTGCCTTCGGGCGAGTAGCGAATCGCATTGTTGATCAGGTTGATGAGGATCTGGAGCACCCGGCGGAATTCGGCGATCGCCAGCTGACTCTCGCCCTTGACCGGCGGCACCAAAGTGGTGCCTTTTTCGCGCGCACGAACTCCGAGGATACCGCAGGCCTGCCGCGCTACGTCGCCCAGATCGATGCGGTCCGGGGCGGTGACGAAATCCTGCGATTCGACCACCTCCAGATCTGAAAGATCGTCGATCAACGACAGCAGGTGCTGGCCCGCGGTTGCGATATCGGCGGCGTAATCGCTGTATTCCTCGGCGAGGGGTCCGGCGAGCTTGGTGCGGATGGTTTCGGCATTGGCGATGATGCGGTTGATCGGCTGGCGCAGCACCGGCGAGATATCGCGCCCCAGCGATGGCGTACCCGGCGTTGTCGCCTCTCCCAGTTCCAGCTCCTGAATGCCCAGCGGCTTGTTGGCGGAGAGATACAGCACGAAGCCTGCGCTACCGGGCTCGGGCTGGCCGAGCGGTTCGAGATGTGCGGTCCAGCTGCGCTTGGAACCCTCGACCGTACATTCCGCGCCATCGAGCAGCCGCCAGTGCAGCGGTTGGCGGTGGGTATTGCCCGGAAAGTCGACGAAATCTGTCCAGGGCCGTCCGAGGCCCGCTTGCATCGCCAGTTCAAGCCGCGTGAGGTCGGGTGTCTCGACCTCGACCGAGAGCACCTTCTGTTCGGGATCGAGCCGCGCTGTCAGATCGGAAAGGTTGCGCGCGATCTCGCTGCGCCGCGCTGCCGCTTCGACTTCGTCTTCGGGCGGAAGGTCCTCGGTCTGCCACGAAACGATCGCCAGCTCGCAGCCGGCCACCGTGCCGTCACTTGCTGTGGCAGGCTCGATTTCGACCCACGCGGTGATCCGCTCCTCGCCATCGGTCGCGCGAAACTGGCGCGCCAATCGCAGCCCGAAGCGCTGCGCCTTGTTAACCAGTGCCAGCAATTCCGGAATGGCGACCGTCGCTCCGATCTCCCCGCCGCAGGCGTACTGAAGCCCCGCGAGCGGCTCGTCTGCCGCGGTTAGCCGCCCCTCGGCATCGACCGAGCCTTGCGCCAGATAGCGTGTTCCCACCGTGGCCATCACTCAGCGCCCGCCCCGGCCCGGCGCAGGCGCCGCGCCCTGCGCGAGCAGTTGGGCGGCCTCGCGCGTGCCAATCTGTTCAAGACCTTGCGGCGGCAATTCATGCGGATGGATTCGCAGCAGCTGCGCTTCGACATCCTGCGGCTTGAGACCCGCCGCGCGCAAGCTCAGAGCCAGTCGCGCAGCCTGCTGTTCATTGGTCGACAGCGCGACGATATCGCGGCTTTGTCCCGAGCGCAGCGCCAGAGCGGACAGAAACAGCGCCACTCCGCCATGGTCGATCGTCAGCGCCGCACTGGCACCCGATCCCAGCGACGTGACCATCCGATCGAGCAGCGACAACCGCCCCGCCCCTTCATCGAAATCAGAGCGCAACTTGCTTTCGGCGCGGGCCAGGGCATCCGAGCGTTCGTCGTTGTTGAATGCCCGCCATGCCAACAGCGCTTCGTGGAGCAGGTCGCCCGGCAGTTCCCCCATCGGGAGCTCCATTCGTCGCTGCGACTGCGCAAAGCGGGCCTGCGCGGCCAGCGCCGCCATCGCGGCGCTGGCGATCTGCGTATCCTCGCGGCCGATCAGCGACTGCATCAACGGCGACAGGACCGGGTCGAGCGCGCCACCTTCTTCCAGACCCGAAGCCAACCGCCACTCGAGCGCAAGCGCGTGGCAATGCGCGACCAGCAGAGGGCTGGAAAAATATTGCTCGGCGAGCGCCTCGCCCTGTTCGTCGGCGAATTGCTCACGCCCCTTGTGTCCGGTAGCCTCAGCCTGGACGCGCAGGACCTGCCGAGCCAGATGGATCAGCATGCCACGCACACGGGCCACGATCGCATCGCTGAACAGCGACTGGTCGCGCGCCGACAACAGGTGCCCGAGTATTGGACCGATCCGGCCCAGCGCCCGATCGCCACGCGCCAGCGCAAGGCGCAGCGCATCGCCTTCAGGCCATTCAGGTTCAGCTATCGGTCGGGGCTCGATCATGGGTTTCGCGTAACATGGCGTAGTTAATCCGCCGTTAGCCCGCTCTCCTCAGCTTTGCGGAGGAAGAGCGAGCCCAGCACTAGCGCTGCAAGTACCGCGCAGGCGAGCTGCGCAGTACCGAAAAAAGCGGCGGGCAGCAGCAGGATGAGAAGAACGATTCGGTCGGCGTAGAGCGCCCGCCAGCCTGCAGACCCTCCTGGCGGTCCATAATCGAGCTGCTCGCCGAGCCACAGCATGGCGAACAGCATCGAGGGCACGAACAGCCGTAGCCAGGCGGGACCCTCGACCGGAATGTTCAATGCAATCAACCCGACAAGCAGCAGGTCGGCACCGGCGCGCAGCGTGGTATCGACCCCCAACCGCTTCGTGCGATTGCGCGGCATACGGCCCAGTCGCTGGATGACGCCGGCAATTGGAATCAGCACGGCCATCACCGTTCCCAGCGACAGCGCCACCAGTGGCTTGCCGAGCGCAGCCGTTAGAGCGGCCAGCACACCCGCCCCGACGGCGGCAAAAAGCGGAATCCGCTCGAGCCGGGTCCCGACGATGTCCCGGGCCAGACGGCTGCCCATGCGCTCCGTCGTGGCGAGGCCGGGAGCCGCGAAGGAAACCGGCGAGACCTTCCCGGCGATCCAGCGCTTTTCGCGTGCCAGCAGAGTCGGCGGATCGGCGCGCAGCAACCAGTCGCCGTTTGCGAGCAGTGCAGGATCGAGCGGTGCCTGCCGCGTTCCCGCCTGCAGGGCAATTCGCAGCAATGCCGAAGCGGCTTCGGCATCGGGGGGCAGGTCGGACAGGCGTTCGACGGACTGGCCCCGCGTCCGCAGCATCCCGCTCCAGGCGCAATCGCCATCAATCCGTTCGAAACCGAGGGCCAGCGCCGGGTCGGCCGGGAAGGTCAGGACCACCGATCGTTCGCCAAGCAGGCGCACGGCCTCATCGACGGAGGGCAGCAGCCCGTCGGCGATCACGAAGACATCGTCATCCGCCTTGACCAGACCCGAGAGGCGGCGAATATCCTCGATCGCCTGGAAACGCACACCTGCGGCTTCCGCACGGTGCTGGCATGCGATGACGTCCTGCCCCAGCCCGCCGACGAGACAGGCTACGCTTTCGCACCCCAGATCGATCGCGCAATCGAGCTGGTGCGACAGGATCGAGCGTCCGGCGAAGATCCGGAACGCGCGCTTGCGTCCCTTGCGGTCGGGATCGTCGGCAAGGGCAGTCAGGATGGCGATGCGCAAAGTAAGCGGGTATCCGAAGTTGAAATGAATTGGCGAAGGATAGGGACATGCGCCCCGCCTGCCAAATTCCAAAGCTGCTTCAGCCAGTCCGCCCCCGGATTTCGCCGAGATGCTCCTCGATTTCGCGCAAGGCTGCCGGATCGCCTAGCGCCCCGGCCAGTGCCTGTTCGGCAAGATCCATCAATTGCGTCGCATGGAATCCGCCGGCCGGTGCATGCAGCCGCCGCGCCGCCACCTGCCAGTTCGCATCGCAGCGCGAGCGGCGCAGGAGATCGAGCTGGCGTTCGGCACTTTCCAGAAAACCTGCTTTGAGCTCGCGCTGTAGCGCACTGTCCTCCCCGGCGGCGCTCGCCAATGCTGCTTCGAAGGACCCGGATTGGAATGCCATCCCGGCCTCTTGGCAGGGCTTGGTTAAAACAGGGTTTAACCCGGGCCCATGTGTGATAGTTTCAGCTATGAATACAGGTCCGCATATCCGTGCCGTCGGAGGGGACGAGACCGATCCTTCGGCCGAAGCGCTTGTCGAGGGCGACGCCCAGAGCCCCGCCCTTTCGGAACAATACGTCGTAGACGAAGACCAGGAATGGGCCGAGGATACGCCAGCACCTCGAAGCTTTTCCTGGGTAGTTCCTACTCTGGCCATGTCGATCGTAGTCGGCTGGACGGGCTTCTTCGGCTGGGCCAACCGCAGCGCAATGCTCACCGACGGGACTTCCCAGCAATGGATCGGCTGGATCACGGCCTGGGCCGTCCCCGTGCTGCTGGTGGTCGGCCTCTGGCTACTCGTCATGCGCACTTCCTCGCGCGAGGCGCATCGCTTCGGCGATGCCGCGCACGTGCTTTCGGTGGAGTCGGAGCGTCTCGAAGAGCGCCTTCACCGGATCAATCGCGAACTCAGCATGGCACGCGATTTCCTCACGACGCAGAGCAGGGAACTCGAATTTCTGGGCCGTTCGGCCAGCGAGCGGATTTCGGAACATGCAGGCCGCCTGCAGGAACTCGTGCAGGACAATGGCGCGCAGGTCGACGCGATCGCCAGCGTCAGCACCACTGCGATGGAGAACATGGAGAGGTTACGCGACAATCTCCCGGTAATCGCCACTTCCGCCCGCGATGTCTCGAACCAGATCGGCAGTGCCGGGCGCACTGCCACTTTGCAGCTCGACGAACTGGTGTCGGGATTTGCGCGCCTCAACGAATTCGGCAAGGCGAGCGAACGGCAGGTGGGATCACTGCGCGACAGGATTGATCTCGCGCTCGATGAACTGGATGCGCGGCTCGACCAGCTCGATACCGCGGCTTCCGATCGATTCGCGGCTCTGCGCACCGACAGCGAAGCCTTCCGCACCGAACTCGACGGGCGCGAGATCGATGCGCTCGCCAATATCCGAACGCGAGCAGCGGCCCTGCGGAGCGAGATGGACGAATTGTCGCAGGCCCAGAACGAAGACGAAAATACCGCGCTCGCCGATCTGCGCGCGCGCATCCGGATACTGGGCGACGACGCCGCAGCGGCTGCGCAATCGATACGCGATGGCGAGGAAGCGGCCCTCACCTCTTGGCGCGATCAGGTCGAGGCGCTGCACGAACGCCTGAAAACTGTCCTCGCCGAAGTCACCCGGCTCGACGCGCAAGCCATCGACGGCTCCAACCGGAAACTGCAGGCACTCGTTGCCGAGGCGGAGGACGTCGATCTCAGGCTTGCCCAACGCGAAGAGCTCTTCGACGCCCAGATTGCCCAACGGCGCGAGAATTTCGCTGCGATCGAGGACGGTGCGCTGGCAGCATTGGAGGAGCGCCTGGTCGCGCTGGACAGCGTCCTCATCGAACGGCGCGACACGCAGGCGGTGCATATCCGCGCGCTGGCCGAACAGGGCGAGGCGCTGGCCGAACGGGTCGCCGAGCTCGGCACGCAGATGGGCGCCGTATCCGAGCAAGGCCGCGAGACCGGCGACGCCTTGACCGTTTCAGTAGCCAATCTGCGCGATACCCTCGCCCAAACCCGCGGATCGCTTGAAGGGACCAACGAAGCCGTCGTCGGGCTTACCGATTCCAGTGTCCGCCTGCTGGAGCTGATCCAGGCAAGCGCACGACATGCAAAGGACGATTTGCCCGTCGCGATCGCGGCTTTCGAACACCGGCTCGCCGATGCCGAAGGTCGTACCGATCACCTCCGCGCAACCATGGACGAGGCCCGAGAAGCCGGGACGGCGCTTGGCGAAACTGTCGATCAGGCCAGCGATCAAAGCCGCCAGGCCATCGCAAGCATCGGCGAATTCCGCACAAGCCTCTCTGGTACCATCGCCGAGCAGGCCGAGGCGCTCGACGGATTGCGCGATCGCCTGGATGCGATCGATACCCAGAACGCCGTGGTCGCCGGACGGGCACGCGAGGAACTGACCGCCGCCATCGCCGAACTCGAACAGCGGGCGCGCGGCGCATTGTTCTCGATCGAGAACGACCAGGCAGCGCGTATCCGCAAATTGGCCGACCGTGTCGGCGAGGCCAGCGCGGCAGCGATCGACCGGGCGGTGGAAGAGCGCGCTAGCGAGGCGATCGGTTCGCTCGACGTGGCCAGCGAACGCGCGACGGCGGCGAGCCGCGAGGCGGCGTTGTTCCTGCGCGACCAACTGGCCAAAGTGAATGAACTGGCGAGCAATCTGGAGAGCCGGGTCGGCCGCGCACGCGAGATGGCCGAGGAACAGGTCGACAATGATTTCAGCCGCCGGGTGGCGCTGATCACCGAATCGCTCAATTCCAACGCCATCGATATCGGCAAGGTGCTATCGACCGATGTGACCGACCGCGCGTGGACATCCTATCTGCGCGGCGACCGCGGCATATTCACCCGTCGCGCTGTGCGCCTGCTCGACAATACCGAAGCGCGCGAGATCGCCGAAATCTACGATGCCGATCCGGATTTCCGCGAGCACGTCAGCCGCTACATCCACGATTTCGAGGCGATGCTGCGGACGCTGCTATCCACCCGTGACGGCCATGCGCTCGGCGTAACGGTGCTCAGTTCGGATATTGGCAAGCTTTATGTCGCGCTGGCGCAGGCCATCGAGCGGCTGCGCGAATAGTTCAATCCTGGCTTGCGAAGCCGATCAGGTCGAGATCGTCGGGGCCGATCCAGCCATATTCGTAATTGGCGAGATAAAGCGCGGTCAGTCCCGCAGCGATAAAGGTCGCACGCAGCATCAATCTCCCCGGCCGGAAATTGGCCGGTGCACTATCGGCCTGGCCGGGGATTTTTTCGATACCCAGCTCGTCGTGGGTTCGCACCCCGAACGGGAGCATGACGAAGGCCGTCATGACCCAGACGAGGAAATAGATCGCGAGAATCGAGGTCCACTGCATCCTGTCAACTCTCGCGCGGCATCAGCACGCGGACCTGCGGCTTCTTGCCCGACCAGCGCTGGGCGGCACGGCGAGCCGCAAGGCGCGCGGCCTCGTGGATTTCGCGACGGTCCTGGCGGGACTTGCCCTTCAGTCGAGCGATCGCCTTGACCACATCGGCTTCCGCCTCGGCGACGAAAGCATCGTAATCCTCGTCGAGCGGGAGGCCAACACCCTCGACGCGTGGCATGAGACGATCATCGAGGGCGACGATCAACACGCCGTCGAGCGCGATGCGGCGGCGCATGGTGATCGCGTCGCCATCGGCAGGCAGGATGATGTCGCCGTCGAGAACGAGTCTGCCGGAGCGTACCGCCCCGATCTTGCCAGGCTTTCCGGGAGCGAGCCGGACCATGTCGCCGTTTTTCTGATAGACCGAATGCGGGATCCCGCGCGCGCGGCCGAGCCGCGCTTGTTCCTGCATATGGCGGACCTCGCCATGGACCGGCACGAGGATCTCGGGCTGGAGCCACTCATAGAGCGCTTCGAGCTCGGGACGGCCGGGATGGCCGGAAACGTGGATGTCGCCCTCGCGGCCGCTCACCAGCACGATCCCGCTCTCCGCAAGCTTGTTCTGGATCGCACCGATGGCGACCTCGTTGCCCGGAATCTGGCGGCTGGAGAACAGGATCACGTCACCGGCGGTCAGTTCGATCTGATGGTTGCCCTCGGAAATCCGCGCCAGTGCAGCGCGCGGTTCGCCCTGCCCCCCGGTGGCGATGATCAGCACCTCGCCGCGGGGCAGACCCATGGCGGTTTTGAAATCGATCGGCTTGGGCATATCCTGCAGATAGCCATTGTCCTGCGCGACCTCGATGATGCGGTCGAGCGAGCGCCCGGCAACGCAGAGCTGGCGCCCGGTTTCCCGGGCGACTTCGCCCAGCGTGTGCAGCCGCGCGACATTGCTGGCGAAAGTGGTGACCAGTATTCGGCGCCCCGAATGCTTGCGCGCTTCCTCGAGCAGGCCGCGATAGACCGCGCCTTCCGACCCGCTGGCATTGGGATTGAAGACATTGGTGCTGTCGCAAACCATCGCGAGGATGCCCTCGTCGCCGATCTCGCGCAGCTCTTCCTCGGTGGTCGGCACGCCGACGATCGGATCCTCGTCGAGCTTCCAGTCACCCGTGTGGAACACGGTGCCGTGCGGGGTTTCGATCAGCAGCGCATTGCCCTCGGCAATCGAGTGCGAAAGCGGAATATAGGTGACGTCGAACGCGCCGACCGAAAACTGACCGTGGTCGTGGTCGATAATGTTGAGCTCGATCTCGTCGACGATACCCGCTTCTTCGAGCTTGCGGCGGATCAGATCGGCGGTGAAGGGCGTGGCGTAGAGCGGGACACCCAGCTCCGAGGCAAAATAAGGAATCGCGCCAATATGGTCTTCATGCGCATGGGTCAGCACGATGCCGTCCAGCGTATCGGCGCGTTGCTCGATGAACTCGAGGTCGGCGAACACCAGATCGACGCCGGGATATTGCCCGCCGGAGAAGGTCATTCCCAGATCGACCATCAACCAGCGGCCACGGCAGCCGTAGAGATTGACGTTCATGCCAATCTCGCCCGATCCGCCAAGCGCGAGGAACAGCAATTCGTCTTCGGGGGTGAAATTTTTCTTCAAGAACTGTGCCGATCCGCAAAAATTGCCAGGCCCTCGAGCGTCAACTCGCTGTCGACATGGTCGAACAGGGTGGTGTGATCGTCGAACAATACGGCGAGCCCCCCGGTGGCAATCACTTTACAGGGTCTTCCGATTTCCGCTTTCATACGCGTTACAAGTCCTTCGATCATGGCAATGTAGCCCCAGAATACGCCGATCAGCATCTGATCTTCGGTGTTGCGCCCGATAACGCTGTCGCTGCGGGGCTTCTCTATGGCAATGCGCGGCAGCTTGGCGGTGTTCCCTACCAGCGCATCCAGCGAGAGATTGATGCCCGGTGCGATGATACCACCCTTGTAGGCGCCCGTGAAATCTATCGCGTCCACCGTCGTTGCGGTACCGAAATCGATCACGATCAGATCGCCTTCGTAGCACTTATGCGCAGCAATGGCGTTCAGCGCGCGGTCGGCGCCAAGCGAGCGCGGCTCCTCGACGTCGATCTCGAACCCCCAACCGCTTTCGCCAGCGCCGGCGATGATCGCTTCGACGTCGAAATATTTGCGCGCGAAGAGCGTCAGATTGTGGACCGCGCGCGGCACCACCGAGCCGATGACGAACTGGTTCACGTCGTCGCGGCTGTAGCCTTCGATCTGAAGGAGCTGGAGCAGCCAGACGGCGTATTCGTCACCCGTACGGCGTGGATCGGTGGCGATCCGCCAGCGAGTACGGATCGTATGCCCCCCCTTCCCGTCCCGTTCGAACAGGGCGAAGACGGCATTCGTGTTTCCGACATCGGCGACGAGCAGCATGGTCATGTCCTAACTGGCGAGCATTACGTCGCCAGCGTGAATGACACGCTCCGACCCGTTGGCCAAGCGGAGCCTGAGCGAGCCTTCCGGAGAAAGCCCAGCGAATGCGCCGTTGATAGTCGGCTCGCCGGGAGAATTGACCGTCAGGCTGGTCCCGGGCTTGTGCGCCGCGGCTTCCCAACGGCGGATCAGAGGCTCAAGCTCATAGGTCCGCCAGCGATCAAGCTCGGCGGTGAAATGCGAAGCAAGTCCCCGGGCGAAGAAGTCGCGGTCGGGCGCGGGGCCGAGATCGGCAAGCGCTATAGTAGCCCGGTCGGGGAGGCTCGGGGCTGCGGCGAGGTTGGCTCCGATGCCGACGACGATGGCATCGTCCTGCCGCTCGAGCAGGATGCCCGCCAGCTTGGCGCCGGCGTAGAGCAGATCATTGGGCCATTTGAGCGTCAGCGCCGAGGCATCCGCAAGCAGCGGCGACACCGTCTCATGGACCGCCACCCCCGAGACCAGCGCCAGCGTCGCCGGCGACGGATCGCGCGGGCTCAGCCGGACGACGGTCGAACCCATGAAATTGCCTGCGCCGTCGAACCAGTCGCGGCCCTGACGACCGCGCCCTGCGCTCTGCCGGTCCGCGACCAGCCAGTCGCCCTCGCCCACGCGCTCGCCGCCGCGCAGTTCCGCGAGCAGATCGGCGTTGGTCGAGCCGGTTTGCGGTACGGTCCGGATCAAACGACGGTGAAGAGCGCGGCGGCAGCGCTGTCGGCAATCGCACCCAGCCAGGGCGTCAGCAAATAGCCGAGCGGCGAAATGATCAGCACGCAGATCCCGAGCACCACCCAATGGCCGGCCGGGCTGTGGATCTCGGCCTCGCGCACGGGCTCGTCGAAAAACATCACCTTGACGAATTTGATGTAGTAGAACGCACCGATGACGCTGGCTGCGATACCGATGGCGGCGAGCACCAGCATGTCGGCCTGCACTGCGGCCTGGAAGACCACGAACTTGCCCCAGAAGCCGAACAGCGGCGGGATGCCCGCGAGGCTGAACATCAGCATCGCCACGCTCAGGGCCAGCGCCGGACGCACCGTCGAGAGCCCGGCGATGTCGGTGAAGGTCTCGAGTTGCTCGCCATCGCGGTCGCGCAGCATCAGGACTGCAACAAAGGCGCCGATGGTCATGGCGACATAGATCGCCAGATAGATCAGCACCGCGCTAACCCCCGATGGGGTCGCTGCGGCCAATCCGATGAGGATGAAACCGACATTGTTGATCGAACTGTAGGCCAGCACGCGCTTGAGGTTTTCCTGCCCGATCGCACCCAGCGCACCGACCACGATCGAAGCCATCGCCGCGAAGATCACGATCTGCTGCCAGGCATCGATCTGCGCCCCGAACGCATCGATCGCCATCCGCACCAGCATTGCGACCGCCGCGACCTTGGGGGCGCTGGCGAAGAAGGCAGTGACCGGTGTGGGTGCGCCCTCGTAGACGTCGGGCGTCCACATATGGAACGGCACGGCGGCGATCTTGAACGCCAGACCCGCGAGCACGAAGACGACGCCAAACAGCGCCCCGGTCGAAAGGCCGTCGGCAAAGGCGAGGCGGATACCGGCATATTGGGTGCTGCCCGAGAAACCGTAGACCAGGCTCATACCATAAAGGATGATGCCCGAGGCGAGCGCGCCGAGGATGAAGTATTTGAGCCCGGCCTCGCTCGATTTGGTGTCGTCGCGCAGGAAGGAGGCAAGGACGTAGGACGACAGGCTCGACAGTTCGAGACCGATGTAAAGCGTCATCAGATCGACAGCGGAGACCATCATCCCCATGCCCACCGCGTTGAGCAGCAACAGCACCGGGTATTCCGCGCGATAGGCACCGCGACGGTCAAAAAAGCGCGGAGTCACAACAAGGCAAGCGATCGTTGCCAGATAGATCAACAATTTGGCGACGCTGCCGAAATCGTCCATCCGGTAAAGCCCGCCGAAGGCATCGGCACCCTGATCGAAGGAAGGATCGAGCAGCAGGTGTCCGGTCCAGAACGTCGCCCCGAACAGCGCTACGACCGCGGCGATTGTGGCGAGCTTGGCTGCATCGCGCACCCATGCTGCGACCAGCAGCAGGATCAGCGCCGCGCCGGTCAGCATCAGTTCTGGCGCGATGATGTAGAAGGAAGCTGCGTAGTCCATCAATGGGCGCCCTCGCTTGCGCCTGCGGCGGCGCCATGGGCGCCTTCCATATAATTGGCTTCATGCGCGCGCGGAGTGCCGACCTGCGGGCGAGAGTCTCCCTCGGGGGCGGCACGCGCGAGCCGGGCGTCAAGCGCAGCGATATCGGCGCGCATCGGCGCGAGGAAACTCTCGGGATAGACGCCCATCCACAACACGGCCGCCGCGATCGGGCCGAGCATGACCCATTCGCGCAAGGACAGATCGGACATCGCCGCGGCATCGGCGTTCTTCTGCGGTCCGAACGCAACACGGCGGTAGAGGTAAAGCATATAGGCGGCGCCAAGGATGATGCCCGTGGTCAGCACCAGCGTGGCCCAGGTCGAGACCTGATAGACGCCTGCCAGTGCAAGGAATTCGGCAACGAAGCCGCTGGTCCCCGGAAGGCCGATGCTGGCCATCGTGAAAAACAGGAAGAACAGTGCATAGCGCGGCATGTTGATCGCCAGCCCGCCGTAGCGGTCGATCTCGCGCGTGTGCAGCCGATCGTAGATGACACCGACGCACAGGAACAAGGCGCCCGAGACCAACCCGTGGCTGAGCATCATGATCATCGCGCCCTCGAGGCCCTGGACATTGAAGGCGAACAGGCCGGCGGTGACGATCGCCATATGCGCTACCGAGGAATAGGCGATCAGCTTTTTCATGTCGTGCTGCACCAGCGCGACCAGCGAGGTGTAGATAACCGCGATCATCGACAGGCCGAACACCAGCCAGATGAACTGTTCGGAGGCTTCGGGAAACATCGGCAGGCTGAAACGGATGAAGCCGTAGCCGCCCAGCTTGAGCAGCACGCCCGCCAGGATCACCGAGCCCGCGGTGGGCGCCTGAACGTGCGCATCCGGGAGCCAGGTATGGACCGGCCACATCGGCATCTTGACCGCGAAGCTGGCGAAGAAGGCCAGCCACAGCCAGGTTTGCGCCTCGGGGGCGAAATCGTACTGCATGAGCACCGGGATGCTGCTGGTGCCCGCAACATTGACCATCCACAGCATCGCGATGAGCATCAGCACCGAGCCGAGCAGCGTGTAGAGAAAGAATTTGTAGCTCGCGTAGATGCGGTTATCGCCGCCCCACACGCCGATGATCAGATACATCGGGATCAGGCCGGCTTCGAAGAAGATGTAGAACAGGAACATGTCCTGCGCGGCGAAGACGCCGATCATCAGCACTTCCATTAGCAGGAAGGCGGCCATGTATTCGCCGACGCGGCGGGTGATCCCCTGCCAGCTCGCCAGGATACAGATCGGCATCAGGAAGACGCTGAGCATGATCAGCATCAGCGCGATCCCGTCGATACCGAGCGCGTAGTCGAAGACCGCGAACAATTCGGCGCGTTCGGTGAACTGCCATTGCGCGCCGCCGATATCGTAATTGATCCACAGCAGCACACCGAGCGCGAGGTCGATCAGCGTCGCCGCCAGTGCCACCAACCGCGCCATCGGAGCGTCGAGGAACAGGCAGGTGATTCCGGCGACCAGCGGGACCAGCAGCATCAGCGAAAGGATCGGGAAATCCATCAGAACAGCACCCAGGTAATCGCGGCAATCAGGCCCAGGAGCATCACCAGCGCGTAGCTATAGACCAGCCCGTTCTGCGCCCGCTTGGCCAGCACGCTGCCGCGCTGGACGACCCAGGCCGCGCCATCGGGACCAAAGCGGTCGATCGTGCCGACATCGCCGATCTTCCAGAACTGGCGCCCGAACCAGAAGGCGGGCCGGATAAACAGGAAATTGTAGAGCTCGTCGAAATACCACTTGTTGTAGAAAAAGCGGTAGACCGGACCAAGCTGTTCGGCCGCCTTGGCGGGGATTGAGGTATCCTTGATATAGGCAAGCCAGGCGATGGCGAGACCGATCAGCATCACGATCGACGCGGCCAGTTTCACCAGCAGCGGCACTGCGTGCATCTCGTGGATCAGCGCCTCGTTGTAGAAGATCGAGCCCTGCCAGAATGCAGCATCGTCGAGGAAAGCGTGGCTGAAGACCCAGCCCGCAAAGATCGCGCCCAGCGTCAGCAGGCCCAGCGGCACCAGCATCGAAAGCGGGCTCTCGTGCGGATGATAGCCGGCGGTGCCCGCCTCGTAATTGGGCGAAGGAACAGCGTGGCGCACATCGTCGCCTGCGTCTTCCTGAACCGCGGGATTGTGATCGTCGGAATCGTCGTGCCCGGCGTGGACGGCGTGCTGGATATGCTCGCTGTCGGCCCAGCGCGGCTTGCCCCAGAAGGTCAGGAACATCAGTCGCCAGCTGTAGAAGCTGGTCAGCAGCGCGGCAAAGGTGCCCATCCAGAAAGCGAAGGTGCCCATTTCGGTGCCGCGCGCGAAGGCGACTTCGAGGATCGCATCCTTGGAATGGAAGCCCGCAAAGCCGGCGCCCAGCCAATAGATCCCCACCCCGGTGATCGCGAGCGTGCCTGCCAGCATCGCCCAGAAGGTGAAGGGAATTTCCTTACGCAGCGCGCCGTAATAGCGCATGTCCTGCTCGTGATGCATGGCATGGATCACGCTGCCAGCGCCAAGGAACAGCAGGGCCTTGAAAAAGGCGTGGGTGAAGAGGTGGAACATCGCCGCGCCGTATGCGCCGACACCGGCGGCGAAGAACATGTAGCCCAGTTGCGAACAGGTCGAATAGGCGATCACCCGCTTGATGTCCCACTGGGTGGTTCCGACCGTGGCCGCAAAGATGCAGGTCGCCGCGCCGATGAAGGTGACGACACCCAGCGCCACAGGCGCAGTCTCGAACATGGGGCTGAGGCGGCAGACCATGAACACGCCCGCGGTCACCATGGTGGCCGCGTGGATCAGCGCGGATACGGGCGTGGGCCCCTCCATCGCGTCGGGCAGCCATGTGTGGAGGCCCAGCTGCGCCGATTTGCCCATCGCGCCGATGAACAGCAGGATGCACAGCACATCCATCGTCGAGACGCGATAGCCCAGGAAGCCGATCGTCGCGCCGCTCATGGCGGGTGCCGCGGCTAGGATCTCGGGGATCGAGGTGGTGCCGAACACCACGAAAGTGCCGAAGATACCAAGCATGAAGCCGAGATCGCCGACGCGATTGACCACGAAGGCCTTGATCGCGGCGGCGTTGGCCGAGGGCTTCTTGAACCAGAAGCCGATCAGCAGATAGGACGCGAGCCCGACGCCTTCCCAGCCGAAGAACATCTGGACGAGGTTGTCGGCGGTCACCAGCATCAGCATCGCGAAGGTGAACAACGACAGATAGGCGAAGAAGCGCGGCTGGTCCGGATCCTCGTCCATATAGCCCCAGCTGTAGAGGTGGACGAGCGCGGAGACGGTGGTGATTACCACCAGCATGACGGCGGTCAGCGTGTCGACCCGCAGCGCCCAGTCGAACGACAGGTCGCCCGACTGCACCCATTGCAGCACGGGTACGACGCCCGGCTCGGCACCGCCGGCGACGAAGGCGAGGAAGATCGGCCAGCTCAGCGCGCAGGAGATGAACAGCGCGCCGGTGGTGATCAGTTTGACCAGCGTGTTGCCGAGCGCGCGATTGCCCAGGCCGCCGACGATGGCGGCCAGCAGCGGCAGGAAGACGATGAGCAGGATCGATTGCACGCGTGCTTACCCCTTGAGCCGGTCGACGCTGTCGACCGCGATCGTGCCGCGACCGCGGAAATAGATCACCAGAATCGCCAGCCCGATCGCGGCCTCGGAAGCGGCGACGGCGAGCACGAACATCGCAAAGATCTGGCCGGTCAGATCGCCCAGAAAAGCGCTGAAAGCGACAAGGTTGAGGTTCACCGCAAGCAGGATCAGCTCGATCGCCATCAGGATGATAATGATGTTCTTGCGGTTGAGGAAAATCCCCACCACGCCGAGCACGAACAGGATCGCGCTGACGACGATGTAATGCTCGATCCCGATCACAGGTCGATCCCTTCGCCGATGGTGGGACGCTTCATCACGGTCGCCTCGTCAGGCTTGCGGCGGACCTGCTTGCCAATGTTCTGGTGGCCGCGATGCGCGCCGTCGCGCTCGCGCAATGTCAGGACGATCGCCCCGACCATCGCGACCAGCAGCACCAGCCCGGTTGCCTCGAACAGGAAAAGATATTTGCTGTAGAGCAGCGCGCCGAGACTCTCGGTGTTGCCTGCGCCGATCAAGGGCGCTGCGGCCCCGGTCGGCGTACCGAGCACGATCTCGCCCGCGCGATAGGCGCCGATGCCCAGCACCAGCTCGGCAAGCAGCACCAGCGCAATGGCGATGCCGAGCGGGAAATTGCGGATGAAGCCCGCGCGCAGTTCGGCGAAGTCGATGTCGAGCATCATCACCACGAACAGGAACAGCACCGCGACCGCGCCGACATAGACGATCACCAGCAGCATCGCGATGAACTCCGCTCCCACCAGCACCATCAGCCCCGCCGCATTGAAGAAGGCGAGGATCAGCCAGAGCACCGAATGCACCGGATTGCGCGCGGTGATCACCAGGACCGCCGAGGCGATCATGAGCACGGCAAAGAGGTAGAAGGCGAAGGTTTGAATCATCGAATTATCTTGGGAGCCCCTGGTTCGGTTGCGCGGCGGTTAGCGGTAGGGGGCGTCGGCTTCAAGGTTGGCGGCGATGGCGCGCTCCCACTTGTCCCCGTTCGCCAGCAGTTTGGCCTTGTCGTAAAGCAGCTCTTCGCGGGTCTCGGTCGAATATTCGAAGTTCGGCCCCTCCACCACGGCATCGACCGGGCAGGCTTCCTGGCAGAAGCCGCAATAGATGCATTTCGTCATGTCGATATCGTAGCGAGTGGTCCGGCGGCTGCCGTCCTCGCGCGGTTCGCTCTCGATCGTGATCGCCTGCGCCGGACAGACCGCTTCGCACAGCTTGCAGGCGATGCAGCGCTCTTCGCCGTTGGGATAGCGGCGCAGGACATGCTCGCCGCGGAACCGCGCGCTGATCGGGTTCTTCTCGTGCGGGTAGTTGATCGTCACCTTGGGCTTGAAAAAATACTTCAGCGTGAGGGCATGCGCCTTCACGATCTCCCACAGGGTGAACGATTTTATGAGATGGGCGATAGTCATGAATAATGCCCCGTGGCCATCAGATAGCCGGAAATGACGACGACGAACCCGAGGCTCATCGGCAGGAACACCTTCCAGCCCAGCCGCATGAGCTGGTCGTAACGGTAGCGCGGCACGGTGGCCATCACCCAGCTGAACAAGAAGAAGAAGAAGAAGGTCTTGAGCAGGAACCAGACGATGCCGGGCACCACATAAAGCGGCGCCCAGTCGATCGGCGGCAACCAGCCTCCGAAGAACAGCAGCGTGTTGAGCGAGCACATCAGCAGGATGTTGGCGTATTCGCCCAGCCAGAATAGCGCGAAGGCCATGCTGGAATATTCGGTCTGGTAGCCGGCCACCAGCTCGCTCTCGGCCTCGGTGAGATCGAAGGGAACGCGCTGGGTCTCGGCCAGGCTGGAGATGAAGAACACCACCCACATCGGGAACAGCAGCAGGTTGAACCAATAGCCGTTGATGATCCCGAAGCCGTGGCCACGCTGCGCCATGACGATTTCGGTGAGGTTGAAGCTCCCCGCCCACAGCACCACGCAGACGAGGA
The DNA here is from genome assembly GCF_001678665.1 of Erythrobacter sp. QSSC1-22B. Classification (GTDB taxonomy): domain Bacteria; phylum Pseudomonadota; class Alphaproteobacteria; order Sphingomonadales; family Sphingomonadaceae; genus Qipengyuania. The sequence goes on from NZ_LZRP01000001.1 coordinate 202,330, forward strand.
TGAAGCCGATCGAGACCTCGTAGCTGATCATCTGCGCTGCGGCGCGCATGGCGGAGAAGAACGGATATTTGGAGTTCGACGCCCAGCCGCTCATCACGATGCCGTAAACCGACAACGAACTGATCGCGAGAATGTAGAGCAGGCCGACATTGATATCCGCAAGCACCACGCCCGCATCGAAGGGGATCACCGCCCATGCGGCGAGCGCCACGGTGAAGGTGACGATCGGCGCGAGCAGGAAGATGCCCTTGTTCGCCGCGCTGGGGATGATGGTTTCCTGCAGGAACACCTTCAACCCGTCGGCGAAGCTCTGCAGCAGGCCGAACGGGCCGACGACATTGGGTCCGCGGCGCAAATTGATCGAGGCCCAGACCTTGCGATCCACATAGATCACCATCGCCACCGCGAGCATCAGCGGGAACGCGATCAGCAACACGCCCGCCACGGTGGCGACGCCCCAGGCCCATTCGTAGCTCAACCCGAGCGATTGGAAGAAACCGGTCACTCTGCGGCCTCCAGAATCTCTTCGCCGTGGAGCAGTTCGGCCGTACAGCGCTGCATCACCGCGCTGGCGCGGGCGATCGGGTTGGTGAGGTAGAAATCCTTGATCGGATAAGCGCTGATGGAACCTTGTGCCTTCGCCTTGGCGTCGGGCTTTGGCAGAGCACCGAGATCGGCCAGCCCTTCCTCACCCAGCGCGGGAACCTGAGCGATCATCGCCGATTGCAATTGCGCGAAACTGTCGAAGCCGAGCTCGACGCCGAGCGTATCGGCCAGCGCGCGCAGGATCGTCCAGTCCTCGCGGGCGTCGCCCGGGGCGAACACGGCCTTCTCGGCGAATTGCACCCGGCCCTCGGTGTTGACGTAGGTTCCGTCCTTCTCGGCATAGGATGCGGCAGGCAGAATGATGTCCGCCGCATGCGCGCCCTTATCACCGTGATGACCGATATAGACCTTCAGGCTGTCGCCGAAGTTGGTGAAATCCACCTCGTCGGCACCCAGTGCCAGCAGGACCTTGGGCTTCGCATCGGCGACATCGGCGATGCCGCCCGCTTGCGCATAGCCAAGCATCAGCCCGCCCATCCGGCTCGCCGCCATATGCAGCACGTTGAAACCGTTCCAGCCATCCTTGATCAGGCCGAACTGCTCGACCAGCTTGAGCGCCGGAGCGAGCGCGCCTGCCGCCAATCCAGCGCCCCCCATGATGATCGCGGGCCGCTCGGCACCGGTCATCGCTTCGCTCAAGGCCTGGGGAACATCGTTGAGGAAACCGAGATCCTCGCCGAGGAACTCTGCCGGGAAGGTGGTTTCCCAGCGCGGGCCGGCGATGAATATCTTCGCCCCGCGCTTGGCGGCCTTGCGCAGCCGGACGTTCACCAGCGGCGCTTCCCAGCGGATATGGCTACCCAGGATCAGGATCGCGTCGGCGGTCTCGATCCCGGCGAGCGTCGAGTTGAAATTAACGGCCGCGAGGTTCGAGACGTCATAGGCCATGCCGGTCTGGCGACCTTCGAGCAGGTCCGAACCCATCGCAGACAGGAGCGCCTTGGCAGCGAACATCGTCTCGCAATCGACCAGATCGCCCGCGATCGCGGCGATGCTCTTGCCCGGCTGCGCTGCGGCAATTGCCGCAAATGCCTCGTCCCAGCCAGCCTTCTGCAGCGTCCCGTCCTTGCGGATCCAGACGCTGTCGAGCCGGCGACGCTGGAGGCCATCGACCTGGTAGCGCGCCTTGTCCGAAATCCACTCCTCGTTCACGTCGTCATTGTTGCGCGGCAGGGCGCGCATCACTTCGCGACCCCGACTGTCGAGCCGGATGTTCGCGCCGATCGCGTCGGAGACGTCGATCGAGAGCGTCTTCTTGAGCTCCCAGGGCCGCGCCTCGAAAGCGTAGGGCCGGCTCGTCAACGCGCCGACCGGGCACAGATCGATCACATTGGCCGACAATTCGTGCTCGGCGGCCTGCTCGAGATAGGTGGTGATCTGCATGTCCTCGCCGCGTCCGAGCGCGCCGATCTCGTCGACACCGGCGATTTCCTCGGAAAAGCGCACGCAACGGGTGCAATGGATGCAGCGGGTCATGATCGTCTTGATCAGCGGCCCCATGTATTTCTCGGACACCGCACGCTTGTTGGCAGTGTAGCGCGTCGCGCCACGGCCATACATCATCGATTGGTCCTGCAAATCGCATTCGCCGCCCTGATCGCAGATCGGGCAATCGAGCGGATGGTTGATGAGCAGGAACTCCATCACGCCCTCGCGCGCGGTCTTGACCATCTGGCTGTCGGTGCGGATTTCCTGGCCCTCGGTGGCGGGCAGCGCGCAACTTGCCTGCGGCTTGGGCGGCCCGGGCTTCACCTCGACCAGGCACATCCGGCAATTGCCGGCGATGCTCAGCCGCTCGTGATAGCAGAAGCGCGGGATTTCCTTACCGGCAAGCTCGCACGCCTGCAGCACGGTGGCGCCATCGGGAACCTCGATTTCCTGGCCGTCGACGGTGACTTTGGGCATTATTCAGCCGCTTCCATGAATTGCGAATTGTGTTCCATGATCCGCCGTTCCAGCTCGGGGCGGAAATGCTTGATCAGGCCCTGGATAGGCCAGGCAGCGGCATCGCCCAGCGCGCAGATGGTGTGGCCTTCGACCTGCTTGGTGACCTGCTGGAGCATGTCGATTTCCTCGATCGCCGCATCGCCGGTGCGCAGGCGCTCCATCATCCGCCACATCCAGCCGGTGCCTTCGCGGCACGGCGTGCACTGGCCGCAGCTCTCGTGCTTGTAGAAATAGCTCAACCGGCTGATCGCGCGGACGATATCGGTGGACTTGTCCATCACGATCACCGCCGCGGTCCCGAGACCCGAACCGAGTTCCTTGAGCCCGTCGAAATCCATCGGCGCGTCCATGATCTGCTCGGCGGGGACGAGCGGAACCGAGGAACCACCCGGGATCACCGCGAGGAGGTTGTCCCACCCGCCACGGATGCCGCCACAATGCTTCTCGATCAGCTCGCGGAAGGGGATGCTCATCGCTTCCTCGACCACGCAGGGCTTTTCGACATGCCCGCTGATCTGGAACAGCTTGGTCCCGGCGTTGCCTTCGCGACCGATGCCGCTGAACCAGCTCGCCCCGCGGCGCAGGATCGTCGGGACCACCGCGATGCTTTCGACATTGTTGACCGTCGTCGGGCAGCCATAGAGGCCGGCACCCGCCGGGAACGGCGGCTTGAGCCGAGGCTGGCCCTTCTTGCCCTCAAGACTCTCGATCATCGCGGTTTCTTCGCCGCAGATGTAGGCGCCCGCTCCGCGGTGGAGGAAGACGTCGAAATCATAACCCGACTTGGCGGCGTTCTTGCCCAGCAATCCGGCATTGTAAGCTTCGTCGATCGCGGCCTGCAGCGTTTCGGCTTCGCGGATATATTCGCCGCGGATGTAGATGTAGGCCGCGCGCGCGCGCATCGCGAAGCCCGCGACCAGCGCGCCCTCGATCAGCTTGTGCGGATCGTGGCGCAGGATCTCGCGGTCCTTGCAGGAGCCGGGCTCGGATTCGTCGGCATTGATGACCAGGAAGCTCGGACGACCGTCCTTCGATTCCTTGGGCATGAACGACCATTTGAGCCCGGTCGGGAAACCCGCGCCGCCCCGACCGCGCAAGCCGCTGGCCTTCATCTCGTCAATGATGGAATCCTGCCCGCGCGCGATCAGCGCCTTGGTGTCGTCCCAATCGCCGCGCTGTTGCGCTGCCTTAAGCCCCCAGTCCTGAAAACCGTAGAGATTGGTGAAGATGCGGTCCTTGTCGGCGAGCATCAGATCACTCCACCGAACACGACGAAGGCCGCGATGGCGAGGATGACGAGCAGCGCGACCGTCTTGACGAGGCCTGCGAGCACCTTCCAGGCGATGATGATGGCGACGAGCGCAACGACGATGGTGACGATATCCATTACCATTCGCTCCGATAATCGTGATTGGCGTCGACCATCTGCTTGAGGGTCGACGGACCGCCGCTGGGCTCGCTGGTGTGACGTCCGGGTTCCTGCGTACCAGCCTTGGGGCTTTCGCCCGCAGCCAGCGCATCGAGCACGGCATCAAGCCGCTCAGGCGTCAGATCCTCGAAATTGTCGTCGTTGATCTGGACCATCGGCGCGGTGGCGCAATTGCCCATGCATTCGACCTCGGTCAGCGTCCAGAGGCCGTCCTGCGAGACATGGCCCTTGAACATCCCACGCGCGGCGCAGGTCTCGAACAACGCATCCGAACCGCGCAGCATGCAGGGCGTCGTACCGCAGACCTGAACGTGATATTTTCCGACCGGCTTGAGATTGTACATGAAATAGAAGCTCGCGACCTCGAGCACGCGGATGGCGGGCATCTCGAGATAGGTCGCGACATATTCGATCACCGGCAGCGGCAGCCAGCCTTGCGTGTCGGTTTCCTCGCCGACTTGGCGCTGGGCGAGATCGAGCAGCGGCATCACCGCGGATTTCTGGCGTCCCTCGGGATAGCGCGCGATGGCCTTGTCGGCCTTCGCTTTGTATTCGCTCGAGAACTCGAACGAACCCCAGCGCGCGCGCAGTTCGGGAGAATCGGGTTGGGGTGAGCGGTCAGCCATTGATCAACCTGCGTTCGACAAAGCGGCCAACATACAGGCCGATGACGGCGGCAAACGCCGTCGAGAGAATTTCCTTGAGCGGCGCCTCGCCGTGGAAGGCCGCCAGATAGGCCGCCACTGCCGAACCGAATGCGACGAAGGCGAGAACGAAGATACCGAGTTCGCGCAGGATCACCGGTCGCACTCCCCGAACACCACATCGATCGCGCCGAGGATGGCGGTAGCATCGGGCAGCATGTGACCCCGGGCCATGAAGTCCATCGCCTGGAGGTGCGAAAACGCGGTCGGTCGGATCTTGCAGCGGTAGGGCTTGTTCGAGCCGTCGCTGACCAGATAGACGCCGAACTCACCCTTGGGGCTCTCGGTCGCGACATAGACCTCGCCCGCAGGCACGTGGAAGCCCTCGGTGTAGAGCTTGAAGTGATGGATCAGCGCTTCCATCGACTGCTTCATCTCGCCGCGCTTGGGCGGGGAAACCTTGCGATCATCGCTCGCTATCGGCCCTTCGGGCATCTCGGCGAGGCATTGCTTGATGATTTTCGCGCTCTCGTAGACCTCTTTGACCCGGACCATGAAGCGATCGTAGCAATCCGAATTGGTGCCCACGGGAATGTCGAATTCCATCCGGTCGTAGACGTCGTAGGGCTGCGACTTGCGCAGGTCCCAGGGGATGCCCGCAGCGCGGATCATCGGCCCCGAGAAACCCCAAGCGATTGCGTCTTCCTTGCTCACCACGGCGATATCGACGTTGCGCTGTTTGAAGATGCGGTTGTCTATGACGAGGCTCATCGCATCGCCGAACAATTCGGGCAGGCGCTTGTCGACCCAGTCGCCGATGTCGGTCAGCAGCTTGAGGGGTACGTCCTGGTGGACGCCGCCGGGCCGGAAATAGGCCGCGTGCATCCGGGCACCCGAAGCGCGCTCGTAAAAATTCATGCAGTCTTCGCGCAGCTCGAACACCCACAGGTTGGGCGTCATCGCGCCGACATCCATGACATGCGCGCCGATATTGAGCAGGTGGTTCTTGATCCGGGTCAGCTCGGCAAAAAGCACGCGAAGATATTGGGCGCGGATCGGCACTTCGACATTGAGCAGCTTCTCGATGGCGAGCACCCAGGAGTGCTCCATGCACATCGGCGAGCAGTAATCGAGCCGGTCGAAATAGGGCAGCGCCTGCAAATAGGTCTTGTGCTCGATCAGCTTCTCGGTGCCGCGATGGAGCAGGCCCACATGCGGATCGATGCGCTCGATGATTTCGCCATCGAGCTCCATCACCATCCGCAGCACCCCGTGCGCCGCAGGGTGCTGCGGACCGAAGTTGATCGTATAGTTGGAGATGACCTCGTCGCCGGTAGTGGGCGACTTTTCGAGTTGCATACTCATGAGCAGACCCAGTTTCCGGCAAATGCCTTTTGCGTGCCAGCGGCATCGGCAATCGTAAGCGAAGCCCGATCGGCTCCGGTACGCGTAACCAGAGCGGAGAAACCCTCGCCCGTGAAATTAGTACCCGAGCGAACCTCCTCGATACCGCCAGGAGCCGCATCGAGCAGCAGCAACTGGCCGCCGATCCGCACGGTTGCCTTGCCCGGCAGGGCGCGGTCGGCGGGCGCGGCTGCGATCAGCATTTCCTGACCGCCGACGCTGAAAGTGCAGCCGCCGGCGCGCGGCCCCAGATCGACACCGCCAATATTGCCCAGCTTCTCGAGCTGGAACACATCGGCGCTGGCGGGTGGTGCAGCCTTGACAGCGGTGGTCTCGACCGGAGCGGGCACACCGCCTGCGGATACCGACCACGGCGCTCCGACACGGTTGGCGAAATCGTCAGCGGATTCGCTGTTGGCGGGCTCTTGCGAACAGGCGGCAACGAGGAGCGCGGCTCCGATGATCAGCGCTGCCCTCACTTACCATCCTCCTTCTTGTCGTCCGTTTCAGTCGCGGCGCCGGTATCGGTGGTCTTGCCCTCGCGCTCGGGGCGGTCGGGGCGGTCTTCGGTCGGTTCGGGAGGCCCGGGACCTTCGGCAGCCGAATCCTCTTCGGCAGGAGCGCCGGCACTGACGGATTTGGCCGCTTGCTTGTCAGCCTTGGCTCCCGCGCCGGTCTGCTTGGCGCTTTCGGTGGTCTTGGGCTCATCGACAGGCGGAACCTGAGCCTTCTCGTCGCCAGGCAGAACGTAATCCGCGCCTTCCCAAGGCGAAAGAAAATCGAACTGCCGCAGATCCTGCGCAAGCTCGACCGGCTCGTAGACGACCCGCTTCTCGTCCTCGGAATAGCGCAATTCCTGATAGCCGGTAAGCGGAAAATCCTTGCGGAAGGGATGCCCTTCGAAGCCGTAATCGGTGAGAATGCGGCGCAGATCGGTATTGCCATCGAACAGCACCCCGAACATGTCGAACACTTCTCGCTCGAGCCAACCCGCGTTCGGCCACAGCGTGGTTACGGTGGGAACCGGCTTGTCCTCGCTGGTGGTGACCTTGACCATTATGCGGCTGTTGAGCGTCAGGCTGAGCAGCATGTAGACCACTTCGAACCGCTCGGGCCGCGAAGGATAGTCGACCCCGGCGATCTCCATCAACTGCTGATAGGAATGCTGATCGCGCAGCAGCCGCAGCACATCCTCGATGCTGTCACGCCTGACGGTGAACAGCAGCTCGCCGTGCTCTTCACGCGCTTCGACCAGGTGGTCGCCCAGCGCGCGGGAAAGCGTGCCCTCGAGGCCTTCGATCCGAGTGAACCGGGGCGCAGAATGAAGTACGGTCATGTGCTTGCCCTACCGCTCGATCGTGCCGCTGCGGCGGATTTTTCGCTGCAGTTGCATGACGCCGTAAAGCAGCGCTTCGGCGGTTGGCGGACAGCCCGGCACGTAGATATCGACCGGCACGATCCGGTCGCAGCCGCGCACCACGGAATAGCTGTAATGGTAATAGCCGCCGCCATTGGCGCAGCTGCCCATGCTGATGACATACTTGGGGTCCGACATCTGGTCGTAGACCTTGCGCAGCGCCGGTGCCATCTTGTTGCACAGCGTGCCGGCGACAATCATCACATCCGACTGACGCGGGCTGGCGCGCGGGGCGACGCCGAAGCGTTCCATGTCGTAGCGCGGCATGTTGACGTGGATCATCTCAACCGCGCAGCAGGCGAGGCCGAAGGTCATCCACCACAGCGAGCCGGTGCGCGCCCACTGGAACAGGTCCTCGGTGCTGGCGACGAGGAAGCCCTTATCGTTCACTTCGGTCTGGAGCGCGTTGAAATACTCGGCATCGGGCTGGCGCACTTCGCCGCCCTGCGCCGTCGGCAGTTCGCCGGGTCGCTGACCGGCTTGGGGCGCCCGAGGCACCGTGTCGTTTGCTGAAGTCACTCCCATTCGAGCGCTCCTTTCTTCCACTCATAGGCAAGGCCGATGGCCAGAATGCCGAGAAACACCATCATGCCGATCCAGCCTTCCCAGCCGGTGTGCTCGAGGCTCACCGCCCAGGGGAACAGGAAGGCTGCTTCGAGATCGAAGATGATGAACAGCAGCGCGACGAGATAGAAGCGCACATCGAACTGGGTGCGCGGCTCCTCGAAGGCGGGAAAGCCGCACTCATATTCGCTCAGCTTCTCAGCATCGGGGTTGTGGACCCCGGTCAGCCGCGACACGCCCATGGGCAGGAACACGAAGGCCGCCGACAGGGCAGCCGCGATGAACAGAAAGATGAGGATCGGCAGGTACTGCTCGAGATCGACCACGCGTGATTCCTAAGCCTTGAGGCACAAGTTGCGCCCGCCTCTAGGCTCCCCGCAGCGCGGGTGCAAGGGCATGACCCTTGCAACCCGCGCACGGGTGCGTGACGCTTATTTCATCATCGACTTGATCGTCTTGAGGGTCTTTGCGCCGTAGGGCGGCTTCATGCCGCTGAGCTTGGCGACATCGACCTTGGTTTGGGTGTAGACGCTGCGCGCGTGGCTGAATTCGCGAAAGCCCTCGACCCCGTGATAGCTGCCCATTCCCGAAGGCCCCACCCCGCCGAAGGGAAGGTCGTCCATCGAGACGTGAAAGATCACGTCGTTGACCGTGACGCCGCCCGAGATCGTGCGGTTGAGCACCTTTGCCTGCTCGCTACGGTCGCTACCGAAATAATAGAGGCCGAGCGGGCGGTCGTTGGCGTTGATATAGTCGACCGCCTCGTCGATCTCGCGATAGGTCTTCACCGGCAGCACTGGGCCGAAGATTTCCTCCTGCATCGCCTGCATGTCGTCGGTGACGTTCTTCAGAATCGTCAGCGGCATCTTGCGGGTATTGGTGTTGGAGAAATCCTCATTGCCGGGATTGACCTCGATCACCTCGGCACCCTTGTCACGCGCGTCGGCAACCATGGTTTGCAGGCGGTCGAAATGCCGGTCGGTGACGACGCTGGCATAATCGTCGTTCTCGAGCAGCGAGGAATACATGTTCGCGGCGCCCTGCCAGACCCCGTGGATCGCCTCGTCCTGCTTGTCCTCGGGAACGACGAGGTAATCGGGCGCGAGGCAGATCTGTCCGGCGTTGAGCATCTTGCCCAGCGCGACCCGCTCGCCAGCCTTGGCGAAATCGGCGCTTCGTCCCATGACTACCGGGCTTTTGCCGCCCAGTTCCAGCGTGACCGGAACCAGATTGGCTGCGGCAGCCTCCATCACCTTGCGTCCGGTGGCGGTGGAACCGGTGAAAACCAGGTGATCGAAGGGCAGCGAACTGAACGCCGCCGCAACTTCGGGCGGGCCAGTGAAGACCACGCATTCGTCGGGTGTGAAGACCTTTGCCACCAGCTCGCGCATCACCATGCTGGTGCGCTCGGTGAATTCGCTGGGCTTGATCATCGCGCGATTGCCCGCGGCGAAGACCTGCATCAGCGGTCCGAACGTCAGGTTGACGGGGAAATTCCAAGGGCTGAGAATGCCGATGACACCCTTGGGCTCGTAGCGCACCTCCGCCTTCGCCCCGAGCAGGCCGAGCGGGAACTGGACGTGGCGCTTGTCCGGTTTGACCCAGGCATCCATCTGCTTGAGGCAATACCGGCCAAAGGCGATCGTCCCGGCGATATCGGTGAACATCGACTGCTGCGGCGAGCGATTGCCGAAATCGGCGCTCATTGCCTTGCACAGATCCTCGGCATTGTCCTTGAGCAGCGCGATCGCGCGTTCGATGCGGTCCTTGCGGAGCGCCATCGGCTCGGGCCGGGTCTGGTTGTGAGCCGAACGTTGCCTGCGTAGCAAATCTTCCATCTCGCTCTTGCGGTCGTTGGTCATATCGCTCTCCGTTTGAAATTGATGCGATGCAGCACTAGATCGCTCCCCTACATACATTCCAGAACCGAAGGACCAGCACAAGCATGACCCAGTTCAGCGCCGCCGACCCCGTCGTCATTCTCTCCTACGCCCGCACACCGATGGGCGGAATGCAGGGCGCGCTGGCAGACGTTTCCGCGACCGATCTCGGCGCGACCGCAGTCAAAGCGGCGGTGGAACGCTCGGGCGTCGCCGGCGACAGGTTCGACCGCGCCTATATGGGCTGCGTCCTGCCTGCCGGGCTCGGCCAGGCACCCGCGCGCCAGGCGGCGATTAAGGCGGGCCTCCCCAAATCGGTCCAGGCGACGACGGTCAACAAGGTCTGCGGCAGCGGCATGCAGACCGTCATCATGGGCGCCGAGGCGCTGGCCAGCGGCTCGGTCGACTATGTCGTAGCCGGCGGCATGGAGAGCATGACCAACGCGCCCTACCTGCTGAAAAAGCACCGTTCGGGTGCGCGGCTCGGCCACGACACGGCCTATGATCACATGTTCCTCGATGGTCTGGAAGATGCCTATGAGGAAGGCCGCGCGATGGGCACTTTCGCGCAGGACACCGCCAACGAATACCAGATGACGCGCGAGGAAATGGACGATTACTCGATCGAATCGCTGCGCCGCGCCAATGCCGCGATCGAATCCGGTGCCTTCGCCGACGAAGTGGTCCCGGTGACGGTCACCACGCGCAAGGGAGAGCACCTGGTCGAGCATGACGAACAGCCCGGCAAGGGCCTTCCCGACAAAATCCCGACGCTTCGCCCGGCCTTCGCCAAGGACGGCACGATCACCGCGGCGACCTCGAGTTCGATCTCGGATGGGGCGGCGGCGGTCGTTTTGACTCGCGAAAGCCTCGCCAGGGAGAACGGCCAGCAGCCGGTCGCGCGGATCGTCGCGATGGCCGCCCATGCGCAGGAACCAGCCAAATTCACCGTCGCTCCGATCGGAGCGATCGAAAAGGTGCTCAAGAAAGCCGGTTGGGAAGCCGACGATGTCGATCTTTGGGAGATCAACGAGGCCTTCGCCTGCGTTGCTATGTTTGCGATGCGCGACATCGGCATCCCGCACGACAGGATCAACATCAATGGCGGGGGCACCGCGCTGGGCCACCCGATCGGCGCCAGCGGAACCCGCATCATCGTGACGCTGCTCAACGCGCTCAAGCGTCAGGGCAAGACCCGCGGCATCGCGAGCCTGTGTATCGGTGGCGGAGAGGCCACGGCAATTGCCGTCGAATTGGTCTGAGATCGGATAGAAGCCGGTTTTGTGTGAAGCAGACCGACCCCACGGCATCGCCTCGCCTGGCGGCGAAGAGAGAGTTTCGAATGCGAAAATACCTGATCCTCGCGGCGTTTGCGACGCTAGCCGCTTGCGGGGCAAGCGACGCACCGGTCGATGGCGACACGGCTCGGGGTACCGGCATGGATGCCGCGCCAGCTTCCGACGATCCTGCTGGTGCAGAGATGGTCGGAACCTATGAGGTGATCGCCGAGGACGGCACCGCTGTTTTGCAGACAGTCAACGCCGACGGGACTTATGTTGAAACCGTGGATGGGGACGTGATCGAACGCGGCACTTGGCACCAGAAGGGCGACCAGATGTGCTACGATCCCGAAGGCGACGCGATCGAGCAATGCTTCATCGGGGGAAAACCCGGCAACCAGGGCAGCTTCAGCGTCGAGACTGACGGCGGCACGGCGACGGTTCGCCGGGTCGAAGACGCAGACGCTTCTGAGCCTGCCGCCACCGAGACCGACCCACGGTAATCCGCCTCGAGAAATTCACAGGCGCGAGCCTGAGCCGGCCAGCTTGTCAGGGGGCCTGGGCACCGAACAGGCGGTCTTGCCGCACCCAACCTGCGCGTCCGTCGACATCGAATTCGCACCACCCGTCGGCACAATCTCCGATCTCTCCGACAACTCCGGGAGCGGCGCGCCAGCGCAGGACTCCACCGTTGTCGGGGGCATCACGCAGCGCGACTGGTCCATCTCCGACGACCATCGCCGTATGATCCGGGCTGAGCAGGCGCGCCACAACCCAGCCCTGTTCGCCATCGGGATCCTGGATCAGCCGCCAGCCTTCCATCACGCGCACCACCTTCACCGGCATGCCGGGACGACGATAGACCCAGGACACCTTGTAGTCGCGGCTTGGCCCGACCCGCATGTTCAGTTCCGATGCGCGGATGCTGGCCCAATAGGGCACGTCGCGTTCCTGCGCCTGCGCGGGAGAGGCAAATATCGCGACGGCGGCGAGCAATAGAGCGAGGCATGTTTTCATGGTTGCTCAGCGATTTACCGCAAGCGACTCGGCGCGGCAAGCCGATCCAGAATCCGCCTCGTTACACCCGGCCCTTGACCCTCCTCCACCGCAACGCGTAGCCCGAAAACGAATATGACCGAAACGCCAGACCGCCCCACCCGCCGCCTCGACCGTGCCCCGCGCGTGGTTGTCACCCGCCGCCTGCTGCCCGAGGTCGAGGCGCGCTTTAGCGAGTTGTTCGACACGCGGCTCAACACCGAGGACGAACCCTTGTCGCGGGAGGCGCTGGCCGAAGCTATGAGCAGCAGCGACGTGTTGGTCCCGACCGTCACCGATCGCATCGATCGCGAATTGATCGCGGGGGCAGGACGTGACCTCGGGCTGATCGCCAGCTTCGGCGCCGGCACCGACCATATCGATCTGGCCGCCGCAGCCGAGCGCAAGATCATCGTCACCAATACCCCCAGCGTTTTCACCGACGACACCGCAGATCTCACGATGGCCGGGATCATCGGCGTTCCGCGCCGGATCCGCGAAGGCGTGCAGTTGATCCGCAGCGGGAAATGGTCCGGCTGGACCCCCACTTCGCTGCTTGGCCGCAAGCTGGGTGGCAAGGTCCTCGGTATCGTCGGCATGGGTCGGATAGGCCAGGCGGTCGCTCACCGCGCCCGCGCCTTCGGGCTCGAAATCGCGTATCACAATCGCAAACGGCTGCCCGAGGCGGTCGAGCGAATGTTCGCCGCACGCTTCGTCGAGAGTCTCGACGAGCTCGTGGCTCAGGCCGATATTCTCACCCTGCACTGCCCCGCCAATCCAGACAGCCGGGGGATGATCGACGCGCGCCGGATCGGCCTGATGAAGGAGGGCGCCTGCATCATCAACACCGCCCGCGGCGACCTGATCGAGCAGGAGGCGATGATCGCGGCGCTGGAGAGCGGTCATCTCGCGGGGGCCGGGCTCGACGTCTATCCCGAGGAACCGACGGTCGACCCGCGGTTGATCGCGCATCCCAACGTCATGACCCTGCCGCACATCGGTAGCGCGACCCGCGAGGGCCGCGAGGAATCGGGGCTCAAGGTCATCGCCAATATCCGCATGTGGGTCGACGGGCATCGCCCGCCGGATCAGGTGTTGACCGCTTTCGAGCGCTAGTCAGACTGCACTGCGACGATCATCGCAGTGCAACGACCTATCCGCTCACCCGCCATCTAGTCACCCGCGAGGATACGATCGACCAACTGCTTCACCGAGGGGGTGAAATTGTTCGAGTAGAACGGGTCCTGCTTGAAGCGGTAGGCGGAATGACCCGCGAAGGCGAGATTCTCGTCGACCGGTCCGCCGTGGGCGATGTCCTGCAACGTTTTCTGGATGCAGAAGCTGCGCGGATCGGCGAGGCGCCCGGTGGTGTAATCGTCGTGATCCTTCCAGCTCGAAAACAGGCAATGCGACAGGCAGCCCATGCAGTCCTGCTGGTCCTTGCGAATTTCGTCGCGGCTTTCGGGTGTCACGAAAACGGCGGTGCCCTCGGGTGTCTTGAGCGCTTCGGTAAAGCCCTTCGCCATCCATTCGTGCGCCTTGGGGCGATCGTCGGGCGCAACCCAGAAGTTCTTCGCCTTGCCTTCCTCGGCAAGCGGAATCGTGCCCTCCTGCTCGCCACGCTTGAAGATCGGGATCTGGCGATCCGAACGATGGATCAGGTCGTAGAGGAAGGGATTTTTGACCGCTGACGAATAGAACCCCGTCGGCGAGAACTTGTGGAGCAGGATCTCGCCCTCGTCGACCGTGCGCAGCATGTCCTTCCACTCGATCGGAATGGGGCTTTCCTCGGTCAGCAGCGGGCGGGTGCCGAACTGGAATGCGATCTTGCCGAGTTCGGGATTGTCGATCCAGTCGTTCCATTCGCGCAGGAACCAGACTCCGCCCGCCATGACGATGACGACATCTTCCGACACGCCTTCGGCGCGCATGGTCTCGCGCAGCGCCTTGACGCGGGGATAGGGATCCTCGGGCTTGGTGGGATCCTCGGCGTTGGACAGGCCGTTGTGCCCGCCGGCCAGCCAGGGGTCTTCATAGACCACCGCAGCCATCAATTCGGGAACCTTGGAATAGCTGCGCTTCCACAACGCGCGAAAGGCACGTGCCGAGCTGATGATCGGCAGATAGCTGACATTGTAGCGCTGGGCGATCTCGGCCAGCTTGTACGGCATACCAGCGCCGCAAGTGACGCCTGCGATCATGCCGGGCGTGTTTTCGAGTACGCCTTCGAGCACGGTTTGCGCGCCGCCCATTTCCCACAGCACGTTGATGTTGATCGCACCCTGCCCGCCGGAGATTTCATGGGCGCGCTTCACCTGTTCGGTGGCACCGTCGATGGCATAGCGGATCAGCTGTTCGTGGCGTTCCTTGCGGGTCAGCGCGTCGTAAACCTGCGGCACGATCTTGCCTTCGGCATCGTAACTGTCGGCATTCACCGCGCTGACGGTGCCGATGCCGCCCGCAGCAGCCCAGGCACCCGAGCTCGCATGATTGGAAGCGGAAACGCCCTTGCCGCCTTCGATCAGCGGCCACACTTCGCGGCCACCGTAATTGATCGGGCTGAGCCCCTTGAATGCCATGAAAAACTCTTTCGTGTCGGCGAGCTAGCGGCTCGCGGTGTCTGTCCCCGTCGACGTCTCGCGGCAGGGACGAATTCCGTTCGGCTCGGGTCTGTTAGCGGCCCTTTCGAACTGTGCATAGTACCCGGCCAGCTGTGGCGCATCCCTGAACGCCACCAGCTTGTAGCCGACTTTTTCGAACTCGCAGGCGAGCAGCATCGGCGCGATCCCATGCTGGTCGGTCGGCCGGTCGACATCGACAACTATGACCTGCCCGCCTTCGCGCAGCGACGGCCACATGCGCCACAACAGCGCATAGGGCTCGCCGATCTCGTGATACATGTGGACCATGAAGATGCGGTCGAAACTGCCCTCGGGCAAATGCGGATCGTCGGCCGCCCCGGGCTGGATCGCGACATTGTCCAGCCGCTCGCGCTCCACTCGTTGCCCCAGCCGTTGCAGCGCCGCGCGGTCGATATCCTGCGCCAGTACCCGGCCATCCTCGCCCACACGCTCGGCAAGGCGAACGGTGTAATATCCCTCGCCCGCGCCGATGTCGGCAACGGTCATGCCTTCCTCGATCCCGGCGAGATCCATGACGGTCTCCGCTTCGCCGCGATTGTCGCGCGCGGTTTCGGTCGAGAATGCGGTACCGCCCAGATCGGAAACGGGACGGTCGGGCAAGGGAAAGTCGAGCGCGGTTTGCGGGCGGCTGGTGTCGACCTTGTCGCAGCCGGCTACGGCCAGCGCGGCGCCGGACACGAGCAGCACAAAGCAGGACTTGAATGCGGTCATCTACCCCGGGCCCTAGCGCCGGTGCGGGCGGCACGCAAAGATTTCGCCATAGCCAAGCCCGGAACGCCTATTCGACGTCTTCGACCTCGACCGTTTCACCGGTCACGCGCTGCGCCAAGGCCGCCGAGATGAAATCGTCGATCCCGCCGTCGAGCACAGCATCGGGCGATGGCGAGACCACGCCTGTGCGCAGGTCCTTCACCATCTGATAGGGCTGGAGCACATAGCTGCGGATTTGGTGGCCCCAACCAATCTCACTTTTTTCCTGATACTCGCCGCTGGCAGCAGCTTCGCGCTCCGCCATCTCGCGCTCGAACAGGCGCGCCTTGAGCATGCTCATCGCCTCGGCCTTGTTCTTGTGCTGCGACCGCCCGCTCTGCGAGGCCACCACGATGCCGGTTGGCTGGTGGGTGATCCGCACTGCGGAATCGGTGGTGTTGATATGCTGCCCGCCGGCACCCGACGCACGATAGGTGTCGATCTTGAGATCGCTGTCGTTGATCTCGATCTCGATATCGTCGTCGATTACCGGATAGACCCAGACCGAACTGAAGCTGGTGTGGCGCCGTGCCGAGCTGTCGTAGGGGCTGATCCGCACCAGCCGGTGGACGCCGCTTTCGGTCTTGGCATAGCCATAGGCGTTCTCGCCCTTGATCAGGATCGTCGCGCTCTTGAGCCCGGCCTGATCGCCCGCCTGATATTCGACCGTCTCGACCTTGTATCCGCGGCGTTCGGCCCAGCGGGTGTACATCCGGAACAGCATCTCCGCCCAGTCCTGACTCTCGGTTCCGCCGGCGCCCGCGTGGATCTCGACATAGCTGTCATTGCCATCCGCTTCGCCCGACAGCAGCGCGCGCACCTTGTCGGCATCGGCGCGGGCGGCAAGCTTCTCGAGGCTGGCGAGGCCTTCCTTCACGATATCCTCGTCGCCCTCGGCATCGCCCATATCGACGAATTCGACAGCGTCGGACATTTCGGACGAGATCTCGTTGACGGTGTTGACCGCATCCTCGAGCCGCTTCTGCTCGCGGCTCAGAGCCTGCGCTTCCTTGGGATTGTCCCACAGGGTCGGGTCCTGCACGCGGGCATTGACCTCGTCGAGGCGGCGCAGCGCCTGCTCCCAGTCGAGCGACTGACGGACCAGTGCCAGCGCGGCTTTGATGCGGTCGATATAGGCCTGCCCTTCGGCACGCATGGCAAATTCCTCGGTTTGGGCTCGGGTTCGCCCGCTTAACGCGCAGACGCCGTTTGTAAAGTTTACCCGGGGAGAGCGGGGTGCATGTGCGGCGGCTAGTAGATGCCGCCCTGTTCTTCGACGAAATCTCCCGGCGCTTCCTCGCGCCGCACCGGGGCAAGCGATCGGGTCTGGGCAACGCGACCGCGGCGGATCTGCTCCAGGATGGCGTTGCGCTTGGCGGCGATTTCGTCCTGCCTTGTGGCCCGAGCGGGTTCGGTATCGGGCTTGAAGGCTTCCCAGATCACCGCCGCCGTGGGTTCGTTGCTGGGCGTGCCGTCGAAGACCCGTTTGCCACTGCGGCGGTCGATGCGGACCATGCGTACACCGGCGGGGGCGATGAATTCATCGCCATCCCAGCGCTCTCGCGACGCTTCGACGAAGCGTTTGAAGATGGGCGCGGCGGTGTTTCCGCCCTGGACCCAGCCGCCCAGATTGCGCGGCTGGTCGTGGCCGACATACATGCCCGCGACGATCTGCGGCGAACCGCCAACGAACCACGCGTCGGTAGGGCCGCTGGTGGTGCCGGTCTTGCCGAACAGTGGCAGTTCGAGACCACGCAGTCGGACCGCGGTACCGCGGGTGACCACGCCTTCGAGCATGTGGACGGTCTGGAACGCTGTGCGCGGATCCATGACCTGCTTACCGGATATGCCGAGGCGCGGCATTGGCTGGCCGTCCCATTCGGGCATGTTGCAATTGGTGCATTCGCGCTGGTCGGAGCGCCAGATCACCTTGCCCTGCCGATCCTGGACATAGTCGATCACGCTGGGCTGGTGGAGCCGCCCCCAATTGACCAACGCCGAATAGGCGTTGACCATCCGCTCGACGGTGGTTTCCCCTGCCCCGAGCGCGAAGGCCGGATAGGGTTCGTAGCTGCCGATATTGAGTTGCTCGAAGGTCTTGATGACATTCGGCATGCCAGCGTCCATCGCGATGTGGACGGTCATCAGATTGCGGCTCTGCTCCAGCCCCCAGCGCATGGTGTGAACGCCGCCACCACCGCCGCCGAAATTGCGGAAGCATTTTTCGCCCAGATTGGCACCCTGATAATAGCAGAAGGTCTGATCGGGCACTTCGCTCGCGGGGGTCAGGCCGTGATCGAGTCCGGTGGCGTAGACGAACGGCTTGATCGTCGATCCGGGCTGGCGAAGCGCCTGGGTGGCGCGGTTGAAAGAACCGAGCCTGGCATCGAAGCCGCCCTGCATTGCCAGTACGCGCCCGGTCTGCGGGTTCTGCGCCAGGAAGGCACCGGATACTTCGGGTACTGCGCGCAGGCGATAGCCTTCGCCCGATTGCTGGACCGCGACCGCGTCGCCCACCTTCAGTGCATCGGGAGCGGCGGCGAGCGGGTAGGTTTCGCCATCGGTCAGACCGACCGAGGCGGACGAGCCGCTGCGTTCGGTGATCACCCCGATGCGCCAGTCCTCGTAATTGATACCGAGATTGGAGGACCGCAGCTGGCCGATCAGGTCGCCATTCTCGGGATTGAGCGTGGCGACGGGACCGGTCCAGCCGCGATTGCCGTGATAGCTGAGCAATTGCGCTCGAAGCGCATCGCGTGCCGCATCCTGCAATTCCATGTCGAGCGAGGTGCGGACCCACAACCCACCAGCATAGACGCTGTTGCCACTTTCCTCCGCGGTCTCGCCGAACTTCTCGATCAGCTGGCGTCGCACTTCCTCGAGGAAGTAGCCAGCATCAGCGGAGCGTTCCTGCCGCTGCTGGACCAGACCCAGATCCATCGACTTGGCGCCGGCGCCTTGCTCGGCCGTGATGAAATCATTGGCGACCATCTGGTCGATGACGAAATTGCGTCGGCCGAGTGCCAACCCTTCGTTCTGCGACCGACCATAGCGTTCGGGAGCCTTGGGCAGAATCGCGAGGAAGGCCATTTCGTGCAGATCGAGATCGGCGACATCCTTGTCGAAATAGGCTCGGCTGGCTGCCTGGACCCCGAAACTACGTCGCCCAAGCGGGATTTCATTGAGATAGAGCTCAAGGATCTCTCGCTTGCTCAGCACGTCCTCGATCCGCTGCGCGAGGATCATCTCCTTCAGCTTGCGGGTGACCGAATATTCATCTCCGAGCAGCACGTTCTTGGCGACCTGCTGGGTAATCGTGGACCCGCCCACCGCGCGCTCGCCCGAGCCCATCTTGCTGGCATAGTCGAACACGGCATTGGCCGTACCGGCCAGATCGACACCGCCATGGGTGAAGAAGGTCCTGTCCTCTGCCGCGAGGTAGGCTTCGACGAGGGTGGTGGGGAAATCGACATACTGCAGCTGAACGCGCCGTTCGCGGGCATAGGAATGAACGATCTCGCCATCGACGCCGCGCACTACGGTCGGCAGAGGAGTCTCGTAATCGAGCAGGGTTTCGGCATCGGGGAGCCCGCGTGCCAGCAGCGTCCAGCCCAGCGCGAGGACGATCAGTCCCAGCGCCAACAGGCCGGCGCCCCAGCGAAACCAGCGATTCTCGCGCCAGTGGCGCATGAACCAGTTGCGCGCGGCTGCCAGGTCATCGCTCATGCGATCGCGAATTGTCTGTAGTCTGGATTGCTCGGCCATCGGGGTCCCAAAATCTGCAGGCGCGCCCTTAGCACGCCCAAACTGACTCGCGCCATAACGAAGCGACCCCGGATCGATCGAGCCGGGTCAGACCTCTTCGCTGGTGGTTTCGCTATCGCCTGACGGCTGTTCCAGAAGGTCTTCGCGCTGGCGAATGAAATAGATGCGGATCGCGCGCGCCATGACCTCGGCGAAGCCGGCGCGGCCCTCGGGCGAAGCCAACCGCTGTGCTTCCTCGCGGTTGGTGATGAAACCGCTTTCATAGAGCACCGATGGCACATCAGGCGCGCGCAAAACCTTGAGCGAAGCCGAGCGGCGCGGCTGCGGGTGGAAACGGATCGTGCCCTCGCCCTCGCGCTGGATCAGCGAAGCAAACTCGCCAGACTGGACCTGAGTGCGGCGCTGCGACAGTTCGACGAGGATCGTGTTCACCGCATCGCTCTGCCCGGATATCTCTTGGCCGTTGATCCGGTCCGAGCGGTTCTCGCGTTCCGCGTAGCGCGCCGCCGCCTCACTCGATGCACTCTCCGACAGTGTGTAGATGCTGGCGCCCGCCACCTCGCTCGCCTCGCCCGCAGAATCGGCATGGATCGAGACAAACAGATCGGCGCCGAGCCGGCGGGCGATTTCGTAGCGTTCGGCATGAAGGAGGTAGCGATCCTCGTCGCGGGTCAGCGCCACACGCACATCACCCTGCTCGACGAGCCGGTCGCGCAAGGCGCGCGCAAGCCGGAGCACGAGGTCCTTTTCCTGCAATCCCTGACTCGATGCCCCCGGATCGTGGCCGCCGTGTCCGGCGTCGATAACCACCAGCGGCAGGTCTCCGCCGTCGGTCCCGGTGCCCTGCCCGGCAATGTCCGGCAGCGGCACGCCGTCGTTCGAGGCCGGCAATTCGACCCGCAGGACATATCCGCGACCGATCCGCGGGAGGGAGAACGAACGGTCCGTCGCCACCGCCCATGCAAGCAGGGCAAGGATGGCCACCGGGATCAGGGCGAGCAGGATTAGGGGCAGAAACCGGGCCATGGCGCTCCCGCACTAGGGTTGCGGCGCCCCTCCGCGCAATATGGTTGCCGTAAGATACCCACGGTGCTAGCGCCGTTTCTGTGATAGCCGGGCTCCGGCCGCGAACGCCTCTCGTTCCACCGCCCGCCCGCTTCACGCCAATTCGACCGCCCTTTTCGATCGGCGGTCCTGAGACAGGTTGATGCAGGACAAGAACCGTTCCCCCTCAATGGACCCTCGACAGGCAATCGCCTGCCCCGAGGGAATTGCGGGCCGAACAGCGCTCCATTTGCGCAGGTTCCATGCTGCAGACACGACATTCCGGCTCCGCACCGAAACGCGCGGCTGCCGGTCATCCACGACTGCCGATCCGCATCGCGGCGACAGTTATCACAATACAAGGCGCAAGTCGGCTGCCGGGCTCGTCCCGGCCCCTTGCGCATGGAGAAATCTACATGGCAACGCGCATGCTTATCGATGCGCGCCACTCGGAAGAAACCCGGGTGGCGGTTCTCAAGGGAAATCGGATTGAGGAATTCGATTTCGAATCCGCCGATCACCGGCAGATCAAAGGCAACATCTACCTTGCGAAGGTAACCAGGGTCGAACCCTCGCTGCAGGCGGCGTTCGTCGACTTCGGCGGTAACCGGCACGGTTTCCTCGCCTTCAGCGAAATCCATCCCGACTATTACCAGATTCCCAAGGACGATCGCGATGCCCTGCTCGCCGCAGAGGCCGAGGTCGCCGAAGAGGAAGAACGCCTGCGCGCCGAAGAGGAAGAGCGCGGCGAGATGCCCGGCGACGAATACGACGCCGAAGACGAAAGCTCAGAGGCGCTGGCGGAGGAATTCGCCGAAGACGGCCTCGAGGAAGTCGACACCTCCGACAAGGACGATGTCGCCACCATCGAGGAAGGTCAGCTCGATCGCGAAGACGATGATTCGGACGACGACAGCGACGATGACGACGACAATGGCGACGACAGCGGCAACGGTCGTGGCCGCAGGGCCAAGGGCCGCGGTCGTGGCCGGAACCCGCGCCAGGGCGGCAAGGGCCGCAGCCGCGCCAAGGAAGTCGACGACGCGCGGGCGCGCCGGATGGAGCTGCGCCGCCGCTACAAGATCCAGGACGTCATCCAGCGCCGCCAAGTGCTGCTGGTCCAGGTCGTCAAGGAAGAACGCGGCAACAAGGGCGCCGCGCTGACCACCTATCTCAGCCTCGCCGGTCGCTACACCGTGCTGATGCCCAACAGCAGCCACGGTGGCGGCATCAGCCGCAAGATAAACTCGGCCAACGACCGCAAGCGACTGAAGCAGATCGTCTCGGATCTGGTTCTGCCCAAATCGATGGGCCTGATCGTGCGGACCGCCGGCCTCAGCCGGACCAAGCCCGAAATCAAGCGCGACTTCGACTATCTCGCACGGTTGTGGGACGAAATTCGCGAGAAGACCCTCGCCTCCAGCGCGCCGGCACTGATCCATTCGGACAGCGATTTGATCAAGCGCGCCATTCGCGACATCTACAATCGCGAGATCGAGGAAGTGATCGTCGAGGGCGAGGCAGGCTTCAAGCTCGCCAAGTCCTTCATGAAGTTGCTCATGCCGAGCCATGCCC
Organism: Erythrobacter sp. QSSC1-22B; assembly: GCF_001678665.1. Lineage (GTDB taxonomy): Bacteria > Pseudomonadota > Alphaproteobacteria > Sphingomonadales > Sphingomonadaceae > Qipengyuania. The sequence goes on from NZ_LZRP01000001.1 coordinate 224,312, forward strand.
GGCGGATAAAGAGCTACAGCGATCCGGTTCCGATGTTCCAGCGCTATGGCGCGGAAGACCAGCTCAAGGCGATGTACGATCCGATGGTGCAGCTCAAATCGGGCGGCTATCTGGTGATCAATCCGACCGAGGCACTGGTCTCGATCGACATCAACTCGGGCCGCTCGACCAAGGAGCACGGGATCGAGCAGACCGCGGTCGCCACCAATCTCGAGGCGGCACGCGAGATCGCCCGCCAACTGCGCCTGCGCGACATGGCCGGGCTGGTCGTGATCGACTTTATCGACATGGAACGCAGCGGCAATATCCGCAAGGTCGAGCGCGAGATGAAGGATGCTCTCAAGAACGACCGCGCACGTATCCAGGTCGGGCGGATTTCCAGCTTCGGATTGATGGAAATGAGCCGCCAGCGACTGCGCACCGGCGTGCTCGAGGCGACGACGCGCGAATGCCCGCATTGCGATGGCACCGGCCTGGTCCGGACCGCTTCGAGCGCGGGGCTTTCGGCGCTGCGTCTGATCGAGGACGAGGCTGCCAAGGGCAAGGGTACGATCATCACGCTCTCGGCCAGCACCGAGGCGGCGGTCTATCTGCTCAACCAGAAGCGCGCCGATCTGATGGAAATCGAGGATCGCTACGGCGTGACGATCGAAGTCGTCCCCGAAGGCGAGGACGAAGGCGCCAAGATGACGGTGTCCAGTTCTGGACCGCGTCCGACCAACGCTCCCAAGTTCGAGCCCATCGTCGACGACGATGACGACGACGAAGAAGTGTTCGAGGACGATGAGGCCGAGGACGAGGATGACAGCGACGCGTCCGATGGCGACCGTGGCAGCAACGATGACAATCGCAGCCGCGACGGCGATCAGAAGCGTCGCCGCCGCCGTGGCGGTCGCAACCGCAGCCGCAACAACGACCGTGATGACCAGCAAGGCTCGAACGACGATAACGAAGCCGATGCCGGTCCTGCATCGCAGGATGACGACAAGAGCGACGACGAAGATCGCGGCGACAGCCGCGGTGGCGACAACCGTGGCGAAAACGACGACGATGGCGACGGCAATTCGCGCAAGAAGCGCCGTCGTGGCCGTCGGGGCGGACGCGGTCGCAAGAAACCCTCAGAGGTCACGAGCGACAAGGCTGAAGAGCTCGAGCAGGTTTCCGAGCAGGTGATGGAAGACATGGCGGTCGTCGCCGGTCCGGAAGGCACCCCTGAAACCTCCGAAGCGGCGGCCGAGGAACAGCCCAAGCGCAAACCGCGCCGCCGGAAAGCTGCCGACGAAACGGGCGAAGCCGGAGCCGGCCAGTCCGACGCGGGAACCCCGACCGAAGCCGACGTTACGACCGAGGCGGAAGAAGCTCCTGCCAAGCCAAAGCGCACGCGGCGCAAGAAGCCCGTAGCGGCGGATGCCGAAGCACCGGTCGACGCCGATGACGACAAGCCCAAGCAACGCCGCAAGCCGCGCGCCCGCAAGCCTGCGGCCGCATCGGCGAAGGATACCAAGGGCCCGACCGAAACTGCGGCTCCCGAGCCAAAGGTCGCAAAGCGGACTCCCAAAGCGGCGGTAGCCCCCACCGCCGCGCCGGAAACAAGTCCCGCAGGCGCACCGATAACGGCGGATCCCTCGCCAGACCGCAGCCCGGCTGCGAAGGCGGATGTCGGTGCCGACAGCGGCGCTGCGGCCAAGCCGCGGCGCGGTTGGTGGCAGCGCACCTTCGGCGAATAGGACGAGCGACCTCCGGGTGGTGCCAGGCGCACCATCCGGAGGGCCTCCCTCCCCTAGCCGGTTGGCGTCACTGCCCGCGCTTGCGGGCGATCCCCCACTCCATCCAGCCCATGATCCGGGGTGCCTTTTCGAGATAGCCCTGCCCCAGCGGCTCGACCTCGAAACCGCCCGCGCGCAGTGCCCCGCCGACAGGCCGCGTCAGATGGCATCCGCCAGCCAGCGGCTTCCAGATCGGCTCGATACGCTCCTGCCAGTCGGCGACGCCATGATCGGGTGCTCGCCCATGCTCGAGAAACAGCAATTGGCCGTCAGGCTTCAGCACCCGGTGCAGTTCGGACACGACAGCCGCGTGGTCCTCCACCGAGCACAGCGTGTAGGTGCAAACGACTGAGTCGAAACTGCTGCTCGAGAACGGAATGTCTTCGCCAAACCCTCGTCTAAGATCGACCTTCCAGCCCTGTCCCCGCGCCGTCTCGCGGGCGCTTTCCAGCAGGTTCTCGTGTGGGTCGATTCCTGAAAAAGCGGTCACCGCCTGCCTGTCGTAGAAGCGCTGGTTGAGCCCGCCGCCGCAGCCCAGTTCGAACACCTTGCCGCGTGCCATTGGTACGACCCGTCGCCGCCGGTCTTCGATGCCCTTCTGCCCGCAGGCGAAGGTGATGAGACGCGGCATGATATGCCGATCGTACCAGCTGGCCAATCCCACTGCGCATTTCTCCTCGCGACCCGATCGGTACAGACTAGCCGAGCTTTTGTGCCGCTCAATGTTTTTCGTCTCTTTGTTCGGGCGCTGGGTTCGGGGGCTGGAAGCGCCGAACCATTCCGCCTAGAGGCCGAAGCGAAAGGTTTGCCAACAGGATGACACGCGCCATGGATATCGCCCCCCTCCGCATTCCCGCCGACGCCAAGGAGAGATTGCGCGTCCTGTTCATGGCCAAGCATGCGCTGTGGGGCGGCGGGATGCATCCCGAGGACGGCAATCACGCGATCTACCATCACGAGGTGCGCACCACGCTGGAGGACATGGGGCTCAACCTGTTGCTCGCCGACAGCTACAAGGTCCTGTTCGAACAGCCCGAAGCGGATTTCGTCTTCCCGCTGCTGAACCGCGGCGGGTTCGTGAATTCCGAGATGCTGATCCCGCTGCTGTGCAATATGCACCGCCTGCCGTATGTGGGCGCGATGCCGTTCCTGCGCGGGCTCGGCGACGACAAATCGGTCTCCAAGCTTGTCTGCACCCATGCCGGCGTGCCGACCGCGCCGTGGTTCTGCTTCCGCCGAGGGGCGCAGGTGGAGGAAGCCGATGTGCCGCATTCTGCCGGCGGTCGCTGGGTGATCAAGCCCAACGCTTCCTCGGCCAGCTGGGGCATTTCGGATGCGCATGATTTCGCCGGCGTCGCCAATGCCGTGGCCAATATCCACGGCCAGGGCCACGATGCCATCGTCGAGCCCTATCTCGACGGATACGATGTCCAGGTCGCCTTCATCACCATCGACGGCAAGCCGGTGCAACTGCCGATGCTGTGGTATGAGCGCGAGGACACCCAGCGCCTCTGGACCTACTACGAAAAGCGCGATCTGATCCAGAACACCGAGAAAAGCGCGCTCAAGCGGTTCGACGATCCCGAATTCGAGCCGCGCATGGCCGATCTCGCCGCGCGGGTCGCCCGCGAATTCCACCCGTTCGATTACGGGCGGATCGAGTTCCGCTTCGACCCCAAGACGGGCGACATCAATTTCATCGAGATCAATCTCAACTGCAATCTGTGGTCGGAGAAGGTCATGGCCAAGGCCGCGGCGCAGGCCGGGTTCAGCCACGCCGACCTGCTCGAGACGATTCTGGCGGAATCCTTCCGCCGGAACGCGCTGATCAGCTAGGGATTTCCTCGCCCTGCCAGTCGAAGGCCTTGCCGCTGTGGGCGGGGGTGAGGCGATCGACCACATCGAGCAGGTGGCGCGCAGCCTGCGCCGGACTGGTCAGCTGGCCCTCGGGCAGGTTCGCCTGGAAGGGTTCGGACAATCCCGTGTCGACCGTTCCGGGGTGCAGCGCGACGACGCTCGCCTGTTTGTGCGTCCGGCCCAGCTCGATTGCGAAGTTGCGGACCAGCATGTTGAGCGCCGCCTTGCTCGCGCGGTAGCTGTGCCAGCCCCCCAGGCGGTTGTCGGAGATCGACCCGACCCGTGCGGAGAGAGCACCGAACACCGAGCGCTCGTCGCGGGGCAGCAGCGCAAGCATGTGCTTGGCGATCAATGCCGGGCCGATGGTATTGATGCGGAAGGCTTCGGCCATCGCCGCGCCGTCGAGCTGGCGATAGCTGCGCTCGGGCCCGGTTCCGTCGCCGAGCGTCAGGGCGCCGGTGCAGACCATGACAAGCTGCGGCGGCGAGGCGCGCATGGTCTCGGCCGCGAGCGAAATCGAGTTTTCGTCCCCGAGATCGAAGGGCAGTGGATCGATTCCGGCGGCCCGTTCGGACTTCGGCGATCGCGACAGGGCCCAGACCCTGGTCCCGCGTTCCGCCAGCGCCTGGCACAGCGCACGGCCGATTCCGCCGCTGGCGCCGAAGATCGCGGCGCGTTCGAATGGCTGGTGCTCCATATCCGCTGTCCTAGCGCCTCGCCGGGTCGGTGCAAGGGCGGCGCCGGTCTTGCAAAAAACGAAAAAGCTTGTTCATGAAACACACCCCCGGGCCAACCCCCAGAACTGTTGTTTTTTCAGGAAAAAGTGCCATTTTCCCTACACCGGCGCGAAGCGGTGCAAATGGCCGTTTCCCTTGTGCCGAGACGCAGGGACGTTAAGAGCGTCCGCAAGCAGGAATACAGGAACGAACATGGCGACCTTTACCCTCCCGAAGAACTCAACGATAACCGGCAAGAGCCGCAAGCATACGGTCGAGGGCGCGGGGCGGGTCAAATCGTTCAAAATCTATCGCTACGATCCCGATACCGGTGAGAACCCGCGTTACGACACCTTCGAGATCGATCTCGACGAGTGCGGCCCGATGGTGCTCGACGCCCTGTTCAAGATCAAGAACGAGGTCGATCCGACGCTGACCTTCCGGCGCTCGTGCCGCGAAGGCATCTGCGGTTCGTGTTCGATGAATTTGAACGGCAAGAACGGGCTCGCCTGCACCACCGCAATCGACGATCTCAAGGGCGAGATCCGGATCACTCCGCTGCCGCATATGGAAGTGATCAAGGACCTGATCCCCGACTTCACCCACTTCTACGCGCAATACGCCTCGATCCGCCCCTGGCTGCAGACCGTCTCGACGACGCCCAGCGGCAAGGAGCGGCTCCAGAGCCCCGAACAGCGCGAGAAGCTCGACGGGCTTTACGAGTGCATCCTGTGCGCCTGCTGCTCGACCGCCTGCCCAAGCTATTGGTGGAATTCGGACAAGTTCCTCGGCCCGGCGATCCTGCTCCAGGCGTTCCGCTGGCTGGCCGACAGCCGCGACGAGATGACCGGCGAGCGGCTTGACCAGCTCGAGGACCCGTTCCGCCTCTATCGCTGCCACACGATCATGAATTGCGCCAATGTCTGCCCCAAGGGGCTGAACCCGGCCAAGGCGATCGCCGAGACCAAGAAAATGCTCGTCGAACGCGCGATCTGATTGCAATGACGCTCAGCGACGACGTGTTCGAGCACGGGCCAGATCCCGACAATCCCGGCTGGAACCACTGGAATCTCAAGGACCAGACGCTGTTCAACGGCGCGGTGATGGGCAAGCTCCTGACCCGGGTGGAAGGCGAAGGCGATGCCCGCCGCGCGCGGCTGCGGATGTTCCCCGAACGGCGGCACGAGAATTTGCAGGGCATCGTCCACGGCGCGGTGACGCTGTCGCTGGTCGACATCGCTTTGTTCACCACCATGCACAATCTGGGGAGCGGTAACGCCGGGCCCTCGGTGACTCTGGAACTCTCGACGCAGTTCGTCGGCGCAGGCGATCCCGCCCGCCCGCTCGATGCCGTCACCGAGATCGTCCAGGAAACCGGGCGCTTGGTGTTTGTGCGCGGCACGGTCGAGCAGGAGGGCAACCGCGTGGCGGCCTTCTCCGGCATCGTCCGCAAGATGCGGCCGCGCGACCCGGCGTCGTGATCTGCCAACCGTGATCCACCTGTCATGACCGGAATGCTTGCGCGCTACGACGCGCTGATCGAAGCGGGCGAACTGCGTCCCGATGCCGACCAGCGCGCCGCTGCGCAGCGGCTCGATGCACTCCAGCGCGAGCTCGAAGCGGGCGGCAGCAGCAATGGCAGCGGGTTCCTCGGCAAATTGCTCGGCAAGAAACCGCCGCGCCCGCGCGGGGTCTACATGTGGGGCGGTGTCGGGCGCGGCAAGTCGATGCTGATGGATCTGTTCGTCGAGACGCTGGATATCGAGGCCAAGCGTCGGGTCCATTTCCACGAATTCATGCTCGAGGTCGATCGGATGATCGGCGAGGAGCGCAAGCGCGAGAACGGCGATCCGATCGCCCCGGTCGCCGCGCGGCTGGGCCAGGGCATCCGTTGCCTCGCCTTCGACGAGATGGTGGTCGCCAACACCGCCGATGCCGCGATCATGAGCCGGCTGTTCACCGCGCTGATCCGCGACGAGGGCGTGAGCGTGGTCACCACCAGCAACCGCCCGCCGCGCGATCTCTACAAGGACGGGCTCAACCGCTCGCTGTTCCTGCCCTTCATCGATCTGGTGCTGGCCGAGATGGACGTGCTGCCGCTCAACGGGCCGACCGACTACCGGCTCGACCGGCTGGGCGATCTCGAGACATGGCACACTCCGCTTGGCGACGAGGCCACCGCGCAGGTGCGCGAGGCGTTCTTCCGCCTGACCGACTACGCACCCGAAGACGCGGAACACGTTCCCTCGGGTCGGCTCGATCTGGGCGGCGGACGCAGCCTCATGGTGCCGAAATCGCTCAAGGGCGTGGCAGTTTTCAGCTTCAAGCGATTGTGCGGCGAAAATCGCGGCGCGGCGGATTATCTCGCCATCGCCCATGCCTATCACACGGTGATCGTGGTCGGCATCCCGACGCTGGGGCCCGACAAGCGCAACGAGGCGCTGCGCTTCATCAAGCTGATCGACGCGCTTTACGAGAACAGCGTGAAGCTGTTCGCTACCGCCGCGGCGGAACCTCAGGCGCTCCATAGCGCCGGCGATGGCCTGTTCGAATTCGACCGCACCGTCAGCCGGCTGATGGAAATGCAGAGCGACGACTACATGGCGCGCGGGCACGGGCGCGCGGACTGAGGGCGGTTCCGTCTGGAGAACAGCTCGTCGTTGCGAACGAAGTTAAGCAATCCTTGGCGCAGTTCCATGGATTGTAGCGCCACCTGCGGCACCTCGCAATGACGAGGCGAGAGGCCGGACGAGCCGTGAGGCCGAGTACGCCCGGCCATTGCAAACCCGCGCCTTCATCCCACCTATTGCCGATCCCGGCGACAACACCCCGCCGATGCGAGAATACAGATGATCGATATCCGACCCTTCGCCAGCCTCGGCCATGCCGACCACGGCTGGCTCAACGCCCGCCACCATTTCAGCTTCGCCTCTTATCACGATCCTGCGCGGATGGGCTGGGGCCCGATCCGCGTCTGGAACGACGACACCATCGCCGGGGGGAGCGGGTTTCCGCCCCACCCCCACCGCGACATGGAAATCGTCACCTTCGTGCGCAGCGGCGCGATCACCCATCGCGACAGCCTCGGCAACGAGGGCCGCACCGCGGCGGGCGACGTCCAGGTGATGAGCGCGGGCACCGGCATCACCCACGCCGAATTCAACCAGGAAGACGAAGCCACGACGCTGTTCCAGATCTGGATCCAACCCACGCGCAGCGGCGAGGCACCCGGCTGGGGGCAGCGCGAGTTTCCCAAGGCCAGCCGTGAGGGCGGGTTCGAAGTGCTCGCCAGCGGGACGCCCGAGGAAGACGATGCGCTGTCGATCCGCACCGATGCCAAGGTGCTCGCCACGACTTTGCAGGCGGGCCAGTCGGCGACCTGGAAAACCGATGGTGCGCGGCACCAGTATCTGGTCGCCCCGGTCGGCCGGATTTCGGTCAACGGCCACGAGGCCAAGCCGCGCGACGGCGTCGCGATCACCGGCGAGGACGAGATAATTGTCGTCGCGCTCGAGGATGCCGAAGTGGTGATGGTCGACGCACGCTAGCAACGCTCGCCAGACCGTAAATCAGGCCGCCCGGGCGAGCTTCGTCTGGGCGGTCACCAGCCGGTCCATCAGCTTGAGATCCCTGGCATCAAGCTGGAGCGCGGCATCGGCCCATAATTCGGTGATCCGGGTCAGTTCATCGAGCCTGAGATCCCAGCAGACTTTCATCGCACGGCGCGAATTGACCATCCCGGCATGCTTGCGGGTGCTCTTGCGGATGAAGTCCTGCGTCGCCTGCAGCCCCTCGCCATCCTCGGCGATGGCATGGACCAGTCCCAGATCGTAGAGCTGCTCGGCGCTGTAGCTTGCGTTCGAGACGATCAGCCGGTCGGCCATGGCGCTGCCGAGTTTGCGGCTGAGCAGCGAATGCGCGCCCATTCCCGGGAACAGGCCGAACATCATTTCGGGCAGGCCGAACGTCGCCCCGCGTTCCGCGACGATGTAGTCGAACGACAGCAGCGCCTCGAAGCCACCGCCCAGCGCATCGCCCTGCACCATCCCGACGGTGACGATCGGCAGGTCGAGCGAATTCATGTTGCGATGGAGGATCTGGCAGCAGCGATGGCCGTAGTTCACCAGTCCTTCGCGGTTGCGTTCCTCGATCAGCCGCCTGAACAGCTGCAGATCGCCGCCGAAGCAGAACACGCCCGGCGCGCGGCTGCCCAGCACCAGGAATTTGAGCGGCACCTTGTCGGGGCCGAAACCCAGTTCGATCAACCGCTGCCAATTGGCGAAATCGGCCAGCATCGGCGGGGTGAAGCTGGGGCGGCCCTGCGGGCGCATATAGGTCCACAGCGTCTGGGCATCGCCGTCATACAGAATTTCGAGCTCGTCGAGGTGAAACAGCTCTTCCGGGATCGCCAAATGGAGACAGCTTTCAGCGAGCAGCTCAGACTTGTCCGACAAGCGGATAGTCGCGTCGTCGCGGTCGTCCCAGTCCGTCGAGGAACGATGCGTTTCCGTGATCAGTCGTTCCATTTGCGGCCCCCGCGGCGAAGGTTTCGACTATTCCATTCCAATAAAATCAGACGGATAAGCTTTGTTAACCACGAATCTAAGCCAAGGAGGACTCACTTGGCAAATGAATTAACCGTCCTGAATCTGTAAGATATCGCCTTTTGGTGGGGCGCGGAGTCCGCAGTGATGCATTCTCGCATCACTCGCTCAGCCGCGTAAATCGAGTCCCGCCAAGGCCTTATCCAGCATCACCAATTGCCAGAGCACCCTGCCGTGGTCGTATTCGCGAGAAATATGCTGCTCCGCGATCCGGGCCAGCGCGGCGCGATCGAACCAGCCGCTCTCGACCAGCCGCTCGCTCGTCGCAATGCCACGCGCGGTGTCAGCGAGCGGCCCTCGAAACCATTGCGCCAGCGGGGTGACAAAGCCCTGTTTGGGGCGGTAGAGAATGTCTTGCGGCAGATAGCGCTCCATCGCGTGCTTCATCAGCCATTTGCCCTGTCGTCCGCGGACCCGCTGGCGCTCGGGAAGGCTGGCGGCAAAGCCCACCAGCCGGTGGTCGAGCAGCGGTTCGCGCGCCTCGAGACCGACCGCCATGCTGGTGCGATCGACCTTGGTGAGGATATCGCCCGGGAGCCAGAACTTGAGATCGGCATATTGGGCGGCGTCGAGTCCGCTGCGCGCGGGTGCACCTTCCATCAGCGCGACCAGCCTGTCCTCGGCGCGGTAGTCACCGCGGTCGCGCAGCATCGCCGCGCCATAGAGCCGCGCCCGCGCCGGGGCGTCGAGAATGGCGAGCGCACGGGCATAGCCCTGCGCCCCGCTCTCGGCGAGCGAGAGGAAGGTGGTCTTGGCGCGCAGGGCCTGAGGCGCCCAGTCGGCCTTGAGCCAGATCTTCCCAAGCGTCCCGAACACCGGCCCGCGCAAACCTTGCGGAAGAACGGCGCGCGCCTGACTCTCGCGGTGGTGGAACACCTGGCGGCGATAGCCCGCGAGCGCCTCGTCCGCGCCATCGCCCGACAGCGCTACCTTCACATTCTCGCGCGCCAGCTCGCAGACCCGCAGCGTCGGCAATGCGGAGGCATCGGCGAAGGGTTCGTCGAAGATGCCGGCGATCCGGTCGAGATCGGCGATGTCGTCGGGCGAGACGATCCGTTCGCGGTGATCGGTACCGAAACGTTCGGCTATCTGGCGCGCGTAGCCGGTCTCATCGACCGCGGCGACATCGAAGCCGATCGAACAGCTGCGCACCGGATCGCGGCTCGCCTCGGCCATCAGCGCGACCACGCTCGAACTGTCGACCCCGCCCGACAGGAAGGCCCCCAGCGGCACATCGGCGACCATCCGGCTGGTGACGCCCTCGCGGAGGCGATGGAGCAGCTCGGCGGAGAGATCGGCCGTGCTGCCCTTGGCGCGGTGTTCGAAGGAAATGTCCCACCACTGGCGCGGCGGCGTCGGCTCGCGGTCGTGCTCGAGCAACAGGAAATGGCCCGCGGGCAATTTCTCCACCCCCTTGAGGATCGAGCGGTGATCGGGGACATAGCCCCATGTCATGTAATCCTCGATCGCCAGCGGATCGGCGACCCGGCGGACCAGCGGATGCGCGAGCAGACCTTTCAATTCGGAGGCGAAGGCAATGCTGCCATCCGACAGCCGCGCAAGGAAGAGCGGCTTCACCCCGAAGCGGTCGCGCGCGAGGAACAGCTGGCGGCTGGCCCGGTCGTAGAGCGCGAACACGAACATGCCATCGAGCCGCTCGAGGCAATCGGGCCCCCAACGCTGCCAGGCGGCGAGGATAACCTCAGTGTCGCCATCGGTGTGGAACCGCGCGCCGCCGGCCTCGAGCTCGGCGCGCAGCGCGCGGTAATTGTAGATTTCGCCGTTGAAGACGATCACCGCGCGGCCATCGACCGAATGCATCGGCTGCGGCGAGCCCGCGAGATCGATGATCGACAGGCGGCGATGGCCCAGCCCAACTCCGGGTGCGGTCCACACCCCCGAGCCATCGGGCCCGCGATGCGCCAGCGCGTCGGTCATCCGCTCGATCCGGCGAGGATCGACCGGCTTGGGCGTGCCACAATGGAAAATGCCAGCGATCCCGCACATAGGCGGTGGCTCCTAGCCTGCCGGAAGGCCGAAAGCGAGCGTGGCCGCCAGCGCCGCCAGCGCAAGGATGACCAGCAACAGCGCGCGCGTCGGGGCCGAGTGCCGCTCCAGCACGGCGAGCAGCGCACTCCGGCGCAGCTCCTCAAGCGTCCAGCCGGCATCCTCGGGCTCGCGCTCGAACCAGCGCCACGCCACGCCGAGGATCAGCGCCACCACCAGCCCGAAGAAGATCCAGCCGTAAACGATGTGGTCGAACCCGCCGGCCGCCTCGGCGCCGACGAATTGCGCGATATAGATCGTCGCCCAGGCACGGATGCCATTGGCAAGGATGGGCACCACCACGCAGGCGACCATGAAAGCTGCGCGGCGGCGCCAGCTGGTGAAACTGGTGAAGCAGGTCAGCACGCCCAGCGCGATCATCGCGATCAGGAAATGGACGCCCGCGCAGGCTTCGGCGACGATGAACAGCCCGGCGGGGGTGTGGATGTAGATCCCCTCGATCCGCGCGGGAACCCCGACCATATGGGTCAACGCGATCGCCATCTCGGCGGTGAGATACTGGAGCGGCGGGACGATCTCGTCGCCGAACGGCACGAGGAACACCGCAAAGCCCAGCGGCAGCGCGAGCAGCGCACCGACCCGCGGGCCAAGCAGCGCGAGCGCGGCAGCGGGGAGCATCGCCACCGCACCGGCATGCGCCAGCAGATTGAGATCGGTGTATCGACCAACCAACCACAGGGCGAGCGCCGCCGCCAGAGCCGCCAGCCCCGGCCACCAGCCGCGCGGCACGACTTGCGCCGCATCCTCGCGCCGGATCCACACCAGCCAGGCGATGATCGCCGGAATCAGCAGGATGTGCGAATAACTGTCGATGTTCCACCAGATGTCCAGCATCTCGCCCCATTCGCGGGACGCCAGCGCGACCAGCGCGAGTGCGGCGAGCGAGAGCCGGACCAGTGCGGCACGCCATTCGGAGTGCCGGGTCGCCGCCATCGGCGGGTCTGCCAGCGCGGCTCTGTCAGGCGGCATGACGCGCCCCGCCCTGCCCGCGTCCGACGATCGCCGCCAGTTGCGCCTCGACCGCCTCCCACGACATTTGGGCCATGACGAGGCCGCGCGCGGCGCGGCCCATCTCTGCGGCGTGTTCGGGATCGGCTGCGAGCGCCCGGGCTGCGGCGACGAAAGCGGCATCGTCGCGGCAAATCGAAAAATGTTCGCCGTCGACGGCATCGATTCCGGTCGCCGCCTCGGGGCTGAGGAGTACGGGTCGCGCCATCGCCATCGCCTCGAGCACCTTGTTCTGCACACCGCGTGCCAGCATCAGCGGCGCGACCACCGCGCTGGCGGCGGCGAGGAAAGGCCGGACATCGGGCACTTCGCCCCATACGGTGACGCCGGGCTCATCGCCCAGCCGGGTCACATCTCCAGTCGGCGCCCGCCCAACGATATGGAACTGTGCCTCCATAGTCTCGCGCAAGCGCGGCAGGATCACGCGAGCGAACCGCTTCACCGCCGCGATATTGGGCGAATAGTCCATCTGCCCAGTGAACACGAAATGCGCTCCGGGCATCCCCGCCAGCCCAGCGTGGGGCGCGGTGGCCGCCGGATCGAAAAAATCACCGTCGATGCCATTGCCCAACGCGCGCACATCATAGGCGTTGCCGACGGGCAAACGGCTCTGGAACAGCGCCAGCTCATTGTTGGAGATCAGCAGCGTGCAATCCGCCCGGCGCGCTATCCGCGCTTCCTCGCGCGCCAGCAGCCGTGCCTCGCGCGCCATCAGCCAGGATCTGGGGAAACCCGCCTCGCGCGCATAGCCCGCGAATTTGGCGCTATCGACATCGCACAGATCGACCACCACGCGCCCCGCAAAGCCATCGGGAATATACTGCCCCATCTGGCCCGAGAAAATCACGATCGTGTCGATGTCGTGCTGCGCCAGCGTCTGCGCGACCCAGCGCGACAGGCGCGCATCGGCAAAGGCCGGGAGGCTGACCGGCTTGCCGCTCGCGAGCGCGCGCAGCCCCGCTTTTGGCAGTGATGTGTCGCGATCGATCAACAGGTGGCTGGCGGCCAAGTCGCGCAGCGCGGCATCCTGCGCGCGATCCTGGTCAGTCTCGGCAAAGGTGCCGACATGGACCGGCGCGAGCTTTGCCAGCCCCTTGAGCAGGTGATGCGAGCGGATCTTGTCGCCCCGGTCGGGCGGGAACGGCACACGGTGGCACAGGAACAAGATCTCGCTCATCAGCCCAGCCCGCGGGCGATGAAGGGTCCGATGGTGTTGGCGAGCGGGAGCGGCAGGCGCTTCCACAGCTCGATCCCGCGCGAATAACCATCATCGGTGGGATCGATGTTGCGCGGCGTTACGCCGGGCGCGCTCCAGCTCGAATAGGTCAGCGGTTCGGGCTCGAAGCCCCAGTTCTTCTTGAAGAAATAGGGACCGCTTTCGGTCTTGGAACGGCCGAAATCGAACCGCGTGCAACCCCGGCCACGCGCATGGCGCATCAATTCGTAATACATGATTTCATTGCCGCGCAGATGCCGCGCGACGAAGCGTCCGCCACCCCAATAGGGCATCACCGCGCCGCGATGGTAGAGCGACAGCACGCTCGCGACCGGCTCGCCCTCGTGCCGCACGGTCAGGATGTCGGCATCCTCGCCAAACCCGTCGAGCACCGCGTCGAACAGCGCGCGCGGAAACACCGGCGTGCCGAGATTGCGGACGCTTTCGGAATAGACAGCATAATGCGCCGCGCGATCGGCGGGACCCGAGCCAACGGCGATCTCGAGCTCATTGCGCAACCCCTTGCGGACCTCGGCGCGGGCTTTTCGCGGGATGGCGAGCAGTTCGGCTTCGTCGTCTGCCGCCAGATCGCGGGCGAAATTGCAATGCGCGGTGGAGATGCTCGTCCAGTCAGCGGGAGCCACCCCGCCGCGCAAATCGATCGTCCCGACCGAACGGCGCAGCGCCAACTCCTCCGCCGCGCGACACAGCGCCTCGCCGTCACCATCGGCAATCGTCAGCGGACCACCGCCGACACCAAACCCGCTCGATACCAGCGCGCGCCCGAAGAAGGGGGAATGGACATCGCTGAGCGGAAGCCAGCCGGTCAGCTTTCCAGCACGCTCGGCGACAAGCCCCAGCGCGCGCTGCCCGGTGCCGCGCTCGATCGCGGCCAGCCATGTCGGCCGGTGAAACACCGAACCATCCTGCTCGGCGACAAAGCTCTCGATCCGCGCGACCTCGGAAGGATCGCGCAGATCGGCGAAGGTCACGCCTTTGTGGGTGCGGGTACCGTGCTGAAGTGGCGCATTCACGGTGCGAATTCTACGCAGCGCTGCGCCTCGATGCGAGCGATCTCATCCATCCGCCCCCAGTGGAAATCCCCCGCCAGCCGGCGCAGCTTGTCGGCCATACCCGAAAGGTTGGTGTAGTGGCGCAACTTCGAGCGCAGCGGCGCGTCTGTTACGCGCGGCTGGCCGGGATCGACCTCCCAGGGGTGGAAATAGAACACCGCCGGGCGGCGGTCGTCACGGTTCACCCGCGCGATCGCCCAGCGCGAAAACTCATACGGCAGCACGCGGAAGAATCCGCCGCCGCCCGCCGCTAGTCTGCGTTCGCCGATCTGCGCGGTGGTCACCGGGATTTCGACCAGCGCGCTGTCCGCGACCGGACGGAAGGCGAAGCGCGGCGCCTCGCGCCAGCCGTAATGGTCGTGACGGATCGGCGCGACGCTGGAGGAATAGGCGTAGCCGTGTTCGGCGAGCACCTCATGCGCCCAGGGGGTGCGCTGGTCGATCGAGAAGCTGGGTGCGCGATAGCCGGTGATGTTCGCCCCGCCCGCATCCTCGAGGATGGCGCGCGATTTCGTCAGATCGGCGGCAAATTGCTTGGGATCGAAGGTGAAGACCCGCGTGTGGTCATAGCCATGGCTCGCCAGTTCGTGCCCCCGCTCGACGATGGCGCGGATCGCCGCCGGGTCGCGTTCGGCCACCCATCCCAGCGTGAAGAACGTCGCCTTGACCCCGACCTCGTCGAACAGGTCGAGCACGCGGCGGACATTGTCGCCCACGCGTAGCGCCATTCCATCCCAGTCGGAGCGCGCGATCGTGTTTTCGAAAGCGCCGACCTGGAACCAGTCCTCCACATCGACCGAGAGGCCATTGAGGATACCTGCCGCTGTGATCGCGCGCTCTTCCAAATGCTTGCCTCTCTCGCCGGTCAGGCCGCTTCGCGCCGTCCACCGGCTTCGAGGAATTCGATCAATTGCGCAAGAACGTGGCGCAGCGATTGCTCCTGCTCGTCCAGTCGCGCTTCGATCCGCGCAAGCCGCTCGTCCAAGGCCTCGGAGCCCTGCCCGGTTTCGCCCGCAAAGCTGGCGCGGGTCTCGCCGATTTCGCGGCGCAACTGGTCGAGCTCGCGGTCGCGATCGGCGAAGGCGCGTTCGATCGCAACGATCTGCGCTTCGGCGAGGCCTTCGCTCTGGGGCTGCTCGGGAGCCTTGCGATCGGCCTCGGCGCGCCGCGCCTGAGCGATCGCCTGCGACGCGGGAAGTTGCGGATCGGGAGCGATATTGTCGGCGGTGATCTCTTCCCCGGCGGCGCTGTCGCCCTCCATCTCCTCGATCACCGAATCGAGCATGTCGGGCTCGATTACCGCCTGTTCCTCGACCGCGCCGAGCAGCAGCAGCCGGGTCATCACCTGGTTGATCTTGCGCGGGATCCCGCCCGTGGCACGGTGCAACTTGGTGAAGATGCCGTGGTCGAGCTCGGGATTGCCATCCCAGCCGACATGTCCGAGCCGGTGGCGGACATAGGGTTCGATCTCGCCGGGCTGCATCGGTTCCAGATGATGCGCCGCAATTACTCGCTGGCGCAATTGCTCGAGCTCGGGCGAGCCCGCGAGCAAACGCTTGAATTCGGGCTGGCCGAGCAGCAGCGTCTGCAGCAGCGGATGTGCGCCGAGCTGGAAGTTCGACAGCATCCTGAGCTCTTCGAGCGCGCCGATCGAAAGGTTTTGCGATTCATCGACGATCAGCAGGCAGCGTTTGCCGTTGCGCGCTTCCTCGTGGAGGAAATGCTCGATCGCGGCGAGCGCGGCGGCCTTGTCGCGGCCCTCGACATCGAGACCAAAGCTGCGCGCGGCGACATGGATCATCTCCTCGCCGTCGAGCGCGCTGGTGACGACCTCGCCCACGCTCATCCGGTCGGCGTCGAGCTTCTCCTTGAGATGCGCGACCAGCGTCGACTTGCCCGAGCCGACTTCGCCGGTGATGACGATGAAGCCCTCGCCCTGGTTCAGTCCGTAGCCGAGATAGGACAGCGCCTTCTTGTGGGTGATGCTCTCGAAGAAAAACGCCGGGTCGGGCGTGAGCTGGAAGGGACGCTCCGAAAAGCCGTAATATTGTTCATACATGGTCGGGTCTTCCTATCAGAAGCCGTAGCGCAGGCCCACCAGGGCCGATGCGCTCTTGAGATCCTCGGCAGACACTTCGCTGTCGAGATAGTTCACCGCCACCGCGACCCGACCCGTGAGATTGCGGGTAAAGTTGCGATTGTAGGCGGCGGAGCTGCCGAGCGCGAGCGCATTGCCCACGCCCTCGAAGCCGCTGTCGATATAGCTGGCATAGCTGGTAACGGTGTAGCCCGCGTCGCGCCCCAGCGGACCGCTGACGGTGCCGGCGATGTACAGGCTTTCGTCGGACAGGCCGTCCGAGGCCTCGAGCACGGTGCCCGGCGCGCCCAGATAGGTGCGGCGGTCGTAGCCCGCGGAGATCCCGGCGGTGGTGCGGCCGACCTGGCGCGAATAATAGGCCGAGACCCCGCGCGAACGGAATACCGAGGAGCGCACCGAGCCGAGCAGCCCGTCGAGGCAGCTCGCGCCGCTGACCGAATTGATGCAGCCCACGATCGCGCCGCTGATCGGATCGCGGACGACCTCGAAATCGGTCGGCAGCGCGGCGAGCGTGTTGTTGAGCCGTCCACCGAACCCGGTGATCGTGTCGTAGACGTTGACCCCGACATTGGTGGTGCGGCTGGCCTGCCAGGTGAAATTGCCGTAATAGGTGTCGCTGTCGTAGCGACGGCCATAGGTCGCCGAGAGCGAGGTGCGCTGGCTCGGGCGCCACAGCACGCCGACATCCCAGATCAGCCCGTCGGCCTCGAAGGCGATCCGGCGCGGACCGCTCTCGTCGGTGACCAGCCGGCCGTCGGACCCGACGATGGGAATGCCAGCGGCATCGCGCAGCGCATCGCGGCTCGACACTTCGACGTTTTCGTAGCCCACGCCCGCCACCACCGCGAGCGTCGGCGTGACCGGCACGGTGACATCGCCGCGCAGGTAGGAATCGACCACCCGCTGGTCGAGATTGTTGATATCTTCGCGGAAATAGCCGCCCCCCACCCCGAGCCCGACGGGGAGGTATTCGCCCGGCTGGGTGCCGGCGCGAAGCTGCGCGCTGTGCGAGACGCTCTCGTCGAACACATCGGTCGGCGTACCGCCCGTGGTGACGAATTCCGGTGCATCGACGCGGGTGTAGCCCAGGCGATAGTTGCCGGTCACATCGACGCGGTCGATCTCGGTAGAAAGGTTGGGTCCGACATAGGCCGAATAGGTCTGCGTCGAATTGGCGAGATTGTTCTGCCCGGCAAAGACGTTCGAGCCGCCGCTGGTGACGGTGGTGCGGCTGGCGAGCGCGCCCGCCTCGAGCGTCAGGGTTTGCGGCACAATGGTGGTGTAGCCACGCGCGATCCCGCTGATCGTGTCGCTGTCGTTGGAATCGCCATAGCCGAAATTGTGCTCGTAGCGCAGCGAGACCGAGGCACCGTTGTTGCGCCCGATGTAGGAGGCATCGACCCCGGCGGCGACCTGGGTGTAGGTCAGCACGTCGTCGAAGGGCGAGAGCTGCGCGGTCAGGATCTGCGAGGCTTCGATATAGGGCTCGACCGAAAGCCGTCGTCCGCCCGAGCCGACCCGGTCGCCGGATTCTTCCGCCGATCCGGTCTCGGCCTGCGCGTCGCGGCCCTGATAGCTTTGCGCCATCAGCGGCAGCGGCGCGATCAGGGCGCAACCCGCGGTCAGGCCAACGAGGAAGCGGGTTTTCATGATGGCGATTCCCCGTAACCGTAATATTTGCCAAACTTGCGGCCGCTCGGACTAAACGTCACGTCGTTGAGCAGGAGGCGAATATCGGCGCAGCCCGAGAGCAGGTCGACCGCATCCTCGAGCGCGGCGCGTGCGGTGCAATCGGCGCGGGCGACCAGCAGCGCCTGGCCGCAATGCTTGGCCAGCTCGGCGGCGGGCGATGCCGCGAGGGCAGGTGGGCTGTCGAAAATGACGATCCGGTCATGCGCACCGCGGGTGAGGCGGTTGAGCACTTGCCAGGTCCGCTCGCTGGCGAGATATTCCGCATCCGAGCCGCTGCGTTCGCCCGCGGGCAGGATCCACAATCCGGGGATGTCGGTCCCCACCACGAGCTTTTCGACCTCGATGCTGGGATCGCGCAGCGCGTCCATCAGCCCGGGAGCGGGATCGAGCCCGAAAGTCTTCATGATCGAAGGCTTGCCGAAATCGGCGTCGACCAGCAGGACTTCGGACTGGCGCTCGCCCGCCAGCGCGATCGCGAGATTGGTGGCGCAGAAAGTCTTGCCCTCGCCCGGATGCGGCGAGCAGATCAGCACGCGGCGCGATTTCGAGGTTCCCTCGGCCTCGACCGTCGCCAGCACCTGGCGCTTGACGATACGAAATTCCTCGACCAGCCCGCCGGAACCCAGCTCGGGATCGATCATCCCCTGCTCGCGCAGATGGGCCCGCGAAATCGGGTGCAATTTGCCGCCGAACTCGACCTTCTGGCCGCCGACCTCGCGCTGGCGCGGCGGACGGGCGTCGGCGTCGATGACCACCGGCGGCTGCGAGCGGGTGACGGCATTGTCCGGGCCCGGTTCGGTAGCGCGAAGATCGTCGGCGGCATCGGCGCGCTTCGCGGGCCTGGGCATGCGAACCGCCTTGCCTTCCGGCAATTTGGCCGGAACCCGCGCGGGCAGCAGCCGGTCGAAACCGAAGGCGCCGCTGGCGCGCTCGAACAGCGAGTTCTTGTGCGGAGCTTCCGCCGCTTCCTTCCCGTTATCGGGGCCATCACCGGGCTTTGCGTCACCGGGGGGCACGATCTTGATCGGCTTGTTCACGCTCACAATCCCCTCACGCCACCGTGCCGACCTGGATGAACTCGACCGCGAGCAGCAGGAAACAGACCCCGCCGAGCGCGCCGAGACCGGCGGCAAACTGTTTGAACCGCTTGCGCGCATGCGCTTCGCGCGCCTTGGTCATCGACCGCGAGATCGTACCCACCACCGGCAGGTCCAGCGTGCGCTCCAGGCGATCCGCCGTGGTAAACGCCGACTTCAGCTGCCCGAGCACGAAGGCTACGCCCGCACCCGCTGCCAGACCGACGAACAGCACCCCGAGCAACAGGATCGGGCGATTGGGCGCCGCGGGCTGGCGGGGGATCGTCGGTGGATCGACGACCTCGAACTTGAAGGCGCTGCGCTCGGTCTCGACCTGCCCGCGCAGCCGCATTTCCTCGCGGTCCTGCAGCAATTCGTCGTAATTGGTCTTGAGCACTTCATAGTCGCGCGAGATGCGATTGGCCTCGGCGCCGACTTCGGGTTCCTGAGCCTGCGCGGCGATCATGCCCGACATATCCGACTGCAGCGCCGCCTTGCGCGCGCTCAGCGCCGAGACATTGGCCTGGCGTTCGGCGCGGATGGCGATCAGCGAGGTATAGGCAGGATTGGCCTGGCCGGAGAAGCCTTCGCCTTCGTTTCTCGCCTGTCTTTCGAGCAGGCCGATCTGTCGCTGGGTGGACTGGATATCGGGATGGCTGTCGGTCAGCCCGCGCGAACGCATCGCGGAGAGCTGCGACTGCGCCTGGATCAGTGCGCCGCGCGCGCCGCCCTCGCCGCCGCCCGACGCGATGGTGCGCGGCGTGCCGGCAAGCTGTCCGTTGATTGCCGCGAGCGCGCTTTGCGCTGCAGCGATATCGGCATCAACACCGCGCATTTCGGTGCGCAGGGTCTGCAGCCGCGACGAGACCGTGTCGGTTCCGCCGATCAGATCGGGGTATTGCGATTCGAAGGCGAGGCGGCGCTGTTCGGCGGCTTCGAGCTCCTGCTTGCGTTGCTCGAGCTGGCGGTCGAGGAAGACGATTGTACCCGCCACCTCGCCGCGGTTGCCGGCGATGTTCTGCTCGCGGAAAATGTCGATCAGCTTTTGCACCACGTCCTGCGAAAGCTTGGCATTCTGCGCATCGGTGAGATCGCTCTTGCCGATCGTTGCGGTCAGTTCGAACAGGTTCTCCTGCTCGCTCGAGACGATGACGTCTTCGGTCAGGCTGGTGATTGCGCCCTGCATTTCGGAAACGGTCGCGATATCGTCGCCCAGCGTGGTCGCCCGGATGACCTTTTCCAGATTGACTGCGCTGGCCAGTGTCTGGCGCACGCGGGTGATCTCCTTTTCGCCGTCGCCGGAAATATCCAGCTGTTCGGAAAGGACATCGTCGATCTGGACATAGACCCGCGCCTTGCTCTCATAGCTGTTGGGGATCAACGCCACCACCAGCCAGCCGAGCACGCATACGCCCCAGGCCACGGCCAACGCGATCCAGCGCCGGTTCCATACCTGGTAGAGCGCCGCGCGCAGTTCTTCGAAGACCTCTCCCATCGTACGCTCAGAAGGCCGATTCGGGGATGATGATGACATCGCCCGCGCGCAGCATCACGTTCGCCTCGCTGTCGCCGCGACGCAGCAAATCGGTCAGCCGCAGCGAGTATTCGCGCTGGCGACCCTGCTCCTTGTCGAAGCGGATCAGCTTGGCGCGATTGCCCGCGGCGAAATCATTGAGCCCGCCGACCGCGATCATCGCGTCGAGCACGGTCATGTTGGCGCGATAGGGGATCGAGGCGGGCTTGTCGGTCGCGCCGACGATCCGGACCTGCTGGCTAAAGGTTCCGGCAAATTCGTTGACGATCACCGATACCAGCGGATCCTCGATATATTGCGAGAGCTGGAGCCGGATGTCCTCTTCGAGCATCGACGGCGTCTTGCCGACCGCGGGCATGTCCTTGACCAGCGGAATGGTGATCCGCCCGTCGGGACGAACCTGAATCTTCTCGGCGCCCAGTTCCGGATTGCGCCAGACGTGAATGGTGAGGTTGTCGAGCGGGCCGATGATATATTGCTCGCCCGGGCCTTCCTGGAGCGCGACGAAGGTGGCTGGCGGCAGCTCGGGGCTGCTGGAACCCGCGCAACCCGCAAGGGCAAGCGCTGCGACCGCGCAGCTCGCGAAGGAAGTGGAAACGCGAATTTTGCGCATGAAATACTGTTCCTTGGCTGCTTCGAGACGCCTGCGAGCTGCAATTGCAAACCCATCGCCCCTTATTTCAGCCAACCTAATGCAGAAAAAAGGTGAACAGACCGTTAGTCTTGACGGTCGAGCCGCGGCAATCCGGCGATTCGCTCGGCTTTGTTGCATTTCGGGACAGGGTCAGACGAGCAGTTCCTCCGCCGGTCCCTGACCCAGGAATGCGCTGGGGGATGCACTCGCCCCATAGGCCCCGGCGCAGAACACCGCAACGAGATCGCCGACCTCGGCGCGCGGCAGCTCGGCGCGATCGGCCAGCCGGTCGAGCGGGGTGCACAGGCAGCCCACCACGCTGGCGATCTCTTCGGGCGGGGCATCGAACCGCGCCGCGACGGCGACGGGATAATTGCGCCGCACCACGGTGCCGAAATTGCCCGAGGCGGCAAGCTGGTGATGCAGCCCGCCATCGGTGACCAGATAGGTCTCGTCATGGCTCACCTTGCGGTCAACGATGCGGGTCAGATACACGCCGGCCTCGCCGACGAGATAGCGCCCCAGTTCGATAAAGAGTTCGGCGTGTTCGAGGCTGGGGGGCAGGCTGGCGAACCGCTCTGCCAGCGCTTCGCCGACGCGGGTGATATCGAGCGGCCGATCACCATCGAAATACGGGATCCCGAACCCGCCGCCCATGTTGAGTTTGGGCATGGCGAAATCGGCCTCGCGCGCGATCCGGTCGGCGAGGTCGAGGACATTGCCCTGCGCCTCAACCAGCGCCTCGGCATCGAGCGCCTGACTGCCGGTGAAGATATGCAGCCCGCGCCAATCGGCCCCGGCCCCGATCACATGGCGCGCCAGCGCGGGCACGCGCTCGGCATCGACCCCGAATGGCTTGGCGCCGCCGCCCATCTTCATCCCCGAACCCTTGAGCTCGAAATCGGGATTGACGCGGATGGCGAGCCGAGGCGCGATCCCGAGCCTGTCCGCGATTGTCAGCGCGCGCGCGGCTTCGCCCTCGCTCTCAAGGTTGAGCGTGACCCGGGCAGCGATCGCCGCCTCCAGCTCGCTATCGCGCTTGCCCGGCCCCGCAAAGCTGACTCGCGCGGTATCGATCCCGGCCTGCTGGACCAGCGCCAGCTCGCCGCCAGAAGCGATGTCGAGCCCGTCGACCAGCGTGGACATCAGCTTCAGAACGGGTTCGAAACTGTTGGCTTTGATCGCGTAATTGATCCGCAATCGCTCGGGCATGGCGGCGCGAAGATCGGCCATGCGTTGCTCGAGCAGGCTTTGCGAATAGAGGAACAGCGGTGTCCGACCCGCGTGTTCGACCCACTCGTCGGCGCTGCGACCACCGATGATCAGGTTGCCATCGCGTGCTTCGTAGCCCGCGGGGATCGGGCCGATGGCTTTGGGCTTGGCGTTCATGCGCCGAGCTCGCGAGCCAGCGCCGCGCGGTCGAGCTTGCCGTTGGGATTGGTTGGCATGGTCTCACGCCAGTGGATCGTCTGTGGATGCATGAAGTTGGGAAGTTCCTTTGCCAAAGCCTTGGAAAGGCTTTCATTATCGGCTGATTCTCGCGACGAGGCGCGAACCACCAGATGGACCGCCTGGCCCAGCCGCTCGTCGGGGACACCCAGCGCGACCGCCTCCGCAACCAGCCCGGTCGCCAGCGCGGCGTCCTCGACCTCCTGCGGGCTGATGCGGTTGCCCGCGCTCTTGATCATCGCATCGCGCCGCCCGACGAAATAGAGGAGCCCATCGGCGTCGCGCCGGACTCGGTCGCCCGACCACACCGCCATGCCGCCATACTCGCTCGCTGCGGGCGCCGGTTTGAACCGCTCAGCGGTGCGCGCGGCGTCCTGCCAATAGCTCTGAGCCACCAGCGGCCCGCAATGCACCAGCTCACCCTCCTTGTTCGGCGCAGCGACATCGCCCTCGTCCGTGATAACAAGAATCTCGGCAAAGGGGATCGCGGTCCCCATCGAAGTAGGATGCGCATCGACCAGATCGGGCGCGAGATAGGTCGAGCGGAACGCCTCGGTCAGCCCGTACATCGGGAACAGCCGCGCCGCGGGGAACAGCGCGCGCAGATCGCGGACCAGATCGACGGTCAGCGCCCCGCCGCTGTTGGTCAGCCGCCGCATCGACCGCGTGGCGTCGTCGGCCCACTCCGCCTCGGTGAGCTGGACCCACAGCGGCGGGACCGCGGCCAGCGTCGTGACGCCATGCCGGGCGCAGGCCTTCGCGACATCGCGCGCGAACAGGTAATCCAGCGGCACCACCGACCCGCCAGCATACCAGGTCGCCAGCAGCTGGCTCTGGCCGTAGTCGAAGGACAGCGGCAGGACAGCCAGCGTGACATCGTCCGCCGCCATCCCGAGATAGTGCGCGACACTGGCCGCGCCGAGCCACATGTTGGCATGGCTGAGCATGACGCCCTTGGGCAAGCCGGTCGAACCGCTGGTGTAGAGGATCGCGGCGAGTTCCTGCGGATCGCGGGTCGAGAGCGGAAGTGGCGATGCCTTTGCCTCCGCGCTGCTCCAGGCCTCGCCCTCTTCGAGCAAAGCGCAGGCGACAGGCACATCTGCCGGTTCCAGCGACTTGAGCCGTGCCGCCGTCCCGATCAGCAGCACCGCACCGCTATCGGCGAGGATATGTGCCGCCTGGCTGTGCTTGAGCAGCGGGTTGAGCGGGACATGCACCATCCCGGCGCGCGCGGTGGCGAGCGGGAGCAGGCAGGTGAGTTCGCCCTTGGCGGCCCAGCTGGCCACCCGGTCGCCCGGTGCGGCGCGGCTCGCGAGCCATCCGGCCAGCAGCGCAACACGCTCTCTTAACCCTGCATAGCTAAGGGTATGCGTGCGCAGGACCAGCGCCGGGGCATCGGATTCACCCTGTTCGGCAAGACTGTCCAGTGGCCGGGGCACGGGATCTGGCGCTAAGGACATGGATGCTCCTGGAGGATGCGATGACGGCGGCAACAATGATGACGGCGAGGGCGACGATGGCAGGGACGGATCATGTAGCGGTCAGCTATCACGATACCGTTAGCAAACTGCAAGCGCTCGACCACTTGGCGCATAGCCCGTTCGATAGGTCCGACTGGTATGCGCTGCTTGAGCAGTTCGGCAGACACCCGACTATCGCGATGGCCGAGCATGCGGGCGAGACCGCGGCACTTGCGCTGATGCGAAGCGCCAGCGGCCTCCAGTCCCTCAACCACTGGTTCGCCTTCGCCTGGCGCCCGCTCGCCGCGCCGGGTCCCGCGGGCGATACCCTGTTGCGCGCGATTGCCCGCGACCTGCGCAGCCAGGCACCCTGCGTCACGCTGGACTATCTCCCCGATGAGGACGGCAGCGCCACCCGGCTGCGCGCCGCCTTCCGCGAAGCAGGCTGGCTGACCCGGCTCGAACCGCGCGACACCAACCATGTGCTCGAAGTCGGCACCCGCGATTTCGCCGCCTATTGGGCGCAGCGTCCCGGACCGATGCGGACCACGCTCAAGCGCAAGGCGAAAAAGGTCGAAGTCGAGATCCTTACCCACTTCGATACCCAGGCCTGGCAGGCCTATGGCGATATCTACAACCGCAGCTGGAAAACCGAAGAGAAGGACGCCGATCTGCTCGAGGCCTTCGCCCGTCGCGAGGGCGCGCTGGGGCATCTGCGGCTTGGCGTCGCGCGGTACGAGGGAGTGCCGGTGGCGGCACAGTTCTGGACGGTCGAGCACGGCACCGCCTTCATCCACAAGCTCGCCTACGACCAGGACCACGCGAAGCTCTCCGCCGGAACCACGCTGAGCGCGGCGCTGTTCGAACATGTCATCGATACCGATCATGTCCAACTGGTCGATTTTGGAACCGGCGAGGATGGCTACAAGCGCGACTGGATGGACACCGAGCGGCCGCGTTATCGGCTGACCTGCATCGATCCTTGGCAATTCGCCGCCTGGCGGCTGGTCGCTCGCAAACTCGCCGATCGCCTTGCCTCGCGCCTGCGACGCGGTTAAGCCGCACCGCCTGCAAACCCTACGCCCGTAACCCCACGAAAGCGTCATTCATGTCCGGCCAGACCGCCCTTTCGAGCAATGCCACCGCGCCCAGCCGCAGCCAGATCGATACCGTGCTGCGCGCGATCCTGCGCGATGTGCTGGGTCTGGACGAAGCGCAGGTCGAGGGTTTCGACGGCGACACCGGGTTGTTCGGCCATCTGCCCGAACTCGATTCCATGGCGGTGGCCGGGCTTCTGACCGAGATGGAAGACCGGCTCGACATCGTCATCGAGGACGAGGATGTCGATGGCGAGATGCTCGAGACCTATGGCGGGTTGCTCGCCTTCGCCGAGGCGAAATCGGTCGAGCGCTGAGCTTGGCGATATACGACACCTGGCGCGCACCGCTCCCGGGCGGGAAGCGCGCCGAAGAGATCGCACTGCGTTTCGATAGGGGCCGCGAACACCGCCTGCTGGTGCTGCCCCCACTGTTCGATGAACACAACAAAACCCGCCATCAAACCGTTGAAACCATGCGAAAACTCGATGCTGCGGGGATCGACAGTTTTCTTCCCGACCTCCCGGGCTGCAACGAAAGTCTCGCACCGCTGGAAAACCAGAGCCTGACGCTCTGGCGCGAGGCTGTGAGCGACGCTCTGATGCATTTCCGCTGCAGCCATCTGCTCGCCATTCGCGGCGGCGCTCTGCTGGTACCGCAAGGCACCCCGGCCTTCTTCTACGCGCCTGCGCAGGGCAAGCCGCTGCTCCGGGCGATGCTGCGCGCCCGGACCATCGCCGCGCGAGAGGCGGGGCGCGATGAAAAGACCGAGGCCTTGCTGGTGCAGGGGCGCGAGGATGGTCTCGAACTCGCCGGCTGGCCGCTTGGCGCAACGATGATCCGCGAGCTCGAAGCCGCTGAACCCGTGATCGGCCCCGAGACGCGGATCGTCGAACAGGTTGAATTGGGCGGCTCGCCGTTATGGCTGCGCGCCGAACCCGGTGACGATCCGCAGCAGGCCGAGGCGCTCACGCGCATCGTCGCTTCCGGGATGCTCGGCTCGTGAGCCGGCTGGCGCTGACCTTCAACTGCCAGGGCGCGACGCTGGCGGGCACGCTCGACACCGCGCCGGGGACTTCGGGTCTGCTGCTGGTGAGCGGCGGCAACGAGATCCGCAGCGGTGCTTTCGCCGGGCAGGCGCGCTTCGCCGCCGAGATCGCGCGCGCGGGCTTTCCCGTCTTCCGCTTCGACCGCCGCGGCACCGGCGACAGCGAGGGACCCAATCGCGGTTTCCGCAATGAGTCCGAGGATATCGCCGCAGCGCTCGCCGCCTTCCGTGCGATGACGCCGCAGCTTGGGCGGGTGATCGGGATGGGCAATTGCGATGCGGCCTCGGCGCTGATGCTGGCGGGCGGCGCACGCTGCGACGCGCTGGTGCTCAGCAACCCCTGGACGATCGAGGAAAGCTCCGCGGATTCGACACCGCCCGCCGCGGCGATCCGCGCGCGTTATCTCGCCAAGCTCAAGAACCCGCGCGAAGTGGTGCGACTGCTGTCGGGCGAGGTCGATTTCCGCAAGCTCCTGCGCGGGGTCGCCAAGGCCGCAACGCCGAAGGCAGCGCCGAGCACGCTCGCGGCAGAGATGCGCGCAGGCCTCGAGAAGTTCGACGGACCGGTGCGCATCCTGCTCGCGGAGGCCGATCGCACCGCTCAGGTTTTCGCGGAAAACTGGGGTGAGGACGAGCGGATCGTGCGCTGTGCCGGAGCGGGTCACGCCTATGTCGAACCCCACGCTCGGCAATGGCTGCGCGAGCAGGTCCTCAAGGCGCTTCGCGGCTAGCGGGTAAACAGGCTGGTCAGCTCGACATGGGTCGACCAGCGGAACTGCCCCACCGGGCGCAATTTATCGAGCCGGAACCCGGCCTCCACCAGTGTCTTCGCATCGCGCGCCCAGCTCGAGGGATTGCAGCTCACATAGGCGACCCGCGCGACCTTGCTCGCCGCGATCGTCGCCACCTGCTCGCGCGCGCCGGCACGCGGCGGATCGAGCAGCACCGCATCGAAGCGGGCCAGCTCGTCGGGCTGGAGCGGGTTGCGGAACAGGTCGCGATGCACCGCCTCGACTGGCAGCCGCGCCCGCCCCGCCGCAAGCTTGCATGCCAGATGCGCCTCGCGCGCTGCCTCGACCGCGACCGCCTGAGCGCGTGGGGCCAGTGCGAAGGCGAAGGTACCCAGTCCGGCAAACAGATCGGCCACCACCTTGCTGCCCTCGAGATAGTTCACCGCGTCCTCGACCAGCATAGCCTCGCCATCGGCGGTGGGCTGGAGAAAACCCGCGGCGGGGAACGGGACCGGCACACCCGAAAGCGTGATCGTCACCGGCTCGGGCTCCCACATCGCCTCAGGGCCATAGCCCTGATCGAGCGTCAGCCGCGCGAGGCCCTGATCGCGGGCGAAATCCACCACCGCCTCGATCGGCCCCAGCCCGTCGAGCTCGATCCCCGACAGCAGACAGTCGATCCCCTGATCGGTCAGCGTCAGCGAGACATCGACAGGGTTGCGCCCCGCCATGGGGCCAAGCAGCTTGCGCAAGGGAGCGACCATCGCGAACAGTTCGGGCCGCATCACCGGGCATTCGGCGATATCGACGAGACGGTGCGAGCGACCCTCGCGAAATCCGAGCATGAATTTGTGCGTCCGCAGACCATGGAGCGTGGCCCGCCTGCGGCTGTGCGGGGGCGAAAGATAGGTCGGGAGCAGTTCACCCACCGCAAGCCCCTGCCCTTGCGCCCCATGTGCCACCCGGTCGGTGACGAAATCGCGCAGCGCCGCTTCGTCGCAATGCTGCAGCTGGCAGCCGCCGCAGCGCGCGAAATGACGGCAGGGCGGGCTCACCCGGTGCGGACCGGGCTGGAGCGTGCCATCGGGCAGCAGCACATCGCCCGGCGCAGCGCCCGCGGCGTGGCGGCCGTCGGCGGTGACCCCGTCGCCCTTGGCGGCGATCCGGACGATGGTGTCGTTCTCGCTCACAGGAAGCGCTCCAAAGCTGGCTGGACCGCCTCGGCGAGCTGTCCCGCGGTGAAGGCGGGTGCGGCGATCGCGGCGGCTTCGCGGTGCAGATAGACGGCTTCCCCCGCGGCGAGCATGGGATCGCCATGCGTCGCCAGCCGCGCGGCGGCGATCCCGGCGAGCACATCGCCCGTCCCCGCCGCAGAGAGCCAGCTCGACGCCTGCGGGAAAAAGCGCAGCCGACCGTCGCCGCACAAGATCGTGTCGGGCCCCTTGGCGAGCACCGCGAGGCCCGTACCCTCGTGCAGCGCGCGGGCGCGGTCGAGCTTGCCATCGCCCGGGATACCAAAGGCATCGCACAACTTGGCGAGCTCGCCCTCGTGCGGGGTGACCAGCAGCCGCGTGGCATCGCAGCCCTCGAGCAGGTCGGGATCGAGCAGATGGAGCGCATCGGCGTCGAGGACGCATGGCTCGCGCGTATCGAGCACGGCGCAAAGCCTTCGGCGCGCTTCCTCGTCGCGGCCCAGTCCGGGACCGATCAGCAGCGCGCCGATCCTTTCGTCGGACAGGCGGTCGGCGAGGTTTCCGCCCTCGATCACCAGCTCGGCAGGGGCGTCGGGATGCGAGTGGTCGCTGAGCAGTTTCACATAGCCCGCGCCGCTGCGCAGTGCCGCCTGCGCCGCAAGCATCGCCGCGCCCGGCATGGCGCCCGCGACGATCGCGAGCAGGCCGCGCTTGTATTTGTGCGCATCGGCTGGCGGCGGAGCCAGCGCGGGACGCGGGGCGACGCGCGAAACTTCGTCCGGAAGATCGAGACCGATCGGTACCAGCCGCCTGGCGCCCATCACGCCCAGCGCCGGCATCAGGAAATGCGCTTGCTTCCACGCCCCCAGCGCCTGTGTCAGATGGAACTGCGGCACCTCGCCCAGCAGCGCCCCGCTGTCGCTGGCGACCCCGCTGGGGACATCCACCGCGATACGATAGGGGTGCGAGGCTGCGGCCTGAACGAGGACCTCGGCAAAATTGCCCTCAAGCGGGCGCGAGAGGCCGTAGCCGAACAGGCAATCGACCATGATCGGGTTGGCCAGGCGCTCGACCGCATGCTGGATGGAACCTTGATAGCTTGCTCGCGCCCTTGCGGCGGTATCGGTACCCGGTTCCACCGGCGCGACCACCGTCACCTCGAGCCCGCGAGCGCTTAGGCTTTCGGCGATGACATAGCCATCGCCGCCATTGTTGCCCGGCCCGCACAGCACGGTAACCGCTCGACCGGCCGCGATGCGCCAGACATAATCCGCCGCCCCCTGCCCGGCGCGCTGCATCAGCTCCCATTCGCTGGTGCCCGCAGCCATCGCCGCAGCTTCGGCGGCGCGCATCGCTTCGACGGTCAGGACCGCATCATTCGTCATTGTCGATGGCCCCATTGTCGAAGGTCCCGTTCGGCCAGCGGTAGCGGTCGCCCGCCACGCGGATTTCGACCGTCTCGCCATCCTCGAAGGTCTGCGCCGCTTCCGAGCCATCTGCCGCACTCAGGTCGCCGGCATTCAACCGGCGGAAACCGCCATCGGGGTGGCGGATCACCAGCAGCTCGCCTGCGCGTTCCACCTTGCAGTCCGCGCCCATCTCGGCGCCCGGCCCGACCGCGCAGTCGATCGCGGTCGCACCCTCCACCGCCTGCTCCTGCACATCGCTGCACGCAGCCAGCGCGAGCGCAAGCAGGACCGCGCTAGATATCGGCGAACATATGCGTCTCGCTCGCCCCCCCGGGATGCGTGACCGCGCCGCTGCTCGCGGCTCCGACATTCTGGGCATAGCGCCACAAGGCTCCGGACTGGTAATCATGCCGGCGCGGCTGCCACGCCTTGCGCCGCTCGTCCAGTATCGCCGCATCGACATGGAGGGCGATCGTCCCTGCCTCGGCGTCGATGGAGATGGAATCGCCATCCTCGACCAGCGCGATCGGGCCACCTTCGGCCGCTTCGGGACCGACATGGCCGATGCAAAAGCCGCGCGTCGCGCCCGAGAAGCGCCCGTCGGTGATCAGCGCGACTTTCTCGCCCATCCCCTGCCCGTAGAGCGCGGCGGTGGTCGAAAGCATCTCGCGCATCCCGGGACCACCCTTGGGGCCTTCATAGCGAATCACGATCACGCTGCCTTCCTCGATATCGCGCGCCTCGACCGCGGCGAAAGCGTCCTCCTCGCAATCGAAACAGCGCGCGGGGCCGGTGAACTGCAACCGCGCCATACCGGCGACTTTCACTATGGCCCCCTCGGGCGCGAGCGAGCCCTTGAGACCCACCACCCCGCCGGTGGGAGTGATCGGGTCCGAGAAGGCGTAGAAGACCTTCTGGTCAGGGTTCCAGGTGACCTCGTCGATGTTCTCGCCCAGCGTCTTGCCGGTGACGGTCATGGGCTCGGGGTCGATAAAGCCGCCATCGAGCAGTGTCTTCATCGCCATATAGACCCCGCCCGCCTCGTGCATGTCCTTCGCGACATAGCGCCCGCCGGGCTTGAGATCGGCGATGTAGGGGGTGGATTTGAAGATCTCGGCGACGTCGAACAGGTCGAATGCGATCCCCGCCTCATGCGCCATCGCGGGCAGGTGGAGCGCGGCGTTGGTCGAGCCACCGGTCGCAGCGACCACGCGCGCGGCGTTCTCGAAGGCGGCGCGCGTGCAGATGTCGCGCGGGCGCAGATTGTGTTCGAGCAGCGTCATCACCTGACGCCCTGCCGCCATCGCGATTTCCTCGCGCGATTTGTAAGGAGCGGGCGTCATATTGCTGTTCGGCAAAGACAATCCGATTGCCTCGCCGACGCAGGCCATGGTGTTGGCGGTGAACTGACCGCCGCAGGCGCCGTGGCCAGGGCAGGCGACCTTCTCTAGCGCGATGAGCTCCTGCAGCGGGCAGTTTCCCGAGGCATATTGCCCGACCGCCTCGAACACATCGACCACGGTAACATCGTGCCCCTTGTAGGTGCCGGGCAGGATCGAGCCACCATAGACGAAGATCGACGGCACATTGAGGCGCAACATCGCCATCATCATGCCGGGCAGGCTCTTGTCGCAACCCGCAAAGGCGACCAGCGCGTCGTAGCAATGGCCGCGCACCGAGAGCTCGACCGAATCGGCGATGACCTCGCGGCTGACCAGCGAGCTTTTCATCCCTTGGTGCCCCATGGCGATGCCATCGGTGACGGTGATCGTGTTGAAGCGCCGCGGCATCCCGCCGCCTTCCTCGACACCCTTGCGGCAGATGTTGGCCTGCGGATCGAGCGTGGTGTTGCACGGCGCGCTGTCGTTGCCCGCGCTGGCAATCCCGACGAAGGGCCGCGCGATTTCTTCCTCGGTCAGGCCCATCGCGTAATAATAGGACCGGTGCGGCGCGCGCTCGGGGCCGACCGAGACATGGCGGCTGGGCAGGCGGGATTTATCGAAGGTCGCGGTCATGAAGGCTCCGGCGCTGAAAGAATATCGCGCCTGCTTTCGCCGCCGCGACGCAATAATTCAAGCGAAGCGCGAGAAAGACCTTCTTATTGCGACTCAAGCGCGAGCAGGGTTCGCCCCGCGACATCGGCAATCAGCGAAGCCCAGCGCGCCTGCCCGGCCTCGCTGGCGATCTGATCCTGCCGCACCTCGATGGTGAGATAGGGGATCCCCCGCTCCTCGGCGTGGCGATCCATCGTCGCGTTGAGCTGTTTGCCCGAATAGGGTTGGTTGTCGCCCACCGTCAGCCCCTGCTCGGCAAACAGGCGGATCGCATGGCGCGCGGCGCGATCGTCCTGATTGTAGAGCAGTGCGACCTCCCATGGTCGCTCCTCCTCGCGCGCTGCGAGCGTGGGGGTGAAGCTGTGCAGCGCCAGCAGTAGCCGGGGAGAGACCTCGTCGATGAATTGGGCCAGCGCGCTGTGATAAGGCCGGTGATAGGTCGCCAGTCGGTTTTCGAGATTGGCACCGATATTACCGGGGATGAGATACCCGTCGCTTTCGGTCGGGACGACGGCAAGTTCGTCCTCGCGGCGATGGAAATCGCAGACGAGGCGGCTGACACAGGCGATATGCGCGGGAATGCCATGCCGTCGCGCAAGCCGGTCGGCGACACCTTCCACGCCGATATCGATGGCGATATGCTCGTCGAGCAGCGCGTTATCGATCCCCAGATCGATATCTTCGGGGACGAAATTGGACGCGTGATCGGCAAGGCACAGCAAACCATGCGGGCCCGCCTGGCCCACCTGGCGAAATGGCTTGCCGTCGATCATCGCAGCGTCCCTGTCATTTGCCACCATTCGCCATGCCTTGCGGCGATCGTCTCGGTTGCAGCGGTGCACTCGTCAGCACTTTCGAACAGCGCAAAGCACGTCGCGCCGGAACCGGACATACGGGTGAGCAAGGGCGCTGTTCCTTCGAGTGCGCCAAGCACCTCGGCGATCACCGGGCACAATTCGATGGCAGGCTCGGCAAGATCGTTGCGCCCCGCCGATGCGATCTCACGCGCCGAACCGGTCGGAAGCCTGCCGCGATCCTTGCCATCCCAGGCCGCGAACACCGGCCCGGTGGTCAGCGCGACGCGCGGATTGACCAGCAGGACATGGACGCCGGCAAGGCTGTCGCCCGCCAGTTTTTCCAGCTCGGTACCGGTGCCGCGACCGATGCAGGTGCGGCTCTCGACGCAGGCGGGGACATCGGCGCCCAGCTTCGCCGCGCGTGTCCGCCAGTCGTCGGGCAAGCCGAAGCTCTCGCGGACGATCCGGAACACCGCCCCGGCATCCGCCGAACCGCCCCCTAGCCCCGCCGCGACGGGCAGGCTCTTCTCCAGCTGGATGTCGAGCCCCCTGGAGCGCGGCAGCACGCCGAGCGCCTTGGTTACCAGATTGCCGAAGGGGGTTCCGAGCTGGTCGGCAAATTCGCCATGCTGCTGCAGCTTGTCGGTGTCGGCCACCCGCGCGGTCAGCACATCGCCGGCATCGACGAACGCGAACAGCGTTTCGAGCTCATGATAGCCATCCTCGCGCCGCGACCGGACGTGCAGCGCGAGGTTGATCTTGGCGTAGGCAATTTCGCGCATGGGCTCAGTTCGTCATTGCGAGCGGAGCGAAGCAATCCACGGTCGGGCCATGGATCGCCGCGGGACCTTCGGCCGCTCGCGATGACGAAAGACTGGAGGGGTGGGCCTTCACCTCACATGTTCGGATAGTTCGGGCCTCCGCCGCCCTCGGGCGTGACCCATTCGATGTTCTGGTTGGGGTCCTTGATGTCGCAGGTCTTGCAGTGGACGCAGTTCTGCGAATTGATCACGAAGACGGGCTCCTTGCCCTCCTCCAGCAACCATTCGTAGACTCCTGCCGGGCAATAGCGGGTCGAAGGTCCGGCAAAGACCTCCAGCTCGCTGCGGCGCTGCAGGTCCATATCGCAGACCTTGAGGTGCACCGGCTGGTTCTCGGCATGGTTGGTGTAACTGAAGGCCACATTGGTCAGCCGGTCGAAGCTCAACACTCCGTCGGGCTTGGGGTAATCGATCGGCTTGTAGAGGTCGGCGCGCTGCAGATGGGTGTGATCGGGCTCGTGCTTCATGGTGATCGGCAGGCCGATCTTGAGAGCGCGCATCCACATGTCCGCGCCCGCCAGCAGCGTGCCGATATCGGCGCCGTATTTGGCCACCGCGGGTTGAGCGTTTTTCACCTTCTTGAGTTCGTCGGCGATCCAGCTGGAACGGACCGCGGCGTCGTAATCGGCCAGTTCGGTCTTCTCATGCCCCGCAGCGATTGCCGCAGCGATGCTCTCGGCGGCAAGCATCCCGCTCTTCATCGCGGTATGGCTGCCCTTGATCCGCGGCACGTTGACGAAGCCTGCCGCGCAGCCGATCAGCGCGCCGCCGGGGAAGGCGAGCTTGGGCACCGATTGCCAGCCGCCCTCGTTGATCGCGCGCGCGCCATACGCGACTCGCTTGCCGCCTTCGAGCAGCGCCGCGATTTCGGGATGATGCTTCCAGCGCTGGAATTCCTGATAGGGCGAGACGTAGGGGTTCTTGTAATCCAGCGCGGTGACGAACCCGAGCGCGACCTGGCCGTCGGCCTGGTGGTAGATGAACCCGCCGCCCCAGCTCTCGCTTTCGGACAGCGGCCAGCCTTGCGTGTGGATCACCCGGCCCGGAACATGCTTGGCAGGATCGACATCCCACAATTCCTTGACGCCGAGCCCGTAGACCTGCGGCTGGCAATCGGCTTCGAGATCGAACCGCGCCTTCATCTTCTTGGTGAGATTGCCGCGGACACCCTCGGCGAAGACCGTGTATTTGGCCTGGATTTCCATCCCGGGCTGGTAATCGGGTTTGTGCGAACCGTCCTCGGCGATGCCCATGTCCTGCGTGAGTACGCCCGCGACCGCGCCGCTATCGTCGAACAGCACTTCGGATGCCGGGAAGCCCGGGAACACCATCACGCCCAGACCCTCGGCCTGCTCGGCCAGCCAGCGCGACAGATTGCCAAGCGAGCCGGTGTAATTGCCCTTGTTGGACATGAACGGCGGCATCAGCAGATGCGGCATGTCCCATTTTCCGGCCTTGCTCATCATCCAGTGCAGATTGTCGGTGACCGGCGTCTTCGCCATCGGGCAATCCATCGTGCGCCATTCGGGTAGCAGCTCGTCGAGCGCCTTGGGATCGACAACCGCACCCGAGAGAACATGGGCGCCGATTTCGCTGCCTTTTTCGAGCACGACGATCTCGAGTTCCTCGTTCAGCTGCTTGAGCCGGATCGCCGCTGCCAGGCCCGCTACACCGCCGCCGATGATGACGACGTCGCAGGGCATCGATTCACGTTCACTCATAAGTCTCTCTTTTCGTCGCATTGCGCTTGCCCCTGCCTTGATTGGCGGGGCGCTACAGGTCAAGACCCTGCCAGGACCCAGGATGACCATGACCGCGATGCATTTGCAGGATTTTTCGAGCCGGGAGGCACTCGCCGGCGCGCTCGCCTGGTGGCGCGAAGCAGGCGTGGACTGTACCTTCGACGACGAGCCAACCGACTGGCTGACGCAGCCGGAAACTGCGGATGCCGTAGCGGCGCCCAAAGTGGAACCTGTCGCCAAGGCCCCGCCCCAGCGCAGCGCGATCCAGCGTGCGCTCGAGAGCGAAAGCGGGGGGCTCATCGGCGGCACACCGGACCATTATCCGACCGAGCTCGACGATTTCCGAAAATTCTGGCTCAGCGAGCCCGGCCTCGACGAACGTGGCCCTTCCGGGCGGGTCGCCCCGCGCGGTGTGGCGGGCGCAAAGCTCATGCTGCTGGTCGCGCAGCCCGACCCGGAGGATGGCGAACGGCTGCTGAGCGGACCGCAGGGACGGCTGCTCGCCGCAATCTTGCGCGCGATGGGGCTGGCCGAGGATAACACCTATTGCGCCAGCGCGCTGCCCCGCCCTGCACCCTTGCCCGACTGGAACGATCTGGCCGCGCGCGGGCTGGGCGAGCTGACCCGCCATCATGTCGCGCTCGCCGCACCACAGCGGCTGATGGTGTTCGGGCGCGGCCTCGCGCCGCTGCTGGCAGAGAGCGGCGAGCCCTCGCCCACCCTACAGCTCGGCGAACGCGCCATCCCGGTGATGATCGCGCCGCGGCTCGACCGACTGGCGCGGATGCCCGGCCATCGCAAACAATTCTGGACCAATTGGCTCAAGTGGAGCGCCCATGCGTAAGACCCTTTTCCTCGCGCTTGCCGGAATGGCCGCCGGTCACGCCTTCCCGGTGCAGGCCAGTCAGGAGAGCATCGCCTATTTCTCGCAAGGCAAGTCGGCGGCGTTGCCGACGCTGCTGTCGAGCCAGGACCGGCTCTATTACGCCTCGCTGTTCGAGGCGATCGATGCGCGCAACTGGGACCGCGCGGAGATCCTGCTCGGCGAGCGTGGCGATGGCCCGCTCCATGGAGCGGCGCTGGCCGAATATTTCCTCCACCCCGAAAGCCCGCGGATCCCGATCGAGCGGCTGTCGGACTGGCTCGACCGTTACCGCGACCTGCCGCAGGCGGAGCAGATCGCGCGACTGGCGACGACGCGCGGGCTGACCTCGACCCCTTCGCTCCCTCGTACCCGTGATCTGCGCGGCCAGCCGGGCCTGACCCGCCGCACCCTGCCGCGCGGGATTTCCGACGGGACCATGCCCGACAGCGTCAGCAGTGCGATCCTCAATCGTATCCGCAACGACGACCCCGATGGCGCGCGGCTGCTGCTCGACGGGATCGACGCTTCGCTGTCACCGCAGGCGCGCGCCGAATGGCGCCAGCGAGTGGCGTGGAGCTATTACATCGAGAACCGCGATGCCGAGGCACTGGCGCAGGCGCGCACCGTGGCCGAGGGCAGCGGGCCATGGGTTGCCGAAGGCGACTGGGTGGCCGGGCTGGCCGCGTGGCGGCTGAGCGACTGCGCCACCGCAGGCAGCGGCTTCCGCGGCGCCGCCACGGGCTCGACCGATCCCGAGCTGACCTCCGCCGCGCACTACTGGGCCAGCCGGGCGCTGATCCGCTGCCGCGAACCCGAACAGGCGGGCGAGCAATTGCGCGGTGCCGCACGCTTCACCGAGACGCTCTACGGCATGCTCGCGCGCGAACAGCTGGGGCAGGCACTGCCCGGCGATCACACACTCCCCGATCTCACTGCGGCGGACTGGCAGCAGCTCGACGGCGAGCAGGCCGCCCGGCTGGCGGTAATGCTCGCCGAAATCGGGCGCCGCGATCAGGCCTCCGACGCGCTGGTCCACCAGGCGCGGATCGGTGACGCGAGCGATTTCGCGCCGCTGACCCGGCTCGCGCGCGCGCTCGGCCTGCCCGCAGCGCAGAGCTTCATGGCCTACAACGCGCCCGCCGGGACCGCCGCCCCGCCCTCGCTGCGCTGGCCGGTGACCTACCAGACCCCGCGCGGCGGCTGGCAGGTCGATCCGGCGCTCGCCTTCGCGCACGCGCTGCAGGAATCCAACTTCCGCGAGCGGGTGGTGAGCCCGGCCAACGCCATCGGGCTGATGCAGATCCGCCCGATCGCCGCGCGCGAATACGCCAGTTCGATCAATCTCAACGCTGCGACCGCCGATCTCAAGGAGCCCGCCACCAACCTCGCCTTCGGCCAGCGCGCGCTCGAGGCGCTGAGCCAGTCGAGCGCGACGCAGGGGCATCTGCCCAAGGTGATGGCTGCCTACAACGCCGGGCTGACCCCGGTGACGCGCTGGAACGAGGAAGTGCGCGATCAGGGCGATCCGCTGACGTGGATGGAATCGGTCCCCTATTGGGAGACGCGTTCCTATGTCGCGATCGTGATGCGCAATTACTGGATGTATCTGCGCCAGGCCGATGCCGATGCGCCCAGCCGCACCGCGCTCGCGCAGAACCAGTGGCCGACATTCCCGCGGGAGCGCTGACATGCGGATCGACGAGAGCCTGCCCTTCAAACCCGTGCGCATCGCGCTGCTGACCGTGTCGGACACGCGCACGCCCGCCGACGACAGCTCGGGCGATATCCTCGCCGCGCGGATTGCGGCGGCGGGCCATGTCCTTGCCTCGCGCGAGATCAGCAAGGATTCCAAGAACGAAATCGCCGCGCATCTCCACCGCTGGATCGACGATCCCGAGATCGATGCAGTGCTCACCACCGGAGGCACCGGGCTGACCGGCCGCGATGTCACTCCCGAAGCGCTCGATCAGGTCAAGGACAAGGCGATCCCCGGCTTCGGCGAACTGTTCCGCTGGATCAGCTACGAGACCATCGGCACCAGCACGGTGCAGAGCCGCGCCTGCGCAGTGCTGGCGCGCGGGACCTATATCTTTGCGCTGCCCGGATCGAACGGCGCGGTGAAGGACGGCTGGGACAGGATCCTGGTCCAGCAACTCGACAGCCGCCACCGCCCCTGCAATTTCGTCGAACTCATGCCGCGGCTGCGCGAGCGCTAGCGTCGACACGAGGCGTCATCGTCTAGGGGCGTCATCGTCCAGGGGCGGCGGCGCGCACCAGGGGGAACGCTTGCTCGCCATCGCAACCTATTCGACGCTGACGGTCTGCCTGATCTTTGCGGGCTGCGCGCTGGTCATCGCCCTGCTCGGCTCGAAAATGGCGGGTTATGCCGATACCATCGCCGATCGCACGCGCTTCGGCGAGGCGCTGATCGGCTCGGTGCTGCTGGGTGCGGGCACCAGCATCGCGGGCATCGTCACCTCGACCAGCACTGCGGCAAGCGGCGCCGCCGATCTCAGCGTGTCCAACGCGATGGGCGGGATCGCCGCACAGACGATGTTCCTGGCGCTCGCCGATATCTTCTACCGCAAGGTCAATCTCGAACACGCCGCCGCCAGCCCCGTCAATCTCGCGCAGGCGACCACGCTGATCATCCTCGTAACCTTGCCAATCATGGCCTGGGCGGCACCGCCCTACACAATTCTCGGCATCCATCCGCTGACCCCGGTGCTGGTCGGCGTCTACATCGTCGGCCTGCGCGGCGCGCACCGGACTCACAAGCACCCGATGTGGCTCCCGCGCCAGACCGATGCTACCCGCGATGAAAATGACGACGATACGACCGATCAACGTTCATTGTGGTTGATCGGCGGCCTGTTCGCAGCGCTGGTGGTGGTGATCGGCTTCACCGGCTGGCTGGTCGGCGAAGCGGGGATCGAACTCTCGGGCCGGCTCGGCATCTCGCAAGGGGTGGTCGGCGCGC
Organism: Erythrobacter sp. QSSC1-22B; assembly: GCF_001678665.1. Lineage (GTDB taxonomy): Bacteria > Pseudomonadota > Alphaproteobacteria > Sphingomonadales > Sphingomonadaceae > Qipengyuania. The sequence continues at coordinate 263,299 of NZ_LZRP01000001.1, forward strand.
TGGGAACCGCGATCGTCACCTCGCTGCCCGAACTGGTGACTACCATCGCCGCGGTCCGGCGCGGCGCGCTGCAGCTCGCCATCGGCGGGATCATCGGCGGCAATATGTTCGACGCGCTGTTCATCGCTTCCAGCGATATCGCCTATCGCGAAGGCAGCATCTACAACGCCATCTCCGATCGCACCGTCTTCTGGATGGCACTGGTGGTGGTGATGACCGCCGTGCTGCTGGCGGGGCTGCTGCGCCGCGAACGGCAGGGACCGGGCGGAATTGGCTGGGAATCGGTGCTGCTGCTTGGCCTGTGGTGCGGTGGCGCGGGGCTGCAGATCATCCTCGGTTGAGGCTCGACCACGGCTTTTGTTCCATGTATGTTCCTTTCCATGGAGCCCAGCAGTGAGTCGCCTGTTACCGGCCGCGGCGCGCAATCGCGCAGCGTGCCGACGCGCTTTGGCCTTGCCACCCGCGAGGCCGATGGCGACTGGAGCGACCATATGGCGGCGCTGGCGCAGAGCGACGGCGGGCCGCCGGTCAAGCTGCGCACGCAGGTGACCGAGGAACAGCCCAAGTCCATTCTGTCGTTCAACCAGTCGCCCGACATCCCATTCGACCGCTCGATCAACGCCTATCGCGGCTGCGAGCATGGCTGCGTTTATTGCTTCGCTCGGCCTACCCATGCCTATCACGACCTCTCGCCCGGGCTCGATTTCGAGACGCAGCTGTTCGCCAAACCCAACGCCGCCGAACTGCTGCGTGCCACGCTAGCGAAGCCCAAATATCGCCCGAAGCCGATCGCGTTGGGGACCAATACCGATCCCTACCAGCCGATCGAGAACCGCTACCGGATCACCCGTGCGCTGCTCGAAGTGTGCCTCGACGCCCGCCATCCGGTGACGATCACCACCAAATCCGACCGGGTGCTCGCCGATCTCGATCTGCTCGAGGAGATGGCGAGGCGGCGACTGGTGGCGGTGGCAATCTCGGTAACCAGCCTCGACCCGGTCTTGTCCAGAAAGCTCGAACCACGCGCCGCTTCGCCCGCCAAGCGGCTGGCTGCGCTGGGAAAACTTGCCGAGGTGGGGGTCCCGACGCATTGCTTGGTTGCCCCGGTGATCCCCGCCATCACCGACGAGTTCATGGAAGAAATCGTCCAGCGCGCCGTGGCGCTGGGGGTGGCGAGTTGCGGCTGGATCCCGCTGCGCCTGCCGCACGAGGTCGCACCGCTGTTCCGCGAATGGCTGAGCGTTCACTACCCCGAGCGCGGCGACAAGGTGATGAGCATCGTTCGCTCGATCCGGGGTGGCAAGGACAACGACCCCGACTTCTTCAGCCGCATGAGGCCCACCGGCGTCTGGGCCGACCTGTTCCGCGCGCGCTTTCGCCTGGCTTGCAAGCGCTCCGGGATCGGCAAGGGCAAGTTCAAGCTCGATTGCACCCGGTTTCGCGCGCCGGAAATGGGTGGGCAGATGCGGTTGCTTTAGTGACCGGTGGCGAGTGGCTTTAGACCAGTCTCGTTCCACCGGCCCGGGAAGGCTGACATCGAGCCGGGCAGCATAGCCTTGGCGATTTCGCGCTCACCGGCGATCAACCGACGTCGCGGTCTTTCGAAGATTACAAAGGCACCAATGGCACCTTGCGAAAGCGGCACTGCCGGGCGATATCGAGGTCAGCCATGGCCATCCCGGCATTGAGTTCGAAAGGAACGGGCATCCCAGATCCAGATCTTCCCGCAAATCCCAAGAAAATGTCGAAGAACCTCAAGCTGTTCGACGTCTATGCCGTCGCAACGGGAGCGATGTTCTCTTCCGGCCTGTTCCTCCTTCCAGGCATTGCAGCGGCTCAGACGGGTAACTCGGTCTATCTCGCGTATCTGGTCGCCGGGTTGATGATCCTGCCGGCGATGTTCTGCATGGCGGAACTGTCGACCGCGATGCCGCGAGCGGGCGGAGCGTATTTCTTTCTCGATCGTAGCATGGGCCCGTTGATGGGCACGGTCGGAGGTGTGGGATCCTGGGTGGCGACGGTGTTCAAGAGCGCTTTCGCCCTGGTCGGGATGGGGGCCTATCTTGCGATCTACATCGACTTGCCGATCACGGTTACGGCCATCGTACTGACCGTCGCCTTCGGCCTGCTCAACGTCTTCGGAGCGAAAGAGACGACGCTGCTGCAGCGCATTCTGGTGGGGACGCTGGTGGTGATCCTGACCGCCTTCGTCACGATCGGCCTGGCGCGCACGGGAATAGCCGATGTGCTGACGCCCGAGCCGGCGTATGGCGCTTTTTTCCGCGACGGCTTCGGCGGGTTCTTTGCGACGATCGGGCTTGTCTTCGTATCCTATGCAGGGCTTACCAAGGTCGCCAGCATCTCCGAAGAAATCGAGAATCCCGATCGCAATATCCCCCTGGGGATGGTGCTTTCGCTCTTCACCGCCACCGTGATCTACACTTTGGGCACGCTGTTGATGGTGACTGTTCTGCCACCGCAGGAACTGTTCGAAAGCCTCACGCCCGTGGCGGATGCAGGCGAGGTCTTCCTTGGCGGTTTGCCATACGATCTGGGCGTCACGCTTGTCGTCGTGGCGGCTGTCGCTGCGTTCGCCTCGACCGGGAATGCCGGGATCATGTCCGCTTCGCGCTATCCCTTCGCCATGGCGAAAGACAAGCTGTTGCCGTCGCGACTGAGCGTGCTGGGCCGCAGCGGCACACCGGTGCTGGCCATTGCCGTCACCGTGGTCACCATGATCGCAGTGCTGTTGGTCTTCGACGTCGAGTCGGTGGCCAAGCTTGCCAGCGCATTCCAGCTCCTGTTGTTCGGACTGGTCTGCCTCGCGGTGATCGTGATGCGCGAGAGCCGGATAGACAGCTATCGGCCGGGGTTCAAAGTGCCGCTTTACCCATGGCTTCCCCTGATCGGGGTCCTCCTGGCATTCTGGCTGATCCTCGAAATGGGTGCGGTGTCCATCCTGTTCACTGCCCTGCTCGCTGTCGGATGCGGCCTTTACTACCAGTTCTATGCCTCGAAGCGGGTGAAACGACGCGGCGCGATCTTTCATATGCACCGTCATCTGGGCCACAGCACTTATGAGGGGATCGAGCGCGAGTTGTCCTCGATCGTCCATGAGAAGACCCAGCCGCAAAACCTGAACTACGAGAGCGTCGTGGCACGCTCGGTGCTACTCGATCGTACGGAGGGGCGTTTCGATCGCAAGCGGCTTGTCGAAGAGATGGTCGAAGTCGCACAGCAGCGGTTCGGAATGGATGAGAGTGCCATCCGGGCCGTGTTCGAAGGCGAACGGATGGATGTGCATGCGATCCGCCCGAACATGTATCTGGCCTACAAATCGGTTCCCGACCTCGAGCAATCCCAGCTTTTCATTTTCCGCTTCGGGGGAGGCGCGACGGTCGACATCCTGGGTTCCCGCGATGTCCACACGCTGATGTATCTGATCCTGCCGCAAGAGCCGGCCGGGCTGGACCTGCGGATCGTGGGCCATCTGGCAGAAGTGGCGCAAAGCGACAAATTCGAAGAGCGCTGGCTTGATGCGAATGACGAAAAGGACCTCACCAAGGTTCTCGTCCGCGACGACCATTTCGTTCGGGATCACGTTTCCGAAATCCCGGCTCTGTCCTCACAGCTGGACTCCGATCTCGGGGAAATCGAGCTGCCCGGCTCCTGTCTGGTCGTGATGATAGAGCGCGACGGCAAGCTTATCATTGGAAGAAGCGATTTACGGCTCCAGGAGCGTGACCTCATTTCGATCCTCGGCGAACCAGAGGACTTGAGCCTGCTTTTCGATCCGTCCTATCTCGATTGACCGCGCAGAGAGCTGTTCGACTGTTTGATTTACCCCGTCGGATTCCCTCGGTGGCCTTGCCCGTCCGCACCGCCCCGCAACTGCGCTCCTGGCGAGGACGACCTAAACATCGCGCTCTTCTAGAACCCCTCGCCCGCCTCGCCCGGCGCGAAGCGCACTAGCCTGCTGTCGATCAGCGCCGCGGTGCGGTTGACGACCGCCTTCTGGTATTCGGGATCGGTGACCATCTCGAGGAAGGCCCCGGCGGTCGGATATTGCGCGACGAAGCCGTCGTCCCAGCGCATCGCATCGGGGCCGGTCACTACCGTTTCGAACAATCCGCGCCAGACGATACTGCCGCCCACGCGCTTGAAGATCGGGCCGGAGGTGGCACCGTATTCCTCATAGGCCCGCCGCCCGCTCCATCCCTTGCCGGCGTTCTCGTGCCCATCGGGATATTCCGCCACATCGCGATATTGCAGCAGGTTGAGCATATGGATCGGCCGGTCGCGTGGCAGGTCCTTGAAGGCGTCAAAATTGGCGCGGCTCGGGTCGATATAGGTCTCGTTGGACATGGGTTTCCTCGGTTTCTGCCAATTCGCCGACTGCCTGCGATCACTCTTTTAGACGGTATTCCGCAAAGCGATCGCGCAGATCTTTCTTGCTGATCTTGCCGGTGGCGGTGTGGGGGATGTCGTCGACAAATTCGACCGCATCGGGCAGCCACCATTTGGCGACCTTGTCGGCCAGGAATTCGATCACCTCGCCACCTGTCACATCGTGGCCTTCCTTCTTGACCACGAACAGCACCGGGCGCTCGTCCCATTTGGGGTGGTGGATCCCGATCGCGGCGGCCTCGGCCACCGCCGGATGGCCGACCGCTGCGTTCTCCAGCTCGACCGAGCTGATCCATTCACCGCCCGACTTGATCACGTCCTTGGTGCGGTCGGTGATCTGCATGGTGCCATCGGGATGCAGGATCGCGACATCGCCGGTGTCGAACCAGCCGCCCTCGAGCAGCGCGTCCTCCTCGGCGCGGAAATAGCGCCGGATCACCCATGGCCCGCGGATGTGCAGTGCGCCCGAGCTCTCGCCATCGCGCGGCAGGACCTGGGTGGGATCGTCGAGGCTGACGGTGCGCAGCTCGACCCCGAAGGTCGGGCGGCCCTGCATCGCGGTCTTGTCGACCTGTTCCTCGAAGGTGAGCTGGTCCCAATCGTGGGTCGGGCCGCCGACCGTGCCGATCGGGCTGGTCTCGGTCATCCCCCAGGCGTGCTGGACACGGGTGCCGTTCTTCATCAGCCGCTCGATCATGAAGCGCGGCGCGGCCGAGCCGCCGATGGTCGCAGCCTTGAGCTTGGGCAGCTCGAGCCCCTTGGCATCGCAATACTGGAAATGCGCCAGCCACACGGTGGGCACGCCGGCGCTGTCGGTGACGCCTTCAGTCTTCATCAGCTCGTCGAGCACCGCGGGATCGTTGACCGCGGAAAACACGAATTTGATCCCCGCCATCGCGCCCGCATAGGGCAGGCCCCAGCTTGCAGCGTGGAACATCGGCACCACGGGGAGCATTACGCTCGAGGCGCTGAAGTTGAACGCCGCGGGTTGGAGCCCGGCAATGGCGTGAAGCACGGTCGAGCGGTGTTCGTAGAGCACGCCCTTGGGATGCCCGGTGGTGCCGCTGGTGTAACACAGCATGCACGGATCGCGCTCGTCGCCCTCGACCCATTCGAAATCGCCATCCTGCTGGCCGATCCAGTCTTCGAAGGCCGGCGCGTGCTCATCCGAATCGTAGCAGATGTAGTGCTCGATCGTGGTCCAGCGGTCGCGCATCATGTCGACCACCGGCTGGAAGGCCGCATCGTAACACAGCACCTTATCCTCCGCGTGGTTGACGATATATTCGAGCTGATCCTCGAACAGGCGCGGGTTCACCGTGTGCAGCACCCCGCCCATTCCGGCTACACCATACCAGCTGACCAGATGGCGCGCGTGGTTCATCGCCAGGCTGGCAACCCGGTCGCCGGGTTTCACCCCCAGCGCCTGAAGCGCCTGCGCCATTTTCAGCGCGTCGCGGCGGATGCCGTTCCAGTCGGTGCGCGTTTCGCTGCCATCGGCCCAGCGCGTGACGATTTCGCGCGTCCCCGCTTCGCGCGCGGCGTGATCGATCACATGCGTTACCCGCATGGTCCAGTCCTGCATGGCTCCCGACATTCGCAACTCTCTCCCGTGTTTGCTGCCCGTTGGTGGGCATGCATTCAGGCGACGAGGCGGAGATGACTCCCACCGCGCCGCGTGGTCAGATGCACATTGGCAAGCCCGGGCACGCTTGCCAAGCGTTCGGCGAGTTCGCCGTCGAGCTGGAACCCGCTGCCGAGCCTTAACGTGGGCTCGATCGCCAGCCCGGTGCGCAGCGTGGCGATGACCTCGCCGGTGCCGCCGGTTTCCCCGAGCTCCATCTGCAGCGCGGCAAGACCCGCCTCCTCGGTGACATCGAGGCTGAGCGTCATCCGGGCGCTGCTCGAGACCTGTTCGAGCGGCACCCCGCCGCGCACGGTGATCCGCGGCGGCTCATCGGGGCTCGGGCTGTCGAGCTCGACCTGCAACAGCAGGCAGGTCTGGTCCTCGGCCCAACGGAGGAAATTCTCGACCAGGCTTTCCTCGAAACAGGCGGCGCTGAACTGGCCGGAGGCATCGGAGAAATCGGCGCGGACAAAGGGCTTGCCGCGCCGCGTCGTGCCCTTGTTCACCTTTTCGATCATCGCCGCCATCACCGCCGGCGCGCGTCCGCCCACAGGGGCTGCGCCAGTCATCAACGAAGCGTAGCTGCGCGCGCCATTGGCCGAGGCGACCTGACGCCAGGCCTGGACCGGGTGATCGGAAAAATAGAACCCGAAATTGTCGCGCTCATGCGCCATCATCTGCGCGCGCGGCCACGGTTCGACCTCCTTGAGCCTGAGTGTCTCGCCCTGATGGCTTTCCTCGCCGCCGAACAGCGCCGCCTGCCCGCTCGAGCGCTCGCGCTCGGCGGCATCGGCCACCGCCAGCAACAGGTCGGCATTCTCGAACACCTTGGCGCGGTTGGGCTCGAGCGAATCGAGCGCGCCGGTGCAGGCCAGCGCCTCGAGCTGGCGCGAATTCATCGAGCCCTTGGGGAGCCGTCCGAACAGGTCGGACAGGCTCTCGAACGGGCCCGAGGCATCGCGCTCGGCGCAGATCGCGTCCATCGCCTTGCCGCCGACATTGCGGATCCCCGCCAGCGCATAGCGCACCGCATAGCCATCGTCGGTCTGCTCGACCCCGAATTCGGCGACCGAGGCGTTGATGCAGGGCGGCGCGATGGTCACCCCGCCCGGCCGCAGCGGCGAGCGGCGTGCGTCGTCGACGAACACTGCGAGCTTTTCCGACTGGTGCATGTCGAAACACATCGAGGCGGCGAAGAACTCTTCCGGGTAATGCGCCTTCATCCAGGCGGTCTGGTAGGCGAGCAGCGCATAGGCGGCGGCGTGCGACTTGTTGAAACCGTAGCCGGCGAATTTGTCGATCAAGTCGAACAGCTCGTTGGCCTTGCGGGCATCGATCCCCGAGACGGTCTTGCAGCCATCGACGAAGCGCTGGCGCTGGGCGTCCATCTCGGCCTGGACCTTCTTGCCCATCGCGCGCCGCAACAGATCGGCATCGCCGAGCGAATAGCCCGCGAGGATCTGCGCGGCCTGCATCACCTGTTCCTGATAGACGAAAATGCCGTAGGTCTCGGCGAGGATTTCCTCCAGTCGGGGGTGCGGGTACTCGATCGGCACCTCGCCCGCCTTGCGCTTGCCGAACAGAGGGATGTTGTCCATCGGGCCCGGGCGATAGAGCGAGACCAGCGCGATGATGTCGCCGAAATTGGTCGGCTTCACCGCGGTCAGCGTGCGGCGCATGCCCTCGGATTCGAGCTGGAAGACGCCCACCGTGTGGCCCGATTTCATCAGCTCGTAGACCGCCGGATCGTCGAGCTCGAGCAGCGCGAGATCGATGCTGACGCCGCGTTTCTCCAGCAGATCGGTCGCCTTCTTGAGCACCGACAGCGTCTTGAGGCCGAGAAAGTCGAACTTGACCAGACCGCTCGACTCGACATGCTTCATGTCGAACTGCGTCACCGGCATGTCCGAACGCGGATCGCGGTAAAGCGGCACCAGCTGCGCCAGCGGCCTGTCGCCGATCACAACGCCCGCGGCGTGGGTCGAGGAATTGCGCGGAAAACCCTCGAGCTGCATCGCCAGATCGACCAGCCGCTTCACATCATTGTCGTTCTCGTATTCGCGGCGGAAATCGGCCGCACCATTGAGCGTGCGCGGCAGCGTCCACGGGTCGGTGGGATGGTTCGGCACCATCTTGCACAGCCGGTCGACCTGGCCGTAGCTCATCTGCAGGATTCGGCCCGTATCGCGGAGTACCGCGCGCGCCTTGAGCTTGCCGAAGGTGATGATCTGCGCGACGTGGTCGTGGCCGTATTTGTCCTGGACGTAGCGGATCACCTCGCCGCGGCGGGTTTCGCAGAAATCGATGTCGAAATCTGGCATCGAAACGCGTTCGGGGTTGAGGAAGCGCTCGAACAGCAGCCCGAGCTTGAGCGGATCGAGATCCGTGATGGTCAGCGCCCAGGCGACCACACTACCTGCGCCCGAACCACGCCCCGGGCCCACCGGGATATCCTGTTCCTTGGCCCATTTGATGAAATCGGCAACGATCAGGAAGTAACCGGGAAAGCCCATCTGGTTGATGATCCCGACCTCGTAGTCGAGCCGGTCGAAATACACCCGCCGCTCCTCGTCGCTCATCGCGCCGTAGGGCACCAGCCGCGCTTCCAGCCCGGCGCGCGCATCCGAGGCCAGCATCCGCGCCTCGCCCTCGACATCACCCGCGAGGCTCGGCAGAATCGGCGCGCGGTTGGGCGGCGCGAAGGCGCAGCGCTGCGCAATCACCAGCGTGTTGGCCACCGCTTCGGGGAGATCGGCGAAGCCCTCGTCCATCATGCTTGCCGATTTGACGAAGCTTTCGGGATTGGAGCGCAGCCGGTCTTCGGCATCGACATGGGTCGATCCGGCGATGCACAGCATGGCGTCGTGCGCCTTATGCATATGCGGTTCGGCGTAATTAGCTGGATTGGTGGCGACCAGCGGCAGGTCGCGGGCGTAGGCGAGCGCGATCAAAGCATCTTCCGCTGCCATCTCGACCGGATCGCCGCGCCGCGCGAGTTCGATATAGAGCCGCTCGGGGAACAGCGCCTGCAGATGGTCGAGCAACGCCTCGCCGTGGCTGGTCTGCCCCTCGGCAAGCAGCCTGGTCACCGCGCCCTCGCTGGCGCCGGTGAGCGCGATCAGGCCCTCGGTACGACCAACGAAATCCGCAAGCAGGACATGCGGCTCGAATTCGAGCGGGCGTTCGAGATGCGCCCTGCTGACGAGGTGACACAGATTGTCGTAGCCGGTCTCGTCCTGCGCATAGAGCGGGAGGTAATCGACCTGCTTGCCGGTGCTGCCATCGTCGCGCGCGCGCGCGACCCCCAGCAGCGTGCCGATGATCGGCTGGATGCCCTCGTCGAGACACGCCTTGGCGAACATGACCGCGCCGTAAAGCCCGTTGCGATCGGCCAGCGCGATGGCGGGAAAGCCGCGTTCCCTGGCCAGTTTCGCCATCGCCTTGGGCTCGATCGCGCCTTCGAGCATGGAGTAGGCGGAGAGAACGCGCAGCGGTACGAAGGGAGCAAAAGGCATGGCACGGATATGCGCTGCCGGCGCGGATTCGCCAAGGGAGCGGCGGCGGTTTTCCGGCATCGCAGCCAGCAACCAGCCGCGCCAATATTCAGGTCAGACTTCGTCGGTCGCCCTGATCTTGCGCCGCGTATCGCGCACCGTCGACCAGGCGCCGTAGAGGATCAGCGCGGCGAGAAAGATCCACACCCACAGCGGGATGTCCTGGCCGAAGATTCCCAGATAAATATAGGCGGAGACGAAGAAGAACCCCGCCAGCATGGTCGGCAGCACGGTCGAGCGACCGGCGCGCGCGCGCTTCACCAGCCAGGCGATCGAGCCGAGAAAGAACGGGATTGCGCCGATATAGATCGCCCCGAAAACATAGGGGTTCACATTGTATTGCCCGCCGAGCGACAGCAGCCAGTCGTTGAAGGCTTCGAGCATGGGTTTCTCCTGTGGCCCATTCGGCGCCACGCAATCCGGTTAGAGCAGCGCTTCGATATCCGCAGCTATACCAGCGGGCTTGTCGCTGGGGCCGTAGCGCCTGACCACCTTGCCGTCGCGGTCGATCAGGAATTTGGTGAAGTTCCACTTGATCGCTTTGGAGCCCAGCACGCCCTTGGCCTCGCGCTTGAGCCAGTCGAACAGCGGACTGGCGCCGGGTCCGTTGACCTCGACCTTTTCCATCAAGGGGAAGGTGACGCCGAAATTGACCTTGCAGAATTCGCCGATTTCTTCGGCAGAGCCCGGTTCCTGCCCGCCGAACTGGTTGCAGGGGAAGCCCAGCACCTCGAAACCGCGATCGCCGAAATCGCGGTAAAGCTCCTCCAGCCCGTCATATTGCGGGGTGAAGCCGCATTTGCTCGCGGTGTTGACCACCAGCAGCACCTTGCCCAGCTTCTCGCCAAGGTCGAGCGGCTCGCCGCGATTGGTGGTGACCGTGAAATCGGCGATGCTGGTCATCGAAACGCGCTCATCCTTGCGGGAAATCCTTGCGCTGGGCCAGCGAAGCGACTTCCTCGGCGTGAAATTCGCGATCGCCGGCCTTCTCGATGTAATAGCTGCTGCGCTCCGTTTCGGGGAGCATCATCATGTGGCGTATAATCTCGGCGAATGTACCGGAACGCAAGCCCTTGGCACTATCCAGCAGGCTATTGTTTTCACCGACCCGGTGAAGCGAGGCGCGGTCGTCCCACTGGATGCCTTCGCGGTGCGTATCGTGGGCGTGAAATGTGCTTGGATGGTCAGTCATTCGATGCTCCCTTTGGCCGGTCTAACGCCCGACCCGCGCTGTGGGTCCTCAATCCAGCCGACCTTCGTGCAACCGCAGCACCCGGTCCATCTTCGCCGCCAGCCGCTCGTTGTGCGTCGCGACCAGCGCGGCGCTGCCTTCGCCGCGAACCAGCTCGAGGAATTGCGCCAGCACCTTGTCGCTGGTCGCCTCGTCGAGATTGCCGGTGGGTTCGTCGGCCAGCACCAGCGTAGGGCGATTGGCCAGCCCGCGCGCCACCGCGACGCGTTGCTGCTCGCCGCCCGAAAGCTGGCTGGGCCGATGCGTCAGCCGGTGACCCAGCCCGAGCGCGGTGAGCAGCTCCTCGGCCCGCACCTGCGAATCGGCGCGCGAGCGATTGGCGATCATCTGCGGCAGGACGACATTCTCGCGCGCGTCGAAATCGGGCAGCAGGTGGTGGAACTGGTAGACGAAGCCCAGATGGTCGCGGCGCAGCAGCGTTCGCGCATGGGCATCCTTCTGGTCGACCGGCTTGCCCGCAATGCGGATTTCGCCGCCGAAGCCGCCTTCGAGCAACCCGACCGCCTGCAACAGCGTCGACTTGCCCGAGCCCGAGGGACCGAGCAGCGCGACGATCTCGCCGGGCTGGATCGCCATATCCACGCCGCGCAGCACGTCGATCCGCACCCCGCCCTGTTCGAAGCTGCGGGTCAGCCCGCGCAATTCGAGGACCGGCTCATTCATAACGCAACACCTGCACCGGATCGGTCCCCGAGGCCTTGAGCGCCGGGTAGAGCGTGGCGAGGAAGCTGAGCCCCAATGCCAGCAGCACGATCATCGCGATCTCGACCGGGTCCGCCTGCGCGGGCAAAGTCGAAAGGAAGCGCACCTCCGGGTCCCACAGGTCCTGCCCGGTTACCAGTCCGATGAACTCGACGATCGGCTGGCGGAAATAGAGCACGATCGTGCCGAGGATCAGCCCGGCGACCGTGCCGATTGCGCCGACGGTAAAGCCGGTGGTGACGAATATCTTGAGCAGACTTCGCCGCGTCGCCCCCATTGTGCGCATGATCGCGATGTCGCGGGTCTTGGCGCGCACCAGCATCACCAGGCTGGAGAGAATGTTGAATGCGGCCACCAGCACCATGAAACTGAGCGCAAAGGCCATCGCCACGCGCTCGACCTGAAGGGCTTCGAACAAAGTGGAATTGATCGTCTTCCAGTCGGAGACCACCGCCCTGCCCGCGACTGCTTCCGCCACCGGTTGGAGGATTTGCCCGACATTGTCAGGGTCGTCGACCGTCACCTCGATCATGCTCACGATATCGCCCAGCAGCAGCAGCGTCTGGGCATCCGCCATCGGCATGATGACGAAGGCCTGGTCGTATTCGTAAATACCCACCTCGAAGATCGCGGAGACGGTGTAGCCGACCTGTCGTGGCACGGTCCCGAATGGAGTCGAGCGACCCTGCGGGTTGATGATCGTGATGGTGTCGCCCACCCGCGCGCCGATGTTCTGCGCCAGCCGCACGCCGATCGCGACATTGCTGGCGCCGGCGCGCAACGCGCTGATATCGCCGCTCACCACATTGGGGGTCATCCCCTGAATGTCCTCGGCGGTGTTGCCGCGCACCAGCACCGCCTCGACCCGGCCGTTGAAGCTGGTCAACAGCGGCTGCTCGATCAGCGGCGAGGCATCGACGACGCCAGGGGTCGAGCGCACTTTCTCGAGGATATCCTCCCAATCGTCCATCCGCCCGCCATAGGCCTGGACGATGGCATGGCCGTTGAGCCCGACGATCTTGTCGAGCAGTTCGGCGCGAAACCCGTTCATCACGCTCATCACGATGACCAGCATCGCGACCGACAGCATCACCACACCCACCGAAATCCCGGCGACGAGCGCAATGAAGGCCTCGCTCTTGCCGGGCAGCAAATAGCGTTTGGCGATGGTCCATTCGAAGGGAGAAAGCAGCAAGATCGGGGTTTCGCCAGGCGGTTGCAGGAGAGCAGCGCTCTAGGCAGGCTTTGCTTTCGCTGCAATGAAATCCCGGTGGTTTCCGCATTCGCTCGCGCGTCGCGGCGTCCGGGTGGATCATGCACGACCCATCGCGCTAGCCTTGTAATCGGAGCGTAATATCGCCATTGGACCTGCGAGCGGACGGCCCGGCGGCCACCCCATATAGGCGAGCGATGAACCTCACCCATCCCTTCCACGATGCGGACGGCGACAAGCTGCGCGAAGAGTGCGGCGTGTTCGGCGCCATCAATGCCACCGATGCCTCCGCGGCAACGGCGCTGGGCCTCCACGCGCTGCAGCACCGCGGACAGGAGGCGGTCGGGATCACCTCCTTCGACGGACAGGAATTCTACAGCCGCCGGGGCCTTGGCCATGTGGCGGACAATTTCTCCGGACAGGACGCGATCGCCGAACTGCCGGGGATGATGGCCGCGGGGCATGTCCGCTATTCCACCACCGGCGGCGCCGGTCTGCGCAACGTCCAGCCGCTCTATGCCGATCTGGCGGGCGGCGGTTTTGCGGTGGCGCACAATGGCAATATCTCCAACGCCGGGACCTTGCGCGAGGATCTGGTGCGCCGCGGGTCGATCTTCCAGTCGACCAGCGACACCGAGGTGATCATTCACCTCGTCGCCACCAGCCGCTATCCCACCATTACCGACCGGCTGATCGATGCGCTGCGGCTGCTCGAGGGTGCCTATGCGCTCGTCGTCATGACCCCGGCCGGGATGATCGCCTGCCGCGACCCGCTGGGTATCCGCCCACTGGTGATGGGCCGGATCGGCGACGCCACGGTGTTTGCCAGCGAAAGCGTCGCCTTCGACGTGATGGGCGCCGAACTGGTGCGCGAGGTCGAACCGGGCGAGCTGATCAAGGTGGATTTCGACGGCAATGTCGATTCGCTCCACCCCTTCGGCAACCATTCGCCGCGCCCCTGCATCTTCGAGCATGTCTATTTCAGCCGCCCCGACAGCATCTTTGCCGGGCGCAGCGTCTACGAGGCGCGCAAGGCGATTGGCGCGCAGCTGGCGGTGGAAAGCCCCTGTGAGGCCGATCTGGTGGTGCCCGTCCCCGACAGCGGCGTCCCCGCGGCGATCGGCTATGCCCAGCAATCGGGGGTGCCGTTCGAACTGGGGATCATCCGTTCGCATTATGTCGGGCGGACCTTTATCCAGCCGTCGGATGGCGCGCGTCACGCCGGGGTCAAGCGCAAGCACAACGCCAATCGCGCGCTCGTGGCGGGTAAACGCATCGTGCTGATCGACGATTCGATCGTGCGTGGCACCACCAGCCTCTCGATCGTCGAGATGATGCGCGATGCCGGCGCCACCGAAGTGCATTTCCGCGTCGCCAGCCCGCCCACCGCGCACAGCTGTTTCTACGGCGTGGATACGCCAGAACGCTCCAAGCTGCTGGCCGCGCGGATGGATCTGGAACCGATGCGTCAATTCATCAAGGCCGACAGCCTCGCCTTCGTCTCGATCGACGGGCTCTATCGCGCCGTCGGCGACAAACCGCGCGACTCGGCCTGCCCGCAATTCTGCGACGCCTGCTTCACCGGCGACTATCCCACCTCGCTGACCGATATCGCCCGGCGCGACGATGCGCAGGGCCAGCTCTCGCTGCCGGTCGGAAAGGTCGCGTAATGACGGAACAGGCGAAACCGCTTGCGGGAAAAACTGCGCTCGTAACCGGCGCGAGCAAGGGCATCGGCGCCGCGACCGCCTTGGCGCTGGCCGAGGCCGGCGCTCATGTCGTGCTGACGGGGCGCGACGTCCGTTCGCTCGAGCAGGTCGAGGATCGCATCCACGCGGTCGGCGGCAGCGCGACCATCGCCCCGGTCGATTTCGAGGAGAACGACGGGATCGCCCGCCTCGCGCAGGCGATCTCCGGGCGCTGGGACGTGCTCGACATCCTCGTCATCTCCGCCGCCTTCCTGCCCACGCTGAGCCCGGTCACACAGATCGATCGCAAGGAATTCGGCAGGGCAGTGACGGTCAACATCCTCGCCACCCAGGCGCTGCTCGCGGCGTTCGATCCGCTGCTCAAGCGCGCCGAGGCAGGCCGCGTCATCGGGCTGACCAGCAGCGTCGGCGCCGATCCGCGCGCCTATTGGTCGGCCTATGGCTCGACCAAGGCGGCGTTCGACAATCTGCTCGAATCCTACGCCCGCGAGGTCGAGAAGATCGGCAATATCCGCGTCGCCATCCTCGATCCCGGCGCCACCCGCACCAGCATGCGCGCCAAGGCCTATCCCGGCGAGGACCCCAAAACCGTCAAGGAGCCAGGCGTGGTCTCCGCCCGGATCGTCGAGCTGGTGGTTAATGGCTACGAGACCGCACACCGAGAGCGCGTGGCGGAGCCCGGTTAACCAGCCGCGCTAGCGATTTGACAAGCAAGTTCCCCGACAAGTGACGGGCCTGGCGGGTGGACCGAATTCCGCCCACCAGCCCTTTCGGATCGAGGACGGGCGACCATGACGACCAACGCCTTTGAGGACAGCTACCAGCGCGCCGCTCAGGAAGACCGCTGCGGCCCGCGCACCCGGCTGGCCATTCCCTCACAATTGCGCGCTTCGGGCGGGCGCGGTTTTCGCACCTTCGTGCAGGATTTGTCGATCTCGGGCTTTTCCGCCGCTGCGATCAACCGGATGCACGAAGGCCAATTGTGCTGGCTGACGATGCCCGGCTTGCAATCGATGCAGGCTCAGGTCGTCTGGTGGCAGGACTGCACCGTCGGCTGCGCCTTCACCGAGTTGCTCAGCCCGATCGTCCACGACGACATCATCGCGCGGTATCGCGGCGACGGGGGCTGACCCCGCCGCCGCATTTCCAGCCTATTCGAGTGCTGCCAGCTTGGCGGTGATCCCGAGCCACCGGCGCCGCAGATCGCCGCTGCTCGCGGTCGGCCAATTGCTGACGATCGCGACCACGATGTCCTTTTCGGGCACCAGCGTGATCGACTGGCCGAAAATCCCCTGCGCGCCGAAATTGCCGCCGGGATAGGTCCACCACTGATAGCCATAGCCGAAGCCCTGCCCGCCGAAATCGACCTGCTGCGCGCCCGCCTCGCCGAACCAGCCGACCGGCACGACGTCGCCGCCGCCCTCGAGCGCAAACTGGCCGAAGCGCGCGTAATCCGCCAGCCGCAGCGACAGGCAGCAGCCGCCGACATTGCCACCGCGCGGATCGGTCATCCAGAACATGTCGCCCTCGAAGCCCGCGGCATCGACGATGTTCTCCTTGGCATAGCCCGCCAGCGACATGCCGACCGCGTTCTCGACCAGCAGGCCAAGCAGATTGGTCTCGCCGGTCTTGTAGACCCATTTCTCGCCCGGAGGCGCTTCGCGCGGCAATGCGCGCATCTGCGCGACGATGGCATCTGGCCCATGTTCGAGGACGAAGCGATTGAGCTGCGCGACATCGCTGGCAGGATCGCTGTAATCTTCGTTCCATGCGACGCCCGAGGTCATGGTGGCGAGTTGGCGGACCGAGACCTCGTCATAGGCCGAGCCGACCAGCCCGGGCACATATTGCGTCACCGGATCGTCGAGGCTGGCGATATGGCCGTCGCGCAAGGCGGCGCCGAGCAGGGTCGAGGTGAAGCTTTTCGCCACCGAGAAGCTGGTCCAGCGCTGCTCGGGTCCGAAGCCGGGGGCATAGTCCGCGAAGCGGACCGCCCCGGCCTGGAGCACCATCACCCCGACCGCACCGGTGCCTTCCATCGCGCTGCGAATTTCGGTGGCGAGGCCCGCGGGCAAGGCCGCGCCCGTGGGCAGCGCGCGCGGGCTCGGATCGGCAGCGACTTCGTGGCCAGCGAACCAGCTCTCCATATCGCGGAAGCGCGCCAGCCGCGTCGCATCGTCCCAGAACAGCACCTGCAGTTCATCGGGCGCAGGCGTGATCGCGGGCAGCCGCATCACCGCCGCATCGCCCGAGGGAAGCATGGCGCCCTCGGCGGGCCGCGAACCCGTGTCCACCGTCGCGCAGGAAGCCAGCAGCAATGCCGCCAACCCGCTCGAAATCATCCGTTTCCTCATCGACTCTCTCCCTCGTTATCGTTGATCAAAGTAACCTGATGGACATCGATCCCGCCCCCGCGGAACCCGCCCTCGCAATACATCAGATAATAGCGCCACAGAGCGACGAAGCCCGGGTCGAACCCGGGCGGCAGGCGGTGCTCAGCGACGGCGCGATCGAAATTTGCGCGCCAGAGCCTGAGCGTCTCGGCGTATTGCTGTCCGAAATCGCTCTGGTCGGTCCAGCGCAGCCCGCGCTGCTCCGCCAGCCTCTGGAACTCGCTGGTGCGGATCAGCAGACCGCCGGGAAAGATATAGGCCTGGATGAAATCGGCGCTGGCGGCGTAGGCGTCGAACAGATCGTCGCGCATCGCGATATACTGGATGGCGGCGCGCCCGCCGGGTTTCAGATTGCGCGCGAGACAATCCATGAAGGTCGGCCAGTATTCGCGGCCCAATGCCTCGACCATCTCGACGCTCACCACCGCGTCGTAGCACCCGTCGGTGTCGCGGTAGTCCTGCAGCCGGAAATCGGCCCCATCCGGGTGGTGCGCCCGCGCCCAGTCGAGCTGCTCAGCCGAGAGACTGATCGCGGTCACATCAGCGCCACCGCGGGCAAGGTGGCCCGCCAGCCCGCCCCAGCCGCAGCCGATCTCGAGCACTTTTGCGGGTTTGCCCAGCCGCTGCTCGAGCGCGGTCCATTTGCGCCGCTGCGCCGCTTCGAGATCGCCATCGCTTGCGTCGATGGCCGAGGAATAGCTCATCGTCGGATCGAGCCACTGGGCGTAGAAATCATTGCCGAGATCGTAATGCGCGGCGATATTCTTCTGCGCGCCGGCATGGGTGTTGCGGTTGACCAGATGCGCCAGCCGGAGCGCGTGGCGGAACGGCCCCTTGGCGCGGCCGGTGTCGCCCAGCCGCTCGGCATGCTGCATGAACAACGCGAACAGCGGCACCGGATCGGGGCTCCACCATTCGCCCGCTTCCCAGGCCTGATACCAGCCGACCGACCCGTTGGAAGCCAGCCGCACCAGCGCGTTCCAGCTGCGCAGCTCGACCGTGCATTCGAACCCCGGCGCGCGCCCTCCCAGCAGCCGCGGCGTGCCGTCGGGCAACGTTCCGTGGATCGTGCCTTCGGTGATGGCGGCGTCGATCCGGGCGAGCAATTTTCCCAGCGCGGGCGCAGTCAGCCGAGCGAGCAGGCCGGGCTTGCGGGCGAAGCGCTGCGCACCCTCCAGCAGTCCTTGGCCGCGATCCTGGCCGCGGTCATGGCCAGGGTCGCTTCGGTGCGGTGCGCTGTGCTCGCTGATGGTCGGCATTTCCATTGCCGGGTCCTATCGCGCCGCGTGGCGCGACAGGCAAGCTACTCGCCCCGACTGTCCCGATATGCGTTGAGCGCCCGCTCGCGTGCGGCCTTGTGCTCGATGATCCGCGAAGGATACTTGCCGCGCTTCCCCTCGGGCGGATCGTGAATATCGGCGTCCGACAGATGCGCCAGTTCGGGGACGAATTCGCGGATGTAATCGGCCGCCGCAAATTTCGCGCTCTGCGTCAGCGGCGCCATGATCCGCACGAACATGTTGCTGTCGACCCCGGTACCCGAGATCCACTGCCAGTTGACGCCGTTGTTGCCGTAGTCGGCATCGACGAGGCAGTCCCAGTACCATTGCTCACCGTGCCGCCAGTCAATGAGCAGGTGCTTCACCAGGAAGCTCGCCGCGATCATACGAACGCGGTTGTGCATCCAGCCGGTCTGCCACAACTGGCGCATCCCGGCATCGACGATCGGGTAGCCGGTGCGGCCCTGCTGCCAGGCGCGCAGATCGTCCTCGATGAGATGGCCGCGGTTGGGATTGCGCCAGACCTCGCCATAGCCCTCGCGATAGCCTGTGCGCCCATAATCGGGGAACTGGTCGATCACGTTCTGCGCATAGTCGCGCCAGATCAGCTCCTTGGCGAAGGTCTGCCAGCCCTGCCCGCGCCGACCCTTGAGCGCATGCCAGACCTGCGCCGGGCTGATCTCACCCCAGTGAAGGTGCGGCGACAACCGGCTCGAACCATCGTTGGAGGGCAGGTTGCGCGCCTCGTCGTATTCCGCGACCCAATCGCTCCATTGCGTCAGCCGTTCGTGCGCGGCGCTCTCGCCGACCTGCCAGAAGTCGCGGATCCCGCCCGCCCAATCCGGGTCGGTTGGCAAGAGGTCCCAGTCGGCCGGCGCGTCGCCCTCGGGCCACTCATCGGGAGCGCTTATGATATCTGGCTCGCCCAGCGTGTCGCGCGGCGGCATCCGCTCGAGCATCGACTTCGAGAACGGCGTGTAGATCTTGTAGGGATCGCCCGACCCGGTGGTCACCGCGCCGGGCGGGAGCAGGTAATTGCCGTCGTAGAGCCTGAGCGCGGCGTCCTCGCCCAGCGCGTCGCGCAATTCATCCTCGGCTTCCTTCCACCACGGTTCGTAATGGCGGATCGCATGGACGCACCGCGCGCCGGTCTGCGCCGCGATGGCGGCGAGTATCTGCGGCGCATCGCCGCGGCGCAGCACGATCTGCGAGTGGCGCGAGGCCAGGCTGCGCGAAAGGCTGTCGAGCGAGTGATGCAGCCAGACCCGCGATGCCCCGCCATAGGCGTGATCGCCCGCGCGGTGGTCGTCGAGCACGAACACCGGTATCACCGGCCCGGCCTGCGCGGCGGCGTGCAGCGCGGGCTGGTCGGCGAGGCGCAGATCGCGCCGCAGCCAGACGATCTGCGGGGCGCTCATGGCGCGGTGCGAACCTGCGGGCAGGCCGCGGCGGGGATTTGCACCGAGAAACGGTCACCCGCCCTGGGATCGGAGAACCGCGCATCGCGCAGCCACAGCGTGCCATCCTCGCGCGGTTCGACGAAGGGCACGCGCGACCAGAACAGGAAGGCGTCGATGTCCCTGTTCTCGCGGCGGGCCTGCGTGAAATCGCAACCGTCGATCGGCACCCCGGCGAGCGTGCGCCGGTCGGTCATGTATAGCCCGTTGCCGCCCGAGATCATCTCGCGCGACAGCGAGAACAGCGGCGGCGGGCTGGCGATCACCACCTCGGTCCCGACCGGGCTGGCAACCAGTGCCGCCTCGGCGCGCGCGGTGATCCAGCCGTTGACCCCGATATAGAGCGCCGCCACGCTCAGCGCGATCCGCGCAGGGCGCCGCCATTCGCCGCCGCGCTTCTCACGCCGCAGCGAGAACCAGGTCGCAAACCCCATCAGCAGCCACAGCCAGATGTCGATGATGAACAGGACATCGCCATAATACCAGGTGCTCGAGAACGGTTCGAGCAGGCGGATCCCGTAGACGTTGAGCCAGTCGAGCGCCGGATGCGAGAGGCAGGCGATCAGGCTGAGCGCGTAGAGCCAGCCGAAATGCACCGGCAGGCGCGTATCGGGCCGCTTGCCCCGCCCCGCCTGCCAGCGGTCGTACCAGTAGAGTCCGCCCGCAAGCAGCAGCGGCGGCAGCACCAGCGCAATCGGGCCGTGGGTGATCCCGCGGCGGAAGCCGAGATGCTCGACCCCGTCGAGCCAGAAGAAGCACGCCGCGTCGATATCGGGGATATTCGCCCCGATGATCAGCGCCGGCATGGCGAGCCCGGTCTTGCGCTTGAGCCCCGCCTGCCCGATCAGCGCGCCGACGAGAGAATGAGTGAGGTTATCCATATGAAACCAAACTCAGACCTGTTCGTCCTCCGCTGCATCCACGGTCCAGGTCTGCCCTGTCGCGAGCAGTTTCGCCAGGTCGGGCTGCTTGCCTTCGCTCGCCTGCGCGCGTTCGGCGATCACCGCGTCCTCGAAGGTCGGGCGTGGGTGGTCGTAGAGCACGCCCAGCGCCATCGGGAAGGGGCCGAACGGCATCTCGACCAGCATATGCGCCAGCGAGCGATTGCGAACGTCGTGGACCACCACGCCCGCCGCCTGCCAGTCGCCATCGGTCACATCGACCACCGTGAGCGCCAGATTCACCGCGTCGAGCGCCAGTCCCTTGGTCCCGCCGGCGAACAGCATCGGCTCGCCGTCTTCCAGCCACAACTGCCGGGCTTCGGCACCCTTGGGCGCGGCGAAATCGTCGAACACGTCCTTATTGTAGACGATGCAGTTCTGGAAAATCTCGATGAAGGCGGCGCCCTTGTGGGCATGCGCCGCGATCAGCACTTCGGGCAGCTTTTTCGAGACGTCGAAGCCGCGCGCGACGAAGCGCGCGCCGCTGCCCAGCGCGAAGGCGGCGGGCTTGGCGGGATGGTCGTAGCTGCCCAGCGGGGTCGAGGGCGAACGCGTGCCCTCGCGGCTGGTGGGCGAGGCCTGGCCCTTGGTGAGGCCGTAGATCTCGTTGTTGAACAGCATGATCTGCATGTTCACATTGCGCCGCAGCACATGCATCATGTGGTTGCCGCCGATCGACAGCCCGTCGCCGTCGCCAGTCACCAGCCAGATATCGAGCTCCGGATTGGCGAGCTTGATCCCCGTCGCCACCGCCGGCGCGCGGCCATGGATGGTGTGGAAGCCATAGCTCTCGATGTAATAAGGAAAGCGGCTCGAACAGCCGATGCCCGACACGAAAACCGTGTTCTTGGGATCGCAGCCCAACTGCGGCAGCGTGCGCTGGACCGCTTTCAGGATCGCATAATCGCCGCAACCGGGACACCAGCGGACCTCCTGGTCGGTTTCCCAGTCCTTCATGGTGGTGGTGATGGGGGTCATGTCGTTCATGATGTGGGTTCTTCAATTGCGATTGGGTTCGGTCCGACGACCGCGTCATCCGGGCGAACAGGAGCCGAGCTGCTCACGCCAGAGATCCGGTATTCGGCAGCTGCTGGTCGTTGGCGGGGACTTCGCCGCCCTCGTTGCCCGGTATCCCGTCGAAATACTTCTCGATCGCCGCTTCGAGCTCGGCGATCTGGAACGGTTGGCCACTGGTCTTGGTCAGCGGACGGGCATCGATCAGATATTGATCGCGCAGCACGGTCTTGAACTGGCCGGTGTTCATCTCGGGCACCAGCACATGGTCGAACCCGCGCAGCAGCTCGCCGAGATTTTCGGGCAGCGGCCAGATATGGCGGACGTGGATATGCGCGACCTTGCGGCCCTTGGCGATACTGCGGCGCACCGCCTGTAGGATGGGCCCGTAGGTGGAGCCCCAGCCGACAACCGCGAGCGTCCCGCCGGGCTCGCCCAGCGCGATCTCTTGATCGGGGCGGTCGACACCCAGCACCTTGTCGCGGCGGGCATCGGTCATCGCCTGATGGTTGTCGGGCGAATAGTCGATGTGGCCGGTGCCCTGCGCCTTCTCGATCCCGCCGATGCGATGCATCAGCTCGGGCGTGCCGGGCCGGATCCACGGCCGCGCGCCCTTGGCATCGCGCGCATAGGGCTGGACTACGGACTGATGGGTATCGCCCTTGGACCCGGCACCTGCGGCATCCACCCCGCCCTGCCCCGCAAGCCCGAGGCTGTCCGCATCGGCGAAGGTCACCGGGAAGGGAGCGAAGGTCTCGGGATCGGGCACTTTCCACGGCTCGGCGGCATTGGCGATATAGCCATCGGTCAGCAACATCACCGGGGTCATGTATTGCACCGCGATGCGGCAGGCCTCGATCGCGCATTCGAAAGAATCCGACGGGCTGCGGGCGGCAATCACCGGCATCGGTGCATCGCCGTTGCGGCCATAGACCGCCTGATAGAGATCGCTCTGCTCGGTCTTGGTCGGCAGCCCGGTCGAGGGGCCGCCGCGCTGCGAATTGACGATCACCAGCGGCAGCTCGGTCATGATGGCGAGCCCCATCGCCTCGGTCTTGAGCGCGATGCCCGGACCCGATGAGCTGGTGACGCCGAGGCTGCCGGCATAGCTCGCGCCGATCGCGGCGCAGATCGCGGCGATCTCGTCTTCCGCCTGGAAGGTGGTGACGCCGAATTCCTTGAGCCGCGCGAGATGGTGGAGGATCGCGCTGGCAGGCGTGATCGGATAGCCGCCGAAGAACATCGGCAGCTTGGCCAGCTGCGCGCCCGCGACCAGCCCGAGCGAAACCGCCTCGGCGCCGGTCACCGTGCGATAGAGACCCGGCTCGCTGAGTACTGGCGGAATGTGCAATTGCTTGATCGGGCCCGACAGCTCGGCGGTCTCGCCATAGGCATGACCGGCATCGAGCGCGGCGATATTGGCGTCGGCGATATCGGGGTTGCGGCGGAATTTCTGCTTGAGCCACTCGTGGATCGGCGCGCGGTCGCGGTCGAACAGCCACAGCGCGAGGCCCAGCGTCCACATGTTCTTCGAACGCAGCGCGTCCTTGTTGCCCAGCCCGTAAGGCTTGACCGCCTCGATCGTCTTCTCGCTGATGTCGAAGGCGAGCAGGTCGAATTTCGCCAGGCTACCGTCTTCCAACGGATTGGAATCGTAGTGCGCCTTGTCGAGATTGCGTTTGGTGAAGGCGCCGGTGTCGGCGATCACCAGCCCGCCCGGCTTGAGCGCGGCAATATTCACCTTTAGCGCCGCCGGGTTCATCGCCACCAGCACATCGGGGGCATCGCCCGCGGTGTTGATCTCGCGGCTGCCGAAATTGATCTGGAAGGCCGAGACGCCGAACAGCGTGCCGGTGGGCGCGCGGATTTCGGCCGGGAAATCGGGGAAGGTCGCCAGATCATTGCCCGCCAGCGCGGTCGACAGGGTGAACTGTCCCCCGGTCAGCTGCATGCCGTCACCGCTGTCGCCGGCGAACCGGACCACAACGGCTTCGGGAGTGTCTGAAATGCCGTCCTGCGGCGCGGTGGCGGCAGTTGCCATCCGGAAATTCCTTATCGCGCGCCGCGCGTGTGCGGCGCTGGTGTCATTCGAGAGCCGGACCTAGGAGCCGCCCCCTGCTCTCGCAATCAAGTTTTTCTCCGTCGACGACAAAATCGCGGCTGGCAAAGCCTTAGCGAGCCGCTAAGCCTAGGGGAAAGAGAACAGGGAGAGTGGATTTTGGCCAAGAGCGAACATTACGTGCGCGACGATGTGCGCGGATTTCTCGGCATGCTCGAGCAGATGGGCGGCAAGGGCGTCGAGGAAGTCGGCGCGGTCGAGGGACGCGAGCAGATGCGCGCGATGAAATCGGTGGCGGAGGTCGACAACCGCGAACTCGCGATTCACCGCGACCTCACCTGCCCCGGACCCGACGGCGATATCCCGCTGCGGCTCTATGACACGAAAGAAACCCGCGACGCCGGGCCTTGCGTTGTCTTCATCCATGGCGGCGGCTTCGTGATCGGCGATATCGAGGTTTACGATTCGCTGTGCAGCGAGATCGCCTACCAGCTCGACCTGCCGGTGGTCTCGGTCGAATACCGGCTCGCGCCCGAGCACCCCTTCCCCGCCGCGCCGGACGATTGCGAGGCGGCAGCGCGCTGGATCGCCTCCTCGCCAGCCGAGCTGGGCCTGCGGGTCACCGGTCTGGTCATCAGCGGCGACAGCGCGGGCGGTAATCTCACCATCGTCACCACCAACCAGCTGGTCAACGAGCCCGCCGCGGTGCCGGTGCTGGTGCAGGCGCCGATCTACCCGGTCGCCAGCGACATCACCGATCACAGCAGTTTCGCGCTGTTCAACGAAGGCTTCCTGCTGACGGGCGCGGCGATGGCCTGGTTCACCCAGCAATATGGCGGCGATGCGAAAGACCCGCGGCACACCCCGATGGTCGGCGATTGCGCCAACACGCCGCCAACGGTGATCTGCACCGCTGGGCTCGATCCCTTGCGCGATTCGGGTCGCGAATACGCCGCGCATCTGATCCAGCAGGGCACCGAGGTGAGCTATTTCGAATTTCCCGGGGTGATCCACGGCTTCGTCACGCTGCGCAAGGCGATCCCCAGCGGTCAGGCCGATCTTGAGGCCTTCCTCGGTGCGATCAAGGTCAAGCTGGCGCGGATTACCCGATGACTAGCGAACCTCGGGAGCTGGGTTACCGCCCCTGCGTCGGGGTGATGCTGGTCGACGCCCGGGGCCGTGTCTTCGTCGGGCGGCGGATCGACAACAAGGAAGGCGACTGGTGGCAGATGCCGCAGGGCGGCGTCGACGAGGGCGAGGACCTCGAGGACGCAGCGCTGCGCGAGCTGGGCGAGGAAACCGGTGCCCGGCCCGAGCACATCACCCTTCTCAAGCGGATGGACGAAGCGATGCGCTACGATCTGCCCGAGGAGCTGATCGGCAAGCTGTGGGGCGGCAAATACCGCGGACAGGAGCAGGTCTGGTATCTCGCGCGCTTCACCGGGACCGACGAGGATATCGACCTCGAGGCGCATGATCCGCCCGAATTCTGCGACTGGAAATGGGTCGATCCCGAGCAGCTTCCCGAGCTGATCGTGCCGTTCAAGAAGCGCGTCTACTGCACCGTGCTGGAAGCCTTTCGCGAGCTCGTTTGAACGCGGCCAGCATGCCGGGCAGTCGAGCTCAGTTGGACTGAACCACCTCGGTATCGGGCAGCACGGCTTCGGCGGTCAGCACGCGTTCTTTGGGGCCTTGGGCGATCGATTGCGCCAGCAGCTGCGTTTCGGGACAGGCTTCGCCGCACAGCGATTCTAGCTTGGCGAGGTTGAGGCGCGCCTTCTCGACCGCGCCCTTTTCGACCAGTGCTGCACCCTCGCCCGAAATCGCCGCGAAATTGCCCGGATCGCGCGTCAACGCTTCGCGGTAATAACGGATCGCCTTGCCCTGCAGATCGTCGCTGCGTGCGGCGCGGGCGAGTTCGAGGAAAATCGGGGTGTAGCCGGGATCCACCGCCAGCGCGGCTTCGAAGGAATCGATCGCAACTTGCGTCTCGCCGGCGTCCATGGCGGCGCGGCCCTCGGCGATCAGCATTGCTGCGCGTGGGGCCGGATCGCGGTCGGCGCCAAAGCTCGCACTCGCGGTCATCACGAGGGCCAGCGAAAGGGCAGCGGCGGCGGGGGCAAAGCGCATGATAGTCTCCAGGGTGCCGATATGGCGGGAATGAGCTTGGTCAGCCATCATACCCCTGATTATCATGCCTAAGCTGCACAGGCGATGAAAAATCCGTCGGTGCCGTCGTTCAACGGGGTCAGTCGCGTCCCCTTCCCCCGCTCGCGGCCGAGCGGGAGAGCCAGCGGCTGCGCCGCAAGTTGCGGATGGCGCGCAAGCAATGCGTCGACCTGCTCCGCGCCCTCGGCATCGAACAGCGAGCAGGTAACATAGACCAGCCGCCCGCCGGGCTTCAGCAGCCCGACCGCCAGATCGACGATATGCGCCTGCAAGTGCACCAGCCGCGCCAGTTCGTCTTCGTCGAGCCGCCAGCGCGCCTCGGGGTTGCGGCGCCAGGTCCCGGTCCCCGAGCAGGGCGCATCGACCAGCACCGCATCGGCCTGTCCGGCAAGATCGCCCAGCGCCTCCATCTCGCGGCCCGGATCGAGGAGGCGGGTCTCGATCAGGCTGGCCCCGGCACGATTCGCACGCGGAGCAAGCCGCGAGAGGCGGTTGCGGTCGGTGTCGGCGGCGATCAATCGGCCCTGATTGTCCATCGCGGCGGCCAGCGCGAGCGTCTTGCCACCACCCCCGGCGCACAAATCTATCACCGTTTCGCCCGGCTGCGCGCCGAGCGCGAGACAGGCGAGCTGCGAGCCGGTGTCCTGCACCTCGATCAACCCGTCGGCCCATTGCGGCCATTGCTCGACCGCGGTCCCCGTCGCGACCCGCAACCCGTGCGGCGCGGCGGTGGGCTCGACGGGTTCGGGCAATTCGAGCGTGGCACGCTCGGCCTTGAGCGTGTTGACCCTGATGTCGAGCGGCGCGCGGCCAAGCAGCGCTTCGGCTTCCTCGCCTTCGACGCCGGAGCGCGCGAGCCGCTCGACAACCCAGTCGGGCGCGACCCCGCCGGCTGCGGGCTTTTCACCCGCGCCGATGGCGGGCGGGCCGTAGTTGGAGCCGTCAAATAGTGGCGCGATGGCGGGGTCGGTCTCGGCCAGCCGCAGCAGCGCGGAGCGGCCATTTGCCGGTACCGGCCCGCAGGCGCGGATGGTGCGATAGACCAGCTCGCGAATCGCGCGGCGGTCCTTGGATCCGGCAAAGCGGTTGGAGCGGAACCAGTCGGCGAGGATACGGTCGGCGGGCGCACCCTTGCCCCGCGCAGCAGCGATGATCGCGTCGAGCAGTTCGATCGCGGTCTGGACGCGGGCGGCAGGTGTCATCGCGCTGGCCGGTGGGGGTCAGCGGGCCGGATAGTTCGGCGCCTCGCGGGTGATCGCGACGTCGTGGACGTGGCTCTCGGTCAGCCCGGCACCGGTGATGCGGACGAATTGCGCCTTGTTGCGCAATTCCTCGATGGTCGAGGCGCCGGTGTAACCCATCGCCGCCTTGATCCCGCCGACCAGCTGGTGGACCACTGCGCTCGCCGGACCCTTGTAGGGCACCTGCCCCTCGATTCCCTCGGGAACCAGCTTCTGCGCGGACACATCCTGCTGGAAATAGCGGTCGGCGCTGCCGCGGGCCATTGCGCTCACGCTGCCCATGCCGCGGTAGCTTTTGTAGCTGCGACCCTGGTAGATGAAGGTGTCGCCCGGCGCTTCCTCGGTCCCGGCAAGCATCGAACCGATCATCACACAGGACGCGCCCGCGGCGAGCGCCTTGGCGGCATCGCCGCTCGTCCGAAGGCCACCGTCGCCGATCACGGGAACGCCGTGCTTCTCGCCCTCGGCGGCGCAATCCATAATCGCGGTCAATTGCGGCACGCCGACGCCGGCAACCACGCGGGTGGTGCAGATCGAACCCGGGCCGATCCCGACCTTGACCGCGTCCGCACCCGCATCCGCGAGCGCTCTGGTCGCCTCGGCGGTGGCGACATTGCCCGCGATCACCTGGACCGAATTGGACAGTTTCTTGACCCGTTCGACCGCCCGCGCGACTTCCTTGTTGTGGCCATGCGCGGTGTCGATCACCACCACATCGACCTCGGCATCGATCAGCGCTTCGGTGCGCTCGAAACCGGCATCGCCCACCGTGGTCGCGGCAGCGACGCGCAACCGGCCGGTCTCGTCCTTGGTGGCATTGGGATAGGCGACGGCCTTCTCGATATCCTTGACCGTGATCAGCCCGACACAGTGGCCGTGATCGTCGACCACCAGCAGCTTCTCGATCCGGCGCTGGTGAAGCAGGCGGCGCGCGTCTTCCTGCCCGGTGCCCAGCGGCACGGTGGCGAGATTGTCGGTGGTCATCAGCTCGCGCACCGGCTGGAGCGGGTTTTCGGCGAAGCGGACATCGCGATTGGTGACGATGCCGACGAGCTTGCCGCTGCGATCGGTCACGGGGATGCCGCTGATGCGGTTGGCCGCCATCAGCTCCTGCGCCTCGCCCAGCGTCGCATCGGGGTGGATGGTAATCGGGTTGACCACCATGCCGCTCTCGTAGCGCTTGACCGCGCGCACCGCGGCGACCTGTTCGGGGACCAGCAGATTGCGGTGCAGCACGCCGATCCCGCCCATTTGCGCCATGGCGATCGCCATGTCGGCCTCGGTCACCGTGTCCATCGCGCTGGAGATGACCGGAATGTTGAGCGAAATTGCGCGCGTCAGCCTGGTGGCGGTGTTCGCCATCGAGGGGAGGATATCGCTCTCGGCCGGACGCAGCAGCACGTCGTCAAAGGTCAGGCCGAGGGGGATGTCGAAATGTGCCACGGTGAGAATCGCCTGCGGGAGGGAAGGTGGCGGCCCATGTAACGACGGATTGCCGGGGGCGCTAGGGGGCGACGACAGTCGCCATCTCGTGATCCGTTTGACGACGGTGATGGTACAGGCGGCCAATCGCGATCAACGCACCCAACGGAAAGAGACAGCGGACCATGGCGGGCTGCCAGCTTCCGTCCACAGCGACATAGGATGCTGACGGTAGGGCAACTCCAAAAAACCAGTAGAGCTGGTCGGGTGCCGGCCAGACCATCGCTGCCCCGCCCGTCCCGACAAGGGCAAGCAGCGCCCAGACGAACTTCCAGCGCAGTCCCCGTTCGCGGACCACGATGACGAAAACCGTCAAGCTCAGTGCCAGGCTTGCAGCGGCCGAGAGCAGCATTGCGAGTTGCGCGAGCTTCATCGAAACTATTCCGCGGTCCAGCCACCGTCCATGCTCCAGTTCGCGCCGGTCACGTTCTGCGCCTCGTCGCGGCACAGGAACACCGCCAGCGCTCCAACCTCGGCGGGCTGGACGAACTTCTTGGTTGCCTGCTTGACCAGCAGGACATCGTTGATGACCTCGTCGCGGGTCAGGCCGCGCGCCGCCATCGTGTCGGGGATCTGGTTCTCGACCAGCGGGGTCCAGACATAGCCGGGGCTGATGCAATTGGCGGTGACGCCGTGTTCGGCGAGTTCCAGCGCGACCGTCTTGGTCAGCCCGTCGAGGCCATGCTTGGCGGCGTTGTACGCGCTCTTGAACGGCGAGGCGACCTTGGAATGGGCGCTGGCGGTGTTGATGATCCGCCCCCAGCCATTCGCCTTCATCGCAGGCACCGCGAGCCGGGTGGTGTGGAACGCCGCCCCGAGGTTGAGCGCGATGATCGTCTCCCATTTGGTGACCGGGAAATCCTCGATCGGGGCGACATGCTGCATCCCGGCGTTGTTGACGAGGATGTCGATCGGGCCCGCCTCGGCCATCATCGCCTCGATCTGCGCGACATCGGTGAGATCGGCGGCCGAGTGGCTGGCGCCCAGTTCCTCGCACAGCGTGGCGATTTCGGCTTCGTCGCCAAAGCCGTTGAGGACGATTGCGGCCCCCTCGGCGTGCAACGCGCGGGCAATGGCAAGCCCGATGCCCGAGGTCGATCCAGTGACGAGCGCGCGCTTATTTTCGAGAAACAAATCGACCTCCAGGCGTTAATCGGTGTTTCACGCCGCATCGCGCAAGCCAGGCGCGCTGTCCAGCGGCGAACTTTGGGGGAAATTACGACATGCGGCTCAATCCGTTCAACACCGGCAATATCAACGTGCGATCGAGCGGCGGTGCCGGGATGCCCGGAGGCAAGGCGGGCGGTCTGGGTTGCGGAACCATCATCCTCGCCGCGATCGGCTATTTCGTGTTCGGGCTCGATCCGATGCAGACCGCCGCCACGGTCGAGAGCGTTCAGCAGGGTTCACAGCAGGCGGGCCCCGCGAACACCGACGAGCAGGCGGTATGCACCGCCAGCGAATACGCGACCGAGGCTTGCAACGCGCTCGATTCGCTCAACAGCACATGGGGGCGCACCTTTCAGGAGCAGGGCTTCACCGACAGTTTCCGGCAGCCCACCCTCGATCTCTACAGCGCCGGCGTGAGCACCGCCTGCGGCAGCGGCAGCGCGGCGATGGGCCCGTTCTATTGCCCCGCAGATGAGACGATTTATATCGACACCAGCTTCTACGACGAGCTCGCGCGGATGGCGGGCAACAGCGGCGATTTCGCCCGCTACTATGTTCTGGCGCATGAATACGGCCACCATATCCAGACGCTGACTGGCGTATCGGGCCAGATCCGCAGCGCGCAGCAGCAGTCCCCGGGCGATTCCAATGCGTTGCAGGTGCTGATGGAACTACAGGCGGACTGCTATGCTGGCGTGTGGGCAGGAAAGAATCGCAACCTTATCGAACCGGGCGATATCGAGGAAGGCATGGAAGCGGCCGCGGCAATCGGCGACGACCGGCTTACCGGCGGCCGGGTGAGCGAGGAAAACTTCACCCACGGCACCAGCCAGCAGCGCAGTCAGGCGCTTCGCCTTGGACTGCGCGGCGACGACCGCGCTTGCGATGCGATCACCCAGATCGGCTGACGATCCAAGCGAAAAGCAACCCGTCGCGAGCGCTCTGCTCGCGGCGGAGCCGGGCGATCAGTCACTGAGGTCGGCAATTTCCTCGTCGATCGACCGCAGCGCTTCTGTGCGGGTTTCGGGCGTAAGATTGCGCCCGGTCGCAAGTGCCGATCGTGCCGTACGCAGCGCTCCCAGTGCAAGCTTTTCGGCGTTGGCTTCGCACACATACATCGTGGTGCCCCCATCCGCGTTTTGCTGTGTGGTCACGTAATTGGTCGAGTCCTTGCATGCCATCACGATGCGTGGCGCCTCAGCCCGCGCCTGCGCGGCGGCGGCATTCGCTTCGGCGACGGCGATGCTGATGTCACGGCGCATCTGACCATTCTCAGCCAGATCGCGGCGCAATTGCTCCATCTCCCTGCGAAGCTCGCCATCCTCGGCAGGCTGCGCGCGGGTTTCCCTGAGGTGCTGCCTTGCGGCCTTGCGCTCGGCCGGGGTCAGCTCGCTCCAGTTCTTGCCGTTCCAGCTGATCCGCTGGTTGACGACGCTCTGGCCATCCGTGGTTTCGATGCTGCGTTCGATCTCGAGCATTTCCGTCTCGGCAGTCTCCAAACCCCGTTCTGCTTCTCTGAAACCTTGTTCGATCGCGGTGAATTCCTGTTCGACCCCGACATCGGGGATCGGCGGCGCAGCGGGCGCTTCCGGAGCGGCTGGCGTGCCCCGTGCAGCGGGCGGCTCGGATGGAGCCGTAACTTGCGAGTAGGAAACGGTCGCCGTCAGCGGCAGCGCCAGCAGCGCGGCAGCAATACCAGCGCGACCGGCAAAGCGGCGGCGGGGAGAAATATCGGCCATGGTCAGGCTCCTCAAACGTTGGATGATCGATTTGTCGCCCAGTACCGGACAGGCCATCGGCGCTGCCAGCGCCAGCCGCGGCACGGCGCCTGCAGTGGCAGCGAACCCGGCGATGATATCGGCGTAGGCGGCGCGTTCCTCGCGGCTCCGCGCGGCGACCACGCGGGCATCGCAGGCGGCCTCCTGATCACGCCGCAGCGCGGTCCAGCCCACCCAGCCCAATGGATTGAACCAATGCAGCGCAAACAGCGGCTGGACCAGCACATTGGCGAGCAAATCGTGCCCGCGATGATGCGCGAGTTCGTGCGCGATGGCGAGATCGCGGCGGCAGCGATCGCGTTGCGCCATGAAGCCCACCGGCAGCGCCACCACCTTGTCGAACACCCCGAAAGCCACCGGGCCGCGCGTTGCCGCGGTCTCGATCAGCCGCACCCGGCCTACCTCGCCCACCGGCTTCGCTCGCTCGAGCAATTCGCGGCGCATGGCGAAATACAGCGTGAACCGCCGCACCAGGAATATCATGGCGCCTGCCAGCCACAGGACGAGCACGGGCATGAGCCAGTCGATGGGCGCGGGCAGCGCCGCCAACGGCGCCGCCGCCTCGCTGGCGAGCGTCGTAAGCGCCGGAGCTGCATCGGCCCCGGCCATGTCGGAGAGCACCGGTGCCGCTTCTGTCCGGCTCAGCCAGCCAGGAAGGGTGATCGGCGGCATAACCAGTCGAAGCAACGGCAGCGCCCACAGCGCATAGGCTGCAGAAGCCCCGAAATGGCGCGCCACCGGCCGACGCAGCATCAACACCAGCGCGATCAGCGCCCCGGTCCACAGCAGCGAATCGAGCAGATACTGGGTCATCGCCGCAGCTCCTTCAGCAGGGATTCCATCTCGGCGAGATCATCCTCGGTGAGCGCCTCGCTCTGCGCCAACTGCGCGAACAGCGACGAGGGACGCCCGCCGAACAAGCGGTCGACCAGCCGCTGCGATTCGCCGCCGACATAGGCCGAACGCGCGATCAGCGGACGGTAGAGAAAACGGCGGCCATCGGGCTCGGTCGCCACCGCGCCCTTGGCGACCAACCGCGAGAGCAGCGTCTTGACCGTGGCGATCGTCCAGTCGCGGTTCGTGCAGATGGCATCGCAGACATCGGCGGCGGAGCGCGGGCTCTGGCCCCATAACACCTCCATCACCGCGTGTTCGGCATCGGATATGCGCTCTCCGGCAGGGTCGCTCGGCATGATCTAATCTCTCATTACGGCTTCTCGACTACATCTGTAGATGATTCGACTACACGTGTAAACACGCTTTGCAAAAGCGCCAATCCAGCCCGGCTTCGGCCAAACAAAAAAGGCCGGAGCGTTTCCGCCCCGGCCTTTCATGAAACCCTTCGAGGCGCTCCGCCTCAGTACACCCGCGCCTTGGGCACGATATATTCCACGTCTTCGGTCAGCGTGAACTCGTGGACCGGGCGGTAGTCGATAGCGATATTGCCACCCTTGCCGCCCCAGCCGTCGAACGTCGCAATCGTGTGCTTCATCCAGTTGGCATCGTCGCGATCGGGGAAATCCTCATGCGCATGCGCGCCACGGCTTTCCTTGCGGTTCGCGGCCGAGGCCATGGTGACATTGGCCTGCGCCATCAGATTGTCGAGCTCGAGCGTCTCGATGAGGTCGCTGTTCCAGATCATCGAGCGGTCGGTGACATGGATGTCCTCCATCCGCTTGTTGACCTGCGCGAGCGCCTCGACGCCCTGCGACAGCAGCTCGGTGTTGCGGAACACCGCGGCGTGCTTCTGCATACCCTTCTGCATTTCCGCGCGCACCTCGGCGGTGGGTGAACCGCCATTGGCATGACGGAAATGGTCGAGCCGGGTCAGCGCCAGATCGGCGCTGTCGGCGGGCAGCTCGGCATGGCTCGAGCCGGGCTTGATCAGATCGTTGAGCCGGTGACCGGTCGCGCGGCCGAACACCACCAGATCGATCAGCGAATTCGACCCAAGGCGGTTGGCGCCATGGACCGAGACGCAGGCCGCCTCGCCCACCGCGAACAGGCCTGGGACGATCTTCTCGGGATCGGCCGGATCGCCCGCCATCACTTCTCCGTGATAATTGCAGGGGATGCCGCCCATGTTGTAATGCACCGTCGGGGTGACGGGCAGCGGCTGGCGCGTGAGATCGACGCCGGCGAAGATCTTGCCGCTCTCGGTGATGCCCGGGAGGCGTTCGGCGAGAATCGCGGGATCGATATGGTCGAGGTGGAGGAAGATGTGATCGCCCTCCGCGCCCACGCCGCGCCCTTCGCGCATTTCCAGTGCCATCGAACGGCTGACGACATCGCGGCTGGCGAGATCCTTGGCCGAGGGGGCATAGCGCTCCATGAAGCGCTCGCCCTCGGAATTGGTCAGATAGCCGCCCTCGCCGCGCGCACCCTCGGTGATCAGCACGCCTGCGCCGTAAATCCCGGTGGGGTGGAACTGGACGAACTCCATGTCCTGCAACGGCAGCCCCGCGCGCAGCACCATGCCTCCGCCATCGCCGGTGCAGGTGTGCGCGCTGGTGGCGGTGAAGTAGCAGCGGCCATAGCCGCCGGTCGCCAGCACCACCGAATGCGAACGGAAGCGATGGATCGTCCCGTCGTCGAGACACATCGCGATCACCCCGACGCACTTGCCGCCGCTCATGATCAGGTCGAGCGCGAAATATTCGATGAAGAAGTCCGCGGCGTATTTCAGGCTCTGCTGGTAGAGCGCGTGGAGCATGGCATGGCCGGTGCGATCGGCGGCGGCGCAGGTGCGCTGCACCGGCGGGCCTGCGCCCATGTTCTGCATGTGGCCGCCAAAGGGCCGCTGGTAGATCGTGCCGTCCTGGTTGCGACTGAAGGGCACGCCCGCGTGCTCGAGCTCGTAGACCGCCTGCGGCGCCTCGCGAACCATATATTCGATCGCGTCCTGATCGCCGAGCCAGTCGGAGCCCTTGACCGTGTCGTACATATGCCACGACCAGTGGTCTGGGGTGTTGTTGCCGAGGCTGGCGGCGATCCCGCCCTGCGCCGCGACGGTGTGCGACCGGGTGGGGAAGACCTTGGAGATATTGGCGGTCTTGAGCCCGGCCTCGGCCGCGCCCATGGTGGCGCGCAGCCCCGATCCACCGGCCCCGACAACGACGACGTCGTAGGTGTGCTCGATGATCGGATAGGCGCGGTCGCCGATGGTGAAACTATCGGTGCTAGCCATCAGGCAGCTCCTGCAAAAGCGAGACGGGCGATGCAGACCAGCGCGAACACGCCGCCCCCGATCGCGACGAAATTGAGCGCAGCCAGCGCGGCGAATTTGTTGCCCGAGGTGTGGACGTAATCCTCGATCACGACCTGCAGTCCCAGCCGCGCGTGCCAGAACACGCTGATCACCAGCAGCGCCAGCGCGGTCGCGACCAGCGGCTGCGAAACCCAGCCCGCCATCGCGGCGTAATCATAGGCCGGGAGCAGCGCCATGCTGACCACCAGGAAGGTCATCAGCACCAGATTGCCGATCGCGGTCAGCCGCTGGACCAGCCAGTGGTGCGCGCCGCCATGCGCGGAGCCGAGGCCGCGAACCCGGCCGATGGCCGTGGTCTTGCTGCCGTAGCGTTCGAGTGTGGTTTCTTTGCCCATGGTCGAGGAATCTTTCACTTGAGGAACACGACGGCCCAGAACGCGATCGTCAGCAGCACGCCCGCAGCGATCACGACATAGGAGCCGGTCTTGTTCCGCTCGATCTCGTAGCCCGCACCGATGTCGAGCACGAAATGGCGCAGACCCGAGCTCATGTGGTTGAAGAAGGCCCAGGTAAGCCCGATCAGAACCAGGATCCCGATCGGACTGCCTATCACCCCGGCAAAGGTTTCGTAAGCCTCAGGACCAGAGGCCAGTGCGGCCAGCCACCAGATCAAAATCCCCAGCCCGACCGTGGCCATGCCCGAGCCGGTGGCGCGGTGGAGGATCGAGACCAGCATATGCGGGCCCCATTTCCAGATCTGCAGATGCGGTGAAAGCGGGCGGTCGGCCATAATTTGTGTCCGGTGGGTGGAAATTGGAGGCCCTCCTTAGCGGACATAGCGCGCGAGACAAGGCACGTCCCCTCGACAAATGGCGCAAATTTGCGAATAGGCGCTTGCATGACTTGCATCCTACTTACCGGATCGAGCCGCGGGATCGGCGCGGCGGCCAAAACGACGCTCGAGGCGCGCGGCGCCAAGGTCGTCGGCCAGGCGACCACCAGCGCCTCGGCCGACACCGTGCCCGCCGACTTCACCCAACCTTTCGCTCCTCACGAATTGTGGCAGGAGGCGCTGGCCCGCGCAGGCGGCGAGATCGACGTTCTGGTCAACAACGCCGGACTGTTCGCGCCCAACCCGATCGACGCCACCGACCTTCACTGGCTCGCCGCTTTCGAAGACACGATGCGGATCAACCTCACCGCCGCGGCGCAGCTTTCGCGCTTCGCCGTGCGCCACTGGCAGGAGCGCGCCGCCAATGGCGACAACCGCGGCGGGCGGATCGTCCATATCGCCAGCCGCGCGGGCCAGCGCGGCGATAGCCCGGCGCATTGGCACTACGCCGCGAGCAAGGGCGCGATGCTGGCGCTGCACAAAACCATCGCCCGCGCCTATGCCGGCGAGAACATCCTCAGCTTTGCGATCGCACCGGGCTTCACCGACACCGCGATGGCGGGCGACTATCTCGACAGCCGCGGCGGCCCCGGCCTGCTTGCCGACATTCCGCTGGGCCGCGTCGCCGAGCCCGAGGAAATCGCGGCGATGATCGCGTTCTGCGCGCTCGACGCGCCGCCCAGCATGACCGGAACCACGCTCGACGCCAATGGCGCGAGCTATGTCCGGTAGGAAGTACTCGATGACAGACAGCTGGAAACTATCGGGCGCGGTGTCGCGGGTCGGGGCGCAGGATGCGCTCGATCGACACGCGCAGGACGACGGGTGGGATCCGCATATCGTCCTTACCGCGCATGAAATCGCGGAAGCCCGGCCCGAGGAATGGATGCTGGAGGCCTGGCTTCCGCGACGCCCCTCGACGGCGGACAAGCGCGCCATCAACGCATTGTTCGCTGTGGATCCGCCTCGGTTCAAGGTGGAGAAACTGCCCCCGACAGACTGGGTCAGCCTCAGCCAGCAGGGGGTCGAGCCGATCCGCGCCGGGCGCTTCCACATCCACACCCCCGATCACGGGGCCGACCCCGCCGCAGTCAATTTCGAGATTCCCGCGAGCCAGGCCTTCGGCACCGGCCAGCACGCCACGACTGCGGGTTGCCTCGCGATGCTCGACCGGATGAAGCGCGAAGGCGTGATTGTCCGCAACCACGCCGATATTGGTACCGGCACCGGGCTGCTGGCCTTTGCCGCGATGCATCTGTGGCCGATGGCTTATGCCACCGCTTCGGATATCGATCCGGTCTGCTTCGAGGTGATCCTCAGCAACGCGCACAGCAACGATGTGCCCTTGGGCGAGGGTCCGGGCGCGCTGATGCCGACAATCGCCGACGGAATGGACGACCCGCTGCTGAGTTCGCGCGGGCCCTACGATCTGCTGATCGCCAATATCCTCGCCGGTCCGCTGGTCGCGCTGGCGCCCGAATTCGCCGCCGCCACCGCGCCCGGCGGCCATGTGGTGCTGGCGGGTCTGCTCGAGACGCAGGAAAACGAGGTCCGCGCCGCCTACCGCCGACAGGGAATGCGGCTGGCGCGGCGGCTGGTGAAGGGGGACTGGTCGATCCTATGGCTCAGGAACAGCCGCATCCGCTGAAGCGCTGGCGGGTGTGGCTGGCGGGCGTGGCGCTCGCCCCCCTGCTGATCACCGCCGTCTTCCTGCTCGCCGCCTGGATCGGTGCCGCGCTGCCGCGCAATCCCGACTGGACCGAGCCGGAACGGGGCATAACCATCATGATCGAGACCAATGGCGTCCACACCGGTATCGTCATGCCGGTGGTCAGCCCGGTCAAGGACTGGCGCACGACCTTCCCATCCGCCGGCCAGCCGCGCCCCGACGGGCAGCTGCCCACGCATATCGCGATCGGCTGGGGCGAGAAGGAGGTGTTCCTCAACACCCCGACGTGGGGCGATCTGAAATTCGCCACTGTGGTGCGGATCGTCCTGCATGGCGGCGAGGGGCTGATGCGGGTGGGCCATTACGTTCGCCCGATAGCCTCCGCACACCATCGTCCCGTCACCTTGCGCGTGGAGGAATACGCGCGGCTGGTCGCACGCGTCGAGGCAGCGCTCCCAGCGCTGCCGCCCGGCGCCACGCGGCAAAACTACGCCAGTTACGAAGCTGGGTCGCGCAATTACGACGCCGCCGGGCGCTATACGCTCACCAACACCTGCAACCAGTGGGTCGGCGATGTGCTCGCCCATGCGGGCATGACTATGGGGGTGTGGACACCGCTGGCCGGCGGGCTGATGCAGTGGGTCGATGAGCCCGATCCGGCAGCGCTCACCCTGAGCTGACCGGAACAACGCCCTGCCCTCGCCCATTCAGCTCCCGACAGCGATAGCGAATTCGAAAGGGCAGACATGACCAAGACACTTCTCATCACCGGCGCCTCCACCGGAATCGGCGCCGCCAGCGCGCGGGCAGCCGCTAAAGCGGGCTGGAACGTCGCGCTGCTGGCGCGATCGGGCGACAAGCTCGACAAACTCGCAGCCGAGATCGGCGATGCCGCGCTGGCACTGGAATGCGACATCACCGACCGCGCCGGGCTCGACAATGCGGTCGAGCAGACCGTCGCGCGTTTCGGCGGGCTCGACGCGGTCTTCGCCAATGCCGGGATGGGTGTCGGCAAAGCCGGGGTCGAGAACGGCGATCCCGAAGAATGGCACAAGATGATCCACCTCAACGTGCTCGCGGTGCTGCAGACCGCCCACGCCACCTTGCCGCACCTGCGCAAGACGCAGGGCCATTTCGTGGTCACCGGCTCGAAGGCGGGCCGCGACCATCTCAAGGGTTCGGTCTATGGCGCGACCAAATGGTTCGTCCACGGGCTGGCGGGCAATCTCGCCGAGGAAATGCGCGAATGGGGCGGCCGCTGCACGGTGATCTCGCCCGGCATGGTCGACACGCCGTTCTTCGACGAAGCCAAGCCCGAAAAGCTTCAGCCGGAAGATGTCGCCGATGCGCTGGTGTTCGCGCTGTCGCAGCGCAAGACCTCCGCGATCCGCGAGATCCACCTGATGCCCAACGACTGACCGCCGAGCAATGGCGCCGCCGGGACTGGTACCGCCGGGACTGGCGCTCAGGGCTCGGTTGTCACCACGCCGCTGACGGGCTTCGCGCCCGCCGGCGGCGGATAGGCAGCTTCGTCGTAGCGGACCACCGCGCGCACCAGCTCCTGCATCATTTCCATCCGCGCTGGCACCGGCGCCCCGGTGCGGCGGATCATCGCCACCACCGCATATTCGTGCCCAGCGGGCGAGGTGACGATGCCGATATCATTATAGCCCGATTGCTCGCCGCCATATTCCTGTCCGGTCCCGGTCTTGTGCGCGATGGTCCAGCCCGGCGGCACCCCGCCCTTCAACCGTCGCGGACCGCTGCGGGTCTGTTCGAGCGTCGACAGCAGCAATTCGGTCGAAACCGATGAGAGCAGCTCGCCGCGGGCCAGCTGGCCCAGCGCATGCGCCATTGCGATCGGCGAGGCGCCATCGACAGGATCGGCGAGATAGGCTTCGAAGCGGTCGCGCCGGACCGCATCGGGCAGCGAGTCGCGAGCATCGTAGAAGCCTCGGCCCATGGAATAGGCCTGATTCCATCGCAGCCCGGCGATCCCGCTCTGCTTGGTCCGCTCGTCGGTGCCGAAACGGATACCCGCCAGATCGGCGTCGTCGATGAATTCCTGCACCGTTTCGGGTCCACCGATCCGGCGCAGGATGCGATCGTTGGCGGTGTTGTCGCTGCGGGTCAGCGCGCGGTCGAACAGATCGCCGTAATCGGTGTCGAACCTGCCCTGTGTGCGAACGATCTCGCGGATCGGCTGGTGGAACAGCGTCAGATCCTCGCGCCGCAGGGTCACCGTTTCGGAGAGATCGAACCGGCCCTCGTCCGCCTCGTTCAGCGCCGCGAGCGCGACCCAGAACTTGCTCACGCTCTGCTGCGGATAGAGCGCATCGCCCTGCGCATGGAGGATCCGCCCGGTGGCGACGTCCTGCACCGCCAGCCCCGCTTCGCCGTCGAAGCCCGCTGCCAGCGCGGCGATTTCCTCCTCGAGCGCGGCTTCGGCGGGGCCCAGCACTGTGGGAACGATCACCGGTGCGGGTTCGGTTTCCTCGCCGCTATCGATCAGGCGCGGGAGCAGGCTCACCAGCACCGCCAGCCCGAGCACTGGGAGCAGCAGGACGAGAAACCGGACCAGCGGCGAAACGATCCACCAGTGGCGCGGCGCGGCGGGCTGCGCGTGAGAAAGCGATCCGGGGACCTTTTGTCCCGGGGCCGAGGACGGGAGCGGGAGTTTGCCATTGCTCTCTCGCATCATCCGGCCGCCGCGACGATCCGCGCCCATTCGCTTTCCTCGATCACTTCGATGCCCAGCTCCGCAGCCTTCTTGAGTTTCGAGCCCGCGCCCGGCCCCGCGACCACCAGATCGGTCTTGGCGCTCACCGAGCCCGAGGCCTTGGCGCCCAGCCGCTCGGCCTGCGCCTTGGCCTCGTCGCGGCTCATGGTTTCCAGCTTGCCGGTGAAGACCACGGTCTTGCCGGTGACAGGGCTGTCCTGAGTCTCGACCTCGTACCGCGGGGGCGAGACTTCGCCGAGCAGATCGTCCCAGACCGTGCGGTTGTGATCCTCGTGGAAGAAATCGGCCAGCGCATGCCCGACCGCGACACCGATCCCGTCAGCCCGGACCTCGAAGATCGTCTTCACCGCCTCGACCATGCGATTGTTGAACGGGCTTTCCTTCTCCTCGGCGCCGCGCGGGTTCTCCTCGCGATAGGCGGCGAATTCGGCGCCCTTTACGGGCAGGCGGCGGATATCGCCCAGCCCCTTCATCAGGTCGCGCGAGGTTACCGTGCCGACGTGGCGAATGCCGAGCCCAAACAACAGCCGCGCGGCGTCGGGGGTGCGCTTGGCCTCGATACTTGCCGACAGATTGTCCACAGACTTGTCCTGCCAGCCCTCGAGCGCGAGTATCTCCTCGCGACGGGTCTTCAACCGGAAGATATCGGCGGGGCTCTCGAGCCAGCCCAGCGCGAAGAACTGATCGATCGTCTTCTCGCCCAGCCCGTCGATATCGAGCGCGCCGCGGCTGACGAAATGCTTCAATCTTTCCGTGCGTTGCGCCGGACAGATGAGGCCGCCGGTGCAGCGGACATCGACCTCACCCTCCTCGGCCACCGCCTCGCTGCCGCATTCGGGGCAGTGATCGGGAAAGTGGTAGGGATCGCGTCTCGCATCGGGCGTCAAATTCTCGACCAGCTGCGGGATAACGTCGCCCGCGCGCTGGACCAGGACCCGGTCGCCGGGCCGCACCCCCAGCCGTGCGATCTCGTCGCGGTTGTGGAGCGTGACATTGGTCACCGTCACCCCGCCCACCAATACTGGCGCGAGCCGACCGACCGGGGTCAGCTTGCCGGTGCGCCCGACCTGGATATCGATGCTCTCGAGCGTGGTCTCGGCGCGCTCGGCGGGAAACTTGTGCGCCAGCGCCCAGCGCGGCGCCTTGGCGACGAAGCCCAGCCGCTGCTGCCAGTCGAGCCGGTCGACCTTGTAGACAACCCCATCTATTTCATACGGCAAATCAGCGCGTTGCCCACCAATTCTCGCATAATGCGCGAGCATCGCCTCGAGGCTCTCGACCCGCGCGAACAGCGGCGAGAGCGGCATGCCCCACACCGCGATCTGCTCCATCACCGCTTGCTGCGTTTCGCCCGGAACCTCGCTCGCCGCGCCCCAGCCATGCGCCCAGAACCGCAAGGGCCGCGCTGCGGTGACACTGGCATCCTTCTGGCGCAGCGAACCCGCGGCGGCATTGCGGGGATTGGCAAACAGCTTGGCCCCCGCCGCCGCCTGCGCCGCGTTCAAGGCGGCAAAATCCGCACGCGCCATATAGACCTCGCCGCGGATCTCGAAAACTTCGGGACATTCGCCCGCAAGCTGCTGGGAAACATCGGCAATATGTGCGACATTGGCGGTGACATCCTCGCCCACCTGCCCATCGCCCCGCGTCGCCGCGCGGACCAGCACGCCGTTTTCATAACGCAGCGAGCAGGACAGGCCGTCGATCTTGTCCTCGGCGGTGATCGCCACCGGTTCATCCTCGGCCAGCGACAGGAACCGCCGCACCCGCGCCAGCCACTCGCCCACCTCTTCGGCGGCAAAGGCGTTGTCGAGGCTCATCATCCGAACCTCGTGCGTCACCTTGGAAAGCGGCGAGGCGGCGACCGCATGGCCAACCTTACGGGAGGGCGAATCTTCCCGCACCAGCTGCGGAAACGCCGCCTCGAGCTCGGCATTCCGCCGCACCAGCGCATCATACTCCTGATCGGAGACCTCTGGTGCATCGTCGGCATGATACAACCGGTCATGCCGCGCGATCGCCCGCGCCAGCCGCATCAACTCATTGGCGGCTTCGGCCTCGGTAATCTCGACGCTCACACCCCCTCCAACAACCGATCCGCCTGCGCCCTTGCCTCGGGGGTCACCTCGGCGCCGCTCAGCATCCGTGCAATCTCTTCCTGACGACCGGCCTCGTCGAGGCGGGCGACGCTGGTGCGGGTCACGGTGCCGTCGGAGCTCTTGGCGATCATGTAATGCGTGGTGCCGCGCGCGGCGACCTGCGGGCTGTGGGTGACCGCGAGCAATTGCCCGCCGCTCGCGAGCCGCGCCAGCCGCTCGCCGATCGCGGATGCGACCGCGCCGCCGACGCCGCGGTCGATCTCGTCGAAGATCACCGTCGCCGCGCCGCCCTGCTCGGCCAGCGCCACCTTGAGCGCCAGGATGAAGCGCGACAATTCGCCGCCGCTGGCGATCTTGCCCAGCGGTGCATGCTCGGCGCCGGGATTGGTCGAAATCAGGAATTCGACGCTATCCATGCCATGCGCGCCCCAGCGCTCCTCGGCGAGCTCGGCCACCGACGTGCGCAGGCTGGCGGAATCCAGCTTGAGCGGGGCGAGTTCGCCCGCCACGGCCGTATCAAGCCTCCCGGCCGCCTCGACCCGCAAATCGTGTAGCGCCCGCGCCTGCGCCTCGTAGCGCTCGCGGGTCCGGCGCGCGGCATCCTCGAGCGCGTCGAGCTCGGCCTCGCCGCCCTCGATCGCATCGAGCGCGGTGCGCAATTCGCGCATTTTCTCGGGAAGTTGTTCGACCTCGCAGCGGTGTTTGCGGGCGATGGCGCGCAGTTCGAACAACCGGGTCTCGGCGGCATCGAGCGCGGCGGGATCATGGTCGAGCACCCCGGCGGCGCGCTGCAGCCGCTCCTCCGCCTCGCCCGCCTCGATCACCGCCCGGTCGAGCGCGGCCAACGCCTCGGCCAGCAGCGGGTGTTCGGGCGCGATCCGGTCGAGCCGCCGCGCAGCGACGCGCAGAGCGGCGAGCGGCGAATCCGAGCCTTCCCAGATATGACGCAGTTCCTCGAGATCGCCCGAGAGCTTCTCGCCTTTCTGCATCGTTGCGCGGGTCTCGGCGAGGCGCGCTTCCTCACCCGCCTGCGGTTCGAGCGCGGTGAGTTCGGAAAGATGCGCGAGCAGCAGGTCCTGATCGGTCTTGGCCTGGTCGAGCCGTTCGCGCGCCTCGTCGAGCCGCTGCTGCGCCCCGCGCCAGCCGCTCCAGCTCGCCGCCAGCACGGCGGCATCCGCCCCGGCATAACGGTCGAGCAGCAGCCGGTGGCCGCGCGGATTGACCAGCCCGCGATCGTCGTGCTGGCCGTGGAGTTCGACCAGATGCGGCGCCAGCTCGCGCAGCAGCGCGACGCCGGCGGGCTGGTCGTTGATCCAGGCCTTGCTGCCGCCATCGGCTTTGAGCTGACGGCGGATCAGCAGCGGTTCGCCCGGCTCGAGCTCGAGCCCGGCGTCGTCGAGCGCTTCTGCCACGGCAGCGGGCAGCGCGGCGAATTCGAAGGTTCCGGTGACCGCCGCTTTCTCCGCCCCGGCGCGGACCAGCGCGCTCTCGGCGCGATTGCCCAGCACCAGCCCCAGCGCATCGAGCAGGATCGACTTGCCCGCCCCGGTCTCGCCGGTGAGCACGCCCAGCCCGCGCCCGAACTCGAGATCGAGCGCCTCGATCAGCACGATGTTGCGGATGGAAAGCCGGGTCAGCATTACGCGCGCTTCTAGCCAATCGTCAGCCGCGCGTCACTGGCGCAAACGCGCGGCATTCACAGGCCAAGCGATTCCGGTAGAGGTGCCGCAAAGTCGGTGCGCTTGTCTTGATGACCAGACGGTCCACCGCTGGACCGCGAGCG
This sequence comes from Erythrobacter sp. QSSC1-22B, assembly GCF_001678665.1. GTDB lineage: Bacteria > Pseudomonadota > Alphaproteobacteria > Sphingomonadales > Sphingomonadaceae > Qipengyuania. Next base: position 307,138 of record NZ_LZRP01000001.1, read on the forward strand.
GATTCCTCCATACGTCCGTGCGCGAATGCGGCGAGCCGTGCGCGACTTACGGCATTGCCTGCTCGTGCCATCCCGTGGTTCACCTGCGTGCAATCCGTCATGCGCGAAAGCCGCGCCAATCCACCGATCCGTATCCAAAGGAAAACGCCTCATGAAGACGCTCATCACCGCCGCCATTCTTGCTGCCAGTCTGGTCGCTACCCCTGCCTTCGCGCAGGCGGCGGCGCCGGGCGGGCTCTATGTCGGCGCACTCGCCGGCTATGAGGGTATCGATGTCGAGGCCTCGGATGGCTCGGCCAGCGCCAGCGCCGACGCCGCGGTCTACGGCGTCACCGCGGGTTACGATCTCAGCCTCGGCAGCGCCTTCGTCGGGGTCGAGGGCGAATATTCGACCAGCGGCGGTTCGACCGAATTCCCCGACAGCTTCGGCGGCGCGCGCGACGGGCTCGAGGCCGGCGGGCAGTATTACATCGGCGCACGCGCCGGGTTTGCGCTCACCCCGGGAATCGCCGCCTATGGCAAGCTGGGCTACACCTCGCTCGACACCAGTGCCTTCACCAGCGCGGGCTCGCTAAACGAGCTCGAGGGCAATGCCGATGGCGTGCGCTTCGGCGGCGGTGTGCAGGTGCAACTGCCCGGCCCGCTCGAGGCGCGGCTCGAATATCGCCGCTCCAATTACAAGAACGTCAACGATTCGGTGTTTGGCGATGCCAGCACGGATCAGGTCGTTGCCGGGGTCGGCCTGCGGTTCTAGGTTCCGCGCCCCGACCTGCCACCGCCGGTTCGCGCCCCCCTGTCCGATAAGGCCAGGGGGGCGCAAAACCGGATTTTCCTAGAACAGCTTGCGCAGTTCAATGCCGAGATAGCGGCCGGTCGGGTCGATCCGCAGCGGGTCGTAGGCGAGCGGCGTCACGCCATTGGCGTCCACCACATTGCGGCGGGCGTCGAAGATGTTGTCGACGTTGAGCGAGACCCGCAAGCCGTCAAACACGCCCGATTCGGCACCGGTCACCTCGCCCAGATCGGCGAACAGCCGGAGGTCGAAAGTGGCGAGATCGCCGAAGAACAGATCGGTGCTGCCGGGCAGTTCGCCGCCGCGCAGTTCGCTGCCGCCGACGTAATTGCCCGAGACGCGCATCCCGTAGCCCTGCCAGAACAGCCCGCCCTCGAGCCGCGCGCTGTAGACCGGCACGCCGCCGCCACCGAGGACGAAGCCGTCGCGCTGGTCGAGCACCGGGCCGTTGGTGCCGACGATCACTTCGTTCTCGAGCGCGAAATTATGCGTCAGGCTGAGGAAGTAGCGCGGACGGGTATCCGGGTTCTCACCGCCACCCATGCCGGGGATGCCGCCGCCGCCGCCGCGTCGTCTGCCCGGCTGGGCGGCCGCGCCGCCCTCACCTGCCGCCGCGCCATCGGCGCTGCACAGCCGCTCGCGCAATTGCGCCAGTCGATCGGGATCGATCTCGCCCGCCTCGTTGCGCAGCCGTGCGAGCATTTCCTCGGGCAGTCCTTCGAGATTGGGCGGATCGGCGCAGACCGCGGCACGCATCGCCTCCATCCTCTCCCCGCCGCGCTCGACTTCGGCGCCGCAGAACCGCTCGCGCAGCTGGGCGATGCGTTCGGGGGGAATGGTGCCGTCGGGGCCGCGCAGCCGCTCCAGCAACGCTTCGGGCAGACCGGTGAGGTCGGGAGTCTCGCCAACGGGTGTAGCGCAGAAGCGAGTTCGCATCGCTTCCATGCCCTCACGGCCCATCGTGATAGTCGCGCCGCCCGGCCCGCCTGCTGCGCCCGGACCGCGCCCACCGCGGTTGGCGGCGCCAGCGGGCGGAGAATCGGGCACTTCAGGCTCGGCGCCGATCCGGCCGCTGGTGTTGATCCCGAAGGACAGCACCTTGCTGCGGGTCTCGATCAGCGTGATCGGACGGCGGTCGAGCGCGATCAGCTGGCCTGCGCCATCGCGCGTCACCCGGTCGGGGAAAGCCGCCTCGAACGCCGGGCTCAGACCCGGCGCGCTGGAGGTGACATCGTTCGAGCGGTTGATCGCGTAGTCGAGCTGAAGCCGCGTATTTTCTATGAAAGGAAGGTCCCAATTGGCCGAGAACTTCCAGTCGGCCTGGGTTTCGGCCACCAGCGCGGGATTGCCGCCGGTGACGACCGTCGCCAGCACGCTCTCGCCGGTCGTGAAGTCGAACACCGGCACGTTGAAATCGACCACTTGCGGATCGCCCAGCGCGTTGAGGCCCGGCGCAACTTCGCGCCAGATCCGTGTGGCCGAGAGGTTGAGCCGTTCGAAGGGCTGCCAGTTGAGACCCAGGCTCCAGTCGGTCAGCGTGCCGAAATCCGACAATTCGTTGATGCCGGCCTGGCCCGTCAGCGAGATCGAACCGATGGCGTCGGCGAAACCTTCGCGGCGGCTGGTAAGCGGCACCACCACATTGATCCCGGCGGAAAGATCGCCCCGCGTCAGCCGGCTGTCCTGCGCGCTGCGGGTGTCGGTGCTGGAGATACGGTTCCAGTTATAGCCGACATCGAAGGTGGTCGCGACATCGCCCGCGGGGAGATAGACCGGCGAACCGGTTACCGTCGCGAGCGTGCTCGTGCCCCACAGCGTGGAACGCGCGGTGTCGACCCCGCCACCCGCGCGGCGGTCGATCCGGGTGCGGCTGTTGGCGCGGCTTGCATCGAAGGTAGCTGTGAGGTTCCAGCCTTCGCCCAGAGGCCGGTTGTAGCTGCCCGAGCTGGCGAGCGAATTGCTGGCGATATTGCGTTCGAGCGGATCGGTCAGCAGCACGGTGTCGAGCCCCGAGAGGCTGCGGCGCTCGTTGTAGGCGCCGGTGACGTTCAAGCTGATCGAGGAGCCGCTATCGATGAACGCCTTGGCGTAATTGGCGGATGCCTCGATCCCGGCGCTGTCGGCAACCAGGCTGCGGAATTCGCGCGGATCGGGACCTCCGGCGACGCCGCCAGGTGAGCCGTCGATCAAGGGAAGGTCCCGCTCCGCCTCGGTCAGCAGGCTGGTGTCCTCGAACTCGAGGTTGAAGTTGATCCGCGCGCCGTCGCTGATGGTCAGCAGCGAGAATTCCTGCTCGTTCTGCGAATAGCCGCCGATACCCGGCTGGCCGTATTCGAGTTCGATCTCGCGGCTGGAAAAATTGTTCTTGAGGATGAAATTGACCACCCGCCTGTCGGGCGAATAGCCGAACCGCTGAGCCACCTCCTCGGGGAAGACCTCGACCTTCTCGATCGCCTCGGGAGGGTAGGAGCGGAATTCACGGAAGGAGCCAATCCGCACCCCGTTCACGAGGAAGATCGGACGACCGCCGCCGCCGCGTCCCCGCGCGCTTCCGGTAGCGGGTTCGATCGCCTGTAGAAGATCGTCGATCGAGCCGGCGCCGAGCGCGGCGATATCCTCGGCGTCGAGTTCGAGCACCGGCGGCTGTTCGACATCGAGCGCGCCACGCTGGCGGGCACCGGTGACGACGATCTCGTTGCCGACCATCGGCGCATCGGCCTGCGGATCATTGTTCTGGACTTCGGGAGCGGGCGCCTGGGGCATGTCCTGAACGGCCATATCCTGAGCCGAAACAGGCGCGGACAGAGGCAGGGCGCTGGCGAGCGCCAGAACAGAAACCGTCGATGCGAGACGCAAGGGGTGTACCTTTCAAGAAATCGTATCTGGCCGCCCCCGCTGAATGCAGCAATGCGGCAGGACGCATTGCGACACAACCACCCAGGCTGTCGCGAAATGTAACCGGTCGGTATCGGTTCGTCGTTGGTCTAAAAGCGCCAAGGCTTTCCTTTTGCCCGGCGCAGCGCTAAAGGGCGCGACCCGGAGGGCAATCGTGCCCGCATCCGTATCACGAACCAAGGAACACCATGGCCAAAGAAGAACTCCTCGAAATGCGCGGCAGGGTGGTCGAATTGCTGCCCAATGCGATGTTCCGGGTAGAGCTTGAAAACGGCCATGAGGTGCTCGGCCACACCGCCGGCAAGATGCGCAAGAACCGCATCCGCGTGCTGGTGGGCGACGAGGTGCTGTGCGAACTGACCCCCTACGACCTGACGAAAGCGCGGATCACCTACCGCTTCATGCCGGGTCGCGGCGGCCCCGGGCCGCAATAACGCGCCGCGCCGCATGAGCGCGTCCGCCTCTCCGCTCCGACTCACCCTCGCCTCCGCCAGCCCGCGCCGCCGCGAATTGCTGGCGCGGCTGGGCGTGGCGCCAGATGCGGTGATCGCTGCCGACATCGATGAAACCCCGCAAAAGGCCGAGCTGCCGCGCGACTATGCGCAGCGCATGGCGCGCGAGAAGGCGCTGGCGGTTGTCGCCGCCACTGTCATCGAGGGCCATGTGCTGGCGGGCGACACCGTGGTCGCCGCCGGACGCCGGATTCTGCCCAAGGCCGAGGACGAAGCGACGGCGCGCCGCTGCCTCGAACTGCTTTCGGGCCGCCGCCACCGCGTGCTCTCCGCGATTGCCCTGCGTGCGCCCGACGGGAGTTTGCGCGAACGGCTGAGCGAGACCGCGGTCAAGTTCAAGCGTCTCTCCGCCGAAGAGATCACAGCCTATCTCGCGAGCGGCGAATGGGAGGGCAAGGCTGGCGGCTACGCGATCCAGGGTAGCGCCGAGGGGCTGGTCTCCTGGCTCCAGGGCAGCCATTCCGGAGTGGTCGGCCTGCCGCTGTTCGAGACCCGCGCGCTGCTCAAGGCGGCGGGCTTTGCGCTTGGCTGAGCGCGTTCAGTGAGCTGTTCCTCATGACCTGGTACGTCGAGCGGGGCATTGCCGAAGAGCGCGCCGTCCTGATCGAGCGCGGCCGTGTCGTCGCTGGACGGCTGCACTGGCCCGGTGCGCTCACCGCGGGCCAGGTCGAGGACGCCGTGCTGGTGTCGCGCGCCAAGGGAAGCCATCGCGGTACATTGCGTTTCGCCAGCGGTGAAGAGGCGCTGGTCGACCGGCTCCCCGCGACCGCCAGCGAAGGCGCCGCGGTCCGCGCCCGCGTTACTCGGGCGGGCACCAGCGAACGCGACCGGATCAAGTTGGCGCACGCCATCCCAACCGACGAGGATTTGCGCCCTGCCCCGACGCTGGCTGAGCAATTGGCGCTGTCGGGTCACTCGGTCGAGACCATCCGCCGCTTTCCCGATGACGAATGGGAAGAACTCTGGCTCGAGGCCTGGTCGGGCGCGGTCGCGTTCGATGGCGGCGAACTGGCCTTCTTCGACACCAGCGCGATGGTGCTGATCGATGTCGACGGGCCCGACGATCCGCGCCGCCTCGCGCTCGCAGCGGTTCCTTCGCTGGCAGAAGCGATCGGGCGGTTCGATCTGGCGGGTTCGATCGGGGTCGACTTTCCCACCCTCGCCGCCAAAGCGGATCGCAAGGCGGTCGATGGGGCGCTCGATCAGGCTCTCGCGCACTGGAACCACGAGCGGACCGCGATGAACGGCTTCGGCTTCGTCCAGATGGTCGCGCGCGCCGAGCGGCCTTCGCTGTTGCGCCGTCTCCATCACGACCGCGCCGGCGCCGCTGCGCGGCTGCTGCTGCGCCGTGCCGATTTCGTCGCCGAGCCCGGCTGTCTGCTGCTCACGGCCCACCCCGCGGTCCTCGCCCGGCTGCAGCCCGAATGGCAGACCGAACTGGCGCGGCGGACCGGGCGCGCGGTAATGACCCACAGCGACCCTAGACTTGCGCTCGAGGGCGGCTTCGCGCAGGCGGTGACGACATGACTGCACCACGAAAATCCTGCCCGATCTGCAAGAAGCCGCGTGTCGAGGAACACACGCCGTTCTGCTCGCAGCGTTGCCGCGACCGCGATCTCTCGCGCTGGTTCGGCGATGGCTATACCGTGCCCGGCCGCCCCGCCGCGCCCGAGGAAATCGCTGCCGAGGTGATCCGCGGCGAGGAGGACTGAAAACGCCCTTGCCAAGCGCAGGCGGCTTCGCCATAGGGCGGCGCTCCAACCGCTCGCCGACCGTCCGATAGCCCCATTTGCGGCGCGATGGTCTCGCGAGACGCCCGGAATAACGGGCCCAGGTAGCTCAGTTGGTAGAGCATGCGACTGAAAATCGCAGTGTCGGGGGTTCGAATCCCTCCCTGGGCACCACTTCCCTTGGCACTGGTCCTCCAAATCCACCGCTTTTCGCAGGCCAGGCACATTGATTGCCTCGCCTGCAAGGCTCATGTAAGCATCCCGCCTAGCCCCGGACTGCGGATCGCACCGATTCCGCGCCCCGGGGCGCATGTTTTTTCGTCGCACTTTTCGCCCTAAGGAAATGCCGCATGGCTCGTCGCCGCCAGATCTACGAAGGCAAGGCCAAGATTCTCTATGAGGGTCCCGAGCCAGGCACGATCATCCAGTATTTCAAGGATGATGCCACCGCCTTCAACGCCGAAAAGAAGGGCACGATCAACGGCAAGGGCGTGATCAACAATCGCGTCAGCGAATATATCTTCACGCGGCTGTCGCATATCGGCGTGCCGACACACTTCATCCGCCGCCTCAACATGCGCGAACAGTTGGTCCGCCAGGTCGAGATTGTGCCGATCGAAGTGGTGGTGCGCAACATCGCCGCAGGCTCGATCTGCAAGCGGCTGGGGCTGGAAGAAGGCGAGCCGCTCCCGCACACGCTGATCGAATATTACTACAAGGACGATGCGCTGGGCGATCCGCTGATCGCCGAGGAGCATATCGCCTGTTTCAACTGGGCCAGCGGCGAGGAGATGCAGGACATTTCCTCGATGGCGATCCGGGTCAACGACTTCCTGTGCGGCATGTTCGCCGCGATCGACATCCGCCTTGTGGATTTCAAGCTCGAGTTCGGACGGCTGTGGGATGGCGATTTCAGCCGCATCATCCTTGCCGACGAGATCAGCCCCGATGGCTGCCGGTTGTGGGACGTCAACACCGGCGAGAAGCTCGACAAGGATCGCTTCCGTCGCGATCTCGGCGGCGAGGAAGAAGCCTATCGCGAGGTCGCCCGCCGGCTCGGCCTGCTGCAGAACGAGGACAATGGCGCGGGCGAAGTGTTCGACCTCTCCGCCCATCGCGGTCGGCTGCGCGGCAGCAAGCCCAAGAAATAATCGCCCTCGCCGCCGCTTGTCATTGAGAATTCAGGCGGGCTCGGGCAAGTTCGGAGCATGAAGCTTCGCAACTCGGCGCGTCTTGCGCTTTCGCTGTTCGTGACCACTGCTGTTTCCGGCGTCCTCGCCGCCCCGGCCTATGCCGAGCCAATTGGCTGGGATGCTTCGGAGTGGGAGCTGGAGGACAGCGAGTTCGAGCCCGAAAGCGGCTGGCATTTTGGCCAGCTCGCCAACGGCCTGCGCTATATCGTGCGCCGCAACGACCGGCCCGAAAACACGGCGCTGGTGCGGATGGATATCGGCGCCGGTTCGCTCGACGAGACCGCGGCCGAGCGCGGCTACGCGCATTACGTCGAGCACATGGCCTTCAACGGTTCGACCAATGTGCCCGAGGGCGAGATGATCAAGCTGCTCGAGCGACTCGGCCTGGCCTTTGGCGCGGACACCAACGCCTCGACCGGCTTCGATCGCACCCAATACAAGCTCGATCTGCCGCGCGCCGATGTGGAACTGCTCGATACCGCGCTGATGCTGATGCGCGAAACCGCGAGCGAGTTGACCTTCGACGAAGAAGCGGTCCAGCGCGAGAAAGGCGTGATCCTCGCCGAGCGCCGGGTGCGCAATGGCTATGCGCTCAAGAACACCATCGATTCGCTCGAATTCGCCTATCCCGGCGCGCTGATCGCCAGCCGGCTGCCGATCGGCACCGCCGAGACGCTCGAGGCTGCCGATGCGAAGAAACTGCGCGCCTTCTGGGAGCGTGAATATGTTCCCGCCGATACCGTCGTCGTGGTCGTCGGCGATTTCGATCCCGCGCTGGTCGAAGCGAAAATTGCCGAGCATTTCGGGAGTTGGCAGCCCGTGCCCTCCGCCAAGCAGCCTGGCGGTGGCCCGATCGATCCGGACTACAGCGGCGCGACCGATATCTATCTCGATCCGGCGCTGACCGAAACGGTCACGCTGGCGCGCAACGGCGCCTATATAGATCGCCCCGATACCAGTGCCGAACGTCGCGCCAACCTGCTGCGTCAGCTTGCCAATGGCGCGCTCTCGCGGCGCCTGCAGCGGCTCCAGCGCACCGAGGACCCGCCATTTCGCGGAGTCAGCTTCTCGACCTCGGATCTGTTCGAAGCCGGGCGCACCACCACGCTCGGCGTCGCCAGCGAGGAAGGCCAATGGCGCGAGGCCTTGCAGGTGGCGGTGGACGAATATCGCCGCGCGCTCGCGCATGGCTTCAGCGAAGCAGAGATCGCCGAGCAGCTGGCCAATGCCCGGACCATGCTGGAGAACGCCGTCGCGAATGCCGAGACGCGCAGCAATGCCGCACTGGTCGGCCAGGCGCTGGCGGTGGCGCAGGGCAAGTTCGTACCCACCCCCCCTGCCGATGCGCTGGCTCGGTTCGAGGCGATCGCGCCCGAAATTACGCCTGCAGACGTGCTCGCCGCCATGCGCGCGGACAGCATCGCGCTCGACGAACCGCTGATCCGCTTCTCGGGCAAGACCGGGCCCGAAGGCGGCGCAGCGGGCCTGCGCGCGGCGGTGGAAGCAGCCTTCGCACGCCCCGTCGCGCCGCCGCTGGATACGGTCGCGGCAGAATTCGCCTACACCGATTTCGGCTCGCCCGGCGAGGTGGTGGCCGACAGCCGGACCGCGGAACTCGATATTCGTACGTTCCGCTTCGCCAATGGCGTGATGCTCAATCTCAAGCCGACCGATCTGGCGGACGACCGGGTGACGGTCCAGCTCAACATCGATGGCGGCCGGATGCTGGCTTCGCGCGCCGAACCGCTCGCGGTCGAGCTGACCGGCCTCTACACCGCCGGCGGGCTGGGCCGACACAGCCGCGACGAACTGCAATCGATCCTCGCGGGCCGCTCGGTCGGAGCGGGTTTCGGCGCCGGCAGCGAGACCTTTGCCGGGAGCGCGACCACAACGCCGCGCGATCTCGAGCTGCAACTGCAGCTGATGGCGGCCTATCTCACCGATCCCGGCTATCGCGCCGAGGGGCTGGGCCCGTGGCAGCGTTCGCTGGCTGATTTCTTCGCCCGGCTTGGCCGCACGCCGGAATCGGCGCTGGGCGAAGGGCTTGGACCGCTGCTCTCGGACGGGGACCCGCGCTTCAGCCGCCAGCCGCTCGAAGCCTATCGCGCGCTCGATTACGAGCAGCTCGCCGCCAATATCGCGGATCGGCTCGCCAAGGGCGCGATCGAGATCGCGCTGGTCGGCGATTTCGATGAAGACGAAGCGATCCGCATGGTCGCGCAGACTTTCGGTGCCCTGCCGCCACGCGAGCCCGCTTTCCTTGCCTATGACGGTGAGAACCGCGAACGCAGCTTCACCGACCGGCGCGAGACCGTCACGCTGACGCATGGCGGCGAGCCGGATCAGGCGGTGCTCCGCATGGTCTGGCCGACCGCCGACGACAGCGACTGGGTGCGCACCAGCCGGTTGACGCTGCTTTCGCGGGTAATGCGGCTGGCGCTGACCGAGAAGCTGCGCGAGGAGCTGGGCCAGACCTATTCGCCCACCGTCGACTCCAGCCCGTCGGATATCTACCGCGATTACGGCACCTTCAGCCTGGGGGCGTCGGTCGATGTGGCACAACTCGATGCCGCAGAGCAGGCCGTCGAGGAGGCCGTACAGGCGATGATCGCCGACGGGCCCACAGCCGACATGGTCGAGCGAGCCCGCCAGCCCATCCTCGAAGGACTCGACAACCGGCTCAAGACCAACACCGGCTGGATGGGCCTGGCGGCGCGCGCGCAAAGCCAGCCCGAGGATATCCGGCGCTTCCTCGAGGCGAAGGAGCGCCAGCTGGAGATCACGCCCGCCGAACTCCAGGCGCTCGCCGCGCGCTATCTCGATCCGTCAAAAGCGGTGCGTGTACGGGTAGTCCCCGAGGCAAGTGTGGCGGAGTGAACCCCGGCGCAGCTTGCCCTCGGGCGGCAGCATCGGCATAGGCGCCGCAGACGAGAGCTCCGCGCCATTTCGAAAGGTTCGCCGCCCATGAAGATCCGCATCCATGTCAGCCTCAAGCCCGGCGTGCTCGATCCGCAGGGGCGCGCGGTCCATCATGCGCTCGACGGGCTCGGCTTTGCCGGGGTCGAGGATGTCCGGATCGGTCGGCTGATCGAGCTGACCGTGGCGGACGGCACCAGCGATGCCGATCTGGAAGCCATGTGCGAAAAGCTGCTCGCCAACACGGTCATCGAAAATTACCGCATCGAGAAGGTCGGACAATGAGCTTTCGCGCCGCGGTCGTTACCTTTCCCGGTTCCAATTGCGACCGCGACATGGCGGTGGCGCTGGCATCGGTTTCGGGCGAACAGCCGATCCGGGTGTGGCATGGCGACAGCGCCTTGCCCGAGCGGCTCGACTTCATCGCCCTGCCCGGCGGTTTTTCCTATGGCGATTACCTGCGCTCGGGCGCGATGGCGGCCAACAGCCCGATCATGCGCGAGATCGCCGCAGCCGCGCAGCGCGGGGTGCCGGTGCTGGGCGTGTGCAATGGTTTCCAGGTGCTGACCGAGGCCGGCCTGCTGCCGGGCGCGCTGATGCGCAACGCCAGCCAGCATTTTATCTGCCGCACCGTCGATCTCACGGTCGAGAACACCGATTCGCTGTTTACCCGCGGTTTCGAGGCGGGCCAGCGCCTGCGCATCCCGGTGGCGCATCATGATGGCAATTACTTCGCCGACGACGCCACGCTCGACCTGCTGGAGGGCGATGGCCGGGTGGCGTTGCGCTATGTCGAGAACTGCAACGGCTCGCGCCGCGATATCGCCGGTATCCTCAACGCCAGCGGCACCGTGCTTGGAATGATGCCGCATCCCGAGCGTGCAGTCGATGCCGCCCATGGCGGGACCGATGGACGGCCGCTGTTCGAGAATGCGATCAAGGCGCTCGCTCACGCCTGAGACAGCGCTCCGGCGCTGGCCGAAACCTTGCTCAGGCCAGTCGGCGGGCCTCTTCGCGCTGGAACACCTGACGCGCTTCAGCGGCGGGCATCGGGCGGCCAAAGTGGTAGCCCTGGATCTTGTTGCAGCCCATCGAGCGGATCATCTCGGCTTCCTCGGCGGTCTCCACGCCTTCGGCGGTGGTGGTCATGCCGAGGCTGCGCGCCATGGCGACGACCGCGTTGATGATCGCCAGGCTCTCGGCGCTGTCCTGCGATGCTCCCTGGACGAAGGTCTGGTCGACCTTGATGGTCGAGAAACGCAGCTTGCGCAGGTATCCGAGCGAGGAATAGCCGGTCCCGAAATCGTCGAGAGCCACCGAGCATCCCAGCGCCATCACCTGCTCCAGCGCCCGGCGGGCCACGTTCGCATCGCGCAGGAAGATGCTCTCGGTCACCTCGATCTCGAGCCGCTCGGGGGCCAGGCCGCTGTGCGACAACGCGTGCACCACGCTGGTCGCAAAATCCGGTTCGGTCAGCTGTTCCGGCGAGACGTTGACGTTGATGCCGATATGCGCCGGCCAGTTCGCGGCTTCGCAACAGGCCTGCTGCATCACCCATTTGCCGATCGGCACGATCAGGCGGGTGTCCTCGGCCAGCGGGATGAACTTGGCCGGGCTGACCGAGCCATGGACGTCGCTGTTCCAGCGCACCAGCGCCTCGAAGCTGACGACCTCTTCGGTGTTCGCATCCACCACCGGCTGGAAAGCCAGCGAGAGCTCGTCGTTCTTGAGCGCATTGCGCAGCGAGAATTCGAGCTGGCGGCGTTCCTCGGCCGAAGCGTGGAGCGAGGGTTCGTATTCGCGGTATTCGCCGCCGCCCGAATCCTTGGCGCGATAGAGCGAGAGATCGGCGTTGCGCATCAGTTCCTCGACCGAGCGCCCGTCGCGCGGCCCGAAGGCAGCACCGATACTGGCGCCGACATAGAGCACATGCTGATCGACCTGATAGGGTTCGGACAGGTGCTCGATGATCGATTTGGCGACCTGCTCGACCTTCGAACGATCGGCCGCATCGCGGATCACGACGCCGAATTCGTCGCCCCCTAGCCGACCGCAGATCTCGTTTTCGGTCATCAGACTCTTGAGCCGTCCCGCCACCTGGCCCAGCAGCCGGTCGCCGGTCAGATGACCGAGCGAATCATTGACCGCCTTGAAGCGATCGAGGTCGATCATCAGAAAGGCGCAGCGGGTCCGCCATTTGGCGGCAAAGCCGATCGCATCTCCCAGCGCCTCGTTGAGCATCAGGCGGTTGGGCAGCGCGGTGAGCGTGTCGAAGCGCGCGAGATAGGCGATCTTTTCCGAGGATTCCCGCTGGGTGGTCACATCAGAACCGACCCCGCGGAAACCGGCATAGCCGCCGCTCTCGTTGAAGGTCGAGGTGCCCGACAATTCCCACCAGCGACGCTTGTCGTTGACCATCACCTCGACCACGAGATTGGAAAAATTCTCGCGCTTTTTCAGCTTTTCGGCGAATTCGTGGAGGCTCGCGGGAAAGCGCCCGGTCTCCCAGGCGCTGCCGGAGATCAGTTCAAGGAAGCTGCGGCCTTCGATCTCGGACAATTCCTGACCCAGGGCGACCGCCAGCCGCGCCGATACCGAACGCAGGCGCCGCCGGGGATCGAGCTCGAACAACCAGTCGGCGTCGCTGTCCTCGTATTCTCGCAGCAGTAACGAAACGACTTCGCTTTTCTCGTTCATCCCCATCTGCGCGATCCGCGCCGAGAGTGCGACGCGCGCCCCTTCGATGGTGCCGAAGGCGGCAAATATCCCGGTGACGATCGCAATGATCCCGAGGCCGACTTCGCCGATCAGCAGAAAACCGGCCGCATAGCCAAAGGCGGTGACGAGGCAGAAAAGGACGGTTCCGGCGGGTGCACCATAGCGAGAGACCGCCGAGACGAGCAGCATGATCGCCGCAAAGCCCCAGGCGATGGAATTGGTCCCCGGGTCGGCCAGCGGCAAGAACAGGAAGGCCGGCAGGGTCCAGACCACGCCCTTGAGCCCCGAGTAGAGAGTATGGCGCAGATATTCGTCTTTGGTGAAGATGCGCTGGTTGGCGTCGCGCATGGTGAGATCGAGGCGGGCGCCATCGGCGCTCACGATGAGAACCACGGCAATCCAGGCACCGATCACCCATGATCCGACAACCGGCTGGAAAAGATAGAAGAACAGCGCCACCCCGGCCAAATGCAGCGCAATTCTCATTGGTAGTCGCGCGGCGAGCAGCGCGTATTGCGAACCCTGCAATTGCGACCAGTCGCCACCGACGGGCGCCTTCATGCCAAGGACGACGCGCGCGCACATTCCTTCGGCAAAATCGATCGGGGCGGATTTGCTGTTTTTCACGCCCTCGCCGTTAGGCCCAAAAGGTTATACGCTGGTAAAGGATACCGGGCGATCGCGTCCCCCGCGCACAGAAACTGGCAGGTAGCTGGAAGCGTTTGAATTACCGCCTGCAGATCTGGTTGTGCGGAAATTACTCCACGGTCACCGATTTCGCGAGATTGCGCGGCTGATCGACATCGGTGCCTTTGACACAGGCGACGTGATAGGCGAGCAATTGCACCGGGATCGCATAGACCAGCGGCGCGATCAGCGGGTGGACGCTTGGCATCTCGATCGTCGCGATGCACCCCTCGCCCGCCTGCGCCAGCCCCTCGGCATCGGAGATCAAGACCACTTGCCCGCCACGCGCGCGCACCTCCTCCATGTTGGAGACGGTCTTCTCGAACAGCGGGCCAGACGGCGCGAGCACCACCACCGGGACCTGATCGTCGATCAGCGCGATCGGCCCGTGCTTCATCTCGCCGGCCGCATAGCCCTCGGCGTGGATGTAGCTGATTTCCTTGAGCTTGAGCGCGCCTTCCAGCGCCAGCGGGAAATCCGGCCCGCGGCCGAGATAAAGCACATCGCGCGCCGGGGCGATCAGATGCGCCATCGCGGCGATATCCTCGTCATGATCGAGCGCGGCGTTGAGCGAGGCCGGCGCCTCGAGCAGGTGGGCGACCACATCGGCCTCCTCCTCGCGGTCCATCAGACCCTTCTTCACCGCCATATGCGCGGCGAGCGCGGCGAGCACCGCGAGCTGGCAGGTGAAGGCCTTGGTCGAGGCGACCCCGATCTCGGGGCCGGCGTGGGTCGGCAGCAACAAATCGGCCTCTCGCGCCATGCTGCTGGTGGGGACATTGACCACCACCGCTATGGTCTGGCCATTCGCCTTGCAATGGCGCAGCGCGGCGAGCGTGTCGGCGGTCTCGCCGCTCTGGCTGATGAACAGCGCCAGCCCGCCCTCTTCGAGCACCGGGTCGCGATAGCGGAACTCGCTCGCGACATCGATATCGACCGGCACGCGGGCAAACTGTTCGAACCAGTATTTCGCCACCATGCCGGCGTAATAGGAAGTGCCGCAGGCGACGATGGTAACCCGGCGGATGCTCGAGATGTCGAAATCGAACTGCGGCAGCGCGATCGAATTGTCCGCCTGGCGCAGGTAGGAGCCGAGCGTCTGCGCGACCACGGTCGGCTGCTCGAAAATCTCCTTCTGCATGAAATGGCGGTAATTGCCCTTTTCGACCGCAGCGGCCGAAGCGCCCGAAGTGGTGATCTCACGCTCGACCGGCTCGTTCTCGGCATCGAAGATTTCGACGCTCTCGCGGCGCACCACCGCCCAGTCGCCTTCTTCCAGATAGGCGATCTGCTGGGTCAGCGGCGCCAGCGCAAGCGCATCGGAGCCCAGGAACATCTCATCCTCACTGTACCCGAGCACCAGCGGCGAACCGCGCCGCGCACCGATCAGCATGTCGGGATGGCTGCGGAAGGCGATCGCCAGCGCGAAGGCGCCGCGCAGCCGCGGCAGTACGGTCTTGACCGCCTCCTGCGGGCTCGCTCCGCCCTCGACCTCGCGCGAGACCAGATGCGCGACCACTTCGGAATCGGTCTCGCTGGTGAAGTGGCGCCCGGCGGCGCGCAACTCCTCGCGCAATTCCCTGAAGTTCTCGATGATGCCGTTGTGGACCAGCGCGACATGCTCGGTCGCGTGCGGGTGCGCGTTGTCCTCGGTCGGCGCGCCGTGGGTGGCCCAGCGGGTGTGCGCTATGCCGATATCGCCCGGCGCGGGCCGGTCTGCGAGCTCGGCAACCAGATTGGCGAGCTTGCCCTGCGCACGGCGACGGACCAGATCGCCCTCGTGGATCGTGCAGATCCCGGCGCTGTCGTAGCCGCGGTATTCCATCCGCTTCAAGCCATCGACCAGCCGGCCCGCGACCGATCCGCTGCCCACGATGCCGATAATACCACACATAAATTGGTCCGCCTTTGATACCGAGTTCGATCAGCCGCCGCTCTAACGCCTATTGTGCCCTAAGCAATTACTTCGCCCGCCTGGGGGTGCTCCACCACAGGAACAGCCCCGCCCCGACCACGATCGCCGCGCCTGCCAGAGTAGGCGCATCGGGCACATCGCCGAAGATGAGATAGCCCAGCGTGGTGGCGACGATGATCTGGACATAGGTGGTCGGCGCGATGGTCGAGGCCCCGGCTCGCATCGTACCCAGATAGGCGATCCAGTGCGCCGCGCTGGCGGTGACCGCGACCAGGGCACAGCGTGCCACCACCGTCCAGTCGGGCATGCCGATCTCGAGCGATGCCATCGAGCTGCGATCGCCGATCAGCGCGGCGACGACGAGGAAGGGTGTCGCCCACAGCGCGATAAAGGCCTGCATGGACAGCGCGCTGCCCTGACCGGCGCTGGAGCGATTGGCCACCACCATCAGCGCGAAGAAGAAAGCCGAAGCCAGCGGCAGGAGCGCCACGATTCCAAGCTCGGCGAGGTTGGGGCGCAGGATCAGCGCCACCCCGCCCAGCGCCACCAGCGAGACCAGCCACACCACCGGGCGAACCTTTTCCCCCAGCAGCGGCCCGCTGAACAGCGAGACGAAAATCGGCGAGACGAAGGCGATCGCCATCGCATCGGCCAGCGGCATCACGAAGATCGCCGAGAAGAAGCACAGCGTCGCGCCCGCCAGACACGCTCCGCGCGCCACTTGCAGCCAGGGCTTCGTGGGGCGGAAGGCGGCAGGCCCCTCGGTCAGCAGCAGCAGCGCCGACAGCGCCGTCGCGCCAATCGCGAAGCGCAGCGCGGCCACCGCCAGCGGCGACCATTCACCCGCCATCGTCTTGATGATCGCATCGCCCACCGACAGCAGCGCGAAGCCGCTCAGCGCGAGTAACAGTCCGCTGCGTTCGTCCTGCTGCATGGGATCGGATGGTCCTGTGGATTGGGAGGAATGGCAACGGGCCCGAGCGCCTTGCAGAACGCCCTGCAAGCAAAAGGCCGCAGCCCGCCGGTCCAGATTGTCGCATGGCCGTGAAATTAGGGAAAAATCAAGCTTTCCGACTTATTCACCACGCTTCTCAAGGACCCGTTCTCCACGCCAGCGCAGGGACGGGCTCGACCTATGACGACTTACCGCGGGGGTTCAAGTTAATGAGCGCATTCGGACGGAAAAACGGCCCCGGGGGAATGAACCCCGGTGCACGTCCGCAGTTCGGCGTGGCCAAGCCCATGCGTGGCGGCTCTCCGACGCCCTCGCAAAACCAGCCCGAAGCCGAAGATGCGGGCGACCAGTTCCCTCCGTTGCCCGACGAGGATGTGCCCTCGCCCGGTGGTGGTGGCAACGCCCAGTCGAACGCCGCAATGGCGCGCTTGTCCGATCGCGCGAATGCTGTCCACGCCAATGAAGCGGATATCGGCGGCTTCGAAGCCAGCGTCCACAAGATTAAGGAACAGGTGCTCCCGCGCCTGCTCGAACGTGTCGATCCCGAAGCCGCAGCCACGCTGACCAAGGACGAACTGTCCGAGGAATTCCGCCCGATCATCCTCGAAGTGCTGGCCGAGCTCAAAGTCACGCTCAACCGCCGCGAGCAATTCGCGCTCGAGAAGGTGCTGGTCGACGAGCTGCTCGGGTTCGGCCCGCTTGAGGAACTGCTCAACGACCCCGATATCTCGGACATTATGGTCAACGGTCCCGACCAGACCTATATCGAAAAGAACGGCAAGCTGGTGATGGCGCCGATCCGCTTCCGCGACGAACAGCACCTGTTCCAGATCGCGCAGCGCATCGTCAATCAGGTCGGCCGCCGGGTCGACCAGACCACCCCGCTCGCCGATGCCCGTCTCAAGGATGGCAGCCGCGTCAACGTCATCGTTCCGCCGCTTTCGCTGCGCGGCACCGCGCTCTCGATCCGTAAATTCTCCGAAAAACCGATCACGCTCGACATGCTCAAAGGCTTCGGCTCGATGAGCGAGAAAATGTGCACCGCGCTCAAGATTGCCGGGGCCTGCCGAATGAATATCGTCATCTCGGGCGGTACCGGCTCGGGCAAGACGACGATGCTCAACGCCATGTCGAAGATGATCGACCCGGGCGAGCGCGTGCTGACGATCGAGGATGCCGCCGAACTCCGCCTGCAGCAGCCGCACTGGCTGCCGCTCGAAACCCGCCCGCCCAATCTCGAGGGCCAAGGCGCGATCACCATCGGCGATCTGGTCAAGAACGCGCTGCGTATGCGCCCCGATCGGATTATCCTTGGCGAAATCCGCGGCGCGGAATGTTTCGACCTGCTCGCCGCAATGAACACCGGCCACGATGGCTCGATGTGCACCCTCCACGCCAACAGCCCGCGCGAGGCGTTGGGCCGGATGGAGAACATGATCCTGATGGGCGACATCAAGATCCCCAAGGAAGCCATCAGCCGCCAGATCGCCGAATCGGTGGATCTGATCGTTCAGGTCAAACGCCTGCGCGACGGTTCGCGCCGCACCACCAACGTCACCGAGGTGATCGGGATGGAAGGCGACGTGATCGTGACGCAGGAACTGTTCAAATTCGAATATCTCGAGGAAGGCGAAGACGGCAAGATCATGGGCGAATTCCGCTCCTCGGGCCTGCGCCCCTACACGCTCGAGAAGGCGCGCCAGTTCGGTTTCGACCAGGCCTATCTCGAAGCCTGCCTCTGAGAATTGCCTAGGCGGTCAGGATCGCCGGAACCGCGACCGAAAGCAGCCCGCCTCCGATAATTGCCAGCGTCAGGAATATCCCGGTCCACGGTACCCATCCGACATGGTGGAGCGCGACCCGTCGCATTCGCCGCCGCTCCATCAGCGATGCGATGGCCGCCAGCACGAGCAGGACGACGCCAGCGCTGGCGAGCAGTTCGGCATCGCTGGCGAACATCAGAACGTCGGGAAGTTTCATCGCGGTGCATATGGGGTTCACAGCGACCGATGCAAAGCAACGACGATCGCATCGCGGGAACCCGACCCTGGTTCAGCCGTTGCGGCTTTGAAGACGCATATTCGTCAACCCTTCCGGAAGGACTGATTCATGGTTCGCAAGATTCTCATCGCCCTCGGCCTTACCGCCATGTCGCTTTCCGCGACCGCCTGCAACACGGTGAAGGGTGTCGGCCAGGACATCGAATCGGTCGGCGAGGCTGGCGACCGGGCAATCTGACCCCGTCCCATTGCTGAGTTAAAAACCGCCCGTCAGCCCAGTGCTGGCGGGCGTTTCATTTTGGTCCTCCCCCGGTCTCGTCGAGCATTCACCGGAAGACGAGCGTACGAGCACCGTTCAGGAATACTCTCCGTTCGGCGGCCCAGCGAACCGCACGCGCCAACACCCGCGCTTCGATATCCCTCCCCAATCTGATGAGATCCTGCTCGGTGCAGCGATGGTCCACTCGTTCGACATCCTGTTCGATGATCGGGCCTTCGTCCAATTCGCTGGTGACGAAATGGGCGGTCGCGCCGATCAGCTTCACACCGCGCTGGTGCGCGCGATGGTATGGCCGTGCGCCCTTGAAGCTGGGCAGGAAGCTGTGATGGATGTTGATGCACCGCCCCGCCATTTTTTCGATCAATGCAGGCGACAATACCTGCATATAGCGCGCAAGAACGAGAAGCTCGGCACCGCTTTCGTTGAATAGTGCCATCAATTTTTGCTCCTGCTCCTCGCGGTTCTCCGCGCTGACGGGCAGGTGGTGATAGGCAACGCCGTGCCACTCCGCCAGACGGCGCAGATCGGGGTGGTTCGACACGACTCCGACGACGTCGACGGGCAGATTGTCGGTTTGCCAGCGATGCAGCAGGTCGTTGAGGCAGTGGCTCCCCTTCGAAACAGCAATCAAGAGCTTCGGCCTGTGGGACGACGCCAGCAGCTCCCAACTGAGATCGAATTGCCGGGCGATGGCGACGAACCCCGCGCGAAGATCTCCAAGCCTTTCAGTATCCGCCTCGCGGGTATCCTTGAACTCGACCCGCAGAAAGAAACGCTCCGCCTCGAGATCGGCGTATTGCTGGCTGTCGAGGATGAAGCCGCCAAGCTGAGCCAAGTGCCCCGTTACGGCGGCAACGATCCCGACCCGGTCCTCGCAGGACAGGGTCAGGATGTAAGTCGAGGGGGCTGGGGAATTGTTCATCGACACGGGGCTTAGCCAGCGGTCGCCGAGGGTGCCACGCAAAAAAGACGAGCCCATGCCCTTCGGGATTGGGCGGATGAGGCGAGGCTAGCGCTCGGTCCCGCTCGGGCGATAGACCAGCACCAGATTGTTCGCCGGCATCGCCACGCGCCTGGTTCGCTCGAACCCGTGCTCGGCAGCGAGACGATCCATCGCCGCCAAATTGCGCAGGCCCCACCGCGGATCGCGCTCCTTGAGCGAACGGTCGAACTCCACATTCGATGGCGCGGTTTCGATATCGTCCTCCAGGTAAGGCCCGTACAGGACCAGCGGCGCACCATGCTCCAGCAGCGCCGAGGCAGCGCGGAACAGGCCCATACTCGCCTCCCACGGGCTGATATGGACCATGTTTATGCACACCACACCGTCGGCCCTCGCGATCGGCGGATCGCTTCGTGCGGCATCGAACACCACCGCCGGGAGCAGGTTTGCCAGCCCCGCCTCCGCAGCATAGGCGTCGATCGAGGCCAGCGCCTCGATCTCGAGATCGCTCGGCTGCCATACCAGATCGGGAAAGCGCCGCGCCATAAACACCGCGTGCTCGCCCGTCCCGCTCGCCACTTCGAGCACCAGCCCGGTGGCGGGCAGTTCTCGCGCCATAACTTCGGCGATCGGGCCGGCGTTGCGCTGGGTGGCGGGGGCGTGGCGTTTCACGGGCTCGCTCAATTGACCTGCCGCTCGCGCCCTTCCCAATAGGGCGCGCGCAATTCGCGGCGCAGGATCTTGCCCGACTGGTTGCGCGGCAGCGCGGGGATGACATCGATCGACTTGGGCACCTTGAACCCCGCCAGCCGCTCGCGCGTCCAGGCGATGATCGCCTCGGGGTCGACCTCCTCGCCCGGTTTCGCCACGATGCAGGCCTTGACCGCCTCGCCCCAGTGCTCGTCGGGCACGCCGATCACTGCAACTTCCGCGACCGCGGGATGGCCGTAGATCGCGCTCTCGACCTGCGCGGGATAGACGTTCTCGCCGCCTGTAATGATCATGTCCTTGATCCGGTCCTGGATGAAGACATAGCCGTCCTCGTCCATATAGGCGGCGTCTCCGGTGTGCATCCAGCCGTCCTGAAGCGCCTCCCTGGTCGCCTGCGGCAGGTTCCAGTAGCCGATCATGTTGGAAGGCGATTTGACCGCAAGTTCGCCCACCTGACCGCAGGGCAGCTCGGCCCCGTCCTCACCGACGATCTTGAGCTCGGTGCCGGGCACCGCGTGCCCCGCCGAGCGCATTCGCTCGTTGCCCGCCAGATCGTGATCGCCGGGCGGCAGCGCCGCGATGGTGCCGGTCGTCTCGGTCATGCCGTAGCACTGGACGAAACCGGCGTTGGGGATCGTCCGCACCGCCTCGCGCAGCAGGTCGAGCGGGATCGGCGCGGCACCATAGAATACGTATTTGACCGCGGAGAAATCGGTGGTCTGCGCGCGCGGGTGCTGGACCACCATCTGCAGCGCGGCGGGGACGATGAACATCCGCGTCGCGCCTTGTTCGAAGGCCTCGAGCACGCCCTCGGGAGTGAACTCGCTCTGGACGATCGCTCGCGCGCCGGCGCCCATCGCCATGACCCCGAGCCCGGTTCCGCCGATATGCGCGCAGGGCATTGCGATCAGGATCGCCTCGTCCTCGTCCCACACCGCCCAGGCCAGCCCGGCGCGTTCACCCGGCTGGCGCAGCGCGAACAGGTTGCGGTTCGACAGCACTGCGCCCTTGGGGTTGCCGGTGGTGCCGCTGGTGTAGAGCTGGAGCACGGGATCGTCGGGCGCGGCGGGGGAGAATTGGACCGGCTTGGCGGTGTCGATCGCAATGCAGGCTTCTTTGAATGCGACGCTTTGCGGTGGATTGTCGAGCCCGGCACAGGCCGCGGCCGCCGCCTCGTCGCAGTCGGGACCGATGAACAGGACCTTCGCCCCGGTGTCTTTGAGAATGAAAGCAATTTCGGGCGCGGCGAGCCGCCAGCCGATCGGGACCATAACCGCACCATAGCGCCCGGCGGCGTAGAACAGTTCGAAATAGAGCTTCGCATTCTTGCCGAGCCAGGCGATCCGGTCGCCCGGCGC
Organism: Erythrobacter sp. QSSC1-22B; assembly: GCF_001678665.1. GTDB lineage: Bacteria > Pseudomonadota > Alphaproteobacteria > Sphingomonadales > Sphingomonadaceae > Qipengyuania. The sequence goes on from NZ_LZRP01000001.1 coordinate 328,744, forward strand.
CACCCCAAGCTGGCGGAACAGCGCTACGACCTGTGCGGTGCGACGCTCGAGTTCGGCGAATGTCGCCCGCTTATCGCCCTCCTCCAGCGCCACCGCCCCGGGTTTGGTGGCGGCCCAGTGGCGGATGTATTCGTCGAAGCTCAGCATCGTGGACGGATCGCCCATGGTATTCTCCCGGTGCCGTCTCGGTCCGGACGGCTCGCGGGTTATCATGCCTGCTGCCGGCGGCAAGTCCAGCCCCGTCAGCGCCAGCTCCTCAGCGCTCCGTCAACGCCAGCGCCCCTGCGCCTTGGCCCTTTTTTCGCGGATCGCGAGCCACAGCAGCAGGCCGAGCGGCCCGGCGAGGAAGGTCGCCAGCAGGATCGGCGCCTGGACCAGCCGCGAGAACTGCTTGGCATCGCCGTCGCGCGCGATCCACAGTCCGACGAAGAGGTCGAAGGCGAGGTAGTGGATCCAGCCCACCGTCAGCCCGCCATCGCTGGCGAAGATTGCGCGGACGCCTTCGATGCTGGTGAAATCCAGCGACGGCGATTGCCCGCCGACCGGTTCGATTCCCCCCGAAACGATACCAACCAACAGCGCCGCATAAGCCAAGCACAGCAGTCCGATACCGAGATAGAGCACCGCCGCGAGCAGCGCGGGCCAGCGCGGCAGCAGGATCAGCCCCGCCCACATGACCAGGGCGAGCATATTTGCGGCGCCGAATATCGCATCCCAGGCCATGTCAGTCCTCTCCCGCTTCGGGCATCGGCAGGCCGCGCGCTTCGCGGCGCAGCGCATCGTGTTCGTGGATCAGACGCGCGCGGGTCGGCTTGCGCGCCAGAGCCAGCGCGGCGCGCGCCACCTCGCCGGCATCGATCGCGCGGTAGCGGCGGTATTTCCCGTGCAGCAACGCATTCATCAGCGGGCTGAGCGCAATGCCGAGCCGTTCGGCGGGGCGACGGTCGCCGTCTCGCTGCCCACGCAGCAGGCCAGGACGCAAGATGTCGAGCCTTTGAAAGCCGATCTTGCCCAGCTCGCGCTCGACCTCGCCCTTGACCCTGAGATAGAAGTTCTTGGCGTACGGATCGGCGCCAACCGAGCTCACCACCACCATCCGCGACACCCCCTGCGCATGCGCGCCGCGCGCGGTGGCGAGCACCAGATGCTCGTCCACGGCGCGAAACGCCGCCTCGTCCTCGCCCGCCTGCTTCCAGGTCGTCCCCAGCGCGCAGATCAGCACGCTCGGGCGCAATGCCTCGAAGACCTCGCTCCAGTTTTCAGGATCGGCGGCGAACAGTTCCATCCGCGCGCCTTTGGGCAGCGGCATTTCGCGCCGCGCGACCGCCGCAAGGCGGATATCCTCGCGCCCGACGCAGGCACGGATGACCTCGCGCCCGATCAGCCCGGTCGCCCCGACCAGCGCGACGCGAATCGCATCAGACATTGGTCAGCCCCTCGGGCGCCTTGCCGTGGAGCCTGGTGTATTCGTCGATAGCGAAGCGGTCGGTCATCCCGGCGATGAAATCGGCGATATGCCGCGCGCGCTGCGGTTCCGCCGCGGGCAGCGTTTCGCGGCGATCCTGCGGGAGCGCAGCGGGGTCGGCACGATAGGCGGCGAACAGGCTGGCGATCACCTCGCGTGCGCGCTCGGCAGTGACCTGCTGTTCGGGATGGTAATAGAGCTTGTCGTACATGAAGGCTTTCAACCGCCGCTCGTGCTGCGCCATCTCGGCAGAGAAACCCGCGAGCGACCCGTCTGCGCCACGCACCTCGGCGATGCTGTCCACGCCCTTCACCCGCCCCGCGGTTTCGGCGACAACGTCGTTGACCATCGCGCCGATCTGCTCGCGCACCAGTTCGCGCAGCTTGCGATCGTGTTCGGCATGGGGAAAGCGCCGCTCCACCCCGCGCCAGCGATCGGCGACGAAATCGAGCGTCAGCAGATCGTCGAGTTCGAGAAAGCCACTTCGCAAGCCGTCGTCGATATCGTGATTATCGTAGGCGATATCGTCCGCGACATTGGCAACCTGTGCCTCGAGCGAAGGCCATTCGCCAAGCGCCAGCGGGAAAGCGGTATCGACCTCGGCCAGCGCCCAGTTGGGGCCGGCGACCGGGCCATTGTGCTTGGCCATTCCCTCGAGCGTTTCCCAGCTGAGGTTGAGGCCATCGTGGGTACAATAGGGGCTTTCGAGCCGAGCCAGCACGCGGATGCCATGGGCGTTGTGGTCATAGCCCCCGGCTTCGACCATCGCCTCGGACAGCGCCTTTTCACCGGCATGGCCAAAGGGCGGGTGGCCGATATCGTGCGCGAGGCACAGCCCCTCGGTCAGGTCTTCTTCCAGCCCGAGCAGCCGCGCGATCACCCGGCCGATCTGCGCCACCTCGAGGCTGTGGGTCAGCCGCGTGCGATAGTAATCGCTGTCGGGCGAAATGAAGACCTGCGTCTTGGAGCGCAGTCGGCGGAAGGCCATCGAGTGGATGATCCGGTCGCGATCGCGCTGGAAAGCGCTGCGCGGCCCGCGCGTGCCGCTCTCCTGCGAGAATTCGCGGCCGCGGCTGTGCGCGGGATCGGCGGCGTAGGGGGCAAGCGTCATCGCCTGCGGCGACTATGGCAGGCGTGCCCCGCGCTCAACGGGAACAGAGTGGCAACCGGGCTGCAGCGCTGTGCACAACACGGCCGGGGGCCCATCCCGCAGTGCTCACGCTGCCATGATCCAATCCGCCGCGGCGCGGCAATGGGTGTCGGTGGTGTCGAAGACGGGCAGGACATTGGCATCGGTATCCACCACCAGCCCTAGCTCGGTGCAGGCAAGCACGATGGCATCCGCGCCGCGCTGTTCCTTGCGGGTGATGATGGTCTTCAAGGCGCGCTCGGCATCGCGGGTGACCTTGCCCAGCATCAGCTCCTTGTAGATGATCGAATCGACCATCTCGACGTCGTCTTCCTCGGGGGCGATCAGGTTCACCCCGTGTTTGACGATCCGCTGGCGAAAGAAGCTTTCGGTCATCACCGGGCGGGTGCCGATCAGCACCGCATCCTCGATCTTGGCATCGGCCAGCGCTTTACCCACCGTATCGGCGATGTGGATGATCTCGATGTCGATCGCCTCGGCAATTCGATCATAGACGCGGTGCATCGAGTTGGCAGCGATAACCAGCGCGCCCGCGCCGGCCTGTTCGAGCCGCCGGGCGCTGTCGATCAGCGTCTTGGCCGCGCGATCCCAGTCCGCTTCTTCGCGCAGGGCATAGAGCGGCGCGTATTCGAGGCTTTCGATCAACAGCGGCGCGCTGTCGACTGGACTGCGCGCCGTGTGGATATGGCGATTGATCCGATCGTAATAGGCGCGGGTCGAAACCCAGCTCATGCCTCCTATCAGTCCAAGTTTCCGCAAAACTGCCCGCCCTTCCTGATCGTATTCGACTTTACCGGGGGCACGAATATCCCACCCCCATGTTACGACGTGTGAACGGCTATGGTTTCAGCGAGTTCCGGCAAGGGCTGGCGCGCCGCTGTCCACAGCGCTCTGCGCGGTGACAGCAAGCGAACGGTCCGCCAGCCACCCGCGCAGATCCGCCACGCTGCGCTCGGGCGCCTCTTCCATCGGCAGATGGCCGATGCCGGGGTAGTGGACCAGCTGCGCATTGGGCAGCGCGTCCCTGTACCAGCCCGCCGCTGAAAAGGGGATCAGCGCATCCTCTTCGCCCCACATCACCAGCGTCGGCACGGTAACCCGAGCCACATTCTCGCGCGCGTATTCCTCGCGCGGGATGGCGAAGCGATCCAGCGTGGCGGTGCGATTGCCGGGGTAGCGGAGCAGCTCCCAATAGCGGTCGACCGCTTCCGGGGTGACGACAGCCTGGTTCGAGACGCTCTGCGACAGGCTCCGCTCGATCAGCGAGCGCGGTGTGATCGAGGCGACCAGCGCATTGATCCCCGGCAGCCGGGCGAGCGTGAAAAGGATATTGCCGCCGGCATCATCGTCACTGGCGCCTGCCGAGGCATCTTCGCTGCGGTGGTCCATCGGGACGCCGCTGGCATCGACCAGCACCAGCCCTTCGAGACGCTCGGAATGGGCCATCGCGTATCCCATCGCGATCGCCCCGCCCATCGAATTGCCCCCAAGCACGAAACGCTCGAGACCGAGCGCATCGGCGACCAGATCGACATCGGCAATAAAGGCCTCGCGCCGGTAATTGCCGTCCGCCGCCGGGCCGGTGAGGCCGTGGCCGCGCTGGTCGTAGCGGATGACGCGGTAATCTGCGCGAAGGTTCTCCACCCAGGCTTGCCAGGTATGCAGATCGGCGTTGGAACCGTGCAGCAGCACGATGACCGGCGCATCGCGCGGGCCTTCATCGCGCAAATGCACGGTAGAGCCATCGGCCAGCTCGGCGAATTGCGACGGCGGTCCGCCGTATTTCGCGCGCATTGCCTCGGGGTCGGTGTCAGGGACGCGCAGCACGAAAAACGCTACCGCGATCGCCACGATCAGCAGCGCGAGCCCGCGCCAGAACCATTTCATTTCGCCATCCCCTCGATCCAGCGTGCAACCACGCCCAGCCCGTCGCGGTCCACGGTCGCCTTGCCCAGCTCGGGCATGGCGACACCGGGTTCGGTGCTTGCCATGCGATGGACCATGATCGAGGCCTGCGGGTCACCCGGAACGATCCCGAATTCATGCCCACCCGAGCCGCGACCGGCAGCCACCGGGCGCTTGAGCACCCCGAAGGCCTGCGGATCGCGCTGCTCCCAGCGCAAATCCAGCCCACTGTTCGAGGCGGTCGCCCCGGGGCGGTGGCAATGCGCGCAATTGACGTCGAGATAGGCGCGCGCTGCGGCTTCGTCCGGGGCCCGCGCGCGGTCTTCCCAGCGTGGCAGCGTATCGGCGCCCGCGGGCACCTCGCCCACCACTGCATCGAGCCAGCGCGCATCCATATTGCGCGTCTTGGGCCCGATTGGCACCACCGCGCCATCGAGCCCGTGGCATTCCTTGCACTGGTTCTTGTTGGGGATGCGGTAGCTGATCGTCTGTCCCTCGGGAGTCACCACCTGCGTACGCCCACCCACCAGCGCCAGTTCTGCTTCGGTCTGGTCATCGTTCCAGCGATAGGGCTGCGCCTCCCATCCCCCTGCCCGGTGCAAAAGCACGCGGGTTTCGATCAGCCGTCGCTCCGCGCCCTCGCCGAAAGCAAAGGTCTTTATGAGCGCTGATCCAACCGGAAACCGCAGCAGCCCCTCGCCGTCGGCGGTCAGCCGCTGGCCTTGCGGCAAATAGACGAAGCGCAGCTTTTCCGCCCCGTCCGAATAGAGCGGTGTGTTGAGGCGGTAGGGTGTAACCCCGGCGGCGGGCAGCTGCCCCGGCGCATCGGCGAAAAACCCGTATTCGGCGAGCGTGCGCGGCAATCCGTCCATGATTGCGGCGTCGCTCACCGTCCTCACCGGTTCCGCTGCCCCTCGCTTGGGGTGCACCGCGATGCCACCACCGAGCGCCAATACGGCGGCGGCGAGGAGGATCCCGCCCGGTTTCACTTGATCCGCGCCGCCAGCTCCGCGCCCGCACCCCAGCCCTCGGTCGAAATCGCTCCGCCCGGAGCGCCGACTGCCAGCGGAGCGGGCCGCGCACCCGCCATGCCCTGGCCCTGTTCGGTAAGATTGAGCGTCCAGCCGGCGATCTCGGGATGGACCGCCAGAGGCGGAGCACCGGCTGCTCCGACCAGCCCGTCCCACATCACCGGCGGAAGCGCGCCGCCGAAGGCCACGAGCAATTGCTCGGCACCGTCGATCTGCGGATCCTTTCCGCCCTCGTCGACCTGGTTCCAAGCCACCGTAACCGCGCGCGGATAGGGATTGTACTGCGGATCGCTGAATTCGAGCGGATAGGCGATCACCATGATCGGCGCGGTCGGGTTGTCGTAGAGCAGGTTCTGCGCGATCCAGACGTTTTCGTTCGCCATCACCATGATGCCGGTCCCGCGCCGCACGCTGGCAACGATATTGCCCTCGGGCGCGAAATTGGCGGTGGTGTTGCCCGCTACGAGGTTGTTGCGCACCAGCACATTGCCTCCGCCCATCACCGGCAGGTTCGGCAGGTCGAACACCAGAATGCCCCCGGTGTTGCGGCTGACGAAATTCCGCTCGACGATCGCGTCGCGGCTGTTTTCGATCTCGATCCCGGCGACATTGTCGGTGGCGACCGAATTGCGCACCGTGATCCTGCTCGACTGGCCGACATAGATGCCCGCATCAGACGCGCCCGACACCTCGCTGCCATCGATCAATATATTTGTGCTCTCGACCGGGTAGAGCCCATAGGCGCCGTTGGTCGCCTTGGGCCCGCCGGTCCAGGTCACGCGCACCGCGTGATAGACGATGTCGTCGGCGCCCTTGGACTTGATCCCGTCGCCCTTGGGGTTCTCGACCGCGAAATCGCGCAAGGTCACCCCGTCCGAGGTGACCAGCAGTCCCTCGCCCGAGCCCTGCTGCTGGCTGAAATCGAGCACGCTGGCATGCATCCCGGCGCCGCGGATGGTCACATTGTCGACATCGAGGCTGAGCCCGTCTGCCATCGCGAAGCGCCCCGCCTCGAGCACGATCTCGTCGCCCGGTTCGGCGAGGATCAGCGCTTCCTGCAGGCGTTCCTGAGCATCCTCACCCGGCGCGACGGTGTGCGTGGCGGCCAGCACCGGCGCGGTTGAGGCCAGTGCAATCGCGGCGATCGTCGGACGGATCATCAGTCTGATCATGGCAGTATCTCCCCTATTTTTTCCGGCATAGTGCCGCAAGGGAGCCGGAATGCAAGCGCGGCCTATTCCGCGCGACCGCCGAAACCCAACGCGCAGATCGCCGCGGCGGTCGCGGTGACCTCGACGGCTTGCGGATCGTCGACCCGGCGCACCCGGGTCAGGATTTCGCCTGGCGAGAGCGGCACGGGGGTCTCGCCTTGCTGCGCGCCCAACCGTTCGAGCTTGCGCAGCTGGTTGAGCGTCAGCCGCTCAGTCATGCGAGCGGCCATGCAGCCCGCCTGCTCCTGAGGCACTCCCGCCTCGACCAGCGCAGTCTCCACGCGGCGCTCGGTCACTTCCTCGACGCCGCCGAAATAGCCCCAAAGGGCCAAGCCTACGAGCGCGATTACGACGATAATGAGAAGCGTACGGCGCATCGCAATCAGTCCATCGCCTTGACGATTTCCTCGACCATCTTCTTGGCATCGGACAACAGCATCATGGTCTGGTCCATGTAGAAGACTTCATTGTCGACCCCGGCATAGCCCACCCCGCCCATGCTGCGCTTGATGAAGAACACCTGCTTCGCCTTCTCGACATCGAACACCGGCATCCCGTAAATCGGCGATCCCTTGTCGGTCTTGGCGGCGGGGTTCACCACATCGTTGGCCCCGATGATGAAAGCGACATCGGCCTGCGCGAATTCGGAATTGATATCCTCGAGCTCGAACACCTCGTCATAGGGGACGTTCGCCTCGGCCAGCAGCACGTTCATGTGGCCGGGCATCCGCCCCGCGACCGGGTGGATGGCGTATTTGACCTCGACGCCCTTCTCCTTGAGCATCTCGCCCATCTCGCGCAGCGCGTGCTGCGCCTGCGCCACCGCCATGCCGTAGCCGGGAATGATGATGACCTTCTCCGCCTGCTCGAGCATGAAGGCGGCATCCGCGGCGCTGCCCTGCTTGTAGGGCCGCTGCTCGCGCGGTTCGCCACCGCCCGCTGCCGCATCGCTGGCGCCAAAGCCGCCCGCGATCACCGAGAGGAAACTGCGGTTCATCGCGCGACACATGATGTAGCTGAGGATCGCGCCCGACGAGCCGACCAGCGCGCCGGTGACGATCATCGCGGTGTTGCCCAGCGTGAACCCCATCGCCGCCGCCGCCCAACCCGAATAGCTGTTGAGCATCGAAACCACGACCGGCATGTCCGCCCCGCCGATGGGGACGATCAGCAGGAAGCCGATCACGAAGGCGGCGGCGATCACCGCCCAGAACAGCCAGCCCTCGCCCGGCCCCGCGCTTGGCGCCATCGCATAGGCCGCGGTCCCGGCGACGATCGCCGCCAGCGTCCCGAGATTGATGACATGACGTCCGGGCAGCAGGATCGGCGATCCGCTCATCCGGCCCGAAAGCTTGGCGAAGGCGATCACCGAACCCGAGAAGGTGATTGCACCGATGGCGGCGCCCAGCATCATCTCGACGCGGCTGACCGCGGAGATGTTACCGCTCGCCTCGAGAATGCCGAATGCATCCGGGTTCAGGAAAGCCGCCGCCGCGACAAGTACAGCCGCCAGACCGACGAGGCTGTGAAACGCTGCGACCAGTTCGGGCATCGCGGTCATGGCGATCCGGCGCGCGATGAAAAAACCGATCGCCCCGCCGATGGCAATCGCAATGGCGATCTCGACGATATTGGCGACCTCATGCGTCACCAGGGTCGTTACCACCGCAATCAGCATGCCCGCCATGCCAAAGCGGTTACCGGTGCGACTGGTGGCAGGGTTGGAGAGCCCGCGCAGTGCGAGGATGAAGAAGACCCCCGCCACGAGATAGGCGAGCCCGACCCATGGGTTCACCGGCTCGCCAGTGGCGGCGTGCGCGGGGGCCGCAGCGAGAAGCGCAAGGGCGGCAAAACCCAAACCCGTCCGAGTGGGGAGGAAGGAGCCCATCACTTCTTCTCCTTTTTCTTGTACATCGCCAGCATCCGTTCGGTGACCGCAAAGCCGCCGAAGATGTTGACGCTCGCCAGCACCACGCCCGCCAGTCCGAGCCATTTCGCCGCCGGGCTACCCGCCTCGGCCGCGGCGATCAGCGCGCCGACGATGATCACCGAGGAAATCGCATTGGTCACCGCCATCAGCGGCGTGTGCAGCGCGGGCGTAACCGACCAGACGACGTAATAGCCGACGAAGCAGGCCAGCACGAAGATCGACAGGATTGAAATGAAGTCCATTAGTTTTCCTCTGCGGAACAGGGATGCGGAGGACCCTCGCCTGGCATCATTCCAACAACCTCGCGTTCACCAGTTTGCCACCCTGCGTCAGCCGGACCGCGTCGCCGATCTCCTCGTCGAGCACGGGCCGACCCTGCTCGGTATCCCAGAAAGCGGAGAGAAAATTGTAGAGGTTGCGTGCGAACAGCGCGCTGGCGTCGGCGGCAAGATGCGTGGCGGTGTTGGCAAAGCCGATCAGCTTGACGCCGTGCTTCACCACCACCTCATCCGCCACCGAGCCTTCGACATTGCCGCCCTGCGCGACCGCGAGGTCGAAGATCACGCTGCCGGGCTTCATGCTAGCGATCTGCGCGTCCGAAACCAGCCGCGGCGCGGCGCGGCCGGGGATGAGCGCGGTGGTGATGACGATGTCCTGCTTGGCGATATGGCTCGACACCAGCTCGGCCTGCGCCGCTTGGTATTCTTCGCTCATCTCGGTGGCATAGCCGCCCGAACCCTCGCCCTCGATTCCGGCAACATTCTCGACGAAAATCGGCTTGGCGCCCAGCGACTGGATCTGTTCCTTCGTGGCCGAGCGCACATCGGTCGCCGAGACCTGCGCGCCCAGCCGCTTGGCGGTGGCGATCGCCTGCAGGCCGGCCACGCCCACGCCCATTACGAAGACCCTTGCTGCCTGCACCGTGCCCGCCGCGGTCATCATCATCGGGAAGGCCCGGCCATAGACGTCGGCGCTGGCGATCACCGCCTTGTAGCCGGCAAGGTTGGACTGGCTCGAGAGCACATCCATGCTCTGCGCGCGGGTGATGCGCGGCATGAATTCCATCGCCAGCGCCTCGAACCCGCCATTGGCGTAGGCTTCGACTCGCTCGCGCGCGCCGAACGGATCAAATGTCGCCGCCACCCACGCGCCTGGCTGCGCGCCAGCCAGCGCGAGCGGATCGGGTGCCTGGACGCCGAGCACGATCTGCGCACCCGCGACCGCCAGCGGCCCGGCTGTGACCTCGCCGCCGGCATCGCGATAAGCCTCGTCTGGAATGGAAGCGCCGGCTCCGGCGCCTTCCTCGATGGCGACGGTTGCGCCCAGGGCGATGAATTTCTTCACCGTCTCGGGTGTTGCGGCGACGCGGCATTCGCCAGCCGCGCGTTCCTTCAGGACCGCGATGCGCACTAGGCCGCGATCAACCCGCGATCAGAATGACGACGACGAGCACCAGGAAGCAAATCAACGGAACCGACCATTTGAGGCTCCCTATGAAGCGATCATAAGTGTTGTTGGCTGATTTCATGTCGTGCGGCGAAGCCATGTATTACCCCGGCTGGAATGTTTGCGTTGTCCGCTGCTCTATCGTGACCGGCCCATCCGCTCAAGCCCCGCCCGCGTCGCATCACCCTTAATCCGCTTTTTACCCATTTCCCCTAAGCCGCCTGCACCGTCGGGAATTTCCGGCGCGCATGGAACGAGGCGGAAACGGTTATGGCGGAGAGCGAAACGCGTCTCCTGATGCTGATCGACGATGAGCCGGCGCAATGCCGTCTCGTCACCGCTCTCGCCGCGCGCGAGGGCTGGCGCACGCTGGTAGCCGGTTCGTCCGAAGAAGCGCTCGATCTGCTCGCAACGCCCGCATGCAATGATTTGGGGGCGATCCTGCTCGACCAGTGGGTGCCGGGAGAGGATGCCTGCGATCTGATCCGGGCACTCAAGTCGAGCCGCCCCACGGTTCCGGTGCTGATGATCACCGCCAGCGCCTCGCCGCTGCTCGCAGTCGAGGCGATGCGGGCAGGGGCCACCGACTATCTGATCAAGCCGATCGCCCCCGAACGGTTGCTGGCCACGCTGCGCAGCGCCACCCGCGCCGAAGCGCCCAAGGCCGAATTGCAGCCGCTGGCCGAGAAGATGCCCGCGACACTGGATTTCGACGCCATGGTCGGCAGCGCAGCGCCGTTCCGCACCGCTCTCGCCAAGGCAGCCACCGCGGCACGCGGGCATTGCCATGTCATCGTCGAAGGCGAGACCGGGACGGGCAAGGAAATGCTCATGCGGGCGATGCACAATTCGAGCCCGCGCGCCAAGGCGGCGATGCGGATGATCTCGATCGGTGCCACCTCTGCCGGCTCGATCGAATCGCTGCTGTTCGGCCATGAACAGGGCGCTTTTCCCGGAGCTTTCGACCAGCAGGTCGGCGCACTGCAGCAATGCGACGGCGGCACGCTCTTGCTCGACGAGATCGACCGGCTCGAACCTGCATTGCAGGCCCGGCTGGCAGAAGTGCTGGCCACCGGCGTGGTGCGCCCAACTGGCGCCAGCCACGGCTTCAAGATCGACCTGCGGATCATGGCGGCAAGCGATCTGCCGCTGGCGGCGCTGGTCGAGGCCGGAGAATTCGATGCTGAACTCTACAAGCGCCTCAACGGGACACTCGTCGAACTGCCACCACTGCGCGAGCGTGCGGGCGACATCCCGGCGCTGACCCGCTATTTTCTCAGCCTGATCGGCGAACAGCCGGGTCTGCGCCACCATTCGATCGCCGACAGCGGGCTCAACCTGCTCGAAGTCTACGACTGGCCGGGCAATGTTCGCCAGTTGCAGGCGGTGCTGTTCCGCGCCGCCGTGTTCTGCGACGGCGAATCGCTGACCGCGGAGAGCTTCCCCCAGCTCTCCGAACTGCTCGGCGCGATGGATGATCGCGCCGAAAGCCGCCAGCGCGGGCTGGCGGTCATGCTCTACACCAATGACGGCAATCTGCGCGCGCTCGAGGAAATCGAGGCCGATGTCATCCGGCTGGCGATCGGGCATTATCGCGGGCGGATGACCGAAGTCGCCCGCCGCCTTGGGATCGGCCGCTCGACGCTCTATCGCAAGCTGGGCGATCTCGGGATCGACAACGCCGCCTGATCCTGCCGCCTGATCCGGGGGACCGGATCGACAGTTCCGCGCCGCTTGGCTAATCTTGGCTCGGAGGTGCGGCAATGCCAGAATTGAACGACAAACTCTGCGTCGTCACCGGTGCCGCCAGCGGGATCGGCAGGGCGATCTGCGCCGCTTTCGTCGCTGAGGGCGCGCGGGTCATCCTCACCGATATCGATGCGGTCGCCGGGCAAGCCGCTGCCGACACAATCGGCTGCGAATTCCTCGAACTCGATGTCCGCCGGGAAGCGGATTGGGAGGCGCTGGCCGAGCATGCGCCGCAGATCGACACGATGGTCAACAATGCGGGAGTGACCGGTTTCGAATTCTCGCCCGGGCCGCACGATCCCGAACACACCTCGCTGGCCGACTGGCGCGCAGTGCAGGCGGTCAATTGCGACGGGACTTTCCTGGGTTGCCGCTATGCCCTGCGCGCGATGAAGGCGCGCGGCGAGGGCTCGATCATCAACATCTCGTCGCGCTCCGGCCTCGTCGGCATTCCCGGTGCCGCCGCCTATGCGGCGTCCAAGGCGGCGATCCGCAACCACAGCAAATCGGTCGCGCTCTATGCGGCCCAGCAGGGCTGGCGGATCCGCTGCAACTCGATCCACCCGGCGGCGATCCTGACCCCGATCTGGGAGCCGATGCTGGGTGACGGACCCGATCGCGAGGCACGTATGGCGGCGCTGGTCGCCGATACGCCGCTCAAAAGGTTCGGCACGGTCGAGGAAGTCGCCGCGTTGGCTGTGTTTCTTGCGAGCAGCAAGAGCGCCTACATGACCGGGACCGAGCTCACGCTCGATGGCGGGCTGCTCGCCGGTTCGGCGGCGTCTCCCGGCTAGACCGGGTCAGCCCGGCAGATCGGCGAAATCGGTCAGCGCCGCATCGCGCAGCCCGCGCCAGACGTTGCGCGCCTGGACAGTTTCCGCCGCATCGTGGACGCGCAGCACCTGCACCCCGGCGTTCATCCCCGCTAGCGCGAGTGCGATGCTGCCGCCGAGCCGGTTCTCGACCGGCGCTTCGTTCGACAGCGCGCCGATCATCCGCTTGCGGCTTGCGCCGAGCAGGATGGGATGACCGAGCGCATGGAATAGCGGCAGCGCGTTGATAAGCGCGGTGTTGTCGGCCAGCGATTTGCCGAAGCCGATGCCCGGATCGAGCAGAATCTTTGCCGGTTCGATCCCCGCCTCCAGCGCGGCATCGCGGCGCACGCGCAATGCGTCGAACACCGCGAAGACCACATCCCCGCCATCCGCGCCCCCATTCGATCTGGCGTGCAGATCGTCGCCCGCCGCGCCGGGCGCGTGCATCAGCACCACCGGGCAGCCGCGCGCCGCGATCACCTCGGCACTGCGCGGATCGTGCGCGAGACCGGAGACATCGTTGACCATCTGCGCGCCCGCATCGAGCGCTGCCTCCATCACCGCCGCCTTGCGCGTGTCGATGCTGATCGCCGCGCCCATTGCGGCGCAAGCCTCGATTGCGGGCAATACGCGGGCGATCTCGTCACCTTCCCACAGCCGCGGGGCGCCGGGGCGCGTGCTTTCGCCGCCAATATCGAGCAGCGCCGCACCCGCCTCGACCATCGCTGCGGCATGATCGCGCCCCGCCTCGCGGTCATCGAGAAAGCGCCCCCCATCGGAGAAGCTGTCGGGGGTAACGTTGAGAATGCCCATCACCTGCGGCTGGTCGAGCCGCACGGTGCGCGAACCCAGTTCCAGCGGCGGATGCGCGAGGGTGAGATTGGCCCATTGCGCCTCGGCTTCGGCGCCCAGTTCCTCGGGGAGCTGACCTAGCACCCCGGAAATCGTTTCGGGCGAAGCCAGCCAGCGTTCGACCACCGCGCCATCGCCGCCCTCGCCGCGTCGCTGGATCACAGCGAACCGGCTGGCATAGGTCATGCCGCCGGCGAGCCGGATCGCGTTGCCATGCTCGCTCTGCGGGCCGGTGACGAAACCGATCGGGCGGATGTAGATGCGGTCAGTCATCGAGCGGGATCCAATTGCTTAAGCGGAAATGGGCCTACGCGATCAGTCCTCGGTCGCCAGCAGGTAAAGCTGCCGCGCCGTATCGATCGGAGTGACTTCGCCGCCCTTATCGTAGTGCCAGAAGCTCCACCCGTTGCAACTCGGAGCACCCTGCAGATCCTTGCCCAGCCCGTGGATCGAACCGACCTGCTTCTCGTACGCCAGCGAACCATCGGCGCGGACCTGTGCGGTCCAGCGTCGCTTGCGGTCGAACAATTGCGTGCCCGGCGGGATCAGCCCATTCTCCACCAGCGCGCCGAAGGCGACCCGAGGCGCATCGCGGCGGCTCTGCATGGTGGCGAGCGCGCTTTCGTCGAGCGGAAGCTCCTTGGCGATCCGCTTGCGAGCGGCATCGCGGTATAGGACTTCGCGCTCGCAACCGATCCAGTCGCGGCCCAGCCTCGTCGCCACCGCACCGGTGGTGCCGGTCCCGAAGAACGGGTCGAGCACGACATCGCCACGCTCGGTGGTTGCCAGCAGCACGCGGTAGAGCAACGATTCAGGCTTCTGCGTCGGGTGCACCTTGGTGCCGCCTTCCTTGAGGCGCTCGCCACCGCTGCAGATCGGCAGCACCCAGTCGCTGCGCATCTGCAGCTCATCGTTGAGCGTCTTCATGGCGCGGTAGTTGAAGTGGTATTTCGCCTTCTCGCCCTGGCTGCACCACAGCAGCGTCTCATGCGCATTGGTGAACCGGGTGCCCTTGAAATTGGGCATCGGGTTGGTCTTGCGCCAGACGATGTCGTTGAGGATCCAGAACCCCAGATCCTGCAGGATCGCGCCGACGCGGTAGATGTTGTGATAGCTGCCGATCACCCACAGTGCGCCATCGGGCTTGAGAACCCGCTTGCACTCGGTCAACCAAGCCTTTGTAAAATCATCATAAGTGCGGAAGCTGGCGAATTTGTCCCAATCGTCGGTGACGGCATCGACCTGACTGCCATCGGGGCGGTTGAGATCGCCGCCGAGCTGGAGATTGTAGGGCGGATCGGCGAACACCAGATCGACCGATGCGGTCGGCAGCTCACGCAGCCGCTCGATACAATCGCCATCGAGTATCTGTCCCAGCGGCAGTTGTACCGCCGCCGCTTGCGGCGCTTCGACGGCCGTCTTGCGCGCCTTGACGCGCGTCATTTCGGCCTCGAGGACCCCCATGTCATATTCCCCATCTGCAGTTATCCACAGGGTGAGTCCAAGCCGCCTTCAGGTCAAGGCCGGAGTTCTAGGGGGGTATGGTTAATTCTGTGTTAGCCGTGAAAGAACGAAGAGAGTCCGCCACCAGATGTTGAGTCTGCAGGTGTTTTCATGACTCCAGATGAAGTGGTGTGGCCTTTGGGACTCGCACCGGGTGTTTATTTCTTGCGGCTCAAGCGGAGGGCGCAGGTGCAAGTCCGGGATCGATCCCGGAGAGCTCGACCGACTTCTCCCACAGTCGCGCGGCCAGCAGCGGATCCTGCGCGGTCTTGCTGGCAATCGCGCGGCCCGAAGTCCGTCCGCTCATCTCGCGCAAGCCATAGGGGCCGAAATAATCGCCGCCCTGCGCTTCGGGATCGGTGGCCGCCTGCAGCGCCGGCAGCGCCCCGGCCTCGCTGGTGTTGAGCACCGTGCCGACCAGCGATCCGAACACATTCCCGAACACGCCCATATGGCGCGTGATCTCGGTCTGCGCGATCCCCGGGTGGCAGGCGAGCGAGACCACCGGAGAATTCGCCGCGCGCAACCGCCGGTCGAACTCGAAGGTGAACAGCAGATTGGCGAGCTTGCTCTGGCCGTAGAACTTGGTGCGCCCGTAACCTTTGCGGGCATCGAGATTGTCGAAATCGATCGCTGCGCCGCGATGGGCGAGGCTCGACTGGTTGACGACGCGCGCCCTGCCATCCGCAGCCAGCTTGCCGAGCAGCAGGCTCGTGAAAGCGAAATGACCCAGATGATTGACCGCAAATTGCAATTCGCTGCCGCCCGGTGCGCGCGACAGTGGCGGCATCATCACCCCGGCGTTGTTGACCAGTATGTCGATGCGATCTTCCTGGCTCGCCCGTTCGGCAGCTTCACGGATCGAAGCGATATTCGCCAGATCGAGAGGCAGAAACTCTGTCGCAACCCGCTCGTGGCCCGCAGCCAGCCGCTCCTGCGCTTCGCGCGCCTTATCGGCGTCGCGGCAGGCCAGCAGCACACGTGCCCCCTTACGCGCCAATCCTTCGGCGATGGCGAAGCCGATGCCGGTGTTGGCGCCGGTGACGATGGCGGTCTTGCCGCTCTGATCGGGAATATCGGAAAAGGCGAAGCTCATGCGAACATCTCCAGTTGCGCGACCGGAGCGAAGCTGCGGCGGTGCAGCGGGCTCGGCCCGTGTATCCGTAATGCGGCAAGGTGCTCGGGCGTTCCGTAACCGGCGTTGCGCTCCCACCCGTAATCCGGGTGGAAACGTGCCGCCTCGCGCATCAGTCGGTCGCGATATTCCTTCGCGAGGATTGAGGCAGCGGAAATGCAGGGCTCGAGCGCATCACCGCCGACGATTGCGCGAGCGGGCCAGCGCCAGCCTTCACAACGCCCCTGCGGGGTGAGATTGCCATCGATCAGCACGCTGTCGGGCGCGCAGGCCAGCACATCGACCAGCCGCGCGACCGCCAGGGTCATCGCCAGCATGGTCGCGCCGAAAATGTTGAGCCGATCGATATCCTCGGGCTCGACCACCCCCAGGCCCCAGGCGCAGCAGGTCTGGATCTGCGGCTCGAGCTCGGCCCGGCGGGTGCGGGAAAGTTTCTTGGAGTCGTCCAGCCCCTCAGGGCAAGGCTTGCACAGCACGACCGCCGCCGCCACAACCGGCCCTGCCAGCGGGCCTCGGCCCGCTTCGTCCACGCCAACGATCAGCGGCGCGGCACCTAGTCCTCGCTCGGGAGTTGCACTCAACATGACCAAACCATCCATCCTTGCCTCCACCCTATCGCCCCTGCTCCTTGCCGCAAGCTGCGGCGGCGCCCCGAGCGGGGATAGCGCCGCCAATTCGACCCCGGTTGCGGGCGCCGACACTGGCGCAGAGTTCGACGGCGAATTCGCCATCCAGAGCTTCGGCACCTTCGACGAGCCTTGGGCCTCCGCCTTCGTGCCGGGCACATCGGTGCTGGTGCTGACCACCAAGCCCGGCGAACTGCGCGCGATCGACACCGAGACGCAGCAGGCGATCACGATCACGGGCGCACCCGAAGTCGACTATGGCGGCCAGGGCGGACTGGGCGATGTTGCATTCCTCGACAGCGAAACCTCTGCCACGCTCGGTACCCGCACAATCTATCTGAGCTGGGCGGAAGCCGGCGAAGGCGATACTCGCGGCGCGGTCGTCGGACGCGGCCAGATGGTCTGCGCGCAGGCGACTTCCTGCAGCATAGAGGGCCTGTCCGTCATCTGGCGCCAGAGCCCCAAGGTGACCGGACGCGGCCATTATTCGCACCGTATCGAATTTAGCCCGGACGAGCGTTATCTCTTTATCGCCAGCGGTGACCGACAGAAAATGACTCCGGCGCAAGACACCAGCAATACGCTGGGCACCATCGTACGCCTCAATCTCGACGGCACCCCCGCCGCAGGCAATCCACTCGCCGAACGCGGCGGCGCAAGCGCGGAAATCTGGAGCTGGGGCCACCGCAATATTCTCGGCATGGACTTCGACGACAGCGGCCGATTGTGGGAAATCGAACACGGCCCCAAAGGTGGCGACGAGTTAAATCTCGTCGAACGCGGTGCCAATTACGGCTGGCCCGTGCGTTCGAACGGCGTCAATTACGATGGCTCCAACATTCCCGATCACAGCGCGGACGACGGCTTCACCAAGCCCGTGGTTAACTGGACCCCGATTATCGCGCCCGGTAACTTCGTCTTTTACAACGGTGATATGTTTGAGGGCTGGAATGGCGACGCCATAATCTCAGGCCTCGCAACCGAAGCGCTGATCCGCGTCGAGATGAACGGCACGAGCGCCCGCGAAGTAGCGCGTTACGATATGGACAAGCGCATTCGCTCGGTGATCGAAGGACCCGACGGCGCGCTTTGGGTGCTGGAAGATGGCGATGGCGCCCGTCTTCTGCGCCTGACGCCGGGCTGAGCCCGCACCCGGGCAGGACGATAACCATCGACTTGCCCGGGTCCCGGCCCTAATCCGCGCCGCCCATGGCTACGCTGATTCCCCTGACCGCGGTCGAGCCCGCGCTGGTCGAGCAACTGCTCGACGCCGCCTTTGGCGAGGACCGCCTCGCGCGGACCGCCTATCGCATCCGCGAGGGGACGCCGTGGCTCAAGACGTTGAGCTTTGCGGTGCTCGACGAGGAGGAATACCTAACCGGCACGATCCAGATCTGGCCGGTCGCGCTGACCGATCCCAAAGGCCGCCCGCACCCGATGCTGATGGTCGGTCCGGTCGCGGTGATGCCCGGGCGTCAGGGCGAAGGCTATGGCAAGGCGCTGATCACCGCCGCGCTGGGCGCGATCGACCCGCGTGCCGCGTTGCCGCAGGTGCTGATCGGCGACGAAGCCTACTATGGTGCCTGGGGTTTCGCCGCAGCCCCCACCCCTGCATGGCGCTGCCCCGGCCCGTGGGACCCGGCGCGGCTGCTGGTCCGCACGGACAATCCGGCTGTTTTGCCGCTTGAAGGTATGCTCGGACCCTGGAGCGAGGAAGCGCGTGCGGCCTTGGCGAATTAGGCGCGCTCTGCCATCCTGCCCTGCAGCCATATAAGCAGTCATCATGCCCTACGAACCACCCCCAGAACTCGCCTCGCTCGGCCTCGCCGAGATCGCCGAACAGGTCGCGCTGCGCAAGCTTCCGCCCGTCGAGGAGTGGAGCCCGGCGAACGAGGGCGACAGCGAGATGCGCATCGCCGCCGACGGAACTTGGTACCACGATGGCGGCAAGATCCGGCGCCAGGCCATGGTGCGCGCCTTCGCCGGCCTGCTGACCCGCGACGAGGCGGGCACATACTGGCTCGTCACCCCGGTGCAGAAGCTCTCGATAGAGGTCGAGGATGCCGCCTTCATCGCCACCGACTGCCGCCTGGTCGATGACGGGATCGCACTGCGGCTCAACACTGACGAGCTGCTGGTGGTCGGACCCGGCCACGCGCTGCGCGCCGAGGGGAACCGCGATGCGCCCGCGATCTACTGCCATGTCCGGCGCGGCTGCGAAGCGCGGCTCAACCGCTCGACCTACGAGCAACTGGCGCAGATCGCACTTGCGCGCGGCGACGACTGGACCGTGACCAGCCAAGGCGAAACCTTCTCCCTGCTGCCGGCATGAGTGCGCTGTTCGACCGGCTGCAGGCGCTGTTCGAACAAGGCCATGCGCAGGAATTCGGCGATCTCATGTCCGATGCGCGGTTTGCCGATGCCCGGCGGACCGCCGATGCCGCGGTGCTGATCGCGGTGACCGACCGCGCGGACGAGCCCAGCGTGCTGCTCACCCAGCGCCCCACCACGATGCGCGATCATCCCGGGCAGGTCGCCTTTCCCGGCGGCAAGCTGGAACCCGGCGAGGATGCGGTGGCCGCGGCGCTGCGCGAGGCCCACGAAGAACTGGCGCTCGACCCGCAGATGGTGCGCCTGATCGGGACCACCGACCGCTACCAGACCGGGACCGGCTTCGACATCACCCCGGTGCTCGGCGTGATCCCGCCCGACCTGCCGCTGATGGCCTGCGAACGCGAGGTCGAAAGCTGGTTCGAGGCGCCGCTGTCGCTGCTGATGGATGACCGCAACTGGCGGCGCAATTCGGTGTTCTGGAAGGGGGCCGAGCGCGAATATCTCGAAATCGAGCATGGCGGCTACCGCATCTGGGGCGTGACCGCGGCGATCTGCTACAATCTCTCGCGGCGGTTGGCATGGATGGGGGCCGAGCGATGACGCGTTTGCCGGAAGCCGAGTGGACGCGGCGCGAGGATCTTGCCGGGCTGGTGGCTGCGCTGGGAGCGGAAAACCTGCGCTGGGTCGGCGGCGCGGTGCGCGACACGCTACTGGGCGGAACCGCCAAGGATATCGACGCGGCAACGACGCATCGCCCCGAAGGGGTGATCGAGCTATGCCGCGACGCGGGCATCCGGACGGTCCCGACCGGGATCGATCACGGCACGGTCACCGCGCTGCTCGAATACGGTCCGGTCGAGGTGACGACGCTGCGCCACGACGTCTCGACCGACGGCCGCCGCGCCACCGTCGCCTTTGCCGACGACTGGCGCGAGGATGCGGCGCGGCGCGACTTCACCATCAACGCGCTCTACGCCCATCCCGAAACGCTCGAGATCGCGGATTATTTCGGCGGGCTCGACGATCTTGTGGCGCGGCGGGTGCGCTTTATCGGCGATGCCTTGCAGCGCATCCGCGAGGATCACTTGCGCATCCTGCGCTATTTTCGCTTCCAGGCGCGCTTTGGCGATGCGCTGGATGAGCAAGCGCTCGCCGCCTGCCGCGACCTGGCCGGAACGCTCAAGGAGCTGAGCCGCGAGCGGGTGGCGATGGAGCTGCTGGCCATCCTCGGGCTGCCCGACCCCGGCCCGACAGTCGAACTCATGCAGCATTGCGGCGTGCTCGCAGTGATCCTGCCCGAAGCGCGCGCGGCCGAACGCGCTTGTCTCGTCGCGCTGCTGGCGCATGAGCGGGCGCAAAACGCGGCACCCGAAGCGGTCCGCCGCCTCGCAGCGTTGATCCCGCCGGTCCGCGCGCTGGCGGAAGCGGTGGCGGTGCGCCTGCGGCTGTCGCGCGCCCAGCGGGCACGGCTGGTCTGCGCGGCGGAACGGACGCCCGAAGATGCCGCCGATCCGCGCGGTCTTGCCTATCGCGAGAGCATCGATTGCGCGCGCGACCGGCTCTTGCTGGCCGGCAAATCGCTCCGCGAACTCGCACATTGGGAAGTTCCGCAATTCCCCCTCAAGGGCGGGCGGATCATCGCCCTCGGTGTGGCCGCCGGGCCCGAGGTCGCGCGGATGATGCGGGCGATCGAACGAAGCTGGGTCGCAGAAGGCTTCCCCGGCCCCGAGCGGATCGACGCGCTGCTCGAGGCCGAACTCGCCGCCCGCTAATCAGACGCCGGGGATCAGCCCCCGGTGATCAGTCGAATGTGTTGTCGCGCGGGAAGCCCTGCGGCGGCATCCGCCCGGCGCCGCCGCGCGCGACCTTCCATTGCCACATCTCGGGTTCGGTGCGGGTGCGGCCGCTGTCGCCGCCCATCGCCCAGCTGAGGCCATCCTCGAGCCGGAAGGTGCGCGCATCGGCCATCCCGCCATCGCGATAGCGCTGCAGCTGGACACCCTGCCCTCGCGCCATGTCAGGCAGTTCCTCGAGGTTGAACACCACCAGCTTGCGATTGTCGCCGACCACCGCGACATGATCGTCGGCGGGAGCGATCGGGCGCACCACCGCCAGCTTCGCATCGCCCTTGAGATTGACCACCTGACGCCCCTTGCGGGTTTCGGCCAGCAGCTCGCCGGTCGCCGCGGCAAAGCCCTTGCCGGTGCTCGCCGCTAGCAGCAGCCGCTGCTCTGGTGAATGCAGCACCATAGCGACGATCTGCGCTTCGGCATCGATATCGAGCGTGTTGCGCAAGGGCTCGCCGAAGCCGCGCGCCCCGGGCAGTTTGTCCGCGCCCAGCGTGAAGAATCGCCCATTGTCCGCCGCGAGCAGCAGCTTGTCGGTGGTCTGCGCATGAACAGCAAAGGCCGGGCCATCGCCTTCCTTGAACTTGAAATCCTGATCGAGCGGGACATGCCCGCGCGCGCCGCGCACCCAGCCGCGCTGGGAGAGGATGACCGTGATCGGCTCCTTCTCGATCATCGCATCCATGCTGAATTCGACCGTCGGTGCGGCTTCCTCGATGCTGGTGCGGCGGCGCCCCAGCGGGGTATCGGGGCCGTATTCCTTGTGCAGGTCGGCCAGCTCGCGCTTCAACCTTGTGCGCTGGCGCGCGGGCGAGGCGAGCAATCTGTCGAGCTCGTCCTTTTCCTTGAGCAGCGTGTCCTTTTCCTGGCGCAGCTGCATCTCCTCCAGCCGCCGCAGCGAGCGCAGCCGCATATTGAGGATCGCCTCGGCCTGGCGGTCGGTCAGCCCGAACTCGGCCATCATCAGCGGCTTGGGCTCGTCCTCGGTGCGGATGATCTCGATCACCCGGTCGAGATTGAGGAAGGCGATGATATAGCCCTCGACCAGCTCGAGCCGCCGCGCGATCTGCTCGAGCCGGTGCAGGCTGCGCCGCTGGAGGATATCGATCTGGCTGGCGACCCAATTGCCGAGCAGCTCCTTCAGCCCCATCACCATCGGTGTCCGTGTGGCATCGAGGACGTTGAGGTTGAGCCCGAACCGCGTCTCGAGGTCGGTCAGCTTGTAGAGCGATTCCTTGAGCAGTTCGGGATCGACATTGCGGCTGCGCGGTACCAGCACCAGCCGGATCTTTTCATCGCTCTCGTCGCGGACATCCTCGAGGATCGGCAGCTTGCGGTCGGAGATCGCCTGCGCGATCTGTTCGATGAGCTTGCCCTTCTGGACTTGGTACGGGATTTCGCTGACCACCAGCTGCCACTGTCCGCCGCCCAACCGCTCGATCCCGGCGTCGCGATCGGCTGGTTTCTCCGCTTCCTCGGCATGGAACCGCGCGCGCACGCGAAAACTGCCGCGCCCGGTCTCATAGGCCTTAGCAATCACCTCGGGCCCGTCGACCACCAGCCCGCCGGTGGCGAAATCGGGTCCGTGGAACAGCTCCATCAGCCGGGCGTGCTCGACATGCGGGTTGTCGATGAGCTCGAGCGTGGCATCGACCACTTCGGCGACATTGTGGCTGGGAATGTTGGTCGCCATGCCGACCGCGATCCCGCTCGAGCCGTTGGCGAGCAGATTGGGGAACAGGCCGGGGAAGATTTCCGGCTCCTGGTCCTCGCCATTGTAGGTGGGGACGTAATCGACCGTGCCCTCGTCGAGCCCCTCCATCAACCGCACCGCAGTGCGCGTCATCCGGGCTTCGGTGTAACGATAGGCAGCGGCGTTATCGCCGTCGATATTGCCGAAATTGCCCTGCCCCTCGACCAGCGGATAGCGCAGCGCGAAATCCTGCGCGAGCCGGACCATGGCATCGTAGACGCTGGCATCGCCATGGGGGTGGTACTTGCCGATGACGTCGCCGACCACGCGGGCGCTCTTCTTGAAGGCGTCGGTGGGGTTGAGCTTGAGCTGGCGCATCGCCCACAGCAGCCGGCGGTGGACCGGTTTCAGACCGTCGCGCAAATCGGGCAGCGAGCGCGCGGTGATCGTCGACAGCGCGTAAACCAGATAGCGCTCGGACAGCGCGGAATCGAACGGGGTGTCGACGATCGCGTCGATGGGATCGGGCTTGGTGGTGTCGGTCTTGGCCATTTATATTCCTACCCGCTCATCCGCTGGACGACCCAAAGCCAGCGGCCGTGGGACGATTTTCGGAGCATGATTGGCGGCGCCGGTTTGAGGGCGCCACGGCTCCAGCGGGACGAGCGGAAATGATTCCAGTCGCCCCGCCCTATCACCGCCACGGCTCGGCTACCAACGGGGAACAGCAGGCTTTCCCCATACGTTGGCAAGGTAACAACAAATCAAGGAGTTACCCATGACCAAGCACGTGATGATCCTCGCGACCGATGGCTTCGAACAGTCCGAACTGATGAAGCCCAAGGCCAATCTCGAACAGGCCGGTATCAAGACCACCGTCGTCAGCCTCGAAAGCGGTTCGATCAAGGGGTGGAATGATGGCGATTGGGGTGAAAGCGTCCCCGTCGACGCGACCGTCGACAGTGTAAGCAGCATCGACGAGTTCGATGGGCTTCTGCTTCCTGGCGGCCAGATTAACCCCGACCTGCTGCGCGCAAACGAAGGCGCCGTCGCCATCGTCCGCGACTTCAACGCTGCGGGCAAGCCCATCGCGGCAATCTGCCATGCGCCCTGGCTCCTGATCGAGGCGGGCGTGATCAAAGGCAAGACCGCAACCAGCTACCATTCGATCCGCACCGACCTCAAGAATGCCGGCGCGACAGTCGTCGACAAGGAAGTGGTTGTCGATGGCAACATCATCACCAGTCGCGCCCCCGACGACATTCCCGCCTTCTCGAAGGCGCTCATCGAAGCGGTCGGCGCAACAGTAAAGGACAGCAAGCTCGAAGCCGCGTGACGGCTAGCTGAAATCTGATTGAACGAAGGGCCCTGCCGCAGTGATGCGGCGGGGTTCTTCTTATCGGTACTTGCAATGCCGTCATTATCGTTCAAGCCTCTCGCGATCATGTGTTGATCTGGGGGGATTTATGACACTCGAAGCCAGTATTGCAGACTTGCAGAACAAACTTCGCGAGTATCGCGAAATGCTCGGGACCGAGGAAGCAGCCAAAACTACACTCGTCCTGCCATTCCTGAGGGCCTTGGGATACGATATTTTCGATCCTTCCGAAGTCCGAGCCGAATTCACCTGCGACGTCGGAACCAAGAAAGGCGAAAAGGTCGATTACGCGATCTGCGTCGATGGTCACCTCTCGATCCTGATCGAATGCAAACCCATCAACAGCAAGCTTTCGCTCGAACAGGCGAGCCAGCTATTCCGCTATTTCTCGGCCACCGATGCGAAGGTCGCGCTCTTGACCAATGGCATCATCTACAAATTCTACACCGACGCCGACCGGACCAACCGGATGGACGATCAGCCCTTCTTCACTTTCGATCTGGATTCGTACCGCAAGAGCGACCTGAAGAACCTGGCGCCCTTCCAGCGGTCGGACTTCAATCTTGACCGCATCGCCGCCCAGGCGGGGACGTTGAAACTTCAGGGTCAGGTCTCGAGCGAGTTGCGCAAGGAATTCGCCGAGCCATCCGGCGAATTCGTCCGGATGGTCGCCAACCGCCTGCATGACGGTCGCCTGACCGAGGCCGTCCGGCATCGCTACCAGCAGGTCATCGCGACTTCGATTGCCGCCCTCATTCGCGACAGCGTCAACGATCGGTTGCAAAGCGCGATGTCGCAACCCGACGAGCAAAACTCCGCCGACCTTGTCGATGTTGATTTTGAAGAGATCGAAACCACTCAGGTGGAAATCGACGGGTTCAATATCATCCGTGCCATCGGTTCTCGAATCGTCCCGGCGGAGCGGATCGGCATCCGCGACGCAAAATCCTACTGTGCAGTCCTTCTCGACGACAACAATCGCAAGACGATCGCGCGCCTGCATTTCAACAGCCTGACCTCGCGGTATCTGGGCATTTTCGAGGGCAAAGCGGAGGAACGGCGTTCGATCAGTTCACCCGTAGAAATCTACAGCCACGCGGACGCCATTCTCGCGCGCATTCGCGAGCTGGAGCGCTAGCGTTCCTCAAGGGGTGGTCGGGGGCAGCCAGCGCTCAAAGGTCGGAACGGCAAGCGGCGCAGTCCGCGCCCGCTCATAGGCTGCCCCGGCCTTGAGCACTGCATGGTCCGCCCATCTGGGGCCGATCACGCTCACTCCGACCGGGAGCCCTTCCATCTGACCCATCGGCACGGTCAGATGCGGGTGGCCACCGATGGCGGCGAGGCTGCCCATGCCGATCCCGCCCGAAAAATTGTCGCCATTGACGAGATCGCTCGCCCAGGCGGGCCCGGTGGTCGGCGCGATCAGGAACGCGACGTCGTGCTCGCGCAGCAGGCGATCGATCCCTTCCTCGCCGGCCAGCCTGCGGCTGTTCTCCAGCGCCGCGCGATAGGCCGCCTCGTCGGTCTTGGTCAGCGCCAGCTCGAACAGGTCCTGACCGAACCAGCGCATTTCAACCGCCGCCTGCGCTTCGTTGAAGGCGACGAGATCCGCGAGACTTCCCGGCAGGCCCGTACCCGGAAGGCTCGACAGATAGGCGTCCATCCCGGTGCGCAATTCATAGAGCAGCACCTCGAACTCGTCCCGGTACATCTCCGATTGCGGATCGAGGGCGATCTCGACGGGGACCGCTCCCGCCCTCCGCAAATCCGCCAGTGCCTGCTCGAAGAGGCGCGTCACATCTGCGCGCTCCCCCACCTGATTGCGCATCACGCCGATCCGCACGCCCTCGAGCGAGGCATCGGCGAGACCGGAATGGTATTCGGTCCGGTGGCGGTCGGCCTCGGCGGTAACCGCGTCGGCAGGATCGCTCCCCGCGATTGCCCCGAGCAGCAGCGCGACATCGGCCACGCTGCGCGCCATCGGCCCGGCAGTGTCCTGTGCATGGCTGATGGGGACGACATGGGTGCGGCTGACCAGCCCCACGGTCGGCTTGAGCGCAACGACGCCATTCACGCTGGCGGGGCAGGTGATCGAGCCATCGGTTTCGGTCCCGATCGCCGCCCAGGCGAACCGGGCAGCAACCGCAGCCGCGCTTCCCGACGAGGACCCGCAGGCGTTGCGATCGATGGCGTGCGGGTTTCTGACCAGCCCGCCGATGGCGCTCCAGCCGCTGGTCGAATTGCGGCTGCGGATATTCGCCCATTCGGAGAGGTTCGCTTTGCCCAGAACAACGCCGCCCGCAGTCCGCAGCCGCGCAATGAGCGGCGCGTCGCGCCGCGTCATATTCGCCTCCAGCGCCAGGCTACCGGCGGTTGTCGGCAGCTCGCTGGTCTCGATATTGTCCTTTACCAGCACCGTGCGGCCCGCCAGCGGCAGCCCTGCCCGCTCGGCCGCCGCCGCCTGCGCCGGGGCATCCGGATTGGTGGCAATGACCGAGTTCAGCTGCGGTCCGGCATCGTCCAGGCTTGCGATCCGCTCAAGGTAGAACTCGGCCTGCTGCGCGGCAGATCGTTCGGTCTGGGCGCCGGACTCCGTCGACGCTGGCGCAGGGACGCCGGCACAAGCTGCGAGTGGAACGGCGAAGGCGATGGCCAGCAAATGTTTGCGCATGCCTACTGATGCCGCAGCGCTGGGGGATAGACAAGGCTGCTTCAGGCAGCTCCGCAGCTTGCTCAGAACCGCCGCGCGTCGTGGCTGTCGGCGGGAACCGAGACGCTTAGACCGTCGAGGGCTTCCTCGAGGACGATCTGGCAGGAGAGGCGGCTGGTGCGGCGCACGCCGGCGGCGAGATCGAGCATGTCTTCCTCGTCCTCGCTCGCTGGCGGCAGCTTCGCGAACCATTCGGGATCGACCACCACATGGCAGGTCGAGCAGGCCATCTGCCCTTCGCAGGTGCCTTCCAGCGGCAGGCCGGCACCCTGCGCCAGCGTCAGCAAATTGTCGCCGGGTTCGCCGACCGCCTCGACGCGCTCGTCACGCGCCGTGGTGAAGCTGACCCGGACGCTCACAGCCACTGCGCCTTCGCCGCTGCGTTGATCTTGTCCGCCGCTTCCTCGATCTCTTCCATCGTGGTGTAGCGCCCCCAGCCCAGCCGGATCGAGCTCTTGGCCCGCTTGCCCGACAATCCGATCGCCGCGAGCACATGGCTGGTGCGGCCTGAGCCGCTGGCGCAGGCGGATCCGGCGGAAAACATCACGTCGCGCACCTCGCTCATCAGCCGGTTCACATCGAGTCCGCCATATTTTTTGGGCGGGCGAAGGTTCATATTGCCATGCCAGCGCGCGTCTTCGCTGCCGTTGAGCTTCCAGTCGGCGAACAATTCGCGTGCGCGGTGCCAGAGCTTTTCGACATGCTCGGCATCGGCTTCCATCTGCTCCTTTGCGAGCAGCGCCGCCGCGCCGAAGCCCGCGATCAGCGCGGGGCTGAGCGTGCCCGAGCGGATCCCGTATTCCTGCCCACCACCGGTCTGCACCTCGGTGAGCTCGAGCCCGTCGCGGACCCACAGCGCGCCCACGCCTTTTGGACCGTGCATCTTGTGCGCGCTGACCGCGATCATATCCGCCGCAGTCAGCTCGATCTTGCCATAGGCCTGGACCGCATCGCACAAATAGAGCGCATTGGCGCCCTTGGCCTTGCGGTGCCAGTCGATGGTCGGCTGCACCGTGCCGATCTCGTTGTTGACCTGCATCACGCAGACCAGCCGCGTGTCGGCGGGCAGGTCCTGTTTGGTGTTGCACTGGCCGTCCTTGGCGACGTTCAATTCGTGGCAGGTGCCAAGGCTGCGCGCGGTATCGAGCACCGCTGCGTGTTCGATCGCCGAAGCCGAAACCGTGCGGCGATCGTCGCGGCCCGCGGTGCCGCGGATCGCGAGGTTGATCGCCTCGGTCGCGCCCGAGGTGAAGATCACCTGGCCCCCGGCGGGGAACAGCGCCGCGACCCGGTCGCGCGCCAGCGCAATCGCCGCGGCGGCTTCGCGCCCCATACGGTGCGGCGAGTGCGGATTGCCGAAGCCACTGCCCCCGGGGCCGTCGAGCCAGCGCATCATTTCGTCGCGCGCTTCGGGAGCGAGCGGAGTGGTCGCCTGATAATCGAGATAGATCATGTCGGGTACGATCCTAACGCGTGTCGCGGGGCTTGTCGAAGCGGTGTTTTGAGATTGCGGTCAGTCCCGCTGTGCCAGCTCGCGCCAGACGTCGCAGAAGCGTCCGACTTCTGCGCTGGTCGTCGACCAGCCGACACTGACCCGGATGGTGCGATCGGCGATATCGGGTTCGAGCTGCATCGCCTCGAGCACATGGCTGCGCTTCAGGCTGCCGCTCGAACAGGCGCTGCCCTGCGATACGGCGATGCCCGCCATGTCGAAGCGCATCAACTGCGCGCTGCCGCTCATCCCGGGCATGGCGATGGCTTGGATAAAGGGCGTCGGATCTGCCAGCCGATCGGCCAGCCAGGTGCCGCCCATGGTGCGGCAGTCCTCGGCCAGCGCCTCGAACGCTTTGAGCACCGCGGGGTCGCAATAGGGGGTGTCGCAGGCTTCGAGCGACGCCGCCATGGCGAGCGCTGCGGGGAGGTTCTCGGTGCCCCGGCGATAGCCCCGCTCGTGCCCGCCGCTGGGCTTGAGCAGCGCGTAATCCTTCACCAGCAGAGCGCCGATACCCACCGGACCACCGAACTTATGCGCCGAGATGATCGCCATGTCGCAATCGGGCAGCGCGAACTTGCCCGCGCCTTGCGCGCAATCGGCAAGCAGCACGCCACCCGCCTGGCGCACGATCGCGGCGATGGTGACGAGATCCTGTCGCTGGCCGGTCTCGGAATTGATCTGCTGAACCGCCACCAGCGGGCGCTCGCGGCGGATCGCTTCCTGCAGCACCTCCAGATCGAGCGCGCCATCGGAGCGCATCGGCAGCCGCTCGGCATCGGGCGCCGCGCCGAGGATGGCGTCGTGCTCGGTGGCGGCGACCAGTCGCGCGCCGGCCTGCGCGCTGCCCAGCGCCAGTTGCGCGGCCTCGCTCGCCCCCGAGGTGAAGATGATTTCGCCCTCCCATCCAAGCGCCGCAGCGATCCGCGCGCGCGCATCCTCCAGCGCGGCCTTAGCCTTGCGCCCCTCGGCGTGCGGACTGCTCGGATTGGCCCACAGCCCCCAGCCCTCCTCCAGCGCGGCGAGCGCTTGCGGCCGGATCGGGGTGGTGGCGGCGTGATCGAGATAGATGCGTTCGGCGATGGGACAGGCTCTAAACAATTGCGAATTGCGATGGAAAGCCTATATAGCCCGCGACTTCCCGCGCGCCACCACCGGCAGCACGGGCCAACCATCTCGCTAGGTACTCCAACCATGCCGACCGTCATCTTCCCCGGCCCCGAGGGCCGTCTCGAAGGCCGTTTTTCGCCTGCGCCGCGCCCGCGCGCGCCGGTCGCGATGATCCTCCATCCGCACCCCCAGGGCGGCGGGACGATGAACGAGCAGATCACCCAGAAGCTCTACAAGAATTTCGTCGATCGCGGGTTTGCGGTATTGCGGTTCAACTTCCGCGGCGTCGGCCGTAGCCAGGGCAGTTTCGACAATGGCGTGGGCGAATTGTCCGATGCCGCCTCGGCGCTCGACTGGGTCCAGTCGATCCATCCCGAGGCGCAGACGACCTGGGTCGCGGGCGTCAGCTTCGGCTCGCTGATCGGAATGCAATTGCTGATGCGCCGCCCCGAAGTGCGCGGCTGGATCTCGATCGGCGCCCCGGCGAGCATGTATGATTTCTCGTTCCTCGCCCCCTGCCCGGCCAGCGGGATCTTCATCCACGGCGCGCAGGACACGGTGGTCCAGCCCAACGCCGTGACCAAGCTGGTCGAGAAGCTGCGCACCCAGAAGCACATCACCGTGCATCACGAGGAAATCCCCCGCGCCAACCACTTCTTCGAGAACGAGCAGGACGAGTTGATGGCCTCGGTCGACAATTACCTCGACTTCCGGCTCGATCCTTCCTGCCCGATCAAGTGACGGCAGCCTCGGGCCTGCGATAGTCCCGAAGATCCGCAAGCCATCGAAATTCTCCTGCGCCGTTAGCCGGCGCGAGGGTAAACGCGTTGCATCGGGCAACGCGAAATGTCTTGCAGGACTCGTGATGTTGTAACATTCTCTCTGCGCAGGCCGTCCGGCTTCTCTCGTCGCACTGGCGGTCGCAACCAGAGAGAGGACTGTCTAATGGCCTATGCCGACCAGACCCGCCGCCCGTCTCCCGCCAGCATGATCGCAGTCGTAGCGGTCCACGCCGCGATCGGCACCGCACTGATCACCGGCCTGTCGTTCACCGGGGTACTGAAGCCGCCGCCCAAGCCGCTCAGCGGAGCCCAGATCGAACTGCCCAAGCCACCCCCGCCCGAACCGCTACCCGACCCGCGAGCCGAGCCGAAACCCGAACCCAGCGCACAGGCCAGCAATCCACGCGATACGATCGTCGCACCCCGGGCCCCGATCTCATTCGCTGCGCCGACGCCACCGTTCCAGACCACCGAGCTCGTCCTCCCGCGCTATCCGATGATCCGGCAACCGGGTCCGGACCCGACCGCAAGTCCGGCACCGCAGCCGAGCGCTGCCCCGAGCGCGAGCGGCGTCGCGCCACTGGCCGCGCGTCCGCGGACCGATCCCGGGCGCTGGATCACCACCAACGACTATCGTTCGAGCTGGATTGCACGCGAGCTGACCGGAACCGCCCGCTTCCGGCTCGAGATCGCCGCCGACGGCCGCGTCACCGATTGCGCGATCACCGGTTCCACCGGCCATGCGGCGCTCGATACGGCGACCTGCCGCCTGCTCGAACAGCGCGCGCGCTTCGAACCGGCGCGCAATTCCAGGGGGGACGCGGTGGCAAGCAGCTTTGCCAATGCCGTCAGATGGGAATTGCCCGACTGAGTCCCGCCTCAATCACAGAGACGCGATCGCAAAGACGCGATCACTCGGTCGCGCCCCGCTCGATCCGGTCGAGCGGGGCCATCCCGCCCCCGTCGGGCACGGTCCAGATCGCAACATTGACCAGCGCGACCGCGACCAGCACCAGCATCAGCGCCGCCTGTTTGCGGTGGCCGCGCTTCCACGCCAGCCAGGCGCCTCCGATCAAGGCGATGGCGGCGAGGACGGTGATGGACAGCGCAATGTCGAGCATGGTGCTCTCTTGGCAGTCCCGCCCGCTTGGCGAAAGCCCGTTTCGCAAGGAACGCCACGCTCCGGCTGCCGTTGGGCAAGAGCAGGCGTATCATTGCGATGCGCCACAATCGGAGCGCGATTTCCATGGGTATCTTCAGTTCGATCAAGGATGCAATCTTCGGGACCGATCCCGAACCTTCGAAAACCCGCGCGACCCAAGCTCCGGCGAGCCCCATGCCACCGCCCGCCGTGACGACTCCTGGTGCTGGCAGTATCGAAGAACCAAACCCGGGCCGCGCTGCGGGCGACCGGATCGATGTCGAGAACAATCTCGATTCGATGCCCGGTTCCGACCGCCTCAACTGGCGCACCTCGATCGTCGATCTGCTCAAGCTCATCAACGTCGATTCCGATCTCGAGAGCCGCAAGGCGCTCGCGGCCGAACTCGGACTGAAGGACTACACCGGGAGTTCGGAAGACAATCTGTGGCTGCACCGCAAAACGATGCGGGCCCTCGCCGAGAGCGGTGGCGACGTTCCGGCCCACTATATCGATTGATTTGGCAGGACATTTGACAGGATAATGCCGGGCGCTCACACCGCCCGGCATGACCCAGACCAGCTTTGCCCTCACCCGTCGCCAGGCCCTAGCCGGGCTTGGCGCGACCACCGCACTTACGCTTGGCGGCTGCGCCGCGACCGGGCGCCCCGCCGCCATCGGGCAGGCGCAGACAATCGGCGCCGAACGTCTGCTCGAGGTGGTGGCCTACAATTTGCTCGAGCACGAGCCCGAGCGCGCCACCTCGCTCGGGGTCGACACCGGGCGCTATTCCGAAATGCGGGCCCGGCTGAAGGACGCCTCGCAGACCGGGCAGGATCTCTACGCGGCAACGTTGCGCCGCGATCTCGACCGGGTTCGTGCCGTCCCGCGAGACGGGCTTGATTCCGACATAGTGACCAGCCTCGAAGTGGTCGAAAGCGCCTATTCCACCGCGCTCGACGGTTTTGCCCTGCCCTATGGCGATGTCGCCGTCGGCAGCTGGCGCAACGCCCCCTACGTGGTGATCCAGAATGTCGGCACCTATCTCGACATGCCGCGCTTCCTCGACAGCACCCACCCGCTCGAGGACGGCAGCGATGCCGATGCCTATATGGAACGGCTGGAAGCCTTGCCCGGGGTGCTCGATGGCGAGCTGGAACGGATTCAGGCAGCGCGCGGCATGGGCGTGGTCCCGCCCGCCTTCCTGATCGACAAGGCGCTCGAGCAGATGCAGAGTACGATCGCCAGCGCGCAATCGGGCGAGCTGTTCGTCGCGCAATTGCGCCAGAACCTCGCCGCCAAGGGCATGCCGAGCGCGTTTGCCGCGCGCGCGCAACCGCTGGTCACTGGACCGATCGCCGAGGCGCTGACCCGCCAGCTCGCCGAACTCGGCCTCCAGCGCGGCATGGCGGACAATGATGCCGGGATGTGGAGCCAGCCGCGCGGCGACGAATGCTACGCCTGGGCCTTGCGCGCCAGCACCACCACCACCCAGAGCCCCGACGAGGTCCACGAGGCCGGGCTGGAAGAACTCGCCATGCTCCACGCGCGGATGGACCCGATCCTGCGCGAGATCGGCTACACCAGCGGCACCGTCGGCGAGCGGATGCAGGCGCTGAGCCGCGACCCGCGCTATCAGTTTGCCCAGGGCGATCCGGGTCGCGCCGAGATCATGAGCTTTATCGAGGAGCGGATCGACTGGATCACCGCGCAAATGCCGCGCGCCTTCAACACGCTGGTCGATCCCACGCTCGAGGTCCGCCGCCTGCCCCTGTCCGAGGAACCCGGCGCGCCGGCCGCCTATGGCGGTGCGGGCAGCAAGGACGGGACGATCCCGGGCCGGATGTGGATCAACCTGCGAACCACCGATCTTCACCGCAAATACGATCTCGCCGACCTGACCTATCACGAGACCATCCCGGGCCATGTCTGGGAAGGCGAATATTCCAACCGTCTGCCGCTGATCCGTTCGATCCTCGCCTTCAACGCCTTCTCCGAAGGCTGGGCGCTCTATGGCGAGCAGATCGCCGACGAGCTCGGCGCCTATGACGAGTTCAAGGTCGGGCGGCTTGGCTATCTCCAGGCGATGGCCTTCCGTGCCTGCCGGATGGTGGTCGACACCGGGCTCCATCACAAGCGCTGGACCCGCGAACAGGCGCGCAATTTCTTCGTCGAGCGCAACGGCAGCAAATACGAGGAAGTCGCCTCCGAGGTCGATCGTTATTGCAGCTGGCCGGGCCAGGCCTGCGGGTACAAGGTCGGCCACAGCGAAATCGTCCGCCAGCGCGCCCGCGCCGAGGCGGAACTGGGCGACGCCTATGATTTCAAAGCGTTCAACGACGCGGTGGTCTTGGGCGGCAATGCGCCGCTCGATGTCCTGGGCCGGAACGTTGGCCGGTACATTGCCGGTGCATCGAAACAGGCCGGCTGAAAGACGCGCAATGACGCTGGCTTGGCGAGCCTTCGGTTCCCCCAACTGCAGTCGTCGCCAATCAGGTTGGACCGCACCCCAAAGAAAACCCCCGCTCCGGTTGCCCGGGCGGGGGTCTCCTCTCCAACCGGCAATCCGGTCTGGTAACTGGCTGGTCTGGTAACTGGCAGTAAACCTAGGCGGCGACGGGCGCCGAATCGCGGACGCCCTGGTCGACGTGTTCGGCAAAGGGTTCGAAATTGCTGACGAACAATTGCACCAGCTTTTGCGCGGTGCGGTCGTATTCGTCCTTGTCGTCCCAGGTCGTGCGGGGATCGAGGATCGACGCGTCGAGCCCGGCCTGGTCCAGTGCGGGGACCGAGACCGGAACCTCGAAGCCGAAATTCGGGTCCTTGCGGAATTCGACCTCGTTGAGCGAACCGTCGAGCGCGGCGTTGAGCAGTGCGCGAGTGGCCTTGATCGGCATCCGCTTGCCCGTGCCGTATTTGCCCCCGGTCCAGCCGGTGTTGACCAGCCAGCACTGCGCCGCGCCCTCGGCGATCCGCTTCTTGAGCAGATTGCCGTAAACGCTGGGGTGGCGGGGCATGAAGGGCGCGCCGAAACAGGTCGAGAAGGTCGCCTGGGGTTCGGTGACGCCGATTTCGGTCCCGGCGACCTTGGCGGTGTAGCCCGACAGGAAGTGGTACATCGCCTGGTCGGGGGTCAGCCGCGCGATCGGGGGCAGCACGCCGAAGGCATCGGCGGTCAGCATGATCACGTTGGAGGGCGGCGGGCCGAGGTTCTCGGCGCTGGTGTTGGGGATCGAAGACAGCGGATAGGCACCGCGGGTGTTCTCGGCGAGGCTGTTGTCGTCGAGATCGATCTCGCCATCCTCGTTCATCACCACGTTCTCGAGCACCGTGCCTTCCATGCGCGTGGTAGCGAAGATCTCGGGCTCGGCATCGGGATCGAGCCGGATCATCTTGGCGTAGCAGCCGCCCTCGAAATTGAAGACCGCCGTGTCCGACCAGCCATGCTCGTCATCGCCGATCAGCGTGCGGCTGGCATCGGCGCTGAGCGTGGTCTTGCCGGTGCCCGACAGGCCGAAGAACACCGCGGTCTTGCCGTCGGCGCCGATGTTGGCCGAGCAGTGCATCGGCATCACGCCCTTGGGCGGGAGCAGGTAGTTGAGAATACCGAACACGCTCTTCTTCATCTCGCCGGCGTATTTGGTGCCGCCGATCAGGATCAGCTTTTCGGACAGGTTGACCGCAATCACGGTCTCGCTGCGGCAGCCGTGGCGCTCGGGATCGGCGCGGAAGCCCGGCAGGTCGATGATGGTGTATTCGGGGAGGAAGCCGTCGAGTTCTTGCGTCGTCGGACGCACCAGCAGCGTACGGATGAACTGGTTGTGCCACGCCAGCTCGTTGATGACGCGGACGTTGACGCGATACTCGGGCTGCGAACCGCCGAACAGGTCGGCGACATAGAGCGTGTCCTTGCCCTTCAACTCGGCGAGGAAATCCTCCTTCAGCGCCGCGAATTGCGCGGAGGTCATCGAGGCGTTGTTGTCCCACCAAACAGTGTCTTCGGTCTCACCGTCGCGGACGATAAACTTGTCCTTGGCGCTGCGCCCGGTGTGCGCGCCGGTCTCGACCACCAGCGGGCCATGCTTGGCGCGGCGCCCTTCCCCGTTCGCCAGCGCCGCTTTCGTCAGCTCCTCGGAGGAGAGGTTGGCGTGGATCGTCGCATCGGTGGCGAAGCCCTGATCGGCGAGCGAATGGGTAAGCGATGAAGGCACTGAAGTCTCCGAACTGAACGGGCTGTATGAGGCGGCGCGGTTACATGCGAATGCACGGAGCCTTCTCGAACTATTAGGCAAGCCATGCCGCCGCGTCAATTTGAAGGATGTATTCACCATGAGGCGGCGCATCGAACCGCGATTCCAGCGCGTTGAATTGGCGTAGCAAAGCGGATAGGCAGAACCCGACATGGACAATGGTATGCCTCAACCCGATCTTGGAAACGCGGAGCATTCCGCCACACCGGAAACTGCGGCCCCGGTCGACGGCCGAACCGTCATCGCGCTGGTCGACGACGATCGCAATATTCTGACTACAGTGTCGATTGCGCTGCAGTCCGAAGGCTATGCCACCAGGGTGTATTCCGATGGCGAAGCAGCGCTCAAAGCGCTCCTCGAAAACCCGCCGCATCTCGCCGTATTCGACATCAAGATGCCCAAGATGGACGGAATGGAATTGCTGCGCAGACTGCGCGAACATTCCGCGCTGCCGGTAATTTTTCTAACCAGCAAGGATCACGAGCAGGACGAGGAAGCGGGGCTCGAACTTGGCGCTGACGACTATATCGCCAAGCCCTTCAGCCTTCGCCTGTTGCTGGCACGCATTCGCGCGATCCTCCGCCGCAGCGATGCGGTTCTCCCCGAGGGTGCCACCGCGCCAGCTGAGAGCGAACGGCCCACCGAGAAGATCGAGCGCGGACGGCTGGTGATGGACCCGGCGCGCCACCAGGTTACTTGGGGCGGCCGAGCGGTCTCGCTGACGGTTACCGAATTCCTGATCCTCGAGGCGCTGGCGCAACGCCCGGGCGTGATCAAGAGCCGCAACCAGTTGATGGATGCCGCCTATCCCGACGATGTCTTCGTCGACGATCGTACGGTGGACAGCCATATCAAGCGTATGCGGCGCAAATTCCGGGTGGTGGACGACGGGTTCTCGGCGATCGATACACTCTACGGCGCCGGCTACAGCTTCGCCGAGAACTGAACGGCATGACTGATCGGAGCAAGCGGTCCCCGGGCGATCCGCGGATCGAGCAGATGCGCTGGCAAGGACGGCTCTCGCTGACGAGCCGGATTCTGTTCGTCAACGTGTTGCCGCTGGTGCTGCTGGGCGGCGGGTTCATCTATCTCGATTCCTATCGCGAACAATTGCTCGACGAACGTTTCAAGCTGGCGCTGGTGGAGGCGCAAATCACCGCCGAAGCGCTGGCGGGCGCCAGCGATGCGAGGCAGGATGCGCTGCTGATCCAGATCGGCAAGGAGCAACGCCTGCGCATTCGCGTCTATGGTCCCGAGGGCATGCTCGAATCCGACAGTTTCGCACTCGGTCCGCCTTCCTACACGCTGGCCGAAAAGCCCACCGACGGGAACGAGGAATTCGCGCTCACGCTTGATCGCTGGTTCGACCGGATCGTTGGCGCCCCTCCGCTGCCCGACTATGTCGAGCCAACTTCCACGCACGCCGACGCCTGGCCCGAGCTGGCCCGTGCGCGCAGCGAGAGCCTGACCCAGATCGTGCTGCGAGACGCCCCCGATGGCAGCCATGTCATCACCGCGGGGGCGCCGGTGGGGCTCGATGGCAATACGCTGCTGATCACTCGCAATCCGGTCGATATCAACCAGCGAGTGCGCGAGGCGCGCTCGACCGTGGCGCTCGTGGTGCTGGTTGCGCTGCTGGTCTCGACATTGCTGTCGCTGTTTCTCGCGCAGACGATCGTGCGCCCCTTGCGGGAACTGGTCCAGGCAGCGGTGCGCGTGCGACAGGGCCGCGACCGCCAGGTCGAGGTTCCGCGCCTGCCGCAACGTCGCGATGAGGTCGGCATGCTGGCGCGCGCCGTTTCGGACATGACCGGCGCGCTGCGTCAGCGAATCGATGCGGTCGAGAGTTTTGCTGCCGATGTCGCGCACGAGATCAAGAACCCGCTTGCCAGCCTGCGTAGTGCGGTCGAGTCGCTAGCCAAAGTCGAGGACCCCGACCTGCGCCGCCAACTCAACGAAATCGCCAGCCACGACGTGCGCCGGATCGACCGGCTGGTGAGCGACATTTCAGACGCCAGTCGCATCGATGCCGAACTATCGCGGACCACCTTCGAAGAACTCGATCTGGCCCAGCTTGTCGCGAACATCATCGGTTCGCGCGAGGACCGCCATGAGAACGAAGGCAGGATGATCCGCTTCGACGCCCCCACGGGCTCGTATCGTGTGATGGGCGAGCCTGCGCGGCTCGAGCGGGTGATCGAAAACCTGTTGGACAATGCGGTTTCCTTCTCCCCGCCCGACGGCGCTATCGCGATCGATCTCGAGCGAGGCGACGGAAGGGTTCTGCTCGCGGTGAGCGACGAAGGCCCGGGGATTCCGGAAGAGCGGCGCGAGCAGATATTCGATCGCTTCCACTCGCTGCGCCCCGATGCCGAGGAGTTCGGCAATCACTCCGGGCTCGGCCTGGCTATCGCCCGCGCCGTGGCCGAGGCGCATGACGGCACCCTGACCGCCCCGCCGCGCAAGGATGGGGGGGGCGGAGCCTGCTTCGTCCTGAGCCTGCCGGCAATCAAGGGCTGAGTGCGTGGCATTGGCAGTGGCCAATCTCACCTGCATCGCGATCAACGGGCGTGGACTGCTGATCGAAGGGCCTCCGGGGAGCGGTAAATCCACGCTGGCGCTCGAAATGATCGATCGCGGCGCGGTGCTGGTGGGGGACGATGGCGTCACTCTCGACCGTCGCGGCGAGCGCCTCTGGGCCGCCCCACCCCCGCATACTGCAGGCAAGCTCGAGATCCGCGGCGTCGGGATCGTCGACATGCCTTGCGACGAAGCGCCGGTCGCGCTGGTCCTGTCACTCACAGAAATCGTCCCGCGGCTCCCCGAATGCGGCACCGTGGAATGGCTCGGATGCTCCATCCCGCGGCTGGCTTTCGTGGCGAGTTATCCTGCATCCGCCATTCGCGCCGAACACGCTCTGGCGCGCTTCGGGCTCGTTTGAACTGTGGCGAAACCGCGACAGGTTCATTTACATTCCCTGCAGGACTGACAGACTGGCTGCATGACCACAGAATCGCAGCCAGCATCGCAGACAGTCCAAACGACTCACCTGCAGAAGATACTTGTCGTGACCGGTATCTCGGGGGCGGGCAAATCCACCGCCCTGCAGGTGTTGGAGGACCTCGGCTGGGAGGCGATCGACAATTTCCCCATCCGGCTGCTGCCCGACCTGCTCTCGAAGGACGAATGCCAGGTGATGCCGCTGGCGATCGGGATCGATTCGCGCACCCGCGGCTTCATTCCCGGCGAACTCGTCAGCCGCATCAAGGAACTCGCCGCACGCGTCGATCTCGAGGTGCATACGCTCTATCTCGATTGCGCCAGCGGCGAGGTCGAGCGGCGCTACAACGAAACCCGCCGTCGCCACCCGATGGCGCGCGGGCGCCCCATCGGCGAAGGTATCCGCGCCGAGCGCGAACTGCTCGATCCCGTGCGCCGCTGGGCCGAGATGGTCGTCGATACCACCAGCTTCACCAGCAACGATCTCCAGCAAGCGATCCGCGATCGCTTCGCCGACGACGCGCCGCAGGAGTTGACGATTTCGGTAAACAGCTTCGGTTTCGCGCGCGGCATGCCGCCGCTCGCCGATCTGGTGTTCGACATGCGCTTCCTCGACAATCCGCACTGGGTCGATGCCCTGCGCCCGCAGACCGGGCTCGACCCGGGGGTGGGCGCGCATATCGAGCAGGACCCCGCCTTCGCCGCCAGCTTCGCGCGCATCCGCGATCTGGTGCTCGAACTCCTGCCGCATTACGAAGCGCAGGGCCGAGCCTATCTGACGATCGCTTTCGGTTGCACCGGGGGCCGTCATCGCTCGGTCTATACCGCTGAAAAGCTCGCGGCCGCCTTGCTGGGCGCAGGTCGCAGCCCCACCGTGCTGCATCGCAATCTCACCGCCCGCGCCACGGATGCCACCGAGGGACAGGCCGCCCTCGCCGGTTGACTCAGCAATGAGACAGGGTCAAGGGCGCACAGCTTCCGTCTTACGACACCGGACGACACGGGACCCCCACGCATGATCGGCTTGATCCTCGTCACCCACGGCAAGCTTGCCGAGCACTTCATCGATGCGATGGAGCACGTCGTTGGTAAACAGGATTGCATCGCAACGATCTGCATCGGTCCCAACGACGACATGGAGCGCCGCCGGCAGGAAATCGCCGATGCGATCACCGAAGTCGATACCGGCAAGGGCGCAATCATTCTGACCGATCTGTTCGGTGGCACCCCTTCAAACCTCGCCATTTCGCTGCTCGACGCCGGGCGGGTCGAGGTTATCGCTGGGATCAACCTGCCGATGCTGATCCGACTGGCCGGAGCGCGCAAAGCGATGGATGTGACCCAGGCGGTCGAGGCAGCGCAGGAAGCCGGGCGCAATTACATCACCGTGGCCAGCAAGTTCCTCGGCCATGACGAGGCCGCGCCGCGAAAGCAGGCCTCTTGAGCGAACTGACCCGCGAATTGACGGTGGTGAACCAGCGCGGCCTGCATGCTCGGGCCAGCGCCAAATTCGTCAGCGCCGTGAGCGAACTGTCGGAAGCCACCAAGGTCACCGTGGCCAAGGACGGAACCGCCGCCGCGGGTGGATCGATCCTCGGGCTGATGATGCTCGGCGCAGCCAAGGGCGATACCATCGTGCTGACCGTTTCCGGCGAGAACGCCGAGATTGTGATGGCGCAGCTCTCCGCGATGATCGAGGACGGGTTCGGCGAGACTTGACCGCCGCGCTGCTGCCATGATCGAACGTCGCCGGATCACCGGTTTTTCCAATCCCACCGTCAAGGCGCTGCGCGCGCTGCGCGACAAGAAGCATCGCAAGCGCGAGCGCCGCTTCCTCGCCGAGGGACTGCGGCTCCTGACCGATGCGCGTGACTGCGGCCATGTACCCGAAATTCTGGTGCTGTCCGACGCTCGCGACCCGCACCCGCTGCTCGCCGCGCTGGAGGCCGAAGTTGCCGCCGCCGGGGGCGAGATCATCGAGACGACACCCGATATCCTGTCGAAGATCACCGGCAAGGATAACCCGCAGTCGGTGGCGGGCGTGTTCACCGAATTCGACACCGCGCTGGCCGCGATCGATCGCACACAAGCGCCGATCTGGCTGGTTGCACAGGCGCTACGAGACCCGGGCAATCTGGGCACCATGTTGCGCACCGGCGATGCGATCGGCGCGGGCGGGCTGATCCTGATCGATGATTGCGCCGATCCCTTCAGCGTCGAGGCGGTCCGCGCCAGCATGGGGGCGGTGTTCACGCAAGCGATCGCCCAGGCAAAGTGGGACGAATTCCTTCCCTGGCTCCGCGGTGGCCAGGGCCAGTTGGTGGCTGCCAGCCTGCGTGATGCACAGCGCTATCGCGGTGCGCCCTATACCGCACCGTGCTTCATTATGGTCGGGAATGAATCGCGTGGCCTGCCCGAGGATTACGAACTGGCCTGCGACCTCAGGGTCACCATGCCGATGCGTGGCCGCGCCGACAGCCTCAATGCTGCAGTGGCTGCAGCGGTGCTGGGCTATGAAATATTGGCGTATCTCGACAAGTGAAAGCGTTGCGCTTGTTGTACACTCGCTGAGGAAAATCGCTCGGGAGCACACGGCTTGCTTGGCAGAGCAACTTAATTTCTATTAGGTCCGAGGTCGCACGATGGAAAAAAATCACACCGAAGGCCGCGCAGAGCCGCGAACCAACCTGTTCGTCGCGGCGACGATTGCAACCGACGCAATGACGGGCCCTGTCCGCCTGCGCAATATCTCGCCCTGCGGCGCCAAGGTGGAGGCGGCCGAACTGCCCGATGTCGGCGCCCGCGTGCGCCTGCGGCGCGGCTCGCTATCCGTAACGGGCGTGGTTGGCTGGCGTAATGGCAAGGCAATGGGGCTGCGCTTCGACCGCCCCACCGATGTCGCGCTGTGGCTGCCGTCGGGCCAGAGCAGCCAGCAGCAGGTGGATACGGTCGTAAAAGCGCTCAAACAGGGCGAATACCATGCCCCTTCTCCTGGTCCGGCACCCGCGCGCAATTCCGAATCCTACGAACTCCTAAGCATTGCGGACCTGCTTGAAGGCCTCGGAGATGCCCTGAGCGAGGATGCCGGGGTGGTGGAGAAATATTTCGCCAAGCTTCAGGTGCTCGACATCGCGACTCAGAAGCTGCGGCAGATCGGTTCGCGCAAGTCGTAGGCTGACCGCGACTAGTCTTCGTCCGACTGACCGCTCTCGATCTGCGCCGCGTCCTCATTGTTGTAGCGCGGTGTCGCCTCGACGATCGGGACTTCCTCGATCTCGCGCTTGCCGATCTCGATACCCTTGTCCGACAGCCGCCGACCCGCCGACAGGACATTGCGCTCGAAACTGCCGACGAACTTGTTGTAATTGTTGACTGCGGTTTCGAGACCGCCGCCGACGCGCTTCATATGCTCGGCAGCCACCGCGAGCCGGTCGTAGAGTTCCGCGCCCGCCTTGCCGATCTCCACCGCTTCGCGCGCGATCGTGTCCTGCCGCCAGACCTGCGCCACGGTGCGCGCGATCGCGACCAGATTGGTCGGGGTCGCCAGCAGCACCTTGTTACGGAAAGCGTAGTCCCACAATTCGGGATCGTGTTCGAGCGCCGCGGCAACGAAATGCTCGCCGGGGACGAACATCACGACATAGTCGGGCGCCTCGTCGAACTGGCTTTGATAGCTCTTGGTGCCCAGCGTCTGGACATGGTTGCGCATCGATTTGGCGTGCAAATCGAGGTGGCGGATCCGCTCCTCGTCGCTGTCCGCCTCGAATGCCGCCTGATAGGCGTTGAGCGAGACCTTGGCGTCGATCACCAGCTTCTTCTGGCCGGGCACATGGATGATCGCATCGGGCCGCAGCCGACCCTCGTCGGTGTCGACCGAGTGTTCGAGCGTGAAATCGGTGTGTTCGGACAGCCCGCATTGCTCGAGCACGTTCTGCAAGGCCCGCTCGCCCCAGCGGCCGCGCGCCTTGGGGGCGTTGGTGAGCGAATTGCCCAGCCGTTGCGCCTCGCGCCGGACCTCTTCCTGCCCAAGCCGCATCTGCTCGATCTGCGTGGCGAGAGAGGAAAACGCATTCGTCCGCTTTTCTTCCAGAGCAGCGACCTGGTCTTCATACTTTTTCAGCCGGTCGCCCACCGGTTGCAGCAATTCGCGGATCTTGGCTTCGGAAGTTCGCTCCGAATGCCCGAAGCGTTCGGTCGCCCGTTCGAGAAAGGACTCCTGCGCCTTGGACAGCACCGCCGAACCGGTGTTCTGGAATTCCTTGAGCATTTCCTCGCGCGCCTCGACCAGCAGGCGCTTCTGCTCGTCGAAATTGGCGGTCTTTTCCTTGAGCGTCGCCAGCTCCGAGGCAAGCGCGGAATTGGTGCGGCGTACCTCCTCCATCGCAGTCTCGTGCCCCGAGCGCGTTTCGCGCAGCTCGACGGTCAGCTCGTCCGCGCGCGCCGCCCTGACCGTGGCGTTCTCCAGTTCGACGATCGCCTTGCGGAATTTCTCGTCCAGCTCGCGCGCCTCGGCGTCGCGTTCGCCGTGACGGGTCTTCCACT
Source organism: Erythrobacter sp. QSSC1-22B (assembly GCF_001678665.1). Lineage (GTDB taxonomy): Bacteria > Pseudomonadota > Alphaproteobacteria > Sphingomonadales > Sphingomonadaceae > Qipengyuania. The sequence continues at coordinate 371,841 of NZ_LZRP01000001.1, forward strand.
CGGCGGCAGGGCGCGAACCGAAAAACCAGCCGAGACCGGCGCCGATGATCAGCGCTGCAAGCGCGACGACAATTGCGAGCATTTCCACGCTCGGAACATAGATGGAACGGTGGCGCAGGCCAAGCGCGCTTCGGAACAATCCCCAGCTCCACCCGCTCCATTGAGCGAAAGGAGAATTTCTCATGTCGATCAAGGAAATGATCAAGGACCACCCGCAGGTCGGTGGCGACTACAACGAGCAACTGGGCGAGGCGGTCAAGCACACGATGTATGGTGCAGCGATCATGAACAGCTGTGCCGATGCCTGTCTTGCCGAACCAAACGCGGGGGAGCGTGCGCAATGCATTCGTCGCTGCCTCGACGCTTCGGATGCCTGCACCGCGTTCTACCGCATGGCCAGCCGTCGCACCGGGGGCAATGTCGCGGCGATCAAGGCGATGGGCGAGGCGGTACTGGTGGCAGTCGAAGGCTGCCATGCAGAATGCTCGATGCACGAGGATGCACATTGCAAGCGCTGTGCAACGATGTGCGAAGAAGTGCGCGACGATGTACGCAAGGCGCTCGATGCGATGATCGACGCCAAATGAACCGGGCGCCGCAGGGTCGATCTAGCTATCGGCCCTGCGCTTCGTCACGAGATTGTACAGAAGCCAGAACCCCAGCGTAAAGGCGCTGAAATAGATGGCAAAGCGGATCGCGAGCTGATCGAAGCTGTCGCCGTCGTCGAAATATCGCCAAGTGCACATAACCACCGCAAACAGCAGCCCTGAAATAGCTGCTCGCTGCAGGCTTACGGGCTTGTCGCTCAAGCGGCCTCGCGCAGCTTGCGCAGTTTCTTGAGCGCCATGTTGCGCTTGAGCCGGCTGAGGTGGTCGATGAACAGGATCCCCTCGAGATGATCCATCTCGTGCTGAAGGCAGGTCGCCATCAGCCCGTCGAGGCTTTCCTCGTGCCACTGGCCCTCGAGGTCCTGATAGCGCACGCGGCAATGCATCGGGCGATCGACATCGGCGTAGATTTCCGGAACCGAGAGGCAACCTTCCTGGTAGCTCTCGAGCTCGTCGGCCGGGTCGAGGATTTCCGGGTTCACGAAGATCCGGGGTTCCATGCGGGTGGGCTGATGGGTGTGCTGGTGGCCGCCGTGGTTGCAGGCCTCGGGCTCGGCATCCTCGTCGTCGGGCTGGAGATCGATCACCAGCAGGCGCTTGGGCACCCCGACCTGGATCGCGGCCAGCCCGATCCCGGGCGCATCATACATCGTCTCGAACATGTCGGCGACGAGCTCTTTGAGCCCCTCGTCGAATTCGGTGACGGGTTCGGACACGAGTTTGAGCCGGGGATCGGGCACTTCGAGGATTTCACGGATAGCCATAGGAGGCGATTTAGGATGCGATGGCCGTCTTCGCAAGTATCGCCAGCCGGTTAACCCACCGGCCGCCGCGCACGCAGCGCCTGTGCCAGCGTTCCTTCGTCGAGATAGTCGAGCTCGCCGCCCACCGGCAGGCCATGCGCCAGCTGGGTAATGCGGATCGAGAAGCTCTCCAGCCGTTCGGCGAGATAATGCGCGGTGGTCTGGCCCTCGAGCGTGGCGTTCATCGCCAGCACCACCTCGTCCACCCCGCCCCGCTCGACCCGCGCCAGCAGGCCCGCAACATCGAGATCCTCGGGTCGCACCCCGTCGAGCGCGGACAGCCGCCCGCCGAGCACGTGATAGGTCCCGGTGAACAGCTTAGCGCGGTCGAGCGCCCACAGGTCCGCGACATCCTCGACCACGCAGATCGCCTTGGGATCGCGGCGCGGGTCGGCGCAGATGCCGCAGGGGTTGCTGGTGTCGACATTGCCGCAGATCTCGCATTCGACCAGCGTCTCGCCGACCTGCGCCAGCGCCTCGATCAGTGCGGGCAGCGCGCTCTCGCGGCGTTTGACCAGCCACAGCACCACCCGGCGCGCGCTGCGCGGGCCAAGGCCGGGCAGCCGGGACAGCGCCGAAGCGAGGGTTTCGATCTCTTGCGATGCCATGGGGCGACAGATAGGGGCGCAAGCACAGAATTGAAAACCGAAACTCCTCCTTCGACCCGTGCTCGAAGATCAGCCCCCGCGGAAAGACCATCATGCGCATCATCTTCATGGGAACGCCCGACTTCGCCGTACCGACGCTGCGCGCAATCCATAAGGCCGCGCATGAGGTGGTTGCGGTCTACACCCAGCCGCCCCGCCCGGCGGGCCGCGGCAAGCAGCTTCAGCCCTCGGCGGTGCAGAACGAAGCGGAAGTGCTCGGGCTCGAGGTGCGCAGCCCCGCCTCGCTCAAATCGCCCGAGGAGCAGGCGCGTTTTGCCGCGCTCGAGGCCGATATCGCGGTGGTCGCCGCCTACGGGCTGATTCTGCCGCAGGCCATCCTCGACGCGCCCACCCATGGCTGCCTCAACGTCCACGCCTCGATCCTGCCACGCTGGCGCGGCGCGGCGCCGATCCACCGCGCAATCATGACGGGCGATCCCACCACCGGGGTGACGATCATGCAGATGGAGGCGGGGCTCGACACCGGGCCGATGCTGGCGACCTTGCGCAAGCCGATCGAACGCCAGACGACGGGCGAGCTGACCGAGGAACTGGCCGAGCTGGGCGCACAGCTGATGGTCGGCACCTTGCGCGAACTGGCGAACCACCGCCCGGTGAAGCAGAACGATGCCGAGGCGACCTATGCCCCCAAGATCGACAAGTCCGAGGCGCGGATCGACTGGAACGAGGACGCGGAGACGATCGAACGGAACATTCGCGCGCTGGCGCCCTTCCCCGGTGCCTGGTTCGAGCTCGAAGGCGAGCGGGTGAAGCTGCTGAGGGCCGAGATCGTCGAACTCGAGAACGAAACCAAGGCCAGCCCCGGACAGGCGCTCGACAACGATCTCGCCATTGCCTGCGGCAGCGGCGCGATTCGTCCGCTGCGGCTCCAGCGCGCGGGCAAGCCGGCGATGGATCGCGCCGAATTCCTGCGCGGACGCCTCGTCGCACAGGGGATGCAGCTCGCCTGATCCCGATGACCCGTTTCGCGCTCACCCTCGAATTCGACGGCGGACCCTTTTTCGGATTCCAGCGGCAGAAGGACGGGCCCAGCATCCAGCGCTCGGTGGAGGCGGCGATCCACGGCGTGACCGGCGAGCGGGTCGCGCTGCACAGCGCGGGCCGGACCGACGCCGGGGTGCATGCCATCGCGATGCGCTGCCATTGCGATATCCCCACATCACTCGTCCCCTTCCGGCTGATGGGAGCGATCAACGCGCATCTGCGCCCCGATCCGATCGCCGTGACGCGGTGCGAAGTGGTCCCCGACGACTGGCACGCGCGCTTTTCCTGCACCGGACGCCGCTATCTCTACCGCATCGTCAACCGCCGCGCCCCGCTGGCGCTGGATCGAGCCCGGGCCTGGCAGATCGTGCCCGAGGTGGATACCGAAGCCATGCAGCGCGCGGCGCAGCTGCTGGTCGGACAGCATGATTTCACCACCTTCCGCTCGGCGCATTGCCAGTCCAAGAGCCCGGTCAAGACGCTCGACCGGCTCGAGGTCGAGACTTCGGGCGAGGAAGTCCGCATCCACGCTGCAGCGCGCAGTTTCCTGCATCATCAGGTGCGTTCGATGGTTGGCTGTCTCGCGCTGGTCGGCATGGGTCGGTGGAGCGAGGAAAGGCTTGCCAGCGCGCTCGCAGCGCGCGACCGCCAGCAACTGGGGTTGAATGCACCCCCCCATGGCCTCTACTTCATGGAAGCCATTTATCCCGATTAGGCCAATTCCCTACAGGCCAAAAATTCTACAGGCCAAAAATTCTACAGGCCAAAAATTCTACAGGAGAGAGACCGATGACCACGACAGGCAAGCAGATCTTCACCACGCTCGCGAGCGACGGCACGCTGACCGTCGAAGTGGCCGAAAGCACCTTCCCCGACCCCAAGGGGAATCAGGTTCTGGTCAAAATGGAAGCCGCACCGATCAATCCCTCGGATCTCGCGCTGCTGACCGGCGCCGCGGATCTCGAAAACGCCGAATATTCCCCCGGCAAGCTCGTCGCGCGGATGCCCGAGCCGTTCAATTCGGGGGCCAAGGGCCGCCACGACAAGCGCCTGCCCGTCGGCAATGAAGGCGCGGGCACCGTGATCGCGACCGGCGATGGCGAGATGGCCAAAGCGCTGATGGGCCAACGGGTCGCCTGCGTCCCCGGTACCGCCTTCTCCGAATACGCGATCGCCGAGGCGACGATGTGCCTGCCGCTGGGCGATATCTCCGCCGAGGACGGCGCCAGCGCCTTCGTCAACCCGATGACCGCGCTGGGCTTCGTCGAGACCGCCAGGGCCGAAGGGCACAAGGCGATCGTCCACTCCGCCGCCGCATCCAATCTGGGCCAGATGCTCAACCGCATCTGCCAGGAAGACGGCATGCAACTGGTGAACATCGTCCGCAAGCGCGAGCAGGTCGAGTTGCTCAAGTCGCAGGGCGCGCAATATGTCGTCAATTCCTCCGACGAGGATTTCATGGCGCAGCTGCGCAGCGCGATCGACGCGACCGACGCCTACCTCGGCTTCGATCCGATCGGTGGCGGGAAGACGGTGGACCATTGCCTGAAAGCGATGGAACAGGTCGCGGTGTCCAAGATGACCGAGTTCAACCGCTATGGTTCGAACCAAGCCAAGAAGATGTATATCTACGGACGGCTCGACATGGGACCCACGGTACTGACCCCGGCCTATGGTTTCGGCTTTACAGTGTCGGGCTGGCTGCTGACCCCGTTCCTGCAGCAGGCGGGAATGGAAACCGTGGTGCGGATGCGGCAGCGGGTGCTCGACAATCTCACCACCACCTTCGCCAGCAAGTACAAGCGCAAGGTCAATCTGGAAGAGATGCTGACCAAGAACGCGGTGCTCGACTATCGCGCCATGAAGACCGGCGAAAAATATCTGGTCGTGCCCAACAGCTAGGCCTGTTGCTGCCGGGTCCTCGCCGATGCGGGGACCCGGTTGTCAGCGTCCCCCGGTTATCAGCGTCCGTCGAAGGCGCGCTGGATCGCCGCGCGTTCGGTTTCGCCGCTGGCAATCAGCAATTGCAGCAATATCCGCGCTTTGGCCGGATTGAGCGCGCGCGAGGCGACGAAGCCGTTCGCAGCGTCATCGGGCTCGGCATCGACCAGCCCCTCGTCGGCGCGGCTGGCCCGGACGACCTGCAGGCCTTGGGCGCAGCGTCGCACCAGTTCGCGGCGCGCGGCTTCGGGCATATTGCCCTCGCCCACACCGGCCACCACCACGCCGCGCGTATCGGGCCCGATGCAGCGCGCCACCGCCTCGCCGCACAGCCCGGAATAGGCGGCGACGATGACGACCTCGGGCAGCGCATCCACCCAGCCGAACCGCGGTTCGCCGACGGCCCGCCACGGCGCGCCGAACCATTCGAGCGACGAAGGCGTGACCAGCCCGACCGATTCGCGCGGAAAACCGCGGAAGGCTTCGGTCCCGCGGGTGCGGACCTTGCGAACGTCGCGCCCGCCGAAGATGCGGTCGCCCATCACCACCAGCACCCCGCGCCCGGCGGCCTCGCCATCGCCCGCCACACGCATGGCGTTGGCGAAATTACGCAGGCCGTCATAGCCCACCGCATCGGCGGGCCGCATCGCGCCGACCATCACCACCGGCTTGTGAACCGGCAGCGTCAGATCGAGCAGGAAGGCGGTTTCCTCCAGCGTGTCGGTACCATGGGTGATGACGATGCCTTGGCATTCGGGATCGCCCAGCGCCGCCAGCGTCGCGCGGTGGAGGTCGTTCCAGACCCCTTGGCCGATATCCGCCGAATCGATATTGGCGATCTGCTGCGCGGATAGCTCCGCCGACAGGCCCAGCCCCGCGACATTTTCGAGATAGTCCTCGATCGCGATCTGGCCGGCGCTGTAATCCTTGGCGGTCGCCGAGCCGGCGATCCCGGCAATCGTGCCGCCAGTGGCGAGTACGGTGAGCTTTACGGTCATCGCCGCCGCGCCTAGCGCCGCGACCGGCGCAACGGCAATTGATTTTGAATGATTGCGCGCTATGTGGACAGCCCGTGGGGCGCTTAGCTCAGTTGGTAGAGCATCTCGTTTACACCGAGAGGGTCGGCGGTTCGAGCCCGTCAGCGCCCACCACGGACACCCCGAAGTTGCCTCCGGCGCCGCTATTGCGCGGCCAGCGCTTCGTCGATTGCGCCCCGGATTTCCGGGGCCGACCAGTCGAGTTCGCCCGCAACGCGCCATACCTCGCGGCCCGCGCCATCGTAGAGCACGGTGGTCGGCAGCGCCTGCGCCAGCGCCGTCGAGAGCTGGGTTTCGGGGTCGATCCAGGGTTCGAGATGCTCGAGCCCGGTCTCGTCGAAGAAGGGCTTCACCTTCTCTGTCTGGAGGTCCTGACTGGCGGCGATCACCGTCAGTTCGTCGCCATAATCGCCCGCGAGATCGTCGAGCAGCGGCATTTCCTTGACGCAAGGGGCGCACCAGGTGGCCCACAGGTTGAGCAGCACCGGCCCGCCCTGCAGCGCACCGAGATTGAGTACGCGCCCGTCGGGATCGACCAGATTGACCGCGGGCATCAGTTCGCCCGCCTGGCTGCGATCGATCTCGCCCGCCGCGAAGCTACCGGCGCTGGAGGTTTCTTGCGCCCCCTCGGGCGCTCCCCTATCGCAGCCGGCCAGGCCGAGACCGGCGATGAGGATGGTGGCAAGAGTGAGCGAGACGCGGGACAAGCAGGCTTCCAATACGATGTGGGGAGGCAGGTTCGCCGAAGGACCTAGCGCGATCATGCGCGAAATCAACGCCTCGATCCCGTTCGACAAGGCGCTGTGGCGGCAGGACATCGCGGGCAGCCGCGCGCATGTCGCGATGCTGGCGGCGCAAGGTATCGTCAGCCCGGAGGACGCACGGGCGATCGACGAGGGCCTCCAGTCCATCGCCGCTGAATACGAGCGCGACGGGGTGCCCGAGGACTGGGACCTCGAAGACATCCACATGACCGTGGAATCGCGGCTGGCCGAGCTGGTCGGTCCGGTGGCGGGCCGGCTGCACACCGCGCGCAGCCGCAATGATCAGGTGGCGACCGATTTCAAACTCTGGATGCGCGAGGCGATGCTGCGCGCCGAGGCCGGAATCGAATCGCTCCAGCGGGCGCTGGTGATGCGCGCTGAGGAACATGCGGACACGATCATGCCCGGCTTCACCCACCTCCAGACCGCGCAGCCGGTGACGCTGGGGCATCATCTGCTGGCCTATTACGAGATGACGCGGCGCGACCGCAGCCGGTTTGCCGATGCGCGCGCGCGGATGGACGAATGCCCGCTGGGCAGCGCGGCGCTGGCCGGGACGGGGTTCCCGATCGACCGCGAGGCGACTGCCAAGGCGCTGGGTTTCGCGCGCCCCACCCGCAATAGCCTCGATGCCGTGTCCGACCGCGATTTCGCGATGGATTACCTCGCTGCGGCGAGCCAGTGCGCGATCCATCTCTCGAGGCTGGCGGAGGAGCTGATCATCTGGGCGAGCCAGCCGTTCGGCTTCGTGCGGATGCCCGACACGCTTTCTACCGGCAGCTCGATCATGCCGCAAAAGAAGAACCCCGACGCCGCCGAGCTGGTGCGCGGCCATGCCGGGCGGATCATCGGCTGCGCCACCGCGCTGATGGTGACGATGAAGGGTCTGCCGCTGGCCTATTCCAAGGACATGCAGGACGATAAGCCGCCGGTGTTCGAAGCCGCCGGCCTGCTCGACCTGTGCCTCGCCGCTGCCGCGGGGATGATCGCCGACAGCCGCTTCGAGGTCACGCGGATGCGACAGGCGGCGGAGCTCGGCTATGCCACCGCGACCGATCTTGCCGACTGGCTGGTGCGCGAGGCCGATATTCCCTTCCGCGAGGCGCATCACATTACCGGCGCGGCGGTGCGGCTCGCGGAAAGCCGCGGGGTCGCGCTCGATGCGCTGTCGCTGGACGAGCTCACCGCTATCGACGCACGCATCGAACAGCGCGTTTTCGCCGCACTGTCCGTCGATGCCTCGGTCGCGGCGCGCGCCTCCTATGGCGGCACCGCGCCCGATCAGGTAAGGCAGCGCGTGGCCGAAGCGCGCAGCGAATTGGGAATCGACGAATGACACGCACACTGATCGCGATCGGCGCCCTGTTGGCGCTGACCGCCTGCGGACAACAGGCCGAGCTGGAGCCCGCGCCCGGAGCGACGCTGCCCGTCGCTCCCTATGGCAGCACGACCCCGCCCGATGCCGCAGAACTGCTCGAACTCGCGCCCCAGGCCGCGCCGGAACGCAGCGTCGAGTTGCGCCGCCGGTCGGAAGAGCGTCAGGACGATCCCTTCGACCTGCCGCCCGAGTAGCTTGCTCCCGCTTAGCTTGGCAGCCGCAAAGCACAGATAACTCGACTTGCGCCCCGCATCGCGGCATGCGGCGCCGCGATGGATCATTTCACTCTCCGCAACGGCGTGCTCCACGCCGAAGACGTGCCGCTCCCCGCGATTGCCGAGGCGGTCGGCACCCCCGTTTATGTCTATTCGCGCGCCACGATCGAGCGCCACGCCGCGGTGTTCCGCGAGGCGCTGGCGCCGCTCGACAACCCGCACATCGCCTTCGCGGTGAAGTCCAACCCCAACCTCGCGGTGCTGCGCGTCCTCGCGCGGCAGGGCTATGGCGCCGATGTGGTCTCTGGCGGCGAGCTGATCCGCGCGCTGGCCGCGGGCATGAAGCCTGCGGACATCGTGTTTTCCGGGGTCGGCAAGACCCATGCCGAGCTCGAGCAGGGGCTGCGCGAGGATATCGGCCAGTTCAACATCGAGAGCGAGGAAGAGGGCTACGAACTTGCCATGATCGCACGCCGCGCGGGCAAGCTGGCGCGCTGCGCCCTGCGGGTGAACCCCGATGTCGATGCGCGCACGCATGAGAAGATCTCGACCGGCAAGAGCGAGAACAAGTTCGGCGTGCCGCTCGACCGCGCGGCGGAAATCTACACCGCGCTGGCGGACGAGGACGGGCTCGATATGCGCGGCATCGCGGTGCATATCGGCAGCCAGCTCGCCAGCCTCGAACCGCTCGAGACAGCGTTCGGCAAGGTCGGCGCACTGATCGCCGAGCTGCGCGCCGCGGGCTGCAAGGTCACCCATGCCGATCTCGGCGGCGGGCTCGGTGTCCCCTATCGCGCGGGCGAGGTGCTCCCCGCCCCGGCCGAATACGGCGCCATGGTCGCACGGGTGACGAAGGGCTGGGACGTCCGGCTTATGTTCGAACCCGGCCGGGTGATCGCGGGCAATGCCGGCGTGCTGCTGACCCGCGTGGTGCGGGTCAAGCGCGGGCTGACGCATCCCTTCGTGGTTGTCGATGCGGCGATGAACGATCTCGCGCGCCCCGCGCTCTACGGCGCCTGGCACGATTTCGACGCGGTCGAACCGACCGGCGAGCGCACCACCGCGCATATCGTCGGGCCGATCTGCGAGACCGGCGACACCTTCGCCATGAACCGCGAATGCGACGCGCTGACCACCGGCGATCTCGCGGTGTTCCGCACCGCGGGCGCCTATGGCGCAACCATGGCCTCCTCCTACAATTCGCGCGGTTTCGTGGCCGAGGTGCTCGTCGACGGCGACCGCTTCGCCACCGTCGCCGACCGGATCGCGCCCGCCGCGATCATGGACGCTGAACGCATGCCCGACTGGCTGGCATGAACAGCCTGCCGCTCTTCCACCGGATTGCCGGTACGCGGGTCGTGCTGGTCGGCAGCGGCCCGATGGCCCAGGCCAAGCAGCGACTGGTCGAGCGCGCCGGGGGCGAAATCTGCAGCGAGGCCGAGGCCCACCATGCGCGGCTGGCTTTCGTAGCGCTGGAGGATGGGCGTGCGGCGGAATCGGCGGCGCTGCGGCTCAAGCGGCTCGGACTGCTGGTCAATGTCGCCGACCGCCCGGAATTGTGCGATTTCACCCTCCCCAGCGTGCTCGAACGCGAACCGGTTCTGATCGCGGTGGGCACCGGCGGCGCATCGGCGGGGCTGGCCAAGCATCTGCGGCTGCGGCTCGAGCGGCTGCTGCCGGCCGGGCTCGGCACGCTGGCGAGCGGGCTGTCGGAAGCCAGGGGCCGGATTCGCGCACGCTGGCCCGATGGCGACGACCGCCGCCGCGCCATCGATGCGGCGCTGTCCGAGCACGGCCCGCTTGATCCGCTCGCAAGCGGAAGCGATGAGCGTGTCGAGAACTGGCTGACGGATGCTGCCGAGCCTCAGGGCGCGCAAACCATCGAGATAGCGCTCGCCGGCGACGATCCCGACGATCTCACGCTGCGGCAGGCGCGGCTGCTCGGAATGGCCGACACCGTGTTGCACGATCCCGGCATCCCCGAAGCCATCCTGATCCGCGCCCGCGCCGATGCGCGGCGGATGGCGCTGCCCTGCGATCCGCCCGAGGACGGGCTGACGATCGTGTTGCGCAAAACCGTGTGAACACCGCGCAAGCTGGGTAGCTTCGCGTCAGAGCGGGGCACCGCCTCCGCGGATCCCCTCGAAATAGCGCGCCATCGCATCGGCGGTCCGGTCGGTCAGCGCGATAAAGGCGCGGCGCTTGTCCTCCTGGTCCTGCGTGCGTTCGAGCAACCCGCTTTCGACCATCTGCGAAATCCAGCGCAGCGCGGTGGTCGGTGGAACCCCGGCAGCGATGCACAGCGAGGACACCGACACCCGGCGATGCTCGGCGCGCGCGGCGGTGAGATCGAGCAGGATATCCCAGGCCGGATCGGCGAACAGCTCGTCATCGAAATATTTGCTCCGCTGGCGGCGGTCGCGGATAATGCGTTTGACCAGCCGCGGGTCGGGCAGCGGCGGGCGCGGTCGGCGCAGGAAATCGCGCTCATCCTCCGCTGGGCGAAAAGTCCGGTCCGGGGCGCGCAGCGAACCGGCCTCGGCCCCGGGTACCGGATACTGCATCGGGCCCGCGAGCCGATCGAGCTTTTGCGCCATCTGCAAGACCTGCTCGGTCAGCCGCAGCAGCATCACCCGCTCCTCGCTCCCCTCTTCGCGCAAGCGGCGGCCGGGCAGTTGCGCCAGCGCCGCAGCCAGTGCCACCAGCCCCTCTGCGCGCTGCGCACCGACCAGGATCTGCGGGCGCGAGCGTTCGAGACAACCGAACACATCGTCGAGCGCTTCCGCGGAGGTCGCCACGATCAGCCTCGCACCCGCGCGCGCCACCCGTTCGTCGAGCCGGATCAGCGCCGCCAGCTTGCCGCCATCGACCTGCGGGCAATCCGCGACCACCACATCGCCCAGCGCTCCACCCGATCCCCCGCCCGATCCCTCGAGCAGCCATTCGAGCGGCTGCGGCTTGCCCACCGCCAGCCCGGCGGCGCGCGCATCGTCGGTGAGATGGGAAAGCCTGCGCGGATCATCGCCGAACAGCGAGAGTGTCAATGCCAAAACCGCATCGCCCTCCATCCGCGCCGGTTCGACACCTTCGTGAAGATAAGCAAGCTGGGCCATGCGAATCGCTCCTGTTATGCGTGAACAGGAGTAGAACAGAACGGGAATTAGTCAAGAATGGGGGCATTAGCCCGCATCGTCAGGGCCGAATCTCGATCGGCGTCCCGTCGGGCACCATCTGCCACAGCAGTTCCATCTCCGCGTTGGTCAGCGCGATGCAGCCATCGGTCCAGTCGCCCGCCATTCGCCGGTCGTCGGGCAGGCCGTTGGGCTGGCCGTGGATGAAGATCTCGCCCCCGGGCGAGCGGCCCTGCGCTTGCGCAAAGGCGCGGTCGGCGGCGTTGGGGTAGGAGATGTGCAGGCTGAGGAAGAAGCGCGACTGCGGATTGCCATAATCGATCGTGTAGCGCCCCTCGGGGGTGCGCTCGTCGCCTTCGAATTGCTTGTGGCCCTGCGGCGCATCGCCGAACTGCAGCCCGGTGATGCGGTGGATCACCGCGCCCTGCGAATAGACCCACACGGTCCGCTCGGCCTTCTCGATCACCACGAAATCCGCAGTCGGCAGCGTCTCGGCGCGAGCCGGAGGACTGGCGGTCGGTCCGACCGCCAATGCGATGCAGGCGATCAGCAGCAGGGCGGACAGGATACGCATCGCCTTTGCCATAACGTCTCCCGCTTAACCGCTGCTCAACCCCGCGCGCATCTGTCCGGCATCAAACCCCGATCAGTCCTCGAACGGATCGCGCATCAGGATGGTGTCGTCGCGTTCGGGGCTGGTGCTGACCAGCGCCACGGGCGTCTCGATCAGCTCCTGCACGCGCTGGATATACTTGATCGCGTTGGCGGGCAGCTCGGCATAGCTGCGCGCGCCCGCGGTCGATTCGTGCCAGCCGTCCATTGTCTCGTAGATCGGTTCGACCGCGGCCTGGTCCGCGGAATGGCTGGGGAGGTAGTCGTAGACCTTCCCGTGCAGCCGGTAGCCGGTGCAGATCTTCACCTGGTCGAGCCCGTCGAGCACGTCGATCTTGGTCAGCGCGATCCCGGTGACGCCCGAGATCGAGCAGGTCTGGCGCACCAGCACCGCGTCGAACCAGCCGACCCGGCGCTGGCGCCCGGTGACGGTGCCGAATTCATGGCCGCGCTCGCCCAGCCGCTGGCCGATCTCGTCGTCGAGCTCGGTCGGGAACGGGCCCGAGCCGACCCTGGTGGTGTAGGCCTTGACGATACCGAGCACGTAGCCGGTGCTGTTGGGCCCCAGTCCGCTGCCCGCCGCAGCGGTGCCGCTGACGGTGTTGGAGCTGGTGACGAACGGATAGGTGCCGTGATCGACGTCGAGCAGCACGCCCTGTGCGCCCTCGAACAGGATGCGCGCACCGGCCTTGCGCACCTTCTTGAGCCGTTTCCACACCGGCTGCGCGTATTGCAGCACCGAGGGGGCGATTTCGCGCAGTTCGGCAAGCAGCGCGGCCCGGTCGATCGGCGGCTGGTCGAACCCTGCGCGCAGCGCATCGTGGTGGGCGCACAGGCGATCCAGTTGCGGTTCGAGATGGTCGAGGTGGGCGAGGTCGCACACGCGGATCGCGCGGCGGCCGACCTTGTCCTCGTAAGCCGGGCCGATCCCGCGCCCGGTGGTGCCGATCTTGCCCGCGCCCGCCGCCGTTTCGCGCAAGCCGTCGAGGTCGCGGTGGAGCGGCAGGATCAGGGCGCAATTGTCGGCGATTGCGAAATTGTCGGGCGTGATCGTTACGCCCTGCCCTTCCAGCTTGGCGATCTCGGCCTTCAGATGCCAGGGATCGAGCACCACGCCGTTGCCGATGATGCTGAGCGTCCCGGTGACGATGCCGCTGGGCAGCAGGCTGAGCTTGTAGACGGTGTCGCCCACCACCAGCGTGTGGCCGGCGTTGTGCCCGCCCTGGAAACGGACCACGGCATCGGCGCGGCTGGCGAGCCAGTCGACGATCTTGCCCTTGCCTTCATCGCCCCATTGAGCGCCGATTACGGTAACATTGGCCATCTGGCAGAATTCACCCGGTAGAGAACAAACGGTGCGGCAGGTAGGCGCTGGCCACAGGCAGGGCAAGCGGGTTTCGGGAAACTTGACCGCCCTGCACCATTGGTAGGGCAAAGGAGAACCCATGACCGATTATCCCACCCTCACACTCAACGATAACCGCCAGATCCCGCAACTGGGCTTCGGCACCTACAAGATCGACGATGGCGACGCGCCGGAGGCGGTCCGGACCGCGCTCGATGTCGGCTACTGGCTGGTTGATACCGCCGCGATCTACCAGAACGAGAAGGGTGTCGGCGAAGGCGTGGGCGACTGGGCCGATATCTTCCTCCAGACCAAGGTCTGGAACGAGAGCCAGGGCTTCGAGCGCGCCAAGAAGGCGGCCGACAAATGCCTCGAACGGCTGGGCCGCGACCATGTCGACATGCTGCTGATCCACTGGCCGTGCCCCGACAAGGGCGAGTTCGTGGCCACCTGGAAGGCGTTCATCGAGCTGCGCGGCGCGGGCAAGGCCAAGTCGATCGGCGTATCCAACTTCCGCGAGCAGGATTTGCGCCGCATCATCGAGGAGACCGGGGTGACGCCCGCGGTCAACCAGATCGAGCTGCACCCCAGCTTCCAGCAGCGCGAATTGCGCAAGGTCCACGAGGAGCTGGGCATCGTCACGCAGAGCTGGTCGCCGCTCGGCCAGGGCGACGGGCTGGAAAACCCGGCGATCAAGTCCATCGCCGAGGAGACCGGCCAGCCCGCCAGCGCGGTGATTATCCGCTGGCATATCCAGCACGGCCTCTCGACCATCCCCAAGGCCAGCAGTCGCGACCATATCGAGGCCAATTTCAAGGCACTGTCGTTCGAATTGTCCGACGAACAGATGGCGGCGATCGATGCGCTGGACAGTGCGGAAGGCCGGATGGGTCCGGACCCCAGCGAGTTCTGCTAGAGCGGGACCGCCGCGCCGTCCTCGAGCCGATGCGTGCAGCCCAGCGCTGCCGCATCGTCGCCCTCGGTCACCGCCGCGAGCGTGCGCCAGCCCACGCTGCGCAGCGCGGCGGCGGCGTTGCGGTCGTGTGCCAGCGGGAGGAACACCGTCGGGCGGGTCTCGGCGCTGCCGGAGCCCAGCGCATCCAGCACCGGCTCCACGTATAGCGAGAAACCGGTTGCCGCCTCGTCGCTGCCCTTGATCGAATAGGTCCCGCCGCGCCCCAGCGCACCACGAGCGCCATCGGCGTAGAGGGTGAAGCCGAACCAGCTCTGGTATTCGAACCCGTGCCGCTCGCTGGGATCGAGCGTTAGCCGGGCGCGGTCGCCCACCGCCGCGGCGATGCTGCGTAGCCCTGCGATCCGGCTGGCAAGGGCGCCCTTGGCGTCGATCGCCGCCAGCCGCTCCACCGCTTCGTCGAACGGGCCCGCGGCGTAGAGCAGCGGCAGATAGGCTTCGCCGCCCGGCACCTGCGCCAACCCGCCGGCATCCTTGGTGTCGAGTTCGCGGCGCACCGCCGCGACTTCGCCGCGCTCCAGCGGGAACGCCGCCTCGGCCAGCGTATCGACCAGATCCGGCAGCGTGAAATCGACCGAGACGCTTGGCACACCCGCCGCTTCCAGCGCTTCGAGCGCCAGCAGCACGATCTGCACCGCCGCCTCGACGCTGTCGCTGCCGATCAATTCGGCACCCAGCTGCATCCGCTGCCGCGCGGGGTCGAGATGGTCCGAGCGGATCGTCGCGACCTCGCCGCCATAGCACAGCCGCAGCGGCCGCGGGGCGCCAGCCATCCTGGTCGCCGCGATCCTGCCGACCTGCACCGTTATGTCCGAACGCAGGGCCAAGGTGCGCAGGCTGATCGGATCGGTGAAGCGCACCATGCGCCGCGTGTGGACTCCTTCCATCCGCCCGGCGAGCGATCTCTCGAACTCGATCAGCGGCGGGCGCACCCGGTCGTAGCCCTGCGCATCCATCGCCGAGAGGATCGCGCGCATCGCCCGCGTCGCCGCGGCGGCCTCGCGCGGCAGGCGGTCCTCCAGTCCTTCGGGAAGCAGATCGTCGGGCAGGGCCGTATCGGGTCGGGTCATGGATACTCACTCGCTTCGCCCCGAGCGTGCCGGGGACCGTTTATCGAACGCGCTGCCGCGCTAGAAGAGAAAGCGGTGCCTAGACAAGCTCGGGACGAGTGGTTTCCTGATCCGCAGCTCAGAACGCCAGCGGGATCGCCAGCTTCACGCCCTGAAGCGCGCAAGCCTGCTTGACCACCTCGGCGGGGATTGGCGCATCGACGCTGAGCAGCAGCGTTGCTTCCTTGCCCGCCTCGCGACGACCGAGATGGAAGGTGCCGATGTTGATGCCCTGCTCGCCCAGCAGCGTCCCGATCCGGCCGATGAAGCCCGGCGCGTCCTCGTTGACGATATAGAGCATATGGCCCTCGAGCGCGGCCTCGATGCCGACCCCGAAGATCTCTACCAGCCGCGGCGAATCGGTCCCGAAGAGCGTTCCCGCCACCGAGCGGTCGCCCTGCTCGGTCGCCACGGTAACGCGCAGCAGCGTCTGGTAGATGCCCTCGCGCTCGTGACGGACATCGCTGACCTCGAGCCCGCGCTCCTTGGCGAGATAGGGCGCGTTGACCATGTTCACG
Source organism: Erythrobacter sp. QSSC1-22B (assembly GCF_001678665.1). Lineage (GTDB taxonomy): Bacteria > Pseudomonadota > Alphaproteobacteria > Sphingomonadales > Sphingomonadaceae > Qipengyuania. Next base: position 387,927 of record NZ_LZRP01000001.1, read on the forward strand.
CTTTCCGAATAGCGGCGCATGAAGCCCGCCAGCACCGCACCGGTGATCGGCTTGCCGTTGAGTTCGGCAGCCGCGCCTTCGCGCTCGATGCTGATCTTGGTCAGATTGCCATGCGCGAGTTGCCCCACCAGGCTCCCCAGCTTCTCGGCCAGCGCCATGTAGGGGCGCAGCTTGGGCGCTTCCTCGGCGCTGAGGCTGGGCATGTTGAGCGCATTGCTCACCCCGCCATCGACCAGATAATCGGCCATCTGCTCGGCCACCTGCAGCGCCACATTGACCTGCGCCTCGGTGGTCGAGGCGCCCAGATGCGGGGTACAGATGAAATTGGGCTGGCCGAACAATGGGCTTTCCTTGGCCGGTTCGGTGGCGAAGACATCGAGCGCGGCGCCGGCGATATGGCCACTTGCGAGCTGTTCGGCGAGCGCCGCCTCGTCGATCAGCCCGCCGCGCGCGCAATTGACGATCCGAACGCCCTGCTTGGTCTTGGCGAGATTTTCGGCCGAGAGGATGTTGCGGGTCTCGTCGGTCAGCGGGGTGTGCAGCGTGATGAAATCGGCGCGTGCCAACAGCGTCTCGAGATCGACCTTCTCGACCCCGATCTCGATCGCGCGATCTGGGGTGAGGAAAGGATCGAAGGCGATGACTTTCATCCGCAGCCCCTGCGCCCGCGAAGCGACGATCGAGCCGATATTGCCCGCGCCGATTAGTCCCAGCGTCTTGCCGGTGACTTCCACGCCCATAAACGCGCTCTTGGGCCACTCACCGGCCTGCGTGCGCGCATTGGCTTCGGGGATTTGCCGGGCAAGCGCCATGATCATGGCGATCGCGTGCTCGGCAGTGGTGATCGAATTGCCGAATGGCGTGTTCATCACCACCACGCCATGCGCGCTGGCCGTGGGAATATCGACATTGTCGACCCCGATGCCGGCGCGCCCGATCACCTTGAGCCGGGTCGCGGCAGCGAGGATCGCGGGCGTCACCACGGTCGAGGACCGGATCGCGAGGCCTTCGTATTCGCCGATGCAGGCTTCGAGCTCTTCCGGGGTCATCCCCGGCTTTACATCCACCTCGCAACCGCGTTCGGCAAAGATGCGCGCGGCGTTGGGGTCCATCTTGTCCGAAATCAGGACTTTGGGCTTGGTCATGGTCTACCTCGTCGTCCCGGCACGATGCGGGATCTTTCTGGGGAATGTCGCAACAATGGAGGTGCGATCCGGGCATTCGCCGGAGCGCAGTGAGCGTGGCTCAGCTCTGCAGCCGAGCGTAGGCCCATTCGATCCATGGCAGCAGGCGTTTGAGATCCTCCTGCTCGACCGTTCCGCCGCACCAGATGCGCAGGCTCGGGGGGGCGTCGCGATAGCCATTGAAGTCATAGCCGACATCGCGCTCCTCGAGCATCTTGGCGATGCGCGAGGGGACCTTGGCCTGTTCCTCTTCGGAAAGGCTCTCGTAGTAATCGCCCTGGAAGACGAAGCAGACGCCGGTGTTGGTGCGCTGCGCGGGGTCGGGGACCATGTTGCGCAGCCACGGCGTCGCCTCGATCCAGTCGGTGACGATCTTGGCATTGGCATCGGCACGCTCGAACATCGCCTTGCGCCCGCCGATCGACTGCGCCCATTCGAGCGCGAGGATATAGTCCTCGGTCGCGAGCATGCTGGGGGTGTTGATCGTCGCGCCTTCGAAGATGGCGCGGTTGAGCTTATCGCCCTTCTTGAGGCGGAACAGCTTGGGCAGCGGCCATTGCGGATCGGTCTCCTCGATCCGCTCGACTGCCTTGGGGCTCAGGATCAGCATGCCATGCTGCGCCTCGGACCCCATCACCTTCTGCCAGCTGTAGGTGGTGGCATCGAGCTTGGGCCAGTCCATCTCCATCGCGAAGACGGCGCTGGTGGCATCGTTGATCGTCACCCCTTCGCGGCCCGGCGCCAGCCAGTCGGTGTTCGGGATCTTGGCGCCCGAGGTGGTGCCGTTCCAGGTGAAGACGACATCGTCGCCCTGCGGGATCGAGGCGAGATCGGGGATTTCGCCGTAATCGGCGTCGAGCGTCGTTAGCTTTGGCAGCTTCAACTGCTTGACCGCGTCCTGGATCCACACGTTACCGAAGCTTTCCCAGGCCGCGACGGTCGCCGGGCGATCAGGGTGGAGCATGGTCCACATCGCACATTCCAGCGCGCCGGTGTCGGAGCCGGGCATGATCCCGACCAGATAGTCCTCGGGGATGCCGAGCAGTTCCTTGGACAGGTCGATGGCGTGTTTCAGCCGAGCTTTGCCAATGCTCGAGCGGTGCGAGCGACCCAGCGATTCGATCTGGAATTTGGAAAATGCCCAGCCCGGAGGCTTGGCGGTTGGTCCCGACGAAAAATAGGGACGCTCCGGCTTCAGTGCCGGTTCGGTATTGTCAGTCATGTATTCTCTCCTCGCAGAGAGCTCGCGCGGCGTTGGGACCGCGTGGCCCGGCGCCGGACCTAATGTTGCGCCGCAACAAGTCAATGCGAAACAGGATTGCATCGACAGGGCGGTTTCGGGACACGGTGAGCGCATGCCACCGGTTTCACCCGCCGCACACCCGCCAAGTGCCATCTCGCCAAAGTGTGTCGGCTCGCCTAAAGGCGCGCCCAGCATGGCTGTTACCGATCTTCGCATCGCCCTCTTCAGCGGCAATTACAACTACACCCGCGACGGCGCGAATCAGGCGCTGAACCGGCTCGTGGGCTATCTGCTGGCGCAGGGTGCGGCGGTTCGGGTCTATGCGCCGACCGTGCCGGAGCCCGATTTCGAACCCATCGGCGACCTCGTCGGGCTCCCCAATATCCGCATGCCCGTGAAGGGTCGCGGCGAATACCGCATGGCAACCGGGATCGATGCCGCAGTCAAGCGCGATCTGGCCGAGTTCGCGCCCAACATGATGCACATTTCCTCTCCCGATCCCGGCGGGCGCGCGGCGCTCAACTGGGCGCGGCAGCAGGGCATTCCCGCGCTGGCCTCGGTCCACACGCGCTTCGAGACCTATCCGCGCTATTACGGGCTCGGATTTCTCGAACCCTTGATCGAAGGCTATCTGCGCCGGTTCTACAACCGCTGCGACGCGCTGGTCGCGCCTTCGGAAAGCCAGATCGCCGAGTTGAAAGCGCAGCGGATGCACCACGACATTACGATCTGGTCGCGCGGAGTGGATCGTGCGATCTTCGACCCCTCGCGCCGCGACATGGAATGGCGGCGCGCGCAGGGGATCGCGGATGGAGAGGTCGCGATCGCCTTCCTCGGCCGACTGGTCATGGAAAAGGGGCTAGACACCTTCGCCGCGGCGATCGCCGAATTGCGGCGGCTGGAAGTCGCGCACAAGGTGCTCGTGATCGGCGACGGACCGGCGCGCGATTGGTTCGAGGAATCGTTGCAGGGCGCGAGCTTCGTCGGCTTCCAGACCGGGCGCGATCTCGGGCGGGCGCTGGCGAGCGCGGATGTGTTCTTCAACCCCTCGGTCACCGAGACCTTCGGCAATGTCACGCTGGAAGCCATGGCGAGCGGGTTGCCCGTCGTCGCTGCAGGCGCGACCGGCGCCGCCAGCCTGGTGGTCGATGGCGAAACCGGCGCGCTGGTGCCGCCGGGCGATGCCGCCGCCTTCGCCCGCGCGCTGGCGCCCTATTGCACCGACCCGGCGCTGCTGCGCGCGCATGGCGAGGCGGGCGAACGCCGCGCCCGCGCCTATTCCTGGGATGCTATCAACCAGGCGGTGGTCGACACCTATCTGCGCCTGCGGGCGCGGCGCGACTGACGCAGGCGGCGCAGGCTCAGCGCGGCCTCTGCCGTCCCGTCGCTCCGCCCCCGGCGATGGATTCTCCCAGAGGAAGTCCTACATAGCCGCCATGACCGATCTCTTCCCCGACACCGTGTCAGATGTGTCAGCCCCCCCCGCCCACACCGACGCCCCGCTCGCCGACCGTCTGCGCCCCGCCGCGCTCGGCGAAGTCATCGGCCAGGACCATCTCACCGGGCCCGAAGGCCCGATCGGCCGCATGGTCGCGGCGGGTCGGCTGTCCTCGATGATCCTGTGGGGCCCGCCCGGCACCGGCAAGACCACCATCGCCCGTCTGCTCGCCGCAAGCGTGGGCATGCGCTTCGAGAGCGTCAGCGCGGTCTTCTCAGGGGTCGCCGATCTCAAGAAGGCCTTCGCCGCTGCCGACCGCGCCGCCGAGGCGGGCCAGCGAACCTTGTTGTTCGTTGACGAAATCCACCGCTTCAACCGCGCGCAGCAGGACGGCTTCCTCCCCTTCGTCGAGCGCGGCACGGTGACCCTCGTGGGCGCGACCACCGAGAACCCCAGCTTCGCGCTCAACGCCGCGCTGCTCAGCCGCGCGCAGGTGCTCATCCTCCACCGCCTCGGCGCCGAGGCGCTGGGGCAATTGCTCGACCGCGCCGTGGCGCTCGAGGGGCCGCTCCCGCTGACCGATCCGGCGCGCAATGCGCTGGTCGCCAGCGCCGATGGCGATGGGCGGTTCCTGCTCAACCAGGCCGAGACGCTCTACCACGCGGCGCTCGAGCAGCCGCTCGGCCCCGCCGAGCTCGGCCAGTTCCTCCAGCGCCGGGTCGCGGTCTACGACAAGGATCGCGACGGGCATTACAATCTCATTTCCGCGCTCCACAAGGCGGTGCGCGGCTCGGACCCGCAGGCCGCGCTCTACTATCTCGCGCGCATGCTCACCGCGGGCGAGGAACCGCGCTTCCTCGCCCGGCGACTGGTGCGGATGGCGGTCGAGGATATCGGTCTCGCCGACCCGCAGGCGCTGACCCAGTGCATGGCCGCGCGCGACGCCTACGAGTTTCTCGGCAGCCCCGAAGGCGAACTGGCACTGGCGCAGGCCTGCCTCTATCTCGCCACCGCGCCCAAATCGAACGCGGTCTACAAGGCGCAAAAGGCCGCGTGGAAGAGCGCCAAGGAAACCGGCAGCCTGATGCCGCCGCCCAACATCCTCAACGCTCCGACCAAGCTCATGAAAGACATCGGCTATGGCGCGGGCTACAGCTACGATCACAATGCCGAAGAAGGCTTTTCGGGCGACGACTACTGGCCCGAGGAGATGGAACCGCAGAGCTACTACGAACCGGTCGAGCGCGGCTTCGAGCGCGAGATCGCCAAGCGGATGGACTATTGGGACAAGCTGCGGCGCGAGCGCGGGTGAGCCGCTTCTCGCATTATCTCGCCATCGACTGGTCGGGCGCCAAGGGCGAGCGCCATAAGGGCATCGCGCTGGCACTGGCAGATGCCCGCGGTGGGCCGCCGGTGCTGGTCGAGGGCAAGCGGGGCTGGAGCCGCGCCGAGGTACTCGCCATCCTGCGCGACGACCTCCCGCCGGACACGCTCGTGGGTCTCGACCTCGGCATTGCACTGCCCAGCGTGGATTGCGGTGCCTATTTCCCCGGCTGGACGGGCACGCCGCCCGATGCGACCGCACTCTGGGCGCTGGTCGATGCGCTCGCCACGGGCGAACCGCATCTCGCCGCCAACAGCGTGGTCGCGCATCCCGCGATCCGCCCCTATTTCCGCGATGGCAGCGACACCGGTGCGCGCTTTGCGTGCGATGACGCCGCGCACGGCCGCGGGCGCTTCCGGGTGACCGAACACGCGCAGGCGGCGATGGGCTGCAAACCCTATTCGAATTTCAATCTCGTCGGCGCGGCGCAGGTGGGCAAATCCTCGCTCACGGGCATGCGGATGCTGCATAGGTTGCGCGGCCACCTGCCGGTCTGGCCTGTCGACGCATTGACCGACGCCGGTTCCGTAATCGTCGAAATCTACACCTCGCTTGCCGCATGCGAGGCGGGACGCAGTGCCAGCCGTGCCAAGATGCGCAGCTATGAAGCGTTGAACGAGGCTCTGGCGGCGCTCGACTCGCCCGAAGTCGACGGTGCAGGCCCGATCGACGATCACGCCACCGATGCGCTGCTCAGCGCCGCCTGGCTGCGCAAAGTCGCCGACGATCCCCGCCGCTGGAAACCTCCCTTACTCACCCCTGCAATCGCGCGCACCGAAGGCTGGACTTTTGGAGCGGTTTGACCGAAAGGCGCAATCGAAGGCCGGCTTAGCTCAGTTGGTAGAGCACCTGATTTGTAATCAGGGGGCCAGGGGTTCGAATCCTCTAGCCGGCACCAAACTTCCAACTCCTCTGCGCGCGATGAAGTCGTCTCCGGGATAGCTTCCACAGCACCGGTCAGCCGTCTGCCAGCAGCACCCCCAATGAACTTGAAGGCATCGCTCCCATTACCGCTGCTTTTTTGTGGTCGTTGCGGTGAAATCGGGGTCCTTCTTCGCCACCCAATCAACGAATTTACGCACGTTGGGATTGGCCAGAAGGGCGTCCACATCCATCGCATGCCGTTGCAGTTCGGAATTGGTGAAGTTAGCGATCAGTGCCTGTTGGCAGATAGGATGCATGGGCACGACATCGCGACCGCCGCGACTTTTGGGCACTGGATGATGCCAGACGATGGTCTTGCCGGTGGGGCGTCGACAGAGCCAGCAAGGCTCGGCCACGGCTGGGGCCTCGTCCTGATGGACGTCGTCCTCGTAGTGACCGTGTTTTGAGTATTTGCGCGCCATTTAATGTACCTGGATTGACTGGTTTCGTTGGCTTCGAGCCAACGAGGGCCGCACTATCAGATCAGGATCGGAATGGCAGGCTTTGTTGGCTACTGGCGCCAAAGCGAATCGCAGCTCTCTTCTGCAGAGCACCCGCGGCCCCGGCTTCCTGACTCCAGATCTTCTCGTGAAAGAAAAATACGAAGGCATTCACGACCGGCTCGATCAAGGCGATGCCACTGGCAAGAGCAATCGACCCGGTGAAGGCATAGGCTACCGAAAACCCGACGATCAAATGGAGGACGAGGAAGGAGAGAGTTTTGGAAATATCTCGTTTCATAACCGCCGGTATAGATGCGAAGTTTGGACGCAACTAACGATCAAAAGCCGTCTGACTGATCGGTTTGGCCGATCAAAGGCCAGGCAAGGTCACTCTTGGCTGGTACCATCGCAATTGCAGCCTGAGCTTGGCCTGGCTTTCGTTTTCGCTCCCATGGCACTGAGATCGCGCTCGGTATCCGAACTGTCTGCCCCCTCGCCTTGCGCCCTCCCCTCGCTCTGCTAAAGCGCGCGGGACTCACCAATCCGACAGACATTCCAGAGAAGCAGGGCACTCATGCAAAAAATTCAGGTCAAGAACCCGGTTGTCGAACTCGACGGCGACGAAATGACGAAGATCATCTGGGAGTGGATCCGCGAGCGGTTGATCCTCCCCTATCTCGACATCGACCTGAAATACTACGACCTCTCGATCGAGAAGCGCGACGAGACCGACGACCAGATCACCATCGACGCCGCCAATGCGATCAAGGAGCATGGCGTCGGCGTCAAATGCGCCACGATCACGCCGGACGAGCAGCGGGTCGAGGAATTCGGGCTCAAGAAGATGTGGGTCAGCCCCAATGGCACGATCCGCAACATTCTGGGCGGCGTGGTGTTCCGCGAGCCGATCGTGATCGACAACGTGCCCCGCCTGGTGCCGGGCTGGACCGACCCGATCGTGGTCGGCCGCCATGCCTTCGGCGACCAGTACCGCGCCAAGGACACGCTGATCCCCGGCAAGGGCAAGCTGCGGATGGTGTTCGAGGGCGAGGACGGCAAGAACATCGATATCGACGTGTTCGACTTCCCGAGCCCGGGCGTCGCGCTGACGATGTACAATCTCGACGATTCGATCCGCGATTTCGCGCGCGCCAGCTTCGCCTACGGGCTCGACCGCAAATGGCCGGTCTATCTCTCGACCAAGAACACCATCCTCAAGAAATACGACGGCCGCTTCAAGGACCTGTTCGAGGAAATCTTCGACGCCGAGTTCAAGGCCGATTTCGCCAAGGCCGGGATCACCTACGAGCACCGCCTGATCGACGACATGGTCGCCTCCGCTCTCAAGTGGAGCGGCAAGTTCGTCTGGGCCTGCAAGAACTACGACGGCGACGTCCAGTCGGACATCGTGGCGCAGGGCTTCGGCTCGCTCGGGCTGATGACCAGCGTGCTGATGACCCCCGATGGCAAGACCGTCGAAGCCGAGGCCGCGCATGGCACCGTCACCCGCCACTATCGCCAGCACCAGCAGGGCAAGGCGACCAGCACCAACCCGATCGCCAGCATCTTCGCCTGGACCCGCGGGCTGATGTATCGCGGCAAGTTCGACGACACCCCCGATGTGGTCCGTTTCGCCGAGACGCTCGAGAAGGTCTGCATCAAGACCGTCGAGAACGGCCAGATGACCAAGGATCTGGCGCTGCTGATCGGTCCGCAGCAGAACTGGCTCACCACCGAGCAGTTCTTCCAGGCGATCGTCGACAATCTCGAAACGGAGATGGCGAACTGGAGCTGAGGCTCCGGTTCCACCTTCCAGGGAGCTGAACACCATGGCCAAGGCTCCGAAAAAGCGCCCTTCCGCGCGCGTCAGCGGCGAGAAGGTCGGCAAGGCGCGGCTGCTCGTGCGGCAGGCGATGATCAAGGACATCCGCGGCATCGCCGCGCTGGTGCGCCGCGCCTATGACGATCTGCCCGCCTACAAGCAGAGCGAGATCCGCGGGCAGATCAACAACTTCCCCGAGGGCTGCTTCGTCGCGCTGCTCGACGAGGAAGTGGTCGGCTATTGCGCCTCGATGCAATTGCCCGAGCCGGTGGTGTTCGCGCCGCACGACTGGGACGAGATCTCGGGCAATGGCTATGGCAGCCGCCACGATCCGACCGGCGACTGGCTTTATGGCTACGAAATGTGCGTCGACCCCAAGGTGCGCGGCGTGCGCATCGGGCGACGGCTCTACGAGGAACGCCGTGCGCTCGCCGAGGAACGCGAGCTGACCGGGATCGTGTTCGGCGGCCGGATGCCCAACTACCGCCGCCACCAGCGCAAGGTCGAAGGCCCGCAGGATTATCTCGATCAGGTGATCGCGGGCAAGATCCACGATCCGGTGCTGCGCTTCCAGCTCGCCAACGGTTTCGAGGCGGTCGGGATTCTCGAAGGCTATCTGCCCGAGGACAAGCGTTCGGCGGGCAATGCGGTCAAGATGGTCTGGCGCAACCCCTACATCGAGCGCGACACGCCCGTGAAAATGCGCATCCCGCGCGGGGTCGAATCGGTCCGCGTCGCCACCTGCCAGCTGCAGGCGCGCGCGGTGAAGGATTACGACGAATTCCTGCGCGCAATCCGTTATTTCATCGATGTCGCCAGCGATTACGAAGCCGATTTCATCGTCTTCCCCGAGCTGTTCACGCTGATGCTGCTGAGCTTCGAGGAGAAGGAGCTTTCGCCGATGGAGGCGATCGAGCGGCTCTCGGAATACACCCCGCGATTGAAGACCGACATTTCGGACTTCGCGATGCGCTACAACATCAACATCATCGCCGGCTCGCATCCCACCCGGATGGATGACGGCGACATCCACAACGTCGCCTATATCTGCCTGCGCGATGGCTCGGTCCACGAGCAGGAGAAGATCCACCCGACCCCCAACGAGCGCTACTGGTGGAACATCCGCGGCGGCGACAAGATCAACGTGATCCAGACCGACTGCGGCCCTATCGGCGTCCAGATCTGCTACGATTCCGAATTCCCCGAACTGTCGCGCAAGCTGGCCGACGAAGGCGCGCGGATCATCTTCGTGCCGTTCTGCACCGACAGCCGCCAGGGCTATCTCCGGGTGCGCTATTGCTCCCAGGCCCGTGCGATCGAGAACCAGTGCTTCGTGGTGCTGAGCGGCAATGTCGGCAATTTGCCCAATGTGGCCAACATGGACATCCAGTATGCGCAAAGCTGCATCCTGACTCCCTGCGACTTCCCCTTCGCGCGCGACGGGATCGCCGCCGAGGCGACCGAGAATGTCGAGACGCTGACCATCAGCGACGTCAATCTCGCCGACCTCTCCTGGGCCCGCGCCGAAGGCACCGTGCGCAATCTCGCCGACCGCCGCTTCGATCTCTACCGGATCGAGTGGGACGAGGATGGCGACCACGCCGGCAAACCGCGCCCGCGCACCGAACCGCTCGGACCCCACTCCGTCGGCGGCGGGTGATCCGTTCGCACGGCGCGTTCGCAGCCGATGACGACCTGCGCCTGATGACAGGGCCCCGCGTCCCGGCTAGTCGCTAGTCATGGCTGGCGAAATCGAAGCAACCCCAATGTTGTCCGACGCTCTGGTGATCCTCGGCGCGGCGGGGCTCGTCATCCCGATCTTTACCCGGTTTCGGATCACCCCGGTGATCGGTTTCATCCTGATCGGCATCCTGGTCGGCCCCTTCGGGCTCGGCAAACTGGTATTCGAATACCCCTGGCTCACCCATGTCACCATCACCGACCCCGAAGCGCTCGAGCCCTTTGCCGAGCTAGGCATCATCCTGCTGCTGTTTACGATCGGGCTGGAACTCAGCTTCAACCGATTGTGGCAGATGCGCCGGCTCGTGTTCGGGCTCGGGGCGCTCGAACTTGTGATCATCGGCACCTTGCTGGCGATATTTCTCGGCATGATGGGGCAATACTGGACCGGCGCGCTGGCACTGGGTCTGGCGTTGGCCTTTTCCTCCACTGCAATCGTGCTGCCGATCTCGGGCACCAACAGTCCTGTCGGGCGCGCGGCGCTGTCGATGCTGCTGTTCGAGGACATCATGATCGTGCCGATCATCTTCGTGCTGGGCGCCATGGGTCCGACCGCGCAGGCCGAGGGCTGGGAGGGATTGCTCGACACGCTTCTGTTCGGGGCGGCGGTCATCACCGTGCTGCTGGTCGCAGGCCGGATCCTGCTGCCGCGCCTGTTCGCGCAGGCCGCGCGCACCAAGAGCCCCGAACTGTTTCTCGCCGCGAGCCTGCTGGTGGTGATCGGCGCCAGCCTCGCCACGGCGCTCGCCGGGCTCTCGCCGATCGTCGGCGCGCTGATCGCCGGGCTGCTGATCGCCGAGACGGAATATCACACCGAGGTCGAAGGGATCATCGAGCCCTTCAAGGGCCTCGCGCTCGGCATCTTCCTCATCACCGTGGGGATGAGCATCGACCTGTCCACGATCTGGGACCACATCGGCGCGGTCGCCGCTGCGGTGGTCGGCGTACTGGTGTTCAAGGCGCTGGTGACGGGCATGTTGCTGCGGCTGATGGGCGCGCGGCGCTCGACCGCCGCCGAGACCGGCATTTTGATGGCGAGCCCTTCGGAAACCACGCTGATCGTGCTCGCTGCCGCGGGTTCGGCTTTGCTCATCCAGCCCGGCACGGCGCAATTCTGGCAGATCGTCACCGCCATCGGGCTGACGGTCACACCGCTGCTGGCGCGGCTGGGACGCGTCATCGGCCGCCGGGTCGAAGCCGTCCCCGAGCTGCCGCCCGAGGACGAGGGCGAGCCGCGCGTTGTCATTATCGGTGCGGGGCGTGTCGGACGCCTCGTCGCCCGAATGCTGGAAAAGCATGGCAAGCCCTATGTCGCGATTGATTCCAACTCCGACCTTATCGCCAGCGCCAAACGCGCGGGTATTCGCGCTACCTTTGGAGATGCTGCTCGCGGTGCCGCGTTGAGCAAGCTCGGGGTCGAACACGCATTGGCGGTGGTGCTGACCATGGACGAGCCCGTGCTCGCGCAACGGCTGGTGGCCAAGCTGCGTAAGGAATATCCCGATCTCCTGATCGTCGCGCGCGCGCGCGACACGCGCCACGCGGCCGAGCTCTACCGCGCGGGCGCCAGCCATGCGGTGCCCGAAGCGCTCGAAGCCTCGCTCCAGCTCAGCGAGGCAGTGCTGGTCGATATCGGCGTCGCCATGGGTCCGGTGATCGCCTCGATCCACGAGAAGCGGGACGAATACCGTTTACAGATCGAGGAAGAAGGCGCGCTGGCTTACAAGCCCAAGCTACGCACCAGCACCGCAGAAAGCTGACCGACCCAGCCAATCGGTGAACTCTCCGCCACTCCATGCGTTGGGCCTATATAACGGACGACAAAGGAGAATTAGAGATGGCCGACAACGACCCAACAAAGCCGACCCCGAACAAGGAAAAGTTCAAGCCGCAGAATGTTCAGGATCCGGTCCGGAACGGTAGCGGCGACCGCGGGAAGCCGGGCGACACCGGCGGGCTGGATGTCGAACAGGGCAGCAGCGGCGTCACCAAGCAGACCCCGAGCCGCTAGGACATGTCGGGGCGGCCACCGCCACCCCGGCGCCCGGACACGGTGAGAGCGCTGGCCTTGCCGGTCGGCTAGGCCGACTGGCTCGCCAGCGCCTCCCGCACCGCAGCGATCGCTTCCGCCGCCTTGGCGCCATCGGGCCCTCCGCCCTGCGCCATGTCGGGGCGACCACCGCCGCCCTTGCCGCCAAGCGCCGCAACGCCTGCGCGGACCAGCACCACGGCGTCGATTCGCTCGATGAGGTCCTGAGTGACCGCGACCGCGAAGGCGCCCTTGCCCTCGTTGACCGCGCAGATCGCCGCGACCCCTGATCCCATCCGCTGTTTCGCCTCGTCGAGCAGCGGGCGCAGATCCTTGGGGTCGAGCCCCTCGATCACCTTGGCCGAAAAAGTCACGCCGCCGATGTTCTCATCTTCGGGCGGAGCGGTGTTACCGCCTGCGCCATCACCCGAGAGCGCCAGCGCGCGGCGCGCTTCGGCCAGTTCCTTGTCGAGCTTCTTGCGCTCCTCGACCAGCGCCTCGACCCGCGCCGCCGCCTCGTCGGGCGAGGTCCGCAGAGTGGACGCGATTGCCTGGAGCGCCTGATCGCGCGCGGCGAACCATTGCCGGGCCGCCTCGCCGGTCATCGCCTCGATACGGCGCACCCCAGAACTGACCGCGGACTCCGAAACGATCTTGAACAGGCCGATATCGCCGGTCGCGTGGACATGGATCCCGCCGCACAGTTCGACCGAATAGTTCCGGCCCCCATCGCGCCTGGTGCCCATCGAGAGCACGCGGACCTCGTCGCCGTATTTTTCGCCGAACAGCGCCAGCGCGCCCGCCGCGACCGCGTCGTCGGGCGTCATCAGCCGTGTCTGGACTGACTCGTTGGCGCGGATCTCGGCGTTGACCTCGGCCTCGACCGCGGCGAGTTGCGCAGGCGTGAGCGGCTTGGGATGCGAGAAATCAAAGCGGAAGCGGTCGTCCGAAACCAGCGAGCCCTTCTGGGTGACGTGATCGCCCAGCTGGTCGCGCAAGGCCGCGTGGAGCAGATGGGTCGAGGAATGATTAGCGCGGACCCGATCGCGCCGCGTGGCGTCGACCGCCAAATGGACGGCATCGCCGCGTTTGACGCTGCCCTTGATGACCCGCCCGACATGGGTGTGCAGCCGCCCGAGCGGCTTGTTGGTGGTCTCGACCGCGATCTCGAGCCCCTCGGGGGTCCATATCCGCCCGGCATCGCCGGTCTGGCCGCCGCTTTCGCCGTAGAAGGGGGTCTGGTTGGTGAGCAGGATCACGCTCTCGCCCTCACCCGCAGATTCGACCTCGGCGCCGTCCCGGACGAGCGCGACCACCGCGCCCTCGCCCGTGGTCGAGCTGTAGCCGGTGAACTCGGTCGAGCCCTCGCGATCGGCGATGTCGAACCACACTTCCTCGCTCGCGGATTGGCCCGAACCCTTCCAGGCGGCGCGCGCTGCGGCCTTCTGCTGCGCCATCGCGGCGTCGAAGCCGGCGCGCTCGACCGCGATGCCGCGGCTGCGCAAGGCATCCTCGGTGAGGTCGTAGGGAAAGCCAAAGGTGTCATACAGCTTGAACGCGGTCTCGCCGTCGAGCGTGCCGCCCTCGGTCATCGTGCCAGTGGCTTCATCGAGCAGCCGCAGGCCCTTGTCGAGCGTACGGCGGAACTGGGTCTCCTCGCGCTCGAGCACTTCCTCGATCAGCGCCTGGCCGCGTTGCAGCTCGGGGAAGGCCTGGCCCATCTCGGTGACCAGCGCGGGCACGAGGCGATGCATCAGCGGCTCGGCGGTGCCGAGCAGATGCGCATGGCGCATGGCGCGGCGCATGATCCGCCGCAGCACATAGCCGCGGCCCTCGCTCGAGGGCAGCACGCCATCGGCCAGCAGGAAGCTGGTCGAACGCAGATGATCGGCGATCACGCGGTGGCTGGCGGTGTTGTCGCCCTCGGCGGCCACCCCGGTCAGGCTTTCGCCCGCCGCGATCAGCGCCTTGAAGGTGTCGGTGTCGTAATTGTCGTGGACGCCCTGCAGGACCGCGGCGATGCGTTCCAGCCCCATGCCGGTGTCGATCGAGGGCTTGGGCAGCGCTTCGCGGCTGCCATCGGCCTGCTGCTCGAACTGCATGAAGACCAGGTTCCAGATTTCGACGAAGCGGTCGCCATCCTCCTCGGGCGAACCCGGAGGACCTCCCCAGATGTGATCGCCGTGGTCGTAGAAGATTTCCGAGCACGGGCCGCAGGGGCCGGTGTCGCCCATCGACCAGAAATTGTCGGCGGTGGCGATGCGGATGATCCGCTCCTCGGGCAGGCCGGCGATCTTGCGCCACAGATCGAAAGCTTCGTCGTCCGTGTGATAGACCGTCGCGGTGAGCCGGTCGGCGGGCAGGCCCCATTCCTTGGTGAGCAGCGTCCAGGCGTGGTGGATCGCCTGTTCCTTGAAATAATCGCCGAAGCTGAAATTCCCCAGCATCTCGAAGAAGGTGTGGTGCCGCGCGGTGTAGCCGACATTGTCGAGGTCGTTGTGCTTGCCCCCGGCGCGGACGCATTTCTGGCTGCTGGTCGCGCGCGGGCTAGGCGGGGTCTCGAGCCCGGTGAAGGCGTTCTTGAATGGCACCATCCCGGCGTTGACGAACATAAGCGTCGGATCGCTGAACGGCACGAGCGGCGCGGACGCCACCTCGGCGTGACCGGCGGCGGCGAAATAGTCGAGGAAGGACCGGCGGATGTCGTTGGTCGAAGTCATGACGGGCAGTTAGGCAATCGGCGCCCGAGCGACAAGCGCGGAAAGCCGGTTATGGTGATCGCGGCTTGTGGCTGGGGGCGCGGCTCCGCCTCGTCTACCAGACGAAATAGGGCCCGCCGCGCTCGCGGGCGCGCTGCCAGGCGGGGCGGGCGTGGACCGCCTCGACGAAGCGCGCCAGCTTCGGCGCGCGCTCGGCATAGCCTTGCATCACGGCAATCTCGGCGGGGAAGCTCATCAGCACATCGGCCGCGGACCAGTCGTCGCCGACGAAGTGCAGGCTTTCGCCCAGCTGCCGTTCGGCAAACAGGACATGCGCCTCGAGCTGCTCGTCGATCCGCGGCATCAGGGGCGCCGCGGCGTCGCCGAGCCGGGCGCTGTAGAGCTTGAGCATGACGGGGACGAAGAAACTGCTCTCGCCGAACTGCATCCATTCGAGGAATTCGACCCATTGGTCGCTGTCGCGCGGCGGCAGCCAGCTCTCGCCGCCGTGGCGTTCGCACAGATACTGGATGATCGCTGCGCTTTCCGAGACCATCCGGCCCTGGTCCTCGATCACCGGCGATTTGCCCAGCGGATGCGCCTGCCGTAGCTCGGACGGCGCGAGATTGGTGGTCGCATCGCGCTGGTAGGAGACGATCTCGTAATCTGCGCCGAGTTCTTCCAGCAGCCACAGCACGCGCTGCGACCGGCTGTTGTTGAGATGATGGACGGTGATGGTCATGGCGGAATTCCTCGAATGGTTCGGTGCGATCCTAAGCCATCGTGACGGCTGCGGCCATCGTCATTCTAGGCCCATTCCCGAGAGTATTTCCGCAAGACCGCCGCAGGAAAACGGCGCATCGCCGCCACACAGCGAAAAGCCGCCGTGGCAAGGGGTCCCTAGGGGACTGCCCTCGCGCACGCCGGCTTTCCGCGTGTCCGGGTGCCGCTTATGGGGACAGCCGAGGGGTACGGCTGCGGCTCCCGCTTGAGAAAATGCGATCAGTCCTCCGCGTCAGGACCGGTCATCATCTTCTCGGCGACCTCGTCGGTGCGGCCGCGAATTGCGGCTTCCAACCGGTCGCAAACTTCGGGATTTTCCTTCAGATAGGTCTTGGCGTTCTCGCGCCCCTGACCAATGCGAATGCTGTCGTAGCTGAACCAGGAACCCGACTTCTCGACGATCCCGGCCTTGACGCCGAGATCGAGGATTTCGCCGATCTTGGAAATGCCTTCGCCATACATGATGTCGAATTCAACCTGCTTGAAAGGCGGTGCGACCTTGTTCTTGACCACTTTGACCCGGGTCGAATTGCCGACGATATCGTCGCGATCCTTGATCTGGCCGGTGCGACGGATGTCGAGCCGGACCGAGGCGTAGAACTTCAGCGCATTGCCACCGGTGGTCGTCTCGGGATTGCCGTACATGACACCGATCTTCATGCGCAGCTGGTTGATGAAGATAACCATGCATTTGGAGCGGCTGATCGAGCCGGTCAGCTTGCGCAAGGACTGGCTCATCAGGCGTGCCTGCAGACCGACATGGCTGTCGCCCATCTCGCCCTCGATCTCGGCGCGTGGCACCAGAGCGGCGACCGAATCGATCACCAGCACATCGATCGCGTTCGAGCGGACCAAAGTGTCGACGATCTCGAGCGCCTGCTCACCGGTATCGGGCTGCGAAACGATCAGCTCGTCGATATCGACGCCCAGCTTCCTGGCATAGACAGGATCGAGCGCATGCTCGGCATCGACGAAGGCGGCAGTGCCCCCGCCTTTCTGCGCCTCGGCGATGACATGCAGCGCGAGCGTGGTCTTGCCCGAACTTTCCGGGCCGTAGATTTCGATAACCCGGCCCTTGGGCAGGCCGCCCACACCGAGAGCGATGTCGAGCCCGAGCGATCCCGTCGAGATCGACTCGATGTTCATCGCTTCCTTCTGGCCCAGCTTCATCGCCGAGCCTTTGCCGAATGCGCGATCGATCTGCGCGAGTGCGGCATCGAGTGCCTTTTGACGGTCCACGTCGACTTCCTTGTCTTTTACGAGTTTCAGACTTGCCGCCATGACATTCTCTCCTGCGCTTGACCAGAGCCGCTACCGACTCGTTGACCCCACAGGATGTACCGCGTTTGTTCCAATAGAACAAGAGTAGAACGAAATAACTTCGCAGAAAACGTGTTTCAGCCCTTGTTTTTGCCCTGTTCGCTCAGCACTTCCGCCACTTTCGCGCTGATCTCCTGGACGCTGAAGGGCTTTGGAATGAAGTGCATGTTCTCGATGTCGATATCGTTGCGCAACTGCTCCTCGGCATAGCCGGACATGAACAGGATCGGGATGTTCGGTTTCACCCGGCGAACCGCGCGCGCCATCGCCGGGCCATCCATCGCCGGCATGACCACATCGGAAACGATGAGGTCGAACTCGACCCCGCCATTCGCCACCGCCGCGAGTCCGGCCTCGCCATCGGCGGCGGAGGTAACAGCATAGCCGGCGCGGGTCAGCGCGCGCTCGGCCACGGCGCGAACCATGTCCTCGTCTTCGACCAGCAGCAGATTGCCACCCCCCGACCAGTCGCTCGCCTTGGTCTCTTCGAGTTCCTCGCGCCGCCGCGGAGCAGGCATCTCGCCCTTGTGGACCGGGAGATAGACCGTGAAGCGCGCGCCCGCTGGCGATCCATCGGGCCCCGGGACATTGTCGGCAAAGATGAAGCCGTTGGATTGCTTGACGATGCCATAGACCGTCGAGAGCCCGAGCCCTGTGCCCTTTCCCAGCTCCTTGGTCGTGAAAAAGGGCTCGAAGATCTTGTTGATGACATTCTCGGGGATGCCCCCGCCGGTGTCCTGCACGATGAGCACGGTGTAGTCGTTGGCGGGCATGATATCGATGCCCATCTTGCGCACGTCGCGTGCGGAGACGTGGCGCGTGGCCAGCGTCAGCCGGCCCTTGAGATCGGGCTGACCCTTTCGTTCCGCATAGGCCTGCATGGCATCGCGCGCGTTGACCGCCAGATTGATGATGACCTGTTCCAGCTGCTGCGGGTCGGCGCGCACGGGGCCCAGTTCTCGGTCGTGGCGGACCGAAAATTCGACCTTGCCGCCCATCAGCCGCTTGAGCAGTTGGCTGACCTCGCTGACCACATCGGGCATCTGCAGGACCACGGGGCGCAACGTCTGCTGGCGGCTGAAGGCCAGCAATTGGCGCGTGAGCGATGCGGCGCGGTTGGAGTTGGCCCTGATCTGCTGGATGTCGTCGTAGTCGCTGTCGCCGGGCGTATGGCGCAGCAACATGAGGTCGCAATAGCCTATGATCGCAGTGAGCACATTGTTGAAGTCATGCGCGACGCCGCCAGCCAGTTGGCCCACAGCCTGCATCTTGGTAGCCTGCGCGACCTGGCGCCGGAGGCGTTTTTCCTCGGTCGAGTCCGACAGCGACAAAAGCACCGCGGCATCGCCCAGCCCGCGCACTCCCGCCAGCCCGATGCTGACCGGCTCCTCCTTGTCGCCACTCAACCGCACCGCCATGTCGCCGCTCGCGGCAACACCTTTGGCGAAGCGTCGTACGGTGTCCGACATCGCTGCCTTGTCATCGGCCACAACCAGATCGGACGGGAATTGCGGCAAGCCTGATTTTTCGCGCTCGATGGCACGCAGGAATGCCTTGTTGGCGAACAGGAACCGGCCGTCGCGATCGGTCAGCGCCAATCCCAGCGGCAGCGCCGAGAGCAGCGCTTCGAGCTGGGGTACCGCTGCGCGCCCGCTGCCCTCCCAAGATCCGCCGACCCCAACGCTGCTGTCGACCAGCAGCATCAGCGAGGGCGCCTCGTCGGCACCGCTGACCTGCTTCGCACCCGGCTCATCGAGCGGGATATGGACCAACGTCTGCGGCGAACCCTGCTGGCCTTCGCGCGCAAAATAGATTCGGTCGCGATCGTCGGAACGCAGCAACTGGACGAAATCCTCACCCGAAAGCGATTTTTCCGCCTGTCCGGTCGTTCGCTCGGCAAGCCCGGGCGTGTGGTCGATGACCACGCCATCGGGCGCCACCAGCGCGACTTCGAGCCCGGCGCGCGACATCATCGCGCCGAAGGGTCCTGAAATCCGCTCCGCGACGCCATCGTAGCTGCGGTGCTCGATGATCTCCGAGAATCGCCAGATCAGGTAGTTTTCGCCCCGCCCGCTTCGCTCCACCGCCAGACGGAAAGTCCGCTCACCCTGAGCCAGCCGGAGGAGGTCAACCGCACCCCGGCCGTCGCGCCATGCCGCGCGCGCCGCGCCGCTTGTGGCTTCGCGGCCATGATCGTCCAATGCCAGCACCTGCGGCTCGGCGTCGATGCCGAACCAGTCGCGATAGGTGGAATTCGCGCAAGCTAGCCGATTCGCGCGATCCGTAATCGCGATCGCGTGGCGCTTGTTTTCAATCGCCGCATGAGTCACCGACCAGTCGGGAGGAGCGAGGTCGGAAACGGCTAGCGGAGACCTCAGCCGGGTCATCAACAGCAGACCCAACAGGATCGTGAGCAGCCCTCCGGCATAGGCCGCCGCGATCAGACCGCTCGACCCGAGCAACCAGACCGTTCCGACCGACATGGCGGAGGCGACCAGCAGGCCAATGATCAGCGGAACCGGGGGCAGGCGCAACAGGCCGTCCTCGCTCGCATCCATCATGCCTCGTCCGCCATGGCATCGAGCCGTTGCTTGCGACGGCGGATAACCAGATTTCGCCAAACGAAGCTAGAGATCAGGTAGCCAACCGAAGCACTGACCACTGCGAGGACGACAAAGCCAAATGCGGTCAAACCCGCCATTTCGAAGAAATTGGCCAGCGGTCCGCGATCGTCGACGAACTCTGCCGCTGCTCCCGCGCCCACGGCCGCATCGATATTGAGCACGGTCGCACCGACCTTATTCGCCACCAGCAGCCAAAACGGGAAGGTGAATGGGTTGGTGACGAAGGTTGCCCCTGCGGCCAGCGGGACATTGGCCCGAGCCGGCAGCGCAAGAAATGCGGCGAGAAAAATCTGACCCAGCGGCACAATGAAGGCGGCGAACAGGCCAAGCGCCACGCCGCGCGGGACCGAGCGGCGGGTAAACCGCCACAGTTCCGGGCTTAGGAACCGATGCCCGATCGGACGCAGATATTTGCTGCGCGCCATCTTCTCGCGCGTCGGCATATGCTTGCGGAACCAGTCCGACAGAAAGGTCTTGGATCGCAGGTCGCTCATCGCCACGGCGCAACATTGTGCCGCCAGGTGGCACGTCGCAAGGGATGTGAACGGGTTGGCGACATGTGGAGCATTCCGAGCTTGCGCGACTACCGGCGAGTGCCTGTCGGGCGCGTGAATTCAGTCTAGCGATTGCGCGTGCAATCCGAGGTCGTCAGCCCCGGTCGCGCATTACGCGCGCCTTGTCCCGCTGCCAATCACGATCCTTGATCGTCTGGCGCTTGTCATGCGCCTGCTTGCCCTTGGCGAGCGCCAGCTCGACCTTGGCGCGGCCGGTCGAATTGAAATAGACCGACAGCGGCACCAGCGTCATGCCCTTGCGCTCGATCGCGCCGAGCAGGCGTTCGATCTCGCGCTCGTGGAGCAACAGCTTGCGCGGGCGTTTGGGTTCGTGGTTCTCGCGGTTGCCGTTTGCGTATTCGGGGATATTGGCGTTGACGAGCCAGACCTGCCCGCCGCGGACCTCGGCGTAGCTTTCCTTGATCGAGGCCTGACCGCCGCGCAGCGCCTTGACCTCTGTGCCGTGCAACGCCAGCCCGGCCTCGAGCGTATCCTCGACATGATAATCGAACCGCACCCGCCGGTTGTCGGCGACGGTCTTCTGCTTGTCGAAAGTGGCGGGCTTGGGACGGGCCATGATCTCCGCCACTTAGGAAGGCGCACGCCAAAGGGAAAGGGGAGACTGCGACCCGATCGCGGTTTGCGCGAGCGGTCGCAGCCGCAGCAAGCGGGGCGTCAGACCAGCCCGGCACCCTCCAGCGCGGCATCGACGGCCTTGCGCGCCTCGGGGCTGCAGGCGCAAAGCGGCAGCCGCACCTCGTCGGTCAGCCAGTCGTGCACCCGCGACAGCGCGTATTTAACCGGCGCGGGCGAGCTGTCCTCGAACATCGCGTAATGCAGCGGGTAGAGCCGGTCGTTGAGCTGGCGCGCCTTGACCAGATCATTGTCGGCGCAGGCCTGCTGGAATTCCGCGCACAGCGCGGGCGCCACATTAGCGGTGACCGAGATGCAGCCCTTGCCGCCGGCGGCGTTGAACGGCAGCGCCAGCTCGTCATTGCCCGACAGCTGACAGAATTCCTTGCCGATCCCCATGCGGTGGTCCGCCACCCGACTCAGATCCTCGCTGGCATCCTTGATGGCGATGATCTGGTCGGGATATTTGTTGGCCAACTCGATCGTGGTTTCGGGCGCGATATCGGTCACCGTGCGCGCGGGCACATTGTAGAGCACGATCGGCAGGTCGCAATGTTCGGCAAGATAGCTGAAATGCGCGATCAGACCCGCCTGGCTGGGGCGGTTGTAATAGGGCGCGACGCACAGCGCCGCCGCCGCGCCGGCCTTCTTCGAGAAATGCATGTGGAGGAGCGCGTTCTGCGTGTCGTTGCTCCCACAGCCCGCAATAACGGGGACGCGCCCTGCCGCCTGCTCGATGCAGATCTCGACCACGCGGTGGTGCTCGGCGTTGGATAGCGTCGAGGCCTCGCCGGTCGTGCCGCAGGGCACGAGGGCGGAACTGCCGTTCTCGATCTGCCAGTCGACCAGCCGCCGGAAAGCGGCCTCGTCGAACGTTCCGTCGCGAAAAGGAGTCACTAGGGCCGGAATCGAGCCAGAGAACATTTACGTAGATCCTGCGTTGGTCCCATGCACAATGAATTCTCGCGCGCTGGGAGGAATATCGTTCAGCGCCTG
The DNA here is from genome assembly GCF_001678665.1 of Erythrobacter sp. QSSC1-22B. Lineage (GTDB taxonomy): Bacteria > Pseudomonadota > Alphaproteobacteria > Sphingomonadales > Sphingomonadaceae > Qipengyuania. The sequence goes on from NZ_LZRP01000001.1 coordinate 409,743, forward strand.
ATAAGGAGCCGAGAGGCATAATGTCCAGCATGGGTCATAAATCACTAACACTGTTCGCTCTTCTCGCCGGCACCGCGCTGGCTCCCCCGCTTGCCGCGCAGTCGATGGGCAGCGCGCCCGACACGCGCTCCAACATGGTTGCGATGCAGCCCGCCCGGATGGGCGAGGCGGTCGAACGCTGGGATTATCTTCGCGGACAGCAGAACCTGCCGTTCGCGACCTATGCCAATTTCATTAGCGCCTACCCGGGCTTCCCGATGCAGGATACGCTCCAGCGCCGCGCCGAAGCAGCGCTCGACAGCGATCCGGTCGATGCCCAAACGCTGGTCGCCTTCTTCGATCGCCTCCCACCTCTGACCAACCCCGCCAAGGCGCGCTATGCGCTGGCGCTGGCGACACAGAACCGCGCCGAAGCCTTTGTAGTCGCGCAGGACGCCTGGCGTGGCGGCACGATGAGCGGCACCGCCGAAGCCTATCTCCAGGGTCTTTACGGGTCCCGCCTCACCGCCGAGGATCACGATGCGCGGATGAACGCGCTGTTGTGGCAGGGCGACAGCGAAGGTGCTGCACGCCATGTGACGCGGGTCTCGTCATCGCAGCGCGATCTCGGCATGGCGCGGCTGGCGCTGCTGCAAGGCACCGCGCCGGAATCTGCGGGCCTCACCATCCCCGGCGATGCACGATCCGACCCCGGCTATGTCTACAATCAGATCCGCCACTATCGTACCAGCAACCAGATCGCGCAGGCAGTCGCTCTGCTGACCAGCCGGCCGACCTTCACCCGCCCCGTCTTCGATGGCGAGGCGATGATTGGCGAGATGCTGCGCGTCGCGCGCGGGACGAGTTCGGATCAGGCGGTGCGCATCGCTGCGTCGGTCGACGATCTGTTCGCCCCCGGATACGATGTCAGCGACGGCAGCTATCGCCTGCGCGACGACTACACTTCGCTGATGTGGCTGGGTGGCACAGCCGCGCTCTGGAACATGGGCGACGGCGCTCGCGCCGCGCCGCTGTTCTATCGTTATGGCGCAGCCGCCAAGACTCCGCAGACCCGCTCGAAGGGGTTCTATTGGGCCGGCCTCGCCGCTGCGCGCGCGGGAATGGCGCAGGAAGCCGAGCGCTATTACAATCTCGCCGCGCAATATCCCGACCGCTTCTACGGTCAGCTCGCGCTCGAAGAAATGGGACGCCCGGTGCCCGCGCTCCAGCAAGTCGCGGTGGCAACGCCAACCGATGAGCAGCGCCGCGAATTCGCCAGTTCGCCGCTGGTGGCGGCTACCCGCCATGTGGCGCAAGGCGCTCCGTGGAGCACCGGGATCCAGTTCTACCGCGAACTGGCGCAATCCGCCGACACTCCCGAAGAGCACGCGCTGGTCGCTGAACTGGCGGCCGAAATCGGCCGCCGCGACCTTGCGGTCAACGTCACCGAGGCGGCTGCCGCGGATGGAATCGACGGCTTCGTAGCGCAGGGTTTCCCCACTCTTCCCCTCCCTCCGGGTGCGAATTTCACGCTCGTCCATGCGATCACACGGCAGGAAAGCCAGTTCGCGCAAAACGCCGTCAGCCATGCCGGTGCCCGCGGTCTGATGCAGCTCATGCCGCCAACTGCCCGCGAGGAAGCCGATCGAGCGGGTATGAACTACATGACCGCCAGCCTGATCGACGATGCGAATTACAATATCCGGCTGGGCAGCAATCACATCGATCGGCTGGTATCGCGCTACGACGGCAGCTACCCGCTGGCCTTCGCCGCCTACAACGCCGGGCCTGGCAATGTGAACAAATGGCTGCGCGCTAATGGCGATCCGCGCACTGGGGCGATCGGCTGGCTCGAATGGATCGAGAAGATCCCGTTCTTCGAAACCAAGAACTATCTCCATCGCGTGATCGAGAACGCGGCGGTCTACGAACAGCTCCATCCTGATCGCACGCCCTATGGACAGGCGCGCAAGGTGAGCGACTTCCTGCGCTAGATTGCGCCTGCCCGAGATTGCGATACACGAGCGCATCATGACCGCGCCCAGCAATCCGATCACGCCTGCCGGCTATGCCGCGCTCAAATCGCGCTACGACCATCTGCTCGGGACCGAACGTCCGGCGATCGTCGAGATCGTGAGCTGGGCGGCGGGCAATGGCGATCGCAGCGAGAACGGCGATTACATCTATGGCCGTAAACGGATGCGCGAGATCGACCGCGAACTCGCGCATCTGGCGCGCCGGCTCAAATCCGCGCGGGTGATCGATCCCGACGACCAGCCCGACAGGCACCGGGTGTTTTTCGGCGCCACGGTGACGCTCGCCGACGAGGACGATGCCGAGCGCAGCGTGACGTTGGTCGGCGACGACGAACAGGATGCCGGCTTGGGGCGGATCGGCTGGTCCTCGCCGATGGCGCGCGCCTTGAAGGGCGCCTCGCTGGGCGATGTCCGCGCGGTCGCCCTGCCTGGTGGGACCAAGGAATGGGAGGTGATCGCCATCGCCTATAACGTGAGCGCCGATAGCGGGATTACAGATGGCTAGATCGCCCTTCGCCCTGCTTTCCGGCCTGCTCGTGCTGACCGCGCTTGCAGCGCCTGCGGCGGCCAGGGAAAGCCTTGGCGTCTTCGATGGCTGGGGCGCCTTTCGCGACGAGGCCGGACCTCGCTGCTATGCCATCGCGCTGCCTCGCACTGCCAGAGAGTCCGACGAGCAGCAGGCCTTCGCGAGCATCGCCACGTGGCCGCAGCGCAACCTTCGCGGCCAGATTCATTTTCGCCTGTCTCGCGCGACGCGGCCAGGCAGCCCACTTTCGCTGCAGATCGGGGGCGAACGCTTTGCGCTCACCGGGGGCGGCGTGAATGCTTGGGGCGCCGACCGGCGTACCGATGCCGCCATCGCCGCCGCGCTGCGTTCCGCCAATCGCATGAGTGTGAGCGCGATCGATTCCCGCGGGCGACGCTTTTCCGACAGCTATGCGCTGGCCGGAGTCGCTTCGGCGATGGACGCGGCGACCGTCGCCTGCGCGCGCCGCCGCTAGGCCAACACTTCGCTGGATACGAAAAGGCGGGCCGCAGCACGAAGCCGCGACCCGCCCATCATGGAACGTCGTTCGATTAGAAGCGGAAGCCGACGCCCGCTACGACCTGGTGACGATCGGTATCGATGTCGAAATTCGCCGTATCGGGCGCATCGCCCTGAAAATCGATCTCGGCGTTGCTGTAGTTCGAATAGCGATATTCGAGCTTCACGAAGCTCTGTTCGGTCATCGCATATTCGACACCCGCGCCGACCCGGTAGCCATCGGTATCGATGTCCTGATCGAGGTTCCGCGTGCCCGAAGCCGAGCGGATGTTGTACTTGGCGTTGGTGTAGCCGCCCTTGGCGTAGACCAGCAGATCGGGCTGCGCCAAAACGCCGACGCGCGCACCGACATAGAGATCGCGGCCGGTCTCGACATTGCCGAGGCCGAAGCCTTCGAAATCGCCATCGTTGAATTCGACGTCGGCGGTCGAACCGGTGTATTCGCCTTCGACACCGAGAACGACGCCGCCGGCATTGAAGTCGTAACCCAGAGCGCCGCCATAGACGACGCCTTCGATCGACTGGTCGTTGTCGATGCTGGCATCGTCATCGATCCTGCTGCCTGCGGTGCTGCTGTCATAGCCGGCGATAATCTCGGCGCGCGGACCGGTGAAGGTGCCGTCGACGGCATCCTGAGCGAGAACCGGTGCAGAAATCGAAAGTGCCGAACCTGCGACCAGAAGGGCTTTTGCGTATTTCATTGCGTATACTCCGTTTTCGTAAATCCGCGGACTTGTGCCGCGTGGACCTACTCAACGGCGCACTGCAGGGCGCAGTTTCATGAACCTCAAACAACAACAATATGTGGCAGTTCGGTAACATTCCTGCGCCAGCCCGTGGGGAAATATCGACCAAAATCCGGAACCGCTGTGCCGGATCGCGGTTCGCATGCCCGCAGCCTTTCGCAAGTCCCGGAAGAGGCCTATATGCAGGCCGCAATGCCCGACACCACTCTCATGACCATTCCCGGACAGGTCGATCCCGTCCCGGCCCCGCGCGACATCACTCCACGAGAGGATGGCCGCGTCGATCTGCTGGGCCTGCCTCGCCCGCGCATCCGCGCTCTGCTCGAGGAAGCCGGGCTCGACGCCAAACAGGCCAAGCTGCGCGCCAAGCAATTGTTCCACTGGCTCTATCATCGCGGCGTCACCGATTTTGACGCAATGAGCGATATCGCCAAGACGATGCGCCCATGGCTGGCCGAGCGCTTCGTCATCGGCCGTCCCGACATCGTGGAGGCGCAGCATTCGAGCGACGGCACGCGCAAATGGTTGCTGCGCACCAGCGACGGGCACGAGTTCGAGATGGTCTTCATCCCCGACGCCGACCGCGGGACGCTGTGCGTCTCCAGCCAGATCGGCTGCACGCTCAACTGCACCTTCTGCCACACCGGGACGATGCGGCTGGTGCGCAATCTGACCCCGGGCGAGATCGTCGGCCAGGTCATGCTGGCGCGCGATTCGCTGGGCGAATGGCCCAAAGGGAAGATGGATTTCGCCGCGGAGGAATCCGAGGTCGAATACCGCGCCGACGGACGGCTGCTGACCAATATCGTGATGATGGGAATGGGCGAGCCGCTCTACAATTTCGACAATGTCCGCGACGCGCTGCAGCTGGTGATGGATGGCGAAGGGCTGGCGCTGTCCAAGCGCCGGATCACCCTTTCCACCAGCGGCGTGGTGCCGATGATGGCGCGCTGCGGCGAGGAGATCGGGGTCAATCTCGCGGTCTCGCTCCATGCGGTGACCAAGGAAGTGCGCGACGAGATCGTCCCGATCAACCGCAAATACGGCATCGAGGAACTGCTCCAGGCCTGCGCCGACTATCCCAGCGCCAACAACGCCCGGCGGATCACCTTCGAATATGTGATGCTCAAGGACAAGAACGACACCGACGCGGATGCGCGCGAACTCGTCCGCCTGCTGCGGCAATACGACCTCCCCGCGAAGGTCAATCTGATCCCGTTCAACCCTTGGCCCGGCTCGGCCCATGAATGCTCGACCCCCGAGCGGATCCGCTCCTTCAGCGCCATCGTGTTCGATGCCGGGATTTCCGCCCCGGTGCGCACCCCGCGTGGCCGCGACATCGACGCCGCCTGCGGCCAGCTCAAGACCTCGGCCGAGAAGAAGAGCCGCGCCCAGCGCGACCGCGAGGCCGCCGAAACCGCCGAGACCGCCGAGACCGCAGCCGCCTGATGGCCGACGCCGCGACCCTCGCTTTCTACCAGGAGCAGGCGCCGCACTACACGATGAGCTTCGGACAGGCGCCCAGCCGGCACCTCGACCGCTTTCTCGGCCATCTGCAATCCGGCGCGCCGATTCTCGAACTGGGCTGCGGCGGCGGACGGGATTCGGCACGGATGCGCGAGCACGGTTTCGATCTCGACGCCACCGATGGCACGCCGGCGATGGTCAGGAAGGCCAATGAACGGTTCGATCTCGACGCACGGGTGATGCGGTTCGAAGAACTCGACGCGGAAGATGCCTATGACGCGGTCTGGGCCCATGCCTGCCTGCTGCATGTCGAGCGCACCCAACTGCCGGCCGTCCTTTCGGCTATCTGCCGCGCGTTAAAGCCCGGCGGGTGGCATTATGCGAATTACAAGCTCGGCGACGGCGAAGGGCGCGACCGCCACGGCCGGCTGCACAATTTCCCTTCCGCCGATTGGCTTGAGACGCGATATTGCGAAGCCGGTTTCACGATCGAGGATGGGGTGATTTATGACGGCGAGGGAGCGGACGGCGTGGTGCGCGAATGGATCGCATTGACGGTGCGCCGGCGATGAACGGCGAAGCGAACGTCCTCGCGCTGTGCATCGGCCAGCCCCGCCCGTTCAACGGCGCGGAACTGAGCGCGATCGACAAGCGCGCAGTCGATGGACCCATAGCCATCCGCAGCTTCGGGCTGGAAGGCGATATGGTCGCGGATACGAAGCACCATGGCGGACCAGACATGGCGGTCCATCACTATCCCCACGAGCATTATGTGGCATGGAGTGAATGGCTGGGTGGCCACGATCTGCTTGGCTGCGACGCGCCATTCGGCGAGAACATCAGCACCACCGGCATGTCCGAGGTCGACGTCCATATCGGAGACCGCTTCCGGCTGGGATCGGCGCTGCTCGAGATCAGCCAACCGCGGCAGCCCTGCTGGAAGATCGAGCATCGCTTCGGTCGCAAGGGGATGGTCAAACGCATTCTCGGCGAACACGATTGCGGATGGTATTACCGCGTGATCGAGGAGGGCGTGGCCGAGGCGGGGGATAGCATCGAGCGTATCGAGACCGGGTACGAGGACTGGAGCGTCGCGCGGCTCTTTGCCAGTCTCTACGATCCGACGTGCCATGCGAGCCCATCAGAACTGTGCGAGATCGCCGCGCTCGATCGACTTTGCGACGAGTGGCGAGAGAAGGCCGGCAAGGCGGCTACCCGTTAGGCTCGCCCGGTAGGCTCGCCCGGGAGATTGGCCCGGGCGGTTGGCGCCGCTACCTCGCCTGGGACAAACCATCCGAGAAACCCCTTTGCTTGATCGGTCGATGATGGTTGAAGGGCTTTGATGCATTCATCCGGCCTACCCACGACGCGCCCTGCGGTCCTCATTACCGGCGGAGCGCGGCGCATCGGCGCTGCGATCGCTCGCGCCTTCGGCAAGGAGGGATGGCATGTTGTCATTCACTACGGAAGTTCGCGCGAGGAAGCGGAAGCGCTGGCCGACAGCCTGCCAAGCGCCGAAATCGCCAACTGCGATCTGGCCGACGGGGATGCATCCGTAGCGCTCATCGAGCGGTTGGCCTCACGGTTGGACGACTGGCAGGTGCTGATCAATTGCGCCGGTGTCTTCGAACCGGATGCGCCGGAGGCACTCGATCCGCAAACCAATCGCCTGGCAATGGCTGTCAACGCCGCGACCCCCGTGCGCATGGCGCAGGCCTTTCTCACTGGCGCGCGAACGACCCGCGGGCGACGCGTAATCCAGATAACCGACCAGAAGATCCGAAACCCCAACCCCGATTTCTTCAGCTACACCATGAGCAAGCACGCGCTGCACGCCACCGTGTCGATGCTCAGCAAGGCGCGCGAGCGGGCCGAGGACCGGGTCTACGGGCTAGCGCCGGGCGCCATTCTCGCCAGCCACGATCAGGCGGAAGCGGAGACCGAGATCTCGCACCGACTAAACCTGCTGAAACGCAAGACCGCGCCCGAGGAGATCGCGAGCGCCGCGCTGTTCCTGGCACAAGGCTGGATGGCGAGCGGGCAGACGCTGTTCGTCGACAGCGGCCAGCACCTGCTCGATCAGGACCGCGACGTGATCTATCTGGCGCGCGAGCTTGTCCGTAACGGAGCGACACCATGAAGCGCCATGCGCTGACGACCCGCCTGTGGCACTGGCTCAACCTCGTGTTCGTGGTGATCCTGTTCATGTCGGGCCTGACGATCTCCAACGCTCACCCGCGGCTCTACTGGGGTGACTGGGGCTTCGCCCCCGAGCAGGCCTGGCTGATCCTGCCGCGCTTTCCCGACTGGATGACGATCCCGGGCTATTACAGCCTCGCGGTCGCGCGCGACTGGCATATCCTGGCGGCCTGGCCGTTTGCGCTGCTGCTGCTGGGGATGTGGGTGGCGATGCTCGCCAACCGCCATTTCAAGCGCGACATCGCGACCGACCGCAAGGAATGGCGCCCCGCCAGCATCCGCCGCGATTTGGTGGCGCATCTTCGGCTGCGGTTCGACCACGGATCGGGCAAATACAACTTTCTTCAGAAGCTGGCCTACGGGCTGGTGCTCGGGGTCATCCTGCCGATGATGATCTTTAGCGGGATCGCAATCAGCCCGGGGATGGAACCAACCTTCGGCTGGCTGGTCGAAGGTCTGGGCGGACGACAATCCGCACGCAGCCTGCATTTCATTTTCGCCTTTGCGCTGCTGGGGTTCTTTATCGTCCATGTGCTGCTGGTGATCCTGTCCGGTCCGATCCGGCAGCTGAGCGACATGCTGACCGGCGGACACCATGAGGAAGGTCCCGGCGATGCGGCGTAGGAATTTTCTCGTCGCCGCCGGTGCCGCAGTGCTGGCGGGTTGCAACAAGGTCGCCGAAAGCGCGCCCGGTGCGCGGCTGCTGTCCGCCGCCGAGCGCTGGCACAAGGGCGCGCACCGGCTGCTGACCAATCGCGAAGCGCTCGCGCCGGAATATCCACGAAGCGCGGTCTCGCCCTATTTTCGCGGCAATGGCACCACCGATCCGCAGGAGCCCGCGTACCAGCAACACGCGGCGGAAAGCTTCGCCAACTGGCGGCTCGAGGTCGGCGGGCTGGTCGAGACGCCGATGTCGCTCACGCTCGACAATCTGCGCCGGCTGCCCCAGCGCACTCAGGTGACGCGGCACGATTGCGTCGAGGGCTGGAGCGCGATCGGCGAATGGACCGGGCCGCAGCTCTCGCTGTTGCTCGAGGCGGCGGGATTGCGCGAAGAGGCGAACTACATCGTGTTCCGCTGCGCCGACACGCTCAACGGTGCAGTCTATTACGAGAGCGTCGACCGGATCGACGCCTTCCACCCGCAGACCATCGTCGCGCACAGTCTCAACGGCGAGCCGCTGCCGATCCGCAACGGCGCGCCGCTGCGGATGCGGATCGAACGCCAGCTCGGCTACAAGCACGCCAAATACCTGACCGCGATCGAGGCGGTGGCGAGCCTCGAGGATATCGGCGGGGGCGAAGGCGGCTATTGGGAGGATCGCGGCTACCAGTGGTACGCGGGTATCTGAGGCGGCAGGCATTCCGCGCCGCGTCGGCGCGACCCCCTCGTTGACTTGCGCGACCAGAATGGCACACCGGACTGCGTCGCGCGTTCTTGGGGAGTGGGTGCCGGGTTATGTGGTTGCTGGATAAGATGCTGAGGTCCGTCATCCGAAACGGGCACATGTTGGTCACCGATCACGACGGCAAGGTCTACCAATACGGCGCAGCCGACGATACCAGCGCGCCGCTGCACCTGCGGCTCACCCACCCAAAGGCCGCGGCGCATATCGCCCGCCATCCCCAGCTCGGCGCGGGCGAGGCCTTCATGTGGGGCTGGCTCGAGATCGTCGCTCCGCACGATGTGCGCGATCTGGTGCTGTTCTTCACGATGAATTCCAAGGCGATCGGCGACAAGGCGATCCAGGCGCAGGGTCCCGTCCAGAAGCTCGCCGAACGCGCGCTGGCGGCGCTCGACAGCATCAACCCGCGCGGCAAGGCGCGCCGGAACGCCGAGCACACCTACAATCTCACCCGCCGCCTGTACGAGCTGTTCCTCGACGAGGACCGGCAATACACCATGGGCTATTACCGCGATCCCACCGCCAGTCTCGAGCAGGCGCAGCTCGACAAGAAAGCGCAGATCGCGGCCAAGATGTATATCAAGCCGGGGATGCGGATCCTCGACATCGGCTGCGGCTGGGGCGGGTTCGCGCTCTATCTGGCGAAGCATTACGATGTCGAGGTGACCGGGGTCGCGCTCGCCCCCGACCAGATCGCCTTCTGCAAGGAGCGCGCCGAGCAAGCGGGAGTCGCCGACCGGGTGACCTTCGCGCTCACCGATTACCGCGACGTCCAGGGCCGCTTCGACCGGATCAGCTCGGTCGGGCTGCTCGAACATGTCGGCACCCCGCATTACCCGGAGTTCTTCAAGTATACCAACCGATTGCTGGTCGACGATGGGGTGATGTTCAGCCATTGCTGCGGCCGCGCGGGCCCTCCGGGCCATACCGATGCCTGGACTCGCAAGTACATCTTCCCCGGCGGCTACATCCCCGCGCTCAGCGAGCTGGTCACCCAAAGCGAGAAGCTGGGCTGGCAGGTGATGGATGTCGAGGCGATGCGGTTCCACTACAGCCACACGCTGGAGGAATGGTACAAGCGTACCGTGCTCCACCGCGATGAGATCGTCGAGCTCTACGACGAGAAATTCTACCGCATGTGGCTGTTCTATCTCGCGGGCGCAGAGCAGAGCTTCCGCCATGGCGGCATGGTCAACTGGCAGCTGCTCTACGTGAAGGACCGCGCCGCGATCCCGATGACGCGCGACTATATCGAGATCGAGGCGGCGAGGCTGCGCGCAGCGGATGTCGCCCCGCAGTGGAGCCTCGATCCCGGCGTGCGCGAGGCGGCCGAGTAGCCCCTCCCCTGCGGGCGAAGCTCTTGATTTTCCAAGCCCGCGCCACCACATTCTGTCCTCCAGGATAGCGAGCAGGACTAAGCAACATGGCCGGTGGTTGGGCGCGCGACGGCGCCGTTCAGGATCAGATCGACGACACCATCTCCGACGCGGTCAAGGCCGCGCGCGAGGGAATGCCGGTCGGCGAAAGCGAGCAATGGTGCGTCGAATGCGGCGAGGAAATCCCCGAGCGGCGGCGCGAAGCCCTGCCCGGGGTAAAACGCTGCGTCGCTTGCCAGTCCGGAGTGGATTCCAGCGCCCGCGCCTCGGGGATCAACCGCCGCGGCAGCAAGGACAGCCAGCTGCGCTGAGGCGCCTTACAGGTCGGGCAATTTCTGGCTCGCGAAGCCCCAGCCGCCGAGCGATTTGCTCGCCGCGCGATCCACCAGTTTTTTCGCATCGCCGATCGTGAACAGCCTGGCATCCTCGATGGTCTTGAGCTCGTTCCAGGCGATCGGCGCCGCCACCGGCGCGCCGCTGCGCGCGCGCGCCGAATAGGGCAGCACCGCGGTGCTGCCGCGCTGGTTGCGCAGCCAGTCGATGAAGATTTTGCCCTTTCGTTTGGCCTTGCTCATCGTCGCGGTGAAACGGTCGGGTTCGGCGAGGCTCAATGCCTCGGCGAAGCGGCGCGAGAAATCCTTGTGCGCGGCCCAACCGTGTCCCGGCGTCAGCGGCACCACCACATGGATACCCTTGCCGCCCGAAAGCATTGCAAAGCTTACCAGCCCGAGATCGGCGAGCCGATCGCGAATATCGGTCGCGGCGCTCTTCACATTGCCAAAATCGAGCCCCTCGTCGGGGTCGAGATCGAACACCATCCGGTCGGGCAGCTCGACCGCAGTGCTGCGCGAACCCCAGCCGTGGAACTCGATCGTCCCCATCTGGACGCATTGCAGCAGCCCGCGCGCGTCCTCGACAAACAAGTAATCCTCGCTGCCGCCGTCCTTCTCGGTGATCGCCACGGCATGCACCGCATCGCCCAGAGCGCCGCTGTCGTGTTTCTGGAAAAAGCACTTCTTCGCCCGCCCCTGCGGACAGCGCACCAGGCTGATCGGGCGCTCGCCCGCGAACGGCAGCATGACCGGCGCGATCGCCTCGTAATAATCGGCCAGTTCTCCCTTGGTCTGGCCGCTGTCGGGGAAGATGACCCGCTCGCGGCTGCTGATCGCGACCACGGCTGCAGGCTGCGGCGCCGCTTCGGCGATCTCGGGCGTCACTGCCTCGGCGGGCCTGTCGCCGCGCAGGCCGAGGAAGCTGCCGTGGCGGATGTTCCCTCCGGCAGTGAATTCGGCAAAGCCGATCTCGGCCACAAGGTTGGGGGTAACCCAGGTCACCTTGCGGCTCGAGACCTTGTCGACCTCGGCGGGCGGGGTCTTGCGCTCCAGCCGCTTCAGTCTGGCCGCCAGTTCCGCCATGTCGTCCTGCGAGAACCCGGTTCCGACATTGCCCTTGTAGACCAGTTCCCCCTCCTTGTGCTGCGCCAGCAGCAGCGAAGCAAAGGGGCGCGCCTTGGCGGCGGAGGCCTTCCAGCCGATCACCACGAATTCCTGCCGCCGCGTGCATTTGACCTTCACCCAGGCCTTGGACCGGCGCGAGGCGTAGCGGCCATCGATAGTCTTGGAGATGATCCCTTCCTGGCTCGCGCCGCACATCGCGCGGTAGAGCTTCTCGCCCGCGCCGATGACATGATCGGCGACATGCAGCGGCGGCGGCGCATCGCCGAGCAGCGCCTCGAGCCGTTCCTTGCGCTCCACATTGGGCAGGTCGGTCAGATCCTCGCCATCGAGCTCAAGCAGGTCGAATGCGTGAAAGATCAGTGCATCGTCTTTGCCCTGCTCGCCCTGCCCACGCTTCAGCACCGCTTGCAGCGCGGAGAAATCGGGATTGCCCGCAGCATCGTTGGCGACGATCTCGCCGTCGATCAGGCAGCTGGGCAGATCGAGCGCAGCGACAGCTTCGACCAGCGGGCCGAACTTGTCGGTCCAGTCCTTGCCGTTGCGGGTGTAGACCCGCACCTCCTCGCCCCGCGCCGCGATAAGCGCGCGATAGCCGTCGAACTTGATCTCGTGCATCCAGCGATTGCCAGCCGGCACCGCATCCACCAACGTCGCAAGTTGCGGCTTGCGGAATTTGGGCAGTGCGGCGGGCTTGCCCCTCTTGCGCTTTGGCTTGGTCCTGGCGGAATTGCGCGAAGAGGCCTTTTCCATCTGCGCGAGGAAGGCTTCGTCCTTCTTGCCTGCGAGCTTGTATTCGCCCTTTGAGTCAGCCGCGATCTCCGCCATTGCCCGCCCGGTCAGCACGCTGGTCAGCTCGCGCTGCACCAGCGCATCGCCCTCCTGCGCGTGATCGTCCTGAAGCTTGCGCAACAGCCAGTTCTCGCGCTTCTCGCCGGGCTTCTTCTTCAACCGGATCAGCAGCCATTCGCCGCGCATCCGCTCGCCCTCGAGACAGAAGTGGAGATGGCCCTTGTCAATATCAGAGGCGCTCTTGCCTGCGATCGGCGCCCAGGTTCCGCGATCCCACAGCATCACCGTCCCGCCGCCATATTCGCCCTTCGGGATCGTCCCCTCGAACTCGGCATAGGACATCGGGTGATCCTCGGTCCGCACCGCCAGCCGCTTGATGTCGGGGTCGGGCGATGGCCCCTTGGTCACCGCCCAGCTCTTGAGCACCCCGTCGATCTCGAGCCGCAGATCCCAGTGCAACCGCGTCGCATCGTGCTTCTGGACGATGAACAGATCGCCGCCCGCGCTCGGCTCGGGTTCGCCCGACGGTTCGGCGGTCTTCGCGAAATCGCGCTTGGCATTGTAGCTGGCAAGGGGATCGGGGGGCGCCATCGGATCAGGCGGTTTTCTTGTTCCCGGCGGCTGGCTTGGCGGTCTTGGATTTCGCCGAACCCTTTTCGTCCGCGACCGATTTCTTCAGCGCCGCCATCAGATCGATGACATTGCCGCCGGCGCCACTGGCGGGCTCGTCGACCTCTTCGAGGATGCGCTTGCCGTCCTTGGCCTTGGCCTTCTTGTCGATCAGCTTGCGCAATGCCTGCGCATAGCGATCCTCGAACTCGCCAGCGTCGAAGGGCGCGGTCTTCTTGTCGATCAGGCTGGTCGCGAGATCGAGCAGGTCCTCGTCTGGCTCGTCGTCGCCGATCTCGCCAAAGAAGGCCTGCCCTTTGCGGACCTCGTCGGCATAGCGCAGCGTCTCGAGGAGCAGCCCCTTGCCGCAGGGCTTTAGCGCGACCAGCTTCTCCGCGCCGCGGACCGACAATTGTCCGAGCCCGACCTTGCCCGCCTTGCGCAGCGCATCGCGCAGCACGATGAAAGCTTCCTCGGCAAGCTCGTCCCTGGGGACGACATAATAGGGCTTTTCGTAATAGAGCGCGTCGATCTCGTGAGCATCGACGAACTGGACCAGTTCCAGCGTCCGCTTGCTCTCGACCTTGACCGCCTCGATCTCGTCGTCCTCGAGCAAAACGTAATTGCCTTTCGACAATTCGTAACCCTTGACGATCTCGTCGCGGTCTACCGGTCCGACGCCGGCCACGACCTTGTCGTAGGCGATCCGCTTGCCCGAGGGCTCGTGGATCTGGCGGAAGCTTATCTTGGCTCCCGACTTGGTGGCGGAATAAAGCTCGACCGGGATCGAGACCAGCGCCAGACGGATCTGGCCTTGCCAATAGGCGCGTGCTGCCATGCTGTGGTTCCTTTCGAGATATAGCAGCGCTTGAACCGCGCAAATGTTTCGCAGGCCATCGACGCTCCGCGTGGATTGCCGGTCGCGCCGCGCGCTGGTAACGGGTCGCGCGCACCCCGGGCCTCGCTTGCAGGCCGGTATTTCAGGAATTGCCTCTCATGCCCAGCACCCCCGCCGCCAGCAAAGTCGTCCTCGCCTATTCGGGCGGGCTAGACACTTCGGTGATCGCCAAATGGCTGAGCGTCGAGCGCGGCTGCGAGGTGGTGACCTTCACCGCCGATCTCGGCCAGGGGGAGGAGATCGAGCCGGCGCGCGACAAGGCCCGCGCGATGGGCATCCCCGACGCCAATATCTTCATCGAGGACCTGCGCGAGGAGTTCGTGGCCGATTTCGTCTTCCCGATGATGCGCGCCAACGCCCGTTACGAGGGCGACTATCTGCTCGGCACCAGCATCGCCCGCCCGCTGATCTCCAAGCGGCTGGTCGAGATCGCGCACGAGACCGGCGCCGATGCGATCGCGCACGGCGCCACCGGCAAGGGCAACGACCAGGTCCGCTTCGAACTGTCCGCCTATGCGCTCGACCCCGACATCACAGTCATCGCCCCGTGGCGCGAATGGGATTTGACCAGCCGCACCGCGCTTATCGCCTGGGCCGAGGCGCACCAGATCGCCATCCCGCGCGACAAGCGCGGCGAGAGCCCCTTCTCCACCGACGCCAACCTGCTGCACACCTCCTCCGAGGGCAAGGTGCTCGAGGACCCGTGGGAGGAGACCCCCGACTATGTCTATTCGCGCACCGAGCATCCCGAGCAGGCGCCGGATACGCCCGAGTACATCACCATCGAGTTCGAGCGCGGCGATGGGACGGGTCTGAACGGCGAGGCGCTGAGCCCCGCCGCGCTGCTGACCGCGCTCAACGAGCTCGGCCGGCGCCACGGGATCGGCCGGCTCGATCTGGTCGAGAACCGCTTCGTCGGCATGAAATCGCGCGGGATGTACGAGACCCCCGGCGGCGAGATCTACGCCCGCGCGCATCGCGGGATCGAGCAGCTCACGCTCGACCGCGGCGCGGCGCATCTCAAAGACGAGCTGATGCCGCGCTATGCCGAGCTGATCTACAATGGTTTGTGGTTCAGCCCCGAGCGCGAGATGCTGCAGGCGGCGGTCGATCTCAGCCAGGAGAAGGTCAGCGGCACCGTCCGGCTCAAGCTCTACAAGGGAACCGCCAGCGTGGTCGGGCGCAAATCGCCGAATTCTCTGTATTCGGAAGCGCATGTCACCTTCGAGGACGATGCGGGCGCCTACGACCAGAAAGACGCCGAGGGCTTCATCAAGCTCAACGCGCTGCGACTCAGGCTGCTCGCGCAACGCGATCGCTCGGCGGGGTAATCCAGCAAACTCTGCAAGAATGTTTCAAGTTCGGTGCAGCCAAGGTTGGTTGTGCGACGAACCGTTGACTTATCCACTCGCGTCCACAGCGAAAACGGGGCGCGGTGGATAAGCCGGGCCTGGAACGCTTGCTGAAACGTCCGCCCGAGCGCAGGTTCAAGACATCGGAACGGGGCGGAAACGCCGAGAGATGAAGGGCCGAAAGGTCTGAAATCGCTCGACAAATCCAAGCCGGAAAGACGTGGCGAAACCTGTCCACGCGTGTCCCGAGATGGTCGAGTGCAAGGACTTCTGTCTGCAGCCTCGGCAGTCGATGACAGATGCGCGCAAGTTGTTTCACCATGGGCCGGGCCGACCGGTCGGATGCCCGCGGAGGCATTGCGGAGGATCCCTGATCCGAAGCGAGGCCGATGTTCAAGGCTCCGACCATGCGGGAAGTCCGGTTGCGGAGATGCCTGTCGAGGGTTTTCCCGCAGGGTGTGTGAAGGAGTTCGCTCCGGAACGGCCAGGCGAGATGACAGGAGGGTGTTTCCGGATGCCGGTGCGAGCGCCGGCGACGGACCTGACCGCGCGCTTCGGTGCGCGACCGGGAAACCGCCGGATGCCAAGCGCCCGTTTCGACGGGACCACGCATCGGTGAGAGTGGGGTCGGCAGCAATGCCGGCCCCATTTTGTTTGGTGCCTGCCGATCGCACGGTGAAGCCATTCACCCGATCCCCGCCGGGTACCCGTCCTCATGCCATTCGATTGCGCGGGCCAGCGAATCGGTCTCCCTTCATGCCGGCTGGGCCGGCCGCAGGAAAACGAAAACCGCGCTGCGCAGCGTTGCGCGCGTGCCAAAGCACGACGAACTGTGGCGGCAATGGGGCAGTTGCCGCCGGGGCTCCGGCACAGGCACGCACAATGGGCTAGAGAGTTCCCGCAACAATTGGAGGGAACGCTTTTGTCCCATCGCAGTTTCAAGCTCTTCTTTCTGGCCGCCGCCATCGCGGTTCCGGCCAGCGCCGCCACTCCGGTCGATCACACCGTCGAGGGGCCGGCAGCGCCGATCCGTTTCGAATCCAGCCCCGTGGTGCAGGCCGTGCCGCCCGCTCCCGAACCGACCGTCGAAGCCGAAGACGACACGCAGTCGCTGGGCAGCGGCGTCGCCTCCTATTACGGCGCCAAGTTCCACGGCCGCCGCACCGCCAGCGGCGAGCGTTTCGACATGCACGCGCTCACCGCGGCGCATCGCACCCTGCCGTTCGGCAGCGAGGTCCGCGTGACCGATCCGCGCAGCGGCAAGGCAGTCACGGTGCGGATCAACGACCGCGGCCCGTTCTCGCGCAACCGCACGATCGACCTCTCGCGCGCCGCCGCGCAGCAGATCGGGCTGGTCAACCGCGGGCACGGCACCGTCGAGCTCGAACTGGTGAGCTGATCGCCCACCCGGGCTGACACATCTGACACTCCCCCGGAATCGCGATCGGACTCCCGGGCCCCGCTGGCGAAACCCAGCGCCATGCTCTTGTATTCCATAGGCATTTCCTCTGCGTCCGCGTCGCCCTGCGCGCCCCTGGCTGCCTCCAAGCCCTCCTCCACGGGCCCCACCCCGCCCCCGGCCAGCACAAGGTCGACCAGCGCGTGCCCCTCGGCCTGCCACTGCTCGAGCTGCGCCAGCGCCTTCGCGGTCGCGCGGTCCACGGCCTGGACATCGGCGCGGTTGCGCGCTTCGGGGTCCTCGTATGCGGTCTTTCCGGCCGCCACCGCGGCATCCAGCGCCTCGAGCGCCTGCATGCAGGCGAGCGCGTAGACCGCCGTCCCGGTCGGCGGCAGATCCGCGCAATGCGGCACTGCGGGCGCATCGTCGGCCCGACTGCCATTCTCGCAATCCTCCGCCGCCATCTCGGCGTCGATCTCGCAAGCGGGGGCGAATTCCTCGGGCATCGCATGCCCGGCAAGCACCGCGAGCAGCTCGTCGAACCGCCCCGCCCGTGCCTCGGCCTCGGCGCGGCCCCGCACCTCCTGCTCCGCGACCCCGCCCGCACCGAGCCGCCGGTCGAGCCGCGCGAGGTGGCCCAGCAGGTAGCGCGGATCGTGGCGCCGCCAGGTGGCGACATGCTCGCCGCGGACGAACACCGGGGTCGCCACCCCGTCGAAGGCGCGGCTCGCCAGCTCGGCCTCGCCCGCGGCGCGGGCATGGACCAGCGCCGCGTCCCACAGATTGGCGAAGCGGGGCTCGCGGCGGCGGATGCGATAGACGGTGTCGCGGCTGACCCCGACCCGCGCCGCCGCGGCACGGACATTGCCGTGGAGGCTCAGCGCATCGAGAAACCGCACCTGCTGCGCAGGCCCGAATGTCGCGGGATCGGCCAGCGAGCCGAACGGGCCATCCGCACCGGGACCGGCATCGAGCACGATGACGCGCGGCGGATCGCCGGGCTGCCAGCCCGCGGGCCAGTGCGCTTGCGTCGAGCTGCCCCCGCGAATCTGGTCCACCCGCTGCGCCTGCAGCGCGGCGCTGGTGGGGTAAGGATCGCCGGCATGATCACCGGCAGCCGCGCCGGACCGCGCCGCCTCCCACCCCCGCCCGGCGCGGTGCCTGAGCCCGCGCGACAACCAGTCCTGCGTGGGGACGCCGTAATCTGGGCCGGAATCTGGGCCGGAATCGGGGATCTCGCCCGGCATGGAGAATTGGTCGAAGCTGTCGGGGGTGTCGGTCATGCCACCCCTCCCGTGCCAATGAGAGGCAGACCGCCAGTGGAGAGCGCAAGTCCGAGCCCGCAGGGCTCGCAAGCGCGACCGCGCGCCGGCCGGCTAGGCCGCCAGCCAAGTGCGCGGATGCGCACGCCGGCGCCTGAGGCGAAAACAAAAGGATGGTCTGCCATGATCCGTCTCCGTGGGGATGAACGAATCGAACCATTTATGGCATGTGGGGGTCTGTAGGAAAGGCAAATCAGCAGAGGCATGCACGCTACGAACCAACACGAATCAAGGGTTCCGAGTGACTGGCACAGTCGAGAATTTCTGCTATTTGACGGGTTGGTTGGAGGCGCATTTTATGGGCAGTTTGTGGTCAGAATATCGAATTGGAAAAAGTGCGAATCTAAAAGATGACCGCCTCGCGCATTCAGGTTCAACGGACCGGAAGGAGCATCGCTCGGCCTTCCAACGGGACTTCGATCGCTTATTGTTCTCATCACCCGTACGGCGCTTAGCTGATAAGACCCAAGTGTTTCCCCTCGAACCGAACGACTCGGTTCGAACCCGACTTACGCACTCTCACGAAGTAGCGAACCTTGCCCGCTCAATCGGCGCTCGCCTTCACCATCAAAAGCATCGTTTTAACGTACAAGGTTCAGACGTCTCGATTACTGAGGTGCTCGCGATCTTGCAGAGTATCGGTCTTGCACACGATTTGGGCAATCCTCCATTTGGGCACCAAGGTGAAAAAGCGATTGCGAACTGGTTCAATGCAAGAAAGAGCATTTTAGATCAAATTCCAATTCGATTACATAACGAATTTATCAAATTTGAAGGAAACGCACAGACCTTCCGAATACTCACTCGTCTCCAGCAAGGAGTGGGAAATGCTGGATTAGATCTGACGTGCGGAACTTTAGCGGCTCTTATAAAGTATCCCGTTCCTTGCGACAGAACCGGATCTATGCCTGAAAATAAAAAATATGGATTTTTTGAATCGGAAATCGATTCAATGAACCTTATCTGGAAAAATACGGGCCTTACTGAAGGTCAGAGGCATCCCCTTGCATGGATAATGGAAGCCGCAGACGATATTGCTTATTCTGTTCTAGATGTCGAAGACGCTATTAAAAAGGGGATTATATCTCCAGACGACGTGCGCTTTATTCTTAAGAGTGATGTTCGGGAATATTCTGGTGACGTTTGTGCGCTTTTAAAGGCCGACTTTGGGCATGTGGACGAACGCAAGCCTGTCTCAGTCTCAGAATCTCGTGAAATTAAGACGAGTTATCTGAGAACAAGACTAATTGATCAGTTAATAGATGAGGCAGTGAAGTCATACCAGAGTCAAGAAGTTCAAATAAAATCGTGCGATGGGGCGTTAGGCCTGCTGGATGATTCTAAGCTGTGCAAGCGACTTAAGAAAATAGCACGAGAGCACGCATTCTCTAGCGTAGAGGTTACTCGCGTTGAAGCGAATGGTGCAGGCGCTATTTCCGAGCTTATGTCATTTTTTTGGCACGCTATCAAAAGCCGAGAAGATGAAAACATACTTGATAGCCGACGCTCGGAAAAAGCAGCCTACGGTTGGTCCCTTCTGAGCGAAAATTATAAAGAGGTTGGTTCAAAAGCTTTTGATAACGCAACACCTGGAATGCGGACATACTACGAATGCAGGCTGCTTACCGACATGCTCGCCGGTATGACCGACAGCTTCACCATGAATCTTCATCAAACTTTAAATTCCGAAGGAAATTTGCGCGGGCTTGAACATGAAAATGCGTAGCGTGGGGCGAACCCGTACAACCACCCAAAGAAAAAGTGATATTTCAAAACGCTTAAAGAGATTTATTGCGACCGATACTCCTGCGATGCGCGAATTGCGAAAGCAGATATTAAACCCTCTTGAGGAGGTCGGTGAAGTTGCGATCATAGGAGGTCTTGTACGGGACATTATCCGATATGGAGTGGATAAGCGGCCTATATCGGACATGGATCTTGTCATCCAAGGTTCGCCGAGCGCCGTTGCTGCGGTTGCAAAAAAGCTTAGCGCCAAAGAAAATCGCTTTGGTGGATTTGGATTAAAAACTGATCACTACAAAGTCGATTTTTGGGCACTATCCACAACGTGGGCTAGAACACACGCCAATGTGCCGGTTTCATCTATCAAAGACTTGCCGAATAGCACGTTCTTTAACTGGGATGCAGTTGTTTACTCGACGAAAGATAGCAAAACATACTTCAAAGAGAATTATTTAGAAGATATCGCCCGAGGATTTTTAGAAGTCAATGTTGCTGAAACTGCTTCCCATCAAGGCAATTTAATTCGCGCATTGCGGAGGCTTTTCGCTTGGGAGGCGTATCCGGGACCTAAGCTCATTCAATTTTTAAAATCAGCCGCGCCTCAGTACGAGTGGGATGATCTGGTCCGCCAAGAGAAAGCTGCTTTCTATACCACCTATTTAGATCATTTCTCAGGGTATAATGAATATTTTCGGCGTCTAGAAGATAGCAGCAGCCGGTTTTTACCAGTCCAACTCTCCCTATTTGCTGACGAACGATACTGATTGGTTTCGCCCACTACTAATCGAATTTCCTGAATCCGTAGCTCGCAGCGCATGGGTCAACAGGCAACTGCGAACAAGTCTATCAGGCAAGCGGTCAGGCAGAAGGTTAAGAAGGAAAGTCGGCTCAGGGCGACGAAAGGTAAGCCCCCCCCACCTAAACTACCGCGCCAGCATCGGCGCCAGATAATGCCCGGTGACGCTGCGCTTCTCCTTCGCCACCTTCTCGGGCGTCCCTTCCGCGACCACCTCGCCGCCGCGCACGCCGCCATCCGGCCCTAGATCGAGGATCCAGTCGGCGGTCTTGATGACATCGAGATTGTGCTCGATCACCACCACCGAATTGCCCTGGTCGACCAGCCGGTGGAGCACTTCCAAGAGCTTGCGGACATCCTCGAAATGCAGCCCGGTGGTCGGCTCGTCGAGGATATAGAGCGTCTGCCCGGTGGAGCGGCGCGCGAGCTCCTTGGCGAGCTTGACGCGCTGCGCCTCGCCGCCGCTGAGCGTCGTCGCCTGCTGGCCGACCTTGACATAGCCCAAGCCCACCTCGCCCAGCATCCGCATCTTCTCGCGGATCGGCGGGACCGCCTTGAAGAATTCCTCGGCATCCTCGATCGTCATGTCGAGCACATCGGCAATGGAGAGGCCCTTGAACTTCACCTCGAGCGTCTCGCGGTTGTAGCGGCGGCCCGAGCATTGCTCGCAGGTGACGTAGACGTCGGGGAGGAAGTGCATCTCGATCTTGATCAGCCCGTCGCCGTGGCACGCCTCGCAGCGGCCGCCCTTGACGTTGAAGCTGAAGCGCCCGGGCTTGTAGCCGCGCGCGAGGCTCTCGGGGAGGCCGGCGAACCAGTCGCGGATCTGGGTGAAGGCGCCGGTGTATGTCGCAGGGTTGCTCCGCGGCGTGCGGCCGATCGGCGACTGGTCGATCTCGATCACCTTGTCGCAATGTTCGAGCCCGGTGACCTTGTCGTGTTCGCCCGCGATGATCCGCGCGCCGTTGAGCTGGCGCGCGGCGGCGGCATAGAGCGTGTCGATGGTGAAGGAGGACTTGCCGCTGCCCGAGACCCCGGTGACGCAGGCGAAGGTGCCCAGCGGGAGCGAGGCGGTGACGTTCTGGAGGTTGTTGGCGCGCGCGCCGTGGACGGTGAGCTTCTTGCCATTGCCCTTGCGGCGCTTGGGCGGCACCTCGATCTTGCGGCGCCCGGTGAGATAGTCGGCGGTGAGCGAGTTCTTGGCTTTCAGCACCTGCTTGAGCGTGCCCTGCGCGACGATCTCGCCGCCGCGCACGCCCGCGCCGGGGCCGAGATCGACGACATGATCGGCCTGGCGGATCGCATCTTCGTCATGCTCGACGACGATGACGGTGTTGCCGAGATCGCGGAGCCGCTTGAGGGTTTCGAGCAGCCGGTCGTTGTCGCGCTGGTGGAGGCCGATGCTGGGCTCGTCGAGGACGTAGAGCACGCCCGAGAGGCCCGAGCCGATCTGGCTGGCGAGGCGGATCCGCTGGCTCTCGCCGCCGCTCAGGGTACCTGAAGTTCGGTCGAGGTTTAGATAATCCAGCCCGACATTGTCGAGGAAGCCCAGCCGCTCGTTGATTTCCTTGAGGATCGCGCGGGCGATCTGGCTGTGGGTGGGGGTGAGATGCGCGTCGAGCCCGAGGAACCACGCCTTGGCATCGGCGACGCTCATCCTGGTGGGGGTGGCGATATCGGTGGGGCCATCCAGCCCCGCGATCTTCACCGCCAGCGCCTTGTCGTTGAGCCGCTTGCCACCGCAGGCCTCGCAGGGCTGCGCGGTCTGGAACTTGGCCAGCTCCTCGCGCATCCACGCGCTTTCGGTCTGGAGCAGGCGGCGGTTGAGATTGCCGATCACCCCCTCGAAGGCCTTGTTGACGGTGTATTGCTTGCGCCCGTCCTTGAAGGTCAGCGGCACCCGCGCACCGTTGGTGCCGTGGAGGATGATCTCCCGGTGTTCGGGGGCGAGGTCCTGCCACGCGGTGGTGAGGTCGAAGCCGTACTCCTTGGCGAGGCTGGCGAGGACCTGGAGATAATAGGGCGATGGCGGGTTGGACTTGGCCCACGGCATCACCGCGCCCTTCTTGAGGCTCAGCGCTTCGTTGGGGACCACCAGCCGGGGGTCGAACAATTGCTTCTCGCCCAGCCCGTCGCAGGTCGAGCAGGCGCCCTGGGGGGCGTTGAAGGAGAACAGGCGCGGCTCGATCTCCTCGATGGTGAAGCCGCTGACCGGGCAGGCGAATTTCTCCGAGAAGACGATGCGGTTGGCGGCCAGCCCGGCGCCCTTCATCGCGCCGCCGCTCTCGGCTTCGTCTTCGCGACCGGGGACCACGCCATCGGCCAGATCGACATAGGCGAGCCCGTCGGCGAGCTTGAGCGCCTGTTCGAGACTGTCCGCCAGCCGGGTCTCGAGCCCGGTCTTCACCGCCAGCCGGTCGACCACCACCTCGATGTCGTGCTTGAGCTTCTTGTCGAGCGCGGGCGCCTCGCCGATCTCGTAGATCTCGCCGTCGATCCGCACGCGGGTGAAGCCCGCCTTCTGCCATTCGGCCAGCTCCTTGCGGTACTCGCCCTTGCGCCCGCGCACCGCCGGCGCGAGCAGGTAGAGCCGCGTGCCCTCGGGCAGCGCCATCACCCGGTCGACCATGTTGGAGACGGTCTGTGCCTCGATCGGCAGACCGGTCGCGGGCGAATAGGGGGTGCCGACGCGCGCCCACAGCAGCCGCATGTAATCGTAGATCTCGGTGACGGTCGCCACGGTCGAGCGCGGGTTGCGCGAGGTCGTCTTCTGCTCGATCGAGATCGCGGGGCTGAGCCCGTCGATATGTTCGACATCGGGCTTCTGCATCATCTCGAGGAACTGGCGCGCATAGGCGCTCAGGCTCTCGACGTAGCGCCGCTGCCCCTCGGCATAGATGGTGTCGAAGGCGAGGCTCGACTTGCCCGAGCCGCTGAGCCCGGTGATCACGATCAGTGCATCGCGCGGCAAATCGATGTCGATGCCCTTGAGATTGTGTTCGCGCGCGCCGCGCACTGAAATCTTGGTGAGTGCCATGGGGCGCGTGTTCCTGTTGTGTTCGATGTTGTCAAGCGCGAGAGCCGCCCGGTTCCCCGGTGAGATGGGGACGCGCGGCGCGGCGCGCAACAGCGCGCCCGACGCTGCTACGGGTCAGCCGAAGCGCGGTTCCGCGGCGTGGCAACTGAAGTACGCGCCGCAACTCGGGCCGCAACTTTGGCCGCAATTTTGGCCGCAGCCTGAATCGTAGCTCCGCGCCTTCAGCATCGCGTCGGGACCGATGCGCGATCCGAACCGTTCTAGAGACAACCACGGGGGCTTTTTCGCCTGACTAACCCGCAGCTTGCGGGGGTTGGACGCCAGAGCCGCCACACGCAGAAACGCCGGAGCACACGCCACCGATGTCCAGTTCAACCCATACGAGCGTCTCGGACGCCGATTCCACTACCCAACGACACCCTTCCGCGCAGCCTGGTGCTGCAAGGACATCCATCGACGCCCGCGACCGGGTGCGGCGGATGCTGCAGGATCTCGACACCCCACTCGACGGAACGAGCGATCGGGATACCTCGGGCCGCGATAACGTCGCGAGCACCTCGACAGGGAAACCCCGCGAGACCGCCGATCTGCGCCGCGCGCGCCGGGCTGCGCGCAAGGTGTTCAGGGTCAATCCCTCGCGCTCGGCGCGGCAGCGGGCAACCGCCATGCTGACCGCGGGCGCGGTCGGGCTGGCGGCCTTTACCGGACCCTCGTCGGTGCGGTTCGGATCCGACAACAGCGAGAACAGCCTCGTGATGGGGTCCGACGATCCCACCCAGAACCGCATCCACGCCAGCCGGATTTCCACCAGCGCGCAGTTCAAGACCGCGCTGATCCAAGAAGAGGGCGTGCGGCAGGTGGTCTATCGCGATGTCGCCGGTTACCCCACCGTGGGCGTCGGCCATCTGATTGAGCCACAGGACAATCTGCGCGTCGGCGACCGCGTGACGAAGGCACAGGTGCTGCGCTTCCTCGACGGCGATATCGCCGAGGCCGAGGGCCATGTGCGCGATCTGATCGGCGATCTGCCGCTGTTCCAGCACGAATTCGATGCGCTGGTCGACCTCGTTTACAATGTCGGGCGCGGCAATGTCTCGGCATCGCAAAGCCCGCGCCTCAACGCCGCGATCGATGCCGGCGATTACGAGCGGATTGCCTCGGAACTCGACTACACCCACGCCGCGGGCCGGGTGGCGCGCGGGCTGGAATTTCGCAGCGAACGGCGTGCCTCGATCTTTCTCGACGCCGCCTACGAGGATCCGCGCGAAGCGGGCTCGTCGCGTTCCGATGTATGATAGGATGTCGCGATGGGGCCACGTTTCTTCATCGCCATCCGTCCGCCGGGAGATATTCGCGATCAGATGATCGACAGGATGGAGGCGCTGGATGGCGCGCGCTGGCAGGACGACGACCAGTTGCATCTCACGCTGCGCTTCCTCGGCGAGGCCGATCCGCGGCAGGTGGACGATCTGATGGCGGCGCTGCAATCGGTCTCGGCCCCGCCGTTCGCGCTGGCGCTGGACGGCGTGGGCCATTTCGAGCGCAAGGGCGTGCCACACACTCTTTGGGCAGGCGTTACGCGATCCGAACCACTGATGGTGCTGCGCAACCGGGTCGAGCGCGCCTGCCGCAGGGCGGGTTTTCCCGCCGAGACGCGCAAGTTTGCGCCGCATATCACCATTGCCCGGCTCAACCGCGCGACCGCTCCGCTCGAGGGCTGGTTGGCGCAAAACGCCGATTGCCACTCGAACCCTTGGCCGGTCGATTCCTTCCTTTTGTATGAAAGCCGGCTCGATCCGGGAGGATCGATCTATGAACCCGTAATGCGCTACAGATTTGCCTGAGATGATCCGCCCCACACTCCTTCCCTCCCTGCTCGCGCTTGCCTGCTGCGCCTGTTCGCCTGCGGGTGAGCCTGCGCCCGAGCGCGTGGAGGCGATGGCGGCCACCACCAAAGCGACACCGAAGGATTGCCTGCTGATGGTGTGGTCGAACCAGAAGCAGCGCGACATCACCTTCGACCGCGCGCATGATCTGGTCGATGGTGGCGCGATTTCCTGCGCCACCGGAACCAGCCCGAGCCAGTTCCAGGCCGCGCTCGAAGCGCTGCGCGAGGCCGCGCGCTCGGGCGACAGCCGCCGCGTGCTCGACGAGGTCGGCATCCCGCTGCTCTATATCGACCGCGCGGGCAATCGCGTGGAGCTCGACGAGGCGCGCGCCGAGGCGCTGGCCGAGGAGGTGTTCGACGCCGAGTTGATGCGCACGCTCGAACGGCTCGATCTGAAGGACATGACCGTGGTCCCCGAACGCGGCGGGTTCTTCGAACTGGGCTCGCTGTGGCTGGTGGTGGACCAGCAGGGCGGGCGCCCGCGGCTGGTCACGGTCAACCGTCAGGCGCTCGCCGAGGCCGCCGACGCGGCAAGGAGCGCGGCGCAGGGCCGGCAGGGCGAGGTGGTCCCCGAAGGCTGACGTTTCGCGGCGGCTGGCGGGCGAACGGGGCCAGCCCCTTGCATTCGCTGGCAATCCCCTGTTCAAGCGCGCCAGTCTAAACGTTTTTGATCCGTGGGCGCACCCACGTCCCGAAATACGACCCAATGTGAATTGAACCGGAGACCGATATGAAGGCCCAAATTCTGGCCACGACCGCCGCTGCTGCCCTGCTGGCCGGCTGCACCACCACCACCGCCGGAGAGACGATGGATCGCCCGCTTCCCGGAGCGCAGGCCGATTCCGGCGTGACCATCCCCGAAGGCTCGGGCTATTTCGCCGCCGACAGCACGCTGCCGTTCCTGACCCCTGATTTCTCCCAGATCTCCGAGGATGATTACCTCCCCGCCTTCGAACAGGGCATGGCGATCCAGAAGGCCGAGGTCGAGGCGATCGTGCAGAACCCCGCCGCGCCGACCTTTGCCAACACCATCGTCGAGCTCGAGAAGTCGGGCCGGATGCTGGGCCGGGTGGCCAATGTGTTCTTCGCGGTGACCGGCACCAACACCACCGACCGGCTCGATGAAATCAACACCGAGATCAGCCCGGTCCTCTCCGCGCATTCCGACAGCATCACGCTCAACCCCGCGCTGTTCGAGCGCGTGAAGGCGGTCTACGACAACCGCGCAGCGATGGCGATGACGCCCGAGGATGCGACGCTGCTCGAGAACACCTATGAGGGCATGGTCCACGCCGGCGCGCTGCTGACCGACGCCCAGCGCGAGCGGGTCAAGGCGATCAACACGCAGCTTTCCACCGTAACGACCGATCTGAGCCAGAAGGTGCGTTCGTCGATGAGCGACCAGCCGCTCGTGGTCGACACCCGCGAGGAGCTGGCCGGCCTGTCGGATGCCGATATCCAGGCTGCCGCCGATCTCGCCACCGAGAAGGGCCAGCCCGGCAAGTTCGCGATCGCGCTGCAGAACACCACCCAGCAGCCGGTGCTCCCCAGCCTGGAAAACCGGGCGGTGCGCGAGAAGCTGTTCATGCTCAGCTATCATCGCGCCGATGGCCAGCGCGGGTTCGACACGCGTTCGGTGATCGCCGAGATCGCCGCGCTGCGCGCCGAAAAGGCCGCGCTGTTCGGTCAGCCCGACTGGGCGACCTATGCGATGTGGGACCGAATGGCCGAGAACCCAAAGACTGCGCTCGACTTCATGGGCCAGATGGTGCCCGCGCTCGCCGCAACCCAGCGCCGCGAGGCCGCGCTGCTCAACGAGGTGATTGCGGCAGGTGGCGAGAATTTCGAGGTCAAGCCATGGGACTGGTATCGCTATGCCAACCAGGTCAAGGCCGAACGCTACGACCTCGATGACGACGCGGTGATGGAGTATTTCCAGCTCGAGAACGTGCTTGAGGACGGCATCTTCTACATGTCCGAAAAGCTCTACGGGCTGACCTTCGAGCGTCGCACCGATTTGCCGGTCTATCACCCCGATGTCTGGACCTACACGGTGTTCGACCGCGACGGTTCCGAGCTGGGTCTGTTCTATTTCGACCCGTTCCAGCGCCAGTCCAAGCGTGGCGGCGCGTGGATGAGCAATTTCGTTTCGCAGAGCGATCTGTGGGGCACCAGCCCGGTGATCTACAACGTCCTCAACATCCCCAAGGCGGCGGCGGGCGAACCGCAGCTGGTCAGCTTCGACTGGGTCAACACCGCGTTCCACGAATTCGGCCACGCGCTGCACGGCTTCTTCGCCGACCAGCGCTACGAGAGCCTGTCGGGTACCGCGACGGCGCGCGATTTCGTCGAATATCCCAGCCAGGTCCACGAGATGTGGGCGACCGATCCCGAAGTGCTGGCAAACTACGCCAAGCACTACGAGACCGGCGAGACCATCCCGGCCGAAATGATCGCCAAGATCGAAGCCGCAGCCAAGTTCAACCAGGGCTATGATTTCGGCGAAGTGGTGGCCGCGGCGCTGCTCGACATGAAGTGGCATGCGCTCACCCCTGCACAGGCGCGGGCGATCGACACCCCGGCCAAGGTCGATGCCTTCGAGCGCCAGTCGCTCTCGGAGGTAGGGCTCGAGGTCGATCTGGTGCCGCCGCGCTATCGCAGCACCTATTTCAACCACATCTTCAGCTCGCCCGCGGGCTACAGCGCGGGCTATTACAGCTATCTGTGGACCGAGATGCTCGATCGCGACAGCCGCAAGTGGTTCCGCGAGAACGGCGGGATGACGCGCGAGAATGGCGATCACTATCGCGCCACCGTGCTCAGCCGCGGCGGGACGATGGACTATTTCGAGATGTTCGAGAACTTCGCCGGGCGCCAGCCCGACATCACCCCGATGCTCGAGGCGCGCGGGCTGATCCCGGGCGACGAAGCGGCGGACAGCGAGGTTTCGGATGGCGCTCTGCCCCCGAAGACGGTGAACTGAGCCAAGTGCGTCACTAAACACACGAGGGGGTCGGGCGCAGGTCCGGCCCCCTTCTCCTTGTGCTCAGTCCGCGGTGACGAGCGCGCGGCGGCCGGGCTCGCCGATCCAGCGGGTGGCTACCTTCCAGACCCGCGCAATGACATCCGCGGCGAGCGCGCTGTGCGGCGGGCCATCGGCGACCACGCTGCCGCCGTCGAGCACCACAACGCGATCCGCATGGTTCATCGCCAGCGCGAGATCGTGGAGCACCAGAACCACCCCGGTCCCGGCCCCGGTCCCGGCATCGGCCGCGCGGCGCAGATGCCGCAGCAGCGCGAACTGGTGCGCCAGATCGAGCGCGGCGAGCGGCTCGTCGGCGAGGATCCATTCGGGCGTCCCCGCCAGCACCCGCGCGAGCAGCACCCGCGCGGTCTCGCCGCCCGAAAGCGACAGCGCGCGGCGCTCGGCGAGCGCCCCCAGATCGAGCGCGGCGATCGCGGCATCGACCGGACCTGCTAGCTTGTCGCCATGCGGCATCCGCCCCAGCTCGATCAGGCTGCGGACCGGCACGTCCCAGGCGATCTCGGGGCTCTGCGGCAGATAGCCCAGCCGTTTTGCGCGCTCTATCGAATGGAATTGCGCGAGGTCGTCTGTGCCCAGCAGCACCCGCCCGGCATCGGGTGTGATCAGCCCGGCAAGCGTTTCGAGCAGGGTGGACTTGCCCGCGCCATTGGGGCCGCAGAGCGAGGTGATTTCTCCGCGCCGCAGTTCAAGCGAGACTTCGTCGAGACGGTTCGCGACCGTGAGCCGCTCTGCTGCCAGCGTGCTCACAGAAGCCCCCTGCGCAGGCGCAACAACAGCCACAGGAAAAACGGCGCCCCGAGCAGGCTGAGCGCGATCCCGAGCCGCAGTTCGGTGACCAGCGGCAGCACCCGCACAATGCTGTCGGCAATTAGCACCAGCAGCGCGCCTGCCAGCGCGCTCGGCAGGATCAGCCGCGAGGGGCGGCGGTCGGTGAAGGGGCGCACCAGATGCGGGACGATCAGCCCGACGAAGCCGATGATCCCCGCCACCGCGACGCTGGCGCCCACGGTCAGCCCGACCCCGATCACCAGCAGCCACAGCAGGCGGGTGGTGTCGATCCCGAGGGAACGCGCGACCGGCTCGCCCAGCGTCAGCGCATCGAGCGCCGGCCCGGCGCGCCACAGCAGCGCCACGCCGAGCGCGACCAGCGGCGCGGCAAGCCAGACCTCGCGCCAGCCGCGGTCGGTCAGCGCGCCGTTGAGCCACATCACGATCTCGCCCATCGCGAAGGCGTTGGGCGCGAGGCTGATCGCCAGCGCGGTAAGCGCGCCCGCGAGGCTCGCCACCATCAGCCCGGCGAGCGTGAACAGCGCGATCCCGCCGGTACGCCCGGCGATCGCCGCCAGCAGCGCCATCGCCCCGCCCGCTCCGATCAACGCGAACAGCGGCAGCAGCAGCGGCGAGGCGGCGTAGCCGAACCACAGTGCCACCACCGCACCCAGCGCCGCGCCGGGTGCGATACCGAACAGGCCGGGGTCAGCGAGCGGATTGCGCAGATAGCCCTGCATCGCCGCCCCCGCCGCGCCCAGCCCACCGCCAACCACAATGGCGAGCAGCGAGCGCGGCAACCGCAGTTCGGCGAGGATCAGTGCCGCATTCGGGGTGCTTGCGGGGTCGAGCCAGACGCGGCCCGCGAGCAGCGAGAGCGGCAGAGCGAGCGCGAGCAACAGCGCGAACAGGGTGATGGCGCGGGTCACCGGCTTGCGGTTCGCTTTGCCAGGCGGCGGTCGAGCATGGCGGTGCGCAGGGTTCGCAACCGCTCCATCGCGCGGATGATGGTCGGCCCGCCGCAATAGACCAGACCGGGATCGAACGGCTCGACCCGGGTCTGGGTAAGATGGTCCAGCAGCGGATGGTGCTGGCCGGGCTCGTTGCCCGCGACCAGCAACAGTTCGGGCGGATCGGCAGCGACCTGTTCGAGGCTGAGATAATCCGCCTGCCCCAGCCCGCGCGCGGCGGAATGGCTGGTAAACCCCGCGCGGGTCAGCAGGTCGGTGACCAGCGCCGCCTCGCCCGCGACGATCCCGCCCGATTGCCACAGCACGGTCGCAACGCGCTCGCCCTCGACCGGCACAGCGGCAGCCGCAATCCGCGCCGCCAGCCGTTCGCCTGCCGCCGTATCTCCCGCAAGCTGCGCCAGTTCGCGAACCTGCGCGATACTATCCTCGATCCCGCTGGCGATCCCGAAGGAGACCACCGCGATCCCCATGTCCTCCAGCCCCGCACGGGTCGCGGGGGCGAGGAAAGGGCTGGCAACCACCACATCGGGGTCGAGCGCGAGCACTTCCTCGACCGTCCCGCCGGTGACGGCGAAGCGGCGCGCCACCCCGACGTCCATCGAGCTGGCGCGCGGATCGTGGCTGTAATGCGAGATCGCGAGGAGTTGCGCCGGGTCTGCGACCTCCGCCAGCACTGCATCGCTGCAGGGGTTGAGGCTGACGATGGTCGGCCGCGCTGGCAGGCGGTTAGCCTGAGGCTCGGGCGCGCGGCTCTCCGCGCACCCCGCCAGCAGCAGCGCCCCCGCCAGCCCGAGCCGGATCACATCTGCGCCCTCACCCCGAGGAAGGCTCCCCGCCCGGGCGATCCGTAACCCGCCGCGGTCTGGTATTCCTCGTCGAAGACGTTCTCGACCCGGCCGAACACTTCCAGTGCACCGGTCAGCGGGAAGGAGGCGCGCAAGTCGAAGACCTCGTAGCCCTCGAGCCTGACGCTGTTGGCGGCGTTGTCGAAACTGTCGCCCACCAGCCGCAGATCGGCGCCGATCACCGCGCCCACCGGGGTCTGCCAATCGGCGAACAGCGTGGCGCTGTGGCGCGGACGGCGCGCGAGATCATTGCCGCTCAGCCGGTTCTCGGCATCCAGCAGGCTGTAGACCCCGGCGACCCGCAGCGCGGGCGCAATATCCGCGCCCAGCTCCACTTCGAGCCCCTGCGCCCGCGCCTCGGCGATATTGGCGTAGGTGAAGGTGGCATTGTCGAAGCCAATCAGATCCTCGCTGTCGCGGCGGAACGCCGTGACCGCGGCGTGAAAGCCGGAGCCGCGGGTGCCGCGTTCGAGCCCCAGATCCATGCTGGTCGATTTTTCGGGGCGCAGGTCGAGATTGCCGAAGTCGGAATAGAGCTGGAACAGGCTCGGGGCCTTGAAGCCCTCGCCCACGCTGGCGCGCAACCGCCACCCTTCGCCCAGCGCATAGCTGACATCGCCGCCGAAGCTGGTGGCGCTCCCGAAGCGGTCGTGATCGTCGAGCCGGGCACCGATATGCGCTGCCAGCCCGCCCAGCACCCAGCCAGCCTGGAGATAGGCGCCGGTGATGGTCGCGTCTTCGCCGGTGTCGCTATCGGTGCGGTATTCCGTCCACTCGCGATTGCCGCCGAAAGCCAGCGTCAGCCCGCCGATCAGCCGGTATTCACCGCGCAGCGACAGGTTCTGCGAGCTGCCATCGCTGGTGAACAGCGGGGCATCACCCAGCGCCGGGTCGAAATTGTCGCGCGACGTGTCGGCCAGCGCGTAGGAGGCGCGCAGCGTCAGGTCCTGCCCGTAATAGGCCAGCCCGAGCGCGCCCGAGAGCTGCTCCGTCTCCTGCGTTTCGGCGGTGTCGGCGAACACGAATGCGGGCGCGGGAAACCCGTCGATGTCGATGGTGCTGGCCGCATAGCGACCCTGCGCGAACAGTTCGAGCCGGTCGGTCAGGTCGACGAAGGCCGAACCGCCCAGCGTAAACTGCTCGAACCCGTCGGGCTCGGTCCCCGATGCGGCGGCGGAGAAGCCGTCGCTGCGGACATAGGAGGCCGAGAGCCCGGCGAAATAGGCATCTTCGGAAAGCCCGCCGGTGGCGCTGGCGGAGAAGGTGTCGCGGGCGCCGTATTCGACGCTGCCGGCCAACCCGCCGCGGCCGCGGGTCGAGACATCGATCACCCCGGCGATCGCGTCCGAACCCCAGATCGTGCTGTTGGAGCCACGCAGCAGGTCGATCTTGCCGATCGTGCCGGTGGTCAGCGTGCCGAAATCGAACCCGCCCGATGGCGACGCGGGATCGGCGACGCGCACCCCGTCGATCAGCACCAGCAATTGCTCGGCCTCGCCGCCGCGCAGGCGTACCCCGGTGAAAGCGCCGAGCGGACCGTTGCGGCTGAAGGCGACACCGGGTGCGCGGGCGAGGACGCGGGTGATGTCGGCGCCCTGGAGCGCCTCGATCTCGTCGCGACCAATCACGGTGACCGCCTGGCCGGT
Organism: Erythrobacter sp. QSSC1-22B; assembly: GCF_001678665.1. Taxonomy (GTDB): domain Bacteria; phylum Pseudomonadota; class Alphaproteobacteria; order Sphingomonadales; family Sphingomonadaceae; genus Qipengyuania. The sequence continues at coordinate 442,562 of NZ_LZRP01000001.1, forward strand.
GTTCTCGATCCGGGTGAAGAGCCCGGTGGCGGTGACGGTGATCGCCTCCACCCCGTCATCGGTATCAGCGACGACGGTCTCCGCCTCCTCGACCCGCTCGGCGGGAAGCGCGGACTGGGCTGAAACTGCAGCAGGGATTGCAGTCGGAATCGCGGCAACCGTCAGCAAAAACAGAAATTTACGCATGTATGCCCCTATCACGAACGAAACGCCGCTCATGACGGAGGAAGCTTGCGCAAAGCGCAGGCTCACCCGTTTGCCATCGGTACTCCCCGCCCGTGGCCGAACGACATCATGGGCAGGTCTCCTGGCTCCCGGATCACCGGTGTTCCCCGCCTTCCCGCTTGCGCAGTGGCATGATGGGGCACACCTAACCGGTCACAGTTGCGGGGGCAGCCGAAGTGTCGAACTCCGTTCCCTCTTAGGCCGGCGAACCGGCACCGATGACGCGGAATCGCCCGTAGTCGAGACTTTCATCGCGCGCAAGCGAGCTGTCCGATTTCGGGATGGGTGCAGCGAGCGCGCGCGGGAGGTGCTAAATTAGTGCTAGGGAAACGATTGGCCTGCTAAGGGCGCGGGCCTATCTAGAAACCCGCAAGATCGCATTCAGGAAATCACCACGGTGGAACGGCACGGCACGGCAGGCAGCGGCAAGGCGCGGGGGAGCGATCCCCTGCTCGCCGGACGTGCCCCTGCGCGCGCTCCGTTGCGCGATGCGGACGAGGCAGCGCGGCTCGGGGCCGAGCGGGTCGCCTTGCGCGCCGCCAGCCGCAATCGCCGCTCGGCGCGCGGCTCGCTGCTGCGCCGGCGCTTTGCGGCAGTGGGCGCGCTGACGATCGCCATCGCGGTTCCCGCGCTCGCTGCGCCGCTCGGTCTGGGCGATCTCACCGCACGCGCCTTCGGCATGAGCGACGAGAGCGCGCAATTGACCCCGATGCCCTTCGAACGCGCCGAAACCAACTTCCCCGGCTCGGCCTTCTACTATCTCGACGATGCCCCGGGGCCGACCTACGATCTCGACGATCTGCGCTCCCCCGCCGCGGTGCAAGGCGAGACCATCCGCTTTGCCCAGAGCAAGGATCCCGCGCTCGCCGCACGGGCGTTCCAGTCGGCGGGTTCGGCGGTGGACAAGGCCCGGGCGCTGCAATGCCTGTCGATGGCGGTCTATTACGAGGCGGCGAGCGAGAGCTACGACGGCCAGCGCGCCGTGGCGCAGGTGGTGCTGAACCGGGTGGGTCATCCCGCCTATCCGGCCAGCGTCTGCGGCGTGGTGTTCCAGGGGTCGGAGCGCACCACCGGCTGCCAGTTCACCTTCACCTGCGATGGCAGCCTGGTGCGCCAACCCGCGCGCGCCAGCTGGGCGACAGCACAATCGGTGGCGCTCTCGGCGCTCTCGGGGCAGGTCTTCGCTCCCGTCGGGACCGCGACGCATTACCACACCCATGCGGTGAACCCCTATTGGGCGCCGAGCCTCGACCTGATCGGTTCGATCGGCGCACATCGCTTCTATCGCTGGAAGGGCCGCGCGGGCCAGGTCGATGCCTTCACCATGAACTATCGCGGCGGCGAGCCCTTCGCCGCGCCGCGCCCGCGCTCGGCGCAGGACACGGTGCTGGCTGCAGCCGACCCCTCCACCCCGCGTAGCTTCGCCACCCCGCCCGCGCCGAGCGAAGCCTTCGCGCCACCGCCGGGCGCCGGCCCGGTCGAGTCCGCACGCCCGGCCAAGGTCGACGATCGCCTCCCCGACAGCGGCGTCAAGGCGGAGTATCGCCGCAGCGGCCAGTGGATCAACGAGCCGGGCAAGGCCCCCGCGGCGCGTTAGGCGGGACGTTCACACCTTGGAAACCGTCCTTCCGAAGATTGTTTTAGGAAGAGGCGCTTAGATCATCGGCAAGCCTCCAGGAGACTTGTCCCGATGTCGTTCCATTTCGCCGCTGCCCGCTCGGTCGCGCATTCGCCGATCGCCCGCGCGCTGGCCAGGAAGGCGCTGGGCCGCGCCGCCAACGACAACCCCTGCGGCGAGGCCGATCCGACCGAGGCGCTCGGTGGTCAGGACCTGCTGCTCAAAGCCGCACTGCGCCATTTCGGCGAGCACGGGCTGGGCGCCGCGCGCGAGGCCCGCAAGCACGCCGAGCGCGCCTTCTTCACCGGCGACAGCCAGAGCTACCGCTGGTGGCTGGGCGTCTGCCGCGCGCTCGACCGGCGCCTCGCTGCCGAGCTCGACCGTGCCACCGCAGGGACAACGCTGATCGGCTGAGCCGCTTCGACCGGTAACCGGGGAGCGGGAACAGGGCAGCGCAGCCCCGTGTCCAGAGCTCCGGCTGTCCGGATGTCCCGCAGACGGCGGGTAAAAGGTCTACTCCGGTCTTAACCAAATAAAGACGGCTGCGCGCCTATGTGGCACGAGATGGCGAACAGCAGGCCACAGCAGAACCTCGAACGGTTCCTGCCCCACCGGGAAGGCACGTACGCGCTGAGCGACCGGGTCCGGCTGCTGCTTGTCCGGACGCTCTACACCCAGCCGACCAGCCTCGCGATCGGCGCCGCCAATGGCGCGGTCTCGAGCTTTGTCGCCGCCTATCTGAGCGGCGAACGCCTGCTCTACATTCTTGCCGCAATGCTCACGGTGGTCGCCGCCGCGCGCGTGGTCATGGCGTTCTGCCTGCCTGCGCACAGCGCGGGCGGCGATGCCCGCCGCTTGGAAATCGCCTACGAAATCGGTGCCTTCGCCTATTCGCTGGTGCTCGGGCTGATCGCCGCGGCGACCATGATGCTCGAACTGCCCGCAGGCATCGAGCTGCTGATGGTGGCCAATGCGCTGGGCTACGGCATCGGGATCTGCGCCCGCAACGCCGGGCGACCCGTTATCGCGCTGGGTCAGCTGCTGCTGGTGGTCACGCCGATCATGCTCGCCTGCCTCATGCTTGGCGGGCTCGCGATGTTCCTGCTCGCAGTCAACATGGTGCTGCTGCTCCCCGCGATGTCCTCGATCACGCTCAACGTGTTCAAGGTGCTGCGCGATTCCATCGCCGAGGCCGAACGCAGCCAGGAGCTCGCCAATCGGATGCAGATCCTTGCGCGCACCGATGTGGTAACCGGCCTCGCCAATCGCGCCGGGCTCAACCATGCGCTGGTCGAGGCGCTGGTCGAACTGCCGCAGGACGGCGCGCTGGGACTGTTCTGGATCGATCTCGATCGCTTCAAGGAAGTGAACGACCTGCTCGGCCATCAGGTCGGCGACCGCGTGCTGGCCGAAATCGGCCGCCGGCTGCGCGCGAGCCTGCCCGCAAACAACACGGTCGCGCGCTTCGGCGGCGACGAATTCGTCATCTGTACCCGCGTCGCGGACAAACGCGCCTGCGAGAAGATCGCGGCGCTGATCCAGAACGAGATCACCCGCACGATCCGGCTCGATGGCGACCGGCTCGAGATGCAGGCCTCGATCGGGATCGCCTGCCTGCCCGAGGATGGCAAGGATGCCGACGCGCTGATGAAGGCCGCCGATCTGGCGCTCTATCACGCCAAGGCAAACGGCAAGAACCAGGCCTGTTTCTTCGCTCCGACGATGACCCGCGATCTGGTGCGCCGCCGCGAGATCGAGGCGGAACTGCGGCTCGCGCTGCAGCGCGACGAGCTGTCGATCTTTTTCCAGCCGATCGTCGATCTGGAGAGCGGCAAGATCCGTACCTTCGAGGCGCTGGTGCGCTGGTTCCACCCTGAAAAGGGCGAGCTCAAACCCGACGAATTCATCCCCGTGGCCGAGGAATCGGGAGTCATCGTCACGCTGGGCAACTGGATCACCGCACAGGCTGCCAAGGCCGCGGCGCAATGGCCCGCCGACGTCACCCTGGCGGTCAACCTCTCTCCGCTGCAGATCAAGGCACCGGGCGCGGCGATGGGAATCCTCAACGCGCTCAAGGAAGCGAGGCTGGACCCGAAACGGCTCGAGCTCGAGGTGACCGAAAGCCTGTTCCTCGAGGACAGCCCGGTGGTGCGCGGGTTTGTCGAAGAGCTGTCGGCGGTGGGCGTACAGTTTGCACTCGACGATTTCGGCACCGGCTATTCCTCGCTCGCCTATATCCACAACTGGCCGTTCTCGAAGATCAAGGTCGATCGCAGCTTCGTCTCGGGCCCGCATGTCGGGCGCAAGAGCGACGCGATCATCCGCGCGGTCTCGCAGATGGCGGCCACGCTCGACATGACGATCGTCGCCGAGGGACTGGAAACGATCGAACAGGTGCAGGCGGTGCGGGATGCCGGCTGCAAGCTGGGCCAGGGGTTCTATTTCAGCCGCGCCGTCCCCGATTACCTTGCCGCCATGCTGCTGGCGCAGGAGCGCGATACCGACATGAAGTCGCTGACCGGCTGAAGCGATCGTCTGGGTTTCGGAGCCCCGCCCGGTGTTCCGGGAACGCTTTGCCGCTACGGACGTCGGGTTTTTACAGGCTGGTTCCGCCAGGCGGAACGACCCGGCCAACCCCTTATTGCAACTGCGAATAAATCGCAAAGATAGTCGCCACGGCGCCGGGTTTTACGGTTGCAATCGGCATGTCCGCCGCCTAACTCGCTGGCACGCGCCCGGCGCTGCGTCACCGCGGGACGCGGATGCGCGCCAGTTCGGCAGGATCTCGTCCCGCAAGTTCAGAAGGACGCACATCTTCATGTCCCACACCACACATGGTCGCAAGAAAATCGCGCTGGTCGGCGCCGGCATGATCGGCGGCACGCTCGCCCACCTCGCCGCGATGAAGGAAATGGGCGACATCGTCCTGTTCGACATCGCCGAGGGCATGCCAGCCGGCAAGGCGCTCGATCTCAGCCAGGCCGGTCCGGTCGAAGGCTTCGACGCGCAGCTCAAGGGCACCAGCGACTACAAGGATATCGCGGGCGCGGATGTCGTGATCGTCACCGCCGGCGTGCCGCGCAAGCCCGGCATGAGCCGCGACGATCTGCTCGGCATCAACCTCAAGGTGATGAAGGCGGTCGGCGAAGGCATCAAGAACAACTGCCCCGACGCTTTCGTGATCTGCATCACCAACCCGCTCGACGCGATGGTCTGGGCGCTGCGCGAGTTTTCGGGCCTGCCGCACAACAAGGTCGTCGGCATGGCGGGCGTGCTCGACAGCGCGCGCTTCCGCCACTTCCTCGCCGAGGAATTCAAGGTCAGCATGGAAGACGTCACCGCCTTCGTGCTTGGCGGGCATGGCGACACCATGGTCCCGATCCTGGAATATTCGACCGTCGCGGGCATCCCCGTTCCCGATCTCATCAAGATGGGCTGGTCCACTCAGGAGAAGATGGACGCGATCGTCGACCGCACCCGCAAGGGTGGCGGCGAGATCGTGGCGCTGCTCGGTAATGGCTCGGCCTTCTACGCCCCCGCCACCAGCGCAATCCAGATGGCCGAGAGCTATCTCAAGGACAAGAAGCGCGTCCTCCCCTGCGCCGCGCATCTGACCGGCCAGTACGGCGTCGATGGCCTTTATGTCGGTGTGCCGGTGGTAATCGGCGCCGGCGGCGTCGAGCGGATCGTCGAGATCGAACTGAAGGATGAGGCCAAGAAGGGCTTCCAGGTCAGCGTCGACGCGGTCGAGGAATTGCTCGAGGCTTGCAAGGGGCTGGACGCAAGCCTGAAATGAGGCTTCGCCTGCTCCTTGCGGCTTTTGCCATCGCCGCGCTTCCGGCGTCCGCTTCGGCTGAACTGCCCACTCCAACCGCAGGCGAAGTGGTTGCGGCGGTCGAAGATTGCGCGGAGGCCGCAAGCCCACAAAGCGTAGACACCGCGGTGCTCGTTGCGCGTGGTTGGGAAAAGGGAAGAGCTGAAGCGAATGGCGAGGAACTGGTCCTGCCGTTGCAGGTCTACGGCAAGGGGCGCACTTCGCCTGTTCTGATGTTATCCGAGCTGAACGACAAAGGCCCCTCTGCCTGCATGTTAATGGGTGGACTCGATCGCAGGGCAGGTTTCGAGGGTCTCGCGAGCGCCCTTTCCGAGGCATTCACCCCAGCCGGAGAAAGCGACGGCGACAGATATTTTCGCATCGGCCCCGACTTTGCAATCCTTACGCCAACCGGTTCGCGGAGGAAGCCATCCTTCCGCATGGCTGTCATCGAAATTGGAGAGAAGAATTGAGCATCCTTGTAAACAAAGACACCAAGGTCATCACGCAGGGCATGACCGGCGAGACCGGCACGTTCCACACCGAGCAGGCGCTCGCCTATGGCACGCAGATGGTTGCGGGCGTGACCCCCGGCAAAGGCGGCACCAAGCATATCGGCCTGCCCAATTTCAACACCGTCAAGGAAGCCCGCGCCGAGACCGGCGCGACCGCGACCTGCATCTATGTCCCGCCGCCCTTCGCCGCCGACGCGATCTGCGAGGCGATCGACGCCGAGATGGAACTGATCGTGTGCATCACCGAGGGCATCCCGGTGCTCGACATGGTCAAGGTCAGGGCCGCGCTCGAAGGCACCAAGTCGCGGCTGATCGGCCCCAACTGCCCCGGCGTGCTGACGCCCGGCGAGTGCAAGATCGGCATCATGCCCGGCTCGATCTTCCAGAAGGGTTCGGTCGGCGTGGTAAGCCGCTCGGGAACGCTGACCTATGAGGCAGTCCACCAGACCACCATGGTCGGCCTCGGCCAGACCACAGCGGTCGGGATCGGCGGCGATCCCGTCAACGGCACGAATTTCATCGACGTGCTCGACCTGTTCCTCGACGACGATGCCACCAAGTCGATCATCATGATCGGCGAAATCGGCGGCAGCGCGGAAGAGGAAGCGGCCGAATTCATCAAGCAGGAAGCCGCCAAGGGCCGCCGCAAGCCGATGGTCGGTTTCATCGCCGGTCGCACCGCGCCTCCGGGCCGCCGCATGGGTCATGCCGGGGCGATCGTCTCGGGTGGTCAGGGCGGCGCCGACGACAAGATCGCGGCGATGGAGGCCGCGGGCATCCGCGTCTCCCCCTCGCCCAGCGAGCTGGGCACCACGCTCGACGCGATGCTCAAGGAACTCGCCTGACGCGGGGCGCGGACGGCCCGGTTTTCGGGACCGTCCGCGCCGCCCGGGCATTGCCCCTATAATGCCGTCATGACGATCGGTGCGAAAGGTGACCCTCATGGGTAACGAAAACCACGGTTTCCTTCCCGAGATGGGCGGTCAGGACGGACCGCAGCCCGGGCCGAGCTGGGACAATCCGCGCTGGCGGTTCCAGAAATCGGGCGCCGATAACGACTGGACGCAGGGGCTCGATCCCACCCAGATGCGGCTCGCCGTCGCTCAGGCGTCAAAGCAGGGGGGCAAGCCGGCCGATCCCAAGGCGATCGAGCAGGCGGCGGACGATTCGATCCGCGCCATGCTGCTGATCCGGCTCTATCGCGTCCGCGGGCATCTCGCCGCCGATCTCGATCCGCTGGGACTATCGCACCGCGAGGAGCCCGAGGATTTGAGCCTCGAATGGCACGAGTTCGCCGGGCATGAGGACCGCGAGGTCTATGTCGGCGGCGTGTTCGGCTTCGAATGGGTCAGTGTCGGCAAGCTCTACGAAACCCTGCGCGCGACTTATTGCGGCAAGGTCGGGCTGGAATATATGCACATCTCGGACACCGAGGAGCGTCGCTTCCTGCAGGATCATTTCGAGACCCCCGAAGAAACCATCCAGTTCACCGAGGAAGGCAAGCGCGCGATCCTCGCTGCCGTCATCCGTGGCGAACAATACGAGCAGTTCCTCGGCAAGAAATACGTCGGCACCAAGCGCTTCGGCCTCGATGGCGGCGAATCGATGATCCCCGCGCTCGAGGCGGTGATCAAGTACGGCGGCCAGCTCGGCGTACGCGAGATCATCTACGGCATGGCCCACCGCGGCCGGCTCAACGTGCTCGCGAACGTCATGGCCAAGCCCTACAAGGTCATCTTCCACGAATTTTCGGGCGGCAGCTCCAACCCCGACGATGTCGGCGGCTCGGGCGATGTGAAGTACCATCTCGGGACCAGCACCGATCGCGAATTCGACGGGATCAAGGTGCATATGAGCCTCGTCCCCAACCCCAGCCATCTCGAGGCGGTCAATCCCGTGGTGCTGGGCAAGGCGCGCGCGCAGCAGGCGAACCGCGACGATCTGACCAAGCACGAACAGGTGCTCCCGGTGCTGATCCACGGCGACGCCGCCTTTGCGGGCCAGGGCATCGTCTGGGAATGCCTCGGCCTGTCGGGAATCCGCGGCTACGACACCGGCGGTTGTATCCACTTCGTGATCAACAACCAGATCGGGTTCACCACCAGCCCCAAATTCGCGCGCTCCTCGCCCTACCCCTCCGATGTTGCCAAGGGCGTCCAGGCGCCGATCCTGCACGTCAATGGCGACGATCCCGAAGCGGTGACCTTCGCCTGCAAACTGGCGGTCGAGTATCGCCACAAGTTCGGGCGCGACATCGTGATCGACATGTGGTGCTATCGCCGCTTCGGCCACAACGAGGGCGACGAGCCCAGCTTCACCCAGCCGCTGATGTACGAGAGCATCCGCGCGCATCCCAAGGTCAGCGTGATCTACGGCGACCGCTTGGAGCGCGAAGGCGTGATCGAGCCGGGCTTCCCCGACCAGCTGTGCAGCGAATTCAGCGACCGGCTGGAGCAGGAATTCGCCGCCGCCAAGGACTACACCCCCGACGAAGCCGACTGGTTCGGTGGACGCTGGGCCGGGCTCAACAAGCCCGCCGATCCCGAAACCGCGCGCCGCAACGTCGAGACCGCGGTCACCGACAAGCTGTTCGCCAGTCTCGGCCGCACGCTCACCACCGTCCCCGAGGATGTCACCATCCACAAGACGCTGGGCCGCGTGCTCAAGGCCAAGCGCGCGATGTTCGACAGCGGCGAGGGTTTCGACTGGGCCACCGCCGAGGCGCTCGCCTTTGGCAGTCTCGTCACCGAAGGTTTCGGTGTGCGACTGTCGGGCCAGGATTCGGGCCGCGGTACCTTCAGCCAGCGGCACGCGATTTGGGTCGATCAGACCGACGAGCGCAAATACATCCCGCTAGCCTCGCTGCCGCACGGCAAGTTCGAGGTCTATGACTCGATCCTGTCCGAATACGGCGTGCTCGGTTTCGAATACGGTTTCGCGCTCGCCGACCCCAAGACGCTGGTGATGTGGGAAGCGCAATTCGGCGATTTCGCCAATGGCGCGCAGATCATCATCGACCAGTTCATCGCCAGCGGCGAAGCCAAATGGCTGCGCGCCAACGGGCTCGTGCTGCTGCTGCCGCATGGCTATGAAGGTCAGGGGCCCGAGCACAGCTCGGCCCGGCTCGAACGTTTTCTGCAGCTGTGCGCGAACGACAACCTTCAGGTGTGCAACATCACCACCCCGGCGAATTATTTCCATGTCCTGCGCCGGCAGATGCTGCGTTCGTTCCGCAAGCCGCTGGTGATCATGACCCCCAAGAGCCTGCTGCGCCATCCGATGGCCAAAAGCCCGGTAGGCGGCTTCACCGGCAAGTCGCATTTCCAGCGCATCGTTTCCGATCCGCTCGAGATTGCCGACGACAAGGTCCGGCGGGTGGTGCTGTGTTCGGGCAAGGTCGCCTACGACTTGATCGAGAAGCGCGACGAGGAAGGGATCGACGATGTCTCGATCATCCGGCTCGAACAGATTTATCCATTCCCCGGCGATCCGCTGGCGCTGCGATTGTCGCGGATGAGCAATCTGGAAAGCGTGGTCTGGTGCCAGGAAGAGCCGCAGAACAACGGCAGCTGGTTCTTCGTCCAGAACCGCATCGAGGATGCGCTGACGCAGGCCGGTCACCAGGGCAAGCGTCCAGGCTACGCCGGTCGCGAAATGGCGGCTTCGCCCGCAACCGGCTATGCCCGTCGCCACGAGGAGCAGCAGCGCTCGCTGGTCGGCGTGGCGCTGGGTCTCAACGATGGCGGCGCCGCGCTGCGCAACGGCAATTCAAACCCTAAACCCGCGAAGGGCTGAGGAACACTATCATGGCTACGGAAATCCAAGTCCCGACCCTGGGCGAATCGGTCACCGAAGGCACCATCGGCGAATGGCTCAAGCAGCCCGGCGATGCCGTGGCGGTCGATGAAGCGATCGTCAGCCTCGAGACCGACAAGGTAGCGGTCGAGGTCCCCTCACCGGTGGCCGGTGTGATCAAGGAACTGAAGGCCGCCGAGGGCGATACGGTCGAGGTCGGTGCAGTGCTCGCGATCGTCGAGGAGGGCGCCGCGCCTGCCGCCAAGGGCGACGAAGCTGCGCGTGCTTCCGAACAGCGCGAGGACGGCAAGGAAAAGCGCGAAGACGCCAAGCCTGCCCCTGCACCCGCTGCAGCCAAGGAACAGGCGAAGGAGGGCGCTCAGACGCTCTCCCCCGCCGTGCGCCGTGCAGTGCTCGAACACGGGGTCGATCCCTCGACTATCGACGGCACCGGCAAGGACGGACGCCTGACCAAGGAAGACGTGGTTGCCGCAGCGAAGGCCAAGAAGGATGGCTCGATTGCCGATGCTGCGCCGCAGCAAGCCGAGACCTCTTCGGCACCTTCCGCGAGTTCCGGCGACAGCGGCGAGCGCCGCGAAGAACGGGTCAAGATGACGCGGATGCGCCAGACCATCGCCCGCCGCCTCAAGGGCGCGCAGGAAGAGGCCGCGCTGCTCACCACCTTCAACGATTGCGACATGAGCGCGGTCATCGAGGCGCGCACGAAGTACAAGGATATGTTCGCCAAGAAGCACGACATAAAGCTCGGCTTTATGGGCTTCTTCGCCAAGGCCGCCTGCCTTGCGCTCAAGGATGTGCCCTCGGCCAATGCCTATATCGAGGGCGACGAGATCGTCTATCACGACTATGTCGACATCTCGGTCGCGGTCAGCGCTCCCAACGGGCTGGTTGTCCCGGTCATCCGCGACGCCGACAAGAAGGGCTTCGCACGGATCGAGAAGGACATCGCCGATTTCGGCGCGCGCGCCAAGGAGGGCACGCTGACCATGGCCGATATGAAGGGCGGCACCTTCACCATCTCCAACGGCGGCGTGTTCGGTTCGCTGATGTCGACCCCGATCATCAACCCGCCGCAGAGCGCGGTGCTCGGCCTGCACCGGATCGAGGATCGCGCGGTGGTGGTGAACGGCGAGATCGTAGTGCGCCCGATGATGTATCTGGCGCTGTCCTACGACCACCGGCTGATCGATGGCCGCGAGGCGGTAACCGCGCTCAAGATCATCAAGGAGGCGATCGAGGATCCCACGCGGATGCTGATCGACCTGTGATATGACAGGAACCATGATCGACAGGCTGGCAAGGCCCCTGGCCCTTCTGCTGCTCGCCGGAGCGCTTTCCGGATGCGATGCGGCGACGCAGATCGCCGGGGAGGCGGTCGAAGGCGAGGTTCGCAATGTCGTCGCTGCGCAGTGCGAGCAGGTGGCACAGAATATGGGTGTAGTGGCCGCCAGGGTTTCCGAAGTCTGCCAGTGCAGTGCGGATACTTTCATGGCCGATCCCGACCTCACGCTCGAGGATGCGACACCTGCGAACGTGGAAGGCATCGTGAATGCCTGCGCCGCAAGCACGCGCGAAACGAACGCAGATTCTACAGAGACATTGCCCGCGGAGAAAATCGGTGGCTGACCACAAATACGATTACGACGTCCTGATCATCGGCTCCGGACCGGGCGGCTATGTCGCCGCGATCCGCGCGGCGCAACTCGGGCTCAAGACCGCCTGCGTGGAAGGCCGCGAGACGCTGGGCGGAACCTGCCTCAACGTCGGCTGCATCCCCTCCAAGGCGATGCTCCACGCGAGCGAGTTCTTCGACGTGGCTGCGAACGGCACGATGGCGTCGATGGGCGTGGAGGTCACCCCCAAGCTCAACCTCGACACCATGCACGCCCAGCGCCGCGACGCGGTGACCTCGCTCACCGGCGGGATCGAGTTCCTGTTCAAGAAGAACAAGATCGACTGGAAGAAGGGCTTCGCCACCTTCCAGGACGCACACACCGTCAAGATCGGCGACGAAACGGTCACCGCCAAGGATATCGTCATCGCCACCGGCTCGTCCGTGACGCCGCTGCCCGGTGTCGAGGTCGACAACGACAAGGGTGTGGTGGTGGACTCAACCGGCGCGCTCGAACTCGCGCAGGTCCCCAAGAAGATGGTCGTGATCGGCGGCGGTGTGATCGGGCTCGAACTGGGTTCGGTCTGGCGCCGGCTGGGTGCCGAGGTGGTCTGCGTGGAATTCCTCGACGAAATCCTGCCCGGGCTGGATGGCGATATCCGCAAGGAATCACGCAAGATTTTCAAGAAGCAGGGCATCGATTTCAAGCTGTCGAGCAAGGTCACCGGAGTTACGGTGAAGGGCAAGACCGCCACGCTCACGCTCGAGCCCTCCGGGGGCGGCGAGCCCGAGACGATGGAAGCCGATTGCGTGCTGGTTTCGATCGGGCGTAGGCCCAACACCGAGGGCCTCGGTCTCGAGGCGATCGGGCTCGAGACCAACAAGCGCGGCCAGATCGAGATCGACCATGAGTTCCGCACCGTGGTTGAGGGTGTCTGGGCGATCGGCGATGTCGTCCCCGGCCCGATGCTGGCGCACAAGGCCGAGGACGAGGGCATCGCGGTAGCGGAGAACCTCGCCGGCCAGACAGGGATCGTGAACCACGCGCTGATCCCCAACGTCGTCTACACCTGGCCCGAAATCGCCGGTGTCGGCCTCACCACCGAGGAGGCGATTGAGAAGATGGGCGGCGACAAGAGCAAGATTAAGGTCGGGAAATTCCCGATGATGGCCAATAGCCGCGCCAAGACCAATCACGAGCCCGACGGCCTGGTGAAGATCATCGCGGAGGCCGAAAGCGACCGGGTGCTGGGCGTCTGGGCGATCGCCAGCGTTGCGGGCACGATGATCCAGCAGGCCACACAGGCGATGGAATTCGGCGCGACCAGCGAGGATATCGCCTACACCTGTCATGCTCACCCGACGCATTCGGAAGCGATCAAGGAAGCGGCCATGGCCGTACAGGGCAAGCCGATTCACATTTGATCGACCTGCCCGCCTAGACGGGCGGAAAAGGAGCGAGCGGCATGGCCTATCCGACACTGACCGACAAACCCGGTGCGCTGGAAACGGCTGCGGCGATCCGAGCGGGCGAGCTGTCGCCGCGCGAGGCGGTTGGGCACGCTATCGCCCGGATCGAGAAGCTCGACGCCAAGGTCAACGCCGTGGTGGTGTGCGATTTCGATCGCGCCCGCGAAGCGGCCAGCGCGCTCGATGGCCAGGCCCCGCGCGAGGACCAGCCGCTGTTCGGCGTTCCAATGACCATCAAGGAAAGCTTCGACATCGCGGGACTGCCCAGCAGCTGGGGCCACGAGCGCTACGCCGGCAACATCGCCAGCCGCGATGCCGAGGTGGTGCAGCGGCTGAAGCGCGCGGGCGCGCTCTTCCTCGGCAAGACCAACATTCCTCCTGATCTGGCCGACTGGCAGTCGAACAACCCGGTCTATGGCCGCACCAGCAACCCGCACGATCCCGCGCGCTCGCCCGGCGGCTCCTCGGGCGGCGCGGCGGCGGCGGTGGCAAGCGGCATGGTGCCTTGCGAATTTGGCAGCGATATCGGCGGTTCGATCCGCGTGCCTGCGCATTTCTGCGGCGTCTGGGGCCACAAGGCCAGCTGGGGCCTGATCAGCCTGCGCGGGCATTACCACCCTTCGCTCTCCAGCAGCCCGGGTTTCTCCGGCGCGCATGATGGCCCGCTCGGGGTCGTCGGGCCACTGGCGCGCAATGGAGAAGATCTCGAGGCGCTGGTCCGGATCACCACCGAGCGGCCGCTCGCGTCACGTTGCAAGCCGCTGCGCGAATGCCGCATGCTGTTGCTGCTCGATCATCCGGCAAGCCCAGTGGATGTTTCGGTGCGCGCGCCGATCGAGGCGGCGGCGAAGGAACTGGAGCAGGCCGGCATCCGGCTCGACCGGTCGAGCGAGCTGGTCCCCGATCTGGCGCGCCAGCATGGCGACTATATGAAGACGCTCAACATCGCGATGGCGCGCGGCGCTGCTTCGCCCGATGGCAAGCGCGCGAGCGCCAGCGACTGGTTCGCCCTGCTCGATGCGCAGGCGGTCAATGCAGCGGCATGGAACGCGGTGTTCGAGCGCTATGATTTCGTGCTCGCCCCGCCCGCACCGACGCTGGCCTTCAGCCACCGCGACGAAGCCTATTTCCAGGGCGCCGAGACGATCGACGGCACCAGTCGGCGCGCGGCTGATGGGCTGGCCTGGGCGGGCCTTGCCACTTTCCCCAACCTGCCCGCCACCGTCCTTCCGGTGGGCGAGAGCGCGGGCCTGCCCTGCGGCATGCAGGTCATCGGGCCCGCATGGGGCGATCTCGACTGCATCGCCGCCGCGCGTGGCATCGGCCAGATACTGCACGGTTAGGGTCTGCGATGAACGCCAAACTCATGCAGCGCTTCGCCCGCTGGCACATCTGGCTCGGCTGGGGAATCGCGGTCCCCTTGGTGATGTGGACGCTGACCGGGCTGGTCATGGTTGCCCGCCCGATCGAGGAAGTGCGCGGCGAGCACCTGCGGCTGCCGGTCGAGGAGCAGGCGCTGCCATCCGACGTCCAGATCGCGGTCGCGCTGCCGGCCGATACCACCCGCCCGGTCAGATCGGTCACTACGCAGGTCGAACGCCGGACCACCGTCACCCGGATCACCTATCTCGACGGCAGTAGCGAGCGCTTCCGCGCCGATGGCAGCGCGATGGCGCGGCTGACCGATGTCGAGGCGCGGCTGCTGGTGGCCGAGCGGATCGTCGGCGGCAAGGCCGTCGCTGCGGTGACGCGGTTCGAGGCGGATGAGACGCCGTTCGATTTCCGCCGCGAGCTCCCTGTCTGGCAGGTCGCTCTTGAGGACGGAACGCATGTCTACGTCGGCACCGAGAGCGGCGAGATCGAGGCGGTGCGCACGCGGTTCTGGCGGGTGTTCGACCTGATGTGGGGCCTCCATATCATGGATCTGGAAGCCCGCGAGGACACCAGCCATCCGGTGCTGATCCTGTTCGCAGCGCTGGCACTGCTCGGCACGCTCATCGGGACGGCGCTGCTGTTCCGTCGGCGCCGGAGCAGGCCCGTTTCGTGAGTCCGCGCACATGAACGCCGAAATCCTCACTCCCGTGCTCGACTGGCTTGACCTGATCGGGATCGGCATCTTCGCGCTGACAGGCGCGCTGGTCGCGGCCCGCGAACAGCAGACTTTCGTCACCATGGCGTTCTTCGCGCTGGTGACGGGTGTCGGGGGCGGCACGGTGCGCGATCTCCTGATCGGCGCACCGGTGTTCTGGATCGGTCACCCTTGGGTCGCGGCGGTGTGCCTCGCGACCGCGCTGCTCACCTGGTTCACCCCGACGCGCTGGTGGGATGGCAAGCTGCTCGATTTCGCCGACGGGCTCGGGCTGACGGCCTATGCGGTAATCGGCGCGGCCAAGGCGCTGAGCTATGGCGTTCCGCCAATCCCGGCGATCCTGATGGGGGTGGTGACCGGCACGGTGGGCGGGATCATCCGCGACATGATCGCGGGGCGCCCTTCGATCATCATGCGCCCCGAGCTTTACGTGACCGCAGCCGCACTGTCTGCCGCGCTCGCCGTGGTAGGCGAGCTGATCGCGATCCAGCGCGAGTGGGTCTGGATCGGGGCGGTAACTGCGGGCTACACCCTGCGCTCGGCGGCGATCCACTGGAAATTGTCGCTGCCCGCCTATCGTGACCCGCTGGTGCGCAAGGAATAGCGACTAAGAGCCGGGGTATCCGGTACCGATCTCGTCCTGTTCGAGATCGCCGGGCAGCGGACCACCGGGATAGGCCGGGAGGGGCCCTTCGGATGTCGCCGCAGCGGGGCGTGCGGGCTGCGCATCGACATTCGCCCATGCCGAACGATAGCTGTCGTCGTCGTATTGCCGATCGTCGCTGCCGGGAGCGGCATAGGCAGGCGCGCTGCTGCTCGCCTCATAGGGGGAGTTACCATAACCGGCAGTGCCGCTGCCGAGATCGATCGCCTGGATGCGGCCATCGGCGCCGATCGAGCAGCTGAAGCCAGCGCCATCGTAGAGCCGACCGGTAACGCGCCAGCCCGAGGCGTCGCGATTCACCGAATCGACGCTCTCGACGCGGGTGTCGCGCTCGATACTCTCGACGCACATCGAAACCGCGCGATCGAGCCCGCCGGTGTCGGCGCTGCGATAGGAGGAATTCTGCGCCGGATATCGGGCGTCCGGATAGCGGGAATCGGGGTAACGGGAGTCGGGGTAACGGGAGTCGGGGTAACGGGAGTCGGGGTAGCGGGAGTCGGGGTAGCGCGTCTGGCGCTCGTTGCCGCGGTTTGCCGCACTCGCGACTGCGGCGATCGCGCCGAGGATCAGCACTCCGGTGACGATATCGCCGGCATCGACGCCGCCACGCCCGTGGCGCCGGTCATAACGGCGGTCGTACCGACGATCATAACGCCGGTCGTGGCGATAGGTGCGGTATTGCTGGTAGGTCTGGCCCTCGCCTGCATCCCAGGCCAACTGGGAAGCGATGGCGCTGCGGCTGCTGGAAGCAGGCAAATCGGCTGCCAACACAGGCGCGGCGGTCAGCGAAAGCGCCGCCAGCATGGCGGGAGCAGCGGCAAGGCGGGCAAATCTGATCATATCATGGTCCCCATGCGGTCCGCCCCACTCCGGAGCCGCGAAAGTCTGGTCGATGAGCTAGGCGGTCCAGGCTATATCGAGCCTGAACCGCCCTCGTGGGAACTCATTCAGCGTATTCGAGCCCTGACCTAACGAAGGCCGCGGATGCCGTTGTAATTGAGGTTCTGAATCTGGCCGCGATAGTCGACCTGGCAATTGAAGCGGCCCTGATCGGCACGCTGATTGCCCCGGCGGTCGTAACGCGAGTTGCGCTGGCCATCGACCACCAGATCGCCGCGGACGCGGAACCCGTTGCGGTTGTCCCTGACGTCGCGGATCTGAGTCACATTGGCGTAGCGATAGCCGTAGCGGCGGGCGTCGTTCTCGGCCGCGGCGACGCAGCGTTGCACCGCGGTTCGCGGATCGACCTGTCGGGCATAGCGATTGTTCTGGTAGCGATTGTTCTGATAGCGCCGGTCCTGATAGCGCGGGTCCTGATAGCGCGGGTCCTGATAGCGCGGGTCCTGATATCGACGATCGTCATAGCGATCGCGCGAACCTCCCAGCGCGCCGGCAGCAATGGCGATACCGCCGAGGATCACCGCACCGGCGATGATCTCGCCGGCGCCAATGCCGTTGTCGCGGTCGCGCGACTGCGCAAAGGCCGGGGTTGCGGAAGTCATCGCCATCGCGCCTGCCGCGATGGTCGCCATGCTTCCCTTGGCGAGTGCTTTGGTGATGGTCTTCATGGGTCGATCCTCATGCTCGGCCGGGGCGAGAGTGCTTTGGCTTCACATGAGGTTCTAGGCGTGCTGCACTGAGGCGAGCCTGAATTCGCCCGACAGCCACCGTTCAGATAAAGCGACACTTGCCTGAACGGTGGCTGTGGTTCTACTCGGCGGGAGGCACTTCCAGCCCGGTGTGCTGCGCGAGGAAGGCGAGGATATCGCCATATTCGTCGATCACCTTGTCGGTCGGCTTGCCCGAACCATGGCCCGCGCGGGTCTCGATCCGGATCAATTGCGGCTGGTCTCCCAGATCGGCCGCCTGCAGCGCGGCGGTGTATTTGAAGCTGTGGCCCGGGACCACGCGGTCGTCGGTGTCGGCGGTGGTCACCAGCAGCGCGGGATAGTCCACCCCGCTCTGTATATTGTGCAGCGGCGAATAGGACCGCAGGACCGCGAAATCGGCCTCGCGGTCGGGATAGCCGTAATCGTCGACCCAGTAGCGCCCCGCGGTCCAGCGGTCGAAGCGCAGCATGTCCATCACGCCCACTGCGGCATTGCCCGCGTCGAACAGGTCGGGCCGCTGGTTGACCACCGCGCCCACCAGCAAGCCGCCGTTGGAGCCGCCCTGGATCGCCAGCCCGTGCTCGGAGGTGTAGCCGTTGGCCTTGAGGAACTCGCCCGCGGCGATGAAATCGTCGAACACGTTCTGCTTGTTGTTCAGCCGTCCGCCGTCGTGCCATTCCTTGCCGTATTCGCCGCCGCCGCGGATATTGGCGAGCGCGAAGGTGCCGCCGGCCTCGAGCCAGGCGAGCCGGGTCGGCGAGAAGCTCGGCGTCAGCGAGATATTGAACCCGCCATAGGCGTAGAGCAGCGTGGGCGAAGGCCCGGTGCTGTCCTTGTGGCGGACCACGAACATCGGGACGCGAGTGCCGTCCTTGGAATTGTAGAACACCTGCTCGACGCGGTAATCGTCGGGTTCGAAGGCGACTTCGGGTTCGGCGAAGGTGCTGCGTTCGCCGGTGGCGACATCGAGGCGATAGATCGCGCCGGGCTGGTTGAAGCTGGTGAAGCTGTAGAAGGTCTCCGCGTCACCGGAGTCGCCGTTGAGACCGCCGATCGAGCCGATGCCGGGCAGGTCGAGCGTGCCGGTCGGCTTGCCATCGAGGTCGTGATAGACCGCGCGGCTGCTGGCATCCTTCATATATTCGACCACCAGCCTGTCGCCGATGATCGCGGCGCCCGCGATCGGCTCGTCGCTCTGCGCCACGACCTCTTCCCATTCGAGCGTGTCAGCGGTGAGATCGGCGCGGACGATGCGATAGCGCGGTGCGTCCTTGTTGGTCATGAAATAGACCGTGTCGCCGGTCGAGGCGATCGGGCTCCAGCTGTTGTCGAAGCCCGTGATCAGCGGGCGCGGTGTCCAGCCCTCGCTCGCGCGGCTGGTCAGATCGATTACACGCAATTCATTGCGGTCGTCGGTGCCGGTCGAGCTGGAGACGAAGGCCCAGCGCCCGTCATGGCTGACCCCGGCACCGTGGCCCTGTTCGCGGGCATCGGGGGTCTCGTAGACCAGCTCGTCCGCGCTCTGCGGAGTGCCGAGACGGTGGAAATAGACTGTCTGGTTGTAGTTGAGCGACTGGAAATCCTGGCCTTCCTCGGTGGCGGGGAAGCGCGAATAGAAGAAGCCCTCGTCGCCGATCCAGGAAATGCCGGTGAACTTGGCCCATTCGATTGCGTCTGCCATCTCCTCGCCGGTGTCGGCATCGAGGACCTTGATCGTGCGCCAGTCGCTGCCGCCGTCCTGGATCGCATAGGCGAGATAGCGCCCGCTCTTGGAAGCCGCGGTGTCGGCCAGCGCGGTGGCGTTGTCGGCGGACCATTCGTTGGGATCGAGCAGCAGCCGCGCCTCGCCATCCCATCCGTCGCGGACGAAATATTGCGACTGGTTCATCAGCCCCGAATTGTAGCTGTAGAAATAGCGCTCGCCCGCCTTGCTGGGGATGCCGTAGCGTTCGTAATCGATCAGCTCGGCGAGCCGCTCCTTGAACCAGGCGGTGCCGGGCAGCGTCTCGAGATAGGCGTCGGTGACGACGTTCTGCGCCTCGACCCATTCTGCGACCTGCGCGTCGGTGCGAACGTCGTTCTCGAGCCAGCGATAGGGATCGGCCACGGTCTGGCCGAACAGGACCTCGCTGGTATCGGTGGCGCGGGTCTCGGGATAATCGGGGGTCACGGTCTGGGCGGTTCCGGGGGTTGCAGCGAGCGCGATGGTGGCGGCGCCTGCCAACGCAAGAGCGATGATACGGGACATGGGGTTCTCTCCGGTATTCATGGGGAATTTCGTTGGGACAGGACTAGCTGCGCGGCCCGAACGGCGCAATCATTCAGCCAGTGCGGCCAGCACATCGCGGGTGAAGCCGAGGATATCGAAGCTCTCGCCCACCGGATCCTCGCCGCGCCGGACGATCACCACAACGCGGCTGGGGACGATCACGACATATTGCCCGCGATTGCCCATGGCGGCGAAGGTGTCGGCGGGAATGCCCTCGGTCTGGTTGAACAGCCAGAAGCCCGCGCCATAGCCCATGGAGCGCCCCTCGGGTTGCGGGCCCGAAGCGGCGGAGACGTATTTGACCCAGCCTTCAGGGAGGATGCGCTGGCCATCGGGCAGCAGGCCATCGTCGAGATACAGCTGGCCGAATTTCGCCAGATCGCGCGCAGTGGACCAGACCTGGCTGGAGAAGATGTAATTGCCCTGCCAGTCGGTTTCGGCCACCGTATGATCCATGCCGAGCTTGGCGAAGAAAGCCGCAGGCGGGTGATCCTCGAAAGTGTCCTCGATCGCCTTTACCGCCATCAGCGTGTCGTTGTTGGCGTAGCGGAACACGGTGGCGGGCCGGTGGATCAACGGCCAATGCGCTGCCGTTTCATCCACAGTCGAACCGCCCCAATAGAGCGGATCGGTGCGATTGCCGGGCGTATCGGAATAACGACCCGAGGCCATACGCAACAGATTGTCGAGAAGGATGTTCGGATTGCGCGGATCCCCGCCCTCCCAACCCGGATAATCGATCGGATAACCCGTTTCCGCTTCTCCCCTGTGATGGGCTGCACCGATCAAGGTAGCAGCGACGCTTTTGGCTACCGACCAAGTACGTTGCGGGATGTTCGGAGCGAAAGGCGCGCGATATTCTTCGGCCACAACTCGGCTGTTCTGGATCACCAACGTCGCGGTCGTCCGCGAGCCCGCCCCGTACCGTTCGCTGAACCCATCGACAGCCGATCGCCATGTAGGCTCATCTCCAAACCCGTGGATGAGGGGCAGAGCCTCTAGTGCAGCCATTTCTTCAAAAAAGACTCCAACTGCCCCTTTGCCGATCGGCTGAAGAGCACAGCCTCGCGGGTAGTGATGAACCGCAATGCGTGCAGGCATATCATCGGCCCATTGGACCGAAACCCGCTGCAGCTTGCCAGCCATCCAGTCGGATTCGCTACCGAACCTCTGAATGCTATAGGGCAAATCCCCGACGATTCCGTCGAGCGGGTCCTGGATGCCCGCCATCTCCCATTGCGCGACGCTCTCGGGCGTCCGCGTCGCACCGTTTCTCTCGGCATTTGCGATCGCCCCGCACAGCATCAGCGCCTTGTACCCGGCCGCCAGCGCGCGGTCGTAACGGGTGTCGAGCTGCTCCTGCGCGCTTTGGGCGAACCCCGGTGTGGCGATGGCGGCGGTGGAGAACAGCGCGGCGGCTGCAAGGGTCTGGCGGATCATGCGCCACCTTGTGCCACGCTCTGCGCAAAAGAAAAGGGCCGCGCGGTTTCCCGGGCGGCCCTTTCGGAATTCTTTGGAAAGTTCGGAGACTCAGGCGTCCTCGAGCTCTTCCTCGTCGTGGTTCATCACCGGGCCGCTGTCCTTGCCCTTGGCGTCGACGTCGCGGTCGACCAGTTCGATGATCGCCATCTGCGCGGCGTCGCTGCCGCGATAGCCGGCCTTGATGATGCGGGTGTAGCCGCCTTCACGATCCGAATAGCGGTCGGCCAGAATGTCGAACAGCTTCTTGAGCTGGGCGTCGTCGAGCATCCGCGCATGGGCGAGGCGGCGGTTCGAAAGCCCGCCGCGCTTGGCCAGCGTGATCAGCTTCTCGACATAGGGGCGCAGTTCCTTTGCCTTGGGCAGCGTGGTGAGGATCTGCTCGTGCTTGATCAGTGCCGCGCTCATATTACGGAACAGGGCCTTGCGGTGGCCCGATTTCCGGCTCAGCTTGCGCTGCGAAATACCATGACGCATTATTCATTCCTTGGTTCGTTAGGGGCCCGTACCAGGTAGCCCGTAGCCGGTGACCGTCAGGGGCCGTCACCATCGCCCGTCGAAACTATCCCCCGCACGAGGCGGGGGACGGCATCAGCCGAGCAGTTCCTGCTCGAGCTTCTTGGCCATTTCCTCGATGTTCTCCGGCGGCCAGCCCGGGATATCCATCCCGAGACGCAGACCCATGCTGGAAAGCACTTCCTTGATCTCGTTGAGCGACTTGCGGCCGAAGTTCGGCGTCCGCAGCATCTCGGCTTCGGTCTTCTGGACCAGATCGCCGATGTAGATGATGTTGTCGTTCTTGAGGCAATTGGCGCTGCGCACCGACAGTTCCAGCTCGTCGACCTTCTTGAGCAGGTAACGGTTGAGCTGGTTGGTGTCGCTTTCCTGCGGCTCTGCAGCCTGACCGATCATCGCCGAGCTGGGCTGCGGCACGCCGTCCTCGAAGTGGACGAACAGCGTCAGCTGGTCCTGGAGGATGCGCGCGGCATAGGCCACGGCGTCTTCCGGGGTGACGGTGCCGTCGGTCTCGACGGTCAGCGAGAGCTTGTCGTAATCGAGCTCCTGCCCGACGCGGGCGGCCTCGACCTTGTAGCTCACCTGGCGAACCGGCGAATAGAGGCTGTCGACGGGGATCAGACCGATCGGCGCATCGGCCGGACGGTTCTGGACCGCGGGCGAATAGCCCTTACCGATATCGGCGGTCAGCTCCATGTTGAGCGTGGCACCTTCGTCGAGATGGCAGATCACGAGGTTCTTGTTCATCACCTCGATATCGCCCGAAACCGCGATGTCGCCGGCCTTGACCTGCGCCGGACCGGTCATCGAAAGCTGGAGCCGCTTGGGGCCTTCGCCTTCCATCCGCAGCGCGATCTGCTTCACGTTGAGGACGATGTCGGTGATGTCCTCGCGCACGCCGGCGAGCGAGGAGAATTCGTGGAGCACGTTCTCGATCTTGATCGAGGTGATCGCCGCGCCCTGAAGCGAGGAGAGCAGCACGCGGCGCAGCGCGTTGCCGAGCGTCAGGCCGAAGCCGCGCTCGAGAGGTTCAGCGACGAAGGTCGTCTTGCGGTTCTTTTCGCCGCCGTCCTTGATTTCGAGGCTGCTGGGTTTCTTGAGTTCCTGCCAGTTCTTGGTGTTGACGGACATGGATTTCCCCTATTTCGCGCTGGGCGGGTTCGGATATGGGCAGGACCGGAAGCTCTGGTAGAGCGCCCGGTCCGTGAGAGATTGTCGGCGGGACCCGAATGGTCCCGCCAGGCAGGCACGGATCAGACGCGGCGACGCTTGGACGGCCGGACGCCGTTGTGCGGGATCGGCGTAACGTCGCGGATCGAGGTGATGGTGAAGCCCACCGCAGCAAGACCGCGCAATGCGCTCTCGCGGCCCGAGCCCGGACCCTTCACTTCGACTTCCAGCGTCCGGACGCCGTGTTCGACAGCCTTCTTGCCGGCATCGTCAGCGGCGACCTGGGCGGCGTAGGGGGTCGACTTGCGGCTGCCCTTGAAGCCCATCGTGCCGGCGCTGGACCAGCTGATCGCATTGCCCTGGGCGTCGGTGATGGTGATCATCGTGTTGTTGAAGCTGGCGTTGATGTGCGCCACGCCGCTGGTGATATTCTTCTTGTCGCGACGTTTAACTCGGCCGGGTTCGCGTGCCATTTGTGTATTCCTCTATATTCACGAGAAGGGAAAAGCTCCGGAGACATAAAGCCTCCGTGGCTTACTTCTTCTTGCCGGCGATCGGCTTGGCCTTGCCCTTGCGGGTGCGGGCGTTGGTGTGGGTGCGCTGTCCGCGAACGGGCAGGCCGGTACGATGACGCAGACCGCGATAGGTCCGCAGATCCATCAAACGCTTGATGTTCATCGCGGTGTCGCGGCGAAGATCGCCCTCGACCTGATGATCCGAATCGATGGTCTCGCGGATTCGCAGCAATTCCTCGTCGGTGAGGTCCTGCACCCGGCGCGACTGGTCGATACCCAGCTTTTCGGCGATCTTGACCGCCGTCGTACGACCGATTCCGTGAATATAGGTAAGCGCGATAATCACGCGCTTGTTGGTGGGGATGTTGATCCCGGCAATACGTGCCACTTAATACTTCTCCATGCTCCACAGGGGTTTGCGGTCCGATTGACGGGCCGCCCCCTATCTCATCGCTAAATCCACCGACAATTGCGAAAGGGTTCCGGATAGCGCGCATCCAAAGGCTGCCGCCTGCCGGACCCGTCCGATACTGTCGAATGAAGGGCGCGCTTACGTCGATTCGACCAGCGCGTCAACCGGCAAGCACGAGCGAGACCATGCGACATCCCCTACCCCAGGGAGGAGCGGAGGGCTGAGCGGCGCTTTAAGGTGACGGTATAACCCGAAGCAGGGCGGCCGTCAAAACGCACCAACCCGTGCCTGATCCTATTCGACCCTACCCAGCGCGTCGATCTGGTCTTCGAGCGTCGCCTCAGGTTCGATCTGCGGCGCCGGTACCGACCCTTCGTCCGGCCCCTCGCCATCGCCATCGCCCGCGTCAGCCGCCACCTCATTCTGCGGCGCAGCGCCCCCGAGAACGCCGAGATGATCGCGCAGTCCCACCAGCTGCTGCGTCATCACCGCATCGACGGCGCCGGAAATCTGCCCGATCTCGTAGCGCATCGGCCCGCCGACATTGTACTCCCACAACACACGGGTCCCGCCATCTATCTCCTTGAGCGTTATGGTGAGGATGCCGGTCGCTGGTTCGCCCTGCAGCGGCCCCAGCCCACCGCGCAATCGCAACACCCGCAAGGGGAATGCCTGCACGACGGTGGCGTGGTGCGCGCTGCCATCCATGGCGAACCCCTCCTTGCCATCGTCTCCGGGGAGCTTTTCGCAAAGGCATCCGCCCGCCTGCGGGGTCAGCGTCATATTCGCGGCGCCGCCCGACCAGGTGTGTTCGGAGTTCCACCATTGGCCGGGCTTGGTCAGCGCCAGCCAGACGGCGAGCGGTTCCGCCGCGACCTCTGCGGTGGCGCGGGTGACGAAGCCGTCATCGGTGGTCGAAACCACCTCTGCCGAGGCGGGGAACACAGACATGGCGACCGCGAGAGCGGCAGCGAAGATAAACGGTGTACGCATCCATCACTCCTTTGCCCCGGCGTTAGGCCAGCGCGAAGGCTATGGAAAGATGATGCTGTCTTGTCGGAACCCACGTCGCGCGCCGTCAGCTCGCAGCGAGGATGGTGTCGATCGTGTGGGTCACATCCTCGATGCTGGCCATGCCATCCACCCGGCTGACGATGCCGCGGCTTTCGTAACCGGGCAAGATCGGCGCGGTCTCGGCACGATAGAGCGCCATGCGCTTGCGCACGGTCTCTTCATTGTCGTCCGGCCGACGCTTGAACTCGGTCGAACCGCATTTGTCGCAGGTTCCGGGCACTTTCGGGAGCTTGAAGATGTCGTGATACCCTGCCCCGCATTCGGCACAGGTAAATCGCCCGATGATCCGTTCGACCAGGGCATCCTCATCGACACCCAGTTCGATCACATGATCGAGCTTGCGACCGTGACGCTCGAGGATTTCATCGAGCATCGCCGCCTGTGCGTCGGTGCGTGGATAGCCGTCGAAGATGGCGCCGGTCTCGGGACCCATCTCGGTGAGCTCGGCATCGATCAGGTCGGAGACGATATCATCATTGACGAGTTCGCCTCGCTCCATGACCGCCTTCGCCTTGAGTCCGACCGGCGTGCCCGCCTTTACCGCACCGCGCAGCATGTCTCCGGTCGAGAGCTGGCGCATGCCATGATGCTCGACCAGGCGCTGCGACTGCGTGCCCTTGCCTGCGCCCGGAGGCCCCAGAAGGATTATGTCCATTCCGTAAAGTCCCCTTCGCCCCCTCGGGTATGCTAGCGATTGCGGCCCTTCAACTTGGCCTTCTTGATGAGATCGCCGTACTGGTGCGCCAGCAGATGCGACTGGATCTGGCTGATCGTATCGACCGTGACGTTCACGACGATCAGCAGGCTCGTACCGCCAAGGAACAGCGGAATGCCAGTCTGGGCAATCATGTATTCCGGGATCACGCAGACCAGCGCCAGATAGATCGCGCCAACCACGGTGATCCGCGTAAGCACGTAATCGAGATATTCCTCGGTCCGCTTGCCCGGACGGATGCCCGGAATGAAGCCGCCGTTCTTCTTGAGGTTGTCAGCGGTTTCCTCGGGATTGAAGACCACCGCGGTGTAGAAGAACGCGAAGAAGATGATGCCGGCCGCATAAAGCGTCATGTAGAGCGGCTGGCCGTGAGCCAGATACTGGTTGAGCGCCACGATCGTACCGCCGAACCCGCTGTCGGTATCGACCGAACTGCCGGCGAACTGGCTGATGGTGAGCGGCAGCAGCAGCAAAGAACTCGCGAAGATCGGCGGGATAACGCCAGCGGTGTTCAGCTTGAGCGGCAGGTGCGAGCGATCGGCCTGCATCATTCCGCGCTGCGTCGCGCGTTTGGGATACTGGATCAGCAACCGCCGCTGCGCACGCTCGACGAAGGAGATGATCAGGATCAGCACCACCACCATTATGATGAAGCCGATGATGATCCCCGGCGAGATCGAACCCGTCCTCCCGCCTTCGAACAGGTTCGAGGCGAATCCGGGGAACTGGGCGACGATGCCCGCCATGATGATCAGCGAGACGCCGTTGCCGATGCCGCGACTGGTGATCTGCTCGCCCAGCCACAGCAGGAACATCGTCCCGCCGACCAGCGAAATGACCACGCCAATGCGGAACGCCATGCCCGGATCTATGACCGCGTTGAGGCCGTTCGATGCGCCGAAGCTCTCGAGCCCGGCGGCCAGGAACCAGCCCTGGATCGAGCACAGGAACACGGTGCCGTAGCGGGTGTACTGATTGAGCTTCTGGCGACCGGTGCTGCCCTCTTTCTTGAGCGCGGCGAGCGTGGGATGCAGCGCACTGGCGAGCTGGACCACGATCGAGGCAGTAATATAGGGCATCACGCCGAGCGCGATCAGGCTCATCCGCTCCAGACTGCCGCCGGTGAACATGTTGAACATGTCGAGAATGCCACCCTGGGTGGTCTCGGCCAGCTGGGCGAGGACCCGCGGGTTGATACCCGGGAGCGGCACAAAGCTGAGAAAGCGGAACACGATCAGCGCGCCGATGGTGAACCAGATACGCTGGCGCAGCTCGGTGGCCTTGGAGAAATTCGCGAGGCTCATCTGGCTCGCAATATTGTCGGCGCGTGATGCCATGGCTTAAATGTCGATCCTAGCGTCTGCGTATGATGGGCGCCGGCCCGTCCCGGCAGACAGGACAGATAGGGAGCAGGGTCCGCAATGTCGAACCCCGCTCCCGATTTTTCCGATTATTCGGAAGCAGTCTTGGCTGCAGCGTGCTTGCCGGTCTTGTTCTCGTTGGGCTTGCCGCTGACCTTCTTGACCTTGACGACGTCGACCGAACCGCCTGCCTTCTCGACCGCTTCGATGGCACCCTTGGAGGCGCCGGCAACGGTCAGCTTGAGCTTGCTGGTCAGTTCGCCCTTGCCGAGCAGGCGCAGACCGTCCTTGCCGCCGCGCGCGAGGCCAGCGGCCTTGAGCGCTTCGTGGTCGATCGTGCCCTTGGCGTCGAGCTTGCCGGCATCGATGAACTTCTGGATCATCCCGATGTTCACTTCGGAAAAGTCCTTGGCGAAGGGGTTGTTGAACCCGCGCTTCGGGAGCCGCATGTGGAGCGGCATCTGGCCGCCCTCGAAGCCCTTCACGGCGACGCCCGAACGGCTCTTCTGGCCCTTCTGGCCACGGCCCGCGGTCTTGCCCTTGCCCGAACCGATGCCGCGTCCAACGCGCATACGGCTCTTGCGAGCGCCGGGATTGTCGCGGATTTCGTTGAGTTTGAAAGTCATGGGTGCACTCGCTTTCGCTTTGTTCGCGCTGATTGTGTCTCGATTTCCGCCGGGTGCGGAAACAAGGATCGGCCCCCCGCGTCGGCGGGGGGCTCGATGTCTCTTAGATCACCTCGACCATGTGCGGCAATTTTGCAATCGCGCCGCGCACCTCGGGGGTGTCCTCGATCTCGACGGTCTTGTGCATCTTGCCAAGGCCCAGACCGGTGAGGATCTTCTTCTGGCTCTCGGGACGCCGGATCGGCGAACCGATCTGCCGGATGGTGATCGTGTCGTTCGTTTTCTTGTTCTTGACCATCTGTCTTACTCCGCGACCGCTGCGGCGTCGACTTGCGCCTCGGGTTCGCTGGCGCCACCGCGGCCGAGCAGGTCGGAGACCTTCTTGCCGCGACGCTGGGCCACAGACTTCGGCGAAGTCTGGTTCACCAGCGCGTCGAAGGTGGCGCGGATCATGTTGTAGGGGTTGGACGAACCGACCGACTTGGTCACCACGTCGGCAACGCCCAGGCTTTCGAACACGGCACGCATCGGACCACCGGCAATGATCCCGGTACCCGCAGGTGCCGAACGAACATTGACCTTGCCCGCACCGAACCGGCCCTTGCCGTCATGGTGAAGCGTGCGGCCTTCCTTGAGCGGAACGCGGATCATCTTCTTGCGTGCAGCAGCGGTTGCCTTGGAAATGGCTTCCGGCACTTCGCGCGCCTTGCCGTGACCGAAGCCGACCCGGCCCGAGCCGTCGCCGACCACGACCAGAGCGGCGAAGCCGAAGCGCTTACCACCCTTCACGGTCTTGGAGACGCGGTTGATGTGGACCAGCTTCTCGATGATGCCGTCGTCTTCTTCCTGGCGTCCACCGCCACGACGGTTGTTGTCACGACCTCCACCGGGGCCGCCACGACCGCGATTGCCGCCGCCGGGGCCACCCGGGCCGCCGCGACCACCGCCGCCGCCACCGGGCCCGCCGCGTCCACGACCGGCATTCTGGCGATCGCGGGGCTGGCCTTCGGAAGCCTGGGCAGGCGACTGGTTGGCAGCAGCCTCGGAAGGCGTGTCGGCGATTGCCGGTTCTTCCTTGGTGACCGCATGCTCGGTTTCGGCCTTGGCAGGCTGGTCGATCTCGACCGGCTTGGCTTCGGACTTGGATTCCGTCGCCGTGGCCTCGGCTTCGGGAGCCTTGGTGTCGGGGGTCTCTGCGGATTTGTTGTCGTCAGCCATCATCAGAACTCCAGCCCGCCTTCGCGGGCGGCGTCGGCCAGCGCTTTCACGCGGCCGTGGAACAGGAAGCCGCCGCGATCGAACACGACGGTAGTGACGCCGGCCTTCTTGGCGGCGGCGGCGATGTCCTTGCCAACCGATTTGGCGGCATCGATATTGGCACCGGAATTCTCCGCGCCGAGCGTCGATGCGGCGGCGACGGTCTTGCCGGCGGCGTCATCGATGATCTGCGCGTAGATGTGCTTGCCGGTGCGGTGCACGGACAGTCGCGGCTTGCCGCCCGCACGGCTCTTGAGCGCAGTGCGGACACGCTGGCGGCGGCGTTCGAAAAGGGAAAGTTTGGCCATGTTACTTCTTCTTCCCTTCCTTGCGGAAGACGTACTCGCCCTGATACTTGATACCCTTGCCCTTGTAGGGTTCGGGCTTGCGCCAGCGGCGGATTTCTGCGGCGAACTGGCCAACGGCCTGCTTGTCGATACCCGAGATGATCACGGTCGTCTGATCGGGGGTGGCGACATCGAGGCCTTCGGGAATGTCGAGATCGACATCGTGGCTGTAGCCGAGCTGAAGCTTGAGCTTCCGGCCCTGCGACGCGGCACGATAGCCGACACCCGTGATCAACAGCGTCTTGGCGAAACCGTCGGTGACGCCCTCGACAAGGTTGGAAACCAGAGTGCGCTGCAGACCCCAGAAGGAACGAGCCTCCTTGGTTTCATTGGCCGGATTGACCTGAATCTCGTCGCCCTCGACCTTGTAGGCGATGTGATCCGACAGATGCAGGGTCAGAGTGCCCTTGGGCCCTTTGACGCTCAGCACGTTGCCATCGATATTGGCGCTAACCCCATTGGGGATCGCGACCGGTCGTTTACCGATGCGGCTCATCAGTACACCTCCGCCAGCACTTCGCCACCGACGTTCTCGGTGCGGGCTTCCGCATCGGAAAGCACGCCACGAGGCGTCGAGACGATGGTGATGCCGAGGCCGTTGCGCACCGTCGGAAGTTCCTTGGAACCCGAGTAGACGCGGCGGCCGGGCTTCGAAACGCGCGAGACGTGCTTGATAGCAGGCTCGCCTTCGAAATATTTCAGTTCGATCCGCAGCGCCTTGTGCTTGCCGCTGGAGTCCTCGGAGAAGCCACGAATGTAGCCCTCGCGCTGGAGCACTTCCAGGACGTTCGCGCGCAGCTTGGACGCCGGCGAAAGCACGGAGTCCTTCTTCGCCTGCTGGCCGTTGCGGATACGGGTGAGCATGTCACCCAGGGGATCGGTCATTGCCATCGTCTAGTTCCTCACCAGCTCGACTTGGTCAGGCCGGGAATCAGGCCCTTATTGCCCAGATTCCGCAGCTCGATCCGGTTGACGCCGAACTTGCGGTAATAGCCGCGGGGGCGGCCGGTGGTCGCACAGCGATTGCGCACGCGGGTCGGATTCGCATTACGCGGAATCTCGGCCATCTTCAGGCGCGCCATCAGCCTATCGCTCTCGTCGAGCGAGGAGTCGTCTGCAATTGCCTTAAGCTTTTCATACTTAGCGGCATATTGCTTCACGAGCTTCTTGCGACGCTCGTTCTTGTTGATCGAACTCAGTTTCGCCATTGGACTTAAGTTCCTCTGCTAGCGGCCCTCAGGCGGCTTCTTTCTGCTCGGCCATGTGGCCAATGAACGGGAAGCCGAACAGGCGCAGCAATTCGCGCGCTTCGTCGTCGGTCTTCGCCGTGGTGGTTACGATGATGTCCATGCCCCGGACCTTCTCGATCTTGTCGTAGCTGATCTCGGGGAAAACGATCTGTTCCTTCAGGCCCATCGCGTAATTGCCGCGCCCGTCGAAACTCTTCGGGTTGAGACCACGAAAATCTCGGATGCGAGGCATAGCGATCGTCACCAGACGGTCGACGAATTCGAACATCCGCTCGCGACGCAAGGTCACCTTGCAGCCGATCGGCATGCCTTCGCGCAGCTTGAACTGGGCGATCGACTTCTTGGCGATGGTGATGACCGGCTTCTGGCCGGCGATCAGCGCCATTTCATCGGCGGCGGTCTGGACCTTCTTCTTGTCCTGACTGGCTTCGCCCACACCCATGTTGAGTGTGATCTTGTCCAGACGCGGAACTTCGAGACGGTTCTTGTAACCGAATTTCTCGGTCATCGCCTTGACGATCTCGTCGTCGTAGCGCTGCCTCATGCGAGGGGTATAATCAGCCATCGATGGTCTCCCCGGACTTGACGGCGACGCGCACCTTCTTGCCGTCCTTCTCTTCGAAACGGACGCGGGTGGGCTTGCCGTCCTTGGGATCGGCCACGGCCACCTTGCAGATCGGCATCGCCGCGGCGAAGCGGTCGATCCCGCCCTGCGGGTTGGCCTGGTCGGGCTTGCGGTGACGGGTGGCGATGTTGACGCCATCCACGATCACCTTGCCTTCCTTGGGCATTACCTTGGAGACGGTGCCGGTCTGGCCCTTGTCCTTGCCGGACAATACCACGACCTTGTCGCCCTTCCTGATCTTTGCGGCGGCCATTACAGCACCTCCGGCGCGAGCGAGATGATCTTCATGAAGCCGCGGCCGCGCAGTTCGCGCACCACCGGGCCGAAGATACGGGTGCCGATCGGCTCTTCGCTCTTGTTAACGAGCACCGCGGCATTGCTGTCAAAGCGAATGACGCTGCCATCGGGACGGCGGACGTCCTTGCGGGTCCGCACGATCACGGCGCGATGGACGTCGCCCTTCTTCACCTTGGCGCGCGGCTGGGCTTCCTTGACGGAAACCACAATGACATCGCCGACGCTCGCGGTACGACGCTTCGACCCGCCCAGCACCTTGATGCACTGGACGCGCTTGGCGCCGCTGTTGTCCGCGACGTCGAGATTGGATTGCATCTGGATCATCGATCCGTCTTCCTTCTCATTGGCTTGCCGGAACCAGTCCGGCAGTTCCTAAAACGTCAGTTACTGGCGGCCTCGACCTCGAGATCCGCCTCGACCGCCTGGGTGCCGCCCGCGGTTACGCGATCCTTCACGAGCCAGGTCTTGGTCTTCGAAATCGGCTTGGTCTCCTCGATACGGACGACGTCGCCGAGCGTGTATTCATTCGTCTCGTCGTGAGCGTGATACTTCTTCGAACGACGGATGATCTTCCCATAGAGCGGGTGCTTCACCTTGCGTTCGACCTTCACGGTCACGGTCTTGTCGGTCTTGTCGGAAGTGACGGTCCCGATCAGGATACGTTTGGGCATGGCCTACTCCTCAGGCTTTCGCTTTGGCGTCAGCATCGGAGCGCTTGGAGCGCTCGGTCTGAAGCGTCTTGATCTTGGCGATCGTGCGACGGACTTCGCGGATGCGCGCCGGCGCTTCGAGCTGGTTGGTGGCAGCCTGAAAGCGCAGGTTGAACTGCTCGCGCTTGAGCGTGGTGAGCTCTTCCGAAAGCTGATCGTCGCTCTTCTGGCGCAGATCGTCGGTCTTGGTCGAATTCTGGGCCATCATTCGCCTCCCAGGTGCGAGGTGTCGCCAAAGCGGGCGATAACCTTCGTCTTGATCGGCAGCTTCATCGCTGCGCGTTCGAAGGCTTCGGCAGCCAGCGGGCCGGCAACGCCGTCGAGCTCGAACAGGATCCGGCCCGGCTTGACGCGGGCGGCCCAATATTCGACCGAGCCCTTGCCCTTACCCTGACGCACTTCGGCGGGCTTCTTCGAAACCGGCACATCGGGGAACACGCGGATCCACAGGCGTCCCTGACGCTTGATGTGGCGCGTGATCGCACGACGCGCGGCCTCGATCTGGCGCGCGGTGATACGCTCGGGCTCCAGGGCCTTGAGGCCGTAGGAGCCGAAGTTCAGCGTGGTTCCGCCCTTGGCTTCACCCTTGATCCGGCCCTTGAAGGCCTTGCGGAACTTGGTTTTTTTCGGTTGCAGCATTTTTTCTACCTATCCTGCAATCAGCGAGCCGGTCGCACGCCGGAGGTCTGCGATTCCATCATCAGACGGTCTTGCGCAGTCGGATCGTGGCCGAGGATCTCGCCCTTGAAGACCCACACCTTGATGCCGATGATGCCATAGGCGGTCAGCGCCTCGGCTTCGGCATAGTCGATGTTGGCGCGGAGCGTGTGCAACGGCACCCGGCCTTCGCGGTACTGTTCGACACGCGCGATTTCGGCGCCGCCAAGACGACCACCACAAACGATCTTGATGCCTTCGGCACCCAGACGCATGGCAGACTGCATGGCGCGCTTCATCGCACGACGGAACGCGATCCGGCGGATCAGCTGATCGGCGATCCCCTGAGCCACGAGCTTGGCATCGACTTCCGGCTTGCGGATCTCGACGATGTTGAGCTTCACGTCGCTGGCGGTCATCGATGCCAGCTTGACGCGCAGCTTCTCGATGTCCGCACCCTTCTTGCCGATGATGACACCGGGACGGGCAGCGTAGATCGAAATGCGGCACAGCTTGGCCGGACGCTCGATCACCACCTTGGAGATCGCAGCCTGCGGCAGCGACTCCATGATGAACTTGCGGATCATGATGTCTTCTTTGAGCAGCTGTGCGTAGTTCCGCCCTTCGGCGTACCAGCGGCTGTCCCAGGTGCGGTTGATCTGCAGACGCAGACCGATCGGATTGCTCTTCTGGCCCATCTTACGCCTCTTCCTCTTCGCGCACCACGATCCGCAGCTTGCTGAACGGCTTCAGGATACGGGTGGACTTGCCACGACCGCGCGTGTGGAAACGCTTCATGGTGATCGACTTGCCGACGGAAGCTTCCGCAACCACCAGCGCATCGACATCGAGATCGTGATTGTTTTCCGCATTGGCGATCGCCGAAGCGAGCACCTTGCTGGCATCACGGGCCATCGCCTTCTTGGAGAAGGAGAGGATGTTCAGCGCCTCTTCGGCCTTCTTGCCGCGGATCAGTTCCGCGACAAGGTTCAGCTTCTGCGCGGAACCACGGATGGTGGTGCCGACAGCAAGAGCCTCGTTATCGGCCACGCGGCGGGGAGACTTGGCCTTGCCCATCAGCGCTTACCCTTCTTGTCCGAGGCGTGCCCCGGAAATGTCCGCGTCGGCGCGAATTCGCCGAGCTTGTGGCCGACCATCTCTTCCGAGACGGAGACCGGGATGAACTTGTGGCCATTGTAGACGCTGAACGTCAGACCGACGAACTGCGGCAGGATCGTCGAACGACGCGACCAGGTCTTGATGGGCTTGGAGCCACTGATGTCCTGCGCGTCTTCGGCCTTTTTCAAAAGGCTGAGTTCGACGAACGGACCTTTCCAGACGGAACGAGCCATTGGTCCTTACCTCTTCTTCTTGGCGTGGCGCGAACGGATGATCATTTTGTCCGTCTGCTTGTTGTTGCGGGTGCGGGCGCCCTTGGTAGGCTTGCCCCACGGCGTAACCGGATGACGGCCACCGCTGGTGCGGCCTTCGCCGCCGCCATGCGGGTGATCGACCGGGTTCTTGGCGACACCGCGGGTAAGCGGGCGACGGCCCTTCCAGCGGGTACGTCCCGCCTTGCCGAAGTTCTGGTTCTGGTTGTCCGGGTTGGACACGGCACCGACGGTGCCCATGCAATCCGCACGCAGATAACGCTGCTCGCCTGAATTGAGCCTGACGATCACCATCCCCCGATCACGGCCGACCAGCTGGACGTAGGCACCGGCAGAACGGGCGATCTGCCCGCCCTTCTCCGGCTTCATCTCCACATTGTGGCAAATGGTGCCGATGGGCATCTGGCCGAGCAACATCGCATTGCCAGGCTTGGTGTCGACGCGTTCGCCGGAAATCACCTTGTCGCCCACGGCAAGCCGCTGCGGCGCGATGATGTAAGCCAGTTCTTCATCGGCATATTTGATCAGCGCGATGAAGGCCGTGCGGTTGGGATCGTATTCGATCCGCTCCACGGTGCCCTCGACATCCCACTTGCGACGCTTGAAGTCGATATAGCGGTACTTCTGCTTGTGACCGCCCGCGATTCCGCGCGAGGTCACATGACCTTTGTTGTTGCGGCCGCCCGTCTTGTGCTTGCCCTCGGTCAGAGACTTGATCGGGCCACCCTTGTGGAGCCCCGACTTGTCGACCAGGATCAAGCCACGGCGTGCGGGGCTCGTCGGTTTATAATTTTTGAGTGCCATTGGTTCCTAGCCCCTCAGATACCGCTCGTGATGTCGATCATTTCACCCTCGGCGAGGGTGACGATCGCCTTCTTCACGTCGGAACGCTTGTAGGGCCTGCCCTTCCAGCGTTTGGTCTTGCCCTTGGTCACGATGGTGTTCACCCCTACGACCTTCTTGTCGTAGATTGCCTCGATCGCTTCCTTGATCTGCGGCTTGGTTGCATCGTTCGCGACCTTGAAGACGACCGCATTGTGCTCGGACGCCATCGTCGACTTCTCGGTGATGTGGGGCGCGAGAATCACATCGTAGTGACGCGCGTCCACTTCCTGCTTCTTAGCCATTGAACCGGGCCTCCAGCTTTGCGACCGCATCCTTAGTGAGGATCAGCGTGTCGTGCTTCAGGATGTCGTAGACATTGGCACCGACCGCCGGGAGCATGTTGATGCCCGGCAGGTTGCGTGCCGCCTTCTGGAAGC
Source organism: Erythrobacter sp. QSSC1-22B (assembly GCF_001678665.1). Lineage (GTDB taxonomy): Bacteria > Pseudomonadota > Alphaproteobacteria > Sphingomonadales > Sphingomonadaceae > Qipengyuania. Next base: position 477,928 of record NZ_LZRP01000001.1, read on the forward strand.
CGTCGTTCACGGTCTCACCGTCGATAAACAGGACCTTGCCGCTCCAGCCGTTCTTGTCGAACTGGCCCTTGAGCGCCTTGGTCTTGGCTTCGGTGAGATCGAGGTTGTCGATGACGATCAGGCTGTCCTTGGCCTTGCTCGACAGCGCCATCTTGAGACCGAGCGCACGGACCTTCTTGTTGAGCGACTGCTCGAACTCGCGCCGACGCGGGCCATGGGCCTTGCCGCCGCCGATGAAGATCGGAGCGCCACGATCGCCGTGACGGGCGCCGCCGGTGCCTTTCTGGCGGACAAACTTCTTACCCGTGCGGTTCACATCGGACCGCTCGCGTGCCGCGCGGGCAGTACCGCGGCGGTTCTCGAGCTGCCAGGTAACGACCCGGTGCAGGATGTCGGCACGCGGCTCGACCCCGAACACGGCATCGTCAAGTTCGATATCGCCCGACGCTTTGCCGTCGATATTCTGGACCTTCACCTTCATGGGTCAGCCCTCCTTGTTCTCGCCGGCGTCTTTGTCGACGCTCGGCGTGGTGCTGGTGTTCTCGTCAGCAGCGCCAGTTTCGGCATCGGCGCCGGCACTCTGCTGCTGCATCAGCTTTTCCTGCTGCTCGACCGAAACTTCCGGGTTCACGGCGTGATCGGCACTGCTCTCGATCAGGCCGGCATCGGCCTCGTCGTGAGCGAACTCGTCCTGATTACGGAACATCACACCGGGGAACGGCAGATCTTCGGAGTGCTTGATCTTGACGGAATCGCGAACCAGCATCCAGCCGTTCTTCGCGCCCGGGACCGAGCCCTTGACGAAGAGCAGGCCGCGTTCGGCGTCGGTGCGCACGATCTCGAGGTTCTGCTGGGTGCGCTGACGGTCGCCCATGTGGCCGGCCATCTTCTTGCCCTTGAACACCTTGCCAGGATCCTGGCGCTGACCCGTCGAACCGTGCGAACGGTGCGAGAGTGAGACGCCGTGGGTGGCGCGCAGACCACCGAAGTTCCAGCGCTTCATGGCGCCGGCGAAGCCCTTGCCCTGCGTATGTCCGGTGATGTCGACCTTCTGGCCGGCAATGAAATGCTCGGCGGAGATCCGGGCGCCGACCGGCAGGAGGGCGTCTTCGCCATCCACGCGGAATTCGGCGACCTTCATCTTGAGGCCGACTTCAGCCTTGGCGAAAGCTTCGCGCTGCGGCTTGTTGACGTTCTTGTGCTTGGCTTCGCCGGCACCGAGCTGGACGGCAAAATAGCCATCACGATCGGCGGTGCGATGCAATGTAACCTGGCAGCCTTCCAGCGACAGAACGGTAACCGGCACGTGCCGACCGTCCTCCTGGAAGAGGCGGGTCATCCCGACTTTTTTCGCGATAACGCCTGTGCGCATCGTCAGAACTCCTAAACAGAGGCACCCGGCCCATCCGGGTGCTTGCGAACAACCGGGTTCAACCCCGGCGGTCCAATTCAGCCCATTAATGCGATGCGAGCCCCGTCCGGGCCGAGTGCCCCGTCGGGCCGGATGGCCGTGGGAGCGAGACGGGGGACGCAGACCCAGATAAATCCGGCGGTATCCCTTACCTCAAAGAGCAACTTCGCTCTTCGAACGATATTTCCACGCTAGCGGAAAACTCGTGCCGCCGATGGGGCGGGCTTGAAATTCCCCGGTCGTTTAAGGTCCCACCGGGAGGACCGGGCGCCGGGTAGATCCGGGGCCCCTCAGAAGCTCGCTCAGGCGAGCTTGATTTCGACGTTAACGCCGGCAGCAAGGTCGAGCTTCATCAGCGCGTCGACCGTCTGGGCGTTCGGCTGCACAATGTCCAGCAGTCGCTTGTAAGTGCGCACCTCGAACTGCTCGCGCGACTTCTTGTCGATGTGCGGGCCGCGGTTCACGGTGAACTTCTCGATACGCGTCGGCATGGGAATGGGGCCACGAATAAGAGCACCCGTGCGACGCGCGGTTTCGGCGATTTCGCCAGTAGCCTGGTCGAGAACGCGGTGGTCGAACGCCTTGAGGCGAATGCGGATATTCTGTGCTTCCATTACCTATACCGATGCGAAAGAGCCAAGGAAGCCCGGAAGCTTCCAAAAAAAGAGAACCGCCCCACCCAACCGATAAACCGGTGAGGGGCGGCCCTCCTCAAACTTTAGAGCGCGCGCCGGGGGAGACGAATCTCCCGTCGCGACGCGCGCTCTATATTACTTCGTAATGTCGCTGACAACCCCAGAACCGACGGTCCGGCCACCTTCACGGATGGCGAAACGCAGACCTTCGTCCATAGCGATCGGAGCAATCAGCTTGACGCCGATCGTCACGTTATCACCAGGCATCACCATCTCGGTGCCCTCGGGGAGGATAACCTCGCCGGTGACGTCGGTGGTGCGGAAGTAGAACTGCGGACGGTAGTTGGCAAAGAACGGCGTGTGACGGCCACCCTCGTCCTTCGACAGCACGTAGACCTCGGCGCTGAACTCGGTGTGCGGGTTGACCGAACCGGGCTTGGCCAGAACCTGGCCACGCTCGACGTCTTCACGCGCGATACCGCGGATCAGGGCACCGACGTTGTCGCCGGCTTCGCCGCGATCGAGCAGCTTGCGGAACATTTCGACACCGGTGACAACGGTCTTGGTCGTGTCCTTGATGCCGACGATTTCGCATTCGTCGCCCACGTTGACGATACCGGTCTCGATACGGCCGGTGACGACCGTGCCGCGACCCGAGATCGAGAACACGTCCTCGATCGGCATCAGGAAGGGCTTGTCGATCGGGCGATCGGGCTGCGGGATGTAGGAATCGACCGCTTCCATCAGGGCCTTGATCGACTTCTCGCCGATTTCCTCATCGCGACCTTCCAGAGCGGCCAGAGCCGAACCCTTGATGATCGGAATGTTGTCGCCGTCGAAATCATAGGCCGAAAGCAGTTCGCGAACTTCCAGTTCGACGAGCTCGAGCAGTTCCTCGTCGTCGACCTGGTCGACCTTGTTGAGATAAACCACCAGCTGCGGCACGCCGACCTGACGGGCGAGCAGGATGTGCTCGCGGGTCTGGGGCATGGGGCCGTCGGCGGCGTTCACAACCAGGATCGCGCCGTCCATCTGCGCCGCACCGGTGATCATGTTCTTCACATAGTCGGCGTGGCCCGGGCAATCGACGTGCGCATAGTGGCGCGCGGCGGTTTCATATTCGACGTGTGCGGTCGAAATCGTGATGCCGCGCTCGCGCTCTTCGGGAGCCTTGTCGATGTTGGCGAAATCGACGGCAGCGCCGCCGAATGTTTCCGCCATCACCTTGGTGATCGCCGCAGTCAGCGTGGTCTTGCCGTGATCGACGTGACCGATGGTGCCGATGTTGCAATGCGGCTTGTTCCGCTGGAATTTTTCCTTCGCCATTTTACTCTAACCTCTGTTCAAAAATTGAATCTGTGCGGGGAAATGCGGCACCCGCCGAAACAGGCGCCGCCCCTAAACGCTCGCTTGCGGTTAGGCAAGCTTCTCCTTGACGTCCTGTGCAACGCTCGCGGGCACTTCTTCATAATGAGAGAACTGCATCGAGTAATTTGCACGGCCCTGGCTGAACGAACGCAGCTCGTTCACGTAACCGAACATGTTGGCGAGAGGCACCATGGCTTCGACTGCCTGGGCATTGCCGCGCGTGTCGGTGCCCTGGATCTGGCCACGGCGCGAATTAAGATCGCCAATAACATCGCCAAGATAATCGTCCGGGGTAATGACTTCAACCTTCATCACCGGCTCGAGCAGCTTGATACCGCCACGTTCCGCCGCTTCACGCATTGCACCCTTCCCGCAGATCTCGAACGCCACGGTCGAGGAGTCGACATCGTGATAGGCGCCGTCGGTCAGATGGACGGTGAAATCGATGATCGGGAAGCCGATCAGATAGCCGCTCGCAGCTTGCTCGCGGATCCCCTTTTCAAGCGACGGGATATATTCCTTGGGAATGTTACCGCCCTTGATGCTGTCCTCGAACACAATGCCCTGACCGCGCTCACCCGGTGTGAAGGTTGCCTTGGCACGGGCGAACTGCCCGGTACCGCCGGATTGCTTCTTGTGGGTGTAATCGACGTCGATCGTGCGGCCGAGCGATTCCCGGTACGCAACCTGCGGCGCGCCGACATTGGCTTCGACCTTGAATTCGCGCTTCATGCGATCGACCAGGATGTCGAGGTGAAGCTCGCCCATGCCCTTGATGATCGTCTGGCCCGATTCGTGGTCGGTCGAGACGCGGAACGAGGGATCCTCGGCAGCCAGGCGATTGAGCGCGACGCCCATCTTTTCCTGGTCGGCCTTGGTCTTGGGTTCCACCGACAGTTCGATGACCGGCTCGGGGAATTCCATCCGCTCGAGGATGATCGGATGCGCCGTGTCGCACAGCGTGTCGCCGGTCGTGGTGTCCTTCATCCCGGCAATGGCGACGATGTCGCCAGCGAACGCCTCATCGATGTCCTCGCGGTTGTTCGAGTGCATCAGCAGCATGCGGCCGATCTTTTCCTTCTTCTCCTTCACCGAGTTGAGCACCTGGCCCTTGACCAGCTTGCCCGAATAGATGCGGGTGAAGGTGAGCGAGCCGACGAAGGGATCGTTCATGATCTTGAACGCCAATGCGCTGAACGGCGCGTCGTCCGACGAGGCGCGGCTCGCGGTCTCTTCGCTGTTGGGGATGATCCCCTCGATCGCGGGAACGTCGGTCGGCGACGGCATGTAGTCGACCACCGCGTCGAGCAGGGGCTGGACGCCCTTGTTCTTGAACGCCGAGCCGCACACGACGGGAACGAAGGCGCGCGCCAGCGTGCCCTTGCGGATCAGCTTCTTGATGGTGGCGACATCGGGCATTTCGCCTTCGAGATAGGCTTCCATCACCGCATCGTCCTGGTCGACGACCAGCTCGATCAGCCGCTCGCGGTATTCCGCAGCCTTCTCGACCAGATCTTCGGGGATATCGACGTAGTTGAACTCGGCACCGAGGCTCTCGTCTTCCCAGACGATGCCGCGGTTGTTGACCAGATCGACGACGCCCTTGAGGCCGCCTTCCATGCCGATCGGCAGGTACAGCACCAGCGGCACCGCACCGAGGCGGTCGATGATCGACTGGACGCAATAGTAGAAATCGGCGCCGGTGCGGTCGAGCTTGTTGATGAAGCACATCCGGGGGACGCCGTACTTGTCGGCCTGGCGCCAGACGGTCTCGGACTGCGGCTCCACGCCCGCGACGCCGTCGAACACTGCAACCGCGCCGTCGAGCACGCGCAGGCTACGCTCGACCTCGATGGTGAAGTCGACGTGTCCGGGGGTGTCGATGATGTTGATGCGGTGCTTGGGGCCCTTGCCGTCTTCGGCCGCCCAGAAGGTGGTCGTCGCCGCCGAGGTGATGGTGATCCCGCGTTCCTGCTCCTGCTCCATCCAGTCCATGGTCGCGGCGCCGTCGTGGACTTCGCCGATCTTGTAGGACTTGCCGGTGTAATACAGGATGCGTTCGGTCGTGGTGGTCTTGCCGGCATCGATGTGCGCCATGATGCCGATGTTGCGGTAACGCTCGAGCGGATACTCGCGGGCCATGTCTAATTCCTCGGTTCGTGTCGGGGGCCCGGATCGGGTCGCCCCCCATATGGTGCTTCGTGTGACCTTATGAAGACCGCCCCGCGCCCGTTCGTCTCGGCTCGTCTTGCGACAGGCTCGGCACGAACGGAACGCGGGGTCCGGTCTTCAGGCCCGCATTACCAGCGGTAGTGCGAGAAGGCGCGGTTGGCGTCCGCCATGCGGTGGGCGTCTTCGCGCTTCTTGACCGCGTTGCCGCGGTTGTTGGCGGCATCCATCAGCTCGCCGGAAAGGCGCGCCGACATGGTGGTCTCGGGACGGCCGCGGGCCGCCGAGATGACCCAGCGCATCGCGAGCGCCTGGGCGCGCTCGGGGCGCACCTCGACCGGCACCTGATAGGTGGCACCGCCGACGCGGCGCGAACGCACCTCGACCTGCGGCTTCACGTTCTCGAGCGCGGTGTGGAACAGCTCGATCGGGTTGGCCTTGGCCTTTTCCTCGACGGAGGCGAGCGCGGTGTAGACGATCCCTTCCGCGACCGCTTTCTTGCCGTCGAGCATGAGGTTGTTCATGAACTTCGACAGGGTCTGATCCCCGAACTTGGGATCGGGCAGGATGACCCGCTTTTCGGGACGACGACGACGTGACATATTTCTAAACTCCCTTGGAGTTTGGGCCTCGGGTCCGGCCCTCTCCCCCGCCCAGCCACCCGATACCGTATCGGGTTATAATCGGGTGGCTGGGCGGGGGAGAGGGCCGGTGCCGCATAGGGAGGGACGGATGTCCCGACCGCACGCAACAAAAACCAACACACCCACAAAAAACTAAAACCTCACCGCAAAGCTCGCGCTCGCGGCACGTTCCTTACTTCGGCCGCTTGGCCCCGTACTTGGAACGCGACTTGCGGCGATCCTTGACGCCCTGCGTATCGAGCACGCCGCGCAGCACGTGGTAGCGCACGCCGGGAAGATCGCGGACACGACCGCCGCGGATCAGCACGACGCTGTGCTCCTGGAGGTTGTGGCCCTCGCCGGGGATGTAGGAGATGACCTCGCGCTGGTTGGTCAGGCGAACCTTGGCCACCTTGCGCAATGCCGAGTTCGGCTTCTTCGGGGTCGTGGTATAAACACGGGTGCAAACGCCGCGCTTCTGCGGGTTCTGCTCCATCGCAGGGACCTTGGACTTGGCCTTCTGCGGAACGCGGCCCTTGCGGACCAGCTGGTTGATCGTCGGCATGATTTCTCACTTCACCTTCGTTTTCCGGTCATGCGGTAGTGCATGACCGGGGACGCCCCTTCCGGGCGCGAAACCGGTGCCCACTTTCGCTGAAGGGGCTCGGTCCATGCCAGTCAGGACTGATGGATTGGGCGGGACAGGGATGAAGGGTTATCGGCCAGTCCGTCATCCCGGCGAAAGCCGGAATATGGTTCCGCAAGCTCGAGGCGCGCGGAACGCGAATTCCGGCGCGGGGCCGGAACGACGACTGGACCTGAAACACTCCACCCGCGGCCCGCAAAAGCCACCGGGTTACTTTACCGGCTGCCCCGGGCGACCCACCCCCGCAAGGAGGCGACCGCCGCAATAGAAAAGAGCCTCGCGCTTGCTAGCGACAAGGCCCCGGGACGAACCGGCAATGTTCAGCTCTATCTGACCACCACAGGTTTCGCGCGGACGCGGGGCCTGTCGTGGATGGGGCGCGCTTAGGGGGATTCGGGGTGGGGGTCAAGGTGTGGGTTGGGCGTGCGTCATCTAGCGAGAGGGTTGACGGACCCTTAAGTCCGGCGGAATGTCTTAGATTAAAGAACATGAGGGGCAACATGGTAAGAGCTGCAACGAAGAAGAAACCCGCTACCAAAAAGGCCATCGCGCCGGTGAGCGCCCCCGCTTATACACTTAAGCAGTTCTATCTCGACGACCACCCTAGAACCCTGTTCCCTCTAGATACAAATAAAATCCTAATTGAGAACGGTTCGAAAAAAATATCTGAATTCATTAACGAAATGATATCCGAAAATAGGCATTTCCTTCCTCAAAGAACTGTCCATGCGAACAAAGACAGGTATCATCTCCGAAGGACGGCTAAGCTCGATCCAGTGGCAGAATACTACTTATACGACATTGTATTTCGTAATAGAAGTAGGTTCCGCAAACCGCATTCAGAAAAGAAAAAGCACTTTGGCTACAGATTTGAAGGAGGCAAGCCCCAGCACTCTTCGTCAAGCTATCGCAAGTTCAAAGAAACCGTTTGGGTTGAGGGAATATTTGAAGAGAATAGAAAGTATTTAAGCTTCGATATTGCCTCCTACTTCAACAATTTATACCATCACGACCTGAACGCGTGGTTCTCAGCTCTTGGCCTGAATGACCCTCAAGACTCTATAAACTTTGGTAAGTATCTAAGGGAGATTAATGCGGGGAGATCTTTAGATTGATTGCCCCAAGGCTTGTATCCTGCGAAAATGATCGGAAACGACTTTCTTCGATTTATTGAGGAAAACTGCTTGCTGAAATCCGAACATATTTATCGGTTTATGGATGATATTTGCCTTGTAGATGAATCTCAGGCGATATTAAATCGAGACTTCGATTTAATACAGAGGCTTTTAGGTCAAAAGGGCTTGTCCATAAACTCGGCCAAAACATCTAGCGGCAAACCGGACGAGTTCGATTCAGCAGATGAGGACATTAACGAGCTTAAGAAAAAGCTACTTCAGCGGCGCCGAGAAGTTATCATTTCTCACTATGATGAGATCGATGAACCAGAGGACGAAACATCTGAACAAGGCGAGGATTTACCTCCCCTCACTGAGCAGGAAATCGAATTTGCTACAAGCCTCCTTGCTAGCGACCACGTGACTGAGGAGGACGCCGAATTAGTCCTTATCGTTATGAAAGACCACGTTAATCGGATTAAGGGTCACTTAAATCTCTTTGCGGAGAGATTTCCACACCTCGCTAAGAATTTCTATTTGCTTTGCGGTGAGGCTGACGACAAAGAACATGTCGCAGATGTCGTAAGGGACCTTCTCGTTTCAGATAGCTTCGTCGGAGAATATCAGCTTTTTTGGTTCGGAATGATGTTAGACAGATATCTACTCGATACTTCGAAAGCTAAAGATATCACTTCTTTGCTTTATGACCATGCCAATGCCACCGATATTACCAGAGCGAAGATTTTGGAGATTCAGGACAATCGTTTCGGACTGCCGGAATTTCGAGAGGGGTTCCTTCGCGAAGGTCGATCTGATTGGCTAGCTTGGTCATCTGCCGTTGGTTCGCTGGCGCTAGGCAAAGACGCCCGAAATTATCTCTTAGGATATTTCAAGAATGGTTCAGTTATGAACGCATTGGTCGCCGATATTCTCGAGACGATGTAATCCTTGGTGGGTCCAATATAGACGCTGCGTGTTGCCGTGCAACGCCATCGGCGTCGTTCCTGCGCTAGACCAAAGAGCCCGTTCAATGAAGCGTGAACCCGCCGCCCACACCGCACCTTGGCCTAAACTTCCCTAAACTTCCGCCTTCAGCCACTTCCCCGCGCCGCTGCTCAGCCCCTTGAACTTGGGCCAGCCCTCGGGCTCGTCCTCAAGCGGCGCGCAGAGCAGCGCGGTGCCTTCGGGCAATTGCCATTTGATGCGGTGGTAGAGCTTCGAGCGGGTCAGAGCCGAGCGGACCAGCCACAGCCCCTCGGCCAGCGGATGCGCGTCGCCGTGGAGTGTGAAACCCGCGGGCACCTGCGCGGCGGGGTCGTGCCAGAGGAGGTAGAGCGTCTCGGGTCCGGTATCCGCCAAGCGCTCACTCCGCCTTGAGGAAATCCACCAGGTTCTTCACCTTGCGGGTGCGCCATTGCGGGAGCGGGGCGACCAGCCAGTAGGCGCGGCGGCCGGGCTCGGGGCCTTCGAGCACTTCGAGCCGGCCATCGGCGATCGCGTCCTTAACCAGCAGTTCGGGGAGCACCGCGCGGCCCAGCCCGGCGAGCGCGCTCGACAGCGCCTGCCCGGCGTTGGAGACCGCGACATGCGGCTCGGCACCCTCGGGCAGCCCTGCGCCCCAGTCGATCCAGCGCTCGGGCGGCTTGCCCTTCGCCTTCCCCTTCCCTTCGGCGGGCTTGGCAACCGTGACGCGCGCGGCGGGGGCCAGCTCGACCCCCTCCAGCTCGCCCGGGCCATCGACCAGCCGCACCGCGCAATCGAGGTTCGCCTCGGTGAAATCGGCCAGCTCGTCGGCGACGAAGGAAAAGCGGACATCGGGGTATTCGCTCGCGAAGGCGGCCAGCCGCGGGGCGAGCCATTGCGCGTAGAACTCGCGCGGCGCGGCGATGGTGTAGCGGTCGCTCGCCTGCCCGGCCTGCATCGCCTGGACGCTCTCCTCGAACTTGAGGAAGCCCTCGCGCAAGGCATCGAGCCCCGCGCCGCCTTCCTCGGTCAGCTCGAGCCCCTTGCTGGTGCGGCGGAACAGGACGGTGCCGAGGTGATCCTCGAGCGCGCGGATCTGCTGGCCGACCGCGGCGGGGGTGACCGCCAGCTCGTCCGCGGCGCGGGTGAAGCTGAGGTGCCGCGCGGCGGCATCGTAAACGCGCAGGGCGTTGAGGGGCAGATGGGTGCGCTTCATGGTGCGGCCCGTCTAGGCAGTGGCGCTGTTCAGCACAAGCGGGGGCAGCACAGGCGAGGCCAGCACAGGCGGAGCGAGCACAAGCGGCTCTGCCTTCCTGCGGCCTTGCGCCTAGTGTAACCGGTTCTTGACCGCTGCGTTACCATACTGGCGCGGCGGTGCGGCGAGCGTTACCAGCGCCGCCGAAACGAGAGGAGCCCGAGACCAGCGATGAACGCGCCCGAAAAGATCGCGCCCGGCGCAAGCTCGGCGCCCAGTTGCGATTCGCCCGCGGAGCGCTACGTCAACCGCGAGCTGAGCTGGCTGAGCTTCAACCGCCGGGTGCTCGCGGAGAGCGAGAACACGCGCTATCCGCTGCTCGAGCGGCTGCGGTTCCTGTCGATCTCGGCGAGCAATCTGGACGAGTTCACCATGGTCCGCATCGCCGGGCTGGAAGGCCAGATGCAGCGCGGGATCGAGACCACCGGGATCGACGGCCGCTCGCCGCGCCAGCAGCTCGACGCGATCCGCGAACAGGTGATTGCGGTCGAGGAGCGCCAGCAGGCCAGCCTCCAGGAGTTGCGCGGGCTGCTGCGCGAGGAAGGCATCCTCATCGCCGATATCGCCGAGCTGGACGAAGACCAGCAGGCCTGGCTCGAAACCTATTTCACCACCGACATCATGCCGCTGATCACCCCGCAGGCGATCGATCCGGCGCACCCCTTCCCCTTCGTCCAGAACATGGGGATGGGCGCGCTGTTCCGCCTGAAACGCGCCAAGCCCAAGCTCGATCTGATGGAGATGGTACTGATCCCCAGCGCCGCACCGCGGTTCGTCCGCGTGCCGGGCGAGCAGGCGGTCTATGTCGCGATCGAAAAGCTGATCGTGCATTATGCGCGCGAGATCTTTCCCGGGTTCAAGATCCTGGGCGACGGGATGTTCCGCGTGCTGCGCGACAGCGATATCGAGGTCGAGGACGAGGCCGAGGATCTGGTGCGCTACTACCGCAGCGCGATCCAGCGCCGCCGCCGCGGCCGCGCGGTGCTGCTCGAGCTCGACGACGAATGCGACGCGCAGGCCGAGGCGCTGCTGCGCGAAGAATTCAACGTCGACAGCGCGATGGTGATCAAGTCGGGCGGGATGCTGGGGCTGCGCGAGCTGAGCGCGATCTGCCGCGAACCGCGCCCCGACCTCAAATTCCCGCCCTTCAGCCCGCGCTTCCCCGAGCGCATCCTCGAGCATGACGGCGATTGTTTCTCGGCGATCAAGGCCAAGGATATCGTCATCCACCACCCCTACGAGAGCTTCGAGGTGGTGGTCGATTTCCTGCGCCAGGCGGCAACCGATCCCAACGTCGTCTCGATCAAGCAGACGCTCTATCGCGCGGGCGACCAGTCGCCAGTGATCGCGGCGCTGATCGATGCGGCGCAAAACGGCAAGGCGGTGACCGCGGTGGTCGAGCTGAAGGCGCGCTTCGACGAGGAGCGCAACATCCGCTGGGCAAGCGAGCTGGAACGCGCCGGCGTGCAGGTGATCTATGGGTTCATGGAGTTGAAGACGCACGCGAAGGTCAGCCTGGTGGTCCGGCGCGAGGAGGATGGCTACCGCACCTACTGCCACTTCGGGACCGGAAACTACCACCCGATCAACGCCAAGATATACACCGATCTGAGCTTCTTCACCGCCGATCCGGCGCTGGGGCGCGATGCCGCCAAGCTGTTCAACTATGTCACCGGCTATGTCGAACCCAGGGGAGTCGAGAAGATCGCGGTCTCACCGCTCAATCTGAGCGAACGCCTGTTCGAACTGATCGATCGCGAAATCGCCCATGCGCGCGCGGGCAAGCCGGCTGGCATCTGGGTCAAGCTCAACTCGCTCACCAACCGGCCGATGATCGACAAGCTCTACGAGGCGAGCCAGGCGGGGGTGGAAATCCGGATGGTGATTCGCGGGATATGTTCGCTACGCGCCGGGCTCCCGGGCCTGTCGGAGAACATCCAGGTCAAATCGATCATCGGCCGCTTCCTCGAACACAGCCGCATCTGGTGCTTTGCCAACGGCAAGGATCTGCCCAGCCGCCAGGCCGAGGTCTTTATCACCTCCGCCGATGCGATGAGCCGCAATCTCGATCGCCGCGTCGAGGTGCTGGTGCCGGTGACCAACAAGACCGTCCACGATCAGGTGCTGGGCCAGGTGATGCTGGCCAATATGCTCGACACCGAGCAAAGCTGGGAATTGTACCCCAACGGCCAGTACGAGCGGATGCGCGATGATGGCCCCGAGGATGCGAACGGCTTCAACTGCCACCATTATTTCATGAGCAACCCTTCGCTTTCGGGCCGCGGTGCGGCACTGGAGGCGGGTGCGGTACCCCGGCTCAAACTGAAGGATCAGGATAGAGCGTGAGCAAGAATGGAAAAATCCGCCGCGAGCGGCGCATCGTCCACGCCCCGAGCGCGGTGATCGACATCGGTTCCAACACCGTGCGTCTGGTTATCTACGAGGGATCCCCGCGCGCGCCGCGAGTGGTGTGGAACGAGAAGGTCGCCGCGCGGCTGGGCCGCGACCTGTCCACCACCGGAAATATCCCCGATGAGGCCGCCGAGGAGGCGCTGGGCGCGTTGGCGCGTTTCGCGCTGCTGATCGAGGATCTCGATATCGACGATGTCCAGATAGTCGCCACCGCCGCAGCCCGCGATGCGATCAATGGCCCGGAGTTTCTTGCCAAGGTCGCCGATCTCGGGCTCGAACCCCGCCTGCTCTCGGGCGCGGATGAGGCCGAAGCCTCGGCCATGGGCGCGATCGGCGCCTTCCCCGGCGCGCATGGTGTGGTCGCCGATCTGGGGGGCGGTAGCCTCGAGCTGGTTTCGATAGCCGAGGGCAAGAGCCATCACGCGACCAGCCTGCCGCTGGGCACGCTTCGGCTGCCGGCGTTGCGCGCCGGATCGGACAGGAAATTCGACAAATCCGTGCGCGCCGAGATCGCCGAGGCCGGCTGGGCCGCGGAACATCCCGGCCCGCTCTACATGGTCGGCGGCACCTGGCGCGCCTTTGCCGCCTATGCGATGCGCAAGCGCGATTTCCCGCTGACCGATCCGCACGGCTATGTGCTCGACATCGAAACCGCGGACGAGCTTGCCGCCGAGGCAATGAGCGCATCGCCCGAAAAGCTGGCCGAAATGTCGGGCATCAGCGCTATGCGCGCGGGCTATCTTCCCGATGCCGCCGCCATGCTGCGCCCGCTGCTAGACGAACTGCAGCCCGACGGGCTGATCTTCTCTTCGTGGGGCCTGCGCGAAGGGCTGCTGTTCTCACGGCTCGACGAGTTGCAGCGGACCAAGGATCCGCTGCTGGCCGGTGTCGCCGATTTCGCCGAGATGCACGGCGCCTCGATCACCCATGCCGCGATGCTTGCTGGATGGAGCGTCGAGCTGGCCGATGGCAAACGTCGCAGCGAGGGTAACGAGCGGTTGCGGCTCGCCAGCGCACAACTGGCCGCCGCGCTTCACCGCGTCGAACCCAATCTGCGTTACAATCACGCGCTCGAATGGGCGCTCGACAAGCGCTGGATCGGTTGCGACGCGCGCGACCGGGCGATGCTGTGTGGCGCCCTGATCGGCAGCATGGGCCGCAGTTCCATTCCCGACCGGCTGCGCAGCCTCGCCAGCGACGACGACCTGCGCGAGGCGGTGACCTGGGGGCTGGGTTTCAAGCTCGCACGGCGGCTGGGTGCGGCCTCGCGGGTCTCGATGCTCAGCAGCGCGCTCATTCGCAAGAAGAAGCGGCTGATCCTGCGGCTCGACCCCAGCCGCGCGCCGCTGGGGAATTATCCGGTAACCAAGGATCTCGAGATCCTTGCCAATTTTCTCGAGCTGGAGCCCAAGGTGAAGATCGGTAAGGTCGAACCGGAGGACTGAGCCACGCGCGGGGTTTACCCAGCCAACCCGGTTAGCGCTGGCGTCAGTTGGCAGTCGCGGGAGCGGCGAGCGGGAAGAACGGAATGCGCACTTCGAGCGGCGAGCCATCCTCGCTCTCGAAGGTGTAGAAACCTTCCATCGAGCCATGCGGAGTGTCGAGCGGGCAGCCCGAGACATAGTCATGCGCCTGACCGGGGACCAGCACCGGCTGTTCGCCGACCACGCCCTCGCCATCGACGATGCTCACCCCGCCGCGCCCGTCGGTAATCCGCCAGTGGCGGCTGCGCAATTGGACGGTCTCGTCCGAACCGTTCTCGATCCGCACATGATAGATCCAGAACCAGCGCGCGGATTCGGGCTGCGACTGTTCGGGGAGGAAGCTGGCGGTGACGCGCACGGTAATCCCGTGGGACATCGCGGCATGGGGGAAGAGCGCTTTAATCACCTGCCCAAGGTAGCGTTTGTGGCGCGCGCGACAAGGGGCGAGGCGGTTTCGATCGCGCGCGACAAACTCTGCCTCGCGATGGATCGAACCCATCCGGATTACGCCCGAAGCGCTCCCGGGCCAGCAATTGTCGCTTGCGAATGATTTTCATTAGCATAGGATGGCCGCAAGGAGATCGCATGGCCCATTCGCATGATTCGACCACTCTCGACCTGCCGCTTCCCGCCCGCCGGGAGAAAACCCTCGGGCTCGTGCTGATCCGCAGGATGGCGGGGCACGGACTCAATGATTCACGCGCCACAATGCTGGCGATGGACGCCGCCGGTCCGGGGTTCCCCAAGCTGCTGGTGGTAGCGCGCGCGCTGGTGCTGGAACTGGCGCGGACCTCGCGGCGGCGAATCCTGCTCGCACCCTGCTGCGCCGCTGGCATGACTCGTGACGAGGGACTGCTGATCGACATGATCTCGGGCGGCGGCCTCGAACTGCACGCCGCGCTGACCGACGACGCGCCCTGCACCACCGCGCTCTCGACCGCGCGGGCGCTTGGCCGTGAGCTCGAGCGGGTGGCGCTGCGCAACGGCTGGCGGCGCTAGGAACCGGCGGCGCTAGAACCCTGCAGCGGTCAGGGCGCGGTCGATATCCTCGGTGATATCGGCGATATCCTCCAGCCCGACATTGATCCGCAGCAGGCCCTCGGTGACCCCCATTTCCTCGCGCGCATCCGCGCTCATCCCGGCATGTGTGGTGCTGGCGGGGTGGCACATCAGGCTGCGCGCATCGCCGATATTGTTCGAGATATCGACCAGTTCGAGCGCATCGAGCAGCGCGAAGGCCTTTTCGCGGATCCCGACATCGAAGGCGAAGATCGGCCCGAAGGCATCCATCTGGCGCGCGGCGAGTTCGTGGCGCGGGTGGCTGGAGAGGCCGGGGTGAAGCATGCGCGGCCCCCGAGCCTCGATGAAGCGGCCCAGCTCGAGCGCGTTCTCGCTCTGGCGATGCGCGCGCAGACCCAGCGTCTCGAGCCCCTTGAGCACCACCCAGGCGTTGAAGGGTGCGCAATTGGGGCCGGTATTGCGCTGGAACGGGAGCAGCACTTCCTCGATCCACTCGGCGCTGGAGCAGACCGCGCCAGCGAGCACCCTGCCCTGTCCGTCCATCAGCTTGGTGGCGCTGTAGGCCACGACATCGGCGCCGAATTCCATCGGCCGCTGCAGCGCGCTGGTCGCGAAAGCGTTGTCGACCACGCTGGTGATGCCATGCGCCGTTGCCAGCCCGCAGACGTATTCCAGATCGACAATGTCGAGCGTGGGATTGGCGGGGGTCTCAAAGAAGAACACCTTGGTGTTGGGGCGGATCGCGCGCTCCCATTCTGCATCGACCGCGCTGTCGATCACCGTGGTCTCGATCCCGAACTTGGGCAGCAGGTTGTCGACCAGCCAGCGGCACGATCCAAAGGCGGCGCGCGCGGCGACGACATGATCGCCGGTCTCGAGCTGGCACAGCAGCGCCGTGGTCATCGCTGCCATCCCGCTAGCCTGCGCGCGGCAGGCCTCGGCGCCTTCCATCAGCGCGATCCGCTCCTCGAGCATGGCGACGGTGGGGTTCTGGAGCCGCGAATAGGTCATGCCCTGCGCCTCGCCGGCAAAGCGCGCGGCGGGGGTGGCGGCATCGTCGTAGGTGTACCCCGAGGTGAGGAAAAGCGCCTCGCTGGTCTCGCCATGTTCCGAGCGCCAGGTGCCGCCGCGCACGGCCTGCGTCGCGGGACGCCAGTTGCGGGTGATCGAGCGGTCGGTTCCGGTGGTCTGTTTCATCGCGCGCCTGTCTAGGCAGCGTGTGGCCCGGCCGCAAGCGGCTCTCGCAACAGCACGCGCTCACGAAAAAGGGGCGGAGAGTTGCCTCTCCGCCCCCGTTTTTCGCAAAACCGAAATCTTGCGGCCCGAAATCTTACGGGCTGACGGCGTCGTCGTCGTCATCCGCGATGAGGATGATGCCGACGATCACGGCCGCAGCGGCCAGCAGGCCGATGATCAGGCCGGAGCCCCCGAGGCCCATTTCACTTTCGCCATCGACCGGAGCCGAATAACGCTCGGCGGCAGCAACCGGCGCAGCGATCATCGCAGCGGCGGCGGCGGCACCAAGAACTGTTGCAGTCTTCTTCATATTGGAACTCCACGCATTGCATTCAAAATGACGGTGCTTAACGGTCGCGACTCGCATCGCTCGGCCCCCCGCCTCAGCCATGGCGATTTAATGAAACCATAGCATGACAGGCTCGTGGCGAAACTTTGTTTCTGCAAGGCGGCCCGCAGACAGGACGAAACCTGTGGTTCTTTCGCCACTTGAACGCCGACGGCGAGGCATTTAATCCCCTCCGCGATGAATAGCTCCGTCAGGCCCGACCACGATCCGCGCGCCTGGTGCCAGGCGCTGACACTGGTCTTCTGGCTGGTCTGCCTGATCCGCCTCGCCATCCCGAGCATCCCCTATTTCGACGAGGTGCACTATCTTCCCGCGGCGCGCGAGCTGCTGGCGCTGGGCGAGTTCACCAATCGCGAGCATCCGCTGCTGGGCAAGCAATTGCTCGCGTTGGGGATCGCGCTGCTGGGCGACAACCCCTGGGGCTGGCGACTGGTGCCCAGCCTGTTTGGGGCGCTGGCGCTCTACGCCGCGATGCGCGCGCTGTGGCACGCGACCCAGAGCCGTTTCGCCACGCTCACCTATGGCGCGCTGCTGGCGACCGGCTTCCTGCTGTTCGTCCACGCGCGCATCGCGATGCTCGACGTGTTCTATATCGCCTTCCTCGCGCTCGCCTTCTGGCAGGGCGCGGGCGCGATGCGCGAGCCCGAGACCGGGCGGCGGCGGCTGGCGCTGGCGGGGGTGGTGATCGGGCTGGCGATGGCGGCCAAGTGGAACGCGCTGGTGCTGGCGCCGGTTCCGGGGCTGGTCTTCCTCGCGATGCGCGCAATGGCCGGGCGGCGCCGGCTGCTGCTCAGCCGCCGCGGCGCGCCGGTGCCGGGCATCACGCTGGTCGAGGCGGCGCTGTGGCTCGGGCTGGTGCCGCTGCTGGTCTATGCCGCGAGCTATCTGCCCGGTTTCTGGTTCGAGCGCGGGGCGATCGGCAGCGCCGAGGGGGCAGCGGGTTTGATCGAACATCATGCCGCGATGCTGGGGATGCAATCGGGCGTCACCCAGCCCCATCCCTATTCGAGCCAATGGCTGCAATGGCTGCTCAACGCCCGCGGCATCTGGTTCCTCTACGAACCCATCGACGAGGTACAACGCGGAATCCTGCTCATCGGCAACCCGCTGACCATGCTGCTCGGCCTGCCCGCTCTGGGCTGGGCGGCGTGGCGCGGTATCGCGAAGCGCGAGGGCGTGCCGCTGGCGCTGGTCGGGCTCTACGCGCTGACGCTGGGGTTCTGGGCTGTCGCCGACAAGCCGGTGCAGTTCTATTACCATTACCTGCTGCCGAGCATGTTCCTGCTCGCGGCGCTGGCGCTGACACTCGATGCGCTGTGGCAATCGGGGCGGCGCTGGCTCGCGGTTTTGCCCCTGGTGGGAAGCCTCGGCTTCTTCGTCTATTTCTACCCGATCCTCAGCGCCGCCCCGTTGGCGGGCGAAATGGCGTTCCTGCAATGGGCGTGGCTGCCGGGCTGGCGCTGAACCGCCGCGCGAACCTCAGTACCGACCCCAGACGAAGCGGCTCGACAGCGCGAAGTTCCACACCGAGCCGATCCCGATCCCGACCAGCGCCGCGGCCACTTCGTGCAGCCCCCGGTCATAGAGCGTGGTCGCCACCGCGACATTGGCGAAGGCGCCCACCGAACAGGCGGCGATGAAGCTGAGCCAGCCGCGCAGCACCGCGCCCGGCCGGGTCAGCCGCCGGTCGCGATAGGTGAGGAAATTGTTGAGCCAGAAATTGAAGGTCATCGCCCCGAAAGTGGCAATGGCCTGCGCCCATGGGAACGCGGTCCCCGCGGTTAGCAGGAACAGATAGAGCACCGCCATATGCACCAGCACGCCCAGCGCGCCGACGGTGCCGAACATGGCGAAGCGGGTCGGGATCAGGCGCCCGAAGCTCTTGTCGTAGAGCCCGGCGAGAAAATCGAAGGCCACCGCCCGGTCGAGCTTGGATTCGCCCGAACGCCGCGCGGCGAAATCGAGCGGGAACTCGCTGATTTTCAGCGTTTTCTCGCTGGTGGCGAGCAGGTCGAGCAATATCTTGAAGCCGATCGCCGAGAGCCGCGGCGCCAATGTCCGCGCGGTCTCGGTCCGCAGCAGGAAATAACCACTCATCGGATCGCTTAGTGCCACCCCGGTGAGCCTGCGCGCGAGCCTATTGGCGAAACCCGAGAGCCGCTCGCGGTCGGGCCTCCCCCAGTCTGCCATGCTCGCCCCCTCAGCAAAGCGGCTCGCCACCGCCACATCCGCCTCACCCGAACGAACCGCCGCGAGCATGGGGACGAGCAGGCGCGGATCGTGCTGGTGGTCGGCATCCATCACCGCCGCAAACGGCGCGGCGGTGGCGCAAAGCCCCTCGATCGCGGCGGAGGACAGCCCGCGGCGGCCGATTCGCTGGAGCACCCGGATGCGGCTGTCGCCGAGCGCCAGCCGCCGCGCCTCCTCGGCGGTGCCGTCGGCGGAATTGTCGTCGACGACCAGCACTTCCCAGCCGGTCGGGCCAAGCGCTTCGGCAATCCGCGCAAGCAGCGGCGCAAGATTGTCGCGCTCGTCGAGCGTGGGCAGGATGATCGCGAGTTCGAGCCCGGCCACGCCGGAATCAGGCGCCGTGCGCGAGATGGCGGAGAACTGCGGCGGTGATGTCTTCGGTCGAGGCATCGCCCCCCAGATCTGCGCCCAGCACGCCGTCGGTCAGCGTCTGCGCCACCGCGCGCTCCACCCGCCCGGCATCTGCCTCGCGGCCCAGCGAATGGCGCAGCAGCATGGCGAGGCTGAGGATCGCCGCGAGCGGGTTGGCCTTGCCCTGCCCGGCAATATCGGGCGCGCTGCCGTGGATCGGTTCGTACAAGCCGAAGGTGCCGTATTGCGTGGTGCGCTCGCCGAGGCTGGCGCTGGGGAGCAGCCCGATCGAGCCGACCACCGCACTCGCCTGGTCGGACAGGATATCGCCGAACAGATTGCCGGTCAGGATCACATCGAACTGGCCCGGCGCG
The DNA here is from genome assembly GCF_001678665.1 of Erythrobacter sp. QSSC1-22B. GTDB lineage: Bacteria > Pseudomonadota > Alphaproteobacteria > Sphingomonadales > Sphingomonadaceae > Qipengyuania. The sequence goes on from NZ_LZRP01000001.1 coordinate 497,589, forward strand.
CGCACCATCTGCATCGCGGCGTTGTCGACATAGAGATGGTCGAGGCGGATGTCGGGATAATCGCGCGCGACCTCGACCACGGTCTCGCGCCAGATGCGGCTGGTCTCGAGGACATTCGCCTTGTCGACGCTGGTCACCCGGCCGCGGCGCTTGCCCGCAGCCTCGAAGGCGATGTGGGCGATGCGGCGGACTTCGCTCTCGCAATAGGACATCGAATCCCAGCCCTCGCGCTCGCCGGCATCTGTGGTGCGCTCGCCCTTGGCGCCGAAATAGACATCGCCGTTCAATTCGCGGACCACCAGCAGGTCGATCCCGCGTGCCAGCTCGGGTCGCAGCGGCGAGAGGTTTTCCAGACCCGGCCAGCCCGCGGCGGGGCGCAGATTGGCGAATAGGCCGAGCTCGGCGCGAAGGCCCAGTATCGCCGCCTCGGGGCGATGCTCCCGGACCAGTGAGTCGCCCTCAAGGTCGCCCACCGCGCCGAACAGCACCGCATCGGCGGCGCGGGCCATTGCCAGCGTCTCGGCGGGGAGCGGGTGGCCGTGGCGGCGAAAGGCCGCCATGCCGACATCGCCTTCGAACAGCACGAGGCCCGGCAGCGACAGCGCATCGAGCACGAGCCGCGCGGCAGCGATCACCTCTGGGCCGATCCCGTCGCCGGGCAATAGCGCGATCTTCATGGTTTGAGCTCTCCGCTATTATCGTCGATCGGGCCGTCAATTCTGGCCAGCCGTTCGCACAGCTGCCTGCGGGCCGCCATAACGTCGGCGCGGGTATCGGCAATCAGGTATTCGGCAACCGGGCGCTCGAGCCGGCCCAGAATTTCCAGCCCCGCCGCAAGATCCGCTATCTCCGGACGCGCCCCGCCTTCGTTCTCCGGTCCGGCGTACCCCATCTCGCGCAGCAGCAGCATCTCGTACACCACCAGCCCCTCGACCCAGCCGCGCGCCGAGGGCGCCGAGCAGATCGCATCGAGCAGGCCTGCGAGCGCGGAATGGACCTGCGGATAGGGCTGGCGTTCGGGAAGCGCGGTGGCGGTCAGCGCACAGGTCCAGGCTATCGCCGCGGCGGGAAGCGGTTCGCCCAGCCACGGGCCGCGGCTGGCGGTGAGTTCGAGCCGCGCGAACGGCAACTGGCCTTCGGATTTGGAGCGAATGTCGGCCATCACCTGATTACCCGGTATGACCACCGGGCGCAGCTGGCGCCCGCGTCCGCCCGCGACATAGGCGGCAACCAGCCCGGCCTCGACGGTCAGCAGCCGGGCGATGACCGCGGTTTCGCCCTGCGGGCGCGCGGCGACGAGGATGGCGGGGGCGCGCAGGTGCATCCCTGTCCGCCTAGCGCTGCGTGCGGGTCAGGCCAACGCCTCTTTCGATTCCTTCGCCGCGAGGTTCGCAGCGCGTCCCATCGTCCAATTGTCCTGCATCCGCACTTCGGGATTGGGCGCGCACCAGATTTCGCCGGATTTGCTGATCGCGGTGACCCAGATCAGATTATGCTCCTGCCCGTAGTCGATCACGCCGAGGGCATAACCGTCGCCCTTTCCGAGGACGTGGAGAGGAATTGGGGGATCGAGTTGCGTGAACATGGCGCAAGACCTTTCGCCAAGCGCGACGCGCCAACAGGAATTCAGTTCCGAGCCCCAGAGAAAATCGCGTTACCCTCCCCGCTTACCCTGCCCGCGCAGGGAAAGGCTCACTTGGCCTTGGCTTCCAGCGCGGCGATGCGCGCGGCGAGTTTCTCGTTCTCCTCGCGCGCCGTGCTGGCCATGGCCTTGACCGCGTCGAATTCCTCGCGGGTGACGAAATCCATCCCCCCGAAGGCTTCCTTGGCGCGTTCGCGAGCGGATTCGCGCGCTTCGCGGGTCATCCCCGCAAAGGTCCCGGCGGCCGAATTGGCCAGTTTGACGAAATCGGCGATGAGCGGGTTCTGGCTTTGCATGGCGCTGAGATGGGCGCGGAGGTGCGGATTGTCCAGAGGCTGAAATCAGCCGCCGATCCGCACCCGTTCGACCGCGCCGTCGCGGGTCTCCCCATTGCCAGCGGTCCCCTCCCCCTCGGGGTTGAGCTGGAGGAACTGGTAATTGAGCGCGAAGGCGAACAGCACCCAGGCGAGATAGGGCAGCAGCAGCGCGCCCGCGAGCCGCCGCACCCGCCAGAACAGCACGATCACCGCAACCAGCGTCACCGCAACCAGCCCGATCACCAGCAGCCCCCCGGCGATCTGCTGCATCCCGAAGAACACCGGGGTCCAGGCCAGGTTGAAGGCGAAATGCACCGCAAACACCGCCAGCGCCAGCGTCCGCCCGCGCGCGCCCCAGGCGGCGCAGACCAGCGCCAGCGCGAGACCGATGACGACATAGAGGATCGTCCAGACGATCCCGAAAGCGGCGGGCGGCGGATAGATGCCGGGCTTGGTCAAATTGGCGAACCAGGCGGTATCGGGGCCGCTCGATTGCCCCGCGAGGAAGCCGAGCAGCACGATCAGGGGTACGGTAAACAGCGCCCAGCGGATGAAACTCGCGCGCAATTGTCCGCGCGAAGCCAGCATGTTCATGCAATTTTCCCCGATATCCCGATTCGTTGCCTTGCGTTTAGGCATGCGCGGGCGCGCAAGGCAATCGGGCCACGCGAATGCGTCGCGCGCCGGGACGGCGTGATCATCGGTCGACCGATGGTGCGCGGGTACTCAACGCAACAGCACCAGTTCCTCGGCCATGGTCGGGTGGATCGCGGTGGTGGCGTCGAAATCGGCCTTGGTCAGACCCGCCTTCACCGCGATCGCCGCCGCCTGCATCATCTCGGGCGCATCGGGGGCGATCATGTGGATGCCGACGATCTTGCCGCTGTCGCCGTCGCAGACCATCTTTATCAGGCTGCGTTCGTTGCGACCCGCCAGCACGTTCTTCATCGGGCGGAAGTCGGACAGGTAGACCTTGACGCTGCCCAGCTTGTTCTTGGCCTCGCCTTCGGTCATGCCCACCGCGGCGATCGGCGGATGGCTGAAGACCGCGCTGGGGATGCAGGAATGGTCCACCGCGACGGGATCGTGCCCGCCGAAAACGGTGTCGGCGAAAGCCTGCCCCTCGCGGATGGCGACCGGGGTCAACTGGACGCGGTCGGTAACATCGCCGACCGCATAGATATGGTCGACACTGGTCTTGCTGAAGCGATCAACCACGACCTCGCCGCTCTCGCCCAGTTCAACACCCGCCTTGTCGAGCCCGAGGCCTTCGGTGTTCGGAATGCGTCCGACGGCGAACATCACCAGATCGGCCTTCTCTTCATCGCAGTCGGACAGCTTGACGAAAAAACCGCCTTCGTCGCAGGGCTTGATATATTCGAAGGTGGTGTTGAAACGGAACGCGATCCCCTTCATCGTCGAGATCTGCAGCAGCCGGTCGCGCACCGCCTCGTCATAGCTGCGCAGCAAGCGGTCGCCGCGATTGACGATGTGCACCTCGCAGCCAAACTCGTTGAAGATGCCTGCAAACTCATTGGCGATATAGCCGCCACCCGCGATGATGATCTTCTTGGGCAATTCGTCGAGGTGAAACGCCTCGTTCGAACTGATCGCATGCTCGGCGCCCTGGCATTCGGGCATGCGCGGGCGGGCGCCCGTGGCGATCAGGATATGGTTCGCGGTCACCACCTTGCCGCTGGCGAGGGTGATCTCGTGCGGGCCGGTGATCTCGGCGCGCTCCTTGAAGATCGTCACATCGTGGTTTTCAAGCGTATCCGTATAGGCGCCTTCGATCCGGGTGACGTCGTCCAGCACATTGTCGCGCAGCGTCTTCCAGTTGAAGCGCTTGCCCTCGATTTCCCAGCCGAACCGCTGGCAGTCCTCGAGATCTTCGGCGAAATGCGCGCCGTAGACGAGCATCTTCTTGGGCACGCAGCCGCGGATGACGCAGGTCCCGCCGACGCGGTGCTCCTCGGCGATCGCGACCTTGGCGCCATGCGCCGCCGCGACCCGGCTGGCGCGCACGCCGCCCGAACCGGCGCCGATGGTGAAGAGGTCGTAGTCGTATTCGTCGGAGGTCTGAAAAACCACGCGCGCGCTCCTTGAAGGGGGAGCGCGCGCTATGGCTTTCATGCGGCGGGTCGGCAACCCCGCGTGTGGCCCCGCGTGTAGCCCAACGTATGGGCCCGTGCAGGGGTCGCCCTAGCCGTTAGCGTGCAGACTGGCTGCGGCCGCCACGGCTGCGGTTGCGGTTCTGGCCGCCACCCGAGCTTCCGCCCGAACGGCCCTGGCCGCCACCATCACCGTCGCGACGCGGCTTGCCGGTGCGCGAGGGATGCTTCTTGCCGGCCTGGCCGCCGCGCGACGGGGTGACCTGCGCGCGGCCCTGCTTCTGCTGGTGCTCGCGCTTGGTCGGACCGACGCCCTCGACCACCGCACGGAAATTCTCCGGCAGGTCGAGCCGTTCGAATTCGGCATCGGTGAGCTTGCGGATATCTTTCAGATAGGCGCGCTCGTCCTCGGCGCACATCGCGATCGCGATGCCCTCGGCTCCGGCGCGCGCGGTGCGGCCGATGCGGTGGACATATTGCTCGGGCACGTTGGGCAGCTCGTAATTGATCACGTGGCTGACACCGGGAATGTCGATCCCGCGCGCGGCGACATCGGTCGCGATCAGCACCGGGGTCTTGGCGCGCTTGAACTCGTCGAGCGCGCGTTCCCGCTGCGGCTGGCTCTTGTTGCCGTGGATCGCATTGGCGTGGATGCCGACCTGCGCCAGCTTCTTCACCACCCGGTCACAGCCATGCTTGGTGCGCGCGAAGATCAGCACGCGTTCCATCTTGCCGGGGATCTGATGGCGACCCGACAGGATCAGCTCGAGCAGCGACTGCTTCTCTTCCTGCTGGACCATGTAGAGATACTGGTCGATCCGCTCGGCGGTGGTGCTCTCGGGGGTCACTGAGACCTGGACCGGGTTGCGGCAATATTTGCCGACCAGTTCCTTGATCGCCTTGGGCATGGTGGCCGAGAAGAACAGCGTCTGGCGTTCCTTGGGGACCAGCTCGCTGATCTTGCGCAGCGCATGGATGAAGCCGAGGTCGAGCATCTGGTCGGCCTCGTCGAGGATGAGGATTTCCACGCTGCCAAGCCCGATCGCCTTCTGGTCGATCAAATCGAGCAATCGGCCCGGGGTGGCGACGAGGATGTCGGTGCCGCGGTGGAGCTTGTTGCGGTCCTTGTTGACCGAGGTCCCGCCGACGATGGAATGGACCTTGAGCCCGGCAAGCGCGCCGTAATCCTTGGCGGACTGGGCGATCTGCCCGGCCAGCTCGCGCGTCGGCGCGAGGATCAGCATGCGGCAGGATTTGAACGGCGTCTGGTTGTCGGCGGCGCGCAACCGGTCGATGCTGGGAAGCATGAAGGCGGCGGTCTTGCCGGTGCCGGTCTGGGCGATACCCATCAGGTCGCGCCCGGCGAGCACGGCGGGGATCGCCTGCGCCTGGATCGGGGTGGGAGTGGTGTAGCCCTGCAGGTCGAGGGCCTGGAGAACGGGCTGCGACAGCCCCAGATCGGAGAACTGGACGGGCTGGTCGGAAGTCTGTGTCATGTGTGTATTGAACTCGCAAAAGATGCGGCGCGCAGACGGAATCGTCGCGCGGTCGCGGTGGTTTCAAACCGCCCGCGTGAAAAGGGAAGTCTTCATGGAATGAACCGAAATGCGGCCGGGGCGGGCCTATGGGCACGCCGCTTCACGCGAGGTCGCGCGTTTCGATTGTGTGCATGTGGGGAAGTTGCGCGGGAAAGTCAATTTGTTTCGCGGACGGGGTCCTATGGGACCGCAAGTGAATCACGGGCCGGACGCACCCGCCCTGGCCTTGTCCGCAATCCGGTGGAACACCGCGCGCAATTCTTCGGGGCTGGCCTTCTCGATAGCGCCATCTGCAATTTCGGCTGGCGACCAGGTCAGGGTCGGCAGCTCGTCGTCGAGCATCTCCCACTCCGGAAACATTCGCTCCTCGACCGTTTCGGACAGCGCCAGGCAGACCTCGGCATGGCGGTCGTCCTCAAGGATACGCGCATAGAGGGCATCGATCGCGCCGGCGGGCCCTTCGATCAGCTGGACATAGACGTCGTGCCGACAGATCAGCGCGCCGGTTATGTCGTCGCGCCGGTTGTTGCGGCGGGCCTGGATCAATATGCCGGCAAGCGTCGAATTGTCGAACCCGAACGGCTGCGAGCGGTAGATCAGCTGCTTCATTTGCATGCCTCCTGCGGGTACTCGCACAACAGAATACTTCATTTGCTTCGCTGTCGATAGCCATCGACCTTGTGCGACCCTGCTGCCGGTCCGGATCACGCGATCGCGGCGTCCCCGCCTCCTACGAGCAGTCCGGCTGCGAGGCCAAGGTCTCCCCTCGTCATTGCGAGCCGCCGCAGGCGGCGTGGCAATCCATGGTGGACGCCCGCCAACAACACCGACGGCAGCGAAGGCCCGGTGGCTTCACGCCATGGATTGCCGCGTCGCTGCGCTCCTCGCAATGACGAGAGCGAGAGCCCGGAGTGGCCAACCCGGACCGAGGGTGCGTTCCCGGCAGACAAAGGGGAGCCAAGTCGGGACTCGGACCTGAAACCGGACCGTCGGCAAACGACCCACCAGCGGACAGTCCGCCTACATGGTCTGGGATGCACTAGGTAGAGGATCGAGCGTCACCATTCGGTCAACGATCACATCGTGGTCGAACATGCCGAAGTGAGCATGATGCCCGCGCTCGGCAGTCATTCTGCCTACAAACTCGACTTCGTAGTAGCCCCCATCTCCCTCCTCAGGCTTTTGTCGACCCATCAAGGTCTGAGAATAACTAAGCCAGATATTGTCACCTGGGGCATCGTAACCGCATTCCGTTGCGGGCTCAGGGCAAAATCGAGAACCCTCAAAATCGTTGCGCCATATCCCGCGAAACTTTTGGGGTGGCGACATTTTTAAAACACTCGTCCACGGCCAAGCTAGAGATAGCGGCGATGCCGCCATAGTGTGCCCTATCGACACACTCGTCAGTCATCCCTGGAAGCCGGGTTTGCATCTCGCGAAGTTCGGGATCTTCCATCTTGGGAATGGCTCGGTCGCAAGAAGCCACAAGCGCAGTGCATCCTACGAGAAGGGCTGCAAAGATCTGCCGTGAAACAATCATCCTCAAACCTGTCACGCCTATCGTCTGCTTTCCACCCCAATATCGGACGTTCGCGCCTGATGGATCGCACCCCGAAAGCTGCCCGTCCGCTATGAGCGGGTCCGGTGCCAAGGCTGCCCTTCAACCAGCGCTAAGTGCCGGAGTTCAGGCGATCGCCAAACCGAGGTCCGCCGCAGGGCAATCGAGCCTCCAGCCCCCCCTCACCCCAGCCCCGCACGCTCCAGCAACCCCGCCGTGCTCGCATCGAAGCTCCCGCCGCCCACCTCGATCGCCTTGGCCATCTGCTTGCCGAGTTCGACCCCGAACTGATCGAAGGGGTTGATCCCCATCAGCACCGCGCTGGCGAAGGTGCGGTGCTCGTGGAAGGCGATCAGCGCGCCCAGCGTCGCGGCGTCGAAATCGTCGGCGAGGATGGTGGCGCTGGGGCGGTCGCCGGGGAAGTGGCGTGCGGGGTCATCGCCCTTGTCGCCCGCCATCAGCGCCGCAGCCTGCGCAAAGCAATTGGTCAAAAGGATGCGGTGATGCGCAGGGTCGAGCGCGTCGCCCGGTGCCACGCTGGCGATGAAATCGACCGGGACCAGATGCGTGCCCTGGTGGAGCAGCTGGAACACCGCGTGCTGCGCATCGGTGCCCACCCCGCCCCAGGTCACCGGCGCGGTCGGGCCGTCGACGGGGCGCATATCGGCGGTGACGCGCTTGCCGTTGCTCTCCATCTCGAGCTGCTGGAGATAGGCCGGGAACAGCCCCAGCCGTTCGTCATAGGCGAACACCGCGCGGGTCTGGCAGCCGCGCACACGGTTGTAATAGAGATCGGCGAAGGCGGCGCGCAGCACGAGGTTGGCGCTGCCATCGGTGTCGCGGAAATGCTCGTCCATCGCCTTCGCCCCGGCGAGGAAGGCGCGGAAATCCTCCATGCCCGCAGCCATGGCGATCGGGAAGCCGATGCTCGACCAGAGCGAATAGCGCCCGCCGACGCTTTCGGGGAACGGCAGGATGCGGGTTTCGTCGACCCCCCATTCGACCGCCTTTTCGGGGCTGGCGGTGAGCGCGACCACTCGGCCGTAGGGGTCGGCGATGCCGTTGTCCGAGAGCCATTTGAGCGCGGAGGTGGCGTTGGTCATGGTCTCGATGGTGGTGAAAGTCTTGCTGGCGACCGCGACCAGCGTCTTGGCGGGATCGCAGGCGGAGAAGGCCGCCTCGAGCGCGACCCCGTCGATGTTGGAAACAACATGGACGTCGCAATAGGCGAGCTCGCGGCTGAGCGCATCGACCCCCAGCGCGGGGCCCAGCGCCGAGCCGCCGATGCCGATATGGATCAGATGGTCGATATCGCCCAGCGCGCCCTCGTGGATCGCCTCGACCAGCAGCGCCATCCGCTCGAGCAGCGCCTCAGCCTCCTCGACCTTCGCGGGATCGCCAACGCCGCGCAGGGTGGCATGGTCGGCGGCGCGGTCCTCGGTCGGGTTGACCACCTCGCCCGCGAACAGCTTGGCGCGCATGCCGGCGAAATCCATCGCCTCGGCGAGTTCCTCGAAGGCGGCGAGCACCGCACGGTCGAGATGGGTCTTCGACCAGTCGAAGAAGATTCCCCCGGCATCGAGAATCGCGCTTTCGCCCTCGGTTTCGCTCCCCAGCTCGATCCGGCCCGAGAGCATGGCGACGCGCGCCGCATCGCCGGGTTCGTCGGAGCCTTCGCCGCCATCGCGGGTGGCGCTGAACAATTCGCGCAAGGTCGGGCGTGGCAGGGCTTCGAGGCGGGTCCACAGATCGGAAGGCGAAGTCATGCGCAAAAGTCCTTTTATGGCCGGCCCTGCGCGCCTAGGGAAACGCCCCATGAATGGCAAACCCCCTATCGGCGCGACCACCGCCCCACAGCGGCCGCAGGACGGGCGGTCCGTGCCCGCATCGGAAGTGGAAACCGCATCCGAAGCCGAAGAGGGCGAGGACTGGTGGAGCTTCACCAAATTCGTCCTCAAGGTGGTGCTGGTGGTGCTGGTGTTCCGCACCTTCCTGTTCGCGCCCTTTACCATCCCCAGCGAGAGCATGCTGCCCGCGCTGTGGAAGGGCGATTATCTGGTCGCGGCCAAATGGCCCTATGGCTATTCCAACCTCTCGATGCCGTTCCAGGCACCGCTGGTCCCGGGCCGGGTGCTCGAGGACCTGCCCGGGCGCGGCGATGTCGCGATCTTCAAGCATCCGATCGACGGCACCGACTATATCAAGCGGGTAATCGGCCTGCCGGGCGACACGGTGGAGATGCGCGGCGGGCGCGTGGTCCTCAACGGCCAGCCGGTCGAGCAGCAGGTGGTGCGCGAATTCGATCTGCCGTTGTCGGCCAACACCCAGTGCGTGCGCGGCGGGTTCGAGATCGAGACCCCGCGCGGGACCGCCTGCCGCTATCGCATGGCGCGCGAAACGCTGCCCTCGGGGCGCAGCTATACGGTGCTCGATTTCGGAGCCACCCCGCAGGACGATTTCGGCCCGGTGCTCGTGCCCCGCGATCGCCTGTTCGTGATGGGCGACAATCGCGACAATTCACAGGACAGCCGTTTCGATGCGCAGCCGCAGGGCGGGGTCGGGCTGGTCCCGACCGACCGGCTGGTGGGCCGTGCGAGCATGGTGCTGTGGTCGACCGATGGCAGCGCCGAATGGATCAAGCCCTGGACCTGGTTCACCGCGGCGCGCTGGGACCGGATCGGGGAAGGCTTGTGAGTGCCGGAGCGCTCGATCCCGAAGCGCGGCTCTGGCTCGAACAGACCGGCTTCGCGGTGGGCGACGAGGCGCTGTGGCACGCCGCGCTGACGCATGGCAGCCTGGGCGAGACCAAGGATTACGAGCGGCTGGAATTCCTCGGCGACCGGGTACTCGGGCTCGCGGTGGCCGACTGGCTATACCGCCAGAGCGAGGCGCCCGAGGGCCGATTGTCGCAGCGGCTCAACGCACTGGTCAGCCGCGAGATGTGCGCCACGGTCGCGCGCGAACTGGGACTCGCCGAGCATATCCGCATCTCCAAACAGGCCAGCGCCGATGGCGGGCGCGACAGCGAAAACATTCTCGGCGATGTGATGGAATCGCTGCTCGGCGCGCAATTTATCGAGAACGGCTTCGCTTTGGCACGCGATCTGGTGCAGGAGCTGTGGCGCACCGCGCTCGACAGCGGCGCCGGCCAGCGCAAGCATCCCAAGAGCGCGCTGCAGGAATGGGCCGCGGGCAACCAGCGCCGCCCGCCGCAATACGAGGTCACCGACCGCAGCGGTCCCGACCACGCCGCGCAATTCACCGTCAAGGTGAGCATATTCAAGGTCGGCGAGGCCGAAGCGACCGCGGGCAGCAAGTCCGAGGCCGAGCGCGAGGCCGCCAGACTGTTCATGGAGAAATACGGATGAGTACCCCGGCATGACCGACGAAGCGACGAACGAAGCAGAGACGAGTTCCGCCGACACCGGCCCCGCCCTCCCCACCCGCTGCGGCGTGGTCGCGGTGCTGGGCGCGCCCAATGCGGGCAAGTCGACGCTGGTCAATCAGCTGGTCGGCCAGAAGGTAGCGATCACCAGCGCCAAGGCGCAGACCACCCGCGCGCGGATGCTCGGGATCGCGCTGCACGAGCACGACGGCTTTGCCACCCAGATGGTGCTGGTCGACACGCCGGGCATCTTCGCGCCCAAGCGCCGGCTCGACCGCGCGATGGTCAGCGCCGCCTGGGAAGGCGCCGAGGCCGCCGATGCGGTGTTGCTGATGGTCGATCCGCTCAAGCAGCGCCGCCACGAGCTGTTGCCGATGCTCGAACAGCTCAAGGGCTGCCCCGAGCGCAAGTTCCTGGTCCTCAACAAGGTCGACCGCGCGAAAAAGGAACCGCTGCTGGCGCTGGCGCAGGAACTGGGTGAGCTGGGCGATTTCGCCGAGATCTATTTCATCTCCGCGCTCACCGGCGACGGTGTGGCCGAACTCAAGGATGTGCTCGCCGCGCTGATGCCCGAACGCGAGTGGATGTACCCCGAGGATCAGGTCAGCGACGCCTCCGAACGGCTGCTTGCCACCGAGATCACCCGCGAACAGCTCTACAAGCAGCTCCACGAGGAGTTACCCTACGACAGCGCGGTGCGCCCCGAGAAGTACATCCAGCGCAAGGACGGCAGCCTCGAGATCCACCAGCAGATCGTGGTCGCGCGCGACAACCAGCGCATGATCGTGCTTGGCAAGGGTGGCAGCATGATCAAGTCGATCGGCGCCGCCGCGCGGCAGGAGCTGAGCGAGTTGCTCGGCCAGAAGGTGCACCTGTTCCTGCACGTCAAGGCCACCGAGAACTGGGCCGAGGACAAGGAAATCTACGAGGAAATGGGGCTCGACTGGGTGGGCTAGGGCCTAGCTGACCTCGCGCTCGCGAGGCGGCGATGGCGATCCGCGTCTCGTGGCTTCACAGGATGCGCAAAGCTGCAGGATCGGCCTCAAGGTGAATGGCAGTTCCTGCCGACAGCCCTTTGGCGGCGGTCCGGATCCGGAACTCGGTATCGGCGCAGGCGACCATGGCCAATGTTTCGCTCCCAAACCGGCGCGCCGACAGCACGATTGCGGGCGCGCCCTGCGACGCCACGCGCACATCGCCCGGACGGATCATCACGGTGGCAGCGCCGTCGGCGACTCCCCGCGCCAGCGCGGGGCCGAACGGGGTGTCAGCTATCTGGTCCGCTACGCTGACGGGGAGCATGATGGCCTCCCCCAGCAATCTCGCGGCGACCGAGGACACGGGATCGTCGTAGCACTCTTCCGGGCTTCCGGTCTGGAGGATCTGGCCATCTGCCATCAGGATCAGGTCGTCGGCGATGGTCATCGCTTCTTGGGGATCGTGGGTGACCACCAGCACGGTCGCGCCGACATCGCGCAAGTCCTCGATCAGCGAATTCCTGATCTGGCTGCGCAAATGGCCGTCGAGGCCGGAGAAAGGCTCGTCGAGCAACAGCAGCACCGGTTCGCGCGCCAGCGCCCGCGCGATCGCGACCCGTTGCTGTTCACCGCCCGAAAGGGTGTGCGGCCAGGCCTTTGCCAGATGGTCGATCTGGAAGCGGACAAGCAGTTCGCGCACCAGCGCGCTGCGGGCGGCAGGCTTGAGGTGGCGCACCCCGAAACCGACATTGTCGCTGACGTCGAGATGCGGAAACAGCGCGTTGTCCTGGAACACCAGTCCCACGCCGCGTTCCTCGGGCGCAATCGTGAGGCCCGGAGCGGAAACGGTGTCCGCGTGGATGGCAATCTGGCCCGCATCGACCGGCTCGAGGCCGGCGATCAGCCGCAGGATGGTGCTCTTGCCGCAGCCCGAGGGGCCCAGCAGGCAAGCGATCCGCCCCTTGTGCAGCGCGAACCCCGCCTCGCTCACGATTGCGCGCTGGCCATAGCGGCGCGTCACGCCGCGCAGGGTCAGGATCGGGTCGGTGTCCACGGGACGGGTGTCTAGGAGCCGGGGCGCGCCAGCGCAATTCGATGTGTCAGCCAGATCACTGTGGGCAGCGACAGCACCAGGATGAGCAGCGAGGGCGGCCCGGCCTGATTGAGCCGCTCGTCGATGGCGTAATTGTTGGCGATCACCGCCAGCGTGTCGAAATTGAACGGCCGCAGGATCAGCGTGGCAGGCAGTTCCTTGAGGATGTCGACGAAGACGATCAGCCCCGCGGTCAGCATGGCGCCACGCGCCACCGGCAGGTCCACCGCCAGCGCCGCCGAGCTTTCGGTGCGCCCCATAGTGCGGGCGGCATGGATCATCGAGGGGGTGACCCGGGCAAGCCCGGCGTCGATCGGTTCCAGCGCGGCGGCCATCAACCGGGCGGCATAGGCGAGCAGCAGCAGGACGATCGCTATGGCCGCACCCGAACCCGGGTTGAGCGACCAGATCACCCCGGCGGGTGCGAGCAGGCCGATCGCCATAACTGCCCCGGGCGTGGCGTAGCCAAGGCTCGCGATCCTGCCGGCAAGCGGCAGCCGCCGCGTCCCCAGCGCCAGCATGGTCGCGAGCAGGACGGTGAGTACCGCCCCCGCGAGCGCCAGTCCCAGGCTGTTCTGCATCGCTCCCGCCAGTCGACCCCAGTCGGGGGCGCTCGCGCCGAGGTTCCAGATCAGCCAGCCGACCGGCAGCAGCAATCCGGCAGTGAGCAGCACCAGGCAATAGGCGCTCGCCAGCCAGCCGCCGAGCTTGGACATCGGCTGCGGTTCGAACTGGCGCCAGCGACCGCGCCCGGTCTCGTGCGTACGGCCCTTGCGCCCCGAGCGTTCTAGCCACAGCAGCAGCGCAGCGGCGGCGAGCAGCGGGAGCGCGAAGCGCGCGGCGCTGGCGGTCGAGCCATAGACCGACCAGGCGCGGACGATGCCGGTGGTCAGCGTCTGAACGCTGAGGAATTGCACCGCACCGTAATCGGCCAGAACCTCCATCATTCCCAGCGCGACCCCCGCCGCCAGCGCGGGGCGCGCCATCGGCAGGGCCACGCGCCACAACGCCTGGCGCCCGTTGCAGCCCAGCATCGCTGCGGCCTCGAGCACGTTGACCGACTGGTTGAGGAACGCGGCGCGCATCGCGAGATAGACGTAAGGGTAGAACGCCGCCGAGAGGATGAAGACCGCACCGCCGGTGCTGCGCATCGAGAACGGCAGATCGAAGCCGAGATAGAGGCGCAAGCCCATCCGCAACGGCCCTGCGACATCGAACAGATCGGCATAGCTGTAGGCCAGCGCAAAAGCGGGTACCGCCAGCGGCAGTGCCAGTGCCCAGGCGAACACCCCGCGACCGGGGAAGCGGTGCATCGCCACCAGCCAGGCTGCGACGGTGCCCGAGACGGCGATGAATACCCCGACCAGCAGCGCCAGCCAGGCCGATGTCAGCGCGTAGCGGGCGATGTCGCGCCCGGCGATATCGGCGCTGTCGGTGCCCAGCGCAGCCAGCAGCACCCCCGCCAGCGGCAGCAGGACGATCAGCCCCGCCAGCGCCGCTACCACCGCCAGCGGCGAGGGCAGAGACAAATGCCGGGCGCGCGGGACGGCGGCTGTCGTCAGCGCCAGCCCGCCGCGCTCATCAGCGACTGCGCCTGCGGTTGCCGCGCTGCGAAGGCTGCCACGCTCATCGGATGCGCGGTGAAATCGGCATAGGCATCGACCGGAGCCGGCGCCGGGACATCGGGCGAAGCCGGGTACTCGTTATTGTTGGCCGAGATGTGCCGCTGCGAATCTGCCGAGGCGAAGAATTCAAGCAGCCGCAAGGCGTTGTCGCGATTGGGCGCGTTGCGGGCCACGCCGCCGCCCGAGATGTTCACATGCGCGCCCTGTCCGTCGAGGCTCGGGAAGCCGAGCGCAACCTTGTCCGTCACCGCCCGATCGGCGGCATCGTCGCCGCTCGCCATGCGGATGTAGTAATAGCTGTTGGTCAGCGCGACTTCGCACACGCCCGCGCCGACCGCGCGGATCTGGTCGCGGTCGCCACCCTCGGGCTGGCGCGCCATGTTGGCAACCACGCCGCGCACCCATTGCTCGGCGCGTTCCTCGCCCCAGGCCTCGATCAGCGCCCCGACCAGCGAGAGGTTGTAGACGCTGTCCGACGACCGGACGCAGATCCGCCCGCGAAAGCGCGGCGTCGCGAGCTTGGCGTAATCGTCGATCTCTTCGGGCTGCACGCGCGCCGGGTCGTAGGCGACCACGCGCGCACGACGCATGAAACCATACCAATTGCCGCCCGGCTCGCGCAGATTGGCCGGGATGCGCTGGTCGAGAGTGTCGGAAGCCACCGGCTGGAACAGCCCCGCCTGCTGGGCGCGCCACAGCGCGCCGGCATCGGCGGCGATGAACAGATCGGCCGGACTGTTTTCGCCCTCGCTGGTCATCCGCGCCACCAGCTCGTCAGGCCGACCTTCCATCACATTGATCGCAATCCCGGTTTCCTCGGTGAAGCGATCGTAGAGCGCCTGGTCGCTGTCGTAATGCCGCGCCGAGTAGAGGTTGACGACCCCGGCATCACCGGCCTCATCGCCGCTCGAACACCCGCCGAGCGTGGCCAGTCCTGCCAGGGCGATCATCATGTTCTTCAAACGCACAACGCAACTCCTCGATTTGCAGGCGCTGTCGATCTCGCCGGATCCAGCGCCGTTTTCGATCCGCGCGATAGCCGCTGACCCGCCCCGACGCAAGTTTGCGAACAATTCGCAATGTTCGAATTGCAATTGGTTCGCATCTGCATTGGTGGCACAATCGTCGCCCGCGCTGCGTCGCTGCAACGCTGCATTGTGCGCGCGGCGCAATCGGGTCATAAAACCTGCCATGGGGGCGGCGTCCGCGTCACTGCCCTTAGGGTCCGCAACGCGATCGGGAACGAGGCTGCGAATGGACGACCATGAACTGAGAAAAAAGGCCGTTGCGGAGATGCATCTGCGGCGCTGGCCCGCGATTCCGGTGCCCTGCCTGATCGTCCAGTGGGTGCTGATGGTCGACGATGCCGCAGCGACTACCGAGCTGGAAGCAATCGAGGCACACGCCGCCGAAATCCACCCGGTCGAGAACCCCTCGCATCGTTCGGGCAGCCTGACCGCTACAATCCGCTTTTCTTGGGAACAACACAGCGAGGGCAGCAGCCTGACCCTGCTGGTTCCGGGCGCGACAGCCGAAACGTTCCTGACCCCGGATACGGATGCCGAGCTGCGAGCGGCGCTTGAATGGGCGCGCGAGTTGCCCGGCAAGATCGTGCGTTCGACGCGGATCTGGATTGCCCACAACGATGCCGACGCCAAGCGGCTGCTAGAGCGGATGGAGCTGCAGAGCGACGAGTTGGTTTCGGGTAGGATCGACGGAGCGATCCGGATCTGGTCCGACTTCCGCCTCCGCGAGGATGGCTTCGGACGGCTGGTGGTCGCAGCCAATGGCGCGGATACCGGCGACCTGACCCGCGCAGTGCAGCGGCTGCAGGAGCTCGGCAATTACCGCAACCGGGCGCTGCTGGGCTTGCCGGTGGCACGCGAATGCTGGCCCAAGCTCGACGAAGCCGAGCGGCGGCTGCGCGATCTGGCCGACCGGGTCGCCAACAGCGACGAACGCGACGACGTGTTGCTGGAAGCGCTCTCCGACCTGTCGCTCGATCTTGCCGGCATTACGACCGCAATCGGCTTTCGCATGGATGCGACCAAGGCCTACGCGCAACTCGTCGAGGCGCGGCTGCTGCAGCTCAAGGCCGAACCGGTCCCCGGTTTCGCCTCGCTCGACGATTTCACCCAGCGGCGGTTTCGCCCGGCGATGAACACCTGCACCGCAACCACCGAACGAGTGCGCGAGCTGGCGGTGCGCGCCGAACAGCTCTCCTCGCTGCTGCGCGCGCGGATCGACACGCGGATCGAGAACCAGAATGCCGCGCTGCTCCATTCGATGGAGCGCAGCATCGCGATGCAGGTGCGGTTGCAGCAATTGGTCGAGGGGCTCTCGGTAGTGGCGCTGAGCTATTACCTGCTCGGGCTCGTGCGGTTCTTTTTCGAAGGCATCCCGCCCGAACGGCTGGCGCTGTCGATCGACGAAATCGTCGGCTGGCTCGTGATCCCCGTTGTCCTCGGGGTCTGGCTGATCATGCGGCTGCTCAAACGGCGAGCGCTTGCGAGCAGCAGGCAATAGCCGCGATTTCGCTCTTGTCCTGACGCGCTACCTTGTCCACACTGCCTGACACATGGCCAGATTTCCCTTTTCGGCGATAGTCGCCCAGGACGAGATGAAACTGGCGCTGCTGGTCGCCGCGGTCAATCCCGCCATCGGGGGGGTGATGGTGTTCGGCGACCGCGGAACGGGCAAATCCACCGCCGCGCGCGCGCTCGCCGCGCTGCTCCCGCCGATCATGATGGTCGAAGGCTGCCGCTTCCACTGCCGGCCCGAGGAGCTTGGCACCTGCCCCGACCCCTGCACGTCCAAGCGCAGCCGCAAGGCGGCGGTGCCCTTCGTCGACATGCCGCTGGGCGCGACCGAGGACCGGGTGATCGGCGCGCTCGATCTGGAACGCGCGCTGCGCTCGGGCGAAAAGGCGTTCGAACCCGGGCTGTTGGCCAGGGCCCATCGCGGCTTTCTCTATATCGACGAGATCAACCTGCTCGAGGATCACCTCGTTGACCTGTTGCTCGATGTCGCCGCCTCGGGCGAAAACCTCGTCGAGCGCGAGGGCCTCTCGGTCCGCCACCGTGCGCAATTCGTGCTGATCGGCAGCGGCAATCCCGAGGAAGGCGAATTGCGCCCGCAACTGCTCGATCGCTTCGGCCTTTCGGTCGAGGTCCGCACCCCCGACGAAATCGAACAGCGGGTCGAGATCATGCGTCGCTGCGCCGCAAGGGATGCCGATTCCGCCGCCTTCGCCGCTGATTGGGAGGCGGAAGATGGCAAGGTGCTGCGCCGAATCGCGCGCGGCCAGAAGAAGCTCGCCAGCCTGACGGTACCCGATGCGGTCATGACCGATATGGCCGAGCTGTGCCGCGCGGTCGGCGCCGACGGGTTGCGCGGCGAACTGACGCTGATGCGCGCCGCCCGCGGGCTAGCGGCACTCAACGGCGCCGATGCGGTGCGGCGCGACCATCTGCTGGCAATCGCGCCGATGGCGCTGCGCCATCGCCTGCGCCGCGATGTGCTCGACGAAACCGGATCCACGGTGCGGATCGAGCGCGCCATCGGCGAACTGTTCGGATGAACGCCGCCGGGTCCGTGCAGGATACCGGTGCCCGCACACTCGGCAACCCGCTCGGCAACCCGCTCGCCGACGCGCTGCTCGCGCTCCGGCTG
Organism: Erythrobacter sp. QSSC1-22B; assembly: GCF_001678665.1. GTDB lineage: Bacteria > Pseudomonadota > Alphaproteobacteria > Sphingomonadales > Sphingomonadaceae > Qipengyuania. The sequence continues at coordinate 515,507 of NZ_LZRP01000001.1, forward strand.
TTCGCAATCGCGCCGCGCCAGTTGGGCGGGTTGTGTCTGCGCGCCGCTGGCCCGGCGCGCGGCTTGCTGGTCGAACGCCTGCAGGCGCTGTTGCCGAGCGAGGCCCCCCTCCGACGCTTGCCCGCGCATATCGACGACGAGCGCCTGCTGGGCGGGATCGACATGGCGGCGAGCCTCGCACTGGGCCGCAGCGTGCGCCAGACCGGCCTGCTCGAAGAGGTGGCCGGTGGGGTCGTATTGGTGCCGATGGCCGAGCGGTTGCGCCCGGATCTCGCGGGACGGCTGGCGCAGGCGATGGATGCCAGCAGCGGGACCAGCTTCGGGCTCCTGCTGTTCGACGATGGCGTGACTGCCGAGGAAGCCCCGCCCGTCGCTCTGGCCGAACGCGTTGCCTTCCGGATCGATCTCTCGCCGATCCGGACGCTGGAAATCGAAGAATCGGACCATCGGGAGGCGCTTCCAATCGAGGCGGTGGAGCCCGGCGATAGCGCGGCGCTGACGGCGCTCGCGGGGACAGCGATGGCGCTGGGCGTGGATTCGGTGCGGGCGCTGCTGTTAGCGTTGGCGGCCGCGCGGGCGCATGCCGCGCTCGAAGGGCGCCGCGAACTCTCGGAGGCCGATCTGCAATTGGCCGCGCGGCTCGTGCTTGCCCCGCGCGCCACCCGGGTGCCGCAGAACGACCAGGAAGAGGGGACCGAACCAGACGACGAGACGCCACCGCCAGACCAGGAACCCGCCAGCGATAGCGATGCCGGCGTCGATGATGCGGGCGATGCCACCCCGCCCGAGGACAGCGTGCTCGAAGCGGCGCTGGCAGCGATCCCGCCCGATCTGCTGGCGCGGCTGGCGCAGGGTGCCATGCAGCGCAAGGGCCATGGCAGCGGCGGCGGCCAGCGCGCCAAATCGAAGCTGCGCGGGCGCCCGCTCGGCGCCCGCCCGGGAATGCCCGGCGGCGGCGCCCGGCTGGCGCTCATCGACACGCTGCGCGCCGCCGTACCGTGGCAGCCGCTGCGCCGCCGGGAGCGTGGCGATAGCGATTCGCGCGCGCTCATTATCCGCAAATTCGATCTGCACATCCGCCGCTTCGAGGAACGTGCGCTGGCGGTGACGATCTTCTGCGTCGATGCCTCGGGGTCTGCGGCGATGGCGAGGCTGGGCGAAGCCAAGGGCGCGGTCGAGCTGATGCTGGCGCAAGCCTATGTGACCCGCAGCGAGGTGGCGCTGATCGCCTTTCGCGGGGCCGGTGCGGAGCTGCTGCTGCCCCCGACCCGCTCGCTGACCCGCGCGCGGCGAGCGCTCGCCCAGCTACCCGGCGGTGGCGGGACGCCGCTGGCGGCGGGCATCGTCGCGGCACGACGGCTGGCCGCCAGCATCGCTTCGCGCGGGGCCACCCCTTTCCTCGTTTTCCTGACCGATGGCAGCGCCAATATCGCCGCCGATGGCACTCCCGGCCGCACCCGGGCTCGTGACGATGCCACCGCCGCCGCCAGTGGTGTCGCAGCCGATGGCAACGCTGCGCTGGTGGTCGATATTGCGCCGCGACCACGGCCCGAGGCCGAAGCGCTCGCGCGGGCGATGCGGGCCCGCTACCTGCCGCTGCCGCTGGCGGATGCCGCCGGGCTTCAGCGCGCGGTCGAAGCGGCCAGACCAAGCCGGCAGATGTCATGAGCGCACCCTTGCGCTGGGATTTCGAGGGCCGCGAGTGGCCGCATCGCGAGACCAGCCGCTTCGTCGAGGCGGGCGGGCTGCGCTGGCATGTCCAGCAGGCGGGCAGCGGACCGGTGCTGCTGATGCTCCACGGCACCGGTGGATCGAGCCACAGCTGGCGGGGAATGCTCCTGCTGCTCGCCGAGCATTTCACGATCGTCGCACCCGACCTGCCCGGCCACGCCTTCACCAGCGGGCGTATCGCTGGCGGCCCGACACTCCCCCGCGTCTCCGCAGCAATTGCCCGCCTGCTGCAAAGCCTCGCCCTCGAGCCGGCGCTGCTGGTCGGCCATTCCGCGGGTGCGGCCATCGCGCTCCAGCTGGTGCAGGACGGAATGCGCGTGCCCGTCGTCGGGATGAGCCCGGCCCTGATGCCCTTCCCCGGCCTCGCCGCGCGGCTTTTCCCGGCCTTGGCGAAGCTGCTGTTCGTCAATCCGCTGGTCCCGTCGATCTTCGCCCGCATAGCGCGCGGTTCCGGGGAGACCGGCCGCTTCATCGAGCGCGCCACCGCGTCACGGATCGATGCCGGGGGCATGCGCTGCTACGAGATGCTGTTGGGCAATAGCGAGCACTGCCGGGGCGCGCTGGCGATGATGGCGAACTGGGATCTGGCCGCGCTCGAGGCCACGCTGCCCGCAATCGACGTGCCTGTCCTGCTGGCGCATGGCGACCGGGACCGGGCGGTCCCGCTTTCCTCGGCCAGGCAGGCCTGCGCCGCTTTGCCGCGATGCGAACTGGAGGTGCTCGCAGGGCTCGGCCATCTGGCGCATGAGGAGCGCAGCGCGGACGCCGCCGCGCTGATCCGGCGGTTTGCCGCGCGCCATGCTATAGTGCCGGGCGAAGGAGCCTGAGCATGGAGCGGATGGCGCAAAACTTCGGCTGGATCGAAATCCTTTTCACCGCGACGGTGGCGCTGGGTTTCGGGTTCTACCAGCTATGGTCGGTCAGTCGCGAAATCGCCCGCGACAAGGCGGCGAAGGAGCGCGAGGAGGGAACCCCCGAGTCAGACTCGCCGGGGCATCCGGTAGGGGAGCATGAACTGGACGATCGGTGAGGAGAAGCGGTCGAGGTCGAGGCTTTCCTGCACCGCGGTCACCGGTTCGCCATAGAGCCGCGATGCCAGTGTGGAACGCGCGTAAAAGGGCGCATCCTCCCAGGTCTTGAGCACCCGCGCATAGCCGCCATCGGCACGCGTCTGGCGTTCCATCTGCCACACTGTGTTGGCAAGCGGCGCAACCGGGGGCAGTTCGGCCTTGTGCGGTGTGCCATCGGCAGCGAAGCGCAGCGCGCTGGCGAAAGGCGAACCGTCTCGGCGGATTCCCTCGTAGCTGACCACCGAACCGCAGCGGGTGTGCGCGCGCGACCAGTGCCAGACGCGGAATCCCTCCTCGAGCGACTCGCTTCCGCTGTTTGAATCGAGATAGGCGCTGCCGCTCCAGCGCAAGGCCGGCTTGTCCATCTCCACCTCGATCCGCGCGCGCGGCGCAAGGCAGTGCCAGCTGTGCCGCCCCGCCGGATCGAGCGCGAAGGCGGTCGCGTTGAGCGCCTCGGGGATGACCCGGATTTTCCCCCGCACTGCGCGTTGCCACGGGATGCCGAGCCGCTTGTCGCGTTCGACGATATCGATCTCCAGCGCCTCGCCGGTCCAGCGCAGCGAGCTCGGCCCGATCGCAAGCGTTGCGGCCTCCTGCACCACCGCATCCTGCCCGCGTTCGGTCATGGTCCAGCGCGCGCCCGGGCCGTAGAGCGCAACGTTGAGCGCGCTGTGGTCGGTCGGGGCGCTGCGCCCGCTCTTCTTGTAGTAGGGTGAAAACACGCTGCCCAGAAAGGCGATGATCGTCAGACCGTGCCGCCCGTCTTCGCTGAGCGCATCGACATACCACCAGGCGTAGCCACCAGGTGGAACCGGCGCATCGAAGCGAGGTCCTGCGCCACCTGTTGCGCTGCGAGGCGCCCGGACAAGGCGGCCATCGGCACCCCGGCTCCCGGGTGGGTGCTTCCACCCGCGCAATAGAGCCCAGGGATCCGCGTCCGCGCGCCCTGCCGGAGGAAGGACGCCGCCCAGCCGTGCGAGGCCCGTCCATAGATCGCTCCCCCCGTCGAGGGCGAAAATCTCTCGAAGTCGTTCGGCGTCAGCAGCCGGTGCGGCAGCGGGTCCTCCAGCTGCAAACTGCAGCGCTCCAGGGTTCGCCTCATGGCCCGAGTGCATCGCTCTTCCTCCTGTGCAGTGAAATCGAATGTGTCGCCATTGGCCGGCGCGTTGACGATGATCTGGAACCGCTCCCGGCCGGTCAGCGCGGCGCCGGAGCCCGCCCCGCGATCGAGCGCGCAGACATAGACGCTGGGATCGCCCGGCACTGCGCCGCGCGAAATGTCGGCGAACTCGCGCACATAATCGGGCGAGAAGAAGACGTTGTGTCGCGACAGCGGAAATCCATCGCTGCGCGCATGGGCGAGCCAGACCATGGCCGAAAGCGAGCGTTTGCCCGGCTTGATCGGTGCAACCGCGCGGGCGGCGTTGCGGCCCAGCGCGCCGCTTGCCAACGCGGAGGGATCGGCATTGACCACGACCGCATCGGCGGCGATGAATTCGCCGGATTCGACCGACACTCCGCACGCCCTGCCATTGTGGAATTCGACACCCTCGACCGCTGTGCCGGTGCGGAAGCGCGCGCCGTGTTCCTCGGCCACCCCCCGCAGGGCTTCGGCCAGCGCGCTCATCCCGCCGTCGATCAGCCAGACCCCCTGCGCCTCGACATGCGCGATCAGCATCAGCGTGGCGGGGGTGTCGAAGGGCGATGACCCGCAATAGGTCGAATAGCGCCCGAACAGCTGGCGCAGCCGCGGGTCGGCGAAGTGTTCGCCCAGCACCTTCCACAGGCTCTCACAGGGGCGGATCGCCAGCAGATCGCCGATGCGTGCGAGGCCGATGCGGCGCATCAGCGGGAGCGGCCACGAGACCTTGTCGGCGCGCAGCATGCTGTGCTCGAGAATGCCGTAGATCCGCGCGGCCTCGGTGCGGAAGCTGCGATAGCCGCGCGCCGCATCGGCCCCGGCGAAATCGCCGATAGCGTCCTCGCTGCGTGCAGGATCGGCGTAGAGATCGAGATGGCCAGTGGCGTCCCAGGCGTGGCGGGCGAGAACGTGGGCCGGGCGCACCGAGACACAATCGTCGAGCGAACGACCGGCGAGTTCGAACACCTCGTCGAACACGTCGCGCAGGGTGAAGACCGTCGGGCCCGCGTCGATCGGCGTGCCATCGACCGCGACCCGCCGCGCCTTGCCCCCGACATGGCTTTCCTTTTCGATCACGGTGATATCGTGTCCGCTCGCGGCGAGGCGGACCGCGCAGGCCAGCCCGCCCATTCCCGCTCCGATGATCACCACGCGTGATGCCAACGCCGCCTCCTCGCCGATTAGAATTGACGTTTACAAAGCATCTGTCCAATGTTTTTGACAATGCAACCCGACCAACCCCCACCACCGGGTTCCATGCTTGCCGGGTGGAAGCGCCGCTGGATCGGCTGGCGAAACGGGGTGATCGGCAATTCGCGATTCCAGCGCTGGGCGGCGGCCAATCCGCTGACCCGCACAATCGCGCAGCGGCGCGCGGGCGGGCTGTTCGATCTGGTTGCCGGTTTCACCTACAGCCAGACGCTTTCGGCGGCGGTCGAGAGCGGGGTGATCGAACTGCTGGCAGCGGGGCCGGTGAGCCTGGCGGATGCTGGCAAGCGCTGCGGGCTTAGCGAAGAGGCCGCCGCGCTGCTGCTGCGCGCCTCGGCGGCGATCGATCTGGCGCAGGAGGTCGAACCGGGGGTGTGGATGCTCGGACAACAGGGCGCGGCATTGCGCGGGAATGCCGGGGTTCTGGCGATGATCCGCCATCACCGCCTGCTCTATGCCGACCTTGCCGATCCGCTGGCACTGCTGCGGCGCGAACGGTCTTCGCCGACCGCGCTTTCGGACTTCTGGACTTATGCCGGGGAGCCAGATCCGGCGGCCCGGGACGATTGCAACACAAGGGCCTACAGCGAATTGATGGCGAGCTCGCAGGCCATGGTCGTGGAGCAGGTTCTGGCCGCCTATCGCTTCGACCGGCACCGCTCGCTGCTCGATGTCGGCGGGGGCTACGGCGTCTTTGCGACGGCGGTAGCCGCGGCTTATCCGGCTCTGAATACGGGCATTTTCGACCTGCCCGACGTGCTACGCCATCATGCTGGCGAGTCTACGCCTGTAAGTCGGCAAGCCCCCACGCTGCATCCCGGCGACTTCTTCCGCGATCCGATCCCAACCGGTTACGACTGCATATCGCTGGTCAGGATCCTGCACGACCACGACGATGCACCGGCAGCGGACCTGCTATCCGCCATCCACGAGTCGCTGGAGCACGGCGCCACGCTGTTGATCGCCGAACCGATGGCCGGGACTCGTGGTGCACGGAAGATGGGGGACGCTTATTTCGGGCTCTATCTTTGGGCTATGCGCTCGGGCCGTCCGCGTCGCGCGGACGAGATCGGCGCCATGCTGAACCGGGCGGGTTTCCGCGACTGGCGCCGGGTCGCCACCGATCTCCCGGTGATAACTTCCCTGATTGTCGCAACAGCCTGACACATTGTGATGTCCATCTAGATTGACAGTCAATGCTGTTCGTCTAAGGTGACATTGCAGCGAAGCAATCCTTGCTCCGGTGCCAGGTTAACCGACCATAGAAGGGATGGGCCTGAGGGATGGATGCACTGGCTCTAATTGTGGACGCACCGCGGCGGTTGGCGCTGCGGACGCTGGCCCTGACCGATCCCGGCCCATCCGACGTCGTCATCGAAACCCATTGGAGCGGGATCAGCAGCGGCACCGAGAAGCTGCTGTGGACCGGCGAGATGCCACGTTTCCCTGGAATGGGCTACCCGCTGGTGCCAGGCTACGAATCGGTCGGCCGGGTGGTCGATGCCGGGGCGGATGTCACCGGCCGCATCGGCGACTGGGTCTTCGTGCCGGGCGCCAATTGCTACACCGAGGCCCGCGGTCTGTTCGGCGGCACCGCGCAGCGGCTGGTGGTCCCCTCCGCCCGCGCCTTCCCCATTTCCGAAACGCTGGGTGTCGACGGGGTGCTGTTCGCGCTCGCCGCCACCGCGCGCCATGCGCTGGCCGGAGGCGACCCGCCCGATCTGATCGTCGGTCACGGCGTGCTCGGTCGGCTGCTCGCACGGCTGACCATCGCCATGGGCGCGCCCGTCCCGACGGTGTGGGACAATCAGGCCTGCCGCCGCACCGGCGCACAAGGCTATGAGGTGATCGCCCCCAAGGACGACACCCGGGGCGACTATCGCGCGATCTACGACGTCAGCGGCTTTGCCGACGGGCTCGACACGCTGATCGGCAAGCTCGTCAGGGGCGGCGAGATCGTGCTCGCAGGGTTCTACGCCAACCGGCTCGATCTCGCTTTCGCCCCCGCCTTCCAGGCCGAAGCCCGGCTGCGCGTCGCCGCGGAATGGCAGCCCGAAGATCTCGCCGCGACCGGCGCCTTGATCGCATCGGGCGCGCTCGATCTGGGCGGGCTGATCTCGCACGTCCGCCCCGCGGAGGAAGCCAGGAAGGCCTACCCCACCGCGCTGACCGATCCCGAATGCCTGAAAATGGTTCTCGACTGGAGCGAATGCGCATGACGATGTTCGATCAAGACATGGCGCTGCGCGAGGAGGCGGGGATCGAGCCCGATCCGGTCCACACCGGCGAGGTGACCAAGGAAACTCAGATCATCGCGATCTACGGCAAGGGCGGTTCGGGCAAGAGCTTCGCGCTATCCAACCTCTCCTACATGATGGCGCAGCAGGGCAAGCGCGTGCTGCTGATCGGCTGCGATCCCAAGAGCGACACCACCAGCCTGCTGTTCGGCGGCAAGAGCTGCCCGACCATCATCGAAACCTCCTCGGCCAAGAAGCTCGCTGGCGAGGAAGTCCGCATCGAGGATGTCTGCTTCCAGCGCGACGGGGTGTTCGCGATGGAGCTGGGCGGCCCCGAAGTGGGTCGCGGCTGCGGCGGACGCGGCATCATCCACGGGTTCGAACTGCTCGAGAAGCTGGGCTTCCACGACTGGGGCTTCGATTACGTCCTGCTCGATTTCCTCGGCGACGTGGTCTGCGGCGGCTTCGGCCTGCCGATCGCGCGCGACATGTGCCAGAAGGTCATCGTCGTCGGCTCGAACGACATGCAGTCGCTCTATGTCGCCAACAATGTCTGCAAGGCGGTCGAATATTTCCGCAAGATGGGCGGCAATGTCGGCGTCGCGGGAATCCTGATCAACAAGGACGACGGCACCGGCGAGGCGCAGGCCTTTGCCGATGCGGTCGGTATCCCGGTTCTGACCGCGATCCCCGCAAACGAGGATATCCGCCGCAAATCGGCGAACTACCAGATCATCGGCCGCCCCGGCAGCGAATGGGGCAGCCTGTTCGAGGAGCTCGCGCTTAATATCGACGGCGCGCCGCCGCTCCAGCCCAACCCGCTCGACCAGGACGGGCTGCTCGGGCTGTTCTCGCCCGAAGAGACCGGCGGCAATGTCCACCTGGTCCCCGCGAGTCAGGCGGACATGCGCGGCGGCACCTACGAGATCCGGCCCTCGCTCGAGGTGGTCTATGACGAGGTCTGAGGAATGAACGAACTGGCAGCCTCCACGGATCGCCGACCCGACCGGCTCGACCTCGCGCCGGTTGAGCCCGAGTCGGCAGGTTCCACCGGTGGTTGCCATGCGGGTGCTAACACAATGCGCGAAGCGGCGCGTTCCGCAGGCAACAGCGAGATCCTCAACCGCTACGCCGCAGACTATCCGGTCGAGCCAACGCAAGGCCCGCACGATCAACCGCAGAGCATGTGCCCCGCCTTCGGCTCGCTGCGGGTCGGTCTGCGGATGCGGCGCACCGCCACCGTGCTCTCGGGTTCGGCCTGCTGCGTCTACGGGCTGACCTTCACCTCGCATTTCTACGGCGCGCGCCGCACCGTCGGCTATGTCCCCTTCAGCTCCGAGACGCTGGTCACCGGCAAATTGTTCGAGGACATCAAGGAAGCGGTCGAGGGTCTCGCCGATCCGGAAAAATACGACACCATCATCGTCACCAATCTGTGCGTTCCCACCGCCAGCGGGGTGCCGCTGCGGCTGCTCAAGGACGAGATCAACGGGGTCCGGATCATCGGTATCGACGTGCCCGGTTTCGGCATCCCCACCCATGCCGAGGCCAAGGACGTGCTGGCAGGCGCCATGCTCGCCTACGCTCGCAAGGAAGTGGAGGCGGGCCCCGTCGCCGCGCCCAAAACCCGCTCCGACCGGCCCACGGTAACGCTGCTGGGCGAAATGTTCCCCGTCGACCCGGTCGGTATCGGGCAGCTGCTCGAACCGCTTGGCCTGGCCGCCGGGCCGGTGGTCCCCACGCGGGAATGGCGCGAGCTTTACTCCGCGCTGGATTGCGCGGTCGTCGCTGCAATCCATCCCTTCTACACCGCTAGCGTCCGCGAGTTCGAACACGCCGGACGTCCGGTCATCGGCTCGGCGCCCGTTGGCGCGGATGGCACCGCCGCCTGGCTCGAGGCGATCGGCGAGACCTGCGGGATCGCGCGCGACAAGGTCGATGCGGCCAAGGACCGGTTCGTCGCCGCGATCCGCGGCGCGCTGGCCGCCAATCCGGTCACCGGGCGGATCACCGTCTCGGGCTACGAGGGTTCGGAACTGCTGGTTGCGCGGCTGCTGGTCGAAAGCGGGGCGGATGTGCCCTATGTCGGCACCGCCTGCCCCCGGACGCGATGGTCCGATCCGGACCGCGAATGGCTCGAGGCCAGGGGCGTACGGATCCAGTACCGCGCCAGCCTCGAACAGGATATCGCCGCGGTCGAGGAATACGGCCCCGATCTCGCCATCGGCACCACCCCGGTGGTCCAGCACGCCAAGCAGCGGGCGATCCCGTCGCTCTATTTCACCAACCTCATCTCCGCGCGCCCGCTGATGGGCCCCGCGGGCGCTGGCAGCCTGGCGCAAGTGGTCAACACTGCGATGGCTAACAAAGCGCGGATGGACCGGATGAGCGCCTTCTTCGAAGGCGTCGGCACCGATCACCGCACGGGCATCTGGGAAGACACCCCGCAAGACCGGCCGCTGTTCAAGAAGAAATACGCCGCGCTCAACGAGGCGGCGCGCAAGGCGGCCGAGGCGGTGGGATCGTGAACGAAACAGCCCTTCCTCGTTCGTATCGAGCGAAGTCGAGATACGCCGCGCCCCGTGTCTCGACTGTGCTCGACAAGAACGGATATCGGTCGCGAGAACTGCCATGCTGATCTTCGATCACGATCGCGCAGGCGGCTATTGGGGCGCGGTCTATGTCTTCACCGCGATAAAGGGGCTGCAGGTCATCATCGACGGCCCGGTCGGCTGCGAGAACCTGCCGGTCACTTCGGTGCTGCATTACACCGACGGCCTGCCGCCGCACGAATTGCCGATCGTCGTCACCGGGCTGGGCGAGGAGGAACTCGGCAAGACCGGCACCGAAGGCGCGATGAAACGCGCCTGGAAGACGCTCGACCCCGAATTGCCCGCAGTGGTGGTCACCGGTTCGATCGCCGAGATGATCGGCGGCGGGGTCACCCCCGAGGGCACCAATATCAAGCGCTTCCTGCCGCGCACCATCGACGAGGACCAGTGGCAATGCGCCGACCGCGCGCTGAGCTGGCTGTGGACCGAATTCGGCCCCAAGAAAGTGCCCGCGGCCAAGCCCGTAAAGGAGGGTGCAAAGCCGAAGGTCAACATCATCGGCCCCGCCTATGGCATGTTCAACATGGCGAGCGATCTGGCCGAGATCCGCCGGCTGATCGAGGGCATCGGCGCGGAGGTCAACATGGCCTTCCCGCTCGGCAGCCATCTCGCCGATGTCCGCCGGCTCGCCGATGCGCAGGCCAATGTCTGCCTCTATCGCGAATTCGGTCGCAATCTGTGCGAGCTGCTCGAGCGGCCGTTTTTCCAGGCCCCGATCGGGCTCGACAGCACCACGCTGTTCCTGCGCGCGCTGGCCGCCGAACTGGGGCTCGACCCCGAACCGTTCATCACCCGCGAGAAGCACACCACGATCAAGCCTTTGTGGGATCTGTGGCGCTCGGTGACTCAGGATTTCTTCGGCACCGCCAGCTTCGGCATCGTGGCGACCGAGACGTACGCCCGCGGGATCCGCAAATTCCTCGAAGACGATATGGGGCTGCCCTGCAGCTTCGCCTTCTCGCGCACCGCCGGGGTCAAACCCGACAACGCCGCGGTGCGCGCCGCGATCCATGCCGCGCCGCCGCTGGTGGTATTCGGCAGCTACAACGAGCGGATGTATATGGCCGAGGCCGGCGGGCGCGGGATCTACATCCCCGCCAGCTTCCCCGGAGCGGCGATCCGCCGGCACACCGGCACCCCCTTCATGGGCTATTCGGGCGCAACCTATCTGATGCAGGAATTGTGCAACGCGCTGTTCGACGCGCTGTTTCATATCCTCCCGCTCGCCACCCAGCTCGACGAGGTGGATCCCACCCCGGCGCGGCTGCAGCCCGAACTGCAGTGGGACGACGCGGCCAAGGCGCGGCTCGACCTTATGGTCGAAGCGCAGCCGGTGCTGATCCGCATTTCCGCCGCCAAGCGCTACCGCGATGCCGCCGAGCGCGCCGCGCGCGCCGCTGGCGGGGCCCGCGTCACCGAAACCCGGCTGGCCGACGCGCTGCTCGAAGGGCAGCCCGCGTGAGCCGCCGCACCCAGATCGCCCGGATGCCGGGCCATTCCATCCACGCGGGAGCCCCTGCGCGGACACCGGAGGTTTATCGCCTCTCGCACACCAAGCAGAACTGGAGACAGGGCTATGACTGATCCCGAAGATCGTCTCGGGCTGAGGACCTACCTCACCCCCGAAGAAGCGAAGGAATTCCACAAGCTGTTCATGGGCGGCTTCCTCGGTTTTACCGCCGTGGCGGTGGTCGCGCACATCCTCGTGTGGATGTGGAGACCGTGGCTCTGAACCGATAGCGGCCTTTCGCGGCGCAGCGCGTCGCGGGACCTGACACTGTTGCACAAGGAAACAGGACCATGTGGAGAATTTGGCTTATTTTCGATCCGCGCAGGGCACTCGTCGCCCTGTTCGTCTTCCTCTTCGTGCTGGCGCTGGTGATCCATTTCATCCTGCTCAGCACCGACACCTTCAACTGGCTCGACGGCCCCAACTCGGCGCAAGGCGCCGCACTGCTGGTCGCCGTGCCTCCGGCAACCTGACGAGGACCTGTGCGAGAGGCGGCGGCGCAGCGTCGCCGCCTCGAGAGGGCATCAGGCCCGGGGTTCGGTGTCGGTAAACAAGATGGCCGTCGCACCGCGGCGGTGGAGGATAGGGCTATGGCGCTGCTGAGTTTCGAGCGGAAATATCGCGTGCGCGGAGGCACGCTGATCGGCGGGGATCTGTTCGATTTCTGGGTCGGCCCCTTCTACGTCGGCTTCTTCGGAGTCGTCACCGCGATCTTCGCCTCGCTGGGCACCGCGCTGATCTTCTACGCGGCTTCACAGGGACCGACCTGGAACCCGTGGCTGATCTCGATCGAGCCGCCGGACCTGGTCCACGGGCTGGGTTTCGCGCCCCTGAGTGAAGGCGGGTTCTGGCAGGTCATCACGGTCTGCGCGATCATCTCCTTCGGTTCGTGGGCGCTGCGGCAGGTGGAAATCTGCCGCAAGCTGGGGATGGCCTATCACGTGCCGATCGCCTTCGGGGTGGCGATCTTCGCCTATGTCTCGCTGGTGGTGATCCGTCCGATATTGCTGGGCGGCTGGCATTTCGGCTTCCCCTACGGGATTTTCAGCCATTTGGACTGGGTCTCGAACACCGGCTACCAATACCTCCATTTCCACTACAATCCGGCGCATATGCTGGCGGTGTCGTTCTTCTTCACCACCACCTTCGCGCTCGCGCTACACGGCTCGCTGGTGCTCTCGGCGGTCAATCCCGCCAAGGGCGAGGAAGTGAAATCGCCCGAATATGAAGACACCTTTTTCCGCGACCTGATCGGATATTCGATCGGTACGCTGGGGATCCACCGGCTCGGCCTGCTGCTGGCGCTCAACGCCGGCTTCTGGAGCGCGATCTGCATCATCATCTCCGGCCCGTTGTGGACCAAGGGCTGGCCGGAATGGTGGACCTGGTGGCTCAATCTGCCGATCTGGTCCTGAGGGGGAACGCGACCATGGCCCGCTATCAGAACATCTTCACCCAGGTACAGCTGCGCAGCGCCCCCGAAATGGGCGTCCCGCTGCCGGTCGGCGAAGAACCGCGCATCCGCGCCACCAGTTTCAACCACTGGCTTGGCCTCGTCGGTCAGGCGCAGATCGGTCCGGTCTATCTCGGCTGGACCGGGGTCGCCGCGCTGATCTGCGGCTTTCTCGCGTTCGAGATCATCGGGCTCAACATGCTCGCCTCGGTCGGCTGGGATCCAATCCAGTTGGTCCGCCAGCTGCCCTGGCTGGCGCTCGAGCCGCCGGGGCCCGAATGGGGCTTCGATCCGTTCGTCCCGTTGGCCGAGGGCGGCTGGTGGATCATGGCCGGCTTCTTCCTCACCACCTCGATCATGCTGTGGTGGGTGCGTACCTATCGCCGTGCCCGCGCGCTGGGAATGGGCACGCATGTTGCCTGGGCCTTCCTTGCCACAATCTGGCTCTATCTCGTGCTCGGCTTTATCCGCCCGGCATTCATGGGTTCGTGGGCGGAGGCGGTGCCTTTCGGCATCTTTCCGCATCTCGACTGGACTGCGGCCTTCTCGATCCGATACGGCAATCTGTTCTACAATCCGTTCCACGCCCTTTCGATCGTCTTTCTCTACGGTTCGACGCTGCTGTTCGCGATGCACGGTGCGACGATCCTCGCGGTCGGACGCTATGGCGGCGAGCGCGAGATCGAGCAGATCACCGATCGCGGCACCGCCTCCGAACGTGCGGCACTGTTCTGGCGCTGGACCATGGGTTTCAACGCGACGATGGAATCGATCCATCGCTGGGCCTGGTGGTTCGCGGTGCTGACCACGCTGACCGGGGGGATCGGCATCCTGCTGACCGGCACCGTGGTCGACAATTGGTACCTCTGGGCGCAGCAGCACCAGTTCGCGCCTGCCTACCCGGATACCGGGGTCGTCGATCCCGCTGGCATCAGGAGTGTCGGAGAATGAAACCTGTCCTCACCGTGACGCTCGCCGGGATTTCGGGTCTGGCATTGGCCGCCTGCGAACTGGCTCCGAAGGAATCCTACCAGACCGGCTATCGCGGCACCGGGATGAACGAGATCGTGGTCAAGACCTCGGTGATCGAGGACGAGGTTCCCGCCCCGCCCTACGATCCGCCCGGCACCGCCGGACCGCGAGCGGGCGAAGTCTATGAGAATGTCGAAGTCCTCGGCGATGTCTCGGTCGATCAGTTCAATTACACCATGGCAGCGATCACCGCCTGGGTGGCGCCCGAGGAAGGCTGCGCCTATTGCCACGATCCGGCAAACATGGCGTCTGAGGTGAAATACACCAAGGCGGTCTCACGCCGGATGCTCGAGATGACGCGCGAGCTCAACCAGGACTGGACCAATCACGTCGGCAACACCGGCGTGACTTGCTGGACCTGCCACCGCGGGCAGCCGGTGCCCAACGAATATTGGACGCTCCCCGAGGACGCCGCGCATGAGGGGATCGTGCGCAACAAGAACGGCCAGAACGATCCGGTGTCGAACTCGGCATATTCCTCGCTGCCCAATGCGGCGGTGGCGCGCTACCTGCTCGGCGGGCCCTTGCCGCAGACCGCGCGGGTGATCTCCAAAGGGACATTCCCGAGCCCGGCGAACACCACCAGCACGATGGAGACCGAGCAGACCTACGCGATCATGATGCACATATCGCAAGCGCTCGGGGTCAATTGCACCTATTGCCACAATTCGCAGTCGTTCCAGTCGTGGGAAAACAGCAACCCGTTCCGCTCGACCGCCTATTTCGGGCTCGACATGGTCCGGCAGATCAATTTCGGCTATATCACGCCGCTTACCGACGTCTTCCCAGCCAACCGCAAGGGGGCGATGGGCGATCCCTTCAAGGTCAACTGCACCACCTGCCACCAGGGTCAGAACAAGCCGATGGGCGGGGTTCCCATGGCATGGGACTACCCCGCGCTGATGCCGACGATGTTCTCGGCCGCGGTGCGCCAGGCCGACGCCCGCATGGCAAGAGAGCGCACCGGGGTCGCCGCCGAATAGGCAGCCCGCCGCAAGGGTCTCAGCTCTGCCGCGCCCTGCGGCGGGCAAGATCGAGCAGATGGACTGGCAGCGAAAGCGCCAGCGGCAGCGCGACCCAGACCCATCCCGCCCCCGTCAGCGCCGCGCGCAGACCCAGCAGCATGAGTGCCGCGGGCAGCAGCATGGCCAGAGCATCGCGGAGCGACCAGCCGCGCCTCAGCAACACGATCAGTTCCACCGCGAGCACGGCCAGGACGAAATCGACCGCATGGCCGCTCGCGAAGAAGGTTTCCACGGTCCCGCTGCTCAGCCGAAGGGGCTGTTGAGCTGGACGATCTGCCAGTTGAGCGCCGCGGCGATGGTGACCCATACCAGATAGGGCACCAGCAGCACGCCGGCGAGCCTCGACTGGCGCCCGCAATAGACCACGAGTGCCAGGATCGAGAGCCACAGCCCGATCACTTCGAAGAACGCCCAATCGGGACGCAGCATCCGGAAGAACAGCAGGCTCCACAACAGGTTGAGGACGCCGTTGAGCGCGAACAGCCCGACGATCGTATCCGACACCTTGTCGGTGGGGGCTGCGCGCCAGGCGCTGACCGCGGCGACCGCCGCCAGCGCCAGAATAGTGGTCCAGACGATCGGGAAAACCGGGCGCGGCGGGGTCCAGTCGGGCTTGGCCAGTCCTTCGTACCAGGGGCCGAGATTGGTGATGGTGCCGCCGAGCATTGCGACCACGACGGCCGCCAGCCCGGCGATGACGATCGGCATGATCCAGCTGCGGCTCATTGCGCGGCCGGCCTCAGGCCCAGCAGATGCGCGGTGTCCTTGAGGAAGATCTTCAGATGCGCGAGCGGTTTGGCGCGGACGAGCCGCTTGTTCATATAGGCCTGCCAGGTCAGTTCCTGGACATCGGGATCGGCGCACATATCGACGAAGCGCTCGCGGCGCTTGTCGCTCGAATACCAGAAATATTGCATCATCCGCAGGATCCAGAACACCTTGCCGTGTTCGCGCATGAAGGCGCGGCGCGCGCGGCGTAGCGTGGCCGGAGCGCCGCTGGCGATGAAGGCGCCAGCCGCCTCGGCGACGATCCGGCCGCTGGTCATCGCGTAATAGATCCCCTCGCCCGAAGCAGGGGCGACCACGCCGGCGGCATCGCCGGTGACGATCACGTCGCGGCCATTGTCCCAGCGTTTGAGCGGCTTGAGCGGGATCGGCGCGCCCTCGGAACGCACCGTCTCGCATTGCGCCAGACCCAGATCGTCGCGCATCGTCTTGACCGCACCGCGCAGCGAGAAGCCCTTGTTGGCGCTACCCACCCCGATGCTGGCGGTCTCGCCATGCGGGAACACCCAGGCGTAGAAATCTGGCGAGAGCCTGCCCTGATAGAAGACATCGCAGCGATCGGCATCGAAACCGTCGCTGCTGTGCTCGGGCGAACGGATGATCTCGTGATAGGCGAAGACGCAGGGCATCCGCTCGGCGCCGCCGATTTCTTGCCTGGCGACCGCTGAGCGCGCACCATCGGCGCCGATCACCACCCGCGTTCGGACCCTGCGCAAAGGGCCGTCGCGGGTCTCGCGATAGGCCACCAGTGGGCCCTGTTCCTCATCGCGCTCGATGGACTCGAACATGCCCTTGCGGCGCGTGGCTCCGGCGTCGGCGGCGCGCACCCGCAGCCATTCGTCGAACTGGTCGCGATCGACCATGCCGACGAAGCCGATCTCGCCCACCGGCATGTCAACCGCGCGATCCGAGGGGGCGATCATCCGCGCCGAGCGCGCGCGCGCCACCAGCAGGCTGTCGGGAATCTCGAAATCCTCGAGCAGCCGCGGGGGAACGGCCCCGCCGCAAGGCTTGATGCGACCGCCACGGTCGAGCAGCAGGACCCGGTGCCCAGCGGTCGCCAGATCGCAGGCCGCGGTTGCCCCCGCCGGTCCGCCGCCGACGACGACGGCATCGTAGAATTCCTCGATCATGTCGGTACAACTCCCGAAAAACGCGGCGCTTCCCGTGAAGCCACCCGCAACGCGAGCCCCGCGGCGACCACGAACAGAACAGCCTCGATTGCGAAGATCAGCTGGAAGGCGGCGGCGTCCTGCGCCTGGGCACGACGGGCGAAATCGACACCCAGCGCGCCGATCAGGCCCCCGAGCCCGAAGGCGATCGCCTGAGACGCGCCCCACACACCCATCCGCACGCCTTCGCGGGTGCGCCTTCCGGCACCCGCCAGCCCCATCATCGCGCCGATCGCGGCGACCGCGAACAGCCCGTTAAAAAAACCGAGCGCGAACACGTTAGCGGTCAGCGGCCAGCCCGGTCCGACCTGCGCCCCGAACGCCAGTGCAGCCAGCGCCGCCGCAGAGCCCAGGCAGCCGGTGGCGATCCAGCTGCGCAATTCGCCCGGCATGCGTCCGGCAAACCCGCTTCCGCCAATCCCGGTGACCACCATTCCGACCAGCACCCCGCCATGCTGGATTCCGGCAAGGCTGGTCGATTCGCCGGGGGTCATATCGAACACGAGCCCGGCGAAGGGTTCGAGGATCAGATCCTGCATCGAATAGGCGAGCATCGAGACGAAGATTAACAGAGTGAAGGCGCGCGCGGTGCCGTCGGTCAGGATCTCGGCGATGGCGGCGCGGAATTCGGGCACCGGCTCGGTCCGCGAGTGCGCCACCGGTACTGCCTGCCGCTCGAGCCGGACCACCGCCAGCGCGGTGACCACCAGCGCGACGGCGACCACCCCGCTTGCCACAAGCGCCAGCCGCGCAGGCGAATAGGGATCGAGCAGCGCACCCGCAACGCTGGCAGAGACAACGATCCCGGCGACCATCATGATCCAGGTGGTCGCCGCTGCGGCCGCACGGCGTTCGGGCGCGACCCCCGATGCCAGCAGCGCCAGCATCGAGGTCCCCGCCGCGCCGACCCCGCCGCCGAACATGGTGAAGCCGAGCACGGCGAGCAGCGTGCCCCCCAGCGGCGCAGTCGCAAGCATGACGGTGGCGTTGACCGCCGCGAGCGCGCCCAGCCCGAGCAACGCCATCCCGCCGAGAATCCACGGCGTCCGTTGCAGCCCGAGATCGGAGCCCTGCCCCCAGACCGGGCGCAGCAATTGCACCGCATAATGCCAGGCGACCAGCCCGGCGGGAATCGCGGCGGCGAGCCCGTATTCGACCACCATCAGCCGTTTGAGCAACGAGGTCGCGAGCATGACGATCGCCCCGATCGAGGCCTGCACCGCGCCGAGCCGCAGGATCGCAATCCATCCGAACCCGGCGCCCACCGTCATCCCAGATGCCCTCCCAGACCCAAAGCCGCGGCGAGCATCCCCAGCACATAGAGCGTCACCCCACGCGCCGCATACCAGGGCGCGCGACTGGCGGGGTCGGCGACGAGCCTGGGCATCAGCGCCAGCTGCGCGACCAGCAATGCGCACACCGCGACCGCCGAGACGGTCATCTGCCAGATGGCCAGCAGCGCGATCACCGCGACCTGCGCCAATGCCATGGTCGCGCAAGCGAAGCGCGCCGCCGGCACCATGCCGAGAGTGACCGGGAGCGAGCGGATCCCGGTTCGGGTGTCGCCCTCCACCGCCTTGAAATCGTTGAGCGTCATGATGCCATGCGCGCCAACGCTGTAGAGCACGAGGATGAGCAGGATCTCGCCCCGCGGCAGTGCGCCGGCCATCACGGCGGCACCGGTGAACCAGGTCAGCCCTTCATAGGTCAGCGCGACCACCGCCGGCCCGGTCCAGCCGCTGGTCTTGAGGCGCAGCGGCGGCGCGCTGTAGATCCAGGCGCAGATCAACCCGAGCGTGGTGGCCGCCAGCACCCAGGGACCCACCGCCCAGGCGACCAGCAGCGACAACAGCGTGCCGACGATCGCGATTCGCAGCCCCCAATTGCCGGCGATTCGCCCCGAGGGGATCGGGCGGTCGGGCTCGTTGATGGCGTCGACATGACGGTCGTACCAGTCGTTGACCGCCTGGCTGGTGCCGCAGACCAGCGGGCCGGTCAGCGCAACTCCTGCAATCAGGAACAGCCAGCGGCCGTCGAGTGGCAGCCCCGAGGAGACAAGCCCGCACAGGAATGCCCACATCGGAGGAAACCAGGTGATCGGCTTGAGCAGTTCGACAATGTCGCGGGGTGCGGGAAATGCCGCCCGAGGGGTGGTTGCAGCAGATCGCTCCATAAAAGGAGGCTATGCCTGACGCCCCCATGCGTCAAATCATTTTGACAGACCTTTGCCCGACGACCCGTCAGTTGGTCTCGTTGACCAGATTTCCGAGCCCGTAGCGGTGCAGTTTGGAATAGAGGCTCTGGCGGCTGAGGCCGAGGATTTCGGCGGCCGACGCGCGGTTGTCCGAGGTGTAGGAAAGCGCCGCCTCGATGCACAGCCGCTCGATCAGATCGGTGCTCTCGCGGACGATATCCTTGAGCGACATCTGCCCGACCAGTTCGGACAATTGCTCGACCGACCGCGGCACATCGTCCGCCGCCTGGGGAAGGTTGCGCATCCGGCGACCGATCGACCGGATCACGAAGCCGGTGTACGGCGAGCCGTCGATGGTCTGGACCGCGGACAGTTCGACCGCCTCGCCCCTCGAGCTGTCGCCCGCGCCGACGACGGTCGCCACATTGCGGGCAAACCCGTGCTTGGTGAGTTGCGCCTCGATCAGCTCGAGATCGATCCCCGGGCGACCGATGAACTCGCTCAGCGAGCGGCCGCGGATCTGATCGAGGCTGGCTGCGCCGACCAGCTCGACGAAGGCGAGATTGGCGGCGACGATGGCGCGATCGCCATCGGCCAGGACGAAGGCATCGGGCATGGCCTCGATCACCGCGAGCGCGGCGCTGCTTTCGGGTGCCTGGGACTGGTTGTCCGAAGCCAGCCGCATCATCAGGAACTGGCCGCCATGCTGGCGGAAACCGGTGGCCGAGACGGTAACCTCGGCGGCGCCTTCGACCACCGACGCGGTGACCGGAGTGACCGATCCGGCGCTCAACGCCGAGCCGAGATAGGCGATCAGCCGCTCGCGGTCGGCGCGATCGAACAGCCCCAGCAGCTTGGCGCCTTCGAGGCTGCCTGGTTTCGCGCCCAGCATGCGGTGCGCCGCGGCATTGGCTTCCTTGATGCGGTGACCGTCGGCGGCAACGATCAGAACCGGTTCGGAGGAAGAATCGAACAGCAGGCGATAGCGCGATTCGATCCGGCGCATCCGCATATAGTCGCGCTCGAGCGCCTGTTGCGCCTGGAGCAGCCGCTGCTGGATCACCGCGGATTCGCGCTCGTCGCGCCCCAGCGCGATATGACGTCCGCCCTCGCCGATCGGCACGACCACGTATTTGATGGGCATCTCGCCGGCGCTGCCGATCTGGTTGACTTGGCGCCAGTGCTGGGTCTGCTGCCGACGCGCGCCGGTGAGCATCTCCATAACCTTGTGCTTGCTGTCCTCGCTCACCGTGTCGAGCCAATTGCGCCCGACCCATTCGGAAACGCCGGGAAAGGCGTCGCCATTGGCGGAAACATCGAGGATCTTGCCACTGTCCTCGATGATCAGCGTGATATCGCCAGCGACCATCGCCAGCCGCGTGGCAGTTTCCGCATCGAGCGTGCCGAAGACTTCCTCGCCGTCGCCGAAGGGAGCCCTTCCTTCAATACTGTGCTTGCGAGTAAGCAAGAGCTTCTCCGGAATTCAGACGCAACCAAGCGAGAAACTCGTCGAGGTTACCAGCCGCTGGGCGAGAGCCAGTGCCGACCGGGCATCGGATGCCGTCCCGTCCGCACCGACCAGGGCCACAAGGCCCGGATCGGCATTGACCCTCGGGCCGCCGATAATGACCCGTGTCTCCGTATT
Organism: Erythrobacter sp. QSSC1-22B; assembly: GCF_001678665.1. Lineage (GTDB taxonomy): Bacteria > Pseudomonadota > Alphaproteobacteria > Sphingomonadales > Sphingomonadaceae > Qipengyuania. The sequence goes on from NZ_LZRP01000001.1 coordinate 536,324, forward strand.
GGGCGACACGGCACGAATTGCCGCGATAAGCTCGGCAACGGTGCCGGTAGGACAATCGCAACTGAGGGTCAATCCCACCAAATCGAGGCTGCGTTCGGCAACATTCGCCAGCAATTCCGATCGTCCCGGTTTGAAAAGAACCTCGCTTTGCCAACCCGAGCGCGCGAAGACTTCCTCGACCATCAGCGCGCCGAAGCTGTGCTGGTCGCCTGGCATAGGCGTGAACAGTACGGTCGGCGCGGCGGAGAAGAAACGCACCAGGCTGGGGGAGCGCAACGCAATCTCGCGCATCACTTCCTGCAGCCGCCACAGTCCCATGGTAACATCGACGAAATCGCATTCGTCGGCTTCCCACAATTCGCCCAACCGGCGTGCGGACGGCGCGAGCAGATCGACCATGATCGATTCAACGCTCACCCCGCGGGCCACGAAGACCTCGACCTCGGTCAGCAGATCGTCGGCTTCGAGCTCGAGCGGTCGAGTGGCAAAGCGTTCCGCTTCGCCCGGCTGGAACCTGCTTCCAGGCGCGCCGCTCTCGACGCCGCGGCCATCGCCGCAACTGGCATCACCGCAACTGGCGTCGCAGTGTGCCAGCAGCAATCGCGGGATGATCTCGGCCTCGACCAGACCCCCAAGCGAGATGGTTCGTATCGGTGGTTGGCCGGAAGTGTCCACAACCGGGCGGCGAAGGTGACTTCGCGCTCCAGGGTTCGGCCCGGATTGCCCCATGTCCAGCGCAGATGCGCTGCGTTCATTACCCCAAGCCATCCAGGACTCTCCCAGTCTGGAACCGGCGCAGATCGCGTCATGCCCGAGCGGTCGATTTTTGCGATTCTCACCGCCCCGGCGACTCGAACGTAACCCCAAGCGGCTCGCAAAGCAAACGGCTAAATCGCACGGAACGACCCTCCTGCGTGTAAACTCAGATTGTCGTCAAGATAGATTGACACGCCCTTGCGGACAGGGTTAGTCTGCAAGGCAATCCAGCGGAGGTGAACGCTCGAGATGGTAGGGGATAGAACATATCCTGCGACCGGCGCCCAAGGCCCCGGCGCAGCGAAACCGGCCAAGGCGCTCTACACTGCGGCAGAGCGCAAACGCCGCGACGAGTCGCGCTGGACGCTGGTCCAGGGCCTACTCGCCCCGCTGCAGTTTCTCGTCTTCCTGATCAGCGTCGCGCTCCTGCTGCGCTATCTCGCCAGCGGCGTCGGCGCCTGGGCGGCGGACGCATCGATCGTGGCGAAGACGCTGCTGCTCTACACCATCATGATCACCGGCTCGATCTGGGAAAAGGTGGTCTTCGGCCGCTGGCTGTTCGCCGAGGCGTTCTTCTGGGAAGACGTTTTCTCGATGCTCGTGCTGGCGTTGCACACCGGCTATCTGGTGATGCTGTTCGGCGGCATCGGCACGGTCGAAGAGCGCATGCTCGTCGCGTTGGCGGGCTATGCAGCCTATGTGATCAACGCCGGGCAGTTCCTGCTCAAGCTCAGGGCCGCAAGGCTCCAGGCGCCCGCCCTGACGGCGACCACGGCATGACTGCGGCGGCGGCCTCGCTCACCAGCGGTGCCAGCCATGCCCCGGTACTGCGCGAACGCGGCCGACGCGAGGTGTTCTGCGGGCTCACCGGGATCGTCTGGTTGCACCGCAAGATGCAGGACGCCTTCTTCCTCGTGGTTGGCTCGCGCACCTGCGCGCATCTGCTGCAATCCGCCGCCGGGGTCATGATCTTCGCCGAGCCGCGGTTTGCGACCGCCATCATCGAGGAACGCGACCTCGCCGGAATGGTCGATTGCCAGGACGAGCTCAACCGGGTGGTCGATCGCCTGCTCGAACGGCGCCCGGAAATCCGGACGCTGTTCCTGGTCGGCTCCTGCCCGTCCGAGGTCATCAAGCTCGACCTTGCCAAGGCGGCGCAGCGGCTCGGCACCAAGCACATGCCGCGGGTCCGGATCCTCAATTATTCGGGCAGCGGGATCGAAACCACCTTCACCGAGGGCGAGGATGCCTGCCTCGCCGCGCTGGTGCCCGAGATGCCGGCGCTCGAATTCGGCTCGCCCACACAGCTGCTGCTGGTCGGTGCGCTGCCCGATATCGTCGAGGACCAGTTCCTGCGGCTGTTCGCCGAACTTGGGATCGAGCGGGTCGGCGTGCTGCCCGCGCGCAATCTCGCCGATCTGCCCGCGATCGGCCCCGATATGCGCTACCTGCTCGCCCAGCCCTTCCTCACCGAGACATCGCTGGCGCTGGAAGACCGTGGCGCCACGCGGCTCGACGCGCTGTTCCCGTTCGGCGCCGAGGGCACGACCGACTGGCTCCACGCCGCCGCGCAGGCCTTCGATGTGGACGAGATGCATTTCAAACGCGTGGTCGCTCCCGGGCGCGAGCGGGCCAAGCGCGCGATCGAGCACAGCCGCGAGCGGCTCGAGGGCAAAAGGATCAGCTTCCTGCCCGATTCGCAGCTCGAGGTGCCGCTGGCCCGGTTCCTTTCGAACGAGCTCGGCATGGTCCCGGTCGAGGTCGGCACGCCCTATTTGCACCGCCAGCACAACGCCCGGGAACTGGCACTGCTGCCCGATACGGTGCGGCTGAGCGAAGGGCAGGATGTCGATCGCCAGCTCGACCGGCTGCGCGCGGACCGGCCCGATCTCACCGTTTGCGGGCTTGGCCTCGCCAACCCGCTCGAGGCCGAGGGCTTTACGACCAAATGGTCGATCGAACTGGTCTTCTCACCCATCCACGGCTTCGAGCAGGCGGGCGATCTCGCCGAGCTCTTCGCCCGGCCGCTGCGGCGGCGCGACATGCTGAAGGTCTAGCGCGATGCAGCTCTCGGTCTGGACCTACGAAGGCCCCCCGCATGTCGGCGCGATGCGCGTGGCGACCGCGATGGAAGGGATGCACTACATTCTCCACGCGCCGCAGGGCGACACCTATGCCGACCTCCTGTTCACCATGATCGAGCGCCGCGGCAAGCGCCCGCCGGTGACCTACACCACCTTCCAGGCGCGCGATCTGGGCAAGGACACCGCGCAATTGTTCCAGGACGCGGCGCGCGACGCCATCGCCCGCTTCAACCCGCAGGCAATCATGGTCGGTGCCTCCTGCACCGCCGAACTGATCCAGGACGACCCCGCGGGGCTCGCCGAAGCGATGCAGCTCGATTGCCCGGTCATTCCGCTCGAACTGCCCAGTTACCAGCGCAAGGAGAACTGGGGCGCGGCGGAGACCTTCTACCAGGTGGTTCGCCGTCTCGCCGACCAGACCATCCGCCCGCGCGGGCAAGCCCGCAAGCTCGCTAACATTCTCGGCCCCGCAGCGCTGGGGTTCCGCCATCGCGACGATCTGGTCGAAGTGCGCAAGCTGCTCGATGCGCTGGACGTCGAGGTGAATTGCGTCGCGCCCCTGGGGGCCTCGCCCGCCCACATCGCCCGGATCGGCGCTGCTGATTTCAACGTGGTGCTCTACCCCGAAATCGCCGGCGAAGCGGCGTGCTGGCTCGAGAAGACCTTCGCCCAGCCCACGGTGGGCAGCGTGCCGATCGGCGTCGGCGCGACCCGCGAATTCATCGCCGAGATCGCGGCGCTCGCCGGTGTCGACCCCGCCCCGGCTCTGGGCGACAATTCATCGCGCATGCCGTGGTGGAGCCGTTCGGTCGATTCGACCTATCTCACGGGCAAGCGGGTGTTCGTCTTCGGCGACGCCACCCATGCGGTTGCCGCTGCACGGATCGCGCAGGACGAGCTCGGCTTCGAGGTCTGCGGGCTGGGTTGCTACAACCGCGAATTCGCCCGCGAGCTGCGCGAGGCCGCGGCGCTCTACGGGGTCGAGCCGCTCATCACCGACGACCATCTCGCGGTCGAGGAAGCGATCGCCGCGGCCTCGCCCGAACTGGTGCTGGGCACCCAGATGGAGCGCCATATCGCCAAGCGGCTGGGCCTGCCCTGCGCGGTGATCTCGGCGCCGGTCCACGTCCAGGATTTCCCCGCGCGCCATTCGCCGCAGATGGGGTTCGAGGGCGCCAATGTGATCTTCGACAGCTGGGTTCACCCACTGGTGATGGGGCTGGAAGAGCATCTGCTGACGATGTTCCGCGAGGATTTCGAATTCTCCGACGGCGCGGGTGCCTCGCACCTGCACGCTCATTCGCCCTCGGCCCATTCGCCAGCCTCATCCCCTGCCCCCGAACCGATGATCGCGGAGGCCGCCGAACCCGGCTCGCAATGGACCGACGAGGCCGAGCGCGAGCTCAGGAAAATCCCCTTCTTCGTGCGCGGCAAGGCCCGCCGCAACACGGAGCTCTATGCCGCCGAGCAGGGCCGCGACGCGATCGATCTCGCCACGCTCTACGATGCAAAGGCCCATCATGCCCGCTAACTCGCGCCCCCATGTTCGCGTCGCGATCGTGACGCTCGACAACCACCTCAAGGCCGCTGCCGAGATGGCCGATGCCGAGCTGGGGCGCGACAACATCCACCTCACGCTCCACGCCGCTGCCGACTGGGACCGCGATGCCGGCGCGCTCGACCGCGCCAAGCTGGCCATCGAAGAAGCCGACATCGTCATCGCCACCATGCTGTTCCTCGACGATCACGTTCGCGCGATCCTGCCTACGATCGAGGCGCGGCGCGAGAGCTGCGACGCGATGCTGTGCATGATGTCGGCGGGCGAAGTCGTCCGGATGACGCGGCTGGGCAATTACCGGATGGATGCGCCGTCGCGCGGTCCGCTGGCGCTGCTCAAGAAGCTGCGCGGCTCGAGTGGCAAAGACGGCAAGCCGGGCGCCAGCTCGGGCGCCGGGCAGATGAGGATGCTGCGCCGCCTGCCCAAGATCCTGCGCTTCATCCCGGGCACCGCGCAGGATGTGCGTGCCTATTTCCTCACGCTGCAATATTGGCTCGCCGGGTCGGAAGCCAATGTCGTGGCGATGGTCCGCGCGCTGGTGGATCGCTATGCCGCGGGCGAGCGGCTGACCCGCCGCGGGATGACTCCGGCCGATGCGCCGCGCGAATATCCCGAGGTCGGCGTCTATCACCCGCGCACCGAGCAGAAGATTTCCGAAAGCCTGCGGCTGCTGCCGCGCAAGGCCGGCCCCAGTGGCACCGTCGGACTGATCCTGCTGCGCTCCTATCTGCTGGGCAAAGACACCGGCCATTACGACGGCGCGATCGCCGCGCTCGAGGCGCAGGGTCTCAAGGTCATCCCGGTCTTCGCCAGCGGGCTCGATGCGCGCCCGGCGATCGAGAAATTCTTCGTCAAGGATGGCCGCGCGCAGGTCGATGCGATCGTCAATCTCACCGGCTTTTCGCTGGTCGGGGGTCCGGCCTACAATGATTCCGAAGCCGCGGTAGCGGTGCTGGCATTGCTCGATGTGCCCTATATCGCCGCCCATCCGCTCGAGTTCCAATCGCTCGAGGAATGGGGCGCACGGCGGCAGGGGCTGCTGCCGCTCGAAGCCACCATGATGGTCGCCATTCCCGAGCTCGACGGGGCGATCCTGCCGACCGTGTTCGGCGGGCGCTCCAACGCCTCGGACGAGCCTTGCGTCGGCTGCGCGCGGCGCTGCATTTTCGAGGCCACCGGCGCGGTGCGCGCGATGCACAGCTGCCCCGAACGCGCCGAGGCGCTTGCGGGCAAGGTGGCCCAGCTCGTCGCCCTGCGCCGGGCCGCTCGCGCCGAACGCAAGCTCGCCATCGCACTGTTCAATTTTCCGCCCAACGCCGGCGCGACCGGCACCGCCGCCTTCCTCGCGGTGTGGGAATCGCTCCACGCGACGCTGACGCGGCTGGCGCTCGACGGCTACACGCTCGACGTGCCCGAAAGCGTCGACGCGCTGCGCGAGGCGGTGCTGACCGGCAATGCCAAACGCTATGGCGCCGATGCCAATGTCGCGGCGCGCATTCCCGCCGACGACCACGTCCGCCGCGAGCCGCATCTGGCGGCGATCGAAGCGCAATGGGGCCCCGCTCCGGGCAAGGTCCAGAGCGACGGTTCGCATATCCATGTGCTCGGGCTGCAGCTGGGCAATGTCTTCATCGGCATCCAGCCCACCTTCGGCTACGAGGGCGACCCGATGCGGCTGCTGTTCGATGGCACCTTCGCCCCGACCCACGCCTTCTCCGCATTCTATCGCTGGCTGCGCGAGGATTTCGCCGCCGATGCGGTGCTCCATTTCGGCACCCATGGCGCGCTGGAGTTCATGCCCGGCAAGCAGTCCGGCCTGTCGGGCGACTGCTGGCCCGAACGGTTGTTGGGCGACCTGCCCAATTACTATCTCTACGCCTCGAACAATCCTTCCGAAGGCATACTCGCCAAGCGCCGCTCGGGGGCGACGCTGGTGAGCTATCTCACGCCCTCGCTGACCAAGGCCGGGCTCTACCAAGGGTTCGCTGAATTGAAGGTCAGCCTCGAACGCTGGCGGCTGCTGCCCGATGGCGAGGAGCGCGACGCGCTGACCGCGCTGATCCACGAGCAATGCGCCACGCTCGATATCGCGCCGACCGCAATCGCCGACCTGACCGACCAGCTCTACGAGCTCGAGCGCACGCTGATTCCGCACGGGCTCCACATCCTGGGGCAGGGTCCGATCGGTGCGGAACGCGCCGAGCTGATCGAGGCGATGGCCAAGGGCGATCCGAATTCCGATCCCGCCGCGCTCGATGCCGCCTTCGATTCCTGCGACGAAATCGGCGCGCTCGTTCACGCGCTCGACGGTTGCTACGTTTCGCCAGCACCGGGCGGCGATATTCTTGCCAACCCCGCGGTGCTGCCGACCGGGCGCAACATCCACGGCTTCGACCCCTTCCGCATCCCCAGCCGCTTCGCCTGCGAGCTGGGCCGCACCCAGGCAGAGGGGCTGATCGCGCGCCATGTCGCCAGCGGCGAGCCCTTTCCGCACAGCCTCGCGATGGTGCTGTGGGGCACCGACAACATGAAGAGCGAAGGCGTCCAGATCGCGCAGGCGCTGACGCTGATCGGCGCGCGCCCACGCCTGGACAGCTATGGCAGGCTGGCCGGTGCCGAGCTGATCCCGCTGGCCGAGCTGGGCCGCCCGCGCGTCGATGTGGTGATGACGCTGTCGGGCATCTTCCGCGACCTGCTCCCGATGCAGGCCCGGATGCTCGCCGAAGCCTCGCTGCTGGCCGCGCAGGCAGACGAACCGCTCGAGTTCAATTTCGTCCGCAAGCACAGCCTGGCGCATCGCGAATTGCACGATTGCGATCTCGAAACCGCGGCGCTGCGGGTCTTCTCCAATGCCGAGGGAGCCTATGGCGCCAACGTCAACCTGCTGATCGAGGGCGGCGTCTGGGCCGATCCCGACGAGCTCGCCAACTCCTTCGAGGTCCAGAAGGGCTATGCCTATGGCGTCAGCGGCGCGCCGGTGCAGCAGCGCGCGCTGCTGCGCAGCGCTCTGGCCGAGGTCGAGTTCACCTATCAAAACCTCGAAAGCGTCGAGGTCGGGATCACCGATCTGGATCAATATGTCGACGGGCTCGGTGGGGTCAGCCGCTCGGTCGCGCGGGCCCGCGGCAAGGATGCGCCGGTCTATATCCTCGATGCGACGCAGGGCCCCGCCCGGGTCCGCACGCTGGCCGAACAGATCGACCTCGAGACCCGCACCCGCACACTCAACCCCAAATGGTTCGAGGGCATGCTGCGCCACGGCTACGAGGGCGTCCGCCAGATCGAGGGCCATGTCACCAACACCATGGGCTGGTCGGCCACGACCGGGCAGGTCGCCCCTTGGGTCTATCAGAAGATCAGCGAGACCTTCGTGCTCGATCCCGAAATGCGCGACCGGCTCGCCACGCTCAATCCCAAGAGCTCGGCGCGGGTCGCCAACCGCCTGCTCGAAGCCTGCGACCGCAAGCTCTGGGAACCCGACGACGCAACGCTCGCCGCACTGCGCGAAGCCAGCGACGAACTCGAAGACCGCCTCGAGGGCGTGATCGCAGCCGAATAAAGGAAATCCGATGAACCTGATGGATCCCAAAGCGAAATTCAGCCAGCCCGCCGGCGATGGCTCGGTACAGGTCCAGCTCGACCCGAACGACAAGATCGGCAACGCCAAGGTCTTCGCGGTCTATGGCAAGGGCGGGATCGGCAAGTCGACCACCTCGTCGAACCTCTCCGCGGCCTTTTCCAAGCTCGGCCAGCGGGTGCTGCAGATCGGCTGCGATCCCAAGCACGACAGCACCTTCACGCTGACCAAGAAGCTGATGCCCACGGTCATCGACGTGCTCGAGACGGTCGAATTCCACGCCGAGGAACTGCGCCCCGAAGACTATATGTTCGAAGGCTATAACGGGGTCATGTGCGTCGAGGCGGGCGGTCCGCCAGCGGGCACCGGCTGCGGCGGCTATGTCGTCGGGCAGACGGTCAAATTGCTCAAGCAGCATCACCTGCTCGAAGAGACCGATGTGGTCATCTTCGACGTGCTCGGCGATGTCGTCTGCGGAGGGTTCGCTGCGCCGCTGCAGCATGCCGACCGCGCGCTGGTGGTCGCTGCGAATGATTTCGACTCGATCTTCGCGATGAACCGCATCGTCGCCGCGATCGGCGCCAAGGCCAAGAATTACGACGTCCGGCTGGCGGGCGTGATCGCCAACCGCTCCGCCGCGACCGACGAGATCGACCGCTTCGGCGAGGCGATCGGGATGAAGCGGCTCGCCCATTTCAAGGATCTCGACGCCATCCGCCGCAGCCGGCTCAAGAAATGCACGCTGTTCGAAATAGACGACAGCCCCGAGGTCACTGCCGCGCAGAATGAATATATGCGTCTTGCCAGCCTGCTCTGGGCCGGGGTCGACCCGATCGAGGCGCGCCCGATGAAGGACCGCGACATCTTCGATTTCCTGGGGTTCGAATGATGGCCACCCTGCCCGCACCTACGGCGGCCTCTGTCGCAGCCCCTACCCGCTACGACGCCCAGCGCGACAAGCTGGCCGCCTATTTCGACGGCACCGCGCGCAAGGCGTGGATCGACCTCACCTCCGACGCCGAGGTCGGCGGCATCCGCGCCACCGTCCGCGCCGGGCGCGAGCGGATGCGCGCCACCCTGCTCGACTGGCTGCCCGAGGATCTGCGCCGCAAGCGTCTGCTCGACGCAGGCTGCGGAACGGGCGCGCTGAGCGTCGACGCCGCCTGCCGCGGCGGACACGTCGCCGCGATCGATATCGCCGCAGGGCTGGTAGAGATCGCCCGCAAGCGGGAGCCGTCATTCCTCGGCCACGGCCGGATCGACTGGAGCGTGGGCGACATGCTCGAACCCTCGCTGGGCGAATTTGATCATGTCGTGGCGATGGATTCGCTGATCCATTATCGCGCCGATGATCTGGTCGACACGCTCCAACTGCTGGGACGTCGCTGCCACGGCTCGATACTGTTCACCTTCGCCCCGCACACGCCGCTGCTCGGGGCGATGCACGCCGCTGGCAAGCTGTTTCCGCGCGGCAACCGTTCGCCGGCGATCGTGCCGATCAACGAGCAGCGCCTGCGCCGCAGATTGGCCGGACTGCACGGCTGGCGCGTGGGCCGCAGCGAACGCATTTCGAGCGGGTTCTACACCTCGCAGGCGTTCGAGCTGGTGCGCCGCTGATGAACCGCCTCGCCCGCCTATCGACGAGCTGGAGCCGGGTCGCCACGACCTGGCTGCCGTTCGCCGATGCGGCGAGCGTCGAACTGCCGCTGGGGCGGCTGCTGCGGCTGGCGCTGTTCCAGGTCAGCGTTGGCATGACGATGGTGCTCTTGAGCGGCACGCTCAACCGGGTGATGATCGTCGAAATGCAGATCCCTGCATGGCTGGTCGCCTCGCTGATCGCGCTGCCGCTGCTGGTCGCGCCGTTCCGCGCAGCAATCGGCCATCGCTCGGACACGCATCGCTCGGTGCTCGGATGGCGGCGGGTGCCGTTCATCTGGCTCGGCACGATGATGCAGTTCGGTGGGCTTGCAATCATGCCTTTCGCCCTGCTGCTGATGGGCAGGCCCGAGACCTTCACGGTCGGGCTCGGAGCCAGCGCGCTGGCGTTTCTGCTCGCGGGCGGCGGAATGCACACCACCCAGACGGCCGGGCTCGCGCTGGCCACCGATCTGGCTCCAGAAGACAAGCGCCCGCGCGCGGTGGCGCTGCTCTATGTCATGCTGCTGGTGGGGATGATGCTGGCCTCGCTGGTGATCGGCACGAGGCTGGCCGATTTCACCCCCACGCTGCTGGTGGGCGTGATCCAGGGCGGCGCGGTGCTGGCGCTGCTGCTCAACATCGTCGCGCTGTGGAAGCAGGAGCCACGCTGCGCCGCGGTTGCCGCCCCTCAGGCCGAACGCGTCCCCTTTGCCGAGGTGTGGCGCGAATTCACTGCCAGACGCGATGCCAGGCGCCTGCTGCTGGCGATCGGTCTGGGAGCCGGAGCCTTCGCGATGCAGGACGCGCTGCTCGAACCCTATGGCGGCGAAGTTCTCGGGCTCTCGGTCGGCGCGACCACCGCGCTGACCGGGGCGTGGGCGCTGGGCGCGCTGGGCGGCTTTGCGTTGACGGCGCGGCGGCTGGACCAAGGCGCCGACCCGCTGCGGATCGCCGGTTTCGGGGTGGTGACGGGGATCGCTGCCTTCATGCTGGTGCTGTTCGCGGCGCCCCTAGCGCTACCCCTGATGCTTGCGCTGGGAGCGGGCGGGATAGGTTTTGGGGTCGGGATGTTCTCGGTCGGCACGCTGGTTGCCGCTATGGCGCTGGCCAAGACCAAGAGCAGCGGTCTGGCGCTGGGCGCGTGGGGCGCGGTCCAAGCCTCCTGCGCCGGGTTCGCAATCGCCTTCGGGGGCGTCCTTCGCGATGTCATCGCCAGCTTCGCTGCGGCGGACGGCCTGGCGGACCGGGCGTCCGGCTATGCCACCGTTTATATCATCGAAATCGCCCTGCTGCTGCTCACCCTCGCGGTGATCGGCCCATTGGTCGGACGCGATCGCAACAACACGCCCGGGCAGGCGCAGGCCCGCTTCGGGCTGACCGAGTTTCCCACCTGATCCTGCGGCAAAGGAACGAGCAATGAGCGGAAATATTGTCGGAACCGTGGATGTCGCGGAAATCGCCTTCCTGGCCTTCGTGCTGTTCTTCATCGCGCTGGTCTTCTGGCTGCGACGCGAGGACCGGCGCGAGGGCTATCCCCTCGAGGACGAGCTGACCGGCGCGGTCGAAACCGTTGGCGGGCCGCTCCACACCAGCTCGATCAAGAGCTTCCGCCTGCCCTTCGGTCGCGGCACAGTCACCGCGCCGACGCAAGGGCGCGAACCGGTCAAGTTCGCCGCGCTGCGGCGCGAGAATTTCGGCGGCGCGCCCTATTCGCCGACCGGCAATCCGCTGACCGACGGGATCGGCCCCGCCGCCTACGCCCAGCGCGACAAATTGCCCGATATCGACGCCCACGGACGCCCGCGGATCGTGCCGATATCGCTCGACGACCATATCACCGTCGCCAAGGCCAGCACCGACCCGCGCGGGCTCCCGGTGATCGCCGCCGATGGCAAGACCGCTGGCACGGTGACCGACCTGTGGGTCGACCGCGCCGAACACATGATCCGCTATCTCTCGATCGACACCGGGGCTGGCACGGTCCTCGCGCCGATGGCGATGGCCACCGTCTCGCGCAAACATGTGTCGATCGACGCAATCAATGCGGCCGATTTTGCCGGGGCTCCCGTTCCTGCCTCCCCGGTCGAAATCACCCGCTACGAAGAAGAGCGCACGATCGGATATTTCGGCGGCGGCTATCTTTACGGAAATCAGGACCGACACGAGCCGTGGCTGTGATCGAATACGAGCATGAACCCATCCGGGGCCTGCCCGGCGACCTTCCCCCGGGTGAGGAAATCCTCTGGCAGGGTGCGCCCGACTGGCGGGTGCTGTGCCGCACCGCACTCCACCCCGGTTGGGTCGCCGGCTATTTCGCCCTGTTCGCGGCGCTGGCTCTGGCGAGCGGCAGCCTGTTCGGGCTGGTGGCGTCGCTCGTCTCGGCCGGACTGGTGATCGGCCTGCTGGCGGTGTTCGCGGCGCTGGTCGCGCGAACCACGGTCTACACGATCACCAATCGCCGTGTGGTTCTGCGGATCGGGGTGGCGCTCAACACCTGTATCAACCTGCCGCTGGCGCTGATCGGATCGGCGAAGCTTCGCGCGCATGCCGAAGGGTTCGGCGATCTGGTGCTGGTGCCGTGCGGTCCGCACCGGATCGGTTACGCCATGCTCTGGCCGCACGCCCGCCCGCTGCGTTTCTCGCGCGCACAACCGATGCTGCGCGCTTTGCCCGGGGCGCAAAGGGTCGCCGATATCCTGACGCGCGCCTGCGACGCGGTGGTCGAAGTCGAGCGCAGCGAAACCGCCCCCCGCCCTGTGACGCAGCCGGTCGCCCCCACTCCCATAACCGCGCGAAAGGCAACCGCATGAGCCACGCCCATTCGCATGAGAACACCGTCCCGCGCCCGGCTTTGATCGCCGCGGGGGTGATGGTGGGCTTCTCGCTGCTGATGACTGCGGCGGTACAGATCGGCTGGCTCGAGCGCTCGGCAGTCCCCAGTGCCGAGCGTGCCGAGGCCTCGGTCGCTCCGCTCGAGCAACGCTCGCTGCTGTTCGCCGATGGCGCCGACGGGTCGGTGCTGATCACCGAGGCCGACAGCGGAGCGCAAGTCGGACTGATCGAGGCGGGCAGCGAACAGGGGGGCTTTATCCGCGGGGTGCTGCGCGGTCTGGCGCGCGAACGCCGGATGTACGACGTCGGGTCGCAGCCGCCCTTCACCCTCACGCTGTGGCAGGACGGGTCGATGTCGCTGGTCGATGAGGCCACCGGTCGCTCGGTCGAGATCGGTGCCTTCGGGCCCGACAACCGCGCCGCCTTCGCGGTGCTGCTCGAAGGCGGCGACATCACATGAGCGCGCGCAGCTTCACCACGCCGTGCCGCATCGAGATCGAGCAGAGCGAGGAGCATTTCCACGCGCATGTCGAACTCGACAACGGGATCGCCATCTATCCGGGCGACCGCGTCCGCGTCCACGGCGCACCGATCCGGATAAGCTTTGGCGAGCGCATCGCCTTCGATCGCACCGCCACCGTCACCCGCGCCGGTCCGCTGCTGCGCTGCTGGACCCGGCTGGCGGCATATTTCGACATGCGCGAACTCTACGAAGTGAGCTTCAACCCCGGGAGAGTGAAATGAACGCCCACAGCCAGATGGCCGCAGCGCCCGTTGCACCACCCGACACCATGGCGATGGCGGTCGAGGACACGGTGCTCAGCCCGCGCTTTTACACCACCGATTTCGCCGCGCTTGACGCGATCGATGTGAGCCTGGTGCGCTGCGAATGGGATGCGCTGATCGCCGAGATGGAAAGCGATCCCAACAAACGCCATTTCAAACGCGACGCCAGCTTCGACGGCGTGATCGAGAATCTCGAGCCTGCCCTGCGCGCCGAATTCATCGACTTCCTCGTCAGCTCGCTCACCGCCGAATTCTCGGGCTGCATCCTCTATGCCGAGATCGCCAAGCGGACCAGAAACCCCGACGTCAAACATCTGTTCAAGCTGCTGGCCCGCGACGAGAGCCGCCACGCGGGCTTCATCAACGACACGTTGAAGGACGCCGGGGTCGGGATCGATCTGGGTTTCCTGACGCGGACCAAGAAATACACCTTCTTCAAACCGAAGTTCATTTTCTACGCCGTCTATCTCTCGGAAAAGATCGGTTACGCGCGCTACATCACCATCTTCCGCCATCTCCAGCGCAACCCCGAGCGGCAGTTCCACCCGATTTTCCAGTGGTTCGAGGAATGGTGCAACGACGAGTTCCGCCATGGCGAAGCCTTCGCGATGCTGATGCGCGCCGACCCCAAGCTGCTGACCGGCATGAACAAGCTGTGGGTTCGGTTCTTCCTGCTCTCGGTCTATGCCACCATGTATGTCCGCGACCACGCCCGGCCGGTCTTCCACGAGGCGCTGGGCGTCGATCCGACGCAATACGACTACGACGTCTTCTCGATCTGCAACCAGATCAGCCGCCAGGTCTTCCCGGTCGAACTGGCCACCGACGATCCCGCTTTCCGCGCCCGGATGGAGCTGCTGCTGCAGGCGACGCGGCGGATCGAGGATGGCAAGCAGGCCGGCGGGCTGAGCGGAGCGTGGCAGAAGCTGCGCGGCGGCGCGGGCGTAGCGTTCAATTTCGCCGCGCTCTATTTCCACCGCACGCGGAGCAACACCCTCCCCGCCAAGGTCCGGCTGCAACCCGCATGGTAAGCTGGAGCGGCCATATCGTCCCGCTGGTGGCGACGATCGCGATGTGGTTCTTCGCCACCGGGCTGGTCGCCTGGCTGGACAATCGCGAACGCGAAACCTTCCCGCGCAGCCTGCTGTTGGCAGGGATCGGCGGGATCGGCGGACTGCTGCTGATCGTCGCCACGATGCACCAGGTCTCGCTGACAGGCATCTACAGTGCTTTTGCCGGTGCCATGCTGATCTGGGCGTGGCACGAGATCGGCTTCCTCACCGGCGCGGCCGCTGGGCCCCGGCGCGAAGCCTGCCCCCAGAACGCGCGCGGCTGGGAGCGCTTCGCCCATGCCAGCGCCGCGATGGCCTGGCATGAGGTCGCGCTGGCGCTCACCGCGCTGCTGCTGGTCTCGCTCACCTGGAACGCGCCCAACCAGATCGGGGCCATGGTCTTCGCGCTGCTGCTTGCCATGCGGCTGAGCACCAAGCTCAACATCTTCCTCGGTGTCCCCAATATGAGCACCGAGATCCTCCCGCCGCACCTCGCCTATCTCAAGAGCTATTTCGGCCCGCGCCGATTCACCCCGCTGCTGGCGCTTTCGATTTTCGCCAGTCTGGCGCTGACCGGCTGGCTCGGCAGCGTCGCGCTGGCCACGCCCTCGGGCCCCGAGGCGGCGGGCGCCAGCCTGCTGTTTGCGCTTGCCGCGCTGGGCGCGCTCGAACACCTGTTTCTCGCGCTGCCGTTTCGCGATGGCGCGCTGTGGGCATGGGCGCTGCCCGGACGGCGCGAGGGAGAAGCGCAATCGTGACGACGCAACGAAAAGATCAAACCCGAGGACAAGCACGGAGAGGGGTACCGACGATGGATTTCCAGGCCTATTTCAAGGGAGAACTGGACGCGGTCCGCGAGGAAGGCCGCTACCGGGTGTTTACCGAGATCGAGCGGCATCGCGGGGCCTTCCCGCATGCCACGCGCTACGTCGACGATGCCACGCAAGAAGTGACCGTGTGGTGCTCGAACGACTATCTCGGGATGGGTCAGCATTCCAAGGTCATCGATGCCATGCACCGCGTGCTCGACGAATGCGGCGCAGGCGCCGGGGGCACCCGCAACATCTCGGGTACCAACCACCACCACGTCCTGCTCGAACGCGAGCTGGCCGATCTGCACGGCAAGGACGACGCGCTGCTGTTCACCAGCGGCTATGTTTCCAACTGGGCCGGGCTCGGCACGCTGGCAGGGCGGATCCCGAACTGCGTCGTCTTCTCCGATGCGCTCAACCACGCCTCGATGATCGAAGGCATCCGCCACAGCCGCGCGCCCTACAAGATCTGGGCGCACAACGATCCCGAGGACCTCGACCGCAAGCTGTCCGACTTCGGCCCCGAAGTGCCCAAGCTGGTCGCCTTCGAGAGCGTCTATTCGATGGATGGCGACATCGCCCCGATCGCCGCGATTCTCGATGTCTGCGAGAAACATGGCGCGATGACCTATATCGACGAGGTCCACGCGGTTGGGCTCTACGGCCCGCGCGGTGGCGGGATCGCCGAACGCGAAGGGCTGATGGATCGCATCACCGTGATCGAGGGTACGCTGGGCAAGGCCTTCGGGGTGATGGGCGGGTATATCGCCGGTTCGCGCGATCTGGTCGATTTCGTCCGCAGCTTCGCCAGCGGCTTCATTTTCAGCACCGCGCTGCCCCCTGCGGTAGCGGCGGGCGCCTGCGCCAGCATCAAGCACCTCAAGGCCAGTTCGGCCGAGCGCGAGTTGCAGCAGGACCGCGTGGCCACGGTGCGGCGCAAGCTCGACATGCTGGGTATTCCGCACCTGCCCAACCCCAGCCATATCATCCCGGTGATGGTCGGCGATGCGCACAAGTGCAAGATGATCAGCGACTGGCTGATGGACAATCACGGCATCTATGTGCAGCCGATCAACTATCCCACCGTGCCCCGCGGCACCGAGCGGCTGCGGCTGACGCCATCGCCGGTCCATTCGGATGGCGATATCGACCGGCTGATCGAGGCGCTGAGCGATATCTGGTCGCAATGCGAACTGGCACGCGGCGCAATGGCTGCTTGAACGGCTAGCTGCAGCCTACCTGTCGCGGACATGAAAAAGGGCGCGGACCACTGGGTCCGCGCCCTTTTGCTCATTCAGGCGAAGCTTACTGCCCGCCGGTTTCCAGATAGGCGATGATATCGGCCCGATCCTGACCATTGGGCAGGCCGGCGAAGGCCATCTTGGTGCCTGGGATCACGCGTTGCGGGTCTTCGAGATACTGGAACAGCTTTTCCTTGGTCCAGGTGATCCCGCTGTTGGCGTTGGCTTCGCTGTAGGTGTAGCCCTCGACCGTGCCCGCGGTGCGACCGACGATCCCGGCAAGCGAGGGGCCGATGCGGTTCACGCCTTCCTCGAGCACGTGACACGAGCTGCACTTGATGAAGACTTCTTCGCCATGGGCGACATCGGGCGTGAAGGATGCCAGCATAGTCCCATCGACGGTTTCGGTGTTGTCGGCCGCCGGCGCTTCCGCCGAAGGTTCGGGCGCGACGACCGATGCGGACGGATCGGCGGCCGCCGTCTCGGTCTCCGCCGGTTCGTCGGTGCCGCCGCAGGCACTCAGCAATGCGACCGATGCGGCCATTCCAAAATACTTGGCGAAACTCTTCGCAGTCCTCGTCATAGATTACCCTTTCCCAACTCGGGCAACCCTCGTGCCGCACCAGTCGCAGCCATGGGCTCCCTCAGTTTCCAAATAACGCTTTGTCAGCGGTCTTTCCCCCTGGCTTCCGCATTACAACGGTGCCCGATCCGGCGTTATTCGATGTCGGGTATGAACCTATTTCTTCGCGATGCCAAAGCGAAAAAGCCGGTTGTCGCATAGCTATGCTTGGCGGCGACTGGTTCGCTCCGCCTCAGGGCGGACGGGTCCGGGTGGGTACCGCGGAAGGCGGCGCCGAACACCCGGACTCCGGCGGGTTCAGCTGTCCTGCTGCGCGGCGATCCAGCGGTCGATATGCGCCTCGAGCACATCGAGCGGGACCGCGCCGTTCTCCAGCACCGCATCGTGGAAATCGCGCAGGCTGAATTCACTACCCAGCGCGGTTTCGGCACGTGTCCGCAGTTCGCGGATCTTGAGCTCGCCGATCTTGTAAGCGAGCGCCTGGCCCGGCCAGGTGATGTAGCGATTGACCTCTGCGTCGATATTGCCCGCGCTCAGTGCTGTGTTGTCGAGCATGAAATCGACCGCGCGCTGCTTGCTCCAGCCCTTGGAATGGATCCCGGTGTCGACCACCAACCGGCTCGCGCGCCACATTTCGTAGCTCAGCCGGCCCATTTCCTTGGCCGGAGTGTCGTAGAGCCCCATCTCGATCCCGAGCCGCTCCGAATAGAGCCCCCAGCCCTCGACGAAGGCGGTGAAGAAGGTGCCGTGCTGGCGCAACGGGTGGATATCGAGTTCCTGCTGCAGCGCGATCTGGTGGTGATGCCCGGGCACCGCCTCGTGGACCCCCAGCGCAGGCAGTTCCCACAGCGGGCGCTGGTCGAGCTCGGTGGTGTTGACCCGGTAGATCCCCGGCTGCCCGGTCGCGAGGCTGCCGCTTTCGTAGTAAGCAGTGGTGTTGCCCGGTGCCTGCGCTGCGGGGATCGGCAGCACCGTGTAGGGCTGGCGCGGCAGCGTGCCGAACAGCTTGGGCATCCAGCCGTCGATCTGCTTGGCCAGAGCCCCGGCCGCCTCGAGCAGTTCTTCCGGGGTCTCGGGATAATACTGCGGGTCGGTCCGCAGATGTTCGATGAAGGCTTCTCGGCTGGCGAAGCCGGCATCCTCGGCTACCGTTTCCATCTCGGCCCGAATTCGCGCCACTTCGGAAAGGCCGAGCTGGTGGATCTGGTCGGGGGTCATGTCGGTAGTGGTGAAGCTCTTGACCCGATAGGCGTAATACTCCTCGCCGCGGGGCGTGGCGAGCACCCCCGGCATGCCGGTTCGGCACTCGGGGGAATATTCCTCGACATAGAAGTCACGAAAATCGCGATAGGCCGGCATCACCCCGGTTTCTAGCGCGGTCCGGGCGCGGGCCTTCAATTGCGTCCACTGCGCCTCGGTAATGGTCGAGGGCCGTTCCTTGAACGGCAGCCACAGCGGCGATTCGACAGGATCCTCGACGATCATGCTCTCGATCCGCGCCTCGAGTCCCTCCATCGGTTCGCAGGCCTGAGTCAGCCCGCGGGCGACCGCTTCGCGGCTGCGCGCGATGCCCTGCTCGTTTACCGCAGCAAAGCTCTCGAGCCGCCCGACATAGCTCTGGTAATCCGCCAGCGTGAACAGGGGCGATCCATAGGGTAGCGAGCCGAAATAGGCGAACCAGCCGCCGCGATTGGTGAACACGACGAAGCGGTCGTGATCGAATTGCGCGCCCGCCAGTTCGTCTTCGAAACTGCGCTTGAGAATCGCGTGATCGATCCGCAGGTCCTGCGGCAGCGCGTCCTCGTCGATCGCCTCGAGCCGGGCGAGGAAGGCGCGGGTCTCGGCGATCGATGCCTCGTAGCGGGCCAGCGACATGTCCACCAGCTTGCCATCGCCGCGGCGGTCGCCGACCTGCGTTGCGGTCATCGGCGAATTGTCGAGCGTCCATTCCCAGACATCGTCGCGCAGGTCGCGATAATCATCGGCTGGGGCGGCGTGAAGCGGGGCGAGCGCCACGCTGGCAAAGGCGAATGCGGCGGCGAGGTATTTCATGGTCGTTTCTCCCTGTTGGCGAGCTTCCTATTGCGAGGCGCCGCCCGGGTCCAGTAGGGTGGTAGCATGACCACGCCCTCGATCCTGTTCGTCTGCCTCGGCAATATCTGCCGTTCGCCGCTGGCCGAAGCGGCCCTGCGCCACCGTGCCGCTGCCGCCAGCCTGGAGCTCAAAATCGACAGCGTCGGCACCGCCGGTTACCATGTCGGCGAACCGCCCGATCCGCGCGCCATCGCCGAGGCGCGGCGTCAGGGGATCGAGATCGGCGCCTATTGCGGGCGCCAGCTTTCTCGCGAAGATTTTGCACGCTTCGACCATATCCTGGTGATGGACGAGGACAATCTCGCCGACGTCCGGGCCATCGCTCCGGCAGAATCGACAGCGAAGATTGGCCTGCTGCTCGATGTCGTCCCCGGCACCAGCGGCCGCTCGGTCGCCGATCCCTACCATGGCAGCGAGTCCGACTTCGCCGCCACCTGGAAGGAAGTCGATGCCGCCGCCGAAGCTCTGGTCGCGGTGCTGCTTTCCGAACAGCGCAGCTAGCCGCCGCGCAACGTCTTCACCCCGAAATCCCGTTCGAACAGATACAGCAGCACCCGCGCCGCCGCGCCGCGCTTGCCTTCCAGACCACCGTCGCGCTCCATCAGCAGCCGCGCATCGTCGTGTGCGGTGGGCAGAAGCCTGGTGATCTGCTCGAGCTCGGCGATCTGGAACGCGCTCTCGCCCGATTGCCGCGTCCCGAGCAATTCGCCCCCGCCGCGCAACCGCAGGTCCTCTTCCGCTAAACGAAAGCCGTCCTGCGTTTCGCGCATCAGCGCCAGTCGGTCGCGCGCGGTTTCCGACAACTTGTCGCCGCGCAGCAGCAGGCAGGTCGATTTCTCGCTCCCGCGCCCGACCCGTCCGCGCAATTGGTGAAGCTGCGCCAGACCGAAACGCTCGGCCTGCTCGATCACCATCAGTGTTGCATTGGGGACATCGACCCCGACCTCGATCACCGTGGTTGCGACCAGCAGCTTGGCCTGGCCGCTGGCAAAACGCTCCATTGCTGCATCCTTCATCTCCGGGGTGAGCTGGCCGTGGACCAGCACCACATCCTTGCCGAAGCGCTCCTTGAGCGACGCATAGCGCGCCTCCGCCGCAGCGGTGTCGTCGTTCTCGTTTTCGCGCACCATCGGGCAGACCCAATAGGCCTGCTGACCGCTGGTCAGATGGCGCTCGACCCCGGCGGCGACCTCGTCGAGCCGCGTCAGCGGCACCACCCGCGTTTCGATCGTCTGCCGCCCGGGGGGCAATTCGTCGAGCTTGCTGACATCCAGTTCGCCATATTGCGCCAGCGTCAAAGTGCGCGGGATCGGCGTGGCGGTCATCGCGAGGACATGCGGCGCGGTGCGGCCCTTGCTCGCCAGCATCAGCCGCTGGCCGACCCCGAAGCGGTGCTGCTCGTCGATCACCACCATCGCGAGATTGCGATAGGCGACCTTGTCCTGAAAGATCGCATGGGTGCCGATCACGATATCGATGCTGCCGTCGAGCAGCCCCATCAGCGTGGATTCGCGCGCCTTGCCCTTGTCGCGCCCGGTCAGCAGCGCGACCCGCGCCCCGGTCGGCTCGGCCAGCCGGCGCAGGCTTTCGTAATGCTGGCGGGCGAGGATTTCGGTCGGCGCGAGCAGCGCGGCCTGCGCTCCCGCCTCGACCGCGATCAGCATCCCCGCCAGCGCGACCACGGTCTTGCCCGCGCCGACATCGCCCTGGAGCAGCCTTAGCATCGGGGTATCCTGAACCAGATCGCCCTCGATCTCGGCGATCGAGCGGGTCTGCGCGCCGGTCAGCGGGAATGGCAAGGCCAGCCGGTCGCGCAAAGACCCGTCGCCCTTGAGCGGCTGGCCCTTGCGCTGGCGGTTGTCCGCGCGGACCAGCATCAGCGCCAGCGCGTTGGCGAGCAATTCGTCATAGGCGAGCCGGTCGCGCGCTGCAGCGTCCTCGCCGCCATGTGCGAGCCGCAGCGCTTCGCGCCAGCCGGGCCAGCCTTCGCGCTCGACCTGTCCGGCCTCGCACCATTCGGGTAGCTCGGGCGCGCGCGCCAGCGCCTGTTCGATCAGCCCCGCCATTTTGGGCTGGGTCAGCCCTTCGGACAGGCGATAGACCGGCTCGCACAATCGCTGCAGAGTGTCGCCGCCTTCTTCCAGCACATGGTCGGGATGGACGATCTGCATCATGTCGCCATAGCGTTCGAGCTTGCCGGCCACCCAGCGGTTCTCGCCCACGGGAAGCTGCTTCTTGGCGGTGTAGGACGCGCGGCCGAAATAGGTCAGCGACAGGACATTGCCCACACTGTCCTGCGCCAGCACGCGATAGGGTGCGCGCGGATTGCGGCCGCCGCGATGCTCGATCACCGCCAGCTTGACCACGATCTGCTCGCCCTCGCCCGCCTCGTCGATCGTGCCGACCGCGCGCCGGGTGACGAAGCGCTCGGGCAGGTGGTAGACGAGGTCGCGCGCCCTCGTCAGCCCGAGTTTCTCCAGCGGCTTCTTGAGCTTGGGCCCGACGCCGTCGAGCGTATCGGTCTCGGCGAACAGCGGATTGAGGACATCGGGGCGCATCGCCATCGTCTAGCCGCAGTGGGATAGCTTGCGAAAGCCACGATCGCGCGGAGCCTTGCGCCTCCTGTGGACAGTGATCCCCGCTTGCGCTGGCAGGGCGCGCAGGATAGGCGCGCGCCATGCCCGAAGCCCTCACCTTCCAAGGCCGCCTGCAGCGCGCCCGTTTCCGCGCCTGGCACCGCGGCACGCGCGAAGCGGATTACATGTTCGGCGGTTTTTTCGATCGCTACCACGAGCAATGGAAGCCCGATGAACTGGCCTGGTTCGAAGCGCTGCTCGAAGAAGACGATGTCGATGTAATGGCCTGGGCGCTCGGCACCCAGCCCGTCCCACCGCGCTTTCAGGGCGAATTGATCGAGAGCATGATGCTGCTCGACTATGTCGACATTCCTCGCTGACGGGAACGCCACCTCCCATGCCGCGCTGATCACGACCATGCCCGATCTCTCCCGCATTCTTGAAGCAACGACACCGCTGACGCTGGCGCAGGTGGCCCGCGGCAGCCAGCCGCTGGTCATGGCCGATCTCGCGCGCGCCGGAGCGGGCCGCGCGGTGTTCATCGCCCCCGACGATGCCGCCATGCGCGCGGTCAGCGATGCTGCGCATTATTTCGCCCCCGAACTCGAGGTGATCGAGTTTCCCGCCTGGGATGCGCTGCCTTACGATCGCTCCAGCCCGGCGCTGACCGTCAGCGCCAAGCGGCTTGCCGCGCTGCACCGGTTGCAGACCGGCAAGTCCGGCGCGCAATTGCTGGTCACCACCATCAACGCCGCGCTGCAGCGGGTGCTGACCCCGTTCCGCATCCGCGAAGGTGTGCGCGAATTCGCCATCGGGAGCGAGATCGGCCGCGACAGCCTCGCGCGGCTGCTCCAGCGGCAGGGTTACAGCCGCACCGACACGGTCGCGGACAAGGGCGAATACGCGATTCGCGGCTCGATCGTCGATGTCTTCCCCTCGGGCCTCGACGAAGGACTGCGGCTCGATTTCTTCGGCGACGAGCTGGAAAGCCTGCGGCTGTTCGACCCCAACACGCAGATGACCACCGCGCGGATCGAATCGCATCTGCTGCTCCCCGCCAGCGAGGCCTTGCTCGACGAGGACAGCATCAAGCGATTCCGCGGACGCTACCGCGAATTGTTCGGCGCCGACGCGACCCAGGACCCACTCTACGAGGCGGTCAGCGAAGGCCGCCGCCTCGCGGGGATGGAACACTGGCTGCCGCTGTTCGAGGAACGGATGGCGACGCTGTTCGACCATCTCGACGACCGCGATATCGTCGTGATCGACGGCGCGGCGATGACGGCGGCCGAGGAGCGGCTGGGCGATATCGCCGATTATTACGCTGCGCGCACGCAGGCCACCGGTCAGGCCAAGGGCAGCTACCGCCCGGTTGAACCCGCTTCGCTCTATCTCGACAAGGACGAGCTGACCCGCGCGCTCGATGCCCACCCGGTCCACCGCAGCACCGGCTTCGACGAGCCCGAAAGCGCCAAGGTCGTCGATTTCGGGTTCCGCTCGGGCCGCGATTTCGGCCCCGATCGCGCGCGCGGCGAGAATGTCTACCCGCTGCTGGTCGATCATCTCAAATCGGTCGGCAAGGCCGGGCGCAGGCCGCTGCTGGCGACCTATTCCAAGGGCAGCCGGGCGCGGATGGTCTCGATCCTCGAGGAAGCCGGAATCACCATCCAGCTGGCGAGCAGCTGGCAGGAAGCGCTCGGCCTGTCGGCCAAGGGCGTGCCCGCGGCGTTGATCGTCCCGCTCGATACCAGCTTCGCCAATGACGAACTTGAGGTCCTGACCGAGCAGGACATCCTCGGCGACCGGCTGGTGCGGCGACGCAAGAAGCGCAAGAGTTCCGACGCCTTCCTCGCCGAACTGCAGGCACTCTCGGTCGGCGATCTTGTCGTCCACACCGAGCACGGCATCGGCAAATATCTCGGGCTCGAGGCGATCGCAGTCGGCAAGAGCAAGCACGATTGCGTGATGCTGGCCTATCGCGGCGGCGACAAGCTGTTCATCCCGGTCGAGAACATCGATGTCCTCAGCCGCTACGGTTCGTCCGAGGATGCGGTCATGCTCGACCGGCTCGGGGGCGAGGCGTGGCAGAAGCGTCGCTCGCAGCTCAAGGAGCGGATCCGCGAGATCGCGCACGAATTGCTTCGCACCGCCGCCGCGCGCGCGCTGCGCAAGGCACCGGTTTTCGAAGTCGAATCAGGGCCTTTCAACCAGTTCCTCGACCGTTTTCCATGGGAGGAAACCGAAGATCAGGAGCGCGCCATCGAGGATGTGCTGCGCGATCTGGAGAGCGGCCATCCGATGGACCGGCTGGTCTGCGGCGATGTCGGCTTCGGCAAGACCGAGGTGGCGCTGCGCGCCGCCTTCGTCGCGGCGATGAACGGGCAGCAGGTGGCGGTGATCGCCCCCACCACACTGCTTGCACGCCAGCATTACCAGGGCTTTTCCGAGCGTTTCGCCGGTTTTCCGGTCGAGGTCGGCAGGCTCAGCCGGCTGGTTCCTGCCAAGGAGATGAAGGAAACCCGCGAGCGGCTGGCGAGCGGCGCGCTCGACATCGTCGTGGGCACCCATGCGATCCTGTCGAAGAGCACCGCTTTCAAGGACCTCGGCCTCGTGATCGTCGACGAGGAACAGCGCTTCGGGGTGACCCACAAGGAAAAGCTCAAGCAGCTGCGCGCCGATGTGCATATGCTCACCCTCACGGCCACGCCCATCCCGCGCACGCTGCAGATGGCGATGACGGGTCTGCGCGAACTCTCGACGATCCAGACTCCGCCGGTCGATCGCCTCGCGGTGCGGACCTATGTGATGGAATGGGACGAGATCGTGATGCGCGAGGCGCTGCTGCGCGAACACCATCGTGGCGGGCAGAGCTTCATCATCGTGCCGCGCATCGCCGATATGCCCGAGCTCGAGAAATGGCTGCGCGAGGCGGTGCCCGAGATCAAGGCGGTCACCGCGCACGGCCAGATGGCGCCGAACGAGGTCGAGGAGCGGATGAGCGCCTTCTACGACCGGCAGTACGACGTGCTGCTGGCGACCACCATCGTCGAGAGCGGGCTCGACATCCCCAGCGCCAACACGATCATCATACACCGCGCGGATATCTTCGGCCTCGCGCAGCTCTACCAGCTGCGCGGGCGCGTCGGCCGGGCGAAATTGCGGGCCTATGCCTATCTCACCTACGCTCGGGATACGCAGCTTTCGGAAGTGGGCGAGAAGCGGCTCAAGGTGCTCGGCGATCTCGACAGTCTGGGCGCCGGCTTCCAGCTCGCCAGCCACGATCTCGATATCCGCGGCGCGGGCAATCTGCTCGGCGACGAACAGTCGGGGCATATCCGCGAGGTCGGGTTCGAATTGTACCAGTCGATGCTCGAGGACGCCATTCTGGCCGCCAAGGCCGGCGAGGCCGGGCTCGATGCCAAACCCGACAGCGTCAGCCCGCAGATCACCGTCGATGCGCCGATTATGATCCCCGAGGATTACGTCCCCGATCTGGCGGTGCGGATGGCGCTCTACCGCCGGCTCAACGATGCGCGCGACAAGAGCGAAATCGAGGCGATGGCCGCCGAGATGATCGACCGCTTCGGCGATCTTCCCGCAGCGACCGCAAACCTGGTTCGGCTGATCGAAATCAAGCATCAGGCGATCGAGGCGAACATCGCCAAGATCGATGTCGGCAATGCCGGCACGCTGGTCACTTTCCACAATGACGATTTCCCCGATCCGATGGGGCTGCTCGCCTATGTCGACCGGTTGAAGGGCACGGCAAAGCTGCGTCCCGACATGAAACTGGTGATCAGTCGTGCGTGGAATTCACCCGAGAGCCGTCTGAACGGGCTCTATCAGCTGACCAAGGGGCTCGGCGGGATCGCACGCAAGGCGCGCAAGGCTAAAAAGCCCGCCTAGGGCGAAACCAGTGCCAGGAAGTCCTCAGCAAGCATCGGCTCGGCGCGCAGGAACCCCTGATAGACCTCGCACCCTTCTCGGGCGATCAGTGCGCGCTGGGCTTCGGTCTCGACCCCTTCGACGACGACCTTGAGATCGAGCGCCTTGGCCATGGCAACGATGGCGCGGAAGACCGCAAGATCGCGCCCGTCATCGAGGACTCCCTCGATCATCGAGCGATCGAGCTTGAGATGATCGATCGGCAGCACTTTCAAATATCTGAAATTGCAGAAACCCGCACCGAAATCGTCGAGCGAGAGGCTGATCCCGGTAGCCTTGAGCTGGTCGAGGACCCCGCTGACTTGCTCGAGATCGGCAAGCAGCACCTGTTCGGTGATCTCGAGCGTCAGCGAATGCGGATCGATCCCGTTAGTCTCGACCAGCGCGAGAAACTCGCGCGCAAAGCTGCCAGCAGCGAGATCGGCCGGGGTGACGTTGATCGAAAGCCGCAAATCCTTCGGCCAGGCACGTGCCGCCTCCAGCGCCTTGCCGGCGATATGGCGTGAAAGTTGCGCGGTGTGGTCTGCACGTTCGGCGATGGTGAACAAGGTCGCGGCGCCGACCCGCCCGAGCACGGGATGATCCCAGCGCGCGAGCGCTTCGGCGCCGATCAGACGGTCGGTTGCGAGCGCATATTGCGGCTGAAAGCGAATCGAGATTTCATCGTGATCGATCGCCGCAAGCAGATCGGCCTCGAGCTGCTGGCTCGAGCGGCCGTCCTTGGCGAGCTGGCCGCTGGTCCACACCACGCGATGGCCGGGCAACGAGCGAATCCGCGCGGATGCCTCGGACAGGGTATCGAGCAGCGACGCGGAGGTATCGCCCTCGACCGCGCGGATCAGCGCCACCCGCGGCCACAGCCGCAAGCTGTGCCCGGTGTCGGGGTCGCTGATGGGCATGGCAATGGCATCGGCCAGCGCCTCCGCGAGCCACTGCCAGCGCTCGCGATTGCATTCCTCGCGCAGTGCCAGGAGAAAAGTGTCGCCCGAGCTGCGCGCCGCGATCCACACACCGCTCTCGAGTTCGTCGCCGGCAAAATGGCGAATCCGCTGGGCGATCTCGATCAGCGCGCCATCGCCGGCGGTCTCGCCGAAGGCGACGTTGACCCGATCGATCCGGCCCACCGAAATCAACATGACATGGATCGGGCAACCGCCCCCGCCTGCGGGCCATTCGTGCCACCAGCGATCGAGCGTCTGTCGCGCATGGTCGAGCGTACCGAGACCGGTCAGCCGGTCGCGCGTATCGTCGTCTGTCGCTGAGGCGAGGCTGGCCATGACCCCCCATATCCGTCGGATCGGAGAAATACGCCAGTAGTTTCCCCGCGTTGCCAAATGGGACGCCCGCCCATACACACGCGTGCATCCGCACATTTCCACGACGCGGAAGCGCTGCGGCCAGGACGTCCACCCCCAAGCGATCACCACGGGAAAGCTCGATGCCCAATTTCGAAAAGCTCGCCCTGATCGTCTCGGACACCGACCGCGCGCACGAGGTCGCGCCGATGTATCGCGGCCTGGCCGACTGGGTCCCGCTCGAGGAAGCCGAGGCGGTCGTGGTCATCGGCGGCGACGGTGCCATGCTGCAGACGCTCCACGCCATGCTCGATTGCGGGATCATCAAGCCGGTCTACGGGGTAAATCTGGGCACGGTCGGCTTCCTGATGAACCACAACCGCTCGCCCGAAAAGCTGCTCCGCCGGATCGAGCGCGCACGCAGCGTCGCGGTCGCCCCGCTGTGCATGGAAGCGGTCCGACAGGACGGAAGCACGCAGGAGTTTTGCGCTATCAACGAGGTCTCGTTGCTGCGCGAAACCCGCCAGACCGCCAAGATCGAGGTCTCGGTGGACGACAAGGTGCGGATCAAGGAACTGGTCTGCGACGGCGTGCTGGTGGCTACCCCCGCCGGATCGACCGCCTACAACCTCTCGGCCAACGGACCGATCCTGCCGCTCGATTCCAGCCTGCTTGCGCTCACCCCCATCAGTCCCTTTCGACCGCGTCGCTGGCGCGGCGCGCTCCTGCCCGACCGCAGCACGATCCGTTTCCGTGTGCTCGAATCGAACAAGCGCCCGGTCTCGGTCGTCGCCGACCAGAAGGAGGTCCGCGACATCGCCGAGGTCTCGCTTCACATCGCCCGCGAGCAGGAGCTGCAATTGCTGTTCGATCCCGGCCATGCGCTCGACGAACGCATCGTTGCGGAGCAATTTCTCGTCTGATCCCGAACGGCGCGAGAAATCGCGTCGGGGCCGCTTGCCAAACCCGGTAAGCCCCCATATAGCGCGGCCCTGCCGATCTGGCTGCTCCCCGATAGCTCAGCGGTAGAGTAGGTGACTGTTAATCACTTGGTCGTTGGTTCGAATCCAACTCGGGGAGCCAATCAGCACATATAAGATGTTGATTTTGCTCGATAATAGCCAGAACGCAGCCAGCTTGTCCTACATTCGTTCCCACATCCGGACCGGGCGCTGGACCCCGCTTTCCACCGCACTAAATTGCGCGCCCTAAGGTCTAGCAGCGGTAGAGCGGAGCATAGCGAACAAGCCAGAGGGCCATCGCTACGCGACAGCCCTCTAACCTTCTAGCTGCAGGAGCGGCTAAAATTAGCTTTCTTGGTTGTTCTTGTCTTGGTTGCGGTCATTGTTCTGTCCGCTCTGCTGACCGCCCTTTTTCTGGTCGGACTGCTGGTCATCCTGTTTCATTCCGCCTTGCTTGCGGTCTGTATCGTTCTGCTGTTCCATGATAGATTCCTCTCTCTTGGTTAGCCTCCCAATTAACCAAGCGACAAGCCACGGTTTGGTTTCGCGATTTTCGGCTCCTAGGTGGAGCCCTCTGCCGAAGTGTTCTCAAAATCCGCTAAAGTGGGGCGCAGAAAAGCCGAGCGGGAATCGATCCGCGACCATATTGATAAGGCGAGGCGCTGGCACTCTCGGGCAAAAGAAACCCCCGCCGAAGCGGGGGCCAAGGTGCGTGGAGTGACAACCGGGTCGCAAGGTTTCACTTGGCGAGACCTAGTCAGCAATTGTGACAACATCATGCCAAACCGCACGATAGTTTAGCCTCAAGCCGCTGCTCGCGGGTTCCATCCCTCGATCTGGCGCACCTCGTCCGCGTCCAGCACACCCGCTTCAATCGCGATCTTATGCGCATTCCAGCGGGTCTCAGGATCGCCGCGCAGGAAGCCGGATAGATCAAGTTCAAGCTCAAGATTGCTGCCAGCGGCGAAAACCGTCCGGGCGAACTCGCTTTCGATCCTGCGCGCCCACGGGGCGAGGCAGAAGGTCGCGAACCATAGGCCCGCCTGCGCGGCATTCGTGAATGTGTTGTTTTCGTATGCTTGAATGATCGGCGGTGGCACCTGATACAGTCGGCAGATTTCGATCACGCCAAACTTGCGGGTTTCCAGTAGCTCGGAATCCTCCGGGCTCATGCTGATGCTCTGCCATTTCATCCCGCTTTCAAGGATGATCGGTCGCCCTGCATTACGGGCGCCCATGAACTTTTCGGCAAGCTGACTGCGCAGGCTCGCCACGTTGGCAGGGTCGATCTTGCTATCGGACTGCAGCGCGCCGCTGGGTGCTGCGCCATTGGCGAGGAAGGACCGCGCCCATTCATCCGCCGCGCGAACGCCCGCCACAGTTTCGCCAGCACGGGCAATCCGGCTTTTGCCGACAATGCCATCATCGGTACGCTCGCGCAGGTGGAGAACTTCGCCTTCCAACAAACGCCGGGTGCGCAGGCCATCGTTTACATCATAGGCCAGCCGCCCGCTGCGAAGCTGCGAAACAGTCACTTGCTGCCATGGAATCCAGCGAAGGCCGGTCACGCGGCCATTGGCGGCGCGCTCGATCTGCGCCAGCCCGTTGCCGGTCAGCAGCGTCGAGGCTACAAGATGCTCAAAGAACTCGGGCCACGTCATGCGGCTGTTGACGCCGCCAGCGAACAGGGAGCGCAGCGGGTGGTTTGTCACCTCAAGCCGCGTTCCATCCGACTGCCTGCGATAGACGTACGCGGGGACGTAGGCGAGCGCCGAACTAATGGCGCCCACGCAAGCCGAAATCGCGGAAAGCTGTTCCGCCTGCCGCGCGCTGGTCGCGGTGGTCGCGCCAACGCCGGGGGATAGCGCCAGCCATGAAGCATCGGTGGGGCTTGCATCGGATCGGATTTCGAGGCCCATAAGGCCAAGGGTGCGGGTCAGGAGTCCCACTGGGCAGTCTCCGCTAGGATAAGGACCCGGCGCCGCCGCGCAGCTTCACAGCCGTTCTGGAAGGCGCGCAGGGCAATCTCGGTGTCAGGGTAAGCAGGCCAGGCGCTAACGACTGAAATCTCGCGCAGGCCGATTGTGGTCAGGCTGCGCTTGCGGCCCTCCCAACGCTCGCCGCCATCGGGGATATTGAAGCCAAAGCTCATACCGCCAAGGTCGTCGCGCTCTGCCAATGCCAGAACGTCCCGGCCCGCTTGCGTGTCAGGAATTGAGAGGTCGAACGACAGACCCCGGCTATCCTCTGCCAAGCGCAGGGTGCCGGATCGGGTGCGGCCAAGGACCTTGCCCATATCGTGATCGTAGAGGGCCAGAATATCGCCCGTTAGTGCGGCGCGGAAGGCACCCGGCTCTATCGTTTCCACGAAGGAACCTAAGTCCGCTTCCGCGCCGAACGTGGCAGCGTAACCTTCAATCCGGCGGGCGCCATAGTTGGCGCGAATCTCGGTGAAGGCCCGCCGCTCGATGGCGGCGCTAAGGGGGGCAAGCGCCGCCATATCCTAGACGATCACACCAGTTGCCGCAGAGAACGACGCAGGGCGCCGTACAGCGAAATCGACCGTCGCCATCGCGCGAATCAAAAGATTGCCTTTAGAGTACGCGCTTTCCGCATAGGGATTTACCAGAACGTCGAGCTGGCTCCAAACGCCGATCAAGAAATCACGCCAGTCGCCATAGATCAGCGCGTGTTCGTCGGTGCCCGCGCCAAGGTCGTTAGGCGCTTGATTGGTGAAGCGGACCGGCTCGCTATGGAACGTGTCGGCCATGCTGATCGGGCGACCATCCAAGTCCCGCAATTTCATCGCATCGGCCTTGATGCCGTTGGTCGCGAGGAAGCTGCGCGTGTCAGCCACGTTGGCAAGGTCAGCCGCAGCGATCATGTCGGCAGTCGTGGTGAACAAGTCCGTATCGAATGCCACGGTCGGGACGCCCGGATCGTTCAGGATGCCTCGCGGCTCCGCTCCGGTCCCGCTGCCATTGATAGCCGCCCGGTCGATTTCGAGCGCAATGTCGCGCGCGAGCATGTTCCGCAGCAGGCGTTCAATGTCCGGGCTCGACTGCATCACCATCTGGCGCGAGAACTCGCTCAGGCCCCCAACGTGGTGCGGGCTGAGGCTCACAGTGTCGAACGAGGCATCGCTGGTCGAAAGCGCCTCATTTTCGTTCACCCATCCCACATTCGGGGAGCCGGTCTCGCGGGGCAGGATGACATCGCCGGTCAGGCCGGTCAGGACGGTCGCGCCCATCTGGCTCATCACCGTCGAATTTGTCAGCGCATTGATGAACTGTTCCGGGCGGTAGTCATCGCTGACAATCTGCCCGTTGGAGGCGGTGGTGCCCACGCGGGTCTCAAGTGCCTCAGTCGGCACGTAGAAGCCCTCGGCAGGCTTACCAGCGCGGCGCTGAAGCTCTGCCTGCATTTCGATCTCGCGGCCCGCGTCCACGTCGAAGCCGCAGCGGTGTGCGATCATCTTGCGAATGCTGAAATCGCGGTAGGCAGCGCGAAGCTGGGGGTCGGTTTCACCGTGGATCGGCTCGCCTGCCTCAAGGCGCTCGGCATTCTCAATTGCCTGCGCCCGCTTGATCTTGGCGTCTAGGCCGCGCCATTCGGTCTCCGCAGTCGCGAAAGCGGATTGATCTTCCGCCCCGTCCGCAGTTTTCATCCGGTCGTGCGCGGCTGCGCGCTGTTCCTGCAATTCGTGAAGTTTGGTCAATTCAAGTCTCCGTTGTTGTTGCCAAGGGACTTGAAGCGAAAGGCCGCCCGTTCCCTTAATCCGGCCAATGCGAATTATACAGGAACGGACTGCCTTAATCTCAGCGCGTATTAACGGAGACGGTCGTTTGTTCTACAGAACGTGGATCGAGTCAGCCGTAATGTAGGACTCTGGTTTTTGCGTAGCTGCCAAGCCGCAGGCCATTATTGCGGCGACGATCCCGTCTGTTTTGTCGAGAGACTTATTTTTCGAGGGTTTTCGGTTTCCGGCGGCATCTGTCTCGACCATCGTGTTGCCAGCCTGCCAGCGCAGGAGCGGATTGCCATTGTGGCGCAGCTTGCCGGTCAATAGCGCGGTCTCGAAGGAATCGACCGCCGGGGCGAAGCTGCGAAACCCTTGCACAAATTCGACCATCGGCAGGTCGATGCCTTCGTCGGAAAGCATCTTTTTCAGCCGCTCGATCTGCCAGCGGTCATAGGCAATCCCGCGAATGTCAAAGCGTCCGCGAACGTCTGCGATCTTCAGCAGGATTGCCAAGTCGTCGCGCGCATTGCCGTTGGTCGCCTCGGCCCATCCCTCGGCTATCCACTGACCATAGGGCACCCGGTCCTTTTCGGCCCGCTTGGCGACGGTATCGGAAGGAATCCAGTGCCACGAAAGCAGCTTGCCCTCGCCGGGAAAATACAAGGCTAGGCTGGTTAAATCGCGGGTGCTGCCAAGGTCGAGCCCGCCGTAACATTCGCAACCTTCCAAGGTCTCAATGTCGAAGGGCTCGCCATTGGCGTCCCACTCACCCTGCTCGATGAAGCGGCCCTCGGCTGCGATCCGCTGGTTAAGCTGTAGAAGTCTGAAACTAGGCTCGAACGAAGGGGACCGGATCGCCCGCGCCGCTGCGTCGGCAAATTGATCCTCATTCAAAAAATCACCCAGCGCGGGATTGGCAGCCGCCCACGCCTCGGGGTCATCCAGTGCGCAATCGTCGGGTGCCGCGTGAAGCTGGGTGTAAACTGTAGGCGTCGGCTCGGCATCCAGCATTTCGCTGAAAAAATGGAGATCGTCCGCCGCCTGGGTGGAGATTGTCACACCTAGCGCCGATGCCCGCTTGCCCATGCCGGTGGCGAGATTGTCCCACAGGTCCCGGCTGCGCCATTGCGCAACCTCATCCGCAATCCAAAACGAGGGTGCTAGGCCATGCGCCTTGCGCGCGTCGGCTGTCAGGGCTCGCCAGCGCGATTGCGTCTCCACGTCTGTGATCGTCTTGTTGTATTCCTTAATCTCGACGCGCGCAGCCATCCACGGGGTCGCTTCGATAAAGGCCCGCGTTTGATGATATAAAACGCTCGCTTGCTCACGGTCCAAGGCTGAAGCATAAATTTCGCCGTAGGGCTCAGCACAAGGTCCGATTAAATGCGCGAGGGATAGACCGCTCAGAACGGCGGATTTCCCATTACCCCTTGCGCAGCTTAGCGCCGCCAATCGCACTAGGCGCTCGCCATCCTCATCGCGGGGGCCATAAACGCCCCGGACGAATTGCTTTTGAAACTCTAGCAGGCGCAGGTTTTCACCCGCCTTCAGGCCCATGACAATTGGCAGTGTTTCGAGGAAGGCGATCACCCGCTCGGCTTCGGGCATCCCGACCTTTTCCCACGGGTGGGCAGTCTGGGCCGCTTCGTCATATGATCGCGCCGCTGCGCGCAAGCGCTTATCGCCGGGACCGCGAACGCCCATTAGCCAAGCCCCGGTTTAGTTACATTTGCAACAACAAACTTAGCGTGTTTATTCCCCGGCGGGCTGCGATCCCTTAGCCCTGAGCGATTTCCTGCCCACGGGTGCGACGGGTCGAGCGGATTGCCCTGCGCATCGCAGCCCTTCATCGGTCGGTCGGTCGAGACTGCGCCCGCTTCCGGGCCCCGCGCAGTCTTACGCGAGTGACAGCTAGGACAGTATGAGGCCAAGCCATCATGCGACGGGAACGGGTCTCCGCCTTGGCTTATGGCCTGAACGTGGTCCACGTGGCTGGCAACCGTTGGCATGGGGCATCCTCGGCATAGCGGCTCGATCTGTAGATGCACCTTACGCAGCCTGCGCCAGCGGGCGGTGTGATAGGGCCACTCACTCACCCTTGGGATTCCTGATGGGCGGGGGAAGCGGCAGTTCGTGTCCGTCGATCATCCGCTTTTTGCGTGTCACCTTCACCGGGTCGGAAGGTGTGCCGCGCGGGCGGAACTTCGGTGGTATATCGCTATATTCTTCTCTAGCAGCCGCAAGGTTTGCCGGGTGTAAGGGGTGGGTAGGCCAGCCGTTTACATCGCATCCGCGATAGGGGTGCAGCACAAGGTCGGGGTCGCCGCCAAGGTCCATAAAGCTTTTCTTCGCCAGTTCGGTCAGGTCATCCCTGATCCCGCGGTCAGCAAACCGGATTGCACACTGCCGGTCGGTGTAGTGATGCACAGTCGGCAGGTTGGCGCGTACTGTATGGGTCGAGGCGAAGCGCAGGAGGGTGCATCCCTCGAATACGTAACTGCCATCCTCGCAGTCAAAATAGGCCAGGACTTGCGTGTTGCTCGTGCCAACGTCCAGCAGCAGGCGCATATCGGTAATGGTCAGTTCGGGCATTTATCGTTCCTTTTATTTAATTGTTTCCACCTCTAGTCTAACAGCCATCGCTGCCTTAATCTTAGCGCGTATTAGCCGGTATGGTCGCCTGCGTTACGTAACTGCGCGTCAATATTGGCAAAGTGTTCGTTGAGCCCGGTCTTGCGAGCGCATACAATTTTGCCTAGCTTGAAGGTCGGTATCTGGTCGGTATCGTGAAGGTGTTGCGCCTGCCTCGGGGTTATCTCCAAGAACTTGGCGACCCGCTTCAATCCATACAGTAGATCGTTGTTCATCTTAGTTGATCCTTGGTTCGGTCAGTGTGGTCAGTGAAGTCAGTGATCTGGCATTATCTTTTCACGCCCTTTCCCGCGTGTACGCTTTGCCATTTCTAAGTTATTGGTTTTCCTTGTTTTTAGATTAGAGACGCAATGGCGGATCACTGACTTCACTGACTTCACCTACCGACCAGCCGCTCGGCAGCGGCGATCTGGTCATGGGGGGAGAGGGTTTTGCGCGCATAGACAACGCAGCGGCGGCCACTGACCTTGTGCAAGCCATCAACGGCGTGTCGGTTGCGAACGACTGCGTATCCGCATTCCTCAAGCCGGTGCGGGATCTTCCGGCTGTTGCGCCGGTCGCAAAGCCATTCCGCGAAGCCGGGGGGAGCAACGCTAACAATGTGGGAGATCGTGACTGCGCTGGGCCACGCGAGGGTTTCGAGCGCATCGGCAAGCTCTGCGTCCTCGGGTGCCTGATTGGCCGCAACGATATCCCAGAAGGCTTTGGTTTTGAGCGGGGGAGACTTGGCGTCGAACTTGTCGAGCGGCAGTTCGCGCAGATAGGCCGCAACGTGCCCTAGCCCGCCCTGCCCGTACCAGCCGTACAGTTCCGACCAGTATTCAGCCGGGAAGCTTTCGCGGTCGAGATTAGACCATGCAACGTAATGGCGCCGGTCGTCCGCTGGCAGGTAGATGCCATCGGTCTTGTGATTGCTCGTGATAATCACGCCGCAAACGTTGAAAACCGAATGCTCGCGCAGGTGTTTTTCATCGACGCGCAGCACGTCCGGCGGCGCGGCGGTGTAGGTTTTCATGTGATCGTAGAAGCTGAAGCGGTCCACGTCGCCCAAGTCGCGAGCCTCGCTAACGCGAAGGATCACGGATTTGACGAAACCATTGAATCGCCCAAGCAAGTGCTGGGGGGAAACTTCGGCAAAGTTCCACGGGCCGATCGCGAGCTTCACCGGCTCTAGGATCGAGTCCTTTCCGATGCCCTGCGCGCCGCCCATGACAATCGCGTGATTGACCTTCTCGGCAGGCTTTTGGACCCGGTGCGCCATCCACGAAATCAGGTGATCGGCGTCCTCGGGATAGACCCTGCGAACATGCTCGACCCAGCGGCCCGCCTTCTTTGCATCGCCGGGGGTTTCGACCGGCGGGCGGTACAGATTAAAGATGTTGCAGCCCTTGCGGTCGATCCATCCGCCATCGGAAACCAGCCGGTCGGCGATCACCTGCTCTTGTCCCGGCGCCCACGTCATCTGCTCGACCGCACGGTTTTCATCCAACCATACGCTTGCCCGCTGCTCGACCGGATTGCCCTTCTTGTCGCAAACAGGTTCACCGCGGCGATTGAGCAAGGGGATCGGCTTGATCCGGGAATTTACGCTCGTGGCGGGCCACAGTTCGCCGCTGGGTGCGAAAATGTAGTTATGGCTCGGCATGTAGGCGCGGAAGTCATCGACCCCCACGCCGCCGCTCTTGGGTGCTGAGCGGGTGTCGTCCGAACCGTCGCGTTCACGATCCAGCTTTGCCATTCGCTCGTCGTACTGGCGCTCCAAGTCTGCCATGCGCTCGTCGGGATCAAGCATCGGAGACCTCCCGCAACAGGAGGGTCATTTCTTCGGCCTGCATGGCAGTCAGCATCAGCCGCTTCGACAGCAGGTTCAGCTTATCCAGCCATTCGACCGGCGCGTCCGCGTAGAGGTTCGGGGTGGCGTACTCGACCACAAGCCAAGCAAGCTGGCGGGCCGTGTCGCATTCGGTGCTGGCGATCATGCCGCTGGCAGCGTTACGATAGGACCGCAGCTTGGCGCGGCGCTCATATTCCTCGGCGGGAATGTGGCCCATGAACGTGTAGATTTCGTCGGGTTTGATAGCGGTTTGAGCGTTCACGATTCCGGCCCTCCCACATATTCGCAGCCGTTGTAGTGCGCGAAGGTCAGGGCGAAGCGCAGCGCGTTCCACCAGTTGTCGAACTGGATGTAAGTCGCGCCGCCGGGATCATCGAGCGGCATGACAAAGGCGACCGGGCGGCCTGCCTGGGTGTAGGTCCAGCCGGTCTGGGTATCGCAGATTTCGCCCACGATCATGCCGTCACCTCGCGGTGCGCATCGGACCACAGCAACGCCGCGAGGCGCAGGCGCATGGCCGCATTCGCTTGAATTTTGGGGCGGGTTGAGGTAGAGAAGGTGCGTTCGCCGCCAAGCAGAACAGCGCCTTCCCTTGCGGGGAGGCGTTTCTGCATTAGGCTTTCTCCATCCGCTCAGCGATCAGGCGGGCGATGTAGGCTTCGATTTCACTTTCGGGCCAAGTGTTAATAGCGCCGTGCTTAATGGGCCGGGGGAAATTGCCCGACGCCACTTCCTGATAGATTTTCGATTTTCTCCAGCCGACGCGATCCTCGACCGCTTCAAGCCGCAATAGACGTTCCGACATTTGCCATCCTTTCCTGTATGGAATTGAATGGCAGACCATCTATAGGTAGTGCGGGTGTCTAATCGCTAGGTTTAGACGCCTTTTTGTAGAATGCGTTGCGAAACGTGCTTTCGCTTCCCCACTCAGGCCGACGCATGGCCGCAATACGAAACGCATCGCGGTTGCCCTTGCCCCGCTCGGTTTTGATTTCCTCAATCAGAGCGAGACGATCTGCATCATCAGCCTTGCGCGTCGAGACTGCGCTTTCACTCCATTTGCGACCCCGTAGCGCATCGGCTTCCCAATTCTGCTTTAGGTTCCGCTTCGCCCATTTGTTTCCTAGGTGAAACCCGTGAAGGGCAACTTCGGTTGTATTTCCGTCCTGCATATGGCGTCTCAGCCAAATCAGGTCGCAGAGCATCCCAGCGGCGAAACCCACTGTGCTATCGTATTCATACCCCCGCCTTTTCACGACAGTAGAGACATCGTTGCAAACGCTCCAACCTCGTGGGATTCCAAAGATACCGTAGGGCGGTGGCGGTCGCTCAAATGACCAATTTCCCGACTCGTCGCAGAAATAAGAACAATGCCGGTCCGGGAGGTCATTGGCGCTCATTATGGCAAAGCATTCTCGCTCAATTTGAGCGCAAAGCCCTTCGATTGTTAGCCGCTCGACAGCCTCGGCAGCATCAGGATCGTCGTAATTATAGACCCGCTCGCGCGTGATCCCCGAACCTAGATATTTTGGGCCGCTATCCATGGAGCGCCACCACGTTATCAACGCCGCTCGACAGGGCCGGTGCCGCGTATGCGGTCCACGCATCCATCAGCGCCCGCCTATGGGCGCGCAGGTCGGTTCGCAGATAGGCCCGCTCGGTCGCATCGCCCACGGTGTGCGCCAGCGCCATCTCTGCCACGGCATAGGGAACATTTGGCATCCGCTCTGCCGCCCAATCGCGAAACGTCGAGCGGAAACCATGCACGGTTTCGGTCCGCCCGCTATCGCGCAGCATTTTGCCCAGCGCCGCATTCGACAGCACCTTGCCGCGCAGGCTGGGGAATATCAGGCCCTCGGTTCCGAACAGCGCCGCCGCCCGGTCCAATATCGCCAGCGCCGCATCATTGAGGGTAATGGTGTGGGGCTTGCCGTTTTTCATAATCTCGCCGGGCCGCTTCCACTCGCGATCCTCGCGGTCGATCTGCCGCCACTCAGCAAACCGAACCTCGCCCGATCTAGCCGCCGTGAATATCGTGAACAGCACCGCTAGGCGCGCAGGTGAATCCGCTTTGGCCAATTCGGCTGCGATATAAGCAGGAAGTTCCTTATAGGGCATTGCTCGAAAGCCTTTGCTCTCCGGCTGCTTGGCCAGCCCGTCCGTGATCTCTTTTGCCAGCGGCACTGGCGATGTCCGCCACCCGCGCGATTTTGAGAACGCCAGCACCTGATTTATCCGGTGCCGCACCTTGCGCGCGATCTGGGGTTTCTCGTTCCAAATCCTCGCCAGCGCGGCAGTGACGTGTTCCGTCTCGATCATGTCCACCTTGTGCTTACCCAGCGTTGGCAGGGCATGGGTTGTCAGGCTCGACAGGAATTGAGCGCCGGTCTTGTCTCCCCAGCCCTTGCCCAGCTCGTCATGGGTGCGCTGCATTGCCTCAGCGAAGGTCGGCACCTTAGTCTTGTTCTTGTCCCGCTCGGCTATCGGGTCGCCACCCGTCAGTGCGACCTTACGAAGCGCAGCGGATTTCTCGCGCGCCTCCGCCAATGTGAGGATATCGGTGGACCCTAAGCCGATGTCGCGCCGCCGCCCGTCATATTGGACGCGCAAAACCCAGGATTTCGCGTTGTCGTTTTTGACCCTCAGCAGCAGCCCCTTGCCGTCGATATAGACGCCCGGTTTTGCCCGTTGAACTTCTTTTGCAGTTAGCTTGCCCAATGTGGAGCCATCTTTCCGTTACAACACTATTTCCCACACTTAGACGTGGATTTGGACGGTTGTCAATGGAACAGTATGGATAAGGTATCAGACCTAAGCCTTAGTGAAGCCTAGCGTTTTTGGACATTTATGGAAGGGTGTGGAAAGGCCCCAGTTTCAAACTCGGGGAGCCATTTTCCGCAACAGCCAGACCGCCGAGAGCGCCGCATTTCGATGCGGCGCACCCGTGCGCAGTCCGGCCGGGCCGACATATCTTCACGAACCCCATAGCAGCCGCAGCCCCACCCAGAGAGTGAGCGCGGCGGTCAGCCACCTGATCCAGTGCTTGGGCAGCAGGCGGACTGCCAGCAGGCTGCCGATCTGTCCGCCGATCGCCACGGCCAGCATCAGCGGCAGTCCGAATGCGATCGCGGCTTCGAGCCGTCCCGTCCCGCCCTTGAGCAATTGTCCGGCCAGCCCGAACAGCGAGTTGACCAATATGAACAGGCTCGCGCTGGCAGCGATGGCGCGCGCGTCGCGCCAGCGGACGAGGTGGAGCAGCGGCGCGAGGAAGATTCCTCCGCCGATGCCGACAAGTCCGGCAAGATAGCCCAGCGGGACCGCGACAATCGGCATGAGACGCGCCAGTGCAGTCGGCTCGCCCGCCCTTGTACCGCGGACCGGGATCAGCAGGGTGAGGCCAGTCAGAACCAGACTGGCGCCCAGCAGCAGCAGGAAGCTGCGTTCGCCGATCGGCGTCAGGCCACCCAGAAAGGCGGCAGGCGCGGCCAGCGCGGTCAGCGTGAGCGCGCCGCGCCATGGCGTGATCCGCGCCTGACCGTAGCGCACACTGCTGCCCGCCACGACCACGATGTTGCACGCCAGCGCGATCAGCGGGAGAATGCGATAGTCGGCCCCGGCCAGTGCCAGCAGCGCGCTATAGGTCGAGCCACCGCCGAAGCCCACCGAGGCATAAAGCAGCGCGGTCGCGAGGAAGGCGGCGGCCAGCCAGAGCATGTCGCCGCCCTATCGCGCTCGCGGCCGCGTCAGGCCCGAGCGGTCATCGCTCCGTGGCAATGCTTGTATTTGTTGCCCGAACCGCAGGGGCACGGGGCGTTGCGGCTGACTTCCATACCCGCATAGGGATTGGAGGTATCCGATCCGCCATGGCCGACTGCGGCACGCGCACTGCCCGCCAGCGACCCGAACAGGCCTGCCTGCCGGCTCGATCCGTCGCCATCGTTCGAATTGTCGAGCCCGGTGAGCGGATCGATATGGCCGGTCAGGAAATCCGGAAGATCGGGCAGGCTGCCCTGCGGCATCGGCTCGGGCTCGCGCACGTTGAGCTTCATGAGCTTGCCGGTGACATCCTCGCGTAGTGTTTCGAGCAGGCGCTCGAACAGACCGAAGGCCTCCTGCTTGTATTCGTTGATCGGCTGCTTCTGCGCATGGGCGCGCAGGCCCACCACCTGACGCAGCGCATCGAGCGTCGCGAGGTGTTCCTTCCAATGGTGATCGAGCGTCTGGAGCAGCACGCTTTTCTCGATGCTGCGCCACATCGAGGGATCGACGCGGGTGATCTTGGCATCCATCTGCCCGTCGACCTCGGCGCGGATCCGCTCCTCGATGATCTCGGGCTCGAGGGTGTCTTCCTCGAGCCAGGCATCGAGCGGCAGGTTGAGGCCGAGCGTCTCGTCGAGCCGGGTCTTGAGACCGTCGATCTTCCACTGCTCGGGGTAGGAGCCGGGGGGGCAGGCTTCTTCAACCATCGCGTTGATCGTGTCGTAGCGCATATCGAGAACGACCTCGTCCACCGTCTCGCTGTCCATGATCTCGGCGCGCTGTTCGTAGATGACCTTGCGCTGGTCGTTCATCACGTCGTCGTACTGGACGACGTTCTTGCGGACCTCGTAATTGCGACCTTCGACCTTCTTCTGCGCGGTCTCGATCGCCTTGGAGAGCCATTTGGAGCCGATCGCTTCGCCGTCTTCCAGATTGGAATTCATCATCTTGGAAAACAGCGTGTCGGGACCGAAGATGCGCAACAGATCGTCTTCGAGGCACAGGTAGAAGCGCGACAGGCCGGGATCTCCCTGACGACCCGAGCGGCCGCGCAGCTGGTTGTCGATCCGGCGGCTTTCGTGGCGTTCGGTGCCGAGCACGAACAGTCCGCCCGCCTCGATCACGCGGCTCTTCTCGTCCTCGATTTCCTGCTTGATCCGCGCAATCGCCTGGTCGCGCTCGGGACCCTCGGGTATTTCGCCGAGTTCGTCCTCGACGCGGAATTCGAGATTGCCGCCTAGCTGGATGTCGGTGCCGCGACCGGCCATGTTGGTGGCGATGGTGACCGAGCCGGTGCGCCCGGCCTGCGCGACGATACGCGCTTCCTTTTCGTGCATCCGGGCGTTGA
This sequence comes from Erythrobacter sp. QSSC1-22B, assembly GCF_001678665.1. Taxonomy (GTDB): domain Bacteria; phylum Pseudomonadota; class Alphaproteobacteria; order Sphingomonadales; family Sphingomonadaceae; genus Qipengyuania. Next base: position 577,450 of record NZ_LZRP01000001.1, read on the forward strand.
GGATGGCGTGCTCGACGCCCTCTTTGTCCAGAAACTGGCTCAGCAGTTCGGACTTCTCGATCGAGACCGTGCCCACCAGCACCGGCTGGCCGATCTCGTTCTGCTCGCGGATCGCCTTGGCGATGGCCTGGAACTTGTCCATCGTGTTCTTGTAGAACTGGTCGTCTTCGTCGATGCGGGCGACCGGCTTGTGCGTCGGGATCTCGGCGACATTGAGCTTGTAAATGTCCCAGAATTCGGCCGCTTCGGTGGCCGCGGTGCCGGTCATGCCCGACAGCTTGGGATACATGCGGAAATAGTTCTGGAAGGTGATCGAGGCCAGCGTCTGGTTCTCGGGCTCGATCTTGACGCCTTCCTTGGCCTCTACCGCCTGGTGCAGGCCGTTCGACCAGCGGCGGCCTTCCATCATCCGGCCGGTGAATTCGTCGATGATGACGATCTTCTCGTCCTTGACGATGTAATCGGTGTCGCGCTTGAACATGATGTTGGCGCGCAGCGCCTGGTCGAGATGGTGGATCACCAGCGTGTTCTCGACATCGTAGAGGTTCTCGGTCTCGAGCAGACCGGCCTCGGAGAGCTTGGCCTCGATCGCGTCGGTGCCATCCTCGGTCCAGGTGATGTTCTTGGATTTCTCGTCCGCCTCGTACCATTCGGGATCGAGATCCTTCACGATGGCGTCGATCGAAACGTAAAGGTCGGATTTGTCTTCGGTCGGGCCGGAAATGATCAGCGGGGTACGGGCTTCGTCGACGAGGATCGAATCGACTTCGTCGAGGATCGCATAGTTGAAGGGGCGCTGGACCATCTGGCCGCGCTCGTGCTTCATGTTGTCGCGCAGGTAATCGAAGCCGAACTCGTTGTTGGTGCCGTAGGTGACATCGGCATTGTAGGCGTCGCGGCGCTGGAATTCGTCGATATTGGGGACGATCACCCCGACGGTCAGCCCAAGGAAACGATAGAGCTGTCCCATCCAATCGGCATCGCGCGCGGCAAGGTAGTCGTTGACCGTGATGACATGGACGCCCTTGCCCTCGATCGCGTTGAGATAGGTCGCCAGCGTCGCGACCAGGGTCTTGCCCTCGCCCGTACGCATCTCGGAAATCTCGCCGCGATGGAGCACGATGCCGCCGATCATCTGGACGTCGAAATGACGCATGCCCAGCACGCGCACCGAGGCCTCGCGGACCGTGGCGAAGGCTTCGGGCAGGATTTGGTCGAGCGTCTTGCCAGAGGCGAGCTGCTCGCGGAACTTGTCGGTCTGCGCGGTCAGCTCTTCGTCGGAGAGCGCCTGGATCTGCTCCTCGAGCGCGTTGATCTGGTCGACCGTCTTGCGCATCGAGCGGACGTAACGTTCATTGGACGAGCCGAAGACGGCTTTGGAAAGGGATTTGAGCATGGGCGCGATCTCGCGATGGAATTTTGAGGAAAACGCCCGGGCGCTTCATACAGGCCGGGCCGGATACAAGGGGTAAGGCCGGGGGTCTGGCCCCCGAACCGAACCTATTCGTACGCGCGATCGGCGCCGAAGTGCACGGTCGGAATGTAAATCCGGAGCGGAGTGGCGGTGCGGCAGGGCGCGGGCTTTTCGCCGCGGGCGCGCTGCTGACGGTGCCGTTCGATGCAGGCGCATTCTTCGCTGCGGTCCTTCTCACAGGCCCTTTGGGACTGCTCGATCTGGGACTCCAGCGCGCCGATTACCGACGCCTGCGCAGGTGCCGAAGCCGCGACGAGACCGGTCGCGATGGCGAGACAGGTGAGAAGGCGGCGGAGCATCGTGCAGCATAAATAGGTTTTCCGGCCCGGCACGTCCACCCCCGAAGCGCGTTTACCCGCCCGCGCTTCCTTCCTAAGGGGCAAAGATGGACCTCGAACGCTCCCCCCTCGCCCGCCCCTTCCCCGCACTGCCCGCCATCGCCGGCGTGACGTTGCGCACCGTGCGCGCGGGTTACAAGGCGTGGGATCGCGCCGATCTGACGCTCGTCGAGCTCGCGGAGGGTACAGCGGTGGCCGGGGTCTTCACCAAGAGCGCCTGCGCCTCGAGCGAGGTCGAGATGGGTCGCGAACAACTCCGCCACGGCTCGGCGCGCGCACTGGTGGTCAACGCAGGCAATTCCAACGCCTTCACCGGATATCGCGGGCGCGAGGCGGTCGAGCAGATCGTGGCGCAGGTCGCCAAGGGGCTCGGTTGCGCAACCGACGCGGTGTTCGTCTCGTCGACCGGGGTCATCGGCGTGCCGCTGCCCCGCGACATCGCACGCGCGGGCGTGGCGGCGGCATTGCAGGCGCAGCCCTGTTCCTGGGAGCAAGCGGCAGCGGCGATCGGCACGACCGACACTTTCACCAAGGGCGCCGGTGCCAGCGCGATGGTGGGAGAGACGCGGGTCGAATTCGCCGGGATCGTCAAGGGCAGCGGCATGATCGCGCCCGACATGGCCACCATGCTGGGCTATGTCTTCACCGATGCGCGGATCGCGCCCGCACTGCTGCAGGACATGCTCGCAAAGGCGAATACCGCAACCTTCTCCTCCATCACCGTCGATGGCGACACTTCGACCAGCGACACGGTGCTGGCCTTCGCGACCGGCAAGGCGGATCATCCGGACATCCGCTCCTGGGACGATGTCGGCGCCGATGCGGTCTATGCAGCGCTGCTCTCGGTCTGCCGCGAGCTGGCGCAGCTGGTGGTCCGCGACGGCGAAGGCGCAAGCAAGTTCATCGCAGTCAGCGTGTCGGGCGCGCAGAGCGACGACAGCGCGCGCCGGGTCGGATTGTCGATCGCCAATTCGCCATTGGTGAAAACTGCGATCGCGGGCGGCGATGCGAATTGGGGCCGGGTCGTGATGGCGGTCGGCAAGGCCGGCGAACCCGCCGACCGCGACCGGCTGTCGATCGGTTTCGGCGGGGTCTGGGCCGCGCGCGAAGGCCAGCCGCTGGCCGATTACGACGAAACACCGGTTGCCCGGCACCTCGCAGGCGAAGAGATCACCATCGAGGTCGACCTCGGGCTGGGCGATGGCCGCGCGACCGTGTGGACCTGCGACCTCACCCATGGCTACATTGCCATCAACGCGGATTACCGTTCGTGAACGCGCTCGACCGCGCGATCCAGGCGCTGATGCGCAGCGTCACCCAAACCGCGATCCTGCCACGCTATCGCAATCTGTCGCCCGAACAGATCATCGAGAAGGCCGTGGACGATCTGGTAACCATCGCCGATCGCGAGGCCGAGGTCCTGCTGACCGAGGGACTCGCTGGCATCGACGCATCGCTTGCCGTCGTCGGAGAGGAAGCGGCGCATGCCGATCCGGCGGTGCTCGAGGGTCTTGCGGGCGACTGCTGGGTGATCGACCCGATCGACGGGACTCACAATTTTGCGCATGGCCGCGGGCCCTTCGGGATCCTGCTGGCGCGCTGCGCCGAGGGGATTTGCCAATCGGGCTGGATCTACGATTGTCTTTCGGGCCGTTTCTGCTCTGCGCATGCGGGACAGGGTGCCTGGGTCGATGGCGAGCGCTTCACGGCGCGGCCTACCGGCACGACTCCCCCGGTGGCCGCGATTTCGACGCTCTTTCTCGATCCGGCACGACGCAAGGCGGTGCGCGACCATATCGCGCCCGCCTACATGCTGGTCGACACGCCGCGCTGCGCCGCCGAGCAGTATCCGCGGTTGGCGCTGGGCGAGAACGATGTCTCGCTATTCGAGCGCACATTGGCATGGGACCACGCCGCGGGAGTGCTGTGGCTCAACGAGGCGGGTGGCAGGGCCGCGCGGCCCGACGGCTCACCTTATCGCGTCGACGAACCCCAGCGCAGCGGCCTGATTGGCGCGGCGAGCCCGGCCCTGTGGGACGACCTCGCCGCGCTTTACGCCAGAATGGCCTAGAGTTCGCCTTCGAGCCAGCTCTTGAGCTGGCCTTTCGGCGCCGCACCGCGCATCTGCGCCGCAGGCTTGCCGTCCTTGAATAGCACCAGATAGGGGATCGACTGGACGCCCATCTGTCCGGGAACGCCGGTGTTCTCCATGATATCCATCTTGGCGATGGTGACCTGATCGCCCATCTCGTCGCTCAATTCCTCGAGCGCGGGCGCGATCATCTTGCACGGACCGCACCATTCGGCCCAGAAATCGACCAGCACCGGCTTGTCCGACTCAAGGACATCGGTCTGGAAACTGGCATCGGTTACGGCGAGGGTCGGCATGATAATTCTCCTGTGGGGTTCGGCCCCTGTAGAGCCACATGTAAGGCTGTGCTGCGGTTACTCAACGGGCGATGCGGCAAAGCTTTCCTGCGGATCGGAAAGCCGGGCTTTGTGGGTAGCGAGGACATCGCCGGGAAGCGCGATCAGCTGCGGGGTCTGGGTGTAGAGCAGCGCGGCGCGCACTACGCGACCGGGATAGATGACCTCCAGTGCGGCGACATAGGCGGCCATCTGGCGCAAACTATGGTCGGGCACCTGCTCCAGCGATGCGGGCGGGCGACGCGCGGTCTTGAAATCCACCACCGTCACGCGCTCGGGGGTTACCAGCAACCGGTCGGCCACGCCCACCACCACTTCGCCGCCGACCACGGCAGCCAGCGGAACTTCGGCCAGTGCGCCCGCCGCGAAGATATCGCGGAAATCCTCGTTGTCGAGCACGGCAAGCGCGCGCTCGAGCATCTCGCTGCGAACTTGCCCGTCGAGCTCGGGCGCCTGACGCGCAAGCCATCGCTCGGCCCGCTCAGTACGCTCGGCAGCCGGCACTTCGGGCAACCGCTCGAGCAGCGCGTGGATCAGCACCCCGCGCTGCGCGGCGATGGCCGAATGTTCGGGCGGCAGCGGCGGATCGCTGCCCTCTGGCTCGCCCAGCCCCGATGGCGAGAGCGGCCGCGGCGGCCGCGCCTCGGCGGGCGGGAGTGTCGCGGTCCAGGCGGGCAGTTCAGTTGTCGCACGATCGGTCGCATCGGGCATGCGCGGCACGATCGTGCTGGTCGCCCCCCATTCGCGCCGTGCGCCCCAGATCGCGTCCTCGACCGGATCGCCCTCGAACAGCGGGGCGAGCCGGGCGTACCAGCTGTCCTCATGCGGCGTGCCGCGCTTCGCCTCGCGCGGGCCCAGCGAGCCGCCGACGAACAGCGCCTCCTCGGCGCGGGTCATCGCAACATAGAGCAGCCGCCAGTGCTCCTCCATCTCGGTCCGCGCCGCAACCTCGTGCGCGGTGGCGATCGGGCCGACGCGTTGCTCGGCCGAAAGCCCGGGAAGTGGTACCTTGTTCCGCTCGTCCGCGGGATCGACCAGCGCAAGCTCGCCCGGCGCGTCCGGCCCGATCGCGGCATCCGCGAGGATCACGATCGGCGCCTGCAGCCCCTTGGAGCCGTGGACGGTCATCACCCGCACCTGATCGCGATTGGCGCCCGCCTCGCGTTTCAGCTCGCCATCGCCGGCATCGAACCAGCGGATGAAACCCTGCAGGCTGGCGGTGTGCGCGCTGGCATAGGCATTGGCAGCGTTGAGCAATTCGTCGATCGGGTCGTTGGCCTCCGCGCCGAGCCGGGCCACCAGTCTGCGGCGTCCGTCGAACGGGCCGACCAGCAGCCAGTGCAACAGCGCCTGCGGGCTGTCGAAATCGGCGCGGCGGAGGATTTCGCGCAAACTGGCAATGGTGCGCGCCACCGCCGGGGCTTGCGACTGGCGCAGATGCTCCCACAGCCGTTGTTGGCGGGGACGATAGCCGTGTTCGAGCAGCTCCTCCTGCGTCCAGCCCCCCAGCGGCGAGACCAGCAGGTTTGCGAGGTTGAGATCGTCGAGCGGCTGCGCGGCAAAGCGCAGCGCCGCCATCAGATCCTTGACCGCGAGCGGCGCGCCCAGCCGCAACCGGTCCACCCCAGCAACCGGCACGCCATGCGTATAAAGCCGCGCGACGATCAGCGACGCCAGCTCGCGGCGTTTGCGGACGAGGATCATCACATCGCCAGCGGTCGCGCGCCGCGCCTGACCGGGCTTCTCGCCCTTCACCAGCGGGAAGCCGGGGCCCTCGGGGTCCATCCAGGCGCAAATCTGCTGCGCGATGCGATCGGCCATCCGCCGGTCGTGCCGCGCGAGCCATCCTTCGGCGCCGTCCTCGTCGCCATCGCGGATATCGGCCACGGTGTTCCACAGCGTCACCAGCCCGGGGCGATCCTGCCCGACATGTGGTTCGGGCGGGCGCTTGAGCCCGAAGGATGCCGGACCGATCGCGGCGATGGCCTTGTCGACAAATTGCAGGATCGGGTCGGCGGTGCGGAACGACTGGCCCAGATCGAGATCGCGCAACAGCCGCGCTTCGGGCGCATCGGTCATGGTGTCCGCGCCCGGCCCCAGCCGCGCCATGTCCTCGGAAACACGGCGCTGGGCGGAAGCGAAATTCTCCGGGCTGGTGCCCTGAAAACCGAAGATCGCCTGCTTGTAGTCGCCCACGGTAAAGATCGTGCGGATCGCATCGCCCTGCGCGCCCAGCCCCGAGAAGAAATCGTCGGTCAGCGCGAAGATGATCGCCCATTGGTCGGCATTGGTGTCCTGCGCCTCGTCGATCAGGATATGGTCGAAGCGGCGGTCGAGCTTGTAGCGGATCCAGTCGCCCATCGCGCTGTCGGCAAGCAGCGCGGCGGCGCGGCGGATCTGGTCGTCGAAATCCACCAGCCTCTCGCGCGCCTTGGCATCGTCCCACATCAGCGCGAACTGGCGGCCGACCTCGAGCTGCGGCGCGAGGAAAGCGGCCAGTTCAACCAGTGTGCGCCGTTCGGCGACAAGCGCGATCGCCTCGATCACCTCGGCGACGCGTCCGCCATAATCGGAATCGAGCTTCTCAAGGTTCTTGAGACTCTTGGGTTCGCCCGTCTTGGTCAGCAGAGTGCCGTAAAATCCGTCAAGCAGCGCCGCGCGTTCGACCGGCCCTGCTGCGAGCCAGCTGTCGACGAACTCAACGCAAGCCAGACCGGTCTTGGTGCCCCATTGCGCATTGCCCTCGCGGCAGGCGCGCAGCAGCGCGACCGGGAAAGACTCATCTGCGCAGGCGCTTGCGACCCATTCCTCGCCAGCATCCGCAGGAATACCGAGCAACCCGCAGACGCGCGCGTGCATCGGCGCCTGCCAACCGCTCGGGCCGGTCCACAGTTGGATCGCCCCGGCGCAGCGCATCAGCCAGCGGCGCACCCCGTCGGGTCCCTTGATGCGGCTCATCGCCGCGATCGCGTCGAGCGTGCGGCGGTCGTTGCTGGCCTCGGCACCCGTCAGCAGATCGCCGAGCACCTCCTCGCTGAGCAATTCGCGCTCGCGATCCTCCATCGGCCGGGAGCCGGGTGCGATCCGCGCTTCCTCGGGGAAGGCGGCGAGCAGATATTGCGCGAAGGCGTGGATGGTGTCGACCCGCAGGCCCCCGCCGGGGCTGTCGAGCACGCTGGCAAACAGCGAGCGCGCGTGCGACCGGGTCGCGGCGTCGACCGGGGCGCCGAGATGGGTCAGCTCCTCGGCCAGCCTGGTATCGGGTAGCCGCACCCAGCGCGCGAGCACCTCGTTGACCCGCACCGCCATTTCGGCGGCGCCCGCCTTGGTAAAGGTCAGGCAGAGGATATCGGAAGGCTCGACGTCCTGCTGCAGCAACAGCCGCAGGACGCGCGCCGAAAGCACCTGTGTCTTGCCCGTCCCCGCCGAGGCCGACAGCCAGACGCTTTCGCGCGGATCGACCGCGTCGCGCTGCGCTCCGGCGAGCGGATAGACCGCGCCGCTCATGCGCTCTCCTCCGTTTCGTCGTCGGCGAGCCGCGGCAGCCATTCCTCGAGCCGCATCAGCTGATCGTAATCCGAATAGCCCGCATAATCGGGATTGAACTTCGCGGTGAAAGGCTGCTCGCCCTTGATCCAGTCGGCGATTGCGCCCTTGAGGTAGCGTTCGGTCTCGGGGAGGAAATCCTCGGGCGCGAGGCCGCTGCGCTTTTTGCCCTGCTTGAGCGGGGTTTCGACATAGCCGAAGCCGAAGCGGTTATCCTCGTCCTTCGATTTGCCGAGCGACCAGTATTCGAAAGCGCCGGGTTCGCCCGACACGGTGCCGAAACCGCCGGCGCGCGCAATCATCCCGAGCAGACCGAGCTGGAGCGCGAAGCCCTGCTCGACCATGCTGGCCGAAGGCGGCGAGCCGGTCTTGTAGTCGACGATAACAAGCGTGCCGTCCGACAGCCGGTCGATCCGGTCGGCGCGGCCGTGCAGCTTGACTCCGTCGACCTGCATATCACCCTTGCGCTCCCAGCCGACAACGCTGCGATCCTCGTAGCTTGTGACACTTTCTTCGATCCATTCGAGCGCGGCTAGCAACCTGGGCTGCCACAATCCGCGCATCAGCGGATGGGCGTTTTTCTCGATCATGACTGCGTCCATAATCGGGGCCAGCTTCGCCCCCTGGTCGCTCTCGCGCGCAGCGTGCCAGCGTTCGAGAATGGCATGAGCGACCTCGCCCTGCCACGCCGGCGAGGGTGCCGCCTCGAGCGCGTCGAGCGTGCGCAGTCCGAGAATCGAAGCGGCGTAGAACTGGAAGGGATCGCCGCGCAGCCGGTCGAGCGCGGTGACCGCGATCGGCACATCGCGCTGCGCCGCGCTGGGCATGGGTTTGGGCCGCGGATAGGGTACTGGCAGCGACTGCGGCCGCCCCATCGCGCGCGCCAGTTCGATCGCGCCTGTCTCCTGGTGGCGCGGCAGCAATTCGCCCAGCAACGCCTGGACCCGCAGCAGGAAGCGCGAGGGGATCGCCGGCCCCGCCTCATCGCGCGCGGCGCGGCTGAGCACCACCTCGGGTGCGCCGAGCGCGCCGGCAAGGTCATGCGCCGAGAGCCCGCTGCGGAACTCTGCTCCGGGCACGCCGAGTGCGCGCAGCACGGTCGGCGCCAGCAATGCATCGACCCCGCCGCGCGGCGGCCAGACGCCCTCGTTGAGGCCCGCGCAGATCACCAGTTCGGCGCGGCTCATCCGCGATTCGAGCAGGCCGTAGATCGCCACGCGCGGATGGCCGCCATAGGGCGGGCGCACCGCGACATCGTCCATTGCATCGCGCAGCACGATATCGAGATCGCCGGCATCGGCCTGCGTTTCGGCCGCTCGGGCATGGAAGCGCAGATCCTCGACGAAGCGCGCCAGCGCGCGCCCGTCCTCGCGCGCCCACAGGCTCTCGCCGCACAGTGCCTCGCCAGCCGCGGCGAGCAAATCGAGCAAATCGGCGAGCGGCTGCGCGCCTTGACTTTCGACCAGCGGCACCAGTGCCGAGCGCAGCGCCGCCCACCATTCCGCCACACCGGGATCGTGCTTCGCCAACCGCGCAACCAGATCGTCGAGCGGCTCCAGCCCTTCGCGCGGTCGCGGTCCGCGCAATTCGCGCTCGACGATCCGCGCCTGCGCCAGCCATTCGCGCCGGTCCATCCCGCCGTGAACCAGCGGGTGCATGGCCAGCGCCATCAGCGCGACCGGCGCGGCGCCATTGGCGGCGACTTCGGCCAGCAGCAACATCAGCCGACCCGCCGCGGTGTCCGACAGCGGGCGACCGGCGGAATCATCCGCCACGATCTCCCACCGCGCCAGATGATGGACCACACGCCTCGCCAGCGCACGGTCGGGGGTGATCACCGCGATCCGCTTTTCCGGGGTCTCCAGCGCCTCTCGCACCAGCAGCGCGATGGCCTGCGCTTCTTCTTCGGGATTGGCGGCCTGCATGATCCGGACGTTCGAGAGGCGGCGTTTTTCGGCGGGCAGGTCGACCCATTCGCGGCTCGCGATGGGCGGCAGGAAGAGGTTGGAGATCGCATGGCTGCGCTCGGGCGGCGCGGCGGCGGCGCCCTTGCGGTGCCATTGCTGCACCTCCTCGCGCGCGACGCCCATCCGGTTGAGCAGCAGCTTGAGGTGGTATTGCGGATGCGCCACGGCATCCTGGCGCGCGAAGGGCTCCGCTCCCGGCTCGGGCGCCGCGCCGGCACGGCCCAGCTCATCCCAGACCGCATCGGACAGCGACAGGTCGAGATCGGGCAGCACCACCGCGCCCTCGGGCAATTCGCTAACGACGCGCAACAGGCCCGCGAGCGCGGGCGCCGCACTGGTTACCCCGGCAGCGACGATGGGGGTTGCGGGCGGGTTCTCGCGCCAGCGCCGCGCGGCGTGTTCGAACAATCGGTTGCGCCGCGCCGCGCTATCTACCGCGCCCTGCTCGCCCAGCCAGGCCAACCACCGCGCCTGTACCCGCGCGAAGGTTCGCAGCGAGGCCTGCCAATGCGCCGAGAGCTCTCCGACAAGCTCCAGCACATTCGCGCCAACCAGTTCCTCGGGGCCGATGTCCTCGACCAGCAGCCGGTCCATCGTGGCACCGGTCTCGCGCGCCAGCCGCAGCAGGGTCGCACCCTTGGGCGCATCGCTGCCCATTTCCTCGCCGATCAGCCGCGCCAGCGCCAGCCAGCGGCGGGTCGGGTCGATGGCGCGAGGGATATCCGGCGCGCCCAGCGGATCGAGCAGCGCGCCCAGCGCCTCGTCGAGATCGAGATCGCCGACCACCGCCATCCGCGGCATCAGCAGCCCGGCCCGATCTTCCTCGCCGGCGTGGCGGATAAAGGCTGCGGTGACGATCCGCTGCGCGCGCGAACTCGGCAGCAGCAGCGTAAGTTTTGCGAGCCCGAATTCGGGATCCCGGTAGCGCGGCACCAGCCCCGCCACCAGCGCATCGGCAAAACCGCGATGCGCAGCAATCGAATAGATCCGCGGGTGGTGCGCTTCAGCCACCCCGAAGGACTTCGGCGGCGGTTTTGAGGTGCTCGGGCCGCCCGACTTCGATCCACCGACCGGTGAAGGCCGCGCCGTAAAGCCGCCCCTCCCCGATGGCGCGATCCCACAACACATTGGTCGAGAACTTGCCCTCGGGCGGGTCGCGCAGCAGGCGGTGCGAGAGCAGCTGTATGCCGGTGAAGATGAAGGGCGCGATCCGCGACGGCAGCTTGCGGCTCAACCGCCCGCCGCCGTCCATATAGAAATCGCCCGGCCCGGTGAAATTGTGCGTCTGGCTGTGCGACACCAGCAGCAGCAGCGCGTCCATCCGCTCCGGGTCCCACACCGCCGAAAGATCGGCGAAGGCATTGCGCGGGCCTTCAAGCCAGATGCTGTCGGCGTTGGAGCAGAACACCGGATCGGGGAGCAGCCCCGCATCGCGCGCCTTGACCAGCCCGCCGCCGGTTTCGAGCAGCGCCTCGCGCTCATCGGAAATTACAACTTCGGGCGATTGGCGATCCCGCACGTGCGCCTCGAGCGCATCGGCGAGATAGTGCACATTGACCACCGCGCGCGCGACACCCGCATCTGCCAGCCGGTCGAGCGTATAGTCGATCAGCGCCTTGCCCGCGACCCGCACCAGCGGCTTGGGCTGGCTGGCGGTAAGCGGTCGCATCCGCTTGCCCAGCCCTGCGGCCATGACCATGGCGGTGTCGGATACGAGACCGGTCATGCGATCGTCCCGCCGCTGCGGTCGCGCAAATCCTGCGGGATATTGGCGTCGAACCAGCGGGCGACGGGGGCGAGCGCGGGGTGGCGCAGGTCGCGCTCCATCGCGTTCCACACCCGCGGGATCAGGTCGAGATAGCGCGGCTTGCCATCGCGTTTCGCAAGGCGCGTAAATATGCCGACGATCTTGGCGTTGCGCTGCGCGCCGAGCCGCGCGTAATCGGCCTCGAACTCGGCGTCCGCTTCGACGGCGGTGCGATAGCGGTCGAGCATCGCTCGTTCCAACTCCACAGAGACCTCGCGCCGGGCATCCTGCAGCAGCGAGACCAGATCATAGGCGCGATGGCCCACAAGCGCGTCCTGGAAATCGATCAGCCCCTGCGTACCATCGGGTGGCAGCATGATGTTCTCGGCGTGATAATCGCGCAGCACGGTCACGCCGGGTCGCTGGCGCGGGAGCAGCGGTTCGAGCACCGCTCGCCACGCGGCGGTATAGCCTGCCGCGTCGACCGACAGGTCTGCCGCCGGACAGTACCATTCGGTCAGCAGGTCTGCCTCGCGCTGGTAGACCGACATGTCGTAAGGATCGAACGCGCCGGGCGGTTTGCGATGCAGTTCGACCAGCGCATCCACCGCCGCCGCGTAGATCGACTGCTCCTGCTGGGGATATTCGTCGAGCCATTCGCGCATCCGCTGCTCGCCGAAATCCTCGGTCAGCACCCAGCCATCCTGCGCACGCTCGGCGATGATCCGCGGCGAGCGCATGCCATGCTCGTCCAGCCAGCGCGCAACATAGAGAAACGGACGCGGGTCTTCCTCGGGCGGCGGCGCATGCATCAGCATCGCCGTCTCGCCACCGCGATGGAGACGGAAATAGCGGCGGAACGAGGCATCGCCGGGCAGCGGCGCGATCGTCGCCCCGCTCCAGCCGGCATATTCGATAAAGGACTCAAGCCCATGGGGAAATTCGCTCATGGCATGCGGCCTTGCCAAGCTCCGCCGCCTTCCACAATGGCGCGCCGCCCCTCGCCCACCTTTTCCAGCGTTAAAGACAGGCAGCCAGGCTCCTGCGTGAAGCCGCCGGCACGTTCGGGCCATTCGGCCAGCAGCGCCGCACCCTCGCGGTAATCCTCGAGCCCGAGCTCCTCCGCCTCACGCGGGTGATCGAGGCGATAGAAATCGGCGTGGACCATCGGAGGGTCGAGCGCGTCGTAGCTCTCGACGATGGTGAAGGTCGGCGACGGCACCTCGCCGCGATGCCCCAGCGCAGCGAGCACGGCACGCGCCAGCGTGGTCTTGCCCGCACCCAGATCGCCCGACAGCGCCACGACATCGCCTGCGCGCAGCTTGATGGCGATGCGCTGGCCAAGGCCTTCCATCGCCGCGAGATCGGGAAGATCGATCATCATGACAGCGTGATCGTCGCGCTGGTGCCAACACCCTTGCGGGTATGAATCTCGAGCGTGCCGCCATGCGCCTCGATCAGATGCCGCGCGAGCGGGATGCCCAGCCCCTGCCGCCGTTCGATCCCCTTGCCATCCTGCGTCGGCCGGATGCCTTCCAGCGCGCGCGCCAGCTCGTGCTGGGTCATGCCGCGACCATTGTCCGAAATGGTGATCTTCGTGACGCCCTTGTTCTGCCGCAGCTCGACGGAAATCTTGCCGTCGCGCTGGGTGGCGGTGATCGCGTTGTCGAGCAGGTGGGCAATCGCCCGGCGAATCTGCTGGGGATCGGCATCGACCTGCTTGCCCGGGTCGCCGCGCAGGTCGAGCGTCAGCCCCGCATCGACGATCGCCGCTTCGCGCTTGCGCACCACCTGGGTGATCAGCGGCAGCAATTCGAGCTTCTGCTTGGACAGCGGCATCAGCCCTGCCTCGCTCTGCGACAGGTCGAGGACGTTCTCGACCTGCTCGGTCAGCTTACCGACCGACAGCGAGATCGCTTCGGCGTAGTCGCGTGCCTGCGGGGTCAGTTCGCCCGCCACTCCGCTGGTGAGCAATTCGGCAAAGCCGCCGATCGAGGTCAGCGGAGTGCGGAATTCATAGCTCATATTGGCGAGGAAGCGCGTCATCACCGCGTCTGCTTCCTCGAGCGCGCGGTTGCGTTCGCGCAAGGCTTCCTCGGCCTGGCGCGAGGCGGTGACGTCGAGCACGGTAAGCAGGCCATTGCCGTCGGGCAGCGGCACCCCGGCGAACTCGAGCGTCCGACCGTCGTTGAGCTGGACATTGCTCTGCTTCTTCTTGCGGTCGAGCGTGGCCGAGCGGATGACAAGGTTGATCGTGCCGACTTCCTTGGGATCGGCGAGTTGCAGGGTGATCGCCTCGAGCAGATCCTCCGCCATCGGGTGCCCGTCGAGCGCTTCGGGATTGAGCCCCCAGACCCCAGCGAAACTGCGGTTCCACAATTCGAGATGACCGTCGGGCGCGAACACGGCCAGCGCCTCGAACAGATTGTCGAAGGTCGCGGTCCGGGTGCGCAGCAGCGTGTCGCGCGTCGCCGACAGCGCCAGTTGCTCGGTGCGATCTTCCGCGATCATCACCAGCCCGCCATCGGGCATGGGCTGCGCGACGATCCGCAAATGGGTGGAATCACTCAATGGCCAGGCTTCGTCCTGGGTCTCGTCGGACAGAAACCACTCGCCGAGCTCGGCGCGCCAGGCGGGAAAGTCGCGAACCTCTGGGATGCGCCCGTTCTCGCGGGCGACCATGAGCATCTGTTCGAAGCCCGTCCTGTCGTTGACGATCCCCGGGGGGAGCGCGAAAACCCGGTGGAACGGCTGGTTCGCAAAAGTCATCCGCCGGCGGGCATCGAACTGGGCGACGCCGATCGAGAGCTGGTCGAGCATTGAGCGTTGCGCCTCGCGAAAAGCGCGGAACTCGCGTGCCTGCTCCTCCATCTCCTCGATATCGACCGCATAGCCGGCGATCCCCTCGCCGATCAACGGCAGGTCGGTGACGCGCATGGTCCGGCGCGCGCCCTTGATGGTGGCGCTCACGATACGCTCGATCGGCTTGCGCCGCTCGCCCGCCTGGCTCGCGACTTCGGCGGCGCTGGCTCCGTCGACTCTCTCGATCAGCTCGATCTGCTTGGCGACGACTTCGTCGGGGCTCTGCGCACCGACCGCAGCCACATAGGCGGTGTTGACCAGGCGCAGCTGCATCTGGGGGCTGCGAAACCACATCGGCATCGGAGCGGCTTCGATCAGCCCGACCAGCGCGCCAAAATCTTCGCGCGCGCGCGCAGCCTCTTCGCGCAACACGCCGACCTCGTCCTCGCTTTCGGTAAAGTCGAACACCCAGACCAGCGCCGCGCCGCTGGGCGAGACATTGGGGTCGGCGAGCGATCCGCGCAGCGCCAGGGCACGCTTCGAGCCCTTGGGCTTGATCGACATCTGGAACGGCGCTGCGGTTTTCTGCGTGCGCCGGACATGGTTGGTCAGCTCCTCGAGCTGGTCCTCGTCCAGGCCGCCGGGACCCGAAGGCGAAAGTTCGCTGAGATATTGCGGCACCGCGGCCAGCCCAAACCAGCCGGCAAGCCGGTCGGGCGCCTCGATCCGCCCATCGGCACGCACCAGTAAGGGAATTGCGGGCGATTCCTCGATCATCCGCGACAGCCGCCGCACCGCGCGCTTGGTGCCCTCGGCGGCCTCGACCCTTATGCTGGCGCGGATCATGATCCAGCCCGCCGCGACGGTCCACAGCGCAAGCAGCAGACCGATCAGCGTCAGCAGAAGGGGCGAGGAATCCATCGCCGTCCAGCTATGCGCGAGTGGGCGGCGATGCAATGGGTTAGGGCCGCACCACCCCCCGGTCAGCTGCGGGGAGTAACGGTCCGGGGAGCGCCTTAGAGCGCAACCCCGGACCTTCGTGCCTCAGTAGCGGTAGTGCTCGGGCTTGAACGGACCCTCGACCGGAACGCCGATATAGTCGGCCTGGACCTTGCTCAGCTTGGTCAGCTTGACCCCGAGCTTGTCGAGATGCAGCGCGGCGACCTTCTCGTCGAGATGCTTGGGCAGTACGTAGACGTCGTTCTCGTACTTGTCCTCGTTCTCCCACAGCTCGATCTGCGCCAGCACCTGATTGGTGAAGGAGCAGCTCATCACGAAGCTGGGGTGCCCGGTGGCGCAGGCGAGGTTCACCAGCCGTCCCTTGGCGAGAATGATGATCTCCTTGCCATCGGGGAACTTGACCAGATCGGTGCCGGGCTTGAGCTCGGTCCATTCGTAATTGTCGAGCGCCGAGATCTGGATCTCGCTGTCGAAATGGCCAATGTTGCAGACGATCGCCATCGGCTTCATCGCCTTCATGTGCTCGGCGGTGATGACGTCCTCATTGCCGGTGGTGGTGCAGAAGATGTCGGCGCGGGTCACCGCATCCTCCATCGTCGTCACCTCGAAACCCTCCATCGCCGCCTGCAGCGCGCAGATCGGATCGATCTCGGTCACCAGCACGCGCGCGCCGCCGTTGCGCAGGCTCTGCGCCGAGCCCTTGCCGACATCGCCATAGCCCGCGACGCAGGCGACCTTGCCCGAGAGCATGACATCGGTGGCGCGGCGGATCGCATCGACCAGCGACTCGCGGCAGCCATAGAGATTGTCGAATTTCGACTTGGTGACACTGTCGTTCACATTGATCGCCGGGAACGGCAGCTTGTCCTGCTTGGCAAGATGATAGAGGCGATGGACCCCGGTGGTGGTCTCTTCCGAGACACCCTTGATTGCCTTGACGCTTTTGGTCAGATAGCCTGGCTTGCGCTTGAGGAAATCCTTGAGCGCGCGCTGCATCTCGATCTCTTCGGCGTTCTGCGGCTCGGGCATGGTCTCGCCCGCCTCGATCCGCGCGCCCCACAACGCGAACATGGTCGCATCGCCGCCATCGTCGAGGATCAGATTGGTGGTGAGGTCATGGTCGTCCTCGGTCGACCAGTCGAAGATCCGCCCGACATAGTCCCAGTAATCGGCCAGGCTCTCGCCCTTGATCGCGAAGACCGGGATATCCTGAGCCGCGATCGCGGCGGCGGCGTGGTCCTGCGTCGAATAGATGTTGCAGGTCGCCCAGCGCACTTCGGCACCCAGTTCGACCAGCGTCTCGATCAGCACCGCGGTCTGGATCGTCATGTGCAGCGAGCCGGTGATCCGCGCGCCCTTGAGCGGCTTGGCGGCGCCGTATTCCTCGCGCGTGGCCATCAGCCCGGGCATTTCGGTTTCGGCGATGTTGATTTCCGCGCGGCCGTAATCGGCAAGCGCAATGTCCTTGATGACGTAGTCGGTGAAGTCGGTCATGGGCGGTCCTTGGATTGTTATCGGGGCAAACTTGGGCACCGGGCATGGGAGCCGCAGCGGTGCGATTTTGTCGCTGCCTCTAACCTCTCGCCCGCCACAGGGCAACTGGTGGGGAAGCGCTCGCTTGCCAAGGGGGCGGCATGAAAAGCGGTTGCACGGAACTGGCGCTGGGCTAAGCCGCGTCGGGACGGATAACCACACAACAGGAGACGCGATCATGACGATTTCGGTGGGCGACAAACTGCCCGATGTGAAACTGGTCAAGGCGACCCAGAACGGGCCCGAGCAGATCGCTGCCAGCGACTTCTTCGCGGGTCGCAAGGTGGCGCTGTTCTCGGTACCCGGCGCGTTCACCCCGACCTGTTCGGCAAAGCACCTGCCCGGCTATGTCGAGAAGGCGGACGAACTGCGCGCCAAAGGCGTCGACGAGATCGCCTGCACCGCGGTGAACGATGCCTTTGTCATGGGTGCGTGGAAGGACTCCGCCGGTTCGGACGAGGTCACCATGCTCGCCGACGGCAATGGCGATTTCGCGCAAGCGATCGGCCTGACGATGGACGGGTCGGGCTTCGGAATGGGCCAGCGCGCCCAGCGCTACTCGATGATCGTCGATGACGGCGTAGTGAAGGAACTCAATGTCGAGCAGCCGGGCGATTTCTCGGTTTCGAGTGCCGAGCATATGCTCAAGCAGCTCTAGACAGCTCTTCGGGCATTACCCCCGATACGCAATAAAAAAGGGGCGCCCGAGAGGCGCCCCTTTCGATTCCATGACAATTCCATGAAACCGGTTGTTGATCGATCCGGATCAGACGGTCGCGTGCTTGATCCCGCTGACCCTGTCATGACCTGCGCGAACCGACTGATAAGCGCGCTCGACAACCAGCCGACAATCCGGCGACAGTTTGTCGTCCTTCAGCGCTGTCTCGTACTTGTCCTTGATGTGGTCCTCGCCCCGCTCGACCTCGGCGATAACCGCCTTGTCGTCGGTACCGGTGACGGCATCCTTCAAATTCATAAAGCCACGGTGAAGCGCGCCGGAGATGGAACTGTCATCCTCGGGCTCGCCGCCATGCGTGCGGACATGCGCCTGTAGATCGGCGGTGACCCGGCTGCGCTCGTCGGCCATCCCGGCGAACAGCTCGCTGTAGGTTCCCTTGGTATCCTCGCAGGCGTCGCGATAGCCCTTCATGCTGTCGAGCGTGGTAGCGATCAGGCCGTTGAGGACTTCGATGTCGTGTTTGTGGTCATGGTGCATTGCTCGTTCCTTTGGTTGGAGAATGGTTTCATCCAATCAATTCAACGGGTAAAGCATCGTTCCTGTGCTGCGCCAATCCGTTCCGGGCGCGAGACGACCGGCTCAATAGCCCATCAGTTTGAGAACTTCCTCGCGACTGCGCGGATCTTTGAGGAAGGTACCCATCATGCGACTGGTGGTCATGGCGACACCGGGCGTGCGCACGCCGCGAGCGGTCATGCAGCTGTGCGAGGCCTCGATCACGACCGCCACACCTTTTGGCTGAAGATGCAGCCAGATGCAGTCCGCGACTTCCGCGGTCAGCCGCTCCTGCACCTGCAACCGCCGGGCGAAACCGTGGAGCACCCGCGCCAGCTTCGATATCCCAACGACCCGATCATTGGGCATATAGGCGATCGCCGCTTTGCCGATGATGGGCGCCATGTGATGCTCGCAATGGCTCTGGAACGGTACGTCCTTGAGCAGGACGATCTCGTTGTAGCCACCGACTTCCTCGAAAACCCTTCTCAGATGATAGGCCGGGTCTTCATCGTAGCCCTGGCAATATTCTTTCCATGCGCGCGCGACGCGTGCCGGCGTGTCGAGCAAACCTTCTCGCGAGGGGTCGTCGCCGGCCCAGCGAATCAGTGTCCGTATCGCGTCCTGGATTTCCTCCGGAACGGGCGGCTTGCCGTGGGGATCGTCTTCATCGGGTCCAACCAGGCTGCTCATTGCTTCTGTTTCCTCCGGAGCCTGGCGCGAATGCGGCCAAGCCGAGTGCCCTTACGAAAAAGTCCGCCTTCGGCAAAGGGCTCGAACATCGCCTCGGGATTCTCGGGATCGAGCAGTTGGGACCGCGCGATGGTCTCCTGAACAGCTTCGAGTTCGGGTGCGACATACCGCTTCAGCTTGCGGGCTCCGCCGTCGCTCGCCTCGATCAGGGCCGCCATCGACCCGTGGTGATCGAGCAATTCGGGCATCGCTTCTTCTTCCAGACCGCAATGTTCTGCGAGCAGCGACAGCCTGATCCGCCTGATCTCGTCGGCGGCATGGCCGTTGCCCTCGCGGGTGGAGTCGATGAAAACGTCGCATTCGCTGTCGAGCCCCAGCGAGCGATTGTTCAGATTGGCCGAGCCGATGCGCAGGATCTGGTCGTCGACGATCATGATCTTGGCATGGACGTAGATGGGGGTTTCGCCGGTCTGGGGGCACCAGATCGTGAACCGATCCCCGTTGGGCGCCGCCTCGACGCAACGCACCAGCTCGGCACGCGCATGGTCCATCGCCTGCTTTTCGAGCCAGCCGTCGGCGTGCTCCGGATGGACGATGACGATCTCTGGCGGATCGTCTTCGTCCAGCCGCGCCATGATCGCTTCGGTTACCACGCGCGAAGCGAAATACTGGCTCTCGGCATAGATGTGATGCTGCGCGCGCTTGATGTGGTTCACGAACAATTCGGCGATCTCGGTCACCTCGTCCCAGTCGCGATAGGCCGAACAGGTCCGAGCGATGCCGATCTCGACATTCTCGAACCCGGCCCGCAACCCCTCGGGCCACAGCGAGTCCTCCCGCGGCTTCAGCGGCAGCAGCGGCACACCGCCCGCCTTGATCCAGCGGTCGCGACCCAATTCGCTCAGGGCTTCGGCGATTTCGCCTTCCATCATCATCGAGGCGTCATGCCACGGTCCGTATTGCTCGCCTCGCGGGGTCGTACGGCGCTCATCGACCTCCTTGTGTTCGCGTGTGTCCCAGCGCTTGACGGTCATGTCGATCCCGCCGCAGACCGCCAGCCGGTTGTCGAGCACCGCAATCTTCTGGTGGTGGCAGCACCCCACCGCATGGGCGCTGTCGAACTTGAAATCGATCCGCCGATGCGGGGCCCAGCGCACCAGGTCCATCCACATCGATCCGCGCATCGCGAATTTGAAGACCCCGAAACTCCACTTGAGGATGCGAATTTCCATCGTCGGGCGGTTGCGGCTGAGCCAGGCAATGAAACTGCCGAGACGCGATGGATGCTTGGAAGAGTAGGCCCGTTGCCACCATCGCCGTCCGTCCGCGAGATGGATCCTTGTGTCGAAATCCCAACCGACCAGAAATATCCGATGGCGCGCCTCGAGCATGGCCGCCTGCATCGCAGCGAAATAGTCCGCCGCATCGATCATCACCGTTGCGCGCTCCGCCCTTGCATAACGCCAGACACCCGGCTCGACGCCTTCGTCGAGCCGGGTGATGTTTTTTGGGTCGACCGGTTCGTCGCTCACGCTGTCCCTCCGCGGCTCACCGCTACTCCTTGGCGTCTTCCTTCTTTTTCGGTGTCACATCGGCGTCGGACTTTTCCTCCCGCTTGCGGCGTTCGAAGACCCCGCGCATGTGCTCGCGATCCTTGTCGTCGAGATATTTCTCGAAATCGGGGAAGTGATCTTCCTCTTCCTCGTTGATGTGATGGCGATAATCGTGATCGAGTTCCTTGAACTTCTGCAGCCACGCGCCGCTCGCCATATCCGTGGCGGCCAGATCGTTGAGCGCCTCTTCGATCTCGTGATGCTCGGCAACAGAATGGCGAGTCTCGTCGGTGGTCGGCGGCTTGCGCAGCATGGTCGAATAAAGCGCCTGCTCCTCGGCGGCAGCATGGCCCTTCAATTCGCGGGTCAACTCTTCGAACAGCGATTGGCGCTCCGCTGTGTCGCCGTGGGTCTCCAGCAGGCGATCGAGCAACGCGCGATGCTTGTCGTGATCCTGCTTGAGCCGGGCGAAAATTTCGTCGTTCTTGGACATCGCTTGGATCCTTCGATAAATTTGTGAATGCGACAGTCAAACAGGCCAGACCCACCCTTGTTCCACCGGTTGCGCACCTGATGCGTCATATCCATATCCCGCGTTGGATGACCGAAGTCTTCGTACCCAGCAAAGAAGAAATGCAGCGCCTTGCCGAGCAGGTGTTGCGCACGCTTCCCGAACAGTTCCGCAGCGAGCTCGACCGTGCGGTGATGCGGGTGGTCGATTTCGCCACGCCCGATCAGCTCGCCTCGGTCGACCTCGACAATAAATGGCATTTAAGCGGGCTCTACGAAGGCCATCCGATTTCCGAAGCCTCGATCTGGGAGAGCGGCCAACTGCCGCCCCGGATTTGGCTGTTCCGCCAGCCGCTGCTCGCCGAGATGCGAGAGACCGGGGTTGGACTGGAGGAGCTTGTCCGTCACGTGGTGATCCACGAGGCCGGACATCACTTCGGCTTTTCCGACGAGGACATGCATCGGCTCGAGGACGAAGCCTAGGCCTGTTGGCCCCAAAGCTGCACTTTCCGACGCCATAACCTAACGACACCAGAACCATAAAAGGCCACCCTTCGCAGGAAGGATGGCCTTTTATGGTGCGCCCGGAAGGATTCGAACCTCCGGCCACCTGATTCGTAGTCAGGTACTCTATCCAGCTGAGCTACGGGCGCACTCGAGGTGGGCCACATAGGCAGGTGGTTTCGGCTTGGCAATCCCAATCGGGGTCCGGCCCGGGATTTATTCCGCGCTCAGTCGGGCGCTGCTTGTGAGCCCTTCCTTACCTGCCCCTCCATCAGGACTGCCTGTCACCCGGAGGGCCCGCCAACAGCGCGGACAATTGCCCGAGCAACGCATGATCGAGCGGCGGCTTGTCCAGCCCGGCCGCTTCCTCCGGCGCGAACCAGCCGATTTCTCCTCCTTCCAGAGCCCGCGGCTGCCCCGACCAGTCCCGGCAGGTGTAAAGCAGGATGACAATCGCGCATTCGGCGCCATTCCCGCCGTTCTGCGCGAAACCGGAAGGCTCGAGAGACCCGGGCGCAAGCGCCAGTCCCAATTCCTCGGCGATCTCGCGAACCAGCGCATTTGCGGGCGTTTCGCCGCTTTCGACCTTGCCACCGGGAAACTCCCACAGCCCGGCGTGATGCTTCCCCGCTGGCCGCTTGTGCATCAGCCAGCGACCGCGCTCGTCGACCAGCGCGAGCGCGACGACCAGCATCCATGTCGGATTTTCTTCCACTTCCATCGCCCGGTTCAACCCTTTCTTAACGCCCAGCGCCTACATCCGCAGCCATCAGCTCCCGTGGTTGCGAGTGGGGAAACACCGGAATGCGCCAGTTCCTGCAAATGCTCGGTCGCGAGACCGATGGTGCCACCGCGGTCGAATACGGACTGATTCTTGCCCTCATCTTCCTGGCAATGGTCGGCGCCATCCAGTCCTTCGGGATCACCGCGATCTCGTTCTGGACCATGGTTGCCGACAACGTCACTGGCGCAGGCGGCGGGTAAAAATTCGGCTTCTCGGTTTGCGTTAGCAATTTCTCAACCTGTGACGCCGAAACTGCAAAGTGCTCGCTCCCGGTACGAATTTCCGGGTGGGGGTCGGGAAACGAAGACCAACCAGGAGACGACCAATGAAATTTCTCAAGAAACTCCGCAAGAACGAAGAAGGCGCCACCGCCATCGAGTACGGCCTGATCGCCGCGCTGATCGCAGTCGCAGCCATCACCGCGATGCAGAGCCTCGGTGGCGAACTGAGTGATACCTTCAATGCAGTTGACTCTCAACTCGACACTGCAAACAAGACGACCGGACCTGCCGTCGCTCCTGATTGATCCGAGAAGAGGTAAACTAGCTGAAGAGGGCGGCGATTAATTTCGCCGCCCTCTTTTTTAATCCGAAACTGGCGCTTCAGTGAGCCCTCACCGCCCCCTGACCACCAGCTTGACCTTGTCCCCGGTCCGCAGCGTGGCGTTCGCGTCGAGCGAGTTGAGCACCAGGAACCGTTCGAGCTGGCCGTCGGTATAGGCCATCCGGTTCGCCAGCGTCCGGATCGTGTCGCCGCTGCGCACGGTCGCCACCTCGAGATGGCGAGGGACCACATTGGCGGCTTCCGTCGCACTGATCCGGCGCATCGAGTTGAACATCGGCGTGAACGCGCTCGCGCCGCCCGGCTGGGTGATCACCTGGAAGTGATAGGCGCGATCGTTGGCGAATTCATAGGCGAACACCACCACATCGACTTCGCCCTGCCCGCTGTTGACCCGGGCGGTACCGTAGGCCGCTGAAAGACCGTTGACCGTGGTGCGCTGGATTGATTGCGGGCGCAGCTGTTGCTGATTGCCACCCAACCCCGAAAACACGCTCGCAACGTAATTCTCGAGATTGCCGCTGTAGGGCGCCAACGTCAGCTGTGCCTGCCCGCTCTGGCCATTGATGCTGACCGCACGCGTACCGTTGATCATGTAATAACCCTGCGGCGCGGTGAACGACAATCGCATATCGGGATGGATGAACTGCCGCCCCTCGATCACGCCCTGCTGCGGATCATCGCCGTAAAGCAAACCGTCGATGCGTGTCAGGAAGGTGTCGCGATTGGTGACCCCGGTAGCGCCTTGCGCCATGGTCAGCGCTTCCTGAACGCGGCTGGCGGGATCGGGGTGGGTCGAGGCCCATTCGGGAAGGCTGGCGTTGTCGCGGCCCTGTAGCCGCGCATCGAGCGAGTTTTGCGCCGCAAGGCTGGCGAGCACCGTGCCCATCGCACTGGGATCGTAGCCCGCCTGGGTGAGATAGCGGATCCCCAGCGCATCGGCTTCGAGTTCCTGACTGCGCGAGAAGCTGAGCGTCAGCAATTGCGAGCCCTGCATCGCGGCCTGGCCGATCTGCTGACCGAGTCCACTGTTGCCGAGCAGGATGCCCGAGAGGATTGCCGCGCCCGCGCCAAGCAGCGTGTTGCGCTGCTGGTTGGCCTGGCGGCGCTGCGAATGGCGGGCGGCGACATGGCCGACCTCGTGGCCCAGAACCGCAGCCAGTTCTGCTTCGTTGTCCATCAGCGTGACCAGTTGGCGGGTCGTGTAGACGAAGCCGCCAGGGATCGCGAAAGCGTTGTTGACCGGACTGTTGAGCATCGAAACGGTGAAGGACTCGCGCGCATTGCCCAGCCCCGACTGGACCGCAATGTTCTGGCCGACCTGCTGGACATATTGCGCCTGCGGGCCCGACATCGCGCCGCCGAACTCGGCCAGCAGCTGCGGATGCGCCTCGGCGCCGATCTGCGCTTCGTTCTGGGTGATGGGCGCGGTGGAGCCGGGAATGTTGGCAGTGGTGCAGCCGCTCAGGGCGAGCGCGAGCGCGGCGGTGGAACTGGCGGCAAGCGCCTTGATGGTGGACATGGATCTCTCCCCAAAACTCGCGCGCTGGCCCGTTCGCCCGCGCATCGGATTACGGGTTGGAAATCCTGCGGTGCGGTGGTTGGTTCCCGACAGAATTTTGCGTCCGTTCGGACGCGGTTAACCCGCCATCGAAAGAAAGCGCTCTTCACGCATCCGCCGCAGCTCGGCCTCGGGCTTGGTCCCAAGCGTGTCGAGCTCGTCGGCCAGCGCCGCGCCGAGCGCTTCTGCCGCCGCGCGCGGATCGCGATGCGCGCCCCCGACAGGTTCGGGCACGATCCGGTCGATCACGCCGAGCGCCTCAAGATGCTGGGCCGTCACTTTCATCGCTTCCGCCGCGTCGGGTGCCCGTTCCGCAGTGCGCCACAGGATCGAAGCGCAGCCTTCGGGCGAGATCACCGAATAGACCGCGTGCTGGAACATCAGCACCCGCTCGGCGCTCGCCAGCGCCACCGCGCCGCCCGAACCGCCCTCGCCGACGATCGCCGCGATCATCGGCACCGGCAGCGCGATACAGGCCTCGGTCGCGCGAGCGATGGCCTCGGCCTGGCCGCGCTCCTCGGCCTCGATGCCGGGAAAGGCGCCCGAGGTATCCACCAGCGTCACCACCGGGAGGCCGAAACGGCCCGCCAGTTCCATCAGCCGGATCGCCTTGCGGTAGCCTTCGGGCTTGCCCATGCCGAAATTGTGCTTGATCCGGCTGGCGGTGTCGTTGCCCTTCTCGTGCCCGATCAGCATGATCTTGCGCCCGTCGAGCTTGGCGAACCCGCCGAGGATGGCGGAATCGTCAGCAAAGCTGCGGTCGCCGCTCAGCGGCACGAATTCGTCGAAGGCATGTTCGACATAGTCTCGGAAGTGGGGCCGCGAAGGATGGCGGGCCACCTGGGTCTTCTGCCACGGGGTCAGCGACTGGTAGATCGTCCGCAGCAGTTCCGCGCTCTTGCGCTCGAGGCGCTTGAGCTCGGTGCCGATATCGACATCGTCGCCATCGGCGGCAGCGCGCAGCTCGGCGATCTGGGTCTCCAGTTCGGCGACCGGCTTTTCGAATTCGAGGTAGGAAATCATCGCTGGCGGGCTAGTCGCTGTTGCGCGGCCGCGCAAGCGGGTGACGTTCGTTGACCAGCTTGACCAGCCGCGCGGCATCGACATGGGTGTATATCTGCGTGGTGGCGATATCGGCATGGCCGAGCAGCAGCTGCAGCGCACGCAGATCGGCCCCGCCCTCGAGCAGATGGGTGGCGAAAGCGTGGCGCAGCACATGCGGGCTCAGCTTCGCGGGGTCGAGATCGGCGCGTACCGCAAGCTGCCTGAGGATCTGGAACAGCCGCACCCGGCTGATATGCCCGGTCCGCGAGGGGAAAAGGTATTTTGCGCCCGCCCTGGGACCTTCCGGCCGGACCGCCAGCCAGCGGCCGAGCGCGGTCTTCGCGCGACCGCTCACGGGGACCATCCGCGCCGCGCCACCCTTCCCCGTAACGGTGAGGAACGGCGCGTCGCGCGGCATCGCGGAGAGCGGCAGCGACACCAGCTCGGTGGCGCGCAGGCCCGAGCCGTAGAGCATCTCCAGCAGCGCAAGCTGCCTCACGGCGAGCGGCGCATCGCCAGCCGCCTCGAGCTCAGCGCGGGCGAACAGCGCCTCGACTTCTGGATGCGAGAGAATTTTAGGCAAGGGGCGCCGCGCGACGGGGCGCGGGAGCGCGTGGCTGGGATCGTCGCTGCGCAGTCCCTCCTCGGCGAGGAAGCCGTAGAACTGGCGCAGCGCCGAAGCCTTGCGCGCCAGCGAGGACGGCGCAAGCTGCGACCAGGCCTGACCCAGCTTCGCCAGATCGGAAGCTTGGGCGCCCGCCAGATCACCCACCAGTCCCTCGGCCTGCTCGAGATCGCGGCGATAGGCCAGCAGCGTGTTGCGCGCCGCGCCGCGCTCGGCGGCGAGCATGGCGAGGAAATCGGCGATGGCGGTCATGGTCGTGGCGTCGGTGCGCTCAGGCGCGGGACACGGCCTCGGCCGCGATCATCCGCGCTTCGGAGTTCATACCTACCGCATCGAGTGCGCGCACGATGTGATAGAGATGCAGCGCAGTCATCCGCTCCCAGCCGTCGCCC
Source organism: Erythrobacter sp. QSSC1-22B (assembly GCF_001678665.1). GTDB lineage: Bacteria > Pseudomonadota > Alphaproteobacteria > Sphingomonadales > Sphingomonadaceae > Qipengyuania. The sequence continues at coordinate 603,705 of NZ_LZRP01000001.1, forward strand.
TGCATCCCGAGTCCGGCAAGCAAGGCCACCAGCGCCTGATTGTCGGCCTGGGCCGCCTGGCTGATGCGATTGGTCCAGACGCTCCGGCGTTCGAGATTGATCCCCAGATCATAGCTGCGCGCATCGGACGGATCGATCCGCCCCAGCCCGGCAAGCCCGGCCAGCAACAACCGCGACTTGTGCTGGCCTGCGCTGGTATCGTTGCCGAGGAAACTCGACAGATCGCCACCGCTGACGCTGGCGGAAGCGCCCGGCATGGCAACCGCGAGGATGCCCCAGGCAAGACTGCCGTCGTCCACAACGGGACCCCAGCGCTGTGCATCGCGGTCAAGCCCCGCGGCGAGCATCGAGGTGATCAGCGCAGCCGCATCCTCGGCAAAGGCCTCATCCGGCAGCATCCGCGCCGCGGCATAGGCTGTGAGCACAAAGGGTCCGAAATCCTCACCCCGCGCGTCGCCCCAGATCGCGCGAAGGGCGGCGAGCCGAGCGGCGGGATCACTGTCCACATACGCATTGCGCAGTTGAATGGCCGTGGTGCGGGCCACACCCTCGCCATCGTCGAGCGCGTAGATCTGAGAATAGAGATCGATCATGGCTTCGGACGAAAGGATTCCTGCCTCGGCGGCCATGCCCGCGCCATCGATGCGTTGCGCCAGCGGCAGCATCGGCGCGGTCGCGGTCTGGCGCTGCAGCGCGGGCGACAGCGATCCGGCAAGCTCATCGGGGATTTCCACGCCCAGCGCATTCGCCAGGGCGAAACGCCACGGAGTGACCTCCTCGACATCGTTCCACTCGATATTGACCGCACGCCTCCCGGCGCCTGCGGCCCCGGCGAAGCGTTGCGCCAGCAGCGAATCGATGCGCGGTACCGCGCCCGAATTCATCAGCCGCCGCAGATCATTGCCCGCGCGAGTTTCCTCGCCGGCATAGGCGTTGCAGATCGCCTGCAGCATCCGCCATTCGCCGCCCTCGCGGTCTTCGCGCGAGAGCCGCACCGCCGGACAGGCGCCGACGATATCGGTGCTCCCGATGTATGCGTCGAGCGCCGCACTGGTGAGACTGGCGGTATAATCGGCGGTGTCGACGTCCTGCACCAGCGTCCGCGCGGCGGTGTGTTCGCCCATGCGGTTGAGCAGGGCGGCGCGCAGCGCAGCGAATTCGACCGGGTTCATCCCGGCGGGCGTGGCCAACCGGCTGGCAAGCGCGCGGCGCAGCAGGATATGCCCCCACCGCGACACCAGCCGGCCATCGGTCCCGGCGAGCGCTGCGCGCACCAGCGCGGCGGGCTGGTTGGCGAGCGAGCCGACCGGCATCCCGCCTTCCTGCGGACCGATGATGCCGACACGTTCGGTAGAACGGCGGGCAGCGGGGGGGATGTCGAAACGCGGCTTCAGCCCGAGCAGTTCGTCGAGCTCGTCGGTGGACATGTTCTCCAGTTCGCGCAGCGTCGGGAGGTCGTCGAGATCGGCGGCGGAAGAACTCTCCGCGGGCGCGAAAGGGATCGGCTGCACCACCTCGCCGGGCTGCGTTACCGGCGCGGGCGCCGAAGTCGCCGTGGGCCGCGGGGCGGGAGCCGGAGCCGGAGCTGGAGTCGGTGCGGGAGTGGGCGTGGGCGCCGGCGTGTCGAAGCCGGGCGGGAGCAGGTCTGTGGGCTGCCCTTGCGCCAGCGCGAGCGTCGAGCCCAGCGCCATGACCGCGACGCCGCCGGCCAGCCAGCCGCGGGTCATCGTACGCCCTCGGGCAGCGGGACGGCCTGCTCGATCGGGCGCATCGCCTCTTCGCCGCCGTCGTACCAGGCGAGCAAGAGGATCGACAGGAGGATGAACGCGGCGATCATGCCGATACGCTGTCCCTTCATTATCTGTGCTTTAGTCCGTGCAATATGTGCCATGCTTGCCTGCCCGATAGCCCATCTCTAGGCCATCCAGCAATGACCCAGACGGCGCCAAGCCTTACCCCGCAGGATATTGCGCAGATTGCGCACCGGATCGACCGGCCGATCGTGCTCGTCGGGCTGATGGGCGTGGGCAAATCCACCGTCGGGCGGCGGCTCGCCAATTTGATTGGAGTGGATTTCGTCGATGTCGACGAGGAAATCGAGCGCGCGGCGGACCGATCGGTCGCGGAAATTTTCGAGGAATTCGGCGAACCCTATTTCCGCGACGGCGAGCGGCGGGTGATCGCGCGGCTGATGGGCGAGACGCATGGCGTCATCGCCACCGGCGGCGGCGCCTTCGTCGATCCGGAGACCCGCGCGCTGATCCGCGACAAGGCAATCTCGGTCTGGCTCGACTGCGATATCGAGACGCTGGTCGAACGCACCGCGAGGCGCGATTCGCGCCCTTTGCTGCGCGGCGGCGATCCGCACGCCATTCTGCTCGACTTGAAAGAGAAACGCAGCGATTCCTACGCGCAGGCCGATTGCCATGTCGTGACAGACGATGGCCCGCACAATGCCACGGCGCTGCGCATTCTCGAGGCGATCGACTCATGGCTGTAATCCCCGTCGCGCTCGCCGGTCGCTCCTACGAAGTCCACGTCGGCTCTGGCCTGCTAGCGCGGCTTCCCGAGCTCGCCGGGGCCCTGCTGCGCAAATCCGCAGTGCCGATCGTCGCCGATGCCAATGCGCGGCAGCACTGCGGCACGACGCTCGAGCAGACGCTGCAGGCGATCGGGAAGACGGCGCTGTGGTACGATGTCGCGCCCGGCGAGCGCTCCAAATCCTGGTCCGAGCTCGAACGGTTGACGAACTGGCTGCTGGCCCAAGGCGTGGAGCGCGGCGATCATGTCCTCGCGCTCGGCGGCGGCGTGGTGGGCGATCTCACCGGTTTCGCCTGCGCTATCCTCAAGCGGGGCTGCGGCTTTATCCAACTGCCCACTACGCTGCTTGCGCAGGTCGACAGTTCGGTTGGCGGCAAGACGGCGATCAACACCGCGGCGGGTAAGAACCTCGTCGGCGCCTTCCATCAGCCCACGCTGGTGCTCGCCGATCTCGCCACCCTCGCCACGCTGCCCCCGCGCGAATTGCGGGCGGGCTATGCCGAGGTGCTGAAATACGGCGTGCTCGGCGATTCCGCGTTCTTCGACTGGTTGGCAGAAAATTGCGCCAAGGTGCTGGCACTGGAGGAAGAGCCGCTACAGTACGCGGTCGCAACCAGCGTGGCCGCCAAGGCACGGATCGTCGCCGAGGATGAGCGCGAGACCTCGGGCGCGCGCGCGCTGCTCAATCTGGGCCACACCTTCGGCCATGCGCTCGAGGCCGAAGCAGGGTTCTCCGATCGCCTGCTGCATGGCGAGGCGGTCGCGCTCGGAATGGTGCTGGCGGGACGCTATTCGGCACGGCTCGGGCGGCTCACGCTGGATGAAGCCGGACGCATAACTGCTGCTGTGGACGCCGCAGGCCTGCCCGCCGAGATCGCGGCGCTGGGGTTCGATTGCGATGGCGCGCGGCTGGTGGAGCATATGATGCACGACAAGAAAATGGATGCGGGCACCCTGCCCTTCGTCCTGCTGCGCGGGATCGGAGAAGCCTATCTCGATCGCGAGGTGGCGCTGGAGGACGTTTCGCTGTTCCTCGACGAACAGCTGCGCGCGCACTGAAGTTCAGAACAGTCGCGAGCCGTTGGGCACCGGCGCATCGGGGGCGAACAGTACCACCTCGCCCGCCGCATCGGCAAAGCCGAGCACCAGCACTTCGGACATCGTCGGTCCGATCTGGCGCGGCGGTAAATTGACCACCGCAGCGACCTGCCGCCCGGGCAGCTCTTCCAGAGCGTAATTGGCCGCGATCTGCGCGCAGCTCTTCCTGGTCCCGATTGCCGGACCGAAATCCACTACCAGCCGATAGGACGGCTTGCGCGCTTCGGGGAAGGCTTGCGCTGAAACGATCGTCCCAACGCGGATATCGACCGCGAGAAAGCTTGCGAAATCGGTCTCCGGCTCAGCAGGCTGGTCTGGCGCGTGGTGGAGATGCATGCCGCGCCCGCCCGCTCATTCCAGCTCGAGGATCACTTGATCCACTGCGAGGCTGTCGCCTTCCGCAGCGTTGATCTTTGCCACCGTCGCTTCCTTCTCGGCGCGTAGGATGTTCTCCATCTTCATCGCCTCGACCGTGGCGAGCGGCTGACCCGCCTGGACCGCGTCGCCTTCGGCAACGTGCAGTTTCACCAGCAGGCCGGGCATGGGGCAGATCAGCAGCTTCGACAGATCCGGCGGGATCTTCTCGATCATGTGCTCGGCAAGTGGCGCAACGCGGGTCTGGAGTATGCGCAGGCTGTGCTTGGCGCCGCGCGTCGTCACCATATAGCCACCGCGGGTGGGCGCGAGCTGGAGCGTCAACAACTCTTCCTCGAGTTCGACTTCCACGACCCGCTCTCCGGGGGTGTACTCCATCTCCACCGCGACCGGCTCGCCATCGACCGTGATTGCGTCTTCCTCGAGTTGAACGGCGTAGTCAGTTCCGGCGATCCGCACAGTCCATTCGCCCGGCGCATAGGGAGAGCCGTTGAGCTGCTGGTCGATCCTTCCCGCGCGATCGGCATCGGCGGTGGCGATGATGCCGCCCACTGCGGCGAGCCCGCGCTTGAGTTCTTCGGATGTCGCGGCGCCATCGAAGCCATCGGGATATTCCTCGGCGATGAAGCCGGTGGTGAGCTCGCCCGCGCGGAAACGCGGATGCTGCATGATCGCGCTGAGGAAATCGACATTGTGCCCCAGCCCCTCGATGCGGAAGGCGTCGAGCGCGCGCACCTGCAGGTCGGCTGCGATATCGCGGGTTTCGCCCCAGGTCACCAGTTTGGCGATCATCGGGTCGTAGAACATCGAGACCTCGCCGCCTTCAAACACCCCGTCGTCGACGCGGACGCCGGCGACCCCGCGGCGCCCGTTGGCGGCGCCGTCGTCGCTCCAGGGCTCCACCGGAGGCTGGTAATGGACCAACCGGCCGATCGAGGGCAGGAAGCCGCGATACGGGTCCTCGGCATAGACGCGGTTCTCGATCGCCCAGCCGTCGATCCCGATGTCGTCCTGCGTCATCGCCAGCTTTTCACCCGCGGCGACGCGGATCATCTGCTCGACGAGGTCGATCCCGGTGATCGCCTCGGTGACCGGATGCTCGACCTGAAGCCGGGTGTTCATCTCGAGAAAGTAGAAGCTCTCGCCGGTGGTGTCCGCGCCGCTGACGATCAGCTCGACGGTGCCCGCCGAATGGTAGTCCACCGCCCGCGCCAGCGCGACGCTCTGCTCGCCCATCGCCTGGCGCATCTTCGGGGTGACGAAAGGCGACGGCGCTTCCTCGACGACCTTTTGATGGCGGCGCTGGATCGAGCATTCGCGCTCGTTGAGATAGAGGATAGTGCCGTGCTGATCGCCGAGGATCTGGACCTCGATATGGCGCGGATCCTCGATGAATTTCTCGATGAACACCCGTTCGTCGCCGAAGCTGTTGAGCCCCTCGCGCTGCGTGGCCTCGAAACCTTCCTCGACATCCTTGTCGTTCCAGGCGAGCCGCATCCCTTTGCCGCCGCCGCCGGCACTGGCCTTCATCATCACCGGATAGCCGATCCGGTTGGCCCATTCGAGCGCCTCGGCGGTATCGGCGATCGCGCCTTCGGAGCCGGGCACCGTGTTGACCCCCGCCGCGCGCGCCAGCTTCTTGCTCTCGATCTTGTCGCCCATCGCGGCGATCGCGCTGGCGGGCGGGCCGATGAAGGCGATCCCCGCGGCGTCGAGCGCCTCGACGAAGCTCGCGCGTTCGGAGAGGAAACCATAACCCGGATGGACCGCATCGGCACCGGTCGCCTTGCAGACCTCGATGATCTTCTCGGCGATCAGATAGCTTTCGGACGCCGGAGCCGGCCCGATCCGCACCGCTTCGTCGGCCATGCGGACGAAAGGCGCGCGCGCATCGGCATCGGAATAAACCGCTACCGTGGCGATACCCATCCGGCGGGCGGTTGTGATCACGCGGCAGGCGATCTCGCCGCGGTTGGCGATGAGGATCTTTTTGAACACGATTATTTCTCCGTCCCGGCCCTGGTTTCGCCGGACACCTGATTGGTAAGCAATGCGCGCATGCTCCGCGTGCGCTCGCGGGTCAACTCGGCCTTGCAGGCAGAAACGAGCATTGGCTCCAGCGAACCGCCGCGCGCGTCGTAGCCCACGAGGCGGCAATGCGCGTCGCGATAGGCGAGCCAGGCGCGCTGCGCCTCGAGCAGGCTCGCCCAATGGCCGGGCTGGTTGTCGTCATGGGGATAGTCGTCGGCGGCCTTCGCCACACCGCGCAGCTCGCGCCAGACCTCGTTCAATTCGGCATCGGCGCGGGCAAAGGCCTGACCGGCGCAGATATTCATCGCAGTCTGGGTCAGAGGCTCGCCGCAATCGGAGGCCTCGGGTGACGGGCCCGCAGCCTGCAGTGCGAGCGCCAGCGCCGATGTCAGGGCGAGCGCGATCACGCCGCGCGTCCGTTCATGCCGCAGTGAAATCGAGCGTGCATCATGATCCCCTCTCCAAGCCTCGGCGGCTCGCATAGCCGATCAGTGCCGCTGCGTAAGCCCCCGCGCCGCGCCGGTCGCCCTCGCCCTCGACCAGCGAGCGCACTGCGCGCGCCAGCATCGCGACATTGCCGTCCGCCAGCGCGCCGAGCGGTTCGACATAAATCCCGATGGTGAAGAGGATGGCACCGGTCTCGGGCAATCGCCGCAGCGTCTGGCGCTCGGAGCGCACGAACAGCGTCTCGCCGACGTTCTCGGGTCCGACATGCGCGAAGGCCAGTTCAGGCGGCTCGGCCGCCCAGCGCCGCGCCCCGGTCGGCGCGATGAACCAGTTGCAGCGCCCGTAGACCGGTCCTGCCGCCAGCCGGTCCATGAAATGATCGACACCGCTCGCCAGCTGCTCCTCATAGCCCTGGATCGGCGCGTGCAGCGCGGTCAGCGCCAGCCCGAGCTTCTCGGCGGGCAACCAGTCCGATGGCCAGGCCACCGCCGCACCGACGAGGCGATAGACCGCCTCGCTCCCGCCCCGGGTAAGCAGACACATGTCCTCGTGATGCGCGGCTGCCGCGTGCGGAAGACCGCCAGCGAGGCCAAGCATCGCCGCCAACTCCGCCCCCGCAGCCTCGCTTTCGGGCGCAAGCTGGATGCCCTCGGAAAAATCCGCAAACCCCTCGGCCCGCGCCGCGCGGTCGGGATCGGTTTGCAGCCACTCGCTTTCGTCCAGCCTGGTAAGCCCCATCCGCAACTGCCCGCCCCCGCGCGCCTTGGGAAGGAGTTCATCGACGGAAAAGCCGAGGGTCACGCTCTGCCGCCCTTCGACAGGCTCAGGGCGAACGGCGCGGGGTCCATCACTCAGCCGGTTCGCGCACCCGCTCCGCGCGCAGCGGCTCCTCGCCCTGCAGCGGGGTCAGCCCCAGCTTGGCGAACAGCGCGGCGTCGCTGGCGTCGCCGGCGTTGGCGGCGGTGAGCAGCTTGTCGCCGGTGAAGATCGAATTCGCGCCTGCAAGGAAGCATAGCGCCTGCGTCGCCTCAGACATCGACTCGCGCCCGGCGGAGAGCCGCACCATGCTCAGCGGCATGCAGATCCGCGCCACCGCAACGGTGCGGACGAATTCGATATCGTCGATCTTGGCCAGCGGCGTGTCGGCGAGCATGTCACCCAGCACCGTGCCCTTGACCGGCACCAGCGCGTTGACCGGTACGCTTTCGGGATGTCGTTCCAGCGTGGCGAGCGTGTGGACGAAGCCGACCCGGTCGGCGCGCGTTTCGCCCATTCCCACGATCCCGCCGCTGCACACGTTGATCCCTGCATCGCGCACGTTCTGGAGCGTATCGAGCCGGTCCTCGTATTTGCGGCTGGAGATCACCCGCTCGTAATATTCCGGCCCGGTGTCGACATTGTGGTTGTAATAATCGAGCCCCGCCTCGTTGAGCATCTCCGCCTGTTTGGGCGTCAGCATCCCCAGCGTCATGCAGGTCTCGAGCCCCATCTCCCGCACGCCCTTCACGATTTCCACAATCGCGGGCATGTCGCGGTCCTTGGGGTTGCGCCAGGCAGCGCCCATGCAGAACCGCTGGCTGCCATGATCCTTGGCCTGCGCCGCCGATTGCAGCACCGCCTGCACGTCCATCAGCTTGGTCGCCTCGACGCCGCTGTCGGCCTTCACCGATTGCGAGCAATAGCCGCAATCCTCGGGACAGCCGCCGGTCTTAATGCTCAGCAGCGTGCAGAGCTGGACCTGCTCGGGCGGATGGTTCGCGCGGTGGACGCTGGCGGCCTGGAACAGCAGCTCGGTGAAGGGCAGCTCGAACAGCGCGGCGATCTCGTCGCGGGTCCAGTCGGTGCGGATTTGTGTCATGAGTTTCCTGATGGGGTTTCTATTCTTCCGGAGCGTTCCGAGGCCGAGCGAGTGTAGAGATGGCTTCCCAGGCGGTAATCTCTTTCCCAGTTATGCCATCCGTCCATTTCGCGTCGTTACCAATGTAGTCGGAGAGATGAGCTATGAATCGTTCGAACTCAGTCTCCCAAATATCGGGGCGTGCGAGTGCTCCGGCTTTGAAACCGTCGCTCTTCCACGCACGAATGACGGGGCTCGTAAGTCCATCATCTTGAGAAAGGTGAATGTAGTCGACATCTGGTCGGTTGACCCAAACCTTGAAGAATGGATGGTTTGCACTCACTCAGCCGCCTCGTCCAGATCCTCGCCCGCCGGTGGCATGTTGTGACCAAGCAGCCGCAGCACATCCGCAGCGCATTCGACCACGTTCGAGCCTGGACCGTAGATGCCCTGCACCCCCGCTTCGCGCAGGAACTCGTAATCCTTCTGAGGGATCACCCCGCCCACGATCACCTTGATGTCCGCGCGACCTGCGTCTTTGAGCAGCCCGATCAGCTCGGGGACGAGCGTCTTGTGGCCCGCCGCAAGGCTGCTCGCGCCGATGGCATCGACCTCGGCTTCCAGCGCCATCGCCAGCGCTTCCTTAGGTGTCTGGAAAAGTGGCCCCGATACGACCTCGAAACCCATATCGGCAAAGGCGGATGCGATCACATTGGCGCCGCGATCGTGGCCGTCCTGACCCATCTTCGCGACCATCATCCGCGGTGCATGGCCCAGCCGGCGTTCGACCGCCTTCACGCCTTCCATGACCTGTTCGTAGCGGTCGTCCCCGGCATAGGCCTCAGTGTAGACCCCGCGCACCGGCACCGGCCGCGTGTCGTAGCGGCCATAGGCGTCTTCCATCGCCTGGCTGATCTCGCCCAGCGTCGCATTGTGGCGCGCCGCCTCGACCGCGAGTTCGAGCAGATTGCCCTCGCGCTGCGCCGCGCCGCGCGCGAGCGCGTCGAGCGCCGCCCTGCAGCCCATGTCGTCGCGGGTCGCACGGACTTTCTCGAGCCGTTCGATCTGGCTCTGCCGCACCGCGACATTATCGATGTCGAGCGTCTCGATCGGGTCTTCCTGATCGCGGCGATATTTGTTCACGCCCACAACCACCGTCTCGCCGCGATCCACGCTCGCCTGCTTGACCGCGGCGGCGCGTTCGATCGCCGCCTTGGGCTTGCCGCTGGCGACATAGCGGGTCATCCCGCCAGCCTCCTCGACCTCGTCGAGCAACGCCCGGGCCTGCTCGATCAGCGCCGCGGTCAGGCTCTCGACGTAATAGCTGCCGCCCAGCGGATCGGCGACATTGGTGATGCCGCTTTCTTCCTGGATCACCAGCTGGGTGTTGCGCGCGATGCGGGCGGAGAATTCGGTCGGCAGCGCGATCGCCTCGTCGAGCGCATTGGTGTGGAGCGATTGCGTGCCACCCAGCACCGCCGCCATCGCCTCCATCGTGGTGCGGATGACGTTGTTGTAGGGGTCTTGTTCCTGCAGGCTGACCCCGCTGGTCTGGCAATGGGTGCGCAGCATCTTGGATTTTTCGGATTGCGCGCCGAGGTCTTCCATCACCTCGTGCCACAGCGCGCGGGCGGCGCGCATCTTGGCGATCTCCATGAAGAAATTCATGCCGATGCCCCAGAAGAACGACAGGCGCGGCGCGAAGGCGTCGATGTCAAGCCCGGTCTCCATCGCCCGCTTGGCGTATTCCTTGCCGTCGGCGATGGTGAAGGCCAGCTCCTGCACCGCGGTCGCCCCGGCCTCGTGCATGTGATAGCCCGAGATCGAAATACTGTTGAATTTCGGCATGTTGGCGGATGTATATGCGATGATGTCGGAGACGATCCGCATGCTCGGCTCGGGCGGGTAGATATAGGTGTTGCGGACCATGAACTCCTTGAGGATGTCGTTCTGGATGGTCCCCGAGAGCTTGGCCTGCGGCACGCCCTGGCGCTCGCCCGCGACGATGTAGAAGGCCATGATCGGGATCACCGCGCCGTTCATCGTCATCGACACGCTCATCTCGTCGAGCGGGATCGAATCGAACAGGATCTCCATGTCGCGCACCGTGTCGATCGCGACCCCGGCCTTGCCGACATCGCCGCGCACGCGGGGGTGGTCTGAATCGTAACCGCGGTGGGTCGCGAGATCGAAAGCGACCGACAGCCCTTTCTGCCCCGCAGCGAGATTGCGGCGATAGAAGGCGTTGCTCTCCTCGGCGGTGGAGAAGCCCGCATATTGGCGGATCGTCCACGGGCGCCCGGTGTACATCGAGGCATAGGGCCCGCGCGTATAGGGCGCTATTCCTGGTACGCCCGGATCGAGCGTGGAACCCTCGGCCCCGACATCGGCAGATGTGTAGAGCGGCTTGATCGCGATGCCTTCCGGCGTCTGCCAGGTCAGGTCGCGGCCCTTGACCTCCTTTTCGGCGAGGGTCTTCCAGTCGGCGTAACTCGGGGTAGGGTTGGATTTGTCAGTCATGCCGGGACGCCTAGCGCGCCGATCCGCGCTTGCCAATCAGGCGGAAGCGCTCGGTCGTGCGGAAACCCGGTTGTGCCATGCCCGAAGATTGGCGCAATCGTCCGGCATTTCCAGCCCGACGAATTGCGCGAAGTCCAATGTCGTCACCAGGAGAATATCGGCGGCCGTGAAAGCTTTGCCCGCCAGAAATTCGCGCCCGTCTAGCGATGTGTCGAAGAACCGCATCGCTTCCTCCACCCGCGGGCGATTGGCTTCGCCCCATTCGGTGTTGCGACCGGGGAGTGCGGCGGTGAAGGGATGGGTGTGGACCCAGACCGCGCCGATCGGCAGCATCAGGATCAATTCGACGCGGCGGTTCCACATCTCGATCTCGGCGATTTCGAGCGGGCTGGTGCCGAACAATGGCGGCTCGGGGGTCAGCGCTTCGAGATAGCGCATGATCGCGACGCTCTCCGCGATCACCGTGCCATCGTCCAACTCGAGGATGGGCGTCTGCCCGCGAGAATTTTTATCGACGAAATCGGCTGCTTTTTGCTCGCGCTTGGGGATCGAGACCTCCTGCGATGGCAGGTCGATACCCTTTTCCGCCGCGAAGATGCGCACCCGGCGCGGATTGGGGGCAGGATTGGGGCTGTCGTAGAATAGCATGGTATTTTGTCCCTTGTTGATCAGTGCCAGTCGGTCAGTTCGACCAGTGCGTGGCGTCCTTGGGCGTTTCCATGATCTCGGTCAGCTGGCCCATCATGTCCTTGGGATGCAGAAAGAAGATCGGCGTGCCATGCGCCCCGATCCGCGTCGGCCCGAGGATGCGCTTGCCCAGCCCCTCGAACCACGCGCGAGCTTCCTCGATATCCGCAACCTCGTAGCAGACATGGTGCTGCGCCCCGGCGGGGTTCTTCTCGATGAACTTGGCGATGGGACTGTCGGGACCGAGCGGCTCGATCAGCTCGATCTGGGTGCCATGGGTCCCGTTCTCGCCGGGCGTATCGACGAAGCAGACCTTCACACCCTGCTCTTCGAGATCGAAGGGCTTGTGGAAGTTGTTCGCCCCCATCACCTCGCGATAATAGCGGATCGATTCCTCGATTGAGGGCGTCGCGACGCCGATATGATTGAGACGGCCGAGTTTCATTTAGTTTTCTTCCGAATTAACTTATATCCATCAAATGCATCTAGGGCTTGATCAGTAAGATTCTTTATTGTTAGCAAGTATGCTGCTTTTTTGGAAATATATTCATCGTTTTCTAAAAGTTCTTTATCCAACTTTATGGACTTTGGATCTATTCCACTCAGATGAATATTTGCCTGACTGACCCTCAAGTCATCGAATTCTTGATTGTCTGCATACCTCTTTAAGCGTTCAACTTGAATCCGTGTAGACTCTAAAGAAAAGGCGTGGACGTCTTTGCCCGTCAATTCTTTAGCTGACATAGCGAGAAATTGACATGATTGCTCAAGCAACGACCGAAAGTGAACCTCTCGCTTTTTTTGAACGTCACGTTCGCGTAAATAATAGAGTGAGGCGGCACCGCCAACCGCGAAAATTGATCCTGCAAACGCGCCCATGAAACGCGCTGAGGCCTCATCATCGAACGCAAATCCCGTTGACATCAATAGACCAACGAGGATCCCGCAGCCGAGACCAATGATCCAACTCCAAAACGTAAGATTCCTCAACATCTCATTTTTCAAACCTAAAGCGGAATGTTGTCATGTTTCTTCCACGGATTCTCCAACACCTTCCCGCGTAGCTTCCTCAACCCGAGCGCGATCCGCCGCCGGGTGGCGCGCGGGTGGATCACCTCGTCGATATAGCCGCGTGAGGCCGCGACGAAGGGGTTGGCGAAGCGCTCCTCGTATTCGGCGGTCTTCTCGGCGATCTTGCCCGGATCGTCGCGGTCCTGCCGGAAGATGATCTCGACCGCGCCCTTGGCGCCCATCACCGCAATCTCGGCGGTCGGCCAGGCGTAGTTGAAATCGCCGCGCAGATGCTTGGACGCCATGACGTCGTAGGCACCGCCATAGGCCTTGCGGGTGATCACGGTGATCTTGGGCACGGTCGCCTCGGCATAGGCGAACAACAGCTTGGCGCCGTGCTTGATGATGCCATTGTGCTCCTGCGCGGTGCCGGGCAGGAAGCCGGGGACATCGACGAAGGTCACGATCGGGATCGAGAAGGCGTCGCAGTAGCGCACGAAGCGCGCGGCCTTCTTGGACGAGTTGATATCGAGCACCCCGGCGAGCACCATCGGCTGGTTGGCGACGACGCCCACGGTGCGCCCCTCGATCCGCCCGAAGCCGCACAGGATGTTACCAGCGTGCGGGCTGGATCTCGAAGAAATCGCCTTCGTCGAGCACCTTGGCGAGGACTTCGTGCATGTCGTAGGGCTGGTAGGCGCTGTCGGGGATCAGCGTGTCGAGGCTGGTTTCCTCGCGGTCCCAGGCATCGGCGGTCGGCCGCTCGGGCACTTCGAGCCGGTTGGAGAGCGGCATGAAGTCGAAGAAATCGCGCGTCGCGAGCAGCGTCTCGATATCGTTCTCGAAGGCGAGATCGGCGACGCTGGTCTTGGTGGTGTGGGTCACCGCCCCGCCCAGTTCCTCCTGAGTCACCACCTCGTTTGTGACCGTCTTGACCACCTCGGGCCCGGTGACGAACATATATGAGCTGTCCTTCACCATGAAGATGAAGTCGGTCATTGCGGGGGAATAGACCGCCCCGCCGGCGCACGGGCCCATGATCAGGCTGATCTGCGGAACGACGCCGCTGGCAAGCACGTTGCGCTGGAACACCTCGGCATAGCCGCCGAGCGACGCCACGCCTTCCTGAATCCGCGCGCCCCCGCTATCGTTGATCCCGATCACCGGCGCGCCGACTTTCAGCGCCATATCCATCACCTTGCAGATTTTCTCAGCATGGCGCTTGGAAAGAGAGCCGCCGAAGACGGTGAAATCTTGGCTGAAAACGAACACCAGCCGGCCGTTGATCGTGCCCGACCCGGTGACCACGCCATCGCCGGGGATTTTCTGGTCCTGCATCCCGAAATCGGTGCAATCGTGTTCGACATAGGTGTCGACTTCCTCGAATGAGTCCTCGTCGAGCAGCACTTCGAGCCGTTCGCGCGCCGTCAGCTTGCCCTTGGCGTGCTGCGCGTCGATCCGCTTCTGCCCGCCTCCCATCTGCGCGGCCTCGCGGCGACGTTCCATTTCGGCGATATTGGCGGACATCGGATTCCCCTGAAAACTTCTGCGCCCTGCGGTTAGCCAGCGCAGCCGCTTCGCACAATACCGCGACCCGTCAATCGCAAGGCCGGTCTATGCGTCGCGCAGCGCGGAAATCAGGAACTCGACATTGCCCTCCGGCCCGGTGATCGGGCTTTCGACCACCCCCTGCACCGCGAAGCCCAGCCCCGCGATCCACCCCCGGACCTCGTCGCAGACCCGCGCGTGCAGGAGGGGATCGCGCACCACCCCGCCCTTGCCGACCTCTTCACGACCCACTTCGAACTGCGGCTTGATCAGCGCCACCAGCCGGCATTGCGGCGCCGCCAGCTCAAGCGGGCGCTCGAGCACCTTGGCCAGCGATATGAAGCTCGCATCGCAGACCACCCAGCTGCAGGGGCGGTCGATCAGTGCAGGCGTGAGGATGCGCGCGCTGGTCTGTTCGAGCACGGTGACGCGCGGGTCCTGCCGCAGCTTCCACGCCAGCTGGTTGGTGCCGCTGTCGACCGCGAAGACATGGCTCGCGCCGTGATGCAGCAGCACATCGGTGAAGCCCCCGGTCGAGCTGCCGATATCCATCGCATTTGCGCCAGCGGGATCGAGATCGAAATGGGCGAGCGCATGCGCCAGCTTGATCCCGCCGCGGCTGACCCAGGGATGGTCGCGCCCGCGCACCTCGAGCGGTGCATCCTCGGGCAATTGCTGGCCCGGCTTGGCGAGCTTGGTCTCGTTGGAAAACACCAGCCCGGCCATCACCAGCGCCTGCGCGCGGGTGCGGCTTTCCACCAGCCCGCGCTCGACGAGCAGCTGATCGATCCGGCGTTTCTTGCTCATGGTTCTTGCTCATGGTTTGCGATGTTCCATTGGAAACAAGCGGCCTAGCGCGCATTGTTGGCATATGAAACCGATCTACAGCCATATGGCCGCCGCCCTGGGTCTCACCTTTGCGCTCGCCGCCTGTATCCCGGCGCCGCGCCCCGAGCCCGCTCCGACGCCTCCGCCAGTGCAGACTTCTCCACCCCCGCCCCCTCCTGCCGCGCCAGCGCAACCGACCTATTCAAACTGGATGGACGCGCCGCGCACCGCGGGCGACTGGAGCTACCGGACGCAGGCCGGCGGTTCGCTGGCGCAGTTCGGCACGCCCGGAGCCGGGGCGGGTTTTGCGATGCGTTGCAACGCCGCGCAGCGCGAGATCGTGCTGACCCGCGAATCGGGATCGGGGCAGCCGGTGCCGATGCGGATCCGCACCGAAACCGCAGAACGCGTGGTGACGGCGCAGCCGGTCGCAGGGCAGGTCTCTTCGGTGGCGGTGGCGATCCCGGCGCGCGATCCGATCCTCGATGCCATGGCGCTGACCAAGGGGCGCTTCGCGATCGAGGCGCAGGGCTCGCAGACGCTTTATCTGCCTGCCTGGGCCGAAGTGACCCGGGTGATCGAGGACTGTCGCTGAATTGCAATGAAACCCCGGCGCGGATCGCGCGAACCGGAAAGATCAATACTGACGTGGGAAAACTTTATTACAAGCCTTGTTTTAAAACCGCGTCCGAACCAGATTGCGACTCAAGATCAGCGGCGAAACGCGGTCTTGTCCCCGGAGACGGGGTACTTTGGCTCTAACAGCGCGAAAGGAGGTGATCCGATGTCTCATGGTTCAGCAGAGAGGTCGGCAAGTTTCCGCGCGGAGCACTATCGGTAAAACCAACCCTTAGAGGCTCCGTGAAGCGGCGCTTCCCGCCGCTGACCATGCGAAGGGCAGTTCCATCCCTGGCACTTGTGCCGGGCCGGGGCTGCCCTTCACATATTTGCGGCATTTGTTGTTGGCCGTAGCAACATAATTTCTTTTTGCGCTATTTTCACCCATTCGGGGATCTCCGGTCGGTTCGGATATGCACACCGCTTGCTCTGGCGCGGCGGTCGCATTACCCGCTCGTCATGGACTTCGAACAGATCGCCCACCCCGCTCCCGTCCCCGGCGCGACCCGCAGCCAAGCGCTCGCCGATCCCGGATTCGGCAAGTTGTTCACCGATCACATGGTCGAGATCGACTATGATGCGGACAAGGGCGGCTGGTTCGCCGCTCGGATCGGCCCCCGCCAGCCGATCACGCTCGATCCGGCGGCGGCGGTGCTGCATTATGCCCAGGAAATCTTCGAAGGAATGAAGGCCTATCGTCACGAGGACGATAGCCTCGCGCTGTTCCGTCCCGAGGCCAATGCGCGCCGCTTCAACGATTCGGCGCGGCGGATGGCGATGCCCGAACTCCCCGAGGAGCTGTTTCTCGAATCGATCCGCCAGCTCGTGCTCAAGGATCGCGACTGGTATCCCGAGATCGAGGGCGGCGCGCTGTATTTGCGGCCCTTCATGTTCGCCAGCGAGGCGTTCCTCGGCGTTCGCCCCGCGCGGCAGTACAAATATATCGTCATCGCCAGCCCGGTGGGCGGCTATTTCAAATCAGGCGCCCCGGCGGTCAAGATCTGGGTCAGCCGCAATTACACCCGCGCCGCGCCCGGCGGCACGGGCTTCGCCAAGACCGGAGGCAATTACGCCGCCAGCCTCGTCCCCCAGGCCGAAGCCACCGCGCAAGGCTGCGACCAGGTCGTGTTCCTCGATGCGGTCGACAAGAAATGGATCGAGGAGCTGGGCGGCATGAACCTGTTCTTCGTCTTCGACGATGGCAGCGTTATCACCCCGCCGCTGACCGGGACGATCCTGCCCGGCATCACCCGCGACAGCCTGATCGCGCTGCTACGCGACGAGGGGCTGACCGTGCGCGAGGAACCCTACAGTATCGACCAGTGGCGGATCGACGCCGGCACCGGGCACCTGCTCGAGACGATGGCCTGCGGCACCGCGGCGGTGGTCACCCCGGTTGGTACAGTCGCCGGACCCGACGGCGAGTTCACGATCGGCTCGGGTGGTCCCGGCCAGCTGACCAGCAAGCTTCGCGACCGGTTGGTGGGAATTCAGCGCGGCACCGTCGCCGACGACCGCGGCTGGGTCACCAAGCTTTAGGCGCAGACTTTAGGCGGCAATCCGGCTGAGCCGCATCGCCAGCCGTGCCGCCGGAGCCACGCTCCGGGCAATTTGCGTCAGCGCGTGGCCGCCCAATTCGCGTTCGGCGAGCTGCCAGATTGCTTCCGCAACTCGGACGGGGCGCCGCGCGCGGCGGGCGAACGTCTGCTGATAGGCCGGCGCCGCCCCGCCCCCGCCTTGCTGCCAGGCCTGCGCCGCAGCCATCCCGCTGGCGATGGCGATACTCATCCCCTCGCCAGCAAGGCTCGGGATCACCGCCGCCTGATCGCCCAGCCGGAACAGACCGGGCGCGGTATCCTGCGCGATCCAGCCATAGGGGACCGCGGCGATCGTATCGACGCGCGGGTTGGCGGGCGCGAATTGCAACCGCGCTGCGAAGGATTCGGATTCCCCGGCCAGCAGGTCGAGCAATTGCGCGGGATCATTGCCCGCGCGGGCGAGCAGCGATTTGCGCAGGGCGAGGCAGATATTGGCGCTGCCGTCCTCCTGCAGCACGATCCCGGCATAGCCGCCCGCGAACAGATGCAGCTCGATCGTCTCGCCGATCAGCGCGGTCAGCTGCGGGTCGGGCGCGATCCGCAGCCGCAGCCCGAGCGCGGGATCGCGCGCGCCGCGCGGACGGGTGGCCCCGCGCAGATCGTGCTTGCCACTGGCGAGGAACAGCGAATCGGAACGGTACTCGCGGCTCTCGCCGCTGGCACAGCCCGGCGCGAGGGCGCGGATCGTGTCGACTTCGAGCCGCGCGCCCGCCGCAACTGCGGTGCGGCGCAGCGCGCTGTCGAATCCGCGGCGCGAAAGGCCATAGGCGGGTTCGGGCAACGCACTCTGCGCAAACCGACGACCGGCGAACAGCCGCAGCGCGGTTACCCGCTGCGCCCCGAGTTGCTCGAGGTCGATGCCAAGCTTCCTGGTGGTCGCAGCCGTGCGCCAGCTCATGAAACCGCCGCACAGCGCGTCGCCGACCTCGGCGTCGCGGTCGATCAGAAGGGGTTCGGCCCCGCTCCGGGCCAGCACGATTGCAGCGGCGCAGCCGGCAGGCCCCGCCCCCAGAACCACCGGCGCGGTCGCTGGCATAGTCGCTGGCGCGGTCACTTCCGCTTCTCCACGCAGAGGCGGAAGGGAAACACGCGGCGGACACGGGCATCCGCGATCCCTGCCTCGGACAGGATCGATTTCCACTCCGCCGGGCGATAGGAGCGCGCGATCGACATATGGCCGTCGTGGCGCACAATCGGGTGCCAGCCGGCCAGTTGCGCGAGCAGCGGATAGGCGAAATAGGAGACGCCGTGGCGGTGCAGATCGTTGATGAACCAGCCGGAGCGAGCATGCGTGTCCATCGCGATCAGGAAGGCGATAAGCTCGTCATGCGTCATATGATGCGCGACGAGGCTGGAAATAACGACGTCGAAATCGCGCGCGATCACCTCGGCATAATCGCCGGTCCAGTATTCGATCGGCAGATCGCGGGATGTGCTCTCGCGCGCGACAGTTTTGCTCTTGGGGTTGAGATCGACCCCGACCAGATAGGCCTTCTTCCCGCGGCGTTTCGCCCAGGCCGCAATTTCGCGCAACATGTCGCCATCACCGAAGCCGACATCGAGCAGGCGGAAGGAATCGCGGCCCGCCAGCGCGCGGTCGAGAAAGGCGAGCGTTGGCGCATGCGCCATGGTGGTGCGATTGACCTTGGCGAGATCCTGCAGGACGTTGCGATAGGTCGCCAGGTCCATTCCCGGCTCGTCCATCATTTCGTCGGCGATGAGGCGGTCTTCGAGCATTCGCAATCAATCGCTCCAGCCGAAGCGGAACCCTTCCATCGCCAGCCCCGGGCCGAAGGCCAGCGCCACCCCGTCGCGCGGCTTATCGCGCAGCGTCCGCTCGAGCACGAACATCAGCGTCGAAGAAGACATATTGCCGAAATCGCGCAGCACCGCGCGCGAATGATCCAGAGCAGTCGGCGCAAGTCCAAGCCCGCTCTCGACAGCGTCGAGGATCGAGCGCCCGCCAGCGTGGACCGCGAAGGCCTCGGGCAATTCGTCCCCCGCGATCCGCGCGCGGACCTCAGGGCTCGTCAAGGCGTCGCGGATCCTGCCGGGGACCTCGCCCGAAAGATGCATGTGGAAGCCAGTGTCGCCGATATGCCAGGTGATCAGCCCGTCGCTGTCTTCCAGCGTGGCCGAAAGGCCTTCGCCCAGTTCCAGCCCCGGACCCTCGCCGCTGACGATCGCCGCCGCGGCGCCGTCGCCGAACTGCGCGCCCGCAAGCAGCGGTTCGATCTCGTCATGGTCCTGGTGGTGGAGGCTGGAAAGCTCGACCGTCACCACCAGCACTCGCGCGCCCGGTTCGCTGCGGACGATATGGCGCGCGGTCCGCAGTGCGGTGACCGCGGCATAACAGCCCATGAACCCCACCAGCACCCGCTCGACCGAGCCCGCGAGCCCCAGCCGCCGCGCGATGATCTGGTCGATGCCCGGCGCCACGAAGCCGGTGCAGCTTGCCACGACGATATGCGTAATCGTGCCGAGCTCTCCGAGCTTTCCGATCGCAGGCAAGGCCAGCTCGGGAGCCTCTTTGGCATAGATCGCCATCCGCTCTGCTGTGCTCGGTGGTTCGGCAGCATAGAACCCTGCGCCCTCGTCGAGCTTGGCGTCCTCTTCGTCGAGTACCGACCAGCGATGCTCGATCCCCGAGCGTTCCGCCATCCGCGCGTAGAGCTTTGCCTCGCGGCGTCCCTCGAGCTGGCGCATCGCCCAATGGCGATAGTCCTGCTCGAAGTCGCAATCGGGCACGGCTGTAGCGATGGCATTGATACGCGCAGTCATTTGGGAAGACATCCTTGCTTGATCCCTTCAACGGTCGCACGCTCCGCAAGTTTCCTAGCTCGGCAGATTATCCCGCAATTCGGCGAGCCACAGATCCGCAACCGCATCGCTCGGCGCGCGCCAGTCCCCGCGCGGGCTCAGCGCACCGCCGGCGCTGACCTTGGGCCCATTGGGCATGGCGCTGCGCTTGAACTGGCTGAACTGGAAAAAGCGCTGAAGGAATTTCTCCAGCCAGCCGGCGATAGTTACAAGATCATACTCGTTCTTGCGCTCGTCGTGGAAGTGCTCGGGCCAGTCCCCTTGCTGCGCGTCCTTCCAGGCGTGCCACGCGAGAAAAGCGACATGGCTGGGCTTTTGCCCCCAGCGCGCGATATGGTGGAGGAAGAAATCATTGAGCTCGAACGGTCCAATGGTGTCTTCGGTGTTCTGGATCGCCCCATCCTCGCCGGCAGGTACCAGTTCGGGCGAGATATCGGTATTGAGGATATCCAGCAGCACCGCATCGCAGGTCTCGTCGAACTGGTGGGTGGTGGTGGTCCAGCGGATCAGGTACTGGATCAGGGTCTTGGGGACGCCGGAATTGACGTTGTAATGGCTCATCTGGTCGCCCACGCCATAGGTGCACCAGCCAAGCGCCAGCTCGCTGAGATCGCCGGTGCCGATCACCCACCCACCATGCTGCCCCGCCAGCCGGAACAGGTAATCGGTCCGCAGCCCCGCCTGCACATTCTCGAAGGTCACATCGTGGAGCGGTTCGCCATCGGCAAATGCATGGCCGATGTTCTCGAGCATCAGCCGCGCGGTGGGCTTGATGTCGATTTCCTCGGCGGTGATCTGCAAGGCGTCCATCAGCTTCCAGGCGTTGGACTTGGTGGTGTCCGAAGTTCCGAAGCCGGGCAGCGTATAGCCGCGAATGGTCGAGCGCGGCAGGCCCAGACTGTCGCAGGCCTTCGCCGCGACTATCAGCGCGTGGGTGCTGTCGAGACCGCCCGACACGCCGATCACGAGCGATTGCGGGTTGGTCGCCTCGATCCGGCGGATCAGCGCGGCGACCTGGATGTTGAACGCCTCGTAGCAATCTTCGTCGAGCTTGTGCTGGCGGTTGGGGACGAAGGGAAAGCGCCGGACCGGGCGATTGAGACCGACATCACCGCCCGTGGGTTCGTGATCGAACACGACCGTGCGGAAGCGATCCTCGGGTCGCCCGGAAGCCTCGGCCGCGTCGTTGAAGGTCTGCATCCGCATCCGGTCGTTGAGAATGCGCTGGCAGTCGATGTCCGCGATGCACAGTTCGGGCTCGCGGTCGAAGCGCACGCTCTCGACCAGCAGATCGCCCAGCTCGTAGATCATCCCCTGCCCGTCCCAGGCGAGATCGGTGGTGCTCTCGCCGTGGCCGCTGGCCGAATAGGCATAGGCGCAGACCGAACGCGCGGAGCTCGCGCGGCTGAGCATATGGCGCTCGTCCGACTTGCCGATAGTAATGTTGGAGGCAGAGAGGTTGAGAAGGATGGTTGCGCCGGCGAGCGCCGCCTGCGTCCCCGGCTGCACCGGGCTCCAGAAATCCTCGCAGATCTCCATCCCGAAGGTAAAGCCCGGGATGCTCTCATGCGCGAAAATCAGGTCGATGCCGAACGGCACTTCCACGCCGTTGATCGGGAAGGCGAGATCGACGCAGTCGCGCCCATGCGCGAACCAGCGTTTCTCGTAATACTCGCGGTAATTGGGCAGATAGCTCTTGGGTATGATTCCCAGGATCGTCCCGCGGGCGATGGCGATGGCGCAATTGTAGATCCGCCCGTTTCGCCGCAGCGGCGCGCCTATCGCAAGCACGGTGGGAAAGTCGCGGCTCGCCTCGACGATCCGCTCCAGATGGACCTCCACGGCGTCGAGCAGGGCCACCTGCAGATGCAGATCGTCGTTCGCATAGGCGGACAGGCACAATTCAGGATAGACCAGCACATCGACATGCTGCCCAGCGGCCTTGCGAGCCTCGCCGATGATGCCATCGGCATTGTAGGCGACATCGGCGGTGCGCACCTTGGGAGTGCTGGTCGCGACACGCACGAATCCGTGGGTGTGCATGTCGAAAAAGCGATGGGTCCGGGTCATGCCGACATCCGTATCGGCAGACACCCCGCCGCGCAATCGACCAGACTGCGGTTCAGGCGGCGAGCAGTTCGGCCGCGCGCGGCCCGTCTTGCAGGAGCGCAAGCAAGCCACGCTCTTCGCGACTCAGCCATTTGGTGCTCCGCGGCAAGCTCAGGTTCGCGCGCCACTCCACCTGCTTGCCGATCAAATCGATGACTGCGGGGTGGACGTAGCTTTTGCGCGTCACTGCCGGAGTGTTGCCGAGATGCGCGGCAACTTCCTCCAGCACGGCCTTGATGGTCAGGACCTCCTCGCTGCCAGCCAGCAGGCTGAAAGCGAGCACGCTGGCATGCCAGGTGCGGAAATTCTTGGCAGTGAAATCCTCACCCATCGTCTCGCGCAGATAGGTGTTGACGTCGGAAGACCCGACCGGGTGATGATCGCCCTCGTCGTCGATATATTGAAAGACGTGCTGCCCGGGCAGATCCTGCATCTTGCGGACAACCCGTGCCAGACTGCTGTCGGTCACCGTCATCTCGCGCAGCTTCCCGCCCTTGCCCTTGAACCGCAGCCGCAGCGTATGGCCGGTGACCTCGGCATGACGCTGGCGCAAGGTCGTCGCTCCGTAGCTCTTGTTGCGCGCCGCGTATCCCTCGTTGCCGATCCGCACCGCTCCCAGATCGAGCAGCCGCACCACGCTTGCCACAGCGCGCTCGCGGGTCAGCGTGCGAGTGCGCAGGTCCTCCTCCACCCGGCGGCGAACGAGCGGGAGCAGATTGCCGAAGGTGATGCAGCCGTCGTATTTCTCGCTCTCCTGCCGGGCGCGAAAATCCGGGTGGTAGCGATATTGCTTACGACCCTTGGCATCATAACCGGTGGCGAGGATGTGGCCGTTGGGCGCCGGGCAGAACCATGCATCGATATAGGCCGGTGGCAGCGCTATCGCGTTCAGGCGCCGCTTTTCCGGGCGGTCGGCAATCAACCTGGCTTCGGGATCGTAATAGGCCCAGCCGCGCCCCGCGCGCTTGCGGCTAATCCCGGGGAGATCGTCGTCGACATAGATGAGCTTCGTCATGGTGAAGGCCAAACCGCCCGACGGCGATCGGGTTCCGCTTGCCTGCCGCTCCTGCGCGCCCCACCTACCGCCGCACACAAGCCAGGAGACAAGCATTGCCCGACGCCACCTACACTCCGCCCGAAATCTGGTCGCACGATGCCGAGAATGGCGGCAAGTTCGCCAGCATCAACCGGCCGACCTCGGGTGCGCGCGAGGAAAAAGAGCTTCCGCTCGGCCAGCACGATTTCCAGCTCTATTCGCTGGCGACACCCAATGGGGTGAAGGCGACGATCATGCTCGAGGAACTGATCGAGGCAGGGCATTCGGGCGCCGAATACGACGCCTGGACGATCGATATCGGCGACGGCGCGCAGTTCCGTTCGGGCTTCGTCGATCTCAATCCCAATTCCAAGATCCCCACGCTGCTCGACCGCAGCGGTCCGCAACCGGTCCGGGTGTTCGAGAGCGGCGCGATCCTGATGCATTTGGCCGAGAAATTCGGCGCTTTCCTGCCCACCGATCATACCCGCGCAGAGGTATTGAGCTGGCTGTTCTGGCAGGTCGGCAGCGCCCCCTTCATCGGTGGTGGCTTCGGTCATTTCTATGCCTATGCGCCGGAGAAATTCGAATATCCGATCAATCGCTATGCCATGGAAACCAAGCGCCTGTTCGACGTCGCGGACAAGAGGCTGGCGCAATCTCGGTATCTGGGCGGCGAGGACTACACCGTCGCCGATATCGCGGCCTTCCCCTGGATCGCCCCTTTCGTCTTCGGTGGAATTTACGGCGAAGCGCGCAAATTCCTGTCGATTCACGAATACGAGCATGTCGAGCGCTGGGTGAAAGCCATCGCCGAACGCCCCGCTGTCAAGCGCGGCAGGATCGTCAACAAGACCTGGGGCGAAGAAGACGAGCAATTGCGCGAGCGCCATTCGGCCAAGGATTTCGAGGGCAAGGCGCTCTAGCGCGAACTGGCCGGGAGAGCGGACGCTACGCAATGTCGCGCCCGCTCTCCCCGTTCATTCAGGCACGCGCCGGTCGACAGCCCTTTTCATCGCCGCGCAAGCCGTTATATGGGCGCGTTCTTGCTGGGGTGTAGCCAAGTGGTAAGGCACCGGTTTTTGGTATCGGCATTCGCAGGTTCGATCCCTGCCACCCCAGCCAACACCCCCAACAAGTCATTGAAATTGAACTGAGTCCTATTGTCGGCGACCGGCTTTTCGCCCAGTCACTGTACCGACGAGCTGTATCACAGCCGAGGGGAACGGAAGGATCTTTCAGAGACTTCAATCCCGAACACCAGGCGTCCCGGCGCGATTTACCGGTTTCGCCGGTCGCGTTGTTTGCCAGACGGCAACCGTTTGCGGCCTAGCGTATGCGTGTAGCGACGAGGTCGACAAATCCCCGCGACCCATGACTGCTCCTAGTGAAGCAGTCTTCGATCAGAACGGGGCAATTTTGGGGATCCCTTTTAGCACCATGATTTCAGAACCTATTCTTCATGGCTGCGACCAGCTTGGTACCTCCGAGCCACTTATCAGCGGTTAGCCGTTTGGCCCGATCGACCCGTCGTTGAGTATCCAGATCCCTGCGATGAGCGCCAGTCCACCAACAATTATCGACCAGCTCATCCAGCGAATATTTGGTGTTCGAGGCCTGTCGATCTCGTGGGTGGAAAGCCGAGAGAAGCTCTGGGCGGCTCTTCTTTGTGCGGTAAAAGCGACCGTCATGCCCAGCACGATAAACAGCGATGCGATCGCTTGCGCGAGCCAGGGCGGCTGGAATTCGCCGAACACGACGTGAAAGGCGATCCCGACGCCGATCGCTGCAAAAGCGGTGCGCAACCAGCCCGCGAAGGTACGTTCCGTAGCCTGGATCGTGCGGTCCTCGGCCAGATCTGTGCGAAACTCGGCCCATTCCGTGTTCTTCTCGGAATCGCTTTGATCGTCGGGATTGTCATCTTGCGCCATTCTCTCGCGTTACTCTCGCCTCCGCTGAGCGCAATTGCGCAACGTTATATTCTGCCTGATCGCAAAGGATGCAGGCCAAAAGGGTTGGCAGGACGCGGCCTTAGATCACCGCCAGCTGGCGGTTGGTAAGTGTGCCACCATATTGCCGCTGCAACCGGACCTTGCGCTCGAGATCGTCCAGGATCGCACCGCTGAAATCGACCCCGCTCAGATCCTCCATGAAATTAAGGCCGCCTGGAGTGTCGACATTGACCTCCATCATCTTGTCGCCCGCTATGTCGAGCCCGGTCAGATACATGCCATCGTCGATCAGTTTGGGACCGACTATTTCCGCGATCCGCAACGCGACCTCGTCGGGTTCCGCCATCTCCACACCTCCACCGGCGGAGATATTGGAGCGATGATCCTCGGTCTGGCTGAACCGGTGGATACATGCGTAGGTATCGGCCACCTTGAGCGGGCGGCCATTGAGGGTAATCATCCGCAGATCGCCCTTCTTGGCGGCGGGCAGATATTCCTGAACGATGGCGTAGCCATCGCGGATCACCGCCTCGACGATCTGATTGAGGTTCTGGCGATTGCCCTCATCGATCAGGAACACGCCCTGTCCGCCTGAACCTTGCAAGGGTTTGATCACGCCCATGCCACCGTGCGCATCGAGGAAGCGGCTGATCTCATCGGGTTCGCGCGTGATGCTGGTCGCGGGCCGGACCGTCTCGGGAAAGCCCTGGAAATAGGTCTTGTTGACCGCATCGGTCAGTTGGTTGGGATCGTTCAAGACGATCGTACTGTCCAAGGACGCGAGCTGCGCGAACAGCAGACCGGAGGACGGAGCCCAGTTGCGTGTGGTCAATTCCGTCGCCGGGTCGCTACGCAACATGAGGATGTCGTATTCCGACAAGTTGATGCGCGCCCGCTCCATGCCCGAATCCTGGAGATGGGCAAGATAGGTGGTGTCGTCCTTGAACTCGGCGATCTTGCTCACCGTCGCCATCGCGCAGATGCCGTCCTGCCAGTCGTAGATAAAGTCGCCAAGCCCGATCAACGCGACTTCGTGCCCCCGCGCCACGGCTTTGCGGGCGAGCCGAATGGTGGTGTAATTATCTTGCTCTGTGGCAACCGAGTTGACCACGAAGGCGATCTTGATGGCTCCGTTTCCGGCCTCGCCTCGCGGCTTGGACTTGGGTTTGCTCTTTTTCTTGTTCTTGACGTCGGTCATGATGGAGCGCGTTCCTGATAGAATTGCGAAAGGGGTACCTGGCGAGCCTTGGCTAGCCGGCCCATTGCAGATGGGTCGTCGAGATAGGGCGGCAGGATTTCGGGCTGATGCAAGATGCCGTCGTCGATCAGGGTTTCCAGGCTGTGCAGATGCTTGAGCGCGAACTTGCCCAGAAAGAGAATCTCGAATGCCCCACCGCCGCGCAGGTAGGCCAGCAGCTCCGCCAACCCCTTGAGATAGAGCGCATCCTTGGTCAGCCCGCCGCCTCGCTTGGCGCGCAATGCGGTATTGAACGCCGTTTTGGAGTCGATGCGACACTCATCGACGAGGCAGGCATATATTTCCGGCCCCGCTCGCTCTTCGACCGCCATATGAGCCGCGACCACCCGTGCGGCCAGAGTCCGCAATCGCTGCGCCGGCAGATAGCCGGCCAGATATTCGGCCAGCACCGCCACGCCTTCCTGAAGTTCGTCGTAATCGGCAAGACCACCGGCCAGAGTGTGCAATGGCTGACGCAGACCATTGTGCCGGGTCACCGCATGGGTGCCGATCTCGTGCTGTATCAGGGGGTCGACCCGCGAACGCGAGGTGCGAAAATCATGGGCGACATGAAAATCGCCCTGCGAGACGTAAAGCGATGTCCCCGGGGTGGGATCAACGACCACCTCGCATTGAAAGTCCGGGTGACGTTTGCGATACTTCGCCACCTCAATGCGCGCGGCCTCGCAGATTTCAGCGGCACCGACATCATCCGGATCGGGGGCGACCACCGGAACCGCTTCAAGAAGGTCGCGTGCGTCCTGCAGTAGCTGTTCGCTGACGTGACCGAAAAGGTCGATGCTCGCCAGGATGAAGCCGGCTTTTCCCCGCATCCGCACCAGTTCGATCTGCTGGTCGATCTCGCGCTGCTTTTCCAGCATCAAGGCTTGCAGCAGATGGTTCTCTATCTCGCGAACCGGCAGGTCGAACAGTTCGCTGCGAAGGACCGGGGCATCGTTCTCCAGACCCTCGCTGAAGCGACTGTCGGGCATGGAGCGATAGTTGGAATCGCGAAAGCCCTCCCAGATTTCGGTGATGTTGACTGGCGTGAGCCGCGTCAGCCAGTCGACCTTTTCGTCCATCCTCGCGAGCGCTCGGTCGACTTCGAGAGCTGCGGAACACAGGCGGTGGGTGGGGGCCGGCTGCGTGTCGGCTTCTCGCGTTCCCATCATCCTTGCCCCCGCGACGCTGCCAGCCATTTCCGCGCATTCGCCAGCCCGGCGAGAAATCCTTCGCGCAGGTCCTGCAGCGCCAAAATGTCTGCATGGTGCCCCCACTCATCCATGAATATCTTCTTGTATTCCAGAGTGATGACGCAGGCAGCGTCGCCGTAGGTCGTGTGCAGCCATTCGGGGAAGTGACCCCCATCTTCCCAGCGCACGTTCACCCGCACATCGGGCGATTGCCCCCGCACCGGACGCGAGCGCAGTCCTTGCGCAAATTCCTCGAGGAGGTCGCCATATATGGCCTCGTTCAGCGTGGTGGCGCCAAGGTCGATGTCCGGGCTCTCGGCCTGCGGATCCGCCGCACCATCCGCCCCGTTGCGACGGTGGTTGTAGCTGTGGATGTCCAGAACCAGGATCTGACCATGTTCGGCGATCATCGCTTCCACCCGCTCAGCCATCAGGGCGTAGAACCGGCGATGAAGATCGAGAGAAGTCTCGATCTCATCTCGGGGCAGATCGGGGCTCCATATCCTGAGCCCCCAAGTGTCCTCGGGATCGACTGTCACTGCCTTTCTGGCAGGGCGATTGAGATCGAATTCGAAGCGTGAGCGATTGGCTCGAACGATCGTGTCCCCGGACGGAAGGAAGAAGTCGGTGAGCGGATCTTCTTCACGAAGCCGCGCCTGATCTTCGATCTCCAGCCATGGGCGCAGAGAATTGCGAATGGTGTGGCCCGCGTGAATGGCCGTGACCATGACCGGGCCGGGCTGAACGACCGTATCCCATGGCTCGGTGATTGCGGCTGGCGAGTCCGGATGATCGACGGACGCGTGGCCATTCTCAAGGGTCGTTCGGTTCTCAAGGCTTTGCTGCATGGAGTGCTAACGAGGTAGGAGCGGTGCCGTTCCACCAGATGCGGAGCGGACCTGCCAGCTTTCCGGGGTCGGACCTCGCGATCGACATTCAGCCATGCAGACCATGGCGGGCAGGAGAAACAGCCAACAAGAAGAAGGCCTTGCACCGGCGGCGGCGGCGGCGAACAGCTTGGGCTCTTCCCCGGTTTCCGGCGATCAGCGCGAAGAAGCACATCCGGAGTGCGCTGCGCGCCTGCCGTCACCGAACACAGGAATGGGGCTGGCGGTGTCGGCGATTTCGGCCTCCACCTGTTCCCCAAACACGGTGACCCGCATTCCGCCCGCGACTCTCACGATGCGATAAGGCGAGCCATCACATCACCGCTTTTTCAGTATCTCGATCCCGTTTTTCTTCGCGAAGTCCCGGGTCGATTCCTCGCTGCGGCCCAGCGCTTTCGCGATTTCGCGCAGGCCCTTGCCCTTGGCGGCAAGCGTGCGCAGCATGCCCGCCTCGTCGGCGCGCCAGGGTTGCTTGTGGCGTTCGAAATGTTCCTTCGCCATCAGTCCGTGACCTTCTTGGCAACTGCTTTCTTGGCGGGAGCCTTCTTCTTGACCGGAGCCTTCTTGGCGGCGGGCTTCTTCTTGGGTGCCGCCTTCTTGGCCGGGGCCTTGCGCTTCTTCTTGACCGGGCCCTTGGCGACGCGGGCATCGATCAGGGCGATGGCCTCGGCGTCAGTCAGATCCTCGGGTTTGGCGTCCTTGGGGA
Source organism: Erythrobacter sp. QSSC1-22B (assembly GCF_001678665.1). GTDB lineage: Bacteria > Pseudomonadota > Alphaproteobacteria > Sphingomonadales > Sphingomonadaceae > Qipengyuania. Next base: position 632,784 of record NZ_LZRP01000001.1, read on the forward strand.
TGGTCGCATTGGTGGTGCCATCGGTGACATAGGGGCCGTAGCGCCCGGGCATCACCTTCATCTCCGCGCCGCTGACCGGGTGGACGCCCAGCGTCTTGATCGGCTCGGCCTTCCCGCGCGACCCACCCTTGCGATTGGCGGCTTCGGCCAGCAGCGAAACCGCAGTGTTCATCCCGGTGTCGAAGACATCGCGGGTGCTGGTCAGCTTGGCGTATTTGCCGTCGTGGCGCAGATACGGGCCGTAGCGCCCGATCGCCGCCTCGATCTCCTGACCGGTCTCGGGATGCGTCCCGACGATCCGCGGTAGCGCCAGTAGTTTCAGCGCCCATTCGAGATCGAAATCGTCGAGATCCTTGGGGATGCTGGCGCGCTTGGCCTCCTTGCCCTCGCCGAGCTGGATATAGGGGCCGAAGCGCCCGGTCTTGCGCTCGACCGGGAGGCCGGTAGCGGGGTCCTCGCCCATCACCGCGTCCTCGGCCGCCTCCTCGCCATCGGCGCCCGGCTGGGCGAAGCGGCGGGTGAACTTGCAATCGGGATAATTGGCGCAGGCGACGAAGGCACCATAGCGCCCGCCGCGCAGCGCGAGGCGCCCGCCCTCTCGGCCTTCCTTGTCGCACAGCGGACAAAAGCGCGCATCCTTGCCGTCGGCGCGTTCGGGGAAGAGATAGTCGGATAGGTATTCGTCGAGCACCTCGGTGACTTCGGAGGGCTTGCGATCCATGACCTCCACGGTCTTGGGCTGGAAGTCCTTCCAGAACTGCGCGAGCAAGGTCTTCCACGCCTCCCGCCCGGCCGAAACCTCGTCGAGCTCGTCCTCCATCCCGGCGGTGAAATCATAGGCGACATAGCGCTCGAAGAAACGCTCGAGGAAGGCGGTCAGCAGCCGTCCGCTTTCCTCGGCGAAGAAGCGGTTCTTTTCCATCCGGACATATTCGCGATCGCGCAAAGTCTGGATGGTGCTGGCATAGGTCGAGGGGCGCCCGATCCCCAGCTCCTCGAGCCGTTTGACCAGGCTGGCTTCCGAAAAACGCGGCGGCGGCTGGGTGAAATGCTGGTTCGCATCGACCGCGTTCTTCTTGGGCGAATCGCCCTTGCGGATCACCGGCAGCAGGCCTTCGTCCTCCTCGCCTTCCTTGTCGTCGAAGCCTTCCTGATAGACCGCGAGAAAGCCAGGAAACTTGACCACCTGGCCCGTCGCGCGCAACTCGTGCCGCCCGGTCGGGTCACGCAGGGTCACGCTGGTGCGCTCGAGCTGGGCGGTCGCCATCTGGCTGGCCATCGCGCGCTTGAAGATGAGGTCGTAGAGCTTGCCCTCGTCGCCCGATCCGGCGCGATCGTTACTGAAATCGGTGGGGCGGATCGCCTCATGCGCTTCCTGCGCGTTCTTGGCCTTGGTGGCGTAGAAGCGCGGCTTCTCCGGGCGATAATCGGCGGAATAGCGCTGGGTGATGGCAGCGCGGCACTCGTCGATCGCGCCGGGGTCCATCTGAACGCCATCGGTCCGCATATAGGTGATAGCCCCCGCTTCGTAGAGCGACTGGGCGCAGCGCATCGTGTGGCTGGCGGAAAAGCCCAGTTTTCGCGCGGCCTCCTGCTGGAGGGTCGAGGTGGTAAAGGGCGGCGCCGGGTTGCGCTTGAGCGGCTTGGTCTCGATTTCCTCGACCGTGAATCGGCCCTCGTCGACCGCGGCCTTGGCCGCCATCGCGCCCGCCTCGTCGCCCAGCGTCAGCTTTTCCAGCTTCTTGCCGTCGAATTTGACCAGCCGGGCATCGAATTCGGTGCCGTCATGCTGGAGCTTGGCGATCACCGACCAGTATTCGTCGGCGCGGAACAGCTCGATCTCGCGCTCGCGCTGGCAGATCAGCCGCAGCGCGACCGATTGCACGCGCCCAGCGCTCTTGGCGCCGGGCAGGCGGCGCCACAGCACCGGCGAGAGCGTGAAACCGTAGAGATAGTCGAGCGCGCGCCGCGCCAGATAGGCGTCGATGAGGTCCATATCGAGCTCGCGCGGAGCCTTCATCGCCTCGGTCACCGCGCCCTTTGTGATGGCGTTGAAGGTGACCCGGTCGACCTTGTCGGGAAGCGCCTTGCGCTTGGCCAGCAGCTCGCGGACATGCCAGGAAATCGCCTCGCCCTCGCGATCGGGGTCGGTCGCGAGCACCAGCCGCGTCGCCTTCTTGGCCGCGTCGCTGATCTCCTTGAAGCGGCTCTGCTTGTCGCGATAGAGCTCCCAGTCCATCGCGAAATCCTCGTCCGGACGGACGCTGCCATCCTTGGGCGGCAGGTCGCGGACATGACCGTAGGATGCCAGGACCTTGAAGTCCTTGCCGAGATATTTCTCGATGGTTTTGGCCTTGGCGGGCGATTCGACGATGACGAGTTGCATGAGTGTGAAAGCTGTCCCTTACGTGTGTACGTGTACGTACGCGCGAAAGTGGGGTTAGGGTCGGCCGGGCGTCAAGCGGACATTTGGAGTACGATCATGAGGAGCATGAAGGTCGCCAAGGGTAAAAAGCGATCGGCGATCCTTCGGAATTATCCATGATCGCTATCGCCGCCAATGAACACCATCGAAACCGCTACGATCAATCCTATGAACTCGGCGACCGCACTGGCCACGAAAACCATCGCAATATAGACACCACCCAGGACGGTTCCGGGTTCCGCAATCGCGTCCAGCCACGCAACCCAGCCGGACCAGGCCAGCGCCATTCCAAGCAGCACCAGAGCAATTCGCTCTCCCGTCGTGAAGTTCGTCCAACTCAGCCGCACAAACTCACCCTACCCGCTGCATGTCGTTCCAGCCGCCCTGCGATCTCAAGCTCGAGCAGCGCCAATTGCACCGCCGCGGCGCTCTCCCCTGATTGGCGGATCAGCTCGTCTACCGCGATGGGCGCGGTGGTAAGCAGGGCGGCGATATCGGCGGGTTCGGCGTTCGCCAATTCCTCCGGCGCGTGATCGAAATCGCCGGCCGGCTCGCGGAAGGTCGAGCGCGGGATGCCGTCGAAGCCCGAGAGCAGTTCCACCACCTCCTCGGGCGATTGCACCAGCACCGCGCCTTCGCGAATCAGGTGGTTGCCGCCATGGCTGCGAGGCTCGAGAGGGCTGCCGGGGATCGCCATCACCTCGCGCCCCGCCTCGCCCGCCAGCCGCGCGGTGATGAGGCTGCCCGAGCGCACCGCCGCCTCGACCACGAGCGTGCCCGCGGCAAGCCCGGCGATGATGCGGTTGCGACTGGGGAAATGGCTGCCGCGCGGCTCGGTGCCGGGCGGCTGTTCGGCGAACAGCAGTCCCTCGCTGGCGATCCGCTCCTGCAAAGCGGCGTGCTGCGGCGGGTAGGCGATGTCGATCCCGCTGGCGATCACGCCCACGGTGCGTGGAAAGGCGCCCTCGTGTGCCGCGCCGTCGATCCCGCGCGCCAGGCCCGAGACCACGGTGAAGCCCGCCTCCGCCAGCGCCGACGCGAAATCGCGCGCCAGCTTGACCGCTGCGGCGCTGGCGTTGCGCGCGCCGACCATCGCGACGCAGGGCTGCGCCGCCAGCGCCAGATCGCCGCGCCAGGTCAGGATCGGCGGCGCGCTGTCGAGCTGGCCGAGCAGCGCGGGATAGCCCGGCTGGTCGTGAAACAGGTATTTGGCGCCCGCGCGGCGCACCGCCTCGATTTCGCGCTCGATGGTCTCGGCGGGAGCAGCGCGGTAGGCGCGTCCACCCCGCCTGCCGAGCTCGGGGAGCGCGTCCAGCGCTGCGAGCGCGCTGCCAAAGCGCATCAGCAGCTGGGCATAGCTGACCGGGCCGATGTTGGGCGAGCGCAGCAGGCGGATGCGGGCGAAGGCTTCGGGCTGGTCGAGCACCGGAGCCACCAGTGTCACCCCTTGCGCCCCAGCCGGGGCTCGGTGCCCGCCGCCAGCCGCACGAGATTGGCGCGGTGGAGCCAGATCACCAGCAGCGCGATCAGCGCCAGGACGGGAATGAATACCGGATAGCCAAGCAGCGCCGCCGCCAGTGCCGCAGCGACCACCGCGCACATTCCGGCGAGCGAGCTGATCCGCGAAGCCGCCAGCACCGCCAGCCAGACCAGCGCATAGGCCAGCCCGATCGGCCAGGCGATGCCGAGGCTCACCCCGGCATTGGTGGCGACGCCCTTGCCGCCCTTGAAGCCCAGCCAGACGGGAAAGCAGTGCCCCACCACTGCTCCGAGCGCGGCGGCCGGAACGGGGCCCCAGGCAGCGCCCGGCATCGCCTCGGGCTGGTCGAACAGCCGCCAGGCGAGAAACACCGGCAGGAACCCCTTGGCGAGGTCGAGCAATAGCACCGCCGCCGCCAGCCCCTTGCTGCCGGTGCGCAGCACATTGGTCGCGCCGATATTGCCGCTGCCGATCTGGCGAATGTCCCCCTTGCCCGCCAGCTTTGCGAGAATCAGCCCGAAAGGAATCGAGCCCAGCCCATAGCCGAGCAGCGCTGCCCACAGCGTAGAGATCGTGAACTCGGTACCCATGTTTGCGCGATTCCCCACAATTGGTGCGGGCGAGCCTGTCCAAGCCCCGCCCTTTGCCCTAGCGCACCTACCGGAAGCAGCGCCCCTTCGACAAGCTCAGGACGAACTCAATTGGACAGATCCGAGCCACATACCCCGATACTGGTGTTCGATTCCGGCATCGGCGGGCTGACGGTGCTGGCGCAATTGCGCCTCCTGCTGCCGCAAGCGCCGGTGATCTACGCCGCCGACATGGCCGGGCTGCCCTATGGCGCCAAGAGCGAGGCCGAGGTTGCCGCGCGGGTTGCGGGCCTGCTCGGGCGGATGGCCGAACGCTACCAGCCGCGGCTGATCTGCCTGGCGTGCAACACCGCCAGTACGATCGCTCTGGGGATGGTCCGCGAGGTGCTCGAGACTCCGATCGTCGGCACCGTGCCCGCGATCAAGCCAGCCGCTGCGCTCACAAAGTCCGGCACCTTCGGCCTGCTCGGCACCGAGGCGACCATGCGCCAGGCCTATGTCGACGAGCTCGAGCGCGATTTCGCGCAAGGCAAGGTGCTGCTGCGCCACGGTGCCAACGGGCTGGTCGCGCTGGCCGAGGCCAAGCTGCGCGGCGAGAGCGTGTCGGTCGATGCGGTGGCGCGGGAGACCAAGGGCCTGGTGCTCCAGCAGGGCGGCGACACAATCGACACGGTGGTGCTCGCCTGCACCCATTTCCCGCTGCTGACAGACGAATTGCGCGCCGCGTTCGGAGAGAGCATCACCTTTCTCGACGGCTCCGAAGGAATCGCCCGGCGGATCGTGGCGCTGACGCAGGGTCAGGCCTTCGAACGCAGCCGTTCCGATTTCGCTGTCACCACCGGCGACCTTGCGGATTTCAAGGCACTGGCTCCGGCCTTCGCGGCGCAGAAGATCACCCGGCTCGAGCGCTTCTGAAACCTTGCGAGTCATTCGCAAAGATCGCGGTGGCAAATGCCCCGGTTTCTCCCTAAATCGGCGCTCCAGATGGCCGCCTCGGGCGGCGCGACCAGGCGGTGACGCGTGAACTACGGACAGGTATTCGACCAGGCAATCGACCGGCTCCATTCCGAGGGCCGATATCGCGTGTTCATCGACATCATGCGCAACAAGGGATCCTACCCCAACGCGCGCTGCTTCCACGGTCACAATGGTCCCAAGCCGATCACCGTGTGGTGCTCCAACGACTATCTCGCGATGGGCCAGCACCCCAAGGTGATCGAGGCGATGGAATCCGCGCTGCACGATGTCGGCGCCGGTTCGGGCGGCACCCGCAACATCGGCGGCAACACCCATTTCCACATCGAGCTCGAGCACGAGCTCGCCGATCTGCACGACAAGGAAGGCGCGCTGCTGTTCACCAGCGGCTATGTTTCCAACGACGCGACGCTGTCGACGCTCGCCAAGCTGCTGCCGGGCTGCGTGATCTTTTCCGACGAACTCAATCATGCCAGCATGATCGCCGGCATCCGCAATTCGGGCTGCGAGAAGCGGGTCTTCCGCCACAACGACCTCGAGCATCTCGAAGAGCTTCTCGCCGCCGAGGATGAGGCCACACCCAAGCTGATTGCCTTCGAGAGCGTCTATTCGATGGATGGCGATGTCGCCCCGGTCCACGCGATCTGCGACCTCGCCGAGGAATACAACGCGCTGACCTATGTCGACGAAGTCCACGCGGTGGGCATGTACGGCGCGCGCGGCGGCGGTATCACCGAGCGCGACGGAGCCGCCCACCGGATCGACATCATCGAGGGCACGCTGGGCAAGGCTTTCGGGGTAATGGGCGGCTATATCGCGGCCGACAACCGGATCATCGACTGCATCCGCTCCTATGCCCCCGGCTTCATCTTCACCACTTCGCTCAGCCCCGTGCTGGTCGCGGGCGTGCTGGCAGCGGTCAAGCACCTCAAGGGTTCGAGCGAGGAGCGCGACGCGCAGCAGGCCAATGCCGCGATGCTCAAAGCGATCCTCCACGAACGCGGGCTTCCGGTGCTGCTCTCGACTACGCATATCGTTCCGCTGATGGTTGGCGATCCGGTGCGCGCCAAGAAGATCAGCGACATCCTGCTGGCCGAGTACGGCGTCTATGTGCAGCCGATCAATTTCCCCACCGTGCCTCGCGGGACCGAGCGGCTGCGCTTCACTCCCGGCCCGGCGCATACGGTGGAGATGATGCACCAGCTCGGCGACGCGCTGGTCGAGATCTGGTCGCGGCTGGATATGGAACTGGCGCAGGCCGCCTAGCCGCAAGGGATTTGCGCAAACCCGCTGCTGCGCTAACACGCCTGCAAAATGGCAGGAGATAGCATGAGCGGGACCCCGCAGCAGACATACGCCGAGATCGTGCATGGTCGCCGCTCGACGCGCGGCTACCTCGACAAGCCGGTTCCGCGCGAACTGATCGAGGAGGTTCTTACCCTCGCCACGCGCTCGCCATCCTCGATGAATACGCAGCCCTGGCATCTGCACGTCATCACCGGCGAGCCGCTCGACCGCATCCGCAAGGGCAATACCGAGCGTATTCTCGCGGGCGAGCCCGACAGCCGCGAGTTCCGGCGCGGGCAGCCCTTCGCCGGTGTCCACCGCGATCGCCAGATCGGCGTCGCCAAGCAGCTGTTCGGCGCCATGGGCATCGAACGCGACGACAAGGATGCGCGGCAGGATTGGGTGCTGCGCGGCTTCCGCCAGTTCGATGCGCCCGTCTGCGTGATAATCGCCTATGACCGCGAACTATCCGAGAGCGACGACACCGCCTTCGATTGCGGCGCGGTTACGACCTGCCTCGTCAACGCCGCATGGTCGCGCGGACTGGGGTGCGTCATCAACTCGCAAGGCATCATGCAAAGCCCGGTGGTGCGCGAACATGCGGGCATCCCCGACGATCAGGTGATCATGAAAGCGGTGGCGATGGGCTGGCCCGACGAAGAGTTTCCGGCCAACGCGGTGGTGAGCACCCGCAAGCCACTGGAAGAAGCGGCGCGGTTCGTAGGCTTTGCGGACTAATAGACTGAGCGACGCCGACCGCAGCTGAGCATACGCGTGAAGGAGAATTTGGCATGAGCGAGAAACTGGTCGAACTGGCGGACGGGTTCTGGTCCGTGCGCGGCGAATTCAAGATCGGCGGCCTGCTCGATATCGGGACGCATTGCGCGCTGGTGCGGCGCGCCAACGGACGATTCGTCTTCCTCGACAGCTACACCCTGCCCGACGGTATCAAGACGCAGATCGACGCGCTCACCGATGGCGGAAAGTTGGTGGATGCAATCCTCAACCTGCACCCGTTCCACACGCTGCACTGCGAATGGATGCACCAGGCCTATCCCGATGCGACGCTCTACGGAACGGCGCGGCATCGCTCGCAGCTGCCGCATCTGCCATGGGACGAGGTCGCCTGCGAAAAGGATGCGCTGGCCGAGTTGTTCGCCGAGGACTTCGCGTTTTCGGTGCCGCGCGGGATGCCGCTGGTCTGCGAGGACGAGGCGGTGCATTTCGCCTCCGTACTGGCGCTGCACAAGCATTCCGGCACGATCCATATCGATGATACCTTCGTCTATCTCGACAAGGGATTCCCCTTCAGCCTGCTACCGATAAACCGGCGCTTTTCCTTCCACCCGACGCTGGCGAAAGCGCTCTACCCCGAAGCAGGCGCTGCGGATGCGTTTCGCGAATGGGCGATCGGGCTAGGGATCGACTGGGCCAATGCCCGCCGCATCGCGACCGCGCATGATGGCGTACTGGAACTTGGGCCCGAAGAATTTCCCGAACGCATCGGCGCGGCCCTCGCCCGCGTGAAGCCGGTGCTGGACAAGCACCGCGCGCAGTACGGCTGACCGGACCGTGCATCGTTCAGGTGCACATCCGACTGGAGTACGTTTGCCATGACTGGCCCATTTCAGTGCGCCAGTGGAGAGACAGGCCGGTACGATAGCCGAAATGACTGAGGCAACGCCCCTTCCGGAACGTTGCCTCAGCTTCGTCACCTATACGTGGCAGGACCGGGCTAGCGGGCGCGGACCTTGGTATAGTGGACTCGAGATGCCGCGAGATCGTCGTGATAGACGACGTCGTCAGCGCGGATCTCGAGATTGTCGACGGCCACGAGCCGTCCATCGCTCAGCTTGACGGCCGCGACGTGTTCCTTGTCCTTGTCCACCAACAAGTCTTCGATCCGCCCGTAGGCTGCACCGGTTGTCGAAACGACCTCACGACCCCTGATATCCTGCTCGTCATCGACGAGTTGCCAGGCGTCCAGCGCCTCAAGTTTTCCGAAACGATCATCGTTCTGCATGGGAAATTCCTTTCTGGAAATAAATTAGCTGCGTTCGAGAATCTCGATGCGCGCTTCGTCCACGATCAGGAATACTTCCTGATCGGCGATCACTGAGCGGGTATCGTCGTCGAGGGGAGCACCCTCCACTTCGGTCACCTCGCCGCCGGCGCGGATCGTGCCACCCGAAATCTGCAGCGTCTGACCGGCATTGATGTCCAGCGGGACTTCCATGGGTTCATCGATGATCAGCGCGAACATCCGTGCGCCGTCGCTCTCGATCCAGAAGCCGCGATCGGTCAGCGGGCCATCGACGCCGACTTCGCCAGAGAACTCCTGTCCGATGTAGTCCTGGGGCTGAGCCACGACGGCGGCCAGCGTCAGCGGCATCGCATCTGCAGCGATCGGGGTCTCGGTCGCGACCAATTCGGTCTCGGACGTATCATCAACGACAGGGTCGACGTCATCATCGCCAGCCGCGAACCACCAGATCAGCAGAGCCGCGAGGACGAGAGCCAACAGAACCCAGAGCCAGGTCATCGACGATTTCTTTTCCACCGGGATTTCGGCCACAATAATACTCCTGTTGCTAGCGCGGACGTGCGCATTTCAACAGCGAATGTCGCCGTTTATCGTTCCGAAGCCTTTGAAATTACGCCATGGGCGCCCAATTCCACGCCCGCCGTATCGCCACCGCGCACGACGGCGGGCTGGACTGGGCGCCGAAGAATCCCCGGTGCCGGCACCTCGGTACCCCCGCTGGACGATGAACCACCGGAACTTGAGCTCGAGCTCGAGCTGCTGGGTGGCTGATAGCTCGAGTTGAACGTGCCGAGGTGGAACTCGCCGCGTTGGGTCAGCGAGGAGAAGACCGCGGAGTCCTCGATGAAATTGCCGGTGGTCGCAGCGGCGTTCGGAGCGAGAACCGAACCGCGCCATGCGGTGGTCGCACTGAGCTTTTCCGCATCCGGGAAGTTCCAGATCACACTTTCGCCCAGCTTGGCTGAATTGCCGAGGAAATCGTCGTTGAGAAGGATGTCGCTGCCGCTCACGTTCACGATCACGGTTTCGGCGCCGTTCTTGGCAAACTGGATTTCACCGATCGAGTTCAGATCGGCCGAAGTGATGTTGAACACCGCCGTGCCGTCGGCACCCGGAGTGGCGTTGAAAATGCCGCGATTGCCCTGCTTCACGAATTCGCTGGTCGTCCCCAGTCCGCCCAGATCGCGCGACAGATTGCCGAGGCTGGTTTCGAGGAAGCTCGCGTCCTGTTTCAGGTTGACCAGAAACTGCGGGTCCGATGCGGCAAGACCGCTATTGACGGTGTTCTGGTTGACGTTGGTGTCGCAATCGAACCGCCGACGTTCACCGTCTGGGGCGAGCCATTCGTCGATGCAGGCGCGTTGCCGATATTGTAATTGGACGAGGAACCATTGAGATCCCCTCCGACGAAAGGCCGCCCCTCGACTTCGGATATCGAATCGAGGTCTTTGAAGACGACCAGATTGTATTCGCGCAGCGCATCCAGCCCACCCGGAGTGGAGGCAAGCAGCGGCGACGCGGCCAAAGCCGTGACCACTGCGATTCCTGCGATGGTGAGGCCGCTACGCCTCGGAGTTCTCACCGCACATGTCTTTCGGGCGCTTGCGCCATTGGTTTCGTCACAAAAATTGCGGTGCGAGCATCATAGGAAGTCAGCCGACCCGGGCGCCGCACTGTAACCCTTTTAGCGGGCTTTAACGCTTTAACGCAGGCTTACCACGTTATCGCTGACCTTGCGGACACGGCTGCCGTCGTAGAGGCTGGCCATCGGCTCGTCCTCGACGATCAGGCTCTGGGTCGCGCCGAAGCCGTTGAAATCGGTCTTCATCGCCGCGCCATAGGCACCCAGCATCCCGATCTCGATATAGTCGCCAGCCTGAATGTCCTCGGGCAACGCAAAGGGGCCGGGCATGTAGTCGGCATCGTCGCAGGTCGGGCCGTAGAAGGCGAAATCCGCTGCGGGCTTGATCAGGTCGTCTTCCAGCGCGCGGACGGGGAATTTCCAGTCGACATGCGCGGCATCGAAGAGCGCACCATAGGCACCGTCGTTGATGTAGAGTTCCTCGCCGCGGCGCTTCTCGACCTTGACCACCAGCGAGGAATATTCCGCGCACAATGCGCGGCCCGGCTCGCACCACAGCTCGGCGTTATAAGCGATCGGCAGCGCGTAGAAATGCTGGTGGATGATAGTGAAATAATCCTCGAGCGGTGGCGGCTCGAGCCCGGGATAGACGCTGGGAAACCCGCCGCCGACATCGATCATGTCGATCACCACCGATGCCTCGGCGATCGCCGCGCGGGTGCGATCGAGCGCCTGGACAAAGGCGAACGGGCTCATCGCCTGACTGCCGACGTGGAAACACACACCCAGCCAGTCCGCATGCTGGCGCGCCTGCTGGAGCAGCAGTGGTCCCTCGGTGAGATCGCAGCCGAACTTGCTGGCAAGGCTCAGCTCGGAAAATTCGGAGGACACCCTGAGCCGCACGCAGAGCCGCAGGTCGGTGGCCGCTTCGCCCGCATCATCGGTGCAGGCGGCGACGATCTTCTCGAGTTCCTCGACGCTGTCGAGGCTGAAGGTCTTCACCCCATGAACGCGATAGGCCTCGCGGATGGCGCTGGGGGCCTTGATCGGGTGCATGAAGCACAGCACCGCTTCGGGCAGGATCCCGCGCACCAGCCGCACCTCGGCGATCGAGGCGACGTCGTAATGCGTTACTCCGGCGTTCCACAGCACGCGCAGCAGATCGGGCGAAGGATTGGCCTTCACCGCGTAGAGCGATTTGCCGGGAAATTTCTCGACGAAGAAGCGCGCCGCGCGCGTGGCTGCGTGCGGACGGTTCAGAATAACGGGTTCGTCGGGCGCTAGAGCGCGAACTACGGACCGGGCGTCGGGAAAGGTGTGCAATTCAAGGGACCCCCAAAACGGTTCGATGCGTGACAAGGGCTGCCTAGCGGTCGTCAGTCCCGCCCTTGTTGAAGGGGCTCCGGCAGCGGGAGAGCGCATGTAAGGCCTGCCGCTGCAAAAGCAAGGAAATTTCCCCCGCCGAGGTGCGGTTTATGGCGCAGGGCGAGCTCACGAAAGCCGGTTGCGGAAATCCTCGTAGCCGAAGCTTTTCACCAGTTCGAGCGCATCGCTTTCGCTGTCCCACAACCAGATCGACGGCAGTGGAACGCCGTTGAAGGTGTTGGTCTTGACCATCGAATAATGCGCCTGGTCGAGAAAGGCGATCCGCTGGCCCGGCTCGGCGGGGACCGGCAGGCGATAATCGCCGATGACATCGCCCGCGAGGCAGGACGGCCCGCCGAGGCGAATCGCACTGCCCTCACCGCCTGCGAGCTCGCCCAGCATGGCCGGGCGATAGGGCGCCTCGATCACATCGGGCATATGGCAGGTGGCGGAAATATCGGTGATCGCGAAGGGCACCTCATTGGCCCCGGTGTCGAGAATGGTGCCCACCAGAATGCCGGCATCAAGCGCGACCGCCTCGCCCGGTTCGAGATATATCTCGGCGCCGGTGTCCTCCTTGGCATCACGGAGGAATTCGATCAGCTCATCGCGCTGGTAGTCGGCGCGGGTGATGTGGTGCCCGCCGCCCATGTTGATCCATTTGAGCTGGCCGAAATACGGCTCGATCGCATCGAACACCCGATCCCAGGTCTGCGCGAGAGGCGTGAAATCCTGCTCGCACAGATTGTGGAAGTGTATCCCCTCGACCCCTTCCATAATTTCGGGCGTAAGCTGGTCGAGCGGGAAGCCGAGCCGCGAGCCGGGGCTGGAGGGATCGTAGCGGGGCACCTCGCCGGTGGGGACCTGCGGGTTGATCCGCAGCCCGACATCGAAATCGCCGCCTGTCGCGCGGCCCTGTTCGAGGATCAGCGCGGCGCGGCGCATCTGCGCGGGCGAGTTGAAGATCAGGTGATCCGACAACCGGCAGATCTCCTCGAGATCCTCGGGCTTGTAGGCGGCGCAATAGGTGGCGATCTCGCCATCGTAGAACTCGCCCGCCAGCCGGGCTTCCCACAGGCCCGAGGCGCAGACCCCGTCGAGATATTCGCCGATCAGCGGCGCGACCGACCACATCGAGAACGCCTTGAGTGCGGACAATACCTTGATGTCGGCGGCGTCGCGAATATCGGCGAGCACTTGGCAATTGGCGCGCAGCTTGGCGGCATCGACCACGAAGGCAGGGCTGTCGACGCGGGAGAGATCGAATTGCGCGAAGGCGCCCGGATCACCGGCTTTGGTTTCCATTACGCCTTGCGCACTTTCATCTCGCGAGTTTCAGGATCACGATCCATATCGAGCTTATCCAATGAATCGGCAACTACAGAATTAAATACTCTCAATATCTCAGATGTTTTGATCCAGTAGATGGATTTTTGTTTGTCGTAACTCGAGGTTAGGTGAACTCCAACGACCACACCCTCTCCTTCGGAATATTCCTCTACATCGTAAACCATCCACAAAAAGACGCTGTGGACGAAGATGTTACAGACCTTCTTCAAAGAAATGTGCGACTTAACGAAGCCGTCAAGGTCATAGAGTTTATGCGTATCAAAGCGATTCATCACGTCAACGAGTGGGGCATCCGGCTTCTTGCCGGAGGTCTGACACAGAACCCTTTGATTCTCAGTTTTGAAAGAAATCTTCGTTTCGGCCTCGATCAATTTTCGCGTCAGAAAGAAGCCTGTAAAAACAGCGATTTCTAGATTTGAGATGTCGAGATCAGAAGCATCAGGTTGGTCCGCCAAAGTTTCAATCTCAGCGATCAGGCCTTTGAGGCGCAACTTCCAATACCAACTTTCCCAGACCATTAAAAATCCACCGGCCCATCCAGCTCGGCCACATTCCACGGCAGGCCGTGGGCGTTGAGCATGTCCATAAAGGGGTCGGGATCGAATTCCTCGATGTTGAACACGCCCTCACCCTTCCACGCCCCCTGCAGCACCATCGCGCTGCCGATCATCGCAGGCACGCCGGTAGTATAGGAAACCGCCTGGTTGCCGGTTTCGGCATAAGCGTCCTCGTGATCGCAGATATTGTTGATATAGAAGGTCTTCTCGCCAGAACCGTCGAGCGCCTCACCGGTGGCGATCACGCCGATATTGGTCTTGCCCTTGGTGGTCTCGCCCAGCGATTCCGGCTTGGGCAGCACGGCAGCGAGGAATTGCAGCGGGACAATATCGCGACCCTGGTACTTTACCGGCTCGATGCTGGTCATGCCGACATTCTGCAGCACGGTGAGATGGGTGATGTACTGGTCGCCAAAGGTCATCCAGAAGCGCGCGCGCTCGAGTTCGGGAACGAAGCGCGCAAGGCTTTCGAGCTCCTCGTGATACATCATGTACATGTTCTTGGGGCCGACCGCCTCGAAGTCGAATTCGACCTTCTTGGCCAGCGCGGGGGTCTCTACAAAAGCACCGTTTTCCCAGTGGCGCGCGGGCGCGGTGATTTCACGGATGTTGATTTCCGGATTGAAATTGGTGGCAAAATGCTGGCCGTGGTCGCCGCCATTGCAGTCGAGAATGTCGAGCTGGCGGATGGTCTTGAGCTTGTGCTTCTTGAGCCACATGGTGAAAACGCTGGTGACGCCCGGATCGAAACCCGAGCCGAGCAGCGCCATGATCCCCGCTTCCTTGAAGCGGTCGTGATAGGCCCATTGCCATTTGTATTCGAACTTGGCCTCGTCCTTGGGCTCGTAATTAGCGGTATCGAGATAATGGACCCCGGCCTCCAAGCATGCGTCCATGATCGGCAGGTCCTGATAGGGCAGCGCCAGATTGACAACTAGGCTGGGCTGTATCTTGCGGATCAGATTGACCATTGCCGGGACTTCCTCGGCGTCGATCTCGTAGGTGGCGATGTCCTGCCCGGTGCGTTCCTTCACGCTCTTCGCAATGGAATCGCATTTCGACTTCGTGCGGCTGGCGAGATGGATGTCCGCGAAGATATCCGCATTCATCGCCATCTTGTGCACGCACACCGAACTGACGCCGCCCGCGCCGATGACCAGAACTGTCGACATAGTAACTCCATTGCTTGCCCGACCGGCGCGCTCGCGGGGCCGGTGTGATACTTGCTCACATAGGGAAATGCGCTAGCCCCGCAACATGATCCGAGAAACCATCCGCATCCCGACCCGCGAGGGTGTCATTGCCGCTGCACAGAGCATCGCCGCGATCCTGCCCCCCACCCCGCTGCTCCCGGTCGAGATCGGCGGCGTGCGCTGCCATGTGAAGGCCGAGACGCTGCAGCCGGTGGGCGCGTTCAAGATTCGCGGCGGCTGGTGGCGATTGTCGAACCTGACGCCTGCGGAGCGCGAGCTTGGCGTGGTCGCGGTCTCAAGCGGCAATCATGCCCAAGGCGTCGCCTGGGCGGCGCGGCGGCTGGGGATACCGGCGACCATCGTGATGCCGCGCAACGCGCCCAAGGTGAAGCTCGAGGCGACAAGGGCGCTGGGCGCCGAGATCGTGCTCTACGACCGCCCCGGCGAGGATCGCGATGCGGTCGCCGCGCGCGAGGTCGAACGGCGCGGCGCGGTGCTGGTCCATGCCTTTGGCGACCCCTGGGTGATCGAAGGCCAGGGCAGCGCCGGGATCGAGATTGCCGCGCAGCTGGGCGGCGAACCCTCGCGGATCGTGGTCTGCTGCGGCGGCGGCGGGCTGGCGGCTGGGTTGGCACTGGCCTGCCCGACCAGCGCGGTGGTGCCGGTCGAGCCCGAGGGCTGGGATATGGTCGGACAAGCGCTCGCCAGCGGCGAAATCGTGTCGGTCGGCGCCAATCCGCCGGCGACGATCTGCGATGCGCTCCAGCCCGATGCCACCAAGCCGATCAATCTGGCGGTGCTGCGGGACCGCGCCGAGCCCGGCGTCACCGTGACCGACGAGGAGGTCCGCGCCGCGCAGCGCTTCGCCTTTTCGACGCTGCGGCTGGTGATCGAGCCGGGCGGCGCCGCGGCGCTGGCGGCGGCGCTGGCGGGCAAGGTTGCGCTCGACGAGCGCAGCGTGATCATGCTCACCGGCGGCAACACCGACGCCGCCAGCTATGCCGCGACTATAACCCGGACCGGCGCGCCCCAATCGCGCGTTTGACAATCGCCCGTTGCCGCCTAGATTCGCGCGCAACAGGGAGAATATTGAATGCAGGCTCAAATGCTCGCACCGGCCGCCGTGCTGGTGCTCTGGACGCTCGTGATGCTGTTCTGGATGGCGTTCACTCGTCTGCCCGCGATGAAGGGCCTTGGCGGCGGGTTGAAAGACGCCAAGCCCGGCGGTCGCGGCCAGAACCTCGAGGGTGTGATCCCCGACAAGGTCAACTGGAAGGCGCACAATTACGTGCACCTGATGGAGCAGCCGACCATCTTCTACGCCACCGCGCTGATCCTGGCGATCATGGGCGCAGGCGCGCTGGATGTGCTGATGGCGTGGATCTATGTCGCGCTGCGGATCGTCCACTCGGTCTATCAAGCGACGGTGAATGTGGTGAAGATCCGTTTCGCGTTCTTCATGCTCTCGACCTTTGCGCTGATCGTGCTGGCGGTGCGCGCGTTGATGGCGACGCTGCTGTTCGACCCCGGCCTGGCGCCTAGCTGAGGGCCCAACGGGGCGCCCAATCGATGGCCTGATCGAGGCCCAATCAAGGGAGAGTGCGATGAACGAGTCCGCCATCCTCCAGCCGGTGGTCGTGCTGCTGGCCTGGACCATGGTCATGTGGGTATGGATGTACGCCACCCGCCTGCCCGCGATGACCAAGGCCGGGCTCGCGCCCAACGACGCGCGCCAGATCGGCGTGCTCGACGAGCGCCTGCCGGCGCAGATCCAGTGGAAGGCACACAATTACAACCATCTGCACGAGCAGCCGACCGTGTTCTACGCGGTCTGTCTGGTGCTCGCGATGGTGGGCTGGGGCGACGGGTTCAACGCCTGGCTGGCCTGGGCCTATGTCGGCCTCAGGGTGCTACATTCGCTGGTGCAGGCGACGGTTAACGCGGTGGCGGTGCGCTTCGCGCTGTTCGCTCTATCGAGCCTCGTGCTGCTCGCGCTCGTTTTCCACGCCGCCATCTGGGCCTTCGACATCCACTTCTAGCCGGTCACGCCGCTAAAAGGTCACTCCGCCGCTTCGCGCTCTGGAGCTTCGGCGGGAGCGTGGGCGTGGCCGTCGGTGTCGATCTCGAGGTTCGCGAGAAAGCGTTCGGCATCCAGCGCGGCCATGCAGCCCATGCCCGCGGCGGTCACCGCCTGGCGATAGACGTGATCGGTCACATCGCCAGCCGCGAAGACCCCGGGGATCGCGGTCTTGGGCGTGCCCGCTTCGACCAGCAGATAACCGCCATCGTCCATCTCCAGCTTGCCCTTGAACAGTTCGGTGGCGGGCGAATGGCCGATCGCGACGAAGGCTCCGTCGGCCTTGAGCTCGCTTGCAGAGCCATCGACGGTGTCGCGCAGATTGAGATGGGTCAGCCCGCCCGCGAGCGGATCGCCCGCGAAACTGTCGACCGCCTTGTTCCACAGCACCGAGATCTTGGGGTGGTTGAGCAGACGCTCCTGGAGGATCTTTTCGGCGCGCAGCGAATCGCGGCGGTGGATCAGCGTGACGTCGTCGGAATGATTGGTGAGGTAGAGCGCTTCCTCGACCGCGGTGTTGCCGCCGCCAATGACCGCGACCTTCTTGCCGCGGTAGAAGAACCCGTCGCAGGTGGCGCAGGCCGAGACGCCCTTGCCCCCCAGCTCCTGTTCGCCCGGCGCGCCCAGCCATTTGGCCTGCGCCCCGGTAGCGATAACCAGCGCATCGCCGATATATTCGTCGCCGCTGTCGCCCACCGCGCGGAACGGCGAGCCACCCGCCAGATCGACCTCGACGATGGTGTCCCACATCATCCGTGTGCCGACATGCTCCGCCTGCGCCTGCATCTCCTCCATCAGCCACGGGCCCTGCACCACGTCGCGAAAGCCGGGATAGTTCTCGACATCGGTGGTGATCGTGAGCTGGCCGCCGGGCTGGAGGCCCTGCACCACGATCGGCTCCATCATCGCGCGCGCGCCATAGATGGCGGCGGAATAGCCCGCGGGGCCGGAGCCGATGATGAGCAGTTTGGTGCGATGGGTAGCCATGGAAAGTCTCTCGGGGAAAATGGATCGTTGAAGTGGCTATATGGGGAGCGGATGCGCCGCTGTCACGCCACCAGCCGCGTGTGGAGCCGCTCGCGCATCGGCTCGTCCACACCTATCACCGTCTCGAGATAGGCATCGAGCGAACCGTGGTCGCGCGCCACCTCCTTGCGGTATGTTGCAAGATAGTCCTCGTGCACCTCGAGCAGCGCGCGGATCGCATCCTCTTCCAGCTTGCGACCCAGCCGCTGCTCGATCCCGGGGACCGATTGTTCGCGCAGCACCGAAATGGTCGGAGCCTGATTGGTGCGGAGGAATTCGGCCAGCTGATCCTCCTCGCTGGCGCCCAAGACATGGAGCAGCAGCATGGCCGCCACACCGGTGCGGTCCTTGCCCGCGAAGCAATGCACCAGGCTGGCACCATCGCGCTGGTCGAGCGCGCGGAAATAGCGACCGAACATCGCGATCATCGCCGGATTGCGCGGCATACGGGTGTAGACCGCGATCATCCGCTGGCGCGCGAACTGGGCGGTGGTGGTGTCGGCATCGACATCCATATGCGGCGGGCTGGAACTGGTCTCGCCATCATGCGCGATCACCTCTGCGGCAAAGCCTTCGCCGCGACGGCAGGGGTTGCGCTCGCGCTCCGAAGTGCCGCGCAGGTCGATCACGGTGCGGATATCGAGCGCGTCGATGGCGGCGAGATCGGCATCGCTCGCGCCGACATGCTGGCCCGAGCGGTAGAGCAGCCCGCTGCGGACATGTCCGCCGCCCGACACCTGCCAGCCGCCGTAATCGCGGAAATTGTGAATGCCCTCGGTGGGGACGAATGGTTCGCGAATCATGCGGAAGAGAGTGGCAGCGCCGGGCCCCGGCAACAAGAGCAGTCTACTCGCTGAGATCCGCCTGCGCGGGCACGAGGATCAGCGTCCGGTCCTCGACCCGCCAGCCAGAGAGCCGCGATAGGACATTCATGCCAAGAACATTGGTCTGCCCGAGATTGGGGACGATAATGACATCGATACCGCTGGCCTCGACATTGCCGAAGCTCAGCGTGTCGGCGGTGGATATCTGCGCGTTGATCGCGCCATTCGCGGTGGTGATCCGTACAGGAATACCGCCGGTGCGCGCGGCGAGGCCGGCACGATCGGCCACTTCTTGCGAGACCGCGGTTACCGTGGCGCCGGTATCGACGAGAAAATTTGCGGGCACGCCGTTGAGCTGGGCCTCCAGCCAGTAGTGCCCGTCTGGCGAAACCGGGATCCGCGTTTCGCCGCCCTCGACCACCTGCGACGGCAGGCCCAGTTGCGGTACCGCCAGATCGATGCGCGAATCGAAGCGCGAGAGCTGGAGCACCACGGTGATCAGGATCGCACCCAGCGCCAGCGTACTCAGCGTGCGAACCACGCGCCCGGCGGGAACCCGGCGATGCACCATGACGGCCCCGATCCAGCCGCCTACCATCGCGACGATGGCGGCAATCAGCAGGTCAAAGCGAGGGATCGAGCGCACGATATCGGCGATCGCATCGAAGGCTGGGGCGAAGTCCATCACCGCGATATAGGAACGCGACCCCTGCGGGTCCATGAACCGCAGCGGTTTGCCGCGACGGGGGAGGCGCTCAGCTGGATTCGGCGATCACGCGATCGGCCAGTTCGCGCCCGGAAATCCATGCGCTTTCGACTCTCGGAGCAAGCAGCCAGTCGCCCGCAAGGCCGAGACCGAGCGCAGCGTCCCACAGCGCGGGTTCGCCCGCAACCGGCTGCGCCTTGG
This sequence comes from Erythrobacter sp. QSSC1-22B, assembly GCF_001678665.1. Lineage (GTDB taxonomy): Bacteria > Pseudomonadota > Alphaproteobacteria > Sphingomonadales > Sphingomonadaceae > Qipengyuania. Next base: position 652,466 of record NZ_LZRP01000001.1, read on the forward strand.
CATAAAGCCAGCGATGCGCGGCGAGATAGATCGGGCGCGCCGGCTCGACTGCGTTCTCGGCGCAGAAGACTGCGAGGAGTTGCTCGGCAACCTGCTCGGCCCGAAGGTCCAGATGGTCGCGCGTCCAGTCGGGAGAAGCCTGGAGAACCCAGCTTTCGCTGCCGCTGCGCCCCGGCTTGGCGCCATCGCGCGCCGCCCATGCCACCGCATCGCCCGTCGTGATCGTATCGGCGAGCGGCAGGGTTTGCGCAAAACAGGCCATCACCGTCCAGCATGGCTCCGATGTCGTTCGCTCGGCACGATCGGCAAAATTGGGCGAGAAGGGCGCCACCAGCGGCCCCGCCTGCTCGGCCGGTACGGCGATCGCAACGTGGGTATAGCCCGAGTGCGCGCCTTCCGCGCCATGCAGCACCCATTCGCCTGCACGCCGCTCCAGTCGCTCGATCCGCGTCGCCCATTGGACATCAAGCCCTTCGGCCATGGCGCGGACCGGCTCGTTCATTCCGGGAACGCCAACCAATGCCTCGGCGCCCGCTGCGGGCCAGGGCGCCACCCTGCCCGCATCGCGCCATCGTGCAACTTCCGCGCGAAACCGTTCGTCGCGCGCGGTGAAATATTGCGCGCCGTGGTCGAAACGCAATTCGCGCGCTTCTACCTGCACGCGCCGGGTCGACATCCGCCCTCCCGGCCCGCGACCCTTGTCGAAGATATCGACCGAGAGACCCGCCTGCTTCAGCGCCCGGGCGCAGGAAAGACCGGCCATCCCGGCCCCGATGATCGCGAGGGTCATGGCAGGGTCACCGCGTCAGGGCGCCTTGCGCGGGTCGGTCGCCTCGGCGAGGATCAGCGAGAAGCGCTCCTCGCCATCGAGCCAGCGCTTGCACGGGGACCAGCCGGCGGCATGGAGGAGCATGTCGGCGCTGCGGCGGGTGAATTTGTGGCTGTTTTCGGTGTGGATCGTCTCGCCCCCCGCCATGGCAAAGTTTTCCCCCGAGACCGAGAATTCGATATCGTGCATCGCCTCGAGATGCATCTCGACGCGCGCATAGGCGTCGTTCCAGCGCGCGACATGGCGCAGGCTCTCGACGGGTATTGTGCCCTCGAGCTCGCGGTTGATTCGCCGCGCGAGATTGAGGTTGAACTCACCCGTCACCCCGCCCGCATCGTCATAGGCGGCCTCGAGCACCGCTGTATCCTTGACCAGATCCATCCCGATCAGCAGCAGCGGCTGGACCCCGTGATCGGCCTGAAGCGTAAGCCGCATCGAGCGCAGCAACTCGACCGCGGTCCAGGCGACCATATTGCCGATGGTTGAACCGGGGAAGAACCCCAGCTTCGGAGCGCGCTCCACATCGGCGGGAAGCGTGACCTCGGCCATGAAATCGGCCTCGACCGGATAAACGGGTAGCCCGGGAAACTTCGCCGAGAGTTCAGCAGCCGCCTGGCGCAGGAAATCGCCCGCGATGTCGAGCGGGACATAGGAGGACGGCGCAATCGCCGCGAGCAGCAGCGGGGTCTTGACCGAACTGCCCGAGCCGAATTCGACCACCGCGCGGTCCGGACCGACCGCGGCGGCGATCTCGCTCGCGCGTTCGGAGAGGATTTCGGTTTCGGCGCGGGTGGGGTAGTATTCAGGGACCTGCGTGATGTCCTCGAACAATTGCGACCCGGCATCGTCGTAGAGCCAGCGCGCCGGGATCGCCTTATGCCCCGCGCGCAGACCCTCGAGCACATCGGCGCGAAACGCGCGATCAATCCCGCCCTCGTCGCGATCGACGAGGGTTATTCCTTCGCTGGTCTTCATCACAAATCTCTGGCGAGGCGCAGGCCGGTGAACTGCCAGCGCTGGTGGGGGTAGAAGAAATTGCGGTAGCTGGCGCGCGAATGGCCGCGCGCGGTGGCGCAACTGGCACCTTTCAGTACGCATTGTCCGCTCATAAACTTGCCGTTGTATTCGCCCACCGCGCCCGGCGCGGGCTGGAACCGGGGGTAAGGCAGATAGCCCGAGCGGGTGAACTGCCAGCAATCGCCGAACAGCCCCTCGCTGCCGCGCGGCTGGATGGGGGACGCCGTATCGAGCTGGTTGCCCGCGTCGGGGTCGTGAGCCGCGCCCTCGCCTTCCTGCCCGCGCGCGGTCGCTTCCCATTCGCTCTCGGTGGGCAGCCGCTCGCCCGCCCAGCTGGCGAAGGCATCGGCCTCGAAATAGGAGATATGCGTGACCGGCGCATCGGGATCGCGGGGCTGCCAGCCGGCCAGCGTGAATTGCTCATCATCTCGCCAGTAGAGCGGCGCGGACACCCGGTTCTCCTTCACCCAGCCCCAGCCATCGGAGAGCCACAGCGTCGCGGTGTCGTAGCCGCCATCGGCGATGAAGGCCTCCCACTCGCGATTCCTCACCAGCCGCTTGGCCAGCGCAAAAGGTTCGAGCAGCGTGCGATGCGCGGGGCCCTCGTTGTCGAAGGCGAAGCCATCTTCCTGATGTCCGATCCGGGCGATCCCGCCAGGATGGCGGTGCCAGAGATCGTCGGCGGGCGCTAACGGCCTCTCGCTCTCGCCGATCGGCTCGGCATCAAACATCGCGGGGCCCAGCGGGTTCTGGAACAGCGCATGCTTGATATCGGTCAGCAGCAGTTCCTGATGCTGCTGCTCATGCGCGATGCCCAGCGCGATCAGTTCGGCGTGCTTCGGATCGCCCAGCAGCCCCTCCATCGCGGCGGCGACATGCGCGCGATAGCCGAGCACCTCGTCGAGAGAAGGGCGCGAAAGCATGCCGCGCGCAAACCGCGCGATCCGCTCGCCCTCGGTCTCGTAATAGGAGTTGTGGATGAAGGCCCAGCGCTCGTCGAACAACGCATAATCCGCGGCGTGTTCGCGCAGCAGGAAGGTTTCCCAGAACCAGGTGGTATGCGCCAGATGCCATTTGGCGGGCGATGCATCGGCCATCGACTGGATCGTGGCATCGGCATCGGAGAGCGGCGCGGCCAGTGCCTCGCTCAGCGCCCGGGTAGCACGAAACCGCTCGGCCAGCCCGGTCGAAGGCGCGATGACGGATCTAGGCTGTAACTGAGTCACGGTCAGACCCCCTGGTACCTGCAACGTAGCAGCGACATAAATTCGACCGCCATTCAACCGCGATCTAACCCCACAATGACGAGAAACCGCCGTTTCCGAAAGGGGTTCCGCGAAAAACCTTTTCCGCACCATCTCAGGGCGCGGATTTTACAATCGGTGGCTCAGGCGGCGTCGGCCCGGCGTACCTGCGCCTCGGCGTTGAGCATCTCCGCCAACAGGAAGGCCAGCTCGAGCGATTGCGCGGCGTTGAGCCGCGGGTCGCAATGGGTGTGATAGCGATCGCCCAGCGCCTCATCGGTGATCGCCACCGCGCCGCCGACGCATTCGGTGACGTCCTGCCCGGTCATCTCGACATGAATGCCGCCAGGATGCGTGCCCTCGGCGCGGTGGACCGCGAAAAAGCCCTTCACCTCGCTCAGGATACGGTCGAATGGACGCGTCTTGAAGCCGCTGTCCGCCTTGACGACATTGCCGTGCATCGGGTCGCAGCTCCACACCACCGGATGGCCTTCGCGCTTGGCCGCGCGCACCAGCGGCGGCAAGCCCTTCTCGACCTTATCGTGGCCGAAGCGGCTGATCAGCGTGATCCGTCCGGGCTCGCGGTTGGGATTGAGCGTGTCGAGCAGCCGCAGCAGCGCCTCGGGTTCGAGGTTCGGCCCGCATTTGAGGCCCAGCGGATTGCCGATGCCACGCGCGAATTCGATGTGCGCGCTGCCTTCGAACCGGGTGCGGTCGCCGATCCAGACCATATGCGCGCTGGTGTCGTACCACTCGCCGGTGAGCGAATCGCGCCGCGTCATCACCTGCTCGTAGGGCAGCAACAACGCTTCATGGCTGGTGTAGAAAGTGGTCCGCTGCAATTGCGGCATGGTGTGCGGGTCGATCCCGCAGGCTTCCATGAAATCGAGCGATTCGCCGATCCGGTCGGCGATGTCGGCGAATTTGTCGGCCCAAGGGCTGCGGCCCATGAAGTCGAGCGTCCATTGGTGGACCTGCCGCAGATTGGCGTAGCCCCCGCCCGCAAAGGCGCGCAGCAGATTGAGCGTGGCCGCGGCCTGCGAATAGGCGCGCACCATCCGCTGGGGATCGTTACGGCGAATCTCCGGGTCGAATTCGATGCCGTTGATATTGTCCCCGAGATAGCTCGGCAGCGTGACATCGCCCTGCGTCTCGGTGGGCGATGAACGCGGCTTGGCGAACTGCCCCGCCATCCGCCCGACCTTCACCACCGGGTGCTTGCTGGCGAAGGTCAGCACCACCGCCATCTGCAGGATGACGCGGAAGGTATCGCGAATGTTGTCGGGGTGAAATTCGGCAAAGCTCTCGGCGCAATCGCCGCCCTGCAGCAGGAATGACTGGCCCGCCGCGACTTCGGCCAAATCAGCCTTGAGCGCGCGCGCCTCCCCCGCGAAAACCAGCGGGGGGTGCGAAGTGAGCGTCTCCTGCGCTGCGGCCAGCGCCTCGGCGTCTTCGTAGTGCGGCAGATGCCGCGCTTCGAATTGCGTCCAGCTGTCGGGCGTCCACGCCTTCGTCATCATCGGTCCATTCAATCGCCATACGGCAGTATCGCCGTCGCACTTGCGCAACAATCGCAAGCGGATGCCGCCTCATGGCGCAAGCAGGTTTTGCTTGGCCAGCGCAAAAACCCGATTGCCGAGATCGGGAATGCTGGACCGGTGTCGGCGCGGCTGCGTTATTGAGCCTGCTTTATCGGCCCTGCATCACCGGCCCTGAATCACCGGCCCTGCATCACTGGCGGCGCAGTCGAGGGGCGAACTTCACCGGCCAACTCCGCGCCCTCGGGTATCACCGCCAGCCGCCAGCCCTCGCGACCGCCGAAATATTTCTGCGCCAGCTGCATCATCGCCTCGGGCGTGGTGCGCGAATAATCGGTGAGCAGCGAGCGCAGCAGCGCGATGCGCCGCGGATCGACGGTCGAACCCTCGAGCTGATACAGCCAGAACAGATTGCCGCTCGAAGCGCGCGAGATCGACTGGCGCAGCGGTTCGGTCACCCGTGCCAGCTCGTCCGCTGCTGGGGGCGTGGTGGCGAGTTCATCGGCGATCCGCTCCGCTTCCTGGAAGAAGATCGGAACATCCCCCGGCTGCAATTGCGCCAGTGCGCTGATGCGGCCACCGCTCGGGATGTCGCTGGGCCATTCGGAACGCACAATGGGTGCATAGCTGGCCCCTGCCCGCTCACGCATCGCGTCGAACAGCCGGTTGTTGAACAGCTGGACAAGGATTTCGAGCTGGCGCGATTCGGGCAGGCCAGCCACCCCGCCGCCGCTCGGCCAGGCGATAACCGCTGCTGCCTGGTTGGCATCGCCACGGTGGTAACGGATGGTGGTGTCCTCGTCGTCCGGGAAGGATGGCACGCGGGCCGCAATGACCTCGGGCAGATCGCCGCGCGGTTCGAGAGCGCCGAAGGTTCGCGCCAATGCCGCCACCGCTTCGTCGCGTTCAAAATCCCCGAAGATCAGCAATTCGACCGGACCTTGCGCCAGCAACGGCTCCCAGAAGGCGCGGAAGCCTTCTGGGTCGGTCTCGGCGAGCGCGGCGAGATCGGGCGTCGCGAACCGCGCATCGCCATCGCGCAGCAGCGCGTCGAGATCGCGGTTGAGTACGCCGGCCGGGCTGGTGGCGTAGCTTTCATAGGCCAGTCGTGCCGCTGCCTGCGCGCGCAATATCGGATTGGGATCCCAGCGCGGCATGTCGAGCTTGGCAGCGAAGAGATAGAGCTGGTCGGCGAGATCGTCGGCGCGGGTCTGCGCGAAGAACGTAAAGGCGCCCTCGTCGACCGCGAAATCGAAGCCCATCTTGCGCCCGGTACTGATCCGGTCGAGCTCTTCCTCGCCCAGTTCGCCGAGGCCCGAACTGATCAAGGCCATCTCGCCGAGCCGGACATAAGCGGCCTGCGCCGGATCGATCGCGCGATAGCCGCCGCCGAACCGGACCTTGACCGAGACGCGGCCCGGCTCGGCATTGTTGGCCCACAACAGCGCCTTGACGCCATTGGCGAAATCGACGCGTTCGACATCGAGCACCCCGATCGGCCCGGCCCGGACGACTTCGCCGGGCTCGCCGATTGGCGGCAATTCGTCGAAGGCGATCGTGGCGGCGGTGAGCCGGGCGCTGCCGTCGGGCTCGACCGGAGCGGCGAGCGCGACGCGCAGTTCTTCCGCGCTCGCCTCGCCCGCGGCGGGGGTGACATAGGCGGAGCGGATCACAGATCCGGCAAACAGCGCGCGGGTGTGATCGAGAATTTGCTGCGGGGTGATCGCATCCTTCATCCCGCGGAACACGGTCAGCACGGTCTCAGGCGCAGCGACCGCCTCGCGGATATCCACCGCCTGAACGATATCGTCCGCCAGCCTTCCGCCCGCCATCACCGATCGTTCGGCAACCGAGCTTTCGAAGACCTGCTCGAATTCGGCGATCTCGCGGTCGATTTCCTCTTCGGTCGGCGGGGTCGCCAGCGCATCGGCGATCACCGCGCGAACATCACGCAGGGCGGTATCCCAGTCATCGCTTAGCGGTGCCATGCTGACGAAGGTGGCATCGGTCGAACGGCTGACGTCGTCCTGCTGGACCTGCGCGTAAAGATAGCTGCCACCGGCGCGGGCGCGCGATTCCAGCCGCCGGTTGATCAGCGCCTGTGCCAGCGAATCGCGTAAGAGACCTTGGTTGTAGACGATGGTGTCCTGCACCGGGCGCCACGGACGCAGCACCGCATAGGTCAGGCTGCGCGGCAAATCGGGCTCGACGATGACCACCGCCTCCCCCACCGGGTTGGCGGGATCGGTGCCTTCGGGCGCCACCGGATCGCCGAAGCTCGGCGCGGGCGTGGGGTCGCCGCGCCCTTCCCAGTCGCCGAACTTGGCTTCGATCTGTGCCGCGAGCAGCATCGGGTCGACATCGCCGACCGCAACGATCACGGTGTTCTCGGGCCGGTACCAGCGGCGGTGGAAGGCGTCGACGCTGCGGCCGGTTGCGGCCTGCAGCGTTTCAACCGTACCGATGGGATTGCGGGTCGCGAGCGGCTGGCCGGCGAACAGTGTCGCACGGCTGGCATCGGCGCTGCGTTGCGCCGCGCCGCCGCGCTCGCGCATTTCGGCAAGCACGATCGGGACTTCGGCACCCACGGTGGTATCGCTGAGCACGGGTTGGCGAACCATGCCAGAAAGCAGCTTCATGCTTTCCTCGAGCTTGGCGGCATCGATATTGGGCAGATCGAGCTTGTAGACCGTGTGCGTCGGGCTGGTCTCGGCGTTGGTATCGCTGCCGAAAGTCGCGCCCAGTCGCTGCCAGGTCGGAATCGCCTGGGAGGTGCCGAGATATTTGCTCTCGCGAAACAGCAGGTGCTCGAGCAGATGCGCATAGCCGCGCTCATCCTCGGTCTCGTGCAGCGAACCGGCATCGATGCGGACGCGGATCGACGCCTGGTCGGGCGGCACGCCGTTGCGGCGCACCGCATAGCGCAGGCCGTTGTCCATCTCGCCGAACAACCATTCATCGTCGCGCGGAACATCGCTGCCGCGATAGATCCACGGCACTTCGTCCCCGGTCTGCAGCGCGGCGGGCGCCGGAGCCGATACCGGAAGCGCAATCTCCTGCGCCACCACGGGCTGCAGGGCGAAAAGCGCAATGGGGGCGAAAAATGCAAGCTGTCGGGCAGCACGCGTGAAGATGGTCATGAGCGCCATATAGGGTGCCCTCGGGTGAAGCGATAGTGAACGCGCATGAGTGAACGCGAAGGCGAGGTGTGGTGCCTTGCCCCGGCCGGTTGCGCACCCTACATCGCAAGGCATGTTCATAGAGACCGAAACCACGCCCAATCCGGCGAGCCTCAAATTCCTCCCCGGCCAGCAGGTCATGACGCAGGGGACGCGCGAATTCGCCGATCCCGAAACCGCCGAGGCCAGTCCGCTGGCCGAGGCGATCTTCGACACCGGCGAGGTGGTAAACGTCTTCTTCGGCAGCGACTTTATCTCGGTCACCGCGGCGCTGGGGGTCGACTGGAATGCGCTCAAACCGCAGGTCCTCTCGATCCTGCTCGACCATTTCGTCGCCGAGGCACCGCTGTTCGCGCCCGGCACCGCCGCCGGGATCGCGGTACCGCCCGAAGGCGGCGATCTGCTGGTCGAGGAAAATGCCGAGGACGCCGACATCGTCGCGCAGATCAACGAGCTGCTCGACACCCGCGTGCGGCCCGCGGTGGCCGGCGATGGCGGCGACATCCAGTATCGCGGCTTCAAGGACGGGATCGTGTTCCTGACGCTGCAGGGTGCCTGTTCGGGCTGTCCGTCGTCTTCCGCCACGCTCAAGCACGGCATCGAAGGCCTGCTGAAACATTACGTGCCCGAGGTCGTTGAAGTCCGCGCCGCCTGATTTCGACCAGCACCATCATAGTACTGCACTAGGACTTCCATGACCAAGCAATTCCACGACCATGCGCTGTCCGCCGACGCGCTCGACCAGATTTTCCGCGAAGCACGCACCTACAATGGCTGGCTCGACAAGCCGGTCAGCGACGAGCAGCTTCATGCGATCTACGAGCTGACGAAGATGGGGCCGACCTCGGCCAATATGCAGCCCGCGCGGATCGTGTGGGTCAAGTCGCAGGAGCAGAAGGACAAGCTTGCCGAGCTGGCCTCGGATGCCAATGCGGACAAGATCCGCGCTGCTCCGGTCACTGCGATCGTGGGCTACGATATCGATTTTCACGAGGAACTGCCCTGGCTGTTCCCGCACACCGACGCCAAGAGCTGGTTCGAAGGCGACGAGGCGGGCCGCATCGAGGGTGCCAAGCGCAATTCAGCGCTGCAGGGCGCCTATATGATCGTTGCGGCGCGCGCGCTCGGGCTCGATTGCGGTCCGATGTCCGGCGTCGATCTCGACGGGATCACGAAGACCTTTTTTGCCGACCAGCCGCGCCATCGCGCGGATTGGGTCTGTTCGATCGGCTATGGCGATCCGAAAAGCATCTTCGACCGCAGCCCGCGTCCCGATTTCGACAAATTCACCCGGATCGTTTGAGGCCCGCGGCTTGAAGGTTGTTCGAGGCTGAGGCATCGCACCTGTATGCGAACGCTTGCAATCGAATGCGCCACCGAAGCCTGCTCCGTCGCCCTGTTCGAGGGCGCGGGTGCGGGCGCACGACTACTGGATCATCGTCACGAATTGATCGGCCGCGGCCATGCCGAACGGCTGGTGCCGATGATTGCCGAACTGCCCGATCGCGGGGAGGCGAGGCGTATTCTGGTCTCGCTGGGTCCCGGCAGCTTCACCGGCACACGGATCGGGCTGGCAACGGCCCGCGCACTGGCGATAGCCTGGGATTCCAGGGTGCTGGGGTTCCCGACCCTCGCACTGGTCGCAGCGACCGCAAGGGCTGTGCAGAACGCAAACGGATCGCCGCTCCTGGTGGCCATGAGTGGCGGTCATGGCGAATTTCTCGTGCAGGCTTTTGATGCCCAGGGCCTGGCGCTGGCAGACCATGCCTCGCTTGCCCCGGACAGCGCCGCCCGCGTCTCCGATACGAAACTGGTCGTCGGCAGCAGGGCGGATGAACTGGTGGCGCTGCGCGGCAGCGGCGAGGCGCTGAACCTGCTGCCCGATGCGCGCTATGCCTGCGCCCTCCCCGCTCGACTCCTCACAGACCGGCTCGCCCCGATCTACGGCCGCCCTCCGGACGCCAAACTCCCGGCATGACGCAGGAAGAAACGATCGACGCCATCATGCATGTCATGGAACGGGCATTCGATCCGTTCTGGCGAGAAGCCTGGAACCGGCAACAGGTCTCCGACAGTTTTGGGCTCTCCACGACCCATGCGCTGCTGATCGATGCACAAGGCAATATCGCCCAAGATCCCGCAGAGACGATCGGCTTCGTGCTGTCGCGCCTGGTGCTGGATGAAGAAGAATTGTTGCTGGTCGCCATCATACGCGAATATCGCGGTCGGCAACTGGGCAAGCGCATGATCGAATATTCCGCCGCGTCCGCCCGCGAGAGAGGCGCGACGCGGATGTTTCTCGAAATGCGGGCGAACAATCCGGCCGAACGGATCTATCGCGCCGCCGGGTTCGAACGCATCGGAATGCGCAAGGATTATTACCGTACCACTGACGGGCAGAAGCTCGACGCGATCACTTTCGGTAAAAATTTAACCAAATGATCGACCTGTTCGTCGAGTATTACTTGAAAACCGCCTACTGCAGTTGCAATTGGGGGCCGAACGGTTCAAGGGGCCGCGTCAGAAGCCTCGGCAATAAGAGGCCACTACAACCGACCCGGATCGCGAAGGATTGAAAATGGATAATTTCGAGAACGACACGAGCGAAATGCTCATCACCCTCACCAGCGACATCGTCGCTGCCCATGTGAGCAACAACAGCGTTTCCGTGGACGAAGTCCCGACGCTGATTTCGAAGATTTACGGTGCGCTTGTCGAACTCGGCACCAAGGATGAGCCCGTCGAGGAAAGGCCGGAACCTGCCGTTTCGATCCGCGCGTCGGTAAAACCCGACTATATCGTCTGCCTCGAAGACGGAAAGAAATTCAAGATGCTCAAGCGGCATCTGATGACGCGGTACAACATGACCCCCGACGACTACCGCGCGCGCTGGAACCTGCCTGCCGACTATCCGATGGTTGCACCGAACTACGCGGCTACGCGCCGCGACCTCGCCAAGAAGATCGGCCTGGGCCGCAAGCCCGGTCAGAAGCGCGGTAGCAAGAAGAATACCGCCTGAGCGCGGTCTGAAGCTTGAGCAAGACGCCTCGCCCCTCTATGGGTGCGGGGCGTTTTTGTATTGGAGCATGACTTGCAGCAGCGGATCGACCTCGAACAGCTTTGCGCGGACAAGGGGCTGCGGATAACCGAGCAGCGCCGCACCATTGCGCGTGTCCTGTCCGAGAGCGACGATCACCCCGATGTCGAGATGCTGCACCAGCGCGCCTCGGCGATCGATGCCAAGATCTCGATCGCTACGGTCTATCGCACCGTCCGCCTGTTCGAGGACGCGGGCATTCTCGACCGCCACGATTTCGGCGATGGCCGCGCGCGCTACGAAGCCGCGCCCGAAGCCCATCACGACCATCTGATCGACGTCGAAAGCGGCAAGGTCGTCGAATTCGTCGACCCGGAACTGGAAGCCCTGCAGAAGCAGATCGCGGAGAAGCTGGGTTACCGCCTCGTCGATCACCGGATGGAACTCTATGGCGTCCGGCTCGACCGCGAAGGCTGAAACCCGCAGCAACGCGCGGCTTGCCGCGATGCGCGGTGAGACCACACAGCTCGATCTACCCGGCCGGATACGGCTCGCGCTGCGGTCGGCGGGGATCGTTGCGCTGCTGATCTTCTTCGTCCCGCTGCATTACCTGTTCCGCATTCTCGCCTATGGCTCGCCCTTCCCGATGTATTTCCTGCGCTGTGTCGCGCGGGTATCGGGCGCGCGGGTCGAGATCATCGGCACACCGCTGCGGCGCGACGTATTCTTCATCTCCAACCACGTCTCCTGGATCGACATCCTGGCACTCGCGGGCGCCAGCGGCACGGCATTCGTCGCCAAATACGAGTTGTCGCAAGTTCCGGTCATCGGCTGGCTGTGCTCGCTCAACCGGACCGTTTTCGTCCAGCGCGAGAACCGCCTGGGGGTCGCTTCGCAGATCAACGCGTTGCGCGAGGCGCTGGCGGACAATTGGTCGGTGACGGTTTTTCCCGAAGGAACCACGACCGACGGTCATTCGCTGCTGCCGTTCAAGTCGAGCATCCTTTCGGTGCTCGAACCCCCACCCTCAGGCGTGCTCGTCCAGCCGGTGATGCTCGACTATGGCGAAGCGGGCGAGGAGATCGGCTGGATCGGCGATGAAGGCGGGCTCAACAACGCCAGGCGAATCCTCTCGCGGCGTGGCACCTTCCCGGTGCGGATTCATTTCCTCGACCCCTTCAGCCCGGAAGAATATCACGGACGCAAGGCGATCGCCGCCAAGGCGCGCGAGCAGATCGAAGAGGCGTTGCTGGCCGCACTCGATCATCCATTGCGCGATTTCGCTCACACGGTCGCGCCGGTCCGCTATGTCGCGCCCGCAGATCGCGCGGCAGGGAGCAACCCGCCACCGCGCAACTAGAGCTCGGCGCGGACCAGCCAGTCGTGGAAGATCCGCACCGGGCGTTCCTCGAGCGCGGTCGGGCGGCAGACGAACCAGTAGCTGTAGGGGCTCTCGACCTCGACCCCGTAGAGATTGGTCAGCCGCGCATCGGCGGCGCGCCGCAGGTGGTCGTCGTGCATGATTGCGATCCCCAGCCCCTGCGCCGCTGCCGCCAGCATCAGCTGGCCCGAATCGTAGTGGTCGATCGCCGCGGGCTCGAGATCATGGAGCATGAGCGCCGCCTTCCACGCCTCGAAACTGGCGGGCAGTTCCTGATGGATGAGGAAGGTCTGCTTCGACAGCAATTCGCGATCGGGTTCGGCCCCGACCGCCGCAGCAATCGCACGGTTGGCGATGGCGTGGACCCGGTTGTAGTCGAGCCGCACGGCATGCAGTCCGCTGGCGGGGCCACGTGACAGGATGATCCCGGCATCCAGCGTGTCCCCTACCCGGTCCTCGATATGCGGCCCGGTGTCGATATCGATATGCAGCAGCGGATGCGACGCGCGCAGTTCGCTCAGCCGCGGGAACAGCCGCTGACTGCCGAACAGCGGCAACACGCCAAGCCTCAGCCGCAGCAGCGACAAATTCTCCGACTGGCTTTCCACGGCGCGGGCCAGCGCCTCGAGATGCGGATTGACCGATTCGTAAAAGGCCTGACCCTCGTCGGTCAGCTGCATCGACTGGCGCGCGCGGGTGAACAGTTTCTTGCCCACAAAGCTTTCGAGATTGCCGATCCGGCGCGACAGCGCGGAGGGACTGAGACCAAGCTCGTCAGCTGCCGCACGCGCCGATCCGAGACGGACGGTGCGGGCGAAGGCTTCGAGCGCACGGAGCGGGGGAAGTCGGCGGATGACCATCGCCTACTCCATGGCGTCCGCAAGCTGTCCTGTCGAGTGCGCGATCAGTCCGAGACCTCGCGCTTGGGCTCGTGCAACCGCAGACGAGTGACGTGGGTCTCGTCGCCGTCGATGACCTCGATCCGCCAGCCGCTCGGGTGGTCGACCACCGCGCCGACGGGTGGAACCTGTTCGGCCAGCACGAAAGTCAGCCCGCCAAGCGTATCGACCGATTCCTCGACCTCGGCCAGCCGCGGATCGATCCGTTCGGCGACCTCGTCGAGCTCGACGCGGGCATCGCAATCCCACATCCCGTCGCCGATCGAGAGGATCAGGTCCACCGGCGTTTCATCGTGTTCGTCCTCGATCTCGCCAACGATTTCCTCGACCAGGTCCTCGATGGTGATGATCCCGTCGGTACCCGAAAATTCGTCGAGCACGATAGCGAGATGCATCCGTTGCGCGCGCATGTCGGCCAGCACGTCGAGCGCGTTGCGGGTCTGCGGCACATAGAGCGGCTGGCGCATCAGCACCGTCCAGTCGGCCGGGGGTGCATCGCCGCGCGCGAGGAATGGAAAGACGTCCTTGAGATGGATCATGCCGACCACCTCGTCGAGCTGGTCGCGATAGACCGGCAGGCGCGAATGACCGTGTTCGGCGAAGACATTGACCAGCTCGTCCCAGCTCGAGCTGGCTTCGACCGCGATAATCTCGCCGCGCGGGATCGACACGTCGTCGGCGTCGTGCTCGCTGAAATGCAACAGGTTGCGCAGCATCTGGCGTTCGACCGGCGACAAGTCTCCCTTGCGGCTCTCGACCGTTTCGGGGGTGCCGGAGTTCTCGCCCTCGTGCTCGTCGATGGCTTCCTCGAGCTGCGCACGCAGCGAGCGATCGCCACTATCGGAGTCGAACAATCTGCGGATAGCGGGCCAGAGCCCGCTGCTACTTTCCGCGTCTCCCGCGGTTGATGACGAATCGGGCATGGCCCTGGAATGCACTCCTTCTAGATACGATCCCCATATGGATCAGGGATCGCCAGCATTTCAAGCGCCGCGATTTCGAGCCGCTCCATTTTGGCGGCCTGCTCGTCGCTATCGACATGGTCGTGCCCGGCCAGATGGAGCAGGCCGTGGACGATCAGATGAGCCGCGTGATCGGCCAGCGCGATGCCCTTTTCCTCCGCTTCGCGCGCGCAGGTTTCCTGCGCCAGCGCGATATCGCCGAGCAGTTCGGGAGGCCCATCTGCTGCGAGTGCAAGCAGGTCGTCGCGCGCCAGCATCGGGAAGGACAGCACATTGGTCGGCTTGTCGCGCCCGCGCCATTCGCGGTTGAGCGCGTGGACCTCGGCATCGGAGGTGAAGAGCAGGCTGGCCGAAAGGCGCAGGTTAGCAAGCTCGGGCGCGACTGCAGCGGCGGCGCGGGCCGCGCGGTCGGCAAGTCCCGACCAGTCGCCACTAGGCCAAGGGGGCTCGATCTCGGTGTCCAGGTCCACTGTCTTCGGGCTTTCGGTTCGGGCCATCGCTGCGATCACTCGTGCCTGCCTAAGGCGATTGCGGTAAAAATGGTATGTTCGGGAATCGGAGCAAAGCCGCCAAACGCGCGTTGCCCCGCCCCATCGAACCGCCAGTCCGCCTAAGCGTCCGGCCCCTCGTAGGCTTCGACGATCCGCCCGACGATAGGGTGGCGGACCACATCGCCGACACCGAAACGGATCGTGCCGAAGCCTTCCACGCCTTCCAGCTTGTCGACCGCATCGGCCAGTCCGCTCATCCCGATCCCGCCGGGGATATCGACCTGCTTGGGATCGCCGCAGACCACCATCCGGCTGTTCTGGCCGAAACGGGTGAGGAACATCTTCATCTGCTCGCGGGTGGTGTTCTGCGCCTCGTCGAGGATGATAAAACTGTCCGCCAGCGTCCGCCCGCGCATGAAGGCGATCGGCGCGATCTCGATCTCGCCGCTGGCCATCCGCCGGTCGACCTGTTCGGGGGGCATGCAATCGTAGAGCGCGTCGTAGAGCGGGCGCAGGAAGGGATCGACCTTGTCCTTCA
This sequence comes from Erythrobacter sp. QSSC1-22B, assembly GCF_001678665.1. Taxonomy (GTDB): domain Bacteria; phylum Pseudomonadota; class Alphaproteobacteria; order Sphingomonadales; family Sphingomonadaceae; genus Qipengyuania. Next base: position 667,581 of record NZ_LZRP01000001.1, read on the forward strand.
TGTCGCCGGGAAGGAAGCCGAGCTTCTCGCCCGCCTCGACCGCGGGGCGCGACAGGATCAGCCGCTGGACGCTGCCGCTGATCAACTGGCTGACCGCCTGCGCCACCGCCAGATAGGTCTTGCCGGTACCCGCCGGGCCAAGCGCGAAGATGATGTCGTCGCGGCTGAGCGAGCGCATATAGGTCGCCTGCGCAACGCTGCGCGGCACGATGGTCTTGCGCCGGGTGCGGATCATGATCGGCGGCAGATCGGGCTCGCCTTCGATGATGCCATCGAGCGTCGGCTCGTTCGACATGGCGATCACCGCTTCGATGGTGCCGGCGTCGAGATCCTCACCCAGCGCAAGGCGATCGTACATCGCCTGCAGGACGTCGCGCGCGCGGGCGACACTGTCCTCGGGCCCCTCGACATGAATCTGGTCGCCGCGCGCCGAGATGAACACGCCGAGGCGATTCTCGACCTGGACCAGATTGGCATCGAACTGACCGAACAGCGCGCCAAGCAGGCTCTGGTTGTCGAAGGTTATCTCGGTCTGGGCGCGGCGAATCTCGCGCTGGGGAACGGGCGGACGCGACAGCGCCGGAGTGGCGCCGCTGCGGGGTTTGCTGGCGGATTTTCGAGCCATAGGGTCCTTTGCAACTCGGCCAGGCGCGGCCTTGCGAGTCGCGAACTTACGCCCGTCACCGCGCAGTGCAAGCGGCGCTGCGGCATGGCGGGGGATTGTCACGCCGACGCAATGGTTTGGCGCGGATTGTCCGGTGCGGGAGCGGCGGTGAGGGAGCGGCGCTCAGGCCGCGACGGTCTCGCGCACGAGACCGCGCAGCGAATTGGGCCCGGCCTCGGCGAGATGGACCCGGACGAGATCGCCGATCGCGCACTCGCCCTCGAACCACACCGATTGCAGCCACGGCGACTTGCCCAGCCATTGGCCGGGAAGCTTGCCCTTGCGCTCGACCAGCACCTCGCAATCGCGCCCTTCGCTCGCGCGGTTGAAGGCGTGCTGGTCACGGTTGATCGCGGCCTGGAGCCGCTGGAGCCGCTCGTCCATCACCTCCATGCCGACCTGATCGGCCATCGTGGCAGCGGGCGTGCCCGGGCGGGACGAATATTTGAAGCTGTAGGCCTGCGCGTACCCCACCGCATCGACCAGCGCGAGTGTCTCGGCGAACTCGGCCTCGGTCTCGCCCGGGAACCCGACGATAAAATCGCCGCTCAGCGCCAGATCGGGCCGCGCCGCGCGGAAGCGCTCGAGCAGGCGCAGATAGCTGTCCGCACTATGGCTCCGGTTCATCGCCTTGAGCACCCGGTCGGAGCCGCTCTGCACCGGCAGGTGGAGATAGGGCATCAGCTTGTCGATCTCGCCATGCGCGGCGATCAGATCGTCGTCCATGTCGGCGGGGTGGCTGGTGGTGTAGCGAATCCGCGCCAGGCCATCGACCTGCGCCAGCGCGCGGATCAGCCCGGCAAGCCCGACCTTGTGGCCGCGCTCGTCCTCGCCGCTCCAGGCGGAAACGTTCTGGCCCAACAGCGTGATCTCGCGCGCTCCGGCATCCACCAGCTTGCGCGCCTCCAGCGTCAGATCGGCGTAAGGGCGGGAAATCTCTGCGCCACGCGTATAGGGCACCACGCAATAGGTGCAGAACTTGTCGCAGCCTTCCTGCACGGTGAGGAAGGCGGCGGGCGCGCTCCTGCGACGCTCGGGCAGCGCCGCGAATTTGGCGATCGCGGGCATGTCGGTGTCGGTGTTGCGTTCGCCCTGCACCGCCCTGTCGATCATTGCAGGAAGGCGGTGATAGGCCTGCGGTCCGACCACCATCGACACCGCCGGGGCGCGCGCCATGATCTCGTCGCCCTCAGCTTGCGCCACGCAGCCCGCGACCGCGATAAGCGGCGTCTTGCCCGCCTTTGTGCCCGCCTTCACCAGCCGTCCGATGTCGGAATAGACCTTCTCGGCAGCGCGCTCGCGGATGTGGCAGGTGTTGAGCACCACCAGATCGGCCTCTTCGCCTTCCGGCGCAGGTGTAATCCCGCGCTCGCCGAGCATTTCGGCCATCCGCTCGCCATCATAGACGTTCATCTGGCAGCCGAAGCTCTTGACCCTGTAGGTCCGGGGGGCGCTGGTCGGTTTCATGGGAGGCCGCGCTTTAAGGGAAAGAAGGCGCCGGTTCAATGGCGCGGGATAGCGCGAGATAGCGCAAGGGGGACTTGCGACGGTTGGAGGCCCCCGCGTCGGCGGAGGCCCCCAAACCGGTCAGCTCACAACGGCCGTTACGATCTTGCCCGGCTCGCGCGGCGGCTCGCCCTTGGGGAGCGCGTCGACGTGGTCCATGCCGCTCTCGACCTGGCCCCAGACGGTGTATTGCCCGTCGAGGAAATGCGCGTCGTCGAGACAGACGAAGAACTGGCTGTTGGCGCTGTCGGGCACCTGGGTGCGCGCCATCGAGCACGTGCCGCGGGTGTGCGGCTCGGAATTGAACTCGGCTTTGAGATCGGGCTTGTCGCTGCCGCTCATGCCGGTGCCGGTGGGATCGCCGCCCTGCGCCATGAAGCCGGGGATCACGCGGTGGAACACCACGCCGTCGTAAAAGCCGCTTTTGGCCAGTTCGGTGATCCGCTCGACATGGCCGGGGGCCAGATCGGGGCGCAGCTTGATGACGACATCGCCGCCCTTTCCGTCGCCGCAATCGAGGGTGAGGGTGAGCTTTTCGTCGGCCATGATATTGTCTCCTGAGGTTGCGGCGCCGATATAGGCGATGCACGGCCAATGTCACCACCTGCGGCTTGCTTTTGGTGCCTCCTCGCCTAGAGCGGCGCCATGGCAAAACGCGAGCGCCCGGACGACGAAACGATGCTGGGCGAGCGCCGGCAGACGTCCGCGCGGCCCGAGGATCGCCACGAACCCCGCCCTGATGGCCGCCCCGACGATCGCATCGACGACGAGCGGATGGACGAGGAGAACATCCTCAAGCCCGAATATGTCCGCAGCGTGCAGGATGCCCTGGAGGCTGGCGACGACGCGCAGGTCTACGAGCTGGTCGAACCGCTCCATCCCGCCGACATCGCCGATCTGCTGGAATTGTTCGAGCGCGACGAGCGCCACCAGCTCGCCGCCGCCATTACCGATCTGATGACCAGCGATGTCGTCGCCGAACTCAATGATTTCGTCCGCGACGACATGATGGAATCGCTGCCCGCCGCGCGGGTGGCGCTGATCGCCGAGCAGCTCGATACCGACGATGCGGTCCAGCTGATCGAAGATCTCGGCCGGGAGAACCAGCAGGCGATTCTCGCCGAACTCGATGCCGAAGACCGGCACGCGATCGAGAGCGCGCTTGCCTATCCCGATGAGACCGCCGGGCGGCTGATGAACCTCGATTTCGTCGCGGTGCCCGAACATCTCACGGTTGGCGATCTGATCGATTTCCTGCGCGACGATCGTGCGCTGCCCAATGATTTCTTCGAAATCTTCGTGGTCGACGAAAAGCATCATCCGGTGGGTACCTGCCAGCTGTCGTGGGTTTTGCGCACCCCGCGCACGATCCCGCTGGTCGATGTGATGAAGCGCGACCAGACGCTGATTCCGGCCACGCTCGACCAGGAAGAGGTCGGCAACATGTTCCAGAAATATGCGCTGATCAGCGCCGCGGTGGTCGACGAGAGCGGCCGGCTGGTCGGGCAGATGACGGTCGACGACGTGGTCCACATTATCGCCGAGGAAGCGGGTGAAGATGCCCTGCTGATGAGCGGCGCGGGCGACGGCGACATCAACGAGCCGATCCGCGACGCCTATTTCAGCCGGGTGCGCTGGCTGGTCGCGAATCTCGGTACCGCACTCGTCGCCAGCCTCATCATCGCCGCCTTCGGGGCCGCGATCGAGCAATTGGTGGCTCTCGCGGTGCTGATGCCGATCGTCGCCAGCATCGGCGGTAACGCCGGCACGCAGACCATGGCGGTCACCGTGCGCGCCATCGCGATGAACCAGCTGACACGCTCCAACACCAAGCGCATGCTGATGCGCGAAATGCGTGTCGCGGCGCTCAACGGCGCAACCATCGCGCTGCTGATAGGCCTCGCGACGGGTGCGATCTTCACCCCCATGCTGGGACTGGTGATCGCGACGGCGATGATCGTCAACGTGATCATCGCCGGACTGGCGGGGGTCATGGTCCCGGTGATCTTCGACCGGCTCGATACCGACCCCGCGGTCGCATCGAGCGTTTTCGTCACCATGATCACCGATTCGATGGGCTTTTTCGCCTTTCTCGGGCTGGCGGTCGTGAGCGGCGTGGTCGGCTGACTTGAGGCCCGCCGCCATAGCCCTATCTAGGCTGTCATGCCTCTTCATCTGACCAAGATCGCCTTCGGCGCGAAATCCTATGCCGGGATCGAGGGCTGGTACGCCGACCGCCCGCGGGTGAGCGTCAACACCCGCTATCGCCCGACGCGCTGGGAGGAATGCATCGGCGGCTCGCTGTTCTGGATTCACGAGCACAATCTGGTCGCGCGCAGCCCGATCATCGGCTTCACCGAACAGGACAATGGCCGCTGGTTCATCGATCTCGAACCGCGGCTGATCGCGGTTCTCCCCAAGCCCAAACGCGCGCATCAGGGCTGGCGCTACCTCAAGGGCGATCCGCCGCGGGATCTGGAAGAAGGCGAGGATATCGGCGACATCATGCCCGGGCGCCTCGCAGGCCGGCTCCAGAAGCTCGGCCTCATCTGAAAAACGGAACATCGACGGTCGGTCATGCGTTGGTGGGGAAAGGAGATATTCTATGCCCGAACGCCAATCCATGCACCCCGACAACAAGCTGATCGACGAACTGACCCAGAACCCGACACCCTCGCAGCAGAGCAGTTCGGGCGGCAACGTCAATCGCGATGTCGGCAAGCGCGGCGAACTCAATCGCGCCACCGATCCCGACAATCGCGAACCCGAGGTCGGTTCTGACAATCCCGCTCAGGATGCGAAGAAGGGTCCCAAGACCCGTGCCGCAATTCAGGACGAACGCAACAGCTGACCCTGCTACCACGCGCAACGAACGCCGCCCCCCGGGGCGGCGTTTGCTTTTGTGGCGCGTTGAACTATCCCGCAATTGACGGGGATGGGAGCAGGCAATCATGAGCGGGATCGCAGCGCAGCACGAAATGCGAAGGGCCTACGCTGGCGGCGGCCCCGGAATCATCGTCTCTGGAATAGTCTGGGGGATCGCAGCCTATTTCGTCTCGCGGTGGGATGTGCGGACCGGCTTCATCGCGCTGTTCATCGGCGGAATGACCATTTTTCCGCTGGCCCAGCTTGTTTGCCGCAAGCTCCTGATGCGGCCCGCCCCCTCACCTCATAACGCGGTTGGGATGCTTGGGCTGGAAAGCACCATCGCGATGATCGCCTTGTTGGCGGCGGCTTGGCTAATGCTGCCGTTCCGGCCCGACGCCGTGTTTCCGTTCGCTGCGATTGCGGTCGGGACCCACTACTTCGCCTTTGCGACACTGTATGGCGACCGCACCTTCTGGCTGCTGGCCGCCATCCTCACCGCCATCGGCACGGTCGCGCTGTTCGAGCCCGCATTCGAGACCCTGGCGGTCATCATTGCAGTCGCGGTTGTGGAACTTCTCACGGGTCTTTATCTGACGCTGCGCGAGCGAGGGGCCGGCCCGATCCGCTAGCTGGCCGGTTCCGCGGTCTTTTCGACCACCCGGCGCAAGACATCGATGTAGGCTTCGGGCGGTTGCGCCCCGGGGATGAGGAACTTGTCCGCTACCACCATCGCCGGAACCCCCGAAATGTTAAGGTCCCAGGCGGCGCGCTCCTCGGCGCGGGTCTTGCGCGCCATCTCCTCGCTGGCGAGCGCGGCCTGAGCTTCCGCGCGGTCGAAACCCGTTTCCTCGGCGATATCGAGCAGCACCCTGGGCTCGCCGATCGGGCGGCGCTGGTTGAAATGCGCCGCGAAGAGCGCGAGCTTGAGCGCAGTCTGGCGCTCGTAGCCATGCGCCTCGCCCGCCCAGGTGAGCAGTTTGTGCGCCGCGAAAGTGTTCCACATCATCGCTTCGGGCGCAGGCTCCTCGCCTTCGTAATCGAGCGAGACACCAGCGCTCTGCGCCGCGCCGCGCATCTGGCCCTGAACATCCTTCGACTGCTCCAGCGTACGTCCGTATTTGCGCGCGATATGCGCGGTGCGCTCCTCGCCTTCGGGAGGCATATCCGGGTTGAGCTCGAAGGCATGCCAGCGCAGATCCGCCTCGATCTCGCCTTCCAGCCGGTCGAGCGCCTGCCGCAGATTACCCCAGCCGACCAGGCACCAGGGGCACATGACGTCGGACCAGATATCGATGGTCAATTTCGCGGTCTGGGTCATCGGTCTCTCCACCAAATCAGCAGGTGATGCGCAATCGCCTGCGCGGGCGGCGCGGCGAAGGGGCCATCTCCGGCAAGCGAGGCTGTCACTTCCTCGCGCGTGAACCAACGGATCTCGGCCAGTTCGGTTTCGTCCACGATCAGCGCATCGTCGTCGGCATAGCCGTGGCAGCCGATCATCAATTGCGAGGGAAAGGGCCATGGCTGGCTGGCGATATAGCTGACATCGCGCACGCGCACGCCGCTTTCCTCGAGCACCTCGCGTGCCACGCCTTCCTCGATGCTCTCGCCCGGCTCGACGAAGCCCGCCAGCGCCGAGAACCGCCCCTCGGGCCAGCCTTTGCCGCGGCCCAGCATCAATCTGCCGTCATATTCGACCAGCATGATCGCGACCGGATCGGTACGGGGAAAATGGCTTGCCTCGCACTGACTGCAATTACGCTGCCAGCCGCCCTTGGCGATCGTGGTCGCACCGCCGCACTGGGCGCAGAAACGGTGCCGCGCGTGCCAGTCGACGATGCTGCGCGCGCCGCCATAGATCGCCAGATCGTCGGGCGTCAGGCTGGACATCGCCTGCCACAGCGCCGGATTGGCTATCCGCGGCGCGGCATCGCCCGTCGGCGGGACGCAGGCGAAGCAGGGCTTACCCGCGTCCAGTCCGAGAAACACCAGCTCGGCATCCTCGGACGCATCGGCCAGCGTGCCCCAGCTGAGGCCACCGGTCTCGTCCATCCCGGGCATCAGCCCGTCGAGCGCGAGCAGTCGCGCGCGCCAGTTCATGTATCCTGCCAACCGCTCCGGATCGGCGCGGTCGTTGTCCGCCCGGTCGAGCCGCGACCCTGTGAATGCCAGCATCAGGCGCCCTGCATTGCAGCGAGATCCTTGGCGACGGCGACCGGGAAGCCGCCGTGGATCGGGTAGGCTTCGGACGGCATGTACTGGGTGAACATCGCGGCGCGTAGCCCGGCGTCGAAATTCACGAAGGCCACGGTGCCCGCGGCGCCGCCCCAGCCGTAGGAACCGTCGGTCACCCGCCCGCCCGCGCCGAAGCCCTGACCCTCGACCCAGGTCCCCTCGGTGGTCGCGGTTTCGGGCAGCATATCCGAGGTGCCGACCCGGACCGCCAGCTCGCCCATGATCCTTCGGCCATCGAGCATGCCGTATCCCAGCAGCATCCGTTGGAAGCGATCGAAATCGCGCGGGCTCGAGACCAGCCCCGCCCCGCCGAAGGGGAAGGATGGCTCGTCGAGATAGATCGAGGCACGCGCCGGGTCGATCGGCAGCGGAGTCGAATTGATAATGCCGTAATTGGTGGTGAAACGCCCGGTCTCGCTTTGCGGGACGCGGAAGAAAGTGCTGCTCATGCCAGCGGGCTCGAACAGCCGCTCGCGCAGGAAAGCATCGAAGCTCATTCCGCTCGCCACCTCGATCACCCGGCCCATCAGGTCGAGCCCGACCGAATAGCTCCATTTGGAACCCGGCTGGAGCACCAGCGGGACTTGCGCCAGCCGGTCGGCGAAATTGTCCAGCCCACGCACCGCCTCGGCGCGACCAAGACCGGGAATTTGAATGCGGCTGACCTGGCCCGGCACGATCCCACGCTCGACATAGAGCTGCGAGATCGGACCCTTCTGGACGATGTTGTAGCCAAGACCGGCGGTGTGGGTGAGTATCTGGCGAATGGTAATCGGGCGCTCGGCCGGCACCAGATCGGTTGCAGAGCCATCATAGGTGCGTTGCACCTGCATATTGGCAAACGCGGGGAGAATCTCCGCCAGCGGCTGGTCGAGGCCGAGCTTGCCATCCTCGATCAGCATCATCGTCGCCATCCCGGTGATCGGCTTGGTCATCGAGTAGATGCGATACAGGCTGTCCATGTCGGCGCGCGCCGAATGCCCAATCGCGAGCGTCCCTCTGGCGATGGTGAAGGGATCGCGCTGGCCCCAGCCCATCGTCGCGACCATATTGGCGACCTTGCGCTCACCGACATATTTCTCGACCATCGCCGCCACCGCCGGCCACTGGCCGGGCTGGGCACTGGTCTGCGCGAACAGGCCCGCGCCCGGGACGCCGGCAAAGGCCGCTCCGGCGCCAAGCATCGCGCCCCCGCGAAGCAGGCTGCGGCGGGATATCTGCGTGCTGTCGAATTCGCGATAGGCCATTCGGTTCCTCTCCATGGACGGGGCGCAAGGCGCACCGGTGCATCCGCGCTTGTGAACACCCGATTGCAAATTGCAACCTTGGATCAGCGCTCGCTCGCAACCCGAGGCTTGCAACACCGAGCTGTCTTATCTATCTAAATCACATGCTCAACATCGTCTCGATCCTGCTGGGGATCTTCTCGCTCCTGATCGTCATCCCTGCCACCATCCCCTTCCTGGGCTGGGGCAATTGGTTCGCGCTGCCGATCATCGTCGCCGGCGTGGTGATCGGGCAATTGTCCTCGCATCGCAGCGGGCGCAATTTCTGCCTGGTGGTGCTGGCGATTGCGATCATCCGGCTTAGCCTTGGCGGCGGCATCTTCTAGGCAAGCGCCAGCCGCGCCGCCTTCGCAAACAGCGTCGGCAGGCCGGCTTCCTCAAGCCTTGCGAGCGGCCACCATTCGCCCTCACCCTCCGGCGAACCGTCACCGGCATAGCGGCTGACCGCTAGTTCGAGTTGGGCGTGGGTGAAGGTGTGGCTGATGCGTCCCAGCGCCTCCCAATCGCCCGGTAGCGGCGGCTCGCCCGAGCCATCGGCCTGCGCCGACCAGCCATCGTCGGGCAGCGCGCGCATCCCGCCCAACATCCCTTTGCCCGCACGGCGAACCAGCCAGACTGCATTGTCGCGCTCGATCCAGAAGGCAACGCCCAGGCGCAGCGGCTTGGGCTTCTTCTTTGTTTTCCTCGGCAATCGCGCGGGGTCGCCCTGCGCCCGCGCCGCGCAGCCCTCCGCCAGCGGACACAGCAGGCAGCGGGGATCGCGTGTGGTGCAGATCGTCGCGCCAAGATCCATCATCGCCTGCGCGAAATCGCCAGCACGGGTCTCGGGAGTTATCGTTTCGGCGGCGACCCGAATCGGTTTGCGCGCCTGCGGCAGCGGGGTCTCGATGGCGAACAGCCGCGCCACCACCCGCTCGACATTGGCATCGACCACCACCGCGCGCCGGTCGAACGCGATCGCCGCCACTGCCGCGGCGGTGTAGGCGCCCAGCCCGGGCAATTCGCGCAAGCCCGCCTCGGTCTCGGGAAAACCGCCTCGCCCGGCCACCGCCCGCGCCGCCTTCACCAGATTGCGCGCGCGCGAATAATAGCCCAGCCCGGCCCAGGCGGCCATCACCTCTTCCTCGGGCGCGGCAGCGAGCGCCGCGACATCCGGCCAGCGCGCGGTGAAGGCGGCGAAATAGGGCTTCACCGCCGCGACCGTGGTCTGCTGAAGCATCACCTCGGACAGCCAGACGCGATAGGGGTCGGGTGCAGGTTCGCCCGTCCGCGCTCGCCATGGCAGGGCGCGTGCGTGGCGGTCGTACCAGTCGAGCAATCTGTCGGCGATGGTGGAGGTCACGGCGCGGCTATGGCATGGGGAGCGCTCAGATGGAAAGCGACACCCCCCCAAAGCCCACGAAAGCCGCGAAACCGGCCCCCGCCAAGGCCAAGCCCGCGAACCGGGTCAAACCCTACGAGCGTCCACGCGGCGGCCAGGCCAAACCGATCAGCGATCTGATGCCGCAGATCGGCCGCACCGCCTTCCGCCGCTTCGGCTTCGTCCAGTCGAGCGTAGTCTCGCGCTGGCCCGAGATCGTCGGCGAGGCGCATGCCCGGGTCTGCGCCCCCGAATCGATCCGCTTCCCGCCCGGCGAGAAATCGGAAGGCATCCTGCAACTGGTCGTCCTTCCCGCACATGCGCCGCTCATCCAGCATGTCATCCCGGAGATCATCGAACGGGTGAATCGTTTTTTCGGTTACAAGGCGGTGGCGCGGGTCAAGATGCGGCAAGGCACGGTTCAGGCACCCGCAACTAGCGAGAGACCGAAGTCGCCGCCCTCGCTCAAGCCGATTCCGATGGAATTGGGAGACAGCCTGCGCGATATCGGCGATCCGGAACTGCGCGCGGTGCTCGAATCTCTCGCGCGCAGCTTCGGCGATGCGGACAAGGAAACCGACGAGCAATGACCAGACGAAGCTTGAGCATGGCGCTGGCGCTCGGTGCCATCGCTCTTACCGGCGGCGGAGCCGCTGTGGTGGCGCAATCCGCGCAAAACTGGACCACGGCGGTCGTCGACAAGGACAATGGCCACCTGTTCGGCAATCCCGAAGCCGAGGTCAAGCTGGTCGAATTCATGAGCTACACCTGTTCGCACTGCGCCGATTTCGCGCGCAATGGCGACCAGGCAATCAAGCTGGCCTATGTCCCCAATGGCCGGGTCAGTTTAGAAATCCGACATCTGCTACGCGATCCGATCGACCTCACCGCAGCGCTGCTGACCCATTGCGGCGACCCGGCCAAGTTTCCCGAGAACCATTCCGCAATCCTCTATGCGCAGGACGAATGGCTCGCCAAGGCGCGCTCCACCACCCAGGCGCAGCGCTCGCGCTGGCAATTCGGCACCAATGGTGCGCGCCGCCAGGCGATGGCCAGCGATCTGGGCTTCTACACCATCATGGAGCGGCGCGGTTATTCGCGGGTCGCCCTCGATCGTTGCCTCGCCGACGAAACCAAGGCCACGGCTCTTGCTGAATCCAGTCAGGCCGATGTCTCGATCTACAATTTGCAAGGCACACCCAGCTTCGTTGTCGATGGTGAGCTGCTGCAAGGCGTCTTTACCTGGCCGGCGCTGGAAAAGGCGCTCGGCAGCCGCTTCTGACTCGAACGGGCCAAGGCGATTTGTGTGAAAAAGCGCAGGCCCATGCTTCCATCGCCCCGCACCTCTCGTCTAGCTTCGCCATTCACGACCAAGGACCGATATCGATGACCGCCACCCGCTCGCCGTTTCTCGCTGCATTCGCCCTCCCGCTCGCGTTGGCGCTCTCCGCCTGCGGTGCGGACGCGGAAGAGGCCGGCAGCCTCAATGGCGAGCCGATTGCCGAGGTCGCCGCGCCCGAGGGCCAGCAATGGAGCGACGTCGTCACCGTCACCGGGTCCGACGGCTATCTGCTCGGCAATCCCGACGCGCCGATCAAGGTGATGGAGTTTGCCTCGCTGACCTGTCCTGCCTGCGCGGCCTTCGCGCAGGACGGTGCCGATCAGCTCAAGGAAGACTACGTCAACACCGGCCGGGTGAGCTTCGAACTGCGCAACCAGATCCACGGCCCGCATGATCTGATGCTGGCGCAGCTGGTGCGTTGTGGCGCCGACGAGACCTATCACCCACTCTCCGATCAGGTGTGGAAGAACCTCGAGACCGTGCTCGGTCCGGTGTTCGAGCGGCAGGAGCAGTTCGGGCAGGCGCTCGCGCTGCCCGAGGACCAGCGCTTCGTCGCAGCCGCCGAAGTCGTCGGCTTCTACGATTTCTTCGCCGCGCGCGGGATATCCGAGGACCAGGCGCGCAGCTGCCTCGCCGATTTCTCGGCGATGACGACCATCGCCGATAATTCCACTCGGCAATCCGACGAGCTGGGCGTCACCGGCACCCCGACCTTCTTCATCAACGGCAGCAAGCAGGAAGGCGTGAGCGGCTGGCAGGCGCTCGAACCCCTGCTCCAACGCGCTGGCGCCAGGTAATCGCCCGCGCGGGGTAGCGGATCGGCGATGCTCCTCAACAAGCTCAAGCTCAGCGGCTTCAAGAGCTTCGTCGAACCGGCAGAACTGCGCATCGAACCCGGGCTGACCGGGGTCGTCGGCCCCAATGGCTGCGGCAAGTCCAACCTGCTCGAGGCGATCCGCTGGGTGATGGGCGAGAACTCGCCCAAGTCGATGCGATCGGGCGGGATGGAGGATGTCATCTTCGCCGGCACCCAGTCGCGCCCGCCGCGCGATTTCGCCGAGGTCGTGCTGCACGGCCAGACCGGCGATGGCGAGGAATTGCAGGTCATCCGCCGGATCGAGCGCGGCGCGGGTTCGGCCTACCGCGTCAACGGCCAGGATGTGCGCGCCAAGGATGTCGCGCTGACCTTCGCCGATGCCGCCACCGGTGCCCATTCGCCCGCGCTGGTGAGCCAGGGCAAGATCGCGCAGGTGATCGCCGCCAAACCCGCCGAACGCCGCCAGATGCTCGAGGAAGCGGCGGGGATCGCCGGGCTGCATGTCCGCCGCCGCGATGCCGAGAGCAAGCTGCGCCAGACCGAGGCCAATCTGGCCCGGCTGGAGGATCTGGCCGCCGGTCTCGACAGCCAGATCGCCTCGCTGCGTCGCCAGGCCAAGCAGGCCGAGCGCTACACCGCGCTCTCCGCCGAAATCCGCACCGCAGAGGCGCGGCTGGTCTTCGCCCGCTGGCGCGATGCCGCCGGTGCTGCCGAGGCTGCCAAGGCGGAGGCGGCAGAGGCCGAGACGCGGGTCGAAGAGCGCAAGCGCACCACCGATACCGCGCAGAAGGCCCAGCATGACGCAGCGCAGACGCTATCGGCAGCGCGCGAGGAACTGGCGGACCGGCGCGACGATGCCAGCGCGCATGGCCACCGCATGGCCGCGCTCACCGCCCAGCTCGAGGCCGCCGAGCAGCGGTTGCATGATCTCGACCGGCAGAAGACCCGCCTCGAAGAGGATCGCGGCGATGCCGACAGGCTGACGCGCGATGCGGCAGAAGCGTTGGCGAAGCTCAAGACCGAACTGGAGGCGAGCCGCAGGTCATTGGCCGAGGACGAGGAACGGCGTCCGGCGCTCGCCGCGCGCGCCGAGAAAGCCGAACACACCGCACGCGCCGCCGAACTCGCGCTTGCCAAGGTCACTGCGGACAATGCCGGAACCGAGGCCGAATGGCGGGTGGTCGAGGCCGAGATCGCGCAGGCGCGCGCCCGGCTTGACCGGCTCGACGCGGATCGTCGGCGGATGACCGAGCAGAGCACGGCGCTCGACCGCGAGGATGCGGGCACTGATGTCGATGCGGCGCGCCAGGCTGCGGAGGCCGCCACCGCCGAGCGCGAAGCGCGCCAGCAGACAATCGCGGCAATGCAATCGCGCAAGGCGGAATTGCAGCAGGCCCGCGACGATGCGGCAAGCGCGCTGTCCTCGGCGCGGGCGGAGCTTTCGGGGGTGGACCGCGAATTCACCGCACTCGACCGCGATCGCGATGCGCGCACCAAGGCTGCGGAAAAACGGCAGGGCCGCAAGCAGGCCATCGACGGTCTGCGCGCCGCCAAGGGCTACGAGCGCGCGCTCGCGGCGGTGCTCGGGCGCGACAGCAAGGCGCTGCTCGGCGATCCCGCCAACAGCGAGGAGGGCCGTTTCTGGACCGGTAGAGCCGCCCCCGAGCCGGTTACCGACAGCCTCGCCAGTAAGGTCGGCGATTGCCCTCCCGAACTCGCGGCACGGCTGGCGCTGGTCCATGTCGTCGCGAGCGACGACGGGCGCACGCTCGCTCCCGGCGAATGGCTGGTGACCACCGATGGCTATCTGCGCCGCTGGGACGGTTTCGTCGCGCGCGGCGAAGGTGCAGCCGAAGCAGCACGGCTCGAAGCGGAAAACCGCCATGCCGAGCTCGCCGCAGCGCTTCCCCCGCTGCGCTCGGCTGTCGAACGGGCGGAAGCCGCGCAGGCACAGGCGCAGGAGGAACTCGCCACGCTGCAGCGCGACCTCGTCGCCGCCGAGCGCGAGCTGGCGCAAGCATCGGACGACGAACGTCAGAAGCTGCGAGCGCTCGATCAGGCGGAAGCGGCGCGCGAACGCATGGCCGCGCGGCGCGCCGAACTCGACCGCGCGCAATCCGAGCTGGCTGAACTGCTCGGCTCGGCGAAAACCGATGTGGCGACGGCCGAGGCGAAACGCACCGCCCTTCCCGATCCCGCGACCGGCCGCGCGACGCTCGAGACCACGCGGGCGCGCAACGAGGCGGCGCGGTCGGGGGTGCAGGCCGCGGCGGCCGAACTCGCGGCCCACGATCAGGCGCTGGCGGTGGCGCGCGAGCGCAACGCGGCGCAGCGCTCGGACATGGCCAATTGGGAAGCGCGCTCGAGCGAGGCTGCCCGGAGGATGGCCGATATGGCGCGACGCCTCGAGGAAATCGGCGAGGAGCGCTCGGTCGTCGCGGCCAAGCCCGAGGGGTTAATGCGCGAGATCGAACAGGGCGATGCCGTTCGCGCGCGGCTGTCGGAAGGGCTGGCGCAGGCCGAGGCCGCGCTCGCCAAAGCGCAGGATACCGCGACATCCGCCGACCGTGCGTTTGCCACCGCGAACGAGGCGTTGGCCGAAGCGCGCGAGAACCGCGCCGGGCTCGCCGCGCGCGCCGAAAGCCAGGATGCCCGTCGGCTCGAGATGGCGCGGACGTCGGGCGAACGCTTCCAGTGTCCGCCCCCGCACCTCCCCGACAGGTTCGGTTTCGACGCGCAGGCGATCAGCGCCGCCGAGGCCGAGAGCGAGGACATGGACCGCCTCACCGCCAGCCGCGAGCGGATCGGACCGGTCAATCTCGTGGCTGCGGACGAACTCGCGCGGGTCGAGGCCGAACACGGCGCGAGCACCGAAGAACAGGCGGAACTGGCGGAGGCAGTCAGCCGCTTGCGCGGATCGATCGGCAGTCTCAACCGCGAGGGGCGCGAGCGGCTGCGCGACGCGTTCGAACGGGTCGACACCCATTTCCGGCGGCTGTTCACGCAATTGTTCGAAGGGGGTCAGGCGCATCTGGCGCTTATCGACAGCGACGACCCGCTCGAGGCCGGGCTCGAGATCTACGCCCAGCCACCCGGCAAACGGCTTCAGTCGCTCACGCTGCTATCGGGCGGCGAGCAGGCGCTGACCGCAATCGCGCTGATCTTCGCGCTGTTCCTCACCAACCCGGCGCCGATCTGCGTCCTCGACGAGGTCGATGCTCCGCTCGATGACGCCAATATCGACCGCTTCTGCGACCTGCTCGATGCGATGGTGAAGGAAACCGCGACCCGTTATCTCATCGTCACGCACAATGCGGTGACCATGAGCCGGATGCACCGCCTGTTCGGCGTGACCATGGTCGAAAAAGGCGTGAGTCGGCTCGTGAGCGTCGATCTGGGGGCGGCGGAGGAATTGCTCGCGGCAGAGTAGGCCGCTCGAACAAGCCTCAGGCTGCAAGCGCGCGATCGAGCCGGTCGCGAATGGCTTTCAACCGCGGGAGGATATCGTCGGTATCGGATCGCGCGCTGGATACCTGGGCCGCAGCCTGAGGATCCGGCGCGCCGATTATCGCCGCCCTGGCGCCCTTGAGCGTATAGCCGTCGCGGTTGACCAACCGGTCGATGCGTTCGACCAGCGCGACATCGTCGGCGCGGTAATAGCGTCGGCCGCCGCTGCGCTTGAGCGGTTCGAGCATCGGGAACTGCTGCTCCCAATAACGCAGCACATGCGGCTTGATGCCGAGCGCCTGCCCGACCTCGCCGATGGTGCGCAGAGCGCCGCTTTCCTTGCCATCGTCGAAATCGGCCATGACGCTATTCCTTTGCGATGCGGTCCTTGAGCAGCTGGCTCGCGCGGAAGGTGAGCACCCGGCGCGGGGTGATCGGAACTTCGATCCCGGTCTTGGGATTGCGCCCGACGCGTTCTTTCTTGTCGCGCAGCACGAAGCTGCCGAAACCGGAAATCTTCACATTCTCCCCATCGGACAGTGCGCCGCACATCTTGGCTAGAATCGACTCCACGATCTCGAGCGATTCGGCACGCGACAACCCCATCTTGCGATTGATCGTCTCAGCCAGATCGGCGCGAGTGAGCGTGCCCACCGAACGCATATCGCATCCTCCTAAATTCCAAGCGCGACCCGCACGAAACCCAGTTGCAGAACTAGACCCTACGGAGAAGACACGCAACGGATAGTGCTGATTTCGCCGCGGAAAGCGAGGAAAACCTCACATGCGAACGAGCGACGCACCCCAGGTGAAGCCGCCGCCCATTGCTTCGAACATCACCAGATCGCCGGGTTTGATCCGGCCGTCGCGAACCGCGACGTCGAGGGCGAGCGGAACCGAGGCCGCCGAAGTGTTGGCGTGGCGGTCGACGGTGACGATCACGCGTTCGGCCGGCAGGCCCAGTTTGCGGGCGGTGGCGTCGAGGATACGGGCGTTGGCCTGATGCGGGACGACCCAGTCGACCGCATCGATTCCCATTTCGACATCGGCGAGCACTTCGCCGAGCACTTCGGCCAGATTGACGACCGCATGGCGGAACACCTCGCGTCCCTTCATCCGCAGCTTGCCGACCGTGCCCGTGCTCGAGGGGCCGCCATCGACATGGAGCAGGTCGCAATGCTCGCCATCGGCGTGGAGCCGGGTGGCAAGGATGCCGGGGCCATCTTCCGCGACGTCCTGCGCTTCGAGCACTACCGCGCCCGCACCGTCGCCGAACAGCACGCAGGTGGTGCGATCCTCCCAGTCGAGGATGCGACTGAAAGTCTCCGCGCCGATTACCAGCGCCTTCTTGGCCATGCCGGTGCGCAGCATCGAATCGGCGGTCGCCATCGCGTAGAGAAAGCCCGAGCAGACTGCCTGGACATCGAAGGCGATCCCGCCCCGGCAGCCAAGCGCCCGCTGGACCTGCGTCGCGGTGGCGGGAAAGGTGTAATCGGGGGTGGCGGTGGCGAGGATGATCAGGCCGATCTCGCTCGCTTCCACGCCAGCCACTTCGAGCGCGCTGCGTGCCGCCTCGATGGCGAGCGTCGAGGTGGTCTCGCCCTCCCCGGCGATATAGCGCTGACGGATCCCGGTCCGCTCGACGATCCAATCGTCGCTGGTGTCGACGCGCTCGGCCAATTGGGCGTTGGTGACGCAATTTCTGGGCAGGGCCGAGCCCGTGCCTCGCAAGACCGAACGGATCATTGCCCCACGAGTCCGGGTGCCGCGCGGTGCCCATTGCCGCCCAGATCGCCGAGTTCGGCCAGATCATGGGTGATTCGGTTGGTGATGTCGTCCTCAAGCAGCCGCGCGGCGACTTCGACCGCATTTGCGACGCCCTTGGCATTGGCGCTGCCGTGGCT
This sequence comes from Erythrobacter sp. QSSC1-22B, assembly GCF_001678665.1. Classification (GTDB taxonomy): domain Bacteria; phylum Pseudomonadota; class Alphaproteobacteria; order Sphingomonadales; family Sphingomonadaceae; genus Qipengyuania. Next base: position 685,007 of record NZ_LZRP01000001.1, read on the forward strand.
TTTCACCACCACCCCGTTGAGGCCGAGGAAGACCGCGCCATTGTGATTGTTTGGATCGAGATGGTGGCGCAGCAATTCGGTCGCCGGCCGCGAGACTAGGAAGCCCACCTTCGAGCGAATCGACGAGGCGAAGGCTTGCTTGAGCAGATCGGTGACGAAGCGCGCCGTCCCCTCGATCGCCTTGAGCGCGATATTGCCCGAAAAACCGTCGGTCACCACGACGTCGCATTCGCCGCGGTTGATCTTGTCCGCCTCGACAAAGCCTTCGAATTCCAGCGCCAGACCGGTCGCCGCACGCAGCCGGTTGGCGGCGTCCTGGATGTCCTCGGTGCCCTTGTTTTCCTCGGTTCCGATGTTGAGCAGGCGGACGCGCGGGCGTTCGCTGCCGCTGACGATCCGCGAATAGGCGGCACCCATGATCGCGAATTGGACGAGGTTGCGCGAATTGCCTTCGCTGTTCGCGCCAAGGTCGAGCATGATGACATCGTCATCGGTAAGAGTTGGGAGCAGCGCCGCCAGTGCGGGCCGGTCGAGGCCGGGCATGGTGCGCAGCGCAAGCTTGCTCATCGCCATCAGCGCGCCGGTGTTGCCCCCGCTGACCGCGGCTCCGGCAAGCCCCTGCTTCACCGCATTGACGGTGAGGCCCATGCTGGTGGTCTTCGCGCGGCGCAACGCCTTGCTGGGTTTCTCGTCGCCACCGACGACATCCTCGCAGTGGAGGATTTCGGATGCACCGCTCATGCCGGGGTGGTTGTCGAGCGCCGCCTTGATCTGAGTTTCGTCGCCGACCAGCAGGAATTTGAAGCGGTCGTGGCGGCGCCGCGCAAGCGCCGCTCCCTCCACCATTACACGCACGCCTTCATCACCGCCCATCGCATCGACGGCGATACGCGGAAGATTCATGACGTGCTCCGGTTGGTTACGGTCAGAGACCGACGGCGACGATCTCGCGACCGTTGTAATACCCGCAATGCGTGCACAGGTTGTGCGGGCGCTTCAGTTCGCCGCAGTTCGAGCACTCGTGATGAGCTTCGACCTTGAGCGAATCATGCGAACGGCGGTTGCCGCGGCGGTGGGGCGATACTTTTCTTTTGGGGACGGCCATAGCGGCACCTGTTCCTCAACAAATCTAAATGGTTGGTGGCCGCCCTAGAGGACGGTCCGGCAACGCACAAGTGTGCGTCAGACCGAAAAATCCAACCTGTGACGGTGAAGAAGCGCGCTATAACGACATTCTGTCGGGTTGCAAGCGGTTGATAGCGAGCTTGCAAGCGTTGCTCAGTGCCGGAGCACCTACTACCCCATGGCGCTATCAACGAGGGGCAAACACCATGGACGTCACGACGATTTTCCTTCCGGTCACGCTGACCGCCGCTGCTGCGGCGGCGCTGATCAATCTGTGGCTGGCGATCCGGGTCGGGCAGATGCGCGGCACGACCAAGCTAGTCCATGGCGACGATGCCGGGGGGCCGCTCACACGGCGGATGCGGGCGCAGCTCAATTTCGTCGAGAACACCGGGTTCGTGTTGGTGCTGATCGCGGCGATCGAGCTGGCAGACAAAGGCGGCCAGTGGCTCGCCTTCGTGGCTGCGGCCTATATGCTCGGGCGGGTGGCGCATGGCTTTGGTATGGATGGCGAGACCCCCACCCTGCCGCGCAAGATCGGAACGCTGACCACGATGCTCACCCTGCTCGGCCTCGCGATCGTCGCCACACTGGTCGCGCTGCGGGTGATCTAGCCGCGCTCAGGCCAGCGCATAATCGCTGACGAAGGCGTTGGTCTTGCGCTCCTGCCCAAAGGTGCTGGTCGGGCCGTGCCCGGGGATGAAGGTCACATCGTCGCCCAGCGGCCACAGCTTGCCGGTGATCGCGTCGATCAGATCCTGGTGATTGCCCATCGGGAAATCGGTCCGCCCGATGCTCCCCTGAAACAGCACATCGCCGACCACCGCGAACTTGCTCGGGCGGTGAAAGAACACGACGTGGCCCGGCGTGTGGCCGGGGCAGTGGAAGACCTCGAGTACCAGCTCGCCGACGGTTACCGTGTCGCCATCGACCAGCCAGCGGTCGGGCTCGAACACCTGGCCGTTGACGCCGTATTTCTTGCCGTCCTCGCCCAGCCGGTCGATCCAGAAACGGTCGGCCTCGTGCGGACCCTCGATCGGCAGGCCGAGCTCCTTGGCGAGGATCCCCGCTTCGCCGCAATGGTCGAGGTGGCCGTGGGTGATGAGGATCTTTTCCAGTTCCACCCCGGTCTGTTTCACCGCCGCGCGCAGCTTGTCGAGATCGCCGCCGGGGTCGATCAGAGCGGCCTTGTTGGTCGCGGTGCACCAGATCAGCGAGCAGTTCTGCTGCAAGGGCGTGACCGGGACGATACCGGCTTTCATCGGGGGTGTGGTCGGCGGCTGGCTGGAAATTTCGGTCATGAGCAACAGATGGCCAAGCCGCGCGTGCTTTGCAACGGGTCCATCCGGACGCCATCTCGCGCCCCGCCCGCTGCTGCTCGTAGCCGGCTCGCGGCCGATCAGTAAACGCGGAAGTCGACCACCCGGCCGTCGCTGCGGAAAGTGCAGGTGAATTCGTCGGTGCGACGGTCGCGCGAATCGGTCCGTCCGACCACGCGGACCGAATCCCGCCTCACCTGGTCGACTCGATCGATCGCAACCCGGCCGTAGCGTGTGGCCTGCTGTCCGCAGGCGTTGAAGGCATCGCGCTCGAAATCATTGCTGTAGCCGGTCCCGTAGCGATCGCTCCGGGGATCAGCGCCATAACGGCCATCGCGATACTCACCGTCGCGATAGGGATCACCGCCGAAGACCCCGCCAAGCGGGTCCGATCCATAGGCGGTGCATCCGCCAAGCATGACGGTGGCTGCCGCGAAGGCGGGGAGAGCGGCGGGAAGGGAGAAAAACTTCATGGCGACAGTCCTTTGGCTATTCGAACTCGCGCGCCCACCCGCGAGTTCGAATAGCTATATTACGAGGGTTTGGCGGGATCGTTCCAGCGAGGCGGGCCCGCCAAAGCCCGCAGCGCGCTCAAACCCTTCCGCCCTTCCACACCACGCGGCCGATGATCTCGACCTCCTCGCGCGCCAGTTCGATCGGCGCGTAGGCCTCGTTGGCGCTGACCAGCCGGATCAGCTCGGGCCCGCTGGCCTGGACCTGCTTGACGTGAAGCGCGTCGCCGATGCGGACGACATGGATACCCTCGCCGGCGCGCTTGTTGCGATCGACAAATATCTCGTCGCCGCTGCGCAGCACCGGTTCCATCGAATCGCCCTCGACCCGGATCGCCGAAAGATCGGCGCCCTCGAGCCCCATCTCGCGCAGCCAGCGGCGCGAGAAGCGGAAGCTGTCGAAGGAAATTTCCTCCGACCCGACCGCCCCCGGCCCCGCCGAGGCATCGAGCGGGAGCCGCGGGACGGCGAGGAATTCCTCGGCCGAGCTTCGCCTTGAGCTGAGAGCGGGTGCGCCCAGCTCGCCCTCCGAAACCCCGAAGAATTCGGCCAACCGCTGGCGGTCGTTCTCCTCGAGCCGGCGGGGTGAACCCTTGCGGACGTATTGCTGGAGGTAGCTGGGGTTGCGCCCCAACATCGCCGACAGCGAGGCCAGGCTGGCGCGGCTGGCCTGCGCCAGTTCGAGCAGTCGGGCGCGCTCCGGCGCGGCGTCATCATGATTTTCAACCAACGGCTTTCCTCGGTGCATGTCGAACTCCGACAACGATATTCCCTATACCATAGGATTTTTCCTAGACAAGTTGGATTTCGGCTGGAACAAATCACGAACGAGGCGTGCGAATCGCCAAGCCGTGAGGGAGTGCCATGCTGATCCGATCCGTCGAAAAATTTCTCCGCGAGCAGGAAATGCCCGCCACCAAATTCGGGCGGCTGGCGGCGAGCGACCCGCGATTCGTACTCGACCTGCGGATGGGGCGCGAGCCGCGCGGCTTCATGGCGGCACGGGTGCTGTCGTTCATGGACGGCTATCGCGCCGGGAAGGAGGCCGTTCATGGCGAGTGATCTTGCCGCGCTCCACCCGCCCAGGCTCGTGCGGCGTTCGACCACCGAGCGGCTGCGCGCGGCGCTGCTGGCGCTCGCCGAACAGCGCGGCGAAATGCTGGTTCATCGCGAGAAGGCCTGGGCCAGCATCACCTTCGCGGGCACCCGCCACGCGCTCTCGCTGCGCTTCGCGGGAGCCGAAGCGGTGGCGGCGGGCGAGCGCTTCGTCGCGGCGCTGCCCGAGCACGAATTCGCGATTCCCGGTCAGCTGGTCGCCGATGCCACGGTGAGCGAGGTCGAGCACCGCCTGCTGCCCGAGCCGCAGCTGGTGGTGGGCTGCGAATTGCTGCTGCTGGAGGAGGCGTGAGCAGCGCCGCACTCTCCGGCCTCTCTCGCCCCCTCACAGCCTCAGTTGCGGCGAATCACCAGGCTGCGGATCTCGGTCATGTCCTCCATCGCGAAGCGCACGCCCTCGCGCCCCAGCCCCGAGTTCTTGACCCCGCCATAGGGCATCGAATCGACGCGGAAGCTGGGGATCTCGTTGATGCAGATCCCGCCGCAATCGATCCGGTCCCAGGCGTCGAGCACCTTGAACAGGTCGCGGGTGAATATCCCCGCCTGCAGCCCGAACTCGCTGCGGTTGACCTCCTCGATCGCCGCATCGAAGCTCTCGAACTTCATCAGCACCGCCACCGGGCCGAAGGCTTCCTCGTTGACCACCTTGGCCTTGGTATCGACATCCTCGAGCAGCGTCGCCTCGAGCATCCGTCCGTCGCGCCCACCGCCGCACAGCAGCCTCGCGCCGCCGTCCACTGCCTCGTCGATCCAGCCCTTGAGCCGCTCGGCCTCGCCATCGTCGATCATCGGTCCGATGAAGGTGTCGCGGTCCTTGGGGTCGCCAGCAACAAGCCCCCTGGCGCGCTCGACCAGCATGTCGCGAAAGCGATCGTAGACCTTTGCATGGATCAGGATCCGCTGGACGCTGATGCAGCTCTGGCCCGACTGGTAGAAGGCGCCGGTGATCACCCGGTCGACCGCATCTTCCAGATCGGCATCCTCGTCGATCACCACCGCGGCGTTGCCGCCCAGTTCGAGCACGACCTTCTTCTTGCCCGCGCGCGCCTTCAAATCCCAACCGACCTCGCCCGAGCCGGTGAAGGACAACAGCTTGAGCCGTTCGTCGGTGGTGAACAGATCGGCGCCGTCACGGCTGGCGGGCAGGATCGAGAAAGCACCCTCGGGCAGATCGGTTTCGGCCAGCACCTCGCCGATGATCAGCGCGCCCAGCGGGGTCTTGCTGGCGGGCTTGAGCACGAAGGGGCAACCCACCGCGAGCGCCGGTGCGATCTTGTGCGCGGCGAGATTGAGCGGGAAGTTGAACGGACTGATGAAGCTGCACGGCCCCACGGGCACGCGCTTCCAGATCGCCTGGTAGCCGGCCGTGCGCTCCGAAATATCGAGCGGCATCACCTCGCCGCCCAGCCGCACCGATTCCTCGGCGGCGATCCGGAAGGTATCGATCAGCCGCTCGACCTCGCCCTCGGAATCCTTGATCGGCTTGCCCGCCTCGACGCAGAGCGCATAGGCCAGCTCCTCGCGGCGTTCCGCGAACCGCGCGACGCAATGGTCGAGCACGGCCTTGCGCTGGTAGCTCGCCAGCCGCGCCATCGGCTCCGCCGCGCGGGCCGCACCGGCGATCGCGGCATCGATGATTTCGGGCGAGGCCAGCGCGGTGCGAAAGGCGATCTCGCCGCTGTATTTATCGGTCACCGCGAGATCGGTGTTGGGCTGCTCGGGCTTGTTGTTGAGATAGAGCGGGTAGGTATCCTTGAGCTTGGGCATGCGCGGGTTCCTTCTTTGCTACACCAACCCGGCGGACCCCGCCGCCGTTCCGCCGGCCGCTCTCGCGATCCCGGCGCTCAGTATCCCAGTTCGAGATCGAGTTGCGGTTCGACCGGTTCGCCCTGTTTCCAGCGCTCGAGATTGGCGATGAAGCGGTCCGCGCTGCGCTGGAACATCTTCGTCTGCGCGCGGCCCGAGAGATGCATGGTGATCTGCGCGTTCTCCAGCTCCCACAGCGGGTGTTCTTCGGGCAGCGGCTCGGGCTCGGTGACATCGAGCAGCGCTCCCTCGATCGATTTGCTGCGCAGCGCCTCGATCAGCGCGGGCTGGTCGACCACATCGCCGCGCGCCACATTGACCAGCACCGCGGTCGATTTCATCGCCGCCAGTTCCTCGGACCCGATCATGTGGCGGGTTTCTGGGGTCGAGGGGACCGCGAGCACCACCCAGTCGAACTCGCCCAGCCGCGCGCGCCATTCATCGGGTTTCAGCGCCCCGTCGGCACCCGAGCGGCGCACCGGCACGACCTCCATGGCGAAGGCCTCGAGCCGGGTCTTCACCAGCGCGCCGATTGCCCCCATGCCGAGCAGCAGCACCCGCTCGCCCGCCAGCTCGCGCTTGCCGGGGCTGTCGAGCAGCCATTCGTGCCGGTCCATCGCGCGCACGACCTCGGCATAGCCCTTGGCATGCGCCAGCATCAGCATGACGACATATTCGGCGATCGTCAGCGCGTTGATGCCTGCACCATTGGTCACCACCGTCCCGCGCTGCGCCAGCAGGTCGAGAGGCAGGAAATCGAGCCCAGCGTAGATCGAGTTGAGCCATTTGAGATTCGTGGCTGCCTCGACGGTGGCGATCATCGGCGCGTGCTGGGTGAAATCGAACCAGCCGATCTCGGCCCGAGGCGCCAGCTCGAGCGCCTCTTCCTGCGTCGCGAACCAGTGCGGCTCGACCCAGTCGGGCAGACGCGGCTCGACCAGCGGACGGATCATGGCGGAAAGTACGGCTGTGGTCATGCAGGGCTCCTGTTGCCCCGCGACCCTAACCGCAACTCAGTCCAGCTTCCACTCCCAGCCGAGCGGGTCGCCGTCCATGACCTCGACCCGCTTGGCGGCGAGTTCGTCGCGGATGGCGTCGGAGGCGGAGAAATCCTTGTCGGCGCGCGACTGCTGGCGGCGGGCGATCAGCGCGGCGATGCCCGCCTCGTCGATTTCGGCCGCCACCGGGTTGAGCCGCAGATCCTCGCGAGTCAGGCTCAGCAGGTCGAGCCCGAGCAATTGGTCGGCAATCCGCACCCCCTGGATGCGCTTGGCGGCGGGAGTCTTCTTGGCACCGAGCAGGCTTTCGAGCTGAGTCAGCACCACCGCGGTGTTCAAGTCGGCACCAATCGCTTCGTCGAACATCGCCCGCTCCTGCGCGCTCAGCGGGAAGCTGCCCTCGGGCTGCTTGCCGGCGGCGAGTTCGGCCTTGAGCTTGTCCATCTGCATCACCAGCCGCTTGAGCCGCGTCAGCGCCGCGCCGAGCCCTTCCCAGCTGAACTCCAGCTCGCTGCGGTAATGCGCCTGAAGGCACATAATTCGGTAGGCGAGCGGGTGATAGCCGCGGTCGATCAGCAATTGCAGCCGCAGGAATTCACCCGATGATTTGCTCATCTTGCCACTGCTGCCCTCGTCTTTTCTGGCGATGAGGAAATTGTTGTGCATCCAGATCCGCGCGCCCGAATGCGCAGGCTCGTCGAGCCCGCCGCAGCCGCAGAAGGCCTGGTTCTGCGCGATTTCGTTGGGGTGGTGGATCTCGCGGTGGTCGATCCCGCCGGTGTGGATGTCGAAGGGGAAGCCGAGCAGCTTTTCGCCCATCACCGAGCATTCCAGATGCCAGCCGGGTGCGCCCTTGCCCCAGGGCGAATCCCATTCCATCTGGCGGGTCTCGCCTGCCGGGGTCTTGCGCCAGATCGCGAAATCGGCAGCGTTGCGCTTGCCCGCGACTGTGTCGATGCGGCCCCTCGATTCTTCGGCACCCTCCTCGGTCATCGCGCGCGCGAGGCGGCCGTAATCCTTGACGGTCGAGACATCGAAATAGAGCCCGGAGTCGAGCTCGTAGCAATGCTTCTCGGCGATGCCGTTCGCGAACTCGATCATCGGGTCGATGTAATCGGTCGCCACCGACCATTGCGACGGCTCGCGGATGTTGAGCGCCCGTACGTCGGATTTGAAGGCATCGGTGTAGTGGCGCGCGATGTCCCAGATCGATTGCTCGGACTTGGCTGCGGCGAGTTCCAGCTTGTCCTCGCCCGCATCGCCATCATCGGTGAGATGGCCGACATCGGTGATGTTGATGACATGGGTGAGCTTGTAGCCCTGCCATTCGAGCGCCCGCCCTAGCGTGTCGGCAAAGACATAGGCGCGCATATTGCCGATGTGCGGATAATTGTAGACCGTCGGCCCGCAGCTATAGACCCGCGCCTCTCCGTCATGGACGGGAACGAAGGGTTCGAGCGCCCGGGTGAGCGAGTTGAAGAGCGTGAGCTTTGGTGCGGTCATGCGCGCCGCATAGGTGGGCGCGCGCTCTTCGACAAGCTTGGGGACTCGCGCTAGCACCACCCCTCCCAGCGCGTGCTCTCCTCAAGCGGAGCACGCTGGACCTCGAACGCGTTCACCGGCGCCTGCGGATCGCGATAGCCGATCGCCATGCCGCAGAAGAAGGTGTGATCCGCGGGGATATCGACTAGTTCGCGGACCTGAGGCGAATAGGCAGCCCAGGCCTCCTGCGCGCAGGAATCGAGCCCCGCCTCGCGCAGCAGCAGCATCAGTGTCTGCAGCCACATGCCGATATCCGACCATTGCGGCGGGCCCATGTATTTGGGTGTGTGGACCAGCATCAGCACCGGAGCGCCGAACGCACGGAAATTCTGCGCGAACCACATCAGCCGCTTGGCCTTGTCCTCGCGCGCGATCCCGAGCGCGGCGTACATGTCTTCGCCCACCCCGAAGCGGCGCTGCTCATAGGCGCCATCAAGCCCCTTTGGGTAGATGTCGTATTCGGGCTGCAGCGCCGCGCGTCCCTTGGGAAACTCCAGCGCGACCCGGTCGAACAGCGCCTGCATCGGCTCGCCGGTCAGCAGAATCGAATTCCACGGCTGGACGTTGCCGCCCGAGGGCGAACGCTGCGCCTGTTCGAGAATCCCGGTCAGCAGGTCGCGGTCGACCTTTTGATCGGTAAAGGCGCGCACCGAGCGGCGCGTCTGGACGGCCTCTGTAACTTGCATCGAATTTCCCCCTGCCCCTGCGAAGAGTTATTCGTCCTCGAACAGCCCCGCGAGCTGTTCGATGATCGTCCCGCCGAGCTGTTCGACATCCATGATTGTGACCGCGCGCTTGTAGTAGCGGGTGACATCGTGACCGATCCCGATCGCGACGAGCTGGACCGGCGACTGTTTCTCGATCCAACCGATCATTTTTCGCAGATGGCTTTCGAGATAGCCCGCCTGGTTAACCGACAGCGTGCTGTCGTCGACCGGCGCGCCATCGGAGATGACCATCAATATGCGGCGATCCTCGGCGCGGGCGAGCAGCCGGTTATGCGCCCACAGCAGCGCTTCGCCGTCGATGTTCTCCTTGAGCAGGCCTTCGCGCATCATCAGCCCGAGATTACGACGGGCGCGGCGCCACGGCTCGTCGGCCTGCTTGTAGATAATGTGGCGCAAATCGTTGAGCCGGCCCGGTTCGGCGGGACGGCCATCGGCGAGCCAGGCCTCGCGGCTCTGCCCGCCCTTCCACGCACGGGTGGTGAAGCCGAGGATCTCGGTCTTGACCCCGCAACGCTCCAGCGTGCGCGCCATAATGTCGGCGCTGATCGCCGCGATCGAGATCGGCCGCCCGCGCATCGAGCCCGAATTGTCGATCAGCAAGGTGACCACCGTGTCCTTGAACTCGGTATCGCGCTCCATCTTGTAGGAGAGCGCATGGCCGGGGCTGACCACCACGCGGGTGAGGCGCGCGGCGTCGAGCATGCCTTCTTCCTGGTCGAAATCCCAGCTGCGGTTCTGCTGCGCCATCAGCCGCCGCTGCAGCCGGTTGGCAAGCCGGGTGACGATGCCCTGCAGCCCGGCGAGCTGGCTGTCGAGATAGGTCCGCAGCCGCTCCAATTCCTCGCGGTCGCACAGCTCGCTGGCCTCGATCACCTCGTCGAAGGCTTCGGTGTAGGGCTGGTAATTGAAATCGAGCGGTTCGTCGGTCCAGGGGCGGTTGGGGCGGACCGGCTGCATGCCTTCCTCGCCCTCATCGGACGGGTCGCCCTCGCCCATTTCCTGTTCGCGCTCGCCGTCGTCCTCGGCTTCGCCATCGGCGTCGCCCTCGGCCATTTCGCTGGCCATTTCGGTGGCCTGCGGCTCGGCGTCGCCCTCGTCCTGCTCGTCGGCGCCGTCCTCGTCGTCGGGGGTTTCGCCATCTTCCTCGTCGCCATCCTCGCCGCCCTCGTCGGGCGCGTCCTGCGGCAGGGTGAGATCGAGATGGCGCAGCATATCGAGCGCGAGCCGCTGGAACGATGCCTGATCGTCGAGGCTGTCTGCCAGCGCCGCCATATCGCCGCCGGCCTTGGCCTCGATATGCTCGCGGACCATGTCCACGCCCTTGCGCGCACGCTCGGGAATCGCCTCGCCGGTGAGTGCCTCGCGCAGCATCAGCGACAGCGCGGTGGGCAGCGGGACGTCTTCCGCGCTGTCGGCACGGATGATCGGATCGGATGCGGTTCGCAGTTCCACCGCCGCATCGAGATTGGCGCGGATGCCGGCGTAATTGGTGGTCCCCAGCGCCTCGTAGCGGACCTGCTCGACCGCGTCGTAGCAGGCGCGCGCGATCGGCTCGGGCGGCGCGGATTTCTCGTGGACGCGCTCGTTATGGTGGCGCAGCTTGAGCGCGAAACTGTCGGCGAAACCGCGTGCCTCGCGCGCCTGGTCGGGGGGGACATTGCGCCCCGGCAGCGGCACGCGGAAATTCTTGCCCGAGGACGAGGGGTTGTCCGCGCTCCAGGCGACCTCGACCTCCTCCTCGCGCGCCAGGGCCCGCGCGGTGCCGGTCAGCGCCTGCTTGAAACGGTCGAGGGGGGTCTGGTCGGTCATTCGCTAAGCGATCTCTGGTGCATCAGCCGATGGTCTGGCCGGTGGTCTTCCAATCGGCAAGGAAGCCCTCGATGCCCTTGTCGGTTAGGACATGCTGCGCCAGCGCCATGATCACCTTGGGCGGCATGGTGGCGACATCGGCGCCGATCAGCGCGCTTTCGAGCACATGGGTGGCGTGGCGCACGCTGGCGACCAGGATCTCGGTGTCGAAGGCGTAATTGTCGTAGATGGTGCGGATATCTCGGATCAGCTCCATGCCGTTGGCGCCGTTGTCATCGTGCCGCCCGACGAAGGGCGAAACGAAGGTCGCCCCCGCCTTGGCCGCAAGCAGCGCCTGATTGGCCGAGAAGCACAGCGTCACATTGACCATGGTGCCGTCTTCGGTGAGCTTGCGGCAGGTCTTGAGCCCGTCGATCGTCAGCGGCACCTTGATGCAGACATTGTCCGCGATTTTGCGCAGAATCTCGGCCTCTTTCATCATCGTCGCGTGATCGAGCGCGACCACCTCGGCGCTGACCGGCCCATCGACGATGGCGCAGATCTGCTTGGTCACCTCGAGAAAGTCCCGCCCCGATTTTGCAATCAGCGAGGGGTTGGTGGTCACCCCGTCGAGCAGGCCGGTTTCGGCCAGTTCCTCGATCGCGTCGATCTCGGCGGTGTCGGCGAAGAATTTCATGCTTGTGCGCTCCGGGGGTTGCGAGTCCCCGAGAGCCTTAGCGAGGGACGGAGGTTGGGGCTAGGGGGCGGCTAGAAGGCTGCCGCGGTGCCGAACACGCCGATGATCAGCGGATCGCGGGTGGCGCGCGGATCGGCGCGGATCGCGGCTTCCTCGCGCGCGATCTCGCCCCATATGATGTCGTCGACACCGGTTGCGACGCGGCCCGCGAGCGCGCCGACATCGACCCCCGAAAGCCCTGCGATCAATTCGCCGACCAGCGGGTCCTGCGCGACCCGCATCGCGGTGCCGAGCTCGGGGACCATCGCCTCGACCAGCCGCGAGCCCATCTGCCCACGCAGGAAACCGGTCGCCGCGCTCGGCCCGCCGCGGACGAGATCGACCGCGTTCTGGAACCCGATCACCCGCACCGCATCGGTCACCAGCGGCGCGGCGCGCTGGGCACCGCGATAGGCGACATCGGCAAAGGCGCTCTCGATCCGGCCCTTGAACAGCGCCGAAGTGAGGATCCGGCTCAGCACATCGCCGCGGGTGCCCAGCAGATTGCCAAGCCCGAGCTGCGCCACCTGGCTGTCCCAATAGCCATTGCCCTGCAGCATCCGCGCAAAGGCGCGCTCGCTCGACAGGAACAGCATCCGCTGGACCGCATCGACCAGACCGTAGCCGCCCATACTCTGGCACCCGGGCAGCGCGAGCAACGCGGTACCGGCGGCGAGACTTCCGAAGGCCCGGCCTATGAAGGCGCGGCGGGCGGTCGGGGCGACGAGAATATCGGTCATATCATGCGTCCTCTTGTGGCGCGCCCTTGTCGCGGGCGCGGGCTGCCGCCCATATGCACCCTTACATGAACCGCGTCCGCTGCCTCGTCCTCAATGCCGCGCTCGGCCCGCTCGACTACCGCGTGCCCGAGGGGATGGTGGCCGAACCCGGCCAGGTGGTCGAGTGTCCGCTGGGCCCGCGCACCGTCATCGGGATCGTGTGGGAGGCCGACCGGCTCCCCTGGACCGATGTTGCGGCGGAGAAGCTGCGCCCGCTGCGGGCCGCAATGCCGATCCCGCCACTGTCCGCAGCCCTGCGGCGGCTGATCGAATGGACCGCGGATTATTACTGCGCCCCACTCGCCAGCGTGGCGCGGATGGCATTGTCCTCGGACGGCGCGTTGCGCGGGCCCGCCACCATGACCGAATACCGCCTGTCGGGCTGGATGCCCGAGCGGATGACCGCGCAGCGCGAGGCGGCGATCGAGGCGCTCGACGGCGAGCAGGCGACGGTGCGCGAGCTGGCGGGGATTGCCGGCGTGTCCGAAGCGGTGCTGCGCGGGCTGGTCAACCACGGGGTGCTCGAGCCGGTGGAGGTCGATTGCGACCGCCCCTACCCGCGCGCCGAACCCGATCATGCGCAGCCCGATCTCAGTGCCGAACAGCAGGCAGCGGCGGATATTTTTACCGATGCGGTGCGGGCGGAAAAATTCGCTCCCTTCCTTCTCGATGGGGTCACCGGCTCGGGCAAGACCGAGACCTATTTCGAACCGATCGCCGAGGCGCTGCGGCTTGGGCGGCAGGTGCTGGTGCTGTTGCCCGAGATCGCGCTGACCGAGGCTTTCCTGACCCGGTTCGAGGAGCGTTTCGGCGCGGCGCCGGTGCTGTGGCATTCGGCGCTCAAATCGACCGAGCGGCGCCGCGCCTGGCGCGCGATCGCCGAGGGCGGCGCGCAAGTGGTGGTCGGCGCGCGCTCGGCGCTGTTCCTGCCCTATGCCAAGCTCGGGCTGGTGGTGGTCGACGAGGCCCACGAGGTCAGCTTCAAGCAGGACGATGGCGTGCGCTACAACGCGCGCGATGTCGCGGTGATGCGCGGCCATTTCGAGCATATTCCGGTGGTGCTGGCGAGTGCTACTCCCGCGCTCGAAAGCCTCGCGATGGCCGAGAACGGAACCTACACCCGCGTCGAACTGCCGCGCCGCTTCGGCGGGGCGCAAATGCCCAGCATCGCAACCATCGATCTGACGCAGGAAAAGCCGGGCCGCGGCGCCTGGCTCGCCGAACCGCTGATCGCGGCGATCGCGGAACGGCTGGAACGCGGCGAACAGTCGCTGCTTTTCCTCAACCGTCGCGGCTATGCACCGCTGACGCTGTGCCGCAATTGCGGGTTCCGGTTCCAGTGCCCCAATTGCAGCGCCTGGCTGGTCGAGCACCGCTTCAGCAGCCGGCTCGCCTGCCACCATTGCGGCCACGAAACCGCGCCGCCCGCGACCTGTCCTGAATGCGGCGAGCCCGACTGCCTCGTCGCCTGCGGCCCAGGGGTCGAGCGGATCGCCGACGAGGTCGCCGAGCGGCTGCCCGAGGCACGGGTGTTCGTCGCTACCTCGGATACCCTCAACTCGCCGGGCCGCGCGGCGCAATTCGTGGCACAGGTCGAGGCGGGCGCGATCGACGTGATCGTCGGCACCCAATTGGTAACCAAGGGGTTCCATTTCCCCGAACTGACGCTGGTGGGCGTGGTCGATGCCGATCTCGGGCTCGAGGGTGGCGATCTGCGCGCGGCGGAGCGGACCTACCAGCAGGTCGCGCAGGTCGCGGGGCGCGCAGGCCGCGCCAGCAAGCCGGGCCAGGTACTGATCCAGACCCGCCATCCCGAGGCGCCGGTGATCGCCGCGCTGGCCTCGGGCGATCGCGACGGTTTCTACGCCGCCGAAACCGAGGCGCGGCGGATGGCGGGCGCCCCGCCCTTCGGTCGCTGGGCCGCGATCATCGTGTCGAGCGAGGAAGAAGACGAGGCGCGCGAGGCCGCCAACCGCATCGGCGCCGCGCGCCCGCGCCATTATGACATGGCGATCTACGGCCCCGCCCCCGCGCCCTTGTCGCTGCTGCGCGGGCGTTATCGCTACCGGCTGCTGATCAACGCGAAACGCAGCGTCGAACTCCAGGCGATCCTGCGCCGCTGGCTCGGCGCGCTCCATCACACCGCCGGGGTGCGGGTGAATGTGGATATCGACCCCTACAGCTTCGTGTGATCCGCTTTGAGGTCGAACTCGGCCCGCGCGCTCTGGACCGCGCCGATATTGGCGATCGCCCAGTTTCCAAGCCGCGCAACCGGCCCGCATAGCGAGACTCCGAGCGCGGTGAGTTCGTAATCGACCCGCGGCGGGACCGATGGCGTCACCGTCCGCTTCACCAGCCCGTCGCGTTCGAGGCCGCGCAGGGTGCGGGTCAGCATCCGCTGCGAGATACCCGGGATGCCGCGACGCAATTCGTTGAAGCGCTGCGAACCCTCGGCCAGGCTCATCACCACGCGGACCGACCATTTGTCGCCGACGCGCGCGAGGATGGCGTTGACCGCGGTGCATTGCGGCGCATCGTGGACTGCAAGGGTTACACCGCTGTCCCTAGCGGACATCGCAGTGCCTTCTTGCGCAATTGGGGTAGCGGTTTCCATATAGCCTCCAGGTTATCGACAGTAACTATCGCAGCAATCATGGAGACCCTCAATGCAAATCCTTCGTATCGACAGCGCCACCACCGGCGAACAATCGGTAAGCCGCCGGCTGACCGAGGAACTGACCCGGCATTTCCGGGAAAAGCACCCCGACGCGAAGGTGATCGAGCGCGATCTGGTCGCAGATCCGCTGCCGCATATCGACCCGATCACCACCAAGGCGATCCGCACCGCGCCCGACACGCATGAGGAAGCGGTCGCCGCCGCCTATCCCGACCAGCGCGCGGTGCTCGACGAATTCCTCGCCTCCGATGTCGTGATCGTCGGCGCGCCGATGTACAATTTCTCGATCCCCAGCCAGCTCAAGGCCTGGCTCGACCGGCTCGGCGTGCCCGGCGTCACCTTCCGCTATTCCGAAGCCGGTCCCGAAGGCCTCGCCGGCGGGCGCAAGGTGGTGGTCGCTTCGGCGCGTGGCGGCACCTATTCGAACGATCAGATGGCCGAAAATCAGGAGAGCCTGCTCTCGACCTTTTTCGGCTTCATCGGCTTGGACGATGTCGACTTCGTCCGGATCGAGAAGACCGGCTTCGGCCCCGAAGCAATCGAAGAAGGGTTCGCCGCCGCCAAGGCCGAGATCGCCAAGCTCTAGGAAATTTGCACAGGGTCGGGCATTGCCGCGGCGATGCCCGACCCTGCCAACCGACCCGTCCTCGTTCCCATCCTCGGCGACCAGCTGACGCGCAAACTCGCATCGCTGCGCGGGCGCGCCAAGGATGACAACGTCATCCTGATCATGGAGGTGTGGGACGAAGCCACTTATGTGCGCCACCATAAGCAGAAGATTGCGTTGATCTTTTCAGCCATGCGCCATTTCGCGGGCGAACTGGAAGACGCCGGCTGGAGCGTCGATTACATCCGGCTCAACGATCCCGACAATTCCGGCAGCTTCACCGGCGAACTTGCGCGCGCGATCGAGCGACACGATCCGCGCGCCATCCATGTTACCCACTCGGGCGAATGGCGAGTCCAGCAGGCGATCGAGCAATGGCCCGGGAAATTCGCCTGCGAAGTCGAAATCCTGGAAGACGATCGCTTCCTCTGCCCGCTAACTGACTTTCGCGACTGGGCGCAGGACCGCGCTACTTTGCGGATGGAGAATTTCTACCACGACATGCGCCGCAAAACCGGGCTGTTGATGACCGAGGATGGCAAGCCGGTGGGCGGCGAGTGGAATTACGACAAGCTCAACCGCGAAAGCCCCGGCGAGGATATGGACCCTCCCCCGCGTCCCACCTTCCCCCCCGATGCGATCACCAGCGAGGTCATCGCGCTGGTCGAGAAACGCTTCGGCGGACATTTCGGCAGCCTCGACAATTTCGGCTGGCCGGTGACCCGCGAGCAGGCCGAGGAGGCAGCGGACGCGTTCTTCGGCGAACGGCTGGCGCGGTTCGGCCCCTATCAGGATGCGATGGTCCACGGGCAGGACGACCTTTTTCACTCGATGCTCTCGACCAGCCTCAACCTCGGCCTGCTCGACCCGCTCGACCTGTGCCGCCGCGCCGAGGCGCTCTACGAAGCGGGCGAGGCACCGATCAATTCGGTCGAGGGTTTCATCCGCCAGATCATCGGCTGGCGCGAATATGTCCGCGGTTT
The DNA here is from genome assembly GCF_001678665.1 of Erythrobacter sp. QSSC1-22B. Classification (GTDB taxonomy): domain Bacteria; phylum Pseudomonadota; class Alphaproteobacteria; order Sphingomonadales; family Sphingomonadaceae; genus Qipengyuania. The sequence goes on from NZ_LZRP01000001.1 coordinate 701,723, forward strand.
CTACTGGCAGTTCATGCCCGGGCTGGCGGAGGTCAATGCGCTCGAGGCGAAACGCCCGCTGCCCGAATTCTATTGGACCGGCGAGACCGACATGCGCTGCCTCGCCGATTGCATCCGCTCGACCCGCGACAACGCGCATGCGCATCATATCCAGCGGCTGATGGTGCTGGGCAATTTCGCGCTGATCGCGGGGATCGATCCGCAGGCAGTCGAGGACTGGTATCTGGTGGTCTATGCCGATGCCTATGAATGGGTCGAACTGCCCAATGTCGCGGCGATGATTCTGTACGCCGATGGCGGGAAACTGGCGAGCAAGCCGTATGCGGCGAGCGGCAATTACATCAACACCATGTCCGACTATTGCCGCAAATGCCGTTATTCGCCGAGCAAGAAGACCGGCGAAGGGGCCTGCCCGTTCAACCCGCTCTACTGGCATTTCATGCACAATCACCGCGACCGGCTGGAGAGCAACCACCGCGTCGGACGGATTTACGCAAACTGGGACCGGATGGGCGAAGAGCGCCAGCGCGAATATCTCGACAGCGCGGAGGCGTTTCTCGAGACGCTGGTGCCGGCAAAGCAGGGCTGGGCTCGCGAGGAGTGAACGCGAACCGCTTTCGCCGGCACGTATTCAGCGGTAACGGGCGGCGATGATCGAACTCACCTGCCTCTGCGGCCAGCTCCGCGTCCAACTCGCCAAGCGTCCCGACTATATCCACGAATGCAATTGCACGCTGTGCCGCAAGACCGGCGCGCGCTGGGGGTATTTCCACCCCTCCGAAGCCAGCGTGACCGGCGCGTCCAAAGGCTACAGCCGGACCGACAAATCCGATCCCGCCGCCGAAGTCCGGTTCTGCGAAAGCTGCGGGGTGACCACCCACTTCATCCTGACCGCCGACGCCGCGGAAAAATTCGGCAACACGATGATGGGCGCGAACATGCTGCTGGCCGAAGAGGCCGATCTGGCAGGCGTGGAACTGCGCTACCCTGATGGACAGGCGTGGTCAGGGGATGGCGAATTCGCCTATGTCCGCGAAGCGCGCATCCTAGGGTGATCGAGCGAACTCCGGGGAGCAGCGTTTTGCACGGCGGAAGCTTGCGGCAGCCTAACCGAGGCGTTCAGGCGATGAAGGGTGCGGTCGCCCCAGCCCGTCCGGTCGGCTCAATGCGTCCGGTCGGGCTTCCCGGCCTTGCCGCGTCGCCGTGCGAGCAGGAACAGCAACGTAGGCCAGACGATGGTGTTGAGGATGTCGGCCACCGAGCCCGCCAGCGTTGCGCCGCCGGCGGGCGAATAGAAGTCGATCACCTCGTTGCCGAAGGCGAAGACGTAAACCAGCGCAATCGGCACCCGCGATCGCATACGATGCCGCAGGAACAGCGCCGCTGCAAAGAAGATGATTAGCCCGGCGTGCAGATGCAGCAGGTCCTCGGTGGCGCCCAAATTCGTGGCCAGCGCCTGCTTCGCGGCCGAATAATGGGCGAGATAGGGGGTAATCGAGATGTCCACGAGCCCCCGCTACCGGCGCGCTATCCGCTTGTCACCAAAGAGTTACGAGCCGGTCAAACCTCGAGATAGGGGTCACTCTTCCCGCCGCTCCCGCCGCAGCAGTTCCTCCTTGATCGCGGTGCCATAGGCGTAGCCGCCCAAGCCCCCATCGGCGGCGATCACGCGGTGGCAGGGGATCAGCACGGCGATGTTGTTCGCGCCATTGGCGCCGCCGACCGCGCGGCTGGCACCGGGATTGCCCAGCGCCGCTGCGAGCTGGCCGTAGCTCCGGGTTTCGCCCGCCGGAATTTCGCACAGCGCCTGCCAGACGCGCTGCTGGAAGGCCGTGCCCTTGACGTCGAGCGGAATGGCTCCGCCCTGCCCCGGTTGTTCGACCGCGCGGGTGACCTGCTCGAACAAGCCCCGGAAGTCTTCGCCGCCATCGACGAGGGTGGCACCGGGGAAGCGGCGACGCAGATCCGCCTCGCCTTCGTCGAAAGACAGGCAGCATACGCCTGTCTCGGTCGCGGCGACCAGCATCGAGCCCAGCGTCGTCGCGACCACGCTCCAGTGGATGGTGCGGCCCTTGCCTCCGCCGCGCCAGTCGCTCGGTGTCATCCCCATCCGTCCCTCCATCGCGGCATAGAAGCGGCTTGGCGCCGCGAAGCCTGAATCGTAGATCGCATCGCTCACCCGCTCGGCACCGACGAGCATCTCCTTGGCGCGCTCGGTGCGCAGGGCGCGGGCATAGGATGCAGGCGACAACCCGATGGCGCGCTTGAACAACCGCTGGAAATGGCTGGGCGCATAGCCCGTCAGCCGCGCCAGTTGCGCCAGAGTCGCGCTCTCACCCGCCCGGATTGCATCCACCGCAGCGCGGACGGCGGCCTCTTCCTGGCTCTGGCGATCGGGCGCGCAACGCTTGCAGGCGCGCAGACCCGCCGCCTCCGCCTCGGCGGGGGTGGCATAGAAGCGGACGTTGACTCGCTTGGGCGCGCGCGCCGGGCAGGACGGGCGGCAATAGATGCCGGTCGAATGAACCCCGGTCACGAAGGTACCGTCGAAGCGGCGATCCTTCGCCAGCGCGATCCGCCAGCGGTCCTCGTCGCTCAGATCCGGGGTGCCCGGGACTTCGACGGATGCAGCGACAATCATCCCTTCATCCTCCTTCGCTTCGTATCGCGATGCAAGCGGGGTTAGACTATATCCGCCATCGCGGCGTCCCGAAGCTTGCGGTCAATGTCGCGGGCGCGATAGAAGCGCGCTGGATGGGACGTCTCCTTACTCTTTGTGCGCTGCTGCTCGGCCTGCTCGCCGGGCCCTCGCCGGCGCGCGCCGAACCTGCCGATATCGATGCGGCGGCGCGCGGCGTGGTGCGCGTGGTGATCCTCGGCAGCGATGGCGAGCAGGTCTACCCGATCAGCCACGGCAGCGGCTTTGCGGTCAGCCCCACGCACATCGTCACCAACGCCCATGTCATCCGCGACGCCATGAACGATGAGAGCCTGCGGATCGGCATCGTTCCCTCCGACGGAGCGGGCGCGGTCTATGGCAAGGCTGTCGCGGTCTCCTCGCGCAATGATCTGGCGCTGGTCGAACTCACCGGCGACCTGCGACTGCCGCCCTTGACGCTGGCAGGCGGGCCCCTCGCTGACAGCGGCGAAAGCTATGCGGTCGGCTATCCGATGAATGTCGACAAGGCGCAGGGGCTCGACATCGGCGATATCTTCCGCAGCCAACCACCGGTGAAAAGCCGCGGCTTTCTTGCGGGCACGCGGCCGAGCCGAAGCTTCGACACCGTGCTCCACACCGCGCCGATCGCGCGCGGCAATTCGGGCGGACCCTTGCTCGATGGCTGCGGGCGGGTGCTGGGGGTGAACAGTTTCGGCGCCGATTCGGGTGGGTCGGATGCCGAATTCTTCTTCGCCGTGTCGAACCGCGAATTGCGCGCCTTCCTGGGCGACAACGGCGTAGCCGCGCGCATCAACGACACCGAATGCCGCAGCCTCGAAGATCTCGATGCGGCGGAGCGCGCCCGGATGGAGCGCGAACAGAGCGTCGCGCGTGCGGATCTCGACCACCGCAGCGAGGAAGAGCGCATCCGCCGCGAGCGCGCGCGCTTCGAAGCCGAGATGCAGGTGCGCGACGAACGCGACGACCGCATGCTGGCGAGCGTGTTGCTGCTGCTGCTTGGCGCCGGGCTGATCTGGTGGGCATTCGAGAAGCGCGAGCCGGTCGAGAGCGAGTTCGGCACGGTGACCTGGCCGATCCGCAACCGGATCGTGCTGGCGCTGGGAATCGGCGCGGTGGTGGTTGCACTGATGCTCCATCTCAGCCGTCCGGGAATCGACGAGATCGATCGCCGCGTTAGCAACGCCATGGGCGGCGAGGCCGATGAGACCGGCGAAAGCCTCGCTCCCGGCGCACGGGCGGATGGCGCCAGCTATGTCTGCACGCTCGACCCGCAGCGCAGCCGCGTCACCAGCGCGCAGGCGCAGGAGGTGAGTTTCGACTGGACCGCCGAGGGCTGCATCAACGACCGCACACAATACGGTCTCTCCGCCGGGTCATGGTCGCGAGTGTTCGTGCCCAACGAGGAACAGGCGGTCGCGGTCAACAGCTTCGACCCGGCGCGCCGCATCTACCGCACCGAACGCTACCTCCTCTCGCGCGAGGCGATGAGCACGGCGCGCGCGGCCCGCGGCAAATATGCGGCGCCCGCCTGCGAGGCCGAGGACGCCGCCTCCTCGCTCGGCGATATGCAGACCGAAGTCGTCTCCAACCTGCCCAGCCAGCCCAACGAACGGCTGGTCTATTCCTGCGAGGTCGCGGAAGGCGACTAGGCCGCGAGCGCCTCGCCGCTCAGCGTGATGCGGTGCATCTCGCGGGCATGGCCCTGATAGTCGTTCATGGCATAATGCCAGCTCGTCCGGTTGTCCCAGATCGCGACCGAGCCCGGCTCCCAGGCGACCCGGCACTGATGCGCGGGATCCATCGCTGCGGCGAACAGCCGGTCGAGCAGAGGTCGGCTGTCGGCACGGCTCCGCCAGACGATGTTCACCGTGAAGGCCGGATTGACATAGAGCAGCCTGCGCCCCGTGACCGGATGACGGATCGCCACCGGATGGGTCGCACCGGTGGTCATGCCCTGCCCGCGCAGATCGCCGCCCATATCGGTCTGCGCATAGACGCCGTCGGAGGCATAGATATGATCCGCGGTGTGGAAGGCCTCGAGCCCTTCGATCTCGGCCTTCAGATCGTCCGGCAGCGAATCATAGGCCGCGCCCATATGGGCAAAAAGCGTGTCGCCGCCCGCCGGGGGCAGCACCCGCGCCACCAGGATCGAGCCCATCGCCGGCACTTGGTCGTAGGAATGATCGGTGTGCCAGCCGCCGCCGATATTGGTCTGCTGGTCCTCGCGCTTGCGCACCACCGCGATCTCGGGATGCTCCTCGGTGAGCGGGAAGTAATCGTTGATATCGATCCCGCCCCAGCGCTGCGCGAAAGCGATATGCTCTTCGGGAGAAAGCACCTGCCCGCGTAGCAGCGCGACGCCATGCGCGTAGATCGCCTGCCGCACCGCCTCGAGCGTTGCACCCGCGGCATCGGCCAGCTGGACCCCGGTTATTTCCACCCCGCATGACGGGGCAAGTGGCGTTATCTGCATCGTATCTCTCCCGGCGCTCGTTCCGGCGCCTGCGAGCAACCTACATCGGGCGACGCCCGAGTCCAGCATCCGACCTGCAATCCAGCGGCAATGGGCAACCCACCGGCAATGGGCCACCCAACGGCAACGGGATTGCGATTGGCCTGCATTTTGCTGCCAAGTCGAAGGGCACCCGGCTTGCGCTTCGCCAGACCCGATGCTAGGCGCGCGACAGCTTTGCCGGGGTGGCTTTCGTCCACCTGCGACGCCGGGCTGACAGCATCGTTATTTTCCGGACCTCGAGAGGACGACAACGCGTGGAGATTTCCGCCGGTATACAGGCAAGCCTGGCAGGGCGCTATGCGTCTGCCCTGTTCGACCTGGCGAGCGAGAACGGCACCGTGACCGCGGTCGAATCGGACCTCGACAAGCTCGAGGCCGCTTTGGCCGAATCGGACGAACTGGCCCAGCTCACCACCAACCCCAAGGTTTCGCGCAAAGCGGCCGGCCAGGCGCTTACGAGCGTGGCGACCGTGCTCGGCCTTGCCGAGCTGACGCAGAATTTCATCGGTGTGCTGGCGCATAACCGCCGGCTGGCGCAATTGCCCAAGGTGATCCGCGCCTTCCGTGCCATCGCCGCCGCGCAGCGTGGCGAAGTCACCGCGCAGGTCAGCAGCGCCCACGCGCTGAGCGACGCGCAGCTCGAGCAGATCCGCTCACGGCTCACCGCTCGCGAGGGCCGCACCGTCAAGCTTTCCACGACCGTCGATCCCGAATTGCTCGGCGGTTTGGTCGTCACCATCGGATCGAAGCGCATCGACGGCTCGATCCGGACCCGCCTCAATTCCCTCGCCCAGGCGATGAAGGCCTGATCAAAGGACGTTACTCATGGATATCCGCGCCGCAGAAATTTCGAAGGTCATCAAGGACCAGATCGCCAATTTCGGCACCGAAGCCGAAGTCAGCGAAGTCGGCACCGTACTGTCGGTGGGTGACGGCATCGCCCGCATCCACGGTCTCGACCAGGTCCAGGCCGGCGAGATGATCGAATTCGCCAATGGCGTTCAGGGCATGGCGCTCAACCTCGAAGCCGACAATGTCGGCGCGGTGATCTTCGGTTCCGATACCGAGATCAAGGAAGGCGACAGCGTCAAGCGCACCCAGACCATCGTCGACGTTCCCGTCGGCAAGGGCCTGCTCGGCCGCGTGGTCGACGCCCTGGGCAACCCGATCGACGGCAAGGGCCCGATCGTGGCGACCGAGCGTCGCCGGGTGGAAAAGAAGGCACCGGGCATCATCCCGCGCGAATCGGTTTCCGAGCCGGTCCAGTCGGGCCTCAAGGCGATCGACGCGCTCGTCCCCGTCGGCCGCGGCCAGCGCGAGCTGATCATTGGCGATCGCCAGACCGGCAAGTCCGCGGTCGCGATCGACACCTTCATCAACCAGAAGGAAAACAACGCGGGCGACGACGAGAACAAGAAGCTCTATTGCATCTATGTCGCGGTCGGACAGAAGCGCTCGACCGTCGCTCAGATCGTCAAGAGCCTCGAGGAAAACGGCGCGATGGAATACACCATCGTCGTCGCCGCCACCGCTTCGGAGCCCGCTCCGCTGCAGTATCTCGCACCCTACACCGGCTGCGCGATGGGCGAGTTCTTCCGCGACAACGGCATGCACGCCGTGATCGTCTATGACGACCTTTCCAAGCAGGCCGTGGCCTATCGCCAGATGTCGCTGCTGCTGCGCCGCCCCCCGGGCCGCGAAGCCTATCCGGGCGACGTGTTCTATCTGCACAGCCGCTTGCTCGAGCGCGCGGCCAAGATGAACAAGTCGGAAGGCGGCGGTTCGCTGACCGCGCTGCCGATCATCGAAACGCAGGCGGGCGACGTCTCGGCCTATATTCCGACCAACGTGATTTCGATCACCGACGGCCAGATCTTCCTCGAGACCGAATTGTTCTACCAGGGCATCCGTCCGGCGATCAACGTCGGCCTGTCGGTGAGCCGCGTCGGCGGTGCCGCGCAGACCAAGGCGATGAAGAAGGTCTCGGGCTCGATGAAGCTCGACCTCGCGCAATACCGCGAGATGGCCGCCTTCGCGCAGTTCGGTTCGGATCTTGACGCTTCGACCCAGAAGCTGCTCAACCGCGGTGCGCGGCTGACCGAGCTGCTCAAGCAGCCGCAATATTCGCCGATGCCGTTCGAGGAGCAGACCATCTCGATCTTCGCCGGCACCAACGGCTTCCTCGATGCGATCCCGGTCGATCGGGTGAACGAATACGAAGCCGCGATGCTCAGCCACATGCGCAGCGAACACGGCGAAGTGCTGGACACCATCCGCACCACCGGCAAATTCGAGGACGACACCAAGTCCAAGGTCGTGGCTGCGCTCGACGCCTTCGCCAAGCAATTCGCCTGAGCCCGAGAGCACACCAGATAGGGAGCCGAAATGGCTAGCCTGAAAGAACTCAAGGGCCGTATCAACTCGGTCAAGTCGACCCAGAAGATCACCAAGGCCAAGCAGATGGTCGCGGCGGCCAAACTGCGCCGTGCGCAGGCGGCTGCCGAACAGGCACGCCCCTATGCCGAGCGCCTGTCAGGCGTCATGGCCTCGCTTGCGGGCAAGGTCGGCGGCGACAGCGCTCCCCGGCTCCTTGCCGGAACCGGCGAGAGCCAGCGCTATCTGCTGGTGGTGGTCAACACCGACAAGGGCCTGTGCGGCGGTCTCAACGCCAATATCGTCAAGGCCGCCAAGGCCCGGGCGCGCGAGCTGATCAAGGTGGGCAAGGACGTGCAGTTCTACCTCGTCGGCAAGAAAGGCCGTGCGCCGATCAAGCGCGAGTTCGCCGAGCTGGTCGAGAAGCAGTTCGATACCAGCGAAGTGCGCACCCCGGGTTTCGTCGAGGCCGAAGCGATCGCCGACGATCTGATCGCCCGCTTCGACAAGGGCGAATACGACATCGCGCAGCTGATCTACCCGATCTTCCGCAGCGCGCTGTCGCAGGACCCGACCGTCGACCAGCTGATCCCCGTGCCCTCGCCCGAGGTTTCGGGTGACAGCAAGGACGCCGGGGCAGTGGTCGAATACGAGCCGGGCGAGGAGGAAATCCTCGAGGAACTGCTGCCGCGTTACGTCAAGACGCAGCTGTTCGGAGCCTTGCTCGAGCGCGAAGCCTCGGAACAGGGCGCCTCGATGACCGCTATGGACAATGCCACGCGCAATGCCGGCGATCTCATCAAGGACCTGACCATCAAGTACAACCGCAGCCGCCAGGCCGCGATCACCACCGAACTGATCGAAATCATCGCCGGCGCCGAAGCGCTCTGATCCTTATGAAAGCCCATCTCTTGAACAAGCTCGTCTTCTTTATCGCTCCCCTGTTCGCTCTGGCCGCTTGCGGCGAAGAGCCCGCCGCCGAAGTCGCCCAGACCCAGGTCGCAACGCCCGAACCGGTGGCGGCGCTGCCGGCCCCCAACGAGGAACTGTTCACGCAGCTCTACGCCGAAGCCTGCCCCGAAGCGGAGCCGGTCAGCACCGCGATCTGCCGCCGTGCCGGTATCGGTTCGGACGAGGTGTTCTGCGAATACGGCCTCGGCGAGGACGAATATCGTCGCAACGACGCGACCCTTACTCCCGGCGATGGTCAATGGACGCTCGCCGATCCCGAAAACGTGTGCGCCGCTTAAGGCGCCCAACCCCCAAGGCAGGATCCAGATCATGGCCACCGCTCCCGTACTCAACCAGACCACGACCGGCGTCATCAGCCAGGTCATCGGCGCCGTCGTCGACGTGCAGTTCGAAGGCGAACTGCCCGCGATCCTGACCGCGCTCGAAACCCGCAACGGCGAGATCACGCTCGTCCTCGAGGTTGCCCAGCACCTCGGCGAGAACACCGTCCGCACCATCGCTATGGATGGCACCGACGGGCTCACCCGCGGTCAGGAAGTGATCAACACCGGCGCGCAGATCCGCGTCCCCGTCGGCCCCAAGACGCTCGGCCGGATCATGAACGTCATCGGCGAGCCAATCGACGAGCGCGGCCCGGTCGGCGCCGAGATGACCATGCCGATCCACGCCGAGGCTCCGCTGTTCGTCGACCAGTCGACCGACGCGGCGATCCTCGTCACCGGGATCAAGGTGATCGACCTGCTCGCGCCCTATGCGCGCGGCGGAAAGATCGGCCTGTTCGGCGGTGCCGGCGTCGGCAAGACCGTGCTGATCCAGGAACTGATCAACAACATCGCCAAGGGCCATGGCGGCGTCTCGGTGTTCGCCGGCGTGGGTGAGCGGACCCGCGAGGGTAACGATCTCTATCACGAATTCCTCGACGCGGGCGTCATCGCCAAGAACGAGGCCGGCGAGGCGATCTCCGAGGGCTCCAAAGTGGCGCTGGTGTTCGGCCAGATGAACGAGCCCCCGGGCGCGCGTGCCCGCGTGGCGCTCTCGGGCCTGACGATGGCGGAATATTTCCGCGACGTCGAAGGCCAGGACGTCCTGTTCTTCGTCGACAACATCTTCCGCTTCACGCAGGCCGGTTCGGAAGTGTCGGCTCTGCTGGGCCGTATTCCTTCGGCGGTGGGCTATCAGCCGACGCTGTCGACCGACATGGGCAATCTGCAGGAACGCATCACCTCGACCAACAAGGGTTCGATCACCTCGGTTCAGGCGATTTACGTTCCCGCGGACGATCTCACCGATCCGGCGCCTGCCGCGTCGTTTGCCCATTTGGATGCGACCACCACGCTCAACCGCGCGATCTCGGAGCTGGGCATCTACCCGGCGGTCGATCCGCTCGATTCCACCAGCCGCGTGCTCGAGCCGCGCGTTGTCGGCGAGGAGCATTACCGGACCGCGCGCCGCGTTCAGGAAACGCTGCAGAAGTACAAGAGCCTGCAGGACATCATCGCCATTCTGGGCATGGACGAGCTGTCGGAAGAGGATAAGCTCACCGTCAGCCGTGCGCGCAAGATCCAGAAGTTCCTCAGCCAGCCGTTCCACGTCGCCGAGGTCTTCACCAGCATCCCGGGCGTGTTCGTCCAGCTCGAAGACACGGTGAAGAGCTTCAAGGCAGTGGTCGACGGCGAATACGACTACCTGCCCGAGAGCGCCTTCTACATGGTCGGCGGGATCGATCAGGCGGTCGAGAAGGCCAAGAAGATGGCCGACGAATCCTGACGGCAGGCACGGATCCGGAGGCGGGGGATATAGCAATCGAGGGCAACCATCGGTCCATCCCCCCGCTCTCCGTCCGTGCCGATCGTCTCGTGCACCGGCTTGCGCAGGCCGGCATCGCGACCTTCCTGCTGATCTCCGCCTTCGATATCCATCGCTGGCGGGTGGACGAATGGCAGGCTTTCGATACCGCGTTCGAAGCGCTGGCAGCGCAGATTTTCGGACAGCCGGTGCGACCCGTGTGGCTCTACGCGCTGGCCTTCCCGGTCGTGGCGGTGAATTTCGGCTGCATGGTGCAAATGGTTCGGGGTCGGCGCGACGGATTGCTGCTTCCCTTCGCCATCAGCGCGATCGTCATCGCGGTGGTGCCGCTGTTTGCCGGGCAGATGATCGTCTACCGGATGATCTGGGAGCAGATGCTCACCATGCTCGGCTATGCGATCAGCGGGGCGATTGCGACAATCCTCGCGCTCCGCCTCGACGGCAGGGGACTGGACTCGACGCCCGCCGACGCTAAGGACGCGGGCAACAACAGAGAAGACTGATCATGGCTTTGCACTTCGAACTCGTCACCCCGATCAAGCAGGTCCGCAGCGAGGACGTCCACATGGTGGTCGTCCCCGGCACGGAAGGCGAGTTTGGCGTGCTCGAGGGGCATGCGCCCTTCATGTCGACCATTCGCGACGGCGCGGTACAGGTCTACCGCACCGAGGGCGCGGCGCCCGAATTGATCGAAGTGCGCGGCGGCTTCGCGGAAGTGGGCGAAAACGGCCTCACCGTGCTGGCGGAGCACGTCGAGGGCTGAGTTCGCTCGCGACCATCGCAGAATAGAGAAAGGGCGGCCTCGACGGGCCGCCCTTTTCGTTTCCGGTGATGAAATGCGCGCCCTCGCCCGGACTTACAGGCACTGCACCGCTCACCTGCACTTTCACCCACCCTTTTTGGCTGCAGCCTTCTTCTTTTTCATCGCGTCATGGAAGCGATCGGCCCAGCCGGGCTTCACGATCTGCTCGCCGCGGACCATCCGCAGATCGCCATCCGCGACATCGCCGCTCACCGCGCTGCCCGCCGCGACGATCGCGTCGCGACCGATGCTGACCGGCGCGATCAGCGCGCTGTTCGAGCCGATGAAGGCGCCCTCGCCGACCACCGTTCTGTGCTTGAAATAGCCGTCGTAATTGCAAGTGATCGTGCCCGCGCCGATATTGGCACGCGCGCCGACCTCGGCATCGCCGAGATAGGTCAGATGGCTGGCCTTGGCGCCCTCGCCCAGAACCGCCGCTTTCATCTCGACGAAATTGCCGACGAAGCTGTCCTTTTTCATCACCGTGCCGGGGCGTAGCCGGGCGAAGGGGCCCGCCTGCGCGCCCTCGCCGATGCTCGCGCCCTCGATATGGCTGAAGGACTTGATATGCGCCCGATCGGCCACGGTGACCCCGGGGCCGAACACCACATTGGGTTCGACCACCACATCGCGGCCCAGTTGCGTATCGTAGCTGAAGAACACCGTCTCGGGCGCCTTGAGCGTGACGCCCTCGGCCATGGCTTCCTCGCGGCGAAAGCTCTGCCACTGTGCCTCGGCAGCGGCGAGTTCGGCGCGGCTGTTGATGCCCGCGACCTCGCCCGGGGCATCGGTGGTGACCACTGCACAGGCGTCGCCGTCGCCGATGGCGATATTGACGATGTCGGGGAGGTAATATTCACCTTGCGTATTGTCGTTGCCGACCCGGCGCAGCAGGCCGAACAGGTCGGAAGCACGCGCCGCCATCAGCCCCGAATTGCACAGTCCGCAGCCGCGCTCTGCCTCGCTGGCATCCTTGAACTCGACCATCTTGCCGATCCGGCCCTCGGCATCGGCGATCACCCGGCCATAGGCCAGCGGGTCTGCGGGCTCGAAGCCCAGCACCACGACCCGGGGTGCATCCTCGGCATGGAGCCGGTCGAGCATGGCGCGCATGGTTGCCTCGCGGACGAAGGGCACATCGCCATAGAGGATCAGCACATCACCGCCGAAGCCATCAAGCTCGCTCTCGGCCTGCTGGACGGCATGGGCGGTGCCAAGCTGCGGGTCCTGCAGGCAGGTGCGCGCGGTGTCCCCCAGCGCCGCCTCGAGCTGTTCGCGCCCGGCACCGACCACCACGACCTTCCTGGCGGGCTCCAGGCTCTCCACACTGGCCATCAGGTGATGCAGCATCGGCCGGCCGGCGATCGGGTGCAGCACCTTGTGCAGGTCGCTCTTCATGCGGGTGCCCTTGCCCGCGGCGAGAATGACGGCGGCGAATTCGCGTTTCTGGATCATGGTCTGCGCCTTGCCACCATTCGCTTGCGGTTTGAAGTCGCATCCGTCACCGCCACGTGCATGGTGAAATTCCCCTTCGACATCGTTGCATTCGACCTCGACGGAACGCTGCTCGACAGTTTCCGCGATCTGGGTGCCGCGGTGAACCACGCGCTCGAAATTGGCGGCTTCGAACCGGTCCCGGTCGAGAGCAGCAAGGACCTCATCGGCGGCGGCGCCAAGGTGATGCTGGCGCGCGCAGTCGAGCGCCAGGGCGGGCTGCCCGAGGACGAATTCCACCCGCTCTACAAGCAGATGCTGACCTATTACGCCGCCAACAACGCGGTCCATTCGCGAGCCTATCCGGGCGCCGAGGACTGCCTGGATGCGCTTGCGGGGCGCGGGGTGAAACTGGCGGTGGTGACAAACAAGTTCGAGGAATTTGCGCGCGAGATTCTTACCAAGCTCGACCTCGCCGATCGTTTCGAGACCATTATCGGCGGCGACACTATGGGCAAGGGCCGCGCCAAGCCGGAGCCGGATTCGCTGATCGAGGCGCGCGGGCGCTGCGGCGGGGGCAGCTTTGCCTTCGTGGGCGACAGCACCTATGACGTCATGGCGGCACGGGCCGCACAGGTGCCGGTGGTCGGCGCGCGTTACGGTTATTGCGACAAGCCGCCGGGCGAGCTCGGCGCCGATGTTGAAATCGATTCGCTCGCGGCGCTGATCCCAGCGCTTGAGGGCCTGACGCCAGCCTGAGCTCGTCCCGACCCTACGGCACGGCGGCGCGTCGAACTGCCGGTTGCAAGCGCGCGGCGAACATGTCAGTCCGCCGCTCAGATTGACGTTCACGTAAACCATATCGGAGACCCAGCATGACCATCGATTTCAAGGACAAGGTAGCCATCGTCACCGGCGCAGGCGGCGGTTTGGGCCGCGAATACGCGCTCGAGCTCGGCAAACGCGGCGCCAAGGTCGTGGTCAACGATCTGGGCGGATCACGCGACGGCACCGGCACCTCGGACATGGCCGCGCAGGTCGTCGAGGAAATCGAGAAGGCCGGCGGCACCGCGATGGCCAATGGCGCCTCGGTCACCAATCCCGAGCAGATGGAAAAGATGGTCGCCGACGCCAAGCAGAAGTGGGGCGGCGTCCATGTGCTGATCAACAACGCCGGCGTGCTGCGCGACAAGACCTTCGCCAAGATGAGCGCGGAAGACTTCGCCTTTGTCGTCGATGTCCACCTCAACGGCTCGGCCTACGCCACCAAGGCGTGCTGGGAGACCTTCCGCGAGCAGGCCTATGGCCGCGTGCTGATGACCGCGAGCTCGACCGGGCTGTTCGGCAATTTCGGCCAGGCCAATTACGGCGCGGCCAAGCTCGGCCTCGCCGGGCTGACCAAGACGCTCCAGCTCGAGGGCGCCAAGTACAACATCAAGGTCAACACGCTGAGCCCGGTCGCGGGCACGCGGATGACCGAGGACCTCTTCCCCGAGGAAGCCTTCAAGCTGTTCGACCCGGTCAATGTCGTCCCCGCGGCGCTGTTCCTCGTCAGCGAGGATGCTCCCAGCAACGCCATCGTCGGCGCCGGTGCGGGTGGGTTCCACTCCTCCTGGGTGGTGATGAACGATGCGGTCTGGCTTCCCGAAGACCAGCGCACGGTCGAAGGCTTCGCCGAGAACTGGAAGACCATTTCGGACTTCTCCAACCTCAAGGCGCCGCAGTCGGGCTCCGAGCAGTCGGGCAATATCCTTACCGCGATGCAGAAGGTCACCGGCACCGGACCGTCTTCCGCACGCAGCTAGGATCGCAACCCGACAAGCGTACTGACGCTCTAATACACCAAGCCTATCCTCCCCCGGCATACCAATGGGGGAGGATAGGCCGTGTACAGCCAGCAGGATCTCAATTCAGCCGTCGCTGCCGGCGCGATCAGCGCCGAGGCGGCCGACGCCTTGCGCGCGCATGTCGCGGCGCAGAATGATTCCGTCCCGGCCGATGCCGAGCATTTCCGCCTGATTACCGGCTTCAACGATGTTTTCGTCTCGATCGGCGTGGTGATCCTGCTGATCGCAATGGCGGCCATCGGCGACGCGATCCTCGCCAGCAGCAACGGTCCTTCGCCGGTCGCAGGTGCGCTGGTGGCGGCCACCGCGTGGCTGCTGGCCGAATTCTTCACCCGCAAGAAGCGGATGGCGCTGCCCTCCATCATTCTCTTGCTCGCCTTTGTTGGCGGCGTGTTCCTGGCGCTGGTCGGCTTATCGACGCAGATAATCGGGACCGATCCCTCCACGGCACAGGAAACGATCGGCGTGCTGCTGGTCGCGCTCGCTGGCCTGATCACCGCCACTGCGTCCTGGGCCCACTGGAAGCGCTTCATGGTGCCCATCACCATCGCCGCAGGCACCGCAGCGCTGGCCGCCACAGTCGTCGCGCTGATAGTCGCCGCAATCGGTCCCAATTCCGACAATGTGGGCGATGTGGTGCTGGCGATCGTCTTCGTCGTCGGGCTGGCGGTCTTCGCCTTCGCGATGCGCTGGGACATGAGCGATCCGGCGCGCGGGACGCGGCGCAGCGATGTCGCCTTCTGGCTCCACCTGCTCGCCGCACCGATGATCGCGCATCCGGTGTTCACGCTGATCGGTGCGACCGATGGCAGTTCGTTCGGACCCGGCGCAGCACTGGCCGTGCTGGCGGTGTATGTCGCCTTCGGGCTGGTCGCGCTTGCGGTCGACCGGCGCGCGCTGCTGGTTTCCGCGCTCGCCTATGTGCTGATCGCGCTCACTCTGCTGTTCGACCGCTTCGGCGCCGTGGAACTCAGCTTTGCGCTCACGGCGCTGGTGATCGGTTCGGCATTGCTGACGCTGAGCGCGATGTGGACCCCGATCCGCCGCGCGGTGGTGGGCGCCATGCCCACAACCATGACCGCGCGGCTGCCCGCCACCGCCTGAGGCGTCTCAGTCCTCGACCGTCTTGAGCAACCGCCGCTCCATGGGCGCAAGGACACCGGCGAGTTCGTGACCGCGCTTGAGCACCTGGCCGTGTTCGCCGAACAGCGCCCACATCCCCTGCCGGTTGCGCAGCGCGGGGCGTTTCTCGACCCGCATCTGCGGACGTTCGGCGGCGCGGCGGAAGGCGGAAAAGCTCGCCATGTCGCGCGCGAAATCCATCGCATAATCGCGCCATTCACCCGCCGCGACCATCCGGCCGTAGAGATCGAGGATGCGGATCAACTCGGTCCGGGTAAAGGCGACCTGGAGCGGTGCACGCTGCGGAAACGGCAGCACCGCGCCCGAGGTCGGGGGTGCGCCTGCGTGCCCCATCAGTCCTGCGTACCGCTGCGCAGTCTCTCGTGCTCTGCGACCTCTGTGGTCGCTGCGGGGAAGGCCTTGCGCAGGCTGTCGAGTTCCGCGCGCATCTCGGTCAGCTGCTTCTCGAGCGCGGCGATACGGCTCGGATCGGGCTCGCAGGGTTCATCGCAGGGCGTGCCGTAGGGCATGAATTCGCGCATGTAGGTTTCCACCGGGACCAGCGTGCTGCGCGCCTTGAAGCCGACCATGGTGGCACCCTCGGCGACTTCGTCGGTGACCACCGCATTGGCACCGATTCGTGCGCGATCGCCCACCGTGATCGGCCCGATCACCTGCGCACCGGAGCCGATGATCACGTTGTTGCCGATGGTCGGATGGCGCTTGCCACCGACGCCATTGGTGGGATTGGTCCCGCCAAGCGTGACGCATTGGTAGATGGTGACATCGTTGCCGATTACCGCGGTCTCGCCGATTACGGAAAAACCGTGATCGATGAAGAAATTCCGCCCGATGCTCGCACCGGGGTGGATATCGATCCCGGTCAGGAAGCGGCTGGTGTGATTGACCATGCGGGCGAGAAAAAACAGCTCGGCCTCGAATAGCCAATGCGCCACCCGATGCCAGAACAGCGCCCAGACGCCGGGATACAGCAGGATTTCCCAACGCGAACGCGGCGCAGGGTCGCGCGCGCGGATCGAGTCCAGATAGACAGTGAGACGATCGAACATAGGCTGCGATTCTTCCACCATTCGCCGGTCAAAGCAAGCGGGCCTGCTCCGGCCCTTCCACCGCATCGAGCGCATCGCGCCAGATCGAGAGCGTGGCGGGCGCCTTGCGTTCGAGCGAGATGCGGTCGATTTCGGCCACCACCCGCTCGATCGCGGCATAGCTGCGCGTCAGCCGCGGGACCAGATAATGCGCCGCGCCATCGGCCAGTGCAAGGCGGCGCTGCTCGGCATGCGCGGCGATCAGCTCCGCCACCATGGCATCGTCGGGCGCGGTGATGGCGAGTTGCAGCGAGCCTCCCAGCCGCGAGGCGAGATCGGGCAATGCGATCTCCCAGGCGTCGCCATCGGCGACCAGCAGCAACGGGTGCCCGTCTTCCTGCGCGCGGTTCCAGCGGTGGAAAAGTTGGGTCTCGTCCAAGTCCTGCGCGCCGTCGATCGCCTCGCCATGCCCCTGAGCTTCGAACCAGCGCGCCAGCAGCGATTTGCCCGAGCGCGGTGGCCCGAGCAGCACCGCGGTGCGGAAGGGCCAGTCATGCGGCTGGGAAAGCGCATCGACCGCGCGGCGATTGCCGGCACCAACCACGATGCGCGATGGTGCGGCGTCGCCGGAATCGAGGGGGAGCGCGATCTGAGACATCGGCGGCGCGCCCGCCTAGCGGCTGATCAGGAGCGCGTTGTTGCCCTGTTGCACGGTGAAACCGCGCGCACGCAGGGCGCCAGCGAGATCCTGGATCGAACCTGCGTAGCTCACCGTCAGCACCGAAGTGCCGCCGATCGCGGTGCTGCGGATCCCGGCATTGCGCACGCCAGACGCCGCGCGGACTTCCGACAACGCGCCGTTGAACGCCGCGGCATCGGGGGTCTGGACCTGCACGGTGTAGAGCGCGACCGAACCTTCGGGTGGCGGGGTGTTGACCGGCGCGGCGCTGATCGTGCCGTCTGTTTCGGCCGCGGCACTTGATGCGCGTTCGCGGGCAGCACTTTCCGCGCGCTCCCGCGCGTCCGCCGCCTGGCCAGCCTCGATCAGCCGCAGCAGCGCGGGATTGATCTCGGGGGTGCCCAGATTGAGCGTCGGATCGGGACTGAGCTGCCCGTCGGCCAGCGCCTGCGCGAAGATCGCATCGAAGCGCGTCACCGCCTGCGCGAGCATGTCGGGCAGCGCCTGCGGGTTGTCTGCGGTCATCGCGAAACTGGCAAGGAAGCGGTTGTCGGGTCCGTGGCGCGCGGTGAACCGCCCCGTGACCGGGCCGCCGGGGTAGGAATAGTCGAGATTGGCGATCGGGATCAGCACATCCGAAGCGCTGAACTGGTCGAGGACGTTGCGCCACCACAACCGGCTGCGCCGCCCGGTCTGGCCATAGGTGATGAGCAGCGAATCGCTCCCCGCGCCCGAGGGTCGGACGTAATCGATCCGGCTCGAACCCGCCTGATATTCGGCCCACGCGCGCTGCCAGGGATTGCGCATCTCGTAGACCAGTTGGGTACCCGCCGAGACGGTAACCGGGACCAGCAGCATCGGCGCCGACCGCTGCGCCTGCGCCGCACCGCCGAGATAGGCGTTGGCGCGCTGGCGGTCGAAGATTACCCCGAGCCGGGCGATATAGCGCCGCGGGCCAAGCTGTTCGCGCTCGATCACGATCGCCGAGACCATCGCGGCGATCTGCGAATCGGACAGGTCTGGACCTTCCAGCCGCTCCCATGCCTGCCGCTGCGCCGCTTCCCAGCCCTTGGTGCGGGCGTCCTCGGCATCGTCGCCGGTGACATCGACATCGACCCCGGTGACCGAAATGTCGCTGGATGCCGCGATCGGGGCGATCCCGCGGTCGCCATCGACCTGCGCAAACACCGCCGCCGCGCACAGCGCAAGCAGCGCCAGAGCGGCGATCAGCAGGGCCTGCGATCGGCCGAGGGATGGGAGAGCAAAGCGCATCATGGGGAAAACAGCGGCCTTTTGCCCAAAGCCCCGTGCGAATCCAAGCGGGAATGCTAAAGGACCGGGCATGAATGGCAAGAATTCCCCCTACACCTATGCCGATGCGGGCGTTTCGATCGCTGCGGGCAACGCGCTGGTCAAGGCGATCGGGCCGCTGGCGAAGTCCACCGCACGCCCCGGCGCCGACAGCGAACTGGGGGGATTCGGCGGCTTCTTCGACCCCAAGGCAGCGGGTTATGTCGACCCCCTGCTGGTGGCGGCAAACGACGGGGTCGGGACCAAGCTCAAGCTGGCGATCGACCAGGACCGCCACGACAGCGTCGGCGTCGATCTGGTCGCGATGTGCGTCAACGACCTCATCGTCCAGGGCGCCGAGCCGCTGTTCTTCCTCGATTATTTCGCCACCGGCAAGCTCGAGAACGG
The DNA here is from genome assembly GCF_001678665.1 of Erythrobacter sp. QSSC1-22B. GTDB lineage: Bacteria > Pseudomonadota > Alphaproteobacteria > Sphingomonadales > Sphingomonadaceae > Qipengyuania. Next base: position 720,700 of record NZ_LZRP01000001.1, read on the forward strand.
CATCGCAACACGAGTCGTCGCGGGTATCGCCGAGGGCTGCAAGCAGGCGGGCTGCGCGCTGATCGGCGGCGAGACCGCAGAGATGCCGGGGATGTACGCGCCGGGGGATTACGACCTCGCTGGCTTCTGCGTCGGTGCGGTCGAGCGCGGCGAGCAGCTCACCGGTGAGCGGGTGGCACCCGGGCAGGTGCTGCTCGGGCTCGCGAGTTCGGGGGTGCATTCCAACGGTTATTCGCTGGTCCGGCGACTTGCGGAAGACAAAGGCTGGCAACTCGACGCGCCCGCGCCTTTCGATGCCGAGCGTACGCTGATCGATGCGCTGATCGAACCGACGCGGATTTACGTGAAGAGCCTGCTGGGTCCGATCCGCGCCGGGCGGATCGCCGCGCTGGCGCATATCACCGGTGGCGGTCTGCTCGAGAACATCCCGCGCGTCCTGCCCGAGAGTGCCCATGCGGTCGTCGATGCCGATGGATGGCGGCAGCCGGGCCTGATGGCTTTCCTCCAGCAACAGGGCGCGATCGAGCCGGGGGAAATGGCGCGGACCTTCAACTGCGGTGTCGGAATGGTGCTCGCGGTCGATGCGGGCGATGTCGAAGCGCTCACCGAATCACTTACCACCGCAGGCGAGACCGTGTTGCGGATCGGCACGATCGAATCGGGCGATCGTGGCTGCACCGTCCGTGGCGGCGGCGGCACCTGGGGTACCGACAAAGCCTGGGAGGCACGCCATCTTGCCTGACCGTCACCGCGACAAGGCCAAGGTCGCGGTCTTTATCTCGGGGGTCGGCACCAATATGGCCGCGCTGCTCTATGCCGGGCGTCAGCCGGGATCGCCCTATGAGGTGGTGCTGGTCGCGAGCAACGATCCCGAGGCCCAGGGGCTGGATCTTGCCCGCGGCGAGGGGGTCGCCAGTTTCGCGAAGCCGCACAGGGGCATGGCTCGCGAGCAGCACGACGCGCTGATGGAGCAGGCCACCATTGATGCCGGCGCCGATTATATCGCGCTGGCGGGCTATATGCGTATCCTGACCCCCGTCTTCGTCGCGCGCTGGAAGGGGCGGATGCTCAATATCCACCCCTCGCTGCTCCCGCTCTATCCCGGGCTCGACACGCACGCCCGCGCGATCGCGGCGGGCGATACGAAGGCAGGCGCGACGGTGCATCTGGTGACCGACGAACTCGACATGGGCGAAGCGCTCGGCCGCGCCGAGGTTGCGATCCGCCCCGACGATACGCCCGAGAACCTCGCCGCGAGGGTTCGGCTGGCCGAGCACCAACTCTATCCCCGCGTGCTCGCCGATTATATCGCGCGGGTACACCAGGCGCAGGCGCCGCTCGCCGGCGCGATGCAATAGCAGGGCGCGTCTAAGAAATGGCCACCCCTGCCCGCTCGCATCCGCTTGCCCGCTCCGGTTTCGCGCACAACGCCGACCGCGTCATCGCGCGGATGTGGCAGCACGGGCTGACGGTCAGGCCGCCGCTCGATCCAGAATTCCTGTGGCGCAAGGGCAGCGAGGGCTTCGAACCCGCAGACGAAATCTCGATCCGCAGTCCGCAGGATGTCGCCGATTTCCGCGACCGGCTCGAGCGGTTGTGCACCAGCCTGACCAGCGAGGCCGCGCTCAACGCGCTCGGCCACACCATGGCCTATGGCCAGCTCACCGCGGCGATCCGCAAGCGCCATGCGCTGGGCCGCCTGTGGCGCGAGCAGCCCGAACTCGCCACCACGCCGATCGCGCCACCGATCGTGGTTGTCGGCCAGATGCGCGCCGGGACCACTCGGCTCCATCGGCTGCTCTCGGCCGATCCGGCGCATGCCGGGACGCGCTTTTGCAACGCGCTCGATCCGGTCCCCGCCAAGCCCGACTGGCGCCCGGTGAAGAGCGGTTTTACGCTGGCGCTGGCGCGGCGGATCAATCCCTGGCTCGACACTCTGCACCCTTTCGGCGCGACGCGGGTGGACGAGGAGATCAGCTGGCTGTCCTACGCACTCGACGCCTGTGCTTATGAGGCGCAGTGGCACATTCCCGGTTTCGTTGCCTTCAACGAAGGTACTGACTCCAAGTCTGTCTATCGTGAATTTGCGCGAATCCTGCGCAGCGATGCCGCGGCCATGGGCAATTCGGAGTTGCCGCGGGTACTCAAATGTCCGCAATATTCCGAGGCCCTGTCCGCCCTGCTGGAACAGTTTCCCGATGCTCGAATCGTCGTTGCACAACGCGACGACGACGCGGTTCTGGAAAGTTCGATCTCGATGGTGGCGAGCCAGTCCGCGTTCCAATCGGACCACGTCGACATTGCGGCTATCCGGCTGGAATGGCGGAGGAAAATTGCCATGCGCGAGAAGCGGACCAAGGCCGCGCTGGCGGATTTCGACGGCCCGCTGGCGCGGGTCGGATTCGAAGAGCTCAACAATGACAGCGAAGCGGTTGTGCAACGCGTCTACAAGGATCTGGGTATAGTGCTGTCACCCGAGGCGCGGCTTGCCATGCAGCGCGAGCGGACGCGTGCGTCGCGCGACGGCCATAAGGGGCATCGCGCGCAGATTGAAGGCTTTGCCGATCAGGCCGAGCAACCGCGCGCCGAAGCCGCCGCGGTTCGCCAGATCTGATTTTCAAGCAGCGCGGGGAAGGACGAGCACTCCCGCCCTTCCCCGCCAGCCGGATCAGCCGACGATTTCGTCTTTGTTGAAGAAGAAGGCGATCTCGGTCGCGGCGTTCTCTTCGGAATCCGAACCATGGACCGAATTGGCCTCGATGTTCTCGGCATAGGCCTTGCGGATCGTGCCCTCGGCGGCGTCGGCGGGGTTGGTCGCGCCCATCGCGTCGCGGTTGCGCTTCACCGCATCCTCGCCCTCGAGCACCTGGACCACAACCGGGCCGCTGGTCATGAAGGTGACCAGTTCGCCGTAGAAGGGGCGATCCTTGTGGACCTCGTAAAAGCCCTTGGCCTGCTCCTCGGTCATCATGATGCGCTTCGAAGCGACGACGCGCAGGCCGGCTTCCTCAAGCATCTTGGTGACCGCGCCGGTCAGGTTGCGGCGCGTCGCGTCGGGCTTGATGATCGAAAAGGTGCGGGTGGTCGCCATGGGAAATATCCTCATTGTCGGTGGAATGGAAATGTCGCGTAATTGGGCGCGCCCCTAGCGCCGCACCCTCGCGCGGGCAAGCATCAGTTGAGTCCGCGCCGCAGCGTGAGCTGGCCTGTGGTCTCCCCTGTTTCACCGCTCGACTGAAACGCGAAGCTGGTGCCATCGGGTGCCTCGCCCGCAATCATGGTCATGGCGTCGGTCTCGAGGTGGAGTTCGATAGCGATCCCGGCAGCCTCTGCTTGCCGGCGATAGAAAGCGACCAGATCGGCGGGGCTGTCCTCGCTCGCCAGCGAGACCATGACCCCGGCCGCGTCGTTGCGGCCGATCTGGATGGTGTTGCGTATCTCGGCGCCGGGATAGATGCTGAAGCCTTCGGGCAACCGCGGAACGACGCGCTCGCCCGCGCGCATCGTGGTGGTGCCGTCCTCGTTGTTGACCACCGCGCGGGTCTCGCCGGTTTCGGGATCGACCTCGTAGATCCCGGTCTCGAATTGCTGGCTCTCCTGCTCAGCTACCGTTTCCTCTTCGGGAGCCGGGCTGCAGGCGGTGAGAAACAGGCTGGCAAACATGGGGACGGACAGCGGGGGGCCGGCGAGGCGCATGGAAATCTCCTTCACCTTTCCAACGAGGCGTCACCCCACTTCGATCCAGCCGCCGTTTTCCTGTTTCCAGGCATGGCTCTCGATAGCGTCGCGGGCGCGGAAGCTGCGCCACAGCTCGCGCGCATTTTGCGTGGCCGCGGCATCGAACAGCAGGAAGGTGCGCTCGAACGCGGCAGCTTCCTCGCGCCAGACGCCATCGGCGAGGATCACCATCCGCGCATCGTTGGGCGCAGTGCAGGCATCGGACAGCAGGATCGGCTGGCGCGCTTCATGCGCTTCGCCCGCCTCGCCATGGGCGAGAAAATGCGCGCCACCCTCGCTCCACAGCGCCCGCGAAATGCCCGCGCGCAGTTCGCCGTCGCCGCTCACCACCAGCAGCCGCTGGCCGGCCTGCAGCGCCTTGCGCGCGAGCAGTGGCACGACCTGTTCGACCGGATCGCGGCTCAGCTGGTAGAAATCGACCCGCATCGCCTCATGCCGCCTTGGCACTGCGGCAGCGATCGGAACAGAACTTCACTGCATCCCAGTCGCGCGCCCATTTCTTCCGCCAGGCAAACGGCAGGCCGCAGGCGGCACAGATCTTCGACGGCAGGTCGCCCTTACGCCGCATCTTGCCCGTGCCGCCCGCCATCTGAGTCGCTCAGCCTTCGATTGTATCGGCGACCAGCTGGTTCATCAGCCGCACGCCAAACCCGCTCGCACCCTTGTCCCAGGTCGCGCCGGGCTTGTCGGTCCACACCGTGCCGGCGATATCGACATGCGCCCAGGGGGTGTCGTCCATGATGAAACGCTGGAGGAACTGCGCCGCGGTGATCGACCCGGCCGCCTTGCCGCCGATGTTCTTCATGTCGGCGATCGGGGAATCGATCATCTTGTCGTAGGCAGCGCCCATCGGCATCCGCCAGACGCTGTCGCCGCTCGTCTTGCCCGCCTTGTCGAGATCGGACCACAGGTCGTCATTGTTCGAGAAGACACCGGCATGCTCGTGTCCGAGCGAGACGATGATCGCGCCGGTGAGCGTGGCGAAATCGACCACGCGGGCAGGCTTGAATTCCTTCTGCGTCCAGTGGAGCGCGTCGCACAGCACCAGCCGCCCTTCGGCATCGGTGTTGAGGATTTCGACGGTCTGACCCGACATCGAGGTCACGACATCGCCCGGGCGCTGCGCCGCGCCATCGGGCATGTTCTCGACCAGGCCGACCACGCCGACGATATTGGCTTTGGCCTTGCGCTTGACCAACGCCAGCATGCCGCCGGCGACCGCGCCGCCACCGCCCATGTCCCATTTCATGTCTTCCATGCCCGGACCCGGCTTGATCGAGATCCCGCCGGTGTCGAAGGTCACGCCCTTGCCGACGAAGGCGAGCGGTGCCGCGCCGTCTTCGCCGCCGTTCCAGCGGATCGCGAGGATCCGCGATTCGCGCATCGAGCCCTGCCCCACGCCGAGCAGTGCGCCCATCCCGAGATCATGCATCTGCGTTTCGTCGAGAACGATCAGCTCCGCACTGGTACCCTCGAAGCGCGCCTGGCAGCGTTCGACGAAACTTTCGGGGTAAATCACATTGGCGGGCTCAGTGACCAGCTCGCGGGTGAATTCCACGCCTTCGGCAATCGGCTCGACCGCCTGCCAGGCCGCTTGCCCGCCCTCGGGCGCGTTGAACACGACGACGCTCTTGAGCGTGATCTTCTGCTCGTCCTTGAGCTTGGTGCGATAGACGTCGTAGCGCCAGTTGCGCAGCCGCAGGCCGAGCAGCAGATGCGCCAGCTCGTCCTTCTTGAGATTGCCGGCATCGAGAGCGATTCTCTCCACACCAGCGGACTGGAATTTGGCGGCCAGCGCCGCGCCGGCGCGTTCCAGATTGGCGGCACGCTTGGCATCGCCGGGATCGCCGGCGCCGGCGATGGCGAGGCGGATCACCGCCCCGTCGCGCTCGACGAAACCGTCGAAGACCTGACCGACGCGCCCCTTGAAGCGCGCCGCCTGGGCACCCTCCTTCATGGCGGGCTCGAGGCCTTCGGGAAGCTTGCCCTTGTCGGCGCTTTGAGCAATGAGCCGCAGCCCTTCAGGACGGGACTGGCTAAATTCGATGTTCATGGGATCTCCCGGAATTCTGGATCGGGACGCTGCGGCTCCGGGCCGCGACGCCCCCTTTCGGATGCCGATTGCGATTAGGCGGACGCAGTGCGATAGGCAAGGCATGCCCTCGCTCCGCCGCCGCGCGCCCCGTTCCTGCTCGTTTCAGGCCCGCTCGCTTCAGGCGCGGCTGGCGGCATCCGCTTGCGTGCTCGCCTTCGTGCTCGCGCCCGCGCAACTTGCAGCGCAGGAAGGCGCCGCCGCCGGAATGGCGACCGCGCAGGAGCAGACCGACCTGCCCCAGCCGCGCGATCCCGCCAGCGAAGCAGCGCTCGCACCCGAGCTGCCCCAGGAGCCCCAACCGATTCTGAGCGCGGAAGCGAGCGACGGCCAGGCGATCGATTTCGAGGCCCAGACGCTCAGCTTCGACCAGGAAACCGATACCGTCACCGCGGCGGGCAATGTGGTGCTGCGCAGCGGCGACCGCTCGGTACGCGCCGACAACGTCCGCTGGAACCGGCAGAGCGGCGAAATTCTCGCCACTGGCCGGGTCCGCTTCGTCGACGAGAACGGCAACCAGCTTTATACGGATTCGGTCACGCTGACCGACGAGTTCGAAGCGGGCGCGATGGAAGACCTGCTGCTCGCGCTGCGGCAGGGCGGACGGCTGGCAGCGCAATCGGGGCTGCGCGAGACCGATGGCACGATCACGCTCACGCAGGCGGCCTACAGCGCCTGTGCGGTCACGACCCCCGACGGCTGCGACAAATCGCCCAGCTGGCGGATCACCGCCGAACGGGTGAGCTACGACCCGGCCGACAACCAGGTGCGGTTCCGCAACGCCTATCTCGAACTGTTCGGCGCCCGCATCCTGCCGCTGCCGGGTCTGTCGATTCGCACTGATGGCGGCGCGGTGGCGGGCTTTCTTGTCCCCGACCTGCGGGTATCGGAAAGCAATGGAGTCGAGGTCAGCGGCAGCTATTACTGGCGACTGGCACCGAACCGCGACCTGACCGCCAGCGCCTATCTGTTCACCGGCGCGCCGCCGATGGTCAGCGCGCAGTACCGCCATCTCGCCGACAGGGGCGCGTTCCAGATTACGGGCTACGCGACTTACAGCCGCCGCATCGGCAGTTTCGGAACCGATCCGACCGGTGCCAGCGATCCGCGAGGCTATGTGTTCGCCAACGGAAAGTTCCAGTTCACTCCGGAATGGAGCCTGACCGGATCGCTGCGGATGGCGAGCGACCGAACCTTCCTGCGCCGCTACGACATCAGCCGCGACGATCGCCTGCGTTCGGTGGTCGAGCTGGAGCGGATCGACAGCGATTCCTATCTCTCGATCGCCGGCTGGGCGACCCAGACGCTGCGGCTCGGCACTCCGCAGGGCCAGGTCCCGCTGGCTCTGCCCGCAATCGATTACCGCAAGCGGCTCGACGATCCGCTGCTCGGCGGCAAGGTCGAGCTGCAGGCCAACAGCCTGGCGATCCTGCGCCGCGACGGACAGGATACACAGCGCGCCTTCGCCCGCGCGCGCTGGGATCTGCGCCGGATCACCGGAATGGGCCAGGTGGTCCAACTCACCGGACTGGTGCGCGGCGATGTCTATCATTCGGACGAGAATTTTCTCACCCCGACGCAGTTCTATCGCGGCGAGCCGGGCTGGCAGGGGCGCGGTATCGCGCTCGCCGCGGTGGATGTCCGCTGGCCGCTGGTGGGCGAGTTTGCGGGCGGCGAACAGGTGCTGACCCCGCGACTGCAACTGGTGGCGACCCCGCCGATCCGCAATCTCGCCATCCCCAACGAGGATGCGCGCGCGATCGATCTGGAAGATTCCAACCTTTTTGCGCTCAACCGCTTCCCCGGCTACGATCGCGTCGAGGACGGGGTGCGGTTGACCTATGGCTTCGACTGGCAGTTGCGGCGGCCAGGGTGGGAAGTGAAGTCGACGCTGGGGCAGTCCTACCGGCTCGCGCGCGATCCGGGCATCCTGCTCGACGGGACCGGCCTGTCAGAGCGCGTTTCCGACATGGTCGGGCGGACCGAGGTACGGTTCCGCGACTTCGTCAAATTTACCTATCGTTACCGGCTCGACAAGGACAGTCTGGCCATCCGCCGCAACGAAATCGACGCTACCGTCGGATCGGCGCGCACCTATGCCGAGATCGGCTATCTGCGGCTCAACCGCGATATCGATCAGGTCGAGGATCTCCAGGACCGCGAGGAATTGCGCGGAGCGGTGCGCATCGCCTTCCTCGACTATTGGTCGGTGTTCGGATCGGGGGTGTTCAACCTGACCGACCAGTCCGAGGATCCCACTTTCGAATCCGACGGGTTCGAGGCCATCCGTACGCGGCTGGGCATCGCCTATCAGGACGATTGCATCGAGATGGGGCTGACCTGGCGGCGCGACTATGTCAGCAGCGGCGATGCCGAACGCGGCGACACTTTCCAGCTCTATTTCAGCCTGCGCAATCTGGGTTTCCGCTGAGCGCGCTGCGGCCCGCGCCGGGACCCGCCACGCATCGCTGCACGCGGCCCCGTTGGCAGCGCGCGGCAAACGCGCTATCCGGCGCGCCAATCAGCTACGGTTAAGCCTGGCAGCGCCAGGGACCGCAGCCATATCCGGGCGTCTGCAAACGGCGCTGCATTGGGACGATAAATACGTGACGCGCAAAACGCTTTCCAATCTGGTTTCCATGGTCGCGCTGGCCGGGCTCGTCGTGTCGCCGACCGTCGCTTCGGCGCAGGCTGCGCAAGCGGCACCGCCACCGCCGACCGCCAACACTCTCGACTTGCCCGAGAACATCACGATCGTCGGTCCGCAGACTCCCAATCTGCGTACCGCGACTGCAGTGGTGAACGGAGCCGTGATCACCGGCACCGATATCGACCAGCGCGTCGCGCTGGTGACTGCGGCGAGCGAGAACGAGATCGCCGGCGAGGAATTGCAGCGGCTGCGGATGCAGGTGCTGCGCAATCTGATCGACGAGACGCTGCAGATCCAGGAAGCCCAGGCGCAGGAAATCGCGATTGCGCCCGAAGAGATCAACCAGACATATGCGCGACTCGCGCAGCAGAACTTCGGCCAGAACGTCGGGGCGATGGACACCTATCTGACCGGGATCGGCTCGTCGCCGGGCTCGCTCAAGCGCCAGATCGAGGGCGAGCTTGCCTGGCAGCGGCTGCTGCGCCGCAATGTGGCGCCCTTCGTCAATGTCTCCGAGGAAGAAGTGAACGAGCTGCTCGAACGGCTCGAGGCCTCGCGCGGGACCGAGGAGCATCGCCTGGGCGAAATCTTCCTCTCCGCCACCCCCGATAGCCAGGCCGCGGTCCAGCAGAATGCGACGCGGATCGTCGAGCAAATCCGCGAGGGCGGCAGCTTCGTGGGTTATGCCCGGCAATTCTCCGAAGCTTCCACCGCCGCAGTTGGCGGCGATCTGGGCTGGGTGCGGCTGGCGCAATTGCCCGCCGAACTCGCCACCGTCGCGCGTGAGATGCAGCCCGGCCAACTGGTCGGCCCCGTCCCCATTCCGGGTGGTTTCTCGATCCTCTACCTGATCGACAAGCGCCAGGTCCTGACCGCCGATCCGCGCGACGCGCTGCTCAGCCTCAAGCAGATTTCGATAGGCTTCGAGGCAGGGACCACCGAAGCGGTTGCCACCGCCCGCGCCAGCGAATTCGCGCAGGCGATGCAGTCGATCCGCGGTTGTGGCGATGCCGAGAACGCAGCCGGAGCGATTGGTGCCACCGTGGTAACCAACGACCAGATCCGCGCGCGTTCGCTGCCCGATGCGCTTCAGAACGCCGTGCTGCAGCTGCAGGTCGGACAGACCACCCCGCCCTTCGGCTCGGTCGAAGACGGCATTCGCGTCCTTATGCTGTGCGGTCGCGACGATGCGCAGGCCGAGTCCGGTCCCGATTTCGATCAGCTGATGGGCCAGATCGAAGACGAACGCGTCAACAAGCGTGCCCAGCGCTATCTGCGCGATCTGCGCAACGACGCCTACATCGTCTACAATTGAGCCCCACAGGTGAGCGGGTCGCACCAGCCCGGTAATGTCCCGCCGCTCGCCCTCTCGCTGGGCGATCCGGCAGGGATCGGCCCCGAGCTGATCGCCGAGGCCTGGTTCCAGCGCCGCTCTCTCGGATTGGCGCCGTTCGTGGTGTTTGGTGGTGCGACCATACTGCATGATGCCGCACGCAGCCGCGGTCTCGACGTACCGATTGTCGCGGTGGACAGCATCGGCGCGGTGGACAGCGCGCTGTTCGAGCGCGGCATCCCGGTGCTATCGCACGAGGACGCAGACTACACCCCGGGGCAGCCATCGCTCGCGGGCGCGCAGCTCGCGCTCCATTCGCTGACCGAGGCCTGCCGCGCGGTGCACGAGAGCGAGGCCTCGGCGCTGGTCACGCTGCCCGTGGCCAAGTCGCAGCTGGCGCTGGCAGGCTTCGGCCATCCCGGACAGACCGAATTCCTCGCGCAGCAATGCGGTGTGTCCGAACGCGATGCAGTCATGATGCTCGCCGGGCCGAGCCTGCGCGCGGTGCCGCTGACCGTCCATTGTCCGCTCGCCGAGGTTCCGCGGCGACTGACCGTCGAGCTCATCATCCACAAGGCGCGCATCGTCGCGCGGGCGCTGCGCGCCGATTTCGGCATCGATCGCCCCCGTCTCGCACTGGCCGGGCTCAACCCCCATGCGGGCGAGAACGGGCAGATGGGCAGCGAGGAGATCCGCATAATCGCTCCCGCAATCGCCGCGCTGCGCGAGGAGGGGATCGATGCCACCGGCCCGCATCCGGGCGATGCGCTGTTCACTCGCCGCGCGCGGGAGACCTACGACGTCGCGCTGGCGATGTATCACGATCAGGCGCTGATCCCGTTGAAGGCGCTCGATTTCGATGAGGGGGTGAATGTGACGCTTGGTCTGCCGATCGTGCGGACCAGCCCGGACCATGGTACCGCATTCGCCATCGCCGGCGAAGGCATCGCCGATCCGGGTGCGACTTTCGCCGCACTCAGGATGGCCAGCGAATGCGCGGCGCGGCGGGCGCGGCTCCAGGTTTGACCTCTATTTCGTCATTGCGAGCTCCCGCAGCCAGCGCGGCAATCCATGGCGTTCCGCTTGGCATGGTGACCCGTGATCGCGGCGGCCGCTCCGTGGATTGCTTCGCTTCGCGCGCAATGACGAGCTAGAGGCTGACAGGATGCATCCCGACCTCCCCCCGCTGCGCGAAGTGATCGCCCGCCATGGGCTGAGCGCAAGCAAGGCGCTCGGCCAGAACTTCCTCTTCGACGAGCATCTGCTCGACCGGATCGTCGCCGTTGCGGGCGATCTCGACGGCCGCGCCGTGCTCGAGATTGGCCCCGGCCCGGGCGGGCTGACCCGCGCGCTGCTGCGGGCAGGCGCCCGGGTGACGGCAATCGAGATGGATCGCCGCTGCATCCCCGCGCTTGCCGAACTGCAGGACGCCTTCCCTGATCAGCTGACGGTGATCGAGGGCGATGCGCTCAAGCTCGATCACGATGCGATCATGGGCGAGCCCCACGCCGTGGTCGCAAACCTGCCCTACAACATCGGCACCGCTTTGTTCGTCCGCTGGCTCGGCGGGCAGGACTGGCCGCCAAGCTGGACTTCGCTCACGCTGATGTTCCAGCAGGAAGTCGCGCAGCGCATCGTCGCCGCGCCCGACAGCAAGGCCTATGGGCGGCTCGCGGTGCTCGCGCAGTGGCGGGCACGGGCAAGGCTGGCGATGAAGGTCCATCGCAGCGCCTTCACCCCGCCGCCCAAGGTGATGAGCGCGATCGTCCATGTCGAACCCGGCACGATGCCCGAAGGAGTGAGCGCGCGCCGGCTCGAACGCCTGACGGAGGCCGCCTTCGGCCAGCGCCGCAAGATGCTGCGCCAGAGCCTCAAGGGCGTGCCCGGCGCGCTCGATGCGCTCGAGGTTCTGGGGATCAATCCACAACGCCGTGCGGAAACGCTGGCGGTGGAGGATTTCGTCGCGATCGCGCGCCTGCTCGAATGAACGCGCGACGGGCTGCTTCCATGCTCAAGTGACGGACGGAGGTTGCCTGTCTGATGTCAGTCTCAGGTAGGTCGGTGAAAAGTCGCCGGCCGAGGCCAGCAATTTCCAGTTGAGCACCCTGATCTTGCGGCGCTCGCGGTGGATCAACCCGTCTTTCTCCAGGTCCTTCAACACGCGGCTGACATGCATCGGCGTCACCCCGATAATGTCGGAGATCTGTTCCTGCGTCAGTGGCAGCATGAAATCATGCGCTTCGGCACTCCCGGACTGCGACAGTCGGACCGACAGTTCGCACAGCAGATAGGCAACCTTGGTGCGCGAATCTCGGCGCCCAAGATTGGCCATCCATTCGCGCGAGATCGCCGATTTGATCAGCGTTTCCCGGAACAACGCCTTGCCGATGCTGGGGGATTGGAACATCACATCAAGAAGTTGTTCGCAGTGGAAATCATACACTCTGCACTCGGAAATCGCCTGCACATTGTAATCGATAGAAGACAAGAACAGTCCATCGAAATCCACCAGCTCTCCGGCAAAGAACATACCGACGATCTGCCGCCCTCCGGAGCCGACGATCTTGTGGCTTGCGGCAATACCCGAGACCAGCAGCGAGCAGGTGTTCAGATCGGTGCCGTCGCGGACCGAGAACCCGCCCGGCGCCAATTGGCGGGAGACAGTGTCGAGTGACTGGAGCCTGGCGACATCGCCCTCGCCCAGATCAGAGTGCTTTCGCAATCGGTCGATGAATTTTTGAAGCGACACACGGGTTTTCCCTTTATGCCGATCCCTTGCGGTCCTGAGCGCGTCCACGCAAGTCAATCCGAAATTAACTTACGCCGTATAGCTCATGTTCATAGCATAGATCGTATACATACATCTGATTAGAGCCCGGGCCTCACATGGGGCGAAAAGCCCGGTCGGATGTTCGGCCTCTGCTGCAAAGGCTTATTATAGAGGGTTCATCGGCAAGCAAGATTCTTGCCGCCCGAAACCATTCATCCCGGGCTCCGAAAGTTCTGGAACTGTCTCCCGATCTTGCGACCGAGGCGCAAACCCTTGCGCAATGCTGCGCTCAAGGTGTTGCTCAGCCGCGATTTACTTCCTGCGACGCCCGTTATTTCCCTCGAAGCCGAAGACTGCGTTAACCGAAAATCGGTCTATAATGATATGTCGCAATGAGTGGAGCCAAAGAGTTTTGGAACACGAGTCTCACGAGGAGCCCCATCGGGGGCGCCTCGCATCTTCCTTCGACAATGTTGGCGATCACATTCGCGCCTCGCTCGACCGTATCGTCGCGCATTGTGCGGAGGAATTCGATTGTCCGATTTCCCTGGTTTCACTGATCAAATCGACCGAGCAGAGCGTCCTCGCCAGCTTTGGCATCGAAATCGGCGACGTCGCTCTGGAAACCTCGTTCTGCTACCATGCAGTGGAGTCAGAAAAGCCACTGATCGTCGCTGACGCACACGACGATACGCGCTTCAGCGAGAACGAATACGTGCTCGGCGCGCCACATATCCGCTCCTACATGGGATATCCCATCCGCCATTCGGCGGGCGCTTTTGTCGGCGCCTTGTGCATTATCGACAGCCGCCCCAATCGCTTCACACCGGGAAATCTCTCCAAGCTCGAAACCTATGCGCGTGTCATCGAGGACATCCTCGAACTGCACACCAAAAATCTGGAAAGCCAGGAATTAGCCAGGGAAGTGCACGATCAAAACCATCGCCTGCTCACCTCGAACAGGATTCTGCACCAGGCGGAGGCCGTTGCCAAGATGGGTGGCTGGGAGCTTGAAATCGGATCGGACCAGTTGAAATGGTCCGATGGAACACAGTCCATCTTCGAGAGTCGGCGAACCGAAGGCGGATCGCTAAAATCCTCCATCCAGCGCTACGAACCCGCAGACCAACGGAAAATCGAAGCGCTTTGCGAAGAAGCGATCCGTTCGGGGACGCCGTTCGATTTCGAAACCGATCTGTTTCTTGCCGGTGGCAGGCAGAAGCGGGTCCGGATTGCCGCTGAACGCATCGAGGCGGAAGGCACGCACCCGGCTCGCCTCGTCGGAGTGGTGCAGGATGTTTCCGAAACCTTCCACTCACGCATGGCGCTGCGTCATGCCGCCGAGCACGACAGCCTGACCGGGTTGCACAATCGCTTCGCCTTCGACCGGCTGCTCCAGCAGAGGCTCTCGACCAGCCAGGAGCTGCACGATACCGTTGCGGTCCTGCTGATCGATCTGGACGGCTTCAAGGACGTCAACGATGCAGTAGGCCATGTGGTGGGCGATATCATTCTCGAAACCGTCGCCGAAAGGATCGGCAAGGCCACGCCCGAGGGCGGTTTCGCTGCCCGCTGGGGCGGCGACGAATTTGCCATCGTCCTCCCGCCCGGGATCAGCAACGCCGGCGCCGAAACAATCGGCCGACACCTGATCGAACAATTGCGCTACCGCTCGGAGATATCCGGTCACCTGATCGAACTCGGTGCCACCGGCGGCCTTGCGATTGGCACCGGCGGGACCAGCGTCAAGGAACTCGTCCGCCGCGCCGACACCGCGCTTTATCACGGCAAGAAGCGCGATCCTGGCAAGGTCCATGTCTACGAAGCCGGGCTCGAACGGGCCAATATCGCCCGCCAATACGCTTTGAACGAAGTCCGCACCGCGATCCGCGAAGACCGCATCTTTCCGGGCTACCAACCCGTGGTCGAGCTGCGGACCGGGCGCCTGGTCGGGTTCGAGGCGCTGATGCGGCTCACCAGCCGGACCGGTCGCCGCATCACAGCGACCGAAGTCCTACCCGCCCTCCTCGATCCGACCCTGTCGCGCGAGGTCAGCACCTGCATGATCGAGCATGTCTCGACCGAATTCGCGGAGCTCGATCGCTGCGCGCCGGCGCTCGATTTCGTCAGCATCAATGCCAGCGAGGCCGATCTGCTGGCCAGCGGCTTTGCCGCTCAATTCATCGCCCAGATGCGCGCAAAGCGGGTCAATCTGTCGCGGATCACGCTGGAAGTGACCGAAACCATGCTGCTGGTGGACAACACGCAGGCCGTCCGACGGGTCCTTTCCGAGCTGCGCGACAATGGTGTCGGCATTGCGCTGGACGATTTCGGGACTGGTTATTCGTCGCTCAGTCACCTGCGCGATTTTCCGATCGACAAGGTCAAGATCGACGGCAGTTTCATCCAGTCGATGGTCAACGACCAGCATGCTTCGAAGATCGTCCGCGCGCTGATCGGCATGGCCAACAGCATGGGGCTGGGCGTCATCGCCGAAGGGGTGGAGACCGAGACCCAAAGCCGCATGCTGCAGCAGATGGGTTGTCTGCTGGGCCAGGGATTCCTGTTCGGCCACGCCGAGGGACTCAGCCGACTGACGGGTGGCCGCTATCGCGACCACAAGCTGCAGGCGGTGTCCTCCGCCGCCTAGAAAAGCGCACGGGCGCCATCCGATCGGCGGCGACGTCCTTGGAACAATTGACCTCCGGGCCGGCATTGCGGCGAGCGAGAGTCTCAGCCACAGCGATACCGTATGAGCGGAGTACACCACCGACTGTCGCGCGATCTCGGGCTCGGCGGGGCAATCATGATGGGCCTGGGCTCGATGATCGGCACGGGCGTGTTCGTCGGTATCGGTATCGCCGCGGGTGTGACCGGCCCGGCGGTGGTTCTGGCGATCGCGCTGGCTGCGCTGGTCGCGACCTGCAACGCGCTGTCCAGCGCGCAACTCGCCGCCAGCCACCCCGTCAGCGGCGGCACCTATGAATATGGCTACCGCTATCTCGACCCCCGGCTCGGCTTCACCGCGGGCTGGATGTTCCTGTGCGCCAAATCGGCCTCGGCCGCGACCGCCGCGCTGGGTTTCGCTGGCTACGCCCTGCCGCTGGTCGGCGGTCGGCCCGAGGCGATGCCCTATGTCGCGGTCGGGGCTGCCACGCTGTTCACGCTGCTCGTTCTGGGCGGGATCAGGCGCTCGAGCTGGATCAACATCGCAATCGTCTCGGTCACGCTGGTGGCGCTGGGCGGGTTCATCCTGTTCGGAACGCCGCCCGCGCTTGCGACCGGAGGGGCCAACTGGACGCCCTTCTTCGAACCGCGTGGCGAGTCGGCGGCTTCGGTCTTCCTCTATGCGACGGCGCTGATGTTCGTCGCATTCACCGGCTATGGCCGCATCGCCACGCTCGGCGAAGAGGTTCGCGAGCCGCAACGCACTATCCCGCGCGCGATTATCGTCACGCTGGTTGTCACGGCCGCGCTCTACATCGGCGTGGCCGCAGTGGTGGTGGGCAGTGTCGGGAGCGCCGGTTTCGCCGATGCGCCTGTGCGACAGGCGACGACCTTGCAAATCGCCGCGACGGCAATGGGATCACCGACGCTCGCTCTGCTCGTCGCCATCGGCGCGATCACGGCCATGCTCGGCGTGCTGCTCAACCTGATCCTTGGCCTGTCGCGGGTAGTGCTCGCAATGGGGCGGCGCGGCGATATTCCGCCGCTGTTCGGGCGCGTGGCGAGGGACGGCGCGGAGCCAGCGCCAGCCGTTATACTCGTCGGAGTGCTCGTGGCGGGCTTGGCATCGATCGGCAGCGTGGAGACGGTCTGGGCCTTCAGTGCTTTCACCGTTCTGATCTACTATGCGATCACCAATCTGGCGGCGCTACGCCTGCCCGCCGAGCGGCGGCTCTACCCGCGATGGATTCCGCTGGTGGGGCTCGCCGCCTGCCTGTTCCTCGCCTTCTGGGTGTCGGTCGAAATCTGGGCGCTGGGCCTCGGGTTGATCGGCGCGGGATTGCTATTCAAGGCGCTTGCACCGTACCTCTGGAAGCGAGCCGCGGGATGATCGCAAGGGCAGCACCGGCGACTGCCCTGCTTTACCCCGCCTTCTTGCGTACCCGCCACGCATGCAGCAGCGGTTCCGTGTAACCGCTGGGCTGCTCCGCGCCTGCGAAGATCAGCGCCTTCGCCGCGCTGAAGGCGGCGCCGTCCTCATTGGCCAGCAGCGGTTCGTAGATCGGATCGCCGGCGTTCTGCTCGTCCACCTTGGCGGCCATGCGGCGCAGCGAATCCATCACCTGCTCCTCGCTGACCACGCCGTGGAGCAGCCAGTTGGCGATGTGCTGCGAGGAAATCCGCAGCGTGGCGCGATCTTCCATCAGACCGACGTCGTTGATGTCCGGCACCTTGGAACAGCCGACTCCGTGATCGATCCAGCGGACCACATAGCCGAGCAGCCCCTGGCAATTGTTGTCGAGTTCTTCGCCTATCTCGTCCTCCGACCAGTTGACCCCCTCGGCGAGCGGGATGGTCAGCAGATCGTCGAGCCCGGGCATTTCGCCCAGCCCCTGCTGCAGCTCGAACACGTCCTCGCGGTGATAGTGGATCGCGTGGAGCGTGGCTGCGGTCGGGCTCGGCACCCACGCGGTGTTGGCCCCGGCGCGCAGATGGCCGATCTTCTCGACCATCATCTTGCCCATCAGATCGGGCGCCGCCCACATCCCCTTGCCGATCTGCGCGCGTCCCGAAAGCCCGTGGCGCAGGCCGATCCCGACGTTGCGCGCCTCGTAGGCCTTGAGCCAGGGGCTGTCCTTCATCGCCCCTTTGCGCAGCATGGCGCCCGCCTGCATCGAGGTGTGGATTTCGTCGCCGGTGCGGTCGAGGAAGCCGGTATTGATGAAGACGATGCGGTCCCGCACCGCATGGATGCAGGCCGCCAGATTGGCGCTGGTGCGGCGCTCCTCATCCATCACCCCGACCTTCATCGCGTGGCGCGGCAGGCCGAGCAGGTCTTCGACCGCATCGAACAAATCATCGGTGAAAGCGCATTCCTCAGGCCCGTGCATCTTGGGTTTGACGATATAGATCGAGCCCGTGCGGCTGTTGCCGAAACGCGTCTTGCCCGCGACGTCCAGCGCACCGATCGCCCCGGTGACGATCGCATCCATCAGCCCCTCGGGGATGTTGTCGCCCCCGACACGCATCGCCGGATTGCTCATCAGATGGCCGACGTTGCGCACGAACATCAGGCTGCGTCCCGGCAGGGCGAAGGCCTGCCCTTGCGGATCGGTGTAGCGGCGATCCCCGGCGAGCTGGCGCGTCACCGTCTTGCCACCCTTGGCGAAACTTTCCTCCAGATCGCCGCGGATCACGCCGAGCCAGTTGCGGTAGCCCAGCAGCTTGTCCTCGGCATCCACCGCAGCGACCGAATCTTCCAGATCGGCAATGGTGGTGAGCGCAGCCTCGAGCAACACGTCGCTGATTCCAGCCCTGTCCTGCGCCCCCACCGGGCTGTCGGGATCGAATTGGACCTCGATGTGGAGGCCGTTGTTGCGGAACAGGAGCGCATTCTCGCGCTTGCCGACGAACTGGCCCCGATCGGCCAGCGGAATGCCACCGTCCAGCGGCGATACCAGTTGCGTCCAGCTCTTCCCCTCGGCGAGCGGCAGCGCTTGATCCAGGAAGCGTCGCGCCTCGGCGATCACCGCCTGGCCGCGCAATTCGTCGTAGCCGCCGCGCAACGCCGGCGGCGCATCGAGCGTGTCGGTGCCGTAAAAGGCGTCGTAGAGGCTGCCCCAGCGCGCATTGGCGGCGTTGAGCAGGAAGCGCGCGTTGAGGATCGGCACCACCAATTGCGGGCCGGCCATGGTGGCGATCTCGGGATCGACGTTTTGCGTCCCGATGGTGAACTCGCCCGGTTCGGGAACCAGATAGCCGATCTGCGTCAGAAACGCGCGATAGGCCGCCGCATCATGCGGCTGTCCCGCCCGCTCGCGATGCCAGCCATCGATACTGGCCTGCAATTGCTCGCGCTTCGCCAGCAGCTCGCGGTTGCGCGGTATGAACGCACCCAGCAGGTCTGCACAACCAGACCAGAAGGCATCGGCATCGCGTCCGAGGGGAGCCAGCACCTCGGCTTCGAGAAATTCGGCCAGCGCAGAATCGACCTCGATACCGGCGCGCGTGGTGTAATAATTCATGGAATCTGCTCACCCGAATTGGCGACCGCGCGAGAGGACGGCCTGACTGTAGTGCGAATCCGGGGAGGAGATGAGCGGGGATATGACGGGCCGCGCCACGCTTGGCAAGCCGAGGGGCGGCGAGTGGCCGGGGTTGGACATGGCGCGCCCGCGGTCTAAGGGCTTGGCCGATGACAATGGATGCTCCCACCAAGGAAATTCTCGCCCGTATCGATGGCGAGGCAATGCTCGAACAGGTGCTCGACTGGGCCGCGGTCAACAGCGGAACCGCCAATCTCGCGGGTCTGGCGACGATGGCCGAAAAGCTGGGCGCGGCGTTTGCGCGCCTCCCCGGCGAAATCGAGCTGGTCGAACCCACCGAGGTCACCGCGATCGCCGCAGATGGCAGCGAATTTGCCAAGCCGCACGGGCGCCACATGGTGCTGCGCGTCCGGCCCGGGGCGGCGCGGCGCGTCGTGCTGACCGGACATATGGATACCGTTTTCCCGGCCGATCACGCGTTTCAGTCGGTCGAATGGCTCGACGACGAGACGCTCAACGGGCCCGGCACCGCCGACATGAAGGGCGGGCTTTGCGTGCTGCTCCACGCGCTGCTGGCCTTCGAGCAAAGCGCGCACGCCGAAAGCCTCGGCTACGATGTGATGATCAATTCGGACGAGGAAACCGGCAGCCTTGCCAGCCGCAGGCTGATCGAAAAGCTGGCGCAAGGCAAATACGCCGCGCTGACCTACGAGCCCTCGGCGCTCCCCGATGGCACGCTCGCCCATGCGCGCGGCGGAACGGGCAATTATTCCATTACCGTGCGTGGCCGCTCGGCGCATGCGGGGCGCAACCCGCAGGACGGGCGCAACGCCATCGTCGCGGTTTCCGATCTCGTGCTGCGGGTCGCCGCGCTCGCGGGCGAGGACATCACCGTCAATCCCGCCAAGATCGAGGGCGGCGCCGCCAACAATGTGGTCCCCGATCTGGCGATCCTGCGTTTCAATATCCGGCCCAAAAGCACCGAGGCTATGAAACGCTTCGATGGCGAACTCGACGCGCTGCTGCGCGCGGTAGCGGCTGAGCACGAAGTCTCCGCCACGCGCCATGGCGGCGTCACCCGCCCGCCCAAGCCGGTCGATGCCCGCGCGCAGAAACTGTTCGATCTGGTCCGCTCCTGCGGCGCACAACTAGGCCGCGAGATTGGATGGCAGCCCACCGGCGGGGTCTGCGACGGCAACAATATCGCCGCCTGCGGCGTGCCGGTGGTCGACACCATGGGTGTCCGCGGCGGCAAGATCCATTCGCCCGACGAGTTCATGATCGTGCCATCGCTGGTCGAACGCGCCGCACTGTCGGCGATGGTGCTCGAGCGACTGGCCGCTGGCGATCCGCTCGCAGCCGCCGCCGGAGACCGCGCATGAGCTTCCGCCTGCGCGCCGCACGGCTCGAGGATATCGAACCGCTCTATGAGATGGCCAAGCTGACCGGGGGCGGGTTCACCAACCTGCCCGCCGATCGCAAATCTCTCAATGGCAAGCTGGAACGCGCCGCCGCTGCCTTCGCCCGCGACGACGACCAGTTAGGCGACGACCAGTTCGTGCTGGTGCTCGAAAACACCGAGACGGGCCAGGTGCGCGGGACCTGCCAGCTGTTCACGAAGGTCGGACAGCAATGGCCGTTCTACTCCTACCGCCTCACCACGCTGACCCAGCATTCGCAGGAGCTCGATCGCACGGTCCGCGCCGAGCTGCTCAGCCTGACCACCGATCTCGAAGGCTCGAGCGAGGTCGGCGGGTTGTTCCTCCACCCCAACGAGCGCGCGGGCGGGCTCGGGCTGCTGCTGGCGCGCAGTCGCTATCTGTTCATCGCCATGCACCGGCTGCGCTTTGCCGACCGGATCATCGCCGAATTGCGCGGCATCATCGACGATGCCGGTGGTTCGCCCTTCTGGGACGGGGTCGCGGGGCGTTTCTTCGGGATGAGCTTCCAGGAAGCCGATTATTTCAACGCCATCAACGGCAACCAGTTCATCGCCGACCTCATGCCCAAGCACCCGGTCTATGTGGCCATGCTCGACGACGAGGCGCGCAAGGTTATCGGCCTGCCGCACCCCACCGGTCGGGCGGCCATGCGGATGCTCGAACAGGAGGGCTTCGCCTATGAAGGCTATGTCGACATCTTCGATGGTGGCCCGACCATGTCGACCCGTACCGACCGGGTGAACAGCGTTCGCGATTCGCGCCCCGGCAGGGTGAGTGCGACCGATCTCGACATCGGCAAGCGCGCGCTGATCGCCACCGGAACGCTCGAAACCTTCCGCTGCGCCTATGGCCAGTGCGACGTCGCCGAAGACGGTACTATGGCGATCGACGAAACCTGCGCAAGGACGCTCGATGTCGTCGCGGGCGACGAGGTGTGGAGCGTGCCACGCTGACGGCTGCAGACACGAGGAAACGTATGGCGCTTGCAGAAATCAATTTCGACGGCATCGTCGGGCCGAGCCACAATTACGCCGGGCTCAGCCTGGGCAATATCGCCAGCGCCAGCCACAAGGGCGAGCCCTCCTATCCGCGCGCTGCCGCGTTGCAGGGTATCGCCAAGATGCGCGCCAACATGGAACTGGGGCTGACGCAGGGCTTCCTGCTGCCGCTCCCGCGCCCCAATTTCGGCCTGATGCGTGAACTCGCGCTCGATACCTCGAGCGAGCCTGCGCTGATTGCCGCAGCGTGGTCGGCGAGCTCGATGTGGACCGCCAACGCCGCCACCGTCAGCCCCGCGCCCGATACCGCCGATGGCCGCTGCCATCTGACCCCGGCCAATCTGGTGACCATGCTCCACCGCGGGCAGGAATGGCGCGACACCAAACGCCAGCTGGCGCTGGCCTTTGCCGACACCCGCCATTTCGCAGTCCATGACGCGGTCCCCGCCAGCTTCGGCGACGAGGGCGCGGCGAACCATATGCGGTTGTGCGAGAGCCATTCCGCTGCGGGCGTCGAGGTCTTCGTCTATGGCCAGCAGGGCAGCCGCTTCCCCGCGCGCCAGCACGAACAGGCCAGCCGCGCGGTGGCGCGCATGCACGGGCTCGACCCTGCGGCTTGCGTGTTCATCGAACAGAACCCCGCAGCGATCGCTGCGGGCGCCTTCCACAATGATGTCGTCGCGGTGGCGAACCAGCGGGTGCTGTTTACCCATGCGCGCGCCTTCGCCGACCAGCAGGGTGCCTACGAGGCCATTCGCGCCGCTTTCCCGACGCTGGAGGTGGTCGAAGTGCCCGAGGAGGCGGTCAGCCTGGAAGAGGCGATCCGCACCTATCTGTTCAACGCGCAATTGCTCACACTGCCGGATGGCACGATGGCGCTGGTGGTACCCGGCGAATGCCAGGAAAGCCCCGCGGTCTGGGCGTGGTGCGAACGCATGCTTGCGGGCAATGGTCCGATCCGCAAGGTCATCCCGGTCGATGTCCGCCAGTCGATGGCCAATGGTGGCGGCCCCGCCTGCCTGCGGCTGCGCGTGGTTGCCGATCCCGCGACGGTCGATCCGCGCTTCCTGTTCGACGAACCGCGCCTCCAGCGGGCGGAATCGGTCATCGCCGAGATGTGGCCCGAGCAGATCGACCCTGCCGATATCGGCAGCGAAACGCTGGCCAAGACCGTGATCGAGGCCCGCGAGGCGCTGCTGGGCGTGCTGGCGCTCGACGAACTGGCCTGACCCGCTTCTGGCCTGACTAGCTTCTGGCCTGACCCGATTCGAGACAGCGTCCGAGCTTTGCGGGATAGCGGGCCCGGCGCGCTGGACTTGTCGTGTCGGCGCGCCTTACACCCCCTCCATCGATTAACTATCGGGACCGGCTGGCCAGCGACGCTGGCATGGTGTTTGCTTTCCCATGGTTAAACCAAAGGAGTTCGCGTGCTGCGCCGGATCGGAAGACTGTTTGTGATCAAGACGCGCTTCGAGGCGTATCTGATCATCTTCGCGCTCGCGCTGGGCGCGATGACGCGCGGCGTCCGATACACGCTCGAGTATCCTGGCCTAGGGGGCTATCTTTTGTGGGCGGCGACCGCAGGCGCAGTGTTTCTGGGCGGCGCCAAGATTCTCGACGCGATCCGCTACGAGCAGGCCGCAAAGGCAGCCCTACAGGGTGAGAACGCTGGCTAGCCAGCGCCCGGCATCTCGATTTCGATTTCAATTGGAGGAAGGTGGGGGTTTCTGTTGCTAGCTACCCCCGGAGCCCCGGAATCCGTTCTGTTGCCCGGTCGGTCCAACCGCGCTTTGGCTTTGTAAAGTCAGGCCGTTAGGCCATCAAATTACGCAGCAAGAGCGAGTGCTTCATTGTCATTGGCACTTATGGTTTTGAGCCTTGAACGGGTTACTCAGCCCGAGCAAAAACTGCGCTTTTCAACACACGTCGATCCTAGTTCGGCCCCAGCATCAATGGCGGTTTCTCGCCGCTGGTGGTGGAGCCGCCGGGTACTGCCCCCGGGTCCGTTGTGCCTATTGTACGCAACACTTTATCGCCATAGTCGGCCGAAACCGACCCGCCCTATATAGCGATGCGAAGCTTAATGTGAAGTGGATGAAGGATCGGTGGGCGTCACGGGCTCACGCTTCAGTTCGACGAGGATTTTCTTGAGCACATCGAGCTGCGGATCGGTGGGCACTTCGGGGTTCTTGGAGCTGTCCTCGGTTTCCGCCTGCTTGCGCTGCATTTCCTCGGTCACGCGGTTGACGCTGCGGACCAGCAGGAACAGCGCCATGGCCACGATCAGGAAATTGATCATCGCGGTTATCAGCGCGCCGTATCCGATCATCGCGACGCCCGCTTCCTTGAGCTGCTCGTAATTGTCGAGCGCGCCTTCGTACCCCTCGGGCACCTCGCCCAGCAGCAGGAACCAGTTGGAAAAGTCGATATCGCCGAAGATCCAGCCGATCAGGGGCATCAGCACCCCTTGGGTCAATTGAGTGATGATCCCACTGAAGGCTGCCCCAATGACCACGCCGACCGCAAGATCGATCACATTGCCACGCGCGATGAATTTCTTGAACTCGGTTCCCAGTTTCATGGCGTCTCTTCCCGCAGTTGGCATATCGTTCCGCAGTCGCCCTGCCACGGACCAGAATCGGCCTCAAGCCCTGCCTATTCATGACGGCTTGGCTTGAAAGAAATCGGGACCGTGCTATCTAGCTAAGACAGTTTTACACCGAGGGGTACGTCATGAATCGCATCGCAGCCATTCGCACCGCAACCAAGGCCATCGGCATCGCCGCAATGGCGCTGACGCTGTCCGCATGCGGGATCAATTCGGTGCCCGCCGCCGAAGAGAACGCCAAGGCCAAATGGGCCGATGTCGAAGCGCAGTTCCAGCGCCGCGCAAATCTCATCCCCAATCTCCAGCAGGTCGTGCTGTCCTCCGCCGAGGAGGAGCGCGAGACGTTGCAGGGCGTAATCGAGGCGCGCGCTTCGGCGACCCGCCCAGAGATCCAGATCGATGGCGACGATCTCAGCAATCCGGAAGCGATGCAGCAATACCAGCAGGCCCAGAGCCAGCTCGGCGGCGCGCTGTCGCGGCTGCTGGTATCGGTCGAGCGCTATCCCGAACTGCGCAGCCAGGAGAATTTCGGCCGGCTGATGGTCCAGCTCGAGGGCGCGGAAAACCGCATCTCGACCTCGATCCGCGACTACAACGAGGCGGTTCGCCAGTACAACACCACCATCCGCACCTTCCCCGACACGATCGGTGCCAACATCATCCACGGTGCCGAGCCGATGGTGCCCTATGAGGCCGCGACCGAAGGCGCCGAGGTAGCGCCCGAACTCGACATGGGTCGCAGCGACTCTGCACCCGCTGCCAATTGAGCGGGGCTGACATCGCCCGAATGACCCATCCGATCGGATTGCTCCGCCAGCTGTTCATGCTGGTGGCCGGGCTCGTGTTGATAGCCGTGCTCGCGCCTGTCGCCCATGCACAGGATTTCCCCGAGCGCGGGACCGCGCCCGTCGTCGATGCCGCGAACATCATCGACGACGCCACCGAAGCGCAGCTCACCCAGCAATTGAGCGAATTCGAGCAGCGCAACCAGCGCCAGTTCGTCATCGTCACGCTCCCCGATCTGCAGGGCTACGACATCGCCGATTACGGCTATCGCCTCGGGCGTGAATGGGGGATCGGCGATGCCGAACGCGACGACGGGGTGCTGCTGATCGTCGCACCCAACGAGCGGCTGATGCGGATCGAGGTCGGCTACGGCCTCGAAGGCACCCTGCCCGACGGGCTGGCGTTCGAATATGTCGAGGAAATGAAGGACTATTTCCGCGATGGCCAGTTCTCCGCCGGGATTGCGCAGGGCGCGCAGCGGATCATCACCCAGCTCGAACTGCCGCCCGAAGAGGCAGCGGCGATCGCCCAGCAGGCGACTCAGGAGCGCGCCGGCGACGGCGGATTCCCGGTCGGGGCGCTGATCTGGCTGGCAGTCATTTTCTTCTTTTTCGTTGTGCCGATGCTGGGTGGCGGCGGCAAGCGGCGCTATCGCCGCGGTGGTGCCGGGGGCGACATCGCGCGCAACATCATCCTGTGGGAAGTCGGCAAGGCGGTCGCCAGCGGCCTGGCCAACAGCGGCGGCAGTGGAGGCGGCTTCGGCGGAGGCGGCGGCGGGTTCGGCGGCTTCTCCGGCGGCGGCGGCAGTTTCGGGGGCGGTGGCGCCTCGGGGGGGTGGTAGATGGCCTATCTGACCGACGACCAGCACGCCATCGTGAGCGATGCGGTTGCCAAAGCCGAAGCCACCACCAGCGGCGAAATCGTGACCGTGCTCGCCGATCGCTCGGACGGCTATGACGACATCGTGTTGATGTGGGCCGCAGGCATCGCCTTTTCGGCGATGAGCCTGTTCGCTTTCCTGCCGCAGCCCTTCCTCGATCTGTGGGATTCGCTGATCGGCGGCTGGACGCATGAATGGACCACCGGCGAACTCGCCACCATGACGATCATGCTCGGGCTGATCGCCCTCCTCCTTTCCTGGTTCCTGCTTTCGCTGGAGGCGATCAAGTTCCGGATCGTACCCGGTCCGGTCAAGACCGCGCGCGTTCATGCGCGGGCAATCGCCTATTTCAAGGTCGGTGCCGAGCGCCGTACCCACGGGCGTACCGGGGTGCTGATCTTCCTGTCGATGCAGGAGCACCGCGCCGAGATCGTCGCCGACCGGCCGATAGCCGAGCAGGTTTCCGCCGATGTCTGGGGCGAGGCGATGGCCGACATGCTCGCCGACATCGGGCGCGGCTGCGTGGCCGAGGGGATGGCAGCCGGGGTCCGCGATGTCGGGCAGGTGCTCGCCGAGCATTTCCCCCGCACCGGCGAGCCGGTCAACGAACTGCCCGACCGCCTGATCGAGGTTTGATACCCTCGGATATTTTCCAGCGCTTCGTCATTGCGAGCGGCGAAGCCGCGCGGCAATCCAGAGCGGCAATGCAGAGACGGCCAGAAGTGGCCTCTGGATTGCTTCGCTACACTCGCAATGACGAATTGAGATCGGACACATGACCGCAGATCGCGACGCTCCCGAAGAGATCGTCTGGCAGGGCAAATATGTCGTCGCCAAGACCCGGGGGCGCTGGGAATACGTTGGCCGTGCGCGCAATATCCGCGCCGCGGTGATCCTCGCAACGATCGGCGATGACGTGATCCTAATCGAGCAGTATCGCGTGCCGCTGGGACGCAATTGCATCGAACTGCCCGCCGGGCTGATCGGCGACGAGGATGGCGCGGAAGACGAGGACGATCTCGTCGCCGCGGGCCGCGAACTCGAGGAGGAGACCGGCTATCGAGCCGGGAGGCTCGAGGATTGCGGAACCTATTATTCCTCGCCGGGAATGGTCAGCGAAAGCTTTACCCTCGTCCGCGCGACACAGCTCGAGCGGGTCGGCGAAGGCGGCGGGACCGAGAGCGAGGACATCACTGTCCACCGGATTCCCCGCACAGAGCTCAAGCGATTTCTCGATGGCAAACGCGGCGAAGGTTGCGGCATCGACGTCCGACTGCTCATGCTGCTGGGACAGGACATCATTTCGGGAGAGAGACAATGACCACGACCAGGGGCAATCGCTGCGCGGGCAAGCTCGCGCTGGTGACCGGTGCGGCGCAGGGCCTCGGCCGCGCGCATGCGATGCGGCTGGCCGAAGAAGGCGCGCGGGTGCTGTGCACCGATGTCAACGGCGAGGGAGCGCTGGAAACCGCCACGTTGATCGACGCGCAACTGGGCGCAGGTACGGCTTTTGCCATCGCCCATGACGTTACCGACCCGCTGGCATGGGAAGCCGCGGTTCAATCGGCGCGCGACAATCTGGGTGGGCTCAATGTGCTGGTCAACAACGCCGGGATCGGTGTGGGCGGCAATATCGAGGCTTGCGATTTCGACGACTGGAAGCGTTGCTTCTCGGTCAATGTCGATTCGATCTTCCATGGCTGCCAGAAGGCCCTGCCGCTGATGCGCGACCATGCGCCGGGATCGATCGTCAATATTTCCAGCATCGCCGGGCTCATCGCCAGCGACACGATGCCGGCCTACAATGCGTCCAAGGCGGCGGTGTGGATGCTGTCCAAATCGATCGCGCTGCATTGCGCCAAGAACCGGATGAACATCCGCTGCAATTCGGTCCATCCGACCTTCGTCGACACCCCGATCCTCGATGGGACCGCGCGCCAGCACAATCTCGAGAAAGGCGTGCTGCTTGAAAAGCTGGCCCGCCAAATCCCGCTCAAGGTCGTCGGCGAACCCAATGATATCGCGAATGCGGTGGTCTATCTCGCCAGCGACGAGAGCAAGTTCATGACCGGCGCGGAGATCAAGCTCGACGGCGGCATCTCGGCCATGTGAACTGGTGAGGGTGAATTGGTTGCGTGACATGCGAGAGGCGCGGATCGCTCCGCGCCTCTCAATCCGCGATCAGCCCGATCGCGAGGTAGATCAGGAGCGGGCTGCCGAAGCCGACCAGCGTGGCGATCACGAAGCCTGCCCGCACCAGCGTGGCGTCGATCCCGAAGTAATTGGCAATCCCGGCGCAGACCCCCATCAGCTTGCCGCGCTCGCGATCGAGACGGAAGCTCTTGGACGGTGGGCCGCCCGGGTCGGAGTGGCGCAGATCGCTCATGCGATCAGACCACCGGGCGATGCGGGGACGATGGCCATGGCCAGGAATATCCCCGAGAGTGCGAGCGAGAAGCCGGCGGCGAAGAGCTTGTTGCTATCGAAATTTAACATGATGTCCTTCCAGTTTGGATGAGAGTTGAGCGCCAAGCGCAGATCAGACGATGAAGCCGGTCGGGCTGGCGGGGACGATCGCGGCGGCCATGACGATGGCCGAGATGGCGAGAGCGGCGACGGCGGCGAAGGCGTTGTTGATGGTGCTGAAAGACATGGTGTTGATCCTTTTATTTCCCTGAACCCCGGCCCTTCCGGGGACACCAGGTAGTTTGCAACCCCCGTGCCAAACTGAAGGAATGGCCGAATTCAGCCATTGTGAAGCCGCCCACACCTGAACCGACCGTTCATCGATCCGAAAGGTTGGCGTATTTTCCCAACTGTTCGATTTGACGTTTCGCGCTGGCCTCGCTCCGAGGGCACGGCTAACGCTCGACACGCTCATGGCGCTCGACCGCATCTCGCTTTCCGACTTCCGCAATCATGCCCAAACCACGCTCGAAGGCACCGCGCGGATGAACCTGCTCGTCGGCGCCAATGG
Organism: Erythrobacter sp. QSSC1-22B; assembly: GCF_001678665.1. GTDB lineage: Bacteria > Pseudomonadota > Alphaproteobacteria > Sphingomonadales > Sphingomonadaceae > Qipengyuania. The sequence continues at coordinate 749,186 of NZ_LZRP01000001.1, forward strand.
CGCGGGCAAGACCAATGTGCTCGAAGCGCTGTCGCTGCTTTCGCCCGGTCGCGGGATGCGCCGCGCCGCGCTGGTCGACATGGTCCGCGGCGGGGCTACGGATGGCTTCGCGGTCGGGGCGAGCCTGGTCGGAGCCGATGAGCCGGTGCGGTTGGGCACCTACACTCAGGGCGCGCACCCCGGGCGGCGCAAAGTCAGGGTCAACAGCGCCGAAAGCTCTGCAGTCGCGCTGGGCGAATGGCTTGCGATCGGCTGGCTGACCCCGGCGATGGACGGGCTGTTCACCGGCGCCGCGCAGGATCGGCGGCGCTATCTCGACCGGCTGGCGCTGGCGATCGACCCCATCCACGCGCGCCACGCCGGACGCTACGAAGCCGCCCTGCGCGAGCGCAACCGCCTGCTCTCCGACGACCGCGAGCCTGACCCAAGCTGGCTCGACGCGATCGAAGCGCAACTCGCAGAGCACGGCACCGCGCTGGGCGAAGGGCGCGCAGCGCTGATCGACGCGCTGATGGCGGAGATCGTGGCGCAGCCCGAAGCTCCCTTCCCGCGCCCCGCGTTGAGCTATGCTCCGGGTGGACCGCTCGGCTACGAAGGCCTGTCGCAGGCGCTCCACGACAACCGCCGCCGCGACCGCGCCGCGCAGCGCACGCTCGACGGGCCGCATCGCGACGATCTCGACGTGCTCTATGCCGCGCGGCGGATGCCCGCGGCGCAATGCTCGACCGGCGAGCAGAAGGCGTTGCTGCTGGCGATAACTATAGCGCACGCCGCGCTTTCGGCGAAGGGGCGCGCCTCGCTGCTGCTGCTCGACGAGGTCGCCGCGCATCTCGATCCCGACCGGCGAGCGGCGCTGTTCGAGCGGCTGCGCGCGGGCGGCGCGCAGGTTTGGATCACCGGGACCGAACTCGCCCCATTCGAAACGATCGCCAGTGAGGCTGCGGTCTGGAATGTCGCCGATGGGGCTGTGCAGCGCCGCTAGGCTGGCACACGCTTACTCCGCCTGGGGAAGCGCTCCCCGCACATCGTCCAGCGTGTCGGCAACCAGCGCCTCGATCCCCGGCGCGGTCGGGTGGATCCGGTCGGACTGGAACAGCGAGGGATCCTGATAGATGCTCTCGAGCCAGAACGGCACCAGCTGCGCTTCGTATTCCTGTGCGAGCTCGCCATAAAGCGAATCGAAACTCTGCTGGAATTCGGGCCCGTAATTGGGCGGCGCGCGCATCCCCATGATCACCACCGGGATATCGCGGGTGCGCAATTCGCCGAGCATCGCCTCGAAATTGGCGCGGGTCTCTTCTGGTGAAAGCCCGCGGATGAGATCATTGCCGCCCAGTTCGAGCAGAACCAGATCGGGCGGGGTCTCCAGACCATCGAGCGTGAACGCCAGCCGCTGGCGCCCGGCGGCGCTGGTGTCACCCGAGACCCCGGCATCTATGACCCGGGCGTTCACGCCCTCGCCACGCAGCGCGGCCTCGAGCCGCTCCGGATAACCTTCCGCTTCCGCCAGCCCGTAGCCCGCGAACAGGCTGTTGCCGAAAGCGAGGATACGTCTCTCCTCGCCGCTCACGGCTACTTCTGGCGCAGGTGCTTCGACGCTCGTTTCTTCGGCGGCAGCGGGCACCTCTCCCGCTTCGCCAGAGCAGGCAGCAAGCGCCAGCGCGGCGCAGCCGATAGACCAGTTACCTATATGCATCGTCGAGCTTCCTTGTGTGCCCCCCTTCCCTATGCCATCCCAGCATCGTGACAAACCCTTCTCCGACGATCCTCGCCCAGAACCTCACCCTGACGCTCGGCACCGAACAGGCGCCGGTCGAAATCCTGCGCGGGATCGACCTGCGGATCGAGACTGGCGAAACTGTCGCGCTGCTCGGCCCCTCGGGCTCGGGCAAAAGCTCGCTGATGGCGGTGCTGTCGGGCCTCGAACGCGCCAGCGGCGGCACGCTCAGCGTCGCGGGCGAGAATTTCGCCGCGCTGAGCGAGGATGGCCTTGCCCACGCCCGCCGCGGGCGGATCGGGATCGTGCTCCAGGCCTTCCACCTGCTGCCGACGATGACCGCGCTCGAGAACGTCGCGACCCCGATGGAACTGGCCGGCGAGAGCGATGCCCAACTCCGCGCTCGCGCCGAGCTCGAAGCGGTCGGTCTCGGTCACCGGATCGACCATTACCCGCAGCAATTGTCCGGCGGCGAACAGCAGCGCGTCGCTATCGCGCGCGCCACCGCAGCGCGCCCCGCGCTGATCTTCGCCGACGAACCAACTGGCAATCTGGACGCCGCGACCGGTCACGAGATCGTCGACCTGCTGTTCGCGCGCCGCGCCGAGACCGGCGCAACGCTGCTCGTGATCACCCACGATCCCGAACTGGCCGAGAAATGCGCGCGGGTGATCACCCTCGCCGATGGGCTCATCGCCACCGATACCCGCGGATCGACGACGCCCGCATGAGTTGGGCGACCGCATGGCGGATTGCGCGGCGCGATCTCAACGCGCGCTTTCGCGGCTTGCGGCTGCTGTTGGTGTGCCTGTTCCTTGGCACCGGTGCGCTCACCGCGATCGGCTCGCTGACCGCCGCGATCGAGCAGGAGATATCCTCGAGCGGGCAGGAATTGCTCGGCGGCGATCTCGAGATCGAATTGTGGCAGCGCGGGCTGGAGGACGAGGAAAGCGCGGCGCTGGCCGAATATGGCGAGCTGTCGCGCGGCTTCCGCATGCAGGCGATGGCGCGCGCCGGCGAACAGGCGGTTCCGATCGGCTTGAAGGCTATTGATGAGGCCTATCCGCTATACGGCGAACTGACGCTGCAGGACGGGCGCTCAGTGGGTGCGCCCGAAGCCGATGAAGTCTGGCTCGGCCAGGGCGCGGCCGACCGGCTCGGCATCGCGACGGGCGACGCGGTCGCCATCGGGACGCAGACGCTCACGGTCGGCGGCATCATCGCCAACGAACCCGACAAGCTCAGCGAGGGCTTCCAGCTCGGCCCCACCGTGATCGCGGCCGAGGATCTGCCGGTCCGCGCCGGTCTGATCGCACCGGGCTCGATGTATCAGACCAAGACCCGCGTCGCCTTTGCCGGAGCGCAGGACGCCGAGGAAGTCCGCGACACGCTGGAGGACCGCTTCCCCGAAGCAGGGTTCGATTTCCGCACCGCCGACCGCGCCTCTCCGGGCGCCGACCGCTTCGTCAACCGCATGAGCGAATTCCTCACTCTCGTCGGCCTCGCAGCGCTGGTGATTGCCGGGATCGGGATCGGCGGCGGCGTGACCTCGTATCTCGATGCCCGGCGTCAGGGCATCGCGACGCTGAAGATCCTCGGCGCGAGCAGTGGCGATATCGCGCGCATCTATGCGCTGCAGATCTTTGCTGCGGCGGTGGTCGGCAGCCTCGCCGGCATTCTGGTTGGGATTGCGGTCACTCCAGTGCTGGCGCTGGCGCTGCAGGGCCTGCTCCCGGTCGACAGCGGGCTGGTGATCGACCCCGGCGCCATCCTGCTGGCGCTGGCCTATGGCCTTCTGGTCGCGCTGATCTTCGCGGCCCCGCCGCTGATGCGCGCGCGGCGCTTCCCCGCGATGGCACTGATGCGCGCGCGTGTCTCGCCGCTCGGCGGCGACCGCAAGGCGCTGGGCATCGTCGCGGCGGGCCTCGTCGCAATCGTCGCGCTGGCGCTGCTGACCGCCAGCCGCCCCGAACTCTCGGCGATGTTCCTCGCCGGTGCTGCGGTGGCGCTCGGGCTGCTGGCGCTGCTGGCGATGGGGATCCGCCGCCTCGCCGCCGCGCTGCCGCGTCCCTCCGGCCCGATCGCGCGCAACGCGCTTGCCAATCTTCATCGCCCGGGATCGAGCACCACCGCGCTGGTGACCGCGCTTGGCTTCGGTCTCGGCGCTTTCGTGCTGCTCGCCGCCGTGCAATCGGCGATTGACGGCAATATTGAGCGGCGCGTGCCCGAGCAGGCGCCCGACTACTTCGTGCTCGATATCCCGCGCGACCGGGTGAGCGATTTCGAGCAACTGGTTTGGGCCGAGGACGAGCAGGCCGTGATCCGCGCCGTTCCCGCGCTACGCGGAGCGGTGCTGGCCTTCGGGCCCGAGGGCAAGATGACCCGTACCGCTGAGCTCGAGGACGTCCCCGACGGCGCCTGGGCGCTACGCGGCGAGCGTGGGCTGACCTATGCGGACGAGATTCCCGACAGCAACACCATCGTCGCGGGCCAATGGTGGGGCCCGTCCTATAACGGCGAGCCGCTGGTCTCGGTGGACGAGGAACTCGCCGAAGCGGCCGGACTCCAGATCGGCGACATGATCACGTTCGGTGTTCTTGGCGTGGAACGAACTGCACGGATCGCCAATCTTCGCCAGATCGAGTGGGAGAGCCTTGGCTTCAACTATGTCTTCGTGCTCAGCCCCAACGCTATTCAGGATGCGCCGCACAATCTCGCCGCCACCATCGAGCTGACCGCGGGGACCCCGACCGGACCGCTGCTGCAGGCGCTGGTGCGCGAATTTCCATCGAGCTCGGTGATCGAGGTCGGTAACGTGCTGCAACAGGCGCGCACGCTACTCGAACAGGTCGGGCTGGCGACTCTCGCCGCAGCAGGCGTGGCAGTGCTGGCCGGGCTGGCCGTGCTTCTGGGCGCAATTGCCGCCGCGCGCGCCCAGCGCACCTACGACACCGTGATCCTGCGCGTGCTGGGTGCCGATCGTCGTCAGATCCTGACGATGCAACTGGTCGAATACCTCCTGTTGGCGGGCGCGCTGGCGCTGGTGGCGCTGGGGCTCGGAAGTCTCACCGCCTGGCTGGTGGTCACCCAGCTGTTCGAATTCGACTGGCTGCCCGACTGGGGCACGGTGCTTGCGGTGCTGGGGCTTGGGATCGCGGTGGTGCTGTTGTTCGCGGTCCTTGGGTCGCTGCCGTTGCTGCGTGCCAAGCCCGCGCAGGCGCTGCGCACCTTGTAACAGGCATCGAGCCAGGGCGCGGGATACCACCTCCCGTCGGGACGCTCCGCTCTACCTGCCCCCCTCTACCCGTACTGCAGACAAGAAAAAGGGGGCCGCGAAGCCCCCTTTCCCTTTTGTCGATAGCTTGTCGCTTAGAAGCGGAAGCGGCCGGTCACACCGTAGGTGCGCGGTGCATTGGGGTAGCCCGAAACCGTACCGGCCTGCGCCACGCCATCGAACACTGCGGTGAGGTAGCGTTCGTTGGTAAGGTTGCGGACATAGCCCGACAGCTCGAAACCATTGTCCATCACGAAGGCCAGCGATGCGTTGACCTGATTGACCTCGCGGCGGAACTGACGCGCCACCGCAATGCCGGCCGCGGTCGAACCGAAACCGGTGAGCCCATTGACGATCTGCGTGTTGCTCTCGTGGTAGAAATCCACGCGACCGATCAGCAGATTGCCGCTGGCGCCGAACTCATGCGTATAAGTGCCCGAGGTGGCGATCGTGAATTCCGGGATATCGGCCGGGCGCTGGCCCGTAAGATCACCCAGCGTGGAATTCGTGAAGCTGTCGTAAGTCGGGTCGAGGTAGGTCAATGCGAACGTAAACACGAGCGGATCGGTCGGTGACACGGTCGCATCGAATTCGAAGCCCTTGGTCGACTGCTCTTCCGCATTGGCCAGCGCGAAGCCGGTGCCGGTGAAGACGTTCGACTGGAAGTTCTCCAGCGTCTGGTCGAACAGAGCGAGGTTGAACCCGACCCGGTCGAACTGAGCCTTCAAGCCGATCTCATAGACCTTGGCCTTCTCCGGCAGAGCGAAGCGCGTGCCGGTACCGAGGTTGGGCACCGCCAGCCCGGCATCGCGGATCGGCGAGGACGGAGCCAGGATCGTGCTGCCGAACGGGCCAGGCGTGAAATCGCTCGGGAACGGACGGCTGTCGCGCGACAGATTGACCGAGCTCGCCTTGAAGCCCGTGGCATAGGTGAAATAGGCGTTGATGTTGTCGCTCACGTCATAGGCGGCACGAAGCGTGTAGCTCCAGTCGTCGTCGCGGGTCTGGCCCGGTTCCACCGAATTGGGCACGTTTAGGAACGGCGGCAGGAACTGCAGGGGACGCAGCGCCAGCAACGGGTTCGTTGCCGGATTGATTGCGGCGGCCGAGATGGCCCCGAACGCGCCCGGCTGGGCGGCGGCGAATTGACCGATGACCGTCGGGGTTACCTGGCTCGGAGCAATCCCCAGAGCACCGGCAATCTGGCCGACGATCAGGGCATCCACGAGGTTGGTGTTGGCCAGCGGATCGAGCGATTCCTGCTGAAGCGCGAAGTCCTTCTTGTCGTCGGTGTAGTTGAAGCCGCCGGTCAGCGTCAGGCGATCGGTGACTTCGAGATCGACGGTGCCGAAGATCGAGTAGCTCTCGTTCTCGAGCGTGAAGAACTCACGCGTGCTGGGGCCCTCGGCAAAGATCGAGCCGCTCGCGAAGCCCAGACCCGCTTCGACACCGGCCAGCGTCCCGGGACGACCGCGACCGGCCAGCAGGTCGAAGAACGGGCGCGCGTCCGGCCCATTGGTCAGACCGCTGTTCTGGGTGACGTCTTCCTTGAAGTAGAAGCCACCGAGCAGGAAGTTGAGCGGGCCGTCGAAATCCGAGGTGACCCGAAATTCCTGCGTAAAGGTGTCGATCGCCTGGTCGCGGAATTCGGCGACTACGTCGGCGCTGGAGAAATCGACGTCCTGCTGGCTGAAGCTGCGCAGTTCGCGATAGGCGGTGATCGAGGTCAGCGAGATCGCGCCGATTTCGTAATCCGCCTGCAGAGAACCGCCGTAGCTCTCGATCTCGTTGACCGGCAACTGGTTGAGATAGGTGCGGTCGGAGAACACGTCCTCGCGCTCGATCTGACCGCCGACGGCGAAGATCAGCGGAACGGTCGGGCCGGCGATGAGATTGCCGGCGAAGCAGCACAGCTCGTCGATCTTGGAGTAATCGCCGATGGCGCGGATGCGCAGCGGGCCGCTGTTGTCGAACAGCAACTGACCGCGCACCGAGTAACGGTCGCGCTCGTTGATCTTCTCATCGAGATTGACGACATCGACATAGCCGTCGCGCTTGTTGAGGTTGGCGTCGAGCGAGAAGGCGACGCTGTCGGTCAGCGGACCGGTGATGTCGCCCTTGAGCACGATGTTGTCGTAATTGCCGTAGGTCGCCGAAACCGAGCCACCGAAGTTGAACTGCGGCTCGCGGGTGATGACCGAGATCACGCCGGCGCTGGCGTTCTTGCCGAACAGCGTCGACTGCGGCCCGCGCAGGACTTCGATGCGCTGGACGTTGGCGATATCGTTGATCTGTGCCGCCGAGCGCGAACGGAAGACGTTGTCGATGAACACGCCGACCGAGGGTTCGACACCGGCGTTGTTGGCGCCATTGCCGAAGCCGCGGATGATGAAGGTGGTGTTGGCCGAGCTCTGCAGCTGGCTCACACGCAGCGAGGGCGAAACGGTCTGCAGGTCCTGCAGATCGCGGATTTCGGCGCGCTCGAGCGTTTCGCCGGTGGTCACGCTGACCGAAACGGGAACTTCCTGCAGCGTCTGTTCGCGCTTGGTTGCGGTAACGACGATGACATTGGGATTCGTCGTCGGGGCGACCTCGGCAGTGCCGTCGGTCATCTCGGCGTCGTTGTCCTGCGTGCGGACCGGATCGTTCTCGATCACGTCCTGAGCGAACACGCTGGCTGGGGTCAAGGCAAAGGCAGCGGCGCCTACAAGCAGGCGCGCGGAAACGGAAATGTGCATGAAAGGTCCTCTTTGTGCGGGTTCGTCTCTGGGCGAACCCCAACGTTGTGCGAACGCGACGCGCGTCTCTCCCGGCGTCTCGAGGGGTCCCTTAGGGGCAGGTTCCCCGTCGCTCAACGCCAATGTTGCGTCGTTCGTCGAATTGTTGCCCGATTGTTGCAGTCAATTCACACCGGGGGGTCTCGCTCTTCTTTCGCGCCCTGCACGCTTGCCGTTCCAAAGCACCTGCGGTAGGGGCGCGCGACCCAATCACCCCGACACTCTCCCCACGAAAGCACCCGCCTCATGTCCCGCGATCTGCGTAATATCGCCATCATCGCCCACGTCGACCATGGCAAGACCACGCTCGTCGACCAACTCTTCCGCCAGTCCGGCACCTTCCGCGAGAACCAGCGCGTCGAAGAACGCGCGATGGATTCGGGCGATCTGGAAAAGGAGCGGGGCATCACGATCCTCGCCAAATGCACCAGCGTCGAGTGGGGCCATGACGACACCAACACCCGCATCAACATCGTCGACACCCCTGGCCACGCCGACTTCGGCGCCGAGGTGGAGCGCATCCTGTCGATGGTCGACGGGGTGATCCTGCTGGTCGATGCCGCCGAAGGGCCGATGCCGCAGACCAAATTCGTCACCGGCAAGGCGCTGGCGCTCGGTCTCAAGCCGATCGTTGTCGTCAACAAGATCGACCGTCCCGACGGCCGCCATGCCGAAGTGCTCGACGAGGTGTTCGAACTCTTCCTCACGCTCGACGCCAATGACGAGCAGCTCGATTTCCCCGTGCTCTATGCCAGCGGCCGCGACGGCTACGCCAGCTCCGACCCCGAGGCGCGCTCGGGCACGCTCGATCCGCTGTTCGAGCAGGTCGTTGCGCATGTCCCCTCGCCCGGTCTCGACCCCGACGGCCCGTTCAGCTTCCTCGCGACGCTGCTCGACCGCGACAATTTCATGGGCCGCGTGCTCACCGGCCGGATCCAGTCCGGCACCGTCCGCGTCAACGACCCGATCCACGCGATCGATGTCGAGGGCAAGGTCGTCGAAGTCGGCCGCGCCACCAAGCTAATGAGCTTCGACGGGCTTGATCGCGTTCCGGTCGAGACCGCGGTGGCGGGCGATATCATCGCTCTGGCCGGTCTGGAGAAGGCGACCGTGTCCAACACCGTCGCCGATCCTGCCGTCAAGGAACCGATCCCCGCGCAGCCGATCGATCCGCCGACGCTGGCGATGCGCTTCAGCGTCAACGACAGCCCGCTGGCCGGCCGCGAAGGCTCCAAGGTCACCAGCCGGATGATCCGCGACCGCCTGCTGCGCGAAGCCGAAACCAATGTCGCGATCCGCGTCACCGAAGCCGCCGACAAGGACAGCTTCGAAGTCGCGGGCCGCGGCGAATTGCAGCTCGGCGTGCTCATCGAGACGATGCGCCGCGAAGGCTTCGAGCTGGGCATCAGCCGCCCGCGCGTCCTGTTCCAGGAAGAGGACGGCAAGCGGCTCGAGCCTTATGAAACCGTGGTCATCGATGTCGATGACGAGCATTCGGGTACCGTCGTCGAGAAGATGCAGCGCCGCAAGGCCGAGCTGACCGAGATGCGCCCCAGCGGCAGCGGCAAGACCCGCATCACCTTCTCGGCGCCCAGCCGCGGGCTGATCGGCTATCATGGCGAATTCCTGTCCGACACGCGCGGCACCGGGATCATGAACCGCTTGTTCGAGAAGTACGGCCCCTACAAGGGTGCGGTCGGCGGTCGCCAGAACGGCGTGTTGCTGTCCAATTCTTCCGGCGAGGCCACCGCCTATGCGCTGTTCGCGCTCGAGGAGCGCGGCGAATTGTTCATCGGCGCGGGCGAGAAGATCTACGAGGGCATCATCATCGGCGAGAACGCCAAGCCCGAGGATCTCGAGGTCAATCCGCTCAAGTCCAAGCAGCTGACCAACTTCCGCTCGACCGGCAAGGATGACGCGATCCGCCTCACCCCGCCGCGCGCGATGACGCTGGAACAGGCGATCGCCTATATCGACGACGACGAAATGGTCGAGGTGACCCCGCAGACGATCCGCCTGCGCAAGGCGATCCTCGATCCGAACGAGCGCAAGAAAGCCAAGCGCAAGGGCTGATGCCCGTTCAGGCCTTGAGCGCCTGCTCGCCCAGCACCAGCGCCGAGTAAACCAGCGTGCCGCCGGCGAAGGGGAGGAAATAGCTTTTCCTCTCCTCGGGCAGCTCTTCCTTGAGCACCACCAGCACGATCGCGCCCGCGACAAAGGCGAACAGCCCGCCGATGGCGATTTGCGGTACGGAGACCTGCGTTCCGAGGGCCCATCCCCCCAGGGTCGCCGCGCAAAGAGCCCAGCGCCCCTGGCTGTCGTAGAGTTCGGGATGGTCGCCCCGCGTGCCGAAATCGGCCGTTATAAAATGCAGCATCATGGCGAAGAAATACAGCGCGAGCCCAAGGAGGCTCGCATCCTCGCGGTGGTTGAGCAAATAACCGATGACGAAAATCAACAGGCTGCTGGCGACGATATGCAGCCAGAACACGCTGCTTTCGGGTCGCTTGCCCGCACACCCGTCGTCGCGTTCATCACGGCTGCGTTTCAATGCCCGCTCGGTCCCGTAGAAAATCGCCAGCCCGAGCATGGCCACCCCATACACCGCACTTTCGGCCATCACCTCGCCCAGTCCGGTCGCCCGGCGGAACGTGCCTGCATGCGCGCCGAGTTCAGGCAGCATGTGGAGAAAGACATAGGCTACCGCCACGCCGCCGGAGAAGCTGAGCCAACGGCTACGCGGGTCGCGGTCGAGGAACCGAAGCCGGCCCACGAACAGATGCACAAGGCAGAATGCCGCGGCCATGAGGCCGGAAAACAGCGTCAGCGAGGGAGTCAATTGCGCCCCCGACACTGGTAAATCGAACCATTGCAGCGCTTCATCATGGCCCGATGGATAGACGCCGCCCTCCCGCTTGGCGAGGGGCGGCGCCTGTCATGCTGCGGGTTAGACTAGATCCGGCCGGTAATCTGGATCCCGTAGAAGCGCGGTTCGGCGGGAATGAAGGTCGGCACGTTGAATGCGCCACCGGTATTGCCGGCGTCGAGAAGGTATTCCTCATCGGCAGCGTTGCGGATGAAAGCCGCGATTTCGAGGCGTTCGTCGGCAAAGCTCACCCCGGCACGGGCGTTCAGCAGCGTGACCGGTCCCTGCGAGATCAGAGGATCGTTGGGCACCTGAAAGAAGATGCGGCTGCGATAGGTAATCGACGGCGTCGCGAAGAAGCGCATCCCATTGCCAAGCGGCGCATCGATGGTGAAGCCCGCGGCGGCCTGCCATTCGGGCTGGAGCCGGAACCGTGCACCCGAGAATTGCGGGGCAAAATCATTGCCTTCGTCGATCCCGCCATCGATATAGCCGACATTGCCGAACAGGCTGAGCCAGTCGGTCGGATCGACGGCCAATTCCGCCTCGACCCCGAGATTGCTTGCGGTGCCGGCGCTCTCGGTCAACGAACTGCCGTCATCCTGCAACACGCTGACCTGAAAGCCGTCGTACTTCTGATAATAGACGCCGAGCGATCCCGAGACGATGCCAGAACCGAACTTGAGACCACCTTCATAGTTCCAGACGGTTTCCTCGGGGACGACCTGCAGGTTCGGCACCACCACTCCGGCGACCCGCCGGGCGCTCAACTGGACGACGGGCGAACGCCGCCCCTTCGACACGGTCGCAAAGACGTTGAGATCGTCGTTGAGACGATAGAGGATGTTGAAACGGGGCAAGACCGCAGAGAAGCTGCCATCCGCGGTAAACAGCTCGCCTCGGGTGTCGATCTGGCCGGGGATCAGCGGCGCACCGGTGATAACCGAATTGGGGACATCGGTCATATAGCCCGACCGGCGTTCCTCGATCAGCAACCTTGCACCGGCGGTCAGTTCGAGCCGGTCGGTGGGGATCCAGGTCACATCGGCAAACACCGAATAGCTGTCGTTCTTGCCCTGGTTCTCGAAGGTCGAGGTGTAAGGAATGGCGGTTGCCGCGCCGCCGGTCACCAGACCCGTGACCACGCTCGCGGGCACGCTGCCATCGGGGCCGACGCAGGGGACACCCGCGATCAGCGGGTTGGGGGAGGCCACCGTGGTGAGGCACTGAAGGAAGGTGCCTTCTTCGGTCGAAAAGGGCACGTTCTGGAGATTGTCTTCGGTGAAGAAATTCCAGCCGAACGAGGCGCGCCACGCAGGATCGACATAGGAGAAGCGGCCTTCATGGCTGAACTGCCAGCCCTTGGCGATTTCCGCGAACTCGAGGAACGGTGCGGGGCCGCCATCGGCATCGAAGACCTCGGCGCTGTCGAATTCGCGGTATCCGTTCACCGTCGTGAAGGTCCAGCTGTCGGCGAAACCGTATTCGGCGGTGAGATTGAGATCGTAAATTTCCCGGTCGAGGCCGAGCTGGCTGTTGCCCAGCGCCGCTTCGGAATAGGGCGACCCGCCGAGGAAGGCATCGCCGTAGAAATCGGGCGGGCCTGCAGGCGTCGGGAAAGTGCCCGAGATGAACGGCGTGCCGCCGTTGCGCTGGCGGTCGAAGGTGCCGATCAGATCGACTGTCAGATCGCTGGTCGGAGCGTAGCGCAGCGAGGCGCGAACGCCGAGATTGTCCTGCGAGTAGAGCTCCTCTTCCTGATTGGGAGCAAGATTTTCGACATAGCCGTCGCGGGTGCGCCATTCGAATGCGACCCGGCCCGAAAGCACGTCGGAGCCGGCGTTGACATAGCCCGACAGCAGCGTCTGGTCGAAATTGCCGTAGCCACCGGTCAGTTCGGCGGAGAAACCTTCGCGCGGACGGGCGGAAACCAGGCTGATCGCGCCGACCGCAGAGGCGGTGCCGAACAGGGTCGCCTGCGGACCCTTGATCACTTCGACGCGATCAAGGTCGTAGATCGCCTGATACGAGCCGCGCGAACGCGAGATATCGACGCCGTTGTAATAGAGCGTGACGCGCGGCCCCTGCTGCGAAGACCCCGAATCCGAAGTGATCCCGCGAATGACGATGCCGGGGTTGTTGGCGCTCTGCTCCTGGATGTTGAGGCCGGGGATGTAGTTGGACAATTCGTCGAGATCGGTGACACCCAGTTCGCTGATGCGGTCGCCGCTGAGCGCCGAGATGGTGATCGGAACATCGACCGCGCGCTGCTCGATCTTTTGCGCGGTGACGATGATCTCGTTGCCGCGGACGGGTTCTTCCGCGCCCGGGACCTCGGGCTGGGCCGCAGCTTGCGCAAAGGCCGGCGCGAAGGGGACAAGCGCGGTGGTCGCGGCGAGCAGGGTGAGAGCGGAGCGTCTGGGAAGCATTATAAATGAGCCTTTTCGAAGGAGCGTTGCCGCGCCTCTGGGCCGCTCCGATGACATGGCCACGACACTTATGTTGCGGTGCGGTGAAATAGGGGCGGGCCAGGAAATATCCCGCCGCGCCGGACCTTCCGGACGCTACGGCAGAGGGGTTTTTGCTGCGCTGCGGCGGCGATGAAAATTCTTCCGCTCACGATTTCGGGTGGGCCGGCATTGAGGCGGCATTGTAGCTGTCATCGCTCTGCTACCGCCACGGCTCCGGGAAAACGCCGCGCCTCTCGGAGTACGCCTTCGCGCAGTGCGAGTGGCAATTGTCCGCCGCCTTTGTTAATCGCCCGGTCATGCAAACCGGAACCCTGATCACCCTCGCCCTTTATTTCATCCTGATGATCGGGATCGGACTGTTCGCCTGGAAGCGTTCGACCGACACGAGCGAGGGCTATCTGCTCGCCGGGCGCAATCTGTCTCCGGGGGTGGCGGCGCTCTCTGCCGGGGCGTCCGATATGTCGGGCTGGCTGTTGCTTGGCCTGCCCGGCGCCCTGTTTACTGCCGGGCTGGTCGAGGCCTGGATCGGCATCGGTCTGTTTCTCGGTGCAGTAGCCAACTGGTACATCGTCGCGCCGCGGCTACGCCAGCAGACCGAGGAACTGGGCAATGCGCTGACCATTCCGCAATTCCTTGCCAATCGCTTCCCCGACAAGGCGGTAATCCTGCGGGTGATCAGCGCGATCGTCATCGTCGCCTTCTTCACCGTCTATACGGCGGCCGGGCTGGTGGGCGGCGGCAAGCTGTTCGAGACCGCTTTCGCCGAATTGCTGCCCGCGATGGGCATGAGCGATTACATGCTGGGGATCTGGATCACCGCCGGAGTGGTCCTGGCCTACACCATGGTCGGCGGCTTTCTCGCGGTCAGCCTGACCGATTTCGTCCAGGGCTGCATCATGGTCGTCGCGCTGGTGCTGATGCCGCTGGTGGTGATGTTCGGCGATGGTGGCAGCGGCGGCGCTTCGCTCGCCGAGGTGCCGGTGGAAGGCTTCCTCAGCCTCACCGAAGGCCTGACGCTGCTGGGCTTCATCAGCGCGGTGACCTGGGGACTGGGCTATTTTGGCCAACCGCATATTATCGTGCGCTTCATGGCGGTGCGCAGCGTCGAGGAGGTCCCCGCCGCGCGCAATATCGGACTGATCTGGATGGCCGTGGCGCTGGCCGGATCGCTTGGCGTCGGGCTGGCGGGGCGTGCCTACGCCAACCGCAACGGTCTGGTGATCGAGGACCCCGAGACGATCTTCATCGTCCTGTCCCAACTGCTGTTTCACCCGCTGGTGACAGGGTTCCTGCTCGCCGCGCTGCTCGCCGCGATCATGAGCACCATCAGCTCGCAATTGCTGGTCTCTTCCAGCTCGCTGACCGAGGATTTCTACCGCCTGTTCCTGCGCAAACACGCGGGCGAGCGCGAAGCGGTCAATGTTGGCCGGATCTGCGTCGCGCTGGTGGCGATTGCAGCCATCGTCATCGCCGCCGATCCCGAAAGCCAAGTGCTGGGACTGGTCGCCAACGCCTGGGCCGGGTTCGGCGCGGCCTTCGGCCCGCTGATCCTGCTGGCGCTGACCTGGGACCGGATGACCGGCGCGGGCGCGGTGGCCGGGCTGGTGGTCGGTGCGGGTGTCGTCGCGCTGTGGATCGCGCTCGGCCTCAACGCCGACTTCATCGGCGGCCAGGGGCTCTACGAGATCGTCCCCGGCTTCATCGCCAGCGCGCTCGCAATCGTGCTTGTTAGCAAGGCGACGCAGCCGCAGGGTGCCGCCGAAGGTCTGGAGAGAGCATGATGAAAACACCGACGCTGCTGGCCGGCATCGCCGCCCTCGCCCTGACCGCCAGTGGCGGACAGGCGCAGGACACGCAGGGCGCCCGCCCGATCGAGCAACAGATCGGTGCGGGCGGCCGACCGGTCGGCGCGAACTGGTCGCGCAGCCCGGTGATTGCCGAACACGGCATGGCCGCGACCGCGCATCCATTGGCGACGCAGGTCGCGCTCGACATCCTCAAGGCGGGTGGCAGCGCGGTCGATGCGGCGATCGCCGCCAATGCCGCGCTGGGATTGATGGAGCCGACCGGCAACGGCATCGGCGGAGATCTGTTCGCGATCATCTACGACCCCAAGACCGACCGGCTGTATGGCATCAACGGTTCGGGACGCTCGCCCATGGGGCAGACGCTCGATCAATTGCTCGCCAAGCTCGACGGGGCGGAGGCGCTGCCCCCGTTGGGGCCGCTGCCGGTCACCATTCCCGGCACCGTCGACGCCTGGTTCACCATGCACGAACGCTTCGGGAAGCTGGCGATGAGCGATGTGCTCGCCCCCACGGTGCGCTATGCCCGCGAAGGCCATCCAGTTGCGCCGGTGATCGCGATGTATCTGGAACGCAGCCTGCGCTCCTTCGAGGCGCGGCAGGAGACCATGCCGTTCGATTTCGCCAATGCGCGCGCAACCTGGTTCGCCGATGGCACCGCACCCGATGCGGGCGAAATCTTTCGCAACCCCGATCTTGCCGCGACGCTCGAGACCATCGGCCGCGACGGGCGCGATGCCTTTTATGAAGGCGCGCTGGCGCGGGTGATGGTCGATTACCTGCAGGCGCAGGGCTCGGCCTACACGCTGGCGGATTTCGCCGCGCATGACAGCGAATGGGTCAATCCGGCCTGCGCGCTCTATCGCAACGGCTACGAATTGTGCGAGCTGCCGCCCAACAGCCAAGGTTTTGCGGCGTTGCAGATGGTCAACATCCTCAAGCATGTCGACCTCGCGCAATGGGAGCGCGGCAGCCCCGAGGTGATCCACTACATCACCGAGGCCAAGCGGCTCGCCTACGCCGATGTCGCGCGCTTCTACGCCGATCCCGACTTCGCCGCGCTCCCCGCCGAGCTGCTGACCGAGGAATACGGGCGCGAGCGGTTCGCGCTGATCGATCCGGCGCGCGCTACCCCCGAGTTCGGCCCCGGCGAACCCAAGCTCGAGGGCGAAGGCGACACGACCTACCTGACCGTGGCCGACAGCGACGGGATGATGGTCAGCCTGATCCAGTCCAATTACCGCGGCATGGGCGGCGGGCTTACCCCCGATGGGCTGGGCTTCATGTTCCAGGATCGCGGCGAATTGTTCAGTCTCGATCCCGCGCACCCCAATGCCTATGAACCGGGCAAGCGCCCCTTCCAGACGATCATCCCCGCCTTCGTGAAGAAGGATGGCAAGCCATGGATGACGCTGGGGCTGATGGGCGGCGGGATGCAGCCGCAGGGCCATGTCCAGGTGCTGATCAACCTGGTCGATTACGGCATGAACCTGCAGGAAGCCGGCGATGCCGCGCGGATCAATCACGATGGCGGTCGCCAGCCCACCGAGGCACTGGCCGGACCTTCCGCCGATCCGCTCGGCACGCTGTTCGCCGAACCGGGCCTTCCCGCCGCCACCATCGAGCGGCTGCGCGCGATGGGCCACAGGATCGAAGTGGTAGATAATGGCATAATGTTCGGCGGCTATCAGGCGATCGTGCGCGATCCCGAAACCGGCGTCCTCACCGGCGCAACCGAAATGCGCAAGGACGGGCAGGCGAGCGGTTACTGAGGAGCGAAGCGATGGCCAAGGTGACCG
Source organism: Erythrobacter sp. QSSC1-22B (assembly GCF_001678665.1). Taxonomy (GTDB): domain Bacteria; phylum Pseudomonadota; class Alphaproteobacteria; order Sphingomonadales; family Sphingomonadaceae; genus Qipengyuania. Next base: position 765,895 of record NZ_LZRP01000001.1, read on the forward strand.
GACTGGGCGGGGTCTTCTACGTGGTGAAGGATCCGGAGGCGACCCGGCGCTGGTATCGCGAAGTGCTCGGGCTCGATGGCGAATACGGGCCGCAGCTGATGTGGTCCGAAGAAACCAAGGATCAGCCCTATTCGCTCGTCAGCCATTTCAAGGATGACGACTATATCAAGCCGGGCATCGGCGGCTTCATGATCAATCTGCGCGTCGACGATTGCGATGGCATGGTCGCGCAGCTTGAGGCCAAAGGCGTCGAAGTGCTCGGCAGCACCGACGAGGGTTATGGCAAGTTCGCCTGGCTGCTCGATCCCGATGGCGTCAAGATCGAATTGTGGGAGCAATGCGCGGTTCCGGACGCCTAAAGGGCACCCGAACCGGTTTGCCTTAGGGCACCGTTAAGCATGACCGCGCTAGGGAGCGGGCATGCGGCTATTCTTCTGGTTCTTCGCGATGATCGCTCTTGGCGGCTGTTCTGCAGTCCCGCAATCGCGCGAACCCGACCGGCCCGGAGCGCGCACTCCGGCGAGCACTGCGGTGACGATCGGGCCCGAGGGCGCGCAATGCCTCACCGAACTGTCGCGTACCGGATCGCTCTATTCTCCCCTGCCCGATCGCTACGACGGTGCCGGCTGCCAGGTTTCGAACAGTGTGAGGCTCGACCGGCTGCGCGGCGACAATGCCGAATTCATGCTGTCCAACCTCGGTCCGGTAGCCTGTCCGCTGGCGAGCGCGTTTGCCGGTTGGGCCCGCTTCGGTGTCGATCGTGCCGCGCGCCAGCTCCTTGGTAGCCCGCTCGTGAAGATCGAGACGATGGGCAGCTATTCCTGCCGCAATGTTGCGGGGACGGGTCGCCTTTCCGCCCACGCCCGTGCGGAAGCGATCGATATCGGCGCCTTCGTGCTGGCCGACGGCAGGCGGATCAGCGTGATCGATGGCTGGTCGTCTCGCGATCGTGACGAGGGGGCGTTTCTGCGAATCGTCCATGAGAGCGCCTGCAAGCGGTTCGGAACGGTGCTGGGCCCCGACTACAACGCCGCGCATCGCGACCATCTGCATGTCGAACTGGGAAGCGGCAGCTTCTGCCGCTGACCGCAATCAAGACGGACTAGTCGTCTTCGTGATCGCTGAAGAAGCTGTAATCGGGCAGCGAATGAAACGCGGTCCGCAGCGCATCGCCCCAGTTCGATGAAATCGCCTGAAAATAGGGATCGTCATGCGCGATGCGGCGCTCGTGGGTCACTTCGAACTGGTCGCGTTCGATCACCATCAGATCGAGCGGCAGACCGACCGAAAGGTTGGCCTTGAGCGTGGAATCGAACGACACCGTCAACAGCTTGACCGCATCCTCCATACTCATCGAACGATCATAGGCGCGCAGGATAATCGGGCGGCCGTATTTGGTTTCGCCGATCTGGAAGAAGGGGGTGTCGGCGCTGGCCTCGATGAAATTGCCCTCGGGATAGACCATGAACAATCGCGGCTCCATCCCGGCGATCTGGCCGGCGACGATGATCGAAGCGGTGAAGCGGCCCTTGCCGCGCTCGCCATTGGTGCGCTGGCGCTCGGCGATGGTGTTGCGCACCAGCTTGCCGATCTCGCTGGCGACCTGAAACATGGTCGGGGATTGCAGCAGCACATTGTCGCGCTGGTCGGGCTCCTTGGTGCGCTCTTCGAGCTGGCTGACAACCGCCTGGGTGGTGGCGAGATTGCCCGCGGTCATGACCGTGATGATCCGGTCGCCCGGAACTTGCCAGTGGAACATCTTGCGAAACACGGAAATATTGTCGACCCCCGAATTGGTGCGGGTGTCGCTCATCAGGACGAGACCCTTCTCGACGATCATTCCCACGCAATATGTCATGCATTCTCCCTGTAGTTGAACCCGGCGATATCGTTAAACCTGGCGCTATTGTTGAACCTGGCGCTGGGCCACCGCGACCTCGACCTGCAGTTCCTGCGAGGCGTTGCCAAAGGTGATGCCGGTGATCGGCGCGGCATCGCGGTAATCGCGCCCGGTGGCAACCCGGACATAGCGCTGGTCGGGGCTGATACCGTTGGAAATATCGAAGCCGACCCAGCCCAGACCCTCGACGAAAGCTTCGGCCCAAGCATGGGTGGCATCCTGATCGACGCGGTCGTCCATCATCAGATAGCCGCTGACGTAGCGTGCGGGGATATCCAGAGCGCGGGCGGCGCCGATGAAAATCTGTGAATGGTCCTGGCACACGCCATGACCTTCGCAGAGCGATTGTTCGGCGGGCGTGTTCACATCGGTGGTGCCGATCTCGTAACTCACCGCATCGATGATCTGCGCCGATAGGGTGTGGAGCATGTCGAGCGGTTGCTGCTCTTCCGCGCGGACGCTCTCGACCAATGCCTTCATCTTGGGGCCGGGCTTGGTTCGCGGGGTCTGGCCGCGGAAGCTCCACAGCGGCAGATGGCCGGCGTGATGACCGATCACCCCGGCATGGTCCGAGGTATCTACTTCGCCGCTGCAGGTCACCGTGACCTCGCGCGCGCCGCCGTCCACTGCAACCAGCGTCACCCGGTTGTGATGCTGGTCGTCATAGGTCAGTTCCTCGTGGGCATTTTCGAATTCCATGCTCCAGTTGAGGATTTCCTGCCCCTGCGTGGCCTTGGGCGTGAGCCGCAGCCGCTGCAGCGCATGGACGACCGGTTCGGAGAAACGGTAACGGGTGGTGTGACGGATATCGAGACGCATCAGGCAAGGAACCTGTAATCTTGGCCGATCGCCTGCGCGATCGACGAGTTGGCGGCGGTGAAGTCGGTCAGGAATTTGTGCAACCCCTTGTCGAAGACGTCTTCGATCGAGAGGCCCGAGAGCCGCATATCGGATTCGCGCATAAGTTCGTTGCTGGTGCCTTCGATGCCGTGGATGCGCGCCAGCGCGGCAAGGTTTTCGCGCAGCGCGGCGTGCGAATAGGCGAGACTGCGCGGGAAGCGTTCGTCGAGCACGAGGAAATTCACGATCCCGCGCGCATCGATCTGCCCGGCGTTGAGCCAGCGATAGGCACTGTCGCCCGAGACCGAGCGCAGCACCATGTCCCACTGTCCGGTATCCATGCTCGAACCGACATAGGAGAGCGAGGGCAGCAGCAGGTAGTATTTGATATCCATGATGCGGGCGATGTTGTCGGCCCGCTCGATGAAGGTCCCGGCCCAGGCAAAGTGGAAGCCTTCCTCGCGCAGCATCGAACCCAGCACCGCGCCGTGCGCCAGCGTGCCTGCGCGCCGAACCGCGGTGAGAACCTCGCCAACGCGCTGTTCGCCGACCGGGCGCGCAAGCATGTCCTTGATCTGCAGCCAGCTGTCGTTGACCGCTTCCCAGACTTCGCTGGTGATGGCGCTGCGCGCTTCGCGGGCATTTGAGCGGATTTGCTGGAAGGTGTTGAGGACGCTGGCGGAATTGTCCTTGTCGCGCAGCATGTAATTCCAGGCCTGCATGCCGGTATAGGTGGCGTGTTTGGCTTCGTAGCCGCGCCGATGGCCGGCGGTCTCGATGACCGAACGCCACTCCTCCTCGGCGCTGACCGAATCGCGCGTGAGCGCCATGCGCAAGCCAGCGTCGAGCAGGCGCGCAGTGTTCTCGGCCCGCTCGAGATAGCGGAACATCCAGAATAGCGAATTGGCGGTTCTTCCCAGCATCAGTCTTTCAACACCCAAGTATCCTTGGTGCCCCCGCCCTGGCTCGAATTGACCACCAGCGAGCCCTGCTTCATCGCCACGCGGGTCAGCCCGCCCGGGGTGATGTCCACCTTGTCGGGCGAGACCAGCACGAACGGGCGCAGATCGAGGTGACGCGGTGCGAGGCCGCGGTTGGTGAAAATCGGACAGGTCGACAGCGCCAGCGTCGGCTGCGCGATATAGCCTTCGGGATGGGCGCGCAGCTTGGCGGCGAAATCGCTCAGCTCGCGCTTGCTGGCGGCGGGGCCGATCAGCATGCCGTAGCCACCCGAACCGTGGACTTCCTTGACCACCAGCTCGGACAGATTGTCGAGCACATAGGCGAGGCTGTCGGGGTCCGAACAGCGCCAGGTCTGAACGTTGGGCAGGAGTGGTTTCTCGCCGGTATAGAATTCGACGATCTCGGGCATGAAGGAATAGATCGCCTTGTCGTCGCAGACCCCGGTGCCCGGCGCATTGGCGATGGTAACCCGGCCGGCGCGATAGACATCCATGATCCCCGGCACGCCCAGCACGCTGTCGGGGCTGAAACTCAGCGGATCGAGGTATTCGTCATCGACCCGACGATAGATCACATCGATCGGCTTGTAGCCCCAAGTGGTGCGCATCGCGACGCGCCCATCGACGACCCGAAGGTCCCGGCCCTCGACCAGTTCGGCACCCATCTGCTCGGCAAGGAAGGCGTGCTCGAAATAGGCGGAATTGAAGATACCCGGCGTGAGCACCGCAACCACCGGCCTGCCTTCGGCGCAATCGGGCGCGCAGGCGGCCAAGCTCTTGGCGAGCCGGCGCGGATAGTTGGAAACGCTTTCGACCGGCACCCGCATGAACAGTTCGGGGAACATCGCCATCATCGTCTCGCGGTTCTCCAGCATGTAGGAGACCCCGCTCGGAGTGCGGGCGTTATCCTCGAGAACGTAGAATTCGTCGGGTCCGGTGCGGACCAGATCGATGCCGACGATGTGGGTGTAAACTCCGCCGGGAGGCGTGAAACCGACCATATCCGGCAGCCATGCGGCATTGTTGCGAAACAGATGCTCGGGCACCCGTCCGGCACGGATGATTTCCTGACGGTGGTAGAGATCGTGCATGAAGGCATTGAGCGCGGAGACGCGCTGCTCGATGCCCTTGGTCAGCTTGCGCCATTCATGCGCGGTGATGATCCGCGGGACCATGTCGAAGGGGATGAGCCGTTCCTCGGCCTCGTCCTCGCCATAGACGTTGAAGGTGATGCCGGTGCGCCGGAAGGCATTTTCGGCATCTCGGTGCTTGCGTTTCAGGAAAGATTTCTCCTGCTCGCCATACCACTTCTGATAACCTGAATAGGCATCGCGCACGCTGCCATCCGGCTTGTGCATTTCGTCGAAAAATTCGCTTGCTGCCATGATTCCCCAAGAATGCTACGCCCAAGCCTTGAGTGGCCGGGGTCTAAAGCGTTCGTTCCTGTCATAGCAACAAAGATTCAGAGCGCTTCGAGTTCCCCGAGCACGGTTTTAATGACTTCGGGCGAGTGCACGAAGCCCATATGCGTGCAGTGCATACCGATCGCCCGATCGCGCTCGCCGACCCTGCCCCGGGCGCAGCGCGGATGGACCACGCCATCGCGCGGGCTCCATAGCGCCACGGTTTCGACCGGCGGCTTTGTGGCAGGTTCGGCATCGAACTCGGGCTCGTCCACCCGGTGGCCGGCAATCGCCTGATAGGCGCGCCAGCCGTTGTTGGCGCGCGGGCTGCCGGAAAATGGCGAGCCCATGGTGATAATCTTGGCGACCTTGTCGGGGTGCAGCTTGGCGAGTTCGCGCGCCATCACGCCCCCCAAGCTCCAGCCGACCAGCACGATCGGCTCGCCCGCGCGCTCGAACAGTTCGAGCAGGCGATGCTCGACATCGGCGAGCCGCTTGGCGGTGGCGCCGAAATTGTATCCCACGCCCCAGCGCTTGGCGGTGTGCCCCGCCTTCTCGAGCATCCGCGCCATATAGCGCATGCGGATAGGGTGCGCGCCAAACCCGGGCAGCAGCATCACGGTACGCGGACGCTCGCTCGGCGTGATCTCGAGCTTGCGGAACAACCGCCGGAACGGCTCGAAGACCCAGCCCAGCTCGCGCAGGAGCAACACCACGCGCGGCGAGCGCACGTCGTCCGGGTTCGGCTCGCTCGCCAGCGCCCAGCGCCGGGCAAGCTCGACCCTGCTCCAGCCGCTTGCAAGCTTCGTGTCGAGGGGGTCGGTTGCCATCATCGTGTCATAGGACGCCATTTGGAATGAATGCCGGGTGACGGCGATCGGTTCCGCACCCGGCTCTCCCCGCTACCGGCAATCGCCAACCCGCTCATGCGTCGCCTTCATCCGCAACGTCGATTCGCCCATGCCGGTCATGTCGCCGGTCATGGTCATGTTCATCACCGAGGAGGTCGGGGTTGCGGTTCCGGTCATCGCCATCCGCATGGTGTTCGACTGCTCGCCGGTGCACGTCATCAACGCGTCGATAGCACCGCCATCGACATCGAAGCGATCGAAGGTGCAGTCGCCATCCTGCGACTGGCGCGCCATTTCCTCGTAGCCCTTGTCGACATCCTCCTGGGTCAGGCAGTATTCGTGCGATTGCCCGTCCATCATCTGGCGCAGCATGTCGCCCGAACCCTCGGGCGCGCCGGGGATATCGACTTCGAGCACTTCCATCACCGCGCGGTACTGCCCCGGCTGCGGCTGGATCGTGTCGCGCGCGCGCTCGGCCACTTCGGCCTGGCTGATCCCGCCAGCGGTCGCCTCACCCGGATCGACGCTGTCGGCTTCGGGTTCGCCGCATCCAATCAGGGCCACGAGGGCAAGCGGCGCTGCGACGACAAACAACTTCATGATGAAATTCTCCCTGAAACCGAGTGGCTGCCAGACAACCTGCACACCAACGCGACGCTTGCCAAGCGCGCGTTGCTCGGCGGCGATGTCAGAGCCCATAGATCGGGCCCATTGATCGGGTCCGTTGATCGGCCCCGTTGATCGCTTGGCCCGGCTCCCCCATATCGGCGCGCATGGCCGAACTCGTAATCCGCCGGGGACTAGACGAACCCGATACCACCGGGGACTTCGTACCCCACAAACCCGCCCGGCCCGAGAAATCGATGCCGGGACGCAAATTCGAGCTGATTTCGCAATACAGCCCCGCGGGTGACCAGCCGACCGCGATCGAGGAGCTGGTCGGCGCGGTCAACGATGGCGAGCAGACGCAGGTGCTGCTCGGCGTCACCGGCAGCGGCAAGACCTACACCATGGCGCAGGTGATCGAGCGAGTGCAGCGGCCCGCGCTGATCCTGGCGCCCAACAAGATCCTCGCCGCGCAGCTCTATGGCGAGTTCAAGAGCTTCTTTCCCAACAATGCGGTCGAGTATTTCGTCAGCTATTACGATTATTATCAGCCCGAAGCCTATGTGCCGCGCTCGGACACCTACATCGAGAAGGAAAGCTCGGTGAACGAGGCGATCGACCGGATGCGCCATTCGGCCACCCGCGCGCTGCTAGAGCGCGACGATGTCATCATCGTCGCCTCGGTGTCGTGCCTCTATGGCATCGGCTCGGTCGAGACCTATTCGGCGATGATCTTCGATCTCAAGAAGGGCGAGAGCGTCGACCAGCGTGAGCTGATCCGCAAACTGGTCGCGCTGCAGTACAAGCGCAATGATGTCGCCTTCGCGCGCGGCAATTTCCGGGTTCGCGGCGACAGTCTGGAAATCTACCCCTCGCATTACGAGGACATCGCCTGGCGGATCGGTTTCTTCGGCGACGAAATCGAGGACATCAGCGAGTTCGACCCGCTGAGCGGCAAGAAGGGGGCGAGCCTCGAGAAGGTCCGCGTCTACGCCAATTCGCACTATGTAACGCCCGGTCCGACGATGAAGCAGGCCGCCGAGGCGATCCGCTTCGAATTGACCGAGCGCTTGAAGGAATTGCACGCCGAGGGCCAGCTGCTCGAGGCCCAGCGGCTCGAACAGCGGACCAACTTCGACCTCGAAATGATCGCCGCCACCGGCAGCTGCAACGGGATCGAGAACTACAGCCGCTTCCTGACCGGCCGCCTGCCCGGCGAGCCGCCGCCCACGCTGTTCGAATATCTGCCCGAAAACGCGCTGCTGTTCGTCGATGAAAGCCACCAGACTGTGCCGCAGGTCGGCGCGATGGCCAAGGGCGATCACCGCCGCAAGATCACGCTCGCCGAATACGGCTTCCGCCTGCCATCGTGCATCGACAACCGCCCGCTGCGGTTCAACGAATGGGACGCGATGCGACCGCAGACCGTCGCGGTGTCGGCCACGCCGGGCACATGGGAAATGGAGCAGACCGGCGGGGTGTTCGCCGAACAGGTCATCCGCCCCACCGGGCTGATCGATCCCCCGGTCGAGATCCGCCCGGTCGAGGACCAGGTTCAGGACTGCATCGACCAGTGCCTCAAGACCGCCAAACAGGGCTATCGCACGCTGGTCACCACGCTGACCAAACGGATGGCCGAGGATCTCACCGAGTTCATGCACGAACAGGGCGTGCGGGTCCGCTACATGCATTCCGACGTCGAGACGCTGGAGCGGATCGAGCTGATCCGCGACCTGCGGCTGGGAGTCTACGACGTGCTGATCGGCATCAACCTGCTGCGCGAGGGTCTGGACATTCCCGAATGCGGACTGGTGGCGATTCTCGATGCCGACAAGGAAGGTTTCCTGCGTTCGGAAACCTCGCTGATCCAGACCATCGGCCGCGCCGCGCGCAATGTCGATGGGCGGGTGATCCTCTACGCCGACCGCATCACCGGCTCGATGGAACGCGCGATCGCGGAAACTGATCGCCGCCGCGAGAGGCAGCGCGAATACAACACCGAACACGGGATCACCCCGACCACGATCAAGCGCGACATCGCCGATATCGTCGCGCACAGCGCAGCGCAGGACGGGGTCACGGTCGACACCGGCGACCCGGCGGTCAACAATCTCGTCGGTCACAATCTGCGCGCTTATATCGAGGATCTGGAAAAGCGGATGCGCAACGCGGCGGCCAACCTCGAGTTCGAGGAGGCCGGACGGCTGCGCGACGAAATCCGGCGGCTCGAGAACGACGAACTCGGCCTGCCCGATGGTGAGAAGAAGGCGCCGCAGGTCGGCCGCTCGAACGAGGGCAAGCCCGGCACCCGCAAAATGCGCTATGGCAAGACGACCTACAAGAAGATGGGCGGAAAGCCTTAGGGGTTACAGGCGGTTAACCACCCTTGGCGGAACCCCCATCGCTGCGGACAGTTTCCAGCCCAGCTTCCTTGAAAGGATTTTTGCCCATGCGCATCCCCATGCTCTTGATCGCTCCCCTCGCGCTTGCCGCCTGCGCCGACGACAGCGCCGCACCCAGCGATGACGCGCAAGCCATCGCGCAGACCACACCCGCACCCGGAGCGCGGAGCGACAATGAGGTCGCGGGGGTCCCCGATGCCGGAGGCAATCGCTGGTTCTACAGGCCCGACACGCAGACCGCGCTGTTCGGGTCCTCCATTTCGGACGGCATCATCTCAATGAGCTGCAATCTCTCGCTCGACGAGGATGCCGCGGTGGTTTTCCAGTGGCTCGCGGCGGCACAGGAGGGCGTGGAACAGACCGTTACCGTCGCCTCGGGCGACGGAACAGCGAACTTCACGGTTACCGGCACCGCCAGCGCGCTTGGACCCGACGCAATCTGGAACGGCGCGATTGCTCCCGGCGATCCCGCGCTTGCCTTCCTTGCTGCGACCACCGAGCCGCTGACTTTCACCCTTGGTAGCGAGAGCGTGACCGCGCCGGCAGATGAGGCGATCGACCGCGTAGTGACGGCCTGTAGCTGACGGGGCTTGCCGAACCGCGGGGTGATCGCATAGCTGCGGCATGCGCTTCACCCTTGTCCCCTGCCTTGCCGCCCTTCCATTGCTCGCGCTCGCGTCCTGCAAGCCGCCCGCCGCCGACGACTATGTCGCACGGGTCGGGCTGGAGGACAGATCTGGCCCTTCCGCACCGCTGCAGTCGCCCGACACCAAGGATGCGCAATGGGTCGCCAGCCGCGAACCCGGACGGATCATCTACGGCAATCCGGGCGAGCCGCCGCTGCTGGCGCTGGCTTGCGTCGAGGGTGCGGAAGGCGCGCAGATCGCCTATGAGCGGATCGTCGATGCCGATCCCGAGGCCAAGGCGATCCTCGCGCTGATCGGCAATTCGCATGTCACAAGGCTGTTCGTCGATGCCGAGAAGACCGGGGCCGACTGGCGCTGGCGCGGCGCCACCGATGCCGCCGACCCTGCGCTCGAGGCGCTCACCGGTCCGCGCCAGGTGGAAGCCACCGTGCCGGGTGCGGGCAGCGTGGTGCTCAACCCCAGCAGCCTGCCGCGCGAGCTAATCAACCGCTGCCGGGCGCAAATGCGCGACCGGGAAGCAGCGCCCGCACCGCCCGAGGCGCTGCTCAACGAGCCTGCCGAGCCAGCTCCGCCAGCAGATCCGGTGTAAGCACCTGCGGAAGGGCCTGCGCTTCGCCCTGCGGCGGATACCACAGATAGAGCGGCACCCCGGCGGCGCCCTGATCGGTGAGGAAGCCCGCGATTTCCTCGTCGCGGCGCGTCCAGTCGCCGACCAGCGTGATCACCCCGGCGTCCTCGAAGGCCGCGCGCACCGAATCGCGCTCGATCGCGGCGCGCTCGTTGACCTTGCAGGTCACGCACCAGTCGGCGGTAAACCAGACGAACACCGGTTGCCCGCTGGCGCGCGCCTCGGCCAGCGCGGCCTCGCTGAAGGTGCGCGGCGCGTGGATGCTGTCCGAGGCCTGTACCGGGCTCGCTTGCTGGCCGGGTAGCGAGGCCGCAAAGCCTGCGATCGTCGCCAGTGCGACCAGCACGCCCGCCACGCGAAACCTGCCAGCCCGCCGCGCGAACAGCACCGCGAGCAGCAGCACCGTACCCGCCGCCAGCCCCAGCGCCATCAGCGCGAAGCCCGTGCCTGCCATCCGCCACAGCAGCCAGACCAGCGCCAGCGCGGTGAGCGCCATCGGTAGCGCCATCCAGCAACGGAAAGTCACCATCCACGGCCCCGGTCGGGGCAGCGCGCGGCGCAGTGCGGGCACGAAACCGAGCAGCAGGAAGGGCAGCGCCAGCCCGACCCCCAGCGCCGCAAACAGCGCCAGCGCCTGCGCCACCGGCAGCAGCAGCGCCGCGCCCATCGCCGCCGCCATGAACGGCCCGGTACAGGGCGTCGCGACGAAGGCCGCCAGCAGGCCGGTGGCAAAGCTGCTCGACCCGCCCTTCCCGCCGCGCATGACGAGGCCGGGCAGTTCGAAGGCGCCGGCGAAATTGGCGGTGATCGCCGCGGCGAGCACCAGCAGCGCCACCACCACCGCAGGCTCCTGAAGCTGGAATGCCCAGCCGATCTGCTCCCCCGCGGCGCGCAGGGCGAGCAGCACCGCGCCCAGCGCCAGACAGGCGAGCACCACCCCGAGCGTGTAGAACACCGCATCGCGCCGCGCGGCCTTCTTGTCGCCGCCCGCTTTGGCGAGCGAGAGCGCCTTGAGGCTGAGGATCGGGAAGACGCAGGGCATGATGTTGAGCAGCAGCCCGCCGAGCAGCGCGCCCAGCAGCGCCAGCCACACCGAGGGCAGCGCGTCCGCGGGTTGCGCCAACGGTGTTCCCGCTGGTGGCACCCCTCCCGGCCGGGCGGTGAAGCGCACACCCTCACCGCTTCCGAAGGACAGTATCCCCGACAGCGAGTCGGGCACTTGACCTCGATCCAGCGGAATTTCGGCAATCAGCCGGTCGCCATCGCGGAAAAACGCCTGGCGCGCGGTGTAGTCGACCAGATCGGGCTCGCCGATAAAGACATGCGGCGCGCGCAGGTCGAGCGCCGCCGGGACGGGGATCGCCACCCTCAGGAGCTCGTTCCAGATCGCGAAGCGTCCTTCGGTATCGAGCAAAGGCGCGATCGCGGCGCGCCAGCGGTCGAAACGCGGATCGCGCGCGATATTGGACGGATCGAGCGTCAGCCGCGCCTGTTGCGGCACGCAGATGATGTCGGTGCAGGCGAGATAATCCGCCTCGACCGCAATCGCGGGCAGATCGCCGGTCCGTGCTCCCGCCGGTACCCGCACCGGCACCAGCACGGTGTAGGGACCCTCGTAGATGTGGTTCATCAGCCCCGAGATCACCAGCCGCTCGGGCACCGGATAGAGTGGCTCGCCAGCTTCCCAGCCTTCCGGCAACTGCCAGTCGAGCTCCATCCCGTAACCCGCATCGCCGGGATTGCGCCAATAGCCGTGCCATTCCTCGGCCACCGGCGTGAAGTGGAGAGCAAGCGTCCATTCCTCGCCCGCCACAGCCGGCCCGTCGGCGAACAGCTCGGCGCGGATCGAGTTTTCGCGCGGCGCTTGCGCATGGGTGGCGGACGCAAACAGCAGCGCGCAGGCCAATAGCGCCAGCAGGCTCCGCAACCCGTTCAACATACTTGCCTCGATCACGCGACAGCCTCTAGGACGGGGGACTGTTCCGCGCAACGAGGTGACGACGAACGCCATGGCCGACACTCCCGACACAACCGCCAGCCGCGACCTGCTGATCCTGGGCGGCGGGCTGGTGGGCATGACGCTGGCGCTGGCCGCCGCGCGCAAGGGCCTGTCCAGCCATGTCGTCGACCGCGCCGATCCGGCGGAGCTCACCGCCGAAGGCTTCGATGGCCGCGCCTCGGCGATCAGCACCGCGAGCTGGCGCCTGTTCCGCCATATCGGGCTCGAAGACGCGCTCGAACCCTTCGGCTGCGCCATCGCCTCGATCGCGGTGACCGACCAGATGAAGCCCGGACGGATCGATTTCGCGCCCGAACCGCACGAAGGTTCGCTGGGGCGGATGTTCGCCAACCGGCAATTGCGCCTCGCATTGTTCGAGGCCGCGCGCGACGAACCGCTGATCGGCTGGCATTCGCGCGCCGAGATCGTCGACCGCGAGCGCGACGAGCATGGCGTCAGCGCGACGCTGGCCGACGGCACAAGGCTCGAGGCCAGCCTGATGGTCGCTGCCGAAGGCCGCGGCTCGCCGACGCGCGAGGGGGCCGGAATTCCCATCGCGCAATGGCAATACGACCACCGCGCGGTGGTCGCCGGGCTGACCCACGAGAAGCCGCATGGCAATGTGGCATGGGAAGTCTTCTATCCCGCCGGTCCCTTCGCGCTGCTGCCACTGCTCGATGGTCCCGATGGCGCGCATCGCAGCGCGCTGGTGTGGACGGTGGACGAGAAGGATGCCGCGGGCACGCTCAAGCTGGGCGACCGCGCCTTCCTCGCCGAGGTCGAAAAGCGGATGGGCGGCATGTTCGGGGCGATCACCGGCGTCGGCCCGCGCGCGTCATGGCCGCTGGGTTTCCATCACACCGCCACAATCACCGACACGCGGCTGGCGCTGATCGGCGATGCCGCGCACGGTATCCACCCGATCGCGGGGCAGGGATTGAACCTTGGCCTGCGCGATGTCGGTGCGCTGGTCGAGGTGCTCGAGGAAGGCCTGCGGCTGGGCCTCGAACCCGGCGATGCGCAATTGCTGGCGCGCTACGAGCGCTGGCGCGGGCTTGACAGCTTCACCGTCGCGCTGGCGACCGATGGCCTGACCCGGCTGTTCGGCCTGCCCGGCAAGCCGGCCAGCGCGATGCGTCGGCTCGGGATGGCGGGCGTCCAGCGGATCCCGATGCTCAAGCGCTGGTTCATGGACGAGGCGCGCGGCATCAGCGGCGACCTGCCCGAGCTGCTGCGCGCCTGATACGGGCGATCAGCCCTCGGGCTGACCCACCGGGCTGAGCTGTTCGATCCGGTTGCCGACCCCGTCGCGCAGCATCCGCGGTTCGAGCACCGCCGAGGTCTCGACCAGATCGAGCGCCTGCTGGGTGGCGGCGAAGCGCTGCGCATCGGCAATCCAGCCTTCGGCATTGCCGGCACCGGGAAGCTTGCTGACTTCCTCGATCGCCGCCTCGACGCGGCCGCTCTCGAGGAACAGGCGCGCGCGATCGAGACGACGCTGCGGTTGTGGCGAAGGCGTGGTTTCGCGGCGCACGACGAACAGCTGCGACAGTTCGCTGCGAACCAGATCCCACGAAAACCCGCGGTTGGCCTCGGCCAGGCTCGGCGCGATGCCTTCCAGCCGCGCAATCAGCTGGTCGAGCGTCACCGGATCGCGCGAATTGGCGATGATCGTGCGCACCGCATTGGGCAGTGCATCGCCAAAGCGCAGCCGCAACTGATCGGCGAGGAAGCCGAGTTCCGCCCCCTTCTCGATCGCCCGTCGCGCAGCGAAGGCGATCAGCAGCCCCTCGGCGCGCGCGGCATTGCCCGCCGCCGCCTGCGCCTGGATGTCGAGCCGCGCCAGCCGCTGCTCGGCCGCCGCGAGCCGCTGGTCGATCCCGCCCTGCTGCTCCGCCACGCGCTCGACCGCATCATTGGTCTGGCCGAGTGCAGCACTGGCGGTACGCGCTGGCGTCGGGGTGGGTTCGCCGCGCGAGCCATCGGCCGCCACCTCGGCTTGCGGCGCGGCAGCCGCGACCGCTGCGGGTTCGTCCTGATCCAGGGCCCAGCGATAGACGCCGTATCCGGCAAGCGACCCGCCAAGGATGAAGGAAGCGAGCACCGCGAGCAGCACCGGACGCATCGATGGCCGCTTGCCGCGCTGGGAAGTGAATTCGTTCATATGTGCCTTTTTGCGAACCCGTCGACCGACGCGCCCCTTGCCAAGTCGCCTGCCCCGGCACAGCGGTCTGACCCGTCAGAGCCCTTGCATAGAAATTCCGCCGATGCCAGCAGCGCGGCCTCATCGGGCGCGGGCGCGATGTGGACGGCCTGCCACCCTTCCCCCACGGGTCTGAGCAGACGCGGACCGATCAAAACCAGCGTCAGCCCCCTGCGGTCGATCGAGTGGCGGGTGCATTGGGCGGCGAACTGCCGCGCCGTCTCGCCCGAATGCAGCACGACCACGCCGCCCTCGGCCAGCCGCGCGCGCACCTCGGCCCCGATCTCCAGATCGATTGCGCGATAGACAACGCGTTCGGTAATCGAAGTCGCTCCCGGGACTGCCAGTGCAACGCGGCGCTCGCCGCACAGCCGCAGCAGCTTGGTCTTGTTGGGGGACATCCCGTCGAGCAGCGGCTGCAATCCGCCCGCTCCGACCCGCTCGACTGCAAAGCCCGCCTCGCGCGCCATCGCGGCGGTGGTCGCGCCGACGGCGAACACCGGAAGGTGTACGAGCCGGGCCAGGCCCTCGCCGCCGTGGCGAAAGGCATTGGCGCTGCCCACTATGATTGCATCGAAACCGCGCGGATCGGGGACTGTCCATTCGACCGCTTCGATCCGGCTGAGCGGCTGGCCGAATACGCGCAGATCGCGGGTGCGCGCCACCTGGGCGCTTGCGCCCCACCCCGGCTCGGGCCGGAAAACGAAAAGCGCAGCGCTCACTGGGGCCCGCTGAAGGACCCGGCGACATGCTCCGGAGCCTGGGCGAGCAGCTCGCGGGCAAGCTTGCGCGGCGGGCCGTCATCGCCCGGAAGCAGCCGTGTTTCGCCCGCGATCCGGACCGCCCCGTCCGAACTGTAGATCGCGGCGCGCAGCACGATTTCGTCGCCATCCCAATGAGTTAGTGCCGCGATCGGACTGTGGCACGACCCGCCCAGCCCGAGGAGCAGCGCCCGTTCGGCCAGAACCTCGGCATGGCTTCGCCCGTGATCGATCGCGGCGAGCAACGCGCGCACGATGTTGTCATCGGTGCGGCACTCGATCCCGATCGCGGCCTGCGCCGGAGCCGGCATCCATTCTTCCGGATCCAGCCGCACCCCGACGGCATCCTCGCCCAGCCGGTTCAGGCCGGCGGCGGCCAGGAACGTCGCGTGGACATCGCCCGCCGCCAGCTTGGCCATCCGGGTCGCGACATTGCCGCGAAAGGTCACCACGCTGCAATCGGGCCGGGCGTTGAGCAGCTGCGCGGCGCGGCGCGGCGCGCTGGTCCCCACCACCGCCCCGGGCGGCAACGCGGCGATCGAACGCGCGCCAAGCAGCCGGTCGGCGCGATCCTCGCGCTCGAGTACCGCGGCAATATGCAGTTCGGGGGGGCGGATGGTCTCGACATCCTTGAGCGAATGGATCGCGGCATCGATCGTGCCATCGCCCAGCCAGTGGTCGAGCTCGCGCGTCCACAGCGCCTTGCCGCCGATATCGGCCAGCGGGAGATCGCGGATCTTGTCGCCGCTGGCCTGCACCGAGACCAGCTCGATCGCCTCTTCATCCCAGCCATGCGCGGCGCACAGTCGCGCGCGCGTCTCGTGCGCCTGCGCCATCGCCAGCGGCGAACGCCGTGTGCCCAGCCGGATCGGGCGGTCGAAAAACGGAGGCGGGGTGTTGCTGTCAGGCATCGCGTCGCCTTGCTCTAGCGCCGCAGGGCGTTAAGGGAAAGCGGCATGGGCTTGGTACTCGGGATCGAATCGAGCTGCGACGAAACCGCGGCAGCGCTGGTGACGACCGGACGCCGGATTCTCGCCCAGCGGATCGCCTCGCAGGACGAGGAGCACGCGCCCTATGGCGGCGTGGTCCCCGAGATCGCAGCGCGCGCGCACGCCGAGCGGCTGGCGCCGATCATCGCGGGCGTCTTGAAGGATGCCGGCAAGACGCTCGCCGATTGCGATGCGATCGCCGCCACCGCCGGCCCCGGGCTGATCGGCGGGGTGATGGTCGGGCTGGTCAGCGCCAAGGCGCTCGCAATGGCCAGCGACACCCCTCTGATCGCGATCAACCACCTCGAAGGCCATGCGCTCAGCCCGCGGCTGGTCGATCCCGAACTAGGCTTTCCCTATCTGCTGCTGCTGGTTTCGGGCGGGCATTGCCAGATCCTGCGGGTCGAGGGCGTGGGCCGGTATCGCCGCCTAGCCACCACCATCGACGATGCGCTGGGCGAGGCTTTCGACAAGACCGCCAAGATCCTCGGCCTCGGCTTTCCCGGCGGCCCCGCGGTCGAACGGCTGGCTAAGCAGGGCGACCCCCGAGCCGTGCCACTGCCGCGCCCGCTGGTGAGGAGCGGCGAGCCGCATTTCTCCTTCGCCGGTCTCAAGAGCGCGGTGCTCCGCGCGCATGAAAGTAGCTTGCACACTCCGGAAGATATCGCGGCGAGCTTCCAGCAGGCGGCGCTCGACTGCGTGCTCGACCGGCTGCGGATCGCCTGCGCGGCCACGGATAAGATGCCCGCGCTGGTGGTCGCGGGCGGGGTTGCCTCGAACCAGTCGATCCGCGCCGCGCTCGAAACTTTCGCCAAGGACAATGCCATGCGCTTCGTCGCCCCGCCCCCTGCGCTCTGCACCGACAACGCCGCGATGATCGCCTGGGCGGGTTGCGAGCGCCTGGGCCAGTCCGACCCGCTCGATTTCGTCGCCCGCCCGCGCTGGCCGCTCGACCCCTCGGCCGAACCCGCGCGCGGCGCGGGGGTGAAGGCATGAGAACCATTGGAGTCCTGGGTGCGGGCGCATGGGGCACCGCGCTGGCGCAGATGCTGGCGAGCGACGGGCGCACCGTGCTGCTGTGGGCACGCGAGACCGAGCTGGTCGAGGAAGTAAACGCGCATCGATCCAATACGCTGTTCCTGCCGGGCGCGCAGCTTGCGCCGACGATCCGCGCGACCGGCGACCTCGCCGAGATCGCGGCGCTCGACATCGCGCTGGTGGTGACCCCGGCGCAGCACATGGGCGCGGTGCTCGGCGCGATGCCCTCGCACCCCGCCGATCTGGTGCTGTGTTCCAAGGGGATCGAGGCGGG
Source organism: Erythrobacter sp. QSSC1-22B (assembly GCF_001678665.1). Classification (GTDB taxonomy): domain Bacteria; phylum Pseudomonadota; class Alphaproteobacteria; order Sphingomonadales; family Sphingomonadaceae; genus Qipengyuania. The sequence goes on from NZ_LZRP01000001.1 coordinate 783,398, forward strand.
CAGCGGCAGGCTAATGAACGATGTGGCGCGCGACGCCGCGCCGCAATCGCAGATCGCGGTGCTCTCGGGCCCGACCTTCGCGCATGAGGTGGCCGCTGGGCTGCCGACCGCGGTCACGCTGGCCTGCGGCGGCGGCGAGGCGCAGTGGGAACGGGTATCGCCCGCAATCGCGCGGCCGGCCTTCCGTCCCTATTATTCCGCGGATGTCACCGGGGCCGAAATCGGCGGCGCGGTCAAGAACGTACTCGCCATCGCCTGCGGTGTGGTCGATGGACTGGCGCTTGGCCAGAATGCGCGGGCCGCCTTGATCGCACGCGGCTATGCCGAGATGCTGCGCTTCGGCGAGGCGCGCGGAGCGCAGGTCGAGACGCTGGCGGGCCTGTGCGGGCTGGGCGATCTGGTACTCACCTGCTCTTCCACCTCGAGCCGCAATTTCTCGCTCGGCAAGGCGCTGGGCGAGGGCCAGAGCGCGGCGCAATTGATGGCCGATCGCAGGACCGTGGCCGAGGGCGCACACACCGCGCCGGTGCTCGACCAGCTGGCGCGCGACATGAATATCGCCATGCCGATCGTGGATGCGGTAACCCGGCTACTCGGCGGCGCCGAGGCGCGCGGCGTGGTCTCGGATCTGCTCGCCCGGCCCTTGCGCGCGGAACGCGAGGACTAGGCATGGCCCATACTCCGCCGGCTCCCCCTCCGGCCCCCGCACCGGCTCCCGCACCGGTCCCCGGGTCTGTCAGCGACGACGGCGGCGACATCGCGGCGCTCGCCAAGGGCGGACAGACCAATTTCATCGGCTTCCTGCTGCGGCTCGCAGCGCGGCTGCCGTTCCTGTTCATCGCCGGGCGGCTTTACGGTGCCGAGGCCTTGGGACGCTTCGCCTCGGCGCTGGTGGTGGTCGAACTGGTCGCGCTGCTGTGCGCGATGGGCGAGAAGCGCGGGCTCGCCCAGCGATTGTCGGAGGGCGAGGCCCGCGAGGCCAATCTGGTGTTCGACGGCATCCTGCTGGCGGTGCTGTTTTCCACCCTCGCTGCGCTGTTTTTCTGGTTCGTGCCCGCGCCGCTGTTCCCGAGCGGTCAATACACCGAGCTCGACCGACTGATCGTGCTCGCCATCCCCGCCTTCGCGCTGACCGAGATCGTGCTCGCGGCGCAGGCCTATCGCTACGATATCGCCACCACCGTCCGCGCCCGCGCGATCGTCGAACCTTGGACCCTCTCGATCATGGCGGGAGCGCTGTTCTTCATCCCGCAGACGCGCGAGTCGGGTCTGTCGCTCGCCTATCTGATCTCGATCTACGCGGGGCTGCTGACGGGGTTGTGGACCTTCCTGCGCACCTACGGCCTGCCGCGCGACTGGCGTCCGCACCCGGTGGCGATGACCCGGCTGACCGCGCGCGCCTTCCCGCTGGCGATCGCCGATGCGATCGAATGGGGCACGAGGCGGGTCGATATTTTCATCCTCGGCCTGTTCGCCGCGCCGGCCGCAGTCGGGGTGTATTATGTCGCACAGCAGGTCGCCAGCCTGCCGCAGAAGCTCAAGACCAGCTTCGAGCCGATCCTCGGCCCGGTCATCACCAAGAACCTCAAGACCCAGAACTACGCAGCCATCGCGCAGCAGGTGTGCCAGGTCGGGTTCTGGATCGTCGCCGCGCAGGCCGGGATCGCGCTGGCGTTGGGCGTCCCGGGTGAGGCAGTGATGGGGCTGGTCGGACCCAATTTCGTCGGCGGCACCGGCGCACTCGGCTTCCTGCTCGCCGCCGAGGTCGTGGCGGCGACCGCGGTCGTTTCCGAAGCGGCGCTCGTCTATGTCGCTCGGGTCCGCAATCTGTCGATCTCGATTGCCACGATCGCTTTCCAGGCCGTGCTTACCGTCGCACTGATCATGCTGGTGGAAAGCTACGGCTTGGGCGAACCCTACAAGGCGGCAGCGGCGGCGGCGGCGCTGATGATCGCGCTGGGGCTGGCCAGCCTGGTCAAGGCGCTGCTGCTCGCGCGCATCCTCGGTCACCCGATCAACAACTGGCGCTGGGCGCTGGTCTGGGCCACCGCGCCCGCGGTCGCGGTCGGCTATCTGGCGACGCTGCTCCCCGAATGGGCCGAACTCGCCTTTGGAATCCCCGCGATTCTCGCGACCTATGGCTGGGTGATCTGGCATCGCGGTTTCGGCCCCGAAGACCGCGTGCTGTTCCGCCGCAACATGGGCGGGAAGCCCGAATCGGAGGCCGATCCCGCCGCCAAATGATCCGAATTCACCGCGCATTCACGGCGCGATGCAAGGATGGTCGAACCTTTGGGGGAGGATCACACGATGAAACCGCTGCACCTAATGACCGCCTGCGCCGCCGGAGCGCTGCTTGCAGGCTGCGCCGCGTCCTCTACCAACCAGCGGATCGATCCTGTCGGTGCACCGCCGGGCGGGGAAACGGATGTACAGCGAGTGCCGCCTCCGCCCCCACCTCCTCCGCCGCCTCCTCCGCCCTCTCGGAGCATGATGGCAGCGCCTCAGGTAATGGTCACCGGGTCGCGAGTCGCGGCGGAAGCGGCAGCGCCCGAGGTTCCCGGCGAGCCGATCGAGGCCAGCTACCGCTATTTCCCGCCGATCATCGTCCCGACCGAACAGGATCGCGAACGTTACGACGGCGAGGACGTCTCGCCGGTCAAACTGGTCGCGGCCGAACCGGTCTCGACCTTCTCGGTCGATGTCGACACCGCCGCCTATGCCAACGCCCGCCGCTTCATCAAGGACGGGCAGATGCCTCCGGCAGCCGCGGTGCGGACCGAGGAATTCATCAACTACTTCCGCTACGATTATGATGCCCCGCGCGAACCGGCGCAGCCCTTCGCAGTCGACATGGATGTTGCCTCGAGCCCATGGAACACCAACAGCCGCCTCGTCCGGATCGGCCTCTCGGGCTATAAAATGCCCGCGCAGGATCGCCCGCCCGCCAATCTGGTGTTCCTGCTCGATGTCTCGGGATCGATGAACAGCCGCGACAAGCTGCCGCTGGTCAAGACCGCTTTGCGCAGTCTGGTCACCCAGCTGACCCCGCAGGATCGCGTCTCGATCGTGGTCTATGCCGGCGCCGCAGGACTGGTGCTCGAGCCGACCAGCGATGCCACCGCGATCCGCAACGCGCTCGACCAGCTCGCGGCAGGCGGATCGACCGCGGGCGGCGCCGGGCTGGAACTGGCCTATCGCATCGCCGAGGACAACCGCATCGCGGGCGGGGTTAACCGCGTCATCCTCGCCACCGATGGCGATTTCAACGTCGGCCAGACCGATCAGGACGCGCTGGTCGATATGATCGAGCGCAAGCGCGAGGCGGGCACCACGCTGACCGTGCTGGGCTTCGGCCGCGGCAATGTGAACGACGCGATGATGGAGCAGATCGCCGATCACGGGAACGGCAATTACGCCTATATCGACAGCGCGCTCGAGGCCCGCAAGGTGCTCGGCGAGCAGATGGGCGCGACGATCTTCACCATCGCCAAGGACGTCAAGATCCAGGTCGAGTTCAACCCCATGGTGGTCAGCCAGTACCGCCTGATCGGGTACGAGAACCGCACCTTGCGCGAACAGGATTTCGACGATGACTCCGTGGATGCCGGCGATATCGGCGCCGGCCATCAGGTCACCGCGCTCTACGAGGTGATCCCCGCAGGCACCGAGGGCTGGATCGCGCAGCGCCGCTACGAGACCCCCGCCGATTCTCGCGCGCGCGATCTGGCCGCCGAGGCGGCGCATGTGAAGCTGCGCTACAAGCTGCCCGATGGCGACACCTCGACGCTTATCGAGCACGTCCTCCCGGCATCGGCGCTAGCCCGCCCCGCCCCGCCGCGGGGCGATTTCGCCTTCGGCGCTGCGGTCGCAGGATTCGGACAGAAGCTGCGCGGCGACACGCTGCTGGGCGAGTTCTCCTATGCCGACATCGCCACCCTCGCGGGGCCTCAGCAGGATTTCTGGCGGCAGGAATTCATCCAGCTGGTCAAGGCCGCGCAGGACCGATCCGCCAGCGAATAGGACCGGTCGAGGAATAGCGGGCGAACAGAAAAAGCCGCGCTCCACCCTTCCGCTTCGGCGTCGCGGCCCGTAGGAGTGCGCCATGACCAAGCGCACGCCCATCGTCCTGATCGCCGGCGCCGCGATCGTTGCGGTGCTCGGCTATTGGGGCGGTACGCGCTATGGCGCGGCGTTTCTTGCCGCCAGCCGCCCGGTCGTGGCGCAGAGCATCGCCGGGGTCGACGGCAGCCCGGTACGGGCGCGAATGACCAATGCGGCGGGATCGCCCACCCGTCACCTGGTGCTGGAAAACGCCGAGACGCTCGACGAGGCGACCCGCGCGCGGGTGGCACGGGCGGTCGCGCAGGTATCGGGGGTCGGCGGGGTGTTCTGGGCCGATGGCAGCGCTGCAGCGCAGGCAGAAGCGCCGCAATATACCCCGCTCCATTGCCAGGAAGATGTCGAGGGCCTGCTGCGCTCGCGCACCATCCGTTTCGAAGGCGGCTCCTCGGCGCTGGTGCCCGCCAGCCAAATGCTGCTCGATGAAGTCGCCCAGGCGCTGCAGCCATGCCTCGGCTCGATCATCGCGGTCAGCGGCCACACCGACAATTCCGGCCCCGAGCCAGGCAATCTGGCGCTCAGCAACGAGCGCGCGGTGGCGGTGCGCGAGGCGCTGATCCGCCGCGGGATTCCGCGCGACGGCTTGCGCGCGCGCGGTTATGGTTCGCGCGAACCGGTCGCCGGGCTGGCACCCAGCGACCCCGCCAATCGCCGGATCGAATTCTCGGTGATCGCCACCGAACCGCTCGTACCCACCCCCGTCGATACCCCGGGAGCGCGCTGACATGCCGATCTGGTTCGAAATGATCGTGCTGATGCTGGTATCCTATGGAGCCGGCGCATTGCTGGGGTGGATGATCTGGAATGGCGCTGCCGATCCGGACGCCGACGCCGACATGATTGAAGGAGACGACCTGTGATTGAGATGATCGAAGCCAATTGGCCGCTGCTGCTGGTGGCCTTCCTGATCGGGCTGGCGCTCGCCTTCTTCCTGTTCAGGACCAACCGCCGGACGCGGGTGACGGACAACACCGGCGACGTGCTCGATGAGGGCGCTTCCCCCGCCGCGCGCAACCAGACGCTGATCGATTCCGGACAGGTCGTCCCCGCCCCGCCCGAAAGCCGCGCTCCGGCACCGCAAGCATCCCCCGAGATCAAGCCCGCCGACCGCGTCCAGGCTCCGCAGCCGGTGGTTCCGCCAACGCCTGCAGGTCTCGCGGGCACCGGTGCCGCAGTGGCCTCGGCAGCAACCTCCGCAACCACTCAGGGCTCCAGCGACGATCTCACCCGGATCAAGGGGGTCGGGCCCAAGCTCGCCGCGCGGCTGGACGAACTCGGGGTGACCGGGTTCGAACAGATCGCCGCCTGGGACGAAGCCGAAATCGACCGGGTGGACGCGGAACTGGGCCGCTTCCAGGGCCGCATCCGCCGCGACAATTGGGTCGAACAGGCGCGGTTTCTCGCCAATGGCGATACCTCCGGATATGAGGGCCGCTTCGGCAAGCTCGACTGACGCGTATCAGCCCGAAGGCACCCGGCACCCTTTCAAGCATTAGTTTAGAAAGGGACCGCGCCAATTCGGAAGGGATGCTCGTGAAGCAGCCAACAATACTTGTCGCCGAGGACGAAACCATGATCGGCTGGGATCTTCGCGATACGGTCGAAGAAGCCGGCTATGCGGTCGAAGGCCCGTTCGTCGATATCAGCTCGGCCATGCTCTCCTACCAGAAGCAGAAACCCGATCTCGCCATCCTCGATGTCCAGTTGAGCGACGGGAACGTCTTTCCGCTCGCCGAACAGCTGATGGCGGAAAACATCCCGGTCATTTTCCATTCGGGCAATTACCAGCCCGACGAGGTGCACAAGCGCTTCCCCGGTTCGACCTCGCTCTCCAAGCCCTGCCCACCCGCCGATATTATCCATTCGGTCAGGCAGGCGCTTGCCGACTGACATTGCGCCGCACTCCGCCGTACAACCCCGGAACAGCGCGCGCCCCCTTGAAGCAGCGCAACAAGCCTGCCATCGCTCCTCCCGCTACCAAAGGAGAACACATGGCCGGCATGGCGCCCTTCGCCTGGGACGACCCCTTCCAGATCGACGACCAGCTCACCGAAGAGGAACGGATGATCCGCGACGCCGCGCGCGGCTTCGCCCAGTCCGAACTGCAGCCGCGCGTGATCGAGGCTTTTTCCAAAGAGACCGACGCGCCCGAACTGTTCCCGTTGATGGGCCAGGCCGGGCTACTCGGTGCAACCATCCCCGAGGAATATGGCGGCGCCGGCGCCGGCTATGTCGCCTACGGGCTGATCGCGCGCGAGATCGAGCGGGTCGACAGCGGCTATCGCTCGATGGCCAGCGTCCAGTCGAGCCTCGTGATGTATCCGATTCACGCCTATGGTTCCGAAGAGCAGCGCCGCAAATATCTCCCCGGCCTCGCCAGTGGCGAGCTGATCGGCTGTTTCGGACTGACCGAACCCGATGCGGGCTCGGATCCTTCCGGCATGAAGACCGTCGCGAAGAAGGACGGTGACGGCTACGTCCTCAACGGCTCGAAAACCTGGATTTCCAACTCCCCCTTCGCCGATGTCTTCGTGGTCTGGGCCAAGAGCGAAGCGCATGGCGGCGGGATCCGCGGCTTCGTGCTCGACAAAGGCACCAAGGGGCTTTCGGCGCCCAAGATCGAGGGCAAGATATCCCTGCGCGCCAGCACGACGGGCATGATAGTGATGGACGATGTGCATGTCGGCGCCGATGCGCTGCTGCCCGATGTCCAGGGGCTCAAGGGTCCGTTCGGCTGCCTCAACCGCGCGCGCTACGGCATCAGCTGGGGCTGCATGGGTGCGGCGGAATTCTGCTTCCACGCCGCGAGGCAATACGGTCTCGACCGTCACCAGTTCGATCGCCCGCTCGCCGCGACGCAGCTGTTCCAGAAGAAATATGCCGACATGATGACCGACATCGCCATGGGGCTCCAGGCCTCGCTGCGGGTCGGGCGGCTCATGGACGAGGGCAAGTTCGCCCCGGAGATGATCTCGATCATCAAGCGGAACAATGTCGGCAAGGCGCTCGACATCGCGCGGGTCGCTCGAGACATGCATGGCGGCAACGGGATTTCCGAAGAATATCAGGTGATCCGTCACATGGTGAACCTCGAGACGGTCAACACCTACGAAGGCACCGCCGATGTCCACGCGCTGATCCTTGGCCGCGCGGTGACCGGGATTGCGGCGTTTGGCTGAGGGGAACCGCATGAAACTCCACGGCTATTACCGCAGTTCGACCAGCTACCGCCTGCGCATCGCGCTCGAGCTCAAGGGGCTGGCCTACGAGAACGTGCCCGTGAACCTGCTCCAGTCGGAGCAGAAAGGCCCCGCCTTCACCAGCCGCAACCCCTTCGGCTCGGTCCCGCTGCTCGAGGCCGATGGCCGCGACCGGGTCCAGTCGATGGCGCTGATGGAATGGCTCGACGAAGCCTATCCCGAACGCCCGCTGCTCCCCGCCGATCTCGAGCAACGCTATACCGCGCGCGAGCTTGGACTGGCCATCGCCACCGAACTCCATGCCCCGCTCAACCTGCCGGTACTCAAATACCTCAAGGACCCGCTGGGCCACGATCAGGGCGAGGTCGAGACCTGGTACCGCCACTGGCTGGCGCGCACGCTCGAGCCGGTCGAGGCGCGGCTGGCGCAGCTCGGCACCGGCGATTTCCTGTTCGACACGCCCGGCTTCTTCGAGGCGATCCTGCTCCCGCAGGTCTACAACGCGCAGCGTTTCGACTTCGATTTCAGCGACAAGGCGCACATCGTGCGGATCGAACGCGCCTGTCTCGCATTGCCACAATTCCAGCGGGCGCATCCCGATGCCCAGCCCGACAGCCCCGAATTTAACTCCGAGAGGAACTGAGATGAAACTCGCAACCCTGAACGACGGCACCCGCGACGGGAAACTGGTCGTCGTCTCGAAAGATCTCACCCGCTATTGCCGCGCCGACAACATCGCGCCCACGCTGCAGGCCGCGCTCGACGACTGGGCGCAATGCGCGCCCAAGCTGCAGAACCTCGCCACCGATGTCGAGCACCAGAGCGTCCCCTGCGAGCGGTTCCACGAGCGCGAGGCTCATTCGCCGCTCCCGCGCGCCTATCAATGGGCCGATGGTTCGGCCTACATCAACCACGTCGAACTGGTCCGCAAGGCGCGCGATGCCGAGGTTCCCGACAGCTTCTACCACGATCCGCTGATGTATCAGGGCGGCAGCGACGCATTCCTTCCTCCGCGCGCCGATATCCCGCTCGGCGATCCCGCCTGGGGCTGCGACATGGAAGGCGAGATCGCCTGTATCACCGACGATGTGCCGATGGGCGTAAGCAAGGCGGATGCGGCGGGACACATCAAGCTGCTGATGCTGGTCAACGACGTTTCGCTGCGCGGGCTGATCCCCGACGAGCTGGCCAAGGGCTTCGGCTTCTTCCAGTCCAAGCCCTCGAGCGCCTTCTCGCCGGTCTGCATCACCCCCGACGAGCTCGGCGACGCCTGGCAGGACAGCGTCATCCACCTGCCGCTGACCATCGATTACAATGGCGAGCCCTTCGGCCGCGCCGAGGTGGGCCAGGACGCGACCTTCACCCTCGCCGATCTGGTCGCGCATGCCGCCAAGACCCGCCCGCTCGGCGCGGGCTGCATCATCGGCTCTGGGACGGTCTCGAACAAGGACGAGGATGGCGGCCCCGGCAAGCCGGTCGCCGAGGGCGGACGCGGCTACAGCTGCATCGCCGAGATCCGCATGATCGAGACGATCTACGAAGGCGAGGCCAAGACCCGCTTTATGCGCGCGGGCGATACGGTCCGGGTCGAGATGAAAGACAAGGACGGCCACTCGATCTTCGGCGCAATCGAGCAAAAGGTGGTGGCGGCCTGAGGGGAGCGGTTGGGGTGTGGCTGCCGGTCGCTCGGCGGGAGGATTGCGCGTCATCGAAAACAGATCGGGCTTCTGGTCAAACCGATCAGCCGCCGCTAACCTGCTTTTGAGTTGAGACGGGACAAAAAAATTGCGTCCACCCATCCAATGAACCTGGACAATTGAGTGGCATGTCGCTGCGCGCTTCCTAATCGCCCCGTTTCGCGCGTTGGGAAGCCCAAACGGTAGCAAGCGCAGCGACGGTCGCGCCGGCGGCCAATGGCACTCGGCTTCGTTTAGCGGCACGCTGGGCGAAACCAAAAAGCCGTTTCGAGGGTTTGACCGGTTCCTCCGGATCCATCAGGCGACTTTTCGCCAGCGCCATCTCCGACGGGTTCAGTTCCCCCGGCTGAAGCGTTTGCAACGTGGTTCCCTGCTTCCCTCGAACCCGCTCGATCATCTGCACCATGCTTCCAGAGCATCGGTCCAATTCTGCTTCGATCTCTTCGATCGACTTGCCAAGATGCTCGCCCAGCAGTCTCTTCCGCAGGCTGGCTATGACGCTTTGCACAGCGGGCTGACCTTCGGTTTCCATCGCAATGTCGCATTCTGAATCGAACGTCATGGATCGGCTCGACATATTCGAGGATCCGACCCTGATGAAGCGATCATCCACTATGAGCAGCTTGGCATGAACGTAGATGTGATCGCCCATCGCATTGACCGGATGGTAGATACCAAGCCGCCCGTGCCGATCGGCAGAGCGAAGGTCGGAAACAATCAACGCGCGAGCGCTGTCCATCGCCTCGGCCTCTAGCCAGCTTTCGGCTGAGTAAGGCAGGACTATCACAATGTCGGGACCGTCTTCCTCTTCCAACTTTTGCCTGAGCGCATCTGCAATTCGGCCTGAGGAAAGGAACTGGTTCTCGATGTAGATACTGTGCCGTGCCGATCGGATCGCTTTCTTCCAAAGCCGCTCGATCTCCCTGATCTCTCCATCGCCCTCAATAGGTTGCCAGGTGCGGGCGATGCCTAGGGTCACGTCTTCGCAGTCGGCCGAGAGCCCTGTCGGCCAGATGGTGCCCTGCCGGTCCGGAACTGGAAGATCGTGGCCAGTGGCGTTTTTCCAGCGCCACCGTGCGAGTTCCCCCAGCGCTTTGGCCGCCTCTCCCTCCACGGCCAGTGTCATATCATGCCAGGGAACCGGGGTTTCGCCATCTCTCTCGCGTCTTTCGTCGCCGCTAAGATGATGGGATGTGTCCCACCTGCCCGAGGTCATGTCGATGCCTCCGCAGAAGGCCAGAACGTCGTCGATCACGACAATCTTCTGATGATGACACGCGCCAGCAGGATGCTTGCTGTCGAGCCGGAAATGGATCTGCGGCTTGGCCTGCATTTTCAGGAGCAGGTATGAGCCCAACTGGCGCGCGATATTGAACAGCATCGCGCCATCCCACTGGAGGATGAATATTTCCAGATCCGGACGGCTTTTGACCGCATGGTTCAAAAACTGGCGCAACTGGTCGGGTGTCCCGTCTTGTCCGGATCCCCGTGTCAGCTTTGTTGCCAGGTCGAATTCCCACCCGATGAGGTAGACGCATCTCTCGGCGCGGAGAATCGCTTCCTTGGCCGCCGCGAAATAATCGGCCGCATCGACGATGAAGGTCGCGCGGCTTGCTCGCACCTTTCGCCAGCAGGTATCCCCCTCTACGAGGACCGGCTGGACGTCGGATCGAGGAAGAGACTCGGGCATCGGCCGGAAGCCTAGCAGAAGCGGTGCGGTTGATGGCAGTTCAACCGAAAATTTTTCCGCCGGTGCAAATCTTCCTTTTTCCGGCAGGAAATATCGACGGCTGCAATTGGGTCGTGGGCCTCCAGACTGCTTTTTTGACGAACAGCAGTTCCCATATGAAGAGCCGTCACCGGTATCCCGGTCAGTTCACCAACAGGGCGAGGCTGACCCTGCCGGTGCCCGAACGTATCAAGCCGATTGTCCGGGCGGCTGCAGTCGACAGGTCGATCACGCGATTGCCATGAAAAGGCCCGCGATCGTTTATTCGTACGACCACGCTCTCGCTATTGCGTGAATTCGTGACTCGCACACGGCTGCCGAGCGGCAGGGTGCGATGCGCAGCGGTCAATCGCTCGGGATCGAAAATCTCTCCGCTGGCCGTCCGGTTGCCAGCGAGTTCGTTACCGTAGAAACTGGCATCGCCGCTACCGATGGCTCTTTCGGACGGAGTCGGCTTCGGCCCGATAGGATCCGCCAGGACGCGCGGCTCCAGATCGCTTCCAGCAAGATCGCCTACAGGTCGTGCATCGACGCTTGCCACGCCCTTGCCGAGCTTGACGATATCGGGCGTGCTCCGGTCTTGATACAACACGGCAGCCAGAGCGACCGAAATAGCAGACAATGCTGCGACTCCGAAAACAAGTACCTGCCGCTGTGATCTCAACTTCAAAATAACCCGCAATCGCTCTCGCCGACTTGGCATCGAGGCGGGAGGTGTATTCGCTTTAGCTTCCTAGTTCATAATAGCACAACGCGTGAACCACCCCCCTATGTTCCGAAAAATACGCAGGAACGGCGTCTTTTTTTCGTTATACTTTCGCAGGAGATGCCCAATAGACGGACTTAAGTGCGCAACCCCGACTTCCGCCCTCGTCATTGCGAGAGGCGAAGCGCCGCGGCAATCCATGGCGATGACCCGCAACCCAGCCCACTGGCCTCGCAGCGACTCTTTCTCACCGTGATCCGATCTCGGGAAAGCTCGTTGACGCAACGACCGGCGGAGGGCGATGTGTTTCATCAACCAGCTCTCCCGGATCGGCCTGCCGAAACGCAAAACGGCCGCCGGAACGCTATCCGGCGGCCGTCTTTTTCAGGGAACGCGCACCCTGCGACTACATCGAGCGGGCGATCACCATCCGCATGATCTCGTTCGAACCGCCGAAAATCCGCGTGATGCGGCTGTCGCGATACATCCGCGCGATCGGGTAGTCGTTGATATAGCCCGAGCCGCCATGCAGCTGGAGGCATTTGTCGACCACTTCGCTCTGCAGTTCGGTGACCCAGTATTTGGCCATGCAGGCGGTGGGCACATCGAGCTTGCCCTCGAGATGCTTGGAGATGCAGTCGTTGACGAAGACCCGTGCGGCGGTGCCTTTCGCCTTGAGGTCGGCGAGCACGAACTGGGTATTCTGGAAGTCCCACACCGTCTGGCCGAATGCCTTGCGCTCCTTGACGAATTCGACCGTCACATCGAGCGCGCGCTCGATCCCGCTGATCGCACCCATGGCGATGATCAGCCGTTCCTGCGGCAGCTCGCCCATCAGCTGGTAGAAGCCCTTGCCTTCCACACCGCCGAGCACGTTCTCGGCGGGTACGAAGACATCGTCGAAGAACAGCTCGGAGGTGTCCTGCGCATCGAGCCCGATCTTGTCGAGCTTCTTGCCGCGCTGGAAGCCCTCGGCGCCTTCGGTCTCGAACAGCAGCAGCGAAATACCCTTGGCGCGTTCCTTGGGATCGGTCTTGGCGACGACGATGATGAAATCGGCGATCTGGCCGTTGGAGATGTAGGTTTTCGCGCCGTTGAGCCGGTAGCCATTGCCATCCTTGAGCGCGGTGGTGGTGATGCTCTGCAGATCCGATCCGACACCCGGCTCGGTCATCGCGATCGCGCTCACCAGCTCGCCGCTGACCAGCTTCGGCAGGTAGCGCTTCTTCTGCTCCTCGGTCCCGTGGCGGACCAGATATGGCAGGATCACGGTGTTGTGCAGGCTGGCGGCGAAGCCATCGACATTGTGTTTGCCCTGCTGGTCGATGACCACCATGTCGTGGCGGAAATCGCCGCCATGGCCGCCGTATTCCTCGGGCACCGAAACGCCGAGCAGACCGGCCTCGCCCGCCTCGTTCCAGAACTCGCGCTCGACCTGGCCATCCTCGCGCCATTTGGCGACGCGCTTTTCGGGGGCGTGCTTTTCGTAGAATTTGCCAACGGCATCGGCGAAGATCGAGATTTCCTCGTCGTCCATGAACTCGGGCGGCGGAATGTCGATTACGGGCATTGTAGCATGATCCTCTCTCAGGGGTTATTCAAAGGCAGTCGCGCGCTTGTCCCGCGCGCTTACTTGCCCTTCCAGTTCGGCTTGCGCTTTTCGGCGAAAGCGGCGGCGCCTTCGCGCGCATCCTCACTCATGAAGACCTTGGGCAGCAGTTTGGCCTGCTCGTCCCAGCGCTCTTCCAGGCTCCAGCCGCGCGACTGGTCGACGATCTGCTTCGAGACGCGGACCGCCAGCGGGCCATTCTCGTTGATCTTGGCTGCCAGTTCCTTGGCCGCATCGAGAGCCGAGCCCTCGACCACGCGGTTGACCAGGCCCAGTTCGTAGGCTCGGGTCGCGTCGATGAATTCACCGGTCAGCGCCAGCTCCATCGCGATCTTGGGGGGGATCAGATCGGGCAGCTTCATCAGCCCGCCTGCCGCGGCAGCGAGCCCGCGCTTGGCTTCGGGAATACCGAATTTGGCATCCTTGTTGGCGACCACCAGATCGCAGGAAATCATCAGCTCCATGCCGCCCGCCAGCGCATAGCCCTCGACCGCGGCGATCAGCGGCTTGGACGGACCCTGCTGGGTGATGCCGCCGAAACCGCGGCCTTCGATGCTCGGGGATTCGCCGCGCAGGAAGCCCTTGAGGTCCATCCCCGAACAGAAGGTTCCGCCCGCACCGGTGAGGATCGCGACCCGCAGGTCGTCATCCTCGTCGAGCCGGTCCATCGCCGCAGCGATGCCCTCGGCGGCGGCCTTGTTCATGGCGTTCTTGGCTTCGGGGCGGTTGATCGTGACGATCAGAATGCCGTCTTCGACCTGGGTCAGGACTTCTTCGCTCACAGGCTCATCTCCCATTGCAATGTGAAACTGGTCTTGCGCCCTAGCTGCGGCAGGCTTACGCCTACGTCAACCGGCAATCGCCGCAAAAGGCGCGACCGGAGAGGAGAACACTGCATGTCCCAGGCTTATATAATCGACGCTGTCCGCACCCCGCGCGGGATCGGAAAACAGGGCAAGGGCGCGCTTGCCGACCAGCATCCGCAACACCTTGCCGCCACCGTTCTCAAGGCCATTGCCAGCCGCAACAAGCTCGATACCGCCACGGTCGACGACGTGATCTGGTCGGTCAGCACGCAGGACGGGATGCAGGGCGGCGACCTGGGCCGGATGGCCGCGCTCGACGCCGGCTACGACGTCACCAGCTCGGGCACCACGCTCGACCGCTTCTGCGGCGGCGGAATCACCAGCGTCAGCCTCGCCGCGGCGCAGGTCATGAGCGGGATGGAAGATTGTGTGGTCGCGGGCGGCACCGAGATGATGAGCCTCACCGGCCAGCTGGCGCGCGACAAGATGGCTGCAGGCATGAAGCCGCCGATGATGGGCAGCTACAACGAGCGGCTGCAGCAATCGCACCCGCAGAGCCACCAGGGCGTGTGCGGCGATGCCATCGCCACCCAGGAAGGCTTCACCCGCGAGGAACTGGACGAGGTCGGCTATCGCAGCCAGCAACTCGCCGCGCAGGCGATCAAGGAAGGTCGTTTCGACAAGTCGTTGGTCTCGGTGGTCGACGACGAGGGCACGGTATTGCTGGACCAAGAGGAGTTCCCCCGCCCGCAGACCACGCGCGAAGGGCTGGCCGCGCTCGAACCCGCCTTCACCAAGATCGCCGATGTCCCGCTCGACCAGAACGGCACCACCTTCCGCGGTCTGATCAACCGCAAATACCCCGATCTCGAGATCGAGCACTTCCACCATGCTGGCAACAGCTCGGGCGTGGTCGATGGCGCCGCGGCGGTGCTGGTGACCAGCAAGGCCTACGCGCAGAAGCACGGTCTCAAGCCGCGCGCCCGCATCGTCGCCACCGCCAATATGGGCGATGACCCCACGCTGATGCTCAACGCCCCGGTCCCGGCCGCGAGGAAGGTGCTCGAAAAAGCAGGGCTGACGGTGGACGACATCGACCTGTTCGAGATCAACGAGGCCTTCGCGGTGGTCGCGGCCAAATTCGTTCGCGATCTCGGGCTCGACTGGGACAAGGTCAACGTCAACGGCGGCTCGATCGCGCTGGGCCACCCGATCGGCGCGACCGGTTCGATCCTGATCGGCACCATGATCGACGAGCTGGAGCGGCAGAACAAGCGCTACGGCCTCGTCACCATGTGCGCCGCAGGCGGCATGGCCCCGGCAATCATCATCGAGCGGGTCGCGGATTTCGTCGACTGATTCTCGGATCTAGCGAGGAGCGGTTGGGAGTTCGGGCACCACGCCCGGCTCCCACTCCTCCCCGGCAAAGCGGATCGGCGGGGCTATGTGGTGCGCGCCTTCGTCGGTTTCGACCAGCAGCCCGCGCTCGGCGATATGCGGCTGGTCGAGCGCTTCGCGAAAATCGAGCACCGGCGCGAAGGCGACATCCTTGTCGGCGAACCAGTCCACCCACTCGTCGCGCGATCTGCTGGCGAATGTCTCGCGCAAAAACGCGATCAACGGCTCCTGCTCGCCCGCGGGGGCATCCGCATAGGGTAGCAGGTCCTCGCGCCCCAGCGCCGCCAGCAGGACCTTGGCAAACTTGATCTCGCGCCCCCCCAGCGCGACATGGCGACCGTCGGCGGTGCGATAGACCTGATACAATCCCGCGCCCCCGAGTGAGCGCTGGCTGGCCGAGCGCGGGCTTTCGCCACCCGCGATCGCGCTGCCCGCGGTGTGCGCGCACCATGGCAGCAGGCTGTCGAACATCGCGCAGTCGATATAGGCGCCCTCGCCGCTGCGTTCGCGCCCCAGCAGCGCCATCAGGACCGCCGAGAGCGCGGTTAGCCCCGCCGCCATATCCGAACTCGCCACCCCGGGCACCACCGGCGCGCCATCGGGCCCGTCGTTGACCGCGAGGAAGCCCGCCAGCGCCTGCACCGCCATATCGTGCGCGGGATGCTGCGCCAGCGCGCCGTCCTGCCCGAAGGCGGTGATCGAGCAATAGACGATTGCCGGGTTGAGCGCGCGCACCGCCTCGTAATCGAACCCCAGCCGCGCCATCACCCCGGGGCGGAACCCCTCGACGAAGACATCCGCCTCGCGGCACAATTCGACGAGCGCGGCCTTGCCTTCGGCACTCTTGAGATCGAGCGCGCGGCTTTCCTTGCCGCGGTTGCAATTGGCAAACCAGACCGAGTGCCCCGCCTCGAACGGCCCCTGATCGCGCGCCGGATCGCCCGCCAGCGGTTCGATCTTGATCACCCGCGCGCCGTGATCGGCCATCATCACGGTCATCATCGGACCGGGCAGAAATTGCGTCAGATCGACGACGGTGATTCCGGACAGTCTGCCCATGTGCATTCCTCGTTTGTTTTGCTCGCAGCCCCACCCGGTTCGGCGGTCTGCATCGATTTAGCCGCCGCCCACATGGAGGAGGAATTGCGGCTGCGCCAGTTGCACGCCTCAGCGTTCGACAGGCAATCGGGCTTTTGCGAGCGCAAGGTCTGCGGCAGTGTCGATATCGAACAGGCTGTCGGGCGAGAGGGGCGACAAGGCATCCGCGCCATCGCTCCAGCCCTGCCCGCCCGCTCCGCGGTCGCCGCGCAAGCCGCCGAGACGCGCAAACATGGCAGCGGGAAACCCTGCCGGATTGCCCCGCCTGCCGTCGGGATAGAGTGTGAACACCGCTCCGTCGCCCTGCGCGAGACGGCGCAGATGCCCGGCTTCGACAAAAGGCATGTCGGCGAGCAGGAGGACGAGCCGCGAGCAATTCTTCGCCACTTGCGCCGCGCAACGGATCGAACTGGCCAGCCCCTCGCTCGCGCGGGCATTCACCACGGTTTGCCATGGGGCTCCGGAGAACAGGCATGCGGAATGCTCGCTTGCCACCACGAAGCGGGTCAAGAAGCCTGCACGAAGCGCGGCTTGCGCAGCGAATTCCCAAAGCGGGCGCTGATCCAGCTCGGCCGCCAGCTTGTCTCCCGTGAACCGCTCCCCGCGACCGGCAGCCAGCAATGCGACCGCGATCGACGGGTCGAGCGGGTCAGCGCAAGCCGTCATAGAGGCCGACCACCTCGGCCAGAGTCGAAAGCGCCAGCGCCTGCGGTGTCCGGCAGGCGTGGAGCAGCCCAATCGGGCTGCGCAGCCGGGCGATATCCTCCTCCCGCGCGCCACGGGAAAGCAACGTCATCGTTCGTTGCGCGCGCGCGTTCTCGCCGCCCTGCGCGCCGATGTAGAAGGCCTGTCCCGCCAGCGCGTCCTCGAGCAGCGCGGCCTCCCATTCGTGATCGTGGAACAGCAGGATCACGGCGGTCCAGCGGTCCGTCGGAACCAGCCCCGGCGCTTTGCCCAAGGTCAGCCGAGACTTGTCGATAGCCTCGATCTCGATGCCGGAAGCCCGCGCGAGCCGCGCGAGTGTCGCCAGTTCGGGCCCCTCGCCATAGGCGCGCAGCCGCAGTGCAGGGATGTATGCGCGGCGACGCATTTGCCCCACGTCCGGCAACTGCAGTTCGGCAGGCCGGCGCGCCTGCAGGAGCGCCAATGCCTCGCGGCAGGCACTTCTGTCGGGAGCGGGATCGAGCAATATGTCCAGCCCCCCGCCGCAAGGCAGGCGGAAGTCGATGACATCCGAGCCACGACCATAGCGCCGGACCACCGGCCCGTCGAAATCGCGGATATCCGCGGCAAGCTGGCTTTCAAGGCAGCCATCGGCGAGATCGCCGACCACCCCGCCATCGGGCAGCACCGCCAGCTGCGCACCGATCCGGCGCGAGAAGCTGCCTTCGATCCCGACGATAGTGCACAGCGCCACGCCCGGCTCGCAGGCGGCTGCAAGCGCGGCGTGATCCTGATCGAAAACCTGTGGCGAGTCCGTCCGCAGCATCGTCAATCGGGCATCGCCGCGATCACCTTGTCGGGGGTCATCGGGAAGCTGAGCACCCGCGCGCCGCAGGCGTTGTAGATCGCGTTTCCGATCGCCGCGGCGCCGCCGCACATCCCCAGCTCGCCGATCCCCTTGGCCTGGATCGGGCTGGCGGCGGGATCGCGTTCCTCGACCATGATCACCTCCAGATCGGGGACATCGCGATGGACCGGGACGTGGTATTCGGCGAGATCGCAATTGACCACATGGCCATCGACCGGATCGAAGAGCAGCGATTCGGTCAGCGCGGTGCCGATGCTCCAGACGATCCCGCCTAGGCATTGCGAGCGTGCGGTCTTGGCGTTGAGCACCCGGCCGAAGCCGAAGGCGCCGAGCATGCGGTCGACCCGCGTCTCGCCGGTGAAGCGGTTGACCCGCACCTGCGCGAAGAAGGCGCCATAGCCCGAGGCGGTGTAGTCGTCCGCGATATCGCCGGGCTCGTAATGCCCCTCGAACGAAAGTTCTTCGCCATCGAGCAATTCGACCAGCGTTGCGCCGCCGACCACGCCGCCATCCTTGAGCTTGAGTTCGTCGGTAGATACGCCCGCCTTGCTGGCAAGCTTCGCCCGCAATTCCTCGCATGCGACGAACACCGCCGAGCCGATCGAGGATGCGCCCCAGCTCCCGCCCGAGCCTGGCCCGCGCGGAAATTCCGTATCGCCGAGCTCGACCAGTACCTGGTCCATCGGCAGGCCGAGCATCTCGCCCGCAACCTGGCCGACGATGGAATAGGTGCCCGTGCCGATATCGGTCATGTCGGTCTCGACCAAAGCCGTGCCATCGGGTTTGAGCGTCACCCGCGCGCGCGCCTCGGCGACATTGTGCACCCGAGCCGCGCTCGCCATGCCGGTGCCGATCCACCATTCGCCGTCGCGGTGCTGGCGCGGTTGGCGCGCGCCGCTGTCCCAACCGAAGGCCTTCGCCCCCTGCTCGAGGCATTCGGCAAGCTTGCGAGACGAATAGGGCAGCCCTTCGGAGGGGTGGCGTTCGGGAATATTGCGCAGCCGCAGTTCGACCGGATCGATCCCGACCTGCTGGGCCAGCATGTCCATCGCCGATTCGAGCGCCGGCATCCCGACCGCCTCGCCCGGCGCACGGACCGAGCCCGCCGTCATCCGGTGGATGCGCGCGACCTCAAGCTGGAGCAGGCGGTTCTCGCCGGCATAAAGGAACTCGCTCGATTGCAGCACCGGCTCGGCGAAGGTCTCGCCCGGCAATTGCGAGACGCGGGCCTCGTGTCCAAAACCGGTCAGGTGCCCGTCCTTATCGGCGGAGAGGCGCAGACGCTGCTTCGTCTCGGAACGGCGCATGATTGTCTGGAAAACCTGCTGGCGGCTGAGCACCACGCGTACCGGGCGCTCCAGCTCCATCGCTGCGATCGAGGCGGCTACCGTCTCCTCGCTGATGCCGAGCTTGGAGCCAAAGCCACCGCCGACATAGCGCGAGATCAGCCTCACCTGTTCCTCCTGAAGGCCCAGCGCATCGGCCAGTTCGGCGATGTTGTAGTTGAGCATCTGCAGCGAGGCGTGGACGGTCAGCTTTGTCCCATCCCATTGCGCGATCGCCGCGTGCGGTTCCATCGCCGCCGAATTGTGGCCTTCGGTGGTGTAGGTCACATCGACGCTGTGCGCCGCCGCGCTCATCGCCTGCGCGAGATCGCCCTGCCGTGTGGCGCCGTCCTGAGGTTCGGCCCCGGCCGTTTCGGGATCGAGCGGGACATCGTCGAGATCGTCGGCTCGGTAGTCGAAGGTCAGATGCTTGGCCGCGTCGCGCGCCTGTTCGAAGCTCTGCGCCACCACCAATGCGATCGGCTGGCCGAAATAGCCGACCTCGCGAGCGGGCTGCTCCGGAGCTTCGCCCGCGGTGCCCTGAGCCGCGCGCGCCGTCAGCCGCTCGTCATCGATCACCGCGACCACGCCGGGCATCGACAAGACCGAGGCCTTGTCGATCGCCGTGATCTCCCCCCGGGTAAAGGGTGCGGTGACCAGCACGCCTTCGAGACAGTCGGCGACCGGGTATTCGGCCGCATAGGGCGCGGTCCCGGTGACTTTGGCGAGCCCGTCGGGACGCGCCAGCGGCTGGCCAATGATGCCCTGCTCCATGCCGTCGAGCACATTGCGGGTATCGGGTTCGTCCTGCTTTAGATGCGCGCTCACAGTTCCATCCCCGTCGCTTCGGCCAGCACCGCGGTCAGCGTACGCCGTGCCAGCGGTATCTTGTAGGCATTCTCGCCATAGCTCTGCGCGCCGTCGAGCAGCACATCGGCAGCCTCGTCGAACAGCTTTGCCGAGGGTTCCTTGCCCAGCAGCAGCGCGCTCAACCGCGGGTCCTGCCAAGGCTTGTGCGCCAAGCCGCCAAAGGCGAGATCGGCGCGGGTGAAGCGGCCATCCTCAAGCGCGACGATTGCAGCGACCGAGACCATGGCGAAGGCATAGGACGACCGCTCGCGGACCTTGCGGTAGAGCTGTCGTCCTGCGACCGGTGGGGGCAGGATCACCGCAGTGATGATCTCGCCATCCTCCAGCACATTGTCGCGCCACGGCGTATCGCCGGGCAGGCAATGGAAATCGCGCACCGGCACGTTGCGGGTGTGGCCCTTTGCGTCGGCGATCTCGACAACGGCACCCAGTGCCGCCATCGCGACCGCCATGTCGCCGGGATAGGTGGCGATGCACTCGTCGCTGGTGCCGAGCACCGCGTGGAGCCGCGCGACGCCTTTCAGCGCACCGCAACCCGAGCCGGGCTCGCGCTTGTTGCAGGGCTGGTCGATGTTCGTGAAGTAATAGCACCGCGTCCGCTGGCACAGATTGCCGCCGGTGGTCGCCTTGTTGCGCAATTGCTGGCTCGCCCCGGCCAGGATCGCGCGGGCAAGCAGCGGATACTCGCGGCGCACCCGCTCGTGGACCGCGGTTGCGGTATTGGTCGCGAGCGCGCCGATCCTCAGGCCGCCATCGTCCGTATCGTCGATGCGACCGAGCGGCAGGCGGTGGATATCGACCAGCGTCTGCGGCGTTTCCACCTGCAGCTTCATCAGATCGATCAGATTGGTCCCGCCGGCGATCGCCCTGGTGCCCTCGTCGGCGCAGAGCTGCGCGGCGTGTTCGAGCCGGTCGGCGCGTTGGAAATCGAAGGGCTTCATGCCGCGTCCTCCGCCGCTGCCACATCCTCGATAGCGGCGACGATATTGGCGTAGGCGCCGCAGCGGCACAGATTGCCGCTCATCCGCTCGCGGATTTCCGCCCCGCTGACCACCATCGGGCCTTCGAGGCTGTCGCTGGCATCGCTCGGCCAGCCATTGGCAATCTCCTGCAGCATCGCGGTCGCCGAGCAGATCTGCCCCGGGGTGCAATAGCCGCATTGATAGCCATCATGCTCCACGAAGGCCTGCTGCAGCTTCGAAGGCGCAGCGGGCGTGCCCAGTCCCTCGATGGTGGTGATGTGATCGCCATCGTGCATCGCGGCTAGCGACAGGCAGCTGTTGATCCGCATTCCGTCGACGAGCACGGTACAGGCGCCGCACTGGCCATGGTCGCAACCCTTCTTGGTCCCTGGCAGGCCAAGATCATGGCGCAGGAAATCGAGCAGGGTGACTCGGTTATCTTCGGGCAAGTCGTAGGTCTGGGAATTGATCGTGATCGGCACTGCAAGCTCCTCCAACCGATCGAACGCACGTCACGCGCAGAAGTGTCCGCCGCCACGGCTTTTCTTGCAGACCTGGACCGGGGATCCTGCGCCGCTAACCCTCGCCGTCGACCGCGATGCCGTTGCGACTGGTCGCCTTGACGCGGTAAAGCGCCCGGTCCGCCGCGCGGATCAGCGCCGCCGCATCGCCGGTCTCGGATGGCGATGCTGCCGCTACCCCGAGACTGATAGTGATCACCCTGTGTTCGGGGTGGGGGTGCTCGATGCCCAAGGCCTCGATGGCGGTCCGCACTCGCTCGGCCACGATGGCGGCACCCGCGGCGTCGATCCCGGGCAAAAGCAAAGCGAACTCCTCGCCTCCCGTTCGCGCCGCGATGTCGATCTCGCGACAGGTGCCGCCGATCGCCTGAGCCACCTGTTTGAGGCATTCGTCGCCGGCAGGGTGGCCGAAGCTGTCGTTGTATTTCTTGAAATGGTCGATATCGATCGCGATCAACGCGACCGGGCTGCCCTCACGCTCAGCCCGTGCCCATTCTTTCTGGAGGCAATCGTCGAACAGTCGACGATTGGAAAGCCCGGTCAGCGGATCGGTGGTAGCCTGCTTGGCAAGCAGCGCATTGGCCTCGCCCAGCTCGGCATTGGCTTTTGCGAGACGAAAGCGCTGCATGGCATAGCCGACCCGGGTGCGAAACAGCTCCACAGCCACGATCTGGCGGCGAGCCCAAGGGCGCGAGCGCCCCCTTACGGTCTCCCGCCAGGCAGCGAAGGAATTGCGCGGCGACAGGGATTGCGCGGTCCCGGACAGTCCATCGTCCTTGCGCGGATCACCCGCCCAGTCGATCTCCTCGATTTGCTCCGGCCGCAGCCACATCGCCAGCAGGGGACGCGAGGTCTGAAGCCTGATGGCCAATACGCCGCTGGCGTCGGTGGCCAATTCCTCCGCACCGGCGAGTTCCTCGCTCAACCGATCGGTCGCATAGCTCTGCCGACCCTGCAGGCGTGAAGTGACAAAGGACGACAATCGGGACAATCGTTCGCCATCCGGATAGTGGCCCGCCCCGGCGATCAGTCCAGCATCGCCCACCAGCACGAAGCCACCGCAGTCGAAAAGCCGCTTCAGCTCATCGCAGGAAGTTCTGAGACGTCGCTCGGGATCGTCACTGGTAAGCGTGCTCTCGAGAATGGAATCCAGCGCGGCGGTCTGGATCGCCTCCAGCCGGACGGCCTCCGCACGTTCGAAGGCGAGGACAAAGGCCGATAGAGAGGCCCCGACGTGGCGGCAGAACAATTGCGCCTCAACCGGGACCAGCCGAGGCGCGTAATGGTGGCACACGACCAGCCCCCACAATTCGCCCTGGACCATGAGCGAGATCGACATCGAGGCGCCCAGCCCCATGTTTTTCATATATTCGATATGGATCGGCGCGACCGAACGCAGGATACAATGCGACATGTCGATCGGCGCGCCGCTGGGCGGGGGCATGATTGGCGCCGGATCATAGCCCACATCGGGGGTCATGCGGATGAAGTTGCGGCGAAAAAGCTCGCGCGCCTGACGCGGGATGTCCGACGCGGGGAAACGGTGCCCGAGATATTTCGTCGCCTGCGCGATCCGGGACTCGGCGATAACGGACCCGCTGCCGTCGTCGCGGAACCGATAGATCATCACGCTATCGAAACCGCTGATAGCGCGCACCTGATCGACCCCGATGGCGCAGGCATCGACAAGGTTCTGACTGGCATTGATCCGGTTGAAGATCGCGCCCGCCATATCCAGCGCCGAGGCAACGCTGCCCTCGATCTCTGCTTCGAACAGCTCGACCGCGACGAAGCATCCCGTGCGATGCGCCATCATAGCCAGCGGGCGCCGGTCGTGCGCTCGTGCAAGACCGACGTAGACCGGTTCGTCGTTGAGGTTGAGCAGGCAGGAGACGATCAGATCGTCGATCGTAATCCCCAGCAGGTCTTGCGCACTCGGATTGTTGTCCGATTCGAGGCCAAGCAACCGCTCGCAATCCCCCGCCCGGTGGCGCAACAGTCCCGAGGCTGCATCGAACAACAACAGCAGGCCATGCGGCTGGATCGAACCGGGCGTGTGGATCGGTTCCACATCGCAACGGCGCGTGGCATCGTGAGCCGGGCTTTGGGAATCGGCGATTGGATCAGTGGTCATGGGAGCGGTTGCCGTCATGCACCCTTCCATTGTCGAGGTCGAGGGGCGCGGATTCGGATATAACGGGCGTAAGGAATTCCATGGCCGTGGCTGTCTGAAACCGGAGATACGCGGGGCGAACGTCATACCCGGGGCTCGCACGGATTTTCGACCGCAAGCACGGATTGGCCAATACTTAGCATATATCGGGTGCAAACACCCGCTTTTTAAACTTCAACTCCGTCGCCCGTGTCAGCCGGCGAAGATCGTGCGGATGACGCCGTCCAGGTCATCGTGGCTGAAGGGCTTCTCCAGCCGGGCGACGATATCCTGCTTGGCGCCCTCGGGCATCTCGGCATAGCCGCTGGCGAGGACGACGGGGAGATCGGGGCGGTCGCGGTGGATTTCGCGTGCCAGTGCCACGCCGGTCATGTTTGGCATCGCCTGATCGGTGATCACAAGATCGACATCATCGCGCTTGGACAGCATGTCGAGAGCCTGCGCGCCCGAGCCGGCCTCCTGGACCTCGTGGCCCAAATCCTCGAGCAGCGCAACGGTGCCGAACAGCACCAGCGCGTCGTCGTCGACGGCCAGGATTTTCAAGGGCTTGAACGCATCTCCGGGCTGTTCCGCGGGAGCGGACACGATGGCCGGGCCAGCCGGTCCATCGCTCGCGACCGGCAGATACATCGCCGCCGTGGTGCCCTCGCCCGGCCGACTTTGCAATTGAAACGACCCGCCCAGCTGGCTGGTCAGCCCGTGAACCATCGACAGCCCCAGCCCGGTCCCGCTCCCGACCCCCTTGGTGGTGAAGAACGGCTCCATCGCGCGCGCCAGGGTTTCGGCATCCATCCCGGCGCCGGTGTCCTCGACGCGGATGCGGACGTATTCGCCCGGTTCGAGCTGCGGCGATCCCGGCCCGGCGTGCACGCAGTCCAGCCGGATCGCCAGCCGCCCGCTGCCCTCCATCGCGTCGCGCGCGTTCACCGCGAGGTTGAGCACCGCCATCTCGAGCTGGTTGGCATCGACCAGCGCGGGCGGAATATCCTTCCCCAGATCGAGCGCGATATCCATCTCGGGGCCGAGCGACCGCTCGAGCAGATCGCGCATCCCCGGCAGCAGCGCGGCGACATCGACCGGCTGGGGATCGAGCTCCTGCTTGCGCGCGAAAGCCAGCATCCGCTGGGTCAGCGTGGCGCCGCGTTCGGTGCCCGCGAGCGCGTTGGCGAGATAGCTGTGGGCGCGTTTGTCGCCTTCGGGCAACCGCTTGCGCAGCAGTTCGAGACTGGAGCGCACCGCCATCAGCAAATTGTTGAAATCATGCGCTACCCCGCCGGTCAGCTGGCCGATGGTCTCGAGCTTCTGGCTCTGGCGCAGCGCGTGTTCGGCCTTGTCGCGCGCCGTTTCCGCAGCCTTGCGCTGGGTGACATCGACCACCGAGGCCATCACCCGATCAACCTCGCCCGCGGCGTTGTGGGTCGAACGCGCCGAGACCAGCACCTCGGCGCGCTCGCCGCTGCGCTTGATCGTGGTGTAGGGCAGATCGTAGACCACATTCGCCTCGGCCATCCGCTCGCTGTAGGCGCCCTCGTGATCGGTCAGGCACTCGGGGGCCATAAACTCGGTTACCTGCTTGCCCAGCACTTCCTCGGCGCGGTCGTAGCCCATGAACGACAGCCAGCGTTCGCTCACGGTGACGATGCGCCCCTCGCCATCGGTAGACAGCAGCGCCACCGGGGTCTTGCGATAGAGATCGGACAGCTCCTGCGTGCGTTCCGCCACCGCGCCCTCAAGCCGATCCTGCGAGGCTGCCAGCGCCTCGCGGACGCGGACCTGATCGTCGATCTCGGTGCAACTGCCGTACCAGCGGGCGATCTGCCCGTCCTCGTCGCGCACCGCCTGCGCCTTGCCCAGCACCCAGCGATATTCGCCTGAACGGTCCCGCAGCCGGTATTCGATCTCATAGGGTTTGCCGCTATCGAGCGAGTGCCGCCAGCGCTCCCAGGCGCGCTGCTGATCGTCGGGGTGGAACCTGCCCACCCAGCGCTCGCCATCGGTCGACCCGGGCGACACGCCTGTGTATTCGTACCAGCGATCGTTGAAATAGTCGTGATAGCCGTCGGGCCGGGTCGACCAGATCATCTGGTCGATCGAATTGGCGATGGCGTGAAACTTGCGCTCGCTCTTGCGCAGCTTGATCTGGGAATCGCGCAGCTCCTCCATCCGCGCGCGCGCTTCGAACTGGCGCTGCCGCGCCTTGAGCGCGGAGCGCACCGCGCGAACGATATCGTCGCGGTGGAGCGGGCGCGGAAGCAGGACCACATTGCCCAGCGCATCGATCCGTTCTTCCTCGGCCGGAGTGCGCTTGGGTGCCCGGCCGCTGGTCAGGACGATAAAGGGTATATCCGACCACGCCGGCTGCGCCGCCAGCGCCGCGCGGATGCCGGAAATCTCCTCGCCGACCGCTTCCTCGGCAATCAGCACCGCCCCAATGTGCTCTTCGATCAGGTTTTGCAATTCGGCGAGATCAGCAACGATCAGCGACGCTATCCCGGTCTGGTCGAGCAATTCCTGCGCGACCTTCGCGTCGCGTCCGCGCGGCGCCAGTATCGCGACATCGCCGCCATATGTGGTGCCGGGCATTTTCAGTTGCCTCTCAGCAACTTGTCATCGCCATGCACATATCGCGGATTGCCGCTGAGCACCCCGTCGAAACCCCGCAGCGGCTCTCCGATCCGGATCCCGGTGTGATCGATATCGAACTCGCGAATGGTCCCTTCGTGGACCGAGGTGCGCGTCTTGATGACCGACACGGATTTGCGCACCATGCCCTGAACCTCGAAATAGCGCATCAGCATCACCGTGTCCGCCAGATAGCTCAGATCCATGTCCGAACGCAGGTCTCCCATCAAGCCATGCTGGCTCAGGATCATCAGCGAAATGATTCCCTGCTGGCTCAGGAAACTGAGCAGCTCGTGCATTTGCAGCACGAGGAAATTGTCGCTGGGCATGGCATGCATATAGGCATTGAGGCTGTCGATGACGATCATCTTGACCCCGTCCGCCTCGACCGCCGATTGAACCGCGCAGGCAAATTCGCCCGGTGAAAGCTCGGCAGGATCGATCTGGCGCAGGCGGAGCTGGCCGCTCTCGATATAGGGCCGCAGATCCATCCCGAGCGCGGTGGAGCGCTGGAGCAGCGTCGCAAGCCGCTCGTCGAACAGGAAATAGGCGACCCGCTGGCCACGTTCCAGCGCGCTGACGAGGCATTTGACAGCCGTCGTGGTCTTGCCGACCCCCGCGGGGCCGGCGAGCAAGGTGTTGGTCCCGGGGACCAGCCCGCCCCCCAGCAGCGCATCGAGCCCGGTGAGCCCGGTGGAGACCGGCGTGGAATCGAACTCCTTGTGATGCTCCGAGGCGACCAGCCGCGGGTAAACCTGCAGCCCGCCCTTCTCGATGCTGAAATCGTGATATCCGCCGCGGTATTTCAGGCCGCGCATCTTGATCGCGCGCAACCG
This sequence comes from Erythrobacter sp. QSSC1-22B, assembly GCF_001678665.1. GTDB lineage: Bacteria > Pseudomonadota > Alphaproteobacteria > Sphingomonadales > Sphingomonadaceae > Qipengyuania. The sequence continues at coordinate 810,603 of NZ_LZRP01000001.1, forward strand.
CCGCCGTTCGGACCCGAATTCGCTCGCGCTCTGTTCGAGCGAGATCACGCCATGCGCGATGCTGTGCAATTGCAGATCGCCGGGTTCCGAGGTCCGGTCGTCGAGCATCAGCACGGTGCAGTCGCGCTTGGCGAAGAAGTGCTTGAGCGCGAGAATCTGGCGCCGATAGCGCAAGGGACTCTGCGCCAGCAGCCGCAGTTCCGAAAGACTGTCGAGCACCACCCGCGCCGGATCGGCCTTCTCGACCTGCTCGATGATCCCCGCCACCGTCTCGCCCAGCTCCACCTCGCTGGGGTGCAGCAGGCTCTGTTCGTTTTCGCTGCTGAATTCGTTCTCGGCCACCAGCTCGAACAGCTCGATCCCGTCGAGCGACCAGCCATGCGAGTGCGCCACCGCCTGCAGCTCGTCGCCGGTTTCGGACAGCGTGATATAGAGCCCGGTCTCCCCTTGCTTCCTGCCCTCGAGCAGGAAACTGAGCGCCAGCGTGGTCTTGCCGGTGCCGGGAGTGCCCTCGACCAGATAAAGCCGATCCGCCGGGAAGCCGCCGCGCAGGATATAGTCCAGACCCGTGATCCCGGTCGCTGTGGGGGCCGCGCCGTCGCGGCTTGTGCTGTTGTCGTTCATCCAAACCACCCTGATATCATTGGACTATTTTGGCAAGTCGGACACCTGAGCGTGCCCGCCTCTGCTCCCGCTCGATAGGTAGGGCGATGAAACTGCACTGCCCGCAACCCGCTCGATCGTCTCAATCGCGGATCGCGCGAAGAGTTCCGGATGGCGCCCGGTGCGCGAGCGCGGTCTTAGTGGAGTGTCGGCTTTCGACCCGGGGTCTGGCGAGCCGCTATGGCCGAGATTGGGGTGGTTAGCAGTCATTCCCCTTGATCCGGTGGATTGTAGGATCTCGACCTTCGCGCTTCGCTTCGCGAACGTTCCAAAATCGCCTGAGGGCAAGAATTAAAAAGACTTCGCCAGAACCAATACCCAAGCCAAGCCTGTTACCATCGCCTTCTGAGAACCCGCTGTAGGCGGACCAAAACCCAACAAAAGATACGAACAACATAGCCCACGGGTAGAAGCCGTATTTGTCGGTGTAGACTGTTTTCATTCACCCCCCTCGCTGATCCCAGTAGCTTTTGGGCCTCGACCGCAAGCTCGCTAGGGTCATCATGCCCTCAGCTCCTAATGCCCGCAACTGGGTCGGTAGCTGAAAGGGAGCTTTTGGCGGAGATGGGCAGTAAGCAGCCAAGCCACTGAGGGTGACCAGCCGTGGGGTCGAACCCCGGAAATCGGAGTTGAACCGACCCCCTCGCCGCCCAGGGGCGACGCAAATGGCAGCATCCGGCCTTCCCGTCATGGCCACCTCTGTTCTGTCCAAACGCGATCGCGGAACGCATGCGGCCGCGCTTCGCTGGATTACCAAGCGACATTTACAGGGATTTGACATGGGTTTTCTCAAAGACGGCAAGTGGCACGACGAATGGGACTATAACGACGACGACAGCGGCGCGTTCGAGCGCGACGAGAGCGCGTTTCGCAACTGGGTCACCCCCGACGGCAGCCCCGGACCGACGGGCGAGGGCGGCTTTGCGGCCGAACCGGGGCGCTACCGGCTGTATATCAGCCTCGCCTGCCCCTGGGCGCACCGCGCCAATGTCGCGCGGCATCTCAAGGGGCTGACCGATGAGATCGAGCTGGTGAATGTTCACTGGCGGATGCAGGAAGGCGGCTGGTCGTTCCGCGAAGGCGAATGCGTGACGCGCGAGCCGGCGATGGGCGCGTCCAATCTCCACCAGATCTACACCGCGGCGAAACCCGATTACTCGGGCCATGTCACCGTGCCGGTGCTGTGGGACAAGCAGACCGGGACCATCGTCAACAATGAGAGCGCGGATATCCTGCGGATGCTCGGCAGCGCTTTCGATGGCTGCGGGGCGAACGATCTCGACCTCTACCCGCAGGCGCATCGCGAGGAGATCGATGCGATCAACGACGAGGTCTACGATGCGGTCAACAACGGGGTGTACAAGGCTGGCTTCGCCACCACGCAAGCGGCCTATGAGCACGCGGTGGGGCCGCTGTTCGCCAAGCTGGACGAGCTGGAAGAGCGGCTGGCGGGCAAGGACTGGCTGGTCGGCGGGCAGTTGACCGAGGCCGATATCCGGCTGTGGACCACGCTGATCCGCTTCGACCCGGTCTATCACGGCCATTTCAAATGCAACCTGCGCCGGATCGCGGACTATCCCAACCTCGCCGCTTTCATCCGGCGGCTCTACGCGCTCGATGGCGCGGCCGAGACGGTGAACTTCCACCACATCCGCCACCATTATTACGAGAGCCACGACCATATCAATCCCACCGGTGTGGTGCCCGCGGGCCCCGATCCGCTGGTCCCGGGTGCCGCGACATGAGCGCACGCAGCCTGCGCTCGATCCATCGGGCGCAGCGCGAGGATATCGGCGAACTGGTCACCCGGCGGCCGGTGCCCGGGTCGGGACTTGAGCAGGTCGATCCATTCCTGTTCCTCAATCATCACGGGCCGCAGACCTATCCGCCGGGCAACCAGGGCCTGCCCTTCGGTCCGCATCCGCATCGCGGGTTCGAGACGGTCACCTTCATCCTGCAGGGCAATCTCGCGCACCGCGACACCGGTGGCGGCGAGAGCGTGGTCGAGGCAGGCGGGGTGCAATGGATGACCGCGGGCCGCGGCCTCATCCATGCCGAACTCTCTCCCAAGAGCTTCAAGCGCGAGGGCGGGCCGCTCGAGATTCTCCAGCTGTGGGTGAACCTGCCCTCGGCACTGAAACTGGCCGAGCCGAATTATGTCCCCGTGACGGCGGCGGAGATCCCGGCGGTCGAACTGGCGCCCGGGGTCAGCATGCGCGCGGTCTCGGGCAGCGAAGGCGCACCGATCGCGTCGCTGACGGGCGTCATGCTGGCGACCGTCGAGATGGCGGCGGGGAGCAGCGCCGCCCTCCCCGCACCTGCGGGTCGCAGCGTGTTTTTCTACACGGTGCGCGGGACGGCGCGAATCGGCTCTGGCGAGGTGCCCGAGCACCATCTGGCGCAATTGAGCGATGGCGAGGGCGTGGCGGTTTCGAGCGAGGCGGGCTGCGTGATCCTCTACGGCCATGCCGATCCGATCGGCGAGCCGGTTGTCGCGCACGGACCCTTCGTGATGAACACGCGCGAGGAGATACTCCAGGCGCTGCAGGACTACCAGCGCGGGGTATTCGGCGATCCTGCGGGCCTGGGCTAGCGGCGCAAGCCCGCGATGCGCTTACCCCAGAAACAAGAAAGCCCCGGACTGGCCGGGGCTTTCATAAATCGGTGACGCTTAATTTAGCGGGGCGAAACAAGGTCGCCAAGCCAAGTCCAGATTGACATAGGAATCTCCTGTCGCCACGGGATGTGCTGACAGGTATGGTCCACAGAGATTAACCCTATTGCAAGACCCTTTGCGGCGGCGGCGGCCTTTGGCATTTGCGCGAGCAGGTCGTCCATCGCGACCGGATGCGAAAAATAATAGCCCTGGGCTTCCTCGCAGCCCATCTCGCGCAGGAGCTCGAGGACCCTGGCGTTCTCGACCCCTTCGGCAACCGCAGTGCGGCCCAGCGAATGGATCATCTGGATCACCGATTCGACCAGCGCGCGGTCGTCCTCGGAAGTGTCGATACCCGACACGAAGCTGCGATCGATCTTGACCTCGTCAGCGAGAATCCGTCGCAGATACTCGAGCGAAGCGTGCCCCATACCGAAATCGTCGACCGAGAGCTTCACCCCCATCCGCTTGAGTTCCTGCATCGTCTGCGAGACGGCCTCGTCATTCTCGATCGGGGCGGTTTCGGTAATCGAGGATAATGTTGGCGACCGGAAAACGATGCGCCGCAATGATCGGCTCGAGCTGCGGCACGAACAGGCGGTCGCGTAGATTGAGTGCCGAAATATTGATCGCGAGCCGGAAGTAGGGATAGCGATCGAGCGCCTTGCGCGCCTGGACCAGAGCGTAAATTAGAACGAAGAAGGTGATCATGTCGACGCGGCCATGCTCTTCGGCAAGCGCGACGACCTTGTCTGGCGCTATCTTCCCTCGCGTCGGGTGAGTCCAGCGCAACAGCGGCCAATTGAGAACCTTGCAACGTCTCGATCTTGCGAAGCCTAGTTGTGCCTCGATAGGTTTTGTTCGCTAGGCGGTCGAGCCGGAACGACGCGATTGTCAGACACGCGACCGCTGGCATCACGTCAACACTGATGTTGTTCATGTCGAGGATTAGCGGAACCGCTGCCAGCGCCAAACCTGCGATCAAGACGGAGTGTACTTGGGCGGCACAGGGCTACTGGCCAGCAAGATCACAAGCCCGCACACGGCGATAAAAGCGGGAGCCAGCTGAGACTAAGAGTC
>NZ_LZRP01000002.1 GCF_001678665.1 Erythrobacter sp. QSSC1-22B
GGGGGCCTTCTTGCACGCCGATCCACAAGCATCGCGAATTTGGGATTTCCGGCGCGTCAGTAGAGCCACGCCACGCAGAGGAGCCAACCCACTGGAACTGCCGAAGACCCACCGGCGGAGGGCGCCCGCCCAGCACAACGGGACTACTAGCCTCCCGCTCTCTTCATCAGCGCGCGAATAACTGACGAATACATCCGGCGCAGCTTCGCTCATGGGTGCTTGCTTTGCAGGTGCCAGAACTTTTCCATATAGAGATAGGTGATCGACGCAGTCCAACCGACCATGACCAAGCCGTTTAGCGCTTCAATTCCGCTCAGCAAGCGCAGCTCACCGGTCGGATAGAGATCTCCGATGCCAAGCGTGGTGTAGCTGGTAATCGAGAAGTAAAATGCATCGGCGAAATCATGCCCGGCCGGTCCTTCGATTGTGCCGAGCGCGGCCCATTTCTCGAGTAAATGAAAGGCAATGGCGTAGATGAAGACGTGGACGAGGTGTGAAAACAGAGCCGCGATTAGCATAAAGATGATACGCACGCGCGGGGCTAAACTCAGGTGCGACATGCGGGCGGACGTAATCCGCAAAACTTCGTAATGGACCGCAATCGTCGATGCCAGCAGGAAAACGGCAATAGCGATCGTGACCAGCGTCATACCCCCTAATCTCCCTTTGCAATATCGAATACAGCAGTGTGTCGTTGTTGACCATTCCGATCGTCGAGCTTCAGGAGACCCAAATAATGCTGGATTATTCGAAGTTGATAACTCTCCTTCACCCGCCTTCCGGAGCAACAGCTTGAGCTTGGTGAAGATCTACTCGATCAGGGTCAGATCTGGCGAGTAGGGTGGCAAAAAAAGGAGTTTAGCCTTGGCGGAGCGGATTAGGAAACCGCCCCAGTTCACGACCTTCCCGCCGAGCGTTGCGGGGCATTGCAGCCACCGGGCCGCCAACGATCCAATCTCTGGGTTTTCGTGATTAGGGAGCGCGAAAATGCACACACAAATATGCGTCATGTTAATTCAACCTCGACGGGTCCAATCTCAGCGGATCCGGGGTCGAAAGACGTAAACTGATTATCGGCAGTTTTCGGCAAAGAGGAATGTTCTTTCCATGACCGTTATCGGGTTGGCACGACAAATGCGGCTTTCGACAAGTCCGGACCGAAGTTGCCTGGCAAAAGGTCTTTTATGCGACAAAAGGATCCCTCTCTTCGGCGATCGAATAATCCAAATGCCAGCAACCGGAATGTTCCAAGCTATTGTGCCAAGCAGCTCCGCTGATTAGTAACGTTCGAGAGGCGTAAATTGTGAGGTGCGGAAGATAAATGGAAATCGATCGTCCACCGCGTCCGACGCTCAGCTTAAATATCGGCATTACCGGTCACCGAGCGGCGATTTTCACTCCTGAGATACTGCGGCACATCGGTCCGGTTCTGGATACCCTGTTTGCCGATCTGTTCGCGGCGGTTCAGAAGCTTCATTCGGTAGAAGCGAGTATCTTTGATCCTTGCGACCCGATCCTGCGTTTGCATACCCCGTTAGCAGCCGGTGCAGATCAGCTCGCTGCCACTACCGCACACGCTGCGGGTTTTTGCGTCCGTGCGCTGCTCCCCTTTCCTGTCGAGACATATCAACTGGATTTCCAAGGCTCAGAGCTCGTAGAGTTTCAAAAGCAGCTCCAGTGCGCCGACGCAATTTTCACCATGCCGGGCGATTACGGATCTCCCAAGGCATACACAATGGTGGGCAAGGCGGTCATTGCGGCGTCGGATATCCTCGTGGCCATCTGGGATGGGCTGCCTGCCAATGGTCCGGGCGGCACCGCGCAAATCGTGGAAATGGCGATGGACGAGAACCTTCCGGTAATTCATATTCCGATTGATCGTGCGAACGACACGGTAGGATCGCCACGGCTGCGGGGCAACTTTGTGCCCGGAATGCAGAATACCGGCGCGCTTGACAAGGATGATTACTTTGCGCTCGTTAATAGCGTACTCGCACCGCATGATAGTGTAGACCGTAAGTATATCGGGCAATATTTTAAAGAGACAGAAAGGCGAATTAATGGGCGCTTAGAGTACCCACTCTTGCTTTCGGTGTTGGGGGTCAAAGCCCTTGATAAGCCGTGGCTACAGAATTCGATTGAGGATGACATCGAGCGAGATTGGTCTATGACGCGCGACGCCTATCCGCCGAGCCTGAGAATGCCACTCGAACGCAGTTATGGCTGGTCCAATTTTCTGGCCATTCGTTACGCACAAAGATTTCGATCGGGGCATGTCGCGAATTATGTCTTGTCCGCTCTTGCCGTCCTTATCGCTCTCACGGGCCTGCTGCTCCCAGGCTTCAAACTTTATCTAGTTCTTGCTGAACTTGCTGTAATTGGCCTCCTGTTCCTCAACACGCGGGCGGGGAATAAGGGCGAGTGGCACCGGCGCTGGCTGCAATACCGGTATCTGGCCGAAAGCCTACGCCCGCTCGTCTATCTCAAGCGTATCGGCCTTGGTGCCCCCCCTTTTCGCAGCGATGAAATCTCTCCCAGCGCAAACCGAACAAAGACGAATCGCAACTGGACAAGATGGTACGCGGCGGCAATCTGGCGAGAAATGTCCAGTCCCATAGGCGGGGTCAGCGAAGCGGGCATCTCGGCGCTTACCGAAGCCGTTATTACCGAATGCTTCAAACCGCAGGCGAACTATCATCGCGTCAACGCCCATCGCATGCGACATTTGGATCATCGGCTCCATGTCATTGGTTCGACCCTTATGGGTTTGGTGATTGGGGCATGTGTGCTGTTTGTGATCGGCTATTTCCTGGTCCCGTCGCTAATTGCGGACATGTCAATCGGCCTCGTCGTGCTCACGGCGGGCTTGCCGGCAGCGGGCGCCGCGGTGTTCGGTATGCGCGGCCATGGGGAGCATCTGCTTCAGGCGAGCCGGTCGGCGGAGACGGCAATCGCGCTCGACGCGAGTGCACAGCGGCTTTCAAAGGTTACCGACCTGGAAACACTCTCTACCGAACTTTGCCGGGCCGCGGCGATCATGTTGGCCGATCTCGATGAATGGACGACGTCCTATTCGGAGCGATCGCTGGAAATTCCTGCTTGAAAGTATTTCCTGACCTTAACCTGGGCATAAGCGACAGCGCCGATCCGCCATGTACCAGCTGAACTACGCGCTCCACCCGATCAGCCTCAAGCGCGGCCCCTCCTCCGCGTCACTCATAGTGCTCAAACCCAGCCGCAATTGGGCTCAAGGCAAATTAATCGAACGGCGCGAAATCAGTGGGTATCATCATCCTTGGGTAGCGGATCCACGATTGGCTGACTCGCTTGCCTTCCCCCGTAGCCAGAGCAGGAAAGATCTCGTTGAGTACGCCCAGCCGTCGAGAGCGGATGAACCGGTTGTAGGCCGTTTTGTCAGGACCATACCTTCACGGTACATCGCGCCAGCGCAACTCGTTCCTGGTCACGAAGATGATCCCGCTGATGATCTGCCGATCATTGCCCACGGCTCGATGCGACAACGGTACATGCGGCTCGATCCGGCGGCTCTGCGCTTCCAACGACCCGAACGAGTCACTCATGACATCGCCTCCTCAGGGTTGCCGGTGTATCCGATTACCGAGTTGCAGGGAATCCCTTTATTCGGTCCTGAGCCTAGATCCAAATCATCAGCGAAAGCGTCTACAAGATGGACGGAGAAAACGACTGCCGTCACTTACAGCATGGGTTCTTTGATGCCTCAACCGGGTTTTCCGAAACACTTAAAGGGCACCACGAAGACCTAGGAATTCATGAACTTGAGGAGCGTAACGGCGAAGACTGCAAGACTGGTCAGTACAAATAATCCTAGTCAGATCACCGCAGACCCCGAAAGCAACTAAGGAACTTGGATGCAGCAGTGAGCCGCGCGCAAGTGCATCGTTCTTGCCAATTACAATATTGTGGTTATGATAGTCGGCAGTTCGACGAGTCGCGTGATAGAATCGAGCAGGGTCCCTCTAAAAATCCAATAACGTCCTCGAGGGATGCCGATCATGTTAAAACGCTATTTGTTTCTTTGGCTTAGCACGCTGGCCCTGTCGGTTGTCAGCGCAATCCCTGCACAAGCCGCTCGTATTTTGAACGAGCTCGAGGGAAACAATAGCATCCGCTTCGTCGTCGATTCCCAACCCCTCGGAATCATCGTTCAACCAGACGGGTTCGTGGTGCCGGATACCTCGGTTACTATTGATGGTATTACAGGCATCTACGATTTAGGTTTCGTATACGAGTTCGCCGCTGGCGGCCTGATCATCGATGGGACGATTTTCGATCTCGCAGGGCCACAGCTCTATACCGGCACGGAAGCCAACCCGACGCTGTTGACGGGCCGCTTCGCGCTTGGCGGCTTTCTTGATCCTGATCTGCAGTTTGCCCTGAATGTTCGCGATTTGGATGCTGTAAACGCCGTGCCTGAGCCCCAAACTTGGCTCATGCTGCTTTGCGGATTTTTCTTTCTCGGGGCAGGATTGCGGGCGTCACGCAGTCGGCGCCTCAAGCCAAGCCGCGCCCTATAGTCGGAGCGCGCCCGGAGGTAGAAATGGCGGAGAGGTTCTCAGCGTTCATCAGCTACAGCCATCACGACAGTGCAACAGCCCGACAGTTGCACCGGGCGATCGAATCTTACCGCTTTCCGAAAAATGTTATCGGTACTCAAACCGCATTCGGCCCGGCACAGCGCAAGCTCAAACACGTCTTCCGGGATCGCGACGAACTGGCCGCCAGTGGCGATCTTGGTGAGGATTTGAAAACCGCTTTAGCGGATTCGCGTTTCCAGATTGTCATTTGCTCTCCATCGGCGGCCCGTTCGAAATGGGTCAATGAAGAAATCTTGATCTTCAAGCGGCAGCATGGAGAAGCTCGCACCTTGGCGGTGATCGTTGCCGGAGAACCATATACCAGCGATGAAACAGAGTGTTTCCCGCCGGCCTTACAGTTCAGACTCGACAGTGCCGGCGATCTATCGGATTTGCCGGCGGAGCCAGTTGCGGCCGATCTTCGGCCGGGAAAGGATGGCAAAAGACTTGCTAGGCTGAAGCTTCTGGCAGGCCTTTCAGGTTTGGGACTTGATGACCTGACCCAACGAGATACTTCCCGGCGGCAGCGGCAAATGATGCTCTATTCCGCAACATCGACGGTCATCGCGTTCATAACGATCGGACTCGCCATATACGCAGAGGATCAGCGCCGTGTGGCCGTTGCCGAGCGAAACCTTGCGGAAAGCAGTTTGGAGTTTCTTGCCGGGACATTCGAAATAGCCAATCCCGCCACCGAAAATCCACGAACCATAACCGCCATTACGGTTCTCGACCGTGCCAGTAAGCGCGCATCAGGCGAATTTGGCCAGCGGCCGGAAGTGGCTGCCAGACTGCTGCGAACGACGGGTGAGATCTACCGCAATTTAGGCCTGTTGGACGAATCCGAACGGGACCTGACCCACGCCCTAAAACTGGAACCCGCGAACGGCTCGGGCCGCGCCGGCATACTGTTGGAGCTAGCGGTGCTGGCCTCGAAGCGCGGGGATGCGAAGCAGCTGGAGAGACTGGTAAAACAGGCCGGAAATTCCTTTAAAGCAAACGACGAGCATAGCATGGTTTTGGCCATCTCAATCGACGAACGGCATGGGGATCTGGCCTTTCTCAAAGCGAACTATCGGGAGGCAGCACGGCGATATGCTAAGGCCGCCGCTGGGTACCAAAATCTCGATGGTGAACATCGCGCGCAAGTGGCCGAAAACCTGATGGATCAAGCCTATGCGTTGGTTCAGGCGGCTGATTTCGATCGTGTTGATGCGCTCTATGCAAAGGCCCACCGCATGTTCTTGCAGCGCTACGGCCCAAGAGACGTGAGGACCGCCCGTGCACTCCACAATCAAGCATTTGCGAGCCTGTCCGCGGGGAAACCCGAAGATGCCATACCGCGAATGGATTCCGCGCTTAAGATCTATTCGCGCGTGCTGGAACCCGCGCATCCCGATCTTGCTGCCGCTAGGCTGCTGATGGGTCGTATTTTTGCGGCACAGGGTGATACCGCAAAGGCGGTCGATAACTTCCGCATGGCCCGGGCGATTTTTTCCGCTGTCTACGGCGAAGGTAACGCCGCTGTGGGCGATACCGATTTCTATACCGCTGAAGCGCTCGGCAGGAGTGGGCGGTTCGACGAGGCGCTGGCGCTCACTGGATCGGTAAAACAAATCTACGATACAGCCTACGGCGCCGAAGATCCCGACCAGGCCGAATTACTGATGCTTCGCAGCCGTATTCATGCGTCCGCAGGCAACAGCCTCCAAGCTTCGGCCCAATGCAGGGCGGCTTTAGCTCTATATCAACGAATCGGTTCTGAGCGTGAGATCGTGGCCCAGACCAATCGCGCGTGCGCGGAACTCAGCGTAAAGCAAAGGACAACGCGGGTCGTGATCAATCAGTGATATGGCGGCAGCCATCCAACCGGAGGCAGCTCTTTTTTACCAACCGGAGAGCGACTATGAAATTTCTCTTTGCAGGACTGACAGGGCTTTTTGTTTCAAGCGCTGCATCGGCGGAGATCATCGAAGCGTCAACGATAGAGAACTTTTACGACTACAACGTCGGGGACGTCAGCAGTTCGGGATCGAACTCGGGCGGATCCACCACGATTTCTCGCAGCGTTACCACTAGATCAGGCGTCTCAGAGATGGGGCTGTCGCTCACCGGGACGCTCGATCAGGGCAGTTTCTTTTTTCTGCACAACGGCTCTTGTGTTGGACTATGCTCCATGAGCCTGACCACTAAAATCATATTTTCACTGTTTAATGACGGCCCCGCACCGGTCGACCTGCGATTCGATTCCCAAATTACACCTGGCCATCTCGCCAACTCCTTTCTGGACGTCGGCAGCAATTCGATCGCCAACTTCGCTTTCGCGGTGTCACAGGATCCCGGCCTTCGCCAAGGCATACTCTATACAGCAGACGGTACGGCAACGTCGATGCCACCATTGGTAAATACCAGCGATGGTGAGGAATTTAACAATTTCCTGCTGAACAGCAACGCGACTCCCGAGTGGAACGTCCTAGATTGGAGCGCGACCGATCTTGCGGTGCAGCTGGCCACGCTTGCACCCGGCGCAACGACGAACCTCTACTACACCTCGACCCTCACAATCAGGACCAACCGCTCTGACTGCCTAGACCCGACCTTATGCGAGAGCCTTCAGGTCGCTTTCGGCGATCCGAGAAACGCGGGTGGTGTCCTTTCCTCATCAAGGAGCAGCCTGATGTCGCTGTCCTCTGACGCCAATGCGATATTGCCACTAAGCGGAAGTGATACACAGTCGCCTGCGGTCGGAGCGATTTATGATCCTTTCCGAGTGTCCTACCAATTCGTCGACATCACGGCCCCGTTCCCCTTCCCAGCTGAGGCGATTCCGCAGATCCAGTATAACACCAATTACCGAGGGCCAACCGGAGCTGTGCCTGAACCGAGCACGTGGCTGATGCTGATCGTCGGGTTCTTCGCCCTTGGAGGACAATTGAGGCGTTGCGGAAAGCTGGTCCGTCGTCAACTCAGTGGCCCACTATGAAACCATGTGGACAAATTTCGCTCTCTTGCTAAATGGGCTGGCGGGGTTTGCAGCGGTCAATGCCAGTCCATCGCTTGACTGCCGGAGAATATTCGAACCTCCGATGAAATGGCCATCTGCACGTTTTGCTCCTGACACCCGGCAATATCCACGATGCCAAGGTCGCCATGCTGCTAAGAGACGCAAAAGACAGTCTGCAGTGCGGCGTACCTGGGGTCTTATCCGAGGCCAAGCATAGCTATACTCCGAAGTTGATACGCTTGCTTTCCAGCGAACGCGTGAATCTGATCTGCCCGAAGCAGATCGCCGGCAATCACGCAGGAGACCTTCCTCTTGCCAGCCCCGGGCGCTGCGTTGATCACGAATAGCCGATCCGCGTTTGTCTCGTAACGTTTGTGCGCTTTGGCGCGTGCAGACTATTGCCATTCGCGGAGCTTGGGAGACGTCATGGTATTGCTTTTGGAAAGATTACAGCCAAGGCAGAGCGCCTGGCCGTTGATAAGGATGGTCTTGCCTCCCCGACTGAACGTCGGGCTCAAGGGAATCGCGGCACTTGGTGCACAGGCCGCTGCTGCGCATCGCCAGGATCAGTCGCTGGCGGCTACTGAAGAGCCGTCTCAACGGTTCACTCAATATTCCGTCAGGGTGATGTCCCCGACTGGAAGCGAGGATGGGGGGGCCAGCGTGGCTACTTCGTTCACGCAGCGAGGCGCTGCGGCACAAGGCAACGTCCTGCGCTTGACCTCATAGCCTTCGCAGCTCTTGCGACCGGGTGTGAGACTGACTGCACGACGCGCCAGATCGCCGCGTCGATCCAGTTCCTCGCTTTCACGCCGATTTTACCAGCAGAGTACCGTTTGCCTCGGAAATCTCGGTAGGAACCACCGTGTCCTCGCTTGCCTCTCTTGAACTGAGTTGGGTCCAGATCGGAAACGCGCGATTGTCTAGAGCGGTTTCCGCTCATTCCGGTTCATATCCGCACGAGCTGAAGTAGTTGGCGCATTCGTCTGGCTGGAAGATGTCCATGAGCTTGCCGATCAGGTTCCACAGGCCGCTGACCGTGCGCTCACCCGCCTTGCGCAGCATGGCTTTGAGCCGGGAGAAGGCCTTCTCGATTGGTTGAAGTCGGGGCTATAGGGCGGAAGGAAGCGCAAGGTGGCGCCCGCGGCTTCGATGCGTTCTCGGGCTGCGGCGCGCTTGTGGCTCGAGAGGTTGTCCAAAATGACGACGTCGCCCGGCTGCAGTTCGGGTACCAGCACCTGGGCCACATAGGCCTCGAACCAGTCGCCGTTGATCGGACCATCGAGTACCATCGGCGCGACCATGCCGCTCATGCGCAAACCGGCAACCAGCGTGGTCGTCTTGCGGTGACCATGCGGGAAGCCCATCCGCAGGCGCTCGCCCTTGGCGCAGCGGCCGTGGCTGCAGGTCATGTTGGTGGCCGTCCGCGTCTCGTCGATGAAGACGAGGCGCTCCGGTTCCAGATCGAGCTGGCCGTTGAACCACTGACGAGGCTGCTTCAGGACGTCGGGGCGGTCCTGCTCGATCGCGTGCCCGGTCTTTTTTTACGCGTGATCCCGTGACGTTTGAAGAAGCGATGCACCGTGCCGATCCCGACCGAGGTGCCGCGCTCCATCAGCCGCGCCTGGACCTCGACTAAGGTCATGTCACCCTGCTCAGCGATCAACTCCCGGATGAAGCCGTCATGAGCCTCGATCTTGCCCGAATGCCGGTCACCGCCACGCGCCTTGGCAACGGCCTGACCATGCTCAAGCGCACGTTGCCGCCAGCGGATCGCGCTCGAAGCACTGACCCCGAAATGCACCGCAGCCGCGCGACAACTCATGCCACCGTCAATCGCCGAAATTACCCTGTCCCGAAGGTCCTGTGAAAGTGTTCGTGCCATCCATGCTGGCCTCCTGCCACCAGCAGGCAGCGTGAATCACATCAGCGCGGCAAAGGGAAACCCCGACGAGTCAGATCGTGTGGAAACCGCTCTAATTCCGAACAAACCTCACACATAGATGTCACCGGGCTGCGGTGCGCATTGACCCCAGCAGACATCCAAGCCAATAGCTGCTTTACCCCCTACGGCTCAGTTGTCGAATTTCCGGAAATGAAGAAGCAGAACCTCCGACACGCGCAAGCTTATGTTCTCGCTCGCGCGCAAAATGTTCAAGTTCGCGGATGTATTGATCAATGATGGCTTGATCGCGTGCATTATTAAGCGAGTCTGTCGCGGCTCGAAGGCGTCTCGCAGCCGCTCTTGGATCTTGAAAATCAACCATGCGGAAACCTAAAGTCTTGAAGCCTCCTCGGGTTCCCATTGAGGGAACATTGCCCCTCAGATTGAGGCTTTTAGTAGCGCTTGCGCCAAACTCCCATCCATTTTGTAAGTTGCGGGGCGAATTTGGAACGATTTAGCATGGGTGCGATTGGCTACCGAAGAGACGGTCAGCAGATCCTGCTGAGAAGCAATATCTTGCCAGATTATCGTCATATGGGCTAGTGTTTGGTTCATTGCTTTCTTCATACTCGCCTCAGAAGACCATCTCGTCGGTGTGTTCCGCCATGTCGAGGAGTTGCCTTGCGCAGCCCAGCGAAGACCACGCGATTGCGATAGTGTCGGGCACCCGGCAACCGAAGTTCGATTGGGCGCAAGATGGCCTCGTTGGGGTATCGCTAACATAGGCGTCGATTGCCGAGTGATCGCGAACAAGTGCCCATCTTTGTCGCCTTTGGGGCACCACTCTTTAGGATTGGCGGAACCGTCAACTGACAGCACCCTCATATAGGACAGCTAAGAACTACCACCTTAAAAATGCCGGGGTCGTCAGCTATGCGCCGTAACATCGGCCATTCGAGGCTGGAGCTGTATCACCTGAAAGCGGTCATTGAGGCAGCACCGAAGCCGTATCGGTTTTTGTCGACGCGCTTCTGCACGTGCCCCTTCGTTTTCCCCGGCCAGTAACCTTGCCGCATGGCTTCAGCGCCTTGGCGGGACAGCCGATCATTGTGTCTTTGCCAATCGCTTAGATCACAGCCGCCCCATGAGCACGCGGCAGTATGTCCGGCTCGTGGACGAATGGGTCATAGCCATCGGACTGCGTCGTGAGGACTATGGCACGCATTCGATACGGCGGACGAAGGCTGCGATGATCTATCGGGCGACGGGCAACATGCGCGCGGTTCAGTTTCTGCTCGGCCATACGAAAATCGAGAACACCGTCCGCTATCTGGGCATAGATGTGGAGGACGCGCTCGTCCTTGCTGAGCGCACCGAAATTTGATTATCAACGCGGCTATCGGGCATTGCCCGATCGCCGCTATTGGGGGCAAAAAACCTCCGATAATCGGCGGCAACTGGGGTGGCTAGGTGCCATTCCCGCTAGATAGCAAAACGCCGCCAGTCGCGGCCAACGGCGCTCGCATTACGCTTAAGGCCTTCACTGCGACTTAATCCACGATCTTCAGCCACACGTCCTACGGGATATCGGTCACCCAGTAGCTGGGGTGGAACCGCCTGTTCCAAGAGCTTTCCTTGCGGAACAGCGGGCCGTGGAGTAGCCCTGCAAGCTGCCGTGCCATTTTGGCACAGGTGAATTCAACTGTTTGATTTGCGATTCAGAATTATATTGGTTAGTGTGGTTAACAGGGTCGTTCCACAACTCCATTATTTTTATTTGAGGAACGCGAACAATGCGTCATTTTGCACAAGCAGCCATCACAGCCGGGTTCTTGCTCGCCGCCGTGCCGGCCCATGCCGACGGCGGCCTGACTTTTGTCATCGATGGGGACACATTTAGCAGCCCGTTCGTGATAACGAACACATCCACTGCCGGTGAGACGGTTCTTGGCTTCGGCATCAGCCTTATCCCGCCGTTTGGCTTCGATACGGTCAATGGCGGCTTCGGGATCGATAACTCGCTACCCTTTACCCCAAATGCCGCCGCTGCATTGACGACCGGTTACACCGGCCCTGGGGCGTTTGCCGATGGCTCGACTTCGATTGATTTCACTTTCTCCGACTTCGATTTCGGCGAGAGCTTTATTTGGGATATCGACGTCGACGGGCCGAACCAAGTCACGGTGTTCGGCAGCGATCTGATCGGCTCCACCGGCTATGCCGATTTCAGCAACGGCCTGCGCGGCAACGGCAACTTCGTTGCTTTCGGCGCGCAAGGATCGCAATTCGTTATCAATGCGTTCACGCCAACCCAATCGGCCGTGCCAGAGCCCGGCACGTGGGCAATGATGTTGCTCGGCTTCGGCTTTGTTGGGGGGACTATGCGCTCTGCTAAACGTCGGCAGAGAATGACCGTCTCCTACGCTTAGCTCTGTTCAATCTTAGAATTGAGCGCCGCCGGTGGAAACACTGGCGGCGTTTTGCTGCCCAGCGACCATTTAGGCTGACCATTTAGGATCAGGCGTTGGCGGGAGCGAGCGCCTCTTTTAGCGGCAAGCTCACTCAGCAGCGTTCCAAGAATTTCCCGATTGATATCGAACTATGCGCGAATTAGGCGAAAACCTCGCGTTCGCCGAACGTCCGCCATTGATGATGTGGACGACTTTCCGCCTCTGCAGGATATTGTTCTGCGGACGAGTCGGAAAGGAGAGCGAGTATGGAATCGATTACAGTTGTCGGAGTGGATTTGGCAAAATCGGTCTTTCAGATTCATGGCGTTGATAGTGATGGCACCGTTGTACTGCGCCGCCGGGTCCGGCGTTCGCAATTCTTGAAACTGTTCGAACGAGTGCAGCCTTGCCTCGTCGGTATGGAGGCGTGTTCGTCGTCGCATTACTGGGCGAGGCAGCTGGAGAAGCTCGGGCATGAGGTGAAGCTCATGCCGGCACAATATGTGAAGCCCTGTCTCAAGCGGGGCATGAATGACGCAGCCGATGCCGAAGCCATCTGCGAAGCGGTGACACGCCCAACCATGCGTTTTGTTGGCGTGAAGTCGCCCGAACAGCAGGCAACAATGATGCTTCACCGCGTCAGGACGATACTGACGCGGCAGCGCACCCAGTTGACGAACGCCTTGCGCGCTCATCTGGCGGAGTTCGGGATAATTGCGCCCATCAGCAGAACGGGGCTGGATCGCCTGCTTGCGATCATTGCCGATAGAAGCGACAATCGGCTGCCCGAGACTGCGCGTATAAGCCTTGGGTGCTCGCAACCCAACTGGACCTGGTGAAGGGACAGATCCTCGATAACGACCGGCGCATTTTGGCGGACGCTCGAAAGACCGAGGCAGGTCGCAAATTGATGGCGATACCGGGAGTGGGCCCGCTGCTTGCCAGTGCAATCGTGGCCTGTGTTCCTGACCCGGTCATCTTTGGCAGCGGGCGAAGTCTGTCTGCCTGGATCGGACTGACACCAAAGCAGAACTCGAGCGGCGGCAAGGAGCGGATCGGGAGTATAACCAAGGCGGGGAACAGCTATCTTCGCGAGTTGCTTGTCGTGGGGGCCATGGCAGTTGTGCGCTGTGCGCAGCACAGCGCTGCGAAGTATCCCTGACTTGCGCAGCTGCTATCGCGAAAGAAGCCAAAGGTTGCTGCTGTGCCTCTTGCGAACAAGAACGCCCGGATCGTCTGGGCCATGATGTCGACGGACGAAGCTTACAAACACAAGCTTACAGCCTGGGTAATTGCGCCCGTGTGGTGCTGAAGAAGTTGGAAAGGGCAAATTGAACTGATGCACAAAGCCGGTTGAAACCGCCGGATCAGGAAAACCCGACCGACCCAAGCACTTCGAGTGCGTGCAATTGGTAGGGATCTGAGCCGCGCGAATGGCATCAAGGCCAGCGGTCATGCGGACCGCGCTCAAAGGCCGGACACATGGGCGCCTCAACCAGCCAAAGCGCAGTTCGAACTATCCCTTGCCAACGGAGGGCCGTCCACACATGGGTCGTATGACGACAGGCAGCTCTTGGCGCGACACCCGGCGCTAGCCGCCAATCAGCTTTCGAGGTCCGATGAACTGTGCCCAATTACACGCAACGGCACAGACGCCAGGAATGTGGCTTCCGGCGATGTTGATGGTTCAACCGGCAACTCCCACGGTGTGCGACCGCGTTTGGTTTCCGAAGGCTATAAGCAAAAACCCGACACCCGGGTCGCGACCCGGGTGTCGGTCAAAGCGAGAAATTTCCAGCTCACTGGCACTTGCCGCTGGTTCAACTCACCCATGCACTTGGCATGTGTATCGAAATAGGACACGTTGCATGATTGACTCCCACTGAAACAACGATTCAGCTTACTCAGCACTAATAGCACCTCGATGCGGGGTGCCGCACGCTGTTCGTACGTTAATCAAAAAAAGGTGGGGCACAGGATGACGAAGAAATTTACAATGGCATTTGCGTTATTTGGATTTGCTGTCGCGAACCCCGCGACGGCTGCAACGACGCTAGAATACAATTCGGCTCCGACCAGCGAGTTCACGTATGGGAGTGGGAACGACTATAGTCCGGCGAACGCAGCCGTGCTGACATCGGACAATGTTGAGTTGGCGCTTCGCTTCCACCAAACCTTCACGGCTGCCCCAGCAAGCGATTCCAGTGGTGTCTATAGCTTTGCACTTGGCACAGATCCGCTTAGCTTCGACTGGAGTATCCTCGGAGATACCAGCAGTGCTTTGATCAGTATGACGAATCTGCTTACCGGCACATCGACAAGCTATGACCCGTTCTTTTTCGGCAACGATAACGCAACGAATGGCAGCGGGGCGGCACAGAACAGCTTTCGTCTGAATTGGGCCGGCATCGGATACGATCCTGACGTCAATAACACCTATAGCGTGAATCTCACGTCGGGCAGCAATTCCCTGACGACTTACGCCAAACTGGGCACAGGCGCCGTGACCACAGCTGCCGTGCCAGAGCCATCAACTTGGGCAATGATGCTGCTCGGTTTTGGTTTTGTTGGCGGCGCCATGCGTTCCGCCAAGCGCCAACAGAAGCTCGGCGTTTCTTACGCCTGACTGGCATTCGGAAGTAGCTAGAGCGCCGCTGGTTGTAAGACTGGCGGTGTTTTTGCTTGTGTCCGAGGAGTGGCAGCTTGACATCCCAGCTCAGCCCGTTTCCAGTGCTCATCAACGGCCCCCAGATAGGTCATCCAGCTTCATCCAAATTCGCCCGAAAGACGCATCGCTGCACGTAGCAATGCTGCAGCGGAACGCACCATCAAGCACATCCGCTAATCAATCCCGGCGCGGCCCTCGCCGGATGGATCCGTGGTCCCTGCAACCGAGCACTTCCAGCTGCTTGGCCCGATGGTGCGATGAGGAACATACCTCCATGCCGACAAGAGAAGAATTCAGGCTATCGACCCATTTCAGGAATTGCGACCGCCGAACACGACGGCGCAATACTGCCGCTCCATCAATATCAACGCCATGAACCTGCAAGACCGATTTAGCCAAATCTACTCCGACAACTCCAATCGTTTCCATACTCGCTCCTCTTTCCGACTCGTCCGCAGAACAATATCCTACAGAGGTGGAGAGCCGTCCACATCGTCAATTGCAGACGCTTCGCAGGCTGCAGACTTTCTAGCACCTGAGAATTAATAAAGAGGGCGCCGCAAACGCGACGCCCTTCCCTTGGATTAGAGGTGTGGGTTTCTCAGGCGTAAGTCAGACGCACCCGCGAAGCGGTTCCTGTGCGGCGGCGCATCGATCCGCCGATAAAGCCGAAGCCAAGCAGCATCATCGCCCAAGTCGACGGTTCGGGCACCCCGGCGATGAAGCTGGCATGGATGTAGGTCGGAACGAACCCGTTTAGCTCACCCCAGCTCGACTGGAGGCCGGGCTTAAAGTCGCCGAAGTTTGAACCGAAGGAGAGTCCATAAGAACTGACCGAGGCGATCTTCCCATCGATGAACGCCGGGCTGCCCGAGTCGCCGCCCGCTATGCTGACCTCGAGGTCACCCACGCCGTTGGTGCAGAAATCGCCCGGTGTGGCAGCGCCAATAACGGCCTGCGACACCCGGCAGGACATGCTCTGTGCGGCAAGGCCGTTGTCGAAGTCGGAAATGTAGGAATAGTCGTATTTGGCGGTTCCGCCTAGCACGGCGTTCCACACCCCGCCGAACACCTGGTCGCCGAAACGATAGTCGTAAACGTTCTCGCCCTGGCGCAGGCGACCCACGCCAGCCCCGGCGCCGGGGCCGGTAGTGCCCTCGGCACCGCCGATCACCGACCGCGTGCCGTACCCAGTGACGTTGAACTGTTCACCCGTAAGGCCACCTGCACCGGGGGTGTAGAGATCGTATCGCTGCGCCCAGCTCGGCGCGGCCTCCGACAGCGAAAGGACGGCGATGTCGTTCTGGTCGATTACCTCGCCCGTATACCCGGGATTGACGGAGTAGTTAGAGATGTCGATCGCCGTGATGCCGGACAGGGTTGCCCCGCCGGTCGGATAGACAAACGGGTCGTCACCCTGCAACGCGTCCTCAGCATCGTAGAAGAAGGCCGTGGTGTTGACTAGGCCGGCCGCGCGCCCATCAATGTCATTGGCGATGCCGCCGCTTACGCAATGCGCGGCGGTGACAATACGGCCCGAACTCAGCAGCGATCCCGAGCAGACGAACCCGGCGCCGGAATCGTAACGCATGAGCAAGCCGACGACGCCGCTGTAACCCGCCTTGTTGAAGGCGAGGTAACGCGGATCTCCACCGCTGGGGATCATCGACGTCGAGGTCTGGCCAACGATAAGCGAGCGGGCCTGCCAGCTCATGCCCTGACCGGAACCGGAGGCTACATTGGTACCGTTGCCAGATGTAAAATTCAGCACCGTCGCGGCCATCGTTGAGCTTGGGATAAACGCTCCAGTAGCGAGTAACACATAAAAAAACTTGCGCATTGCAGCCCCCCTGTGAGCCATTCAAAAAGGTTCAGGCCAACCTTCTTTCCCTTACAAAGTATTTACTATTCTCTGTAGCGGCGCAAGTGTAATATTCGAGCTCGGGCGCGCCCTTAATACGAGCGCCGCCGCAGGTTTCCAGCATGTGTGCAGGTTGTTGCGTTCACGACCGCATGCCTGGGGTGCTGCAGCGCGACGACTGGGACAGTGGGTGAAGGGGTCGCCCGAAGTAGCGAAGCTGCTCTGCCAGCCTTATCCCGCAGCAATGACGATTGATCGCACAGACGAAGTATGAAGCCGCAGTTTGTAAAGACCCTCACCTCCATACAATTTGTTATTTCCGCACCAGCTGTATACGCCGTCATTAAATGTCAATTTACCCAATATGGATCTAATTAAGAAAGCCACATTGCAGAAAAGTATTAGAGCATTTCTTAGTAATCAAAAGTTACGGCATATTATGATTATGGGGTATATATACGTGTGTGCAGTCTACAATCGCTCAGCCTATTGGAGCGATCGGGTCGAAATGATGCAGTGGTGGAGCGACTATCTCGACAGCCTCACATCTGTGCCATAGCTCACTTTGGGAATGCCCAGCGAGGCCCCCAAAAGGCCCCACTAGAGGCCTAAACGTGGCTGAACGGCACCGAACGCCGCGGGACACCCCAGGCGGGAATTTTGTTTATTTCCCGCTGCTTATCTGACCTGTACGTACACCCACGGAGGGGTACCTGGTGCCAGAAGAGGACCCGCCTCCATTGAAAAATCACAACAAATCCCAGTCCCGACCAAGGACTCGAACCATAACGACCCGTTCGCTCCTCTTCTGGGCACCAACACTTTTCAAAGCGCTGAAACCCTTGGGAAATCGTCGCTCAGACGGTCTCCTAAGCGTGTTTGCTACGGTTCTCTGCTACGGGAAGATGCCCCATCGTCTCCCGCAATGTCGCAGAAGACTGACGATGATCGACCGCGTGGCTGCCATCTGGCGATCGCCGCCAGATGGCGAACATCTATTTGATCGTACGAGAGATTGAGCATCGCATCGTTCAGCGCCTCGACGCGGTAACCGCTCCCATAGTTCTCGGAAACGGCAGTCCGCGAGGAGCCTGTTGTCCACCCGCCGAGTAGCATCGCCATGTCGTGATCAACGCGCGCTGCTGGAAGCTCATCTCTGAAGTTATGGCGGAATGAGTGAAAGGAGGTGCGGCGCTTCTTCGCACCGCACGCACGCACGCAGGAATTGCGTGAACCACTTGCTAAACGCGACTGGGCGCGAGCCGGTCGAGCCGGTCTCTATCTCGTCGAAGAGCTTGGTCTCTGCGTTCTTCCGCTTCGCCTCGACGAACTCCAGTAGTCCGCATTCTGCCAGCTTCGGATGAACTGGAATCAGTCTGTCGCTCGCGCCCGTCTTCAAGCGCTTATCTGTGCTGCCGACTAAAGATTTTTGGGTCACAACGATGCAACTGATGCCATCGACGGTTCGGATGTCCGTAACATCAAGCTGGCAGATTTCACCGAGACGCGCCCCAGTGAACAACGCGATGAGCGGAACCCAAAAGCGCGCGTTGCGCGGACGTTGGTTGCCGACCTTATTGTAGCCCCGCCCCCCATCGATGCACCTGCGATAGAGAGGCGCGTTGAAAATCGCATGAAGCTGCTCGCGCTCGAACGGGAGCCGCTTGTCGCGCTTGTTGACCGGATCGGGCAGGCGCAGCCCGCGCGCCGGGTTGCGGGCGAGCAATTCCTCATTGACCGCCCAGTTGAGGAAGTTGCTCATGTTCGAAATCAGCGAGTTGGCGTTTGCTGCGCTGATGATCCGAATGTCCCCTCGAAGTCGAGCGCGATCTGCCGCCTCGCGCGGCGAGAGCCTCGGGGAAATCTTCCTTGCGTTGGCAGGAAGAAAACGGAGCACATTCAGCACGTCACGGCAGTGTGCCCGTGAGATTGAGGCGATAGGAACCGCCTCACCCAGCACCGCTATGGCAAGCCGTCGGCTCGTCTCATACGCCTCGCGCGTATTGGCGGACCACGCACGCGTGGGATCGTCGATGTAGCTCCGATACGCTTCCCCAAGCGTCAGCGACACGTCCTCTGTCGCGATCACAGCAGAAGACTGCGCGAGCGGAAGGACACCCTCAGTGGGATCGTCGCCAGACGGTCGAAAAAGCATGGAGTCTACTGGCAGTCCCGCCATCCCACGAGCGTGCTCAATCTCCATTTCGATCCGCGCGACAATGCTGGGCAAACGCCGAATGGCAATCGCGACGCTATCGGTTCGCAGAGACCGCCAGACTTCGAGCCGCTTCAGGTGTGGCTGAACATCAACTGGAATGGTGTGACGGTATTAGAGCTTCTGCCTTCTTCGAAACACTCCTTTGGGCAAATCCCGTAGCAGGTTCCCGTAGCAGCCACGCGGTCGATCATCGTCAGTCTTCTGCGACATTGCGGGAGACGATGGGGCATCTTCCCGTAGCAGAGAACCGTAGCAAACACGCTTAGGAGACCGTCTGTGCGACGATTTCCCAAGGGTTTCAGCGCTTTGAAAAGTGTTGGTGCCCAGAAGAGGACTCGAACCTCCACGACCTTGCGATCGCCAGCACCTGAAGCTGGTGCGTCTACCAATTCCGCCATCTGGGCACGTTTGCGGCAATCCGGTCGTCTTGGTCCGGTGCCGTCGGTAGGCGCGGGCCACTAGCGAAGGGGGGTGGGCCTTGTCAATCGACTTCGCGTCCCGCCGAACCACTGGGTGCCCTGCCTGCCCTGGCCGCCCTGCCGCAGCCCTGCCGCCGCCCCGCCCCTGCCCCGAGCGCGCGGAACGCTTGCGAGCGCGGCGTGCTTGGGGCTAGGGCCGACCGGACAAACGAACGAAGGACGAGCATGGCGAGCAAAAGCGCGTTGAACGGTAAACTCGTGGTGCTGATGGGCGGGAGCGGCTTCATCGGCAATTACGTCGCGCAGGCGCTGCTCGCGCGCGGCGCGCGGCTGCGGATCGCCAGCCGCCATCCGGAGCGCGCCTTCAATCTCAAGCCGCTCGCCAATCTGGGCCAGATCCAGTTCGCGCGTTGCGACGTAACCGACCGGAACAGCGTCGACAATGTCGTCGCGGGCGCCGATGCGGTGGTCAATCTGGTCGGCGCCTTCGAGGGCGATCTGCGCCAGATCATGGGCAAAAGCGCGGGCTGGATGGCCGAGGCGGCTGCCAAGGCCGGAGCCACTAGCTTCGTCCATGTCAGCGCGATCGCAGCTCAGCCTGAAGACGAGACCGAAATCGAATATGCCGCGGCCAAGAAACTGGGCGAGGAGCTCGTCCGCGAGGCCTTCCCGCAGGCGACGGTGCTGCGCCCGTCGATCCTGTTCGGCAAGGACGACGCGTTTCTTTCGATGTTCGCACAGATGATCCGCTTCGTCCCCGTACTGCCCGTGTTCGGGCCCGAGGCCGAGCTCCAGTTGGTCTATGTCGACGATGTCGCGGAAGCGGTCGCGGTGGCGCTGGAGGATCCCGGCCAGCACGGCGGTAAAATCTTCGAGCTGGGCGGCCCGGAGCGGCTGACCATGATGGAAATCAATCGCCGGATCGCCGCCGCGCAACGGCGCAAGCGGACCTTCCTGCCGATGCCCGATGCGGTCTCGAGCACCTTCGCCGCGCTCCCCGGCACGCCGATGGGCAAGGACCAGTGGGCCCTCCTCAAGCAGAACAGCGTGGTCTCGGATGATCAGCCCGGATTTGCGGAGCTGGGGATCGAGCCCAAACCGCTGGGGCTGTTTCTCGATAAGTGGATGGTTCGCTACCGCCGCCAGGGGCGCTTTTCCGACCGGGCCGCATCCTGAGGATTTCGGCTGGCGTCGGACTTCGGCGTCACGCCTTGTCGGCGGGGCCTTGGTCGATAATCAGCCCGACAGGCTCGACCAGAAGCTCCGACCCGTCGCTGCCGGTGATCCGCACCCGCTCGCCCACCGCCATGTCCGGGCCGCGCGCAATCCATTCGCTATCGCCGACCTTTATCCGCCCGCTGCCCGAGACCAGCTCCTGCGTGACCAGCGCGGTCTGGCCGATCAGCCGCCCACCGCGATTGTTGAGCAGCGGATCCGAGCTGACGATCGGGCGGTCGCGCAGCATCCGCCGCGCGGAGAAGGCGAAGATCAGCGTCAGGAAGATGAAGCTGGTGACCTGGATCGCAAGCGAAGGGACCGCGACCAGCGTGATCACCCCGGTGGCCAGCGCGGCCATCGCGAGCCACATCAGATAGACGCCGGGGACGACCATCTCGAGCCCGCCCAGGATCAGGCCCGCAGCGAACCAGATCCAATGGGCCTCGATCCCGTCCACTTAGCCCTCAGCCCTGCGAGGGGTCGTTGGAGGAAGGCACGCTGGCGCGGCGCACCGGCTGCGGTCGCTGCGGGCGCGACGGGGGGATCGGCGTACCGGTGTCGGCCGTGCCCTGATTGTCGCCGAAGGTGCCGCGCACCAGCTCGCCGATTCCGCCCAGCGAGCCGATCAGCTGGGTCGCCTCGACCGGGAACAGGATGGTCTTGGCGTTGGGGCTGTCGGCGAATTTGCCGATCGCCTTGGTGTATTCCTGCGCGACGAAATAGTTGATCGCCTGGTTGCCCGACTGGGCGATGGCGTCGGAGACCAGCTCGGTCGCCTTGGCTTCGGCCTGCGCCGCGCGCTCGCGCGCCTCGGCATCGCGGAAGGCGGCTTCGCGCTTGCCCTCGGCCTTGAGGATGGCGGACTGCTTGTCGCCCTCGGCGCGCAGGATGCTCGACGCGCGGTCGCCCTCGGCCTCGAGGATTTCGGCGCGCTTGAGCCGTTCGGCCTTCATCTGCCGCGCCATCGCCTCGGAGATGTCGAGCGGCGGACGGATGTCCTTGATCTCGACGCGGGTGATCTTGACCCCCCAGGGCGAGGTCGCGTGATCGACCACCGAGAGCAGCCGCGCGTTGATTTCGTCGCGCTTGGACAGAGTCTCGTCGAGATCCATGCTGCCCATCACCGTGCGCAGGTTGGTCGTGGTGAGCGCCATGATCGCCTGATAGAGATTGGAGACCTCATAGGCCGCCTTGCCCGCATCGAGCACCTGGAAGAAGACCACCGCATCGACCCCGACCATCGCGTTGTCGGCGGTGATGATTTCCTGCCCGGGAATGTCGAGCACCTGCTCCATCACATTGACCTTGCGCCCGACGCGATCGATCAGCGGGATGATGAGATGGAGGCCCGGCTCGGCCGCCATGGTGTATTTGCCCAGCCGTTCGATGGTGTAGACGAACCCCTGTTTGACGACCGTGACCGCCATCACCAGGAAGATGAACAGCACCAGCACCGCCAGTGCCATGAAAATCAGACCACCCATCGCGTTCACTCTCCCTTGCTGGGCATCAGCCTACCCCATGCGTCGCCACTCGCAAAATTGAAAAGCAGGCCGGGGTGAATGGACAAGGCGCCCGCATCGCTGCAGGATACGCCGCATGGCGACCGGATACCGGCGCCCGGGGAGAGGGTGTGATGCGAAATCTGGGATACGCCGCGCTGGCGATGCTCGCGCTGGCCGGTTGCGGCGACATGGTCGCGCAGGAAAACACCGGCGGGATCGATGCCATCAAGCTGGTCAATGCGGGCGACGACTGGGCCAACTGGATCACCCACGGGCGCACCTATTCCGAACAGCGCTTCTCGCCGCTCGATCAGGTAAACCGCGACACTGTCGACGGCCTGGGGCTCGCCTGGTTCGCCGATATGGACACCGGCCGCGGACAGGAGGCGACCCCGCTGGTGATGGACGGCAAGCTCTATGTCACCACCGCCTGGAGCAAGGTGAAGGCCTACGATGCAGCCACGGGTGAGCCGCTGTGGGAGTATGACCCCGAAGTTCCCGGCGAGACTGCGGTCAAGGCCTGTTGCGACGTGGTCAATCGCGGGCTGGCCGCCTGGGGCGATCGCCTGTTCCTGGGTACGCTCGACGGGCGGCTGGTGGCGCTCGACCGCGACACCGGGGCGGTCGAATGGGAAAAGGTCACGGTCGATCAGGACCAGTCCTACACCATTACCGGCTCGCCGCGCGTGATCGACGGCAAGGTGCTGATCGGCAATGGCGGCGCCGAATTCGGCGTGCGCGGCTATATCGCCGCCTATGACGCAGCCGATGGCGCGGAGCTGTGGCGCTTCTACACCGTTCCCGAAGGCGACGAGGACGAGGATGCCGAGGCGCCCGAGTACCTCAAAGCCGCCGCCGCCACCTGGAGCGGCGATGTCCTCGGCGGGGAGAGCGGCATCGGTGGCGGGGGCACGGTCTGGGATTCGATGGCCTACGATCCCGAACTCGACCTGCTCTATATCGGCGTCGGCAACGGCAGCCCGTGGAACCGCGCCTATCGCAGCCCCGGAGCCGATGGCCGCGGCGAAGGCGACAATCTCTATCTCTCGAGCATCGTCGCGATCCGCCCCGATACCGGCGAATACGTCTGGCACTACCAGACCACTCCGGGCGAGACCTGGGACTATACCGCCACCCAGCACATCATTCTCGCCGATATCGAAATCGATGGCGCACAGCGGCAGGTGCTGATGCAAGCGCCCAAGAACGGCTTCTTCTACGTCATCGACCGCGCGACCGGCGAGTTCATCTCCGGCGAGGCGTATATCCCGCAGAACTGGGCGTCGGGGATCGACGCCGAGGGTCGCCCGATCCAGAACGAAGAAGCGCGGATCGATGTGACCGGCAAACCGGCGATGGTGATGCCCGGCCCGCTTGGCGGTCACAACTGGCACCCGATGGCCTGGCATCCCGGCGAGGGGCTGGTCTATATCCCGGCCTTCGAGGCAGCCTCGATCTATGCCCCCGAAGCGAATTGGAAACCCGATCGCGCGCGCGGCTTCAATGTCGGTTTCGATCTGGGCGCGGGCGATCTGCCGCCCGATCTCGGCATCCGCCGCGAGGTTTATGGCACGGTCAAGGGCAAGCTGCTCGCGTGGGACCCGGTCAAACAGGAAGCGCGCTGGGAGGTCGAATTCCCCGGTCCGTGGAACGGTGGATTGCTCGCCACCGGCGGGGGTCTCGTGTTCCAGGGCAATTCCTCGAGCGAATTCAGCGCCTATGACGCCGCGAACGGCAGCAAATTATGGAGCTTCGCCGCGCAGACCGGGATCGTCGCTCCACCGATCACCTATACGGTCGCAGGCGAGCAATATGTCGCGGTGCTGGCCGGCTGGGGCGGAGCCTATGCCATCTCCGCCGATGGCGGGCTGGTGAATGATCAGGGGCCGGTGCGCAACATCAGCCGGCTGCTGGTGTTCAAGCTGGGCGGCACCGGCGCGCTCCCCGATATGCCCGAGCTCGCGCAATTGCCGCTCGATCCGCCCCCCAGCCGCGCCAGCGCCGCTATGATCGCCGAGGGTGGCAAGCACTACGCGCGCTATTGCGCGGTGTGTCATGCGCCTGCCGCGGTGGGTTCTACCGTGCTGCCCGACCTCAGGCGCAGCGGCACGCTGTCGAACCGCGACGCTTTCCAGGCGGTGGTCCACGATGGCGTGCTCTCGCAGAACGGCATGGCGAGCTTTGCGCAATCGCTGAGCAAGGAACAGATCGACGCGGTGCGCGCCTACATCGTCTTCCGCGCCAATCAGGACAAGCAGATGGAGGCGGAAGCGGCCCAAAGCAACCGGGTGGCGGCGCGCTAGCTGAAAGGCCGCGCGCCGCTCACGGCCAGCGTCAGCCGAGCTGGGCGGTGTACAAGGCCAGCAAATTGGCCCAGGCGCGCTCGGCCTGCGTCCGGTCGTAGGCAGGGGAGTCGGGCACGGTCCAGCCATGGTCGGCGGGATAGACCTCGACCTCGGCGCTGACGTTCGCCGCCTGCGCGGCCTGGCGCAGCACGGTCTTGACCTCAGGGCCCTCGGCATCGTCATCCTGCGAGATGGCGAAGATATAGCCGGTTTCGGGCGTGCCCTCGAGCAGCGCGTGCGGGCTCATCGGATTGTCCTCGACGACCAGACCGCCACCATGGAAGCTCGCGGCCGCCGCGACCCGCGAGGGCACTGCGGCTGCGGTCCAGACGGTGAAGGGCCCGCCCATGCAATAGCCCTGCGTGCCGATACCGCGCGCGGTATCGACGCTCGGTTGCTGGTCGAGCCAGCCAACGAGCGCGCGGGCATCGCGCATAATCGGCTCGGCGGTGAGCTTGCCGCGCCACGGGCCGACCTTGCCGAACCCGCCGCCGGCGCGGAAAGCGGCGAAATCCTCGAACTGTTCGCCCGCGACATCGCGGTAATAGGGGTTGATCACCAGCACCGCATAGCCGCGCTCGGCCAGCCGCCGCGCCATCATCCGGAAGGCGTCGCGCAGTCCAGCGATATCCGGCCAGACCACCACCGCCGGATGGCGACCGCTCGCGGGGTGGACGAAGAAAGCGTCGGCCTGGCCATCGGGGGTCTGGATAACCACCGAACTCTCGGTCAGCCCGCTGCCGCCCAGTGCCGCATCGCCGACCGCGCCATTGACCCCGGTGCAGGCGGCCAGCGCCGCGGAACCGCTCAACACGGCGAACTGCCGCCGGTTGAAGCGCGGCAACCTGTGCCCGTCGAATTCACCGTCCTTGCACATCGTCTCTCTCCTCGTTCCGTTCTCGGCGTCGGCGACTATCTCCGGCTCAGGGCACTTTCGCTCTGCGCCATCAGCTTGGCCATGATCTCGGCCACCGGTTCCTCTTCCTTGAGCATCCCGACCGACTGGCCCGCCATCAGGCTGCCGTTCTCGATATCGCCATCGATGACCGCGCGGCGCAAGGCGCCCGCCCAGTAATGCTCGATCTGCAATTGCGCCTCGCCCATTGCGATTTCCTCGCGGTCGAGCGTGGCGGCGACCTCGCGCTGCTTCTCGGTGAAGGCCTCGCCGCCCTTGTTCTTGAGCGCGCGCACCGGGATCACCGGCAGCCGCGGATCGAGCTGGACGCTGGCGACCGCATCGCGCGCATTGGCGCGAAAGTAGGCCTTCTTGAAATCGGGGTGCGCAATGCTCTCGGTGGCGCAGGAAAACCGCGTGCCGAGCTGGACCCCGGCGGCGCCCATCTCGAGATAGCCCGCGATCGCCTGCCCGCGTCCGATCCCACCGGCGACGAAGACGACATGGTCCTCCGCAAGCTCGGGGAGCATTTCCTGCGCCAGCACGCTGGTCGAGACCGGGCCGATATGGCCGCCCGCCTCCATCCCCTCGATCACCAGCGCATCGCCGCCCGAGCGCAGCAGCTTCTTCGCCAGCGCCAGCGTCGGCGCGAAGACGATGACCTTGGCGGGGTTCTTGCCCCCCTTGATCGCCTCGACGCTGCCCTTGGGCGGGATCCCGCCCGCCAGCACGATATGGCCCACCCCGTGGCGCTCGCAGACCTCGATCAGGTCGAGCAGCCCGGGGTGCATGGTGATGAGGTTGACGCCGAAGGGCTTGTCGGTACGCTTTTTGGTTTCGGCGATCTCGGTGTCGAGCAGCTCGGGGGTCATCGCACCGCAGGCGATCACGCCGAAGCCGCCGGCGTTCGAGATGGCAGCCACGAGATTGCGCTCGGACACCCAGCTCATCGCGCCGCACATGATCGCGTATTTGGTGCCGAGAAATTCTGCGCCGCGCTGCATCAAGCGGGCGGTTCTGGGATAATCGTTCATGGCCACGGCCCTAGTGCGGCACGCCTGTGCTCGCAAGCGCCGGGGCGCGGGAGTGCGAACACGCATTCCCCAAATCTCGACATTGCAAGCGAAGCGGTGCCGTAGGCGGCCGGAGGCCAACCAATCCACGGAACGGCGCCGTGGATTGCCGCGGAGACTGCGGCTCCTCGCAATGACGAACAGGGGAGCGCCCCGCCCACCCCGTTCGTGTCGAGCGAAGTCGAGACACCCGCACCCACCTCTCGACTGCGCTCGAGGCGAACGGATAGGGAGCCGGCCCCACATCCCAACCCCAATCCCTCAATCGTAGTGAATCTGCACCATCTCCGCCGCCTTGCGCGCAGCCGCACGTGCCGCATCGGTGTCCGCGCCGGTCGCCAGCGCCACCCCCATCCGGCGATAGGGCCGCGCCTCGGGCTTGCCGAAGATGCGGATATCGGCGCCCTCGGCCATCGCCTCGGCCAGCCCGCTGTAGCGCAGCATCGCGCTGTCGCGATCGGCGAGGATGACCGCCGAGGCGGCGGGCCGCGCGCGGATCGGTTCGGGGATCGGCAGCCCCATCACCGCGCGCGCGTGGAGATCGAATTCTGAGAGGTTCTGGCTGAGCAGCGTGACCATGCCGGTGTCGTGCGGGCGCGGCGAGAGCTCGGAGAAGATCACCTCCTCGCCCTTGACGAAGAATTCGACCCCGTAGAGCCCGTAGCCGCCCAGATCCTCGACCACCGTGCGCGCCATCTCCTGCGCGCGGCCGATCGCCGCATCCGCCATCGGCGCGGGCTGCCAGCTCTCGCGATAATCGCCGCGTTCCTGGCGGTGGCCGATCGGCGGGCAGAAGGTCGTGCCGTCCTTGTGACGGACCGTCAGCAGCGTGATCTCGTAATCGAGATCGACGAATTGCTCGACGATCACCCGCGCCCGATCGCCGCGCATGTTTGCGACCGCATACTCCCACGCCGCTTCGAGCCCGGCCGCGTCCTGCACCGTGGTCTGGCCCTTGCCCGAGGAGGACATCACCGGCTTGATCACGCACGGAAAGCCCGCATGCTCCGCCGCCGCGCGGACTTCGTCGAGGTTCACGGCGTAGCGATAGCGCGAGGTTTCCAGCCCCAGCTCCTGCGCAGCGAGATCGCGGATCGCATCGCGGTTCATCGTCAGCTGCGCGGCGCGCGCCGATGGCACCACGGTGAAGCCCTCGGCCTCGAGCTCGGCGAGCACCTCGGTGCGGATCGCCTCCAATTCGGGGACGATATAGTCGGGCCGGTGGCGCTCGACCGCCTCGCGCAGCTTCACGCCGTCGAGCATCGAGAACACCTCGCGCGCATCGGCCATCTGCATCGCGGGCGCGTGGTCGTAGGCGTCGCAGGCGATCACATAAGCGCCCAGCCGCTTGGCCGAGATTACGAATTCACGCCCCAGCTCGCCCGAGCCCAGCAGGAGGATTTTCGCGGTAAAGCTCACCGTGTCGCCCTCAAGCCGCCTCGTCCGGCGCATCCAGCCCGTAGGCGGTGTGCAGGACGCGCACCGCGAGTTCGGTCTCGTCCTCGTCGATCATCACGCTGACCTTGATCTCGCTGGTGGTGATCGCCTGGATGTTGATCCCGCGGTCGGCAAGCGAGCGGAACATCGTCGCGGCAACGCCCGCGTGGCTCTTCATGCCCACCCCGACGACCGAGATCTTGGCGATCTTGCTATCGGTGATGATGCGGTTGAAGCCGATCTCCTCGCGGCGGTCCTCGAGCAGCGCCTGCGCGCGCGCCAGATCGGACTGCGGCACGGTGAAGGTGACATCGGTCTCGCCCTTGTCGCGGCCGACGTTCTGGATGATCATGTCGACATTGATGCTCGCCTTGGCCAGCGGGTCGAAGATATGCGCCACCGAGCCGGGCCGGTCGGGGACGCGGGTCAGGATGATCTTGGCTTCGTTCTTGTCGTGCGCGATCCCGGTCACGTGCTGGCGTTCCATTTCGCCCTTCTCCACCAATGCGTTCATTTCCTCCTCGGAGACGATCATCGTCCCGGGGTAATCGTCGGCCGAGGCAGCATCGTCGTCGACGAAGCTGGAGAGCACCTGGACGCGGACATTCTCCTTCATCGCCAGCCCGACCGAACGGGTCTGGAGCACCTTGGCCCCGACGCTCGCCAGCTCGAGCATTTCCTCATAGGTCACCGCGCGCAGCTTGCGCGCCTTGGCGACGATCCGCGGGTCGGTGGTGTAGACGCCGTCGACATCGGTATAGATGTCGCAGCGATCGGCATGGACCGCCGCGGCCACCGCCACCGCCGAAGTGTCCGACCCGCCGCGTCCCATGGTGGTGATGCGGTTGAGGTCGGAAACCCCCTGAAAACCGGGAATGACCGCGATCTCGCCGCGCTCCATCGCCGCGATCAGCCCCTCGCCGTCGATGCTCTCGACCCGCGCGCTGGCATGGCTCTCGATCGTCTTGAGCGGCAATTGCCAGCCCAGCCAGCTGCGCGCCGGGCAGCCGATCGACTGCAGCGTCAGCGCCAGCAGCCCGGCGGTGACCTGTTCGCCGCTGGCGACCACGACATCGTATTCCGCTGCGTCGTAGAGCGCGTTGGCCTCGCGGCAGAAATTGATCAGCCGGTCGGTCTCGCCCGCCATGGCGGAGACGACCACCGCGACCTGATTGCCGCCCGCGGCCTGCTTGCGCACGATATTGGCGACCCGGCGGATCCGCTCGGTCCCCGCCATCGATGTGCCGCCGAATTTCATCACGATCCGTGCCAAGCGCGCACCTCTTGCTGGTAAGCTTCGATGCGCGCTGTTACGGATCGCGCATGAGCGATGCAACAGCGCGGACGCGAAGCAATCCTATCGGCGCGGCAACCATCCGCCCCGAAGAGGCGGCGCATTTCGGTCGGCTAGCCGCCGACTGGTGGAATCCCAAGGGCAGTTCGGCGATGCTCCACCGGCTCAATCCGGTGCGGTTGCGCTTCATCCGCGACGGGATCGACCTGCACTGGGGCGGCGATGTCCGCGGCCGACAACCGCTGGCGGGCAAAAGCGCGCTCGATGTCGGCTGCGGCGCGGGCCTGCTGTGCGAACCGCTGGCCCGGCTTGGCGCCACGGTGACGGGCGTTGATGCCGCGCCCGAGAACGTGCAGGCGGCGGCGCTCCACGCCGATGGCTCGGGGCTCGATATCCGCTATCTGGCGGGGGAGCTCGCGCAGCTCGATCTGGGGCAGTTCGATCTGGTGACCTGTCTCGAAGTGCTCGAACATGTCGCCGACAAACCCGGTTTCATTGCCGATCTGGTGGCAAGGCTGGCACCCGGCGGGCTGCTGGTCCTGTCCACCCCGAACCGCACCGCGCAGTCGCGCGTGCTGCTGGTCGAGGGGGCGGAGCGGCTGGGAATGGTCCCGCGCGGGACGCATCACTGGGACGATTTCATCACCCCCGACGAGCTGGAGCCGCTGCTGCGCGCCGCCGGGCTGGAGGTGGTCACGACCAGCGGGATCGGCTTCCGCCCCGACAAAGGGCTGCACCTGTCCGAGGACATGGCGCTCAACTACATCCTCACCGCGCGCCGCCCGGCATAGCGCAGCCCGGCTGCGCAGCCCCGCCGCGCCAGTCGAGCGCGCGCGCGGGATCGTCGGCGAAGACCCCGTCGATCCCAGCCGCCGCGAGCATCGCGTAGAGCGTCGCATCGCAGCCGATGGTGCCTTCGTTCGTGCCGAGGCGCAGGGGAGCGGGGAGGAATACGTTCTCCTTGCGCAGCGTCCAGGCATGGACCGCCAGCCCTGCCGCCTTGGCATCCGCCACCACCGGAGTCGCGCTGCCATCGGGCGCCAGCAGCAGCGGGATCGCCGCGCCGATCCCGTCGGCATAGGTCGCGATCTCGGCGAGGCCCGTGGGCGTGAGCATCTCGGAATAGCGCATCGCGGGCTCGTCCGCCGGTCCGCCTTCGGGCGCCACCAGCTGGATCAGCCGGAAATCGGTGCGCTGTGCCAGCCGCTTGAGCGGGGCGATCTCGAAGCTCTGCAGGAACACCGGCGCATCGGCACCTGCGTAACCCGCTTCGCGCAGCGCGAGCACCAGCAGGTCGACGGTGTCGATACCTTCGTACTGGAGCAGGAAATTGGGGTGCTTGAGCTCGGGATAAATCCCGATGGTCCGACCCGTCTCGGCCTCCTTGGCGCGCACCAGCCGCACGATCTCGGCGAAGGTCGGGATCTGGTAGAGCGTGTCATAACCGACATTGCCGGGGCGCACCGATGGCAGCCGCTCGACCACCCGCAGCGTGCGCAGCTCGGCCAGCGTGAAATCCTCCGCGAACCAGCCCGAAACCAGCTGGCCGTCGATCTCCTTGCTGCGGCGGCGATCCTCGAATTCCTCGCGCGAGGCGACATCGGTGGTGTCGGAAAGCTCGTTCTCGTGCCGCGCGACCAGCACCAGATCGCTGGTCGCGACCAGATCGGGTTCGATGTAATCCGCGCCCGCATCGATGGCGCGTTCATAGGCGGCGAGCGTATGTTCGGGACGCTCCCCGCTCGCGCCGCGATGGGCGATGACGAGCATGCCCTCGCCCGCCGGTTGCGCAACCAGCGGCGGCGCTGCCAGCGCGGCGAGCGCCGCGGCAGCGGCGATCAGAAAGCGGCGTCCCATTCATCCTCCTTGAACCCGACCAGCAGGCCAGCTGCATGCTCCACCACCGGGCGCTTGATCATGCTCGGCTGGGATTGCAGCAGTGTGACGGCCCTGGCCGCATCGATATCGGCCTTGTCGGCATCGTCGAGCTTGCGAAAGGTGGTCCCGCGACGGTTGAGCACCGTATCGACACCCTCGGCCTCGATCCAGCGGGCGAGCTGTTCGGGGTCGGCGCCCTCCTTCTTGAAATCGTGGAAGACATGGTCGAGCCCGCGCGCCTCGAGATATCTGCGCGCCTTTTTCACCGTGTCGCAATTGGGAATGCCGTAGAGGTGGATGGTCATCGAAACTCCGTCAGCTGGGTCTGGTCAAATGTGCATCGGCGATCGCCACCGCCAGCGCATCGGCGGCATCGGCGCCCGCGATCGCTGCGCCTGGCAGCAGGATCTTGAGCATCGCCTGAACCTGCGTTTTTTCCGCCGCGCCGGTGCCGACCACTGATTTCTTCACCGCCCGCGCGGCATGTTCGCCGACCGAAAGCCCCGCAGCCCCGCATGCCGCCAGCACACAGCCGCGCGCCTGCGCCAGCTTGAGGGTGGATTGCGGGTTCTTGTTGACGAAAACCTCCTCCGCCGCGGCGCGGTCGGGGCGATGCGCGGCGATCACCACTTCGATCTCGCGATAAAGCTGCGCCAGTCGGTCAGCCATGGGCGCTTTGGAATCGGTCTTTACCTGCCCGTTGGCGAGATGGACCAGCTGCGAACCCTCGGTCCGGATCAGCCCCCAGCCAGTGCAGGACAAAGAGGGGTCGAGACCGAGTATGATCATGGTGCCTCTCTGCTTGCGCGGGGATGCCGGCCCGATTGCAGCATCGTTGTCATCGAAGGCCACGACCCCTGCAGGTCGAAGCCAGGTCCGGCAGGTCCGAAAGGCGCCCGGATTAGCCCTCGAGCTTTTCCATCACCTCGTCGGAAATGTCGTAATTGCCCCACACCGTCTGGACATCGTCGTCGTCGTCGAGCGCGTCGATCAGCTTGAGCAGCGTGCCTGCGCTCTTCTCGTCCATGTCGACGGTGAGGCTGGGTTTCCAGGCGAGCTTGACCGTCTCGGCCTCGCCCAGCGCCTGCTCGAGATCGGTGGCGACCTGGTGGAGATCCTCCGCCGCGGTCCAGATCTCGTGGCCGTCCTCGTTCGAGGCGATGTCTTCGGCTCCCGCTTCCATCGCCGCCTCGAGGACCTTCTCTTCGCCCCCGGCATCGGCAGGATAAAAGATGTAGCCGAGCCGTTCGAACCCGTGCTGGACGCTGCCTTCGGTACCCAGATTGCCACCATGCTTGCTGAAGGCGGTGCGGACCGAGGTCGCGGTGCGGTTGCGATTGTCGGTAAGCGCCTCGACGATGATCGCGCTACCACCCGGGCCGTAGCCTTCGTAGCGCACTTCCTCGTAATTGGCTTCGTCGCTGCCGCTGGCCTTGTCGATCGCCCGCTGGATATTGTCCTTGGGCATGGACTGCGACTTGGCGGCGTTCACCGCCAGCCGCAGCCGCGGGTTCATATCCGGATCGGGCGTCCCCATCTTGGCCGCCACGGTGATTTCGCGGCTGAGCTTGGAAAAGAGGTTGGACCGTTTCTTGTCCTGCGCACCCTTGCGGTGCATGATGTTCTTGAATTTGGAATGGCCTGCCATGGGTATCGCTTGATAATTGTGGGAGGGATCAGAAGGTCGCAATAGCCTCATGACCAGCGAGACGACAAGCCTTGGCGAGGCGAATTCCGCCCGCGAGGAATGGCGGCGCTTTGCCGCCTTCCTCAAGCACCCCCGGTTGCCGGCGCGCGCTCGGCCGCCGAGCCGCGTGGGCCTGCGCGCCGTGATGCGGATGCTGGGGCTCGATTTGGCGATGATGGCGGTCCTGATGGCGGTGGCCGCGATCGTGGTCGCTGCCGGGATCGACCTGCCGGCGACCGCGCTAGAGAACATCGATATTTCGCTCGCTATCGTGGCGCTGGTCGTGATCGGTGCGCCGCTGCTCGAAGAGATCGCCTTCCGAAGCTGGCTCTCGGGCCGACCGGGTCACGTGTTCGCACTGTTGGTCCTGGCAGCGGGAATTTTTGGCTTGGCCGCGCTGGTATCGCTGGCCGCTCCTTCACGGGCAATGTTCGCTCTGGCTGGCGCGGTGGTGATCCCGGTCCTTGTGCTGCTGATCCTGTGGCGCTGGTGGAGACACGACGCAATGGGCTGGTTCGCCCGGGTCTTCCCGCTGTTGTTCTGGGTCAGCACCGCGGCTTTCGCCTGCATCCACCTGTTCAACTACGATCAGGGCAGTCTTTATATACTGCTGCCAATGGTGTTCCCGCAATTCGTGACGGGGTCGATCCTGGGCTATCTGCGCGTGCATTACGGCCTGTGGGCAGCCATCCTGTTGCATGCGCTCCATAATGGCGCGATCATGGCTCTGGTTCTGGTCGGAATGGGCCTGACGCGCTGATCAGATCCGCACGGCGGTGCCGCTGGCGCTGACCATCAGCATGGATCCCTTTTGCCCGATCACCTCGTAATCGAGATCGATCCCGACCACCGCATTGCCGCCGCGGCTGCCGCATTCGGCCTGCAATTCCTGAATCGCCTTCTCGCGCGCCTCGCCCAGGATGCGCTCGTAACTGCCCGAACGCCCGCCGACGATGTCGCGGATATTGGCGAACAGGTCGCGAAACAGGTTTGCGCCCACGATCACCTCGCCGGTCACGATCCCGAGATATTCCCGGATCGGACGGCCTTCGATCGTGTGCGTGGTCGTCACGATAATCCCGCGCGCATCTTTCCAGGGGCCTGCCATGACTTGTCTCCTCTTGCCTCACCGCGCGCCATCGAACGATCGCGATCGCTGTGGCTTACGCCCAGTTGCTAAGGTGGAAAAAGGCCGCGATCAAGCGGTACCCGCCACCATCAGCCCATGCCGAGAGCGGCCTTGTAGGTCTCG
The DNA here is from genome assembly GCF_001678665.1 of Erythrobacter sp. QSSC1-22B. Taxonomy (GTDB): domain Bacteria; phylum Pseudomonadota; class Alphaproteobacteria; order Sphingomonadales; family Sphingomonadaceae; genus Qipengyuania. Next base: position 33,706 of record NZ_LZRP01000002.1, read on the forward strand.
AGAATGGTTTCCTGCTCGGAGCGGTCGTCGGGCTTCATCTTCCGCAGCCGGACGACCTGGCGCATGATCTTGGGGTCGTAGCCGACCGCCTTGGATTCGGCATAAACATCGCGGATGTCGTCGGCGATGCCCTTCTTTTCTTCCTCGAGGCGTTCGACCCGCTCGATCAGCAGGCGCAGGCGGTCGTCGGTGGCTTCGGCCATGTGTGAATGCTCCAATGGAAATGAGAATCGGTTGCGGGCCTGCTAGCCGACCGCGTCGCGCCGGTGAAGGTGGTGGCGCGCTATTCCACGCGATTCTTCGCCACGCTGTCTTTCATCCGCTGCAATTGCTCTTCGGTCGCAGGAGTCTGGCGGGTGGCTTTCCTCTCTTCCATCGGCATGCCGTGGATGAGCGCGCGCGCATCAGCCTTGTCGCCAGCGTAGCCCGCATCGCGGATCCAGTCGGCCAGACAGTTGCGGCAGAACCCCGAGAGCCCCATCAGATCGATGTTCTGGGCATCGTGGCGATGCTGCAGATGCCGCACCAGTCGCCGGAACGCGGCAGCAGCGACATCGTCGGGCAATTCATCGAGCGGATCGGCATTCGTGGTCATGGCGCGGCTTCATCCTTGAGTTGCAACAGAGGCCTGTCATAGCGGCAGCCATGAAAAAATTCGATCCCCGCGGCCGCAAGGTCAAGATCCTCGCCACTCTCGGCCCCGCCTGCTGCGACCCCGATGTGATGCGTCGGCTGTTCGAGGCCGGTGCCGACGCCTTCCGCGTCAACATGAGCCATGGCGAGCACGAGACCCACGCCGAAGCCATCCGCAACATCCGCGCGCTGGAAAAGCAGTTCGGTCGCCCGATCCCGATCTTCGCGGATTTGCAGGGGCCCAAATTGCGGGTCGGCAAATTCAAGGACGGCAAGGCGGTCATCCGCCATTCGGGGCACTTCACGCTCGATCGCGATCCGACACCGGGTGACGAGACGCGGGTCGAACTGCCCCATCCCGAATTGTTCGGCCTGCTGGAAAAAGGCCAGCGATTGCTGATCAACGACGGCAAGATCCGCCTCAGGGTGATCCGCGCCGGCGAGGACGAAATCCTCTGTTCGGCCGAGGTCGGCGGGGTTATCTCGGATCGCAAGGGCGTCAACGTCCCCGATGCCGAGATCCCCATCCCCGCGCTGACCGAAAAGGATCGCCGGGACCTCGCCTTCGCGCTGGCGCAAGGGGTCGACTGGATCGGGCTGAGCTTCGTCCAGCGGCCCGAGGACATTGCCGAGGCACGCAAGCTGATCGGCGGCAAAGCGGCCCTCTGCGCCAAGATCGAGAAGCCGATGGCGATCCGGCGGCTCGACGAGATCGTCGAACTCTCCGACGGGATCATGGTGGCGCGCGGCGATCTCGGGGTTGAACTCGAACCGCAGGAAGTGCCGCCGCTGCAGAAGCGGATCGTCAACACCGCGCGGCTGGTGGGCAAGCCGGTGATCGTAGCGACGCAGATGCTCGAATCGATGATCGAAAGCCCCGCCCCGACCCGCGCCGAGGTCTCCGACGTGGCCAATGCGGTCTATGACGGCGCCGATGCGGTAATGCTCTCGGCGGAAACCGCAGCGGGCGATTGGCCCGAGGAAGCCGTGACGATCATGCACCGCATCGCAGTCCAGGTCGAACGCGACGAAGGCTATATCGAGCGGGTGCGCTTCCTCGATACGCCACCCGACCGGACCACCGCCGATGCGCTGGCGCATTCCTGCATGACGGTGGCCGATACGGTCGCGATCAAGGCGATCACTGTTTTCACCGGCTCGGGTTCGACCGCACGCCGCGTCGCCCGCGAACGGCCCTCGGTACCGATGATGGTGCTCACGCCGTCGTACGAAACCGCGCGGCGGGTCGGCCTGTTGTGGGGCGCCCATGCGGTCGTCACCCGCGATATCGGCAGCTTCGAGGAGATGATCGCCAAGGGCAAGCGCATGGCGCTGCGCCACGGTTTCGCCAGCGGCGGGGACAAGCTGATCGTGCTCGCGGGGGTTCCCTTCGGCACCCCCGGCTCGACCAATCTGCTCCACGTCGTCACGCTCACCGGTAACGAGCTGCAAAAGTACCAGGGCTGACGGTCACGCCTGAACGGCAGGCCTATCCTCGCGCAGCGCGCTCCAGTCTCGCTCTCGCTTCGGCCTCGCCGATCAGCGGCAGCAATTCGCCCATGTCGGGGCCGTGGCTCTTGCCGGTGAGCGCCAGCCGCAGCGGCAGGAACAGCTGCTTGCCCTTGCGTCCGGTGCTCTCCTTGAGCTGCGCAGTCAGCGCGAGCCAGGGATCGTCGTTCCATTCGAGCGCCGAGGCCGCCTGAGCGAGAAACGCCTGGTCCTCCTTCGAGAAGTCGCATGGCTCGATGGGCCCGGTGACCAGCTGCCACCAATCCCCCGCTTGAGCCACGGTTTCCAGGTTTGGACGAATCGCGTGCCAACCCGCCTCGTCGATCCCTTCCGGGAGACGATCGGCGATCTGGGCATAAGGCATCTGGTGGATGATCGCGGTGTTGACCCGATCGAGATCGGCATCGTCGAAACGGGCAGGAGCGCGGCCGAATGTGCTCAGATCGAAGCTCTCGAGCAGCGCCCCCCGGTCGGCGATCGGTTCGACCGGGAGCGAAGTGCCCAACCGTGCCAGCAATGCAATGAGCGCGTGGGGTTCGACGCCTCGCTCGCTAAACGCATCGCAGCCGAGCGATCCCAGCCGCTTGGACAGCTTACCCTCCTTGCCGACCAGCAGCGCCTCATGCGCGAAGGCCGGATGCGGAAGGCTTGCGGCTGAGCCGGCGGACGCCATTCCTGCGGCATGCAGTGCGGTGAACATCTGGATCTGCACCGCCGTGTTGGAGACGTGATCCTCGCCCCTTAGCACCTGGGTGACGCCCATCTCGATATCGTCCACCGCGCTCGGCAGCATGTACAGCCACGAGCCGTCGGCGCGCCGGATGACCGGATCGGAAAGCTGTGCGGGATCGAATTTCTGCTTCCCCCGGACCCCGTCGTCCCATTCGATGGGGGCGGAATGATCGAGGCGGAAGCGCCAGTGCGGCGCGATGCCCTTGGCCTCGTTCTCGGCCCGCTGCTGGTCGCTCAATTCGAGCGCCGCGCGGTCGTAGACCGGCGGCAACCCGCGCCCGAGCTGGATCTTGCGCTTGAGATCGAGTTCCTGCGCGGTTTCATAGGCGTGGTAGACCCGGCCCGCCTGCCGCAGCCGTTCGAAAGCGGCTTCGTAGATCGACAGCCGCGCGGACTGGCGCTCTTCGCCATCGGGTTGCAGGCCGAGCCATGCAAGGTCCTCGCGGATCGCCTCGACATACTCTTCGCGGCTGCGCTCGGGATCGGTGTCGTCGATCCGCAGCAGGAAGCGCCCCCCGGCCTTTCGCGCCAGCATCCAATTGTGCAGCGCGGTGCGGATATTGCCGACATGGAGGCGGCCGGTCGGCGAGGGGGCAAAGCGGGTTACGGTTGTCATGGCTAGCGCGGATAGCGCGCAGGCGAGCCGATAGCGAGAGGGCTTCCATGCCTGATCGGGAAGCTGGCGCGAGGTTCGCTAGGCCGAGCGCTTTCGGCGCCGTGCCAATGCGGTCTGCCGCGCCTTGCGGTAATCGAGCACGCTCCCGTATAGCTCGGGCATGCGGTTCGCCTCGTCAAGCGGGTCTCCGAGCCGGATAGCCGCCACCGGTTCCTGAATAAGGTAGCCCTGCGCCTCGTTGCAGCCCAGTTTGCGCAGCAGATCGAGCTGATCGGGCAGTTCGACGCCCTCCGCGGTCGTCGGGATCCCCATCGCATCGGCGAGCCTTGTGATCGCGGAGACGATCGCCCGCGCAGACACGCTGTCGCCCAGACCCTTGACGAATTCGCGATCGATCTTGATCCGGTCGAGCGGGAAACGGCGCAAATAGCTGAGCGAGGAATAGCCGGTGCCGAAATCGTCGAGCGCGATGCTCATCCCCATTTCGCGCAGCTTCATCAGCGTCGCCAGTGCCACGTCATTGTGCTCGAGGATCACATGCTCGGTGATCTCGAACTCGACCCGGCAGGGGTCCATCCCCGATTCCGCCAGTGCATCGGTGACCGAGTTCAGGAGATGGGCCGAGCGTATCTGGCTGGGCGAAAGATTGATTGCGACCCGGAAATCGCCGTCCCATTTCGCCATCTCGTTGAGCGCGCGTCGGATGACCCAATCGCCCAGCGGAATGATCAGCCCGGTGTTCTCGGCGACCGTCAGGAACTGCAGCGGCGCGAGCATGCCGCGTTGCGGATGTTCCCAGCGCACCAGCGCTTCGTAAGCAACCGTGGCGCCATTATCGAGATCGATGACCGGCTGGTAGTGCACCCGCAATTCGTCGTTCTTGATCGCTTCGCGCAGCTCATGCTCGATCCGTCGGCGCTCCTGCATTTCGCGGTCGAGCCCTCTGTCGAAAAGCGCGACCTGATCGCGCCCCTTGGCCTTGGCGGCATGCAGGGCCAGGTCGGCACGGCGCATGAGTTCATCGGCTTCGCATGGCTTTTTGCTGCATCGCGCCACGCCCACGCTGGCGGTCGAGATCACCGTCTGGCCGTCGATCTCGAACGGCTCGCGCAGGATCGCCAGGAAGCGGTGCGCGCGCTCGATCAACATGCCGTCGCCAGAATTGGTCACGACGATCACGGCGAACTCATCCCCGCCCAGCCGGGCGACTAGGTCTTCGCAGCGCACATCCTGCTCCAGCCGCGCACCGACCTCGCGTAAAAGCCGGTCGCCGAACATGTGGCCCTGGGTGTCGTTGATGCCTTTGAAGTCGTCGAGATCGAGATAGAAAAGCGCGACCCGCGTCGAATTGCTGCCATGCTGCGCCAGAGCATCGCGCAGCCGCTCGTTGAACATGTAGCGGTTCGCAAGCCCGGTCAGGCTGTCGAAATGCGCCATGTAGCTGACGCGTTCCTCGATGATCTGTGTGTCGGTGACGTCGCGCGCCACTCCCGTCATCCTGCCATCGATCCGTGGCCGGGCGGACAGGCGCCAGAAACGGATTTCCCCGTCGAGTTCGATTCTAACCAGCTTGTCGCGAAACGCCTGCCGCTGCGCGAGCGCATCGGCGAGCAGGTCACGCCTTTCCCCGTTGCCGATTTGATCGATGAACGGCTGTCCTTCGAGCTCTGCTGCAGGCCTGCCGAAGGCCTGTGCGAGCCGATCGGATACTTCGCGCAGATTGCCCTTCGGTCCGACGGTCCACAGCCAGTCGCTCGCCTGAACCTCGTATTCGCTGAGCAGCATCCGCACGGTCGCCTCGCTCTCGGTACGTTCGAGTTCGGCAATGGCGGTTCGAACGAAGGCCCGGTCGTGAGCCAGCACCGAGCGCATCAGCACGGCGGCATATACCAGGATCAGAAGTAGCACTGGCCAGGCGTCCCACCGCGCTATCAGCCAGGCTGCGACGAGCAGCCCCGCCGCCAGCATTGTCGTGTGGAACAGCGCCGCGACCGGGATGGCGCGGTTCATCAGCAAGACCCCGACGAACATCGAGGTTCCCACCAATGCCAGGACGGTCAGTTCGAGGCCCGAACCGTAATAGGCGAACATCGGAATACCGAATGCCCAAGTCAGGCTGCTGCCTGAGATGAGCACCTGGACCAACCTGAAGCCGCGACGGGAGCGCAGCGGATCGGTCTCGTTCTCGGCTATTCGCCGCAGGACAGCAACGCGCATACCGAGGATCAACAGCGCGCCGAGCGCCCAGAGGGTGAGCAGCGTCGGGGGCATATCGTCACTGAAGGTCGCGAAGAGGAAACCGATCGAGAAGATCGCCGCAACCAGAACGAAGGGTGAAGCGGAGGCCAGAGCGTCGATGCGGCGCCCTGCCTTTTGTTAACGGGCGGGACCCCTGCCCTGCAACCCCTTATCGGGCACACGAATATCCCGCTGCCAGTGCGGACCCGTTCGGCAGACTGCCGGACTGCCGGCCGCATGGCCGGTCCAAGCCCAAAGAAAAACCCCGCCGGAGCCAGGCTCCGGCGGGGTCGATCCTTGCGGTTGGGCCGAAAGCTATCAGCTCTCGGTTTCACCGTCCTTCAGATAGTCGCCGGCATCGGCATCGGTACCATGCGCCTCGCCTTCCATCGCGGCGAGAGGAGAATCGCCGGTTGCGGCCTCCGCCCCTTGCGCCAGTTCGGCCTTGCGCTCTTCCTCGGCGGTCTGGGCAGCGATGATCGCATCCTGCGCCTTCTTCCACTGCGCCCGCAGCGCGACATCGCGCCCCGAGGCGGTGACCCGCATGCGGTTCATGCCCGCACCGGTACCCGCGGGAATGAGACGACCCACGATCACGTTCTCCTTGAGACCGATCAGCGTGTCCTTCTTGCCCTCGACCGAAGCCTGGGTAAGGACGCGGGTCGTTTCCTGGAAGGACGCCGCCGAGATGAAGCTGCGGGTCTGCAGCGACGCCTTGGTGATGCCCAGCAGGATCGGAACGCCGGCGGCCTTCTTCTTACTCCGCGTCAGCTTCGCATTGGCCTCGTTCATTTCCTCCAGATCGACCTGCTCGCCCGGCAGCAGCGTGGTGTCGCCGCCATCGGTGATCTCGACCTTCTGCAGCATCTGGCGAACGATCACCTCGATGTGCTTGTCGTTGATCTTAACGCCCTGCAATCGGTAGACTTCCTGGATTTCGTTGACCATGTATTCGGACAACGCCTCGACGCCCATGACCTCGAGAATGTCGTGCGGATTGGGCGAGCCAGAGATGAGCGTGTCGCCCTTCTTGACGAAATCGCCTTCCTGGACGTCGATCACCTTGGTCTTGGGGACCAGATATTCCACCGGTGCGCCCTCTTCCGGGACGATCGCGATCTTGCGCTTGGCCTTGTACTCGCGAACGAATTCAATCCTGCCCGAAATCTTGGCGATGACCGAAATGTCCTTGGGCAGACGCGCCTCGAACAGTTCCGCGACCCGCGGCAGACCGCCGGTGATGTCGCGGGTCTTGGCAGCTTCGCGGCTGGCACGAGCGAGAATGTCACCCGCATCGACCCGCTGGCCATCCTCGACCGACATCGTGGTGCCCGGGGCGAGCATGTAGCGCGCCGCCTCGGTTTCGTCGCCCGCTTCGTTGAGCAGCGTCAGCCGCGGACGAAGGTCCTCGTTGCGCTTGCGACCGGTGGCGCGGTTCTCGGTGACCACGCGCTGGGCGATGCCAGTGGCATCGTCGACGCGCTCTTCCAGGGTCGTGCCTTCGACCAGATCCTGGAAGCGGACCACGCCGCTCTGCTCGGTGATGATCGGCAGCGAGAACGGATCCCATTCTGCCAGACGATCGCCTTCGGTCACCTTGTCGCCATCCTTGTGCATCAGCACGGTACCATAGGGCACCTTGTGGATTTCGCGCTCGCGACCTTCGGCATCGATCACCGCCAGCTCGCCATTGCGTGCAAGGCTGAGGATGCGACCCTTCTTGTCGACGATGGTCGGCATGTCGCGATAGACGATGTTGCCCGAAGAAATCGATTCCAGATGGCTGGTCTCGTTAAGCTGGGCGGCACCGCCGATGTGGAACGTCCGCATCGTCAGCTGGGTGCCCGGCTCGCCGATCGACTGCGCCGCGATGACGCCGACGGCCTCGCCGATGTTGACCGGCGTACCGCGGGCGAGATCGCGCCCGTAGCACTTGCCGCAGACGCCCTGATCGGCTTCGCAGACCAGCGGCGAACGGATCTTGGCGACCTGCGTTTCGGCGGCCTCGATTTCCTTCACCATCGGCTCGTCGAGCAGCGTGCCGGCCTTGACGATCACTTCACCGGTGGCGGCGTTGACGATGTCCTCGGCGATGGTCCGGCCCAGAATACGTTCGCCGAGCGAGGCGATGACCGAACCGCCCTGGACGATGGCGCGCATATCCAACGCGTTCTGCGTCTTGCAATCCTCTTCGACGATGACGCAATCCTGCGACACGTCGACGAGGCGGCGGGTGAGATAGCCCGAGTTCGCCGTCTTCAACGCCGTATCCGCGAGACCCTTGCGGGCGCCGTGGGTGGAGTTGAAGTACTCGAGGACGTTCAGGCCTTCCTTGAAGTTCGAGATGATCGGGTTCTCGATGATCTCGCCCGAAGGCTTGGCCATCAGCCCGCGCATACCGGCGAGCTGCTTCATCTGCGCTGGCGAACCACGCGCACCGGAGTGGCTCATCATGTAGATCGAGTTGATCTGCGCCTGCTTGCCATCGTCGCCGATCGGCTGCGAGCGGATTTCCTCCATCATGGCTTCGGCCACCACGTCGCCGCAACGGCTCCAGGCGTCGATCACCTTGTTGTACTTCTCTTGCTGGGTGATCAGGCCGTCCTGATACTGCTGCTCGTAATCGGCAACCAGATCCTTGGTATCCTCGACCGTCTTGATCTTGGAATCGGGGATGATCATGTCGTCCTTGCCGAACGAGATGCCGGCCTTGAACGCGTGGCGGAAGCCCAGCACCATGATGGCGTCGGCGAACAGCACCGTGTCCTTCTGACCGGTGTGACGATAGACCTGATCGATAACGTCGCCGATTTCCTTCTTGGTCAGAAGGCGATTGACGATGTCGTAGGGAACCTTGTGGTTCTTGGGCAGGCATTCGCCGATCAGCATCCGGCCCGGCGTGGTCTCGAACCGGGTCATCGACACATTGCCCTTTTCATCGGCCTGCGGAACGCGGGCGATGATCTTGGTGTGTAGCGTGACCGTTTTCGTCTCGAGCGCGTGATGCACTTCGGCCATGTCCGAGAACATCTGCAGCTTCTCGACCTTGGTGCCGTCGGCGTTTTCGATGAATTCGGGGGTCTTCTCCTGCCGCTCCATCGAGAGGTAGTAGAGACCCAGCACCATGTCCTGCGAAGGAACGATGATCGGCTTGCCGTTGGCGGGCGAGAGGATGTTGTTGGTCGACATCATTAGCACGCGCGCTTCCAGCTGGGCCTCGAGGCTCAGCGGAACGTGGACGGCCATCTGATCGCCATCGAAATCGGCGTTGAAGGCCGAGCAGACCAGCGGGTGAAGCTGGATCGCCTTGCCCTCGATCAGCACGGGCTCGAACGCCTGGATGCCGAGACGGTGAAGCGTGGGCGCACGGTTCAGGAGAACCGGGTGTTCGCGGATGACTTCGTCGAGGATGTCCCAGACTTCCTTGCGCTCCTTCTCGACCCACTTCTTCGCCTGCTTCAAGGTCATCGACAGACCCTTGGCATCGAGGCGGGCGTAGATGAACGGCTTGAACAGCTCGAGCGCCATCTTCTTGGGCAAGCCACATTGATGCAGCTTGAGTTCCGGACCGGTGACGATGACCGAACGGCCCGAATAGTCGACGCGCTTGCCGAGCAGGTTCTGGCGGAAACGACCCTGCTTGCCCTTGAGCATGTCGGACAGCGACTTGAGCGGGCGCTTGTTGGCGCCGGTGATGACGCGGCCACGGCGGCCGTTGTCGAACAGCGCATCGACGGCTTCCTGCAGCATGCGCTTCTCGTTGCGGACGATGATGTCCGGCGCGCGCAGCTCGATCAGCCGCTTCAGGCGGTTGTTGCGGTTGATGACGCGGCGATACAGATCGTTGAGATCCGAGGTCGCGAAGCGACCGCCGTCGAGCGGCACCAGCGGGCGCAGCTCGGGCGGGATCACGGGGATCACTTCGAGGATCATCCACTCGGGACGGTTGCCCGAATCGATGAAGCTCTCGACGACCTTCAAGCGCTTGATGATCTTCTTGGGCTTGAGCGTGGACTTGGTGGTCTCAAGCTCCTGCAGCAGATCGGCGCGCTCCTGCTCGAGATCGAGATCCATGAGCATGGTCTTGACCGCGGCAGCGCCGATATCGGCGGTGAAGGCGTCCTCGCCATATTCGTCCTGCGCGTCGAGGAGTTCATCCTCGGTCATCAGCTGGAACTTCTCCAGCGGGGTCAGGCCCGGCTCGGTGACGATGTAGCTCTCGAAATAGAGCACCCGCTCGAGCTGCTTCAACTGCATGTCGAGCAGCAGGCCGATGCGCGAGGGCAGCGACTTCAGGAACCAGATATGCGCGACCGGCGCAGCCAGTTCGATATGGCCCATGCGCTCGCGGCGGACCTTGGTCACGGTCACTTCGACGCCGCACTTCTCGCAGACGACGCCCTTGTATTTCATGCGCTTGTACTTGCCGCACAGGCACTCGTAATCCTTCACCGGGCCGAAGATGCGCGCGCAGAACAACCCGTCGCGTTCGGGCTTGAACGTGCGGTAGTTGATGGTCTCGGGCTTCTTGATCTCGCCAAAGCTCCACGAGCGGATCCGCTCGGGGGAAGCGATCCCGATCTGGATCTGGTCGAAGGTTTCCGGCTTGGCGAGCTGGTTGGTGAATTTGGTCAGTTCGTTCATGACAATTCCCTAGCGGGTGAATTTCGTACGGACGGAAAGGGCGGGGCCGACCCGAAGGCCGGCCCCGTTCCTATTGCGCCGCGATCTGCAGGCCGTCGTCGTCGTCCTCGTTGATCGAGGAGAGTTCGACATTGAGGCCGAGGCTGCGCATTTCCTTGACGAGCACGTTGAAGCTCTCCGGAATGCCGGCCTCGAAGGTGTCGTCACCCTTGACGATCGCCTCGTAGACCTTGGTCCGGCCGATCACGTCATCCGACTTCACGGTGAGGATTTCCTGCAGCGTGTAGGCGGCGCCGTAGGCCTGGAGCGCCCAGACCTCCATCTCGCCGAAGCGCTGGCCACCGAACTGCGCCTTACCGCCCAGCGGCTGCTGGGTGACGAGGCTGTAGGGGCCGATCGAACGCGCGTGGATCTTGTCGTCCACGAGATGGTGCAGCTTGAGCATATAGATGATGCCCACGGTCACCTTGCGGTCGAAGGCCTCGCCGGTGCGGCCGTCGTAAAGGACCGACTGCCCCGAACTGTCGAGCCCGGCCTGCAGCAGCTGGCTGGTCACATCGCCTTCGCGCGCACCATCGAACACCGGGGTGCCCATTGGGACGCCGAGATAGAGATTGCTGGCGAGTTCGACCACTTCCTCGTCCGACCGCGTGTCGATCGTCTCGTGGTAGTTTTCGCCGTAGACCTCTTTCAGCTTGTCGCGGACGGCCTCGGGCGGCTGCGCCGCCTCCGGATCCGGATTGGCTGCGCGCCATTCCGCCAGCGACGCGGTGACCTGCTGGCCGAATGCGCGCGCCGCCATGCCGAGGTGCGTCTCGAAGATCTGACCGACATTCATGCGCGAGGGCACGCCGAGCGGGTTGAGCACGACATCGACCGGGGTCCCGTCCTCGAGGAACGGCATGTCCTCCTGCGGCAGGATGCGGCTGATGACGCCCTTGTTGCCGTGGCGGCCGGCCATCTTGTCGCCCGGCTGCAGCTTGCGCTTCACCGCGACGAAGACCTTGACCATCTTGAGCACGCCCGGGGCGAGTTCGTCGCCGCGTTCGAGCTTCTCCTTGCGGTCCTCGAACTTGGCATCGATGATCTTGACCGCCTCGTCGTACTGCGACTTGACCGCTTCGATCTGCGTCTGGCGCTGATCGTCGGCGACCGCGAACTTGAACCACTCGTGCTGCTCGATGCCTTCGAGCAGTTCCTCGTCGATCTCGACACCCTTCTTGACGCCCTTGGGCGCGGCGGAAGCGGTCTGGCCTATCAGCATGTCGCGCAGGCGGTTGTAGGTCGCCCGGTTGAGGATGGCGCGTTCGTCCGCGGCATCCTTGCGCAGATGCTCGATTTCCTCATTCTGGATCGCGCGGGTACGATCGTCGATCTCGATACCGTGACGGTTGAAGACCCGCACCTCAACCACCGTACCGGCAACGCCGGGCGGCAGACGCAGCGAGGTGTCGCGAACGTCGGAGGCCTTTTCGCCGAAGATCGCGCGAAGGAGCTTTTCCTCGGGCGTCATCGGGCTTTCGCCCTTGGGGGTGATCTTGCCCGCCAGAATGTCGCCCGGGTGCACTTCGGCGCCGATGTAGACGATGCCCGCTTCGTCGAGGTTGCGGAGCGCTTCCTCGCCGACATTGGGAATGTCGCGGGTGATGTCTTCCGGGCCCAGCTTGGTGTCGCGCGCCATGACTTCGAATTCCTCGATGTGGATCGAGGTGAAGACGTCGTCCTTCACGATGCGCTCGGAGATGAGGATGGAATCCTCGTAGTTGTAGCCGTTCCAGGGCATGAAGGCGACGAGGCTGTTCTTGCCCAGCGCCAGCTCGCCCAGATCGGTCGAGGGACCGTCGGCGATGACATCGCCCGGCTCGACCGTCTCGCCCACCTTCACCAGCGGACGCTGGTTGATGCAGGTGTTCTGGTTCGAACGCTGGAACTTCTGCAGCGTGTAGATATCGACACCCGACTGGCCGGGTTCGACATCGCCGATCGCCCGGATGACGATGCGCGTGGCATCGACCTGGTCGACCACACCGCCGCGGGTGGCGGCAATGGCGGCACCCGAATCGCGCGCCACGGTCTCTTCCATGCCGGTGCCCACGAAGGGCGCCTCGGCCTTGACCAGCGGCACAGCCTGACGCTGCATGTTCGAGCCCATCAGCGCGCGGTTGGCGTCATCGTTTTCCAGGAACGGAATGAGCGATGCGGCGACCGAGACGAGCTGCTTGGGGCTGACGTCCATCAGCGTGATGGTCTCACGCGGCGCCATGAGGTTGTCGCTGTTCTGGCGGGCGGAGATCAACTCTTCGGCAAAGCTGCCGTCGTCGTTGAGGTCGGCCGAAGCCTGCGCGACGGTGTGCTTCTGCTCCTCCATCGCGGAGAGGTAGATCACCTCACTGGAGACCTTGCCGTCCTTCACGACGCGATAGGGCGTCTCGATGAAGCCGTATTTGTTGACGCGGGCAAAGGTCGAGAGCGAGTTGATCAGGCCGATGTTCGGGCCTTCCGGCGTCTCGATCGGGCAGATCCGGCCGTAGTGGGTCGGGTGAACGTCGCGGACTTCGAAGCCTGCGCGCTCGCGGGTGAGACCGCCCGGGCCCAAGGCCGAAACGCGGCGCTTGTGGGTGACTTCCGACAGCGGGTTGGTCTGATCCATGAACTGCGAGAGCTGCGACGAGCCGAAGAACTCGCGCACCGCAGCCACGGCGGGCTTGGCGTTGATCAGATCGTTGGGCATCACGGTCGAGACGTCGACCGAGCTCATCCGCTCCTTCACGGCGCGCTCCATGCGGAGCAGGCCGACGCGGTACTGGTTCTCGAGCAGTTCGCCGACCGAACGCACGCGGCGGTTGCCGAGATTGTCGATGTCGTCGACATCGCCCTTGCCGTCCTTGAGGTTCACCAGCTCCTTGACCACCGCGAGGATGTCTTCCTTGCGCAATGTCGTGACGGTGTCCTCGGCATCGAGCTCGAGACGCATGTTGAGCTTGACGCGACCGACCGCAGAAAGGTCGTAGCGGTCGGCATCGAAGAACAGGCCTTCGAACAGCGCTTCGGCGGTTTCCTTCGTCGGCGGCTCGCCCGGACGCATGACCTTGTAGATCGCCTCAAGGCCCTCTTCGCGGTTCTCGGCCTTGTCGACTTGGAGCGTGTTGCGCATCCACGGTCCGACATTGACGTGGTCGATATCGAGCAGTTCGATGCTGTCGATCCCGGCCTTGTCGATCGCCTCGAGGTTCTCGGCGGAGACTTCCTCGCCCGCTTCGATGTAGATGCGGCCGGTCTTTTCGTCGATCAGATCATGCGCGGAATAGCGCGCGAAGATTTCCTCGGTCGGCAGCAGCAGCGTCTCGAGACCGTCCTTGGCGGCCTTGGTGGCAGCACGCGGGCTGATCTTGTGGCCGGCGGCAAAAACTTCCTCGCCGGTCTTGGCATCGATCAGCGCAAAGGCAGGCTTCTGGCCGCGCCACTGGTCGGGCTGGAAGGGCATTTCCCAGCCGTCCTTGGCGCGCTTCCAGGCAACGGTATCGTAAAAGATATCAAGGATTTCCTCGCTGTCGAGACCGAGCCCGAACAACAGCGAGGTGACGGGCAGCTTGCGCTTGCGGTCGATGCGGACGTTGACGACATCCTTGGCGTCGAATTCGAAATCGAGCCAGCTGCCGCGATAGGGGATGATCCGCGCCGCAAACAGCAGCTTGCCCGAGGAATGGGTCTTGCCGCGGTCGTGGTCGAACAGCACACCGGGCGAACGGTGCATCTGGCTGACGATGACGCGCTCGGTGCCGTTGACGATGAATGTGCCATTGCCGGTCATGAGCGGCATGTCGCCCATGTAGACGTCCTGCTCCTTGATATCGAGCACGGAGCGGGTCTCGGTTTCCTGATCCACTTCGAACACGATCAGGCGCAGCGTCACCTTCATCGGCGCAGCGTATGTGATCCCGCGCTGGCGGCATTCGGTGGTGTCGTATTTCGGCGGCTCGAGTTCGTAATGGACGAAATCGAGTTCGGCGGTGCCGGCGAAGTCGCGAATCGGGAAGACCGAGCGCAGCGTCTTTTCCAGACCGGAGACGTAATCTGTCTCCTTGTCGGAGCGCAGGAACTGCTCGTAGCTTTCGCGCTGGACCTCGATCAGGTTCGGCATCTCGACGACTTCGTGCGCATCGCCGAAGATCTTGCGGATGCGGCGCTTGGCCGTGCCCTCGGTTGCGGAACGGGTCGTGGTCTTGCCGGCGCGCTTCTGGGGCGCCTTCGCCTGGGTAGCCATAAGGAGGGTATCGCCTTTGCCTGGATGCCGGACCTGCGCAGGATGCGCGCCGACTGATTTCATGTCTCGTGGGCGTTGAGCACCATAGCGACGCCGAAAGGCCGCAGCGAAGGCGCACCGGTTGCGGTGCTGCTGCAGCTCATGACTGAACGTCGCGATATGGAAACGCCGCTTCCAATCCCGTGGCCGATCCCCGCGCATGAATCGGCCCTGCTCGAAGCGGGCGGTCGGGGGGTGATATAGGACCGGAGAGTGACGGGGTCAACCGCGGGATTGAGTGGCGGCCTCACGGGTCGGCTGACGCATCTGACACGCACCTTCGCCGCTTTTCGATACCGCGCATATTGTTTTACGATATTATTGATTGACAATAAACCACCGCCGCCATATCTGGCGCTTATCGAATAGCGATAACAGCAACCCAAGGACTTCGAGAATGCAACACCAATTCGAAAACGCCCTGGCCGGGCTCGCCGCGCTGCTGATGGTCGGCACCATGATGACCGCAGCGGTCGTGATCCCGCCCGCCCACTCGCCTGTGCAGACCGATGAGTCGGCGCTTGCCATACCCGCACTCGCCTGAACCAACGCCTCGTCTTGCAGGCGTCACCCTAGGAGCCACACCATGTCCACCGCCACGCCCCCACCCTTCAAACGCGACCTGTTGCTCGCTGCCGCCAAGGTGCTTCTCGCCCTCCTAATCGGTATTTTGATCTTCGCGATGGCGATGGTCGGCATCGGGATCGGCGCGGTGCTCAGCGTGGGCCGCCCGACCCTGCTTGCCGAGATCGCCGCCGCCGGAGCGCCGCAATACGCCTATTGGGTGGTCATCGCGCTGCTGCTGCTGGTCGAGGGCATGCTGTTCCTCGGGTTGCGCTTCCTGATGGAGTTGCGGCGCATCGTGGTCTCGGTGGAGGAGGGCGACCCCTTCCGCCCGGCCAATGCCGAGCGGCTGGCGCGGATGGGCTGGCTCGCGCTGGCGATCTGGCTGGCAGGCATTCCCGTGAGCCTGATCGGGGCCTGGCTGACGCCCTATGCAGTCGCTGCGGGCGAGGATGTGGTCATCCAGGGCGACTTCGGCGTCGAAAGCCTGTTCCTGATCCTCACCCTGTTCATTCTCGCGCGGGTGTTCCGCCAGGGCGCAGCGATGCGCGACGATCTCGAGGGGACAGTCTGATGGCGATCCGGGTGAAACTCGACGACCTGCTTCACGAGCGCCGGATGACGCTGACCGAGCTGGCCGAGCGGGTCGGGCTCACGCTTGCCAATCTGTCGATCCTCAAGACCGGCAAGGCGCGCGCGATCCGCTTCTCCACGCTCGAGGCGATCTGCCGCGAGCTGCAATGCCAGCCGGGCGACCTGCTGGGCTACGAGGAGCAGCTATAGGTCCGCTTTCAGGAACCATCGCAAATTGTGGCCATTCTGTGGTCAGACCTTAAGGAGGTTTCACCATGAAAAAGACCATTTTAGCCGCCGCCACCCTGCCCTTCGCCCTGACGCTCGCTGCCTGCGACAGCAGCGAGGAAATCGACGGGACCGACACCACTTCGATGGAAGCCGAAGTGGTCGAGCCGATGGATGTCGGAACCAGCGATCCGACTCTCGAAACCGATGACACCATGATGGCCGAAGAACCGATGGCCGATGACGTCGAAATCGATCCCATGACCATGGAACCCGTCGAAACGCAGTGATCGAAGGGCGTGAGGCCGGGCGCGTCGACCGCGATCCCGGTTGACAAACCCCCGCGATCCCCTAGAGGCCCGCCACTGATCGGCGGGCCTTTTTGCGCGTCGATCGTCCGTCCGAGACAGTTGGTGAAGGCAGTTCGGCCTTCTTAATTTCCAGCCTAGGCGGGGAAACGAGATTTTCGCGCCGCCATCGGCGGCGTTCCGGTATGTTTCACATGCCCTCCTTCCCCATCAACGGACTGCCCCCGTGTCGATGTTCGGCATGGGGAAACGTGAGCCGGTCGCGGTGTCGCCTGTGCGGCGCGCGGCCATAGTGAAGGAGTAAGGCATGGATCGTTCGCAGAAAGCCGATTCGGTCGCCCAGCTCAACGAGGTCTTCAACGAGGCGGGCGTGGTGGTAGTCACCCGCAACCTCGGGCTTTCGGTGGAGCAATCCACCGCATTGCGGACGAAGATGCGTGAAGCCGGTGCGTCCTACAAGGTTGCGAAGAACCGCCTCGCCAGGCTCGCCCTGAAAGACACCGATTACACCGGTATCGACGAATATCTCGTGGGCCCAACCGCCCTCGCCTATTCGACCGACCCGGTGACGGCTGCCAAGGTTGCGGTGGATTTCGCCAAGACCAACGACAGGCTGGAAATCGTCGGTGGTTCCATGGGCGCGACTGTGCTGGACGAAGCCGGGATCAAGGCACTCGCCTCGATGCCGAGCCTCGATCAGCTGCGTGGCACGATCGTGGGTCTCGTCAATGCCCCGGCGACCAAAATCGCCCGGGTCGTCAACGAACCCGCATCCAAGCTTGCCCGCGTCTTCGGCGTCTACGGCGCCAAAGAAGCGGCATAAGCGGTTCGACGCGATTGCACGAATTCAAATGGGGCCGATCCGGAATAGTCCGCGGCCCCGCCATATAATTGGAGTGAAACATCATGGCCGATATCGCCAAGCTGGTTGAAGAACTGAGCAAACTGACCGTCATGGAAGCCGCCGAGCTTGCCAAGGCACTTGAAGAAGAGTGGGGCGTTTCCGCTGCCGCAGCCGTTGCTGTGGCCGGTCCCGCCGCCGGTGGCGAAGCCGCCGCTGCCGAAGAGCAGACCGAATTCGACGTGATCCTCACCGGCGACGGTGGCAAGAAGATCCAGGTCATCAAGGAAGTCCGCGCCATCACCGGTCTGGGCCTGGGCGAAGCCAAGGCGCTCGTCGAAGGCGCTCCCAAGCCGGTCAAGGAAGGCGTCAACAAGGCGGAAGCCGACGAGATCAAGGGCAAGATCGAAGCTGCCGGCGGTACCGTCGAGCTCAAGTAAGCTTTTCAAGCTTTTGCGGATGTCTTGAAGCATCCGTGATCGGGAGGGCGGTGCCGCAAGGTGCCGCCCTTTCCTTGTGTGCTGCGCATGGCCGCAATCGACCCATTTACCGACATCAGCAGGCACGATAAAACTGCGCCATTCCCAAAAAAACGCCCCCCGGTTCGAACCGAGGAGCGCCTATTTGGACGGTGAGACTAGCGGATTAAATCGATGATCCGTGTCACCAGTCGCGTAGTTGGATCGACCATATAGACGCGGTCGTCGCGATAGATGTAGCGGGCATCCTGAGTATACGGCACCCGCGAGCGATAGCGTTCCGGAATCTGATTATACCGACTAAAGTCGTTATAACCGACGGGCAGCCGCTGACCTTGGTTGAACAAGAGCTTGGCCTGTCCCGGCGGAATGCAGGCCGGAGATTTCTTGGCCAGGCCCGGGGGACAATTGCGTGCGCTCGGGCCGCTTTGAACCCGGCGGTCTGTCCTCACGCCATCGCGCCGGTCCGTGCGAACATCTGTGCGCACTCGAGTGGGGGGTCTCGTGTCGCGTTGGGAGTTGCCTTGAGCGTTGGCCCTCTGTGACTGCTGGGCATTGGCCGAAGAACCCTTTCCTTGGCTCTCCGCTGCGACAGGCATACTGACCGCCAAAGTCGCCGCGCTCGCTGCTAGAATAAAAATCTTCATCGTTGCTCTCCTACGCCATGTGGCGCTGGTCATTCAACCGATCAAAGGCAGTTCGGTTTCCTATGGAAAACCCGGTCATCCAATAAAGACACCACTACAACGGGCGTGTAGTCTCAGGTTCATATTCAGGATCGAAAGGTTAATCTTCCAGGCGGCCGCAAAAGAGCGCGGCGACCAACCGACTATTGCAACCGCGCGTCAGCTCACACTGTTGGAATGCCAGTGTTGGAATGCCAGTCTCTCGTTCGGACTTGGGGGCGATCAATGCGCGTGAAAGGCAGCCGCCACTCGATCGCGAACACTTCTCAGAACTTCACGCCAGCCCGCACACCGAACATGTCGATCCCCGGGTTCTGCTCGCGGTTGAACAGGCGGGCGTTGCTGATGTGGACCCAGCTTGCCTCGAGCGAGATGCGCTCGGACACTTGCACCCCCACCGCGATCTCGGGTTCGAACAGCACCCGGCTGCCGAGGTCGGTGCGGATGCGCGTTGCCGGATCGACGCGTAGCTCGGGGGCGTTGTGCAGCGCCAGACCCACCCCGGGACGGATATATAGCGGGCCGACAGCCACCTTCCACGACAGGCCAGCGGCGACGAAATCGGTCCCGCCCTGCTCGCTGTTGAGCGAGCCGAACAGATGCGCGGCGGGTCGGCCGATCGCCCGCAGCGCCTCGATCGGCTCGCTCCGCACACCGATCTGAACGTCCACCCCTCCCTCTCCGGTGTCGAAGGTGAAGGGTGTGTCGACGGCATGAGCATAGACCCCGCCGAACAGCTCGCCCGCCTGGGCGGGGGCGGCGAGACCGGCGCCGCAAAGCAGGGCGATGGCGGCAAGCGAAAGGCGCATCGGTAGGGTATCTCCGGACTGTTGATGTGTGCCCCTGCTGCATCGCATCTTGCCCGAAGCTGAAGCGAGCCCGCCCTGCGGATTGCGCCGCTGCGCCGCCGCGCTTAACCGGTGCGGCTGTTCTGACCGGGCAGCACACGGCTAACCATGCAGAACACTTCAAACTCCACGCCCCTGCCCACGGCACGCGAAGGCTGGCACGGCGAAATTCGCGCCACGCTGCGGCTGAGCTGGCCGCTGGCGGCGGCGAACCTGTTGCAGATGCTGACCTATGCGGTCGACGTGATCTTCATCGCGCGGCTGGGCGAGGCGCAGCTCGCCGCCTCAGCGCTGGCGGTGGCGCTGTTCGGCATGGTGCTGTGGGCGCTCTCGGGGCTGACCGGCGCGGTCGCCCCGGTGATCGCCGCCGAGCTGGGCGAACGCGCGCCCGCGCTGCGCACGGTGCGCCGCGCCACCCGGATGGGGCTGTGGATCTCGGTCATCAGCGGGCTGCTGGGGATGGGGATCTGCCTGCTACTCGGCCCGCTGATGCGCGTCACCGGGCAGGACGAGAACATCATCGGCCTCGCGAACCAGTACAACGTCGTGATCATCTTCTCGATGATCCCGATGCTGTTCAACAATGTGCTGCGCAATTTCGTCTCGGCGCTGGGGCGGCCGGTGTTCGCCACCGCAATCACCGCGCTGGGGATCGGGATCAACGCGCTGGCCAATTACGCCTTCATCTTCGGCAATCTGGGCGCGCCCGAGCTGGGCCTGCGCGGCGCGGCGATCGCCACCATCCTCACCTCGTTGTTCACCTTCGGCGCCTATGCGCTGGCGATCCGGATGGACCGGCGCTTGCACCGTTATCACGTCTTCGGGCGCTGGTGGGCGCCCGACTGGGCGCGCGCCTGGACCATCACCAAGATCGGCACCCCGATCGCGCTGACCATCACCGCCGAGGCCGGAATTTTTGGCGCGGCGGCGTTCCTGATGGGCAATATCGGCGCCAGCCAGCTCGCCGCGCACACGATAGCGCTCCAGATCGCCGCGCTCGCCTTCCAGGTGCCCTTCGGGATCGGTCAGGCGGCGACCATCCGCGTGGGCTATTTCTACGGCGCGCGGGACACGGTGGGGATGCAGCGCGCGGGCTGGTGCGCGATCGTGATCGGCACCGGCTTCATGGCGCTGACCGCGCTGGCGATGGTGCTGGCGCCCAAGCCGCTGATCGCGATCTATCTCGACCCCTGGGACCCGGCCAATGCGGCGCTGGTCGGGCTGGCCCTGCAATACATCGTCATCGCCGCGGGTTTCCAGCTGTTCGACGGGATGCAGGCGGTGGCGGCGGGCGCGCTGCGCGGCTTGCAGGACACGCGGATGCCGATGTGGATTGCCGCCTTCTCTTATTGGGTGCCCGGTTTCGGGACCGCGATGGTGCTCGGCTTCGCCACCCCCCTAGAGGGTGTCGGGGTGTGGATCGGGCTCGCGATCGGGCTGACCTGCGCCGCGCTGCTGCTGACCTGGCGCTGGCACCGCCGCGATGCTCTGGGGCTGACGGATCGACCCTTGCGCGAGGCCTGAACGGCCCCCGGAAAAAGTCCGTTCGGGCCGAAGATTTTTACCTGAACCCCCGTTGACTAAGCACGGGCGCATACACATATGCGGCTCGCTGGCACTCCGACACCGTGAGTGCCAACTTGCAATTCAACCCTCTTAAAGGAAGGTCACAAATATGGCATTTCGTCCGCTGCACGACCGCGTACTGGTCCGTCGCATCGAAGCCGATGAGAAGACCGCAGGCGGTATCATCATCCCCGACAGCGCCAAGGAAAAGCCCAGCGAAGGCGAGATCATCGCCGTCGGTGAAGGCGCCTACAACGAGGACGGCGATCGCATCAAGCCCGACGTCAAGACCGGCGACCGCATCCTGTTCGGCAAATGGTCCGGCACCGAGGTCAAGCTCGATGGCGAAGACCTGCTGATCATGAAGGAAAGCGACATCATGGGGATCATTTCCTGATCCTCTGATCGCACCGCTTCCCAAGACAAACCAGAATTCCAGGAGAAAACACAATGGCTGCCAAGGACGTGAAATTCTCGCGTGACGCACGCGAAGGCATCCTCCGGGGTGTCGATATCCTCGCCAACGCCGTCAAGGTCACGCTGGGCCCCAAGGGCCGCAACGTCGTGATCGAGAAGAGCTTCGGCTCGCCGCGCATCACCAAGGACGGCGTCACCGTCGCCAAGGAAATCGAACTGTCCGACCGGTTCGAGAACATGGGCGCGCAGATGATCAAGGAAGTCGCATCGAAGGCGAATGACGCCGCCGGTGACGGCACCACCACCGCCACCGTGCTCGCGCAGTCGATCGTGACCGAGGGCATGAAGTCGGTTTCGGCCGGCATGAACCCGATGGATCTCAAGCGCGGCATCGATCTCGCCGTGACCAAGGTCGTCGCGGATCTCAAGAGCCGTTCCAAGGACGTCTCGGGTTCCGCCGAAATCGCCCAGGTCGGGATCATCTCGGCCAATGGCGACCGCGAAGTCGGCGAGAAGATCGCCGAGGCGATGGAGAAGGTCGGCAAGGAAGGCGTGATCACCGTCGACGAGAGCAAGGGCCTCGAATTCGAGCTCGAGACCGTCGAAGGCATGCAGTTCGACCGCGGCTATCTCAGCCCCTACTTCATCACCAACCCCGAGAAGATGTCGGTCGAGCTCGACAACCCCTACATCCTGATCTTCGAGAAGAAGCTCGCCAATCTCCAGGCGATGCTGCCGATCCTCGAAGCGGCGGTCCAGTCGGGTCGTCCGCTGCTGATCATCGCGGAAGACATCGAAGGCGAGGCTCTGGCCACGCTGGTGGTCAACAAGCTGCGCGGCGGTCTCAAGGTCGCTGCGGTCAAGGCTCCCGGGTTCGGCGATCGTCGCAAGGCGATGCTGCAGGACATCGCGATCCTGACCAAGGGCGAGATGATCTCCGAGGACCTCGGCATCAAGCTCGAGAACGTCACGCTGGGCATGCTCGGCGAAGCCAAGCGCGTCACCATCGACAAGGACAACACCACCATCGTCGACGGCGCCGGTGACGAGGCCGACATCAAGGCCCGCGTCAACGAGATCCGCACCCAGATCGACAACACCTCGAGCGATTACGACAAGGAGAAGCTCCAGGAGCGTCTTGCCAAGCTTGCTGGCGGTGTTGCCGTGATCAAGGTCGGCGGTGCCACCGAGGTCGAGGTCAAGGAACGCAAGGACCGTGTCGACGACGCGCTCCACGCGACCCGCGCCGCGGTCGAGGAAGGCATCGTCCCGGGCGGCGGTACCGCGTTGCTCTATGCCGCCAAGTCGCTCGACGGTCTCGAAGGCGAGAACGAAGACCAGACCCGCGGTATCGACATCGTCCGCCGTGCGCTGCAGGCGCCGATCCGTCAGATCGCCGAGAACGCCGGTCACGACGGTGCGGTGGTCGCGGGCAAGCTCAACGACGGCAACGACCAGTCGATGGGCTTCAACGCACAGACCGACACCTACGAGAACCTGGTCAAGGCCGGCGTGATCGACCCGACCAAGGTCGTTCGCATCGCGCTGCAGGACGCCGCCTCGGTGGCCGGCCTGCTGATCACCACCGAAGCGGCCATCGCCGAAAAGCCCGAAGACAAGTCTTCCGGCGGCGGCGGCATGCCCGACATGGGCGGCATGGGCGGCGGCATGGGCTTCTAGGCCAGCCCCGCCTGCGCTCCCGCCCCGGCGGGAATGCAAAGTCAAAAAGAGGCCCGGCGGGAGCGATCCTGCCGGGCCTTTTTCTTGCGCTTGTCCTTGCGTCGGCGCCCGGCTGGTCCGGCGCGGTCGAAACCACGCCGTGTTGCTGGCTCCTTGCAATACCCCTTATGGGTATCTAGATCGCACAGCCATGGACCTTTCCACCTCACTGATATCGCCGCAGTTCACCCGCCGCTCGCTGCTCGGATCCGCCGGCCTGCTGGCAGGCGCGGGACTGATGATGCCCGCCTGGGCGCGCGGCTCCTCGCTCACCCATGCGCGCAACGGCTTCGGGGAATTGTCGGGCGAGGTCATCGACCTGTCGATCGCCGAACATCACTTCATCACCGGCGGTCGCAGCGGCCACGCGATCGCGGTCAACGGCACCGTCCCCGGCCCGCTGATCCGGTTGCGCGAGGGCCAGAACGTCCGGCTCAACGTCACCAACACGCTTGCGGAAGACAGTTCGATCCACTGGCACGGATTGCTGCTGCCGTTCCAGTTCGACGGCGTACCCGGCGTGAGCTTTCCCGGCATCAAGCCGGGCGAGACCTTCACCTATGAATTCCCGATCCGCCAGAATGGCACCTATTGGTGGCACAGCCATTCGGGACTGCAGGAACAGGCCGGTCACTACGGCCCGATCGTGATCGAGAGCGCCGAGCCCGATCCGCGCTACGACCGCGACTATGTGGTGTTGCTGAGCGAATTCTCGCCGCTGCATCCGCATGAAATCGCGCGCAAGCTCAAGGTGGGCGAGCATTATTTCAACCGCCAGATGCTGACCGCCACCGAAGGCGAGATGTCGGGCGAAGAACGGCGGATGTGGGCCGAGATGCGGATGAACCCGCGCGATATCGCCGATGTGACCGGCGCGACCTACACCTATCTGATCAACGGCCACGGCCCGGCGGACGCTCTGGAATATCTGTTCACCCCGGGCGAGCGGATCCGGCTGCGGATCATCAATGGTTCGGCGATGTCATTCTTCAACGTCCGTATCCCCGGCGTGCCGATGACCGTGATCGCGGCCGACGGGCAGGAGGTCACCGAGGTCGAGGTGGACGAGTTTCAGATCGGCACCGCCGAAACCTACGACGTGATCGTGACGCCCGGCGCCGGCAGCCACGCACTGGTCGCCGAGGCGATGGATCGCTCGGGCATGGGCGTCGCCAGCCTGACCTCGCACCCCGGCCACCGCGCCACCCCGCCGCCGCTGCGCGAGACCCCCACGCTGACGATGGCCGACATGGGCATGGGCCATTCGATGGCAGGCGGGCCTGAGGAAGGGGGCACGATGGACCACGGCGCGATGAACCATGACGGCGTCGACCATGCCGCCATGGGGCACGATATGGGCGGTACTGGTGCCGATGCAGGAGCTGGCGGCGCGATGGATCATTCCATGCGCGACCTCTCGAAATTGCCACCCGATGTGAAGACCGGCCCCGGTATCGACATGGTCAGCCCAATGCCGGTCGACCGGATGGATTTCCCCGGCCTCGGGCTCGACAATGTCGGCCACCGCGTGCTGCGCTACACCGATCTCGCGGCCAAGACCGCCAATCCGCACCGCATGCCCGAACGGCAGATGGAGATCCATCTCACCGGTAATATGGAACGCTATATGTGGTCCTTCGACGGCAAGAAGTTCTCCGCGGTGACCGACGATCCGATCCGCTTCGCCTTCGACGAGCGGGTGCGGGTGAAGCTGGTCAACGACACGATGATGGCCCATCCGATCCATCTGCACGGCCATTTCTTCGAACTGGTCAACGGCGCAGGGATGATGAATCAGCCGCTCAAGCATACGGTGATCGTCCAGC
Source organism: Erythrobacter sp. QSSC1-22B (assembly GCF_001678665.1). Lineage (GTDB taxonomy): Bacteria > Pseudomonadota > Alphaproteobacteria > Sphingomonadales > Sphingomonadaceae > Qipengyuania. The sequence continues at coordinate 58,436 of NZ_LZRP01000002.1, forward strand.
CGGGCAGCACCGCCACCTTCGACCTAACCGCCAACGAGCCGGGCGACTGGGCCTTCCACTGCCATCTGCTCTACCACATGCATGCCGGGATGATGCAAACCGTGACCGTGCGCCCCTTCCCCGACCGGGAGACCGGAGCATGATCCGGCGCGCGGCATCCCTCGCTCTGGGTCTGGCCCTGTGTGGTCAGCCGCTGGCGGCACAGGACCACTCGGATCATTCCGGCCACGAGACCCCCCCAGCGCAGGCCGAACCGACCGACCATTCGCAGCACCAGGCGCCTCCCACCACGGCGCCCGCCGACCCGGCACCAGCGCAACCCGCGATGGACCATTCGGCGCACGCCATGGAACCGGCCCCATCGGCTCCTCCGCCTCCGGCGGCCTTCGAAGGACCGCGCCACGCCGCCGACGCCATCTTTGGCGAGCGGGCGATGGCCGAGGCCCGCGCGCAGAACCACGCGACCCATGGCGAGATGAAAACCGGGATGGTGCTCATCGAGCGGCTCGAGGCGCGCGTCGCCGAGGGTCATGACGCCTATCTGTGGGACCTGCAGGGCTGGTATGGCGGCGATATCGACCGGCTGGTGGTGAAATCCGAAGGCGAAGGCGCGTTCGGTGGCCCGCTTGGCGACGCCGAAGTGCAGGCGCTGTGGAGCCATGCGATCGGTCCCTATTTCGACCTGCAGGGCGGCCTGCGGCTCGATATCGAGCCCGAGCTGCGCAGTCACCTCGTCCTCGGGGTGCAGGGGCTGGCTCCCTATATGTGGCATGTCGACGGCGCGGTGTTCGTGTCGGACCGCGGCGATTTCACCGCGCGGATCGAAGGCGAGCACGACTGGAAGCTGACCCAGCGGCTGATCCTCCAGCCGCGCGCCGAATTCGAACTGGCGGCGCAGGACATCCCCGAACGCGGCATCGGCGCCGGGCTTACCAAGCTCGAGGCCGGGCTGCGCCTGCGCTACGAAATCAGGCGCGAATTGGCGCCCTATGTCGGGGTGGGATACGAAGCAAAGCTGGGCCAAACCGCAGACCTCGCGCGGGCCGCGGGCGAGGATCCCGACGGGCTCGCACTACTGATCGGCCTGCGCGCCTGGTTCTGACGCTGCCACATCGCCGCTTACGGCCTACGATCAACGAGGAAAAAGCAATATCCAGGTGACCAGGACGGCCAGCGCAATGAGAATGATTGCGAACCGGATCGATGCAGATCTGCGGCGCCGACGCTTTTCCGCGCTTCGGCGCTTAACTTCTTTCGACATCTGAATTTCTTGTCTGGTCATCGGAATAGATTGTAATTTCAATCGCTAGCGTCAACCCGGCAATGCCGATTGTGCACAGGGGGCGATTAACGGGGCCAAGGCGAGCGTAACCCCTCATCGGTTCACGGTGCCTCGGTTTGCGCCGGTCTCGGGACGACGCTGACCTTATCGGGAAGATCGCCATCTGTGGCCATCGGATCGACGCAGACCCGCGCAAGCAGCGGGCGGTGGTCCGAGCCGACGCTTTCGCCAATCTCGAGGCTTGCCACCTTTACCCCGTCCCTGATGAAAATCTGGTCGAGTGGCCAGCCCAGCGCGAGTTTGTCCGCCGGGAAACTGGCGAAGCTGCCGCGACCGGCGCGCGGATCGAGATAGCCACCCTCGCGGACAAACCGCCGCGTCGTGCTCGACCAGGGCACATCGTTGAAATCGCCGATAGCGAGGACGTTGCCCAGTCCATCAGGGGTCTGCGCCCCGGCGCGGGCAATATTGGCGTCGCGCTCGGCGGTCGACCGACCCGGCAGGGGTGGCCGGGGATGCAGTCCGATCAGTTCGAACCGCGCCCCGTCGTCCGTCCGCAATGTAGCATAGAGCGTCGGCGTGTCGGCCTCGACCGTGTCCACCATTGCCGCCCGGTCCACGCGCAGACGGGTGGCAAAGGCCATGCCATATCTGTTGTCGAGCGGGCGATCGAGCCGGTAGCCATAGCGCGCCAGTTGCGGCTCCAGCGCATCGAGCCAGGCCTGATTGGTTTCCATCAGCAGCAGGATGTCGGGGTCGGTCCGCTCGATCAGCGCCGCGGTCTCTTCGTAGCGGTCGTTGCTCTGCAGGACATTGAGCGAAAGCACGCGCGCGCAACTCATCCCGTCGACATCATCGGGGAGCGGCACGCTCGAGCCGGCGAGGAAGGTGTAGGGCCAGATACGCCACAGATTGACTGCTATCGTTACCACCAGCATGCCGATCACCAGCAACCGCCGCGGTCTTGCCAAAAACAGCGCCAGCACCGCGAGCAGCGCCGCCAAATAGATAGTCGGCTCGCGCACGAAATCGAGCATGCGGACGACGCCGCGATTGGTTCCGATGAGCGAAACCAGCGTGGCCAGCAACAGCAACGCTGCGAGAGCGAGCAGAATCCGCCCGGCCCAGGAGAGGGATCTCAAGGCGCGGCCGTTTCTTTTTCCGCGCATCATCCGCCCTGACGGCTGGCCACGGCGGCTTCGACCACTTCGGCGGGCCAGGTCACCTGCGTCTGCGTCTGCGGGTTGAAGAGATTGCCTTCATATTGCGCAGCCTCGGCAGCCGCGATTTCCGCAGGGGTGAGGAACTCGCTCGGCTCGAGCGCGAAGATGTCGAGCCCGCGGCTGATCTCGGTGGCGTAGATCCGGCCCTGGTACCAATAGGCCGACCAGTAGCCGCCGGTGACCAGCTGGTCCGCATCGACCGGGCCGCGATCGAAATAGGCGATCTCGAACGGGTTGGCTGCATCGGTGAAATCGATCACGCTGATGCCGCCCTGATACCAGGCCTGGACGAAGATATCGCGCCCCGGGACCGGGATGATCGAGCCATTGTGCGCAACGCAGTTTTCCATGTCGCTCTGCGGCGCGGGCAGCTTGTAGAGGCTGCGGAATTCCAGCTTGCCGTTATCGATCTCGTAGATCGCATTGGCACCCCAATTCATCGGGTCGCCCGCTTGGCAGCGCGGTCGCCCACCGCCGCCCCATTCATCGGTGAACAGCACCTTGGTGCCGTCGTTGTTGAAGGTGGCCGAGTGCCAGTAGGCGAAGCCGGTATCGACGACATCGTCGAGCCGGACCGGCTTGAGCGGGTCGGAAATGTCGAGGATGATGCCATTGCCCGAACAGGCGCCCGCCGCGATCTGCATCGCGGGGAAGACGGTGATGTCGTGACACTGGTCGGTTTCGCGGGTGTCCTGCGTCCCGTCGCCATGGTCGCCGCCGCGCCACAGGCCCGAAATCTGGCCGTCGGCGGCAAAGATGCGCGGGCGATCGACCACGCGCGAGGCGGAAGGATTGGCGACCGGGATCTCGATCACATCGATGCTGAACAGCGCGGTGCGGTTGTCGCCCGGCGTATCGATGCAGCCCGCCAGCTCGTCCTGCTCGCGGACATAGGAGGTGCCCGAATTGTAGAGGACGATGCGATCCGCATCGGCCGAGACGATCGAATGGGTGTGGCTGCCACGGCAGGTCTGGACCTGGCCCACCTGACGCGGCCGCGCTGCGTCGGAGATGTCGAAGATGCGGATACCGCGGAACCGTTCCTCGCTGACCCGGTCGGCCACGCCCTGCAACCCGCAATCGATCCGCGCGCGGCTGTCCTGCACGCTCATCACCAGCAGGTCGCCGACGATCGAAACGTCGCCCTGACCGCCGGGGCAGACGGTCGAACTGACGAGCTGCGGCACGCCGTCCTCGCCAAGGCGATAGGCGTTGAAGCCGTGGTAATTGCCCGCCACCAGCAGATCGCCCGAGAAGGCCATGTCGGTGTTGGCGAAGGAGAGCAGCGAGCCGCGCTGACCGAAGCGGGGTTCTTCTTCATCGTCCCCGTCGCGCGGGTCCGCCCTGGCCTCTTCGTCCTCGTCGACGTCGTCTTCATCCTCGACGATCGCGGGCTGGAGCTGCGCCGGGTTCTGCGGATCGAAGAATCCGGCGGGCTTGGGCATCGCGCGCACCAGCCGCAAATTGCTGATCGCCTCGCCCGCATCGCGGAACCCCGCCGCGAGCGTCGCACGCGGATCGGTCGACAGGCCCGCCGCGACTTCGTTCATCCGCTCGATCTCTGTCTTCTGGTCGCTGACGACATCGTTGGAGAATTCGAACATCACCGGATCGTAGGCAGTGCCCGGCTGGCGGTGGAGCTGCTCGACCATGTCGATCGCGCCCATGTGGTGGGCGATCATCAATTGCAGGAACTGCCGGTCGAATTCGGTCCCGTTGGCAGCCGCAAGCGCTTCCAACTGCACGCGCGTCGCCATGCCCTTCATCATCGAATGGCCGGCATGCATGTCGGCGCCCGGCGCCATGCCGTGTTCGGCGTGGTCGCCCATGGTCATCGCCATGGCAGCCATTTCAGCTTGGCCACGGGTCGTAAGCCAGTCGCGCATGAACTCGATCTCGTCCGCCTGGCTGGCGTCGATGCGCCCCGCGATGGCGACGATATCGGCATTGTTGGTGCGGTCGGCGACCAGCGCAGCCATTTCGACCGCCTGCGCGTGGTGAACCATCATGTCCTGCATGAAGCGGACATCGCCCGGCGCATAGCTGGTGTCGGAAAGCTGCAGCGCCTCGTCCGCGCCGATCACCCGGCTCTGCTCCCCAGGCGCGCCGGGCAGCACGATCTGCGCCTCCTGCGCGAAAGCCCCCTGCGTCAAGGCGGCGCTCGAGGTGCCGAGCAGCAGCGTGGCGCCGATGGCGCGAGCGAGGGTCGATGTCATGCGTTTCTCTCCGAAAATCCCGAAATCCAGTCCCCGCCATCGTCCTCAATCGGGCGCAGGGGTCAAGTCAATTCGGGGCGGAGCGGCGCCGCCGGTCTAGTTGAAAGCGACCTTGGTCGATCCGCTCTCCACCGCGCGGGCGAGCGCGCGGGCATCCCAATTGGTCAGCCGAACACAGCCATGGCTGGCGTTCTTGGCGATCGAGGATGGGTCGCTGGTGCCGTGAATGCCGTAGCCGTCCTTGCCCAGATCGATCCACACCCCGCCGATCGGGTTGTTGGGCCCGGGGGGAATGACCAGAGCTTCGTCGCCACCCCAATCCTGACTGCCGGGGGCGAAGGTGTAGTTCGCCTCCATCGCGATGGCATTCACCTCCATCGTGCCCGAGGGCGAGGGAAATTCCGAGCTGCCCACAGTTGCGGGAAAAGTCGCCAGCAGCGTGTCGCTGGCATCATAGGCGCGCACTTCGCTGGCGGATTTGTCGATTGCGATCCGCGCGACGGTGCCTTTGATCTGCGCCGACCCGGCCTGAACGACAAGAATTTCGCTACCCGCGGAGCCAAAATCCGCGTCGGGATTGAGCGCGGCGAGCAAGCCTTCGCTCATATGGAATTTCTCGGCGAGCAATTCGGAGGCGCTGGAATAGCCGATGCTGTCGCGGTCCGCCATCGCCGCCATGTCCGACGGTACCGAACGGAAGCTGCCGGAAACATCCTCCTGCGTCACCGTGTAGCGCCTGACCAGCGGGTCCGAACCGACCTGTTCGCGCAGCGCGGAGAGCAGTTCGTCGTCGAGTTCGCCATCGGTATCGAGACCTTCGGCTTTTTCGAAAGAGCGCAGCGCGCGCGACGTGTTGCCGCCGCCATAGCCATCGATCACGCCGGGCGAATGACCCGCGCGGTCGAGCAGAATCTGCGCGGTCATCATCCTCCTGCTGCGCTCGCCGGTGAAGGCAGCATCGGGCACCCCTGCCTCGAAACTCGCGCCCGTGGATGATTCCTCCTGGTCCTGCGAGGAGGCGGGCCGATCCTGCGCGGCGGCGGGCGCGGTGAGGGTCAGCAGCGAAACGCTGCAAGCGAGCAGAGCGGGCCTGATGATAGAGAGCATGGAATTCCCGAGAGGACTGGCAGGGCCGAACATCGTCCCGCGAGTATCCCCAACGGATCATCGCGCCGGTCGGCTACCCGATTGAAACCCCTGCCACGCGCTGCCGTTCCAAAACTGACCTATGCGAACATCCCCTTGCGCGGTCCCAGATAGCCGAACAGATACGCACCCACCTTGCGCATCTGGATCTCCTCCGCACCCTCGGTGATGCGGTAGCGGCGATGGTGGCGATAGATGTGCTCGAAGGGTTTCTCGCGGCTGTAGCCGATCCCGCCATGGACTTGCATGGCACGGTCGGCGGCCTCGCATACCAGCCGGTTGGCCCAGTAATTGCACATTGAGACCTTGTCCGAGAGAGTGCTCTCGATCTCGGCGTGCGGCAGGCGGTCCATATCCCAGGCGGTCTTGTAGATCAGCAGCCGGAGCATCTCGCACTGGGTGGCAAGCTCGACCAGCGGGAACTGGATCGCCTGATTGCGCGCAAGTTCCTCGCCGAAGGGCTTGCGTTCGCGGGCGTAGCGCACGCTCTCCTCGATGCAGTACTGCGCTGCGCCGAGGCTGGATGCCGCTTGGCGGATGCGGTTCTGGTGGACGAAGCTCTGCGCCAGCGCAAGCCCGCGCCCTTCCTCGCCGAGGATCGCCTCGTCGGGCACCCAGACCCCCTTGAGGAAGAACCGCGCGTGGTCGGTGGGCATATTGAACGTCCAGATATATTCGTCGATTTCCAGCCCTTCGGCGGGGTTGGGGACGAGGAAACAGCTGATGCCCTTCGCATCGCCCGCCCCGCCCGAAGTCCGCGCGAACACCGCGACATGGGTCGCGTGATGCATCCCGGTGATCCACATCTTGGCGCCGTCGATCCGCCAGCCGGGCTGCCCGCCGCGCTCCTCGCGCACCGCGACGGTGTCCATATGGGTAGCGTCGGAGCCATGCTCGGGTTCGGTCAGCCCGAAGGCGACCCGCCGCTCGCGCGCGAAACCGCCGCGGATGAATTCCTCCTTCTGCGCCTCGGTGCCGAAGGTCTCGAACATCGCGACGAAGGGGAAATTGCCGACGATCGAATGCTCGTTCTGGAGATCATTGTGCAGCCCCAGCCCGCGCTGGGCGAAGCGGTCGCGGATCACCGCCATCCACAAATTGGAGCCGTCCTTGCCGCCGTATGTCTTGGGCGCCGAAAAACGCCAGTGTCCCGCCTCGTCGGCACGGGTCGCGGCCTCGACCAGCAATTGCTCCCATTCGCGGTTGGGCAGGCCCTGCCGCTCCCAATCGGTGCGCGCATCCTCGCGGCGGTGGTCGAAGAAGCGGATGTTGTCGCCTTGCGCCACCAGCGGCTCGATCTCGGCCTCGATGAAACGCTCGAGCTCGGAATAATAGTCTTCCAGTTCCTGCGGTATCGCGAAGTCCATCAAGGCGCTCCAGTCCATTGCGCCTTCGCCGATGCGAGAGCGGGGTATTTGGGAATATCGGCAGCAAGCTTGGCAAGCGCGTGGCTTCGCAGCTGCGCCAGCAGGCCGGGTTCGGCGAGGTCGCGTTTCCCCGCCAGCAGCGCCTGCGCCAGTTGGCGATCGCCGCTCGCGACGCCCGCAGCCTCCGCGCGCGCGATCATGCCGAGCGCGTTGCGCGCCACCGCCAGCTGGAAGCGGTCGTGGCCCTCCATGCGGTGCTTCACCGTCGCCAGCCATTCGGCGATCGCGGTGGCGATCTCTCCGGCGGAGGCCTCGCCCTCGCCGGTCGCTGGCGCAGCGGCGGCGGGCAGCGCTCGCTCGCGTTCGCCCTCAGGCGCATCGTCCTCGAGCAGCAGCAGCAGGTCGAGTTCCTGCTCGCTGGTCCGGCGCGAGATGACCACGCGTTCGAGCATGCGGTCGTGGCCTTCGCGCCAAACGCGGGCCATCCGCAGGCAGCCCAGCGCCCACCACACCGTGCGATAGACCAGCCAGTAGCGGAACCGGTCGCGATCGACCGCCATCCCGCTCTCGTCTTCATAGGCGGCGAACCATTCATCGAGCGAACCCAGCCCCAGCGCCGGGCGGTCGATCCGGGCGAAACGCCAGACGGTCATGCAGGCAAAGGCCAGATCCTCGTGGCGGTCGCCCCAATGCGCCAGCTCCCAGTCGAGCACGCCGGTCAGCGCGCCGTCCTCAGAAAGGATATTTCCCAGCCGGTAATCGCCATGCGCCAACACCGGCTCGACCCGTTCGGGCAGGTGATCGCCAAGCCATTTGAGCCCCAGCGCAATGATCGGCCGGTCGCCGCCTGCCTCCTCGAACTGGACACGCAGGCCCTCGAGCGCTTCGGCGTAATCCATCTCGGGAATGCCCGCGGGCAGTGCGGCGGCATCGAGCGAGTGGATCCGCGCAAGATCGCGCGCGCATTGTGCCAGCAGCTCGCCTGGGCGATCCATGGCGAGGATCGCAGCCGGATCGGGAGTGCCCGGCAGCGCGCGCATCACGAAGCCGCTGCCGATCGCGTCGTCCGGTTGCAGTTCCACCACCACCTCGGGCGCGGTCACCCCTGCCCCATGGGCTGCGCGGATGATTGCCGCCTCGGTGTCGTGGCCGAACGGCCGGTCGGCCATGAAAGCCAGGCTGGGCGCGCGGCGCAGCACATAGCAGCTGTCGCCCGACTCGAACCGCCAGCTTTCCATCGTGGCACCGCCGGTCAGCCGGGTCAGCCTTTCAGGCGGCGGCATGCCGATGCGCGCCAGCACGCGCGCCAGGCCGGCGCGCAGTTCCCCATTATCCGATGTCTCTCCCATTGCCTGCACTCTCGCACCGCTCCGGCTTTCGCTCAAGCCCCGGAGCAAAGCGCGGCGCGGCGCATTGGTAAGGCAACAGCAATCGACCCCCTCACCAAGCCCCCAAAAGGAGACGCCTATGAAACTGCCGCACAAGGCCCATGTCGCCCTCGTCGACGGAACAACCTTCACCGTGATGCACAACACCGGAACCCCGTTCGAGCCCAAGCTCGAAGGCGCGACCAAGCCCGATCTCTCCGCCACCAATTTCAGCGCCGGGGTGCGGCATCAGGACAATGCCGGACGCGACAAGGGCACCAGCACGCAACTGGACGAACTGGCCCACGCGGCAGCTGCAGCGGAATGGATCAACGCCAAGGCGATCGCGGGCGAATTCGACGACCTGCTGATCATCGCCGATCCCAAAACGTTGGGTGAAATGCGACACCATTATCACGTCGAGCTCAAACAGCGGCTGGTCGGGGAAATCGCCAAGACGCTGACCGGCGAGACCACCGACCGGATCGAAAAGGCGATCGCCGCCGCGTGACCATGCGCCCTTGAACGCCTTTCGACCGGGGCCCGTCGATGCGTGAGCGTCGGCGGGTTCCGGCTTCGTCTGATCCCCGGTCGCTCCAGCGAAACTTGTCGTCGCAAATCAGCTTGTTGTGCGATCGATAAGCCCGTTAAGCATCTGCCAACCAAACACATGATAGGCAGGTCGCATGCGGATCAGAACATTAGCTACGACCGTTGGGGCCGCGCTGCTGGGAATGGCAGCGCCCGCCCTGGCCGAATCGGACTTGCCCGCCCTGGCCGAATCGGACTTATCGCCGCTCGAAGCGACCTTCGACGCGACCCTGGGGACGCAGGTTCGCCCGCTCCCGACCTATCAGGCGATCTATGAGACCGGGTTCGAGCGCCGAATCGCCGAACTTGCGGACGGCAGCAGCGGTCGTATCGGCGTCGCCGCGATCGACCTGACCACCGGGCAGGAAATCGCCGTGCTCGGCGATCAGCGCTTCCCGCTCGCGAGCACCAGCAAAATCGCAATCGCCGCCACGTTCCTCGAGGGCGTCGAACAGGGCCGCTGGAGCCTGAGAAGCGAGTTTCCGCTGCTGTGGGCGCGCAAATCGGCGCGCTTTTCCTCACCCGTCGCGCCGGTGGCCGAAGGCGAGCGGATGCGGGCGAGCGAACTGATCGAGATCATGATCACCCGCTCGAGCAACCCTGCGACCGATGCCTTGCTGCGCGCCGTCGGCGGCCCCAATGCGGTCAATTCCTGGATGCGGCGCAATGGCATGAGCGAGTTCAACATCGATCGCGACATCGCCACGCTGGTGCGCGACGACGGCGAATTCGACCCGGCACACCATATCGACCGGCGCGACAGCGCAACCCCGGGCGAAATGCTCGAACTGCTGACCGGACTGTACCAGGGCAAGTTCCTTTCGTCCGAGAGCCGCCGGGTCATCCTGGGGGCGATGAGCCGCACCCGCACCGGTACCCGCCGCATCCCGGCGATGATGCCCGCCAGCGTGCGGGTGAGTCACAAGACCGGGTCGCTCAACAACACCTCGAGCGATGTCGGCTTTCTCGAAATGCCCGACGGGCGCACCGTGGCGCTGGCGATCTATGTCACCGGCCAGGGTTCGCGGCCCGCGCGCGAGGCCAAAATCGCGGCGATCGCCCGGGCGATCCACGATGGCTACGATGCCCGCGCCCAGGTCTGGACCAACGCGCGATACGGCGGACAATAGATCCGACCCGGCCCTCTCGCGGGCCCTGCTAATCGACAAACGAAAAGGGCGGCACCTCGCGGTGCCGCCCTTCGTTTCAATCCGCAAAGGGGATCGAATTAGTCAACCTGAGCTTCGGTGACGGTCTCGTCCTGAAGTTCGGCTTCGGCTTCGGCAGCAGCGACGTCGGCTTCGGCGGTCACTTCTTCAGTGCCGGCTTCCATTTCGGTGCCCATGGCGTCCATGTTGGTTTCGGTGTCGGCAATGGCGCTTTCCGTGGTGACTTCGGCGCTGTCTTCGGTGGCTTCCGAGCAAGCGGCGAGGGTCAGAGCGGCGGCCGAAGCGGCGGCGACGAGAGCGATCTTACGCATAGATGAAATCCTTGATCAGAGAGTTCTGAAGCGAGCCTTTTTGGGGCATCGCGAGAGGCCCAAATGTGGCCTCACAATGTCCAAATAATGGCGAGAATGTGACGGCGCAAGCGAATTCGACTCATTCTGCCGCATTCCTGCCTTATTTCCCCCCACTCAAACCGCTCCCCAATCCCGCAAGCCGCTGCTAGACCCGGTAAATGTCAGAAAAGCAGCATCTCTATCTGGTCGACGGGTCGGCCTATATCTTCCGGGCCTACCATCGCCTTCCGCCGCTCACCGACCCGCAGGGGACCCCGGTGGGCGCGGTCTATGGCTACACCACCATGCTGTGGAAGCTGGCCGAGGATCTCGATCGCGCCGACGGGCCGACGCATCTGGCGGTGATTCTCGACAAGGACAGCAAGTCGTTCCGCAACGACATCTATCCCGCCTACAAGGCCAACCGCCCCGAACCGCCCGAGGACCTGCGCCCGCAATTCCCGCTGATCCGCGATGCCACCCGCGCGTTCAGCCTGCCCTGCATCGAGGAACAGGGGCTGGAAGCGGACGACCTCATCGCCTCCTATGCCCGCGTGGCGCAGGCACAGGGCTGGGATGTCACCATCGTTTCCTCCGACAAGGATCTGATGCAGCTGGTCGGCGAGCGCGATGGCGGCAAAATCGACATGCTCGACACGATGAAGAGCCAGCGGATCTATATCGAGGAGGTCGAAGCCAAATTCGGCGTCGCGCCCGAACTGGTCGGCGACGTGCTGGCGCTGATGGGCGATTCGGTCGACAATATTCCCGGCATCTTCGGGGTTGGCCCCAAGACCGCGAGCAAGCTGATTGCCGAGCACGGCTCGCTGACCGCCGCGCTCGATTCGGCTGACGGCATGAAGACCTCCAAGCTCAAGGAGCGGTTGATCGAGCATCGCGGCGATGCGGAGATGAGCCGGGTGCTGGTTACGCTCAAGGAGGATTGCACGCTTCCCCAGCCGCTCGACGAGTTCAAGCTCGATGGCGTCCCCTCGGAACCGCTCGCGGCATTTCTCGAAAAGCACGGCTTTACCAGCCTGCTGCGCCGCCTCGGCGCGGGCAGCGGCAGCCCCGACCGGCCCAACAATCTCGATCGCGAAAAGGCTCAGACCCTCGGCGCGCAAGGCGATGTGGAAGGCAACCGCCAGCCGCCACCCGAGATGCCGGATATCGACCGCTCGAGCTATGCGACCGTCAGCACCCGCGCGGAGCTCGACACGTGGATCGAGCGTGCCTTCGCCGCACGGACAATCGCGGTCGATACCGAGACCAGCAGCCTCGACGCGATCCAGGCCGATCTGGTCGGGGTCAGCCTCGCGCTCGGCCCCAATGATGCCTGCTACATCCCGCTTGGGCATGGCGGCAGCGATATGTTCGCCGAACGCCCCGAGCAGATCGACCGCCCCGAAGCGCTCGCCGCGCTCAAGCCGCTGCTCGAGAGCGATGCGGTGCTGAAAGTCTTCCAGAACGCCAAGTACGATCTCAACATACTGGCGAAGCACGATATTGCCGTGGCACCGATCGACGACACGATGATCGTGAGTTTCGCGCTAGATGCCGGGCGCTCGGAACAGGGCATCGGCGGCGGCCACGGCATGGACGAACTGGCGGACCGCCACCTCGGCCACAAATGCCTGACCTTCAAGGAGCTGTGCGGCACCGGCAAGAAGGCAATCCCCTTCGGCGAGGTCCCGCTCGACAAGGCGACGCAATACGCCGCCGAGGATGCCGATGTCACCTGGCGGCTGCATCGCCTGCTCAAGCCGCGGCTCGCCGAAGAAGGCGGGACAAAGGTTTACGAGCGGGTCGACCGGCCGCTGATCCCGGTGGTCGCGCGCATGGAGCGCCGCGGGATTAAGGTCGATCGCGCGCAACTGGCGCGATTGTCGGATGAATTCGCCGGTGAGACCGCACGGCTGGAGGGCGAAATCCACACAATGGCGGGGCGCGAATTCGCGGTCGGCAGCCCCAAGCAGCTGGGCGACGTGCTGTTCGAGGAGCTGGGCCATCGCGGCGGGCGCAAGGGCAAGAGCGGCCAGTATTCGACCGATCAGGCGGTGCTCGAGCGGCTCTCTGGCGAAGGCGCGCCAATCGCCGCCAAGGTGCTCGAATGGCGCCAGCTCGCCAAGCTCAAATCGACCTACACCGATGCGCTGCAGGAAGCGATCAACCCCGATACCGGCCGCGTCCACACCAGCTACAGCCTCGTCGGGGCGCAGACCGGGCGATTGTCCTCGACCGATCCGAACCTTCAGAACATTCCGATCCGCACCGCCATCGGGCGCCAGATCCGCGAAGCCTTCGTGCCCGAGGCGGGGCATGTCCTGCTGGCTGCCGACTATTCGCAGATCGAGCTGCGGCTCGCCGCGCATATGGCCGATGTCGGCGCGCTCAAGGAGGCTTTCGCCGCGGGCGAGGACATCCACAACCGCACCGCGCTCGAAATGTTCGGCAGCGTCGATCGCGAGACCCGTGCGCGCGCCAAGACGATCAATTTCGCCATCCTCTACGGCATTTCGCGCTGGGGGCTTGCCGGGCGGTTGGGGGTCGAACCCGACGAGGCGCAGGCCATGATCGACACCTATTTCCAGCGTTTCCCCGGCATCCAGCGCTACATCCTGGAGACTCTCGAACAGGTGCGCGGCTGCGGCTATTCGCAGACGCTGTTCGGACGCAAGACCTGGTTCCCGCGGATCAATTCCAAGAACCAGGCGGAACGCCAGGGCAGCGAACGCGCGGCGATCAACGCGCCGATCCAGGGCACCAGCGCCGATATCATCAAACGCGCGATGGTCCGCATGGACCCCGCGCTGGAGGAGGCCGGATTGGGCAAGGTCCGCATGCTGCTGCAGGTTCACGACGAACTCGTGTTCGAAGTGCCCGAAGGCGATGTCGAGGCGGCCTCCCCGGTGATTGAGCGGGTCATGGCGGAGGCAGCCCTGCCCGCAGTGGAACTCTCCGTACCGCTGGGGATCGACATCGGTAGCGGCATGAGCTGGGATGCCGCACATTGAAGCGCTATTTTGCCTTCGCGCGGGAGGATCGCACCTTCCGCTGGGCCAATGTCGCGCTGCTCGGAATCACCGCAGCCGCGATGTTCGGGCTGATCTTTTCGGTCTACCAGACCGTCGAAAGCGAGCGCGAGGAACGCGAGCAGGTTCGCATGACCAACGAGGTCCTCACCGACCTGCGTAGTGTCAGCCAGGCGGTGCTCAACGCCGAGACCGGGCAGCGCGGCTATCTGATCACGCTCGATCGCCGCTATCTGGAATCCTATCTCGCCGGGCGCGATCAGATCGATCCGGCGCTCAGCCGCCTCGAGGCCTCGCTGGCGGACGGAGCAACCGTGCGGCAGGAGGAATTGCTCGACCGGATCGAGACGCTGACCGCAGCCAAGTTCGCCGAGCTCGATTCCTCGGTCAGGCTGCTCGACAATGGCCGCCTGATCGATGCGCGCCGCGCGGTACTCTCGGATGAGGGGCATGAGACGATGGCGCGGTTGCGCCGCGCTATCAACGAGATGGAGCGGATCGAGCTGGAACTGCTCACGCTCGCGACCGCAGAGACCGCCCGCGCCGAAGCCCGCGTCCTGCCGCTGTTGGGCGGGCTGGTGCTGCTGCTGATCCTCGCCATGGTCTCGACCGCGCGGCTGGTGGCCCGCACCGCGCGCGCCGAGGCTGAAGCGGCGCAGGCAATGGCGCTTGGCGAGGCGCGAGACCGCGCCGACCTGCTGGCGCGCGAACTCAACCATCGGGTCAAGAACCTGTTCGCGGTGGTGCTGGCGATCGTCCAGCTGAGCGCGCGCGACAAGCCCGAGGCCAAGCCGGTGACCGATGCCATCGGCCAGCGCATCCGCGCGCTGCTGACCGCGCATGAGGTTTCGCAGGGCGAGCTCGACCGCCCGGTCGCCTCGCTGCGCGCGCTGGTCGAGACCAGCCTCGCGCCCTACCGTTCCGAACGGCTGCAGGCAGTAATCGAGGGTGAGGAGATCATGCTCCCCGCGGCGCAGATTACCCCGCTGGGGCTGGTGCTGCACGAGCTGACCACCAATGCGGTGAAATACGGCGCCTGGTCGCAGGGCGGCACGATCGAGGTGCGCTGGCAGCGCCAGGGCAGCGACGTTCAGATGATCTGGCGCGAGCGCGGCGTAACCCTGGAGAAGCAGCCCGAGCGGCGCGGCTTCGGCAGCATGCTGATGATCAGCGCCGCGCGCCAGTTCGGCGGGTCGCTCGAACGCGACTTCCACGCGGACGGGCTCGAGGTCGTTATCCTGCTCCCGTTGAAGGACTAGCGCGATGTGGCCGGTTGTCTTCGCCGGCTCCGGCAGTTAGGCGCGGCACCATGTTCGAACGCTACGATCCGCGCAATTGGGACTTCTCCTGGGAGGCCGCGATCCACACCGCGATCGCGATCGGCGTTCCGGTCCTGATCGCGCTGGTTCTCCATGCCATCCTGTTCAAGATGCTGCGGCGCGTCGCGCGCCTGTCGGCCACCTGGCTGGACGATGTCATCCTCGATACCGTGCGTCGCCCGATGCGCTGGGCGATGGTCGGCTGGGCCATATCGATCGCCGTGCACAACGATCCAGAGATCGGCGACGGGTGGGAACGGGCGATGAGCTATATCGCCCCCGCGCTGATGGGTTGGGTGCTCTTTGCGCTGATCAAGGGCGTCGCCGCCGGGCTCGAGCGCGAGGCCGCGGATGCCGAGGATCCGGTGGCGATGCGGGCGCGCCGCACGCGCATCTCGATCCTCAGTCGCACGATCGGTTTCGCGATCATCCTGATCACCATCTCGCTGATCATGCTCAACATCCCCGGGGTGCGCGACATCGGGGTGACGCTGATGGCCTCGGCCGGCCTCGCCGCACTGGCCGTCGGTGCCGCCGCGCAGCCGGCATTGAAATCGCTGATCGCCGGGCTGCAGATGGCGCTGACCCAGCCGCTGCGGCTGGGCGACATGGTCAAGGTTGATGGCGAGGTCGGACGGGTGGAGGAAATCCGGATGAGCTTCGTCACGGTGCGCAGCTGGGACGAACGCGTGCTGGTGGTCCCGACCGCGCGCTTCCTCGACGAGAGTTTCGAGAACTGGTCGCGGGTGAGCGAACGGCTGACCGGGCCGGTCTATCTGCACCTCGATCCTGCGGCCGAGGTCCAGCCGATCCGCGCCGAGTTCGAGCGCTTCGTCAAGGCGCACGAATTGTTCGACGGTCGCAATATGGCGCTGCTGATGACCGAGGCGCATCCCGAAAGCATGGAGCTGCGGCTGGCGGTGAGTGCTGCCAGCATCGGCGATCTGTGGAACCTGCGCTGCGCAACCCGCGAGCACATGGTCTCGTGGTTGCAGACGCATATGCCCGATGCGCTGATCCGTCACCGGCTCGAAGTCCAGGCGGCGAACGAGCGTACCCAAGGCTAGGCGACGGCACGCGGGTTAGAGGGCCCGCGGGACCCTGGCCCCGCGCGGCGCCCGGTCACTCGTGCTTGGCGTCGCGGGTCGAGGCCACCATGCCTTCGTGGATGAAGCCGATTGGAAGCACTTCGGCGGCGCGCTTCTTGAGCTCGCCGCGCATTTTCGCGTATTCCTGCTCCATCTGCTGCGTGACCGTGGCGCGCGAATCGCCAAGCGCTTCCTCGAAATCGATGGCCGACACCTCGCTCACATCATTGCCAACGCGGCGCAGCGCGTTGAGCCCGGCGCGGCGCACGACATCCTCCAGATCCGCCCCGGTGAAACGGTTGGTCTTGCTCGCGATCTTCGCCAGCTCGACATCGTCCGCCATCGGCATGTCGCGGGTGTGGATCTTGAGGATATGCTCGCGGCCTTCCTTGTCGGGGGTGCCGACATAGACCAGCTCGTCGAAGCGGCCCGGTCGCAGCAGCGCCGGATCGACCAGCATCGGGCGATTGGTCGCGCCGATCACTACCACCGACTGCAATTCCTCCAGCCCGTCCATCTCCGACAGGATGGTGTTGACCACCCGCCCGGTGACCTGCGGTTCGTTGCCGCCACTGCCGCGCGCGGGCACCAGGCTGTCGATCTCGTCGATGAAGATGACGCAGGGTGCGACCGCGCGGGCGCGGCGGAACATGCGCGCGATCTGCTGTTCGCTCTCGCCATACCATTTGGACAGCAGGTCGCTCGATTTCATCGAGATGAAATTGGCCTCGGCCTCCTTTGCGACCGCCTTGGCGAGCAACGTCTTGCCGGTTCCGGGCGGACCGTAGAGCAGGAAGCCCTTGGCCGGACGGATTCCGAGACGATGGAACGCCGCGGGATTCTTCATCGGCAGCTCGATGCCTTCCTTGAGCTTGTCGACCGCTTCGGAGACCCCGCCGATGTCGCTCCATTCGACATTGGGCACCTGCACCATCACCTCGCGCATTGCGCTTGGCTGGACGCGTTTGAGCGCCGAGATGAAGTCCTCGCGGCTGACATAGAGATCGTCGAGCACTTCGGGCGGCACCGTGCGCTCGTCGAGATCGAGCCGGGGCATGATTCGGCGCACCGCATCGATCGCCGCTTCGCGCGCCAGCGCGGCGATATCGGCGCCGACGAAGCCGTGCGTGGTCCGCGCCAGCTCCATCAGATCGACCTTGTCGCCCAGCGGCATGCCGCGCGTGTGGATGCCGATGATCTCGCGGCGGCCGTTCTCATCGGGGACCCCGATCACGATCTCGCGGTCGAAGCGGCCCGGGCGCCGCAGCGCCTCGTCGATCGCATCGGGACGGTTGGTCGCGGCGATCACCACCACATTGGTCCGCGCCTCGAGCCCGTCCATCAGTGTGAGCAATTGGGCAACGAGGCGCTTCTCCGCCTCGCCGGGCACGCGGTCGCGCTTGGGGGCGATCGAATCGATCTCGTCGATGAAGATGATGGCAGGGGCGTTGCGGCTCGCCTCCTCGAACACCTCGCGCAGCCGCTTCTCGCTCTCGCCATAGCCCGACCCCATGATTTCGGGGCCGTTGATGATCGAGAAATAGGCGTCGCTCTCGTTGGCGACGGCCTGAGCCAGCCTAGTCTTGCCGGTCCCGGGCGGGCCGTGGAGCAACACGCCCTTGGGCGGGTCGACCCCCAGCCGGGTGAACAGTTCGGGATAGCGCAGCGGCAGTTCGACCATCTCGCGCAATTGCTTGATGGTGTCCTCCATCCCGCCGACATCGTCGTAATTGACCGTGGCGCGGCCTCCCGCGGGCTCCTCGAACTCGGCGCGCAGCTCGACCTCGGTGTTCTCGTCGATATGGACGATGCCCTTGGGCGCGGTCGAGACCACGGTGAGGCGAATCTGGGTGAGCGCATAGGCGGGCGCGTTGAACATCCGGCGCACTTCGGGCGGCATGTTCTGGACTGGCTGCTGCCCGGTGGTGGCGACCAGATCGCCCGCGACCAGCGGCTTCTGGAAGAAATTGCGCTTGAGCGCCTGGGTCGGTCCCTGCAGCCGCATTTCGCGGCTGGCGGGCGCGAAGACCACCCGGGTGGCGGGGCGCGATTCAGCGACCGCGATATGAACGTGTTCGCCCGAGCCGACCTCGGCATTGCCGCGCTGAAGCCCGTCGAGCCGGACGACGTCGAGCGCCTGGTCCTCATCATAGGCAGGCATGGCGAGCGCGGCGGTGACCCGCTTGCCGGTGATCTGGACAACATCGCCCTCGGTGATGCCGAGCGCCTGGAAGGCGGTCCGCGGGAGCCGGGCGATGCCCTGCCCGCTTTCCTCCTGCCGCGCCGCCGCGACCTGGAGCCGGACGGTCTTCTCGTCGATCGCTGCTTGCGCGTCTGCCATGCCCGGTCTCGTTCCTTTGTCGTGTATCGAGGAAGCGCAGATTGGGTGCGGCTTCAACAGATGCAACCGAGGGCGAGGCCGTTGGGGTCCGAAAAACGCGCTGCGCCGGGGGAGCGCCGTCCGGATTGCGGACAGAAAAAAGCCCGGCTGGATAAACCGGCCGGGCTTGGAAGTCTTGGGAGAGGATGCCTAAAAGGCAGGGAGACATATGCGGTTGCAGCATTTATTGTGCAAGTGCGAAAAGAACATGGATAGTTGCATGAAGCGCAATCAAGCATTGCAAATGGCGCTGCACTGGCGCTTTTGATGGACCCCCGTGACAGGGCCCGCGCCCCTCGCTAAGCGACAGCGCCATGAACAAGCTCTATCCCGATGCCGCCGCCGCCCTCGACGGGTTGCTCAAGGACGACATGCTGATTGCCAGCGGAGGCTTCGGCCTGTGCGGCGTTCCCGAACGCCTGCTCGACGCGATTCGGGACAGCGGGGTCCAGAAATTGACCTTCGCCAGCAACAACGCCGGGATCGACAACGAGGGCATCGGCAAGCTGCTGCGGACGCGGCAGGTGAAGAAGATGATTTCTTCCTATGTCGGCGAGAACAAGGAGTTCGAGCGCCAGTTCCTCGCCGGCGAGCTCGAGGTCGAATTCTGCCCGCAGGGCACGCTGGCCGAGCGGATGCGCGCCGGCGGCGCGGGGATCCCCGGCTTCTACACCAAGACCGGCGTCGGCACCCAGGTCGCCGAGGGCAAGGAGGTCAAATCCTTTTCGGGAGAGGACTACATCCTCGAGCACGGCATCTTCGCCGATCTTGCGATCGTCAAGGCGTGGAAGGCCGACGAGACCGGCAATGTCGTGTTCCGCAAGACCGCGCGCAATTTCAACTCGCCTGCGGCGACCTGCGGCAAGGTCTGCGTGGTCGAGGTCGAGGAGATCGTCCCGGCGGGCAGCCTCGATCCCGACTGCATCCACCTGCCCGGCGTCTATATCAACCGCATGATCGTCGGCGCACCCTACGACAAGAAAATCGAGTTCCGCACCGTGCGGGAGCGCGCCGGGGCGTGACCCGACGGCGGCGCCTGCTTGCGCTCGGCGCGCTGGGATCCGCCGTTTCGCTATCGGGCTGCGTGGCGGCGGTGATCCCGCTGGCGGCAGGTGCGCTGATGGCGACATCGACGAAGATCGACGGGAACGGGGGCCGGGACGTCGGCCGGGACGGGAACGGGGACGTCGCTCGGGTGGCCACCGCCGAAAACCCGCGGCAAGCGTCGTTCGACGAAGCCTTCGAACCCGAGACCGCAACTGAATTCGTCGCGGGACCGCTGCCGGGTCCCGCAGACAGCGCACCGCTCGCCGGCGACCCGGGCGAGAGCGCCCGTGCGCAATTGTCGGCGATCCGCGACGCCGCGGCGACGCGTATGTCCGGGGGAGCGACCTTCAGGCCCGGTCCGCTTCCCGCACCCTCCGCCGGCAGCGATTCGGTGGTCGAAGGCTTTCTCGCCCACGCGCTCGACCAGACGCAGCGCAATCCCACCCTCACCCCGCGCCAGAGCGCGCTGCTCGCCGAACCGGGCGAGCTGAGGCCCGAGCGGATGGATTGCGGCAACCGGGCGCCCGCGGTGATCGTCGATCTCGACCCCGGCAAGGACAGCTTCGATCCCCTCGCCCCGGTGGCCGGCAATCCGCGTCTTGCCGAGGCGCTGGCTGAGCTCCGCGAGCGCGAAGTGACCGTGTTCTGGACCTCGCATCTTGGCGAAGGCTTCGAAGACAGCGTGCGCGGCGTGCTGGCCGAGACCGGGCTCGACCCGCAGGGACTGGACCGGCTGGTGCTGCTGCGCTCGCTCGACCAGCGCAAGCACACAAGGCGCACAGAAATCGCGCAGACGCATTGCGTCGTCGCCATGATGGGCGACGAGCGTGCCGATTTCGACGAATTGTTTCACTACCTAAGGCGGCCCGACACGGCGCTGCGGCTCGACGCGATGCTGGGCAGCGGCTGGTTCCTCGCCGATCCGCTGCCCGCGCAGATTATTGGAGACGAATGATGGCAGACGAACCTGCGGGCTGGGACCGCAACCAGATGGCCGCACGGGCGGCGCAGGAGCTTGAGGACGGCTATTACGTCAATCTGGGCATCGGCATCCCGACGCTGGTGGCGAACCATATCCCCGAGGGCATGCATGTCACGCTGCAGAGCGAGAACGGCATGCTCGGCATCGGCCCCTTCCCCTATGAGGGTGAGGAGGATGCCGATCTGATCAACGCGGGCAAGCAGACCATCAGCGAACTGCCGCATTCGGCCTATTTCGACAGCGCCGCCAGCTTCGCGATGATCCGCGGCGGGCATATCGACCTGACCGTGCTGGGCGCGATGGAAGTGGCCGAGAACGGCGACATCGCCAACTGGATGATCCCCGGCAAGATGATCAAGGGCATGGGCGGCGCGATGGATCTGGTCGCGGGCGTCAAGAAGATCATCGTGGTGATGGATCACACTGCCAAGGATGGCAGCCCCAAGTTCATCCCCGAATGCACGCTGCCGCTGACCGGGACCAATGTGGTCGACATGGTGGTCACCAATCTCGCGGTGTTCCGCCGCCCGGACCATTCCAGCGCGTTCAAGCTGGTCGAACTGGCGCCCGGCGTCAGCGCCGAAGAGGTCGCCGCCAAGACCACCGCCCGATACGAGAGCTGACCGCGCGATTGTGAAGCGGGGCTTGCGCCCCGTTGCCAGTGGGGGCTTGCGCCACATGGCCCGCGGGGGGCTTGCGCCCCGTGACCCGCACCATCACTGTGCCTCCTCTGGAGAGAGGATCACACATATGGCGATGAACAGGGTCTGCGAACTGACCGGTGCGGAGTTTCCGCTGTTCGCCTTCTCGCATTGCCGCGACGTCGTCGCGGCGGTGAGCAGGGCGGGCGGTTTCGGGGTGCTGGGGGCGACGCGCTTCACCCCCGAACAGCTGGAGGAGGAGCTCGCCTGGATCGACGCCCATGTCGATGGTGCGCCCTATGGCGTCGATGTGCTGGTCCCCGAGGTGATTGATGCAAGCGTAGCGGCGCTGTCCGACAACCGGATGCGCGCGGCGGCGATCGACCCTGCCTATCAGGGATTCACCAACGAAATCCTTGCCCGCTACGGGATCGCGCCAGAGCCCGAGATGCCGATCCTGAAAGAGCGGATGGGGATCACTCCCGAAAACGGGCTGGCGCTGATGGAGGTGGCCTTCCGCCATCCGATCCGGCTGATCGCCAACGCACTGGGGATCGCCCCGCCCGCGATGATCGCGCGCGGCAAGGAGCTGGGCGTGCCGGTAGCGGCGCTGGTCGGCGCGAAGGAGCATGCGATCCGCCAGGCCGAGGCCGGGGTCGATATCATCGTCGCGCAGGGCACCGAGGCCGGCGGGCATTGCGGCGAGGTCACCACGCTGGTGCTGATCCCCGAGGTCGTCCGCGCGCTGCCTGCGGCCGGCCACGAAATCCCGGTGCTGGCCGCAGGCGGGATCATGACCGGCGGGCAGATGGCCGGAATGATGGCGGCAGGCGCGCAAGGGGCATGGACCGGCTCGATCTGGCTGGCGACGCCCGAGGCGGAAACCAGCGAGACCTTCCGCGCGCGGATGGTGGCGGCGCGCAGCCGCGACACGATCCGTTCGCGCAGCCGCACCGGCAAGCCCGCGCGCCAGCTGCGCACTCCGTGGCACGAGGCATGGGACGATGCCGGTGGACCGGGCACCCTGCCGATGCCCTTGATGGGGATGGTCTCCGAACCCGCCTTCGCGCGGATCGAGCGCGCCGCCGCTGCGGGCAATGGCGAGGCGCGCGAGCTGGTGAGCTATTTCGTCGGCCAGGGCGTCGGGCTGGTCGAACAGGTCCGCTCGAGCCGCCAGGTGGTGCAGGATTTCCGCGAGGAATTCCTCGAGGCGGTCACCGGTCTGGCGGCAAGCGTCGGGATCGAGTGACTTGACCGGGCGGCGGCGCTGCCCCAGCAGCGCCACCCATGTGGCTCGACGAACCCCGCAATCCCAACGCCCCTCTCGCCGGGCTCAAGGTCCTCGAACTGGCACGCGTGCTCGCCGGGCCGTGGACCGGGCAGATCCTCGCCGATCTGGGCGCGGATGTGATCAAGGTCGAAAGTCCCGAGGGCGATTCGACCCGCCAGTGGGGCCCGCCCTGGGTCGAACACGACGGCGAGCGCACCGCCGCCTATTACCACGCCTGCAACCGCGGCAAGCGCGGGATCGTCTCCGATTTCCGTAATGCCAACGACCTCGCGCGGCTCAAGGCCTTGGCCGGTGATGCCGATGTCGTGATCGAGAATTTCAAACCCGGTACGCTGGTCAAGTTCGGGCTGGATTACGAGGCGCTGTCAGAGGCGAACCCGGCGCTCGTCTATTGCTCGATCACCGGCTTCGGACAGGACGGCCCGCGCCGCGACGAACCGGGCTATGATTTCGTGGTCCAGGGGATGAGCGGCTTCATGGCGCTAACCGGCGAGCCCGAGGGCGCACCGATGAAGATGGGAATATCGGTCAGCGACCTGTCTTGCGGGGTCTGGGCGGCCAATGCGGTGCAGGCGGCGCTGCTGATGCGCCACCGCACCGGCAAGGGCCAGTGGATCGACATGGCGCTGATGGATTGTTCGGTCGCGCTGCTCGCCAACCAGGCGCTGAGCCATTTCGCCACCGGCGAGAACCCGGAACGGATGGGCAATTCGCACGCGCAGGTCGGGCCTTACGGCGTCTATCCGGTCGCCGACGGGCATGTGATCCTGGCCCCGGCGAACGACGGGCTGTTCCACAAATTGATGACATTGCTCGACTGCGGCGAGCTTGCGCAGGACCCGCGCTTTGCCACCAATGGCGGGCGGATCGAACACCGCGCCCCGCTCGAGGCTGCGATCGCCGAGGCGACCCGCCGCTGGAGCATGGCCGGTCTGCTCGCCGCCTGCCGCGAGGCGGGGGTGCCGGCAGGGCCGATCAACGATCTCGATGCAGTGTTCGCCGACCCGCAGGTTCAGGCGCGGGGAATGAAGATCGAGCTCGGCGGCATGCCCGGGGTGCGCAGCCCGTTCAACTTCTCCGCTGCGGAACTCGCGCTCGATCGCCCCAGCCCGCGCCACGGCGAGCACCAGTCGGACTGACCGGCCCCGCCGTGGTGGGATAGCCGCCTCAGGCCTTAACTGCAGCCTTCAGCGCATCGACCAGATCGGTCCGCTCCCACGGGAACAGATCGCCCTCGGGGGTGCGCCCGAAATGGCCATAGGCGGCGCTCGGGCGATAGATCGGCTTGTTGAGCCCGAGATGCGTGCGGATCCCGCGCGGGGTCAGCCCGCCCAGCGTCTCGAGCGAGCGGATCGCGTCCTCGAGCGCGGTCTCGTCCACCGTGCCCGTCCCATGCGTGTCGACATAGAGCGACAGCGGCTGCGACACGCCGATGGCGTAGGAGAGCTGGATCGTGCAGCGCGTCGCCAGCCCGGCGGCGACGATGTTCTTGGCCAGATAGCGGGTGATATAGGCGGCGGAGCGATCGACCTTGGTCGGATCCTTGCCGCTGAACGCGCCGCCGCCATGCGGCGCCGCGCCGCCGTAGGTGTCGACGATGATCTTGCGCCCCGTCAGCCCGGCGTCGCCATCGGGACCGCCGATCTCGAAGGCACCTGTGGGGTTGATGTGCCAGACGGTCTCGTCGCTCAGCCAGCCTGCGGGCAGGATCTCGCCCACCACGCGCTTCACATAGGCCTTGAGCTCGGCTTCCTTGTCGCCCTCGTGATAGCCTGGGGCGTGCTGGGTCGAGACCACCACCGCGGTGCAGGCGACCGGCTTGCCGTCGCGATAGCGCAGCGTCAGCTGGCTCTTGGAATCGGGCTCGAGAAAAGCGGCTTCCCCGCTCTTGCGATCGCGCGCGAGGCGGTGGAGGATCTTGTGGCTGTAATCGAGCGGCGCCGGCATCAGGTCCGGAGTCTCGTCGCAGGCGAAGCCGAACATGATCCCCTGATCGCCCGCGCCCTCGTCCTTGTTGCCATTGGCATCGACGCCCTGCGCGATCTCGCTCGACTGCCCGTGAAGGCGGTTCTCCAGCACCAGCGTTTCCCAGTGGAACCCGTCCTGGACATAGCCGATCTCGCGCACCGTCGCGCGCACCGCCTGTTCGATCTCTTCCCTGGCGCCTTCGACCCATTCACCGTTCTCGAACACGCCGCGGCAGCGAATTTCGCCCGCCAGCACCACCCGCTGGGTCGTGGTCAGCGTTTCGCACGCGATCCGCGCTTCGGAATCTTTCGACAGGAGCAGATCGACGATGGCGTCGGAAATCTGGTCGGAAACCTTATCGGGATGGCCTTCCGAGACGCTCTCGGAGGTAAAGAGATATTCGCTGCGCATGCAATTCTCGATATAAGGAAAGCTTTATGTCTGGCCCTCTACCTAGCCTCGCCGCCGCCGCGTCGCAACCAGCCAGATCAGGAAAAAGCCCAGCGCCCACAAACCGGTCAGCCAGTGACCGGCGCGGGCGAACAAGGTCGGTGATTTGGCCAGCGGGACCTGCCCGTCGATCCGGTCGGCGCGGTTCATGCCGATATGGCTGCGAACCACCCCATTGGCGTCGATCACCGCGCTGACCCCGGTGGTGGTGGAGCGCAGCACCGGCAGGCCCTCCTCGATCGCACGCATCCGCGCCTGCGCGAGATGCTGCGGCGGGCCCCACAAGCCGAACCAGCCGTCGTTCGAGGGGTTGAAGATATAATCGGGCCGGTTGGCGGGATCGACGGTCTCGCCCGAGAACACGATCTCGTAGCAGATCTGCATCCCCGCCTCGCCCCATGGACCCAGATCGAGGGTCAGCGGACCCGGCCCGGGAATGAAGTCGAGCGCGCCGGCCACCAGCCGCGTGAGGCCCAGCGGTTCGAGCAGCCCGCGCAACGGCAGATATTCGCCGCCGGGCACCAGATGCGCCTTGGCGTAGCTGCCGACGATCGCGCCTTCGTCGCCGATCGCGGTGATGGAATTGTAGGCGCCCAGCGCTCGCAGATAGCCGTTTTCGTCCTCGTCGATCTCGAGATCGACCGCGCCGGTCAGCAGCAGCGAATCCTGTCCGATCGCTCCTGCGATCCGGAGGCGCGCCAACAGCGGATCGCCACCCGCGGTCATGCGGTCGTAATAGCGTTGCGGATAGCCGGGCTCGAGATAGTCGGGCACCGCGCTTTCGGGCCACAGCACCAGCCGCTGCTCGAATTCGCGCGCGGGGCGGCTCAACCGGGCGAGCCGCTGAAACTGCTCCTCGAACTTGGTGCCGTCGTTCATCTCGGCCTGCCGCAGATCGGGCTGGACCAAGGTGAGCGCCAGCGGACCGGGGCGCGCGGCGGGCTGCGGGAGGTACATCGCGAGCGCGGCGGCCAGCGCGGCCCCGCCCAGCGGCAGCCATTTACGCGCCTTCGCGAGCCACAGCGCCAGCCCGGCGAGCAGGATGACCAGCGCCGACAGCGCATAGGTTCCGGTGTAGGGCAGGAGCAGGGCGATGCCGGGCCGGTCGTAGGGTCCGACCAGCATCAGCGACAGCGGGCCCCAGGCATAGCCCGAGAAAACCCAGCTTCTCAGCCATTCCGCGACGATCCAGGTGGCGGCCAGCAACAGCGTGACAGGAAGGGTGGCAGGCTTGCGGATCAGCGCGCGAGCGACACCCGCAGCGAGCGCGGGATAGATCGCGAGATAGAGCGAGAGCAGCGGTACCGCCACCCAGCCCATCGCCGCGGGCATTTCCGCCTGATGGGTGAAGGCGGTGGCGATCCAATTGTTGGTAAGCGTGAAATGCGCAACGCCGAACAACCAGCCGCGCATCGCAGCTTCGCGCCAGCCGTTTGCTCCGAGCAACAGCCAGAGCAATCCCGCAACACCGGCGATCCCGACCGGCCACAGCCCGACCGGCGGATAGCCCAGAGCCGCGATGGCACCGCACAGCAGCGCCACCCAGCGCGGGTGCTCGTTCGTGATGCGGACAATCCGCTCCATCGCCGTGACGGTCGCGCGAGAGGCCGCAGCGGGCGGGCTTAGCCCGCCACGCTCAGCTTGGTGCTGCTGCCGTCGGTCGCCGTTTTGCGGCGGCGACGCGGCGCGGGCTTGGCTTCGGACGCAGCATCGTCATCCGCCGAAAAGGACGGGGGAAGCGCCGCAGCGTCGATCTCGCCGCCTTGCTCGACTTTACTGGCCTCAGCTTTGCTGGCCTCGCTCTTGCTGGACGCGCCCTTTCTGGCCGCACCGTCGCCGGCAGCAGCGCTGGCAGCTTCGGGCTTGCGGCGACGCGCGACACGCTTCTTGGAGCGCTCGGCCTGCTCTTCCTTGTCGTTGTCGTCGCGGGTGAAGGGATTGTCGTCCGCTTCGTAGCGGTCGCCCTCATCACGAGCGTCGTCATTGCGATCGCTGTCGCCGCGATCATTGTCGTTGTTGCGTTCGTTGCGTTCGTTGCGTTCGTTGCGATCCTGGCCTGAGCGTGGCGAACCATCTTGCTCGTCGCGGCCCGCCTCGTCGCGACGTCCGCGTGGGCGACGGGGGCTGGCGTTGCCGGCGTTGCTGCCGGCGGTGTTCCGGCGGCGGCTGTCGTTCTCGCCGTCGGAATCATCGCTGTCATTGTCGCTGTCGTCCGACTGGCTGCGCTCGTCGGGGCGCTTGCCGCGCGCCTCGTCCATGCGGGCCTTGTTGTCGGCGATGACGCGGAAATAATGATCGGCGAACTGGAGATAATACTCCGCCTGCACCCGATCGTCATTGTGCTGGGCGTCCTGCGCCAGCTTCTTGTACTTGTCGAGCATCTGCGGCGCGTTGCCCCGCGCGCGACTGTCGATCCGATTGGCCTGGTTGCCACCGCCGCCGCCCTGGCCGCGGTTGGGACTGTTGTTGTTGCGACCGCGGCGCCGATTGTTGTTATTGTTGCGGTTGTTATTGTGATTGTTGTTCAAGGGTATCCGTCCTCAATTGTGGCGCGGCGCGAACCCCCGGGTTCGCCTATGGCCGCATGCCCCCTTGCGCACTTGCTTACGAGCAAGCCGCTTGCTCCCTTCTCATGCATGGTATGCGGGGCCTGAACCTCGCACCAGAACTGCAATTTAGGAGCTTGAACCACCGGGACGGACATGCCGCGCTCCAGAGGTCTGGTTAGAGGGGTAAGGGGTACGGGCGCCTTTGCCAAGCCTTTTATGTCAACAACAGGGCGCGGGGTCGACCCGCGAGGTCATGATGGAGCGCGGCGGCAAAACCGGCGGCCGAAGCGAGGCTCCCGACATCATCTGCCTGGCCCGCCCCGATTTCGAGAATTGCAAGTGCGCCATCGGCCATGAGCCCGCGCAGTGCGGGGATCAGGATGCGGTAATCGTCGAGCCCTTCAGCCCCTGCGAACAGCGCCTGTGCCGGTTCGTGGTCGCGAACCGATGGGGCAAGCTCGGCATCGGTTTCGACATAGGGCGGATTGCACAACACCAGATCGAACCGCCCCAACCCCTCGGCCCAGTCGGGCTGCCGCCAGTCAACGTGGCGCAAGGTCACCCTGTCGCCCATGCCCAGTTGGGCGGCGTTGTCCCCCGCCACGGCCAGTGCCGGTTCGCTCGCATCCAGCGCGACGCCTTCGGCCTCGGGCCACAGCGACAGTGCGGCGAGCAGCAGCGCGCCGCTCCCGGTGCCCAGGTCGAGGATCCGCGCAGGGTGCGGGCGGGCGGCGAACCATGCCCGCGCTGCCTCGATCAGCGTCTCGCTGTCGCCGCGCGGGATCAGCGTATCGGGGGTGACACTGAGATCGAGCCCGTAGAATTCCTGCCGCCCGAGGATATGCGCCACCGGCTCGTGGCGCGCGCGGCGCTCGATCAACGCCGCGAAACCCGCCGGTTCGGCATCGCGCATATGCCGCACCAGCAGGTCGGAACGGGTGGCACCGAGCGCCTGCGCCATCAGCAGTTCGGCATCGAGCCTGGCGGTGTCGGAGGTTGCCGCCAGCCGCTCCGCCGCGCTGCGGATCGCCGCACCGACGCTGGTTGCAGCGGGGCTCGCATCTGCGCTCACTCGCTCATCGCCGCCAGCCGCTTGGCCTCGTCCTCGCCGATCAGCGCCTCGATCAATTCGCCAAGCCCCGGCCCGGCCAGGATCTCGGGCAGCTTGTGCAGCGTCAGCCCGATGCGGTGATCGGTGACGCGGCCTTGCGGGAAATTATAGGTGCGGATGCGTTCGGAGCGATCGCCGCTGCCGACCATCGCCTTGCGCGCCTCGGCTTCGGCACCCTGCGTCGCCTCGCGCTGCGCCTCGTAGAGCCGCGCGCGCAAGACCTGGAGCGCCTTTTCCTTGTTCTTGTGCTGGCTGCGCCCGTCCTGGCAGGTGACGACGGTGCCGGTGGGAAGATGCGTGATCCGGATCGCGCTGTCGGTGGTGTTGACGTGCTGCCCGCCTGCACCGCTGGCGCGATAGGTATCGATCTTGAGGTCCTTGTCCTCGATCTGGACATCGACCTCGTCGGCCTGGGGCAGAACCGCGACCGTGGCCGCCGAGGTGTGGATGCGCCCGCCGCTTTCGGTCTCGGGGACGCGCTGGACGCGGTGGACCCCGCTTTCGAACTTGAGCTTGGCGAACACCCCGGTCCCCGCGACATTGGCGACGATTTCCTTGAACCCGCCGACCTCGCTTGCGCTCATGCTGACCGGTTCGACCTTCCAGCCGTTCTCGGCCGCATAGCGCTCGTACATCCGGAACAGATCGCCCGCGAACAGCGCCGCCTCGTCGCCGCCGGTGCCGGCGCGGATTTCGAGCATGGCGGGTTTGGCATCGGCGGAATCGCGCGGAAGCATCGCCAGCGCCAGCTCGCGCTCGGCCTCGGGCAGGCGGGTGCGGATCGCCTCGAGTTCTTCCTCGGCCATGGCCTTCATCTCGGGATCGCCGAGCATGGCCTGCAGCCCGGCGATCTCGTCGCGCGCGGCGCGCACTTCCGCCGCGATCCGGGCGACCGGCTCGAGTTCGGCATAGTCTCGGCTGGCCTGGACGAAGGCCTCGCCGTCAAGCGTTCCCGACGACAGCCGCGCCTCGATCTCGGCGAGGCGGCGACCGATCTGGTCGAGCCGTTCGGCGGGGATGCTCATGCGCGAGCGGCCCGATCAGGGTGACACAGGGTGACGGCGGTGTCACCCGCGTCCAACAGTGGTGAACTCTTGTAAAACAGTAACATAAGCGGGATTTTCATGGGTGAGGGTGACATATCGGGGGTAAGGGGTTGGGGCTGAAGGGGGCCTTTGCCAACGAGCGAGGGACCGGAGTGGCTGCGGGCCCGGCATGCCAAACCCGCCGCGTGTAGGAAAGGTCTTTCGCCGTGGCGCCGCCGGAGGGCGAGGCCGCAGATTCGCTTTTGCCCCCTTCCCGTCATCCCGGCCCCCGAGCCGGGATCTTGCTTGTTTCTGAACTGCCGCAAGAAAGGACGCCGGACCCCGGATCAAGTCCGGGGCGACGATGTTCTCTTTTCCAGCACCGCCACGATCTTGTCGGCATCTCCCTCACCCGAAATACCGTGATAGCCGCGCTCATCCACCCGCAGGATATGCTGCGGATTCTGCTTCACCGCCTTGTCGTAGCGCTTCTTCGGAGAACCCGTCGCCATGATATCGGCGATGACCCCGCCGTTGCGAAGACTGGCCAACAGCTCGATCGCATCCGCCATGCCGGCATCGTTCTCGACCAGAACCATGGCTTCGAGAGGGTCCGGAGCCCGTTCCCCCACCAGCATCGCCAGCCGCTCGATCCCGGCGGCCCAGCCGACCGCGGGCGTCGGCGGACCACCCAGCGATTCCATCAACCCGTCGTAGCGACCGCCGCCCAGCACCGTGCTCTGGCTGCCAAGCGCGGCGGCGGCTGCGCTGCCCTCGTCGGGCACGAATTCGAAGGCGGTGTGGCGGTAATAGTCGAGCCCGCGCACCAGGCTTTCGGCGCGCACCCATTTCACTCCTGCCGCATCCAGACCGCTGGTGACCTGCGCGAAGAACGCCAGCGCCTCGTCGGACAGAAAGGCGTCGATCTTCGGCGCATCGGCGACGAAGGCGCGGTCGCGCGAATCCTTGGAGTCGAGGATGCGCAGCGGGTTCTTCTCCAACCGCTCCTGCGAATCCTCGCTCAGTTCGCCCTTCACGGCGCGGAAATGCGTCACCAGCGCGGCGCGCCAGGCGTCGCGGCTGTCGGCATCGCCCAGCGTGTTGAGCTGCAGCGTCACACCGCTGATCCCCAGCTCTCTCAGCAGCTGGTCGGCCATCGCCAGCAGCTCGACATCGGCCTGCGGTTCGCCTGCGCCAATGATCTCGGCGTCGATCTGGTGGAACTGGCGATAGCGGCCCTTCTGCGGGCGCTCGTAGCGGAACAGCGGGCCGTGGGTGGCGAGCTTGAGCGGGGCGTGCTGCTGCCAGCCGTTGGTGAGGTAGGCGCGCGCGATCCCGGCGGTGAATTCGGGCCGCAGTGTGAGCGAATCGCCGCCGCGATCCTCGAAGGAATACATCTCCTTGGAGACGATGTCGGTGGTTTCGCCGATCGAGCGGGCGAACACCTCGGTTTTTTCGAACACCGGCATTTCGGCGCGGCGGAAGCGGTAGAGCTTGCGGACCCGCTCGAAGGTCTCGACCACGAAGGCGAAGGCTTCGGCATCGGGCCCGAAGATGTCCTGCGTGCCGCGGATCGCGCCGGGAGTCTTGGGGGGAGTGTTTGAGGATGTTTTCGCCATGGCGCGCGATTAGGCGGCGATTGGTTCTTTCGCAATCCCGCTGCGCCCGCTAGAGGCGCGGCGTTTCAGCAGCCATGTCGGCTGGGCGGCGGCTCCGGCCCACTCCCCCTCCCAGCCACCCGCGAAGGTGCCGGTCGCGCGACCGGGTGGCTCAAGCTGCGAGTGGGCCGGTACCGAAGCGAGTAGAACCATGCGTATCGACAAGATTGCCACCGGCGAGAACGTGCCCGACAACCTCAATGTCATCATCGAGGTGCCGACCGGCGGCGAGCCGGTGAAATACGAATTCGACAAGGCCTCGGGCGCGCTGTTCGTCGACCGCATCCTCCACACCCCGATGCGCTATCCGGCCAATTACGGCTTCATCCCGCACACGCTCTCGCCCGATGGCGATCCGCTCGACGCGCTGGTGATCGCGCGCAGCCCCTTCATCCCGGGCTGCGTGGTGCGCGCCCGGCCGATCGGCGTGCTCAATCTGGAAGACGAGCACGGCGGCGACGAGAAGCTGATCTGCGTGCCGGTCGACACCACCTTCCCCTATTATTCGGATGTCGCCGAAACCAAGGATCTGCCCTCGATCATCTTCGAGCAGATCGAGCACTTCTTCACCCACTACAAGGATCTCGAGAAGGAGAAGTGGGTGCGGGTCGGCAAGTGGGGCGATGCCGCCGAAGCCAAGCGGATCGTGCTGGAATCGGTCGAGCGCGCCACCGCAGCGGCCAAGCAGGACAGCGCCGACTAGGTAAACCTGCGGCTATTCGACCGGGCGGGACGAATCGAGCAGGTCCTGCTCGCCCGCTCCCGCCGCGCGTTCGGCATCGACCATCTGCGCGACTTCGTCGGTGGGGCGCAGATCTTCGTGCGGAGGCGCAGGGTTCGCGGGCGCGTCGGTAGGCGGGGCAGCACGGGGTGCATCCCGGTCGCGCCGGGTATCGTTGATGTTCTCGAACGGCACCGTCGCCGAGCGCGGATCGAGGCGCAGGCGGTAGATCGGCTCGGGCATGGCGAAGCCGCCCGCTTCGAGCGCCTGCTTGACCGCAAGGATCATCAGGCTCTGCGCCTTGAACCAGTCGCTCTCGTTCTGGTCGACCCAGCCCAGGAAGCGGATCACGACATTGGAATCGCCCACTTCGACAATCCGCGCCTCGGGAGGGGGGTCTTTCAACACGAAGGGCAGCGTGGCCAGCGTATCGCGGCCCAGCATCCGCGCGGCGCCGGCATCGTCATCGGCATCGACACCCAGATCGAACTCGAATCGACGCTGCGGATTGCGGGTGAAATTGATGATCACCGCCTTGAACACCTGCGAGTTGGGGATGCGCAGATGGTTGCCGTCCAGCGTCATCAGCACGGTCGCACGGCTGGTCAGGCGGATCACACGGCCCTGCAGATCGCCAATTTGCACCAGTTCGTTGGCGCGGAACGGCTGGCGCAGGCTGAGCATCAGCGAGGCCACGTAATTCTCGATCGTCTCGCGCATCGCGAAACCCAGCGCGACCCCGACCAGCCCCGCGCCACCCAGCACCGCGCCCATCAGCGCGCCCGCGCCGATCATGTCGAGCGCGATCACCACGCCCACCACCACCGCGACGAAGCGGATCGCGCTGGCGATCAGCTCGGCAAGGAAGGGATTGGGCGCGATGCGGCGCCACAGACCGGTGAGCCCGGCGAGCAGATAGCCCAGCAGGATGATCACCAGCGCCACGGTGAAGGCAATGGCGAGCAGCGGCAGCATTCTCGCCAGACCGTCGATCCGATCGCCGATGCTCGTCAGGCCACCCAGCGAGGCATCGACCGAGACATCGCGCTCGATCGCATTCTCCACCGTCACCACCCCCGAGACGCGCCCGGCAATCGCTTGGGCGCGGGCGATGTCGCCCTCGTCCGGGACCGTACCCGAAAGCGCGACCACGCCCTGATTGGCGGCGACATCGACGGCAGCAAAGGCGGGCAGCTCGCGGAAGATACCGCGAATCCGCGCCGCGATGCGCGCGTCCGAACCGCTGTCCTGCGTATCGTCGATGGTCTGCGCCGGTGCTTCGGCCGCGGGCGCTTCGGGCGCCTCCAGCCCCGGAATCACAGCGCTGGCCGCGCTGGCCGCGCTCGCCGGGAGCAGAAGCAGTAGCGCGAAGAGCAGCGTCGGCAGGCGCGAGATCATTCGCCCGCCACCGTCATCCCGTCCACGCGCAGGGTCGGCACGTTGACCGCATGGAGCATCTCGAGGTCGTTTGCGGGCACCAGCGCGCGGAACATGGCAAGCAGATTGCCCGCGATGGTGATCTCGGCCACGGGGCCTACGATCCGGCCATCGATAATGCGGAAGCCGTTGGCGCCGCGACTGTAGTCGCCTGTGATCATGTTCACACCCTGGCCGAAGACGCTGGTGATCAGCACGCCATCCTCGATATCGGCGATCAGTTCGTCACGCGACATTGTGCCGGGCGCGAGATGGATGTTGCTGGCCGAGACCCCCGGCGAGCCTCCCCCGCCGCGCGCGGCATGGCCGCTGAGCGGCGCATCGAGCTGGCGCGCCGAGGCGGAATTGGTCAGCCAGCCGAAGATGCGCCCGTTCTCGACCAGCGCGCGCGGCACGGTGGGCAGGCCCTCGCCGTCGAAGGGGCGCGAGCGCAGCCCGCGCAGGCGGTGCGGATCCTCGAGGATGCGGATCGCCGGATCGAACAGCTCGTCGTCTTCCTTGCCTAGCAGGAAGCTGGATTTGCGCGCCACCGCAGGCCCGCTCATCGCGCCCAGCAGATGGCCGATCAGCCCGCCGCCGACGCGCGGGTCGAACACCACCGGGAGCGGCCCGCTGGGCATCGAGACCGGGTCGAGCTTGGCGACGGTGCGCCGCCCCGCCTCGGCGCCGATGCTGGCCGGAGTGGGCAGATCGGCGCGATGGCGCGCGGTGCGATAATCGTAATCGGTCTGCATCCGGTTGCCCTCGCCCGCGACGACGCTGGCCGACAGACTGTGCCCGGTCGCCTCGTAGCCGCGCGCGAAGCCATGCGAAGTGACCAGCGCAGCAACCGATTGCGAGAAGCTGGCGCTGCCGCCGTTGGAATTGGTCACGCCGGTGACCGCGCGCGCCGCATCCTCGGCCTCGAGCGCGGCTTCGCGCAAGGTTTCGGGGGATGGTTCGTGGGAGTCGCGCATGTCGAAATCGGGGATCTCGCCGGTGAACAGGCGGTCCTGCGGCGCGAGGCCCGAATACGAATCTTCGGGAGCGAGCCGCGCCATGGTCAGCGCCCGCTCGGCCAGCTCCTCGAAGCTGGCGCGGGAGAAATCGCTGGTCTGGATCGAGGCTGAGCGCTGCCCGACCATGACCCGCAGGCCGATCGATTCGCCCTCCGAACGCTCGACCTCCTCCAGCTTGCCCAGCCGGATCGCGACGCTTTCGGAAGCCTCGGCGCGGGTGACCGCATCGGCGGCGTCGGCGCCCAGCCGGCGGGCGGTCTCGACCAGATCGGCGCAGCGCGCGATCGCTGTTTCGGCGTCGATCATGGATTGCGGGTTCCGGAAGCTGTCATGCCCGTCCGGGTAGGTCGGCGCGCCGCGCTTGGCAATTCCCGCCGGGTAGTGGCCCCGGCAGGCGCGGTCAGAACATCGTCTTGAACAATGCCGTCAGCAGCACCGGCAGGCCGATCGCCAGCACCCACAGCGCGATCTGGTCGCGGCGGTAAGCACCGCTGAGCTGCGGGTCGTGCGCGTCGCCATCGGCCAGATTGAGCCAGCGGCGCTCGAACCAGCGGCAGCCGGGGATGACCGCGCCGACGAGGAAGACCAGCGCGACATAGGGCAGGATCGAAGAAAAACCCGCTTTGAGCGCGTTGACCGTCATGAAGATCTGCAGGCCGGTGTAGACGATCAGCGCCAGCGCGACATTGTCGCTCATCGCCTTGCGCCAGTCGCGTGCCTGCGCCCATTCGTGCGCCGGCCGTCCGTGCGCCGGATCGTGGCTTGTGATCTGCGTGCTGACCTTGTGGTCGTGCGCGCGGCTCTCGATCGCCCTGTTCATCGGTGCGACTCCCTTTTTTTCCTGTCCCGCCGCGATTTATTCCAGATTTCCGCAAGGGGCGCAAGTTATGGCGCCGGAGGCGGGCCGGTGCCGACACGAAATTGCGCGGTCAGGCCCTCACCCCGGTGGAGCGTGGTCGGTATCCTGCCAAACGCATGCCGCGCACGACCAGCGGGGTTTTCACTGTCGCCCCGCATGCTAAAGCCGCCCCATGGCCGACACCGCCCCCCCTGCCCTAGAACCCGACCACCTCGCCGAGGAAGCCGCGGTCGAGGCCGCGCCGCCGCTGCCAAACGGCGGGCTCGAGGTCGTGTCGATCGCCAAGAGCTACGACAAGACCGTGGTGCTGTCGGATATCTCGCTGACCGTGGCCAAGGGCGAGGTGCTGGGCCTGCTCGGCCCAAACGGCGCGGGCAAGACCACCTGCTTTTATTCGATCATGGGTCTGGTGCGCCCCGATACCGGGCGCATCCTGATGGATGGCGAGGATGTCACCCGGCTGCCGATGTACCGCCGCGCGATCCTGGGCCTGGGCTATCTGCCGCAGGAAACCAGCATCTTTCGCGGGATGACGGTTGAACAGAACATCGCCTGCGTGCTCGAGATGGTCGAGCCCGATCGCGAGGTCCGCGCCTCGGAGCTCGACCGGCTGCTCGACGAATTCGGGCTCACCCGGCTCCGGGCCAGCCCCGCGATGGCGCTGTCGGGCGGCGAACGGCGCCGCTGCGAGATCGCCCGCGCGCTCGCGGCCAAGCCCTCGATCATGCTGCTCGACGAGCCCTTTGCCGGGATCGATCCGCTCTCGATCAACGACATTCGCGATCTGATCAAGGATCTCAAGACTCGCGGGATCGGGGTGCTGATCACCGATCACAACGTGCGCGAGACGCTCGAAATCGTCGATCGCGCCTGCATCATCTACGGCGGCCAGGTGCTGTTCGCGGGCACCCCCGAAGCGCTGGTCGCGGACGAGAACGTGCGCCGGCTTTATCTCGGCGAGGGCTTCACCCTGTGAGCGCATCATCGCCCCTTGAGCCTTAGGATGCACAATTGGCCCTGAGCCCGCGTCTCGATCTGCGCCAGACGCAGTCGCTGGTGATGACGCCGCAATTGCAGCAGGCGATCAAGCTGCTGGCACTGTCCAATCTCGAGATCGAAACCTTCGTCGGCGAGGCGCTGGAGAGCAATCCGCTGCTCGAGATGGGCGAGACCAGCCACGAGCGCGGCGACAATGAAGAAGTCGCGACCGAACCGAGCGAACACGACAGCGATGGCGGTTTCGACGGCACCGAGGCGCTCGATATCGCGCCCGGCACGCTCGATCCCGACGCCGCGCCGGGCGATCTGGGCGATTGGGGCCGCGCGGCGAGTTCGGGGGGGATGTCCGACGAAGGCATCCCCGATCTGGAAAACCGCGCCAATGGCGAGCCGACGCTGGCCGAATATCTCGCCGACCAGATCGGCGCGGTCGCGCATGACGAGCGCGAAGCCTTCGTCGCGGCGCGGCTGATCGGCGAGCTCGACGAGGCGGGCTATTTCACCGGGGATCTGCATGCGCTCGCGGGCGAACTGGGGATCGCGCTGGCCGAGGTCGAGCGCGCGCTCGAACTGATCCAGGCGCTCGATCCCACCGGGGTGGGCGCGCGAACCTTAAGCGAATGCCTGGCGCTGCAGGCTCGTGAGGCCGACCGCTACGATCCGTGCATGGCGCGGCTGATCGACAATCTCGATCTGGTCGCAGGCGGCGAATTCGCGCGGCTCAAGCGGATGTGCGAGGTCGACGACGAGGATTTCGCCGACATGCTCGCCGAATTGCGTAGCTACGACCCCAAGCCCGGCTGCCGCTTCGGCGGGGCCGCGCAGTCCTCGGTGGTGCCCGATGTGCTGATCGCCCCGGATGGCGCGGACGGCTGGACGATCCGGATCAACGAGGCGAGCCTGCCGCGGCTGGTGGTCAATCGCGAGTATTTCCTCGAATTGAAGGGCGGTGCGCGCGACAAGCAGTCGCAGTCCTGGCTCAACGAACAATTGTCGGAAGCCGACTGGCTGATCCGCGCGCTCGACCAGCGGCAGAAGACCATCCTCAAGACCGCCGCCGAGATCGTG
Source organism: Erythrobacter sp. QSSC1-22B (assembly GCF_001678665.1). Lineage (GTDB taxonomy): Bacteria > Pseudomonadota > Alphaproteobacteria > Sphingomonadales > Sphingomonadaceae > Qipengyuania. The sequence goes on from NZ_LZRP01000002.1 coordinate 95,752, forward strand.
AAGCGCCAGGAAGGCTTTTTCCGGCGCGGGGTGGCGGCGATGAAGCCGCTGACCTTGCGCGAAGTGGCCGAGGTGATCGAAATGCACGAAAGCACGGTCAGCCGGGTGACCAGCAACAAATACCTCTCCTGCCCGCGCGGCACCTTCGAGCTGAAATATTTCTTCTCCAGCGGAGTCGCGGCGGCCGATGGCGAAGGCGCCTCCTCCGAAGCGATCAAGGCCCGCATCCGGACGCTGTGCGACGGCGAGGATACCAAATCGGTGCTGTCCGACCAGAAGCTGGTCGATCTGCTCAAGGGCGAAGGCTTCGACCTCGCCCGCCGCACCGTGGCCAAATATCGCGAGGCGATCGGCATCGGCTCGAGCGCGCAGCGGCGCCGCGCGAAGAAGCTGGCAAACTACTAGTCGAGCCTGCCCCCCGGCGCCTCCGGGGGTTTGCACAGCCATCAAACCGCCTGTTTTTACAACTAGAGCAAGCTGAACGCTGCGAAAAAGTTAACGCGCTTTACCCCTCGTTAACCTTTTCCGTTCAGAGCTTGTGTGGTTAATAAGGCGCAACACACCTTACCGACAGGTTGCGAAATCTTTGGGGTCAAGCCGGGGGACCACCCATGCGTGTATTGCTGATCGAAGACGAGCCCACGACCGCCAAGGCGATCGAACTGATGCTCACCACCGAGGGCTTCAACGTCTACCAGACCGATCTGGGCGAAGAAGGCCTCGATCTGGGCAAGCTGTATGATTACGACATCATCCTGCTCGATCTCAACCTGCCCGACATGCATGGTTACGACGTGCTCAAGAAACTGCGCGTCGCCAAGGTGCAGACCCCGGTGCTGATTCTTTCCGGCGTCGCCGAGATGGATTCCAAGATCCGCAGCTTCGGCTTCGGCGCCGACGACTACGTCACCAAGCCGTTCCACCGCGAGGAACTGGTCGCCCGGATCCACGCCGTGGTGCGCCGCTCCAAGGGCCACAGCCAGTCGGTCATCCGCACCGGCAAGCTGGCAGTGAACCTCGATGCCAAGACCGTCGAGGTCGATGGCGCGCGGGTCCATCTGACCGGCAAGGAATACGCGATGCTCGAGCTGCTTTCACTCCGCAAGGGCACCACGCTGACCAAGGAAATGTTCCTCAACCACCTCTATGGCGGGATGGACGAACCCGAACTCAAGATTATCGATGTCTTCATCTGCAAGCTGCGCAAGAAGCTGAGCCATGCCTGCGCCGGCGAGAACTACATCGAGACCGTCTGGGGCCGCGGCTATGTGCTGCGCGATCCCGAGGAAGCTGTCGAAGCGGCCTGATCCGCCGCTGGCTCCGCACCGTTATTTTCGTCTCCTGGACGACAACAGACGCCCGGGGCCTTTCGGTCTCGGGCGTTTCCCGTTAACGGCGCGCGCATGACGGCATTCAAGGAAGGCGACCCGACCACGCTGAAGCGGCTTTACGGCCGTTCGATCGGCAAGCCGCTGCGCACGCACCAACAGGGCCTGGTGGACAATCTGCTGCCGCGGATCGCGGTGCCCGACGACGGCCCGGTCACCGCCGAGCGTTTGTTCGGGACGGATCGCCCGCTGCATTTCGAGATCGGCTTCGGCGGCGGCGAGCATCTCGCCTACCGCGCCGACCTGCTGCCCGACCACGGCTTCATCGGCGCTGAGCCCTATATGAACGGGGTGGCGCAGGCGCTGGCGCAGATCGAGGAGCAGAAGCTGGGCAATATCCGGCTGCACGACGGCAATGCGCTCGAAGTGCTAGAACGGGTCCCCGATGGCGCGCTGACGATGCTCTACCTGCTCCACCCCGACCCCTGGCCCAAGAACAAGCACGCCAAGCGGCGGATGATGAACGACGGCCCGGTGCAGATGATCGCCGACAAGCTCAAACCCGGCGGCGAATTCCGCTTCGGCACCGATCACGCGATCTATCTGCGCCACGCGCTGATGGTGATGCGGCGGTTTACCCACGTTTTCGAATGGGTGACCGACGGACCGACAAGCTGGCAGCAGCGGCCCGCTGGCTGGCCCGAAACCCGCTACGAGAAGAAGGCCCGCGACGTGTTCGAACACGAGGTCTGGTACTTCCGATTCCGGCGACGCTGATCTATCTGTTTTTCGCACAAAACCATCGTTTTTCCGTGCGTTGCTTACTCCACCATTTTCGATCTTTCGCCACGAATTCCGCTTGCGTGATTGCCAGGTGATTGCCAGTGTGGGACACGAGGTACCGAGATGGCGACGGGAAAAATCAGCAAGCGCACGGTCGATGCTTTGCATCCTTCGAAGACGAACCAGTTTCTCTGGGATGCCGGCCTGAAAGGGTTTGGAGCAAAGATCACGCCAGCTGGCGCAATTTCCTATGTGCTTCAGTTCCGAATGGGCGGCCGCGAGGCAAGCACGCGCCGCTACACCATTGGCCCGCATGGCTCACCGTGGACACCGACCACGGCTCGACTGGAGGCGGAACGGCTCCTGATCCTGATCGCCCAAGGCGTGGATCCGGTTGATGCGGACAGGAAGAGGCGGCGCGAAGCAGTCGATCTCGCCTTCGACAACTACGCGTCGCATTTCGCACGCTCGTGCAAGGGAGAGGGCTGGAGCCGCATCGTCGAAAGGGTGATCCGGCTTCACCTCAAACCGGTCCTGCGCGGCAAGCCGCTACCCTCCATCGTCAGAGCCGACATCGTTGCGGTTCTCGATCAGATGCCAGTCGATCAAATCGCCAATCGCCGCAATGTGTTCGCAGTCATGCGCCGCCTGTTCCGATGGGCAGTCAGCCGCGGAGACCTGGATCGCAGTCCGATGGAAGGGATGGAAACACCGCCGCCGGTCAGACCGAGGGATCGTTGGCTGACCGATGAGGAACTGCGGCTCATCTGGAAGGCTACACCACAATGCCGCCCCTGTTTTGGACCGATTGTGCGTCTCCTGATCACCACGGGTCAGCGCCGAGAAGAAGTCTCGGGGATGGATTGGCTGGAACTCGACAGGACCGAGAGGTTCTGGACGCTTCCCGGTTCACGAACAAAAAATGGTGAGCCGAACAGCATCCCGCTAAATGAACTCGCGATCGCCGAACTCGACAAACAGGCCGGGGCCACGACCTGGCCGCGAAAGGGCCGGATTTTTGCGACCCGGAGTGGGGCCGGATTTTCAGGCTATGCGAAGGGCAAACTGAAGCTTGATGGTCTGGTCAGAGGCGCTGAGGGCGAACCGCTCCCGCCATGGCGACTTCATGACCTCAGGAGGACTGTAGCGACGAACTTCCAGAGGCTGGGAGTGAGATTCGAAGTAACCGAAGCTGTGCTTAACCATGTGAGTGGTTCGCGCGCGGGAGTAGCGGGTGTATACCAACGGCATGACTGGAAAGAAGAGAAAATACAAGCCCTTAACGATTGGAATAATCATCTGAAGAAATTATTGCCACGAGGACATCTCTATTTATAATGGGATGCCCAAGGTCGCTTCCAGACCAACTCTGTGTCCGCCGTCAGCACCCATGGCACAGATTTGGGGTTGTGATTTAAGGAGGGTTTGGGTCTCGTCGTAGTGACGAAGGAACGAAGATGAAACCCAAATCCTCCAATACAAAATCGCGCGCCAAGGCTCCTGCGGAAGCGGTGGTGAAGGATATCCGGCGGGCCACCCGGCGGCATTTCTCGGCAGAGGACAAGATCAGGATCGTGCTGGATGGCTTGCGCGGCGATGACAGTATCGCTGAGCTGTGCCGCAAAGAGGGCATCGCCCAGAGCCTGTATTACGTATGGTCGAAGGAGTTCATGGAAGCTGGCAAGCGCCGCCTGGCGGGTGATACTGCCCGTGCGGCGACGACCGACGAGGTGAAGGATCTGCGGCGTGAGTCCCGCGATCTCAAGGAATGCGTGGCTGATCTGACGCTGGAGAACCGGTTGCTTAAAAAAAGCATGCTGGCGGATGGGGGCGACCACGCATGAGGTATCCCGCCACCGAGAAGCTGGAGATCATCAGGCTGGTCGAGCAATCGCACCTGCCAGCGAAGCGGACGCTGGATCAGCTCGGCATCCCGCGACGGACCTTTTACCGCTGGTATGACCGATACCGAGATGGCGGGCCGGAGGGGCTTGCCGATCGGCCATCGGTGCCGGGCCGGGTGTGGAACCGTATCCCGTCCGGGATCCAGGACCAGATCATCGAGCTGGCGCTGGAGCAGTCCGAGCTGAGCCCACGGGAGTTGACCGTGCGGTTCACCGACGAGAAGCGCTACTTCGTATCGGAGGCCACGGTTTACCGCCTGCTCAAGGCTCACGACCTGATCACCAGCCCCGCCTACGTGGTGATCAAGGCGGCGGATCGCTTCCACACCCAGACGACCCGGGTGAACGAGATGTGGCAGACGGACTTTACCTACTTCAAGATCATCGGATGGGGTTGGATGTATCTATCGACGGTGCTGGATGATTACTCGCGCTACATTATCGCCTGGAAGCTGTGCAGCACGATGCGGGCCGAAGACGTCACCGACACGCTGGGTATGGCCTTGGCTGCGTCGGGCTGCGACCGGGCGCACGTTCGGCATCGCCCACGCCTGCTCTCGGACAACGGCCCCAGCTACATCGCCGACGAACTGGCGGACTACATCAAGGCGAACGCCATGAGCCATGTGCGCGGCGCTCCGTTCCACCCGCAGACGCAAGGCAAGATCGAGCGCTGGCACCAGACCCTGAAGAACCGCATCCTGCTAGAAAATTACTTCCTGCCAGGCGATCTGGAAACCCAGATCGAGGCGTTCGTCGAGCACTACAACCACCAGCGTTATCACGAGAGCCTGGACAATGTGACGCCCGCCGACGCATACTTCGGCCGCGCCGCAGCCCTCCTAGGATCAGGACCCATTAAAGGGATTCCCAGCGGCTCGATAATCTGATTCAATGGCAGCGCTAAGGTGGCGTTGTCATGAGTGATCTGATCTGGTTGTCGGCGGCGCAGATGCGCCGAATCGAGCCGTATTTCCCGCTGTCGCATGGAGTGCCGCGGGTCGATGATCGTCGGATCATTAGCGGGATCATCTTTGTGATCAGGAACGGGTTGCGCTGGCGTGATGCGCCGCGCGAGTATGGTCCGCACAAAACGATCTACAACCGGTTCATCCGCTGGAGCCGGATGGGCGTGTTCAACAAGATCTTTGCCGCATTGGCTGCGAGGGGCGGCAAGCCGGATCAGCTGATGATCGATGCCACGCATCTCAAGGCTCACCGAACAGCTGCCAGCCTCTTAAAAAAGGGGCTCTTCCCAGACGTATCGGACGCACCAAGGGCGGTCTGAACTCAAAGCTTCATGCGGTCTGCGATGGTCAGGGGCGACCTCTGATCATGCTCCTGAGCGAAGGTCAGATGAGCGACTTCAAGGGGGCTGCGCTGATGCTCGATGCCTTCCCCAGGGCCAAGGCCCTGCTCGGCGATAAAGGCTATGATGCTGACTGGTTCCGCGCTGCTCTTGCCGACCGTGGGATCACCGCTTGCATCCCGTCAAAAGCCAATCGGAGGGTGCATATCCCGCACGATCGCACACTCTATCGCCAGCGCCACAGGGTCGAGAACATGTTCGGCAAACTGAAGGACTGGCGCCGCATCCACACCCGATACGACCGCTGCGCCCACACCTTCATGTCCGCAATCTGTATCGCTGCAACCGTCATCTTCTGGCTCGATCAATGAGTCCTGAGCCTAAAACAGCGAGAAAGGATCAAACGACAGACCATCGAATATCGGCGCTCGCAGCACCGCAGGATCGCCGCCTAAACATCAAACCCCAGACGAGGCCCACGCTCCGCTAATTTACGCCACGAGTTGTGCCAAATGTTCTGACGACGGACAGATGCTCGACGCGATATCTGACCTCAAGCTCTGAGCACAGAAACCACCTGAAGCCATGCCAGTCCCTCCGAACGCCGTCCCAGCCTGAACGAACGTCAACTTTCGGGATCGGCTCGCGACCTCTCGAATGACCGAGATTGGGGCGCAGAGCCGACATGAACCTGCTGAAGGGTCGCTGTGATCCGTCTTCATGCTACGCGGCGCAAGCCTCCTACCACAAAATCTCGCCCCAGCCTTAGCCCCACCGGATCAACGCTGTGCCCCAGTCCAATGGAGATGTGTGTCTACACCTCAACCCCGAGCCGTTTGAGCTGGCTCCGAGGCCTCGAATTCTTTGCCGATGCGTCGGTTTCGGTTGATCCAGGCGAGGAAACGCTCGACGACCCAGCGCCTCGGCTGAACCGCAAAGCCGACCTGATCAGGTTTACGGCTAACGATCTCGACGGCGATCGATTTGGCGTTCGCGACTGTATCTCCGGCATAGCCGCTGTCTGCGAACAGCTTTTCGACGAACGGGAAGGATGACCGCGATTGCTTGAGCAAAGGGACCGCTCCGTCGCGATCTTGGATCCCGGCCTCGTGCGGTTCGAGCATGAGACCGCGACCGTCCGTGTCGACCAGCGCGTGGCGCTTCCTGTCCTTGATCTTCTTACCCGCGTCATAGCCTCTTGGCCCGGCGCTTTCGGTCGTCTTGACGCTCTGGCTGTCGATAATAGCGGCGCTCGGGCTCGCCTCGCGCCCCACTCGCTCGCGGTCCTCCATCACCAGATAATGGCTGCAGTCGGACGCCCCAGGCGCAAATTGAACTTACCTACAGCAAACAAAATGCTAGCCGCAGCGCACACGAATATCAGCGGTGTCGGATGTGGGGAACGGCGTCTTAGAAGGACGTCGTTGGCATTTTTTATGGACATGGCCGGTTCGCGCGCCGGCAACGTCGGCTCGGTAATGCGTGGCTCTTCCAGTTGCATCGTGGGTCTCATCTAGCCAGCCGGTTTGTCACGGGGCTTGGACGGGATGCCGATCCCGCAGCGATGTCGCGCCCCGGGCCGCATCCACCGAGCTCATGTTGAACAGCGGTAGCCTATTGCTGGCCTAACGCAGCAGCGACCATCGCTTCGGCCTTGCTGTAGGGCGCGTAGAACGCGTCAATGTGATCGGGCTCGTCCCCTCTGACCACGATGCCTCGTGGATTGGAGAATTCCCTAAAGCCTTCGATCCCGTGATGCCTGCCCATGCCGCTGTTGCCGCTGCCGCCGAAAGCGAGCGAAGGCAGGCCCCCCTGAAGTGCGCATGTGTTGACCGCGGCGCCGCCGGAACTCGTCCCGGAGAGGACGCGATCCGTCTGCTCGGGGTCGCTACCGAACACATAAAGCCCCAAAGGCCGTTCGCCGGAATTTATGTGGGCAATGGCGTCCTCCAGATCATCGTAGGGCACGACAGGCAAGAGCGGCCCGAAGATCTCCTCACGCATCATCTGCAGATCTGCCGGCGGGTTTATGATGAGCGAAATCGGCATCCGGCGCGTTTCGCGATCAATGGTTCCATCATCTTCGAGTTGGATGATCTCGACTTGGCGCTCTTCAGCCTCCGAGAGCATTCCCTCAATGCGACTCAGGTGGCGATCGCTGATAATGCCTGTGCAATCATCACTCTTGGAATAGTCGGGCGCTGCCCGATCCATGAACTTGCGCGCCTCCTGAACGAACCCGTCAACATCGTCTCGCGGAACAAGCGCGTAGTCAACGCTGATGCACATTTGCCCGTTTTTGATCAGCTTGGTGCCGATTATGGACTCGATGTTCTTTGCGTTGATCGACCCTGGCGTCAGGACGGCAGGACACTTGCCGCCGAGTTCCAAGGTGACCGGCGTGAGGTTCTGGGCTGCCGCAGCCATGACCTGTCGGCCGACGTCCGGGCTCCCGGTGTAGAGGAGATGGTCGAAAGGTGTCGCAGCGAATGCGCGCGAAAGTTCAAGACCACCCGTTGTCACATGGACCAGATTAGGGTCGTAGGTCGCCTTGACCATCTCGGCGACCAGTTCCGCACACGCAGGGGCGAATTCCGAAGGTTTGATGATGACCCGATTGCCGGCCCCCAGCATTTCGGCAAGCGGTCCGAGTGCGATGTCGATCGGGAAGTTCCAAGGCACGATGTTGCCTACCACGCCTTTCGGCTCATGCCGAATGAAGGCCTTGGAATCCGATAGTGCGGCGGGGTCGATTTCGCGCGATATGGGTGCCATCCACCTCTCGAGGTTCTCGAGCACGAATTGGGCGCGACCCACGATGCCGAGCATCTCGATGAGATCCGACGCGCCTGCGGGATGGTGCCCAAAGTCACTGGATAGGGCCTCGCGGATACGGGCCCTATTGCCCACCAGCATTCCCATCAGCGCCTGGATGCGCTCTGAGCGAACGGCCAGCGTGGGATATCGTTCGGCAGCGAACGCCTTGCGCTGGTCGGCAAACGCGGTTCGCAATCCCTTCAGAGCCGACCCATCGTCATTTACCGAGGATACCGTTGCGACCTGTTCGGTTTGTGTCAGTATGGACATCGATCGCTCTCCTAGCTGGTCTGATCGGCCATGGCGGCCATCTGTTTCGCGAGTTCGGTGCGCTCTTCACGCACAGTCTCGGGGTCGTCGACGACCTGGCGATGAAATTCTCGCAGGTCTTCTGGAACATACCAGTGCAGGCGATCACTCGCATAAGCCTGCCAGACGGTATCAGCCACTTCAGCAGGTTGGACCAGCCGCCACATCCCTTCCTCGGGCGCCATCGCACGCATTCCATCCGAAAGGATCGGCGTGTCGATGAGACCGGGCAGAAGGTCGGCAGCCCGGATGTCATGACGTTTGAGTTCAATGGACAACGCTTCGACTAGCCCACGCACCGCATGCTTCGTCGCGGAATAGATCCCGATGCCGGCGGTCCCCCAGATCGCCGACGAGGATGCGTTCACGAGACACAGGGAATTGGGCGTCTCCTTCAGCAACGGCATCGCTGCCCTGATGCCGATCATCACACCCAGGAAATTAACGTTCACGACTTGCATGATCTCGTCCCATGCCATCTCGTCGAACATTCCGCCGGTTCCCGTTATTCCGGCATTGGAGAACATCAGGTCGAGGTTGCCACCAGAGGCAAACCCGAACGCTTCCACCGCTTCCTGGAACGCCGCGGCATCCGTTACGTCAAGCGTCCGGAAGATCCCTTTTTCAGCACCGATCTCGACCTTGAGTGTATCCAGTCCATCTTGGGCAATATCGAAAGCCCCCACAAACCACCCTTCGCGGGCGAACTTCATAGCAGTCGCCCGGCCCATGCCGGATCCCGCCCCGGTGATGAAGATCGATTTGCACGCATCTGACGAAGCCATCACGTATTCTCCTTTTTCGGCGTTGAGCCTCCGTCAAGTTCCAGACCTTCGAATTCGCCGTTCGCACGCCAATCCTTCAGGATTTCAATAAAGGCCAATGGCCCTCCACCGAAGGGCATGCTCCTTGCTGCGAGATCGAGCCTCCCGCCCTCATTGTTGTAATATCCCGGAGTGCAGGCTTCGAGGAACTCGATCCGATCGCCGCTGAGTTCGACGATCTTGTCCGTCCATTCCTCTTCGGCTGATGCAGAGGCTTCGACACGCTTGATGCCGCGCTCCAAGCATTCCTGAACGATATGTGCCAAGTGCTCAGATTGGACCGACAGCATGTGCGGAAAATTCACCGACATCCCTGACTGTGCTTGGCTGATAAAAAAGATGTTCGGAAACCCGCGGGCATGCAACCCATGGAAGGTCGACATTCCCTCGCTCCATTTCTCCGGGAGAGTTAGTCCATCGACTCCGCGAAGATCGAAACCTGCACGTTTGGCGAAATCGGATGCGACTTCGAATCCGGTCGCATAGATGATGCAATCGACCTCGTGTTCCTCCCCGTCGACGACGAGACCCTTAATGGTTACTTTTTCAACGCCCAACCCCTGGGTGTCGACCAAGGTCACGTTTTCACGATTAAAAGTCGGTAGATACTCGTCATGGAAGCAAGGGCGCTTGCAGTATAGGCTGAACCATGGCTTCAAAGCCTCTGCGGTCTCTTTGTCGTCGACGATCGTCTCGATGCGCTCGCGTATCTGGACCATCTTTTCGTAATCGGCCTCCTCCAGCAGTTTTGCTGCTTCGGAAACCGGTCGTCCAGCAGCGAGCTTTCCGCGCACGGCGTTAGCAAGAACCGTCCAGCCGTCATCCACCTCGTTTTCGATGTCGAGACGATCGGTGAACTGAGCTGTGAAACTTTCGATCCTGCGCTTCTGCCAGCCTGGCGTCAGGTTGGACGCCCACTCAGGGTCAGTCGGAGCGTTGTTCCGGGCATCGACCGAGGATGGTGTGCGCTGGAAGACGTAAAGATGCTCGGCGTCCCTGGCGGTGGGCGGAACGCATTGAATGGCCGTCGCCCCCGTCCCGATGATGGCCACCCGTTTGTCTGAAAGATTCGTCATCGGTTCCGTCGCACTACCGCCGGTGTAATTATAGTCCCAACGACTGGTATGAAACGAGTGCCCTTTGAAGTCTTCGATACCCTGAATTGCCGGCAGTTTGGGCTTATTCAGCGGCCCGGTGGTCAATACCACGAAGCGGGCGCCGATGTTGTCGTTGCGGTTGGTCTCAATCCGCCACATGCAGGTTTCTTCGTGCCATATGACCGATGTCACCTGGGTAGAAAAAAGGGCGAGATCGTAGAGCCCGAAATGCTTGGCGATGCGCTGCGAATGTTCGCGTATCTCGGCAGCCTTGGAATACCGTTCCTTGGGCATGTAGTCGGTCTCTTCCAACAACGGGAAATAGACATACGACTCCACATCGCATGCCGCGCCGGGATAACGGTTCCAATACCAAGTTCCGCCGACATCCCCGCCGACCTCGATGATGCGTATGCGCTCGACGCCTGCTTCGCGCAGCCGGGCCGCCGTCATCAGACCGCCGAAGCCTCCGCCGACAATGAGGACGTCGACCTCATCGTCCACTGGGTCGCGGGAAATGGCATCGGCGTAAGGATCGTCGAGCATCTGCGTGAAATCGGCGCGCATATCGCGATACGAACGAGGCGACTTGCTGGGATCACGACGACCGCGTTCCAGACTGTATCGCTCCTTCAGCGCCTCAATATCTATGGCCTGCGCAGTCGCAGTCACTTGGTCAGTCATTACCATTCCTCTCCGGCGGGCTGGATTCTACGATCCTTCGCCCTTTGGACTGCCACGTTTATTTTTCTAGTGCAAGTTAGAATTATCAATCCAGCGTCCTGCCTTGTATGGATAGGCAGACCGGTTAGTGACAGACGAATGAAACCAATCGCAAGCGATACTGACAAGATTCCAGCCGATGCGACTGCCGCCAAACCAGTCGCCAGCAGCGCGAAATCCGTGCGCAAACGGCTGCAGATCGTGCGTGCTGCAACCGAGATTATAAACCGCAAGGGGTATGCGCTGGCGACAATGACAGAGATCGCCGCGAAGCTGGGTCTTCGCGACGCCACGCTCTACTATTATTACTCCAGCAAGCAGTCTCTGGCATACGCCTGCCATCTGGCATCGCTCCAACGCATCGAACGACTGCTCGACGAAGCCGAAACAAGCGACGGCTCAGGCCTTCAACAACTGCGCCTATACATCCACAGCTTGTTGGAGGACGGCGCCAAGAACGGATCGCAGCTATACGTCGGGGATTACTCCTACCTTGAGGATAGCGAACGTGACGAGATCGCGACCCGAGCAAGCAAACTGGAAAGCCGGATCGAGCAGATCCTGCAAAGCGGCGTTTGCGATGGATCCATCGTGCCCTGCGATGCTCGCCTCGTTTCGCAACTGATCATTGGGATGCTGATCTGGCTGGCACGATGGACCTGGAGCGTGGAGAACATAACTGTGGACGGCCTGATGCAGGCGATCGGTGTGGCGAGCCTCGATGGGCTTGAGAAGAAATAGGCCAACCGAGTAGAGCGAAGGCTTGGGGCGGCGCCCTCAGTTCCCGCTTAAACGCCGCCTATCCAGTTCCCGCAGATTGGCTTCGTGTTCGGCACGGTCAATCTTGTAGATCGAGATCACGGCGATCATGCACAACCAGATCACGAGAATGGTGGGGACATAGTAAGCCCCAAGGCGCCATAGGGTATCCGCCGCCACCTCGCCTTGCTGAGCGTCAGCGGGAAATGCCGATAGGGACAGCACGAAGGAACCCGCGAGCAGCCCGAGGCCCAACACGCTCTTTTTCACGAAGGTGACGGCCGCGAAGAAGACGCCTTCTGAACGGCGTCCAGTGCGAAGCTCAGCATGCTCCACCAGGTCAGCGATCATCGAGACAATCAAAATCTGGAAACAGATCACCAGAGCCGTATCGACCGTGTTGGCGATCAGGACGAACCAGAAAATGAAGGGGTCGTCGTTCCCCGGAAGCACATCGATGAGCCGCAGGAAGATGGGCAATGGGGACCCTATGAAAGCGACAAGACCGATGATCATGGCACCGCGCTTCTTACCCATACGCCGCGATACGATCGGGGCGATCACGGATCCGATGGCCGCAGAGACGAAGACACCTGTAACAATGACGCCGATCTGGATTGGGCTGAACCCCCAGAAATAGGTCGTGAAGTAGAACGCGAGCGACGCTGAAAGCCCGGTCGCCACGGCGCCGAGCATCGCTCCGGCGAACAAGGCGAAGAAGGACCGGCTCGCTAGCGTTTGACGCATTTCCCTGAATATCCCGACAACGGACATCTTGGTCTTATTCGGCGTTGGCGGCGTGGGTTTGGCGATCCGCGAATGCGTGCCGATCGAACACACCGCGATGGCCGCGAATATCAAGACCGCCGCGAGGACGCCGTAGAGAGCGTAGGCATCGCGGTTGAACTGACCGGTGGAGATCGTAGCGGTTACCGACGCGGGAAAGATGACGAAGAACATCAGGACCGTCATCACGTTGCCGCCTGCCCATCCGAAAAAGAGCCGCAGGCTGGCGATGGACGACCGCTCGTCGTAATCCACACTCAACTCCGGAGTGATTGCTGCAGCCGGGGTTTCGAAGAAGGTTATGAAGGTGCGAATTAGAATGGAAAGCGCGAGCAGATACCAGAACAGTTGTTCCTGGTTCCATGCCAACGGGGGGTTCCATATGAGGAGATAGGTTACCGATACCGGGACTGCCGCGGCATACATGAACGGATGACGCCTGCCCCAACGCGAACGCAGATTGTCGGACCAGTATCCTACGATGGGATCACTGACCGCATCGAACAGCAAAGCGATCGTTACGGCCAGCCCGACAAGACGGGCGTCCAGGCCGATCACTTGCGAATAGAAGATTAGCAGGAAGTAATTGAACCCCGTCTCCGTCACGCCGGAAGCGACGGATCCGAAACCGTAAGCCGCCTTCATCGCACCGGACGGCTTATCCAACGCCGCTGACGAAGGGACCCCAGATGTGAGGGTGACTTCGGAGGCTTCGCTCAGGGGCGGGACAAATTGGGTCATCAAACGCGCTTCCCCGTAATCTTTGCCGAGCCTAAAAATGGCGGGCGCGCTTGGGGCGCGCCCGCCAGGCTCCAGAAGTCAGAATTTGAAGCGCACGGTTCCGCCATATGTGCGGGGAGTGTTTGTATACCCGAACACGCTGCCGGCTTGACCGACGCCATCGAAGATAGCCGTCAGGTAACGATCATTGGTTAGATTGCGGACATACGCACCGAGCTCGATGCCGTTGTCGAGCCGCAGATTGGCCGAAAGGTTCACCTCGTTCACTTCACGGGTGAACTGCCTGCCCACCGCGATGGCTGCATCGAAATTCGGCACACCGCCGACGCTCGTAATGAACCCCGGCAAGCCTTGCGAAACCTGGGTGCGGCTCTCGTATTGGAAGTCTCCACGCAAAACCAGCTGCGCAGTGCCGATGTCTTGCGTGAAAGTAGCGCCGGCGGAAACCGATATGGGCGATACTCCGGCGACTTCCTGACCCGAGATGTCCCCGACAGCCGAATTCAGGAAGGAATCGAATTTGGCATCGAGATACGTGATCGCCGCGAACAACGTTATAGGCTCGACTGGAGTTACGGTGCCGTCGAACTCGAAACCCTTGGTCGACTGACTGCCCGCATTGCTCAGAACGAAGCCCGTGCCGGTGAACACGTTCCCTTGAAACCCTTCGATCGTCTGATCGAAAAGCGCCAGGTTAAAAGTGACCAGCGGGAAATTGCCCTTCACGCCAATTTCGTAGACTTCGGATTGCTCAGGTCCTGCAAACCGGGTGCCAGTGGTCAGGTTGGCCACCGCCAGCCCCGCGTCGCGGATCGGAGACGACGCTGGAGCCGGAAAGGCTGCCGAAGAACCAGGTATGAAATCCGCCGCAAAAGGTCTGGAGTCGCGGCTGAGGTTGAACGAACTGGCCTTAAAGCCGGTCGCATACGTCGCATAGAAGTTGATGCTGTCCGTAGCCTTATAGGCAGCACGCAGGGTATATGCGAGATCGTCATCGTCGGTTCGACCATCTTCCACCGCATTCGGAAATTGCAGGAAAGGTGGCAGGAACTGAAGGGCTCGCAGACCAAGCAATGGATTGAACTGCGGATTGGCTGCTACTTGAGCCGGCACGCCGATCGCTCTGCCGAGCGCAACCAGATCGATGGCTGAGAACGAATCAGTGGTGACAACGTTGGACACCACTTCCTTCTCGTCATGGGTGTAGTTGAGACCCACAGTGAATGTCAGGCGATCGGTCAACTCGAGATCTGCGCTACCGAAGATCGAATAGGATTCATTCGAATAATCGAATTCATCGAATGTGCCGAGGCCAGCCTGACTGAAGGTCGCCCCGACCGGAAGCCCAAGGATGGCTTCCACCGTGTTCAACGCTCCGCCGCTCAAAATGTTGAAGTAAGGCCGCGCCCCGGGGCCGAAAACGACGTCGTTCTGAGCGTTGATGCTCTCGTCGAAGTAGAACCCGCCGACGAGAAAATTGAGGGGGCCGTCCAAGTCGGATGCGATCCGCAGCTCCTGAGTGAACGTATCGATTTCGGTCGCAATATTGTTGCTGATCAGATCGACCGACGTAAAATCGCCATCATCGAAGCTGTTCGCGCGGAGTTCGCGATACGCCGTTATAGACGTCAGCGTGAAAGCGCCGATGTCGTAATCAATCTGAGCCGATCCGCCGTAATTTTCGATTTCGTTCTGCGGTGCACGGGTCAGCAGAATGCGGTCATCGAAGGGCGCTGTCGGGATAAGGGACTGACCACCGGCGATCGCGTTCAATGCCGGAGTAGTGGGGCCAGTCCGCACGTTGAAGCCAGCGCAGCAAAGATCGTCAATCTTGCTGTAGTCCCCGATCAGCCTGACCCGGAAGCCGTCGGTGGGTTCGAACAGGATCTGACCTCGAGCGCTCCAGCGATCCTTGTCGTTTATGCGCTGGTCAAGGTTCTCGACATCAACATATCCGTCACGCTGATTGATGCTTCCTGACAGGCTGAAAGCAATCGTTTCGGTAATCGGGCCCGTGATGTCCGCCTTGGCGACGATGGTATCGTAATTGCCATAGGTAATCGAAGCCGAGCCACCGAACTCGAACTGAGGCTCTTGCGTTATGATGCTGATGACACCCGCAGAAGCGTTCTTGCCGAACAACGTGGATTGTGGACCCCGAAGCACTTCGATGCGCTGGACGTTGGGCAAGTCGGCGATCTGAGCCGCAGAACGTGATCGGTAAACTCCGTCGATGAAGACGCCGACCGAAGGTTCGATCCCGGGATTGTTCGCTCCGTTGCCAAAACCGCGGATCGTGAACGTGGTGGCGGCAGCGTTTTGGCCCGTGCTCACACGGAGAGAGGGAACAAGAGATTGAAGGTCGGTCAAATCGCGGATCTGAGCTTGTTCGATGGTGTCTGCATCCGTCACCGAGACAGCGATCGGCGTCTCGGCGAGGGTGGTTTCCCGCTTAGAGGCCGTGACGATAATTACGTTCGACCGTTCGTTGGGGTTGTCGTCAAAAACGCCTTGGTCGTCACCAGAGATCTGATCTTCGGTGCTCTGCGCGTATGCCCCGCAGGGAACGCTCAATGCCACAATCGCTACCGCGCTCAGCAACGCTGACTTCTTCATGCCATTTCCTCTCCAAACCGCGGCGCTCTTCGACGCTCACGCAGGGGGCCAAATGGCACAACAGGTTTTCTAGCGCAAGTTAGAAAATCAAGCATGAATTTGAAATTATTGCTGCCACACTAGCTTTTTGAAAGCCCCGTTGCAGCAATGGATCCGGACGTTGGAAGCATATGCTTTCCCGCATATCGGGAACGTGCAGGTGCATGAGATCCTCGGCCCGATGACTCGGGGCGTGCTTGCTAAGATCTGGCTGGCGAGGCCCGAGACCACCCGGCGCGTTGGGCAGCGGATCGGGACGGTGCTCGATCGGGCCTAAGCCTCAAAGCATGAAGTTCTCAACAAAGTCATGCTGGGACTTGGCAAGCAGCAATGGAATCGAAGGTGCGCCGCTATCTGAAAATGGTCGCTCGTGCGGAGTGGCACCGCCGAGCGGACACGGCCTCTCCAGCTATTCTGATAGGCATCTGATCAACTGCGAGACCTTTTCCAGGCATTGCAAATGATAATGCCGGAATGCCTCATGACGATTGCCGCGCGATCCTCTCAAACTAGTCTCAATTTGTGCAAGTACCTGTTCTGCCTCGCCAAGAACCTCTGGCTCATGCGATCTAACCCGATGAACTCGCTCGCTAATTCGCTGGACCAATTTCACAAGAAACCCGTTTCCAGTGCCAGCCGCGAGGGACGAAAATGCCATTGCGACACGATCGGAATACTCGTTCCCGGTAGGAAAGGCGCTGGTTGGAATCAACGAGCGGCAGTCCAAGTTTATTGCCATCTCAAGCAGGGCAGCATTGACGTTGAGAATATCCCGCAATTCCTGCTCGGTCATGCGCGGCACCCGAAATCCTTCACCGGGAGTCAGGTCGACAAGGCCCTCTCCCACCAATTGATTGAGACAGTCCCTCACTGGCGTCATGCTAACACCGAAATCCTCGGCCAGCCGCATGGCCTCAAGCTTGGAACCTGCCGGCCAGGCTCCATCCAGCAGGGCCTGTTTCAAACGACGATAGGTCGGCTCGAGAACATGGGCCGGACTCATGGTCTTGCGCGCCTGGCCTCAGCAAATTCGCGGACGGCTGCGCGCTGGTCAGGTCGTAACGCGTCGGTGGCTTGGGGGAAATCGGGCACACCGTCGCGCAGCAGGATCGAGGGACACTGCCCCTCGAAGTTTCCCAGATTGGGTCGGTGCAGGCTATAGCCTGCAAGCTCTGCAAGCTCGGGCGGAAATCCGCGCGCCACTTCAGGCGGATAGGCGAGCCAGTGGTTCTCGTAGGGTTTGAGCCAGCCAAGGCTGTAGCCGATCACAACTGCCCGGCGTACATCCTGCGTCTCATTTGGTCCCGCTCCATGGACAGTCGAGCCTAGAAAGCAGATTGCATCGCCGGGCTGGCATTCGGAGATGATCGGCGCACCAAGCTGATCTAGGGCCTCGATCGTTTGTCGGTGGGTACCCGGATAGATCTTCGTGGCACCGTTCAAGGCGGTGAAAGGCGTCAGGGGCCAAATGACATTGAGCAAATACTCATGCTTACCCTTTTCGCCGGCCCACATGTCATGGTCGCAGTGGGGGAACTGTTCGATCTCGCCCGGGTGAATGGCAATGGCCTGGGCGACATTGAGCTGAATGCGCTCGCAGGCAGTGCTCAGGATTTCCCGCGCCAGTGCAAGGATGAGAGGTTGAAGGACAAGGTCTCCGGCCCAGTGGGAGCGGCGCAGGAGACTGCCGAAGCGTTTTGTTCGGTAACCATAGAATTCGCCGCTGCCGAAGGGGGCGGCCGCGTAGGCCTCTTCCAGATCCGCGTCGAGCGCTTCAATGCTGGCCCGCGGCAGCGCGTCGGGAATGATACAATAGCCCTCATCTAGGAGCTCAGCCAGCCACGGGCCACCCGCCGCCCCGGTCATGCCGCGAGTTCCAGTTTCGGTCCGGCAACACGGTAGGATGCCTGCAGGTAAACACCGCCACGCGAAAGGTCTTCGGCCGTATCGCGGTCAATCCCGATTTCCAGCGCGACAAGATTTTCACTGCCGATCCTGCTGCCCGGCCCAAGTGCACGGCATCGCCACCCGAAATTCGAAATCTGGTCGAACCACCCCCTTGTTGCGACCGCAGTATACCCTGAAATCCCGTAGGCTCGGGCATGATCGACGAGGGCAGTTACGAGTTGATTGCGCGCCAGGCGCCGTTCGATGCGCGTGAGAGTCGGTTCAATGCAGAAGCGCGTGATCTCTCGCAGGTCATCGCCCACCGGGACAGGCCCATAGCATAGAACGGGGAACAGGCCTCCAAGGATATGAGATCTGTCGGTCCGCAGCAAGCGCGCGGACGCCCGGTGAGCGCCGCACTCACCAGTCAGAACTATATAGACCGCCTCAGGGGTATCGAACTGATCGATCTCATAGGCATCGTCCAGAATGGGAACCTCCCATTTGAGTAGATCGACGAAGACACGTTTCCTGGCGTCGAACATAGCGCGCAGCACCGGATCGCAGATCGCGATCCGGTGGTTTTCTGAAGAGTTCTGCATTGTTGCTGCCTGTGACTGATGGAACAGGCAGCAACTGACCGATTTGCGGCGGTGCCGAAATACCAAGAACTGGGGATAGGCCAGAGCCGGAACCTGCCGGACCGCAGCGCTGGCTCTGTCTCTGGCTTCCGCCTCAGTCCCAATCACGCCAATGCATGATATCGGCAAAGCCAATCAGGCCATCGAACAGAGCGGCGACGACAAGGGATTGCTTGCAGTGGACCTGGTAGCGCTCGCGGGCCATTTTGAGATGCTGGACAACGGTCTCGGTGCCGATTCCCAAAATTATCGCGATTTCGGCGGACGTCTTGCCCCGCGCCACCCAAACAAGGCATTCGCGCTGGCGGTCGGTCAGCACCGGTGCCGCTTCATCCTGGTGAGCAGGGCCCAGGGCGAGAGCACAATTAAGCGCGAGCGTTCCGGCCATTTCGGCAATTGCAAGCTGCGGCCTCGGCAGGTCCCTGTCCGGACACACCGCGAAAGTGCACGTGCCCCGCGCCAATCCAGGAAGATGCCTTGGAATGGTGAAGCCATCGCCGATCCCGCATTCCCTGCCGATAGCGAGCATCTGCCGGTCTCCCCGGGTGAGCGGTGTCAGTTGCTCCAGCGTTTCCCACGCAAACCCGATAAAGCTCTTGTCGCAAGCCCTTCGAACTGGATCCTTTCCCGCAAGCCCGAAGCCATCATAGACCTTTGCCCATTCCTCCGGATAGTCGTGCACAAGCAGGCCCGGTTTCTCCTGCGACACCGAGCGCACCACACCTGCCCGAGCTGAATGATTCCACTATTGTTTAAATGGTCG
The DNA here is from genome assembly GCF_001678665.1 of Erythrobacter sp. QSSC1-22B. GTDB lineage: Bacteria > Pseudomonadota > Alphaproteobacteria > Sphingomonadales > Sphingomonadaceae > Qipengyuania. The sequence goes on from NZ_LZRP01000002.1 coordinate 115,078, forward strand.
GTTTAGTTTAAACGGCAACATTAGCAGAGCAGGAAAGGAGATTTGTCATGGACAAAGCGCAGCGTGTTGGGGCCAATATCAAGCACTTTCGAGAACTTGCTGGGCTCAACAAGTCGGAACTGGCTCGTCGAGTGAAGGTCAGTCCAACGGCGGTCCACAATTGGGAAGAGAACGGTGTCATGCCCAGAATGGAGGTTATGTTCGACCTCGAACGAGCGCTAGAGGTCAGCTGGATCCAGTTGAGGAATCATGGCGCCGAGATGAAGCCTGTCTCAACAGACCCCACTTCTACGGGCTATGACGCTCCATTGTCATCGCCTGAGGTCAGCAGAGGTGAGCGGCTTGAACAGTTCAAGCGACAGATAGCGGCGTTGTTCGATGTAGGTCCTGACAAAGTGGAGATTATCGTTCGAACCTAGTCGGCTTGGCAAAGGCAGCAGCTGGGTCGATAGCTGACAGGAGCTTTTGGCAAAGGGTTGCAGCAAGCCGCGGGTCCGCCTGTGGCGAAGGCAGGTTGCGGAGGGAACGGCTGCAACTGGGGTGGTTAACAGTCGTTCGGCCATGGCCCGCCAGACGGCAGCTCCTGCGCCAAAATCGGTCTAGCGGATTGCGGGTTGATGGTTCGATAGCTTGAATCAGAAACGATAGCGCAGGCTTGCTCGAAACTGGCGCGGTTCGACCGGGTGGAAATGGCGTCCTTCTACCGGGGCAGGCTCACCTGCCAACTGCGATTCGTAGAAATAGGTGATGTCCGCATGCTCGGCATCGAACACATTGAACAATTCTGCCCCGATGCGCAGCTGGCCGAAATTGTAATAGCCGCCCAGATTGACCAGTGTGGTGGCATCGCTGCGCGCACTGTCATCCTCGATCAGCGGAGCCGCGCCGAAATGACGCAGCTTTGCCGTTAGGTCGATTGCAGGTGTCGGGCTAAGCGTGATCCCACCGGAAAACACTTCGGGCACCGCGCCAGGGATGCGATCATCCGTCCCGACATCCACGAACCGGGCATCGGTATAAGCGTAATCGGCATCGATCATGATCCATGCCGCCGGTCGCCAGAACAACGTCGCTTCCATGCCATAGCGGCGCGATGCGGCATTGGGTTCGGTGTTGCCAGCATCGCCCACGAACACCAACTCGCTCTCTAGTTTGAGATAATACCCTACTACCGATGCGGTGAGCGTGCCGGTTTCAAGCCGCGCACCAAGCTCGGCGCCATCCGCCGGAGAAAGCACGCGGACCGGATCGGTCGGATCGCCACTGATCGGATCGACGCTGATCGCCGCGCCGCGCACATCGTTGGAGTGGAAGCTGCGCCCGTAATTGGCGTAGAACTCCAGAGCGTCCACCGGCTGCCACGCCAGCGCGATCTTCGGTCCGAACAGATCATCATGGCCGCTGCCCGAATTGACCGCGAGATCGGACGACACATCGTAGCGGATGAGGTCATATCGCAGCCCGCCGATCGCACGCAATCCGGGTGCCAGCTCAACTTCGGCCTGCCCGTATAGCCCGAAGCCGAACTCATCGACCTGGTCTTCCCGCACGGTGTTGATCGCAACCCCGTCGACGCTGTTATACAGGCCGACCCGTTCGATCGCATCGTAACGCACATCGCCGCCGATAACGGCCCTTGCAAAGCCGAGATCGAAGCTCTGGCTCGCCGCACCGCCATAGATCAAACGGCGGTCACGCTGGACGAATTCATCGCCATTGACCTGATCGTTGAGAAAATAGGTGAAGTTGGAGATAAGTTCGAAGTCGTAATAGGTGGCGAAAGCGTTGAGCGCCGTATTGCCCAGCACGGCATTGGCGACCCCGCCGATGCGTGTGGTTTTGCCGCCTAGATCGTCGTCGATAAATCCGAAACGCTCAATCAGGCCATTTCGAACTGCGCGTTCGGGGATCTGGTCGGTCGAGGTCCATGCGTTATCGTATCCGTTGATCTGGATATCGAAGCCGCCATCGGCCAGTGGTTGACTGTATTTAACAAGACCCGCCAAGCGCTCGACATTCTCGTCTAGCACCCATGGTCCATCATAGGTCTGCGCTTCGGCGGCGATAAGCAAGGTTCCGCTACCGAGCTTCTGGCTTCCCCCGGCGACCCCTCGCAGATAGCCGAATGCGCCGCCGTCGACCTGCACGAACGGCGCGATCTCATCGCGAGTGATAAACTGGACCGTGCCAGCTGCCGAAAAATCGCCGACATCGGCGAAATATGGCCCCTTGCGATAATCGATCCGTTCCAGCGTTTCAGGAATCAGGAAATTGAAGTCCAGATAGCCCTGCCCGTGGCCGTGGCTGCGCATGTTGATCGGCACGCCATCGACGAACCCTGCAAAATCGGTGCCGTGATCAAGATTGAACCCGCGCAGGAAGTACTGATTAGCCTTGCCAGATCCCGAATGTTGAGTGGCGACCACGCCCGGGACATTTTCTACCAGTTCACCCGTGCGGCTGATCGGGACATTATCAAAATCCGCATAGCCGACCGTGCCTTGTGAACCGGAGGTGGCAATGCCGATCTGTTTAATACCGCGGCCATAGATGACAATTTCGTTGTCGTTGACATCGGCATGGGGCGCTTCGTCCAAACTGGGGGTGGAATCATCTGATCGGCCGCTTTGGGCCAGCAAAGCCGATGGGAAAACGCAAGTGCCAGATAACAATAACATAGCTGCGTTCAATCGACGTAAACGGCTCATTGGCAGTCCTTCAGAAACACACATGAGCTCAATGGCCGATGGTGGCAATTCGCCTTGCGAGACGGCAGCATGACCTGCGTCTTCCTTCATAACCGTTCGGTCACGCCGTTCCTAGTGAAGGCGCTGGCCAAGGCGTTCGACACGACCGGGCGGCGGGCGCCCTGCTTCGTCCAGACCGATGTCGGCGACGAGGAGCAAAAGGGCGGCTGCCCGATCGGCAAGCTGCCCGCGGTGCTGGCTCAGGCGCGCGCGGCGGATATCCCGCTCGCCGGACTGATGTGCCTGCCGCCGCTGGATATCGAGCCCGCGCCCTTCTTCGCGCTGTTCGACAAGCTGGCGCGCGATCACGGGCTGGCGCAGGAACAGCCCTGAGGCCCTAGTAGGGGATGAGCGGCGATTTCGAGACCGCGATCCCGCTCGGCGCCACGCATGTCCGGGTCGGCATTGCGCTGTTTGGCGCGCGCGGCACCTGAGCGGCGTTCAAAAGCCGCAACCGCCCAAACCACCAACAAATACCACCAAAAGGGGCGCCCGAGAGCGCCCCTTTCCATTTGTGTTTGTCTGGCTGGGCTCAGAACTTGCCGCGCACCGTGATACCGTAGGTCCGCGGTTCGGCGAGGAATGCCGAATAGGTCTGCTGCGGCGCCACGAAAGGGGTGTTAAACGCCACCTGCGTGTAATCCTTGTCGAACAGGTTCGACACCCAGCCCTCGATCGCGAAACGGTCGGCGATGTTGGTCAGGCCGATGCGGCCGTTGACGATCACATAGCCGTCCTGCTCCTTGCCGAACAGCAGGTCCGATCCGGTGTTGTAGTCGCCGGTCATGCGCGCGTTGAGGAAGAACAAGCCCTCCATTCCGCTGTTGCCCATCGGCGGCGTCCACGTGACGGAGGAGGTCGCTACCAATTCCGGCGCGTTGGACAAATTGTCGCCCGGCAGCAGCCGCAGCGCCGGATCGAGCGGGACTCCGGTGTCATTGCCGACCAAATCGTTTTCGTAGCTGCTGTCGGTATAGGTTAGCCCGAGCGAGAAGTTCAGATCCTGGATCGGCTGGATATAGGCTTCCATTTCCACACCCTGCGAGACGACGCCCGGGACGACATTGTCGGCAGCGCAGGAACCGGTGGTGGCGCTTCCATCCATATCGGCGCCGCCCAGCGAAGCGCTGCAGGCGTTGACGTTCTGCACCAGGAAGACCGAACCGTTGAAGGTGTTCAGCTGGAAATTGCTGAACTCCTGCCGGAACCCGGCGAGGCTGATGCCGAATTCGCGCGTCGCATATTTGGCACCGATTTCGTAGGCGGTGACTGTTTCCTCGGCGAACTGGAGCAAGGAGGGGTCGATTGCGGCGACCCTGAAGGTTACCGGATTGCCCAGCGCCGAACGGTCAAGGTTGAAGCCACCAGCCTTGTAGCCGCGCGAATACGAGACGTAGGTCAGAAGGTCTGGGTTGGGTTTCCAGCTCAGGATCGCGGTGCCGGTGAATTCGTCCTCGTCGCGGGTGTCGGAAATCGACACGCCGTTAATTTCGGAGGTCGAATTACCCTGACAGGACAGCGAGATAATTCCGCCCGCTAAACCGGCCAGCGGAGTCCCCAGCAGGCCGCCCAACAGCGCTCGGTTCTGCGGACAGATCGTGTTGTCATTGCCGAAGGTAGCATCAAAATCCTTGGTTTCGTTAGTGTAGCGCAGCCCTAAAGTGAGATCGAGAGTATCGGTCAGATGTACAATATTATGCGTGAAAAACGCGAAGTTCTCGCTGGTCTGGTTGTAGACATCGCCCGTCCCGCCGACATCGCTGACCCGCGAGAGATTGTTGATGCCGGCGACAATCAGCGGCGTGGCCGGACCAAAGGCGCCGGTACCACGATTTGCTGCCTCGAGCGCAGCGACGTTGGGGCCTAGACAATTCTGCGCACTAGGGTTCACCAGCGCCGGGTTGATGGCGATGGCGATGCGGCAACTGACGAAGGTGCCGTACTGCGTCCCGAACCGCAGATTGTCGCGCGTCCGAAGTTTTTCATTGGCGTAGTAGCCACCGACCAGCCAATCGAGCTTGTCGCTGAACAACGTGCCGGCAAGGCGCAGTTCCTGGGTGAAGGTCCTGAAATTGCGGGCGGCGGCACTGGGCCCGGCTTCGCGATAGAGGATATCGACTTGGGTGTAGTCGGTGTCCGACCCCTGGAAGTTGTCATATTCGCGGTAGCCGGTGATCGAGGTCAGTGAGACATTGCCGAAATCCCAGTTGAACTCGCCTGAAACACCGTAATCCTCGGTCTCGCCCTCAAAGCTGCGGCCCGCGGTATTGTAGATATTGCGGTTGAAAGTGCTCTGGTTGAGCGCACCGCGATTCTGGCCGAGCCCGATCAGGACCGGGACGATCGGGTTGCCGGTGCTGGTCAGCGCCGGAGCGTTGCCGACCGGACGCGCGAAGGGATTGAGGCCGGGCGAGACGCGCGCCAGCGGCGCGAAGTCGGGCTGGACGAAGGTGGCGGCGCAACAAGCCTCGTCCTTCTTCGAATAATCGCCGATCAGGCGGAAGCTGATGTCCTCCGTCGGTTCGAACAGCACCTGCGCGCGAACCAGATAGCGGTCGCGATTGTTGATGTTGGTGTTGTTGACCACATCGTTATAGAAGCCGTCACGCTTGAAATAGACGCCATCGACGCGGGCCGCGATTATATCGGTCAGCGGCGCGTTAAGGCCTGCTTCGACGCGGATCGCGTCGTAATTGCCATAGGTCAAGGCACCATAGCCGCTGAAGGTGAATTCGGGTGGCGCGGTGTAGATGCTGATGACGCCCGCAGACGCGTTGCGACCGCCCAGCGTACCTTGCGGGCCACGCAGGATTTCCACCCGGTCGAGCGGGCCCAGTTCGGAAAGGGCATTGCCCGAACGCGAGCGATAGACGCCGTCGACAAACACCGCGACCGAACTTTCGAGACCGGGGTTGTCGCCAACCGTGCCGATGCCGCGAATACGCGCCGAACCATTGGCTTCGTTACCCGTCGAGGACACTAGCAGCGAGGGTGCGACCTGGGTCAGTTCGCGGATATCGGTGGTGCCCGAATTTTCCAGGGTATCGGCGGAAATTGCGGAGACCGCGACCGGCACATCGGAAAGCACCTGCGAACGCCCTTGCGCGGTCACGATGATGATGTTGCGATCCACGACATCGGCGTTCTCGACCAGATCGTTTCCTGTCTGGTCCTGCGCCATGGCGGTGGCTGGGGCGAGTGCGGCGCCAGCCCCGAGTAGAGCAAGGACGCGCAGCGATGCAAAACGGGTCTTCATAGGGCATCTCTCTCCAAGTTTAACTTTTATGACGCACATCCCTAACCACGCGTATGGAAGTTACAAGAGTCACCCGACAAATTGGCGTAACGCTTCTTCCAAACGTGCCTGTAGTGCATCACTGACCGCTTCGAGCAAGGTATCCTTGAGCCGCGTTAGCCGGACCTCGGCAAACCAGTAGGAATCGTCGAAACGGGTCCGCCCGGATGGCGTGGTCTGAAAGCCGGCTGTCGCGGCTCGCCGGGCGAATGCGATACCCGGCCATTTGAAGGTGCGTTGCCTTACCAATCTTAAGCCAACAGATCGCAAGCCCGCGCCAAGACCCGGTGACGAAAGCCGGGGGCCGGTGATCTATGACAGCGATGGATGGGTCTCGTGGGCCACGCGGTTCGCCTCATCTCCGGGGAATTGCTTCTTCAGGCAGCCCACAATCTGTTCAGGTGACCAATGACGACGTAGCAGGCCGGAGACTGTCCGGCACAGGTCTCGATAGCAAGCCAGTTTGCATCGCTTGGGCCGCAAGGCACGTTCCCAGACGAACGTCACGGATCTCGGCCCAGTACTTATCTCGGCCGCCATTGCGATGAACTTCCCGGCTGATCGTCGAGGGCGCACGCCTCAGACCGAGCGAAATCTGTCTGAGCGAGACCCCCATTTCAAGACCTCGCGAGATCCCTTCACGCTCGGCCAGGGTCAACGCCAACCCCGAACGCTTGCGCTCGGCCGAACGGAAACCGCCAGTACGCGCAATCAGCGGATGGATCGACGAGGAGTCCCGATTGAAACTCCGCCCGATCGAACTCGTCGACTCTCCGCGCTGCCAACGACCCCAGATCTTTGACTTCTGCTGGTCTGTGAAAAATATCCGGCGGCGATAGGCCATGGCGTAGCCAGGCAGGATCTGACGAATTCGATAGAAGTCTCGTGACCTTTGCGACTGCGGGGTGAAGCTTTCAGTCTTCTTTTTCGCGTGGCTGGTGGAGCAAAAGCAATCGTCGAACCGAGCAAGAGGCGTCCGCAGCAGAGCGACCATTTGCCAGAGCGCGATCACAGGGGATCGTAGATGGTAAAGCTTCTATTGCTGACGACTGAGAAGCCTCGATCTTCGGCCTAACTCAACGGCGCCAAGGAGGCTGCGCCCAGGATTGTCGTAGCTGTCGGCTGTTCGTGCGGTGCATCTGCCTGCGGTTCAAGCGACAGCGCGATCGCGCTACCCGCGGCAATGTCGACACGCATCTCGGGGGATAGCTCGAGCACGATTGTGGAGTTGGCCGAGCTCTGCCCCAAGGATCTGGGTCGATCATCGGGTCCGATAACCCACAATTCCGGGACGAGTTCGCTCTGCGGCACAGTGTTGATGCGAACCGTGAGCTTTCCGACAGTATCATCGTAGACAGCGGTCAACAATGGTCCGTCATCCGGGCGATTGACCTGCGCGACGCGCAGCATTTCTGGGTTCAGCGGCCTGTCCCCCGAAAGCGCTGCGATTTGCGAACCAAGCACGGCGTTATCCTGCCGTTCCTGCAGCCACAGACCAGTAAGGGCAATTGCGGCTATCGAGGCGGCGATGGTTCCGGTCCGCCACCCACGCAGTGGGCTGCCGCGGTCGTTTGCTGCGGAACGTTCGATCAAGGCGCCAGATGCACCAATCGATGCTTCGACGCGGCCCCACAAAGCCTGGGGCTGCCAGTCACCGGCATCCGCTTCGGCGTCGGACTCGGTTCTGGACCAGCTTTCGCCCACTTCCTGCCACTGCGAGACTGCAAGAGCAAACTGAGGGTCCTGTTCTTGGCGAAGGCGCGCGGCCGCAAGTGCCTCACCCTCGAGAAAGCCGAGCGCGAGCTCGGCAGCGAGCAAATCGGTCTCTTCCGTGATCTCAAGGCGCTCAGTCACGCGTCACCTGCGCACGCAATGCCAACAGGCCCCGGCGGATACGGGTCTTGACGGTTCCGAGGGGAACACCGGCTTCTTCGGCAACCTGTGAATAGCTAAGTCCGCGCAGATAGGCGCTGCGAATATAGGTTTGTTCGGGATCAGACAGTCCGTCGATTTCGCGCCGAAGATTTTCAGCTTCTTCATCCCTTATAAGCCGCTCGTCGCTGAGATCCGCATCATCAGCTACCAGCACTAGAGGGTAATCGTTGACCGTCGGCCTTCTGCCGCGAGCGCGCACTCGATCGATCGCGCTGTTGCGGGCGATAAAGCTCAACCAGACGATGGGCGAACCCTTCTCGGGGTCGTATCCGGCGGCGCGGTTCCAGACTTTTGTATACACTTCCTGTAATACGTCTTCCGTCGCTTCGCGGTTTCGAACCACCGCAAAGCAGATCGCATAGAGCTCGCTCGCCGTAGCTTTATAGAGCTGGCGCATAGCCTCGCCATCCCCATTAGCGATGCCGGTGAGCGCTGCCACCATATTACATTTGCTAGACGCGCGTGCCATGCTGGTGGTTGGTTCGACCCTTCAAGTGGAGCCTCTGCCTAAAGGCAAAAGGTGCTTCGCGGCAAGGTACCAAAAAAATTTTCGCGTTTCTAAATCCGCTGCGCAGCCAAACTCGTAATGTAACAAGGACCGATTTTTTTGCCCTCGGCCTGTGATGAAATGCACGGGGAGATTACGTTGTGAAATCTAGAATTAAGATACTGTTCCCCGTCAGCACTCGAGCGAGGCATCCCACCGCCCTGACCTGCTACTCCTTATCAGCAGGTGAATTGCTCAGACAGAGCCGTCCAGAGCCCAAATTCCGGCAATCTGGATATTTTTTCCTGGATTGGAACGATAAGTTCCGCCTACATGTTCATACAGCGTCAAGGATCGGGCTACACGAAGGCTCAGCGCAAGATTTGTACCTTGGTCAATAACAGACACCTTTTTTGAATAACTTGGTGAATAACAGGAGAGCTATCTATGATTTCCAAGAACAAACTTGCGCTAGGCGCGGCTGCGTTGGCCCTTTGCGTCGTGTCCGGTACCGCTTCGGCTTCGAGCCACCGGGAGGCTCCGGATATCACCGAGACTCCCAAGATCGATAACACCGACTTTTACATGTTTCGCAGCTACGAAACCGGTCGCGAAGGCTTTGTTACAATCATCGCCAACTACCAGCCGATTCAGTTTCCTGGGGGTGGACCCAATTATTTCACCATGGACCCGGATGCCAAATACGAAATTCACATCGACAGCAATGGTGATGCGAAAGAAGACCTGACGTTCTCGTTCCAGTTCACCAATTCCCTGAGGAACGGCGGCATCGCACTGAACATTGGCGGCAAGAACGTAACGGTTCCCCTGCGCTACGTCGGGCCCGTGACCGGGGCGGACGATGCGGATCTCAACGAGACCGAAACCTATCAGGTCACGGCCGTCAAAGGTGACCGCCGCAGTGGCAGCCGGTCAAGCATTACACACAATGGGGGAGCGACCTTCGTTAAACCTCTCGACAATGTCGGCAATAAAACTCTGCCGAATTACGATGGCTACGCCAATTCCCTGATTTACCCTGTGAACATCCCGGGATGTGCAGCCGGTGGCCGCGTGTTCGTCGGTCAGCGTGAAGAGGCTTTCGCGGTCAATTTGGGCGAAACCTTCGATCTGGTGAACTATGTCCCAATCGAAGGTGACAGCGCGGCTTTTGCCGGTGACGGCGGCGGCTTTCCCGGTGGCATCACTCAGAGCCGTGCGAACGATTCTCTGGTAGGAGAATACAACGTCACCAGTATCGCGATGGAAGTGCCGATTGCATGCCTTACCGCAGGCGGCAACGGAGTGATTGGCGGGTGGGCTACGTCAAGCCTGCCGCAGGCACGCATCAATGATCCGTCCCCGACGTATCAGAAGCCGACGTTCGACGGCGGTGCTTTCGTTCAGATGTCGCGTCTCGGTATGCCCCTGGTGAATGAATTGGTCATCGGGCTCGACAAGAAGGACGTTTTCAATCACGCCGAGCCTACGCAAGATGGCGCATTGGCGGATTTCGTGACAAATCCAACCTTCCCGGCGCTCCTCAACGCGCTTTTCCGTGCTCCGGTAAACGCCACGCTCGGGACAGATATTGCCGATCTGGCGCCGAGCAATTTTCCCCGCCAGGATTTGGTGGCGACGTTCCTCACCGGGATCAAGACGCTCAACCAGCAGACGACGGTCACACCTTCGGAAATGACCCGGCTTAACACAGCCATCGCCCCGACCCCGCGGGCAACGCAAAGCCGCTTTGGCGTAGTGGGCGACGACCTCGCCGGCTTCCCGAACGGGCGTCGACCAGGTGACGATGTGGTCGACATCGTGTTGCGCGTGGCTATGGGCCGGCTTTGCCATCCGGTGCCGATCAATGGCCAAGCAACCGATTTGGGGCTTTGCAAACCTGCCGATGCACCGGTCGGACAAGTCGCGTTCACCGACGGTGCGCCGATTTCGGCACGCGATCTGCAAGGCCAGTTCCCCTATCTGAACTCGCCGATACCCGGATCGCCCAACTCCGCCCGTGATGCCCGCGCCGTGCGACCTGCGCAGCCATAAGGGGAGATTAGAAACATGGCCTATAAGCAAATACTAAGGGCAAGCGCGTCGATCCTAATGCTGGGATCGGTCGCGGCCTGCGGGGATAACGATTCGGTCGATCCGATCGCTGAAGTCCCCGCACCGCCGCCCCCATCAGGTGGAACCTTCCAATCGCGGTTCGGATCTGCCTTCGCGGCGATTTTCGACCGTTCATGGACTGAAGATCCTGTCGATCCGCAGCCGGCCGACGTACCGCCGCTGGCTCCGTCAGACGACCCCAAGGACAACCTTTAGGTCGTCGCTTCGGTCCCTAGTTTGATTGGGACTATATCGCGTTAGGGAGGGGCGGCACCTGCATTGGAGCCGCCCCTCTCCATCGTTTCAGGACCAGCACCTGGGGACCGCCGCCCATTGTCCGGCGATATAGCAAACTGGTCAGTTGCTGACTGGTGCCCCCAATATCGACCGTGCTGCGAGCCCAATAGTAGCTGGAGGTGACGCCGCTGCCCGGTGGCGGGAAAATCCCGCTAAGCGCGAGGTCCTCGCGTGTCAGCCCGCCGCCCTTGCCACCGCCGGCAGTCCGGGCAGCCATCAGCTTGCGGGCCTGGCCGGGATTGTTCAGCAAAATGGCGGCAAGCATTTCGGGTGCCGTGTTGAGGTTCACATCGGTCGGTTCAGGCAGCACCGTTGCAAGCACGGCGAGGCGTCGTATTTCGGCCAAGGTCAGGCCCGCCCCCTGGAGATCGCCGAGCCCCACAATACCGCGGCTCGTCTGAACCAGATCCGCGATCTGCCCGGCCTTCTCGGGAGACAAATCGACAGCCGCCGCAAGCGCCGCGAAATAGTCATTGGTGACGGCATCGCCGCGCACCAGATTGTTGATATTGAACATGGCTTGGGCGTCAGACACATCAAAACTGAAACGTCCGCCATCAATCGCTGCATCATCGTCTGCGATCGCTGCCCATTCATCCTTGCGCGAATCGCTGTCGGCTCCGCGTGCCAGGTCACGCCGCAACGCGGCAACAGCAGAAAGCTCCGCACCGCGGGCAACCGCGCTGGCTTGGGTTGCATTGCGCAGGCGCAAGCTGAGTTCGATATCGGTGTCGTCGCTGGCAATCATCATCACCAAGATCGCCGTGGCCAGCATCACAATGACGAGCACGTTGATCAAAACCATTCCCTGCTCCCCGTCCGAAGCATTTTTGGTCGTTCGATCGGGACTTGGAACCACCATCAAATTTCATCCGGCAATTCGATCAACCGACGTACCGGACCTGCGGTTTGACTCGGTTGCGGTGCCAACTCCAGTATCAGCTCAACCGCCTCGGGACGGACTGGATCCTCTTGCGTGACCGGCGTAACAGTCCAGGCGCCATTTTTGTAGAACCGCAACCCCATCCCGGCCACTCCCATAAGTATCGGCAACTCTGTATCGCCCGTCTGCCGGTAGAGCGCGCCATCCGCGAAGCGATAGACCACCGGGTAGTCGCCCACCGCGCTGCTGCGGGTGAACACCATCGTCCCTCCTTCGATTAGCGGTCCGGACGACAGTTGTTCGATGTCTGCGGTCACGAGATAAAGCACGCGCTGAAGCTCCGACAGGCGTTCGCTGCGTCCTTCGGTGCGCTGCTGCACGCCGATAACCGTTTCCACGAGGCCGACTCCAGCGAGCGAAATCAGCGCGAACAACAACAAGGAAACGAGCAGTTCGACCAGCGTGAACCCGCCGCTCTCGTCTGTCGGGTTAGGGACCGAAACGCTCATCCTCGTACCTTGCTTATCGGTGCAGCCCGCTCATGCCGGCTGCGGCGCGGCGATCTTGCGAATACCGCCCGCTGCCAGTTCCAGGATCGTCAGGTTGCGCGCCGCGCTCCCGTCCTCACGAAACCGCACATGACCGCACACGCCGCTGAAACCATTCGTCGCCAACACGGCAGACCGGTCCAGACCGCCACTCTGCCGCATCTGGTTGAGGATGCTAGATGCGTCGAAGGCAAGCGCCGCGATGATCCCGGGACGAGTGCCCATGCGCTGTTCGAACTGCCTGGCGAAATTCGCAAAGCCGGCCGGATCGGGAGCGGCCAGCCAGGTGCCTTCCAACTGCTGGAACATTTCACCGGGCAGGTCGAGCTCCGGAAGTGCGGCGAGCGGTTGGATACCTTTGGCGGCAAGTTGCGGCGCCAATTGTGCCAGCCCGGCGATGTCGGGCATAAGCACCGCGTCGGGCAGACCGTCCGCAGAGCCTGCAACATTGCCGGGAAGAGTGAAGAGATCGCCCGCGGGAAGCGGGTTGACCGTTAGCCCCAGCGCCGCACCTTCGACCTCGGCGGCCGCGCGAACCTGCGCGCCCCAGCCGCGATCCTCCCCGCCCACAGCCACGCGGCGGATGCCTCGGTCCGAAGCATATTGCAGGATCGCACTGACGCTCTGACGGGCGGTAATGCCCAGCAGAAAGGCCCCGCTTTCGCGCAAATTCGCATCGTTGCTAAAGGAGATAACCGGCACCGTTCCGCCGGCGGCAGCGACCACTCCTGGCACCTCCACAGCCATAAGCGGGCCAAGGATCACGCCGGCGCGCTTCTTGAGCGCCAGGCGCGCTGCGGCGGCCGCACCTTCCGGTGTGCCACCTGTATCGTACACTGCCAGAGACAATTTGGCATTTGTCGCTTGCGCAAGCATGGCTGCGCGCTCCATGCTGCGGCCAAGTTCTGCATGGGGTCCAGTTTGTGGAACCAGCAATGCAGCCACTGGGCCAGCCTTGGCGGCGAAGACCGGCGCGACCAACAGGGGAAAAGACGATGCAAGCAGGATTGACGGCGAATATTGCAGCAGCTGACGTCGATCCATGGGCACAACAGAATACTCCTGTTGCGGCACACAAAGTCCGGCGCCGCACACTGATTTTCGGTTTCACCGCGGCGATAGCATATCTGATCGGCATGATCGCCATGATTCCGGCCGCGGCCGTGGTGGACGAAAATGACCGGCTGAGCGTCGGCGGAACGATCTGGGACGGTGAGGCGGTGGTTGATTCAACCGTTCGCGTCGTCTGGGACTTTTCCCCGATCTCGAGCCTGACCAAGCTGGCGTTTACCGCCCGCTGGCATTTGACGGGCAGCGCAAACGATCTGGCGGGCAGCGTATCACTGCGCGGCGATCAGCTCCATCTGGACGACGCATCCGGACAGGTCGACGGGGTGCTGTTGGACGCATTGTTTCCAAATCTGCCCCTGAGTTGCAGGTTCAATGCCGATGTCCGGCTGGCCTATCTGCATCTTGGCGGCAGCGGTCAGGGCGGCGCCGGGAGCCTGCGCACCGGGCCCGTCAACTGCAATGCAAAAGACCTTGCCGCCTTTCCCGTGGATTTACCCCAGATGGAGGCTGACCTTGCACCGGCAGGTGACGCAACCGCGGGAGCGCTGAAGACCGTCGAGAATGGCGCCCATCTGATCGAACTGCGGCTTTCTTCCGACGGCATGCTGAGCGTGTGGCCGACCCAGATGGCCGTTGCATTGACGCCGATGCTGGCTGGCAAGCGATACGATACCAAGATCGAATAGCGGTCAGGAAATCGCCAGATCATTGAGACCGATGATCGGCATCAGAATCGCCATCACCATCAACAGCACCATCCCGCCCATAGCCAATAGCACCATCGGCTCGACCAGCGAGACGATGACCTGAAGTTGGGCATCCACCTCGCGATCCAGCTCGCCGGCAGCGCGTTCCAGCGCGGGGCCCAGCTTCCCGCTCGCCTCGCCGCTGGCCACGATGGCGACCAGCATACCCGGCAGGATATCGGCCTCGCGCATCGATCTGCTAACGCTGTCGCCCTCGCGTACTCGCAGCGCGACTTCCTCCATGCGTTTGCGGATGTGGCCATTGGGGATCACCGCAGCGGCCGCATTGAGCGCATCGAGCAGCGGCACCGCGCTTTGCACCAAGGTGGCAAGCGTTGCTGAGAAACGCGCAGCGTTCAATTGCCGACTGAAGCGGGCGAGCGGCTCACGCGTCGCGACCAGCCGGTCGAAGGCCAGTCGCCGTTCGGGCCGGGCAAATTCACGCCGAGCGAGCAGCGCCCCGCCGACAAGCGCAACCAATATGACCAAACCGTAATTCGTGAGCAACGAACTCACTGCGATCAATATGCGAGTCAGCAACGGCAGGTCCGCACCGCGCGAGACAAACACCTGCACGATGTCGGGTACGACGTAGATCATCATCAAGGCCATCATCAGCGCCGAGATTGTCGCCAACAGCGCGGGATAAAGCAGCGCGAGCTTAAGCTTGCGATTGGCCGCATGGCGCGAGTCGACGAAGTCAGCCAGATAGGCGAGCACGTCGGGCAAACGTCCCGACTGCTCCCCCGCATGGATCGAGGCAACGTAGTAGTTGGGAAATACCTTGGGGTGACGCGCCAAGGCCTGGGCGAAGCTCGAACCCTCCATCACCTTGCTGCGGACGTCGAGCAGCACTCCGGCCACGTTTGGCGCGTCACCCTGTCCCGAGACCAGCCGCAAGGCTTCCTCGATCCGGACATCGCTGCCGATGAGAGTGGAAAGCTGCCGCGTCGAGGTGGCCAAACTGCGGGATGAGACCGACCGACGACGGAACCGTTCGCGCAAGGGTTGCGGACCGCCCGAGGGTTCGTCGGTATTGCGCTCCGCCTTGTGGCTAGGAGAAACCGACACGGGCAGCAACGCCTGTTCTCGCAAGGCATGGCGCGCAGCGGTCAGATTACCCGCCTCGATCACGCCCCTTTTCGTGCGCCCCGCCGGGTCGATGGCCTGATAGGAAAAGGCCGGCATGTCAGACCTCTTCGCGCACTACCCGCGCCACTTCGGCAACGCTGGTCAATCCCTCGCGAATTTTCAACACACCGTCGTCGAGCAGCGAGGGGCTCAGCCGACGAGCCTGTTCAGTCAGCACGGCTTCGGAAGCGCCGTCGTGAATTAATGCCTCCAGTGTCCGGTCGACCGGGATAACCTCGTGTATACCGGTGCGACCGCGATAGCCGTCGCCGTGGCAATGCTCGCAGCCAACCGGGAACCAGATCGTCTCCCCGGCTTCGATCGCACCTTCCAAGAGGGCCACGTCGGCTTCACCGGCCGGGCGCCTGTCTCGGCAATGTTGGCACAGTTTGCGCACGAGGCGCTGGGCCAGCAGGCCAATTACCATCGGCGCGAGCAGATAGCGTTCGACGCCGATATCGATCAGTCGGGTAATGCTGCCGATGGCCGAATTGGTGTGCAGGGTAGAGATGACCAAATGTCCGGTCATGCTGGCGCGTACGGCAACTTGGGCGGTTTCGCCGTCGCGGATTTCGCCCACCATGATCACGTCCGGATCCTGCCGCAGGATCGCGCGCAGTCCCCGAGCGAAGCTCATTTCCGTGCGGTGGTTGACCTGAGTCTGGGCAATCCCCTCCAGCTCGTATTCGATCGGGTCCTCGACGGTCATGATGTTGCAGTTGCGATCGTTGAGGCGGGTCAGCGCGGCATAGAGGGTTGTGGTCTTGCCCGAACCGGTCGGTCCGCTGACGAAGATGATGCCGTTGGGCCGCTTGAGCAATCGATCGAGCAGTTCCGAATTGCGCGCATTCATCCCAAGGGTGGTCAGATCGAGTTCTACCGAACCGCGATCAAGCAGCCGCATCACGACGCGCTCGCCATGCTGGGTTGGAATGGTCGATACGCGCACATCCACATCGTGCCCGCCGATTCGCAAAGTCACTCGGCCATCCTGCGGCGTACGCTTTTCGGCGATGTCGAGCCGTGCCATAACCTTGATCCGGCTGACCAGCAGCGGGGCGAGCGCCCGCTTGGGCTCGATCATGTCGCGCAGCACTCCATCGATGCGGAAGCGCACGATCAATCGCCGTTCCTGCGTTTCGATATGAATGTCCGAAGCGCCTTCCTTGATCGCCTGCAGCAGCAATGCATTGATCAGGCGGATCACCGGCGAATCATCGCGATTGTCCAACAGGTCATCCACTTCGGCAGCGCTGTCGGCTAGCGTCGCGAGGTCGATCTCGTCGCCCGCCGTCACATCTGCGACGAGGCTGGCGCTTTCGCGATACACCGCTTGCAGGGCAGCGGAGAATTCGTCATCGTTAACGGGCCGCCACAGGATCGATCCGTAGAGCCGCTGCACTTCTAGGAGCGTCGAAAGGCTGGCAGTCGCGCGATGGAGGCAAACGAGCTTGTCTTCGTCATTGCGGACCAGAGCGCCGCGTTCGCGCGCGAAGCTGTAGGTAAGTTCCGCTGGCGGTGTCGCATCGGCCCGGTCTGGTTGCCGATCGACTTCGACAAGTGCCAAGGCCGAAGCTTCTGGCGGATCGGGAATGCCCGGTTCGTGATCGGCGCGATAATCGTCCATCATTCACCCAATACGAAGGTCGCCGAGACGAATCCGGGCGCGCCCTGCCGATCGATATCGGCGCTGCGCACGCGCAGATTGCTGGTGCCTTCGACATCCGCAATCCAGGTGATGACGGTGTCGAACGGCGCATCCTGAAGGACTACCCGCACGGCATCGCCTTGATCGTCGATCTGACCCACCTCCAACTGGGCCGCTGCCAAGCTGTTGGTCACGATGGCGGAAGGGGTGCCGCGGCGAAACGTGCCCAACCGGGCCATCGATTCGCCGCCGCTGCGCAAACGGGCATCGAGCATCGCAGCGTTCCGAATGTCTGCCAACGAGTCCTGTCTGGCCTCGCGAATGGGAGCAAGGACGATCAGCAGCAGCCCCAGTATTCCAATCGCTGCCAGCGAGCCGAGCAATATCTGTTCGCGGACACTGCGCTCGCTCCACCACCCGCGGGTGCGTTGCCAGTAAGGGGCAAGGTAGTCCAGATCGAGGCGGTCACGGATCATTGGGCACGTACCGCGAAACTGCCGATTGTCTCACCCGCTCCGGCGCCCTGGCCATTGCTCGCCGGACCCGGCGTTACCGCAAGCCCACTCGCCTTAAGTGCCGTGGAAGCGTCCCGCAGCGCGTTCAAATCCGCTGCCGCGACTTCGATCGATAAAGTCTGCGCGGCGCGGTCGAAACCGACGGAGCGCCATGTTATCGGGCTCTGCAAGCCGGCCAATGCGGTCCCTGCCCGAGCCAACAGCGGCACGAACTGGCCTGGCAGGTTTACCGGTCCGTCCGGTGTCATATCGGCAACCGTCACCGCCAGGTCGGGACCGAGGGGGAAAGGCGGTTGCATGTTCTCAGCCAGAAATCGCACCTCGGCCTCGCGCTCGTCAGCGATATCGCGCAGCGCCAGCGTTTCAGCGCCTGCGATAGCCGCATGGGCAAGCGCGCCGGTCGCAGCGACAATGGCAACGCGTTTCCAAAGTGCACTGACCGGGCGGCGGGGCGCGGCATAAAGGCCTTGCCGCAAATTGAGTGCGGGCACGATGAGGCGCTCGGCCAGCGGTTGATCTGGCAGTTCCAGCGTCGGAGCATGCATCTGTAGCGGCAGCGGGTCGCCATATGCGATGCAGTCCGGGTGGCCCGCTGCAATCCATGCCTGTTCAAGGAGGTGGACCGGAATCGCAAAGCCGGTACCGTCGGCGGTCCGCACGCTGACTCGGTCAGCTGCCAAATCGACTGCCCAGCTCCCGAGCCGGGGACGAGGCAGGGCAAGGGCATCGGGCACCAACGAGGCGTACTCGAGGCCGGTGGACTCAAGTCGGGCGACCCATTGCCGTATCAAATCGTGCCGGACGACTCCTGCAAGATATATGTTGGGTGCGATTTCCTCACCCAAGGCGACATGGACTTGCTCAAGCGGTTCGGCGACCCGCTCCTCGATCGCGAATGGGAGCGCGGCGCGCCGTTTTGCAAGGCTGGCGATCGGTGGCAGTTCCACCGCCAGGACCAACACATGCTCGCTATGGACAAGGACGACCGCGGGCCCCTCGTCGAAATCGACCACACTGGCCAGCCGGTCTCCCTCGAGACTCCATATTCCGCTCGAATTACGGTCGATTTTCCAATGATCCTCGCCCGGAATTGTCGTTTGTGATTGTGGGTTTTCCATTTCTTGCCGATATAGTAGGCATTATGCATCCCACCCGAAAGCCATATTCGCACGCACCAGCGGAAAGTGCGGCCTCCGCCGCGTTCGTTCCCGTGCATCCCGTCTCGATGCGGCCGATTGCGATGCGAGAGGCCGGACTGACCCTGATCGAAATTCTGGTTGTCCTCGCGATCATTGCGGTGATGGCTTACCTGATCGTGCCCAATGTCATCGGTCGACCGGATCAGGCGCGCGTTACCGTGGCGCAAACCGATTTGCGGACGATCTCGGCGGCTCTCAAAATGTACCGGCTCGACAATGGCGACTATCCGACGACCGGTCAGGGATTGGCGGCACTGGTCGAGCGACCGACCTCGGGCCCGACGCCGGTCAACTGGTCTCCGAGCGGCTATCTCGGTCAGCTCCCGAAGGATCCTTGGGGAGCCGATTACGCTTACACGTCTGAAGCGAGTCGGTTCGCATTGATGACTCTGGGCAAGGATGGCTCGGTAGGCGGTGAAGGAGTTGATGCCGACATCGCCCTTGCCGGGCGATGACCGGTCGCGCGGCTGAAATCGGCACCCCATTGTTGTACCCACCACGCATACTCGCGCCGGTACCGACACGCGAACTCGGCATGACGCTGGTGGAGATTTTGGTAGTGCTCGCGATCATTGCAGTGACGGCCTCGGCTGCTGTGCTGGCGCTGGGCGGCGAGAGCAATCTGCGTGGTATTACAGAAGCCAAACGAATCGAGGCGCGGCTCCAACTTGCCGCAGATCAGACGATGATCGAGAGCACGCCGCTCGCCATTTCGGTTACCCAAAGCGCATACAGTTTCCTCCAGTGGGATGCTAAAGAAGGGCAATGGGATCCGATGGTGGATAGCGTGTTGGAGGAAGAATTCGAATTGCCGAGCGACATGCAGCTGCGGACCGACGGCGCCGAAACCGTCTTTCCGCTCGGCGCCGACGGGGCAGGTCAGCCCTTCCTGCTCCATCTCGACTGGAAAGACTGGAGCTGGACCATCTCCTTCGATGGTATAACCGCCCGCATGGCCCAATCGGTGCCCGGAGCCGAAGGGTTCCCATCCGAAAATGCATTGCCTGTGCCGGCTACATGAACAGGCGCACGAAAACGGCTGATGCGGGTTTCACGCTGATCGAATCGATGATCGCGCTGGTGATTCTGGGCGTAGCGGCGGTCGGCATCGTCCAGGCGGTCGAGGCGCACGTGGACCGCCTGCGCCAGCTCGACCAGCGCACCGCGGCGCTCTGGGTTGCCGAGAACGCCCTGGCCGAGGCGCGGCTGGGCGCCTCGCTTGTCGGCGTTGGCAACGTGCAGATGCTCCAGTATCGGTGGACCGTAACCACGCGCATGTCGGGTAGCGAAGATCCTGATCTAAACCTTGCGACCGTGGAGGTTGCTCCGCAAGGAACAGCCAGCCCGATGATTACGCTGCGCGGGTTCGTGGATAGCGGGAGAATTACGCCATGACGCCCAGACACGCGCGGCTCGGGGTCGACGTCTTCACCGGACTCGTTGTCGCTTCGGTCGCGCTGGCGCTGGCCAGCCTGAGCTGGCGGCTGATGGGTTATGCGAGCGACGCACCGGTTGTCTCACCCTTGCCGCCGGGGTTATCCGGCGCCGGCAATATCGCTCCGCTCATCGCCCTGTCGCCATTCGGGACCGCCAGCGAAATGGCGGTCGAGGGGAGCGATAGCGCGTTGACGCTACGGGCGATCTTCGCCGCAATTCCGGCCAGCGAATCAGTCGCCTTGATCGCCGGTCCGGACGGACAGGTGATCCCCGTCAGCATCGGCGATGCGACTCCCGGGGGTATCGTGGAGGCTATCGAACCAGAGAAAGTGACCTTGCGCACCAGCACTGGGTTGCGCATTCTGGGCTTCGATCCCGCAGCGGGGGGCAGTGTCGCGAGCTCGGGCTTTGCGCCGGTCGTCCCGACCATGGATCCAGGAACGGGCAATGCCGCTGGCGCTAGCGCCACCCGACCAACACCACTGCGCGGAGTGGACGCGATCCGGTCGCTCATCCCGCAATCGGACGTTCCAACAGGCCAGGCAACGGCTGCGCCACCCCCTGCCCCACCCCCACCGGCGAGTGGCACGCCGCCACTTAGTACCGCGCCGGCAGCAGGATATCGGGTCGGTAGCCAGCTTCCGGAGCAGCTTCAGGCTGCGGGCATTCGGCCGGGCGATGTGATACGAGCGGTCAATGGTTCGCCGGTTAGCGGGAATGAAAGCCAGCAGGCACTGCTTGGCCGGGCGATGGTTGGAATTTCTGCACGGATTGAGTTGGTTCGCGACGGAAAGCGGGTTTCCCTCACTGTACCCATGCGCTAGTGCGCTTGTCTATGAACGTCCTATCGCGCTGGATACTGGCCATCGCCATGGCGGTAGCTCTGGCCCAACCCCTTTCTGCGCAACAGGCTTCGAGTTCGCAAAGCGCGGATGTGGTGGTGAACATGCGCGACGTGGACATCGCGGATGTCGCGCAACAGATATCCCGTATTACTGGCCGCACCATCATCCTTGATCCGGCGGTTCAGGGAACGATCAACGTCACGTCCGCCACACCGCTCAGCCCGTCCGGGGTATGGCAGTTATTCGTTACCGTGCTGCGGGGCCAGGGCTACGCCGTGGTGCGCAACGGGCGCGCATGGCGCGTCGTCCCGCAGGCAACCGCAGCGCGCGAACCGGCCAACGGTTCGGCAGAAGGACGCATCGTTACGCGCCTGATCCCGCTTCGCAGCCTTTCTCCTGAAGCCGCAGCGCGCATATTCAGACCGCTGGTGGCGACTTTCGGCAGCCTGGAACCGGTCACCAATCCCAACGCCATAGTGATCACGGATTATGCCGATAACGTCACCCGCATTGCCGAGCTTGCCAGAAGTCTCGACCGTGGCGGTGCAGCGACCGAAGTGGCAGGATTCGCATCGATTTCCCTTGGCGAGGGGGCGGCAGCCGATGTTGCCGCGGCGATCGAGGCAATCATGGGCGGCGAGGAGGGTGGGCCCCGAGCAGTCGCAGACGAACGGAGCAATATCGTGCTGGTACGCGGCACCAAGGCGGAAATCGCCGAGGCCCGACGCATTGCCCGCACGCTCGACAAACCCAACGGGGAACCGACAGTCGTGCGCGTTATCCGCCTGCGCTACAATGATGCGGAAACGATCACGGATATCGTCGGTGGATTGATCGGCGGGGAAGCGCAGGCCAATAATCCCGTGGCCCGGACATTGGGCGGCGGCACCGGGGGCACCATCGGTGACAACCGCCTTGTGTCCGGGGCCAATCCGGTTCTGGAAACGACCGCTGCTGCGGGGGGACTTCCAACCCTCGGAAACAGTGCCGCATTCGTCGATGACCTGCGCCGACAAGCCGGCAGGCAAGCGGGTTTGGCATCGGCGAACGAACAAGCCCCGGGTTACTCCAGCGAAACGATGTCGATCCAGGCTGCGCCGGAACTTAACGCGATCGTCATTCGCGGCACCAAGTCCGAGGTCGCAACCATCGAAACGCTGATCAACGATCTCGACGTCCGCCGTCCGCAGGTCATGATAGAGGCAGCAATCGTCGAAATCACCGGCGACCAGTCGGAACAACTCGGGATCCAACTGGGACTTGGCGGCGCGGCAGATTTTCCGGTCAACGGCGGGGGCAGCTCGTTCAGCAATCTGGGAGTATCCCTACGCCAAGTGCTCGGCTTGATCGGCGCACCGGCCGCTGCGATTGTGGGTGAAGGACTGAGCGGTGCTGTCGGCAGCCGCGGCGATTTTGCCATCCTGATCCAGGCGCTAAGCCAATCGACGGAGGCCAATCTTCTTTCCACCCCCAGCATCACGACGCTGGACAATCGCCCCGCAGAAATCGTGGTTGGCCAGAATGTCCCCTTTCGTACCGGTAGTTTCGTTTCGCAGGGTGTCACAACAACCCCTTTCACCACCATAGAACGGGCCGATGTGGGCATAACCCTGCGCGTGGTTCCCCGCATCCACGATGGCGATACGGTGCGGCTGGAAGTGAGCCAAGAGGTGTCTTCGCTGGTCGGAAGCGTGGCTGGTGCGGCCGATATCATTACCAATCGCCGGTCGATCCAGACCACGGTGCTCGCTGATGATGGGCAGACGATCGTATTGGGCGGATTGATCAGCGACGATCAAATCGAAACCCGCAGTCAGGTTCCCGTGCTGGGCGACATCCCGATCCTCGGCGAGCTGTTCAAAAGCCGCAGAAACACAAAAACCCGGCGGACGCTGTTCGTGTTTCTACGGCCCACTATCCTGCGGGATCCCGCTGCGGTCGCCGAGGCTTCGGCGGAAAAATACGGCCGGGTGCGCGAAGCGGAAGGCATGCTGGTCATCGACCGCAGCCTGTTGCTGGAACCGCCTCAGGCACGCCTCCCGGCCGAGATCGATGGGATCTACTGACCGCAAGGCTGGGCATAGCCCGCGCCTCAAGCACGAGCCGTGCCTTCGGCCTAGTTGCTAGCGAAACTTAGGCTGGAAAAAGTGGTTCGATAATCCGCGAGGGGATTACCCCGCAATGGTTCGGCCCAGACCACATTCAACTGCCAATCGCCAGCGCGGGGGATCTTGAATGTCGTTTCCCCGCCCCGGCCAGTCCGCTGATTTGCCACCGGCTCGGCGTCATTGGCCAGATCGGTTAGCTTTACCAGTGCGCCGGCAAGCGGACGGCCGCGAAACAACACCTTTACCGGCAAGGTCCGGCCGCTTCCCAGCGCCTGCGGATGGCGAGCCGGGACGATTTCCAGATGGAGATTTACCGGCCTGGTTACGCGTTCGATGGATGCCGCGTCGATGGGGCCGACCTGGACGATGGCCTTGGCCCGGCGGCTGTAGGACTCCCGCCCCTCCGCGCGCTCCAGCCCGTTGCGCTTACGATATTCGGCGATCGGGGTAATTCCCTCGACAGCCACATAATCGTTGAACCGGACAGCGGGCAGGCTGCTTTGCGATGCTTTGGATTGCAAGCCGAACACATAGGCGCCCGGCTTTTCCAACGGGATCCGGGCATCAAATTCGGAGCTGTCGAGCTGCAAAAGTGGGCGTCTGTCGATCAAGCCATCAGGTCCGCGGGTCTTGAACATCATGACGTAATCGGACGGCACGTTCCATCTGCTGCGGTCCTTGCCGTGCCCCACGAACAGCGAGATTGGCATAGTGCCAGGCTCCGCCATCACGAAGCGCGCCGGTTGGATCCAGAAGTCATGCGCGACGGCGGGGCCGGCCAGCAACGCCAATGCGAGTACGGCAATGGTTTTCCGCATTTTGTCTTGCCTTTCTAAAGGGATCGTTGCACTGCCCATACGGGACACCATCGCCACAATACAAGGGCGAACGCTTGATGAGCTTACCGAATTGCCGGCTAACGGTCGCGCTTGGAGCAGCGCTGCTGGCCTGGCACTCCCCCGCGATGGCCCATGAATCCGATTCTCTTATGCTTGGGTTTGTGGGCGGATTCCTGCATCCACTTGCCGGAGCCGATCATCTTCTGGCGATGGTCGCCGTGGGGATATGGGGCGCTTTCTTGGGCAGGCCGTTGGTCTATCTGCTGCCAATGGCGTTCCCCGTGATGATGGCCCTTGGCGGCGTTGCGGCAATGGCCGGGCTTCCCTTGCCGCCGGTCGAAATCGGAATCGCGCTGTCGGTGCTCGTCCTTGGCGCGGCAATCCTGTTTGCCTATCGCGCACCGGTGTGGCTGGCGGTTATTATCGTGGCCATATTCGGCCTTTTCCACGGCTATGCTCATGGCCTCGAGCTCCCATCGATGGCCAATCCGATCAGTTTCAGCTTGGGCTTCGTGCTTTCCACCGGCTTGCTACACATTTGTGGCATCGCCCTGGGGTTGCTGCGCGGTAGCAGCGTCGGCAGTCGGCTACTCCGCGGGACCGGCGGCTTGATAGCGCTGGCGGGTTTTTGGTTCTTTTATTGGGCCGTGCGTTAGCTTGGCCGGGACTGACATTGCCGCCGGCTTGTTGCTGGCGGTGTTGGCCTGCGCGCTAGCCTTCCTGGGTCGGCGCGCCGCGTTTGCGGGCGCGGGAATTGCGGCCGCCGGCACTCTGACGGCAGCGCTGTTCATCGGGCCCGTCCCTGCGGATATTGCCTTGGCCGGGTGCTGGATCAGCGTGGCAATTGCCTCACTCGGCGTTTTTTGGCCACGATATCCGCAGCTTTTGGTGGCAGGATCGTTGCTGTTCAGCGCATTTGCGGGGCTATGCGCGGGCCTCGTTCTGGGGCAACCGGATGCTGGTAGCCATCCATTGACGGTCTTGGCGATACTTCCGCTGGTGCTCGCTCCGGCGATGCTGTGTATCGGGCGAGGATGGGACATCGCACCGCGCATTCTCACCAGTTGGCTGCTGTCGGTGGCCATGCTGGTGGGAGCGATCCCCTATCTGGTCGACCATCCCGGCTACGTTCCCGATCACCGGATGTGACAGCCTAGGGCAGCGGTCCCAAGGTCAGTATGATCTGCCTGCCACCGGCCGAAAACACTGCCCGGTCGGCCTGCGCGGAATCCAGCCGCCATTCGCCTGCATTCTCGCCCAACCCAATCGTGCGGGTCTGGCCATCGGACATTCGCAGCATCACTTCGACATCATCGGGTAGGCGACCCGCTATTCCAATGAGTTCGGGCTGGCTTTCGTCATACCCCGGCATTGTCCCGGGGATTTCTCGAGCGAAGAGCTCCGGCAATTCCTCTACGTCCACAGCACTCAACATTCCCGGGACCGTCCTTGTCGCCCTTCCTGGCATTGAACTCGTGGCCACCTCTGAAGCAATCTTTGGTTCCTCGGCAAATCCGAGAAGGGGCATTGGCGACAACATAAAAAAAGTTGCCGCCAAGATCGGGACGACGGCGAGCGATCGCGAGACAAGATGTCCTTGGCGGATCACTTCGGCTGCGCCCACGGCACTGTCAAGATCGCCGCCAGCCGAGTGCCCGCTGGATCGGGCGTGAATTCCCATTCGACAAAGCGCATGGGAGGGCGACCGCTTTCGATCATCTGCACAGCTGCCAACACGTTGTCCTGAGGGCCAACCAGTTCAATGGTCAACTCTAATGATCCCGCGCCCTCTGGAACAGAGGAAAGCAATCCCAATTGCAGACCCTGTTGCGCGGTATAAGCAATGAGCGCTTGTTCCGCCTGCGCGATGGCCTCGCCGATATTTCGAGCGCTCAGCACTGCGATTTGAGCGGTGCCCCGATTTATTGCGAGCGGCGAACTCCCTGGTTCCAGACCATACGTCACGCGATAATTCCCGGCGCTGTCGCGTTGCTGGCCGAATTCACGATAACCGGAAAGAAGGCTCTGTTCGACGACGGTATCGCGCAAGATATCTGGGTCGGGAGCATTCAGTTCTACCCTTAGACTGCCGTCGCGTTCGACCGCTACGCCTTTGAGCCACTCGGCCGGCAAGTTAGCGAAGGGTTGCCCGGCGATCGTTTCCAATACGCCAACACGGAAAAACGCCGGGTCCGCTACGACTTCATCGGTTCGCGTTGTGGTGAGCCTGTCAGACGGGCCGCCGCGCGAGGGCAGAGCGACCAGTATCCCGGCACTGATGACGAGGCTGACAAGCCACGCCCCCATAGTGACGTGACGCGTTCGCCGCGTTGCTGGCGAAGCATACAGGAACGATAGCCTGTCGTGCTGGGTTCGCGCTTCCAGCATGCACCCGCGCTCCCGCTCCAACCCTCCGACATACCGATCAAGCCAGTCTCGCCGGACCACCGTAATCCGTGCTGTACCCGAAGGGAGTGCAACAGGGTTCGTCCAGACCAGATGCCGTGGTAAGAGAGGCGCGTGATCTGCCAGCATGCGAGACAGATCGCGCCGCCCGGCGGGCATGCGGGGCAATAGGATCTCCAGACATCTAGAGGCCGGAATCAACGCGATGCCAAGCAAATGGGCGAACTCGTCCCCATCGAGTTCGACCGCAGGTGCGGGTTCGCTGATCAACAACGGCGCTTCGGACACAATCATTGGGCGACCAAAAGAACCAATGCGGTACCAAAAAGACCGGCTGCTGTCGTTCTCACCAGCCAGCGGGCTCGGTCGAGTTGGGCAATTCTGCGCTCCTCGTAAAGCGTTTCCAGCCGCGCCGATGATGCAGCCAGCCCCCCCTTCATCAGGACCGCCCTTGACACCGGCGGCAGCGCAAGAGCATCGGCCAGTCCTTTGCGCGTATCCGGCAGCATCCCCCATGTTGGATAGGCAGCATCGAGGCTGGCCGTGGCGATACGAACCGATGCGGATGGAGGCAGTTCGAATTCCGACGCCAAATGAACCATTCCGAAAATGCGCCCACGGATCGTATCCGAACGACGGTCTGAAGCAGTCAGGCTGCGCAGCCAGAAAAACCCCGCTGAAGCCAGCGCGGCGAACGCCATTCCTGCGCCGTTTTCTATTGAATACCAAGCCAGCACGACTGGCAACCAGAGCATCGCCGCTTCGAGGCGTACTGCCCTTGCTTCCCCTGACCTAGCTACGATCGTCCTTTCAAAGGCGCTAAAGCAAATGAGTGCCGCCGCTTGACCGGCTTCGTTGGGGATCGCGGCAAGGGACAAGCGGAGCCATCGCGGGATCAGGTCATTGTCTGTAACCGCCTCACCTAACGAAACACCGTCAGCCAGGCGCCCGGCAAGCTCGATCAAGACAGGATCAAGGGCCGGGGCGAGATGATCGGGTCGGAGTAGTACATCACCCGCTTCCTTTGGGCTGTAGCCAGCCTCGAGCAACTCGGAAAGTGGCGCCCAAGCTGCAGGGGATGGCGCCGCAAGGCTTTGCAGGAATGCGCCTGCCAAGTCGGTCAGACTGTGTTGGCTTTTCCGGTCGTGAGGGAGTGGAACCTGCTCCTGGCGAGTTTCCGGCTTTCCATGAGAGTTCCTTGGCGAACCGTGCAGACTGAACGTCGGGCTTCCAAATTTCGCCAGACACGCGTCGATCTCTTCGGCATGCATATGGTGAGTCTGAATTTGAAGGCCTGTGGCGAACTCCAGCGCAATACGGTGTTCGTCTGGCAGCACACTGGTGCAACCGACTGTAAGCCGATCGCTAGTCTGGTCTAGCAACACAATCCTGCGGGCATGGAGAAATGCCGGGCTCAATCTCCCGACGCGTACAGCAGCTTCGCAGACTGTGAGTCCCGGGTCTGACATCAATTGTCCATTCTCTTGTCAAACGGGAAGCATATGATCCGACGCCATAATCCAATTCACATATCGCACGAAGCAAAAGTTTAGTCTTGTTTGCAGAGCGGAGCCTCGGCCTCAAGGGCAGTGACGTCCAACCATTTTCGTAACCAATGCTCATTGATGCGCTGTTTCATGGGATGGCACGCTACGCCGCGGCGCCTCACGCCATGCGCTTGAAGGTAGTGGGCCGGCTCTTGTGCAGGCGCTGTGCGCAGCGGCTAGGCGACAGCTCGGAAGGCTCCCCATATCGGCGCAGGTCAATTCAACCCTCGCAGTAATGAGATTTCACCGGTCACAATCATCGAGCATGCAGAGATATTTGCTCGCGCTGCTCACGTCGCTGCTGTCGATCTTCCTCGGAGAATCTGTTCCCGCCCCTCGCCATCGGTTCAGATCAAGGGTGGTTCTGCTCCGCGAAACGACACGAATACGAGCAGTCCAAGTGTGGCTATACAAAGATACGTGCCCAGTGGTAGCGCTAGAGTTCTCGCGTCAGCGCCTCCCCGCATGCGCAGACCGGCATCGACGAGACCTATCGCGCAGGCGATTGAAAGGACCAGAGGAAGATCTAGCGCACCTACCCACAAACCGATGGCGCCGAACAACTTGGGGTCGCCACCACCAAGCCCATCTTTGTTCCGCACCCGGCGATATGTCGCCGCGACCAGCCAAAGTATGGCGAACCCTATCACACCGCCAAGCAACCGCAGCGCCATCGTCAAAAATTCGGTCGAGGGGGTCAGGACTGCAACACAAGCCAATGCCGCTAGCAGCGGGTTGGGAAGCCAAAGATGGCGGGCATCGAACCACGCCAGCAGGATCAGCAACCATGCCAACGGTGCCAGCCAGGCCATCCCAGTGCCGAAACAATAAGCTCCCAATATCCCGCAAATGAGTTCGACCTGGCTGTGCCGCCAGCCGATCCGGTGGCCGCAAATACGGCACCTGCCGCGGGCAAGGACCGGCCCGAGCAGAGGTATCAGTTCGTACAAGCTCAAGCGACGTCCACATCCGTCGCAGCGCGAACGACCGCGGTTGGCGCTTTGCCCCCTCGGCCAGCGCCACAGAATTGTTGCGAAGTAGCTCCCGATCACCAATCCGAGGATAAGCCCCAGACCCATGCTGAAGCCCGGAGGCAATGACGACAGATCAGAGACGAGACGATCAACCATCAACGGGTTCAAGCTGAAATGGCTGGCTGGGCCAACCTGCCACTGCAGAAAATTTTCACCTCGACTCTTAAGTAACTGTTTTTGCATAGATCGAAGAATTCATTTCCCCAAATCTAGGTTTGAAATGATGCGAGCTTGTCGCTGATCCAATGTGCGGGGAGCCGAGGTTGGCTGCAGGAGTGGGAACAATTACTCTCGCACTGGCATTGTAGCGATACCCTGAACAGCCGGTTTGAAGTGGCAGTCATTAACCCTTTGCAGATCAGATCAATCCTCCATCGGCGGATCCAACGGCCAACTTGTCGAGCGATGGATGATCGGGGAGGGGTATGAGCTATCGTTACGAGGATCGAAGTCTCGCAAGGCGTGGCCTTGTAGCAACGCTAACCGTGGCAGGGCACGGTTTGGTGATTGTGTTATTCCTTCTGGCTACGTCACCTGGCGAGCCGGTGGATGAGGTACCGACTGTGGCAACCTTCGACGTTGATCAGCCAGGCCCGATTTCTCCGGAACCGCCAAAACCCAAAGAGGTCGAAACGCCTCCGTTGCCACCGGAACCCGTGATCGTGCCGGTAGCGGAAGTCGTGCTTCCTACCGATAATCCGTTGCCGGTTTCTGCGCTGGAGCAGGTCGCATCGGAGGCGTCGGGAGGCGGATGCGATTTGACCGACCCGATCCAGCGCGCCTTGCAGACGGACGTTCGCGTCAATCTGGAACTGCCCTCGGTTGCCCCCGACCGCCGCTCGGTTGCTAACGCTCTTGCCTTGTGGAACGGTGTCTGGATCGAACCGGACCGCCAATTTCCAGAACCGGCTCTGGCCTCAATCAAAGACACGGTTCGCCTGACGGTGGCCGCCGCCTCGGATGCATGTCGCTTGCAAGTCCAGCGCGGACCGCGCCTCATCTATCTTCCTATTCGGAACAGAACGACCGTGCTGGCCTTGGGTTCGGGCGAATGGACCTGGCAACAGGTTGTCGATAGCTCCAACATGGAGCCCGATGGTCCCTGCATTACTTGGCCGTGGCCAAAGCCTCGCAATTCGGGCCAGCTTCAGTGCGACTAAGACCGAATAACGGTACTGTCGTACTGTCGTACTGTCAGTCTTATCGCAACTTATCTCCGATTGAAAAAATTCTCCCCTCCCCCAGCCTGGCTTAAGTCATAAAGTTTCGCCACTCGGCCAGTGTGGCCGAGCGGCGGGTCTTGTAGGTCTGTCGATCAATCAGGTGGCGGTCGGAGCAGAAGTGGTTTTGGACGTCGGCATGGACGGAGCCGAACTTCAGTAACAGCACTGTCAGAGCTAAAGCACCGCTGTTTCCCATATAGGGTAGACAGATATCCTGCGCTCTTGGAAGCTCGATTTGTTCCTGATCTGGGCTGCCGTTGGTTCGCAAAGAGAGGCGCTCGAGTTAGCTCTACTTAGAGGATTTGAACGGCCACGAACCAAAGTGCGGTTAGTCTGACAGTACGCTCCAAAACCCCCACGGACCGGGGCTATTGACGAGCGACCGCTCCGGCACATTCGATCCCACAAGGAGACGTTCTGCTTCCGGCCCAAAAACAGTCAGTCATTTCCCGCGGCTGTGGCCTGCAGGATTAAGCCGATAACACGAATGGCGAGGCACTTGTTTATTGAATGTCCTCCGGCCGATGCGGCCCGCTACCGGTGACGGTCGCATCCCGAAAGGTGCACGCCTCTGCCTGCAGGTGCTTGCGGCGCAACTCGATGTCGTAAAGCGCCAGATTCTCGAGAACGACCGACGCGTGCTCGCCAGCGCGCGGCGAAAGGAACTCGGGCGCAGGCTCATGGAGATTCCCGGCGTCTGTCCGCTCCTGGCGAGCGCCTTCGTCGCCTCGGTCGCCGATCCGACCGTGTTCAGGACCGGGCGCGATCTAGCCGCCCGGATCGGCCGGGTACCCAAGCAGAACTCGTCCGGCGGGAAGGACCGGATCGGCAGCATAACGCGCGAAGAGAACCGATATCTCAGACAGATGCTCGTTGTCGGCGCGATGGCGGTGATCCGATATGCTCAGCGGAACGGAACGAGGCGACCTTGGCTGGTTCAACTGCTCGCGCGTCGCCCTGGCGGTGGCGCTGGCCAACAAGAACGCGCGGATGGTCTGGGCGCTGATGACCAGCGGCGAGCGCT
Source organism: Erythrobacter sp. QSSC1-22B (assembly GCF_001678665.1). Classification (GTDB taxonomy): domain Bacteria; phylum Pseudomonadota; class Alphaproteobacteria; order Sphingomonadales; family Sphingomonadaceae; genus Qipengyuania. Next base: position 146,158 of record NZ_LZRP01000002.1, read on the forward strand.
ATCGCGAACCGCTGCCAACGGCGGCGTCAGAGCTTCGCGCGGGCTACCGCGCTGAAGATGTTGGAAAGGGCAAAGAAGAGTTGATGCACAAAGCCGGTTGAAACCGCCGGATCGAGAAAACCCATTTTCGGCCGTGGCGCTTCGAGCGCGTGCTTTAAGTCAGGACCCGGTTCGCGCAAACGGCATCATGGCCAGCGGCGTATGACAATGCCGCATCGAAAGGCCGGACACATGGCCGCCTCGACCAGCGCAGAGCGGAACTCTAATAATTCCTTGCCAACGGAGGGCCGTCCACACACGGACCAATTCCCGCTCCTAAGCTGTTGTTGATTGAATGACAGCTTTCGGGAAACGGACTTTTTGTCGCGAACGTCGCAAACTGGGCCGTGACCTGTCTGGCACCTTTTGTCGTTCCAAACGCCACTGCGGACATTCAATGGATTGGCTGACTGGGTCCGGATTCCGCAGTTCCATGCCCGGAACCCGCCAGTCAACAAACGGCATCGAATGCGCGATAGGCGTGACCGCGCGAAAGAAGTCGCAAGTGGCAGAAGACTTGAGGCAAAGGGTTGTGCGGACCGATTAGTACGGCCGCTTGTGCCGCGAGCGCAAGCCGCTCAAGGAGCAATTGCTTCGTCTCCTATTGGCCATTCGTCTGAGTAATTGCATCTCTCCAAGCTTCATAGGCCGCTCTGTTATGGGAGACTTTGTCACATGCTACCTGAGTAGGATGCTCTGTCTTTCGCTGAACCAGGCGAACTCAAGCACCAGATTCGGTGATTACCGGGTGATTGCCAGATTCAGTGCCATCACCCTCGAATTACAAAATTCGATATAAAATACAGTTCTTTAGAACTAAAGATCCACGACATCTGGTACTTCCGCTTCCGCCGCAAATAGGCGCCGGCGCGCAAATCGCGTCGCGCCGACCGCTACCCCACCACTCCGGCGCTCGCCAGCACCGCCAGCGTGAGCATGTCGGGGGCGATCGCGGTCATCGGCGCGATCTGGACCGGCTTTTCCATCCCGATCATCATCGGGCCGATGGTCGCCTCGCCGCCCAGCTCGCGCAGCAGCTTGGCCGAGAGGTTGGCCGACTGCAGCCCGGGCATGATCAGCACATTGGCTGGGCCCGAGAGGCGGCTGAAGGGATAGAGCTTCATCACCTTGGGGTTGAGCGCGGCGTCGGGCGCCATCTCGCCCTCGTATTCGAAGCCCGGCTCCTGCTTGTCGAGCAGCGCCACCGCCGCGCGGATATTGTCCAGCCACTGGCCGGAAGGGTTGCCGAAGGTCGAATACGAGAGGAACGCGACCCGCGGTTCGTGACCCATCCGGCGCGCCACCGAAGCGGTCTCGGTGGCGATATGCGCCAGCTCTTCGGCGGTGGGGCGTTCGTTGATGGTGGTGTCGGCAAGGAAGGTGGTGTGGTTCTTGCCGATCATCATGTGGATGCCGAACGGGGTTGCACCCGGCTTGGGATCGAGCACCCGGCCCACTTCGCGCGCGCTCTGGCTGAAGGTCCGGGTGAGCCCGGTGATCATGCCGTCGCCATGTCCCAGCGCCACCAGCAGCGCGGCAAAGACGTTGCGTTCCTGATTGACCATCCGGGCGACATCGCGCTCGGTATAGCCGCGCCGCTGCAACCGCTTGTAGAGATATTCGTTCATCGCCGGGACCTTGTCCGACAGCGCCGAATTCTCGATGATGTAGCTGTCCGGATCGTCGACCGCGAGCTCGACCAGCTTCTCGCGCACCTTCTCGGTGCGGCCGACCAGGATCGGTTCGCCATAGCCGAAATCGCGGAACTGGATCGCGGCGCGCAACGCCACTTCCTCTTCCGCCTCGGCGAAAACCATCCGGCTGGGGTTGGCCTTGGCGAGGCTGTAGATGTTGGTCAGCGCGGCGGTGGTCGGGTTGAGCCGGGATTTGAGGCGATGCGCGTATTCCTCGAAATCCTCGATGTGCTTGAGCGCCACGCCCGAATCCATCGCCGCCTTCGCGACCGCGCTCGAGACGACCTCGATCAGCCGCGGGTCGAACGGCGCGGGGATGATGTAGTCGCGCCCGAACTGGTGGTTGACGCCGTAAGCCGCGGCGACCTCCTCGGGCACCCGCTCGCGCGCCAGCCGGGCGATCGCTTCGGCGGCGGCGATCTTCATTTCCTCGTTGATCGTGGTCGCCTGGACATCCAGCGCGCCGCGGAAAATGAAGGGGAAGCCAAGCACGTTGTTGACCTGGTTGGGATAGTCGCTGCGCCCGGTGGCAATGATCGCATCGGGGCGCACGGCCTTGGCCTCTTCCGGCATGATCTCGGGGATCGGGTTGGCCATCGCGAAGATGATCGGCTGATCGCCCATATGCGCGATCCATTCGGGCTTGAGCGCACCGGCGGCCGAAAGGCCGAGAAAGATGTTCGCGCCGACCAGCGCCTCTTCGAGGCTGCGCGCGTCGGTGTCGACCGCATGCGCGCTCTTCCACTGGTCCATGCTTTCCTCGCGGCCGCGATAGATCGGGCCGTCGCGGTCGCAGACGATCACGTTTTCGTGCGGCATCCCCATCGCCTTGACCAGCGCGGTGCAGGCGAGTGCGGCGGCACCGGCACCGGCGACCACCATCTTGCAGTCCTTGAGCGGGCGTCCGGTCAGCTCGCATGCATTGATCAGCCCCGCGACCGCGATGATCGCGGTGCCGTGCTGGTCGTCATGCATCACCGGGATGTTCATCTTGTCGCGCAGCGCGGCCTCGATGATGAAGCATTCGGGCGCCTTGATGTCTTCCAGATTGATCCCGCCGAAGGTCGGCTCCATCAGCGCGACTGCGTTGATGAAGGCCTCGGGATCCTCGGTATCGAGCTCGATATCGATCGCATCGACATCGGCGAAGCGCTTGAACAGCACCGCCTTGCCTTCCATCACCGGCTTTGCCGCCAGCGCGCCGAGATTGCCCATGCCGAGGATCGCGGTGCCGTTGGTGATGACCGCAACGAGGTTGGAGCGCGCGGTGTAGCGCGCGGCGTTGGCGGGATCGTCGGCGATCGCCTGGACGGGGTGCGCGACGCCGGGCGAATAGGCGAGGCTGAGGTCGCGCTGGGTCGCCATCGGCTTGGAAGCGACGATCTCGATCTTACCCGGACGGATCGTCTCGTGGTAGAACAGGGCCTCGCGCTCGGTAAAACCGGTCTGCTTCTCTTCGGCCATCGTCGCATCTCCATTCGCTTGCTGGGCCGCCCTAACCCTCCGTCCGGCCAAGCGATAGGGGAAAGGCCGGGTCTGCGCGCTTCCCGAATCGGCTGGCACTTGGCACTCGGGCGCAATGGCCGGCGGCGACACCCCGATGATGCAGCAATACCACGCGCTCAAGGAGCAGGCGGGGGATGCGCTGCTGTTCTACCGGATGGGCGATTTTTTCGAGCTGTTCTTCGAGGACGCGAGGGTGGCCGCTGGCATTCTCGACATCGCGCTGACCAGCCGGGGCGCGCATGATGGCGAGCCGGTGCCGATGTGCGGGGTGCCGGTGCATGCCGCGGAAGGCTATCTCGCGCGGTTGATCCGCGGCGGTTGCCGGGTGGCGATCGCCGAACAGGTCGAGACGCCGGAAGAGGCCAAACAGCGCGGCGGCTCGAAGGCGCTGGTGGCGCGCGACATCGTCCGCTTCGTCACCGCGGGCACGCTGACCGAGGATGCGCTGCTCGATCCGCGCCGTGCCAATCTGCTGGTCGCGATCGCGCCCTTGCGCGACGCGGTCGGGATCGCCGCCTGCGATATCTCGACCGGGCGGATGGAGCTGGAAGAATGCGCCCCCGAGGCGCTCGAGGCGGCGCTGGCACGGCTGGGCGCGAGCGAGCTGGTGGTGCCCGACGATTTCGAACCCGCCCCCGACAACGCGACCCCCCGCCCGCGCGGCGAGTTCCGCAGCGAGGCGGGCGAGGCGCGGCTGAAAGAGCTTCACGGGCTCGCCACGCTCGATGGCCTGGGCGATTTTACCCGCCCCATGCTGGCGGCGGCGGGCGGGTTGCTGGCCTATCTCGACCATGCCGGGCGCGGCGAGATGCCATTCCTGCTACCGCCGCGGGCGCGCGGGGCCACGGCGCATCTGGCGATGGATGCGGCGACAAGGTCGAGCCTCGAGATCCTCGCCGCGCAAGCCGGCGGGCGCGAAGGCAGCCTGCTGGCGACGTTGGATCGCTGCGTCACCGGCGCGGGCGCGCGGCTGCTCGCCGAGGATCTCGCCGCACCGCTGGCCGAGCGTACCGCGATCGAGGCGCGGCTGGCGGCGGTGCGCCATTTCCAGTCCGATCCGCTGCTGCGCGCCGATCTGCGCGGCCTGCTGCGCGGGGCGCCCGATATCGGCCGCGCGCTGGGCCGCGTGGTTGCGGGGCGCGGCAGCCCGCGCGATCTCGGGCAGGTGCGCGACGGATTGTCCGAAGCGCGGCGGATCCGCGACCTGCTGCAGGGCGGCACGGACCTCCCCGAACTGCTCGGGCGGACCAGTGCGGCGCTGGGCGGGCATGCCGAGCTGGTCGATCATCTCGATCTCGCGTTGGTACCCTCGCCCCCGACCGAGCGCGGCCAGGGCGGTTTCATCGCCGCGGGCTACGACCACGCGCTCGACGCGCTGCGCGAAACCAGCGGCAATGCCCGCCGCGCCATCGCCGCGCTCGAGGCGAAATATCGCGACGAGACCGGCACGCCCTCGCTCAAGATCAAGCACAACAAGGTGCTGGGCTATTTCATCGAGGTTCCCGCCAAGCATGCCGACCGGCTGATGGCGGCTGACAGCGGGTTCAGCCATCGCCAGACCATGGCGGGCGCGGTGCGGTTCAATTCGCTGGGGCTCCACGAAGAGGCGACCCGTATCGCCGAAGCGGGCGGACACGCGCTCGCCGCCGAAGACGCGCATTTCGAGGCGCTGGTGGACGAGGTGGTCGCGCGGCGCGAAGCGATCGCCGCCACCGCCGAGGCGCTGGCTCGGATCGATGTCGCAGCCGGGCTGGCCGAACGCGCGGTCGAGGGTGGCTGGTGCAAGCCAGACCTGGTCGACGAACCCTGTCTCGCGATCGAGGCGGGGCGCCATCCGGTGGTCGAGCAGGCATTGTCGCGCGGTAACGAGCGGTTCGTCGCCAACGACTGCATGCTTTCGCCCGACGACCGGCTGTGGCTAATCGGCGGGCCCAATATGGGCGGCAAATCGACGTTTCTGCGCCAGAACGCGCTGATCCTGCTGCTGGCGCAGGCGGGCAGCTTCGTCCCCGCCACCAGCGCGAGGGTGGGCATCGCCGACCGGTTGTTCAGCCGGGTCGGCGCCTCGGACAATCTGGCGCGCGGGCGTTCGACCTTCATGGTCGAGATGGTCGAGACCGCCGCGATCCTCGCGCAGGCAACCGAGCGCAGCTTTGTGATCCTCGACGAGGTCGGGCGCGGGACCTCGACCTATGACGGGATGGCGCTGGCCTGGGCGGTGGTCGAGGCGGTCCACGAGACGCTGCGCTGTCGCTGCCTGTTCGCGACGCATTACCACGAGCTGTCGCGGCTGGCGGAGACCTGCGATTCGCTCAGCCTCCACCATGTCCGCGCGCGCGAATGGAAAGGCGATCTGGTGCTGCTCCACGAGCTTGCCGAGGGCGCTGCGGATCGCAGCTATGGGCTCGCGGTAGCGCGGCTGGCGGGGGTCCCGCCACCCGTGCTCAAGCGCGCCAAGGCAGTCCTCGACAAACTCGAAAAGGGCCGCGCCGCAACCGGCGGACTGGCCGCAGGCCTCGGCGAACTACCGTTATTCGCGGCCAGCGTCGCGGCGGCCGAGGAACGACAAAGCGACCCCTTACGCGATCAGCTCGACGCGCTCGATATCGACCGGCTCAGCCCGCGAGAAGCGCTCGAATTGCTCTACGAGCTCAAGCGGGACGCGGGCGAGCCCGGCTGATCAAGTTCCGTCGCCGCGCAAGCCATCGGGCTTGTGGCCCTTGCCGTACTTGTCGACATTGTCGTCGTGATTGGGTTCGCCCTTGAAGGCATCCATATCGACCCGGCCCGAACTTTCCATGTCGCGCATGTGATCGACCAGATCCTGGGTCGAATCGTTCATCAGACCAGACTTGTTGTCGCTTTTGACGCTTTCGGTGGGCGAACCGGTCTTGGGCGTCAGCTGCTGCGCCTCGGTGGCGACCTGCTGCGCCTGGTTGCGGTGATCGTCCTGCTCGTCATTGTGCAGCTCGGGGGCCTGATCGGCCATCCGCACCTCCTTGCTCTCGCCGCCGTCGGTTTTGCTGTCGGGCTTCGTGTTTTTCGCATCGCTCATTTCATAAACTCCTTTGGAGTGTGAACGAGCGGCGCGGGCGGGCGGTTCCGCCTAGCGTGGGCTAGCGTGTCGGCACCGGCTCCTCGCCGGTGTAATCGTAGAAGCCACGCCCGGTCTTGCGCCCCAGCCAGCCCGCCTCGACATATTTCACCAGCAGCGGCGCGGGGCGATATTTGGAATCGCGGGTGGTCTTGTAGAGCACCATCAGGATATCGAGACAGGTGTCGAGCCCGACGAAATCGGCGAGCTGCAGCGGCCCCATCGGATGGTTGAGCCCGAGCCGGCAACCCTTGTCGATATCGGCGATCCCCGCGGTCGCCTGGCCGAGCAGGAACACCGCCTCGTTGATCATCGGAAGCAAGATGCGGTTGACCACGAAGCCCGGCTCGTCCTGGCTCAGCACCACTTCCTTGCCCAACCCCTCGGCGAAAGCCACCGTGGCCTGGGTGGTCGCCTCGCTGGTGGCGAGCCCGGGAATCACCTCGATCAGCTTCATCACCGGCACCGGATTGAAGAAGTGCAGCCCGATGAAGCGCTCGGGATCGGGCGAGAAATTGGCCATCCTTGTGATCGGGATGGAACTGGTGTTGGATGCCAGGATCGCCTCGGCGCCGAGCACCTTGCCCGCCTTCTCGAAGATCGCCTGCTTGATCTGCTCACGCTCGGTGGCAGCCTCGATGATCAGCTTCGCTTCGGCCATGGGCGCGTAATCGCCGACCGGGGTAATCCGCGCGAGCGTCGCCTCGGCATCGGCGATTTCCAGCTTGCCCCTGCCCACGAGCTTGCCCAGCGCGGCATCGATGCCCGCGACCGAGGCCTGCGCGGTGGCGAGGTCGACATCGGCGAGCAGCACCTGCGTGCCATGCATCGCAACGGTCTGGGCGATGCCCGAACCCATCTGGCCCGCGCCGATCACGGCCACGGTATCGGTCATCGGCTTGGTCATCGAAATTTCCTTCGCACTTGCAGCAAAAAGCGGCTGTTATCGACGTTCGAAGGTCTTGGCTAGCGGTTCGCGCCCGGTACCCACTTCACATCATCAGCGCCATCGGCGTTGGCGACGCGTGCCAGCACGAAGAGATAGTCCGACAATCGGTTGATATAGGCGAGCGCCTGCGGGTTGGTCGGCGCGGTGCCGGCGAGCGCGGTCATCGACCGTTCCGCACGACGGGACGAGGCGCGCGCCAGATGCAGCCGCGCCGCTGCCTCGCTGCCGCCGGGCAGGACGAAGCTGGTCAGCGGTTGGAGCCTGGCGTTGGCCTCGTCGATCCGCGCCTCGAGCCAGTCGACCTGCGCCGCGACGATCCGCAGCACCATCTGCGAGGGCGCGAAATCGTCGCCTTGCTCGGCCGGGGTGGCGATATCGGCGCCGAGATCGAAGAGATCGTTCTGGATCCGGAACAGCGCATCGGCGTGTTCGCCCTTGTCGAGCGCCAGCGCGGCAAAGCCGAGCATGGAATTGGCCTCGTCCACCGCGCCGATCGCTTCCATGCGCAGGGCGTGTTTTTCCAGCCGCGAGCCGTCGACCAGCCCGGTGGTACCATCGTCGCCGGTGCGCGTGTAGATCTTGTTGAGCTTGACCATCGTCCATCCCTGTCTGCGAATACCGGATTACCGGCCTATCGGCGAATACAGGGACGTCCCTCGATCATGTGATGCGTGAAAGCAACCGGGCGCGAACGCCTGCGGGGAAACTAGCGGGCGACGCTCAGCATAACCGCGACCACGAACACCGCCAGCGCCTGATACTTGATGCGCGCGAACATCATCTTGTTCTGCATCGTCTGCATTTCGGTGACGGTTTCTCCCTCGCCCGTCTCCAGATCGATTTTGGTGGTCTTCATGAAGGCCACAATCCCGCGTACCAGCGAGATCACGACGAAAAGACACAGGAGGGCGAGGAGGATGATGAGAAAGGTGTTCATAGCCCAAACAATCTAGGGGGTGCCGAGCGAAATACCATCAGGAAATCGCTGCAAGCGCAGTTGCGCGGCAAGCAAGAGACCATCTTCGCCGCCTGCGCGCCGGTCTTCCAGCGAGGGCGAATTGCGCCGCTTGGCGAGCTTTTTGCCAGCCGCGTCGAGCAGCAGCGGGTGGTGGTGCCAGCGCGGTTCGGGCAGGCCGAGCAGTGCCTGCAGCAGCCGGTGGACATGGCTGGCGGTGAACAGATCCTGCCCGCGGGTGACCAGCGTGACGCCATCGGCAGCATCGTCGAGCGTGGCGGCGAGGTGATAGCTCGCGGGCTCGTCCTTGCGGACCAGCACGACATCGCCGAGCAGTTCGGGCCGCGCCGGTTGTTCGCCCGCGAGCGCATCGGTCCAGGTCAGCGGTCCGGTGCGCGCGATCGCCCTGGCGGTATCCAGCCGCCAGGCCACAGCGCGCCCCGCCACCGGCCCATCGCGTCGGCAGCGCCCGCCATAGACCGGCCCTTCGGGTGCGGTGCTGGCCGATCCAATGCTGGCCGCATCCTCGGCGATTTCCGCGCGGGTGCAGCTACATCGATAGAGCAGGCCCTCGTCGCGCAACCAATCCGCCGCGCGCGCATACTCCGCCAGCCGCGTCGACTGCGCCGGGACCTCGTCCCATTCCAGCCCCAGCCAAGCCAGATCGCGCCGGAACATATCCGCCAGCCCGGCCCGCGAGCGAGCGCCATCGATATCCTCGATCCGCAGCAGGAAACGCCCCCCGGCGTCTCGCGCCAGATCATGTGCCAGATCATGCGCGACCAGCGCCGAATAGGCATGCCCGAGATGCAGCGGACCATTGGGGCTGGGAGCGAAGCGGGTGATGGGCAAGCGGGGCGTCCGGGGTTCGGCTTTGGGGAGAAGTTTGTGGATAGGCTGTCTGTAACAGGCTTGACGCTTTTTCTTGCAAGTGCATTCTGGCTTTCATCGGAGGAACGCTCGAGGTGTTGAGAGCCGAACTGATCGAACGGGCCGCAAGGTTCCGCACCAGCGACGAGGACCCTTCGCGGGACCTGCAGTCCTGCCCCTCGCTGGTGCTCAACGCGGATTACACCCCGCTGTCCTATTACCCGCTCAGCCTGTGGCCGTGGCAGACCGCGATCAAGGCGATCTTCCTCGACCGGGTCGATGTCATCGAGAGCTACGAGCGCCACGTCCATTCGCCCTCGCTCGACATGAAGATCCCCAGCGTGATCGCGCTCAAGCAATATGTCCGGCCGAGCGAGTTTCCCGCCTTCACGCGGTTCAACCTGTTCCTGCGCGACCGGTTTTCCTGCCAGTTCTGCGGCAGCCAGAGCCATCTGACCTTCGACCACGTCCTGCCCCGCAGGCTCGGCGGCAAGACGACCTGGGAAAACATCGCCACCGCCTGCGCACCGTGCAACATGAAAAAGGGCGGCCGCACCCCCAAACAGGCGGGGATGCACCTCTACGCCGAACCGATCCGCCCGACGCATTGGCAATTGCAGCAGTACGGCAAGCAGTTCCCGCCCAACTATCTGCACGAGACGTGGCGCGACTGGCTCTACTGGGACATCGAGCTGGAGGCTTGACCGCTTAGGTTCGTACGTTTGGCGAGGCAGGGCGATGGATTGCTTCGCTACGCTCGCAATGACGAGGGGGCTCATTTGCACGCACCCTCCCCTTCGTCATGGCGAGGAGCGTAGCGACGACGCCATCCACGGACTACCGCTGCAGATCGAAGAACAGATCGCGCCATTCGGGGTTCGCCGCCTCGATCAGCGCGATTTTCCGCTTCCGCGAACCGGCCTTGAGCTGCTTCTCGCGGAGAATCGCATAATCCATCGTCGCGTGGAGCTCGAACCACACCAGATGTTTGCAGCCGTAGCGTTTCGAGAACCCCTCGACCTGACCTTCGCGGTGCTGCCAGGCACGCTTGGGCAGGTCCGAGGTTACCCCGCAGTAGAGCGTGCCGTTGCGGTGGCTGGCCATGAGGTAGACCGCGGGGTGGAAATGGCGGTGTTGGGCCATGGATTGCTTCGCTTTCGCTCGCAATGACGAAGGTGGGTTGGGCAGTCCCTTACCACCCTTTCGTCATGGCGAGGAGCGCAGCGACGACGCCATCCATGGCGGGTCGAGAGCCGCTAGGTTACCGCCGCCCGCTGCGAAAACTCCGGCCGCTGCCATTCGCCCGTCGCAAACACCTCGGCCAGATGCCGCGCCGCTTCAGCCATGTCGGCGAAGCGCAGATAGGCAGGCGCAAAGCCGAAGCGGAGGATATCGGGGTCGCGGAAATCGCCGATCACGCCGCGGGCGATCATTGCCTGGCTGAGCGCATAGGCCTCCGTGTGGCGGAAGGAGAGCTGACTGCCGCGCTTGGCCGGATCGGTCGGGCTGACGAGGTCCAGTTCGATCCCGCGTTCCAACAGGCACTCACGGAAGAATTCGGAGAGCGCCTTGGACTTTTCGTAAAGCCGCTCGACCCCGATTTCGGCGATGAGATCGACACCCACTTCGAGCGCCGCCAGCCCGAGGATCGGCGGAGTGCCGCACAGCAGCCTCTCGATGCCGGGCGCAGGCTCGTAATCGTCGCTGAAGGCGAACGGGGCCCGGTGGCCGAACCAGCCGGTCAAAGGCTGCCGGGTCGCATCCAGATGGCGCTCTGCCACATAGGCATAGGCGGGCGCACCGGGGCCACCGTTGAAATATTTGTAACCGCAGCCGACCGCGAAATCCGCCTGGCAGGCATCGAGGCCCAGCGGCAGCGCACCGCCCGAATGCGACAGGTCCCAAAGCACCAGCGCGCCCGCTTCGTGCGCGGCGCGGGTCAGCGCGGCGATGTCGAACAATTCGCCGGTCTTGTAATGCGCGTGGGTGAGCATGAGCAGCGCGACATTGTCATCCAGCGCTTCGGCGATGCGCTCGCGCGGCGCCAGCCGCCGCTCGGCGAGCCCCTGCTGTTCCAGCCCTTCGATCATGTAGAGATCGGTGGGAAAATTGCCCGGTTCGGAGAGGATCACCTTTCGCTCCGGTCGCATCGCCAGCGCGGCGGAGATCAGCTTGAACAGGTTTACCGAGACGCTGTCGCAGGCGATCACTTCATGTGGCTGCGCGCCGATCAGTGGCGCGATCTTGCCGCCGACGCGTTGCGGCATCGAAATCCAGTCGGCGGTATTCCAGCTGCGGATCAGGTCCTCGCCCCATTCGCGGCCCACCACTTCGGCCAGTCGCGCCGGCGTCGCCTTGGGCAGACACCCCAGTGAATTGCCATCGAGATAGACCACCCCCTCGGGCAGGACGAAGCGGTCGCGATAGGCTGCGAGCGGATCGGCGGCATCGAATTCGCGGGCGCGCTCCTGCATGTCTGTCGGCATCATGCGAGCTCCCTCAGCACTGCACGGCACAGGCCGGCGTCGCCACCGCCAACCTTGAGCGGCAGCGCGATCAGCTCGTAGCGGCCCTCGGACACGTCATCGAGCACCAGCCCTTCGAGTATGCGCATATCATGCTCCAGCACCGCTCTGTGCGCCGCCATGGTCTTGCTCTCCTGCGGGTCGACCGAGGGCGCGTCGGTGCCGATCAGCTTGACCCCCTGAAGCGCCAGCCATTCCACCGCCTCGGGCGAAATCGGCAGCCAGTCGCTGCGCCAGTGGTCGTGCGGGAAGGCATCCCAGGTCCGGAACAGCACGCGATCGACGCTGTCGATCGAGGGCAGGTCGGCGACATCGACCGCGCCGCGCACCCCGCGCGCATCCACCACCAGGCAAGTGCCGATATAGGGGTCGAGCTCCATCTGTGCGGCATCGAGCCCGTCTGCTGCGTAATGCAGCGGCGCGTCGGCGTGGGTGCCCGAATGCGTGCTCATCGTTATCCGCCCGACATTGACCGGCGAGCCCTCTTCCATCTGCCAGGTCCGGGCAAAGCCGAACGATGTATCCCCCGGCCAGACCGGGAGCCCGGGGCGCAGCACCTGGCTGATGTCCCACAGGCGGCGCTCGGATTTCCAGCTGGTCAAAGCGCGGTCCTGACGCTCAAGAGTTCGGGGAAGAAGGCCTGTTTGAGCACGCCCGCGAGATAGGGCACACCGGGAGTCCCGCCGGTGCCCTTCTTAAAGCCGATGATCCGTTCGACGGTCTTCAAATGGCCGAAGCGCCAGCGCTGGAAATGATATTCCAGATCGACCAGCTTTTCGGCCAGTTCATAGAGGTCCCAGCACTCCTCCGGGTTGCGGTAGATTTCGGCCCAGACCGCCTCAAGTGCATCGGAATGTTCCCAGGTCAGGCCGTGGTTGCGCTCCAGCACTTCGGGGGGAAGGTCGAAGCCGCGCCGTGCGAGCAGATGCACCACCGCGGCATAGATGCTCGGGCGTTCGAGCTCGGCGCGCAATTCCTCCGCCACCTGCGGCACCGCCTCGTGCATGGTGATCATGTCGGGATTGCGCCCGCCGAGCAGGAATTCCATCATCCGGTATTGCGCCGACTGGAAGCCCGAGGAGCCGCCCAGATGCGGCCGGAGGGTCGAATAATCATGCGGGGTCATGGTCGAGAGCACGTCCCAGCTCTGGATCAGCTGGCCTTGCGCCCGCGCGACGCGGGATAGCATCTTGAAGGCGGGGCGCAGATTGTCCGCAGCGATGCAATCGCGCGCGGCCTGCAGCTCGTGCAGGCACAGCTTGAGCCACAGCTCGCTCGCCTGGTGGACGATGATGAACAGCATCTCGTCATGCGCATCGGAAGCGGGATGCTGCGCCGCGAGGATGCGGTCGAGATCGAGATAGGAGGCGTAGGTTATGTCTGCGGTCATGCCGACTGCCCTAGCGCGAAGCTGGCGGGTGCGAAACTACCCGTCGATCACCCGCGTCGCGGGATGATGCTTGTCGAGATGCTTGCGGATGATCCGCAAATTGCGGGTGTTGGAGCGGAACACCAGGTCGAAAGCGTCGCCCACCAGCGGCACCGCGCCCACCGCGGTGTCGAAGGCGACATTGCCCGCCATCCGCCACAGCTTCCATTTCGGCATGCCGAGGTTCTTGCCTTCCCAGACGATATAGGCGCCCATCGCGGCGGTGATCAGATCGCCGACCACGGGCACCAGCCCGACGATCGCATCGAGACCGACCGGATAGTTCACCCCCGGAATCCGGAAGCTGCGTTCGAGAACATGCTCGAGCGCCTCGACCCGGCGACGGATCGAGACCGGGTCGTTGCCGGTGGGCAGGTCCATTCCCATCGGGATCGGGCGCTTGGGATCGTGCGGTTGCATCGGTTCTACATGGGCGCGCGCGAAAGCGGGAACAAGGGGTGGAAGTTCCATGGATTTTCGGAAAAGCCGGCGACCCCGGCGCGCGCCAGCGACCAGCGGATCGGTGCGCCGATGGGGATGTAGCCATTGACCGCGGCGAGCGCGGTTTCCGCTTCGGCCAGATAGCTCGCCTGCTCCGCCGGATCGCGCGATTCGGCAGCCAGTCCGACCACGAAATCGACATCCGGCGAGCACAGGGCACGCGAGACCGCGCAATTGAACTGGTTGAGGAACCAGCGCGCACCGGCATAGCGCGCGACCCGGTCGCGCAATGCCAGATCGGCCTTGTCGCCCATCTCGACCCGCTCGAGCGCGACCCCGATCTCGCCATACTGCTCCACAAGTGCATCGAACAATATGTCCGACCCCGGCCCTTCGGGCAGCGCGAGGCGTAGCGACACCTCGGCGTCGTTCTGCGCTTCCCAGGCCGCGACCCGCTGCATTGCCTCGGCCCGCCGCTCCTCGATCGTCAGCGCGATCCAGCGCTCGGGCACCGAACCATCATCGTTTGCCAGGCCGGGCGCGACCACCCGCGTGGTCGGAATCCAGCCGCCGATGTTGAACGGCTCGATCAACGCCGCGCGATCGAGCGCCATCGCCAGTGCCTCGCGATTGGCCGGAACGCTCAGAAAGCCGCTGGCGCGCAGAACATCGAGGCCGAACAGCCCCTTGGTGGCATCGAGCCGGATGGTCCCGCGAGCCAGCGCACCGATATCCGCCAGCGGCAGGTCAACGAGCCGACCGTTGAGCACCAGATCGTAGCGGCCGGAGGAAAAGCCATCGGTCGCATTGCGGGCATCGACCGCGTAAATCCGCAACGGGTGCACCGTCTCGTCCCAGTCGGGTTGCTCGGGCAGGCCGCGTTGCTCGGGCCGCAGCGGAGTCAGTTCGGCAGCAGCGCCGTCGCGGGTGAGGCGCATCGGACCGACCTCCGCCTCGCCCAGCGCCAGCCCCATCTCGGGCTGAGCGAGCAGCTGCAGCAGATCGGGCATCGGGCTGTGAAGGCGGATTTCCACGACCCGCCCGGTCATCGCCCGAACGTCGCGGATATTCGCAAGGTCGAGCCCCATGGTGGTGTCCTCGAGCAGCCCGAGGGTGCGGCTCAGCGAGGCCCGCACCGATTGCGCGGTCAGCCTCGTACCATCGGCAAAATCGAATTCGCGGATCCGGAAGATGTAGCTCTGACCATCGTCGGTCACGATCCAGCGTTCGGCGATGGCGGGCACGACCTGCCCCTGTTCGTCGAGCGCGACCAGCCCCTGCCGCGTCGCGGCGCGCAGATGCTGGGCTTCGAAGGGGAGACGCAGACCCTCGGTAAACATGCCCTGTTCGGTGCCGATGATCGCGACATCGGTAACGCCGTCCTGCTGGCTCGCGCTGCAGGCAGCCAGCGACATCAGGAGAGGCGCCATCAGGAGGGGCGCGAGCAGGAAAGGTGGTGCAGGAAGGGCGCGCATGGTCGCGCCAAGGCCTAGCAGGTGGGCAGCAACGCGTCAGCAGGAAGCTGCCAACAGCCGCTCAAATCCGTCGGAAGCTGTGTCCGGAGCCATCGAATTTTGGTGCATCGAGCGCCGGGCGGGCGAAGCTGGGGACCTCGGAGCCCTTGGTGCCAACCGGGGCCCGGGCGAGCTTGGGATCGATTTCCTTGTCGAAGGCCACCCCGATGCGCGAACCCTGAACCCAGGCGACATTGCCCTTTACCTTGCCGATATTGCGCAATTCGGCGGTGAGGCGGGTGCCGCGTTCGACCTCGAATTCGCCTTCGACCATCATGCCCCCGGCCGACAGATTGCGAACCTTGCCGCGCGCGGATTCGGCTCTCCCGTCGAAGGTGATCTGCGCCATCAGGAACAGGCTGTCGCGATCCAGATTTCGCGTATCGACAGCGGACATGATCGTGAATTCCTCTTGTGCACTTGCGCCGGCGAGTGATGCCCGTGCCATTTGTGCGACCGGGGTTCGAGCTAGCAAGAAAGGCTGAACAAAGAGTAAGCGGTGGCGCGATTGCGGGCCGTTGTGCAAGCCGTGTGAGCGCCTTGTCCGAGCCGGGCGTGCGGGCCGGGCTTCAATCGTCGCGGGAGATCTTCTCGCGGCGCTCGTGCGCCTCCTGCGCTTCCACCGTCATCGTCGCCACCGGGCGCGCGATCAGGCGCTTCAGGCCGATCGGATCGCCGGTCACCTCGCAATAGCCATATTCGCCTTCGTCGATCCGGCGCAGCGCCGAGTCGATCTTGGCGGTGACCTTGCGTTGCCGGTCGCGGGTGCGCAGTTCGATGCCCCAGTCGGTTTCGCTCGATGCGCGATCGGCGAGATCGGGCTCGCGGATCGGACCGTCCTGAAGCGATTGCAGCGTCGATTCTGCAGAACTGCGGATCGATCGCTTCCATTCCAGCAACAGCATGCGGAAATAGTCGAGTTGGCGTTCGGACATATAGGGCTCGTCGTCACCGGGCACGTAGTCGATACCGACCGCCTGCCTGATCCGGACCAGCTCTTCCTTGTCTGCTGTTTCTGCGGACGCCGCCCCGACCATCGACACCTCTATCCCGTTGTTTAAACCCTTTAATCGTACCAGAAGACCACCGAACCGCTCGCCCCGGGTTTTCCCGGTAACACCATGGGCATCCCTTGGGCGCGGCCTATAGGCTCGGCCCCGGTGCGGCACAAGCAGCAATGCCGGTACCGCCCCGCCCCGGCACCTCGCAGGGTGCGGTTTCGCCTGGCTCGCCACCCGGCCAGGCCAGCTTTCCAGCCGGGCGTTAACCTTTTCTTGACCACAAATTGGGAAGCATGGAGCGTCGGCTAAAGAGGGTGCCGGCGCAAACAGGGGAAGTTCGATGCAATTCAAGGCAATCGAAGGAGGGGGCGGAGAAATCGTCCAGGGCCGACAGGCCGATGCGCTGATCGCGGAATGCCTCGCGGCCTTCACCGGCGGCAGCGTGGATGCGCTCTACGATCTGGGGGTCGCGTTTTCGACCGGTAGCCACGGGGTGGTCTGCGACATGGTCGAGGCGCACAAATGGTTCAACATCGCCGCCTCGCGCGGTCATGACGAAGCGGCCTGGTGCCGCGCCGACATCTCGGACGAGATGACCGCGCGCGAAATCGCCGAAGCCCAGCGCCGGGCACGCGAATGGCTGGGGCTGGAAGGCCGCCGCGCCGCCTGATTTCGTGTCAGTCCGGGCTTTTGCGGAACGGAGTCCGCTCGCCCAGAAACATCCTGTCCTGCGCCACGCCCTCGCGCTCGCGCTCGAGGAAATCCGCCACCGCGGCGGCAAAGCCGCGATCGGCGATCCAGTGCGCCGAGACGGTGGTGACCGGTTCGTAGCCCCGCGCCAGCTTGTGCCCGCCCTGCGCGCCCGCCTCGACGCGGTTCAGGCCAAGCTCGATCGCCGCGTCGATCGCCTGATAATAGCACAGTTCGAAATGCAGGAAGCGGATGTCCTTCGTGCAGCCCCAGTAGCGCCCGTAGAGCGCGTCGCGACCGATGAAATTGAGCGCGCCCGCCACCGGCGCGCCATCCTCGAAAGCAAGCACCAGCAGCAGCGCATCGCCCATCCGTTGCTGGAACAGGTCGAAGGCTTCGCGGGTGAGGTAGGGCGTCCCCCATTTGCGCGCGCCGGTATCCTGATAGAAAATCCAGAACGCATCCCAATGCTCGGGACGAATGTCGTCGCCGCGCAGCCGCTGGATCGCGACCGACGCTTGCGCCGCGGCGCGCTCCTTGCGCAGATCCTTGCGCTTGCGCGAGGAGAGGTCGGCGAGAAAATCGTCGAAGCCGCCGTAATCGCGGTTGTGCCAGTGGAACTGGACGTCGTGGCGCAGCATCCAGCCTGCCTGCTCGAACCGCTTCTGCTGGCCGGTCTCGATGAAAGTCGCGTGGGCGGAGGAAAAGCCGTTCTGCGTGCAAAGTTGCTGTGCGGCTTCGAGCAGCGGGCGGGCGAGCGCCTCGTCGGCGAGCAGCAGCCGCGGACCGGTGGCGGGGGTGAAGGGCGCGGCGATCTGCAGCTTGGGATAATACCGCCCGCCCGCGCGCTGATAGGCATCGCCCCAGGCGTGGTCGAAGACATATTCGCCCTGGCTGTGGCCCTTGAGATAGGACGGCAATGCGGCGCGCAAGCGCCCCTCCTCGTCCTCGATGACGATCGGTGCCGATTGCCAGCCGGTGCCTTCACCGACGCTGCCCGAATCCTCGAGCGCGGTGAGGAAGGCATGGCTGACGAAGGGATTCCCCGAGGGGTTGAGCGCATCCCAGTCGGCGGCCGCGAAAGCGCCGACCGAGCCGCCGACCTTGGCCACCAGCGGGGCGTCGGGTGCGCCGTCGCTCATGCGAAGCCCTCGCCTTCGACGATCGGCGCGTCGGCGTGCAGGGCAGCGTGGCGCGCCTTGTCGGGCGTGTCGACGGTCCAGCTCGGCAGCGGAAAGCCCCGCTCGCGCAGGCTGGTCGCCAGCGGATTGGGCAGCGCGCGGATATCGTAGGCGACGAATTCGGGCTGCCCGTGCCACAGCGCCAGGTGGCGCTGCCAGCGGTGCGGGGTCGGCCCGTCAGCGGTTTCCTTGATCACCAGCCCTCGGAGCGCCGCAGGGGCGTGTTTGGCGAACCATTTCGGTACACGTGGATCGAAACTCATAACTGCAACCGCACCCTGGTAGCCTTCCAGCGCCCGCGCAACCGCGCGGCACGAGCGCTTGACGTCGTAGCCGCTGCGCGACTTGATCTCGATCAGCACCGGCACCTGCCCCGCCACCAGATCGAGCAGATCGGCCAGCCGTGCGATGCGGTGTTCGGAATCGAGAAAGGCGATCTGCCCCAGCTCCTGCGCGCTGCGTGTCGCCAGCGGCCCGCTGATCCCGGTCAACCGCTCGAGCTCCCAGTCGTGGAGCAGCATCGCCTCGCCGTCGCGGCTGCGCTGGATGTCGCATTCGATCCCGTAGCCCGCCGCCATGGCGCCCGCGAAGGCAGCGAGCGAGTTCTCGGGCACGCCGGGCGAATGGAGCCCGCGATGCGCATAGGTCCAGTCGCGTAGCCAGCCGACCCGCGCCGGGTCGGGGGCCGAGGTCAGCAGGCGATCAAGCGTCGCGAACGGCAAGGATGGCATCCACTTCGACCGCCGCATCGAGCGGCAGCACCGGCACGCCAACCGCGCTGCGCGCATGGCGGCCGCTCTCGCCGAACACTTCGAACATCAGGTCCGAGGCGCCGTTGACGACCTTGGGCTGGTCGGTGAAATCAGGCGTCGAGGCGACGAAGCCGCCCAGCTTGACGACCTGCGTCACCCGCTCGAGCAGACCCGCAGCATCGAGCTGCGCCAGGATCATCAACCCGCAGGCGCGCGCCGCCTGCTGGCCGCGTTCGAGCGTCACATCCGCGCCCAGCTTGCCGGTCACCAGCGCGCCATCGACGAAGGGCAATTGCCCCGAGACGAAGCACCAGCCGCCCTGCACCACCAGCGGTTGATAGCTGGCGACGGGTGCGGCCGGTTTGGGCAGGACGAGGCCAAGTTCCTCGAGACGGGCGGAGATGCTCATGCGGGTTTTCCTTCGATACGGTCGAGCAGCCAGGGCAGCGCATTGGCCCAGTCGTCGATGCGGGCATCGGCGTGGCCGGCCTGATGCGCGCAGGCGATATGCGGTGCCAGCGCGGGTTCGCCGCACAGGTGCAACGTGGTGATCTCGGCGGCGAGCGTCTCGCGCGCCGACTGGTGATGCTGCGGGAGATCGTCGATGAAGATTGCCCGGCTGGGCTCGTATTCGGCGACGATGCGCTTCAGCGCCGGGCCCTTGGGGCCCTGATTGGTGTAGACCTTGGCGTTAACGCCGTGCTTTGCGAGCTGTTCGACGCGGTGCATCTGGCGCTCGTCGGTGAGATTGGTGAGAATCACCACATCGGCCTTTTCCGCCAGCGTGTTGATCCCCTCGATCGCCCCGGTGATGGGCAATTGGCGATCCATCTGGGTGTCGAAGAACTGGCCGAGATAGCGCCAGATTTCCTTTTGCTCGAGCGGTTCGCCGCTGTCGCGCCAGCGCATCGCGTTGCCGAAGTCGGCGCCATCCATCCTGAAATCGACCGGGGTTTCCTCGCCCAGCCAGTCGCGGAAATGCGCCACCATGTGCAGCAGCACCTCGTCGCAATCGGAAATTACCAGCGGGCGGTTCATGCGGAAAGACTCCGTTGCGCGGCGACGATCCGCTCGGGTGGGACGCCAAGCGCCGCGGCGGCGGCGAGCAGGTCGGGTTCGTGCGCGGCGAGGAAATCGAGCACCGCCGAGAGCACCGCGGTATCGGTCAGCCCGTCGCGCAACTGGTCGGGGGTGAGGCCAGAAAGCGTCAGCAGCCGTTCGGCGCGGCGCTCGTCCTCGAGCACCCACACCAGCGCGGCCAGCGCCAACGCTTCAGCGTCGCCCGAGCCCGCTCCAGTGCCCGTCGGGCCGGTCTGTCTGCGCTGAAGAATTGTCAGCCTCCCGTGAAAGCCCTAACGCCCGCACGATAGCGAGCAGGAGCGTGGTCCGTGGCAAAGAGAATCATGGTTGTCGAGGACAACGACCTCAATCGTAAGCTGTTTTGTGACGTCCTGAAGGCCAATGGCTATGAAGTGGTGCCGGTGGCCGACGGACAGAACGTGCTGGAAACCGCGAAGAAATACGCGCCCCAGCTCGTCATCATGGATATCCAGCTGCCCAATGTCTCGGGGATCGACCTGATCGCGCAGCTCAAACAGGACGATGCTTTCGCCGCCACTCCGGTGCTGGCGGTCACCGCCTATGCCGGCAAGGGCGACGAGGATCGCATCCGCGATGCCGGCGCCAGCGACTATCTCGCCAAGCCGGTCTCGATCGGCCCATTCATGGCGGCGGTCAGAGGGTTGCTGGGCGATTGAGCGTTTCGCAGGCCCCGTCCCGCACTCGCTCCGAAGCGGGGCGACGCTTGACAAACGACCGGTCGAACCGCTTTGGCCGAACCCATCCCGGCGCGGGCAACGCCCGCCGCCGACAGACAGAATTGGACCGCCGATAATGGACAGAGCCGAAGTCGACAGCCGCATCCGTTCGCAGGTCGCGCCCTTCAACACCAAAGGGATCGCGATCGCGGAGGATACCTCGTTCCAGAACGATCTGGAGTTCGACAGCCTGACCGTGATGGATTTCGTCGCCGCGATCGAGGACGATTTCGATATCATCATCTCGATGAACCAGCAGGCCGAAATCGAGCGCTGGAGCCAGCTGATCGATGCGGTCCACAAGCTCGAGGCTGCCAGGGCTGCGGGCAAGGGCACGGGCGAATGAGCGAGGGCATCATGGAAGCCGACCGTCCGCAGTCGCTCACGGGCGATTCGCCCGATCTGCTCAGCAAGTTCGACGAGCTCATCGCGATGCGCCAGGGGCTGCTCGATACCGGAATCGAAGACCCCTACAACCTGGTGATGGAACAGGTGCTGTCGCCCACCCGCGCCATTTGCAACGGGCGCGAGACCATCCTGCTCGGTACCTACAATTACATGGGAATGACCTTCGATCCCGACGTGATCGCGGCCGGCAAGCAGGCGCTGGCGGATTTCGGCACCGGCACCACCGGAAGCCGGGTTCTCAACGGAACCTACCAGGGCCACCGCGAATGCGAGGAAGCCTTGCGCGAATTCTACGCCATGGATCACGCGATGGTGTTCTCGACCGGCTACCAGGCCAATCTCGGGATCATCTCGACGCTTGCGGGCAAGGGCGATTACATCGTGCTCGATCTCGACAGCCACGCCTCGATCTGGGACGGCTGCGCGCTGGGCAATGCCGAGGTCGTGCCGTTCAAGCACAATGACGTCGAGGCGCTGGAGAAGCGGCTCAAGCGGATCCCGGCGGGCGCTGGCAAGCTGGTCATCCTCGAAGGCGTCTATTCGATGCTCGGGGATGTCGCCCCGCTCAAGGAGATGGTCCGCGTCGCCAAGGAAAACGGCGCGATGGTGCTGGTCGACGAGGCGCATTCGATGGGCTTCATCGGCGAGCACGGCCGCGGGGTCAGCGAGGACCAGGGCGTCATCGACGACGTGGATTTCATCGTCGGGACCTTCTCCAAGAGCGTCGGCACGGTCGGCGGTTTCTGCGTCTCCAACCACCCCAAGTTCGAGATCATGCGGCTGGTGTGCCGCCCCTATGTCTTCACCGCCAGCCTGCCCCCCAGCGTGGTCGCGACCGCCGCCACCAGCATCCGCAAGCTGATGCACGGCTCGAACAAGCGCGCGCATCTGTGGGAGAATTCGCGCACCCTCCACGCCGGCCTGCGCGGGCTGGGCTTCGAGCTCGGCACCCCCGAGGCGCAGAGCGCGATCATCGCGGTGATAATGCCCGATCTGCAGCAGGGCGCGATGATGTGGGAGGCGCTGCTCAAGGAGGGCCTCTACGTCAATCTCGCGCGCCCGCCCGCGACGCCGGCGAACATGACGCTGCTGCGCTGCTCGCTGTGCGCCGAACACAGCGCAGAGGAAGTCGCGACGATCCTGCAGATCTTCGAACGCGCGGGCAAGGCAGTGGGAATCATCCCCGCGTGAGCGAGTGAAGCCCGTTCTCGCATGGCTCGCGCGGACGGGCCTGCTCTACCTCCTGCTGTGCGCGGCCATCGCCTTCTTCATTTTCGCCTGGCCATCGCTCGGCGGGCAAATGTCGGGAGAGAACCTGCGGCAGGACGCGATGAGCGTCGAGGCGGTCCGCGGGCAGCTGGCCGACGACCGGCGCAGCGCCGAGGCAGCGCTGGCGGCTCGTGTCGAGCAGGCCGACACGCTCGGCAGCGAGGCGCTGGACGAGCGGCGCGCGGCGCTCGAGCGCGAGCGCGAGGCGGTGGATGCCGAGTTGGCGCAGGGCGCCGGGCTGCTCGATACGATCCGCCCTTCGCGGATTCTTGCAAGCAAGCGGCTCGAATTGCGCGGTGCCGCGATCGACGCGGAACTGGCCGCGCACGCGGCGATGCAGGAAAGGAACGCGCGCGCCGCGGCCCTCGATGACGCGGGAGCCGCGCTGGCCCCCTATCGCCGCATCCCGACCGCGCGCGCCGTCGCGCTCTCGCAGCAAGCCTGCAGCCGTGCCGACCAGGCGCTCGGGGCCTTCGACCGGCGCCCCGACCTCGACCGGGCCGCGCGCAACGTCATACTCCAGCAGCGCGCCACTCTGCAGACGCAGCGCGACGAAATCTGCACCGCGGCCGAAAGCCGCGCGCAGCGCAGAGCGCGCGGCCTCGCGGCAGCCGAGGCGCTTGCGACGGCGCGCGAACGACTGGCCGCAGCGCAGGATTTCACCCTCGCCCGGCTGCCAGATCCGGTAGCAAACGTCTCCGGCACCACGCTGCGCGACATCGCCCTTTCCGCGCTGCTCGCCCTCCTCGCGATCCTGCTGGTGCCGCTCGCGATCCGGGTGCTGTTCTATTACCTGCTCGCCCCGCTGGTCGAACGCGGCCCGCCGATACGTCTCGCCATGCCAAGCGGGATAGGCACCCCGCTGGCTATCAGCGGCGGCTCGCGACCGACGCTGTCGGTCACGCTCGGCACCGGCGACGAGTTGCTGGTGCGGCAGAGCTATCTCCAGTCCAGCCCGGCCAAAGCCGACATGCGCACCCGATGGCTGCTGAGCTGGCGCAACCCGCTCACCAGCCTGGCGAGCGGGATGGCCTTCCTCACCCGCGCCCGGGGAGCAGGCCTCGCCTTCGGCGTTTCCGCGCGCGACGATCCCTTTGCCGAGATCGCGCGGATCGACCTGCCCGCGGGCGGCGCCATGGTGATGCAGCCGCGCGCGCTCGCCGCCATCATCCAGCCGACCGGCCGGCCTATGGAAGTGCGCAGCCACTGGCGGTTGTTCAGTCTCCATGCCTGGCTGACCTTCCAGTTCCGCTATCTGGTCTTCCACGGGCCGGGATCGCTGGTGGTGAAAGGCGGTCGCGGGGTCCGGATCGAACCGGCGCAAGGGGGCCGGCGCTTCGGGCAGGACCAGCTGATCGGTTTTTCCGCGCAGACTGCCTACACGGTCACGAGGTCCGAAACCTTCCTGCCCTATTTCTTCGGCCGCGAGCCGCTGTTCCGCGACCGGGTGGAGGATGGCCACGCCCACAGCAGCGGCGACGGTAACGCCCACAGCAACGGCGTGCTGGTGATCGAGGAAGCGCCGATGGCCGGTCGCCGCAGCGGGATCCGGGGCGGGCTCGAGGGCGGCTTCGACACCGTGCTCAAGGCGTTTGGTATCTGACCCTGCGCCGGGTCCTGCCGGGCAAGAGGGAGAGCCCGGGCAAGCCTGCCTGAATCCCAACGCCCACCAGAGTTCAGTATGGGTTCAAAGCGCGCGTGTATGATGAAACTCCGACAACACAGGAGCGGATTTCATGTTTGTGACCCCCTTGCGCGCCGCAGTACTGGCGACCGCGGTCGTCGCGCTGGCCGGCTGTAGTTCCTACGGCGGCTATGGCGGCGGCCCCCGCTACGCCGGGGACTATTATGACGGCGGCTATTACGACGGCGGCTATTACAAGGGCGGCCACGGCCAGTCGGGCGGGCGCTACCAGCAGCCCTATTATGGCTGGAACGGCGATTATTATTATCCCGGCACCGGGGTCCATGTCTACGATCGCGACCGGCGCGCCTACCGCTGGAACAATTCCCAGCAACGCTATTGGGAGGCGCGCCGCGAGATCCGCCGGGATCGCCGTGCAGCGCGTGCCGAATGGCGCGACTTCGAACGCCGCGAGATCCGTCGGGACCGGCGCGAATACCGCCGCGACCGCCGCCGGGGACGCGATTACTCACGCCCCGGCCCGGATGATCGGCTGGCCTGCGCCGCGCCGCATCGGGGTGACGCCGTGACGGCTTCGGAACATTGACCGTCGCCTTTCGTCTGACAGGATGAAAGGAGACCGCATTTATGAAGACCACCAACACAGCGAGCGCCAGCTACGAGGGCCTCGGCAAGGACGGCAAGGGCCATATCTCGACCGGATCGGGCGCGTTTTCGGCGCAGCCCTATGGCTTCCAGACGCGATTCGAGGACAAGGCCGGGACCAATCCCGAGGAATTGATCGCCGCGGCGCATGCGGCGTGCTTCACCATGGCGCTGTCGTTCAAGCTGGCCGAGGCCGGTTTCGAGGACGGCTCGGTCGCCACCAGCGCGGAAGTGACGCTCGAAAAGGACGATGCCGGGTTCAAGGTAACCAAATCGGCACTATCGACCAAGGGCAAGGTCTCCGGTCTGGCACGCGATAAATTCGACGAGCTGGCGCAGGACGCCAAGCAGAATTGCCCGATCTCGAAGCTGCTCGACACCGAGATCACGCTGGATATCAAGTTCGAGGGCTAAGACGCCCCTCGCCCTCGTCATTGCGAGGCGTGTAGCGACGATGCAATCCATGGGCTGAGCCCGCTGACTGCCGCAACCGGCGTTGGCAGCCGACGGTTTGGGCCCTGGATTGCCGCGCCGCCTGCGGCGGCTCGCAATGACGATGGTTGGGGCGGGTGCCCGCCCCGCCCCTGGCTCAGACCAGCGGATTGACGGTCGTCGCCTGTGAACAGGCGTCGGCCGTTCCGCCTTCTCCGCCGGTATCGATCAGCGTCAGCGCGAGGATCCCGCCGACCACCAACGCCACGAACAGCGTGGTCAGAAGCCCGAGATATTTGTCGATGAACAGCTTGATCGGCGCTCCGAACAGGCGGAACAACACCCCCACGGTCATGAAAATCAGCCCGCGGCCGACGATGCTGGCGAGCGTGAAGGTGACCAGATTCATCCCGATGAAGCCCGCGGTGATGGTCAGCAGCTTGAACGGCACCGGAGTGGCGCCGGCGATCAGGATCGCCTCGAAATCATATTCGCGCAGGTGGCAGGCGGCCACCGGGAAGGCCTCGGTCAGCCCGAGCGCACCGATCAGCCAGGCGCCGATCGTATCGTAAAGTCCCCAGCCGATGAGATAGCCGAACAATCCGCCCAGCACCGAAGCCCCGGTGCAGACCGCGGCGAAACGGATCGCCTTTTTCGGATCGGCCAGACACATCAGCCCGAGCAGCGGGTGCGGCGGGATCGGGAAGAAGCTCGATTCGATGAAGCTGAAGGCGGCGAGCCACCACAGCGCATGCGGATGAGCGGCCTTTTCGAGCGTCCAATTGTAGAGACTGCGCAGCATCTTACCCGACCTCTCATCCCCCGGCTTGCGCGCGCCGGTTAGGGCTTGTGCGGGAGACTGGCAAGCAGGATCGCCGGTAAGGGCGAGCGCAGCTTACGAACCCATATGGTTTTTAATGCTTGACATTGCGACAGTGTCTGGTTAATTCAGGGTGATTGCATACTTTACACACCCACGAGAATCCGCTAGATAATCTAGATAATGGGGTGTTAGGAGTAAGCGAACCATGTCGGTACTTTCAAGCCCCCATTTCCACGATGAAGCCAAGGCCTTCAAATATCTCGAAAGCATCGTGTGGGCCGGTGGAGTTGTCTGCCCGCATTGCGGCGTTGTCGATGGCCGAGTGTACGATCTGGCTGGTGTTCGCAGCAAGCCGAGCAAGAAGGCCCCGCAAGGCCAGCTTCGCCACGGCCTGAAAAAGTGTGGTGAGTGCCGCAAGCAGTTCACCGTTAAGGTTGGCACCGTGTTCGAACACGCGCGCATTCCCCTGCACAAGATGCTCAAGGCTGTGCACCTCATGGTGTCGAGCAAGAAGGGCATCAGCCCCCACCAGCTGCACCGCGTTCTCGAAATCACCTACAAGAGCGCGTGGTTCCTGCTGCACCGCATCCGTGAAGCCATGCGCTCCGGCGATCTGGCTCAGCCTTTCGGTAGCGAAGGTGGCGCGGTCGAGGTCGATGAAACCTATCTCGGCTTCAAGAAGGGCCGTCTCCACTCGCCGTGGCTGGGGCCACAAGAATGCCGTTCTGGCACTCGTTGATCGCGACAGCGGCAAGAGCCGGTGGTTCCACATCGACAACAGCCGCGCCGCTGACATTCACCCGATTGTTGCCACGAACATTAGCCGTGAAGCGCGTCTCATGACTGACGAAGCCAAGATTTACTGCAAGATTGGTCGCGACTTTGCCGAGCATGGCACCACCGCCCACGCCCGTTTGCAGTATGTGGACCCCATCGATCGCACCATGTACACCAACACGGTCGAAGGCGCGTTCTCGATCTTCATGCGCGGTATGCGCGGTGTGTACCAGCATTGCGCGGAACAGCATTTGCACCGCTACCTTGCGGAGTTCGAATTCCGCTACAACGCGCGCGCTGCGAACGGCTTTGATGACAAGGCCCGTTCGGTTGAAGCGGTGAAGGGCATCATTGGTAAGCGAATCACCTACACAGGCTTGACCTCAACGCCGAAGCCTAAGGACACGCCGCTAAAGCGGCGCTCTCGCTAGCGTGTGTAGCCCCGCAATTCAAGGATTCACAAAGAAAGGCGGTGGTGCTATGAACACCACCGCCCGGTTGTACAGATCGATCTGGCTCACTTGAGGCCACCGTCCCCTTCCCGCGATTGGTGGCCTCTCTCATTTAGCCCCTACCGTCACCGCGAGCGTGCGAACGGCATGAGCGGCCCTTCTGGCCATCACCGAATGACACATTGCGCACCTCCTTTCGAGTCGCAGATAGCCACAGGGGCAGGAGTGGATGCGTAATCCGCTAGGTCGCGGTAAATCCATTCGCGTCCTTGCCACCGGGAAAATGGACAGCAAAGATATCGGAAAGCTAATCAAACTGCTCGAAGCGCAAAAGGCAATTTTGGACGATGACGAAGATCAAATCGACCCCCACGGATAATCAGCCGCAGATCGACAAGTTCAAGGAAGCCGCACGCGAGCTTGAATGCGACGACAACGAGCAGCGTTTTAAGGAGCGGTTGGGGAAGCTGGTGAAGCCAAAGGCCGGAACGAAAGGACAGTCGGAATGATCTGGTTTTTCTCGGCCTTGTGCTGATGTTCTGCCTATTCATGTTTCAAATTGCTGCCGACGCGCGGCTTGGTCGAAGAGCGCTCGACCACCAGACCAATCGCATCATCGCGCGACTGGACGCCATCGAAGAACGCTTGAGTTCCGGCGAGCGCGAGGACCGCCTCTTCGACTAGCTTATCGGAAAGGGCGACGGGCGCAAAGCGAAGCTGGAGTCCGGTATCATCGCATTCGTGCTGGCGGTGCCAGCGGGGTCTTGGATTGTGAAAACGCTGTTATCTCTAACAACCTAAACTAAAGCGGCGAGCCAACCACTACCTCGACGCGCTCTGACGCCCGCTGGGGCATAGGCTCAATATGAGGGTCGAGGCGTGCGCCGAATGGTCCATCCCGAATTGCGCGCCGCTCGCAGCGCGCTGATAACCGCATCTTCTCGCGGCTTGAAGGCGGGGCCGCCGTTTACGATCACACCCAGCCCCTAGCAGGTGAATTGCTCATACCCAAAACGGCAGGAGTGGAGACAATCCAACCGGCCTTTTGAAACGCCCGACCGATTGCGGCCGCAAATGCTGACGCATCTGGAGACGCCATGTTGGCAGCAACGCTTGCTTGGCCGGTTGAGTTCTGCACGGGCTCGGTGATCTTCTGAGCTTGTGCGGCGGTAAGACTTCTCGGTCGCAACAGTGCTATCTCGGATTCTAGGGCTTCGATCCGTGCCGCTGCTTCAACTGGTGAAGCAGCCTCTGACTTCCGCCTGTAATCAGAAATTTCATCATCGCGCAGCGACAAGCGAGATTGAAGGTCACCGATCTGGTTAGCCTTCAAAGCGCGCACCAGCGCGAACATCAGCGCACCGATAAGGATGGCCCAAGTTAGCGCGGCAAACGAAGCATCGGCGATAACTTCGCCGTTATCTCTAAGTGAGGTAAGCAGATTCTCCATGACCCTCTCATATCAAACCACCCCTGGGTTTGTAAGAGACATAATCGCCAAGCTAACTCACCCATCTCTGCGGCTTATGGCCTTGGGCCTGTAAGAGACATAATAGCCTATTTCATTCGCCTGTGGAGGGCGCGGCCGTGCGCCGGCTCGACACTGGGCAAATCTGCAACTATTCGAGCGGCTGGAGCAGGGCGGTGGAACCCGTCGAGCCAAGCGGCGGAACGACTGTCGACACCGAAGCACGCGCCGATCACTGCTCTGATAAGCGCTTTGCTACATTCAGGAATTTTTCCTCCAGATTAGCGGGAACCACCACCGGACATCAGCGTTCCAATCGCCGGACGGACGGAATCCATCGCAATGTTTACGAGACAAGCCTTATCGCGGCATTCTTGCAACAGTTCCGGACAATGTCCGCTTGCCACCTCACCGGGTAAAAGTTAGATATCGCGCCACTCGGTGGCTTTAATTACGCAATAAGGGGAATTTATAATGCGGAAACTCGTCATAGGAATGGCGATGGCTTCGACGGCTCTGGCCTCGCCGGCTCTCGCACGCGACGGACAATGGTACGTCGGCGTCGAAGGCGGTGCCATGATTGTCGAAGACACGGATTTCGATATCGGTGCGACCGGTGACACACTCGTTGTAGAGGCCGACAAGGGCTACGACGTCGGCGGTTTCGTCGGTTACGATTTCGGGGCGTTCCGTCTCGAAGCCGAAGCCAGCTATCGCGATGCCGACCTCGAGTCGATCACGGTCGGTACCACCGGCCTTGGCTTTGGTCCGTTCGTCGCAGCTCCCGGTGTCTACCCGGCAGCCGGCAATCTCGATGTCCTGAGCTTCATGCTCAACGGCATGTTCGACTTCGGTCCCGATGATGGCCTTCAGGGCTTCGTCGGTGGCGGTGTCGGCGTTGCCCGCACCGGCATGGAAGGCTTCGTCAGCCAGAGCCAGCCGGCTTCGTTCGACGATTCGGACAGCGGTTTCGCCTGGCAGGTTCTTGCGGGCGTTCGCGCTCCGCTGAGCGACAATGTCGATGTCGGCCTCAAGTATCGCATGTTCAACTCGGACAATGTCGAACTCACCGATGCGCTCGGTCGCACGCTGCAGGGCGATGTGCGTACGCACTCGATCCTCGGCACGCTGAGCTACAACTTCGGCGCTCCCGCTGCGGTCGTTCCGGTGGCTCCGCCGCCGCCCCCGCCGCCCCCGCCCCCGCCGCCTCCGCCGCCTCCGCCGCCTCCGGCTCAGGTTTGCGAGACGGGTCCGTACATTGTCTTCTTCAACTGGGACAAATCGGACATCACTCCGGAAGCAGCGACCATTCTGGACAACGCGGTCACGGCCTATGCCAACTGCGGCACGGCTTCGGTCATGCTGGCCGGTCACACCGACCTTTCGGGTACCGCCCAGTACAACATGGGTCTCGCCGAGCGTCGCAACTCTTCGGTCCGCGATTACCTGGGTGCACGTGGCATCCCGAACACTCGGATCAACAGCCAGGCATTCGGCGAAACGCAGCCGCGCGTCCCGACTGCCGATGGTGTTCGCGAACTGCAGAACCGTCGCGTCGAAGTGACCTACGGTCCGGGTTCGGGCATGTAAGTCTGACGCCAAGCGTCAATAAGTTAGAGGGGCCGGAGCAATCCGGCCCCTTTTTCGTTGGATGATCGAGTGCCGACCCTTCAAACACAATGGGAGACAACGATGTCCATCCGCTTTCCGATCATCCTTCTGGGCGCAACCGCGCTTTCAGCCTGCGCCACCGTCGACGATCTGGCGCAGAACGTCGCCAATGAACTGACCACCCAAGAGGTCGGCACGGCATCGCTGAATTTTGCGAATGGCCAGCCTGCGGGCACCGCCCGGCTGCTGTCCAACGGCGATCAACTATCGGTGGCAGTGACCGTCAACGGCATGGAAGCGGGTCCGACAGGCTTCCACCTGCACACCACCGGCGCATGCCGCGCCCCCGACTTCACCAGCGCCGGCGGTCACCTCAACCCCTACGACCGCACCCACGGCACGCAGTCGCCCGGCGGCAGCCATCTGGGGGACTTGCCAAATCTGCAGGTCAACGCTTCTGGCAGCGCCACGGCCACGGTCGATGTCAGCGATAACCCGACATCCGCGCTCGAGGAAATCTTCGACACCGACGGGACCGCCGTAGTGGTGCACGCCGGAGCCGACGACTATCGCTCCGATCCCGCTGGCGATGCAGGCTCGCGCATTGCCTGCGGTGTCCTGCGCGCCAGCAGCTAGTCGACCGGCTCGCCGGCATCGCGTGCGCGATCAAGCAGGTTCACCATCGCTGGTGGAACCAGCTTGATCGCAGCGATCAGCAGGACCAGGCCTAGTGGTACGATCCACAGCGTGGAAAGCACTCCGGCGCTAAGATCGCCGCCATTCGTGGCCGAAACATAGCCTGCCATATAGGGCCCGAGGGCCAAGCCGACCAAGGTTGTGGCGAGGAAGAAGGTGGCAGTCGCCAACCCTCGCATGCGGGGTAGGACAAGCGCCTGACTGGTTGCCGCTGCGGCACCGAGGGCGCTGGCCGCCAAGGCGCTGACCACCACGTTCAGGATCATGAACAGCGGAACGCTTTCGGTCGTGTACTGGACAATAGCGAACGGTACCGGTGAAAGCAGACCGAACAGGATCACCCAGACCCGACCAGAAAGATGGCGAGTGTAGAGCGCGTCGGCCAAACGCCCGCCGAGAATGACTCCGAGGAAACCGCCTGCGGCACCGCCGCCGCCCAGCCAGAAGCCAAGCTCGCTCTTGGTCAGGTCGAACACCCGCTCGGCATATGGCGCGCCCCAATAGGACGCCGAATACGCCATGAAGGCCACCGTCCCATAACCGAGGATCGTGCACAGGAATGCGGGCGATCCCCAGGTCAGGCGGAAGGTCGGTGGATCGCGCTGGCGCAATGCGCTGGCCCAGCAGAATACCGAATAATAGCCGATTGCGAGGAGGGTCCACTGATCCGTGATTGCCGTGAAGATCACGCCTTCGCCGGATTCGAGCAGGTTCGTCAGACCGTAGGCGACAACGAATGCAGCGATAAATACGGCGATATTGATCACCAACGCCCTCATCCCGCGCTTGGCAGCACCCAAAAAGGTAAAGGGTGGAATTACCGTGTAGAGTTCGGCAACGAAACCGCGGAATGGGTGGGGATCCTCCTTCGTCGGAAGGCCGTCGATCGCCCCGCGCACAGGCTCTTTCAGCGTCGCGACCCAGATCGCCAGCAGCAAGCCTGGCAGCCCCACGGCGATGAAAGCCGCCTGCCATCCAGCCAACCCAAACGTACCGCCATCGGGAAACGATTCGTTCCACTGGTCGACGACCAGGCCGCCAATGGCGAGCGAGATACCGCCGCCGATATAGATGCCGGATGAGTAGATCGCGAGCGCGGTGGCGCGCAGGCGGGCCGGAAACCAGTCGGAAATCAGCGAATAGGCGGAAGGGCTGGCGGTTGCTTCGCCGACGCCGACGCCAATGCGCGCGGCAGTCAGCGTGGCCGTATTCTGCGCAAAGCCCGAAACGGCTGTCATTGCCGACCAGAATGTCAATCCGATCGTCATCAACCGGACGCGCTTCCAGCTATCGGCCAGCTTGCCAAGCGGGATGCCGAACAATGCGTAGAAAATCGCGAATGCGGTGCCGTAGAGGAACCCCAGATAGGCGTCGTCGACGCCCAGATCGGCCTTGATATCGTTGGCAAGGATCGAGAGGATCTGCCGGTCGATGAAGTTGAGCATATAGACCAGCACGAGCACGCTCAGCGCATACCAGCTGTACGCGGGGACCTTCGCGTCGGGGTCGATCGCTGAAGGATTCTCCGCTGGCGCGGTCTTCGTATGCTCGGTCAATGTCAGCTCCCTATTCCCGGGTTATGTCCCGGTCGTAGCGGGTGGTATCGGCAAGCCCCGCTTCGGAAAAGCCTTTTCGCCGCAACCGGCAGGAATCGCAGGTGCCGCAGGCGAGACCGGCGGGCGTCGGATCATAGCAGGACCAGCTCCATGCGGGGTCGAGACCCAGCCGCGCGCATTCGCGGGCGATGTCGGCCTTGGTCATGTGCTGGAGCGGCGCATGGATGGTGAAGGCACCGCCCTCGACGCCCTGCTTCGTACCCAACCGGGCGGTCTCGGCGAAGCTGGCGATGAATTCGGGGCGGCAGTCGGGATAGCCCGAATAGTCGAGCGCGTTGACCCCGATGAAGATGTCGCGAGACTCGACTGTCTCGGCAAAGGCCGTGGTCAGCGCGAGGAAAACCAGATTGCGCGCCGGGACATAGGTGACGGGGATCCCGTCCTCGACACCGGTCTTGGGAACGTCGATATCGTCGGTCAGCGCCGACCCGCCGAAACGGCGCAGATCGAGCGGCAGTTCGACATGGCGGGCCGCACCGAGCCGCTTGGCGATGGCCCGCGCCGATTCGATCTCGCGGACATGGCGTTGCCCGTAGTCGATCGTCAGCGCGTAAAGTGCGTGACCGGCTTCGAGTGCCAGCGCAGCGGTGACCATCGAATCGAGCCCGCCCGACAGCAGGACTACCGCAGGGCCGAGGTTGTTCTTTGCAGGATCGCTCATCCGCGCCGCGCTAGGACGACGGCCGCAGCGACGCAAGCTTCAGCGGCAGACGCCCACGCGGCGCGCCTCGGCGGAGAACTGGAACGGCCTGCCCCCGGATATGCCTTGGCTCTCGACCTGGGCAAGCGTCGCGCTTTCGCGGCGTACGCTGGTGCGGCCGTAGCCATTGCCGCGGCATGTGTACTGCACCGTCACCTGGTTCGCGCTATTCTCAACCACCAAGCGATTGCAATTGGCGCCGCGGTGACGCAGCTGGATCAGCTCGGTGCCATCGCGGAGGCATATCCGCTGGCTGGGTTCGCCATCGCGAAACCGCAATTCCCATTGGCCGCGATCGAGCTCGCCGAACAAGGCGAGCTTGGCGTTCTGCGCGGCCGAAGGCGCCACAGCCATCGTCAACGCGCCGATGGTGGCGAAGCCTGCCAATGCCGTCAGGATAAATTTGCGCATATCACACCTCGATTGCGTGCCGAGACTAGCAGCGATGCCGCTGTCACCTTGCTTACCATAGATAGACCGTGCTTTGCCATCGATGAAACGATCAAGCCGCGATCGGAAACTTGCGCGAACAGAAGGCGCAATCGACCACGATCATGCCATCCTCGTCGCGCATCTCCTGGCGCTCGGTTTCCGGAAACCGCGTCAGTACGGACTGGTAGTGTTCCGCAGTGCAGCGGCAGCCGCGCGATATCTCCGCCCCCCTGTCCACACGAACCTCCTCTTCCTCGTGGAACAGCCGCCAGACGATGGCCTCGAGCGAGAGTTCGGGATCGAGCAATTCATCATGGCGCAGCGATCCCGCCATGACCGCGATATGCTCCCATTCGGGATGGTCGAGCCGGACATGCAGCCGCTCGCGGCCTTCCTCGCCATCGGCGAGATGCTGGACGAGCATTCCGGCGGCGCGCGAACCCTGCGGTCCGCTGGTCACCGAGGTGCGGATCAGCGTCGGCAGCTGTTCCGACTGGACGAAATAACCCTCGCAGGCGCGCGCCAGGCTGTCGCCCTCGAGCGGGACGATCCCCTGATAGCGGCCCCGACCATCGGTCATGTCGAAAGTCAGCGCGAGATAGGCCTTGCCGAACAGCGCAAACAGGGTCGGATTGGCACCGAGTTCGGCCAACGCCTCGGCGTCGAAATCGACATAGCCGCGCAGCGCACCGGCGCGATAATCGCACACGAACAGGTTCACCGCGCCGGTCTCGGTCTGCGCCTGCATGGTGACCTGCGAGCCGTCATCCTTGAGCAGGCTGCCGATCAGCGCGGTCAGCACCAGCGCTTCGGCGAGCAGATTGGCGATCGGCGGCGGATAGGCGTGGGCCGAGAGGATTTCATCGACGGTGCTGTCGAGCCGCACCAGCCGGCCGCGCGCGTCGCGCGAGGGAATGCTGAAGCCAAGCGTGCGCTCGGCATAGGTTTCTTCGGGGTCGATCATCCGCGCCATATGGGGCGCGGATGCTGCGCTTTTAAGGCCCTGTCGCGCCCGACCTGTCTCAGCCGGTCGCGAGCTTCCCGTGGCACCACAGCAGGATCGATTTCTGCGCGTGGATGCGGTTCTCGGCCTCGTCGAAGACGAGCGATTGCGCGCCTTCGAAGACCTCCTGCGAGACCTCCTCGCCGACATGGGCGGGCAGGCAATGCAGGAAACGCGCATCGGGCTTGGCCAGCGCCATCAGCGCCGCATCGACCTGGAACGGCGCCATCGCCGCGAGCTTGGCATCGGCGTGGTCCTGACCCATCGAGACCCAGGTATCGGTGACCACCACATCCGCCCCGCGCGCGGCTTCGGCTGCATCGCGCGTCACCGTGACCCGGCAGCCGGCAGCCCGCGCCATGGCGAGGAATTCGTCTTCGGGATCGTAGCCTTCGGGGGCGCCGACACGGATGTTGAATTTCATCAGCGCGGCCGCCTCGATCAGCGAATGGAGGACATTGTTGCCATCGCCCAGCCAGGCGAGCTCGAGCCCGGGGAGCGGCTTGCCGTGTTCGATCACGGTCAGCAGATCGGCGACGATCTGGCAGGGGTGCGAGCGATCGGTGAGCCCATTGATCACCGGCACACTCGCGTGCTCGGCCAGCGCCTGCGCCTTGGCGTGATCGTCGGTGCGGATCATGATCGCATCGACCATCCGGCTGAGCACGCGCGCGGTGTCGGCGATGCTCTCGCCCCGGCCGAGCTGCGTGGTCGCGGCATCGAGGATCAGCGCCGAACCGCCGAGCTGGCGCATGGCGATATCGAAGCTGACGCGGGTGCGGGTCGAATTCTTCTCGAAGATCATCCCCAGCACATGCCCCGCCAGCGGCGCATCGGCATCGGCCCGACCCTTGGGCCAGCCCGCCCGCGCCGCCTTGCGGTCCTGCGCATCGCCGATCATCGCGGCGATCGCATCCCCGCCCGCATCGGAC
Organism: Erythrobacter sp. QSSC1-22B; assembly: GCF_001678665.1. GTDB lineage: Bacteria > Pseudomonadota > Alphaproteobacteria > Sphingomonadales > Sphingomonadaceae > Qipengyuania. Next base: position 181,524 of record NZ_LZRP01000002.1, read on the forward strand.
AGGTCGAGGAAGCTCCGCACCGGCGAGGCTGCGCCAGAGGTGTCCCCGCCCGCCATCAAGCGGGCTCGGGCATGGTGAAGCTGGCCGCGCCGGCGGACAGCTTGTCGAAGAATTCATCGAATTCGGCATCGCCCGCCACCAGCGGCGGCAGGATGCGCAGCGTCTGGTCGCCCGCGGCCACGGTCATCAAATGGTGATTGTCGCGCAGGTGGACGAAGAAGGGGCGGCTTTCGATCTTCATCCGCAGGCCGAGCATCAGCCCCATCCCGCGCACGCAGTCGAACAGTTCAGGGTAATTGCCGATGAACTGTTCGAGCCGGGCGCGCAGCCGGTCGCCCTTTTCGGTAACCTCGGCGAGGAACGCCTCGTTGGCCACGGCATCCATCACCGCGGTGCCCGCCGCCATGCCGAGCGGGTTGCCGCCATAGGTCGAGCCATGGGTGCCGAAGGTCATCCCGCGTGCGGCCTTTTCGGTCGCGAGGCAGGCGCCGAGCGGGAAGCCGCCGCCGATCCCCTTGGCGGTGGCGAGGACATCGGGATCGACGCCGTAATGTTCATGCGCGTAGAATTTGCCGGTGCGCGCGACGCCGCACTGGACCTCGTCCAGCACCAGCATCAGATCGTGCTCGTCGGCGAGATCGCGCAGACCCTGCATGAAGGCCTGGCTGGCGGGGCGGATGCCGCCCTCGCCCTGGATCGGCTCGACCAGGAAGCCCGCAGTCCTGGGCCCGACCAGCGCGCGCACGGCCTCGAGATCGTCGAATTCGCAATAGACGAAGCCGGGCAGCAGCGGCTTGAAGCCCTTGTGCATCTTCTCCTGATTGGAGGCGCTGATCGTCGCCATGGTGCGCCCGTGGAAGGCGTTGGTGAAGGTGATCAACTCGGTGCGGTTGGCATCGCCATCTTCGTGCTGGTGATAGGCGCGCGCGGTCTTGATCGCGGTCTCGACCGCCTCGGCGCCCGAATTGGTGAAGAACACCGTATCGGCGAAGGTGAAGTCCACCAGCCGCTGCGCCAGCGCCTCGCCCTGAGGGCTGCCGTAGAGGTTGGAGACATGCATCAGCGTCTCGGCCTGGTGCTGGATGGCGCCGATCAGGCCTGCGTGGCTGTGCCCCAGCAGATTGACTGCAATGCCGCTGGCGAAATCGAGATAGCGCGTGCCGTCCTCGTCGATCAGATGGCAATGCTCGCCGCGCACGGGGCGGACACCGCAGCGGGGATAGACGGGCATCAGCGGTGTAATCGACATGGGACCTCCGGAGCAAGCGGGCGCGTTGAACTGGGAAAATGGGGCGAAAGGAAGGGCGGGCAAATGCAAATGGCGGCCCCGTGAGGGAACCGCCATTCACGTGTCCTTCGGCGTCTATTGAGTCGCGCGCGCCCGGTCAAACCGTGGCGGCGCGGCTCGCCTCATTCCGGGGCCGGAACGAGGTTTACCGCCGAATACTTGCCTCGTCGATCGACCTCGAGGTCGAACTCGTAACGCTGGCCTTCGTCGATCCCCGAAAGGCCCGAGCGTTCGACCGCGCTGATGTGAACGAAGGCGTCTGGCTGTCCGTCGTCGCGGGTGATGAAGCCGAAGCCCTTCATCGAGTTGAAGAACTTGACCGTCCCGCTCGCCTTGTCGCCGGTCAGCTCGCGCTTGGGCGGGCCGGCGTCGACCGGGGCTTCGACGACATCGCCGAGTATCTGGAGATCCTGCGCGGACACCTTGCCCCCGCGATCGACGAGGTTGAATTCCAGCTCCTGGCCTTCGCCAAGGCTTTCCAGCCCGGCACGTTCGACCGCGCTGATGTGGACGAACACGTCCTCACCGCCGCTATCCTGCTGGATGAAGCCGAAGCCCTTCGCCGCGTTGAAGAATTTGACCTTGCCCTTGCCGGTACCGACGACCTGGGCAGGCATGCGGCTGAAGCCGCCCGCACCGCCGGCGCCAGCGCCGCCGCCCGGTCCGCCGCGGCTGGGAGGGCCGCCGCCACCGCCGCCGCGGTAACCGCCGCCGGCGCCGCCCGAACCGCCGCGGTCATTGTTGAAGCCGCCCCGGTCACCACCGAAGCCGCCTCCAAAACCACCTGACGATCCGAATCCTTCCGACGGGCCGCCCATGGGCTCGAAACCGTCTTCTCCAAATCCGTCGCGCTTGTCCCGTCCCCGACGGCGGCCTCTATCGTAACCCATGATTCAAATCGTACCTTATCGCGCCGCCCCGCAGGTGAAACGCCGGATCGCGGGCCGCATGGCAATCCCGGCGCAAGCGGAATCCGATCATGATTCGTCGGAAAGTGCCGCCTATTACAACATCCTACATAGCCACAAATCGGCGGCCAAGCGAATGATTTAACGATAGGGGGTGGTTTGCCCTGCAGATATGACATTTTCGCATGCTGTTTCAGACGCGTATTCGCATCACGTTCATATTGCGAAATGCTTCGTGGCGCGGCAAAGGCGCGGGATGGACATACTCGCTCTGCTCTCCGATCCGGCCGCCTGGCTGGCACTGCTCACCCTGATCGCGCTCGAGGTAGTGCTGGGGATCGACAATTTGATCTTCATCGCGATCCTGTCGAACAAGCTGCCAGTGCACCAGCAGCAGCGCGCGCGGCGGATCGGGCTGATTCTGGCGCTGGTTATGCGCATCGGCCTGCTGATGCTGATCGGCTGGCTGGTAACGCTGCAGACCCCGCTGTTCGACCTCGGCATTCAGGGCCAGCCCGGCGCATACGGCGAGCCCAGCTTCGATACCGCCTTTTCCGGGCGCGACCTGATTCTGCTGACCGGCGGGCTGTTCCTGCTGTGGAAGGCGACCAAGGAAATCCACCATTCGATGGAGCCCGAAGACGATTCGGGCCATCTGCTCGACAAGACCCCCGGCGTTGCCAAGGCAGCGACCGCCACCTTCGGCGCGGTGATCGCACAGATCGTGGTGATCGACATGGTGTTCTCGGTCGATTCGATTCTCACCGCGGTGGGCATGACCGACCACATCCCGATCATGGTCACGGCGGTGGTTATCACCGTCGGCATCATGCTGGTGGCGGCCGATCCGCTGTCGCGCTTCATCGAGCACAATCCGACGCTGGTGATGCTGGCGCTGGCCTTCCTGGTGATGATCGGGGTGGTGCTGATTGCCGACGGCTTCGGCTTCCACGTACCCAAGGGCTATATCTACGCGGCGATGGGCTTCTCGGTCGGGGTGGAAATCCTGAACATCGTCCAGCGCAACCGTCGGCAAAAAAAACGCGAAGCCATGGAGGCAAGCGCATGAGCGAATTCAGGACACTTTCGGACACGGTCTTTGCCGCAGGCCAGATCGCGCCCGAAGATATCGCCCGCGCCGAGACGCAGGGTGTGACGCTGATCGTCAACAACCGGCCCGATGGCGAGGCCCCCGGTCAGCCGGACGGCGAATCGATCGAGGCCGCGGCGCGAGCCGCCGGGATCGACTATGTCGCGATTCCCGTCGATTCGTCGGGTTTCGACCAGGGTCGCATCGCGGCAATGCAGGCGGCGCTCGACAATGCGGAGGGCAAGGTGCTCGCCTATTGCCGCACGGGTACCCGTTCGACGCTGCTGTGGGCGCTGGCCGAAGCCCGCGGAGGACGCGACCCGGCGAGTATCGAGCGCGCCGCCGCCGGAGCGGGCTACGATCTCGCGCCGATCCACACCGCGCTGATCGAACTCGCCGAGCAGGCGCAGAAATAGGCTGGCAACGCCGCGCCTAGCGGCGAAAATCCAGCGGCGGGTCGCGATCCCCCAGCAACGAGCGGTAGACGTAGCCCGGCCCGCGCGAGGCATCGAATTCGGCCCGCGCCGCCTCACGCAGCTCCTCGTTCTGGAACAGCTCGACCGCCATCAGCGCCATCGATTTCGCCGCGACCTGCGCGCCCTTGGCGCCGATCGAATGGCCGCTTGCCGCGACCGCCTGCCAGCTGTGTGCGCTGGTGCCGGGCACCCAGCCTGCCGCGGTGACCCCCACGGTGGGGGTTGCCCATGAGACATCGCCGACATCGGTCGAGCCATAGCCCAGCGTCGTCTCGTAGGGCTGGATCTGGCTGGCGCTTTCCAGCGGCCGGGCCCGATCGCCGAAGCTCACCGCGATCTCTTCCGCCCAAGCGCGTTCTTCGGCCGTGTAGCTGACACCGCCGACCTCGCGCAGCTTGGCATCCATCATCCGCGCCAGCGACTGGTTGACCAGCAGCGGATTGTTGCCGTGGATGATCTCCCAGCTCACCTCGGTTCCTGTGCCCAGCGCCGCGCCCTCGGCTGCGGCTTCGAGCCGCTCCCACAGCGCGCGCACCTCGTCGGCCTCCGAATGGCGGACGTAAGAGAACACTTCGGCGCTGTCGGGGATGACATTGGGCGCCGAGCCGCCCTCGGTGATGACGTAGTGGATACGGGTGTTCATGCTGGTGTGCTCGCGCATCATGTTGACCATCATGTTCATCGCCTCGACCCCGTCGAGCGCCGAGCGCCCGCGTTCTGGGGCAGCAGCAGCATGGGCCGAGACGCCCTTGAAGCGGAACTTGGCCGAACGATTGGCGAGGCCGGTTCGAGCAGCGGCGCTGTTCTCGTCGGCGGCGTGCCAGTGGATCGCAGTGTCGACATCGTCGAACAGCCCGGCGCGCGCCATATAGACCTTGCCCGAGCCACCTTCTTCCGCAGGTGTACCGTAGAGCCGGATACGACCGGGTGTGCCGGTCGCCTCGAGCCAGCGCTTCACCGCGATCGCCGCGGTCAGCGAGCCGGCGCCGAACAAATTGTGACCGCAGGCGTGGCCCGCGTGCTTGTCCGCAACCGGGTCGCGCGTTGGCGAGGCGGATTGCGAGATCCCCGGCAGCGCATCGAATTCGGCGAGGATCGCGATCACCGGACCGCCCTCGCCCCACTCGCCGATGAAGGCGGTGGGGATTTCGGCGACACCCGGGGTGATGCTGAAGCCTTCCGCCGCCAGCTCGTCCTGCAGCAGCCGGGTCGAGCGGGTCTCGAGATAACCCAGCTCCGCCCAGTCCCATATTTGCTGCGCGACGCGGGCAGTGCGTTCGGCTTCGCCATCGACGATCGCGACCGGGTCGGCGGCCTGCGCATAAACCGGCAGGGCCAGCATGGGCTGGACGGCGAACAGGGCAAGACCTGCGAGACTGACGGATGGTTTCATGGTTCGGTTTCCCCCTGATATCGCCCCTGCTTGCCGCAATCGGCGCGCCATGCCAATCCGTGCGGCGATGGAAATTCCCCCGGCCCTGCTGCAGTTCGTCGGATCGCTTGCCGCGATCGTCGCTCTGGCGGCGCTGGCCTGGTGGCTCAAGCTGGGTCCGGCCAGGCGGCTGGAGAACGACGCCGACGCGCGCCGCGAAGCGAGTGAGGCGGTCGATGGCTTCGAGCCGGTCGAGATCGCAATCGACCGCGAAGGTCGCGCCGGGCTGTTGCGCGATGCCGGAGGGCAGATCTTGCTGCTGCGCCAGCACGGGACTCATTTCGCCGGGCGAGTGCTGACCCCGGCCGCGAGCGCGCGGATCGACACCGGCGCGCTGGTGGTCGATACTGCGGAAAAGCGCTATGGCGGGGTCCGGCTCGAGCTCGACGATCCATCGGTCTGGCTGCAGCATATCGAGAGTTTGAAGACCCACTGACATGCCCGAATTCGATCCCGTCACCTACGCCGTCCCGGTCTTCGTCCTGCTCGTGCTGGCGGAGATGGTCTGGGCGCGGCGCCAGCGCCCCGATGCCTACGAACCGCGCGACACGCTCACCAGCCTCGCCTTCGGGCTGGGCAGCACGGTTGCGGGCGTCGTCTTCGGCGGGGCGATCCTGGCCGCGGCGCTGTGGCTGTATGATTACCGGTTGTTCGATTTCGGCGACAGCTGGTGGGCGGTGTGGTGGGCCTGGCCGCTTGCCTTCGTGCTCGACGACCTGCTCTATTACGTGTTCCACCGCATGGCGCACCGGGTGCGCTGGTTCTGGGCGAGCCACGTCAACCACCATTCCAGCCAGCACTACAATCTCAGCACCGCGCTGCGGCAGACCTGGACGGGTTTCTTCGCGCTGTCCTTCGCCTTCAGCCTGCCGCTGATCCTGCTCGGCTTCCACCCGGCGATGATCGCGATCGTTTCGGGGTTCAACCTGATCTACCAGTTCTGGATTCACACCGAGGCGATCGGCCAGATGCCGCGCTGGTTCGAGGCGGTAATGAACACCCCCAGCCACCACCGCGTCCACCACGCCACCAACCCACGCTATCTCGACCGCAATTACGCTGGCGTCTTCATCGTCTGGGACCGGATGTTCGGCACCTTCGAGCAGGAACGCCCCGAGGAGGAGGCGATTCGCTACGGCATCGTCAAGCAGCTGGGCAGTTTCAACCTGGTGTGGGCGGTGTTCCACGAATGGGTCGGGATCGCGCAGGACGTGTGGCGCGCGCCGTGGCAGCACAAATTGTCCTACCTGCTGCGCGAGCCCGGCTGGAGCCACGATGGCAGCCGCGAAACCAGCGCCACGATCCGCGCCCGCTGGGAAGCGCGCCGCGGCGGAGCGACCGGCAAACCGGTTGCAGACGAAAACCCGATTGCCGGATCGGGCGAGGCTGCGTAACCTCTCCTGCGGAAGAGGAGAAATCATGGACGAATTCGATGTAATCGTGATCGGCGGGGGCAGCGGCGGCAGCGCGGCTGCCGGACGGCTGGCCGAAGCGGGCAAGAGCGTATGCCTGCTCGAAGCGGGGCCGCGCAACAACACCATGCTGGTCAAGACACCGGGCCTTATGCCGTTCCTGCGCCAAGGCTCGAACTATCGCTACGAGACGGTGCCCCAGAAGGGGCTGAACGGGCGGGTCGGCTACCAGCCGCGCGGTCGCGGCCTCGGCGGCTCCTCGGCGATCAACGCGATGATCTATATCCGCGGCCATAGCTGGGACTACGACCATTGGGCCGAGCTCGGCTGCAGCGGCTGGGCCTATGACGATGTGCTGCCCTATTTCAAACGCGCCGAGAGCAACGAGCAGGGCGCGGATGCCTTCCACGGTGGCGACGGGCCGCTGCATGTGTCGGATCAGCATTGGCCAAACCCGGGCAGTCAGGCTTTCGTCGAGGCGGCGACCCAGCTGCAATTGCCACACAATCGCGATTTCAACGGGGCGCGGCAGGAAGGCTTCGGCATCTATCAGGTCACGCAGAAGGACGGCGAACGCTGGTCCGCGGCGCGCGCCTATATCGAGCCCAAGCGCGGCAACCGCAATCTCGACGTCCGGATCGGGGTGACGGTCCAGAAGATCGAAATCGACGACGGAAGGGTGACCGGGGTCACCTATTCGGTCGGCGACAAGCAGCGCACGGTGCGCGCGCGCGGCGGCGTGGTGCTCTCGGCGGGCGCATTCAATTCGCCGCAGGTGCTGATGCTCTCCGGCGTCGGTCCCGGCGCGCACCTGTCGGAGCATGGCATCACGGTGAAGCGCGATTGCGGCGCCGTCGGCTCCGACCTGCAGGATCATGTCGACTACGTCTCGAGCTGGCAGACCGAAAGCACCGATTTCATCGGCGACAGTTTCGCGGGCACGGTACGGATGGCCAAGGCCATCATCGAGCACCGCCGCAAGCGGACCGGGATCATGACCACGCCCTATGCCGAGGCCGGCGGGTTCTGGAAGGTGATGGACGATGCGCCCGCGCCCGATGTGCAGTGGCATTTCGTGCCCGCCATGCTCGAGGACCACGGCCGGACCAAAGTGAAGGGCCACGGCTTTTCGCTCCATGCCTGCGTGCTGCGCCCCGAGAGCCGGGGAACGGTGCGGCTGGGTTCGCGCAATGCCGCCGACGCCCCGGTGATCGATCCCAATTTCCTCGACGACGACCGCGACATGGAGGTGCTGCGCAAGGGCGTGCGGCTGTCGCATCGCATCGTCGAGGCGCCGGCGCTGGCGCAATATGCGCCCGAGGATCGCTATCCGGTCGATCTCGACGACGATGCCGCGCTCGACAAGTTGATCCGCGATCGTGCCGACACCGTCTATCACCCGGTCGGCACCTGCCGGATGGGCGGCGACGCTGACAGCGTGGTCGATCCCCAGCTCAAGGTGCGCGGGATCGAAGGGTTGTGGGTGGCCGATGCCAGCATCATGCCACGGCTGATCGGGGGCAACACCAATGCCCCCAGCATCATGATCGGCGAACGCTGCGCCGATTTCGTCCAGGCAGAACTGGCCTAGCTGCCCGCACCGGCCTGACCCGGTGCCTTCCTCACGAAATGAAAAAAGGGGCCGGAACCTTCTGCAAGGTTCCGGCCCTTCGTAGTCGGTGTTCGCAGGAGGAACACTTTAGGGCGGGGGCGCCGAGAGGAGAGAGAGAAGCGCCCCCGCCAAACTTGATTACCCTGAGGTGCGAGTGAACTCCGGATAGGCTTCGATGCCGGTCTCGCCGATATCGAGGCCCGCCAGCTCTTCTTCTTCGCTTGGGCGCACCCCGACGGTGACCTTGATCGCGAACCAGACGATGGCGGAGAGCGCGCTGACGAAGACGCCGGTTGCGACCACGCCGGTGAGCTGTGCCAGGAAAGGCACCTCGGTGTTGGTCAGCGGCACCGCGAGCGTGCCCCAGATGCCGGCCACAAGGTGGACCGGAATGGCGCCGACGACGTCATCGATCTTGAGCTTGTCGAGGATCGGCACGAAGATCACCGGGAGCAGCCCGCCGATCCCGCCGATGACGATCGCCATCCCGACACTGGGTGTCAGCGGTTCGGCAGTGATCGCCACGAGCCCTGCCAGCGCGCCGTTGAGCGCCATGGTGGTGTCGGCCTTCTTGTAGCGCAATTGGGTGGCGATGATGGCGACGACCACACCGGCAGCAGCGGCCATGTTGGTGTTGACGAAGATCTTCGACACATCGGAGACATCGCCGATCGTACCCATCGCGAGCTGCGAGGCGCCGTTGAAGCCGAACCAGCCAAGCCACAGGATGAAGGTACCCAACGTGGCGAGCGGGATGCTCGAACCCGGGAACACAGCGACTTTGCCATCCTTGCCGTAGCGGCCCAGCCGCGGGCCGATGATCAGCACGCCCATCAGCGCCGCCCAGCCGCCGGTCGAGTGGACCAGGGTGGAACCGGCGAAATCGGAGAAGCCCATCGCATCGAGCCAGCCCGCGCCCCATTCCCAGCTGACGATCACCGGATAGATGAAGCCGGTCAGCACGGTGACGAAGATGAAGAAGGGCACCAGCTTGACCCGCTCGGCAACCGCGCCCGAGACGATCGAGGCGGTGGTGGCGCAGAACACCATCTGGAAGAACCAGTCGGAGGCAATCGAATAGCCGGTTTCGGTATCCGCCTCGCCGACGGCCTGCATCGCATAGGGGAAGTCGGCGATGCCGATAAATCCGCCTTCGAAGCCGGGATAGGCGATCGAATAGCCGACGACCCAGAACATCAGGCCGGCGATCGAATAGAGACCGATGTTCTTGAGGCACTGGACCGAAACGTTCTTCGACCGGACCAGGCCTGCCTCGAGCATCGCGAAGCCCGCCGCCATCCACATGACGAGAAAGCCGCCGATCAGGAACAGCAGCGTATTGAGAATGTAGGCCGTTCCCCCCGAAACGGCCTCGGCTGCGGCGAGCGCAACGGGATCGGCGACATCCTGCGCCAGGGCGGGTGCGGTCATTCCGACCCCGGCCAGCGCAAAGGCCGCCAGCGCCGGGGCGGCGGAGCGTGAAAGTGTGCGTTTCATGATGGTGTCCCCTCGGATCATAGCGCGGTGTCGCCGGTCTCGCCGGTGCGGATGCGGGTGGCGCTGGCAAGATCGAAGACGAAGATCTTCCCGTCCCCGATCGCCTCGGTGCTCGCGGTCTGCTGGATCGTTTCGATCACCTGCGGCGTGAGATCGTCGCTGGCAGCGATCTCGAGCTTCACCTTGGGCAGCATGTTGGTCGAATATTCGGCCCCGCGGTAAATCTCGGTCTGACCCTTCTGGCGTCCGAAGCCCTTGACTTCGGACACGGTCATTCCCGCGACCCCGATCGATCCGAGGGCTTCGCGCACCTCGTCGAGCTTGAACGGTTTGATGACGGCGATGATATATTTCACGCGGCCCCCCTGAGCTATCGCTGCCGGGCCCGTTCCCGGCGAAAGGAGGTTTGCAAAAGCTGTGCCAAAACCGAAATCGACGCAATATGGCGCCGAATGGACTAACCGGCCGGTAACTTTAGTTCAGGCGCTGCACATCTGGCAGGCGGCTGCTCAATTATTGGGCAGGTCCAGTTCCGCGTAGATGGGCAAGTGATCCGAAGCGACGCTCGCGAGCGGGCTGCGGTGGACGTGGGCATCGTGGCAGACCCAGCTGGGCGAAGTGACGATGCGGTCGAGCCGGGCGATCGGGCCGCGGCTGGGGAAGCTCGGCCCCGGCGAGATCGCCTGCCAGTCGTCGCCGAATTCGCGCATCGCGCCGTTGAACCGGCCCCACTGGTTGAAATCGCCGCCGATGATGGTCGGGCAATCCTCGTTGGTCTTGGCGACGAAATCGAGCAGCGCGCGCACCTGGTCGCGGCGGCGCAGGCCCGAGAGGTCGAGATGCGTGCCGATGATGCGGATATTGCGCCCCGCGATCCGGATCACCGCATTGGCGGCCCCGCGCGGTTCGAGCGTGGGCAGATGGAGCGCTTCGGCATCCTGCACCTCGCATTCGCGCCGCACCAGAATGGCGTTGCCGTGCCAGCCGATACTGCGCGGACGCCGGGCGACATCCACGACCTTCCAGGGGTAGTCGTCGAGCAGCGCGCGCGGCAGGACGCTCGCCCGGTCGCCGAAGCGCTGATCCGCCTCCTGCAGCACGATCACATCGGCATCAATCTCGCGCAGCACCGCCATGATCCGTTCGGGGTCACATTTGCGATCGCGGCCGATGGCCTTGTGGATGTTGTAGCTGGCGAAGGTAAGCCGCATCGGGCCTCAGAGAAAATCCGCCAGCGTCGCCATGAAACGGTCGAACTGGTCGTGGTGCAGCCAGTGCCCGGCCTTTTCGAATTCGATGACGCGCGCGGTTTTGAAATTGTCGAGCCGGCCGTCGCCTTCGGGGTTGGAGGCCCAGCTATCGGCACCATAGAGCAGCAGGGTGGGCGCAGCGATCGCCGCCCAGGTCTGGTGAAGGAATTCGTCGGCGATGTCCTCGACCGGCCAGACGTTGAGATGCGGGTCGAACTTCCAGGTGTAGGTGCCATCCTCGTTGCGGTTGACGCCGTGGATGGTCAGATGCCGGGCCTGCTCCTCGGTGAGGTAGGAGTTTTCCTCGATCATCCGCTGGAACGCGGTCTCGATGCTCTCGTATTTGCGCGGGCTGCGCGCTGAGGCGGCGCGCTTCTTGCCGATCCACTCGCGCTGGCGCTCGGGATAGGGGGTCTCGCGCATCTCCGCCTGGCGCTTGGGGCTGGGCCCGAGGCCTTCGATCGCGACGATCTTCGAGACCATGTCCGGGAAAGTGCCGGCATAGCGCAGCGAGACGTTGCCGCCCATCGAATGGCTGACGATGGTGACCGGTCCGACACCCAGCTGATGGATCAGCTGGGCCAGATCGTAGACCATATCGCTGGTCTGGTAATTGCCATCGTTGACCCAATCCGAATCGCCATGGCCGCGGTGGTCCATCGCGATGACGTGCCAGTCGTCGCGCAGCTTTTCGGCCACCCAGTCCCAGCTGCGTGCATGGTCGCGCCCGCCATGGACCAGCACCAGCGGCGGCTTGCCGCGCCCCTTCTCGCTTTGGTTGCCCCAGTCGACATAATGCAGCCGCAGCCGCTGCGAGATGAACGTTTGCGAAGTGGGTCCGGTGTGCGTCATGGGCGACCCCATGCCGCGAAGCCGACCGGCCTGCAAGTCAACGCTCCTTGGTCGCCGAAAAGGCGAGGCCCGGGTTCTTTTCTTCCTGGTAGCTCACATCCCACGGGCTCTTGGCCATGAACACCAGATCGCCATCGCGATCGCGCGCCAGGAGCGGGCGGTTGAACTTCTCGAAATCGTCGAGCGCCGCCTGCTCGCCCTTGAGCCAGCGCGCGGTCGAGAACGGCGCCATCTCCAGCCCCGCCTCGACCTTGTATTCGGCCGAGAGCCGCGAGACGAGCACCTCGAGCTGGAGCTGGCCGACCACGCCGACGATCCACTGCCCGCCGATCTCGGGGTAGAACACCTGGATCACGCCTTCCTCGGAAAGATCGTCGAGCGCCTTCCTGAGCTGCTTGGTCTTGGTCGGGTCCCTGAGCTGGACGCGACGCAGGATCTCCGGCGCGAAATTGGGCAGGCCGGTGAAACGCAGCTCGTTCTTCTCGGACAGCGTATCGCCCACGCGCAGCGTGCCGTGGTTGGGTATGCCGATGATGTCGCCGGCCTCTGCGGTGTCGGCGATCTCGCGATCCTGCGCGAAGAACAGGATCGGCGAATGGATCGCGATCGGCTTGCCCAGCCCCGAGGGCGTCAACTTCATGCCGCGTTTGAAGGTGCCCGACACCTGCCGCATGAAAGCGATCCGGTCGCGGTGATTGGGGTCCATATTGGCCTGGACCTTGAAGATGAAGCCGGTCACCTCGTCGCGATCGGGGCTGACCTGTTCGTCGCCCGCGGGCTGCGGGCGCGGCGGCGGAGCGATTTTGGCGATCGCGTCGATCAGTTCGGTGACGCCGAAATTCTTGAGCGCCGAGCCGAACAACACCGGGGTGAGATCGCCGTTGCGATAGGCTTCGAGGTCGAATTCCGGATAGCCGATCCGCGCGAGCTCGATCTCCTCGGCGAATAGAGCGGGGATTTCCGGGTCGCTGTCGCGCTTGCCCTGGAATTCCTTCGACGGCCCCTCGGGCCGGGCGACGCAACCGGTGGCGAAATCGAGTACGCCCTCGAACTGGCCGCCCATCCCCACCGGATACATCTGCGGCGAGACATCGAGCGCCAGCATGTCGGCGATCTCGTCGAGCAGCTCGAACACCGGACGGCCCTCGCGGTCGACCTTGTTGACGAAGGTGATGATCGGTACGCTGCGCAGGCGGCAGACCTCGAACAGCTTGCGGGTCTGCGGTTCGATGCCCTTGGCGGCGTCGATCACCATGATCGCCGAATCGACCGCGGTCAGCGTGCGATAGGTATCCTCCGAGAAATCCTCATGGCCGGGCGTATCGAGCAGGTTGAAGGTGATCCCGTCGCGCTCGAAGGTCATCACGCTCGAGGTGACCGAGATTCCGCGCTGCTGCTCGATCTTCATCCAGTCCGAGCGCGCGCGCCGCGCCTGCCCGCGCGCCTTGACCTCGCCCGCCAGATGGATCGCGCCGCCCTGCAGCAGCAGCTTTTCGGTCAGCGTGGTCTTGCCCGCATCGGGGTGCGAGATGATGGCGAAGGTGCGGCGGTTGGAGGTCATGATCTGTCTTACCGTTGGCGTTGTGGGCGATTACCCATTCGTGCTGAGAGGCGAACGGTGAAGCGCTAGGGCTCGCGGGCGATGCGGAAGCCGGCGTAGCTCTGGCTCACCGGCATCAGTTCGAGCGTGTTGATGTTGAGATGCGGCGGCAGTTCGGCAACCCAGCGGACGGTCTCGGCGATATCCGCAGCGGTCATCGGCTGCGCGCCGCCGTAGAGCTTTTCGTGCGCATCCTGATTGCCTCCGGTGCGCACCAGCGTGAATTCGGTCTCGACCATGCCCGGCTCGATTGCGGTGACGCGCACCCCGGTGCCATGCAGGTCCGAGCGCAGGCCCAGCGTGAACTGGCTGACGAAGGCCTTGGTCCCGCCATAGACGTTGCCGCCGGGATAGGGGTAATTCGCCGCGACCGAGGAGAGGTTGATCACCGCACCCTTGCGCGCGATCAGCCCCGGCAGCAGCTTGTGCGTGAGCGAGACCAGCGCGGTGACATTGGTCGCTATCATGGTCTTCCATTGCGCCAGATCGCTCTCCTGCGCGGGCGAGGTGCCGAGCGCGAGCCCGGCGTTGTTCACCAGCAGTTCGATCCCGGCAAACGCTTCGGGCAGTGCATCGAGCGCCGCATCGCGCGCGGCTTCGTCGGTGACGTCGAACGCTGCCGGGTGGACCTTGTCCGCGCCCAGCTCGTCGACCAGCGCCTGCAGCCGCTCTGCGCGCCGCCCCGTGGCGATGCAGCGCCAGCCGCCGGCGACCAGCGCGCGCACTGTGGCTTCGCCGATTCCGGCGGTGGCACCGGTGACGAGGGCGATCCGGCTCATGCCCGCAACTCCGCGCCGAGTTTGGCGGCAGCGGCGATCACCTTGTCGCAAATCGCCTTGATCTCCTCATCGGTGAAGCTTTTGTCGCCCGGCTGAAGGGTCACCTCGAGTGCCAGCGATTTATGGCCTTCTGGGACGCCCTGCCCGGTGAAGACATCGAACACCCGCGCGCCGACGATGGCCTGCTTGTCCGCACCGCCGACCGCGCGCAGCAGATCGCCCGCCGCGAGCGCGGTCGGAACGAGAAAGGCGAAGTCGCGCGTCACCGCCTGAAGCGCAGGCGGGGCATAGGCACGGCGCGCAAATGCCGGCTTGCCCTTCTTCGCGGGAATCGCGTCGAGGAAGATTTCGACCGCCATCACCGCCCCCTCGAGATCGAAGGCCTTGAGCGTCGCGGGATGCAGCGCGCCGAAGCGGGCCAGCACATTCTTGGGGCCGAGCCGCAGCGTGGCGGATTGTCCGGGGTGGAACTGGTCACCGGCTTCCCCCATCACCATCAGATTGGCTATGGGAGCGCCGGCGGCTTCGAGCAGCGCGAGCGCTTCGGCCTTGGCGTCGTAGGCATCGAACGGTGCCGCCTTGCCGCTGGACCAGCCGCGCGGCGCTTTGGCGCCCGCCAGCACCACACCCAGCGTCGCCCGCTCGTCGCTGGCGCCGTCCTTGCCGCGGAAGTAGCGGCGACCGATCTCGAACAGCCGCGATCCGCTGAGGCCGCGATCGGCATTGCGCGCGGCAGCGGCGAGCAATCCGGGCAACAGCGAGGGGCGCATCGCCTTCATGTCCTCGCTGATCGGGTTGTCGAGCACCCACAAGCGCTCACCATCCGCGAAATGCTCGGCCTGCGCGGTGGGGAGGAAGGACCAGGTCACCGCCTCGTTGAGCCCGCGTGCGGCGGCTGCGCGGCGCAGCTTGCGCTCGAGCTGCTGGGTGGGTGTAGCGGTCGGTCGCGCAACGCCCCATCCGTTTTCATTGGCCGGACGCGGCAGCGGCACGCTCGCCACCTTGTCGAGCCCGTGGATGCGGACCACTTCCTCGACCAGATCGGCAGGCCCCTCGATATCGTGGCGGCGCAGCGGCTCCGTGACCTGCCAGTCCTCCGCCACGGCGAAATCTAGCGCTTCGAGAATGCGGCGCTGCTCGTCCGGCGCCACCTCGACGCCGCCCAGCCGTGCGGTGAGCGCGGGATCGAAAGCGACACGCTTCGTCTTGGCGGGCGGCGCTCCGGCGCGGACCACATTGCTGGGCTCGCCGCCGCAGCAGGTCACAATCAGATCGGTCAGCAGCGCCAGCCCGTCGTCGAGAAAGGCCGGGTCGACCCCGCGCTCGAACCGCGTCCGGGCATCGCTGGCAAGACCCAGCCGGCGCCCGGTCACCCCGATCCGCTCGGGGTCGAAATAGGCGATCTCGAGCAGGACATCGGTGGTGCCCTCGCTTGCGCCCGAATGCGCACCGCCCATGATCCCCGCGATGTCGTGGACCCGGCTGTCGTCCGCGATCACCGTCATGGTGTCGCCCAGCATATAGGTCTTCTCGTTGAGCGCCTCGACCTGTTCGCCGTTGCGGGCGCGGCGCGCGACCATCGCGCCCGAGAGCGTGGCGAGGTCGTAGACATGCGCAGGTCGCCCGCAAGCGAGCATCAGGTAATTGGTGCAATCGACCAGCGCGCTGATCGGGCGCTGTCCGGCGGCCAGCAGGCGGCGCTGCATCCAATCGGGCGAACTGCCATTGGCGACCCCGCGAATGACGCGGCCGTAGAAGGCCGGGCAGCCCTCGGGATCCTCGGTGCGGATCTCGATCGGGCAGTCGTAACCGCCCTCGATCGCGGGCACCTCGACCGGCTTGAAGGTCCCAAGCCCGGCGGCGGCGAGATCGCGCGCAATCCCCATCACACCCATGCAATCGGGGCGGTTGGGGGTGATCGCGACATCGAACACCGGCGAGGCGGCGTGGTAGTCGGCAAAGCTCGCGCCCACGGGCGCATCCTCGGGCAGCTCGATGATGCCTTCGTGCGCGTCGCCCAGTTCGAGCTCGCGCACCGAGCACATCATGCCGTTGGATTCCTGCCCGCGGATCGCGCTCTTGCGCAGTTCCATCCCGTTGGACGGGACCACCGCGCCCGGCAGGCCGAGCACGCCCTTCATGCCCGCGCGCGCATTGGGCGCGCCGCAGACGACCTGGAGCGGCTGGCCGTCCCCGCTGTCGACGGTGAGCACCTGCAGCTTGTCGGCATCGGGATGCGGCGCGGCGGTCAGCACCTCGGCCACGCGGAAGCCCGCCAGCCGTTGCGCCGGATCCTCGATCCCCTCGACCTCGTGACCGACAGCGTTGAGCGCGGCGGCGATCTCGGCGGTCGAGGCCTCGGTTTCGAGGAAGTGGCTGAGCCATTCGAGCGAGAATTTCATGCGCGCGCTCCCACACCGCCGGAGAGGGTCGGCTGGTCGAAGGGCGAGAAGCCGTAATGCGCCAGCCAGCGCTGGTCGCCGTCGAAAAAGGCGCGCAAATCGTCCATCCCGTATTTGAGCATCGCCAGCCGATCGACCCCGACCCCGAAGGCGAAGCCCTGCCATTCTTGCGGATCGAGCCCGGCGAATTCGATGACGCGGGCGTTGACCATCCCGCTGCCGAGCAGTTCCATCCAGCCATGGCCGGGCGCATCGCCATCGCCGCCGAGCGCGCGGCGACCGTCGACATCGCGCCAGCCGACATCGACCTCGACGCTGGGTTCGGTGAAGGGAAAGTAGCTCGGGCGCAGCCGCAGCACGATATCCTCGCGCTCGAAGAACGCCTTGAGGAAGGTCTCGAGCGTCCATTTGAGATGGCCGAGATGGATGTCGCGATCGATCACCAGCCCCTCGATCTGGTGGAACATCGGGGTGTGGGTCGCATCGCTGTCGGAGCGATAGACCCGGCCCGGCGCAATCAGCCGGATCGGCGCGCCCTGCTCCACCATCGCGCGGATCTGCACCGGCGAGGTGTGGGTTCGCAGCAGCATGCGCCTTTTCTCGCCTACCGCTTCGCTACTTGAGGCGGGAATCGTCACCGCATCCGATTCCGGGAAGTAGAAAGTATCGTGCATCGCGCGCGCGGGATGGGTTTCGGCCATGTTGAGCGCGGTGAAATTGTGCCAGTCGTCCTCGATCTCGGGGCCGGTGGCGACCGAGAAGCCCAGATCGGCGAAGATCTCGGCGAGCTCGTCCATCACCTGGCTGACCGGGTGGACCGAACCGGCGGGGGCCTCGGGCGCGGGCAGCGTCAAATCCAGCACCTCGGTCGCCAGCCGCCGCTCGAGCTCCGCCGCCTCGATCGTCGCCTTGCGCTCGTCGAGCGCTTCGGAGATGCGCGTGCGCATGCCCTGCAGCCGCGGCCCTTCGACCTGGCGCTCCTCGGGGCTCATCTTGCCCAGCGTCTTCATCAGCTGGTTGAGCCAGCCCTGCTTGCCCAGCGCCTCGACCCGGATCGCCTCGATCCCGGCCAGATCCTGGGTGCCGTGAAGCCGCTCAAGCGTGGCGGCGATTTTTTGCTCGTTGTCGCTGGTCATATCGGGGGCTCGCTAGCCGAAAGGCGGACAAAGAAAAAGCGCCAACCCCGGGAGGGGCGGCGCTCTTTCTTTATGCGGTTGCAACGATTCAGGCGGGAAGCGCGCCCTTGGCCTGCTTGATGATCGCACCGAAGGCGGCGCTTTCTTTCATGGCGAGGTCGGCCATGACCTTGCGATCCAATTCAATGCCGGCAAGCTTAACGCCGTGCATGAACTGCGAATAGGTCAGGCCTTCGGCGCGGACCGCCGCGTTGATGCGCTGGATCCACAGGGCGCGGAAGTTGCGCTTCTTAACCTTGCGGTCGCGATAGGCGTATTGGCCGGCCTTTTCGACCGCCTGACGCGCAATGCGAATGGTGTTCTTGCGACGACCGCGATAGCCCTTGGCCTGGTCGAGGAGCCGCTTGTGCTTCTGGCGTGTGGTCACGCCGCGTTTGATGCGAGGCATATCTCTTTCTCCTTAAAGCGGGGGCTCAGCCGAGCCCGTAGGGGGCCCATTTCTTCACCGCAGCCCAATCGGCCTTGGAAAGAAGCTTGGTCCCGCGCTGTTGGCGGATATACTTCGCATTGTGGCTCATCAGCCGGTGGCGCTTGCCCGCGACACCGTGCTTGACCTTGCCGGTGGCGGTGATTTTGAAGCGTTTCTTCACACCGCTCTTGGTCTTCAGCTTGGGCATTTTCATCTCCTGTGCAGAGACACGTCGAACCAGCCCTGGCAGCCCTTGTCGCCAGGCCGGCACATGAATCACGTGTCGTTGAAGCCCGCGCACATACCCTTTTTGCCCGCAAAGGCAAGCATCAGAAGTGGCTGAGGTAGCCGCCGTCGACCGCCAGCGTCTGTCCGGTGACGTAGCTGGCGGCGGGCGAGGCAAGGAAGACGACCGCGCCGGCGATCTCCTCGGGCTGGCCCCAGCGCCCCAGCGATGTCCGCCGCGCGAGATGCGCCGCCACCTCGGGATCCGCGACCATCGCAGCGTTCGCCTCGGTCGCGAAATAGCCCGGCGCGACCGCGTTGACGGTGATCCCGCTACCGCCCAGTTCCGCCGCCAGCGCGCGGGTCAGCGCGGCGAGCCCGCCCTTGCTGGCGGTGTAAAGCGGATCGCCGCGCGCGATATCGGCGGCGATCGAGGTGATGTTGACGATCCGCCCATAGCCGCGCGCCTGCATCAGCGGCGCGGCGCGGCGCGCCAGGTCGAAGGGGGCGACCAGATTGGTGTCGAGCAGCGCGCTCATGTCGCTGCGGCCAAGCTGCGCCAGCGGGCGCCGGTCGCGCTGGCCGACATTGTTGACCAGAATATCGAGACCGCCCTCGTCCGCAATCCGCGCGAAAGCCGATTCGCACGCCGAATCGGCGCCGATGTCGAATGGCAGGATTCGCGCGTTGGGGCCGATGTCCCGCGCCGCCGCCGCCAGCGCATCCTCGTCGCGGCCGTTGAGCCAGACGCTCGCCCCGCTCTCTGCGAGCCCGCGCGCGATCGCGAAACCGAGGCCCCGCGCCGCTCCGGTCACCAGCGCGGTGCGATTGTCCAGAGGTGCGGCCAGGGTCATGTCAGTGCTCGTAGATCATCTTCTTTGTCATGCCACCGTCGATGTTGAGGTGCTGGCCGGTCACGAAGCCCGCATGATGCAGATAGGCGACCGCCTCGGCGATATCCTCGCAGCGCCCGATCCGGCCGACCGGGTGCTGATCGCGGTCGCGCGGGCGATGATCGGGCACGCTGCTCTGGCCGGTCTTCTGCCATGGGCCGGTCTCGATCCACCCCGGACGGATGGCGTTGACCCGGATGGCCGGGCCTAGCGAGACCGCCATGGCATGGGTCAGCGTGTCGAGCCCGCCCTTCGCAGCGGCATAGGCGAAGCTTTCGGGCTCGCTCATCACGGCGCGGGTCGAAGAGATGTTGACGATGCTCGCCTTCCGGCTGCGTTCGAGTAGCGGCACTGCCGCGCGGCTGCACAGAAAAGCCGCGGTCAGGCTGGCATCGATCCATCGCTGCCAATCCGAGAGCGAGAGGTCGGCGAGCGGCCCGCAATAGGGGTCGGCGATGCCGGAATTGTTGACGAGGCAATCGAGCGCGTCCTCGTCCAGCCATTCCTCGATGCGGGCGAAGGCGCGGGCGACCTCGCCTTCTTTGCCGACATCGCAGGTGAGCAGCAGCGCTTCGGAAGCGGGGAGTGCCGCGCGCAATTCGGCGAGCGCTTCGGCATCCTTGTCCAGCCCGGCAACGCGCCAGCCGAGGCCGTGAAAATGGAGGAGAGTGGCACGGCCGATGCCGTTGCCTGCGCCGGTGACGAGGATGGTGGTCATGCCGCGCAAACGAACCGCAGCGCGCTCAGTGCCCGTGGTCGTGGCCTTGCGCGTTGGCCCGCCCCATCGCCTCGAGCACATCCTCGAGCCGTGCCGGTTCGCCCAGCGCCAGCACGCGGCCGTCGCTGGCGGCGTGGAGCGGTTCGCCCGACCAGTCGCACATCACTCCGCCCGCGCCCTCGACGATCGGGACCAGCGCGGCGAAATCGAACAGCTGGAGACCGGCCTCGCAGATCACATCGAGATGGCCCGAGGCGAGCAGCCCGTAATTGTAGCAATCGCCGCCATAGACGATCATGCCCTGCCGCTTGTCCTGCGCCACCGCCTGCGCGAGCGCCATGTAGTCATCGGCTTCCTCGCTGGAGAAATAATGCGGGCTGCTGGTGGCGAGCACCGCATCGGCCAGGCTGCGGCAGCCGCGGGTGCGGGCGACCTTGCCATTGAAGGTCGTATCGTGGCCGATCCGCCCGACCCAGCGCTCCCTCGCGATCGGCTGGTCGATTACGCCCAGCACCGGAAAGCCGCCCTCCATCAGCGAAATCAACGTGCCGAAGATCGGGCGCCCGGCCATGAAGCTGATGGTTCCGTCGATCGGGTCGAGCACCCATTGGCGCACCGCGCCTTCGTTGCGGGTTCCGTATTCTTCGCCGATGATGCCGTCATCGGGCCGTTCGACCTCGAGGATCGCGCGCATCGCGGCTTCGGCGGCGCGATCGACCTCGGTCACCGGCGAGGAATCGCCCTTGCGTTCGTCGGTCCAGGATCCGCGGAACAGCGGCCGGATCGCTTCGCCCGCGGCATCGGCAAGCCGATTGGCGAGCGCGAGATCGGCGCTGCTCGCCATCTCAGTCGAACAGGCTGGAAACGCTGCTTTCGTCGGCGATGCGGCGCACCGCCTCGCCGACCAGCGGAGCGATGGTGAGAATGCGCACGCGATCGGAATCGAGCACATCGTCGGTCGGACGGATCGTGTCGGTGATGACCAGTTCCTTGAGCGCCGATTTGTTGATCCGCGCCACCGCCCCGCCCGAAAGAACGCCATGGCTGATATAGGCGGCGACGCTCGCGGCGCCCTGCGCGAGCAAGGCTTCGGCCGCATTGCAGAGCGTTCCACCCGAATCGACGATATCGTCGATCATGATGCAGTGCCGCCCCTTCACATCGCCGATGATGTTCATCACCTCGCTCTCGCCCGGGCGATCGCGGCGCTTGTCGACGATCGCGAGCGGCGCGTTGTCGAGCCGTTTGGCCAGCGCGCGAGCACGGACCACGCCGCCGACATCGGGGCTCACCACCATCAGGTCCTCATCGCCGTAGCGCGCCTGGATATCCGCTGCCATCACCGGCGCAGCATAGAGATTGTCGGTCGGAATATCGAAGAAGCCCTGGATCTGCGCGGCGTGCAGATCGACCGCCAGCACGCGGCTGGCGCCGGCCTCGGTAATCAGATTGGCGACCAGCTTGGCCGAGATCGGGGTCCGCGGACCGGGCTTGCGGTCCTGACGGGCGTAACCGAAATAGGGCACCACAGCGGTGATCCGCTTGGCCGAGGCGCGGCGCAGCGCATCGATGCAGATCAGCAATTCCATCAGATTGTCGTTGGCGGGATAGCTGGTCGACTGGACCACGAAGACATCCTCGCCGCGCACGTTCTCGTGAATCTCGACGAAGATTTCCTCGTCGGCGAAACGGCGGACACCGGCATCGACCAGCGGCATTTCGAGATAGGCCGCGATCGCCCGGGCGAGCGGCAGGTTCGAATTGGCGGCCATGATTTTCATGCGAACGAATCCCTGTCAGCGCGTCGCGCAACGGCCTAGCCGAGCGTCACGCGATTGCAACACGCCGCAGTCCGGTTTCCGGCAAGTTCCGAGGGTTATGAGCGGAAGAACTACGCGCCCAGGCCCTGGTTAGCGCACCTTGTGCTCGCCCTTGATCCAGCGCACGGTGCCGCTGCTGGCGCGCATCACGACGCTCTCGGTCGTCATCAGCCCGCCACGGCGGCGCTTGACCCCGGCGAGCAGCGACCCGTCGGTCACGCCCGTCGCGGCGAAGATGCAGTCGCCGCGCGCGAGCTCCTCGAGCTTGTAGATGCGGTCGAACTCCTCGTCGGGGATGCCCAGCTTGCGCGCGCGGCCCTTCTCTTCCTCGTTACGGAACACGAGCCGGCCGTTGAACTGGCCGCCGACACAGCGCAGCGCGGCTGCCGCGAGCACGCCTTCCGGGGCGCCGCCCTGCCCCATATACATGTCGATGGTGGTGTCCTCGTCGGTGACCGCGATAACCGCCGCGACATCGCCATCGTCGATCAGCACCACGCCGCAGCCCAGCGCGCGCAATTCGGCGATGAGATCGGTGTGGCGCGGCCGGTCGAGAACGCAGACGATGATCTCGGACGGTTCGACGCCCTTGGCCTTGGCCACCGCGCGAACATTGTCGCTGGGCGATTTGGCGAGATCGATGATGCCTTCGGGATAGCCGGGGCCAACCGCCAGCTTGTCCATATAGGTATCGGGCGCGTTGAGCAGGTCGCCTTCCTTGGCGGCCGCCAGCACCGCGAGGGCATTGGCGCCGGCCTTGGCGGTGATCGTGGTGCCTTCGAGCGGGTCGAGCGCGATATCGATCTTGGGTCCCTTGCCCGGAGCGCCGCCAACCTTTTCGCCGATATAGAGCATCGGCGCCTCGTCGCGCTCGCCCTCGCCAATCACGACGGTGCCATCCATATAGAGCTCGTCGAAGGCCTTGCGCATGGCCTCGACCGCCGCAGCATCGGCGGCCTTCTCATCGCCGCGCCCGACAAGCTTCGACGCGGCGACCGCAGCGGCCTCGGTGACGCGGACCATTTCGAGGACGAGAATACGGTCGAGCGGGTTGTCGGCGGGCAGGTTCATAGTCGGTTCAGTCCCCAGAGCGAGTTTGGTGCCGGATAGACAGGGAGCATGGCAATGTCGAGACACGCCGGGGCACTCGGCGCCCTGCTGATGCTTGGCATCGGCCAGCCGGCAAGCGCGCAGGACAGCAGGCCGCCACAGCGAATCGATCTGCTGGTAACGCAGGCGGTCGAGGAGGAGGAAGACGGCGGCGCCGTGCCTTGCGTCGAGGACGATTACGCCACAGTCATTTCGGGCGAGATCGTGGTTTGCGGCCAGAGCGGAGAAAACACCGACGGGGTCTGGAATCAGGAGGCCTGGGAGCGCCGTTATGCTGCCGAAACGATGAACAGAAACAATCCCGCGCCAGTCGATCCATGCGGACCCAATTGCGGCATCTTCACGGGCAAACCCACCATCGGCGGACTTTGCATTCCGGGCTTGCAAAAATGCCCGCCGCCGCCGGCGATCATGATCGACTTTGCAGCCCTGCCCGAAGCGCCGCCGGGCTCGGATGCCGACCGGATCGCGCGCGGACTGGCCCCGCTCGGAAGCGGCGGCGATGCCGGGCGCGGACCGATATCGCCGGTCTCAGAGGAAAAGCTCGGCTTGCCTCCGCTCCCCGATTTCGACGAAGAAGTCAGTCCCGCAGAATCGGCAGAACCAGGGGCGGAGCGGTAAGGCTGGCCGAGCCTTCGAGCAGCTCGAGCGCCTTGGTCACGCAGCGCTCGGGTCCTTCGTGGGTGACCATCGCCACCAGCACCTCGCCCCCATTGGCCGAACGCCCCTGCTGGATCAGGCTTTCGATCGACAGGTCCGCGTCGCGCATCGCAGCGGTGATTTCGGCCAGCACGCCGGGGCGATCGGCGACCGTGAAGCGCAGATAGTCGCGCCCGACCCGGTGCCCCGGATCGGCCGCCTCGAGCGGCTCGAGCTGCGCAACCGGGACCGAGAACGGCAACCCGGTATCGCCGCGCGCGATGTCGACCAGATCGGCAACCACCGAGCTCGCAGTCGGCCCGTCGCCGGCACCGGCGCCCTGAAACAGCAGGCGGCCGGAGAAATTGCCCTCGACCACCACCGCGTTGGTCGGCCCGGTGACATGCGCCAGCGGATGGTTCTTGGGTACGAGGCAGGGGCGCACCCGCTGCAGCAGCCGGGGCGCGCCATTGCCCTGCGTGTCGCAATCCGCGACCCCCACCAGCCGGATGACGAAGCCCAGCGTTTCGGCCCGCGCGATATCGGCAGCGCCGACCTCGGTGATCCCGCTGATCGCGACCGCATCGAAATCGATCCGCGCCCCGAACCCGATCGCGGCGAGGATGGCGAGCTTGTGCGCCGCATCGACGCCTTCGATATCGAAACCGGGATCGGCCTCGGCAAAACCCCTGGCCTGCGCCTGGGTCAGCACATCTGAGAAATCGGCACCGCTGCGCTCCATTTCCGAAAGGATGAAATTGCAGGTGCCGTTGAGGATGCCCGAGATGCGTTCGATCCGGTTGGCAGCAGCGCCTTCGCGCAGGCCCTTCACCACCGGGATGCCACCCGCAACCGCGGCTTCGAATTTGAATGCGGCGGCATTGGCTTCGGCGATTTCGGCCAGTTCCATGCCGTGAAGCGCGACCATCGCCTTGTTGGCGGTAACGAAATGGCGCCCGTTGGAGAGCGCGTTTCGGGCCAGCGTCAGTGCCGGGCCGTCGGAACCGCCGACGAGTTCGACCACAACATCGACATCATCGCGCATGGACAGCGTGGTCATGTCGTCCGCCCAATCATAGGCGGCGAGGTCGACGCCGCGGTCGCGCGCCCGTTCGCGGGCCGATACCGCGACCACCTCGATCGGGCGGCCCGCGCGCTTGGCAAGCATCTCGCCATTGACCGCGAGCAGCCGCAACACGCCGACCCCGACGGTGCCCAGCCCGGCGAGCGCGATCCGCAGCGGCTCAGCCATGCGCCGGTTCCCCGACCGGGAAGCCGAACGCCTCGCGCAGCGAATCGGGGATCGGTTGCGGGCGACCGGTGGCGAGATCGACATGCACCTGGACCAGCTCGATCTCGGCGCGCAAATCGTCCGGAGCCGAAGCCTCGGCCTCATCCCCGACACCGTGCAGCGCGATCCGCATCGCCATGCTGGTATTGCCGATCCGCTCGACGGTCAGCCGGCCCTCGACCAGTTCCTCGGCCCGAATCGGACGGATGTAATCCACCTCGGCACGGCGAATATGAAATTCCAGATCGGCAGGCAGACCGCGCGCGCGCCGGTCGCGAAAAAACTCGCTCACCAGAATATCGGCATATTCGAGATAGCGCGAGTTGAAGACGACCGCCTGCGGGTCGACCTCGGCATAGCGCACGCGGAAACGGTGGCAGAAGAGCTTGTCCATGCCAGCGCGCCTAGCGCAAGGCCGAGGCCCGCGTGAACCAGTTTGTCTTGCCTCGGGGCTAGCTGCGGTTGCGCTCGCATGGGCCGAGGCTGGCCATCACCAGCGCATAATCCTCGACGGCACGGGCCCGGCTCTTCTCGTCGCGCGCCAGATTGGCTTCGGCGGGAAGCCGCTCGGGCAGAGCGCAGGCGAGCCGGTACCAGGCCAGCGTCCCCGCCTCGGGCGGACGCGCTGCCTGATCGACGATCTCGGTCCACGAAACCCCCCAGCGCGGCTCCATCCCGGGCCGGCGGACCACGGTGACAGAAACCGGGCCATCATTGGCGGTGTCGAGAAACAGCTGGGTTTCAGATTCGCCTGTCAGCGTCCCGGCGATCGACAGAACATCGCGCACTCCGGTCACCACCGGAGGGCGATCGGCGCTCGCCAATTGCGTCAGAACCGGGCGCAGCCGGGTCTCGAGCTCGGGCGTGGCAACCAGTTGCGCGCGCGGATAGACGAGCTGTACCTCGCGCGGGCGGTTGGGCACCGGGCGGGCGAACAATAGCACCTCCTGCTTCCTCAGCTTCGGCGGTTTGCCCCTGGAGTCGAGCGGGACATCGACGAGATAGCGCAGCGACTCACCGATCGGCATATCGCCCGAGAGCAACGCCAGCGTCTCGGCCTCGATATAGAGCCGCGCGAACCCCGGAGCGAGGCCGGGCGCCCGCTCGGCGGAAACCTGGGCCTGCTGCTTGATTCGCGCGCGGACAACGAGCGGTGCCCGCTCGGCGAGATCGACCAGAGCGGCGTAGGTCGGTCCGGTGGCCAAAGCCGGAGCCGCAACGCTCGGGCGATCCTGCGCGGACAGCGGGCCGGACACCATCGCCAGGCAGGCAACCAGCGGCAACAGAACTGAGCGGGAAGTGTTGTTCATCGGGAGGTTTCCAATAGGAATAGCGACACTTGGTTGCCTGTTGAGAATTGAAATGGCTATGCGCTGTCCCCGTTCCAAGCCGAAGCGGACTGAATCCGGGGTTAACCGATAAAGGGTTTGCGGTGCATTGGCATGATGGGTAAAGGACCGACCAGACCGAAGCGCATGATATAAAATTGCTTTGGCGGGTTCGCGGTGGGACATTTCGGAAACCTTATGGACCCCTGGTCCATTGGATCGCCGAAGGAATGCTGACGGATGTTTTTTTTGGCACCTTGCTACGCTCGCCGTAGCGGGGCGCTTTAATCGCCGGAGCAATCCGGCGTGGACGATGGAGTGATGCGACCGAATGGCTTATGCTGACCAACAGATGAGTGGCAATCGCGTTATCGCGATTATCATCGTTGCTCTGATTCATATTGCTCTCGGTTACGCGCTGATCACCGGTCTTGCCTATGAGGCGGCGACCAAGGTGCTTGAGCGTGTGACGACGATCGATGTGGACGAACCGCCGCCCCCTGAGCCGGAGGAAGAGCCGCCGCCCCCCGAGCCCCAGCCCGAGGCCGCGGCTCCGCCGCCGCCGGTAGCGCCGCCGCCGCCGATGAATATCTCGACGCGGCCGCCGGATATCCGGACTCAGGTGACGATTCCGCCGCCCGCTCCGCCGGCCGTGCGGATTCCGCCCCCCGCTCCGGTAGCAGCACCGCGCCCACCGGCGCCGCCGCCGCCGGCTCCTCCCTCTCAGGCACGTGGAGCATCGCCCCGCAACCAAGGCAGCTGGGCTGCACGAATTCAGGGCGACTACCCGTCACGCGCGCTTCGCCAGGAAGAATCGGGAACCGTGACCATGCGCATTACGATCGGCTCGGATGGCCGCGTCGAAGCATGCTCGGTGTCGGGTAGTTCGGGCTCCAGTGCGCTCGACGAGGCCGCTTGCCGGGGGATGCAGCGTTATGCGCGGTACAACCCTGCACTCAACGCGGCCGGGAATGAGATCTCGTCGACGACGACACAGTCGATCCGCTACGTTTTGCCGGACTGACCGGCGCACCACATTAATTCGACCTTTATCGAAAAGGACCATTCGCTATGATTACTCAAATTCTTGCTGTCGCCGGGGAAGCGGCACCGCAGAACCAGTTCGGCTTCATGGAAGCGATGGAACAGGGCGGTATTATCGCCTGGACCATCTTCGGCGTGCTCGTGATCATGTCGGTCGGCTCGTTCTACATCCTGTTCACCAAGCTGTTCGAGCAGAACAAGGTCATGCGTCAGTACAAGGACGTGCAGGGCCCGTTCTGGAAGACCAACAGCCTCAAGGAAGGTGCCACCAAGCTCGACAAGAACAGCGCTTGGCGTCAATTGGTCGACGACACGATCCAGGCCGAAGGCCAGCACGGCAAGATGGGCGACAGCTTGGAAGCCCATGACTGGATGCACGGTTCGCTGGCGCGCTCGGAAGCCTATGTGAACTCCAAGCTGGCCGGCGGTCTGCCGTTCCTCGCTTCGGTCGGCGCCACCTCGCCGTTTATCGGCCTGCTCGGTACCGTTATCGGCATCTATCGCGCGCTGATCAACATCGGCCTCGCCGGTTCGGCCTCGATCGACAAGGTTGCCGGCCCGGTCGGTGAAGCGCTCATCATGACCGCCATCGGCCTGCTGGTCGCGGTTCCCGCGGTGCTCGCCTACAACTGGCTGCAGAGCCGCAACAAGCGCATCGCTGAAATGCTCTCGGCATTCTCGACCGATCTGCTGGCCTATGTGAACTCGAACGGCACGGTTAAGCCCGCCACGATGACGGCGACTGGTTCGACCACCGCCGCTGCCAAGGCATCGACCACGGCACCCGCCGCGGCCCGCCCCGGCACCACCGCGACGACAACGACTGCGAAGCCGCTCGGCGGCACGACGTCGACCACGACGACCACGACCAAGAAGTAAGGCGGGAACGGGCCGGGCACCTGGTGTGCCCGGCCCGCCCCTCCCCTTCATCATCACGCAAATCAAGCTACGGACAGGATAGGCCATGGCGGTTGAGATAGGCGGCGGCGGCAATGCGCCGATGTCGGAAATTAATACCACCCCGCTGGTGGACGTGATGCTGGTTCTCCTCATCATCTTTCTCATCGCGGTTCCCGTCGCGATCCAGACGATCGAGAAACTGCGCATCCCGGTCTTCGAATCAGTGGAATCGAGCGACAAGGTTGAAAACCTGTTGCTGACAGTCAGCACAACCGACGAGAACGGGTTGAGCGCGGGCGAACCCGGTTTTGCCGGTGCCTCGCGCGACGGCCAGTGCCGGGTGTATTTCAACAACATCACCCCGGTGTCGTCCCAGGAACTCTACGATCAGGCGTTCGGGCGGCTCGACAGCATCGTGCAGCGCGCAGGCGGACCCGAAGCGATCATGGAGGATCCCGATCTGATCCCGCAGGTTCACATCCGCGGTGACGTCAACGCTCCGTGGTCCTGTGTCGCAGGTGCGATCTACAACGTTCAGGCAGCCGGTTATCCGACCGTCGGCTTCATTTCAAACCCGGTCGATCCGAACGGCTAAGCCGTCGCTCGCGTAGAGACTTCAGGAGAAACCAACCATGGCAATGTCAGGTGGCCAGGATGATGGCGCCCCGATGATCGCGATGAACATGACGCCGTTGATCGACGTCCTGCTCGTGTTGCTCATCATGTTCATCATCACCATCCCGGTTGCGACGCATTCGGTCGACATCGACCTGCCGCAACCCAATCCCAATCCACCGGATCAACCGATCGATCCGATCCAGAACAAGATCGTGCTCACCACGACCGACGAGATTCTCTGGAACGGCGAAGTGCTCGACGAGAGCGAGCTGGTCCGGAATCTCAACCTCACGCGCAACATGACGCCTGAGCCCGAACTCCAGTTCGAGCCCGAAGGCACCGCGAGCTACGAGCTTTCGGCCCGCGTGCTGAACGTGATCAAGGCCAGCGGCGTGACGAAGTTCGGCTTCGTCGGCAACGAACGCTACCGCACCTTCGGTGCCGAGGGCACGGTGACGCAGTAACGCGTCTCGATTGTACGAACACACCGAAAAGGGCGGCTTATGCCGCCCTTTTCTTTGCCCGCAGACCACGCTCGGCCTGCTGCGCGCGGGCCAGCACCGCGCGGGATACTCACAAGCCGGGGTTGGCCGGGTCCTCGATCCGCATCGCTGCGCCCGCGAGGCTTTCCGCCTCGAGCAGCAATTCGTCGTCCACCGCGCCCTGAGGCGTCGCCTCGCGCCCGATCATCACCATCACCGGCACCGCCAGCGGACTGACCCGGTCGAGCTCCACATGGACCAGCTGCTCGGCGGCGCGGTCGAGCAGATTGCCCAGCCGACCGACATCGGTCATCCGCGTCCGGGCATCGGCCCAGGCAGCTTCGAGCAGCAAATGGTCGGGCTCGTATTTGCGCAGCACATCGTAGATGAGATCGGTCGAGAAAGTGACCTGCTTGCCGGTCTTTCGCTTGCCGGGGTGCTGGCGCTCGACCAGCCCGCCGATCACCGCCACTTCGCGAAAGGCACGCCGCAGCAGGTGCGAATTCTGCACCCAGTCGATGAATTCGTCCTGGAGGATGTCGGGCGACAGCAGCGGCACGGGATCGCCGACCGGTTTCAGCCCCCAGACCGCGAGCGAATAGTCGTTGGCGACGAAGCCGCCGGGCAGCAGCCCGCGGTCCTCCATCCGCCGCGTAATCAGCATGCCGAGCGACTGGTTCGCGTTCCAGCCTTCGAAAGTGTAATAGACACTGTAGAACCGTCGGCCATGCGGGAAGCTCTCGACCAGCAATTGCCCGGGCCCGGGCATCTGCGAGCGCCAGTCCTGCACCTCGAGCCATTCGCGGACATCGTCGGGGAAGCGCGCCCAGCCCGCGCGATCGACCAGCATTGCGCGCACCCGCTCGGCGAGATGGGTCGTCAGCGGCAATCGCTGCCCGCCATAGCTGGGGATCATGGCCGATGCTTTGGAGGCCTTCACCAGCACCTCCATGTCCTGCAGCTTGACCACCTCGAGGCTCATCCCAGCAAAGGCGAAGGTGTCGCCCGGCGAGAGCGAGGCGGCGAAGCGTTCCTCGACCCTGCCCAGCGAACGCCCGCCGCGCCCGCCGCGCGCGCTGATCCGCACCTCGAGCATCTCGGAGTCGATGATGATCCCGGCGTTCATCCGATGCCGCGCCGCCTGTTCGGGATGGGTCAGCCGCCAGACGCCGTCGGGCGCGCGGGTGATGCGCTTGAACCTGTCGTAGGCCTTGAGCGCGTAGCCGCCGGTGGCGACGAAATTGAGCACCCGCTGCCACACCGCTTCGTCGATCCAGGCATAGGACAGGCTCGAGCGCACTTCGGCGAGCAGCGCCCCCTCGTGAAACGGCGCGGCGCAGGCGCAGGCCATGACGTGCTGCGCCAGCACGTCGAGCCCGCCGGGGCGGAACTCCTCGCCATCGCGCTGGCCCTCGTCGACCGCTTCCTTGGCCGCGGTCGCCTCGAGGAATTCGAAGCGATTGCCCGGGACCAGCAGCGCGCGGCTGGGCTGGTCGAGCCGATGGTTGGCGCGGCCGATCCTTTGCAGCAGGCGCGAGGAGCCCTTGGGCGCCCCCATCTGCACCACGAGGTCGATATCGCCCCAGTCGACCCCGAGATCGAGGCTGGCGGTGCAGACCAGCGCGCGCAGCTCGCCGCGCGCCATCGCCCCCTCGACCTTGCGTCGCGCCTCCTTCGAGAGCGAGCCGTGGTGGATCCCGATCGGCAGCGTGTCCTCGTTCACGTCCCACAGGTTCTGGAAGATGTATTCGGCGAGAAACCGCGTGTTGGTAAAGACCAGCGTGGTGCGATTGGCGCGGATCTGCTCGTAGAGCTGCGGGATCGCCCAGGTCGCGGCATGCCCGCCCCACGGCACGCGCTCTTCGCGCGGCAACAGGATCTCGACCTCAGCGGGAGCCCCCGCCTCGCCCTCCACCAAAGCGACGCTGTCGATATCGCCCCAGGGCGCCAGCCATTCGCGGAACGCCTCTGGATCGGCCACCGTCGCCGACAGCGCGGAGCGACGCATGCCGGGCGCGAGCGCCTGCAGCCGCGCCAGCGCCAGCGCCAGCAGATCGCCGCGCTTGCCGGTGGCGAAGGCGTGGACCTCGTCGATCACCACGCGCTTCAGACCGGCGAACAGCTCGATACTGTCGGGAAACGACAGCAGCAGCGAGAGGCTCTCGGGCGTGGTCAGCAGGATATGCGGCGGGCGGGTGCGCTGGCGCTTCTTGCGGTCCGAGGGGGTATCGCCGCTGCGGGTCTCGACCCGGATCGGCAGCCCGATCTCCTCGATCGGGGTGAGCAGATTGCGCTGCACATCATGCGCCAGCGCCTTGAGCGGCGAGATGTAGAGCGTGTGCAGCCCATCGGGCGGCGCGGCGCCGTCCAGCCGCGAGGGCGCGAAATCGGCCAGCGTCGGCAGGAAGCCCGCCAGCGTCTTGCCCGCGCCGGTGTCCGCCACCAGCATGGCGTGCTGCCCGGCATCGCTCGCGGCGAGCATCGCGGTCTGGTGGTCGCGCACCCGCCAGCCGCGTGCCGTGAACCATGCGGCGATTTCGGGAGGGAGCGGGCGCGCGGTCACTTTGGCACAGCGCCGGAGGATGCACTGCGTTCCTGACCGGCTGGCGTCAGGTGCTTGGCCCCATCTCGTCGAGCTCGTCGTCGGCTTGCGCTCCGGATTGCAGCGCCTCGAGCTCGGACTGGCTGCGCCCCAGCAATCGCGCCGCGCGCGCCTTCTCGGATGCTCCCAGATCGCCGAAACCGCGGCCATCGGGATAGGCTTCGGCGATCGCCCAGATATTCTCGATCATGCCCGGCATGACCTCGCCCATCGCGGGGCCGAGCTGCTCCATCATCGCCATCATCTGCGGATCGTACTGCACGAGCAGCGACTGGCCCGCGAACTTGCCGCCGACCGGGGTCTGGAAGAAGGCGATCAGCTCCTCCATCTCGCGGGCTTCGAAGCGGGTGGCATAGGCGCGCGACAGGCCTTCGCGATACGCGGGCTCGATGGCGTCCAAGAGATCGCCCATCATGGTGATCCCTGCCTGGTTGATCCGCTCGTTGCGAGCGCGATGGTTCGGGTCGAACAGGTCGAGCGCCTCTTCCACGGCGTCTTCGTCGAGCGCGGCCAGCTCGTCATAAGGCAGACCGGTGAATCCGGAAACCGCCATCGCCGGATCGTCCAGAGTGGGGCGCATCATCGCCTCCATCATCGGGCCCATCGTCTCTTCCATCACCATCGCAAAGGATCCGACCGGGAAGACATGGTCGGCCATCCGCGTAGCAAGCGGCAGCCTGGCTTCCTCTCGGGGGCTGAGCGGTTCGACCGCGAAGACATCGGCAAACAGCGCGCCCAGCTCATCCAGTTCCCTGGTCAGCTCGGCCCGCATTTTTTCCATCGGGATGCCGAGCTCGATCTCGGCTCCTGCGGGTTCGGGATCCTGCGCAGCGGCTCCGACCGGAGCCAGCGCCACCAGTGATGCTGCGATTGTCAGAATTGCCTTCATTCGCTCCCCCTCCCGAATTGACCCTGCCCCCTTCAGTGCCCCACGCTGGCCCCGCGCTCGAGCCCCGAGAGCATCAATTGCTCGTCGATCTGCGCCAGCAGACGGTCGAGCCCTTCCTGGCTGTCGCTTTCGGCGCGAGCCACAAGAACGTCCTGCGTGTTGGAGGCCCGCAGCAGCCACCAGCCATCGGCGCTGGTCACCCGCACGCCATCGGTGGAATTGACCTCGGCGGGGCTGTTCGCGAGCCGCGTCTTGACCTCGTCGATGGCAGCAAACTTGCGGCTCTCGTCGACCTGGAAGCGCATCTCGGGCGTATTGACCATCGCCGGCATCGCGCCGCGCAATTGGGTCACCGAACGGCCCAGCCGCGCACTGGCGGCCATCAGCCGGACCCCGGCATAGAGCGCGTCGTCATAGCCGTAATAATCATCGGCGAAGAACACATGGCCGCTCATCTCGCCCGCCAGCGGGGAACCGGTTTCCTTCATCTTGGCCTTGATCAGCGAATGGCCGGTCTTCCACATCAGCGGCTTGCCGCCACATTGCGTGACGCGGTCGAACAGCGCACGGCTGGCCTTCACATCGGCAATCACGGTGGCGCCCTTATGACGCGAAAGAGCATCCTCGGCGTAGATCATCAAGAGCTGGTCGCCCCAGATCACCCGGCCCTCGCCGTCGATTGCGCCGATCCGGTCGCCATCGCCATCGAAGGCGATCCCGAAATCGAGCCCTTTCTCGGCAACCAGCGCTCGCAGATCCTCGAGATTGGCCTCGACCGTGGGGTCGGGATGATGGTTGGGGAAATTGCCGTCGACCTCGGTGTAGAGCAGGTGATGTTCCCCCGGGAGCCGGGCGGCGAGCTGTTCGAGCGCGGGCCCGGCAGCGCCATTGCCCGCGTCCCAGCCGATCCGCATCCCGGCCAGCGCCTCGGGGTCGACCCCATCGAGCCCCGC
The DNA here is from genome assembly GCF_001678665.1 of Erythrobacter sp. QSSC1-22B. Taxonomy (GTDB): domain Bacteria; phylum Pseudomonadota; class Alphaproteobacteria; order Sphingomonadales; family Sphingomonadaceae; genus Qipengyuania. Next base: position 215,239 of record NZ_LZRP01000002.1, read on the forward strand.
CAGCAGACGGTCGATATAGGCGGGCATCACCTCGCGGGTCTTGGAGGTGCCGGTGCCATCGATCCATTCGCCGGCGGCGGCGCGTTCCCCCAGCCTTGTGATATCGGCGCCGAAGAACGGACGCCCCTGGAATACCAGCTTGAAGCCGTTGTAATTGGCGGGGTTATGGCTGCCGGTTATCTCAATGCCGCCATCTATCTCATCGTCTGAGGCCTCGGCGTAATAGAGCATCGGGGTCGCGGCCATGCCGATCCGGACCACATCGCACCCCGACGCGTTGAGCCCCTCGACCAGCGCGTGCTCGAGGATCGGCGAGCTGACCCTTCCGTCATAGCCGACCGCGACCCGGCTGCCGCCCGCTTCGCGCAGCATCGAGCCGAACACGCGCCCGATCGCGCGCGCATCGTCGGCACCGAGCGTCTCGCCGATGATCCCGCGAATGTCGTATTCGCGCAGAACGGTGGGGTGGAATTCATGGCTCATTGCGGCGGCTCCGGCGGTTCTTGGTCGATGGTGTTCTGGGGCAACAGAGCGAGCAGCAGGTCGCGCGCGGCGTTGACCTCGGCGAGCTTGGCGGTGCTGCCCCCTCTATCCGGATGCAATATGGCAGCCATGCGACGGTGCGCCTCGCGTATCTCGCGCTCGCTCGCTTTGGGGCTGACCCCGAGCAGCCGCCGCGCCCGGTCGATCTCCTTGCCCCCGCGGGAGCGGGTCTGGAGATATTCCCACGGCCATTTGCCCAGCAGCAGGCGGCAGCCGACAGCGACCACCAGGGCGATGAACAGTATGCGCATCATGCCGCAGCCGCCTCGGTCCCGGCCAGCCCGGGAAGCCGCAGGCTGGCGACCAGCCCGCGCAATTCCTGCCGCGCGACCAGATGGCTGGTGCCCAGATCCCCGAGGTGGCCCTTGTCGAGCAGCGTCAGCCCCGAGGGGAACAGCTCGCGGTAAACCACACGTTCCGACAACCCCCTGGTGACGCGGAAGCCGACCCGCTTCGCCATCTCATCGAGCGCCTTCTCGAGCCGCGCCATGTTGCGCGCCTCGGTGTAGCCGGTGCGGTTGCGGACCACGACCCAGTCCATCGGCGGACGGCTCTCCTCGATCTGGACCCGCCCGCGCTTGATCCGCGCTTCCCAGATCAGCTCGGCATAGAAGGACAGTTTCTTGACCTTGAAGCTGTCGCCCTCGACCTGGCCGATGAGATCGAAATCGACGAAGCTGTCGTTCATCGGGGTGACCAGCGTATCGGCCTGGCCGGCGCTGTGGCGCGCCAGCGGATCGTCGCGGCCCGGCGTATCGACGAGGATGAAATCGGCACCCTGCGCCTTTTCGGCGACCAGCGCCTCGAATTCCTCGGCAGCGCAATCGCCGACCACATGGCATTGCGCGCCGGGAAGCTCAATCCCGCGCTTCTTTGCGGTCTCCGCACGATTCTCGAAATAGCGGTCCATGGTGCGCTGGCGGTGATCGAGATCGAAGGCCACCACCTGCTTGCCCGAATAGGCCAGCGCGACCGCGATATGGACCGCGGTGGTCGACTTGCCCGTGCCGCCCTTCTCGTTGGCGAAGGTAATACGGTGCGGGCGGGTCGAGGGCACTTGCAGGAATCCTTGCATGGTGGTCGGCATTTTGAGCGGTTTATCGGTGCGGGCTTAGCGGCTAGGGCACCAGCCCGATCGCCTTACTGGCCAAACGCCTTACGGGAGGGGCATAGCGCGTGCAAACCATCACTCGGCTCGACATGTTGAGAAGCGAAATTGCCGCACTGCGCCGCGGCGGTGCGGGGTCGGGCGCGGGTACGGGCGCGAGCGTGGCGCTGGTACCGACCATGGGGGCGCTGCACGAGGGCCATCTGTCGCTGATCCGCGCCGCGCGTGGGCAGGCCGATCACGTCGTCGCCTCGATCTTCGTCAACCCGCGCCAGTTCGGCGCCGGCGAGGATCTGGATGCGTACCCGAGACAGATGGAGCGCGATGCGGCACTGCTCGAGGCCGAGGGGGTGGCCTTGCTGTGGGCGCCCGCGCCAGAGGAGGTCTACCCCGCCGACTATGCCACCAATATCACGGTTTCCGGTGTCAGCGCGGGCCTGTGCGGCGCCGACCGGCCCGGGCATTTCGACGGGGTCGCCACCGTGGTCTGCAAACTGTTCAACCAGGTCCGCCCCGATATGGCGCTGTTCGGCGAGAAGGACTGGCAGCAACTCGCCGTCATCCGCCGGATGGCGCGCGATCTCGATCTGACGCAGCCACCGGTGGATGCGATCCACGGTATCGCGACGGTGCGCGAAGCCGACGACGTCGCGATGAGCAGCCGCAACGCCTATCTCACCCCCGAGCAACGCCAGAACGCCGCCACGCTGCCCCGCGCCATGCGCGACGCGATCGTGGCGATAGCGGCGGGAACCCCGGTTGGCGAAGCCCTCGACACCCTGCGCACGACCCTGCTCGCCAACGGCTTCGACAGCGTCGACTACGCCGAACTGCGCGACGCCGACACGCTGGAAGGGCTCGACCACCCGGGCGGAAACGCGCGGCTGTTCGTGGCCGCGAGGATCGGCGGAACCCGGCTGATCGATAATATGGCCCTGTCGCAGGCCGGCTTGCCTAGGCCATAGGCACCAGGCGGCGGCGCAGCGGAATTCTCAATCGGAGGCAATACTTTCCAGCCCCAGTACGCTGATCGTCCGCTCGCCGGCAAAGTCCTCACGAACCGCAATCAAATTGCTGCGTTCCAGATGGTCGAGAAGCCGACGGACGCGGCCCGGCGAGGAGCTCCCGTACACGCGCGCCAATTCATCGTCGTCGGGTTTTGTGCAACCATGAAGCGCTGCAACCGCAATCGCAAGGTATGGGGCGAGGACATCTTCATCCACCTCCTGGGCCAGCGCTTCGAGCGACTCGCGGGCCGCCGACGATAGCTGGTCGACACCCGCTACGGCAAAGGCGAACCGGCGCCGAAACTCGATCATGTCGATATGGGCGCTGACCACGCCGTGCTGGCGGCAAGAGGTCAGGAACTCACGGAACAATATGCCGGGGGTTCGGAAAGTGGCCCCGTCCTGCCGCGCCAGCTCATCCATGATTTGCCCGACGCTCATTTCGCCCGGTTCCTGGTCTGGGGCGGGACGGGCGGTGCTCGGCGCCGCGGTGTCCTTGACTTCGTCTTCTCGGGGCGGTGGCGGCTGGCTGGCCCGATGGAGGATCGCCTGCTCCAAATCGGTCGCCGAATTGCGCTTCGGCGCGACGTGGCGCGGCGCGGGCCCCTGCACTTCCCGCGCCAACTCGACATGGAGCAGGGCTTCCATCTCGTCGCCGCCGGTCTCGGGCAACGGCATCAGGCCCGCCCCGGCATTCTTGCCGCCGGTCTGCGCAGCGCCGACATGGACAGCGACCGGGCGGCGGCTGATCGCCGGCCCCAGCCCCAGGAACTGGCCGCGCTGGAGATCGCGGATCCGCTCGGCCTGCCTGCGGTCCATCCCGAGAAGATCGGCGGCGCGCTGCATGTCGATATCGAGAAACGTCCGCCCCATGAGGAAATTCGACGCCTCGGCGGCGACGTTCTTGGCCAGCTTGGCGAGCCGCTGGGTGGCGACGACACCAGCCAGCCCGCGCTTCCGTCCGCGGCACATGAGATTGGTCATCGCCGATAGCGTCAGTCGGCGCGTATCCTCGGCCATCTCGCCGGCCGCAGCGGGAGCGAACATCTGCGCCTCGTCCACCACCACCAGCGCCGGAAACCAATGCTCGCGTGGAGCGTCGAACAGCGCGGTGAGGAACAGGGCCGCACAGCGGATCTGTTGCTCGACTTCGAGCTCTTCCAGCGCCAGTACCACCGAAGCCCGGTGCTGGCGGACCCTTCGCGCCAGTGCCTCGATCTCACCCGCCGTATGGGCGGCGCCATCGATGACGATATGATCGAACTTGTCCGCAAGGCTCGCGAAATCCCCTTCGGGATCGATCACCACCTGCTGCACCAGTCCGGCGCTTTGCTCCAGCAGCCGGCGCAGCAGGTGCGATTTTCCCGAACCGGAATTGCCCTGCACGAGCAGGCGCGTGCCGAGCAGCTCCTCGATATCGATTGGCACGCTTTGCCCTTCGGTATCTCGACCTATTTCGATTTGCGCCCTCATAGCGCAGGAGTTAGACGGGCTGGGCTTCGGCGGGAAGGTCGGCCGCGATTTTATCCAGCGGGGACCCGGTAGGATCGCACATCAACCGAACATGTGGTTGCCGGCGGTCGGATGCTTAAGTGCATCGAAGGGGATGGAACGGGTAGCGAGATTCTGATCCGCCTTTCCCACACGCCAAAGTCCGCAGAAAACCGTGAGTTTCTGACGGCGTGAGAAACTGTGTAGCCTGCTGTGTGGGAAGGTCAATGCTCTGCTTTCCACGCCCATTGCGACCCCTTTGAAATTTCTACGGGAATTTTTTCTTAGGTCCGCGAATGGCATTTTCCCGGGGCTTGGCTCCCTTACAAGTTGGGTTCCGGCCTGTGCTAGTTGTCTTGCCTTTACGCATCTCGATTTTTCGCGTGGTGAGGCCTTTCCTTCCGTGAAAATAATTGCCTGAGGCGCTATTGATAAGCAGCTTGGTAGGTATGCCCTCGTCTCACATTCTCGAGAAGATGCGCTCCCAAACGCCATGCTCGACCCTGAGATGGAAACGGTTATAGATTGGCATTTTAGGCCATTAGATGTGCTCTGGACAGTCGATCCTCCGTCCACCACCCTTCGTCGCGTAGACAAACTTGGATGATGACGGCATTACCGCGATAGTAGGCGATAAGTTTGCAAGTCTTCAGCATAATTGATAGAATTTACTTGGCTATTTCAGCCTATTAAATTGTTTTTCATCTAGATACGCCCCAGCTGATCGTCTGGATTGTGCCCTCGGGAAAAGAAAAAAAGCGCTTGGCCCAACCTTCTTCAATGCGAGCAAACTCTTGATCGCCCCGACTAGCGATGCGACGAGCATTTCGTCACGCGAAACAGTTCGGTCATATCTGATTGCCAGTCGTGCGCCGGGTCCGGCATCGAGGACTAGCCGGCATTCGTCATTGCCCAGCATGCCCTCGCCCGCCTGGCCCTCGCGGGGTGGACTGAGACTGAGAGCTTCGCGTAAGTGAAGAGGTATTTACCCAATATCTCCGGAATCAGCGCGCTGGGTTCAATCCCTCCCCCACTGGCTCCTGTTCAACGCGGGCGAATGATGGAGGCAGTTGAGCGCGGCCCCAGACATTGGCCACGCTGCGTGTTGCGAGACGGGTGTCCGATCCAACAGGATCATTGCTTATTTACCGCACGCCTGCTCCGGCTGGCATCGACACCGGCACTTCCCCGCGATCGATCACGATCGCCCCGTCCTCCACCACGATCGCAGAAACGCACGCGCCCTCGCTTTCAACGAGAAATTTGCGGCAACCGACTAAATCGACATGCCCGGTAATGAGTTTCCTGCTGCGTCGCGCTCACGCGCTACTAACACCGCGTTCCAGCTAACGATATCGGACCAACACATTTCGACCGTGACCGCCGCAGTTAATGCGACCCCATTTCGGTTTCTCCGAGCAGCAGCAGTGGTCAACCTGGTACAGTTACCGCTAATGGCACTCCCACCCTTGCCATTGTACAACAAGCTGCGCTTGTCCGGGCACAGAGTGCGACCGTCGATCGTTGGGTCCGGCACAATTCGCAGTACATCGCGAGGTGATGGTCGAATCCAAATTTTATGACAGCTATTCGGTTTGCTCAGAGGTGGGAATTGGCTATTCGCTAGGTCATGCCTCGTTTTTCCGCCGCGCCCGACCGCGCATCCGCCCTTTCGTTTTGGTTACTCGTCGCGTTTCTGGCAATCCTGTGGGTAGCCGGGGGGTCCTCGCGCGCCGACGTGCTAGGTCAGTCTGTCGTGCGTTTGTCCGCCTGGTCACTGATTGTGACGGTCATTCTCGCGCTGCCACGGGTTGATTGGCGAGCCCTTAGGGAGCCGGCGATCATCCTCGGCGCGGCAGCGCTTCTAGTGGCTTTACAACTACTTCCATTGCCCCCAGAAATCTGGGCCGAACTTCCTGGGCGTGCAATCTTCGCCAAAGCGGCCGTATTGACAGGAGCAGAGCAACCTTGGCGCCCGCTCTCAATCTCTCCGAGCGGTTCCACTAACGCGCTTTCTTCTTTGATCGTGCCCGCGGTGGTCATTTTGCTTGCGGCCAACCTGACCCGCGAGCAACATTGGCGGATCGCAATTTTGGTACTGGCAATGGTGGGGGTGGGAACAGTCCTAGGGGCGCTGCAGTTCTCGGGCGCCAATTTTGATAACCCGCTGATCAACATGGTAACCGGCTCCGTGTCTGGGAATTTCGCGAACCGCAACCATTTTGCGCTGTTTCTGGCGATCGGTTGCGTTCTGGCACTGGCATGGGCATTCGGTGATGAGGCGCTGCCTTGGAAAGCTGTCGCAGCCTTCGGACTCATTGTAATCTTTATCTTGATGCTCCTTGCGACAGGATCGCGAAGCGGCGTCGTAGTTGGACTGTCAGGCATCGTGTTGACCTTTATTGCATTTCGCAAGCGGGCTGCGCAGCAGTTCAATGCTATGGCCCTTAAGGTTGCCTTACCAATAGCTCTCGTGGCGATAGCAGTCGTATTCGGGACCATTTGGCTTAGTATCGGCTTAGACCGTGCGGTCTCGGTAGAGCGTGCATCAACTCTTGAGAGCGAAGCCGATTTGCGCTTGCAAATCTGGCCCATCGTGTTGGATATGTCGCAACGCTACTTTCCTGCCGGGACGGGCTTTGGGACCTTTGACCCGGTGTTCCGCATCGGCGAACCGGACGATCTGTTGAGATCCCAGTATATCAATCTCGCGCACAATGATTGGCTGCAAATATTCCTTGAAGGCGGCCTTCTCGGCCTCATCGTTTTTGCAGCCGCGCTTGTTTGGTTCGTTCTTCGGAGTTTCAACGCTTGGTTCTCGGATCAGAGATCTGCAGGTTCCAAGCCTCTCGCCAGAGTAGGATCGATCATTGTGGCCCTCGTTCTTGGAGCAAGCGTTACTGATTATCCGGCACGAACGCCGACGATTATGGCTTTGTTGGCGCTTGGGGCAATCTGGCTGACGAGAGACATACGAGGACAAAGCGGCAGGGGAATGCAATCCTCCGGCAATGCCTGATGAGACGCACTACTGAGTACCGGAAGCTGGCTTTCATACCTCTGCTAAATTGGCGACGCAGGTTGCGGCCCCAAAAAACTAAGATAAGTGACAGGATCATATTGAACGCAGCCGATAGACAATGATCCCTCGCCGCAACTTCCTAGGTCTGCCGGTTATCGCGGGCACTTTCGTCAGTGGCTTTGCCGGGCGGCTTTTGACCGAGGACCTGTTCCAACCCAAGGAAGCCCAGAGGATGGGAAACAGCGAGGCGCAGACGGTTTATGTCCGTATCGATGGGAATGATACGGTAGGAGACGGTGTTTCTCCAACCACAGCATTCAAGACACCTCAACGCGCCCTAGATAGTCTGCCCGAGCTTGTCGACCTTAGCGTCCAAATTGACATCGGACCGGGCATTTATTCCACGAGCTCACGAGCGCCTCAATCCTTGGATCGGCCCGCAGTCATTTACATCGACCAACTGAGGTCTGGTAGAAGAACTTCCCAGGAGGCAGAGGGGCTCATAGGTTCGCTGGTCCTGAAGTTAGATCCAAATACTGTGATCCAAGCAGGGAAAAACGGATACGCTTATGGGATTTACTGCACTGGGCATTCCGGTTCCATTGCCATTTGGGGCGGTAAAGTGGAGGCAGGCGCTCGCTGCAATACACTGATCACTGCTCACCGGGGAACTTATGTTCACCTTCGCAAAATGCAGGTTGATGGGTCTAAGGGTGCATCTATCGGGCTTCTTGCAGAGGCAGGAGGTTTTCTTGAGTGCGTAGATACTGATGCTAACGGTAGTAAAGTGGATCTGCAGACGTACTTCGGTTCATTTGCACAAATGGCGGCACCAAATTCGAGTCACGAAATAGGCCATATTGCGGTCGGACCGGGCTCGATGGCGTCTATTTTTATGAGAATGAGAGTCACACAAAGCCTGACAAATCGAGGCATTTGTGAGTTAAATGGCGGGCCCAACTCAAGGGTCAGCCTTGAGGGCAGTTATGACGGGCGAAACTCCCAACTTCATGCGATACGAACTGACTTCGTCACCAAAGAACCAGATGCCGTCATAGCTAAATGCGATAATTGGCACACGGGCGACTTCGGGTTCGACTGTACGCTCAATTTGCATGGGGGAATCTACAATCTCGCAGGTTCCCGCGCGTTCGTTGGCGGTAATCGGTCGCCTCATGCGCGGCCGGTTCTCGCAATTCCGGGCACATTTATTTATCGGGATGCTAGTATCGATTGGACAAACAGTGAAGGCATTAAGAAAGGGGTTTACCTGCTTCCCCTGACTGTCTCGGTCCCCGACGACAACTTTACTATTCCGGTAACATTCAATTCTGGATCATCGGGGCTAATCCAGCTAGTTAACCAGACTGGCAGTATTAGGCGCAATTGTGTTATTGCAGACGTGGCCGCTACTACCAATGGGCATCATCCTGACACAGGTTCCGAACTCACTCTCGTTCATGTGGAGGGACAGGGGATCGAAATCACCCTCGACGCCGGATTGATAGATAACCCGCAGAAGGAACGATTGATTTTAGGTAGAGGGCCAAGCATGGCCCGGTCGGCTCGCTTTATCTGGCTCGATCAAGGGTGGGTGAGGTTGAGTTAGGAGTGGCCAATGCAGCGATCGTGCCGCTGAAGGTCTCGATCCAATAAGTTTCCCGTTCAGGATAGGTCGCTATCGTGATAGTAAACTCTCGGTTACGAGAACACATCTTATTGTTTTTGCAGTCGCATCACGCGGGTCGGTGGCGGAGGCGGTGACGTGACCCCGAGCTATCCTCCACCTGGGATTAGGAGCCGGACGGCTTGGTTGCGCATGATCGCGGTTGAAGCAATGGGCGTTGCGAACCACAATTGCTTATTCATCTTGGCGGCGAACTCCGCTGAAGTTGCGTAGCCAAGAGACGAGCACGGTTCTCCCGGTTGTAATCCTCGACCCAAGCCGCGATCTCGACGTGGGCATTAGAAAGACTGAGGAACTGCATCTCGTTCAGCAGTTCATCGCGAATCCGGCCGTTAAAACTTCTGCGGAAGCCGTTCTACATTGGCTTTTCCGGTGCGAAATAATGCCAATCTCCACCGATCTTCCCATGCCAGCACCGCAATGCTGTTGAGCGCCGTACCGTTGTCGCTGACGATCATGCCGGGCTCGCCACGCCGCGGATTCAGCTCGATTATTTCGCGCACAGCCCTGCGACCGGAGATCGAGGTGTCCGGCGCCCGCTCGCAGTCACTCTTAGGTCACATCATCGACGATGTTGAGCACGCGTAGCTGTCGCTCAGAGGCCATCTGATCACAAACGAAGTTGAGGCTCGAACGCTGGTTCGGCGAGGCAAGAGCGGCAGCCGGCGCCCTGGTCCCGACAATACGCTTGCGCCTGCGTCGCCGTCTGACCACCACCCCATCCTCATGGTAGAGACGCTGGTTCGCCAGCTCGCGTAGCTTCTCAAGTGGACCGAGATTATCGTTCTTGGTGGAATGATAGCCGTACACTCTTGCGATCGGCATCGATGACCCAGCACGCCCGCCGGTCGCTCATCTATGCAGTCCTGGAGATGAACCACAGCTCCTCGCTTCGCGTTCTCGTCCTCCCTCAGACGCCGGACCTCGGACACCTCCCAACCTGCCATACTTCGGTTTTCATTTTAGATCATTGCCACCGACACGCCGTACCGCCGCACCAAGTCAGTGGCCCCCTCTCCGTCTCCGCCAACTGCCTCTTGTTTTGTTGATTTTTTCTCACGATACCGGTTTGCTTCCCATAACTGCTGCCCGATAGGTTCGCCACTTGAGGCTGTCTCCTACCGGTAGTGTTGTTGGCTTTGGAAGACTGGTTTTAGCGCAGCCCTGCCAAACGGTTTTTGAAGCCGAGCATTTGAGGAGCAAGAGGGCGGCATTTCACCGCCCTCTTGGCCGAGTGTTAGAACTCCCCGGCGACGCCTGCACGCACGGCAGTCGAATTGCCGCCCGCGTAACTTACGCCCGCGGTAATTGCGAAGTCGCCTTCGAGCCGATGCATAAGGCCAGCTGAAAAGCCTACTTCTCCACGATAAGCCGCTACATTTGATGCGTAGCTAGTTTTGCCAGCTTCGCTCGGGAAGTGCGGGTGCGCACCAGCTGTGATCGAGGCAATACCCCGTTGGGCATCTCGGTCTGTGGTGCCAGCAAGGTCGAATAGAGTGTTAGCTTGTCCAGATAGCGCGGAAACCTGACCCGAAAGCGCGCTGAACTGGGCGTCGGTGACCGCGGCGATGTGTTTCATAGATAGCCGCACGCTATCGACGGCACCGGCGGTTGCGACCGCCTGCCTGCCAAGCGTCCCGTTGGCATCGACGGTCACCACATCGACCGGTCCCACCTGCGCTGCGGTGCTGGCGGCAATATCGCGGATACGCACCGACGAGTCGGTGCCCCCCAATGTGACCTGGTTGGCTGCAGTGGTGGTCGCATTGGCACCGATGGCGGTTGAACCTGCCTGCGCGGCCTGTGCCTTTGAGCCGAGCGCTGTGGCATTGGTCGCCGTGGCCTGGGCGGTGTTGCCTACTGCGGTCGACAACAACTGGGTCGCCCGAGCGAGCTGACCGAGCGCCGTGGAGTTGGTCCCGGTCGCCTGCGCGGTCTGGCCGAAGTCAACCCCTTGCGGTCCGGCTTGGGCGCCGGTGCCGAAAGCAGCCGAGTTGGCCCCGAAGGCATTGGCCGCGCGGCCTAGGGCGGTCGCGCTGTCGCCCGTCGCGTTAGCCGAGCGACCGACCGCGGTCGCAAAATTGGCATTGGCCACAGCGCCCGAGCCAACGGCGGTCGAGTTGTTGACCAGTGCCTGGGCCGAGGCGCCAAAGGAGGAGGCGTTGATACCTTGCGCTTCGGCCTTATAGCCCAGTGCTGTTGCGTTCTCCTGCGTTGCGTTCGTGAATACGCCGATCCCCATCGCCGCACGCAAGGCTGGCGTTGCCAACAGCAATCGAATCTGAACCGCTGGCTTCGGCCCCGGCCTTGCCGCTGACGCCGCCGCCGATGGCGATGGCGATGGCGATGGCGATGGAATAGGAGCCGCTGGCATTGGCGGAATCAAGGCTGTTGGCACCGCCGCCGAGCGCCACCGAGTAAATGCCGGTCGCCTGCGACAGGGCGCCGACCGCCGTCGCGGTGGTTGCCGAAGCCACCGAATTGCGCCCGAGCGCGTGCGCGCGGGTCTCGGGTTGCCGAGGCGTTGTTGCCCAGCGCGATCGCGCCGATGCCCGAGGCGATGGCGCTTTCGCCTAGCGAGGTGGTTTCGGTGTTGGTCGCCCGTGCGCCATAACCGAAGCTGATCGATTCCTCTCCGGTGGCGAGCGCGTCGGTCCCGAGTGTGGTGCTCTGCAAACCGGTCGCCTGCGCCCCGAGCGCGTCGCCATCGTCGCCATCGTCGCCAATCGCAATCGCCCCGGCTGTGTTGGCAACGGTGCCGGTGCCGATGGCAATGGCCCGGGCCGCGGTGGCTTTTGCGGCAAGGTTGAATCCCTCTTCGCCGCCGATCGGGATCGATCCGACCCCGGAGGCAAGCACGCCGGTGTTGCCGCTGCCCAGCGCCACGGAGCCCAGGCCGGTTGCCTGCGCATTGATCCCGACAGCGGTCGATGCTGTGGCGGTAGCGTCCGCTCCGCCCCCCAAAGCCGCTGACTGGGTGCCGGTCGAACTCGAAAAAGCGCCGATAGCGGTTGAAACGAATTGGTTGGCCTGTGGTTTGGTGCCGATTGCGGTCGATGCGCTCCCGGTGGCGCCGGTGCCGCTTCCGACGGTGACTACGTTTGAGCCGGCCGCCACGGCCCCGCTACCGCTCGCCAGCCGGCTGTCTACGCCGCCCGAATCCGCACCGAAGTCGGCATCGACATTGCTGTCGGCATTGCCGTCGTTGTTGGTGTCGAGCAGGCAGTCGTCGGCGGCGGCACTGCCCGGCTGGAGCGCGAACAGCCTCAGCGCCAGTGCGGTTGCGCCGGCGAGGCCGGCAAGCGGGCGGATACGACGGATATGGGTCATGAATGTCGTCCTCCGTGTGGTGCACGGCGGACAGACGACAAACGCAGTCGGCCGCACAGCTGGTTAAACCAGGCTGATTGCGGCCCTAGCCAAAGTGTATCGCACGATTTACTCAAAGGTAAACGAGGACTGGCAAAGTGATCGGACAACACTCTAGTTGGCCTGCTCTTTTCCAACCATCGGCTCGCGTATTTTTGCTAGAACAACAAGTGCGGTAAGGAACCCTGCGCCAGCTGCAATTGCCGGTGATATCTTAATCCAAATGATAATTTGTGTCTGAATCGCTATTATCTGACAAAGTAGACCGCTAGAAAGTATTGAACAAGCTACATAAACTACAAATCTGTGATTATGCGTCGTCGCCGCGAGTCTCTGAACCATTTCAATAATCGGAACGAATACAATTATCGGGAGATATGGCAGGCTTTGGGCTAGGACGAATGTAATTTCAGAATTTGCGAGGACTGCATTGCCAACATCGAAGGTAAAATAATTTAAGGATATGACCCCCACTAGCGCGATCAAAAAAAGAGCCAAATTGACTGCCGAAAATCTTGCAATCCGCCGCGTTGCATCGTTCGTGCCATGCGTCATCAAGCCGGCAAAATAGCCAGTTCCCAAGACGAACCAAACCGTTGTCAGCATGAACAACGGTACCTTCAATCCATAGCCGACTATAGTAGCTTGGCCGTCTCCAAGCTGACGAGCGAACATTTGAGCGGTAACATAGATAATCCCGACCGCCAGCATTGAGGATCCTCCAGCCAAAGTTGGCCACAACCGTTGGCTGAACAAATGCGTTTTAATCGGTGACAAAACCTCCCACGTCTCATTCTTGATAATAAGGAATGTGAAGATAAGTGCGCGCAAAATAAAACCGGCAACGAGACCAAAGGAATATTCAAATATGCTGAGGTCACAAATTAAAAGAACAAAAATTAATGGCAAGGAAACGATAATATTGCCCGCTATTACGGGTGTCCGCCGTCCTCGAGACAGGAATATGGCGACTTGATATTCCGCAACAACGGCAAAAGGCGCGATCCACGGAAGAATCAAGGCTAGACGCCAAACTGTGGCATCATTCTCACCCACGATCCAGGCGTATGCCAAGGCGACGCCTAACGCGGCGATCCCGACTAAGCCGCCTACTGCAAAACCTTCCCGCATCAGGCGCGTGAGCGCCTCGCGGCCTTTATGCAACTGTGCCATGGAAGTTAGGCTGGTCACAATGCAAATGCCCAGAGCACCTGTCACGATGGTAACCAAGCCGAAGATGACAAGGAAGGCATCGAGCTGGCTGCCAACCCCGACGTTTTCCAGCAAGATCAATTCTCGCACGAATGCGATTGCCTTCGAAAGGATTGTGATGGCCAACAGCAAAGCGGTGGAGCTCATCAGCCGCGATGACCGTATGCTCAAAGCACGAATTCTCCGGCTGATGTGGGGAATCCAAAACGCTCTGCTCTTCCAAGGAACGTGCGCAACGGCCAATTGGAGAAGTCAAAGTTGGCCGCGATCTCTCCGCTTATACAGGCGGACTCGGAAAACCGCTCCAGTTGCCTTCTGTCACTCCGTTTCAAGTTACCGGACTCTCAGGCATTATTTTCGTGTGGATCACCATTGAGATAGGCGCGCGCCCATATCTCGATGGCCATTAACGCGCGGATCTCGCGCGTATAGTCTTTGGACCGTGAAATGTGGCTGTCCAAATAATGCTTCATTCTCGACGTTTCGAAAAGCTCGCCAACCAACGATCCACTATCCAGTAGTGTGCTTCTCGCCTGGGCACCGAGATGGTCTCTGAACCACTCACCGATCGGCACTGTAAACATCTGCTTCTTACGATAGGCGAGTTCTTTTCCGATCAAAGGTGCGACGGCTTTCTTAAAGACATATTTGGTCTCGCCGTCCTTCAGCTTAAGGGCACCTGGCATGGTAAAGGCGAACTCCATCATCCGGTAGTCCAGCATGGGAGTACGGGCTTCGACACCCACGGCCATGCCCATCCTATCGGGCTTCACCAGATTGTTGCCGGGAAGGAGCAACTGCATATCGATATTCAGCGCCTGATTGAGGCGATCCCAATGCGCAGTTTCAGTAAAGTGAGTGGACAGGATACTGGCTGGAGCGTCTGAATCAACGGCCCGCGAAAATTCCGGCCTGTAGAGAAGGCGTTTCTCTTGCGGCGAGAAAAGAGAGATGTTTGCCAGATAGGCGGCCCTGAAACTCGTTTCACTCTCCTCCGGGGGGCGCTCGGCAAAGAAGTTCTTGTGTTTATCATAGCCGGCAAAAAGTTCGTCTCCGCCATCACCAGTCAAGACCATTTTGACATGCTCGCCGGCCAGTTCGGCGACTCGATAGGTAGGAAGAAAGGAGACATCGCCGTGAGGCTGATCGAGATGCCAGATGACCTGGGGCCAGAGTTTCATCAGGTCGGGATCAACGATCTGTTCGACATGATCGGTATGGAATCGTTTCGCGGCCTGGCGGGCGAAGGCCGATTCGTCGAAGCGCGGATCAGTAAATCCGATTGAGAATGTCTTGACCGGCCGGTCCATGTGACGGGCCATCAAGCCCACGACGCTCGAAGAGTCTACACCTCCTGACAGAAAAGCGCCAAACGGCACATCGGCTCGCAGCCTGAGCTTGACGGCATCGTCGAACAGCTCAAGAAAATCACTTGACCAAGTCGCTTCGTCCTGATGGACCAGATCGCGCTCGATGAGCGACCACCAGCGCCGCTCTCGCACGGGTTCGCCCTTGCGTATTTCCACCATGCAGCCTGGCGAAAGATGGTGGATACCTGCAAACGCCGTTCTGGGCGGCGGGACGTAGTTGAAGGTCAGAAAGAGATCGAGGGCCTGGCAATCAAGACGCGGTACGACCCCTCCTGCGAGGATCGACTTGATCTCAGAAGCAAAGATGATGCCGTCACTATCGTGATGGATAAAAAGTGGTTTGACGCCGATCCTATCACGGTA
This sequence comes from Erythrobacter sp. QSSC1-22B, assembly GCF_001678665.1. Classification (GTDB taxonomy): domain Bacteria; phylum Pseudomonadota; class Alphaproteobacteria; order Sphingomonadales; family Sphingomonadaceae; genus Qipengyuania. The sequence continues at coordinate 230,411 of NZ_LZRP01000002.1, forward strand.
GAGTCGCAGGGTTTGGTCGCGGCTGTCCCAAATAGCGATCGCGAACATTCCATTCAGTTTCGATACGAAATCGGTGCCCCAGTGAAGGTAGGCGCGCAAGATGACTTCAGTATCCGAATTTGTCCTGCACCGGATGCCAGCTTCAGCAAGCTCTGCGGCAAGTTCGATGAAGTTGAATATCTCTCCGTTCTGAACCAGCGCCACAGCTCCGTCATCGGAGAGAAAGGGTTGGTCTCCGTGGTCGGGATCGATGATCGCGAGCCGTTGGTTGGAGAGCATCAACTGGCCGTTGCAGAAAAACCCATTGCCGTCCGGACCTCGGTGAGACTGCGCATGCGACATCGCTGCCGCCCGATCAATCGGAATCGACCGACCGGTAAATGACCATATTCCGGAGATACCGCACATGACTAAGTCACCTTACGATGAAATAAAGTTCGAGCGGTCTCCCACAGGATAATGAGATCGCACCCAAATGTAGGCCTATCCACGTATGCAAGGTCAAGCGCGAGCCGTTCCTCGGCCGTGGCGGAAGACCGCAATCGAGCTTGCGCCAAGCCAGTGATGCCGGGCCGAACACTGATACGTTTCTGCCAGTCGCCTGCACTGTAATTCGCTTGCTGGTGAGGTGTATCGGGCCTGGGGCCGACAAGACTCATGTCGCCCCGCAGGACATTAAAAAGCTGGGGCAGCTCATCCAGGCTTGTGCGGCGAAGCAGTGCGCCGGCTCGGGTGATACGTGGGTCAGACGGTTGGGTCGAGTAATCGCCCAATTTCTCCGCATCAGCAACCATGGTCCGCATTTTGTAGATCTTGAATATCTTACCATCTTCGCCGACGCGACTCTGCCCGAAAAGGCCGGGGCCCTCACTATCAAGCCGCACCCATACGACCATCACAAGAATGGGGAGCGACAAAGCAATCAGCCCCGCAGCACTCATCAGAATATCAAAGGAACGTTTCAACACGGCTTAGGCTATGTTCGGCAGACGTGCGATAATGTTTGCAAGCTGGTCTTCGATCAGCGCATGAATTCGCATTCTTTCCAAGGCATCGTCGTGCTTTGCCTCTTCATAGACGCTGAGCAGTCTAGCGACCTCCGATCCAATCGCGGTGTCATCGCCGTCGGCCACCCCAGCCATCTCGGACCGGGCGAATGTTCGGGACAAATTGACACGGGTCGAGCCTAGGTGCGCGTGCCGCTGCATAATAAGCTCGGCATCGAGATCGCCCTCGCCGACGCGGGCGATACCTCCGAACCCATACGGCTTGTTGGTACGCGAAAGGATCTCGCATGCCTTTTCCAGCATCCCGTTCACGAGCGGCTCGAACATAAATTCCAGGCCAAGTGAAAGGTGCAGGTCGTTCAAACCAATAAACACTTCCGTGACTGTAGACTGGGATGCGATTTCGTCTATCGCGTCGAGTGCTGCGCCTGTTTCAATCAGGGGGATAAAGCCACATCGGGAATTGATCATTCGACCTATCGATTCGACTTCCGACGGATCGGTAAACATGGGCAGCATTATAGACTGTGCTCCGCCCTCGATCGCAACATCGATCTCACCCTGGGACCCCTCGTGGATGGGGTTGATTCGAACCATCAAATCGGCCGAGGTTAGGACATTGGCGACCGGGCGCACATCGCTCAGCTCGTGCTTGCTGATCCAGGTGTCACGACATTTCTGTCGTTCGAATTTGCCCATTCGCTCGATATCGACCATGATTCGCCCGACGCCAGCCCTCTCCGAGAGCGAGGCGAGCCGCGGATCTGCCGTAATTAGCACCAATTTCATCGTCGCCGTCATTCGTCTATCCTTGCGCCGCAATCGGCAGCGGCATCCAATGCGTCAATCCGACACCGAGATCGGACTGGTTGGCAATTGAGGATAAGCAAGCTCCTGCTCCCAAAGACCACAACTCAGACCATTTTTTGCTCATGGGGAAACTCTGGCGGCTTCGCGAGCCCCTTCCAAGATTGCCGAGCCATCGGCTTGAAAAATGCTCGACGCTCCGGGCACCGCGGCCGCACATCGTAAAGTGCGTTGCGCTTTCGCTTGTTGCCGGCGCTCTGCACGAGCATCGGATTGAACGCAACCTTCCATCGCTAACGGGCAGTGGACCTTGTCCGGTGCCGGCACCAATGCGGGCTAGCGCGTGGCCCATCCCCCTCGATTGTAAAGGTGCGTCTAGCGGGTCGACCTGCAACTGGCTTCTTGCCTGACCAGATAGATATTGGAAAAGGTTCGCCGAACAGTACCGTCTGTCATAGAAAACAGGCGGCGAGTCGCGCAATCGACTTTGTCTGGAGTCGCAATCAGCATGCTTTAAAACGCTGCGCGGCCGACGCTTTCGTCTTTCCTCCGTGCAGCCACAGGAGGATGCCAAAACCGACCTATTTCAATCGCACAACGAATTTGACCGCACTCTCCGGCGCCTCCGCGCTGACGCTCGCCCTACAGCCCGATGTTGCGGCTGCAGACGACTGTTTGCTCGACCGCGACAATGACGGCGTGGTCGATGCCGCGACCGACAATGACGGCGGTGCCAATTCCAACAACGACGATACCTCGACCGCCTGCGGAGTGAACGCGCAGGCGACCGGCGCCTTTTCTACCGCGCTGGGCAGCAATTCCACCGCATCGGCCGATCGCACCATCGCCATCGGCAGGATTTCCACGGCCAGCGGCAGCGATTCCGCCGCCGTCGGCCACAATGCCCAGGCCACGGGCATCAACTCTCTGGCGGTGGGTCAATCGGCCTCGGCTTCGGCGTCCGCATCGGTCGCGAAGGGTCAGTCGGCTTCTGCTACGGCGATCGGAGCGGTTGCGGTCGGTCGCAGCGCGACATCGAGCGCAACCGGTGCCTTCGCGGGTGGCGAAAATGCCATCGCCTTGCAGGCAGGCGGGGTGGCGCTGGGTCAGAACGCACAGGCAATCGGCCCCAGCACGATCGCAAAGCTGTTCGGAACCGTGGCGATAGGGGTCGATACGATTGTTTCGGACAATGCCGTCGGCATCGGCAACACCGCCATCGCCCGTTTCAGCGGCACCGCGACACCGCTAACGTCGGCATCGGTTCGGCGGTGGCGATGGGGGCGAACGCGGTGGCGATCGGCGCGAAAACCGTGGCCATCGGCACCACCGCGCGGCCCGGCTCGGGCTTCGCCTTTGACACACCCGGGGCCCAGGTGAGCGCGACGAGCAATGCCACGGCCATTGGCGGGCGCGCCGAAGTGAGCGCAAGCGGCGGCACCGCGCTGGGTGCCACTGCCCATGTCTCCGGCCAGAACGCCCTGGCGGTCGGGGTGAACGCGTTGGCCTCGGGGAACAATGCGATCGCGAGCGGCAGCTCGTCGGAGGCCAGCGCTGCGAATGCGGTGGCGATCGGCAACGTCAGTCTTGCGGGCGGTGGTGCTTCTCTGGCGATTGGCGGGGATGGACGATGGAGATTTTCTCGGCGCGCAGGCGACCGGTTTGCGGGCCATGGCGCTGGGGGACGATGCGCGGGCGAGTGGCGCCAATGCGATTGGGATCGGCATATTCACGAACGCAACGCAGGAAAACGCAACAGCACCAGTCTATACGGCCAAAGCGCAGGGTATCAACGACTCCTCCTTCGGCGCCTCGGCCCAGGCTCTGGTCAACAACTCGACGGCTGTCGGCGCGGGCGCGGTGGCCAATGCCAATTTTGCGACCGCGGTCGGTCGCTCAGCCAGCGCGACCGCCTTGGGCCGCGCGGCCAATGCCTTCGGGGCCAAATCGGCGGCGTTCGGGACCGGCGCCCAGGCCGGTCCGCAAGGGGTTGCCTTCGGCCAGACCGCGCAGGCGACTGGGACCAACTCCACGGCGGTCGGTCAGCTCGCTCAGGCGACCCAGCTGTTGTCGACCGCAGTAGCCAACACCGCGGCGACCAATCCCACAGCGCTCTGCTCAAAGGCACAGGCCGCGCAAGCAGGTTCAACCGCCATCGGTGCCAATGCGACCACCACTCCGGCCAACCAGGTCACATTGGGGGGCACCGGTTCGTCGGTGCGTATCGGCGACATTGCCGCCAGCACCGCAGCACCGCAGCACAGGTGGGACCGGTCGATGTGGTGACCGTCGATGCCAACGGGACGCTTGGCAGGCAGGCGGTCGCAACCGCCGGTGCCATCGATAGCGTGCGGCTATCTATGACCCACATCGCCGCGGTCACCGACGCTCAGTTCGGCGCGCTGGGCGATCGGGTCGGCTTGCTCGAGAGCGGGCTGCTGGTGTCAACTTTCGACTCAACGATCTCGACCAGGTAACACGCGGCGGTATCGCGGCGGCAATGGCGTTTGGCGGTACGATGATCGTGCCTGACAGCACGGCCTCGGTCAGCATGAACGCGTCGACTTATCGCGGCGAACAGGGTTTTGCCGGCACCGTCACCGCGCGGGTTGCGCCCAAGCTGTATTTATCCGAGGGATTCGCCGGTTCCACGGCGCGCGATTCAACCGGCGGTCGGGTCGGACTTGCATTCGGGTTGATGGTCTGGTGAGATTGCGACGGGGCCGCGTCGCAATCTCACTTGGCGAACGCCCACAGAAACGCCTTCTACGCTTGTTTTGCCGGTGCACCCGAAAGTCGCTTTTCACGAATCTGTTCGAGGTTGGTTCGCAGAAGGCAATTTCCGTTTGGGAAGGGCCCTACCGCTCAAACAGCGCCGCATTAATCTATCAACGAAGTTTCAAACCTTCGGAGCGCGCGGCCCATTGTGAGCACGCGATCGACATGACGCGTGCTGACGACAATGGCTCCATCGCGGTTTCGCTGCATTGCACGGCAAAGTGAATCGACCACATCGGTCCTTCCCGCTTTGACCGCACTTCCGATGTAACCGAACGTGATTTGTAGCGGCAGGCCATGACTGAGCAGTGGTTCGGCCTCTCGGCCGTCGAGACTGTCATGAACTTGCGTGATACCTAGCGGCCCCTCTCCCGAGGCAAGAAAAGTTTCTAGCCTTTCTGGCGCAACTGCGATCCCATAATCTCCAATTCGCCCGCTTGATTTTTCCGCTTCAAGCCAGGATTGCCAGTCGTCGCGTTCGAACTGTCCGGCAATCGGTTCATGGAGCATCAGCAATTCTACGCGTTCTCGGCGCAGCCGCCGCAGGCTGCCTTCGAAGGATCGCTTCGCATGTTCGAGGTCCATATTCTCGATACTTCGAGACAAAGGCCGAAACCTTCGCCCCAGGCCCTTGCGGAGCGCAATCAGCGCCTCAATCTGGTCTGCGCCGCCCGGGAAGTAGAGGCCGACTTTTGTCGTGACCGTCGCTTCAGGTTTAGATGCTAAAAACCGGCCCAGCTCTCTTTCCGAAACACCTGCACCGTAAAGAGGCGCGGTGTCGAAATGCGTCATTCCCTGCTCGTATGCCGTTTCCAGCAAAACTTGACGATGGGGCGAAAGGCCCGCCCGAAACAATTGGGCCGTTCCGAAAATAAGGCGCGAAATCAGCGCATCTCCCATGCGTATTCGGTTTCGTGTCCCGATCGCCATCTCATCATTGCTCCGATGGGTCGTCTGAAAAGAGGTTCTCATCATTGTCTTCCTCGAGGATGGTCTGAAAAGACATAAAGTGTAATCGCGCCTCGGCTTCGGGTCCGGCGCCAAGGCATTGACTGTGCAGGGAGCGGTATCGAACCGACGCTAGAATGGTTTTGGCGACAATTGCGATCAAGATTGGCGATAGGCAGCCTCAAGATTTTCAGCGAGGTGCCATTGCATGAACGTGTCGCGGCATCGCTCCAGTCCGGCACGTCCCATGGACTGAGCCCAGTTGCGATCAGCGGCCAAGGCCATCATGCTCTCTGCGGCGGCGGCGACATCGCCGTCGGGGACGAGAATGCCCGCTGCACCGTCAACGACGACTTCCGGGATTCCTCCAATGGCATATGCTACCACTGGGAGGCCACGGGCCTGAGCTTCGGCCAAGACCATTCCGAAGGTTTCCTGACGGGACAGGTGGATCATGGCGTGGGCGCGATCAAGATAGGGATAGACGTCGGCGGCGGCTCCAGCGAATGAGACGAGGTCTGTAAGGCCATTGTCTGCAGCAAATTGTTCAAGCTGGGGGCGGCGGGCGCCATCGCCAACGAATTCGACGCGAATCGGCGTTGAGGGATCCTTGCGTCGGATATAAGTCAGCGCTTCGAGGACCGCCTGGTGGCCCTTGTCGCCGTTCATCATCGCGACTGACACGACTCGAAACGCATGCGTCGGTTCGCGCGCTGCCCATGCAGCGACGAACTGGCCGTCGTCGAACACTTGGTTTTCGGACAACAGCGCGTTGTAAATGACATTGATCCGGTGCGGGGCAACCCCTGCATCGACGAGCGCACGGCGGACGAAGCCCGATACCGCAATAAAATCAAATGGCATCCAAGGCAGCACCCGCTCCTTGCCTGCCCCGAGCACGGTGTTGATGACCTTGGCTTTCAGGCCAACAACGGCGAGCCAGGCCACAAAGCCCGCTTGGGCGTTGAAGCTATGTATCACTTGTGTTCGTCCGCGGCCCGCGATGCCGCGCAGGTCAAGTATTCCGGAAACTATTGCGGCCGGCCCGCGATCCGCTCTCGCGAGCCCCGGTACCGTGTGGTGAACGAACCCATCGGTCTCGAACCGCTCGACGAGTGCCCCGCCTCCAGTGGCCAACTCGACGGACCACCCTGTGTCCCGGAGTGCCAATGCGGTCGCGTGAATCAGAATTGCCGGCCCTGCGAGATTCAGGTCCGAACGCACGAGCAAGACTGACTTTTCAGACGGCATCGAACACCCTCGAAATTTCATCGGCTACGCGCGTGGTGGGGTCATGTGGCATAGCCACACCCCCTAACGGAGGTTTGCCCAAAGCGATTTGGATGGCGCGCTCCAGATCGTCGGGCGTGGTCGATGCCACAGCGATTCCGAGCAGGTCAAAACGCGTTTCCGCTGCCAATTGCGACCCCAATTGCTGCACTACCGGAATGCCGGCCAATGCCGCTTCAATCGCCACTGTTGATCCATGGGTGACAAGGACATCACACAATTCCAATTCTTGCTCTAATCCAAGGCCGGTCAGGTGGACGAGCGGGGCGGCGATCCAATCGGTCTGGTTCGACTCCGATGGATGCAGTCTGACGTGCACGCGCCATTCGGGTCGACGGCGCGCTAAGGCATGGAGGGCATTCTGGGTATCTTGGGCCAGCCGCAATTCACCTTTCACCAAAACCTGCGACGCGAAAAGCACAGCCGTTGGGCGAGTTCCAGAATTCAACCCGCGCTTTGCTCGCAAGGCGATCATGGAAGCAAAGGCTGGATTGCCGGTCACGACCACCTTGGCCGGCGAATGTCCGCTAGCGATCAACCGATCGCGGACGGCGTCGTTGAGAACCAGAATGCGATCGGCGTAATCTGGATTGTGCAGCCAGAAGTTGCTCGGACTGGCAATCAGATCGTTGAGCACGATCGCAGGTATCCCACGCGCCTGCGCTTCATCGATGGTCGCCTTTTCCGCGCGCGGAGCATTCGTGGTCAGAATTACGTCGGGGCTTGCGCGGGTGATTATCCTTGCTGCCAAGGTTCGCGGCGCGAACGCCTGGCGGCCCCGTTCGGCATAGATCGCCGCGGCACTTGCTTCACCATGTGCTGCTACCAGGTCGGCATAACCGAAAGCCAGGTACGCAGCGGTCTCTTCGACATCAATTTGCGGGTTTGATGGATAGGCGGACGCGAGCCGTCGTCCGAGCGCAAGCATCTCCTCGTCGCCCGCCGCCAGGAGATCGCGAACCCGCCATGGCTCGAAGTCGGCTGCAACGGCATCGCGGTAAGCGGTTGTCAACGCGAGCAAGTCAACATGCCAACCGCGATCATGCAACTCTGCCAGCACCGGAGCGCAAGCGCGAAAATGGCCACCGCCGTAAACGACGCAAAGCAGTCGGGGTTTCATGGGGGGCCGGCCGCCGCCGATCGAATTCTCGCTTTCCATTCGGCGCGTTATAGCCGGAACTCCCGGTGAAGCCAGCAGCGTGTCGCCGGGCGAATGCCAGAACTCGGCAGCCTCTGCAGCAATACTCCGCACGACGAAACCAGAAGGCGTTTGAGCACAAATTCGCTGCTGCACGGTTGCAGCGGCCACGGATTAGAATACCGCAAGCCATGCTAGTCGGTTCGTCCGTGAGCGCTGGCAGGCACGGCCGGCGCGCGGAAGGCGCGACTGACGCTGCGGAGTCCAATATCCAAACCGAAGAAAGACGATTTGTGGTTGCAATGACGGGTCGAAAAGCTGTCCTGCTGGTGCGTTCCGACATGAAACTGGCGGGCCCTGGTATATCCATGCATGCCATCGCTCGAGCGGTGCGCGCCAAGGGCTGGCATGTGGAGATCGCGAGTGGCGGGGGGGCTTTGAAGGAGCGCCTTGAAGCGGATGGTTTCCGCCATCACGAGATTGCCGGCCTGAGAGTCGATGATCGAACCCCGTTGCGAATGATAGCGGGCGTGCGCGCCTTGAGACGCCTGCTTGCAAAACCGGATTTTGTGGTTGCTCACAGCTTCAATGCCCACGCTGGCCTCATGAGCTGGATTGCTGGCCGCGGATCGAAGGTAAAGAATGTCAACACGGTTGTTGGGAGCGGTAAAGAGAGATTTCTGCGCTTTATGCCATTTCCATTTATTGCCGTCTCTCACTTTGTAGCTGAACAATTAGCGGAGAGTGGCGTAAATTCTGATCGGGTGCGGACGATACACAACAGCACGATTCCGGAGTGGCGTATTCTTTCGGACGTGCAGGCATTCGAGCAATTATGGCGCAAGCGTTCGCCATTGACCCCCTTCCGGTTGGTGAACATTGGGATGATGAACGGAGACAAGGGGCAGAAGGCCGTTCTCGAGATGATGGTCCGCTTGCGCCGCATCGCTCCGGAAACTCCCGTTGCTCTAGAATTGGTCGGTGAGGGCGCCTGCCGCGCCGAGCTCGAGAGGTTCGCCAATCGAAATGGGCTGGGCGGCACAGTCAAGTTTGCCGGCGCCCTCAACGACGTATATCCAGCTCTCGACCGTGCCCATGCAATGATCCATCTTTCGCCTGAAGAGACTTTTGGAATCGTTCTGGCGGAGGCGCAGGCCCGTGGCTTGCCCGCGGTAGCCTATGGGGTGGGTGGCATTCCGGAGGTGGTTTCAGGCGGATCCACAGGCTTGATCGTCGAGCCAAGCGATGTCGATGAGGCCGCTGCTGCCGTGTTGAGCCTGGCGCGGTCTCCGCACAAGGCTAAGAAGCTTGGGCGGTCGGGCCTGTCACGTTGTCGGCGGCTTTTTCCACAGTCCGTATTGGCTGATGCTCACGATGATGCTTACCGGCAACTTTGCTCGGCGTGATTGCTCGGCGTCAATCAATGAGCCGACCATGTCTGTGCCTAGAAGATCGACCCTAAGGCTTTGATAGGACTTGTATGGACTTGCGACCTCAACTCCAGGACAGGCGGTGCACGATGTGATTTTATTCACGCACGATCGCAAACTTCCGGAGTGCCCACAGAAGCGAAGTAAGGCCGTTGCCCTGGAGTTCCCTCTATGAATGCGAAACCTTTGGGCTTGTCACTGTGTCACTTCTTCGAAGTGAATTGAAATTCATGGCATCGATCGGACGGCCACGAGAATAAGAGTAGCCGAGCGCAAACATTATCGTTCCAAATGCCCGTATGTCGGTGATCAATGATTCAATCATCCCGATCCCTATGATGATGCCAAGAGTCAGGAGCGTTAATTGGTTGCGAAGGCGCAGTGCTTTAAGCGCCACGTTGGCAAGAAAGGCTAAGAGGGCCAACAGAGGCAAAACGCCATAGGCCGCCCATATCTGAAGAAGCATGTTGTGCGCGTGCTGAATTTCGAGGCGCCGGTAAATCGGGTAGACGTTGAGGAAGTTTGTAAAGGCGGCCTCCCCGAAGTTGAACGCATGCGCTCCACCTGTTCGAGCGAAGTCCAGGCTGACTTGGATGATCTGCAGCCGGAGCTGATCGGAGAAATTGCCAAGGCTCAAGCCGCGAGCAAGGAGGATTGCGACTGCAGTCGCCACAAATATTGCAAGTATAAAGCGATTTTTTCTGACAGCATCCAATGATACCGCAAAACTCACCACAGTTAAAGCCAGCAGGGCCCGCGATGAAACGAAAGCTGCCAGAGCAATCAGCAAGGCCAGACAAATGAAACGAAGCCTTCCTTTTGTGCGAGTCACGACGAGCGGAAGAAAAGCCGCCACCATGGCAGCTGTATGGTTATTATCAGGAGGATAGAGAAGCGCATCCTGGTTGAGAATGCTTTCATTAGTGGAATGCGTAGCGTAATAAACCGTGAGTACCAAAAAGAATATCGTTAATATTGGCGCTTCTTTCTTTGGCGCAAGTCCTAAATTTATTCCTACAAAAAACATGGCTGCGGCAATAAAGAATTTAAACGCCTCGAAATCTCGGCCGAATCCACCATAGATGAATGTCGGACCGATGACGGCGAGCATTGCCATGATCAGAAAGACCGCCAACAAGGAGCCGCTGCCCTCAGGGAGGGGGGGGCCGCCCCGGAACCCTCGATGCATGAATATGAGGCTCGCGAGCGCCAGTGCTGCGATCGAATAGATTTCAGGCGAGAGGAAGCTGAGGAAAAGGGCAGGAGCGATCACGACCTCGCCTCCTGCGAGCTCAGGCATGGCGCGGGGTGGATGTTAACATCCACGAATTTCAACATCATAACGAGGTGTCTCGGCAAATGCAGAATCGCCATCGAGCATTTATTGTGTTTTGAATTGCACGCAAGGGTAACAGGCTGATATAAAGGGAGATCGCGTTTTTGAGAACGCCCTGCCCGCGCATGGCTTTGAGCGCGTTCTTTGATCAAGAGTGGGGTCATTTCAACACGCTCATAAATCCGACAGTCTCGCATTGGCCGTACATTTCTTACTGATCAATCAAGCGCCATATAAAGTTCTTTTCTTCGCATCGGAGGCCTCTTGAAGCCGTAAATGGAGCCAGTGGAGCGAACCTGATGCAATGACCTTCAACATTACGGCTTGAGATTCTCAAGTGAACCGGAACCGAGCGGTTCGGTGGGAAATGCGGCATTCGGAATGGCGAATTATCACCGAGGCGATCAGAAGCTTCCCGGGCAGGAATGGTCGTCCCGAGACTTTCGGACCGCAGGCCTAGCGGTCAAGGCGCGCCTGATCCAGCGATTTGAGCATGTCTCGGCCTCCTTTGCTCCCGGTCGGTGGGCCAGCGACCGTCACCAATGGCAGCAAGCAGGGCGCGTTTGTCAGCCCCGGACATCTCCCGAGCGAGCGTCTGCACCAGCTGGATAACGATAGCACCGGTGGCGTGGTCTCGTTGGCTTGTCGGCCCCGCTCGAAAGATTCTCACGGCAAAAGAATGTCGCATCGCGATTGCAGACAGAGCGCAATACACTAAGGGCATGGTCGGCAGGGTATGTGGGTCCCCAGCGTTCAATTTGACCCTCAAGAGGCGGAGCAATCGTGGACCTTTCCAGCAAACGCATTCTCGTGACCGGGGCCGACGGCTTCATCGGATCGCACCTGGTCGAACACCTCGTCGGGCTAGGCGCGGATGTGCGCGCGTTCGTCTATTACAACAGCTTCAACAGCTGGGGCTGGCTCGACCAGTCGCCCGAGAATGTGAAGAAGGCGATCGACGTGTTCGCAGGCGACATCCGCGATCCCAACGGCGTGCGCACCGCGATGCAAGATTGCGACGTGGTGATGCATCTGGCCGCGCTGATCGCGATCCCCTTCAGCTACCATTCGCCCGATAGCTACGTCGACACCAACGTCAAGGGCACGCTCAACGTGGTCCAGGCGGCGCGCGACCTCGGCGTCGAACGTGTGGTCCACACCTCCACCAGCGAAGTCTACGGCACCGCGCGCTTCGTCCCGATCACCGAAGAGCATCCGTTGCAGGGCCAGTCGCCTTATTCTGCGAGCAAGATCGGCGCGGACCAGATCGCGCAGAGCTTCTACCTCTCGTTCGAGACTCCGGTGGCGACCATCCGCCCGTTCAACACCTACGGCCCGCGCCAGTCCGCGCGCGCGGTGATCCCCACGATCATCACGCAGATCGCCAACGGCAAGCGGGAAATTCGCTTGGGCGCGACGCACCCGACCCGCGATTTCAACTATGTCTCTGATACGGTGCGCGGCTTTTGCGCGGTGGCCCAGTCGGACCGCGCGCTGGGTGAGGTCATCAATATCGGCAGCAACTACGAGATCTCCATCGGAGAGACCGCCGCGCTGATCGCCGAGCGGATGGGCCACGACGTTCGGATCGTCAGCGACGACCAGCGCCTGCGCCCCGAGAAGAGCGAGGTCGAACGCCTGTGGGCCGCCAACGACAAGGCCGCCGAGCTGACGGGATGGTCGCCGGAATATGGCACGCGCGAAGGCTTCGGCCGCGGAATCGAGGAGACGATCGAATGGTTCACCGATCCCGGCAATCTGTCGCAATACAAAGCTGACACCTACAACATCTGATGGAAAGCGCCTTCAAGGCACCGGCATGAGCGACACCGCCCAATCCATTCTCGAGACGGTTCGCCGGGTCGTCGGCGACCGGGACGGCTTTGTCCCGCTGCATGAACCCGAATTCGCCGGCAACGAGGCGGCCTATGTCGCCGATTGCATCGAGACGGGCTGGGTCTCCTCGGTGGGCGCCTATGTCGACCGGTTCGAGAAGGATCTGGCGGCTTTCACTGGGGTCGGTCATGCCGTGGCCACGATGAATGGGACTGCAGCGCTGCATATTGCGCTGCTGCTGGCCGGGGTGAAGCCGGGCGACGAAGTCCTGATGCCAACGCTGACCTTCGTCGCCACTGCCAACGCCACCGCCTACGCCGGCGCCACGCCGCATTTCGTCGACAGCGAATCCGAAACGCTCGCCGTTGATCCGATTGCCTTGGAGAGGCACCTTGCCGCGACCTGTGAAATGCGCGGGGATCAGTGCTACAATCGCCAGAGCGATGCGCGGATCGGCGCGCTGATCGTGATGCATGCCTTTGGCCACCCGGCCAAGCTCGACGAGCTCGTCGCTCTGTGCGCGCGCTGGCACATCCCCCTCGTCGAAGATGCTGCGGAATCGCTCGGTTCAAGCTACAAAGGCAAGCATACGGGCCAGTTCGGCTTGATCGCCGCGCTCAGCTTCAATGGCAACAAGGTCATGACCACCGGCGGCGGAGGCGCGATCCTGACCAACGACCCGGTGCTTGCCAAGCGGGCCAAGCACCTCACCACCACGGCACGCGTCCCGCACCGCTGGAACTTCGTCCATGACGAAATCGGCTTCAATTATCGCCTGCCCAATCTCAATGCGGCGCTCGGCTGCGCGCAATTGGAACGCGTGCCCGAAATGCTCGCGCGCAAAAGGGTGTTGGCACAGCGTTATGAAGAGGCGTTCGCGCAACTCGACGGGCTGCGCTTCCTGAGCGAGCCGCAGGACGCCTCGAGCAATTACTGGCTGTGTACGCTGCTGCTCGACCGGGCGGATGTTGTCGTCCACGAACAGGTGCTCGAAGCGCTCAATGATGCCGATCTGATGGCCCGTCCGGTCTGGACGCTGATGCACCGGCTCACGATGTTCGCCAATTCGCCGCGCGCCGATCTGGCTTGCGCGGAAGATCTTGCCGCGAGAATCATAAATATTCCCAGCAGCCCGAACCTGGTCGGCCCTCCCGGAAGCGGACAATGACCCTGGCGCTGATCCCCGCGCGCGGGGATCCAAGGGCATCCCGCGCAAGAACATCCGCGAGCTCGCGGGTAAGCCGCTGATTGCCTGGACCATCCAAGCCGCTCTCGCTGCCAAGGGCGTCGAGCGGGTGGTCGTGTCGACCGAGGACGAGGAGATCGCCGAAGTGGCGCGCAATTGGGGGGCTGAAACCCCCTTCTTGCGCCCGGCCGAACTCGCCTCCGATACCGCACCGGGGATAGCCCCCGTCCTCGATGCGATCAATCATTTGCCCGGGCACGACTCGCTCATCCTCCTCCAGCCTACCTCGCCCTTGCGTAGCGCAGCGCAGATCGAAGGCTTGCTGTCCTTCGCGGCCGAGCGGGAGGCATCCTCGGTAGTATCGGTCTGCGAGGTCGAGGAGCACCCGTCCTGGATGTTCCACAAGGATTCGGACGGAATGCTGGCTCCCTATGCTGGTCTTGAGGAGGCGACGCGACGGCAGGATCTGGCGAGTCTTTATAGTCTCAACGGAGCCATGTATTGGGTCCGGACGGACTGGTTGCGCAAAACCCGCAGCTTGGTCGGCGAAGGTACGCTTGGCTTCTGCATGGACGCAGAAAGTTCGGCCGATATCGACACGATGCTTGATTGGCGGGTTGCCGAATTGCTCATGACCGAGCGGGAGGCCGGATCGAAGGTTTCGGGAGCGGGACGATGACCGATATTTTCATTTTCGGCGCATCGGGTTTCGCGCGTGAGACCGCCGATGTGGCTATATCGAACGGCTACACGCCGGTGTTTGTCATCCGCGACGAGGGCGGTTCGGACGATCTTTCGGATTTCGGCGGGGTCATCGCGGAACCAGAGTTGAGTCGCCAGTCCGGGGCGGATTGCGCTATCGGCATCGCTGACGTTTCTATCCGACGCAGGATCGTCGATACCTTTGGGCCCGCCTTCCAGTTTCCGGCTCTGATCCATCCGCTGGCCAGTTTCGGTCACAGACAGCGGGAAGTCGCGGAAGCATCGGAGGGGACGATCATCTGCGCCGGAGCGCGCTTCGAGAGCAGGATCACACTGGGGAGATTTGGCGTTTTCAATCTCAATTCAACGATCTGCCACGATTCGATCGTGGACGACTTCTGCCATATCGCCCCGGGGGCGAACCTTTCCGGCTATGTGCATCTGCATGAAGGTGTCTGGGTCGGGACCGGCGCGGCGATCAACCAGGGCAGCCCCGAGGCCCACCGCCAGATAGGACGAAACACGATGATCGGATCGGGCGCTGTGGTGGTGCAGGATTGCGACGCCGACAGCGTCTATGTCGGCGTTCCGGCGAGGAAGCGCGCATGACCCGCTGTCTCATCATCGCCGAAGCCGGGGTCAATCACAACGGCTCGATCGAGCGCGCGGTCGATCTGGTCGCCGCTGCCGCCGAGGCCGGTGCGGATCTCGTTAAGTTCCAGACCTTTGACGCGGGCAAGATCATCTCTCGCGATGCCGCGAAGGCAGCCTATCAGATCGCCTCCACCGGCAACGCCGAAACCCAGTTCGAGATGGTCCAGGCGCTTGAATTGTCAAAAGAGGCCCATGTGCGGCTGATTGAAGCATGCGAAGCGCATGGTATCGGCTTCTTTTCGACGGCATTCGATCCGGGATCGCTCGATTTCCTCCTCGAACTCGGGCTCGACAGGATCAAGGTGCCTTCGGGCGAACTCACCAACCTGCCGTTGTTGCGCCGTTTCGCCGCGACCACGCTGCCGGTCATCCTTTCCACCGGGATGGCCACGATGGACGAAATTCAGGACGCCGTGCAAGTGTTCGAAGCGGCCGGAATCGAGCGGTCGAACATCACGATCCTGCACTGCAACACCGAATATCCGACGCCCTACGAAGATGTGAACCTCAAGGCGATGCTCGCCATCGGTGAACAGTTCGAGACGCCGATCGGCTATTCGGATCACACGCTGGGCATCGAGATCCCGATCGCCGCCGTCACGCTGGGCGCTACGGTGATCGAGAAGCATTTCACGCTCGACCGGACGCTGACGGGGCCGGACCACGCCGCAAGCCTCGAGCCGGATGAATTGCGCGCGATGTGCGCTGGCATCCGCAACGTCGAGAAGGCGCTTTCTGGCGACGGACTCAAGACACCTTCGCCCAGCGAGCTACCCAACCGCGCCATCGCGCGCAAATCGATCGTCGCGGCGCAGGCCATCGTAAAGGGCGATGTACTCACCGAAGAGAACCTGGGGACCAAGCGTCCAGGAACCGGGATTTCGCCGATGCGGTGGGACGAGGTGATCGGTTCGCGGGCCACGCGCGACTATCAGGACGACGAGCAGATCGAACTGTGACCAGGAAGATCGCCATCGTCACCGGCACCAGGGCGGAATACGGCCTGCTGAAGCGGCTGATCCGCCGGGTGCAGGAATCCGAGCTTACCGAGTTGCAGCTGGTGGTCACAGGCGCGCATCTTTCACCCGAATTCGGCATGACCGTGAGCGAGATCGAAGCGGACGGCTTTCCAATCGCCGACCGGCTCGACATGCTGCTGAGTTCTGACAGCGCGGTCGGGGTGACCAAGGCGACGGGGCTGGGCATGATCGGTTTTGCCGACAGCTTTCGCCGGCTCGATCCCGACGTCGTGGTGCTGCTGGGCGACCGGTTCGAGATCCTCGGTGCAGCGGCAGCGGCACTGTTCGCATCGATCCCGATCGCGCATCTCCATGGCGGAGAAACCACCGAAGGCGCGTTCGACGAGGCGATCCGTCATTCGGTGACCAAGATGGCGCATCTGCATTTCGTCGCCGCCGAACCCTATCGCCGCCGAGTCGTCCAGCTGGGCGAGGATCCCGCGAGGGTCTTCGAGGTCGGCGGTCTGGGGCTCGACGCGATCGCCGATCTTGAGGCGATGCCGCGCGCCGAGCTAGAACGGTCACTGGGCTGGCAATTCGGCGCCGAGAGCCTGCTGGTCACCTATCACCCCGAGACCATCGCGGGTCTCGATCCTGCCACGCAATTGAATGAATTGCTCGCGGCGCTGGATCTGCGCCCGAAGACGCATCTGCTTTTCACCCTGCCCAATGCCGACACGGGTGGGCGGGCGCTGATCGCCCGGATCGAGGATTATGTCGCCACCCGCGCCAATGCCGTCGCGCATTGCTCGCTCGGGCAGCACCGCTATCTTTCGGCGCTGCGCTATGTCGATGGTGTGGTCGGGAATTCGTCCAGTGGCCTGCTCGAGGCCCCCAGCTTCGGGATCGGGACGGTCGATATCGGCGAGCGGCAAGCCGGTCGACTGGCCGCAGCCAGCGTCGTTCGGTGCGCTCCGAAAAGAACCGCCATCGCCGCGCAGATTGCCTGCATCCTGTCAGCCGAATTCCGCAGCAGTCTCGCCGGCGTCGCGAACCCCTATGGCAGTGGCGGAGCGACGGACGCGATCTTTGCCGTGCTGAGCGACTGCCCGCTCGACAATCTCCTGCGCAAGCGCTTTCACGATATCGTAGCCGAGAACTGCCAGGCAGTCGCCAGTACCGGCGAGGTGAATTGACCATGGGTATCGAACACTGATGGGTATCCAACAATGGCGCGAGGCCTTGCTCGACTGCGAAGCAAGCATTAAAGAGGCGATTGCTTCGCTGGATCGCTCGGGTCTGCAGATTGCTCTGGTCACGCGCGCCGACGATGCGCTCGTCGGGACCGTAACGGATGGGGATATTCGCCGCGGCCTGCTGCGCGGCCTGACACTCGACTGTCCGGTCGAGGAGATTCTTCACCGCGAACCCATGATTGTTCCGCCGGAACTGCCGCAGGAGGCCGTACTGCAGATCATGGCCGCCAACAAAATTAACCAGCTGCCGATTGTCGATGGCAATCGGCAATTGCGCGGCCTGCATGTCTGGCATGAGATGCAGGCGCATTTTGAGCGAACCAATCTAATGGTCGTGATGGCCGGGGGTAAAGGCACCAGGCTCCGGCCCTTCACCGAGAACTGTCCCAAACCTATGCTCCCCGTAGCTGGCAAACCCATGCTCGAGCACATAGTGGAACGAGCGAAGCTCGCAGGGATCAAGCGGTTTCTGTTCTCGGTCCACTACCTCGGCCATATGATCGAAGAGCATTTCGGCGATGGCGAGGCCTGGGGGGTCGAGATCGACTATCTGCGTGAAGACCGGCCTTTGGGCACCGGCGGCGCTCTCAGCCTGATCGAGAACCCACCGCCCGCCCCTTTCCTTGTTACCAATGGCGATGTGATGACGCAGGTCGGCTACGGCGACCTGATCGATTATCACGTTGCGCATGGCGCGGTCGCCACCATGGCGGTCCGCAATCATGAATTGGAAAACCCTTTTGGCGTGGTCAGCACCAACGGTCTCGATATAACCGGGTTCGAAGAGAAACCGATCGTCCGTAGCCACGTTAATGCCGGGATTTACGTGATCGATCCTTCGGCACTTGACTGTCTTGAACAAGGCAAACATTGCGACATGCCGACGCTTTTCGGGCGTTTACGCGATCAATCTCGCCGGACGATCGTTTTTCCGCTTCACGAGCAATGGCTCGATGTCGGGCGCCCCGACGATCTTGAGCGGGCACAACAGGAACCATCCAATGTTCGCTGACGACCGGAGGCTCAATAACCTCGTCTCGATAAATGAGGAACGAGCTCGACAAGATCGTGTTTCAAGGGCGTGATAGCATCAGTGCACTCCTGCGCATCGACAGTTCATCGTATGTGCAATTGTGCGCATTCATTCCGCCGAATGCGACCAAAGTTGGGCACCGCCCCTTCGCGTTGTGGCGGAAAAGCCGGTGCCTTTCGGGAACCAGAACAGTTCGCTCCAGCATGCGGGATTTCGGCTATGAATGATTCGTAATTGGTATTCAGCCACCAATGTTGGCTGAATAAAAGCAATTCCGCAAAGCGGCTAAAGCCGAGTGTATGAGGCGGTTTGCGACATCCTCGCGATACTCGATCGTATCGGGAGGATGGGTAATTTTCGATGGCTCGAGGGAAGGACGAAGCAAGCAATGACCGATTTGTTGCACCGAGCAGAGCTACGCCTCATCAACATGTTGAAGCGGCTCGTAGGACTCAATCGAACCACGAAGTTCGGCTTGCTGGTTTTGAGCGACGCCACTTTGTGCGTAGTTTCGGTATGGATTGCTTTTTCATTACGGCTGGGCGTCTGGGATCTCTGGAGCCCGGCCACCGTAACAGTAATTTTCGCCAGCCTTGCCATCTGGCTTCCTATTTTCTTGACCAGAGGCATTTATCGTTCGGTCGTGCGCTTTTCCGGCGCGCGCACGATGGTCGATATTGTGATCGCATGCCTCCTGATGTCTCTGGCTCTGTCGGCCCTATTTATAATCAACGTGGTTCCGGGCGTGCCGCGAACGATCAGTGTGTTGCAGCCGATGGTCTTTGCCGCATTGCTGGTCATTAGCCGACTCTTTGCTCGCTATGCGTTGTTCGACCTTCTTAACCAGCGCAATTTCAACGGCTCCCTAAACAATGCACTGATTTTTGGAGCAGGCTCAGCCGGCCGGCAACTTGCGTTGTCGCTCATGCACGAGCCGGGAATGATCCTGCGGGGCTATATCGACGATGACGTGCGCCTGGCGGGACAGAAGCTGGACGGGATAAAGATTTACCAAAACAAGGATCTGGACCAGCTTGTCACTCGGCTTGAAATCGATACGGTCCTGCTGGCAGTCCCGGGCGCGTCGCGCCAACGACGCACTCAGATCGTCCGCAGTTTTTCCGAGATACCCGTTCACGTTCTAACGCTTCCGACAATAAGCAACCTTGTCGACGGCACGGTTTCAACCGACAATCTGCGTGAAATCGAGATCATTGATCTTCTCGGGCGCGATCCCGTTCCGCCCAATCACTTGCTCCTTCACAGGACGATAGGCGACCGCCGGGTTATGGTTACCGGGGCCGGGGGATCAATCGGAAGCGAACTTTGTCGGCAGATCGCTGCGTTGAAACCCACTGCGATTATTCTCGTCGAGATGACGGAGCATGCCCTTTACTTAATCGAAAACGAGTTGAGGGAAGCCCAACATGTCGGCACTCTCGATCCGGCTACCCTTATCTCCGCAGAGCTTGCCAATATATCGGATCCGCTGACTGTTCGCAGGCTGTTCGACCGATGGCGCCCCGACACCGTGTTCCACGCTGCGGCCTACAAGCACGTACCGTTGGTTGAAGAGAATGTAATCGCCGGCCTGCTAAACAATATCTTCGGAACACTTCGCTGCGCACTTGAAGCCAAGCGGGTAGGCGTCGATCACTTCATCCTCGTCAGCACCGACAAGGCCGTCCGGCCGACCAACGTCATGGGAGCAAGCAAGCGCGTCTGCGAACTCGTCCTCCAGGGATTGGCGGCCGGGGAAAGAAAAACCCACTTTGCAATGGTCCGGTTCGGCAATGTTCTGGGTTCGAGCGGTTCCGTGGTTCCGCGCTTCCAGCGTCAGATCAAGGAGGGTGGCCCGGTCACGCTTACACACCGAGATGTCACACGCTATTTCATGACAATTCCCGAAGCTGCCGAGCTCGTTATTCAAGCTGGTGCCATGGCCAAAGGCGGAGACGTGTTTTTGCTGGATATGGGCAAGCCCATTCGCATCCACGACATGGCCAGTACCATGATCCATCTCTCGGGACTGACGGTTCGCAACAACGACAATCCCGATGGCGACATCGAGATCCGCGAGGTAGGACTGCGCAAGGGCGAAAAACTATACGAGGAGCTGCTGATTGGCAACTCCGCTCAGCCCACGTCCCACCCCCGGATCATGCGGGCATTGGAACAGCGGCTCTTATGGGATGATCTGATGGAGCAGCTTGACGTTATGGAGACCGCTCTGGGCGGTGGAGATCGCAGCAAGGCGCTGGAAATTCTCTGCGCGCTCGTACCGGAATACAGCGGTCCACACGCGGTCCGTTCGGAAGTCGCCTGAAGATCGGGCCGCTCTACGATTTTGGTTGAATGTTCGCCCCCAATTGTGAGGAACTCTTTGCCGTCCCTTGCGATTCAATCGGCAAGGGTGCCTTCCAGCCTCAGCACCATGATCGACCGCTCGCCGGCGAAGTCCACGCGGACGTTTATGAGACCGCTGCGCTCGAGATGGTCGAGCAGTCGGCGAATGCGACCCGGTGACGAACTTCCGTAAACGCGCGCCAGTTCGTTCTCGTCCGGCTTTGTGCGGCCCCGAAAGGCTGCAACCGCGATCGCGAGGTAGGGCGCAAGCACATCTTCATCCACTTCCTCGGCCAACCCTTCGATCGACTTGCGTGCAGGGGCCGGAAGCTGCCCTACACCCGAGACAGCAAAGGCAAACATGCGGCGAAATTCGACCAAGTCGATATTGGCGCTGGTCACGCCGTGCTGGCGGCAGGAGGTCAGGAATTCGCGGAACAGGGTGCCGGGCGATCGGCAGGTCACTCCGTTCTGCTGCGCCAGCTCCTCGATGATCCGTTCGACACTCATCACCGCTGCCTCATCCACCAGTACGGTTTCGGTCTCCTCTGGCGGTGCGCTATCGGGGACAATCGGCGACGTGGCGTCTTCCGCATCGCCCGGCCGGGGCGGTGGAGGCTGGCTGGCGCGATCCAGGATCGCCTGCTCGACATCGCTGACGGTTTTGCGCTTCGGTGCGGCGAGGCGCCGCGTCAGGCGGCGCGCTTCGGCTGGATCAGCGGTATTGAGGGAAAGGGTTATGGCCCCGTTATCGCTGCCATACGACGGCAAGCGGCGCCGGAAGTGATACCGGGCGCCTTTTCGGATCAAATAGGTCTGCTTACGCATTATCAAAGGCCCTCGCGCTGGAGCGAGGCGCACTGCGCATGGGGGGAGCCTGTGTGACAGGCTATGTGTACCAGTAAGGGGTATAGATACGGCAAAACCGCCTCCGATATCGCGGTTTTCTGCGGGTTTGGCTGGATAATGGAGCGGGTAGCGGGAATCGAACCCGCATAGCCAGCTTGGAAGGCTGGAGCTTTACCACTAAGCTATACCCGCCCGCTTAGACGGCGCAGATGCCATCTCTTGGCGCGTTGCGTCAACCGTTTTGCGCGTCGCGTCAGCCGGGAGCGGGAGCGGGCTCGTCGTCGCTCGCGGTCAACCCTTCAGGCACCGGGTCAGCGCCTTCGGGCAGCGCCACGAGCAGGTCGACGCGCCGATTGGCCGCGCGGCCCGGCTCGTCCGGGGTTCCGTCAGGACGGGCATTGGG
The DNA here is from genome assembly GCF_001678665.1 of Erythrobacter sp. QSSC1-22B. Taxonomy (GTDB): domain Bacteria; phylum Pseudomonadota; class Alphaproteobacteria; order Sphingomonadales; family Sphingomonadaceae; genus Qipengyuania. Next base: position 252,369 of record NZ_LZRP01000002.1, read on the forward strand.
CTGCAGCGGGTTCTGTTCTCCGAAGGCGATGATCGTGACCCGCTCCGCGTCCACCCCGTTCTCGACGAGATAATCGCGCACCGCCTCGCCGCGCTGGCGCGAGGAGCGCAGATTGGCCTCGTCGCTGCCCGTGGAATCGCTGTGTGCGCGCAGCAGAATCGGGCCGCCTTCGGCGATCTGCGGCGAGCGCAGGATGCTGGCCAACTCGGCCGTCGCCGATTCGGACAGTTCCGCCCCCCCGTCGGAGAAAGATATTCGCGCATCCAGCGGCGCCAGCTGCGGTTCGGGCGGCGGCAGCACCGATTCGTCCAGATCGTCGCGCATGATCGAGGTCGGTTGCGGCGCCGATTGGCTAGCAACGGGCTCGGGCGGGGCTTGCTCTCGCTCGCATCCTGCCAGCGCAAGCGCGAGCGCGGCTCCGGTGAGGCCATGGGCGACGGCTGCGGCGCTTCTTGTCATCCTGATCCTCGTCATACTGGCTCCGGCTTTGGTCCGCCCTTTCGAGCGCGCCTTGCGGCGACTTCTTCCGCGGTGCGCTGCTGGGGCGGGGTGAAGGTTACGATGACGTCGCCGGCGCGCGGCTCGGGGCGTGCGGCGTGGGTAAAGAAACGCATCCGTCCAGCCTCGCGCAGCAGCAGCAGCATATGCGCGCTCTCGGGTAGCTTTTCCTGCGCGTCCTCGTAATCGAATTCCTCCGAGAGCCTCGTCTTGCGGAAGACCCAGCCTTCCTTCTGGCGCTCGTTGGTCTCGGTCACCCCCCAGCCGGATTCGAACAGGGCACGCCCACGCAGGGCGACCGGCAGCGAATGGCGATCGTAATCGTCGCCCGCCTCGCCCAGCTGATAGACCGAATCGCGGCCAATTTCGTGGGCAAATTCATTGCACACCAGCGTGTTGTAGGCCTCGTTTTCGGTCGCGGCGACGAGCACCTGGAACGGCCCAAGATCGAGATTGTGCTCGGTCGCCTCGTTGAGGATTTCGCCGTGGTAGAACGGCACGCCCTTCTGGCGGGCCAGCGCGAGCCGCTGCCAGCTGGAATCGACCACCGTGACCGGAGTCTTGAGATCGAGCATCTGCTTGGCGAGCGCGATGGTCCAGGGGGTGCTGCCGACGATCAGCAGACCCGGCCTCGTGTCGCCCTTCACCTTGAGCAGCCGCGCGACGAGATCGACGGTGAAGCCATGTGCGACGATGGTGGTGACGACGACCGCGAAACTCAATCCGATGAGGATGTTGCCATCGTCATACCCCAGCTCGGTCAGCCGCAAGGCGAACAGACCCGAGATCGCCACCAGCACGATCCCGCGCGGCGCGATCCAGCCCAGAAACAATCGTTCGTTCCAGGGGATTGAACTGCCCAGCAAAGTGATCGCGATGGTCAGCGGGCGGACCACGAACAGCAGGACGAGCAGAAAGGCGCCGAAACGCCAGTTGAGATATTCCAGATCGCTCCACTCGAGCGAGGCCGAGAGCAGGATGAAGATGCCCGAGACGAGCAAAACCGCGATGTTTTCCTTGAAGGGGTGGATGCTGCGCAGGCTCTGGACATTCATATTGGCCAGCGCGATGCCCATCACGGTCACTGCCACCAAGCCGGCTTCGTGCTCGATCAGGTTGGACAGCACGAAGACGCCGATGACCGCGGTCAGCAGCACGGGCACCTTGAGATATTCCGGCACCGCACCGCGCGGGAACGCCCAAGCGATGATGGCCGCGGCGACATAGCCCAGCAGGCCGGCCAGCGCGGCGGAAATCAGCAGCGGCGGCACCACTTCGAACACCGTGGCGCCGTCCGCCGAGAGACGGAAATATTCATAGGCAATCACCGCGCACAGCGCCCCGGTCGGGTCGTTGACGATCGATTCCCATTTGAGGATCGAGGCCGGCCGGGTCTGGATCGAACTCTGGCGCAGCAGCGGGATCACCACCGTGGGCCCGGTGACCACCAGTATGCCGCCGAACAAAACCGCGACGGGCAACACCAGCCCGGCGACCTCGTGCGCGGCCAGCGCGCCCAGGAACCAGCCGACGAGCACGCCGATCGTCGCCAGCCGCCACACCGCCTGTCCGGAATGGCGCAATTCGCGGAAATTCAGGCTGAGTCCGCCTTCGAACAGGATCAGCGCGACCCCGATCGAAACCATCGTCTCGAGCAGATCGCCGAACACCAATTGCGGGTCGATCAGATTCAGCACCGGGCCGGCCATGAAGCCCGCGAACAGCATCAGGACGATCGCTGGCCAACCGCTGCGCCAGGCGACCCACTGGGCGCCGATGCCCAGAACGCCGACCAGGGCGATGACTAGCGTTTGATCTTGCATGGCTTGAGCCGATGCCCCCCGAAGGCCGTTGGTAAACGTGATGTGGCGCAGTCACGCTTGCGGCGCACAAGATGAATGCACGAAGGAGCGGGTGTTTCCAACCGCCGATGCACAAAAGCGCCTATTCGCCCTCGAACCGCATCAGCGCGGCAACCTTCAAATCGAGCTGGTCAAGCCGCGCGGCACCCCCCAGATCGGGCAGGTCGATCACGAAGGCGGCGTGTTCCACCGTGGCCCCGGCCTGGCGCAGCAGGCTTGCCGCCGCGCAGGCGGTTCCCCCGGTGGCGATGAGATCATCGACCAGCACCACGCGCTGGCCCTGCGTGACCGCGCCCGGGTCCATTTCGAGCCGGTCGGCACCGTATTCGAGCGCATAATCGATCCCGATGGTCTCGACCGGCAGCTTGCCCGGTTTGCGGACCGGCACGAAGCCGATGCCCAGTTCGACGGCAACCGCCGCGCCGAAGATGAAGCCGCGCGCTTCCATTCCCGCGATCGCCTCGGCGCCACCGGCCCGCGCGGTGGCCGCGAGATGGCCGACGCAGGCGCGGAATCCTTCGCCATGCGCGATCAGCGTGGTGATGTCGCGAAACTGGATACCCGGCGCGGGAAAGTCAGGCACGGTTCGGACCAGCGCCTTGAGATCGTCGGGACTCATGCCTGCCGCGACACGAAAAGGCCCCCCGCATCGCGCGGATGCGAGGGGCCGAATGTCACGAACCGGCGAATCGCGCTCAGTCCTTGGCGTTTTTGGGGTGCTGCTTCGGCTTGATCGCCGACCAGATCTGCTTCTTCGACAGATAGGCCAGCACGGTGGCGAACAGCAGGAAGATCAGCACCGGCCAGCCGGTCTGCTTGCGCTTCACCAGCGTGGGTTCGGCGGTCCAGGTCAGGAAGGCGGCGACGTCGGTCGACATCTGCGTCAGCGTCGCTTCGGTCCCGTCGTCATAGGTCACCTGACCGGCGTTCATCAGCGGCGGTGCCATCGCGAGGTTGAGGTTGGGGAAATAGATGTTGTGGTAGAGGCCCGGACCCGGAGCCGCCTCGGGGTGCTCGGCCAGAACTTCGGGCGAAGGCTCCTGATAGCCCACCAGCAGCGATGCCACGTAATTGGTGCCGTCGTTGCGTGCCTTGGTCATCAAGGACAGGTCCGGCGGGATGGCGTTGTTGTTGGCCGCAGCCGCTGCCACTGCATTGGGATAGGGCGAGGGGAACTGATCGGTCGGAACGCCAGCACGCATAGTCGCTTCGCCGGTGTTGGGGTCGATACCGGGAACCTGCCAGGTCGCCGCTTCGGCCTTCACCTGCGCTTCGGAATAGCCGAGTTCCGACAGGCTGCGCATGGCCACGAACTTCAACCCATGACAGGCCGAACACACTTCCTTGTAGACCTTGTAGCCACGCTGCAACTGGGCGACGTCCCAGGTGCCAAGCGGGCCGTCGAAGGAATAATCGACATCCATCGGCTCTTCATAGGGCAGGTGAGGCGTCGTTTCCTCGGTCGCGAAGGTATAGGCACCCACCGCGAAGGAGACGAGGGCAACGACAGCGAAGCCGAGCCCAACGAGGATGGCAATGATCCGGATCATGCGAAGGTCTCTTCTCTCGTAGCTTTCAGCGCGGTCAAACCGCGGGCTCGGCGTTCTCGCCGAGCACGGCCTTCTTGTCGGATCCCAGCACCGCTTCGGTGATGGAATAGGGTAGCGGCTGGGGACGTTCGATCTGCGATACGATCGGGATTATCACCAGGAAGTGCAGGAAGTAGTAGGCCGTGAAGATCTGGCTCAGCATCACGTAAGGCTCTTCGGCCGGTGCTCCGCCGAGGTAGAACAGTGCAGCCATCGTCGGGATCAGGCCGAACCAGAAGAACTTGCGGAACAGCGGGCGATAATGGCCGCTGCGCACCGGCGAACGATCGAGCCATGGCAGGAAGAACCAGAGCAGGATCGCCGAGAACATGGCGAGCACACCCCACAGCTTGGCGGGCAGGATGAAGTCCATCGTGAAGGCGCGCAGGATCGCGTAGAATGGGTAAAAATACCATTCGGGGACGATGTGCGCCGGAGTCGAGAGCGGGTTGGCCTCGATGTAATTGTCGGCATGACCCAGCACGTTGGGCAGGAAGAACACCATCGTGAACAGCGCCAGCAGTGCGATGCCCAGCCCGAAGCCGTCCTTTGCTGTGTAATAGGGGTGGAACGGAACCGTGTCGCTTTCCTGCTTGATCTCGACCCCGGTCGGGTTCGACGAACCGGGGATGTGCAGCGCCCAGATGTGCAGGATCACCACACCGGCAATCACGAACGGCAGCAGGAAGTGCAGGCTGAAGAAGCGGTTCAGCGCGGCGTTGTCGGGAGCAAAGCCGCCGAGCAGCCAGATCTGGATCGGCTCGCCGACCAGCGGGATCGCCCCGAACAGGCCGGTGATGACCTTGGCGCCCCAGAAGCTCATCTGGCCCCAGGGCAAGACGTAGCCCATGAAAGCGGTCGCCATCATCAACAGGAAAATCACCACGCCCAGCAGCCAGATCATCTCGCGCGGCGCCTTGTAGGAGCTGTAGAAAAAGCCGCGGAAGATGTGGATGTAGACCACGACGAAGAAAAAGCTCGCCCCGTTCGCATGGGCGTAGCGCATCAGCCAGCCCCAGTTGACGTTGCGCATGATATGCTCGGTCGAAGCGAAGGCAACGTTCGCGTTGGCCGCGTAATGCATTGCCAGCACGACGCCGGTGATAATCTGGAACATGAGGAAGAAGCCGGCGAGAACGCCGAAATTCCACATGTAGTTGAGGTTGCGCGGCACCGGATAGCCAGCACCCACCGCGTTGTAGACGAAACGCGGCAATGGCAGCTTCTCGTCGAGAAACTTGGTGAGGCCGGTCTTCGGCTCGTACTGGCGTGCCCAGGGAAAGCTCATGATCTAGTCTCTACAACCTCAGCCGACGGTGATGGTGGTGTCGGAGGTGAAAGCATATTCCGGCACCAGGAGATTGGTCGGTGCCGGACCTTTGCGAATGCGACCCGCGGTGTCGTAATGCGAACCGTGACAGGGGCAGAAATAGCCGTCGTATTCCCCCTTCGACTCGCCCTCGGCGGCGCCCAGCGGAACGCAGCCCAGATGGGTGCAGACGCCCATCGTAACGAGCAGGTCGCGGTGCCCTTCCTTGGTGCGATCCTCGAGGCTCTCGGCATCGCGCAGGCTTTCCGTGGGAACGGCATCCGCAGCGGCCATTTCCTCGGGCGTCAGTCGCCGGATGAACAGCGGCTGCTTGCGGAAGACCGCCTTGATCGCCTGGCCGGTCTCGATCGCGGAAACGTCGATTTCGGTGGTGCTTTCGGCAAGCACGTCCTTGGACGGCGCCATCTGGCTGATCAGCGGCAACAGCACCGCGGCACCACCGACGCCAGCCGTGCTGAGAGCGGCAATATTGATGAAATCGCGGCGACGCACGCCTTCGGTCGCGCCGTCGTCCACAGGGACCACGGGTAGTTCGGTGTTCGCGGTTGCAGCGGTGTCTGCCATCAGAGCGGTGCCCTACCTGCCTCTATTCGATCGATGGGTCCGGGAATGGACCAGAAGAATTACCAATCCGGCTGGCCTGCCGCGATCGCTGGGGATCGGGTCGGGGGAAACGCGCACGAAGCGGTCTCCCATTGCCGGATTGAGGGGCCTCTAAACGCTATGTCACACCTTGCCAACCGCGATTTTGGCAAGGGGAATACGCTTCAGCGCAACCCAATGAGCGAGATCTGCCGTCCGCCGGTGGTCTCCCCCGAATGACTCGCGCGGCGGTAGGAATGGAACATGGCCTTTTCGGCATAGGTGTCGAGATTGAGGCTTTCGATCCATCCGACCCCTGCCTGTTCGAGCCGCGAGGCGACATAGCCGGGCAGATCGAACTGCCAGTGACCGGCGCGGCCAGCGCGAAAAAATTGCGCGTCCGTCTCCGCGAAATGCGCGCGAAACGGCGCATCGACCTCGTAGCTCTCCGGCGCGATGCAGGGGCCAATCACGGCGACGATCTTTTCGGGCCGCGCGCCGAGCGCCGCCATCGCCGCGACCGTGTTGGCGATCACGCCCTGGATGGCGCCGCGCCAGCCGGCATGCGCCGCACCCACCACCCCAGCGTCAAAGTCCGCGAACAGCACCGGGGCGCAATCTGCGGTCACGATCCCCAGCACCAGCCCGGCGCGATCGGTGACCATGGCGTCGGCCTCGGGGGGAACCCCGCTCCACGCCCCGGTGACGGTGGCGACAGCGGGCGAGTGGACCTGCTTCACCCGGATCAGGACACCGCCCGCCAGAATATCCTGCGCGGCAGCCCCCTCTCGTTTGGAGAAGCCGTGCGGCAGTCCTTCCAGCGCGCGTGCTTCGAGCAGCTTAGCCAAGCGAGCGGCTTACCTGCTCGAAAGTGTCGCGCGACAGCTGCGAAGCACCCGCGATCCGCTCCAGTTCGCCGCGCATCAGCGCCGCGCGCCCGGGTTCGATCCGCCGCCAGCGTCCCAGCGCAGGCACGAATCGTGCAGCGGTCTGGGAATTGATCGGGTCGAGTTCGAGAATCAGATCGGCGATCAGGCGGTAGCCCTCCCCGCTGGCCGCATAGAAGGCCTGCGGATTGCCGGCGAAGGCCATGTAGAGCGAACGCGCGCGGTTGGGATTGCGCAGGGTGAAGTCCTCATGCTCGCGCAGCGCCTTCACATGGGCGAGCGCTTGCGGGTGGAGCGAGGAGGCCTGCAGCGCGAACCATTTGTCGATCACCAGATCATTGCCGCGATAGCGATTGTAGAAATCGAGCAGCTTTGCCGTTCGCTCGGCGGTCTCGAGCCCTGCCAGCACCATCAGCGCGCCCTGGCGATCGGTCATGGTCGTGGCGCCGTCATATTGCGCCGCGGCCATATCCGACGCACGCTGCTGATCGGCGGCGGCGAGATAGGTAAGCGCCAGCGTCTTGATCTTGCGGGCTCCCTGAGCTGCGGCGTCGAGCGTTCCGGGGCCCTCGCTGGCGCGCTGATGCAGCCCGACCAACTCCTCGCCCAGTTCCTGTCCGAGCCAGGCCTTTAGCGTCTCGCGCTCGGCGTGGATCGCGCCGGGATCGGCGACCAGCGCCTGCTCCATCAGATAGGTTTCGCTGGGCAGCATCATCAGCTCGCCGCGCATCTGGTCGTCGATCCGCCCGTCGGCCAGCACTGCCGCCAGCGCAGTGCGGATCGCCTCGCGTCCCACGTCGCGGTCCTCGGTGTCGAGTCCGCCGCCGATGACATCGCCGAGATGCCCGACCACCAGATCCTGCATCGCCTCGTAGCGCGCAAAGGGATCGTCGTCCTTCGCGGCGAGAAAGGTCAGATCGTCGCGCGGGATGTCGCGCTCGATCCGCACCGGGGCGGAGAACCCGCGGTTGACCGAGAGCACCGGGGGGGCCTCGAAGCCCTCGAAGGTCAGCGTCTCGCTGGCTCCGTTCAGCACCACCAGCTGTTCGCCGCGATGCGTCCCGCTGGTACGGTCGAACAGTGCGATCTTGAGCGGGATCGGCATCGGCTGCTTGTCGGGTTGGCCCGGGGTCGGCGGAACCTCCTGCGACAGGGTGAGCGTCGCCGTCTCGCCCTCATGCGACAGCTTTACCGTCACCTTGGGCGTCCCGGCCTGCGAATACCACAGCCGGAACTGCCCGAGATCGAGCCCGGCGCCGTCCTCGATCGCCTTGACGAAATCCTCGCAGGTTGCCGCCTCGCCATCGTGGCGCTCGAAATAGAGATCGCTGCCTTTGCGGAACGCCTCCTCGCCCGCCATGGTGCGCATCATGCGGATCACCTCGGCGCCCTTGTTGTAGATCGTCGAGGTGTAGAAGTTCGAGATCTCCTGATAGCTGTCGGGCCGGATCGGATGCGCCAGCGGGCCAGAATCCTCGGGGAACTGGACCGAGCGCAGCACCCGGACATCGCCGATCCGCTTGACCGGGGCGCTGCCCATGTCCTGGCTGAACAGCTGGTCGCGCAGCACGGTGAAGCCTTCCTTGAGGCTGAGCTGGAACCAGTCGCGGCAGGTCACGCGATTGCCCGACCAATTGTGGAAATACTCATGCGCGATCACACCCTCGACCGCGTCGAAATCGCCATCGGTGGCGGTGTCGATATCGGCGAGGACGTATTTCGTGTTGAAGACGTTGAGCCCCTTGTTCTCCATCGCCCCCATGTTGAAATCGCTAACCGCGACGATGTTGTAGATGTCGAGATCGTATTCGCGCCCGAAGATCTGCTCGTCCCAGGCCATCGCCCGCTTGAGGCTCTCCATGGCGTGCTCGGTGCGGTCGAGATCGCCGTCACGGACGAAGATGTTGAGCGCCACTTCGCGCCCACCCATGGTGGTGAAGCTGTCGCTGCGCGCGACCAGATCGCCCGCCACCAGCGCGAACAGATAGGACGGCTTGGGCCAGGGATCGTGCCATTCCGCCCAGTGGTGCTCGCCCTCTTCGCCCTCGGCGGTGCAATTGCCATTGGCGAGCAGCACCGGGAACTGCGCCTTGGGCGCGCGCATCCGCACGGTGTAGACGCTGAGCACATCGGGCCGGTCGGGGAAGAAGGTGATCCGGCGGAAGCCCTCGGCCTCGCATTGCGTGCACAGCATCCCGTTGGACGCGAACAGCCCCATCAGCTGCGAATTGCCCGCAGGGTCGAGCTCGGTGACGATGGTGAGCTCGTGGGCATCGCCCGGCAGGGTGACGATGAGATCGTCGCCATCCATCGTGTGGCTGTTGCTCGGCTCGCCATCGCAGCGCACTTCGAGCGGCGCGAGGCCCTCGCCATTGAGGCGGATCGTCGGGGATGGCTCGGCGGCAGGATTGCGCTCGAGTGTCAGCTTCGCCTCGACCCGCGTCTTGTCGAGCCCAAGGTCGAAATCGAGATGGGTCGCCACCACCGTCCACGGATAAGGCGCGTAATCCTTGCGCCGGATCAGCGCGGGAGCGTGGGGCTCGACCGCGGCATCGGCCATCTCGGGGTTGCCATCGGGGGTGGCGGGCGTGCGGGCGATATCCATTGAGCGAGTTTTCCGTTGTTTGCTGCCAGAGCGTGAATGCAGGAGGCTGTTATATGGGAGGCTTTGAGCTAATACGCCCCTATGTCTCGATTGTTCATTTTCGGCCTCGGCTACACCGCCAAGCGGATCGCGCAAGCGCTGAGGGCGAAAGGCTGGGTGGTGACCGCCACCGGCAGCGACGGCACGGTGGATTTCGCCGACCGCGAGGCGGTGGGCCGGGCGCTGGCCGATTGCAGCCACGTGCTGTCCTCGGTCCCGCCCGCCGAGGGAAGCGACCCGGTGCTCGACCTTTACGCCGCAGCCATCGCGGGCAAATGGCTGGGCTACCTCTCTTCCACCGGGGTCTATGGCGATGCCGATGGCGCCTGGGTGGACGAGGCCTCGCCGACCGGCACCGGCCGCCGCAGCGCGCGGGCCGAATGCGATTCGCGCTGGCTGGACCTTCGCGCGCATGTGTTCCGGTTGCCGGGGATCTACGGGCCCGGACGCAGCGCCTTCGAGCGGGTCCGCGACGGCAAGGCGCATCGTATCGACCTGCCCGGCCAGGTGTTCAGCCGGGTCCATGTCGAGGATATCGTATCGGGTGTAGTCGCCGCGCTGCAGGGCGACGCCCCGCCGGGCGCCTACAATCTCGCTGACGATTTGCCGACCAGCCAGAACGTGGTGATCGAGGAGGCCTGCCGCCTGCTGGGCGTGGAATTTCCGCCGCTGCAGACCATCGAACAGGCCGGGCTCTCGCCGATGGCGCGCGGTTTCTATGCCGAGAACCGCCGCGTCGCCAACGGCAGGGCCAGGCGCGTGCTCGGCTGGCGGCTGCGCTACCCGACCTATGTCGAGGGGCTACGCGGGCTTCTCTAGCGGCGGGCTGTCCAATGGCGGCGTCGGCACCGTCCGCGCCCGCAGCGCGATCACGAGACCGCACAGCGACAACACCGCACCCAGCGCGGTCCAGACGGTCCAGCGATAGTCCTCGAACAGCGTCGAGAGCACCATCGCCACGATCACGGTAACGATGCCGTTATAGGCCGCACGGCCCGCGCCGATCTGGCGCACCAGCGTGTAATGCAGCGGGAAGGTCACCACGCTGCCCGCCAGCGCCAGCCAGCCGATCCCCAGCCAGAAGCTTGGCCGATCGGGCAGCACCGGCGGCCCGGCGGTCCACCAGGCGAGCGCGAAATCGGCCACGGTGCCATAAAGCATCGCCCAGGCGAGCAGGCTCACCATCGGCAGCGATCGCCCGGTCTGGTTGGCCTGAACGACATTGGCGATGCTGGCGCACAGGATCCCCAGCACCGCCCAGAAGATTCCCAGCCCGATCGAGCCGCCCAGAGGGTTGAGCCCCGCCTCGTGCCACAACAGCAGTGCGATCCCGCACAGCGCGACCAGCGTCCCCGCAACGAAATTGCGCGTGATCCTTTGCCCCAGCAGCCACCAGCCGAACACCGCGTTGGAGACGATCAGCATCGTGAACAGCACCGCGACGATCCCCGAGGTGAGATGCAGTTCGGCGCGGTAGACGAAGTTGAAATTGCCGCAGAACTGCGTGATCCCGATCGCCAGCGCCAGCAACTGGCCGGCCTTGCCGATGCGCAGCGTCTTGCGCATCGCCAGCACCAGCAGGAACATCGCCGGGGTCGCCACGGCGAAGCGGATCGCCACAGACCAGCTTGGCGCCACCCCGTCGATCTGGTCGGTGATCACCCACCAGGTCGAACCCCAGATCATCCCGGTCAGCAGGAAGGGTATGACGATCCGCGGCCGCAGCAGCGCGTGATCGGCCGGGTTCGCTTCTGCGGTCGCGGCGCTGCTCACAGGCCGGCAACGGCCCGGGCGAGGGAGGCGGCATCCTCGGCGCGCGTGTTCCAGGCGGTGACGAACCGCGCGGCATCTGCGCCCCAATCGTAGAAGCCGAAGCCCTGTGCGCGCAAAGCCTCGCGTTCGGCGGCGCTGCAGCGCACGAAGACCTCATTGGCCTCGACCGGATGCATCAGCCGGTCGGCGCCGGCGCCGGCGATTTCCTGCGCCGCGGCGTTGGCGGCGCGGGCATTCTGCAACCACAGATCGTCGTCGAGCATCGCCAGCAATTGGGCGGCGAGGAAGCGGCCCTTGGACTGCAGGTGCCCCGCGCGCTTGCGGCGATAGCGCGCCACATCCGCCGCTGCCGGATCGAAGAACAGGATCGCCTCGGCGCTCATCGCGCCGTTCTTGACGCAGCCGAAGCTGAGCGCATCGATCGGTCCGGCTGCCTCGGCGGCTGTGCAATCCAGAAACGCGGTCGCATTGGCGAAGCGCGCGCCATCCATATGCAGGCCGAGCCCGCGCTCCTTGGCCAGCGCGGCAATGGCGGCGATCTCGTGCGCGCGGTAGGCGCAGCCATATTCGCTCGCCTGGGTGATCGAGATCGCATGCGGCTGGACCTGGTGGACATCGTCGCGGATCGGATCGATCGCGGCGCGGATGCCCGCAGGGGTCAACTTCGCGCTCTCGCCCGGCGCGAGCAGCAACTTGGCGCCATGGAGATAGAACCCCGGCGCGCCGCCTTCGTCCATCTCGATATGCGCTTCCTCGTGGCAGACCACCGCGCCGTGCGGCTGGACCATGGTCGCCAGCGCGAGGCAATTGGCGGCGGTGCCGGTCGCGACCCACAGCGCGGCGCAATCGCGGCCGAACAAATCCGAGAAACGCGCATCGAGCTCCTGCGACAGCGCATCGCCGTCATAGGGCGAGTCGGACGAATCGGCGGCGCGCATCGCCTCCCATACGAGCGGGTGGACGGCGGCGGCGTTGTCGGAGAGAAACTGCATCGGAACGCCCATAGAGGGCTCGGCGTTGCTTGCAAGACAGCGAAAGGACCACCCCCCATGGCCGACACAGCCCTGACGATCGAACGACACGACAATGGCAGCGGCGGCGAATACATCGCGCATGTGGCCGATACCGACGCGACCGGAAAACTCACCTGGGTGAAACGCGGCACTGCGCGGGTCGCCGAACACACGCTGGTTCCCGCCGTGTTGCGCGGCCAGGGCATCGCGTCCGAGCTGGTCAAGGCACTTGTCGCCGATGCCCGCGAGCAGGGCTTCACAATCGTGCCGACCTGCTCCTACGTCGCCGCGAAATTCGACGAGCACCCCGAGTGGAGCGATCTGCGCGCCTAGACCAGTTCGCTGAAGTCGCGGCCCGCGATCGATTCGAGCACCGCCGCGCGCAATTCGCGCGCCCGGTCGAGCGATATCCCCGAAATCGCGAATTTGCCACCGGCGAGCCCGAGGCTGAGCGTCGCATAGCCACGCCGCCGCGCGATCGGACCCTGGCTGATCTCGACCGACTGCAGCTTCACCCGCGAGGCGATCGCCAGCCTGGGCGCCAGGAAATTGCGCCGCAGGAACAGCTGGCTGGCATCGACGCCTGTGGCGACGAAGCGCCAGTTGGCGAATTCCATCGCCGCGATGACGGCAAACCCGGCCAGCGGCAGCAGGGCGAGCAGTCCCTGCCCCGCCACTGCCAGACCAACCGCCAGCGGAAACATGACCAGACCCGCCATAACCACCTGATCGGTCCGGTACTGGCGGGTCGCCCTTTGCCAGTCGAGCCCTTCATCCGGCAGATGGAAGCCCGTCACCGCGACGATCGGCGCGATTTCCTTGGCCTGCGCGAAGGGGGCGACGCTGTGATTGGCCGAACCGCTGTCCTGCGCCAGGCTGACCACCTTGAGTTCGCGCCAGCCGAACCAGCGCCGCACCACGCCGGTGCCCATCCGCAGCGCCTGCACCCGGTGGATCGGCATCACCACATCGGTGCGCGTCAGCAGCCCGCGGCGGCGGCGCAGGCCCTTGTCGGTGCGTTCGAGCCGGAAGTCCCATTCGCGTAAACCGGTCCGGACCAGACCGGTGAGAAAACCAAGCGTGGTGAAAGTCACCACGGCGATGGTCCCGCCGGCGATCTGCGCGGCGACGCCCAGCCCGGCGAGCCAGCGTCCCGGGCCCGCCAGCCGGTCCTGCCAGGCGTCGAAATCCCACAGGTCGAAGGGGAGCAGGAAATCGAATTGTTGCGCGGCCCCGGCCCCCACCGCGACCACCGCGAGCGAGAATTCGAACAGTCCGAAGGTCACCACCCGGCGCGGCCCCATCGCGAACAGCGGCGGCAGCGCTTCACAAGTCTCGGCGGGGGCGCCTTCATCGGACATGACGACCGCGCCGTCCTTCTGGCTGCGGACCACTTCGCGCAAGCGCTCGCCTTCGGCCTCGGCGAGATAGGACAGCTTGAGCTCGTCCTTGCCGCCAGCCCCGGTCTCGAACCGCACCTCGACCAGCCCGAACAGGCGCGGGATCAGCTTTTGTTCGAGGCTGACATCCTGGATCCGCTCATAGGGCACCGAACGCGCAGCGCGCGAGATCACCCCGCTCTCGACGCGGATGTCGCTGGCGCCGATCCGGTAGGTGAAGCGGTACCAGTTGAGATAGGACAGCGCGGTGCTGACCGCGAGAATGGCGAGCACTGCGGGAATGGCGAACAGCAGTCTGGTCGGTTCGCCATCGAGAACCGCATAGGCACCGAATGCCAGCGGGAGCGCGACCTGCCCGAGCGAGGCGATCGCGCCGACGATGAAGCTCCTGGGGTCGGTGCGTTGGCCGTCGCCCATATCCTCGGCAGCACCATCCTCCTGCCCGGCCGCGACAGGCAACGGGTCAGGTGACGGGTCAGGTGACGGGTCAGATGACCGGGCAGGTGCCGTAACAGGCACTGTAACAGACCGCTTATCCGGCGGGGGCCGGTCGTCCATCACAGCGTGTCGCGCCGGATCGCCGCTCGGATCGCGTCGCGCATCGCCAGCGCATCGGCGTGCTTCAGGCCGGGAAGATGGACCGAGGCGTTGTGGCTGCCCGCGGTGTGCACGGTCAGCGTGGCGATATCGTAGGCGCGTTCCAGCGGACCCTGATCGACATCGATATGCTGCACCCGCCCGAACGGCACCACCGTGTCCGAATGGAACAGCATGCCCCTGACCACTCGCAGCCGCTCGTCGACCATGACATAGCCGCGCGCCTGCCAGCGGCGCTGAGGCAAGCGCAGCAGGATGGCCGCAGCGAGCAGCAGATAGGGGATCACGACGACACCGTTCCAGCCCGGGATCGCCACCTCGGCGGCGATCGTCGGGACCAGCAGGATCGCCAGCCAGACCGCGGTCACGATCCGCATCACCGACCTATAGGCGGGGTCCAGCGGGGTTAGCGGGTCGTTATCATCCATTGGCGTCCTATCTAGGCAATACACTCGCGCGAATCAACGCCGCTGGTCGAACCGTCTGCCGATCATCGCGGCGGTGATGTTGGTCTTCTGGACATCGATCGCGCCGCCCGCGATTCCCCAGGCGAACCCGTCGCGAAGCCGCTGCTCCATGCCGTATTCCTTGTGATAGCCGTAGCCGCCCATCACCTGCATCCCCTGCGCGGTGACCTCGCGGACGATCTCGTTGGCATAGCATTTCGCCACGCTGCTCTCGAAAACCGAGGGCAGCCCGTTGGCCTCCTCGGAGGAGTTCACCACCGCGCGATAGATCAGCAGCCGCGCGGCCTCGACCCGCATCGCCATCTCCGCGAGTTTCAATTGCACGCCCTGAAAATCGACGATCGGCTTGCCGAAGGCCTTGCGCTCCTGCGTGTAGGCGATCGCCTGATCGAGCGCGGCCTGCGCTAGACCAAGGCTCTGCGTCGCATTGCCGCAGCGCTCGAGCCCGAAGGCCTGCATCAGCTGGCCGAACCCACCCGCGCCGATCACCAGATTGTCTTTGGGCACCTTCACATCGTCGAACAGGATGTCGCGGGTCTCGATCCCGCGAAAGCCCATCAGCTCCTCGCGCGCGCCGAACGAGACCCCGTCCAGTTCCTTGTCGACCAGCAGCGCGCCGATGCCCTTGGCAGCCGGTTCGTCCGACAGCCGACAATAGGTGACGTAATAGCGCGCATGCCCCGCACCGCTGGTCCAGCGCTTGGTGCCGTTGAGCAGATAATGATCGCCCTGGTCGCTGGCATGGGTGGTCAGCTCGGTCAGCGCGGTCCCGGCATCGGGTTCGGACATCGACACCGCCACCGTCGCTTCGCCTGCGGTGACCTGCGGGATGATCCGTTGCTTGAGTTCCTCGGAGCCGAATCGCTCGAGCGTGCGCACCGGCCCGACCAGCGCCTCGAACACCGGGAACGCGACCGCGTTGGAGATCATCGCGAATTGTTCGAGCACGAGGATCGCCTCGAAATGGCCCAGCCCCAGACCGCCATATTGCTCGGGCAGATTGACCCCGAGGAACCCCATCTCGCCGTAACGGCGGACCATCTCGGCGGGGACCGAGAAATCCTTCGCCTCCATCTCGCGCGCCAGCTCGGGCAGTTCGTTCTGCGCGAATTTGCGCGCGCTGTCCTGAAGCTCGCGCTGCTGTTCGGTAAGCTGGAAATGCATGCCGGCTGTGTCCTCCCTCAAGTCCGGGCGGACAGGTGGCGCAGCGCGCCGCATTGCGCAAGCGCCTCCGCGCTTGCGCCGGCATCGAGCCAAATCGGTTGGGATAATGGTGCTGCTGGGGAGGATTGAACTCCCGACCTCGTCATTACCAATGACGCGCTCTACCACTGAGCTACAGCAGCACGGAACCTGCCCCGAAAACCGGGGAATGCAGGAGGCGCGCGCTATTGTCAGAGCCGGACCCAATGTCAAGCGATGCTTGAGCTTGGCGCGCTTCGCGGTCACAGACAGACACGATGGAAAAGCCCGACAGAAAAGCGACGCGCGAGGAACGGCTTGCTGCGCAATTGCGCGCGAACCTGCGCCGCCGCAAGGCCCAGGCGCGCCAGCAGACCGATTCGGACGTGGTGCTTCCAAAACCCGATCCGGGCGGCTAACGAAACCCGCTCCTAGGATTTGCCCGGAGCCTCAATGCCCAAACTCATTCTCGTTCGTCACGGCCAGAGCGAATGGAACCTCGCCAACCGCTTCACCGGCTGGTGGGATGTCGGCCTGACCGAAAAGGGCGTCGAAGAGGCCATCGCCGCGGGCCGCCTGCTCGCCGAGCGCGAGTTGCTGCCGACCGTCGCCTTCACCTCCTACCAGTCGCGGGCGATCAAGACGCTCAACCTCGCGCTCGAGGCCTGCGACCGGCTGTGGATCCCGGTGACCAAGGACTGGCGGCTCAACGAACGGCATTACGGCGGGCTGACCGGGCTCGACAAGCAGGAGACGCGCGAGAAATACGGCGACGAGCAGGTGCATATCTGGCGGCGCAGCTTCGATGTGCCCCCGCCCGAGATGGAAGCAGGCAGCGAGTTCGATCTCTCCGACGATCCGCGCTATGCCGGGGTGCCGGTGCCGCGCGCCGAAAGCCTCGCGCTCACCATCGAACGCGTGCTGCCCTATTGGGAAAGCGAAATCCTGCCGGTGCTGTCGAGCGGCGAAACGGTGCTGATCTCGGCGCATGGCAATTCGCTGCGCGCGCTGGTGAAGCATCTCTCGGGCATCTCCGACGAGGCGATCACGGGCCTGGAGATTCCCACCGGCCAGCCGATCGTCTACGAGTTCGGCGACAATCTGCGCCCCTCGCGCGAACGCTATTACCTCAAGGACGCGTGACCATGGCGCAGGATGCGAAAGTGGCGATCGTCATGGGCAGCCAGTCCGACTGGCCGACGATGCAGAATTGCGCCGCGGTTCTGAAGGAGCTCGAGGTCGCCACCGATGTGCGGATCGTCTCGGCGCACCGCACTCCCGACAGGATGTATGATTTCGCGCGCCAGGCCGAGGGCGACGGCATCAGCGTGATCATCGCCGGTGCGGGCGGCGCGGCGCATCTGCCCGGCATGATCGCGGCGCTGACCCATCTGCCGGTGCTGGGCGTACCGGTGCAGTCGCGCGCGCTGAGCGGTCAGGACAGCCTGCTCTCGATCGTCCAGATGCCAGCCGGGGTCCCGGTCGGGACGCTGGCGATCGGCGAGGCGGGCGCGACCAACGCCGGGCTGCTCGCCGCGAGCATTCTGGCGGGTAGCGACGCGGCATTGACCGAACGGCTCAAGGCCTGGCGGCAGGCGCGCAGCGACGCGGTGGCGGAACGGCCGCAGGACTGATGCTGAAACCGGGCAGCACGATCGGGATCCTCGGCGGAGGACAATTGGGCCGTATGCTCGCGATCGAGGGCGCGCGGCTGGGCTATCGCTGCGTCGGCTATGCGCCCGAGGGCGACAATGTCGCCGCCGAGGTCTGCGCCGATTTCTTCGTCGCCCGCTGGGACGACACCGCCGCGCTGGCCGCTTTCGCCGCGCAATGCGATGCGATCACCTATGAATTCGAGAATGTGCCATTGAGCGTGTTCGACACGCTCCCGGTCGAGCCGGTATTCCCGCCGCGCAAGGCGCTCGAAGTGGCGCAGGACCGGCTGGCGGAGAAGCGCTTCGTCGAGGGGCTCGGCGGGCGGCCAGCGCTCCATGCAGCGATCGATTCGCGCGCGGATCTGGACGATGCGGTCGAGCGGATCGGGACACCGGGCATCCTCAAGACCCGGCGTGAAGGCTATGATGGCAAGGGGCAGTGGCGGATCGCATCTGCGCATGACGCGGAATCGGTGCAATTGTCCGGCGGTCCGGCGATCTACGAGGGCTTCGTCGATTTCGGCGCGGAGTTTTCGGTGATCCTGGTGCGGGGACAGGATGGCGATGTGCGGTTCTGGGAATCGGCCCGCAACGTTCATCGCGACGGGATTCTCGCCACTTCCTCGCTGCCCGCGGGCGAAGCGATTGCGGGGCAAGTTGAGGAAACACATGCGCTGGCGAAGCTTGTGGCTGATGCGCTGGATTATGTCGGGGTGCTGACGCTGGAGTTTTTCGCGACGACGAATGGCCCTGTTTTCAACGAGATGGCGCCGCGGGTCCACAATTCGGGGCATTGGACGATCGAGGGCGCGGTCACCAGCCAGTTTGCCAACCACATGCGCGCGGTCGCGGGGCTGCCGCTGGGCGACACCGCCACCGTCGCCGAGACCGTGACCATGACCAATCTCATCGGCAAGGATTCCGCCAGCGCGCAGACGCTGCTGGGCGAGCCCGACACGCATCTGCACCTCTATGGCAAGAAGCAGGCGCGCGCGGGGCGCAAGATGGGGCATGTCACGCGGCTGACCCGCCGGACCGGTTCCGGCCAATCGTGAACCGGGACATCTTCCTGATCTACGCCCGCGCCGCCAATGGCGCGATCGGGCGCGAGGGGCGGCTGCCGTGGCACCTCCCCGCCGATCTGGCGCATTTCAAGGCGCTGACCATGGGCTGCCCGATGATCATGGGCCGCAAGACCTTCGAGAGCCTGCCCGGCCTGCTGCCGGGGCGGCGCCATATCGTGATGACCCGGCGCGAGCGCTGGGACAGCGAGGGCGCCGAAGTCGTCCGCTCGGTCGAAGGGGCGCTCGCCGCTGCAGGTGACGGCGGGATCGCGGTAATCGGTGGCGCGGCGATTTTCGACAGCTTCGTCAAAATCGCCATCCGCGCCGAAGTGACCGAGATCCACGCCGATTTCGCGGGCGACGTGTTCATGCCCGAATTGGGCGCAGGCTGGGAGGTCGCCGCACGCGAGGACCATCCGGCGGCGGGCGAGCGCCCCGCCTATTCCTTCGTCACCTATCGCAAGCTGCGGGAGGACGAAGCATGAGGTGGCTCGATCACCGCGAGCCGGTCCCTGAACCTTTGCGCGGTGCCATCATCGCGTTGGGCAATTTCGACGGCTTTCACCTTGGCCACCAGCAGGTCGCGGGCGAGGCGATCGAATGGGCGCGCGCCGAGGGCCGCCCGGCGATCATTGCCACTTTCGATCCGCATCCGGTGCGCTTCTTCCGCCCCGAGGTGCCGCCGTTCCGGCTGACCACGCTCGAACAGCGGCAGGAACTCTATCTCGCCGCGGGCGCGACCGCGATGCTGGTGTTCCATTTCGACGGCGCGCTGGCGGGCACCCCCGCCGAGGATTTCATCGCCGAGATCCTGATCGAGCGGCTCGGCGCGCATGGCGTGGTGACCGGCGAGGACTTCAAATACGGCCAGGGTGCCAAGGGCGATGTCGCGCTGCTGCGCGGCTTTGGCGCCGAGCGCGGACTGACGACGCGCACCGTGGGCGCGGTGATGGATGGCGGTGAGCCGATTTCTTCCAGCCGGGTGCGCAATGCGCTGAAAGACGGCGACCCCCAAGAGGCCGCACGGCTGCTCACCCGCCCCTTCGCGATCCGCGGCGTGGTCGAGCATGGCGACAAGCGCGGCCGGACCATCGGCTATCCCACCGCCAATCTGGCGATCGAGAGCTATCTGCGCCCGCGCTACGGCATCTATGCGGTGACGGGGCGGATCCTCGCCAGCGGCGAAGTGCTCAAGGGAGCGGCCAATGTCGGGATCCGCCCGCAATTCGATCCGCCCAAGGAATTGCTCGAGCCCTATTTCTTCGATTTTTCGGGCGATCTCTACGGGCAGGAAATCGAGGTGGCATTCCACCATTTCCTGCGGCCCGAGGCGAAATTCGATTCGCTCGATGATCTGGTGACGCAGATGGATGCCGATTGCGGGCGGGCTCGGGAATTGCTCGGGTAGGTTGCGCGCTTCGGCACGGGTTTCGCCCTAAACCGCCCTGCAGAACCCGCGCGCGAACAAATTGCTCAAACCGCGCGCCCCGGCTAAGGCCCGCCGCCATGACCGAACCGCGCGATTACCGAGATACCGTCTTCCTGCCGAAGACCGATTTCCCCATGAAGGCCGGGCTGCCGCAAAAGGAGCCGGGTATCCTCGCGCGCTGGCAGCAGGAGAAGCTCTACGAGGAGCTGCGCGCGGCCCGCGCGGGGCGCGAGAAATTCATCCTTCACGATGGCCCGCCCTACGCGAATGGCGACATTCATGTCGGCCACGCGCTCAACCATGTGCTCAAGGACATGGTCTGCCGCACGCAGACGCTGCTGGGCAAGGATGCACCCTATGTTCCGGGCTGGGATTGCCACGGCCTGCCGATCGAGTGGAAGGTCGAGGAGCAGTATCGCAAGAAGAAGCTCAACAAGGACGAGGTCCCCGCGGCCGAGTTCCGCGCCGAATGCCGCGCCTATGCGCAAAAATGGGTGGATGTGCAGCGCGAACAGCTCAAGCGGCTGGGCATCCTTGGCGATTGGGACAATCCCTATCTGACGATGGACCCGCAGGCCGAAGGCACGATCGTCGCCGAGCTGATGAAGTTTGCCGAGAGCGGCAATCTTTACCGCGGGTCGAAACCGATCATGTGGTCGCCGGTCGAAAAGACCGCGCTGGCCGAAGCCGAGATCGAATACGAGGACCTGACCGACAGCCCGCAGATCGACGTGGCGTTCGAGATTGTTGAATCGGCGGTGCCTGAACTGGTCGGCGCCTATGCGGTGATCTGGACGACGACGCCTTGGACGATCCCGGTCAACCAGGCTTTGGCTTATGGACCGGATGTTGCCTATGAACTTCTGAACGCGAGCGACGGCAATACGTATCTCGTTGCCCATGAACTTCGCGACGAATTCCTAGAGCGGACTGGACTTCGGGTGGTCGATGCTCCGGGTCAGCCAGACATTGGTTCAGCCAACGATGTGGTCGACTGGATGGATGCTCACACGGTAACTGGGTCAAAACTTGCAGGGACCAAGGCTCGCCACCCCATGCACCACCTCGGCGGGTTCTACGAAACACTCCGCCCCCTCCTCGCGGGCGATTTCGTCACCACCGACAGCGGAACCGGCCTTGTTCACATGTCCCCCGATCACGGCGAGGACGATTTCGATCTGTGCAAGGCGAATGGCCTCAACCCGGTGTTCGCGGTCGATGACAGCGGGCTGTATCGCGACGACTGGCCGTGGCTCGGCGGGGATGACGAGCGCCGCCGCTCGGTCATCAACAAGCCCTTCAACGCGCCCGACGGACCGATCTGCAACGATCTGCGCGAAGCGGGTGCGCTGCTCAGCGCCAGCGGCGATTACCGGCATTCCTACCCGCATTCGTGGCGGTCCAAGGCCAAGGTGATCTATCGCTGCACACCCCAGTGGTTCGTGCCGATGGACCGCCCCATGGAGTGGATCGAACCCAAGAGCAAAGCCGACAAGAGCTGGGAAAGCGAAGGCGGGGCGATCGATCCCGCCGAAGAAGGCCTCTGCGATTCCCCCACCCTGCGCGGGCGGGCGCTGGAGGAAATCCAGCGGGTCGAGTTCATCCCCCAGAAGGGCGAACGCCGCATCGGCTCGATGGTCGAGGGCCGCCCCGACTGGGTGCTGTCGCGCCAGCGCGCCTGGGGTGTGCCGATCACGTTGTTCGTGAAGCCCGACGGCAGCTATCTGCAGGACCCGGAGGTCAACGCGCGGATCGTCGCCGCCATCGGCACCGAAGGCGTCGATGCCTGGGACGAGAGCCGCAAGGCCGAATATCTCGGCGCCGATCACGATCCCGCTGACTGGGACATGGTCACCGATATTCTCGATGTCTGGTTCGATTCAGGCTGCACGCATGCATTCGTGCTGGAAAGCGGGCGCTGGCCCGCGCTGCAATGGCCCGCCGATCTCTATCTCGAAGGTTCGGACCAGCATCGCGGCTGGTTCCAGTCCTCGCTGATGGAAAGCTGCGCCACCCGCGGCCGCGCGCCCTACGATCGGGTGCTGACCCATGGCTTCACGATGGACAGCCAGGGCAAGAAGATGTCCAAGAGCCTTGGCAACACCATCGATCCCTTGAAGGTGATGGAGCAATATGGCGCGGATATCATCCGGCTGTGGGCGCTGAGCGTCGACTACACCGAGGATCACCGTATCGGCGACGAGATCCTCAAGGGCGTGGCCGACCAGTATCGCAAGCTCAGGAACACCTTCCGTTACCTGCTTGGCGCGCTCGACGGCTTCGTCGGCGATATGGGCGATGCGGGCGAGGTGCCCGAGCTGGAACGCTATGTCCTGGCGCTGCTCGCCGAGCTCGACGGAAAGCTGCGCACTGCCGCGCTGGCATACGATTTTAACGCTTACACCCGCCTGCTGGTCGATTTCTGCAACGAGGATCTCTCGGCGTTCTACTTCGATATCCGCAAGGATTGCCTCTATTGCGATGGCGAGGACAGCACCCGGCGCAACGCCTATCGCACCGTGCTCGACCTGCTGTTCCACGCGCTGGTGCGCTACGCCGCGCCGGTGCTGGTCTTCAGCGCCGAGGAGGTGTGGCAGACGCGCTACCCGGCAGCACCCGGCGAGGACGGCGGCAGCGTCCATTTGCTCGAATGGCCGGTGGTGCCCGGCGTCGCTGCAGACCAGAGCCGCTGGGAAGCCTTGCGCGAGCTTCGCGAGGACGTGATGGAGGCGATCGAGCCGCTGCGGCGCGAGAAGGTGATCCGCTCTGGGCTCGAGGCCGATGTCGTGGTGCCCGCCGCGCGCGTGCCCGCGGGCTTCGACGAGGCGGCGTTGGCCGAACTGTTCATCACCGCGTCAGTGACGACTGGCGATAGCGACGAAGTGACAGTGACCCGCACCTCGGACAACAAATGCGGCCGCTGCTGGCGGCTGCTCCCCAGCGTGGCCGAGGATGGCGCGCTGTGCGATCGTTGCGAGGATGTCGTCTCCCAGCTGGATGGTGTGGCATGAGCCGGACTTTGCGCAACCGCCTGATCGGCTGCTTTATCGCACTGGGCATCTTCGCGGTCGACCAGTGGACCAAATGGCTGGTGACCGAGCGGCTCGGGATCGACCGGGTCGGCGATGCAATGGAGCTGCTGCCGTTCTTCGATCTGCGTTTCACCCGCAATTTCGGCGTTTCGCTGGGCATGTTCGAGGCAACCAGCCCCGAGGCGCGCTGGGCGCTGGTCGGGGTGACCGCGCTGATCGCGCTGGTGGTGACGGTGTGGATGCTGCGCGAGAAGCTGCTCGGAGAGATCTTCGGGCTGGCGCTGATCCTCGGCGGGGCGCTGGGCAATATCCGCGACCGCTACGATCTGGGCTATGTCGTCGATTTCGCCGATCTGCATTTCGGCGAGTTCCGGCCCTTCCTGATCTTCAACGTCGCCGATGCGGCGATCACGATCGGCGTGGTGATTATCCTTGCCCGCGCCTTTCTCATACGCGACAATGTCGACGACCTGATGGATGAAACGGCGCCTTCCGCCGCGGAGAAGACTTCATGACCAAGCATCGTACCCTCGCCCTGCTCGCCGTTTCGGCGACCATGCTGTCCGCATGCGGCGGTGGCGGCTTCCTCAACCGCGACCGGCCCGACGAATTCGCGGTCCAGCGCCAGGCGCCGCTGGTGGTGCCGCCCGATTTCAACCTCGTGCCGCCTGCTCCGGGCGCCCCGCGCCCGTCCGAAGGCACCGCTTCGGAACAGGCGCTCGAAGCGCTGTTCGGCGGACCGGCAGCGCGCAGCGCAGTCGAAACCAGCGTGCTAGACCGCGCCGGAGCTGCGGCTCCCGGTATCCGCTCTTCGGTGGGCGATGCTGAGACCAACACCGTCGCCAAGGGCCGCGTGACCCGCGACATCATCGCCGCACCCGAAGGCGATGGCGCCGGCGCGCAGGCGGTCATCCCAGGCTAAGGTTACTGGCGGGGATCAGTCCTCGCCGAATTCGTCCGGCGCGGGCTCGGGGCCTTCGCGCGACACCAGCAGCTTGTCGATCCGGCGGCCGTCCATATCGACGACCTCGAAGCGCCAGCCCTGCTCGATGAAATGCTCGCCCTCCGCGGGCAGCTTGCGCAGCACCGCGAGCACAAACCCCGCGGCGGTCGCGAATTCGCGGTCTTCGGCGTAGGCGAGGCCGAGCCGGTCGCTCAGCGCATCCGCCGAGAGCGAGCCCGAGACCAGCAGCGAGCCATCCTCGCGTTCGATCACGCCGGGCGCCTCGCCATGTTCCTGATCGCTGGCGAAATCACCGACCAGCGCGGTCAGCACGTCGACCGGGGTCACGATGCCGTCGAGATGGCCGTATTCGTCGTGGACCATCGCCATCGCTACATCGGCCTGCTGGAGCACGCGCAGCGCGTCGACCGCGTCGAGCTGGTCGGGGACGACCTCGGCCTTCTTCATCAGGCTGCGCAGGTCGACCGGGCGGCCGGCCACCATATGCGACAGCACCTCGCGCACCTTGATCAGCCCCACAACCCGGTCGGGCGAACCTTCCGCGACGGGCAGGCAGGAGTGCGAACTCGCCTCGATTGTGGCGCGGATCTGGTCGGTGTTGGCATCGGCGTCGATCCAGTCGAGCTGGTTGCGCGGGGTCATCACCTCGCGCACCGGGCGTTCCGCCAGCCGGACCACCCCCTGCAACATCTGGTGCTGGGCGTGTTCGATCACCCCCGAGCGGGTCGCGTCGGCAAAGATCATCTGCAGCTCTTCCGCGGTCACCGCGGGCTGTCCAGAGGCGCGCACCCCCAGCAGCCGCAGCAATATCGCCGACGAGGTATCGAGCAGCCAGACCACCGGCGCGGCAACCCGCGAGAGGATCGCCATCGGGCGCGCCATCACCAGCGCGATCGGCACCGCCAGCCGCAGCGCGACCTGCTTGGGCACGAGTTCGCCGATGACGAGGCTGAAATAGGTGGTCAGCGCGATCACCAGCGCGAAGCCCGTCTGCGCGGCCCATTGCCCGGGCAATCCCAGCGCCGCCAGCCGCTCGCCCACCGGTCCGCCGAGGCTGGCGCCGGAATAGGCGCCGGCGATGATCCCGATCAGCGTGATGCCGATCTGCACGGTGGAGAGGAACTTGCCCGGGTCGGATGCCAGCCGCAGCGCGGTCCGGGCGCCGGGCGTTCCCTTCTGCGCGGCCCCGCGCAGCCGCGCGGTCCGGGCGGAAACGATCGCCAGTTCGGACATCGCAAAGACGCCGTTAAGCAGGATAAGCCCCGCGATGATGAAGAGGTCGGACCAGGGAAAGGGTGTCACCGGACGAGCGCTAGCACAATTGTGCGGGCAAGCCACCAGTTGAGGATCGCGGAACACCTGCGGGCTTCGCGAGTTGGAGGGGGACGGCGCGGAGTGGGCGCGCTTTGCAAACATCCCAATGCCGTGGTCGATCCGGTCTCGAACAGACGAGACCCGACCTCGCTAAAGAAGGACTGAGTTTCCATGAAAAATTCCAAAATTCTCGTCGCCACGCTGGCATCCGTCTCGCTGCTCGGCGTTTCGGCCTGTGTCACCGATCCCAACACCGGCGAGCAGAAGGTCTCTCGCACCGTCCTCGGCGGCGGCGGCGGCGCACTGCTGGGCGGTCTGCTCGGCGGGGTGATCGGCGGCAAGACCGGACGCATCATCGGTGCAGTGGGTGGCGCGGCGGCAGGCGGCTATGTCGGCTATCGCATGGATCAGCAGATCAAGGAGCTCGAGGAAGCGACCGCTGGCACCGGGGTCGATGTCACCCAGGTCGATGGCGGCCAGGCGATCCTCGTCAACCTTCCCGATGGCGTCACCTTCCAGACCGGCAGCTACACCATCAACCAGACCTTCCGGAACACGCTCGACCGCGTCGCGCAGAGCATGGTGCAATATCCCGGCAGCCTGATCGACGTCTATGGCTATACCGACTCGACCGGCTCGGACCAGTTCAACCAGCGGCTTTCGCAGCAGCGCGCCGAAGCCGTGGCCAGCTATCTGACAAGCCGCGGCGTCGCCTCGTCGCGGATCCGCTCGCAGGGCTTTGGCGAGGATCCGCGCTATTTCGTCGGCGACAATGCCACCGCGCAGGGCCGCGCACTCAACCGCCGGGTCGAGATCAAGATCATTCCCTTTGACGAGAACGACGTGCGCGAGGCGCAGGCCGCGCAAGGGATGTAATTCCGCTCCGGACTTCCGGATCAATCAAGGGAAGGGGTCGGTCGCAGGATCGGCCCCTTCTTTCATCGGGGTTCCTTTCGTCGGGATTCGTCCCTTCGTCCGGCTTCATCGCCTGCGGCAACTAGCCGTCCCGCTGGACGATCTGCGCCGCACGCCCCGCCAGCCGCTCGACCGCGGCGCCGTGAATCCCCGGCGCGCAGACGATCACTCCGAAGGCACGCGGATCGCGCTTGTTGTATTCGAGCGTGCGCCCGAAGGCGTCGGTGGTCGAGGCGCCGGCTTCGCGCGCGATCAGCGCAGCGGCGCCGATATCCCATTCGAAACCCCAGCGCAGCGTCGCCACCAGATCCGCCTCGTCCGCGGCCACCATGGCGATCCGCAGCGCGATCGAATTGGGTTTGTCGACCAGTAGGAGATCGCGATCCGGGGCGGGCAGCGAATCGGCCGGGACCCGCGCAGCGGGGAATTCGCTGCGAGTCGAGGCGCGCAGCGCGACGCCGTTGCGCAGCGCGCCGGCGCCCGCCACCGCGCTCCAGCTTTCGCTGCGCGCCGGAGCGGCAAGCGCGCCGATCAGCGGCCGCCCCGCGCTCACCAGCGCCACCGAGACGCACCAGCCCGACCGCCCGCGGATGAAATCGCGCGTCCCGTCGACCGGATCGACCAGCCAGATCAGCGAATTGGCAAGCCGCGCGGGGTCGTCCACCGTCTCCTCGGAAAGCCAGCCCGCCGAGGGCAGCAGCGCGCCCAGCTCGCGCTTGAGAAAGACATCGACCGCGATATCGGCCTCGCACACCGGCGCGCCGGGCTCCTTCTCCCAGCTCGCCACGGAATGACCCGCCCCCGGCCACAGATCGTGGGCGATGCGGCCCGCTTCGCGGACGATGGATTCGAGGCGCTGGCTGTCGATCATGAAGAAGCGCGGCAGGTGCACCCGAAGGCGGCACTTTTCAAGCGCGCCCAGACATGCTTATGCGACACGAAACTTCCACCCCCAATTCGCGGCGCGACAAGGACATTCCCCAAAATGAACATCCATGAATATCAGGCCAAGGAACTTCTCGCCAAGCACGGCATCGCGATCCCCGTCGGCCACGCCGCGATGAACGTCGAGGAAGCGGTTGCGGCCGCGAAGAAACTCCCCGGACCGCTCTATGTAGTGAAGGCGCAAATCCATGCCGGCGGCCGCGGCAAGGGCAAGTTCACCGAACTGGGTGCCGACGCCAAAGGCGGCGTCCGGCTCGCACACAGCATCGACGACGTCGCGAAGGACGCGGGCGAGATGCTCGGCAACACGCTGGTGACGATCCAGACCGGCGACGAGGGCAAGCAGGTCAACCGCCTCTACGTCACCGACGGGGTCGATATCGAATCCGAATATTACCTCTCGATGGTGGTCGATCGCGCCAGCGGGCAGGTCGCGATGATCGTGTCGACCGAGGGCGGGATGGACATCGAGGATGTCGCGCACAACACCCCCGACAAGATCGCGACCATCACGATCGACCCCGCGCAGGGCTTCATGCCGCATCACGGTCGCGCGGTCGCTTTCGCGCTCGAGCTGTCGGGCGATCTCAACAAGCAGGCGCAGAAGCTCGCCAAGCAGCTCTACACCGCGTTCATCGATCTGGATTGCGAGATGGTCGAGATCAATCCGCTGGTCGAGACCAAGGACGGCAATTTGCTGGTGCTCGACACCAAGATGAGCTTCGATGGCAACGCGCTCTATCGCCACCCCGATGTCCAGGCGCTGCGCGACGAGAGCGAGGAAGATCCCGCCGAAGTCGAGGCCAGCGAATACGACCTCGCCTATATCAAGCTCGACGGCACCATCGGCTGCATGGTCAACGGCGCCGGGCTCGCGATGGCGACGATGGACATCATCAAGCTCAACGGCGCCTTCCCTGCCAACTTCCTCGATGTCGGCGGCGGCGCCACCACCGAGAAGGTGACCGCGGCGTTCAAGATCATCCTCAAGGACCCGGCGGTCGAGGGCATCCTCGTCAACATCTTCGGCGGTATCATGAAGTGCGACGTAATTGCCAACGGCATCATCCAGGCGGCCAAGGACGTGAACCTGTCGGTTCCGCTGGTGGTTCGGCTGGAAGGCACCAATGTTGCCGCAGGCAAGGAAATCCTCGAGAATTCGGGCCTGCCGATCGTCAGCGCCAACGACCTCGGCGATGCCGCGCGCAAGATCGTCGCGGAAGTGAAGAAGGCCGCCTGAACGGGCGGATTGGCTGCTGCTGGCGAGCGCTTGCCCGGTGATTCGGGCCCGGCGTTCGCCAGCAGGCCGCCAACCGTTCTCCCGGCGCGCAGGTTGACGTTACGGTAAAGCGGTACTCCCGCCCGGGGGCTTGACCTTGGCCTCCCGGAACGCAATGTCCCGCCCACGCATTCGTTAGACAAGCGGCCAGTTCGCGCCGTTTTGCAGCTTTTAGAAAAGGACTTTCGCGCATGAAAATCCTCGTCCCCGTCAAGCGGGTCATCGACTACAACGTCAAGCCGCGGGTCAAGGCCGACGGCTCGGGCGTCGACCTCGCCAACGTCAAGATGAGCATGAACCCCTTCGACGAGATCGCGGTCGAGGAAGCCATCCGGATCAAGGAAGCCGGCAAGGCCGAGGAGATCGTCGTGGTCTCGATCGGCCCCGCCAAGGCGCAGGAAACGCTGCGCACCGCGCTCGCGATGGGCGCCGACCGCGCGATCCTGGTCGAAACCGACGATCTGGTCGAGCCGCTCGCGGTCGCCAAGATCCTCAAGGCCATTGTCGACGAAGAACAGCCCGGGCTGGTCATGCTCGGCAAGCAGGCGATCGACGACGACAGCAACCAGACCGGCCAGATGCTGGCTGCGCTGCTGGGCCGCCCGCAGGGGACCTTCGCCAACACCGTCGAGGTCGACGGCGATTCGGTCACCGTGAAGCGCGAGGTCGATGGCGGTCTGCAGACGGTGAAGCTCACCCTGCCCGCGATCGTCACCACCGACCTGCGCCTCAATGAGCCGCGCTATGCTTCGCTGCCCAACATCATGAAGGCCAAGAAGAAGCCGCTCGATAACAAGACGCCCGCCGATTACGGCGTCGAGACCGCGCCGCGTCTCACGACCACCAACGTCTCCGAGCCGCCTGTGCGGCAGGCCGGCGAGAAGGTCGCCGATGTCGATGCGCTGGTCGCCAAGATCAAGGCGCTGGGCTTCGCCTGACACAATTCCCGCCACCCGGTTCTCTCGGGGTCGCTGCGGGTCCGATACGCCAAGGCTCTTGGACCGACCGAGGGCGAACGCAAACAAGGGTTTGAAACGATGAACACTCTCGTTCTGGTCGAACACGACAATGACAGCGTCGCCGACGCCACGCTCGCGGTGGTCACCGCCGCCGGCAAGCTGGGCGATGTCACCGCGCTGGTTGCCGGCTCCAATTGCGGCGGCGCCGCCGAAGCCGCGGCGAAGATCGCCGGGGTCGGCAAAGTGCTCAAAGCCGACGATCCCGCCTACGCCAACCAGCTCGCCGAGAACGTCGCGCCGCTGGTGGCCAAGCTGATGGAAGGCTATGACGCGCTGGTCGCGCCCGCCACCACCACCGGCAAGAACATCGCCCCGCGGGTCGCCGCGCTGCTCGACGTGATGCAGATTTCCGACATTCTTTCGGTCGAGGGCGAGAAGAGCTTCACCCGTCCGATCTATGCCGGCAACGCCATCGCGACGGTCGAATCCTCCGATGCCAAGCTGGTCATCACCGTGCGCGGCACCGCCTTTGACAAGGCCGAGACCGAAGGCGGATCGGCCAGCATCGAGGACGTGTCCGGTGGCGGCGATGCGGGCATTTCCAGCTTCGTCAGCGAGGAAATCGCCGCCAGCGAACGCCCCGAACTGACCAGCGCCAAGGTGATCGTCTCCGGCGGTCGCGCGCTCAAGGATGCTGCCACCTTCGAGGAAGTGATCATGCCGCTCGCCGACAAGCTTGGCGCGGGCGTCGGCGCCAGCCGCGCGGCGGTCGATGCCGGCTATGTCCCCAACGACTACCAGGTCGGTCAGACCGGCAAGATCGTGGCGCCGGAAGTCTATATCGCCATCGGCATCTCGGGCGCGATCCAGCACCTTGCAGGCATGAAGGATTCCAAGACCATCATCGCCATCAACAAGGACGAGGACGCGCCGATCTTCCAGGTCGCCGACGTCGGCCTGGTGGCGGATCTGTTCAAGGCGGTTCCGGAGCTGACCGAAAAGCTCTGAGCGAAGCACAATTCGCGCTTGGATAATGCGACCCTCCTGCGGTAATCTGTCTGCGAGAGGGTCGCCATGTTTCGCACAATTGTCTGTATCGCCGCACTGTCCGCCGCCACTGCGCAAAGCGCGATCGCGGCGGAGCCCTTCGCCGTGCTCGAGCCGAGTTCCGCCTGGAACCTGAACTACGCCGACGAAAGCTGTCGGCTGATGCGCACCTTCGGCGAGGGCAGGGACGCGACCGCTTTCTACATCGAGCGCTATGGCCCCGGCGACGGGTTCGCCATGGTCGTAGCCGGCAGGCCGGTCCGCAAAATTGCCTCGCGCACCAGTATCGACGAATACCGGCTGCAGTTCGGCCAGTTTGAGGGCGGGCAGGAGCAGACCGCGACGCTCGGTGATCTGGGCGAGTACAAACCCGCGCTGATCCTGACGGGTGTCCGCTTCGCCGGAGACGACGAGGAGGGACAAACTTCGCTACCCGAGTACGACCCGGTCGAATATGCCCGGAAAACCAAGCCGTTCGGACATGAATTCGCGGCCGAGCAAGAGGCGCGCATCGAATGGCTGGATATAACCCGCGACGGGCGCGCTCCCTTGCGGCTGGCCCTGGGCTCAATGGGGCCCGCAATGGTCGCCATGCGCAAATGCACCGACGAGATGGCGCAAGGCTGGGGCATCGATGTCGCACAGCATGCCGCCCTCACGCGGCCGGTCGTTCCGAAGGGCGATCCGGCGCAGTGGCTCAACACGCACGACTATCCGTCCGGGCTGGCAGCAATGGGTGTACAGGGGCTGGTGCAGTTGCGCCTGTCGGTGGGTCCTGATGGCGTACCCACCCAATGCCACATCCAGCGCTCGACGCGCCCGGAAGATTTCGACACGATCTCGTGCAAACGTTTGATGCAACGGGCGCGCTTCGAACCGGCCTTGGGCGCCAAGGGTCAGCCTATCGCATCCTTCTATCGTGCGACGATCCGTTTCCGGTTGTGAGGCCAATGCCGACCTGCCGTTAGGCCACGGACAACTGCTTAAAATACTCCGCCAAGGAAATGCAGTGTCAGCCCCACCAGCCCGCCGACCAGCGTGCCATTGATGCGGATGAACTGGAGGTCGCGCCCCACTGCGTTCTCGACCCGGTCGGTGATGGTGCTGGCATCCCAGCCGCGTACGGTTTCCGAGACCAGCCGGACGATATGCCCGCCGAAGCGCGAGGTCAGGCCAACTGCGGTGCGGCGGGCGAAGCGGTTGACCTGTTGCTGCAACCGCGGGTCGTCGCGCAGCGCGGCACCCATATCGGCGAGGCTGTCGGTGATCCGCCCGTCGATGCCGTCTCCAGAACCGCCGCCGCCGCGAACCATCTCGATCAGCCGGTGGCGCAGCCGTTCCCACACTCCCTGCCACCAGGTGGCGATGGCGGGATTGTCGAGCATCTCGCGCTTCATCCGCTCGACCTTGGCCTGCATCTCGGGATCCTCGCGCAAGCTGCGCGCGAGATCCGCCAGCCCGTCCTCGACCTTGGCGCGCAAGGGATGCTCGGGATCGACCAGCACCTCGGCGAGCAGGCGATAGAGCCCGTCGAGCACCGAATTGGCCAGCCGCTCGTCGAGCCCGGTGAAACGCAGCAGCGCATTGGCGCGCTGATTGATCATCGCCCGGACCATGTCCTCATTGTCCTCGAGCACCAGCCCAGCCCAGCGGATCATGCTGTCGATCAACGGACGATGGCGCCCGTCGGCGATCATCGCCTCGAGCATCTGGCCCAGCAGCGGCGCGATTTCGATCCGGTCGAGCCCGGTCTTGAGCGCGCTGCGGACCTGCCCGCCGAGCCGTTCGGGATCGAGCGATTCGAGCACTTCCACGAACAGGTCGCCCGCGCCCGCGCGAATCCGACCCCCGCCCTGCTCGGCCGGCTCGGTGAGATAGCGCCCGACCGCCTGCGCCAGATTCATCGCGCGCATCCGCCGCGCCACCACCGCGGGAGTAAGGAAATTGTCGCGCAGGAACTGCGCCATGGTGTCGGCGATGCGATCCTTGTTTTCGGGAATGATCGCGGTGTGCGGGATCGGCAGGCCCAGCGGGCGGCGGAACAGCGCGGTGACCGCGAACCAGTCCGCCAGACCGCCGACCATCGCCGCTTCGGAGAAGGCGTGGACATAGCCCCAGGCGGGATGCAGATCGAGGTAGCGGCCCGAGAGCACGAACACCGCGGCCATGAGGAAGAGCATCCCGGTCGCGGTCCAGCGCATCCGGCGCACCCGGTCCTGGTTCAGCATTTCGCCGGGGGCGACCCGAACGCGGGACCGGGAAAGCAAGCCGCCACGGGATTTGTCACTCGGCAGGAGCGACCTCCCCCTCGCGCTGGTCGCGGTCCTCGTCGCCGGGGCGATAGGTCAGGAACTTGTTGCGCATCCACGGACCGAGGCGCCGTTCGACCCCGTCGGCGAGGCTGAAGCCCGCGGGAACAATCAGCAGCGTCAGCACGGTCGAAAGTATCAGTCCGCCGATCACCATCGTCCCCATCGGAGCGCGGAAGGCGCCGTCGCCCGAGCCGATCAGACCCGACAGAGAGACCGGGACCATGCCCGCAGTCATTGCCACGGTGGTCATCACGATCGGCTGGGCGCGCTTGTGGCCGGCATCCATGATCGCCGCGAACTTCTCCTTGCCGTCTGCCATTGCCTCGATCGCGAAATCGATCAGCAGGATCGAGTTCTTCGACACGATCCCCAGCAAGAGCAGGACGCCGATATAGACCGGCATGGATTGCGGCTGGCCGATGATCCAGACCAGGAAGATGCCGCCCAGCGGGGCGAGCAGCAGCGAGGTCATGTTGACCAGCGGGCTCATCAGCCGCTTGTAGAGCAACACCAGCACCGCGAAGACCAGCAGGAAGCCCGCAAGGATCGCGATGACGAGGCTGTTGAGCATCTCGGCCTGCCATTCGTCCTCGCCCACCACATCGCGCGCCACACCCAGGGGCAGGTTCTGGAGCACCGGAAGCTTGTCGATTTCCGCCTGAGCCTCGCCCTTGATGACCCCCTGCGCCAGATCGGCACCCACCAGCACCCGGCGGTTCTGGTTGTAACGCTGGATCGTGGTCGGGCCGGAGCCGAAGCTGATCTCGGCAACGCGCGACAGCGGCACGGTCCCGCCGCTGCGGGTCTGGACGGGCAGGTTCTCGATCGTCACCAAGCTTTCGCGCGACAGTTCGGGCAGCTTGACCCGGATCGGTATCTGGCGATCGGAGAGCGAGAATTTCGCCGCATTCTGCTCGATCTCGCCCATCGTGGCGATCCGGATGGTGCGGCTTAGCTCGGCGGTGGTGACGCCCAGTTCCGCGGCCAGATCGGCCCGCGGTTCGATGATCAGTTCGGGCCGGTTGATGTCGGCACTGATTCGCGGCGCGACCAGCATCTCGATCCCCTTCATCTGCTCGACCAGCGCCGCCGCGGTCTGTTCGAGCTGCTCGGGGTCTGAGCCTACGAGCATGATGGTCATGTCGCGCCCGCTGCCAAAGCCGCCTGATTGCGAGGCGAAGCGCACCCGCGCATCGGCGATCTGCGACAGCGCGGGCGCAAGGCTGCGCTCGAACTCTATCGAGCTGCGCTCGCGGTCTTCCTTGAGCGTGATGTAAAGCGTCGCCTGACCTTCGCGGACGCGCTCGAGCGCCAGGTCTACCTCAGGCTGTTCATAGAGCAGCGCCGCGACCTGATCGGTGACGCGCTCGGTCGTCTCGAGCGTGGTCCCGGGCACCATCTCGATCTCGATGCGCGAATTCTCGCTGTCGGTGGTGGGCTGGAACTGCGCCGGTACATTCATGAACAGCAGCACGGTGAGCAGCAGCGCGAAATAACCGATCCCGACCATCCAGATACGATGGTCGAGGAAGCGGGCGGACAGGTAGCGCCAGCCATTCGCGGTCCGGGTGCCAGCAAGCGAAGTCAGCAACCGACCCAACTGGAAGACCAGCACCGCGGCGATGAAGCCCGCAGCCAGAGCGATAATGATCTCGAGGATGGAGAACAGCTTCTCGACCACGATGAAGGCCGGGCCCTGATCGTTCGAATCGGCACCGGCGGGGGTGACGGCGTCGCCCATGACGGTGGGCACGTCGAAGCCCGAGATGATGTTGAACACGAAGAAGACGGCGGCGGCGGACGCACCCAGCACCGCAAGCACCGTGGCCAGCAGGCAGAGGGCATAGACGAAGCGATGGCGCGGCGGCTCGACCGATTCGCGCCTGGCGAACATCTTGCCGCGATTGAGCGTCCATTCGAGGACCCGCATATAGCGGTCCATCCACTTGCCCTCGCCATGTTCGGCATGGCCATGCGCCTTGAGGAAATAGGCCGCCAGCATCGGGGTGATCATCCGCGCCACGGCGAGCGACATCAGCACCGCGATCACCACGGTGATGCCGAAATTCTTGAAGAACTGGCCGGGAATGCCGGGCATCAACCCGACCGGCAGGAACACCGCGACGATGCAGAAACTAGTCGCCACGACGGGTAGGCCGATTTCATCCGCCGCGTCGATCGATGCCTGATAGGCGGTCTTGCCCATCCGCATGTGTCGGACGATGTTCTCGATCTCGACGATGGCATCGTCGACCAGCACGCCCGCCACCAGCCCCAATGCGAGCAGCGAGAGCTGGTTGAGGTTGAAACCCAGCAGATCCATGAACCAGAAGGTCGGGATCGCCGACAGCGGGATCGCGACCGCGGAAATGGCGGTGGCGCGCCAGTCGCGCAGGAAGAAGAACACCACCACGACCGCCAGGATGGCGCCCTCGATCATCGCCGCCATCGAGCTTTCATATTGCTCGAGCGTGTATTTGACGGTGTTGAACAGCGGTACGAAGGTGACGCCGGGGTTTTCCGCCTCGATCGCGGCGATTTCTTCGACCGCGAGGTCGAAAGTGGTCACGTCCGACGCGCCCTTGGCACGCGACATCGCGAAATTGACCACCTCCTTGTCGCGCACCTTGCTGATCGAGGTGCGTTCGGAATAGCCGTCGCGCACCGTGGCGACATCGGACAGCTTGACGGTGGTGCCATTGCCCAGCTGGATCTGGCGCTGGCCCAGCTCGAAAGCGGTTTCGCTGCTGCCCAGCACACGGACCGACTGGCGCGTGCCGCCGACCTCGGTCATCCCGCCCGCGGCGTCGATATTGGTCGAACGCAGGGTGTTGTTGATCTGGCTGGCGGTGACGCCATAGGCCTGCATCCGATCGAGATCGAGAATGACCTCGATCTCGCGATCGACCCCGGCGAAGCGGTTGACCTCGGCCATCCCCTCGACGCCGAGCAGTCGCTTGGCGACGACATCGTCGATGAACCAGCTGAGCTGCTCGATCGTCATGTCGTCGGCTTCGACCGCGTAGATCGCGAGGAAACCGCCGGCTATTTCCTGCTTGGAGACGCGCGGCTCGAGGATCCCCTCGGGCAGGCTGCCGCGAATGGTGTCGACGGCGTTCTTGACCTCGACTGTGGCATCATTGGGATCGATGCCGATCTCGAATTCGATGAAGGTGTTGGAATTGCCTTCGCTGGCGGTCGAATTGATCGTCTTGACGCCATTGATCGAACGGACCGCGGATTCGACCAGCTGGGTAATCTGGTTCTCGATCTCGGTCGGCGCGGCACCAGGCTGCGAGATCGAGACGCTGACCGCGGGAAATTCGATGTCGGGATTGTTGACCACATCCATCTGCGCGAAGGCGAGCAGACCGGCGAACAGCAGCGCGGTGAACGCGACCAGCGGGATCACCGGATTGCGGATCGACCAGGCGGAGATGTTCTGGAAGTTCATCGCGCGTCAGGTCCCGGCGTTCTCGGTCAGTTGCGGGTTGACCGTTTCGCCTGCGGTCAGGAAGCCCCCGGCGCGCAGCACGACGCGTTCGGTTCCGGTCAGGCCTTCGGTGATGACGATACCCGCGGACGTCACCGAACCGGTGGTCACCGAGCGGCGCTGCGCCTTGTTGTCGGAATCGATTATGTAGACAAAGCTGCCCTCACCATCCGACAGCACCGCGGATTCGGGCAGCACCGGCGCGACGATCGTGCCGCTGGCGATCCGCGCAGTGGCAAAGCCGCCGGGGCGCAGGCCCGGCTCGTAGGACAATGCGATCCGCGCGGTACCCTGGCGATTGGCCGCGTCGATGATCGGCGACAGCTGCCAGACCTGTCCGACATAAGTGGTGTCGCTGCCCACCGGGGTGACTTCGGCGCGGACGCCGGTCGAAAGGTTGCTCAGCTGGGTCTCGCCGACCTGTGCCAGCATCTCGATTTCGCCGCCGCGAGCGATCAGGAACAGCGGGGCCGACCCGGCGCTGACGGTCTGACCCGGCTCGACATCGCGCGACAGCACCAGTCCGGCGGCGGGAGCGACGATGTTGAGCCGCTCGTTGCGCGCCTGAAGCTCGCCGAGCTGCGCCTGCGCCACGCGCTGACGGGCCACGGCGCCATCGCGGGTGGCAGTGAGGCGATCGACATCGGCCTTGGAGATAAAGCCGCGTTCGACGAGCTGCAGCGCCCGGTCGAGATTGGCCTGCGCGAGATTGGCTTCCGAACGCGCCACTTCGATCTGTGCGCGGGCGCTGCGGACCTGCTGCGACTGGACCGAACGATCGATCACCGCGAGCACCTGGCCCTGATTGACCCAATCGCCAGCATCGACCGGGACCGAAACCACTCGCCCGCCTTCGCCGACCACGCCGACGGGCATTTCGCGCCGTGCCGCCAGCGTTCCGGTGGCGGTGATCTCGCCTTCGACCGTGGTCTGGCCCGGGGCGATGACGGTAACCGTGGGGAGCTGGCCCTCGCGATCGGCGACGGGGACGGCTTCGCTGCTGGTCATCTGCCAAGCGACCGCAGCCGCGATCAGCGCGGCGATGATGATGCCCAAGACGATAAACAGCCGCCGCCGGCTGCGCGTGCGGTCTTCGGCCTCCAGCGTCTCGAGATCGCTGGTCAGGGGTTGCCCCCCCTCGCCCGTAATGGTCGTTTCGTAATTCATCGCGCCTATGCCTCGGCTTGCAGAACTTGCAGGTGTGTTAGATGACTACATCAGTCTGTGCAAGGAGCAGTTCGCAATGGCCCTACTCGTGAGCCGCGCCGAGGGCAATGTGCCGTTCGACCGGCGGCGATGCCCAAACCACGAGCGACAGGGAGCTTGTGCGCGCCTTTTAGCATTTCAGGCACGAAAAAGGGCGGCTGGCACCGTGCCAACCGCCCTTTAACGTGTAGGTTGCGTTGCGCTTAGCGGACGCGGCCGCGCTGAACCATGTTGACGATCGCGAGCAGCACGACGGCGCCCAGGAACGACATCAGCAGGCCGGGAAGGCTGAACGAGGTCAAGGTCGCGCCAACCCCGATCAGCGTGCCGATGAAGCTGCCGATGAACGAGCCGATGATGCCGACCACGATATTCCAGAAGATGCCCATCGAGGCATCGCGGTTCATCACGAGACTGGCGAGCCAGCCGATGATGCCGCCGACGATAATTGCGATAATCCAACCCATAATAATCCTCCTGTTTGTAACTCTTCGTTTTTCTTGATGCCGTCTCAACGGTCGTGCAGGAAAAACGGTTCCCGGGGGTGCCGGGCTACAGGAGATTACCCGGTGGACAGGAGAAAGGTTCCCGCATCACTGCGAGAACCTTTCCCCCCGATTCCGGATATGGTCAGCAGGTGGTCAGTATTTCAGCTGGCGTTCGTAGAGATCGCGATAATGCTGGATGCGGGTAACGCGCAGCCCCTGCATGCCCGAGCGGTCGACCGCGCGCTGCCACGAGGCGAATTCCTCCAGCGTCAGGCCGTAGCGCTCGAGCACTTCGTCGATCGTCAGCAGGCCGCCATTCACCGCAGCGACCACTTCCGCCTTGCGGCGCACCACCCAGCGCTTGGTGTTGGGGGCCGGCAGGTCGGCGATCGTCAGCGGTTCACCGAGCGGACCGATGACTTGAGCTGGGCGGATATCTTGGTTTTCAATCATGTGTCGTCCCGGTCGCCTTGGGCCGTGTCATTCGCGGCAAGTGAAGGCTTAGAGCCGTTGAATTTGCCATGCCTTAAAATATCCTGGTTACCGTCGCGTTTACCTTTGTCGCCAAGTTCGGGGAGCGAGGTCGAAAATCCGGCGAATCCCGCCTCGCAGGTGTGATCAAGTTCCTCGCGCAGGTCGCGAGTCGCGGCCAGGCGCGCGACCAGATCCGTCCAGCGCAACTGGCGCAAATCCTGCGATTCGCCCTGAGCTTCCGCCTGCGATGTGTTGATGTGACCCTCGAACATGGGCTCTAGCTATAAGTCGATGTGGTAAACAGTCCGTGAAACATCAGACGCGCACCATTGGGCTGTCCTATACTGGCCACCCGGTGCCTGCGGGTGTATGGGCCGCGGCCCATGAGCACCCCAACGACCACCGACATCCACCCCGCCCTTTCCGCGGTCGCAGGCGACCGCTGGACCCGCCCCGAAGACGCCGCCGCGCTGTTCGATCTGCCGCGCCCCGCAGCCCAATGCCGCATTGTGGTCGCCATGTCGGGCGGGGTCGACAGTTCGGTGGTCGCCGCGCTGGCCGCACGCAGCGGCGCCGAGGTGATCGGCATCACGCTCCAGCTTTACGATTTCGGCGCGGCAACCGGGCGCAAGGGCGCCTGTTGCGCGGGCGACGATATCCGCGACGCGCAGGCGGTCGCCGACCGGCTTGGCATCGCGCATTACGTCTTCGATCACGAAAGCAGCTTTCGCGAAGAGGTGGTCGAGACCTTCGCCGACGAATATCTCGCCGGGCGTACCCCGGTGCCCTGCATCCGCTGCAACATGGGACCCAAATTCACCGACCTGTTCGCCATGGCGCGCGAACTGGGCGCGGATTGCCTCGCCACCGGGCATTACGTCCGCCGCGTCATGGGTCCAGCCGGCCCCGAACTGCACCGCGCGCTCGATCCGGCGCGCGACCAGTCCTATTTCCTGTTCGCAACCACCGAGGCGCAGCTCGACTATCTGCGCTTCCCGCTGGGCGGTCTGCCCAAGTCGGAAGTCCGGCAATTGGCCGAGCAGGCAGGTCTGCGCAACGCCGCCAAGCCCGACAGCCAGGACATCTGTTTCGTCCCCGATGGCGATTACGCCAAGATTGTCCGCGCGCTGCGGCCCGAAGGAGGGGTGCCGGGCGATATCGTCCATGCGGAGAGCGGCGAGGTTCTGGGGCAGCACAAGGGTGTGATCCATTACACCGTCGGGCAGCGCCGCGGACTCGATATCGGCGGCCAGAGCGAACCGCTCTATGTCGTGGGTATCGATGCTGCAACGCGCGAAGTGCGGGCCGGGCCGCGGCGGATGCTCGCGGTAACGAGCGCCTGCGTCATCGAGACCAACCGCATCGGCCCGCTGCCCGAAGTGCCGCTGACTGCCAAGGTCCGTTCGCTCGCCAAGCCGATGCCGGTGCGGCTCGAAGGCCCGCTGGGCGAAGATGCCACGGTCACGCTGCGCTTCGAAACCCCCGAATACGGCGTTGCGCCCGGTCAGGCGGCGGTGATCTATGCGGGCGAGCGGGTCTTCGGCGGCGGCTGGATCGCCGAGACCGGAGCGGCATGAACCGCACCCGGTCTTGGCGCTATTCCTCCCACGGATCGAGCACGCAGCCAAAACCCTCGCGATAGCGCGCGGTTTCGCTGGCGATCAGCGGCACGCTGGCGGTGACGCTCATGTCCTCGGGTATCTCGCTGAGCCGAATCATCTCCATCCCGGCGAGCTTGTCCTTGTTGCAGTCTTCCAGGCTGCGCCCGGCCACAAAGCGGCACGAGCAACCGACCCGGGCGGCATAGGCGGTCCCCGCAGCGGCATTGCCGGTGACATTGTCGCGGACATACCACCAGCCGCTGACGAGCAGCACGACGAGCACCAGTACCACCCGGGGCCAACGGCGCCGCCGTCCAGTTGATTTTGACCCCGCCGATTTTGACATTGCCAAGCCGAGAACCCCCATGCGAGTTACGCCGCATGACCATGCGGCTCGCTCCCCTTATCGCCATCCTTGCCAGCGCCTCAAGCCTTGCGTCCTGCTCCGCCCCGGCCCCGGTGCAGGAACCGCCGCTGACCGAGGCCGCGCTGGCCGCCGTGGGCGACGATCCCGGCGCGGCCCGGCGCCCGCTGGCGCGCGAGATCGACCATCTGTTCACCCGTGACGGGCTGGGCGAGACCCGCGCGGTGGTGCTGCTGCACGAAGGAGCGATCGCCGCCGAACGCTACGCCCCCGGCTACGACGCCGATACGCTGTTCATCAGCTGGTCGATGGCCAAGACGGTCACCGGGGTGATGATCGGCATGCTGGTGGCCGACGGGCGGCTTGAGCTGGACGCCCCCGCGCCGGTGCCCGCCTGGCAGCGTCCCGGCGATGCCCGCAGCGAGATCACGCTGCGCCACCTCCTGCAGATGCGCAGCGGGCTCGACCACACCGAGGCCGGGCCGGTCCCGGTCGAATCGAGCGAAGTGAGGATGCTGTTCCTCGACGGGCGCGACGACATGGCGGGCTGGGCCGAGGAGCAGCCGCTCGAGGCCGAGCCAGGCGAGCGCTTCGAATATTCCTCCAACACCACCGTCATCCTCGCCGATATCGCCGCGCGCACGCTGACCGACAGAGAGGATCCAGAGGAACGGCGGCAGGCGGTGGCGGACTATCTCTCCGCGCGGCTGTTCGAACCGCTGGCGATGCAATCGGTGGTGCCCGAATTCGACGCCCGCGGGACGCTGATCGGCGGCAGCCTGATGCATGCGACCGCCCGCGACTGGGCGCGGTTCGGCGATTTCCTGCGCAACAAGGGGTCCTATCGCGGCGCGCAGCTCGTCCCGCGGCAATGGATCGAGCAGATGGTGACCCCGAGCCCCAAATCGCCGCATTACGGCTTCCAGACCTGGCTCAACCGACAGACCGGCGAGCGCGAGCACCCGCTGCTCCCCGAACGCGCGCCCGAGAGCATGTTCGCGATGATCGGCCATATGGGCCAATATGCGCTGGTCTCGCCCAGCCAGCAGGTGACGCTGGTGCGGCTGGGTCATTCCGACGCGCCGCAACGCCGGGCGATGCTGCAGCAGGCCGCCGATGTGCTGGAGCTCTACCCGCAGAGCTGAGCGATCGGGATACCTGTCAGTCGGGAAGGTGGAAGCTGCCCTCGACCACTGTCACACAGGGTCCCCCCAGCCAGACCCGGTCGCCCTCGAGCCGACAGGTGAGATCGCCGCCGCGCTGCGAGGCCTGATGCGCGGTGAAGGTCTCGCGCCCGAGCCGTTCGGCCCAGAACGGCGCGAGCACCGCGTGGGCGGAACCGGTCACGCTGTCCTCGGGAACGCCCCAGGCGGGCACGAACACCCGGCTGACGACATCGGCGGTGTCTCCGGGCGCGGTGCAGATCGCCATGCGATCGATCTTTTCGAGCGCGCGCATGTCGGGCGAGAGCGCGCGCAAATGTGCTTCGGATTCGAGCAGGACCACCGAGGTTTCTTCGGTGCCCGCGACCGTGTCGAACACCGGGGCATCGACCCCGAGCGCTTCGAGCAGGCCCGGCACGGCTAGCGCCTCCACCCGGCTGGTCGGCAGCGATAGTGCGTAGCCTGCGCCGTCGCGCCGGACCTGGAGCATGCCGGCATGGCGGGTCCGGAAGCTCACCTGTTCGCCGCCGTCGCGGGTCAGCAGGACATGCCCGCTCGCCAGCGTCGCATGGCCGCACAGCTTGACCTCGCTGGTCGGGGTGAACCAGCGCAATTCCCAATCGGCCGCGCCGGTCTCGTCGCGCACCACGAAGGCGGTCTCGGCAAAATTGTTCTCCTCGGCGATCGCCTGGAGCACCGCATCGGGGAGCCAGGCTTCGAGCGGCATCACCGCCGCCTGATTGCCCGCGAAGGGGCGGTCGGCAAAGGCATCGACATGCCAGTATGGCAGCTTCGTCATGGGGTTTTTCCTTCGAGACGATCGAACTGGTTTTCCTCGACCAGCCGGTTGCCCGGCTCGTCGACATGGCCCTGCGGATCGATATGGATCAGCAATTCCATTTCGGGGAAACGGGCGCACAGGTCGGCCTCGACCCGTTCGATCACATCATGCGCTTCGTCCACCGTCATGCCGCCGGGCAGATCGACATGAAACTGGACGAAATCCTGCGTGCCGCTGGTGCGGGTGCGCAGATCGTGGAGGTTGGACAGTTCGGGATGACGCGCCGCCGCGGCGACGAAGGCCTCGCGCTTCTCGTCGGGCCATTCGCGGTCGAGCAATTGATCCACGGCGGTCGAGGCGGCGGACCACGCGCCCCACAGCAGCCATGCGCCGATAGCGAGCCCGAACAGCGGATCGGCAAGGCCGAAGCCGAAATACTGATCGATCACGAGCGCGGCGATTACTGCAAGATTGAGCAGCAGGTCGGACTGATAGTGGACGTTATCCGCCTGGATCGCGACCGAGCCGGTGCGTACGATCACCACGCGCTGCCAAGCGAGCAATGCGAAGGTGGCGACGATCGCAATGGCCGAGACCGCGATCCCCTCTTGCGCGCCGGCGGTCTCCCCGCC
Organism: Erythrobacter sp. QSSC1-22B; assembly: GCF_001678665.1. GTDB lineage: Bacteria > Pseudomonadota > Alphaproteobacteria > Sphingomonadales > Sphingomonadaceae > Qipengyuania. The sequence goes on from NZ_LZRP01000002.1 coordinate 295,310, forward strand.
CTCCACCAGCCGCATCGCTGCGCGGACGATGATTGCCATGGCCGACAGCGCGATCAGCACGACCTGAAACATCGCCGCCAGCGCCTCGGCCTTGCCGTGGCCGAAACGATGCTCGCGATCGGCTGGCTGCGCGGCGAACCACACGCCCACGAGCGTCGCGAGGCTGGCCACCAGGTCGAGCGCCGAATCGGCGAGGCTGCCGAGCATGGCGGTCGAGCCGGTGCGCCAGCTCGCCCAGGTCTTGAGCGTGACCAGCAACAGCGCCACCGCGATCGAGGCGAAAGCGGCGGAGCGCGCCAGCGTCGAGCGCTTCATCGCCATGAGACAAGGCTCATGGGTAAAGCAGCGTGTCAGTCCAGCCCTCGCCCGCGCGGGTGAACAGGCGGCGATCGTGCAGCCGGTTGGGGCGGTCGAGCCAGAACTCGATTCGCTGCGGGGTCAGCCGGAACCCGGTCCAGTGCGGGGGCCGCGGAATATCGCCCTCGGGATATTCCTTGGCGAGCGCCTCGACCCGCGTAAAATAGGTGGCGCGCTCGTCCAGCGGGCGCGACTGGTCCGATGCCGCGGAGCCGATCTGCGACACCCGGGCGCGCGAGTGGAAATAGGCATCCGCCTCATCCGCGCTGACCTCTTCGAGCGGACCCTCGATACGAATCTGACGGCGCAGGCTCTTCCAGTGGAACAGCAGCGCCGCCTGCATATTGCCGCGGATGTCCTCGCCCTTGCGGCTCTCGGCATTGGTGAAGAAGGTGAAGCCCTCGGGCCCATGCCCCTTGAGCAGCACCATCCGTAGCGAGGGCGCACCCGCCGCAGTGGCGGTGGCCAGCGCCATCGCGTTCGAATCATTGGGCTCGCTTTCGCGGGCTTCGGCGAACCAGGTCTCGAACAGATCGAACGGATCGCTTTGCGGAATGGCGCTTTTGTTATCCATGACCCGACGCCCTAACGCCCTCGTCTGCATTGGCAAAGCCATCGCGCTTGCCCTTGCACACCGCTCCACCTAGCTAACACGCCATGGCCGATCCCTATTCCACCCTTGGCGTCCCCCGCACCGCGTCCGAAAAGGACATCAAGAGCGCCTATCGCACGCTGGCAAAGGAACTCCACCCCGACCGCAACACCGGCAATCCCAATGCCACCGAACGTTTTTCGGAAGCGACGAGAGCCTATGATCTGCTGTCGGACAAGGCCAAGCGCGCGCAATATGATCGCGGCGAGATCGACATGGAAGGCAACCCCACCCACCCCTTCTCCGGAATGGGTGGTGGCGGCGGTGGTTTCGGATCGCGCGGCCAGCCCCGCGGCCAGGCCGGCTACCGGCCCGAGGATTTCCAGCGCAGCGGCTCGGAAGACGTCGATCTGAGCGATCTGTTCGAAGGCCTGTTCGGCGGCGGGCGTGCAAGCGGTGGCGCAGCGCGCCGCGGCCAGCAGGCCCCGCCGCGCAAGGGTGCAGACATCGGCTATCGCCTGAGGGTCCCCTTCATCGAGGCTGCGGCGCTCAAGGATCAGCGCATCACCCTGTCCGACGGCAAGACCATCGATCTCAAACTGCCCAAGGGCGTTGAGAACGGCACGCAGATGCGCCTCAAGGGCAAGGGCGAGCAGGGTCCCGGCGGCGCAGGCGACGGGCTGGTGACGATCGATATCGACAGGCACCATGTCTTTCGCCGCGAGGGCGACGACGTGCGCTTTGGTCTGCCGATCACGCTCGATGAGGCCGTAGGCGGCGGAAAAGTCCGCGTCCCCACCGTCGATGGCCCGGTGATGATGACGATTCTTCCCGGCACCGACAGCGGCACCGTACTGCGGCTCAAGGGCAAGGGCTTTTCGCGCAAATCCGGCGGCCGCGGCGATCAGCTCGTCACACTGGAGATCCAGTTGCCCGAAGATCTTGCGACCCTCGCCGAGCGCCTGGAAGGCTGGCGAGACGACAGCGATCCCAGAGCCAGGCTCGGGGTCTAGGGCTTGCCACCGCATTCTCTGCTGAAATCCGCGTCGAACCCTCCGCCCGAGGATTCCCCGGCCGGGAATGCGCCGGAAATCGAAGAGCGGCCGGTCGAGTCGCTCTCGCCCGAGGCTCGGCGTCACCAGGCGACAAGCTTTCACGGGCGAGTGGTTCGCCAGCTCGGTCCGGGGACCAGAGCCTGGCAGGTGATGAAGCGCACCGCCATCGGCACCTTCAACGACGGCTTCATCCATGCCGGCAATCTCGCCTATCTGGCGATCTTCTCGATCTTCCCCTTTTTCATCCTGGGCGCCGCGCTGTTCTCGCTGGTGGGCGAGGAAAGCGACCGCGCCGCCAGCATCAATGCGGTGCTGGTCGCACTGCCCCCGGTGGTCGGCAATGTCATCGAACCGGTGGCGCGCGACGTGATCTCGGCGCGCAGCGGCTGGCTGCTTTGGGCCGGTGCGCTGGTCGCGCTGTGGACCGTCGGCAGTCTGGTCGAGACGATCCGCGACATCCTGCGCCGCGCCTACGGAACGCAGTTGATGCATGCGTTCTGGAAATACCGCCTGCTCTCCGCCGGGGTGATCGTCGGTGCGGTGGTGCTGCTGATGCTGTCGCTCATCGCGCAGTTCCTGATCGGTGCCGCGCAGGAAGTGATCGAGGCGTATTTCCCGCAGCTGGTCGATCGGGTCAACGATCTGCGGCTGACACGGATCATCCCGGCGCTCGGGCTGTTCGCATCGCTCTACCTGATCTTCTACACGCTCACGCCGTCGCAATACCGCGCAAGCCGCTACCCTAAATGGCCCGGCGTGTTGCTGACGACGGTGTGGTGGATCCTGGTCGCAATCCTGATGCCCATCGTGCTGCGCAGTTTCTTCACCTACAACCTCACCTACGGCAGCCTTGCCGGGATCATGGTTGCGCTGTTCTTCTTCTGGCTGGTGGGGCTTGGCGTCGTGCTCGGCGCCGAACTCAACGCCGCTCTGGCAGAAACGCCCGAGGAAGAATCCAGCGCAATCGACGAGACCGAGCAAGGGCTGCAGAACACAACTACCGAAGGGAACGCAGAATGAGCGGATTGATGGCAGGCAAGCGTGGCCTGATCATGGGCCTCGCCAACGACAAATCGCTGGCCTGGGGCATCGCCAAGCGCTTGCGCGAACAGGGCGCCGAACTGGCTTTCTCGTACCAGGGAGAGGCGCTGAAGAAGCGCGTCGGCCCGCTGGCCGAGCAATTGGACAGCGATTTCATCTTCGAATGCGACGTCTCCGACATGGACGCGCTCGACGAAGCCTTTGCGACGCTCAGGGCACGCTGGGAAACGATCGATTTCGTCGTCCACGCGATCGGCTTTTCCGACAAGGCCGAACTGCGCGGTCTCTATGTCGACACCAGCCTCGAGAATTTCCTGATGACGATGAACATCTCGGCCTATTCGCTGGTCGCGGTGGCCAAGCGCGCGCGACCGATGATGCCCAACGGTGGCTCGATCCTGACGCTGACCTATTACGGCGCGGAAAAGGTCATCCCGCATTACAATGTCATGGGGGTCGCCAAGGCGGCGCTGGAATCGAGCGTGCAATATCTCGCCAATGATCTCGGGCCCGAGAACATCCGCGTCAACGCGATCAGCGCGGGGCCGATCAAGACGCTGGCCGCCAGCGGGATCGGCGATTTTCGCTACATCCTGCGCTGGAACGAACTCAATTCGCCGATGCGCCGCAACGTCACGATCGAGGATGTCGGCGGCTCGGGACTGTACTTCCTCTCCGACCTGTCATCGGGGGTGACCGGCGAGGTGCATCATGTCGATGGCGGCTATCACGTCGTCGGCATGAAACAGGAAGACGCGCCCGATATCGCGCTGGATTGAGGGGTCGGAACAGGTGCTCTAGCCTTCGTCGGCAATGGACAGGCCGGGGTCGCTAATCCTAGCGCGGTCCGCTTATTCTGCTCGCGCGCGTCTGCCGGTCGGCAACTGCATAGGGCGAGGTGGCGTTCGCGGTCGGGTCGTAATTGCGATCGATCCGGTTGCGGATGCGATTCTCGATGCGATTGTTGATGCGCGACGCGATCCGGTCCAGCGGTGCCTGGATCGCCGCACTGTCCTGCGCGGTCTGGCGCTGACCGACCTCGCCAATGCCGGTATCCGCAGTCCGGGCAGTCCTTTCCAGTCCCTCGTTCTGCGTGTCCGCCTCCTCAACCTCCTCCATCTCCTCGGTGGGATCGAAGGGAGGGAGTTCTTGCGCTACTGCGGGTACGGCGAAGCCTATCGCGATAAGCGCGGCGCCGGTCATGCCGAGCATCGCCGATCTGTCGTACCTAGCATTCATCGCACCGCTCCTGCCGGAACGAGCGAAGCCCGTTCGATCTGACCTGAAACACCGACAATGTCATCAGATGCCCGTGCTATCAAGGACAAGGTCTGCATCCTACAATCGCCCGGAACGCTAACCGCCCCATCGAAGGAGCCCTTCGCGACATCCGAATTGGGCACCTCGACGCGGCCCAGTTCGCGCCCATCCTGGCAAAGCAGCGCCCAATAGGGACGCGAGCGCTCGGGCAGGTCGATCGCTTGGCTGCTCCCCGAAATCCGGTAGGTGCCCGGCGGGAGCATCTGGGTTTGCTGGACGAGCATACCGCCAGTGCCGGGGGGCAGTGAAAAGTCGAGTATGCCGCCCTGCCCCTGTTGCAGAATGGCGGCCGAAATGCCCGACTCGGTGCTCGGCAGCCAATCGAAAGCGGCCCGGATCCCGGTGTTCAGTGCAAACTCCGCATCGCGCGAGCGGTCGCGCACGGCGCCGCGGCGGAATTCGGAATAATAATCCCAGGCCTGCTCGGTTTCTCCCTCAGCCAGCAATCCATTTACCAGCGCCGCGCGCAGATCATCGGTGACGGGCAGGTCGATCGCTTCACCCTCGCGGAAGAATGTCACACCCGCTGCCGGAGCGATGCCGCTAGTCGCGACCCGGTTCAGAAAGCTATTGGTCCAGATGGGTTCGCTCGCCATGATCGACAGCAGGCCGGACCGCACTTTGGGTTCGGCCAAGGCGGCAACCAGGTTGGGCAAAAGCAACGCGGGCGCTTCTCTGGAGGTGCGCAGGGCGATGTCGTAGCTGCGCAAGGCTGCGGCGATGTCGCCACGATTCACCGCCTCCTCGATTGCCCAGATTTGCGGCCGCAATTCGCGCCGCGTCAGCAGCAACGAGTATTGAAAAATTTCCCTAGCCCGCTCGGTTTCGCTGCGCAATTGCGCCTGAAGCCCGAGCACGTTGAGCGCATCCACGGCGGTCGGATCCTCGCGCAGCGCCATGCGAGCAAGCCGTGCCGGTTTTGAATCTTCGGCATCGCTCGGGGCAATGGTGAATGCCTGCTGCGCGCTGGCGGCGAGGATAACACCGTTACCCGGCGCCAGCACGGCAGCGCGCGCAGGATCGACCCCTTCGACCACTCGCGCGAACGAGCCACCCACGCTCATGACACCAAGAGTGAGTGCACCCAGAGCAAGCACCCCGCGCCCCAGCCACTCGCGCGACGTCCGGCGCGGCATGGCGCGGGAGGTGAATGGGGGGCGGCGTCGCTTCGGCATCAGGCCGACTCTGTTTTCGCGTCTCGCCCGTAGCCATAGCCATAATCGTAATCATAGCCAAAGTGCGCCTTGCGAGCGTCGAATTTGGTAACAATGCCGCCGAACACCTTGACCCTAGCGCTGACCAGACGCCCGAGCGCGGTCTTTACCTGCGTGCTGCGAATGCCATGCGATTCGACGGCGTAGATGACACCGTCCAGCTGCGAGCCGATCAGCGGAGCATCGGCGAGACCAAGGACCGGAGGGCTGTCGACCACTACATGGTCGTAGGTCACCAGCAACCGGTCGACCAGAAGGGAAAGGCGATTCCCCGTCAATAATTCGGCGGCGTTAGGCGGGATCGGGCCGGCCGTCATCGCATCGACGCCGAGATCTTCCATCTTGAAAATGAGACTCTCCAGCGCATCTTCGCCGGTGAGGAAATTGCTCAGTCCGCGATCATGATCGACCCCGGCGAGTTGATGGACCGATGGCGAGCGCATATCGCCGTCGATCAATATGACTTTGCGGCCCTGGCGCGACAAAATCGTCGCGAGCGCCAGCGCGGTGGTCGATTTACCTTCGCCGGGACGAGTGGAGGTAACCGAAAACGCCCGCGGAATGCCATGCTCGGTCGTAAACCCAAGGTTCGTCTGGACCGCGAGATAGGCATCCACCAGTTCGGACTTGCGATCGAGCAAAGCCTCCATCGGGGTTTCGTCCGCTACCTTGGGCACCGACCCGAGCAGCGGCAGGCCGAGCCGACGCTGCAGTTCGGTGGGGTCGCCGATGGATTCGTCGAGTTGCTCGAGACCCAGTGCAATCGCCACACCGAGCAGCATGCCGCCCAGCAGAGCGATCAGCAAATTGAGCACCAGGCGTGGGCTCGACGGGATTTGCGGAACATCGGCAAGATCGACGATCGCGATGTTGTTGACCCCGACGCCGCCCGCGATACCGATCTCCTCAAACCGCTGGAGAAGGCCATCGTAGAGCGCCTGGTTGGTGTCCACCTCCTGCTCGAAAATATTGTACTGAATCGAACGCCGACGAAGATCGAGATACTCGTCCTTCAGCGAGTTGACGCGCATCTCCAGGGCGCTCTCGCGCTGCACCGCCTGGCGATATTCGGCCTGCACCGATCCAGAAACGCGCGACTCCTCGCGCGTGATTGCGCTATCCAGCGCGTCGATTTGCTGTTGGATTGCCTGAGCGGCGGGATAGCCGGGTTCGAAGCGAACCATCAATTGCTGATAATCCGCCGCCAGTTCGGCGCGCCGCTGGCGCAAATTGTTGATGGCCGTGTTGCCCAGAGCTGCTGCGGTGCTGCCGGCACTTCCGGCCTGACGGAAGCGAGACTCGGCAGCAATACGATCCGCAATCGCCTCGCTCAGCGCCGAGTTGAGAGCCGCAAGATTATCCGCCACAATGGGACGCTCTTGGGCACCTTCGCTGGTGGCCGGGAGATTGATGATCTCTTGGTTCGAGGCGTAAGTCACCAATTGACGCTGGGATTCGTCGAGCCGCTGCTTGTAATCGGTCAACTGACGCTGAAGCGCGTCGCGTCCGTAAGAGGTCGACTGAAGCTTGCGCTCCAGATTGGATTCGATGAAATTCTCCGCCCAGGCATTGGCCACGCTGGCGGAAAATGCCGGGTCTGGGCTGGTGAAACGGATGTCCACAAGCCGCGACAACCGTGTGGGCTCAATGCTCACATGGTCCAGCAACACTTCACCCGCAACGCGCTGGCGTTGCGCGCGGCCTTGCGCCGGGAAGCGACCATTGTTGATCTGAAAGGCTTCCTCGCCTTCTTCCGCTGCGCCGAACATCTCGAAGAACTCGGGGTCGTCGATCAGATTGAGTTCGGTAGCCACCCGCTCGGCGAGAGTTCGGGCGCGCAGCAGCCCGTACTGGGTCTGGTAGAACTCCTGATCCGCAACACTGGTTTCGCGCTCGACGCCTTCGAAGCTCGTCACCTGATCGGATTCTCGCAGGATCTCGATCGTTGAAGCGGCGGTATATTGCGGCGTCATTAGCAAGGTAACGACGAGGCCGAGCGCCATCACGGCGATGGTCGCCCCGATGATGATCCAGCGCCAGCGCAACGCGATCCGCATGTAGTGCTGCAGGATGGAAGGCTCCTCGATCGCCATGACCGAATTATACGGCGCATTGGCCTCGGCAGTTCGATCAGAGCGCCGCTCTTCGGGGCTGCTTGCAAGAATGTTCATGATTTCAACGGGTCTATCTCTGCAAGATTGCAATGAGCGGTGCAGCAAGAAGCGGGGCCACTCCGATAAAGTCGCGGAAAAGGCGCCTCTGCGGGCTGTCGCCGACCACAATCAAGTCGTTGGCGTAAATTTCCGGATCGGCATATAAGCCGCGACGGATAGCACCGATGTTGTAGAGACCGGCAAGCCGCTGGCCCTCCACGGTGCGCAGGATGACGACATCGTCCTGATCGGCGAATTCGGTCAGGCCGCGGGCCGAGGCGACCGCGCGGAGCAGTGTCATCTGGTTGGTTACAGGATAAAGTCCGGGCTCCACAACTTGCCCATCCACCGTCACCACCTGACTGACCGAGCTGTTGATATTGATCGTGACATCGGGATCGCGGAGAAAGTTCTGGGCCAAGGCAAGCTCGATGTCGCGTGCGAGCTCAGCCGAGGTCTTGCCGCCGGCGTCGACTGCGCCAATCAGAGGCATGGCGATCCGACCGCTGGTATCGACCTGCATTTGCCCACCAAGCTCGGGAACGCCGAAAACTCGCACGGTGATGGTATCGAGCGGGCCGATGAGGGCGACCCGGTCTGCTGCGGCTAGATCGGTACGGCCGGGCGCCGGAAGCGTCATCTCGCCATCGATAACGGTCAGGTCGGCGGTCGACTGGACGGGCGGCTGCCCCGCGCACCCGGCCAGGCCGACGCAGGCCAATATGCTAAGGAATATATTGCGCATTTTAAGCTGATTAATCCGGTCTGGCGAGCATTTCGCGGCTTATAAGATGGGAGGGGATGAACGTAAAGGAGAGAAGGGGCTATCCCGCGGGAGAACCTGCAGGTTCGCGTCGGCTCCCTTGGGCCGTCGGCAGTCACACCGCTGCAAAAGCCAGCATCGCCATCACCGACGGCGCGCGGGGGAGGGGTCAGGAAGCAGCATCGGGCGGCGGACAGAGGATTTCCCGTTTGCGCAAAACCAATTGTGCCATTACTGGGGCCATGGCCATTCTCAGAACCTCACGCCGCAATGCGGTGGCAACCAATCTAATCCTGATAACGCTGCCGCTGGCCGCTTGCGGCTCGAACGAGGTGTCACCCCCGCCGGACAAGATGGCCGAGCAGGCCCGCGAGTTCAGCGCGCAGGACAAGCAGGCGGCACTGGCTCTTTCCATCGGCAGTGTTAGCGCGCTGTCGGCCGAGACCAGCGCTTACGACCGATCGCTGTCGTGCAGCATCGCTCTGGAATCGGTCTCTTCGCAATTGTCCAAGAGCGGACAGCTCGACACCGCGATGGTCAACGCCATCGAACAGGTCCGCACGATCTATAATCAGCGGGTTCAGCAACTCGGCTCGGCGGAAAACAAGTCCGCTTCCGATATCGCAGACGATCGCCAACAACGCTCCGAAGAGATCCCCGAGCCCCGCGAACGCGGACAGATTGCGATAGGCTGTCTGCGCGCGATGAGCTGAAGGGCTCAGTGTAAACGGGCCAGAAGACGGAGAGCGATATGCGGATTCTTGTCACCGGGGCAGCCGGGTTCATCGGCAACGCCGTCTCTATGGCGTTGATGGATCGCGGCAATGAAGTGCTCGGCATCGACAATGGCAACGACTACTATTCTCTGGCGCTCAAGCGGGCACGGCTCGAGCGGGCGCGGATTGCGGGTGACGGGGCGTTTGCATTTCGCGGTGTGGATTTTGCCGATCCGGCGGCGCTGGCCCAAGCGCTGGAGGGCGAAGATTTCGACCGCATCGTCCATCTGGGTGCGCAACCCGGCGTTCGTTATTCGCTCGAGAATCCGCACGCCTATGCCCATTCCAACATCACCGGGCATCTCGCACTGCTCGAAGTGGCGCGTTACCGTCAGATCGAGCACATGGTCTATGCCAGCTCCTCATCGGTCTATGGCGGCAATGCCAAGCTGCCCTTTTCGGTCGATGATCGCGCGGATCACCCGGTCTCGCTCTATGCCGCGACCAAGCGCGCCGACGAGTTGATGAGCGAGACCTATGCGCATCTCTATCGCATCCCACTGACCGGACTGCGTTTTTTTACCGTCTACGGCCCCTGGGGCCGTCCCGACATGGCGATGTGGCTGTTCACCAGCGCGATCCTCGAGGGGCGGCCGATCAAGGTCTTCAACCACGGCGAAATGTACCGCGACTTCACCTATATCGACGATATCGTCGCAGGGGTGCTGGCCTGTCTCGATGCGCCCCCCGCCGATGACGGCGCGGCAAAGGCCGGCGGCAGCACCAAGCCGCATGCGCTCTACAACATCGGCAACAATCGCTCGGAGCCCCTGCTCAAGGTGATCGGCCTGATCGAGGAGGCCTGCGGGCGCAAGGCGGAGCGCGTGCTGCTGCCGATGCAGCCGGGCGATGTTGAAAAGACCTATGCCGATATCGCAGCGATCCGGACCGATCATGGCTACGAACCTGCTACTTTGATCGAGGACGGCGTGCCGCAATTCGTGCGCTGGTATCGCGACTATCACGGGGCCTGACGGCCAGGCCTGCGGGCCAGCTATGCCTCAGGCGACGTCGGGCCAGATTCCCCGCGTGTCGTAGACCAGCGCCCCTTCGCGTTCCTCGGGCGGGACGACCTTGAAGATATCGTGATCGACCAGCACCACGATGATGCCGCATTCCTCCAGCGCGGTGTCGAGATCGACCAGAGCCGCGCCGGTGCCATCGAATTCGCCAGGCAATTCGCCTGCATAGGGTTCGACCACATGGACCCGCTCGCCGAATTCGCGCGCCAGCCCGGCGGCGACGAAGCGCGCGGGGCTCTCGCGGAAATCGTCGATATTGGCCTTGAAGGCGAGACCGAGGCAGGCGACGCGCTGTTCGGGATGCGCTTCGATCAGCGTTTTGGCGCGCGCCAGCACATGCGCCATCTTGGCGTCATTGGTCTCGCGCGCCTGGCGGATGATCCGCGCGTCTTCGGGGGCTCCATGGACGATGAACCACGGATCGACCGCGATGCAATGCCCGCCCACGCCCGGCCCGGGGGTGAGGATGTTGACCCGCGGATGGCGGTTGGCGAGGCGGATCACCTCCCAGACGTCGAGCCCCTGCCGGTCGGCGATCATCGAAAGCTCGTTGGCGAAGGCGATGTTGACGTCGCGGAAGGCGTTCTCGACCAGCTTGGTCATTTCGGCAGAGCGGACATCGGTGGTGACGCATTCGCCCTTCACGAAGCGCTTGTAGAAGGCCAGCGCCTTGCGTGCGCAGCGCGGGGTGATCCCGCCAATCGAGCGATCATTGTGCGTCAGTTCCTCGAGGATCTTGCCCGGCAATACGCGTTCGGGACAATAGGCGATCGAGACATCGGGAGTGCCTTCGCTCATGCCCGGCAAGGCCAGATCGGTCCGCTCGCGCGCGATCAGGTCGCGCAGCGCCTCGGTGGTGCCCACCGGGCAGGTCGATTCGAGAATCACCGTGTCGCCCTTCTTGAGGACCGTGGCGATCTGTGTCGCCGCAGACATGACGAAGCTGGTGTCCGGCGTGTGGTTGCCATCCTTCGCAAACGGCGTGGGGACCGCGATCACAAAGACATCGGCGGTCGCGATCTGGGTCGAGGCCTTGAGCAGGCCGCGTTGCACCGCCGCCTGCACCAGCCCGTCGAGATCGACCTCCTCGATATGGATTTCGCCGCGATTGATCGTGTCGACGACGCTTTGCGAGACGTCGAGCCCGTGGACCGGGCAGCCCGATCGGGCGATGATCGCGGCGGTGGGCAGGCCGATATAGCCGAGACCGATGACGCAGACGTCGGGCTTGATATCACCGCGCATGAAATGGGTATCCCTGAAGTGTTTCAGCGATCCCTAGCCTCTGTCGGTAAATTTTACAGTAACACGCGCTCAAACAGCGCCGATTACTCCGCGAGCAGATCGCAAATCCGCAGTGCCGAGTGCCCGTCGCCGAAGGGATTGTGTGCGCGGGCCATGGCGGCATAGGCGTGCGGGTCGTCGAGCAGGCGGGTCGTCTCGGCGACGATCGTATCGGGATCGGTTCCGACCAGTTTCGCAGTCCCCGCCGCGACACCTTCGGGCCGCTCGGTGGTCTCGCGCATCACCAGCACCGGTTTGCCCAGCGCCGGCGCCTCTTCCTGCACCCCGCCGCTGTCAGTCAGCATCAGCGTCGCGATATCGAGCAGCCGGGCGAAATGGGGATAGTCGAGCGGTTCGATCAGCGCGACATTGTCGAGCCCGGCGAGTTCGGCCTCCATTACCTCGCGGACATTGGGGTTAAGATGGACAGGGAAGATCACCGCGACATCCTCGCGCTGAGCGATCCTGCGCACCGCACCGGCGATCCCGCGCATACCATCGCCAAAATTCTCGCGGCGGTGGCTGGTCATGCCGATGATCCGCTTGCCCGCGAAGCGTTGTTCGAGCGGAGCGAGACCGGAAGCCAGTTCGGGCTGCGCGGCGATCTTGGCGGTGACCCATTGCAGCGCGTCGATCACCGTGTTGCCGGTGACATGAATGGTATCGGCGGCGACATTCTCGCGCCGCAACGCCGCGGCGGCGGTTTCGGTCGGCGCGCAATGCAGCGCCGCGAATGTGCCGACGACCTTGCGGTTGACCTCCTCGGGCCAGGGGTGATGGATATCGCCGCTGCGCAAGCCCGCCTCGACATGGCAGACCGGGATCTGGCGGTAATAGGCGGCAAGCGCGCCCGCCATCACGGTGGTGGTGTCGCCCTGGACCACCACAAAGTCCGGCTTCTCGATGTCGAGAACCTCGCCGATCCCGGTCAGCGCGCGCGCGGTCAGCGCGTCGAGCGTCTGGCCCGGGGTCATCAAATCGAGATCGTGATGCGGCGCAATCCCGGCGATCTCCAGCACTTGGTCGAGCATCCCGCGGTGCTGCGCCGAAACGCAGACCCGCGAGACAAATCGCTCGTCCGCCTCCAGCGCGTGGATCAGCGGAAACAGCTTGATGGCCTCGGGACGGGTGCCGAAGACGGTCAGGATCTTGCGCTTGTCACTCATGCCGCCCGCTCTAGCGCAGTTCGCAGCCGCGTGTCAGTCCCGCATCAATTGGGCGACGGCGGCGGCGCGGCGAGTTCGGTATCGGGCAGTTCGGCATCGCGCTCGCGCTCGAGCCGCTCGAGATATTCGCGCTCGACCTGCTCGACCCGCGACTGCTCATCGGCAGCAAGCTCGTCGATCTGCGACAGCCGCTCGGCGCGCGCCGCTTCGATCAGCTGGCCGAACCGGACCGAAGACGAGTTCTCGCGATCGGCATAGGCCGCCGCGATCATTTCCTGCGTACAGCCGGTGGAGCCGCCCACCCCGACCGCGCTGCAGGACAGCGTGCCGAAATTGCCGACGATATCGAGCCGCTCGACCCGCTCGGCCCAGCTGGAGTTGGCAGGATTGTCGCTGTAGCGCAGCGATTCGGGGATGCGATAGCGATCGGCCTCAGGCAGCCGGGCGACCACGACGATCTCGTCGCCGACCGGCTCGGGCGCGGCATCGTCACCGTACAGAATGACCATGTTGACCGTGTCGCCGCCGGTTTCCTGCGCGGCGAGCGGGGTCGCAAGGCAGGCGGCGGTGGCGAGCATCAGGGCGGCAAGCGGGCGTTTGGTCATCGTAATCCTCTCAACAGCCCGTCAATTAGGGCCCGACGGCGTGAATATGTCCTGAAGCGCGCCGGCTGACCGAGCGCTCCACGGTCAGATGCGTTCGGAAACCTTGATCGCGGTGCGGCAACCCAGCCGGATCAGGCCCGAGAGCAGCGGATAGGCAGGAGCGTTTTCGGCCCCCGCGGCCAGGGCGGCATCGCGATGCTCGCGCTCGTCCTCGCGGAATTCCTCGATCATCCCCGCCAGTTCGGGATCGGAGCCATCCTCCTCGAGCTCGTCGAGCTGGTCGGAATAATGGCGGTCGATTTCTTCCTCGACAGCGGCGGTGCAGGCCATCGCCGCTTCGGGGCCGAGCAGCGCGGTCGCCGCGCCGAGCGCATAGCCGGCCACCGACCAGAACGGCTGCAACGCGGTCGGGCGCACGCTGCGACGCGCCATCAGCGCATCGAATTTAGCGCGGTGCTGAGCTTCTTGTTCGGCCATGCCGGCGATCTCCGCCGAATGCGGACCGCGGTCGCCCATTACCGCAAGCTGGCCGGCATAGATGCGCGTCGCGCCGAATTCGCCCGCCTGGTCGACGCGGATCATGCGGTGGATATCAGGCTTGGGCATAAGCTTTGCTCCGTGAAAGAAGGGCCATGATCGTGAGACCCCCGGCGGTCGAGACGAGGAAGTTCCATCCCGCCAACGAAACGCCCAGCAGGCTCCATGGTGCCTCGTCGCAGCGGATCATCGGCGCGTTCATGATGGCATCGAGCGCGCTTACGCCATCCTGCGGGACAATGGTGGCGCAGCCGGTCAGCCCTTCCCACCAATCATATTCGACCCCGGCGTGAAACCCGCCTATCGCCCCTGAAATCAGGATCGCGAGCGCGGCCAGGCCGACCCACACCTCGCGGCGCGGCAGGCGGAACGAGAGCAGTGCCAGCCCGATCGCGGCAAAATGCGGCCAGCGCTGCCACCAGCACATCTCGCACGGATACAGGCCGAAACCATATTCGGAGAGATAGGCCCCGCCGAGCAGAACGGCGGGGATGCCCAGCGCCAGTTGCTGCGCCAGGCGGAAGGATGGCGAAACGATCATCCGATCCGGGATAGCGCCATTAGCGGCGGGCCGCCACCGCGTTCGGCGCGGTGCGGCGCAGCGTTTCGAGCGCGTAATGCAGCTGGAAGTCCTCGATCCCCTCGTCCTTCAGCTCTTCCGCCGTTTTCTGGAAGCGCGGATCGTCCTGCCGGTCCGTTTCCAGCGCCGAATCCTCGAGCTTCAGCTCGTTGATCAGGTGGCCGCGCAAATCCGATTCGCGCATCGTGAAGCGCGAGCGTTTGGCGAGGTCGGGATCGGACAATTGCGGAACCGCGATATCGGGCTTGATACCGCCTTCCTGCACCGAATGGCCGGCCGGGGTGTAATAGCGCGCGGTGGTCAGTTTGAGCGCGGAATCGCGGCCCAGCGGCAGCAGCGACTGGACGCTGCCCTTGCCGAAGCTGCGATCGCCCATGATCACCGCGCGGCGATGGTCCTGCAGCGCGCCAGCAACGATCTCGGAGGCCGAGGCGGAACCCGCGTCGATCAGCACCACGATCGGCACACCTGCCGCGATATCGCCGCGGAACACGGTTTCGGCTTCGTAGACAATGCTTTCGCCGCGGGCGCGGCCGCGCTGCGACACGATGCGGCCGTCGTCGAGGAACAGATCGGCCAGCGCCACCGCCTCGTCGAGCGAACCGCCCGGATTGGAGCGCATATCGAGTACCAGACCGCTCAAGCGTCCGCTGGCCTGCTCCTTGAGCGCATCCCACGATGCCAGGACATCGCTGCCGACATCGCGCGAGAATTCGTTGACCATGATGTGGCCGATGTTGCCCGGCATCAGCTCGTGGGTGACCGGCTCCAGCTCGATCACGCCGCGCGTGACGCTGACATCGAAGGGTTCGTCGCGGCCCGGCCGGAAGATGGTCAGCCGGATCGAACTTCCGGCGGGGCCGCGCATCCGCGCCACCGCCTCGTCGAGATCGCCGCCATAGATCAGCTCGCCATCGAGATGGGTGATGTAGTCGCCCGCCTTCATCCCGGCATCCTCGGCGGGGCTGCCGCGGAACGGCGAGATCACCTTGACCGCGCCGTCGTCGAGCACGACCGAGAGGCCGAGGCCCGAATAATTGCCATCGATCATCGTCTCGAGACGCTGGAGATCCGAACCGTCGAGATAGGCGGAATGCGGGTCGAGCGCGGCAAGCATGCCGTCGATCGCGCCGCGAATCAGGACATCGTCCTCGACCGGTTCGACATAGCTCGCCTTGATCCGCTGGTAGGCCGCGAACAGGCTGGCGAATTCCGGCCCTGCGCGCGCATCGACCTGCGCCAGTCCGGCTGTGGTCGCGGGGATCAGGGCGACCGCAGTGACCAGCGCTGCGCTGCGGGCGAGTTCGGCGAATTTCATGGCAGATGTCCAATCGTGTGTCGCGCCATCCTATCCGCTGCGCTCGCTGAACGCTAGCTGAGGATCGACGACCGGCCCATCACGACCTGCAGGCGAAGCGGCACGCACCCGCTATGATGAGATCGGGCGATGCGATCAGGCAATGAAATCGAGCGGATTGACCGGCTCGCCCTCGCGGCGAAGCTCGAGAGTCACCATCGGATCGCGCAGATCCGCCATCCCCAGCGGCGAGCCGGCGACCACGTTCTGGCCGACCCTCGCCGCCAGTTCCGAAAGCCCGGTCACCAGGCTGGTCCAGCCATTGGCGTGTTCGACGATCACGATGGTGCCATAGCCGCGATAGGGACCGGCAAAGACGATCCGGCCCGCACCCGGGGCGACGACCTGCGCGCCACTGCGGGGGAGCAACTGCAGGCCGTTGCGCCTTGCACCGCTGTCCTCGCGCGACCCGAAGGTTGCCGCCAGCCGCCCGTCGACCGGGAGGCGATAGATGCGCGGTGCCGCGGTTGCGGAGGGTACGGGCGATGGCGGAGGCGGTGGCGAAGAAGCGGCGTCGCCCCGGGCTGCGGCAGGATCGGAGGGGCGCGGGATCGGGCCCGGCAGCGCCGCCAGCCGTTCGCGCAGTTCGCCGACCTGCTCCAGCTCCTCGATCAGGCCGTCGATGTCGCGCGCACGCTCGCCCAGCGCGATGGCCCGCAGGTCCTCGCGATCGGCCGCTCCGGCGGCGCGGCGGGCATCGATCCGCTCGCGCTGCGCCATGGCGATCAGCTCGGTGCGGCGCTGCGCCAGCTGCGTCTCGCTGGCACGGCGGGCGGCGACCGCGACGCGAGCTTCGGCCTGGAGATCGGCGGCGCGGTCGAGTTCGGCGCGCAAATCGGCGGTCGTGTCGCGCACCAGCGGCACGGTGCTGTCGAGCACCGCGCCAAGATAGACCGTGTCGCGCAGCGAGCCGGGCGCGAACAGGCTGAGCGAGAGCGGGCGCCGGACCAGCGTCTGCAACGCGCTGGTTAGCTGGACGATGGGCTCGCGGCGTTCGCCCAGCCGGATATCGAGCAGCCGACGTTCGGTGACGATCAAGGCAAGCTCGGCCTCGGCGACGCCGATCGCCGCCTCGGCCTGCTGGATCCGCGCGGCGAGCGCGGCGGCTTCGGCTTGCGCCTTCTCGGAGACCTGCGTCGAGCTGGCGGCCTCGCTGTCGAAGCGTTCGGCGCGGCTGCGGGCGCTGGATGCCTGCCGACGCGCCAGCTCAAGCGCGGCCCGCGCCTGAGGGGCATCCTCGAAGCGCGTCGCGGATTGCGCTTGGCCGCGTCCGTCGGTGCCGAGCCAGAAGCCGAGCGCGACGAGACCCAGCAGGCCGGCGGCGAGAAAGCGCGTCATGACGTCACTCTAGCCGCCAGATCACGCACGATGATAGGGGTGTCCCGCAATGATGGTGGTGGCGCGATAGAGCTGTTCCGCCAGCATCGCGCGAGCCAGCAGATGCGGCCAGGTTGCCTTTCCGAAAGCAAGCAGCAGGTCGGCGCTGGCGCGATCTTCGGGCGAATGGCCATCGGCCGCGCCCAGGACGAAGCGCGCCTCGCGAATGCCGTCATCGCGCCAGCGTTCGAGAATGTCGGCGAAATCCTGCGAGCCGAGATTGCGCCCGCGTTCGTCGAGCAGGACGGTACGGCACGGCGTCACCGCGGCAGGCACCGCGCCGCCCGCCTCGGGCAGTTCGGTGAACCGCGTCGGCCAGGTGAGCCGCTTTTCGTAGCGGGCGACCAGTTCGGCTTCGGGGCTGCGGCCCAGCTTGCCGCGCGCGATCACATGGAGCAGCACGGCCGCGGTCCCGGGTAAGCGGCGGACTTACGCCGAGCCGGCGGTGGTGGCGGTCGACGCGGTAACCGGCGGCGCATCGCCGAAGGCCCACATGCGCTCCAGATTGTAGAAGCTGCGAACTTCGGGGCGGAACAGGTGGACGACGATATCGCCGGCATCGAGCAGCACCCAGTCGCCCGCGGGAAGACCCTCGAGCTTGACCGGACCGAAGCCGGCCTTTTTGATCTTCTCGGCCAGCTTCTGGGCGATCGCGGCAACCTGCCGCGTCGAGCGGCCCGAGGCGATCACCATGTGATCGGCGATCGAGCTCTTGCCCGCGAGGTCGATGGTCACGACCTCCTGGGCCTGATCTTCGTCGAGATGCTGGAGGACGAGGTCGAGCAGCGGATCGGTGCCGTCGCTATTCATGGACGGGACCGTGGCGGTGTCGGCAGCTGCCGAGTGGGTTTGCGCCTGAGTCATCGGCGTGGGTCGTGCTCCTGTAACGGGAAAGAGAAGACATGAAGGATACAACGCACATCATCGTGCTGATGTTTCCTCCATCGTGCTGTTCGGGTCTTGGCCGAGCGGTCGATCGTCGATCAATCGGCGGGTCACCTGGTCGCGCAGCGATCGCGATCCGAAGCGCGCAACCCAGTCAGGATCGGCCCGGCGGATCGCCGTGGCCGAACTTTCGTCCGGATCGAAACGCAGAATCACCAGAGCAGGCGCACTCCAATCGTCCCCTCTTGCAAGACTGGCGGCGGATGCGGAAAAGCGTCGCAGCCAGGCCATCGCGGGGCTCGCGAGGGCAGCGCCTTCATAGCCGGGTCGGGCGATCACCGCAATCGGCATGCTGCGGGCGATGCCGCGCCAGTCGCGCCAGCGGTGGAATTGGCCCAGATTATCCGAGCCCATCAGCCAGCAGAAGTCGATTCGGCGGTAGCGGCGGCGCAGCGCTCCGAGCGTGTCGACGGTGTAGCGGGTGCCCAGCTCGCGCTCGATCGCGGTGACCCGAATCGGTGCGCGGCGTGCCTGCAGCCTGGCCGATTCGAATCGCGCCGCCAGCGGCGCCATCCCCGCGCTCGGCTTTAGCGGGTTGCCCGGCGACACCAGCCACCAGACCTCGTCGAGACCCAGCGCCTGTTTCGCGAACAAGGAGATACGGCGATGCCCGCCATGCGCCGGGTTGAAGCTGCCACCAAGCAGGCCGACGCGCCCCGGCGCTTGCGTCGCCGCGCTCACGAGAGGTCGCGCCAGACGCCATCCGGCCCGCGACCGAAGGTGGCGACGGTGCCGGCAGCGAGGCCGATGCGCAAAGGGGAAGGGGAACTGCTCATATTGCTAAGCGGATAGCAGGGCGATTCTGCGTTGTCTGCGTGCGATGGAGAGTGCGAATCCCGGCCCCAAAAAGACGGCGCAAAACGACGAGAAAGGTTTTGTTCCCGGAAATTCGCCCGAAATTCGCATTCGCGCAACGCTTCACCCCGCCAGGCTTTCGGTCTGACCATTTCCGCGGCCCCGGATTCGCAAGGCATGACAAATGCTGTTAGCGGACGGGTCGAGGGTCAGAAGTCAAAAAGACGGGGTCGAGTTTGTCCGATAATACAACCGCTGGCGGCTGGGTTCGCCGCGTGCGCAGTTGGTTTCCCGACCGGGAATTCTTCATGCGCTCCGAAGGCCAGGTCCGTTTCGTGACCATCTCCTCGCGAGTCCAGATCGCCACCGCCGCTTTCGTTGCCGCCGCCTTGCTGGCTTTGGTGGGAACGATGGCCGCGATGAGCTGGTCCCAATACCGCGCTTCAACCGATCGCGTCCTGCTTGCCGAGCGCGAGGACAAGGTCGCCGATTCGGAAGAGCGGCTGGCCACTTATCGCGACGATATCGACGAGGTCGCCGACGATCTCCAGCGGCGGCAGGAATTCATCGAGGCCATGGTCGCCTCGTTGCCCAGCGATCTGATGGTGCCCGCAACAGCCCCCGGCGCAACCGACCGATCGGATACCGAAGCCGCCGCGACCGTCGAAAAGGTCTCGATGGTCGTTCCCGAAGCCGCCGAACTGGCGAAGATCGAAGCGCGCCAGCTCGCCTTCGTCGAAGGCATGACGCGCTTTGCGGATCAACGCTCCACCCGCGCCGCCGCTGCGTTGCGCGCCCTTGGCCTCAACCCCGACACCTTGTTGCACCGCGCCGAGCGTGAGGCGATGGGTGGTCCGCTGGAGAAGCTGACCCTCGGCAGCGACGACGACCTCGACCCGCGCTTCGAACGGCTCGGCCTCAGCCTCGCACGGATGAGCGCGCTCGAAACATCGCTCGACGCGCTGCCGCACTTCAAGCCGGCCAACACCCGGCTTTCCTCGGGCTTCGGTTTCCGCCGCGACCCCTTTAACGGGCGCGGGGCAATGCACAGCGGGCTCGATTTCGCCGGTCCGCAGGGTACGCCGATCGCCGCCGCATCCAAGGGCCGGGTAAGCTTCGTCGGTCGCAAGTCGGGCTATGGCAATACGGTCGAAATCGATCACGGTGGCGGGCTGATGACGCGCTACGCGCATCTGTCCGCCTTCAAGGTCCGCGCGGGCCAGCAGGTCGAGGCCGGTGCCGCGATCGCCGCAATGGGCAGCACCGGGCGTTCGACCGGTTCGCACCTCCATTTCGAAGTTCGCATCGACGGCCGGGCCGTCAATCCCCGACCATTCCTGGAGACGGCACCCAATGTTCTCAAAGAAGTCCGAAGCGCGTCCCCACGCGCCAGCCGCTAGAACCGAGAGACCCATGGCAACGCGCAATTCTTCCTCGACCTTCTCGGTCATCGGCACGGACATTGCGATCCGTGGCAATATCGAGGCTTCCGCCGATCTGCATATCGATGGCTCGGTGGAGGGCGACATCGCCTGTTCCTCGCTGGTCCAGGGCGAAGGAAGCACGATCACCGGTGCGGTGACGGCGGAAACTGCGCGACTGGCGGGGACCGTGATCGGATCGATCTCGGCGCGCGAGCTGGTGATTCTCAAATCGGCCCGGATCGACGGCGATGTCCATTACGACGCGCTGACGATCGAGCAGGGGGCCGAGGTCGAGGGCCGTTTCGCACCGCGCGCGACCCAGAAAGCCGCGTCCGCTGGCACGGAGCATCAGGACGCCGCCAACAGCGACGAACCAAAGCTCGCCATCGCGCAATAAGAATCGTGCAGTAAAACCGGAGCGAAATCCGCCTAGGCGGCGGTCAGGACCTCGGCGCGCAGCGCCTTTCGATCGAGCTTGCCGATCATCGTCTTGGGCAGATCGGCACGTACCACCACATCCTCGACCCGCTCGTGCTTGCCGACCCGCGCGTTGAGCCAATCCTTCAACTCGCCGTCTGCGGGCGCTGCGACGCCATCGGCATTGTTGAGCGTTACATAGGCCATCGGGTGCTCGCCGAGGTATGCGTCGGGATGGCCGATCACCAGCGCCTCCTTGACCTGCGGATGCTCGAGCAGCACCGCTTCGACCTGGCTCGGGAAAACCTTGAAACCACCCACCGCGATCATGTCCTTGATCCGGTCGACAATCGTCAGAAAGCCGTCGTCGTCGATGGTGGCGACATCGCCGGTTCGCAGCCAGCTTACACCTTCATGCTCGGCAAAGGCGCTCGCCTGGGTTTCGGGGCGGTTCCAGTAACCCTGCATGATCTGCGGCCCGCGGATGACCAGTTCGCCAGGTGCACCATCGGGGGCGAGCCGTGTCGGGTCCTCCTTGTCGAGCAGCATGACCTGCGTTGCAGGCAGAGGCTGACCGATCGTCCCGTGCTTGCGCAGCCCTTCATAGGGGTTGGTCGAGACCACGCCTGAACTCTCGGTCAGGCCGTAGCCCTCGACCAGCCGCACCCCGGTCGCGCTCTCGAACTTCTCGCGCAAGGGCGCGGGCATGGGTGCCCCGCCCGAGATGCATATCCGCAGCGAGGACCAGTCGGTCTTGGCAAAATCCTTGTGGTCGAGCAGCGCCTGGAACATCGTCGGGACGCCGGGAAACGCCATCGGCTTGGTACGGGTGATGGTTTTGAGGACCTGTCCGGGATCGAACCGCGGGACCAGCACCATCGCCCCGCCCTTCGCCACGGTGCGGTTGAGCACGCAGGTGTTGGCGAAGACGTGGAACAGCGGCAGCCCCCCCATAACGATATCTGCGCGCTCGCGATCGAAGGGATCGATCATGTCGACCTGGATCGCATTGCTCGACAGATTGGCGTGCGACAGCATCGCCCCCTTGGGCGTGCCGGTGGTGCCGCCGGTGTATTGCAACAGCGCCAGATCGCCGGTCTCGAGCTCGGGCAACGGGCTTGGGGTATCGGACAGCCAGTCGGCGAAAGGGGCGACATCGGCGCGATCGGGGACGACCGCGATCTGGCTGCGTCGCAGCGTGCGCAGCGCGAGGCTCTTCACCAGCGGCAGCATGTCGGAGAGCTTGGCGACCGCCAGCTTCTCAAGCGAGGAACCGTCGAGCACCTTGAGCGCGGTCGGCAGCAGCGCGGGTGCATCGAGCGTCACCAGCAGCCGTGTGCCCGAGTCCTCGACCTGCTGGGCAAGCTCTTCGACCGTATAGAGCGGCGAGAAATTGACCACCACCGCGCCCGCCATCATTGCCCCGTAATAGGCCGAGACATAGGCGGGGACGTTGGGGAGAAAGAGCCCGACGCGGTCGCCGCGAGCGATCCCGCGCGCGATCAGCCCATAGGCGAAGCGCCGCGCTTCGGCATGGATTTCGCGATAGCTGTATTTGCGGCCGAGGAACTCGACCAGCAGCGCATCGGGGTGCGCTTCGGCCTGGCGCTGAAGAGTCGCGTGGAGCAGCTCGGGAACCACCTCGGTTTCCCAGGGGCGGGCATGGCCATAGCTGGCCGGAACGGGCGGAAAAAGCTTATTTACAGTCATGTCAATAACATGACGCGCTCGCCTTCAAAGGCAAGCAAAAAGGCAGGCGGATCGCGGGTCCGCCTGCCTTTGTCAGCCGCTTATGGGTCTGCCGCTTATGCGGAAATCGGTTCGAGTGCCCGGTTCAGCTCTGGCCTTCGCCGCCCGCTTCCTCGGCGCGCTTGTTCTCGAGCCAGGCAGCAGCTTCGGCTTCCTGGACCGCCTCGGCGGCAGCCTTCTGGTTGGAATCGCGCTCGGCGCGCAGCTCCTCGATCAGCTTTTCGCGATCGCTGGTCCCTGGGACGACGATCTCGGGCTCGGCGGCGTCCTCGTCGGTGACGATCGACTTGGCGGCTTTGGCCACCACAGCGTCGAGTTCGCGCTGCGAGCACAGGCCCAGCGTCACCGGATCCTTGGGCTGGATGTTCTGGATATTCCAGTGCGAGCGCTCGCGGATCGCGCCGATGGTGTTGCGCGTGGTGCCGATCAGCTTGCCGATCTGCGCATCGGAGATTTCCGAGTGGTTGCGCAGGATCCAGGCGATGCCGTCGGGCTTGTCCTGGCGCTTGGAAACCGGAGTGTAGCGCGGGCCCTTGGTCCGAGTCACTTCCACGGGAGCACGCTGCATCTTGAGCTCGTAGCCGGCGTCCTGCTGCCCGCGCTCGATCTCTGCCTGCGTCAGCTCGCCGGCATGGACCGGATCGCGGCCGGTGTATTTCGAGCTCGCCAGATCGTCGGCCATTGCCTGGACCTCGAGGATGTGGAGGCCGCAGAACTGGGCGATCTGTTCGAAGGCCAGGCCGGTGTTGTCGACCAGCCAGGTGGCGGTCGCATGCGGCATGAGCGGTTTGGGTTGGTCGGCCATTGGGCAAACTTTCGCTGGACTGAAAATAGAAGGGCCGCCCCTTTCGGAGCGGCCGCTGGAACCCCTTTCTACGCCACATGCGGGCGTTGGGCAAGCACTCAGGCCGCGACGGCCTGGACCTCCATCGCAGCGAGCCCGGCGAGAAACTGGCTCGTTGCCGCGGCCCAGCTGAAACCGGCGCCGAATTGTGCACACGCACCCGGGTCGCGGGTAAGCGCGGCGGCGATTGCGTCCTCGAGCTTCTCGGACATCGCGCCGACCTCGCCGGTCAGGATGTCGCGTGGGCCGGCGACCGGATAGGCCGCAACCGGGGTGCCGCAAGCAAGCGCCTCGATCATCACCAGTCCGAAGGTATCGGTGCGGCTCGGGAAGACGAAGACATCGGCTCCCGCATAGCACCCGGCAAGCGCACCGCCGCTGCGCCGCCCGAGGAAGATCGCCTGCGGATAGCGCGCCGTGAGCCGTTCGAGCGAAGGGCCATCGCCGACCACCACCTTGCTGCCGGGATGGGTGCCGGCGAGAAACGCCTCGATGTTCTTCTCGACCGCCACGCGCCCGACATAGAGCTGGATCGGGCGCGGCAGGTCGGCGAATTCGGGTGCGGGCGGCGCTTGCGGGGTAAAGCAGGCGAGATCGACCCCGCGGCTCCAGTGATGAAGCTGGGTCAGCCCTTGCGCGCGCAGTTCCTCGCGAATGCTCTCGGTCGCGACCAGAATGCGCTGCGCCGGGCCATGGAACCAGCGGATATACCGCCAGAACCAGCCCGCCGGCAGATGCGTGCGCTGGGCGAGATAGTCGGGAAACTGCGTGTGGTAGGCAGTGGTGAAGCGTACTCCCGCCTTCATGCAATAGCGGCGTGCCGCCAGCCCGAGCGGACCCTCGGTGGCGATATGGATCGCATTGGGCGCAAATTGGCGCAGGCGCGATGCCACCGCGCCGGGACGGGTCAGCGCGAGGCGGATCTCGGGATAGGTCGGACAGGGCACCGAGGCGAACTGGTCGGGCGAGACCACCATCACGTCATGGCCCAGCGCACGCAAATGGTCGCAAGTCGTGGTCAGCGTGCGAACGACGCCGTTCATCTGCGGCAACCACGCATCGGTGACGATCGCGATGCGCTCTGGAGCGGTCCGCTCGGGCGCAAGCCGCCCATGTGTGGGCGCAAGTGGCGGCGCTTCACCACCGGCGAGATCGCTGCGTTTCACGCTGCCTCCAGCGTCTCGGCGGGTTCCTCCTCGGGCGGCGGTTCCGCGAGCGGTTCGCGCCTGGCGATCTCGTCGGGCCAGTGGAGGATTTCCATCGTCCCGTCGAAGTGCTCGACCAGCGCGGTGCAGCCTTCGACCCAGTCGCCATCATTGTAGTAGGAGATGCCGTCGAACTCGCGCATCTCGGCGTTGTGAATATGGCCGCAGACGACCCCGTCGACGCCGCGTTCGGATCCGGCGCGGGCGACCACCTCCTCGTATTTGGAGATGAACTCGACCGCGTTCTTGACCTTGTGCTTGGCCGCCTTGGAGAGCGACCAATAGGGCAGTCCGAGCCCGTTGCGGACTGCGTTGACCCAGCCGTTGAGGCCCATCATCACATGATAGAGCGCGTCGCCGATGAAGGCGAGCCAGCGGTGCGCCAGCATGATGGTATCGAACTCGTCGCCATGCAGCACCAGCAGCCGGCGGTTGTCGGCGGTGGTGTGGACATCCGCCCGCTTGATCTCGACCCCGCCGAAATCCATCCCGCAAAACGGGCGCACCATCTCGTCGTGATTGCCGGGAATATAGACGATCCGCGTCCCGCGATGCGCCCGCTTGAGCACCCGCCAGACAATGTCGTTGTGTTCGGGCGGCCAGTAGAACTTTTTCTTCAGCCGCCAGCCGTCGATGATATCGCCCACCAGATACATCGTTTCGCTATCGGTGTGGTCGAGAAAATCGATCAGCATGGCCGCGTTGCAGCCCTTGGTGCCCAGATGGATATCGCTGATCCAGATGGTGCGGAATTTGCGCCGTTCGCCCAGCGTGCGTTCGGGCACGACCGGCTGGGCGATCGGGAAATTGGTCACATTGGCAAGGCTGGCGAGATCGGTAGGCAGTTGCGTCATCGCATGCGTCCCTTCCTGCAAGAGCTGCCTACTCTTGCACGGGTAATGTTACAGGCGATTCACAGTTCGGTGACGGGCGCGGGTCAATGTTGCGGTTTCGAGGCGTTGCGGAAGTTCGGCCCGATGGCCGAAATGCCTCCCCGGGATGCGCTCAGGCGCCCGTTGCGAGGACGATCTTGCCGATGTGATCGCCCGCTTCCATCCGCGCATGCGCTTCGGCGGCCTGCTCGAGCGGAAAGATCTGGTCCATTACCGGACAGATGGTGCCGTCCTCGAACAGCGGCCAGGCATGGTTGTGGATTTCATCGGCGAGCAGCGCCTTGAACTCGTCCGGCCGCGCGCGCAGCGTCGAACCGGTCAGCGTGTGACGCTTGCCCATTACCTTGGCCATGTTGATTTCGGCCTTGAGCCCGCCCAGCACCGCGATGGTGACGTGGCGGCCATCCTCGGCGAGGCAATCGAGATTGCGCTGGACGTATTCGCCCGAGACCATGTCGAGCACCACATCCGCGCCCTTGCCATCGGTAAACTGGCGGACGTGCTCGACGAAATCCTTGGTCTTGTAATTGATCGCCAGATCGGCGCCGACCTCGCGGGCGGCGGCGCATTTCTCGTCGCTGCCGCAAGTGGTGACGACGGTCAGCCCGAAGGCCTTGCCGAGCATGATCGCCATGGTGCCGATCCCGCTGGTGCCGCCATGGACCAGCAAGGTTTCGCCCTCACGCGCCCAGCCGCGCTCGAAAACATTGTGCCACACGGTGAACAGGGTTTCGGGAATGGCGGCAGCCTGCGCCATCGACATGCTCTCGGGGATGTGGAGGCAATGCGTCGCCTGCGCGAGGCAATATTGCGCATAGCCGCCGCCGGTAACCAGCGCGCAGACCGGCTGGTTGAGCATTTCGGGCGGAGCATCGGGGCCGACCGCGACCACCGTGCCGGAAATCTCCAGACCGGGGATCGGGGAGGCGCCCGGCGGCGGCGGATAGAAGCCCTGGCGCTGGATGACATCTGGGCGATTGACCCCGGCGTGGCTGACCGCGATCAGAACCTGGCCGCCTTCGGGTCGCGGCACCGGGAGCTTCTCGGGGCGTAACACCTCGGGTTTACCCGGCTCGTCGTAGCCGATCGCCGTCATCTCGTCCGGAATAGTGTCGCCCATGTGCCCCCAGCCTGTCTTGTCCGCGCGGTGTATCGCGCGCTGCACCGCACCGCAACCGAACCATTGACAGCTATGCGCCGCAAAGGCGATGGTGCGAGACAATGGATCCCGAGGACAGACCAAGGCCCCGCGGCGATGCCGCCGACCGCCTCGCCACCGAGGATCTGGACCCCTATTCGCAAGACGAGCTGACGGCGCGGATCGCGCAACTTCAAGCCGAAATCGCCCGCGTCACGCGCCATCGCGACAACGCCGCCGCGCATCGTGTCGCCGCCGACGCGCTGTTCGGGAAAAAGGATTGAACGATGTCGAAACGATGGTGGGGGGACTCGAAATAGCCGCGATATTCCCCATATTCGCAATCGAAGGACAGCAGCGGCCCGCTTTATCGGCCTAGTCTTTGCCAACTCGCGGCGCCGCATCCCCGGCGCACCCGAGACCCAGCGAAAGAAACCCAATGCCCAGCTTTGCGCAGAACCTCGAAAAGACCCTCCACCAGGCGCTCGCCGATGCCTCCGAACGTCGCCACGAATATGCGACGCTCGAACATCTGCTGCTGGCGCTGGTCGAGGACGAGGATGCCAAACAGGTGATGCTGGCCTGCGGGGTGGAAATTGCCGAACTTGGCGCGGCGGTGCGGCAATATCTTGACCAGGAATACCAGTCGCTCAAATCCGACGACGATGCCGATCCGCAGCCAACCGCCGGGTTCCAGCGCGTGGTCCAGCGCGCGATCCTGCATGTCCAGTCCTCAGGCAAGGACACGGTGACGGGCGCCAATGTGCTGGTCGCGCTGTTCTCCGAGCGCGACAGTTATGCGGTCTATTTCCTCCAGCAGCAGGACATGAGCCGGCTCGATGCGGTGAGCTTCATCAGTCATGGGATCGGCAAGGGCGGCAAGCAGATCGAGGCGAGCGCGTCCAAGGGTGCCGAGGAGGCGCGCGGCGGCGAAGAAGCGGCCAAGGAAGGCAACAAGAAGGAAACCGCGCTCGACCAGTTCACGGTCAACCTCAACAAGCGCGCCGAAAACGGCAAGATCGATCCGCTGATCGGCCGCGGACCCGAGGTCGACCGGACGATCCAGATCCTGTGCCGGCGCAGCAAGAACAACCCGCTCTATGTCGGCGATCCCGGCGTCGGCAAGACCGCGATCGCCGAAGGGCTGGCGCGCAAGATCGTCGAGGGCGAGGTCCCCGATGTGTTGCTCGATGCGGTGATCTATTCGCTCGACATGGGCTCGCTGCTGGCAGGCACGCGCTATCGCGGCGATTTCGAGGAGCGGCTCAAGCAGGTCGTGTCCGAACTCGAGGAAATGCCCGACGCGATCCTGTTCATCGACGAAATCCATACGGTGATCGGTGCGGGTGCGACCAGCGGCGGGGCCATGGATGCGTCCAATCTGCTCAAGCCCGCGCTGTCGGGCGGGACGATCCGCTGCATCGGCTCGACCACCTACAAGGAGTTCCGCAACCATTTCGAGAAGGATCGCGCGCTGTTGCGGCGGTTCCAGAAGATCGATGTCAACGAGCCCACGGTCGAGGACACGATCAAGATACTCAAGGGCCTGCGAAGCGCCTTCGAGGACCACCACAAGGTCAAATACACCCCGGACGCGATCAAGACCGCAGTCGAGCTCTCGGCGCGCTACATCAACGACCGCAAGCTGCCCGACAAGGCGATCGA
This sequence comes from Erythrobacter sp. QSSC1-22B, assembly GCF_001678665.1. Lineage (GTDB taxonomy): Bacteria > Pseudomonadota > Alphaproteobacteria > Sphingomonadales > Sphingomonadaceae > Qipengyuania. The sequence goes on from NZ_LZRP01000002.1 coordinate 323,584, forward strand.
CGTGATCGACGAGGTCGGCGCGATGCAGATGCTGGTGCCACCCAGCCGCCGCAAGAAGAAGATCACCGCCAAGGAAATCGAGGCGGTGATCGCAACCATGGCGCGCATCCCGCCCAAATCGGTCAGTTCCGACGACAAGCGCGCGCTCGAAAACCTCGAGCGCGATCTCAAGCATGTCGTCTTCGGGCAGGACCCGGCGGTCAAAAAGCTGTCGACCGCGATGAAGCTGAGCCGTGCAGGCTTGCGCGATCCCGACAAGCCGATCGGCAGCTTCCTGTTCTCCGGCCCCACCGGGGTCGGCAAGACCGAGGTCGCACGACAGCTCGCCAGCATCATGGGGATCGAGCTCAAGCGCTTCGACATGTCCGAATATATGGAACGCCACAGCGTCAGCCGCCTGATCGGCGCCCCTCCGGGCTATGTCGGCTACGATCAGGGCGGTTTGCTCACCGATGCGATCGACCAGAACCCGCATTGCGTGCTGTTGCTCGACGAGATCGAAAAAGCGCATCCCGACCTGTTCAATATCCTGCTGCAGGTGATGGATAACGGACGACTGACCGATCATCACGGCAAGACCGTCGATTTCCGCAACGTCGTGCTGATCATGACCACCAATGCCGGCGCCGCCGATATGGCGAGCCAGGGCATCGGGTTTGGCAATGTCAGCAAGGAAGACGCCAGCGAGGAAGCGGTGAAGCGGATGTTCACTCCGGAATTCCGCAACCGGCTCGATGCGATCGTGCCGTTCAGCTATCTCGGCAAGGACACCGTCGGCCGCGTGGTCGACAAGTTCATCCTCCAGCTCGAGCTCCAGCTTGCCGAGCAGAATGTCGATGTCCAGTTCGACAAGGCGGCGCGCGAGTGGCTCGGCGACAAGGGTTACGACCGCCTCTACGGCGCGCGTCCGATGAGCCGGCTGATCCAGGACCGGATCAAGCAGCCGCTCGCCGAGGAACTGCTGTTCGGCAAGCTGGCCGATGGCGGCGAGGTGCATGTGAGCGTGAAGGACGACAAGCCGTCGTTCGAACTCACTCCCGCCCCGCCCAAAGCCAAGCGCAAGCCGCCTACCCGCAAGAAGGCGGCCAAGAAGCCGCTGAGCGACAAATCCGATGCGAAAGCTGGTGAAGAAAGCAAGGACGACAGCGAGGTCTGAACCAATTCAGCCGACGGCGGGAGGTCCGGTGGTTCGTCGGCCTCCCCATGCCATCGGCAGAAGAAAGCCTTGCCGCCATCCCATCTTGCCGCGCATATCCGCCCGGTTCAATTTGGGGGGACAAACCAAGATGCCGGTGCTCGAGGTCGAAAGGCTGACGAAACGCTTTGGCGAGGTGCTCGCGGTCGACGACCTGAGCTTCGCGGTCCGACGCGGGGAGATATTCGGCTTTCTCGGCGGCAATGGCGCAGGCAAGACCACCACGCTGCGGATGGTGCTCGACATCATCCGCCCGAGCTCCGGGCGGATTGCGGTGTTCGGCAACGCCCCCGACAAGCGCAACACCGCCGCGATCGGCTTTTTGCCCGAAGAACGGGGGCTCTACGGCCATATGAGCGCAATCGACACGATCGTCTATTTCGCGCGGCTCAAGGGGATGGCTGCGGCCGAGGGGCGCAGCCACGGGCTCGAGCTGCTCGCCCGTTTCGATCTTGCCGATCGCGCGACCGCCAAGATTTCCGACATGTCCAAGGGCATGGCGCAGAAGGTCCAGCTCGCCACCGCGCTCGTGAACCGCCCGCAGCTGCTGATGCTCGACGAGCCCTTTTCGGGGCTCGATCCCGTCAATCAGGGGCTGCTCGAGGACGAGATCCTGCGCGCTTCCGAACGCGGCGCCGCGGTGATCTTCTCGACCCATGTGATGCAGCACGCCGAACGCCTGTGCGACCGGCTGCTGCTGCTGCGCAAGGGGCACAAGCGCTTCGAGGGCACGATCGACGAGGCGCGCGCCACCCTGCCCGCACGGATCGCCGCGATTGCGCCGCGCAGCATCGCCGCGGTCGCGGGCGTGGCCCACGCCGAACCCGTTGAAGACCTCGGCGCCGGGTGGCACGAATGGACCATCACGCTGGCTCCGGACACCGAGGTCGGCGAGGTTCTGGAACGCTGCACTACGGGCGGCGTGCCGCTGCGCCGGTTCGAGGAACGACGCGCCAGTCTCCACGATGTCTTCGTCTCGCTTGTCGGAACCGCGGAGGTCCAGCCATGAACCGTGCCAGCATCATGCTCGTGGCGAGGCGCGAGTTCCGCCAGATTGCCGCAATGAAGAGCTTTTGGCTCACCCTGCTGCTCGTCCCGATCGCGCTGGCGTTGGGGCCGATCGTTGGACAGGCGCTCGAAGATGACGAAGCCACAAGGGTGGTCGTGCTCGATCGTTCGGGCGGAACCGCGCGCGCTGCGATCGTCGATCGCTTCGAGTTCGAGGAAGACCGCTACCGGCTGAGCGCGCTGTCGCGCTACGTCCGCCGCCATGGGCTCGAGCAAGCCGACCCGCAGGCGCCCTGGGCGCAGCATGACCGCTGGTACACCGCCGCCGATGTCGCCGCCTTTCGCGCCCAGGGCGGCATGGATGCGGCGATCGCCGCGCTCGATGCGGTCAAGCCGGAGGAAACCTCCAGCTTCGAGGCCCCGGAGCCGCAATATGAATTTCCCGCAGCACCCGAGACGCTCGTTGCGGCCAGCGATGACGAACTCGATGCACGGGTCGATACGCTACTCGATTCCGAAGGCGACGAGGAAGTGGCGACGGTGGTGATGATCGGGCGCGACTATCCCGCCGATCCCACGATCCGGCTGTGGTCCAACGAGCAGCCCGCCACCAGCTTCGTCACCGTGCTGCAGGATGTGCTGACCGGCGATCTGCGCCAGCGGTTGCTCACCGGCCGGGGTCTTTCGCCGCAGGAGGCGCAAGCGATCCAGTCGGCGGCGCCCGCCATCGCGGTGACCACCCCGCCGCCGGGCGGCGGCGCGCGCGAGGCGCTGCTGATCCGTTCGATCGTGCCGTTGGCGCTGGCCTATATATTGATGATGAGCCTGATGCTGTCAGGCAGCTGGATGTTGCAGGGCTCGGTCGAGGAACGCTCGAACAAGCTGCTCGAGAGCCTGCTCGCCTGCATTCGTCCCGAAGAGCTGATGTACGGCAAGCTGCTGGGCGCGCTGGCGGTTGGCTTCTCGATGATCCTGGTCTGGGTCGGCTGCGCCGCAGTGGTCGCCTTCGCCACCCATGGCGCAATCGCCGACATGATCCGCCCCGCGCTCGCCCCGCTGACCTCGCCCGGGATCATCCTCGCGATGATCTATTTCTTCGTTGCCGGCTATGTCGCGATCTCGATCCTGTTCGTCGCGATCGGCGCGCTGGCCGATTCGATGAGCGAGGCGCAGGGCTATCTGATGCCGATCCTGCTCGGGATCCTGCTGCCGATCACTTTCCTGATCCAGGCGATCGTGATGGGGCAGACCGGAATCATGGTGCAGGTCCTGACCTGGGTTCCGCTGTGGACGCCGTTCGCGGTGCTGGCGCGGCTTGGTGCGGGGATCGAGATGTGGGAAATCGTCGGTTCGGGGGTGTTGCTGGCGGGCTTCGTCTGGCTCGAAATCGTGTTTCTGGGCCGGTTGTTCCGCGCCAGCCTGTTGTCGCAGGGACAGAAACCGGGCCTGAAGCAGCTGTTCGAGCGGTTCCGCGCCACACCCCAATAGGGCGCAAGATGCGCTGCCGAGACCATGGGCGGGAACGCTCGCGACGCCCCGGGTTTGAGTGAGGGATGGCAGCGCCCTTTTCCTGGATCCGGCCCGAACCGCACGGGATCCATGTCGGCCCGGCCGATTGCTGGATCGATCCCTCGCGCGCCGTCGACCGCGCGCTGGTAACGCATGGCCATGCCGATCACGCGCGTGGCGGACACGGCCAGACCGTCGCCACCCCGGCAACGCTGGCGATCATGGATCTGCGCTACAACACGCGCGAGGGCGCGACCCCGGTCGAATATGGCGAGACCATCCGCCTGCCCGGCGGGGTCGATGCGACCTACATCCCTGCCGGCCATGTGCTCGGCAGCGCCCAGATCCTGCTCGAGCACGCGGGCGAGCGGGTGGTGGTGACCGGCGACTACAAGCGCCGCGCCGATCCCACCTGCCCACCTTTTGAAGTCACCAAATGCGACATCTTCATCACCGAGGCGACCTTCGGTCTGCCGGTGTTCTGCCACCCGCCGATCGCCGAGGAGATGCGCAAGCTGCTCGACCGGCTGGCCGCGCATCCCGACGCCTGCGTGCTGGTCGGCGCCTACGCGTTGGGCAAGGCGCAGCGGGTGATCGCCGAGCTGCGCGCCGCAGGCCATCATGATCCGATCTATCTGCATGGCGCGATGGAGCGGATGTGTCGGCTCTACGAGGACCACGGCGTGGCTCTGGGCGAATTGCGGCTGGTCGCGGATCACACGAAGGAGGAGATGCGCGGCAGCATCGTGGTCTGCCCGCCCTCGGCGCTCAACGACCGCTGGAGCCGCCGGTTGCCCGAGCCGATCACCGCGATGGCGAGCGGCTGGATGCGGGTCCGGCAGCGCGCCCGCCAGCGCAATGTCGAGTTGCCGCTGGTGATCTCGGACCATGCCGACTGGGGCGAGCTGACCCGTACGATCGAGGAGGTCGATGCGCAGGAGAACTGGATCACCCACGGCCGCGAGGATGCGCTGCTGCGCTGGTGCCAGCTTCACCAGCGGCGCGCGCGGGCGTTGGCGCTGGTCGGGTATGAAGACGAGGATGATTGAGGTGAGGCGAAACCCCATCTGATGGAAGCCTTCGCCGCCCTGATCGACGCGCTGGTCTACACCCGGAGCCGCAACGAGAAGCTGCGGCTGATCGCGGAGTATCTGCGCGCCACTCCCGATCCCGATCGCGGCTGGGCGCTGGCGGCGCTGGCCGACGGGCTCGACTTTCCCGCGGTCAAATCGGGGACGATCCGCACTCTGCTGAAAGAACGTGTCGATCCGGTGCTGTGGACGCTGAGCCGCGATTTCGTCGGCGACACCGCCGAGACCGCCAGCCTGCTGTGGCCCGCGCCAGCTGCCGCGCCATCGCCGCCCGGGGTGAGCGAAGCGGTCGAACTGCTCAGCGCAATGACCCGCAAGAGCGTGCTCACCGAACTGCCGCTGCTGCTCGACCGGCTCGACGCCGATGGCCGTTACGCACTGCTCAAGCTCGCCACCGGAGGTATGCGGATCGGGATTTCGAGCCGGCTCGCCAAGACCGCCTTCGCGCAGGCCTTTGCGGTGCCGGTCGACGAGGTCGAGGAGTATTGGCACGGGCTCCACGCGCCCTATGGCGAATTGTTCGCCTGGGCCGCCGAGGGCGAGCCCGCTCCCGATATCGCCAACCTGCCAACCTTTCGCCCCTTCATGCTCGCGCATCCGCTCGAGGATGGCACGGTCGATCTGGCGGATTACGCCGCCGAGTGGAAATGGGACGGCATTCGCGTCCAACTGGTTCGCGCAGGCCAGGGCGAGGCGGCGCAGACCCGGCTGTTCTCGCGCTCGGGCGACGATATTTCCGCCACCTTCCCCGAGCTGCTGGACATGCTGCCCTTCCCCGCCGTGCTGGATGGCGAGCTGCTGGTGCGCGGTTCGGCGCAGGGGGGCGAGGAGAACGAGCGCACGCAGGGCGGCGCGGCAAGTTTCAACGCGCTCCAGCAAAGGCTGGGTCGCAAGACGGTGAGCAAGAAGATGCTCGCCGAGGCGCCCGCTTTCGTCCGGCTTTACGATGCGCTGCTGGTCGAGGGCGAGGACTGGCGGCCGTTGCCATGGAGCGAACGCCGCGCCCGGCTCGAAACGCTGATGCCGCGGCTCCCCGCCAGCCATTTCGACTTGAGCAAGGTCGTCGAGGCGCGCGATTTCGAGCATCTGGCGCAAATCCGCGAGGGCAGCCGCGAGGAGGCGATCGAGGGGCTGATGCTCAAGCGCCGCGACAGCCCCTATATCGCTGGGCGCCGCACCGGGCTGTGGTACAAATGGAAGCGCGACCCGCTGCTGGTGGATTGCGTGCTGATGTATGCCCAGCGCGGCAGCGGCAAACGCTCGAGCTTCTATTCGGACTACACTTTCGGCTGCTGGGCGGGCGACCCGAACGATCCGCATGGGGCCGGCGCTGAACTGCTCCCGGTGGGCAAGGCCTACTCGGGCTTCACCGACGAGGAATTGAAGAAGCTCGACCGCCATGTCCGCGGAAACACAGTCAAGCGCTTCGGCCCCGTGCGCGAGACCGACAAGAGCCTGGTGTTCGAGGTCGCCTTCGACAGCGTTCACGCGAGCAAGCGCCACAAATCCGGCCTCGCAATGCGCTTCCCGCGGATCCACCGCATCCGCTGGGACAAGCCCGCGCACGAGGCGGACCGGATCGCGGCGCTTGAGGCGCTGATCAGGGATTGAGTTTCTCGCCTCCGGGCGCATGGATGGGCAAATGCATCGCTATGATCCTGCGCGCCAGCGACTGGCCATCGGTCTTGCCGGATTGGCGGGCCTCGTCGACGCGACCGGTTTCGTCGTGGCGGGTGGCTATTTCACCTCGTTCATGTCGGGCAACACCACCCGGATGGGCGTTGATCTAGCCGCTAGTCCGGCGATGGCTGCAATCCCGCTGGCGCTGATCGGGTGCTTCCTTGGCGGAGTTGTCGCAGGAGCCCTGATCCTGCGGCGCGTTCAGGGACGGCATAAGCGGGTCTTGCTCGGACTGGTCGCGCTGATGCTTGGCCTGGCGACCGTAAGCCTCTGGACCGGTCGCGACTGGCCGTTTCTGGCGCTTGCGGGGGTTGCGATGGGCCTCGCCAACAATGTTTTCTCGCGCGACGGCGAAGTGACGGTCGGGGTGACCTACATGACCGGTGCGCTGGTCAAGTTCGGGCAGGGACTGGCCGTACATGACCGGTGCGCTGGTCAAGTTCGGGCAGGGACTGGCCGCGCGGTTTGCAGGGGACGCGCGACCCGCAACGCGCGGCTACGGGCTCCTATGGGGAACCCTTGCCGCAGGCGCGGCTCTCGGCGGCTGGCTGTGTACTTACGACACCGCAATCGCGGAATCGGCGGCATCGGCGCTGGCTGTCGTGCTGTGCGGCATCGCATTCTGGATCGAGCGGCGCGGTCCGCCCGATGCCACCATGGTCAAGCCTGCGTAACGTCCGCCAAAGCCGCAGCATGATGCTTCGCATTCTCGGAATAATGCATCACCCCGGCGCGCATCCCCATGATTGCGGCGTCGGTCAGTTCCTTCAGCGGCTTGGCCGGGCGACCGGCCCACAGCGAGCGCGGCTCCATCACCTTGCCTTCGGTCAGCATGGCGCCGGCTGCCAGCATGGCGTCGGAGCCGATGGCCGATTTGTTCATCGCGATGGCGCCAAGGCCCACGAAGCCGCGGTCGGCGATGGTGCAGCCGTGGCACATCGCCATGTGGCCGATCAGCACATCGCTGCCGATCTCGAGCGGCGAACCATCCGGATCGCCGGGCCGCGGCGGGTCGCAATGGAGCACGCTGCCGTCCTGGACATTGGTGCGCTCGCCGATGCGGATAGTAAAGACATCCGCGCGCAACACGCAATTGTACCAGATCGAACTGCCCTCGCCGATCTCGACATCGCCGATGATCGTGCAGCCCGGCGCGATGAAGACGCTCTCGTGGATCTTCGGGGTCTTGCCGTGGATCGGGACGATGCGGACGCCGGGCCGATGGATGCTCATGCTCAATTTCCCAAGATGTTCTGCCATTGGATGTGCGGCAGGATGGACGCGAAATCGTCGGTCCACAAGTTTTGTGCCGGAGCGGGCAGGCGGTGCCACGACAGGTCGCGGCGCGCGGTGCGCACAGGAGGCGCCGCCATATCCATATCGGTCATGGGCGGGCGCACCATTCCTCGCGGGTCAGGCTGTAGAGGATCGTGGGATTGTCTTCGGGCGCAAAGCGGGGGTCATCGAAATCGAGGTCTTCGCGCCGCCGCATGCCGAGCTTTTCCATCAGTCGCCAGCTTGGTTCGTTGGCAAGGCTGGTCAGCGCCACCACATGGGCGGCCCCGTGTTGGATGAAAGCCCAGTCGATGACCGCCGCGACCGCTTCGCGCGCATAACCGCGACGCCAGCGATCCTCTCGCACCAGCCAGCCGATCTCCAGATCGCCCGGGTTCTTCGCGCCTTCGGCATCGACCCGCTTCATTCCGCAATGGCCGACGAGTTCGCCGGTTTCCTTCTCGATCGCCATCAGGAAGGAAAACCCTTCTTGTGCATACAGCGCCATGGCCCTGGCAAGCCGCGCCTCGATCTCGTGCAATTCCTTCGGCCCGCCGAGATGGCGCATCACGGCGGGCGTGTTGAGCACTCGCCATTGCTCGGCTGCATCGCCTCTCGGCGATTGTGCGCAACACCAGCCTTGCGGTCTCCACCACGATGTCAGGCACGCGCGGCGACCCGTCCCGCCTGCCATGCTTCTCGCGCGATCGAATAGACAATGATCCGCCCGCTTTCGGGATCGAACTCGGCGTTATCGAAATCGAGATCTTCGCGCCGCTCCATACCGAGCCGTACCATCAATCCCCAGCTCGCCTCGTTTCCAGCCACCGTCAGTGCGATGACCTCCTGCGCGCCGAAACGGCCGAAGGCGAGATCGAGCGCCGCAGTGGCCGCTTCCCTAGCGTAGCCCTGCCCCCAGGCGTCCTCGCGCAAGCGCCAGCCCACTTCCATCGCGCCGATCGGTCCGCCGGCCTGATTGCTTCGCTTGAGCCCGCAAAAACCGAGCAGCGCACCATCTTCCTTGCGCTCGACCACCCAGAAGGTGTGGCCATGCTCGCTGCGGTAGGACAACAGCCGGTCCTGCGCGCCTGCGCGCTTTTCCGTATTCGCCACCCCGCCCAGCCAGCGCATCACCGCCGGGGTGTTGGTGACGCGCCAGAATTCGGCCCAGTCCGCCTCGCGCCAATCCCGCAGGATCAGCCGGTCGGTTTCGAAATGTATCGGACGCTTCAATCCCAGGCCCCGGGTTTGATCGAATAGAGCACGTGTGGACGGAGCGGGTCGCCCTGGGTCAACGCCGGGTGTTCGAAATCGTGTTCGGGCTGATAGCTCATCCCGATCCGTTGCATCAGCGCGCGGCTGCGGGTGTTGCTGCGCGCAGTAATCGCGATGACCGGCTCGCCCGAGCGGTGTTCGTGTGCCCAAGCGAGCGCAGCCTCTGCCGCCTCGCGCGCATAGCCTTGCCCCCAGCAATCCGCTGCCAGCCGCCAGCCAATTTCCAACTGCCCGGCGATCTGGATTATCGCACCGCGCACAAGCCCGGTGAAACCGATGACCCGGCCATCGGACTTGCGCTCGATTGCCCAGAACGTGTGCCCGAAATCCAGCGCGCGAGCCTGAAGATCTGCGATCAATGCCGCAGTTCCGGTGCGCGTCATAACCGGCCCGAGCGTCGCCATGACTTGTGGGTCGCTGCATACTCGATGGAGATCGTCGACATCCCCCGCTTGCCAGTCGCGCAGGATCAGCCGATCGGTTTCGAGGTGGAACCCGGCCACGCGTCGTCAGCCGTTGAGCAGCCGCGCGGCCAGCCGCGCGGCCAGCGGGGCGTGATAGCTCAGCACCCCGGTGCAGCCCGCGCGTTTTAACGCCATCAGCGTTTCGAGCACCAGCGCGTCGCGATCCCCCGCGCCCGCCGCGGCGGCGGCCTCGATCATCGCGTATTCGCCCGACACCTGATAGGCGAACACGGGCAGGTCGAAGCGATCGACCAGCCGTGCGACCACATCGAGATAGGGCAGGCCGGGCTTGACCATCACGCTGTCGGCGCCCTCGGCGATGTCGAGCGCGACTTCGCGCAGCGCCTCGCGAGAATTGCCGGGATCCATCTGGTAGCTCTTCTTGTCGCCCTTGAGCAGACCGCCCGACCCGACCGCATCGCGGAACGGGCCGTAGAAGGCCGAGGCGTATTTGGCCGCATAGCTCATAATCTGGGTCTGGTGGTGCCCGGCCATCTCCAGCGCCATGCGGATCGCCTTCACGCGGCCATCCATCATGTCAGAGGGCGCCACGATATCCGCGCCGGCCGCGACCTGATTGAGCGCCTGATCGACCAAGACCGCCACCGTGTCGTCATTCGCGACATAGCCCGACGCGTCGAGCAATCCGTCCTGCCCATGGCTGGTGTAGGGATCGAGCGCGACATCGGTGAGCACGCCGATATCGGAGCCGCAGGCGTCGCGGATCGATTTGATCGCGCGGCACATGAGATTGTCGGGGTTGAGCGCTTCCTCGCCGCTTTCGCTGCGGCGGTCGCCGGGCGTGTTGGGGAACAGCGCGATGCAGGGGATGCCGAGCGCGACCGCTTCGCGCGCGCGTTCGGCAATCCCGTCGACCGACCAGCGCGAGACACCGGGCAGGCTGGCGATGGGTTCCTCCACCCCTTGGCCCGCGGTGACGAACAGCGGCCAGACCAGATCGCTCGGGGCCAGGCGGTTCTCGCGGTGGAGCGCGCGGCTCCAGCCGCTCGATCGGGTGCGGCGCAGGCGAATGTGGGGATAGCTGGCGTCCATGCAGCGATGTGTGCCGCAATCGTTCCGGCGGTGCAATGGAGCGTGGCGGATGTCGCGCGTCGGGGTGTCAGGAAACGGGTTCGGTCCGGTTGGGATCGAGCCGATCGATCTCGCGCAGCGGTTCGCGCGCGGCGCGCTCGTCCTCGGTCTGGTCGAGTCTGGCGAGCGCCGCACCCGCCTCGACCGTCTTGAGCTTGGCGAGCGTCGCGCGGAATTCGCGCAGCTCGCTGCCGCTGAGCTGCGCGCGGGTAACGAAGGAGACGCCGGCGGGATTGATCGCCCGCCCGCCGCGGTACATTTCATAATGCAGATGCGGGCCCGTCGAGAGGCCGGTCGAGCCGACATAGCCGATCACCTGCCCGCGCCGCACGCTCTGGCCATTCTGCACCGCCATCCGGCTCATATGGCAATAGCGGGTGTCGAGATTGCCGCCATGACGCAGCCGAACCGCGTTGCCGCAGCCGCCCATGCGACCGGCACCCGTCACGCGGCCATCGGTCACCGCGACGATCGGGGTGCCGTGGCGGGCGCGGAAGTCGACGCCCGAATGCATCCGGCGATAGCCCAGGATCGGGTGGCGACGCATGCCGTAACTGGAGCTCATCCGCCCCGGGACCGGCGCGACCAGGCCGCTGCGCTGTTCGCCCACGCCCGACGCTTCGAAGAAGTCGCCCTTCTCGCCCCAGCGCATCAATTGTGCGCGCGGCTTGTCGCCGCTTTCGAGCCCGGCAAAGAGCAATTGCCCCGCCTGCCGTTCGCCGGTCGCGGCGCGGCGATGCGCGACGATCAGGTCGAAAGTGTCGTCGGCACCGATCTCGCGGTCCATGTTCACATGCTCGCCCAGCGCCTTGAGATAGGCCTGCACGGCGCTGGCAGGCGCCCCCGCGGCGCGGGCCGAGCGATAGAGGCTGCTGCCGACGCGGCCGCGGATCCGCAGCGGGGTATCGTCGACCCGGATGATCTTGCGTTCAAGCGACAATCCGCTGGCCGGGCCAGGTCGGGTGAGCGCCAGTTCGAGATCGAAGCGGGCGCGGAACTGCAGGCGGTCGAGCGGACGCGGCGCATTCGCGCCGGCGCGGCGACCGAGCGTGATATCGACCTTGGTGCCGGGCTCGATTTCCTCGATCGCCATGGCGTCACTCACCAGCGCCGCCACCCGCGCAGCATCCTTGCGCCCCACTCCCGCACGCAGCAGCATCCGGTCGAAGCTGTCGCCGCGCGCCAGCGTCGCGACCAGCTGAACCTGCGGACGTTCGGGCGCGGCGGCAAGCGGGCGGACCAGCGCGGTGGCGCCCATCCGCCGACCAGTGTCGCTCCCCAGCGCCAGCGGCATGATCATCTGGCTGCGGTATTCGTCGACATTCGCAGCCTCGATCCGCACGGGCGACGCAGCCTCGAGCGGGGCGTAGCTGGGCCAGAATGCGAGCGCGACCGCGGTCAGCCCGATGAAGGTCCCAAGCCCGCCAAACCAGCGACGGCTGCCGATATCGCAGCTCAGATCCCGCGCGAGTTCGAGCCCGGCGATTCGCGAAGCCAGCGGCGTGTTCGTCTTGCGAGCAGGGTCTTGGTCCGACGCCTTGTCGGCTGCCGGCTTACCCCCGAAAACCCGCACAATCTGGTCGTGCCCCAGCCGCGCTGTGGGCAGCGCCCTGCCGCCTGCGCCGTCACCGGCGCCGGCCTCATTCCGGTTCTGGTCCTCGGGGGACGTGTACACGCGATGCCTCCGCTTCGACCGCAATATCATGGGGATACGCGGCCCGACCCGATGCGCGATTGTTCGCGCGCGGACCCTGGCCGAGTTTTCTGCCGGATTAAAGTTAAGGCCGGTTTAAATCGCGGCAATCCGAGTCCACGAAGCGACGAATTGTGCAACAAGTTGGATTCGGGTGAGCGCTGAACGGTTGTCGCGCGGCACATGCGCTGCCATCACCCGACCGTGGCTGATCACACGATCACAGCGGTCCTTGGGCCTACCAACACCGGCAAGACCCATCTGGCGATCGAACGAATGTGCGGTCATTCGAGCGGGGCGATCGGCTTCCCGCTGCGGCTGCTGGCGCGCGAGGTCTACGACCGGGTCTGCGCGATCAAGGGCGAGGCCAATGTCGCGCTGATTACCGGCGAGCAACGGATCGAGCCGGCGGATGCGAAATATCTGTGCTGCACGGTCGAGGCGATGCCGCGCGACGGCGGCAACCGCGCCTTCGTCGCGCTCGATGAAGCACAGCTTTCCGCCGATCGCGAACGCGGCCACCTCTTCACCGACCGCCTGCTCAACGCGCGCGGCCGCGAGGAGACCATGCTGCTGGGCGCTGCCACGCTGGCGCCGCTGGTGCGCCAGCTCGTCCCCGAGGCCGAGATCACCCAGCGACCGCGGTTCTCCACGCTCAAGCACATCGGACCGCGCAAGCTCTCGCGCTTGCCGCCGAGAAGCGCGATCGTCGCCTTCAGTTCCGAACAGGTCTATGCGGTGGCCGAAATGCTGCGGCGGCTCCGCGGCGGCGCGGCGGTGGTGATGGGCGCGCTCAGCCCCGAGACCCGCAACAAGCAGGTGGCCTTGTTCCAGAATGGCGAGGTCGATTACATCGTCGCTACCGATGCGATCGGGATGGGGCTCAATCTCGATGTCACGCATGTCGCCTTCGCCGGGCTGACCAAGTTCGACGGGGTGCGGACGCGGCGGCTGGTCCCCGCCGAAATGGCGCAGATCGCCGGACGCGCCGGGCGGCACCAGCGCGATGGGACATTCGGCACACTGGGCGGCGGCATCGGCGGCGGTCCTTCGCCCGAATTCACCGAGGAAGAAATCTACGCGATCGAGGAGCATCGTTTTGCGCCGCTGACCAAGCTGTTCTGGCGCGAGCCCCAGCCGCGCTTCGATTCGATCGCGGCGCTGGTCGCCGATCTCGAGACCCCGCCTGCGCACGAAGCGCTGCGGCTGGCCCCCGAAGCCATCGATCTCGCCACGCTCAAGCGGCTCGCCGACGAACCGCTGGCTGCACAGATCCGCGGCGCGGGCCAGGTGCGGCGCTTCTGGGAAGCCTGTTCGCTGCCCGATTTCCGCCAGCGCGGCCCCGATGTCCACGCGCGCTTCGTGGCGCGGCTGTGGCAGGACCTGCGCGGCGGCTATCTGGGTGCCGACTATGTGGCGGCGCGCATCTCCGAACTCGACAATATGGCGGGGGACATCGATACGCTGCAGGGCCGCATCGCCGCGATTCGCAGCTGGGCCTATATCTGCCAGCGACCCGACTGGGTGCTGGCCCGCGACGAGATGGATGCCCGTGCCCGGGCGGTCGAAGCCCGCCTGTCGGATGCGCTGCACGCCCGCCTGACCGAACGTTTTGTCAATCGAAGGACCGCACTACTGATGAAATCCCTGGGAGAAGACCCCGCGATGCTCCCGATCGCCATCGATGCCGATGGCACGGTGCGGGTCGAGGAGGAGCCGATCGGTCGGCTCGAGGGTCTGCGCTTCACCGTCGATCACGCTGCCGGTCATGCCGACCGCAAGATGCTGCTCGCCGCCGCCGAGAAGGCGTTGCCGCGGCTGCTGGGCGAACGTGCCGAAGCTCTGGCGAAGGAGCTCGCACCCGGTGCGTCGGCGAGCGGGCTGACACAGGTGACACTGTCGCGCGGTGCGCTGCGCTGGGATGAGCAGGTGCTCGCCACGCTGGCGATGCGCGACGGGGCGGTGCGGCCGGTGCTCGAAGCCTCGCGCGAGGTCGCCGCGCTACCGCCATCCAGCCGCGCCATGCTGATGGCAGCGCTCGAAGGCTGGCTCGATACCAAGCTGGCCGTCCTGGACCCGCTCGAAAAGCTCCAGCAGGCGTCGCGCGATCCCGAGGCGGGATCAGAAGCGCGCGCGCTGCTGCTCAATCTGATCGCCGGGCACGGTTTCGTTAGCCGCGAGCAGGCGGGTATCGAGCATCTTCCCAAGGAAACGCGGCCATTCTTGCGGCGGATCGGCGTCACCTTCGGCGCGCTCGACGTCTTCGCGCCCGCGCTGCTCAAACCCGCACCGCGGCAATTGCTCGCAGCGCTCGGGCTCGATCGACGCCCGCTCGAGGCGGCGATGCTCCCGGTGATCGCCGGAAATCGCAAACTGCCCGCAGGCTACCGCAATGCCGGCAGCCAGGCGATCCGCGTCGATCTGGCGGAGAAGATCTTTCGCGCTGCACATGAGGCTCGTGCGAAGGCGCAAGGCGCCGAGCGACGCGGTAAGTTCGTGCTCGATCTCGCACTGCCGGTGTCGATCGGTCTCGAACAGGGCAATGCCGAACGGCTGCTGGGACAGGCCGGCTTCCGGGTTGAGCATGCGCGCGCGCTGGCCGAAGGCGCTTTCGGGCCGCCGCGCCCGCACCGCTGGAGCTGGCGGCCCGCGCGGCGCCAGCCCGAGAGCAGCCGTCCCGCACCGCCGGTCGAAGGCGGCGCCTTCGCCGAGCTCGCCAAACTCATGCGCTGATGCGGGTCGACCGGCTGCTCTATTTCCTCCGCTTTGCGCGTTCGCGCAGCCTCGCTGCGGGCATTGTCGACAGCGGCCAGCTGCGCCGCAATGGCGAGCGGATTTCGCGCAGCAGCCAGCCGATGGGACCGGGCGACGTGCTCACCATCCCGCTGGGACGACAGGTGCGGCTGGTCGAACTGCTCGCGCTGCCAACCCGCCGCGGTCCGCCCGAGGAGGCGCGCAGCTGCTACCGGATGCTTGACCCGCACGGCCATATCGACCTAGCAGCGGAAAAGACACAATCGCCACGAGGACACGCCGACCCATGACCTACGTCGTCACCGACGCCTGCATCAAATGCAAATACACCGATTGCGTCGAGGTCTGTCCGGTGGACTGTTTCTACGAAGGCGAGACGATGCTGGTGATCAATCCCAGCGAATGCATCGACTGCGGCGTGTGTGAACCCGAATGTCCGGCCGAAGCGATCCTGCCCGATACCGAGGGCGGGCTGGAGCAATGGCTCGAGCTCAACACCAAATTCTCCGCCGACTGGCCCAATATCACCAGCCAGAAGGCGCCGCCCGAGGATGCCGACGAGCACAAGGGCGAAGAAGGCAAGTTCGAGAAGTACTTCACCTCCGAGCCGGGCGATGGCGACTGATCTGACCCCTGATTGATGATTTCCTATTTCGACCAGATAAAATCCGCCTGGGCGGAAGGTAGCGACGACAATATCGGCATCATCGCCGCCGGGATCGCCTATTACGTCCTGCTCGCGCTGGTGCCGCTGCTGGCGGTCACCGTGCTGGGCTACGGTCTGTTCGCCAATCCGCAGACCGTCTCGCAGCATATCGGGTTGCTCGCCGAGAACCTGCCCGCGGCCGCCGCCGAGATCATCGGCGATCAATTGCGCCGCATGAGCGAGGATGGCGACGCGACCAAGATTCTCAGCCTGCTGATCGCGCTGGGAATCGCGCTGTTCGGCGCGCGCAATGGCGCGCGCGCGGTGATGACGGGGCTCAACATCGCCTTCAACACCGAGAGCGCGCGCGGATTCGTGCGTGGCAATCTGATCGCCCTCGCGATCACCGTGGCGGCGGTGGTCGGGCTCGCGGTGCTGGGCGGCGTGGTGGCAGCGGTCAGCACGATCCCGGGCCCTGCCGGCGGCGTGGTCGGCTTTGTCGTCCTGTTCGGCTTTGCGACGCTGGGTGCCGGCCTGCTCTATCGTGTGGCGCCCAACCAGCCAGGTCCGGAATGGCAGGCGATCTGGCCTGCCGCGAGCTTGTTCTCGCTGTTGTGGATCGGGGCCACCGCAGGTTTCGGGCTCTATGCCGCGAACTTCGCCAGTTACAACGCGACCTATGGGTCGCTGGGCGGAGTGATTGTTCTGATCACCTGGTTCTATCTCAGCGCATTCTTCCTGTTGCTGGGCGCCGAACTTGCTGCGGTCCGCAGCAGAAAAGCCGCCTAGGCGCGGGATTTCGCGGACTCGCAATACCGCCTGTTGTGTGCTATATAATGCAACAATCCTGGCGGTATGCTCCCGCCAGGTGCGAAACACCGAAAGGGCAGGACACCCCCAAAGCGTCGTTTAACGGTTCATGTCTGCGGTCATGCGATCCGCAGCAGTAGCCGTTTTCGCGATGCTGTTTCCCCGACCCACCTGCCCGGGATGAAAGGATCTGTGCATGGCTAGCAAAGCCGATGATACCTTCGACGTTGGCGATTACGTTGTCTACCCCAAGCACGGCGTTGGCCGTGTGATCGAATTGCAGAGCGAGGAAATCGCCGGAATGCAGCTCGAACTCTATGTGCTCCGCTTCGAGAAGGAACGCATGACGCTGCGCGTTCCGGTGAACAAGGTTGAATCGATCGGCATGCGCAAGCTGTCGAGCGACAAGACCCTCAAGGAGGCGATGGAGACGCTCAAGGCCAAGCCCAAGGTCAAGCGCACCATGTGGAGCCGCCGGGCGCAGGAATATGAAGCGAAGATCAATTCGGGCGACCTGGTGTCGATCGCCGAAGTGACCCGCGACCTGTTCCGCCCCGAGGACCAGCCCGAGCAGAGCTATTCCGAACGGCAGATCTTCGAAGCGGCTTCCAGCCGCCTCGCCCGCGAGCTCGCGGCGATGGAGAAGACCGACGAACCCGCGGCGCTGGAGAAAATCCTCGAGGTGCTGCGCGAGCACGCCCCGCAATATTACGGCACCGACGAAGAGGCGTGAGGCCAGACCTTCGGTACCCGAAAGAACGAGGGGTCGCCTTGCCGGGCGGCCCCTTTTTCATGTCCGGAGTTCGCACTGGAGCCTCCGGGCCGTCGGCCCTGCCACGCTTTCGCACTTGAAGGCACCTCTTGGCTGTATTATGTCAATAATACGGACTGCCGATCATACTGGTGCTGGGGGCACCGCAGCAGGAGGCTTTCATGTTTTTCAGGGTATTCAAACGCGTTGCGCCAGCAGTGGCCATGGCGATGGGCGCGTTCACCGCAGGCTGCGACGGGACGCAGATGCGGTTCGGCGGCAGCGACGGCGTGCGGCTGGCCGAACTCGACACCAGCGGCACGGCGCCCACCGGCGTGGTTCTGGCCAGCCCCGACACGCTGATCGTCTCGCAGGGCCAGACGCTCGACATCGCCGTTTCCGGAGATCCGGCGGCGATCGAAGCAATGCGGTTCAACATCGAGGACGGTGCGCTCGGCATAATGCGCGAGCATGATTCGCGCGACATCGATGGGCGCGCGACCGTGAGGGTTACCATGCCGTCGCTCAACTCGATCGTGCTGGCCGGCTCGGGAACCGTCGAAGCCGCCTCGCTGACCGGTGATGCCGATGTCACCATTGCCGGATCGGGAACGGTCCGCACCGCGCAGGTCGCGGCAGGCGATTTTACCATGACCGTGGCGGGGTCGGGCAATTATGAGGCCAGCGGCAGCGCCGAAACTCTCGAATTGTCGCTGGTCGGCTCGGGTCGTTCCGACATGGCCGATCTGACGGTCGGCAGCGCCGATGTGACCATCGCCGGCTCGGGCGCCGCCGAATTTGCTTCCGACGGAACGGTCGAAGCCAGTATCATCGGCTCTGGCGAAGTGACCGTGATCGGGCGCGCGACCTGCACCATCAACGCGGTCGGCTCGGGTAAGCTCAACTGCCGCGAAACAACGACCGCGAGTGCCGCTCGCGACGGGCCGTCGGCGGGTTCGGGCGAGCGGTCGCAAGAAAAGAACTGAAGCAGACAGTTCGCGACTGGGTAAGCGGAAGACGCTAGGGATTGCGCGAAAGGATTTTCGCCATGATTCCTCACCGCCTTCTGCTTGTCAGCCTGCTGCCCGTCGCGCTGGGCGGTTGTCTCGCCAAGACCGCATTGGATATCGCCACCGCCCCGGTGCGGGTGGTCAGCAAGGGCGTCGATCTGGCGACCACCAGTCAGTCCGAAGCCGACGAGAACCGCGGGCGCGAAATCCGTCGCCAGGAAGAGCGGCTGGGCAAGCTCGAACGTGACTACGAAAAACAGCTCGACCGTTGCGAGGATGGCGACCGCCGCGCCTGCAGCGATGCCAGCAAGACCTATGCCGAGATGCAGCAGATCATTCCGACTATCCCCTACCAGCCGAACGACAACTGAGAATCGTTGGGTCTAGGCGGGCGTAGCCGCCCGGCGCAGGCGGTCGTTGATCGCAAGACCGAGGCCTTCATCCGGAACCGGCGCCACCGCTATACGCGGCTGCGGCGCCTTCGCCGCGCGATGGAGACAGGCATAAAGTCGTGCCGCCGCTTCGGCGAGATCGCCGCTCTTTGACAGGCTGCAATCGCCGACGATGTCGCCGAAGCCGATCAGATATTCATCGTTTTCGCGGGCGCGAGCATCGAGCCGGACCGGTTTGCCGGGAGCATAGTGGCTCAGGGTCTGGCCAGGAGCCTCAATACCGCTCGCGGCTTGTGCCGGTTCCGCGCCGGGGATCGCGATCGGCCCGGGCCGCAGCGTCTCGATCCGGCCGTCGCGGCGGACCGCGACGATGGTCGATTCGAGCCCGCTGACGCATGCGCCGCCATCGAGCACCAGATCGATCCGCCCGTCGAGCGTTGCAAGAACATGATCCGCGCTGGTCGGGCTGACGTAGCCGCTGCGGTTGGCCGAAGGAGCCGCGAGCGGAAATTCGACGGCCTCGAGCAGCGCAGCCATCGCCGGATGCGCCGGATGCCGCAGCGCCACGGTCGGCAGGCCCGCACTGACCGCCGGAGCGAGACGCGCATCGGCGCGCAGCGGGCAAACCAGCGTCAGCGGACCTGGCCAATAGCGCTCCGCCAGCGCAAGCGCGGTGGCATCCAGAGTCGCCAGCCGCTGCGCCGCGTCGATCCCCGCCACATGGACGATCAGCGGGTTGAAGCTTGGCCGCCCCTTTGCTGCGTAGATCCGCGCCACCGCATCGGCGCTGTCGGCGCGCGCGGCGAGGCCGTAGACGGTTTCGGTAGGAACCGCGACCAGCCCGCCCTCGCTGAGGATTCGCGCAGCTAGCGCGATTCCGTCCGCATCCGCGGGCACCCGTTCCGTAGCGTTCTTGCCGCGCATGGCTGAGCGCTATATTCGCTGGCCCACATTGCCAAGAGGACATCGCCAAAAGTGACCTATTCGCCTGCCACCGCCGACCAACTCCTTGCCATAAGCGTCAACGCCGGAATCGAGGAACTCGCGAGCAGCGAACGCTTCGCCGCCGCCGAGCCTGACATGGTCGAAGCCATCGTCGAGGGGGTCGGCCAGTTCGCCGCGGGAGAATGGGCGCCGCTCAACCGGATCGGCGATCTGGAGGGCGCGAAGCTCGAGAACGGCGTTGTCCGCCTGCCCGAAGGCTTCGCCGCCGCCTATGAGCATTATGTCGAACAGGGCTGGAATTCGATCGCCAGCCCGGTCGATTTCGGCGGTCATGGCCTGCCCTTCACGCTCGCCTGCAATGTGCTGGAAAACCTCGGCACCGCCAACATGGCCTTCAACCTGCTGCCGATGCTGAGCGTTGGCGCGATCGAAGCGCTCGAGCATCACGGCAGCGAGTCGCTGCAGGCGAAATACCTCCCGCTGCTGGTGAGCGGCGAATGGTCGGGGACGATGAACCTGACCGAGCCGCAGGCAGGATCGGATCTCGGCGCGCTGCGGACCAGCGCCACGCCGATCACCGAGGGCGAGCATGCGGGCAAATACCGCATCAAGGGCCAGAAGATCTACATCACCTGGGGCGATCACGAGCTCGCCAGGAATATCATCCACCTCGTCCTCGCGCGCCTGCCCGATGCGCCCGAGGGCAGCCGCGGCATCTCGTTGTTCGTGGTGCCCAAATATCATGTCGCGGACGACGGCACGCCGGGCGCGCGCAACGATTTGCGCTGCGTCAGCCTCGAGCACAAGCTGGGGATCAACGCCTCACCGACCTGCGTGATGAGCTATGGCGACGATGACGACTGCATCGGCGAACTGGTGGGCGCAGAGAACCGCGGGTTGATGGCGATGTTCACGATGATGAACAACGCGCGCATCAATGTCGGTACGCAAGGGGTCCAGATCGCCGAACGCGCGACGCAGCAGGCGCAGGATTACGCTGCTGATCGCATCCAGTCGGCACGCGCGGGTTCGCCCGATCGCACCCCGGTGGCGATCCTCGAGCATCCCGATGTCCGCCGCATGCTGTTGCGGATGAAAGCGCTGACCGAGGCGGTCCGCGCGTTGCTCTATTATACCGCCGGACAGGTCGATCGCGGCACGCTCGGACAGGCCGATGCTGCGGCGCGCGCCGAAGTTCTGGTGCCGCTGCTCAAGGCGTGGGGCACCGATGTCGGGGTCGAGGCTGCGAGCCTCGGCATCCAGATCCACGGCGGGATGGGCTTTGTCGAGGAAACCGGCGCGGCGCAGCACTGGCGCGACGCGCGGATTGCTCCGATTTACGAAGGCACCAACGGGATCCAGGCCGCCGATCTCGTCACCCGCAAACTCGGGCTGGAAGACGGCCAGGCGTTGATCGGACTGCTCGAGGAGATCGCCCGCGACAGCGCCGATGAGCCCGCGCTGTTCGCACTGGCAGGCGAGTGCGCCGCGGTTGCGCGCTGGATGCGCGAAGAGGCCAGCCTCGACGACCGCCTCGCAGGCAGCGTCGCGTTCTGCACCATGATGGCGGTAACCGTCGCCGGCTGGCAGTTGACCAGGCAAGTTGCCGCAGTGGAAGGTGGCGCGGCGCCATCGCTCGCCGCGACCAAGCCCGGTACCGTGCGCTTCTTCCTCGACCGGATAGTCCCCGAGGCGAGCGGGCTCAAATCCAGTGCAATCGCCGGTGCCGAATCGCTCTACGCGGTCAGCACCGAGGCACTGCTCGGCTGAAACCTACTCGGCGGCTTGCCGACGCGCGTATTCTTCGCGGAAGGTGCCGCGCGAGCCGCCGGTCAGTTCGCGCTGCGGCGGGAGGCTGCCCGCATTCAACCGATCGATCGCCGGCGCCGGCTCCGCGCCTGGAGCGATGACACGCCAGATGATCCCGGCGGTGTCGTCGCTCACCAGCAATGAGCCGTCGCCTGCCCATTCGGCCCAGGTCGGTCGCCCGCGCGTGGTTCCATCGTCCTGGAGAAAGCCGCTCAACACCGGGACGGGCAGTCCTTGCGGATTGCCGCGCTCGTCGAAGGCGACATAGACGACATCATAGCCGGAGGCTGGTTTGCGGTTCCACGAGCCATGCTGCGCAATGAAGGCACCCTGTCCGAAGCGCTCGCCCATGCGCGATCCTTCAGCGCTGAACACGAAGCCGAGCGCCGCGACATGTGGGCCCAGCGCATATTCGGGTCGGCGCGCATATTCGCTGAGGTATGCGGGCATCGGCGCGTCGACGCGGCGGTCGAAATTGTTCTTCCAATAGACCCAGGGCCAGCCGTATTGCGCACCCACCGGCACATTGGTGAGATAATCGGGTACCAGATCGGAACCGAGCATGTCGCGCTCGTTCACGGTGGTCCACAATTCGCCTGACCACGGACTGAAATCCAGCCCGTTGGGATTGCGCAGGCCGGCGCCGAACACGCGCCGGGTCCCGGTTGCGAGATTGTACTCCCAGATCAGCGCGCGGCCTTCTTCGGCCTCCATTCCCTGATCGCCGATGTTCGAGACCGAACCGACCGCCACATAGAGCAGGTCCTCTTGGGGATGAAGTTCGAGATTGCGCATCCAGTGGCCACCGCCGGGCGACAGATCCATGAGCTTGCGAGCCTCGCCCGAAACCTGGGCCGCTCCGAGTTCATAGGAGTAGGCCAGCACCGCGTCGTGATTGGCGACGTAGAGCGTACCGTCGCGCCAGGCCATTCCCGATGGCGAATCGAGCCCGTCCAGCAGCGTCTCGCGAACCTCTGCCCGTCCATCGCCGTCCGTGTCGCGCAGCAGGGCAATCTCATTGGCAGGATCGCCCCCGGCACCGGCCTGACCCATCAGCAGGCCTGCTATGAAACTCTCGATGCTGTCGAGGATCCCGGGATTGGCATCCTCGGGCTTGGTGCCCGGCTTGCCCGTCAACGCTACAAGAACGTCGCCATTGGGTAGCGTGTGAATGGTGCGCGGGTGGTCGAGCCCGTCGGCGAACCGCGTGACCGCCAGCCCTTCGGCCGCCTGCGGCACTTCATCCGCAGCCCAGCCCACCGGTTCCGCGATCTGCACCGTCGGGAAACCCTCGGCATCTGGCTCCTGCAGCGTAGGGTCGGTGCCGGCAACCGCCGCCACCGACAGGTCGGCGCGATCGCCGCGTAGCAGGAAGGCCGCTGCGACGAACAGCAACAGGATCAGGACGAGGATCGCGATGAGGATTTTCTTGCCGATGGTCATGCTGCAAGGTTCTATGGCAGCGCGCGGCTTGCGGCAATGGGATCGCGCCCTAAATAGCGAGCCCTATGTATGATTTCAAACCCGCTGCGGAAACCGCCAAGCCCGAACTCTATCACGACTTGCTTCAGGCCGCAGAGGCGCTGACTGCCGGTGAGCGCGACGGCGTAGCCAATATGGCCAATGTCGCGGCGTTGTTGTGGGAATTCCTCCCACAGGTGAACTGGACCGGCTTTTACCGCATGGTCGAAGGCGAACTGGTGCTGGGGCCGTTCGTCGGACGACCTGCCTGCATCCGGATCCCCCTGGGTCAAGGTGTCTGCGGCGCTGCGGCCAGAAGCGCTGCGACCCAACTGGTCCAGGATGTCTATGCTTTCCCCGGACATATCGCCTGCGACGGTGACACACGGTCCGAACTGGTCGTCCCGGTTATGAGCGATGGTGCGGTGGTTGCGGTGATCGATCTCGACAGCCCCGATCTGGCGCGGTTCGACGCCGAGGACCAGTCCGGAATCGAAGCGCTAGCGGCGATGCTCTCCGGCCGGATCTGATCGGATCCGACAGGGCAAACCGCTCCGTCGCGGGACAGCGTCGCGTCAGGGCTTTTGCGGGAGAACCGCGGAAGTGATAAACCTTTCATCAACCATCCATCCGGATTCGCGAAAGGTATTCTCCATGGCAGCTCGTTTCCTCGCCGGCACGGCAGCATTGGGGTTAGCGGCGTTGGCCGCATCGCCTGTGGCAGCGCAGCAGATCTATTACGAGGATGGCGATTATCTCTACCCGATCGCTGCCCCGGCTACGGCTCAGGATGAAGTAGCGAACCAGTCGGTCGATGCTCCCAGAGTGATTTTCCGGGAGGGCGCCTAT
This sequence comes from Erythrobacter sp. QSSC1-22B, assembly GCF_001678665.1. GTDB lineage: Bacteria > Pseudomonadota > Alphaproteobacteria > Sphingomonadales > Sphingomonadaceae > Qipengyuania. The sequence goes on from NZ_LZRP01000002.1 coordinate 347,293, forward strand.
CAACCGGAGGAGCCGCGGATTGGCGCGCAGCGTGTGATCCCTTCTCGCGCCCCGCAGGCTCGAGCGGCCGCGCCGCAGATCGTCCTTCCCGCCCCGCAGGCGAGACCTATGCGCAGCCCGCCTACGCTCCGCTGATCTATTCGCAGTCGCCGCAGAGCCAGCTCGGTTATGTCGTCGCCTCGCGCTCGATACCCGCCAATGGCTACGGCTATGCGCCCGCCCCGCAGCAATATGGCTATGCCACAGCCTATCCCCCGGCGGCTCCGCAGTCTGGCTATCTCCCGGGTGGCGGCCAGCTGGTTGCCTTCGATCGCAATGCCTGGCTCGATGAATGCAGCGCGCGCCTCTCCACCTATGAAGACAGCGACCGCGGCCAGGTGCTGGGCGGATTGCTCGGCGCGGCCGCGGGCGGGTTGATCGGCAATCGCGTTGCCGGACGCGGCGACAGGTTGGGCGGCACGCTGATCGGCGCCGGAACCGGTGCACTTGCGGGACTCGCGGTGGGCGATGCCATCGACGACCGCAATGATGCGCGCCGCCGACGCCGCGGTTATGAAGAATGCCGCGTCTATCTCGACGATTACATGAACCGCGCCAGCAACAACCCCGCACCCACGACCACCGTGCCCGGCCAGTAATATATGCTGGTCCCCGTATCGGTCGCGGTGGCGCAGCAGGCGGTTTATCGCGAGGACGTCGCCCCGCCGCGGTAGTTCCGCCAGGCGGTCGGTGCTTGTCGAGGCTCGAATTGCCTCGGCGTCAGGTTGCGCCGCGCGACTTTATGGCAGGTTCCGAATCTAAACCCTTGAAACCGCTAGATTTCGCCACCGGTCAGGCGCTGGCACAGCAGGTCGAGCTGGTCTAGGCTGCGATAACGGATCGATACGGCCCCCTTGGAGGTGTCGCTTTCCGATGTGATCCGCACCGGCATCCCGAGGAACTCCTCGAGATGGTTCTGCACCGCGACGATATCGGCATCGGTCGACGGCCCACCGCTGACGCGCGACGTTCCCTTCGTCGGGATCGGTTTCGGCTCATCGGAGTGTCGCGCCAGCCTCTCGACCTCACGGACCGAGAGCTTTTCCTTCACCGCGCGCCTTGCGAGCGCGACTGCATCGTCGTGACCGATCAGGGCCCGGGCGTGCCCCATCGACAGCGCGCTATCCGCCAACAGCCCGAGGATTTCGTCCGGGAGCGCTAGCAGGCGCTGCATATTCGCGACATGACTGCGCGATTTGTCGACCATCTCGGCGATGTCCGCCTGGGTCATCTCCTCCTCCTCGGAGAGCCGGTGATAGGCACGCGCCTCCTCGACCGGATTGAGATCCTCGCGCTGGAGGTTTTCGATCAGCGCCAGCGCCATTACCTCGCGATCATCGAGCGTGCGGACGATGGCAGGAATATCGTGCAGTCGTGCTTTCTGCGCCGCCCGCCAACGGCGTTCGCCCGCGACGAGTTGATAGCTGCCATCGCCCTTTGGCCGGACGATGATCGGCTGGATTACCCCGCGCGCGGCGATGGAGGCGGCCAGCTCGCCAAGCGCGGCATCGTCGAAATGCGTGCGCGGCTGGCCGGGAAGCGGAGATATCGAGGCAATCGGGAGATTTCTCAGCCCGTTATCGTCTGATCCTCCACTCGATTGTTGCGGCGCATCGTTCGACCCACCAGCAGTTTCGCGGCGGACCAGCGGCTCTTCGCGCTGAACCTCGCCCATCAGCGCGCCGAGCCCACGGCCCAGCTTGCGCTTGCGCGCCGCGCCTTTGTTCGTCGCTTCGGACCCGTCGCTCATGCGGCTTTCCTTTTTTCAGGCAACCGGCCGATCAACTCGCGCGCCAGCGCGATATAGGCGCGGCTGCCGACGCATTGGTGGTCGTAAACCAGAGCCGGCATTCCGTGGCTCGGCGCCTCGGATAAGCGGACATTTCTGGGAATGACCGATTCGAACACAAGCGGGCCAAGGCAGTCTCGGACATCGTCGGCGACCTGGTCGGTCAGACGGTTGCGGCGGTCGAACATCGTCAAAACCACGCCGACGATTCCGAGATCGGGATTGAATCGTTGTTGCACACGCTCGACTGTCTGCAGCAATTGGCTGAGCCCCTCGAGCGCAAAGAATTCACACTGCAGCGGGACCATCATGGTGTCCGCCGCGCTCATTGCATTGAGCGTCAGCAAGCCAAGCGAGGGAGGGCAGTCGATGAAGCAGACATCGTAGGACGAAAAACCGCCCTTCCCTGTGGTCTCGAGAGCCCGACGCAGCCGCGCGGTACGGTCCTCCACTTGGACAAGTTCGATCTCGGCTCCGGAAAGGTCCTGCGTGGCCGCGACGATATCGAGACCCGGGATGTCGGTTTCCTGCGCGCATTGGTCGAGCGTGGCTTCTTCGAGCAGAAGGTCGTAGCTGGTGTATTCGCGATGCGCGTTGTCGATCCCGAGACCGGTCGAAGCATTGCCCTGCGGGTCGAGATCGATCAACAGCGTCTTCCATCCGGTCGCAGCCATCGCGGTAGCGATGTTGATGGCGGTGGTGGTCTTGCCCACCCCGCCCTTCTGGTTGGCGATCGCGATCGTGATCATGGCTTCAGCTCCACTTTGCCGGTCCCTACCACAATACCGGCACTGTCGTCGGTATCCGACTGTTCCACGTGGAACATCGCGCGCAGCGGCCTGGGCAGGCTCTCGACCTCTTGCGCCGCAGACCGCCCCTTCGGCAACAACCAAATTGTGTCGCTTGTGGAGAAGCGCGCCGACAGGTCGAGCAATTTCGGCATTGGGGCAAAGGCACGCGCACTGATAACCGCAGCCTCGAAACTATCGAGAAGCTCAAGGCGCTCTCCGTCGATCTGGCAATTGGTCAGCCTGAGTTGGGCGGTAATGCTCCGCAACCATTCGATCCGACGATTGCGGGACTCGACGAGGCGCACGGTCCATTCGGGGCGCATGATTGCAACTACGATCCCGGGAAAGCCTGCCCCTGCCCCAAGATCGAGCCAGAGCCCCGCTGTTTCACGTGGAACATGATCGAGCAATTGTGCAGAATCCGCGAGGTGTCTTTGCCAAACAGTCGCTTCCGTCGGTTTGGCGATGAGGTTTTGAACCCCATTCTCCCCAATCAGGGAGGCGGTAAACTCGTCCAGGCGCGCCATTGCCGCCTCGTCACACCTAGCCGCAACATATGCCCGGGCCTCCGCTTCACCCATCACTGATCCGCTCCGACAAGCTTGCGGGCATGCACCAGCACTGCAGCAAGCGCTGCCGGGGTAATTCCCGATACGCGCGATGCAGCCCCGAGCGTCGCCGGAGTAGCCGAGGTCAGGCGCTCGACCATCTCGTTGGAGAGACCGGGCACTTTTTCATAAGGGAAATTGGCCGGGAGCCGCATTGCTTCACTGGCGCGCAGATCGCGCAATTCGCCTTCCTGCCGCGCCAGATAGGGTGCGTATTGCGCGTCCTCGATCATCTCGGTCGCGAGATCCTCGTTCCACGTGAGGGTGCCGGGCGTAAAACCGCGCAAAACCTGCCGCGTGACGATTCCTCCCTGGACCCACTCACTCAGCGTACGAGAACCGGCGTCGGATTTGATGTCTAGTCCCTGCCCCGCCAGATCCTTCGGCCCCAGCCTGCTGCCGAACGCTTCGGTCCAGTCCTTCCGGTCATCCTCGCGTCGCCTGAACCACTCGGCGCGTTCGTTGCCGATGCAACCGAGTTCGAGCCCGAGCGGGGTCAGTCGAGAGGGAGCGTTTCCGGCGCGGAGCCGCAGTCGGTATTCGGCGCGCGAGGTGAGCATGCGGTAAGGTTCGCTGACTCCCTGGAGCACCAGATCGTCGACCATTACTGCCATGTAGGAATTGGCGCGGTCGAGCCTGGGCGCTTCGCGGCCGAGCGCGTCTGCCGCTGCATGCATTCCCGCGACCAGTCCCTGCGCCCCCGCTTCTTCGTAGCCGGTTGTCCCGTTGATCTGGCCGGCGCAATAAAGCCCGGGTACCCCCTTCACCTGCAGGTCCGAACCCAGCGCCCGCGGATCGATATGGTCGTATTCGACCGCGTAGCCCGGCACCACCATCTCGACCCGTTCGAGCCCCTCCATGCTGCGCAGCATCGCCAGCTGAACGTCCTCGGGGAGCGAGGTGCTGATGCCGTTGGGATAGATCATCGCGCTGTCGAGCCCCTCGGGCTCGAGGAACACCTGGTGGCCGTCGCGGTCGGCGAAGCGATGGATCTTGTCCTCGATCGAGGGGCAATAGCGCGGACCTTGCGCGCCGATCGCGCCGGAGAACAGCGGAGATCGGTCCAGATTGGCCGCAATGATCTCGTGACTGCGAGCGTTGGTACGGGTGATGGCACAGAATATTTGCGGGTTGGCGCGATCCGGGGTGAGCGCGGACATCGTCCACTCCTCTCCATCCGACGGTTGCTCTTCGAGCCGCGACCAGTCGATCGATCGGCCATCGAGCCGCGGTGGAGTGCCGGTCTTGAGCCGTGCCATCGGCAACGCGGCTTCGCGCAATTGCTCGGCCAGCCGCTGCGCCGACGCTTCGCCGACCCGTCCCCCTTCAACGCGGACCTCGCCACGATAGAGGATGCCGCCGAGGAAAGTACCGGTGCACAGGATCACGCGCTGCGAAGCCAGTGCCCTGCCATCGGCGAGATCGATTCCGGCAACTCTTCCGCCGTCGAACCGCAACGCTGCGACTTCGCCTGCAATCAATTCGAGATCGCCCTGCGTGGGCAACAGTCGCTGGACGGCCGCGCGGAACAGCTTCCGGTCGGCCTGGACCCGAGGGCCCCAGACTGCGCTCCCCTTCGAGCGGTTGAGCATGCGGTAGTGGATCGCCGCGGCATCCGCAGCGCGTGCCATCAAACCGTCGAGTGCGTCGATTTCCCGCACCAAATGGCCCTTGCCGATCCCACCGATCGCCGGATTGCAGCTCATCGCGCCAATGGTGTCGAGGTCGAAATTGACCAGCGCTACCCGCGCACCCATCCGCGCCGCGACTGCTGCCGCCTCGACCCCGGCGTGCCCGCCGCCAACCACGATGATATCGAACTGCGCCATTGGCGTGCGGATTAGTCGAGCAGAAGCCTCAGGTCAAAGCGCGTGTTTCACGTGAAACATCACTTGCCGATACAAAACCGTCCGAAGAGCGCGTCGAGCATGTCCTCGGTGGAGGTTCGTCCGAGCAGCCGGTCGAAAGCGACGCGGGCTTGGCGGAGGTTTTCGCCGATGATCAGAAGATCGGTACCTGCAACGATGGCTTGCAGCGCCGAAGCGGCCTCCCCCACCCTGCTGCGCTGCTGTGCGCCGAGCGCCGCTGCGCCGGGTTTGGGGAGCAATTGCCGCGCGCGCTCGATCAGATCCGCCTCCAGTGCAGCCACACCGGCACCAGTTACCGCCGAAACTATATGCCGCGGAGCCTGCTTGACCGGCGCATTGGCCTCATCGGCCCGTGGCTGAATCTCCAAGGCACCTGCCGGACCCTCCTTCTCGCGACCCAGCCACAGCACGATATCGGCACGCTCCAGCTGTTCGCGCGCACGATCCATGCCGATCACCTCGATTGCGTCGCTTCCGGCCTCGTGAAGCCCTGCGGTATCGACCAGCAGGAACGGTACCCCGCCAAACGCAACGGGTCGCTCGATAACATCGCGCGTCGTCCCCGCCTCGGGTGAGGTGATGGCCGCCGAATCTCGGATCAAAGTATTGAAAAGCGTCGATTTACCGCTGTTGGGTGGGCCAGCGAGCACCACTCTGATTCCGTCGCGAAGACGCTCCGCTCCAGGGCGTGCGAGCCAGTCGTCCATTTCGGACCGCAACCGCGCCACATCCTCGTAAAAGGCCGGGGGCAAGTCCTCGACATCGTCCTCGTCGGAAAAGTCGAGACTGGCCTCCACCTGCGCGCCGAGGCGGAGAATCTCGACCCGCCATTGCTCGACCTGCCCCGAGATCGCCCCGCCCAGTGCCGCCTGTGCCGACCGGCGCTGCAATTCGGTTTCAGCGGAAACCAGATCCGCCAGCGCCTCGGCCTCGGCCAGATCGATCCGTCCATTGGCAAAAGCGCGGCGAGTGAACTCGCCTGGCTCCGCCATGCGCAAGCCTTCGAGCTCCGAAAGCACGCGCTCTACCGCCGCAAGCACCGCCCTTCCCCCGTGACAATGGAACTCGGCCAAATCCTCGCCGGTGGCGGTCGCGGGGCCGGGAAACCACAGCACCAGCGCGCGATCGAGCACATCGCCCGTCGAGTCCCGCAGGGTCCGCAGCGAGGCCTGGCGCGCCTTGGGAAGGCCGCCCGCCAGAGTCTCGACCGCCGCGCCAGCACAAACCCCGCTGACCCGCACGATCCCGATCGCAGCGGGCGGCGCACCACTCGAGACGGCAAAGATGGTATCGCTGGGCAAACGGCTTCCCGCCCTTATGTCTTGGGTTCGTCCGAAGCCGGCTTGGCCGAAGGCTTGTTGGCGTTCGTCCCTTCCATGAAGCTTTGAAACAGCTTGAATCCCGCCTGCCCCATCGGAGCCAGCTGACGCGCGTATTCCTGCAGCTTGTCGGTGTCGGAAACGCCCTTCATGGCGCCGGCCATCATGTCGACATAGACCGCATTGGCCTTGCCGACATCGGGCAGCCCCATAAAGCTGCGCGCCTCCTCGGGCGTACAATCGATTTCGATCTGGACCTTCATCGGGCTTCCTCCGTTAGTTCTTGTGCAGCCTATCTGGGTCTGCAAAGCGCGCGACACAAGCGCACCGCGAAATTCCCCGAGGGAGACCACACGATGAGCGAGACCGTTTCGATTTCGACCCTGTCCGGCGACGACAAATTCACCACCTATGTCGCGCGCCCTGCTGGCGACCCCAAGGCCGCCATCGTGGTGATCCAGGAGATTTTCGGGGTCAATGCCGGGATCCGCCGCAAATGCGACCGGCTGGCCGAGGAAGGCTATCTCGCCATCGCCCCCGACCTGTTCTGGCGGCTCGAACCCGGGATCGAACTCGATCCCGATGTCGAACCCGAGTTCCAGCGCGCGCTCGAACTGATGGGAAAATTCGATCAGGACGAGGGCATCCGCGATATCGAAGCCGCGATCAAATGGGCGCGTAGCGAAAGCGGCGGCAAGAGCGTCGGCTGCGTCGGCTACTGTCTGGGCGGAAGGCTTGCCTACATGACCGCAGCGCGCACCGATGTGAACGCCACAGTCGGCTATTACGGTGTCGGGATCGACGGCTTGCTGCGCGAAAAAGACGCTATCGCACATCCGCTGATGCTGCATATCCCGACCGAGGACGGTTTCGTCGACAAGGATACGCAAAAGGCGATGCACGAGGGGCTCGACGACCACCCGAAGGTAACGCTCCACGATTACGAGGGACTGGATCACGGTTTCGCTACCGAATTCGGAAAGCGTCGTACGGAAGAAGCAGCGCAATTGGCCGACAAGCGCACCGCGGAGTTCTTCACGGAGCATCTGGTCTAGGAGACGCGACGCCTTGCATCGGCTCCCGGCACGTTATGTCATCCCCGCGCTGCTGCTGGCGCTGACCGCGCTGGCGTGGCTGTCGGTACCGCTCAACCCAGCCCTCTGGCTGCTCGTGCCCATGACCGTCATCGCCCTGTGGGACGCAGTCCAGCGGCGACACACACTGCGCCGCAACTACCCCCTGTTCGCGCGAATTCGCTGGCTCATGGAGGATATGCGCCCCTTCGCGCAGGCCTATCTGGTGGAGAGCGATCTCGAAGGGCGCCCCTTCAGCCACCAGGAGCGCTCGCTGGTCTATGCTCGCGCCAAGGGCGATCTCGATTCGCATCCGATGGGGACAGAGCTCGACGTCTATTCCGATGAATACGAGTGGCTCGGCCATTCGATCGTCCCGCGCGCCGAGATTCCGGAAAACTGGAGCGTTGAGGTGGGCGCGGGATCCTGTTCCAAACCCTACGCCTCCTCGCTGCTCAATATTTCGGCAATGAGCTTCGGATCGCTTTCGGCGCGGGCGATCGAAGCGCTCAATCAGGGCGCGAAGCTTGGTGGTTTCGCGCACAACACCGGCGAAGGGAGCATCAGCCGTTATCACCGCAAGCCCGGCGGCGATCTGATCTGGGAGTTGGGAAGCGGCTATTTCGGCTGTCGCCAGCCGGATGGCTCCTTCGACCCCGAGCAATTCCGCGACAATGCCGCTCCCGATCAGGTAAAGATGATTGAGGTCAAGCTGAGCCAGGGCGCCAAACCTGGCCATGGCGGCGTCCTGCCGGGGGCCAAGGTCACGAAGGAAATCGCGGAGGCACGCGGGGTGCCCGTCGGCGAGACGGTGATCTCGCCTGCGGCGCATCCGGCCTTCTCAACCCCGATCGAATTGCTCGAATTCCTTACCCGGCTGCGCGAGCTCTCCGGCGGCAAGCCGGTGGGCATCAAATTATGCGTCGGCCAACCACACGAGATCTTCGCCGTCGGCAAGGCGATGGTTGAAACCGGCCTGCATCCCGATTTCATCACCGTCGACGGTGCGGAAGGGGGTACCGGTGCGGCACCGCTCGAATTGAGCAATTCAGTCGGCATGCCGCTCCGCGAAGGGCAGATATTCGTTCGCAACATGTTGGTGGGCACCAATTTTCGCGACCGGGTCAAGATCGCCGCGGCGGGCAAGATCCATTCGGGCGCGCAGATGGCCAAATCCTTCGCGCTGGGAGCGGACTGGTGCAACGCTGCGCGGCCTTTCATGTTCGCGCTGGGCTGCGTCCAATCGATGAATTGCCACACCGGCCACTGCCCCACCGGGGTCGCGACGCAGGAAGAATGGCGCCAGCGCGGCCTGGTGATCGAGGAAAAGGCCCCGCGCGTCGCACGTTTCCACAAGGCGACGCTCCACTCGCTGCGCGAGATCGTGGTCGCCATGGGGCTCGAATCGCCATGGGATATCGGCCCGCATGACATGCGCGAAAGGCTCAACGGCGCCCGTTCCGACGCGGTGGACCGGATTTACACCTTTGTCGAAGCCGGCAGCCTGTTGCACAACGCGGATGATACCCCGCTGGCGCGCCATTGGCAGGCCGCCCGCGCAAACAGCTTCAGGAGAGCGGAATGAGCGCACACAAGGGCCTGGAGCGGTGGCACAGAGTGATGGCCGAGGGTAGCTCGCCCGCAGACCTCGCAACGATCATCCATCCCGAGGCAGTGTTCCACTCTCCCGTGGTCCACACCCCGCAGCGCGGGCGCGATCTGGTGGTGGCCTATCTCGCAGCCGCCGGACAGACGCTTGCCAACGACAGCTTCGGCTATGTCCGCGAACTGGTCGACGGCGAGAACGCCATGCTCGAATTCACCACCGAGATGGAGGGGATCGCAGTCAATGGCGTCGACATCATCCGCTTCGACGAGGACGGGATGATTACCGATTTCAAAGTGATGATCCGGCCGCTCAAGGCGGTGAACAAGGTCTGGGGAATGATGGCCGCGCAATTGGCGCAAATAAAAGCCTAGGCGGACCGTTTCAGCGAGCCAAGCTGGCCGTAGGTCAGGAATTCACTCACCAAATTCATGCAGTGCGGGCCGATTGGGTGGCGAGCCAGCGTTCCGAGGATTTCCTCTCCCGCTTGCGCCGATGACCCAAGTCGCCGCATTCGCCAATTGGGAAAGCACCGTGTCAGCGCGGGCTCGCGGTAATGGACGGTGAGGCCGTAATGGCGCGGATCGCGCTTCAGGACCTCGAGCAACCCGTCGAGCGCCTGTGCCTCGCCTTCCACCAACTGCAGAAACCGGCCCTGATGAAAGATCAGGAAACCGGTCACATTGCGCGAAGGATTGTTCCGCGCCGAGGTCTCGATGATCCGGAAGACATCGTCGCTCGCGAGAACCGTACACGCGCGGCTGGTGTATAACATGCGTTCCATGGCGTATTCCTTTATGCGCCAGTCACTTGCACAGCTTTCCCTAGCAACCGGTTAACCGTGATCGCCTCGCCCGCATCCCGCCGGCGAAGCGATCCGCGGCCTACTGGTTCATCGTCTCGAAGAAGTCTTCGTTGGTCTTGGAATCCTTCATCTTGTCGAGCAGGAATTCCATCGAATCGATCGTGCCCATCTGCATGAGGATGCGGCGCAGCACCCACATCTTGGAGAGCTTGTCCTTCTCGACCAGCAGCTCTTCCTTGCGGGTGCCGGACTTGCCGACATCGAGCGCGGGGAAGATGCGCTTGTCGGCAACCTTGCGGTCGAGGACGATTTCCGAGTTACCCGTGCCCTTGAATTCCTCGAAGATGACCTCGTCCATCCGGCTGCCGGTGTCGATCAGCGCGGTGGCGATGATCGAGAGCGAGCCACCCTCTTCGATGTTGCGTGCGGCGCCGAAAAAACGCTTTGGGCGCTGCAGGGCATTGGCATCGACACCGCCGGTCAGCACCTTGCCCGAACTGGGCACCACGGTGTTGTAGGCGCGGCCCAGCCGGGTGATCGAATCGAGCAGGATGACGACATCCTTCTTGTGCTCGACCAGCCGCTTGGCTTTTTCGATCACCATTTCGGCGACCTGGACGTGGCGGTTGGCGGGTTCGTCGAAGGTCGAGGCGATGACCTCACCCTTCACCGAACGCTGCATGTCGGTGACTTCCTCAGGCCGCTCGTCGATCAGCAGGACGATCAGGAACACCTCGGGGTGGTTGTCGGTGATGGCCTTGGCCATGTTCTGCAACAGCACGGTCTTGCCGACGCGCGGCGGCGCCACGATCAACGCGCGCTGGCCCTTGCCCTGCGGCGAGATGATGTCGATCACCCGCGCCGACTTGTCGAGCACGGTCGGATCGAGCGTGTCGAGCGAGAGCTTCTCGTCGGGATAGAGCGGCGTGAGATTGTCGAAATTGGTGCGATGGCGGACCTGGTCGGGGTCTTCGTAATTGACCTGCGTCAGCTTGGTCACCGCGAAATAGCGCTCGCCTTCGCGGGGTGCGCGGATCTCGCCTTCGACCGTGTCGCCGGTGCGCAGGCCCCATTTGCGGACCTGATTGGGGGACACATAGATATCGTCGGGCCCGGCGAGGTAATTGGCCTCGGGGCTGCGCAGGAAGCCAAAGCCATCCTGCAGCACCTCGATGGTGCCGATCCCCATGATCTTCTCGTCGTATTCCTCATCCTCGGCGAGCTCGCGCAGGATGCAGAACATCAGATCTTGCCGGCGCATCGTCGACGCGCCCTCGACACCGAGTTCCTCGGCCATCGCGACCAAGTCGGCCGGCGGTTTTTCTTTCAGATCCTTGAGATGCATGGAGTGTCTCGAACAATTGAGGGGCTGCAATAGGGGAATGGCCGGGAGGTCTTTGTGCCCTGAGACGATGCGCAGGACGTGCTTGGGGAAAGCGGACCCGGACCCGGCGGAACGCGGGACCTGTAACCGGTGAAGTGGTTGCGGAATTAGGACCGCGCTGCGCCTGCGTCAATCGGCAATGCGCGCGCAGACTGATCAGCCGGTCAGAAGGGTTTGATCACCGCGAGCACCACGATCAGCGCAGCGGCAAGCCCGGGGACCTCGTTGAGCAGCCGCAGATTGCGCCCGCTGAGCGCATAATCGCCGCGCGCCAGCTTTTTGGCATAGGCGCTCATCCAGCCGTGATAACCCGACAGGGCCAGCACCAGCACCAGTTTGGCGATAAACCAGCCCTGGGTGTGGGCACCTGTCGTGACGACCAGCGCCAGCCCCAGAATCCACACCACCACCAGCGACGGCGTCAGGATGATCTTGAGCAGCCTGCTCTCGCGATCAACCCAGCGCGCAGCCTCGTCCGATCCGGCGGGCGCCTCCTGATGATAGACGAAAAAGCGCGGCAGCATGAACAGCCCCGCCATCCAGAAGATCACGAAAATCAGGTGACCGGCTTTGAGCCAGTAATAGGTCATCGAGAGAATATCCTGCATCGCCAGCCCATCTAGGCAGCATGCACGCCCGCGTCACCCCCTGACGCAGGCCAGCAGCCGATCCACATGGGCAATCGGCGTCCGGCGGTCGATGCCATGCCCAAGATTGAACACATGCGGCCGGTCGGCAAAGGCATCGAGGATCACCCGGCAGCGCTTCTCCAGTTCATCGCTGCCCGCCAGCAGCAACAGCGGATCAAGATTGCCCTGCACCGGCATGCCTTCGGGCAATTCGCGCGCCGCCCAGACGGGATCGATCGTTTCGTCCACCCCGACCGCCTGAACCCCGGTTTCGCGGGCATAGGCCGGCAGTTTTTCGCCCGCACCCTTGGGGAAACCGATTACCGGCAGCTCGGGGAAGCGCGCCCGCAATGCCGCGGTGATCCGCGCATTGGGAGCAATGACCCAGCGCTCGAACTCGCTCGGCGCCAGACTGCCCGACCAGCTGTCGAACAGCTGGACCGCCTCGGCGCCCGCTTCGACCTGGCCGCAAAGATAACCGATCGTCTGATCGGCGATGGCATCGATGATCGCCTGCATCGCGCCCGGATCGCGATAGGCCAGTGCGCGCGCATCGTGCTGGTCGCGGCTGCCCTCCCCGGCGACCATGTAGGTCGCGACCGTCCAGGGGCTCCCGGCAAAGCCGAGCATGGTCACCTGGTCGCTCAGCCGCGCCCGGCACAGCCGCACCGTCTCGTAGACCGGCTCGTAGCGGCTTGGATCGGCCTGCAGAGCCTCAAGATCTGTATCGACCAGCGTGGGTGACAGCTTGGGTCCCTCGCCCGCCAGGAACTCGAGATGCTGGCCCATGGCATGCGGAACGATCAGAATATCCGAAAACAGGATCGCGCCATCGAAACCGAAGCGTTCGATCGGCTGGAGCGTAACCTCCATCGCTGCGGGACTGTCGTACACAAGATCGAGGAAACCGCCTTTTTCGGCACGAAGCGCGCGGTATTCGGGCAGATAGCGACCCGCCTGGCGCATCAGCCATACGGGGGGCTTAGCCGAGCGCTTGCCGGCAAGAGTGTCGAGCAGGAGACCGGGCATCGTGCGAGTCCAATCCAAAAAAATTAGATTTATATATAGATTGATGGAGTCAGTTGGCCCTGTGGACATCGGGCATAGCGGGTTCCTGCCCGATTTCTCCCGCGATGCAAAGGCTCGCCAACCGATCCGACTCGCTGTCGTGATGGAGTCGAGTCATACTTATGCCTGCTGTCCCCAGCCTGTTCACATCCCTCTCGTGCTGTCGACAAGCGACGGGAGGAAAGGACTCGCAGTGGGTATGGAATCGGCTCCCAACTTGTCGTCAGGCCTGTCCCGTGGTTTATGCCGGAGCTTCTCCACAGGGCCAGGAGCCACAGTGAGCCGTATCCATCTCCACCTCGTTTCGGACTCCACAGGAGAGACTCTGGAGATGATCGCCAAGGCGGCGATCGCCCAGTTCGAGGACGCCGAGGTCGAGCGTCATTTCTGGCCCATGGTGCGCTCGCGCCAGCATCTCGACCGGATCGTCCCCGAGCTCTCGGCCAACCCGGGTATCGTCCTCTACACTCTGGTCAATCCTGAAACGCGCGGCCGGCTGGAGGAGCATTGCCGCACCCTATCGCTCACCGCCGTTGCGGTCCTCGACGGGGTCACCGCAGCGCTCGAGGGTGCGCTGGGGCGCGAGGCGCAGGGGCGGCCCGGGCGCCAGCATCTGATGGACCAGGCCTATTTCGACCGGGTCGAGGCGATCCAGTTCACCATCGCGCATGACGACGGGATCGGTTGGGAGAATTGGGAAGAGGCCGATATCCTGCTCGTGGGCGTGTCGCGCTCGTCCAAGACCCCGACCAGCATTTATCTCGCCAATCGCGGCTACAAGGTCGCTAACATTCCGCTGGTGGTCGAAAGCCCGCCGCCGCCATCGCTATTCAACCTGCGTCATCCGCTGGTGGTGGGGCTGACCAGCGCACCCGAGCGGCTGGTGCAGATCCGGCGCAATCGCCTGCTGACGCTCAACGAGCGCAGCCAGACTTCCTATGTCGATTCCGAGCACGTGACCTCCGAGGTGCAATTCGCCCGCCGCATGTTCGCGGACAATGGCTGGCCGGTAATCGATGTCACCCGCCGCTCGATCGAGGAAACCGCCGCCGCGATCGTCAAGCTGCTGGGCGACCGCGAGCGGCGCGACGATACGTCTTTCGAAGGGGTCAAGCCGATATGAGCGTTGGTGCGAGCGTTGGTATGGGCGGTGGCTTGGGAGGAAGCGGGCTGATTCTCGCCTCGGGCAGCGCGTCGCGCAAGGCGATGCTGGAGGCCGCCGGTGTGCGCTTCGAGGTCGAAGCCCCTGATGTGGACGAGCGCGCGCTCGAAACCGAAATGGAGGGCGCCGAGCCCGAAGAGATCGCCCAGGCGCTGTCGGCTGCGAAGGCTGTGGCAGTATCCGTTCTGCACCCCGGCGCTCCCGTGTTGGGCAGCGATTCGCTGGTCGAGGTCGAGGGGCGCCGCTTCGACAAGCCCGCCAGCCGCGAACAGGCCGCCGAGCACCTGCGGTTCTTTTCGGGCAAGAGCATGACCCTAGACAGCGCCGCCGCACTGGCACAGGACGGACGGATTTTGTGGGTCGGGTCGGACTTCGCGCGGCTCCGCGTTCGGGCACTGAGTGACGAGTTTATCGCCGCCTATCTCGATGCGGAATGGCCTGCGGTTTCCTATTGTGTCGGGGTGTTCCGGATCGAAGGTCCCGGGGTGCAATTGTTCGATAGCGTGATGGGCGACCAATTCACCGTGCTTGGCATGCCCCTGTTGCAGGTGCTTGCCACGCTGCGCGAACAGGGAATCCTGCCCGAATGAGCGTACCCTATGCCGAAGTGATCGGCGACCCGATCGCGCAATCCAAATCGCCTGCGATTCATAATTTCTGGCTGGATAAGCTCGGGATCGCGGGCGAGTATCGCGCTACCCGCGTCGCGCCAGATGGTCTCGCCGCATACTTTGCCAAGCGGCGCGGTGATCCGGACTGGCGCGGGTGCAACATCACCATGCCTCACAAGCAGACGGCGATACCGCTGCTCGACCGGGTCGAACCGCTTGCCAGCCGGGTGGGCGCGGTCAACACCGTCCACTGTGCCAGGGATGGCGCGCTGGTCGGCCGCAACACCGATGTCGGCGGCTTTCTCGAGCCGCTTGCGGACCATCTGGACGAGCAACACCTGTTCCGCATGGCGCGGGTGATCGGCACCGGCGGGGCGGCACGCGCGATCGTGGTGGGCCTTGCGGACAGAGGATTTACGCTGGTCCTCGCCGGTCGCGATCCCGACAAGGCGCGCGCGCTGCTCGAGGAGCTGGCGCCCGACGGCGAGCATCATCCCGTCTCACTGGCGGCCTTCGAGGGCACAACCGATTTCCCTTTCGACGACCGCGCGAGGTGTTGCGATCTGGTGATCAACGCCAGCCCGCTCGGGATGCGGGGGCAGCCGCCGCTCGCCTTCGACTGGAGCCATGCCCCGCCCGGAAGCATCGCCTATGATATCGTCACCGATCCGCTCGACACCGCCTTCCTGCGCGGTGCCGAGCGGATCGGGTTTGCGACCATCGACGGGCTCGCCATGCTGATCGGCCAGGCGGCCACCGCGTTCGAGCATTTTTTCGGCGCGCCCCCACCGCGCGAACATGATGCCCAGCTGCGCGAAAGACTCACAGCGTGACTCGCCCCTTGATCCTCGGGCTCACCGGCTTGATCGGCATGGGCAAATCGACCGTCGCCGCGATGTTCGAAAGCGCCGGCGTGCCGGTGTTCGATGCCGATGCGGTGGTGCGGTCGATGCAGGGTCCCCGCGGGGAACTGGTCGGCGCGATCGAGGCGGCATTTCCCGGCAGCACCGGACCCGAAGGTGTCAAACGCGACGTGCTTGGAGAACATGTGTTTGGCGACAAGGCAGCGCTCGCGCGTCTGGAAGCGATCGTCCATCCGGCGGTGGCCGCGCGCCGGGTCGAATTCCTGATCGAGCACGGCGGCGCCCCGATGGTGGTCTTCGATATTCCGCTGTTGTTCGAGAAAGGCGGCGTGAGCCAGGTCGACAGTGTGATCGTGGTTTCCGCGCCCGCCGATGTCCAGCGCCGCCGCGTGCTGGCGCGCCCGGGTATGACCGAGGACAAATTTGCGCATATCCTCTCGCTCCAGACTCCCGATGCCGACAAGCGCGCTGCTGCAGACCATATGATCCCCACCGGCGTACCGCTCGCGGAGACAGAAGCGCAGGTCCGCGCCCTGATCGAGCGCTTGCGCGAGGATCGCGCCCAGTCGTCTTGAAGCTTTCGTCCCCTTGAATCTGCGGCAAAACGGGTCGATAGGCTCAGCAATGCGCGAAATCGTCTTCGACACCGAAACGACCGGACTGGACCCGAAAACCGGTGACAGGATGGTGGAGATCGGCTGTGTCGAGATGGTGGATCTCGTGCCGACCGGCGAGAGCTTCCACGCCTATTACAATCCCGAACGCGACATGCCCGCAGGGGCCGAGGCTGTTCACGGGCTGTCCGCGACCTTCCTGTCGGACAAGCCGCTGTTCCGCGACGGTGCATCCGCGCTGCTCGATTTCATCGGCGATTCCCCGTTGGTGGCGCACAATGCCGGGTTCGATTTCGGTTTTCTCAATGCCGAGCTCGGACTGTGCGGGCTTGAGGCGGTCTGCCTTACGCGGATGATCGACACCGTCTCGCTGGCGAAGAAGCGCCATCCGGGCGCCAAGCTGTCGCTCGACGCGCTGTGCTCGCGTTACGGGATCGATCGCAGCCACCGGGTCAAGCACGGCGCGCTGCTCGACGCCGAACTGCTCGCGCAAGTCTACGTCGAGCTAAAAGGCGGGCGACAGATCGGGCTGGCGCTCGCCGCCGAGGTTGAAGCGCGTGTCACCCCTGGCCTGAGCGAGGCGCGCATCCGCCGTGCTCCGACCGGCGAATACCGTGCACCGCGCCCGCATTCGGCCTCGGGCGAGGAACTGGCACGTCATGCAGCCTTTCTATCACAGATGCAGCAGCCTCTCTGGCAGCGGTAGTCGCACCGGAAACAGACATTCCGATGGACGAAGCCGGATCGGGATCTGCACGGAAGAATGAGGAGAACGATTGCTATGGATATCCGCGTCTCTGGGCACCAGATCGACACCGGCAGCGCGCTGCGGGATTACGTCACCGACCGGCTCAACGGTATGGTCGAGAAGTATTTCAACCGCGCGCATTCCGCCAATGTCACCTTCGGCAAGGCGGCTGGCGGAGCCTTCAGCAGCGATATCATCACCCATGTGAGCAAGGGTCTGATCCTCAAGGCGCATGCCGAGGCGCATGATGTCCACCAGTCCTTCGACCAGGCGGCGGGCAAGATGGAAAAGCAGCTGCGCCGCTACAAGCGCCGGGTCCAGGATCATCACGCCCAGTCCACCCCCGCTGAAATCGGAGAGCAGGCCGACTACACGATCTTCGCCGGGTCCCAGGTCGAGGAAGAAACCGAACAGGACGATGCGCCCGCGGTTGTCGCGGAAACCACGGCGGATATCCCCGAAGCGAGCGTCGCCGATGCGGTGATGATGCTCGATTTGCGCGACACCGGAGCGCTGTTCTTCAAGAACGCCGCCAGCGGGCGCCACAACATGGTCTATCGCCGCCGCGATGGAACGATCGGCTGGGTTGAGCCGCGCTGATCCGCGCGGGTCGAACAAGAGGGACAAGGGCAGGGTTTCGATGAGCGGCGCCGATACGCATTACCGCGCACTGGAGCGGCTGTACGGCGCGGCGCCGATCAACGCGAAATTCGCCTCCTCGCTCGACATTCTCGGCGAAGGCAGCGCGCGGATCACCTTCGATGTTACGGAAGCGAGCTATCACGCAGCCGGTGCCGCCCACGGGACGATCTATTTCAAGATGCTCGACGATGCGGCGTTCTATGCGGCGAACACGCTGGCGACCGACCGCTTTCTGCTGACCACTTCGTTCAACCTTCATTTCACCAAGCCGGTGCGCGCGGGTCGGGTGGTGGCGGAAGGGCGCTGGATCAGCGGCCGGAGGCGGGTGCTGGTGGCGGAAGCGCGGTTGGTCGATGGTACCGGCGAGGAGATCGGGCGGGGAACGGGCACCTTCATGCGCTCGCGAATCGCTCTCTCCAGCCTGCCCGGCTATTCGTCCGGCGAGGACTGAGCGATGGGCGCGCGGCTTCCGGCCCATCTCGAGGTTTCAGCCATTCTGCGGATGGCGCAGTCCGACGGAGGCTTCGGAACCGTGGTTGCGCGCGGCGAACGGGATGCGGGAACGATCTTGCTGTTAACTCTGCAACGTGGCGGAAATCTGCGGTTGTGGGAACGGATGCCGCAGCTAGACGGGAGCCGCAGTTTCGAAGTAACCAACGCAGAAGATATTGAAAATCCGAGTAAAATTCAAGAATACATCGTCCGCCGGAGCACCCAGGACCCCGATTGCTGGATCATCGAGCTAGATATCGACGATGCAGACCGCTTTGTCGCATCGTTGCCCGCTTAGCTTGACATGATTACAATTGAGACTATTTGCCCGCCGACTTCGTGAGCGCAGGCGGCTGGTGCGGCAATAGGGTCGATTGGCAAGCGCGCAGACGGGGGATGGCCGGCAGGCCCGTGACGAACCGATTTTGAAGGCGCCCGTTATCCGGCGTCCGGTTCCAGCCTGCGACGGGTCCGTCCACCGCACAGTATTGCAAAATAATGGTTCGCAAGACGATGACTGCCACTGTGGCGGCCGTAGCCGCTGGCACTGTACTTACCTTCGCCGGAGCCGAAACCTCCGGCGCATTTGCGCAAGAATCGGAATCCGCATCCGAATCGACCGAACTCACCGAAGAGGTGATGCCGGTGTTCGTCGCCAAACCGGTGGTCCAGCCGATCCCGGCCGAAGACGATCTCAGCGACGAACCCTCCACCCGATCAGACTCTTTGGCTGCGGATGAGATCCCGAGCGCGACCACGCTTCATGCGCTTGTTTCCGTGACCCCGACCGACGGCGCGCTCTCCGAAGAGCTGCATTGCCTAGCCGGCGCGGTCTATTTCGAATCGCGCGGCGAACCGCTTACCGGCCAGCTCGCGGTGGCGCAGGTTATCATCAACCGCAGCGAATCGCGTCAGTTTCCGGCGAGCTATTGCGGTGTCGTCCACCAGCGCTCGCAATTTTCTTTCGTGAAGAACGGTCGCATGCCGAGCATCCGCCAGGGTTCGTCGGCCTGGCAACGCGCCAAGGCGATCGCGCGGATCGCGCATCAGGGCATGTGGGAAAGCGAAGCAGATGATTCGCTGTATTTCCATGCCAATTACGTCCGCCCGAGCTGGAGCCGCAGCAAGCAGGCCCGCGCGCGGATCAACACGCATATCTTCTATCGCTGACGGAGCGACTGCCCCTTTTGGGGGCGGCCGCTAGTCCTTGAGTTGCACCCAGACCGGGGCGTGGTCGCTGGCCTTCTCGCGGCCGCGGTGTTCCTTGTCGACGCCCACGGCCGACAGCCGGTCGGCCAGTTCGGGCGACAGCAGCAGATGGTCGATGCGGAAGCCATGGTCTCGCTGCCAGGCGCCTGCCTGATAGTCCCAGAAGGTCCACACCCCGCCGCGCGGATTGAGCGTATCCACCGCATCGGTCCAGCCGTCGGCAAGAAGCCGGGCGTAGGCGTCGCGCGATTCGGTTTGCATGAGAGCGTCATTCGCCATCGCCCGAGGTGACCAGACATCCTTGTCCTCGGGGATGACATTGAAATCGCCGACAAGCGCGGTGGGAATTTCCTGCGCCCACAGCGAGGCGGCGTGCGCGCGCAGCCGCTCCATCCACGCCAGCTTGTAGTCGAATTTTGGGCCCGGCTGCGGATTGCCGTTGGGCAGGTAGATCGACGCCACCCGCACCCCGCCGACATCGGCCTCGAGATAGCGCGCGTGTTCGTCGTCCGGATCGCCCGGCAGCCCGCGCTGCGTCTCGACCGGTTCGATCCCGTCGGCCAGGATCGCGACGCCGTTGAAGCCCTTCTGCCCGTGCCAGATCGCCTTGTAGCCGATCGCTTCGAACTCGTCGGCGGGGAAGCCCTCGTCCTGAGTCTTGATCTCCTGCAGGCAGGCGACCGTCGGGCGCGTTTCCTCGAGCCACTCCTTGAGACGGGGCAGCCGGGCCTTGATCCCGTTGATGTTGAATGTGGCAATTTTCATGGCGGGGCTTGTGCCGCAAAGCACCGCAGCGGTCTAATTCAAATCCCGAAGCTGGAACCGCAGCCGCAACCTGCCGCTGCCTGGGGATTCTCGACCTTGAAGGCCGCCCCGCCAAGCGATTCGACGAAATCGACCGTGCTGCCAGCCACCAGATCAAGGCTGACCGGATCGACCACCAGCCTTACGCCCTCGGTCTCGCTGACCATGTCGTCGCCATCGGCGCCATCGGTCAGGCCGAATTTGTACTGGAAGCCCGAACAGCCGCCACCTTCGACCGAGAGCCGCAGGATCGCAGGCTTGGCCTGCTTTTGAGCGATCGCGGCAACGCGTTTCGCAGCGGAAGGGGTCAAGGTGAGCATATCGGCCATGTCCCTGATGTAGGAGGCCCGAGGGCCGCACTCAAGCGGTGCTGATATATTGCCGCATCTGCGCGGCCTCAATCTCGATCTCGTCGATCCGCGATTTCACCAGATCGCCGATCGAAACGAACCCGCACATGGTGGCCCCGTCGAGCACGGGCAGATGGCGGATCCGGCGGTGTGTCATCAACGCCAGGGCATCGTCGACCTTGGTCCCGCGCTCGACCGTAATCGCGGGAGAGGTCATCACATCGCCCACGACCTGTTCGAGAAAGGCCGCGCCTTCGCTGGCCATGCGATGAACGACATCGCGTTCTGAAAAGATGCCTACTACCTCTCCGGCCTTCATCACCGGCAAGGCGCCGATCCTGCGACTGTCGAGCAGCGCGACGACATCGCGCACGGGCATGTCGACATCGCAAGTCACGATTTCCGAACTCGCGCGGCATTCGATCAGTTTGGCAATATCCATCGCATCTCTCCCATGACCGTTTGCCGGTTCTTGCATGAGAATGCCACTTTCGGCCCCAAAAGGCGAATCGCAGTCCCGCCCGTCGGGAGCGGCAGGCCGCGCCAACCTTGCACTTGAACCCTGTCATGCGCATGGAGGGCGCCATGGCCCGCAATTCCCCGCTCGACGATCCCCAGACCGCCGCCTACGCTTGGGCGCGTTATCGGCGCCTGATGCGCTTCATGCTGCTGGTGACGATAGGTGTCGTCGGAATCGCGATCGCGCTGCTCTACGATGGCGAGAGCGCCGCCTCGGTGCATTACTACATCGCGATCGCGCTGGGGATCGGCTTCACCATGCTGCTGGCTGGCGCGCTGATGGGGCTGGTGTTTCTGTCGTCGGGTACGGGCCACGACGATTCGATCGACGACAAATCCCGCGACGGTTGATCCCGCTCAGCCCAGAGGGCGCAGCCGGTAATCCTCCACCGGAACACCCCCTATAAGATGCTCCTGGATGATCCGCTCGAGCACCTCGGGCGTGCACGAATGGTACCAGACGTAATCGGGATAGACGAGCGCGATGGGTCCGCCTGCGCAGATCTGCAGGCAGTCGGCCTTGGTCCGCTGGAAGCCGCCCGAACCATCGGCGCGGCGCGGCCCGGCAAGGCGCAATTGCTTGAGGCGGGTCTTGAGAAAACTCCAGGCAAGCTTGCCCTCCTCGCGCGAGCAGCACTTCTGCTTCTCGGCCAGCGCGCACAGGAAAATGTGTCGGTCGATCCCGTCCCCGGCCACCTTGGCGAGCGCGCTGCGCGCTTTCTCGACCGATTTGTCGGGCCTATTCACCGTCGGGCTTCAGCCAGCGATCGAGCCAGGCGAAGACGGTGTCGTGCCATTGCAGCGAGTTTTTGGCGGCCAGCACCCAGTGGTTTTCGCCGGGGAAGACCAGCAACTGGCTGGGAATGCCGCGTTCCTGCAGCGCGGTGAAGCTCTGGATCCCCTGCGTATAGGGGACACGGAAGTCCTTCTGACCGGTGATCACCAGCATCGGCGTCTGCCACCGGTCGACGAAATTGACCGGGTTCCAGCGCTCGTAGGTTTCGGTCTGTTCCTGATAACTGCCGCCGAAATCCCAGCGCGGAAACCACAGTTCCTCGGTCGCGTAATAGAAGCTGCGCATGTCGAACAAGCCGTCGTGCTGGACCAGGCAGTCGAACCGGTCGGGCCATTGTCCGGCGATCCAGTTCATCATGTAGCCGCCGTAGGAAGCGCCCATGGCACAGGCGCGTGTCCCGTCGATCTGCGAATCGAGCGCGAGAGCGGCGGCAAGGCCCTTCTGGAGGTCCTCGAGCGGCTTGCCGCCCCAGTCGCGGTTTATGGCGTCGGTGAAGGCCTGTCCGTATCCGGTGCTGCCGTGGAAATCGACCGAGATCACCGCGTAGCCCTGGCTGGCGAGCACGCGCGGGTTCCAGCGGGTCGACCAGCCATCGTTGAACGAACCCTGCGGGCCGCCATGGACGTAGAGGATGGCTGGAAGCAGGCCTTGGGTATTCTCGGGCTTGGTGATCTGGCCCCAGACCGTGGTGCCCTCGGCGCCGGCGAAGCTGAAGCGCTCGGTAACGATGGAGGCAAGCTGGCCTACCCGCGTCGAGGCGACATCGGTCAGCGGTTCGGCCTGCTCCCAGCCGCTCGACAGGTAGAGCTCGGGCGGCGCGCCGATCGAATCGCGGGTGAACAGCAGCCGGTCGCCCGCAAGCGGGGTGGCATTGCCGATATGCGCTTCATGACCCGCCATCAGGTCGAGCCGTTCGACCGAACCGTCGCGCGGGTCGATGCGGAAGGCGGGGGTGTCGAGCACATCCTGCGCGGTTGCGACGATAAAGCGCGAATCGGGGGTCCAGGCGAGCGTCGAGAAGCTGCGGTCGAAATCCGGCGTCAGTGCGCGGGTCTGCCCCGTCGCGAGATCGCGCAGCTGGACGACCATGCGATCCGATTCGTAACCCGGTCGCGCCATCGCCAGATAGGCCAGGTATTTGCCATCGGGTGAAGGCGTGGGCAGCGCATCGCTGGCCTCGTTGCTCAGGGTCAGATTGGTCGGCGCCGCGCCCGACAGATCATACCACCAGATATCGAGATTGGTCGATGTCGGCTCGCTCGCCCCGGTTTCGCGGGCGACGAAATAGATTCCTGAACCATCCGGCGCCCAGGCCACATCCTCGCCGCCGCCGAATGGCTTGGTCGGAGTGTCGCCGGTAGGACCGCCTGCACCGACCGCGCCATCGAGCGCCCGGCCCTCGCCCGCCGCCCGGCCGTCTTCCATGGCGAAGACGAACACGCGGCTGAAGGTGCCCGGGGTTTCCCAGCTGTCCCAGTGACGGATGAAACCGGCGTCGCCCTCATAGAGCAAGCCATCGCCGGGGCCGGTCAGATGCGCAGTGCCATCGCCCTCGCAGCCGAATGTCGGGCAGTCGCGCGCGATTTCCGCCCAGACCGCCACGGCGGCGTTTTCGGGCGCGAGCGCGAAGCCTTCGATCCCCGAAGGAAGGTCGGCGGCGAGCATCGGCGTACCGACGATTCCCTGCGGCCCGAGCTGGATGCGCCACAACCGGCTGCGCTCCTCGCCGCCTTCGGAGACCGGACGGCCCGAGAGGAAATAGAGCCAGCCGTCGGCGCCGAACATTGCGCTGTTGGCTGGACCGCCGAGATCGAGCGGGACGGGCGCAGCGCCGGGAACGGCCAGACTGTGGAGATAGAATTCGCTGTTGCGCGCGAAGCTCTCGGGATCGGTTCTGGTGACCGGATAGACCGCCAGATTGCCGTCCTTCGAAACGCTGGGTGCGCCCAGCCGCGGCATGGTGACCAGATCGGCGGCGGTCATCGCCGGGCGCTGGTCCTGGCCCTGCTCCTGTCCTTGCGGAGCAGGCTGCACCTGCGCGGCGAGCGGGGTTGCGAGCGAGAGCGAGGCGGCGCCGGCGGCGAGGGTTGCGAGCCCGAAGCGTTTGTTCATGGCTCGGACGTAGCCGCGCCGCGCGGCAAAGTTAAGCGCGATTGCGCGGGCGGTGTTTAGTCGCGCTTGCCGGCGATCCGGGAGATTTCGGCCTTGACCAGTTCCTCGACCATGTCGGGCAGGTTGTCGTCGAGCCATTGCGCCAGCATCGGGCGCAGCAACTCACGGGTCAGCGCCTCGAGCGAGGTTTCGCCCGAACGCACAATCTGCGGCTGCTTGCCGGGCCGCGAGATCATCGCCAGTGCCTCGAAATTCTGCTGCATCGATGCGCGCACTGTGTCGGTGGTCAGCGGCGCGTCGTCATCCTCGTAGGAGTCCTCGGCTAAATCATCGACATCGGATTGTGCCGACTCTGATCCTTGCGCAACCATGGCCTCTTCACCGAGCTCGAGAACTTCCTCGGCTTCGCCTGCATCGGAGGCTTCCATTTTGGCGCCCCCCACTGGCGCGCGCGTGCGCTCGCGCCGGGTCGTCATGGCACCCGCGCGGTTGTCGCGCGCGATCACCTTCTTGATCGAGTCGAGGATCTCTTCGACCGACGGTTCACCCGGTTGATGCATAGTCATTCGCCCCTGCTTGCCGCCTGTGCCTTCGCAACGTCGCGAATCGGCGCATAGCATCGTGGAACGAGGTTAATAAATGGAATCGCTCTCGCGATCGTCGACCGGGCCTATTTCCGCGGTCGCGGCGGGAAGGTCCGCGGTGCTGGTGCTTTCCACCACCGGGTCGGGATCCCGGGACCAGTCCCACCATTTGCCCTGCACCCGGTCGTAATTGACCACCGGATCGTAGAGCACGCCCTCCTCGGCGAGGCCCAGATCGCGCGCTTCGGCGCGTCCCATCGCCGCCAGCAGGCTGAAACCCGCTACATAGGCGTTGCGCCGCGCGGTCACCAGTTCGACCCGGACATTGAGCAGTTCCTGCTCGGCGTTGAGCACTTCGAGGATCGTGCGGTTGCCGATGGAATTTTCCGCGCGAACGCCTTCGAGGCTGAGTTCGGCGGCAGAGACCGCAGTCAACGAGCTCTCGATGATCGCGAGCGAAGCCTGCCAGCTCGAATAGGCGGCGCGGACCTGTGCGATCACATCGCGCTCGACCGCAATGACCTGTTCAAGCGCTCCGGCAGAACGGGCCTGCGCCTGACGCTGGAGCGCGGCGGGACGGCCACCCTGAAAGATCGGTATCGAGAGCTGGATCCCGGCCTGCGCGGCCGTCGTGGTCTGGGGAATGGCGACCTCGCCGGGAGCGACCACTCCGCCCAGGGTCCCGGCGAAGTTCTGGTAGTCGCCGCCGAAGACGACCGAAACCCGCGGCAGGCGCCCTGCACCGGCAACGTCGATATCGAGCGCGGAGGCATCCGCGCGCTCGCGGGCTGCGATCAGATCGGGATTGTTCTCCAGTGCCACGTCCACGGCCACGGCCACCGAATCGGGAAGCCCGGGAAGCGGTGGCGGCGGCTGGAGATCGTCGGGCGCCGCGCCGACCAATTGAATGTAGGTTTCGCGCGCCGCGATCAGATTGGCTTGCGCCCCGCGGAAATCGCCTTGGGCCAGCGCCAGCCGGGCCTGCGATTGCGCCACATCGGTACGAGTAAGGTCGCCGATCTCGAACCGGTCGCTGGTCGCCTGAAAATTGACGCCTAGCACTTCGACCTGATTGGCGGTGAGGCCCAGGACGGCCTCGTTGCGCAAGACATCCATATAGGCAGCGACGACCTGGCTGAAGAGCGCGCTTTGCGTTCCGCGCAAATCCGCGCGACCCGCACCGACGCGCGTTTCGGCGGCGCGGATGGCGTTCTTCACGGCACCGCCGGAATAGATTGGCACCGACAGATCGGCACCGACCGAGAAGGCGCGTTCCGGCGCGGTGAAGCTGGTCGAATTGCGCTTCACGAACTCGAAATAGCTGCCGGTGGCGGTCACGCCGGGGCGTCCGGCGGCGCGTTCGATCGCTACGTTCTCGTCGGTGGCGCGTTGCTGCGCGCGTGCGCCCGCCAGCGTCGGATTGCTGAAATAGGCCTGCGTCAAAGCCTCCTGGAGCGTATCGGCATTCGCGGGTGCAGCCAGCACGAGCGCCAGCGCTGCGCCGGACAGGCCGATACGAGCCACCCCCCAGCGTTGCATCAGAAGCTCCAGCTCGCCGGACGGTCGAACTGGCCGAGGCGCGGTATGCCCATCTCGGCGAGCGGTAGCAGGCTCAATGACTGGCCGATCTTGCGTCCGGTGGCGAGGCGGGAGACCCCGCGGTCGATCAGGCCGGTGACGATCCGGCCATCCTCGACGATGCGGCTGGCGAGTTCTGGCGGCAGGTGTTCGATGGCGCCATCGATCAGCAGCAGATCGGCGGCTTCGAGCTCGGCCTTGCCCTGCGCACCCTGCGTGGCGGAAATCGATTCGACCGAAGCGACGAGCGGACGGATAAGCTCGGCGAGATACCCGCTACCGCCATCGACGATCAGCACATTGTCGGTGAGCCGCGGACGCGCTTCCTCGAGCATCGTGCCATGGAACACCGGCGCGGGCAGAAAGCCGCCATCGGGCAGCCTGATCGCGCGGTCCATATAGGCGGTGCCGCGGGCCTGATCGGGGACGAAATCCTCGCGCGCGACGGCGCCCATGCGTTCGAGCACGAAGCGTTCGTTGACGCCGCTGGTGCGCAGCTGGCCGTCGATCATCGCGCGACGGGCGGCGGAAAAATCGGCGGGACGGTCGAGTGTGGTGGTCATGATTCTATCCAAGAGCTCGCGTACTGTATTGCATAGATAACACGGCGGGGCAATGCCCTGATGCTGTAGGCGGAACGCCCTTTGCGGCCAAGCGCTTTGACAATCGGGATTTCCCCGCCAAGGACCACGGCAAATCTGCGAAACGGAGCAAAGGGGCGATGAGCGACATGATAGTGATCCGCGAGGACGACCTGATCGAAAGCGTGGCCGATGCGCTGCAATTCATATCCTACTACCACCCGATGGATTACATCCGTGCATTGGGCGATGCCTACGAGGCCGAGCAGGGCCCGGCGGCAAAGGACGCGATCGCGCAGATCCTCACCAATTCGCGGATGTGCGCCGAGGGGCACCGCCCGATCTGCCAGGACACCGGCATCGTCAACGTCTTCATCAAATGGGGGCAGGATTGCCGGCTCGATTCCCGGCTCAGCCTGCAGGAAGTCGTCGATGAAGGCGTGCGGCGGGCCTACAACCATTCAGAGAACAAGCTGCGCGCGTCGATCCTCGCCGATCCGGCCTTCACCCGCCGCAACACCCGCGACAACACCCCTTGCGTCCTCTCGGTCGAGATGGTGCCGGGTGACCGAGTCGGTATCGATGTCGCGGCCAAGGGCGGCGGCAGCGAGAACAAGTCCAAGTTCAAGATGATGAACCCGTCGGACAATATCGTCGACTGGGTGGTCGAGCAGATCCCCTCGATGGGCGCGGGCTGGTGTCCGCCGGGGATGCTCGGGATCGGCATCGGCGGCACGGCGGAGCATTGCCTCAAGCTCGCCAAACAGTCGCTGATGGAGCCGATCGACATGGCGCAGCTCAAACAGCGCGGTGCGCAAAGCGATCTCGAGCAATTGCGGATCGACATTTTCGATGCGGTGAACGCGCAAGGTATCGGCGCGCAGGGGTTGGGCGGGCTTTCGACCGTGCTCGACGTCAAGATCCTCGACTGGCCCTGCCACGCGGCGGGCAAGCCGGTCGGAATGATCCCCAATTGCGCCGCCACCCGCCACGCTCATTTCACGCTCGACGGCTCGGGGCCGACCTATCTCGAAAAGCCCGATCTCGATGCCTGGCCCGATGTGAACTGGCAGCCCGATGCCGCGGCCAAGCGGGTCGATCTCGACCATCTCACACCCGAGGAAGTTGCCGGCTGGGAGCATGGCGATCGCCTGCTGCTGTCGGGCAAAATGCTCACCGGGCGCGACGCGGCGCACAAGCGGATCGACGAGATGCTGCGCAAGGGCGAGGAGCTCCCGGTCGATTTCCGCGGGCGGGCGATCTATTATGTCGGGCCGGTCGATCCGGTGATGGGCGAGGTCGTCGGGCCTGCGGGCCCCACCACCGCGACGCGGATGGACAAGTTCACCGAGACCATGCTCGATCAGGGGCTGCTGGCGATGATCGGCAAGGCCGAACGCGGCGCGGATGCGGTCGAGGTCATCAGCCGCTTCAAGGTCGCCTATCTGATGGCCACCGGGGGGGCGGCCTATCTGGTCGCCCGCGCGATCAAGGCCTCCCAGATCGTCGCCTTCGAGGATCTGGGGATGGAGGCGATCTACGAATTCACGGTCGAGAACATGCCCGTCACCGTGGCGGTGGATGCGCGCGGCAACAACGTCCACACGCTCGCGCCGGCGATGTGGAAGGAACGGATCGCGAAGGAAAACCTGCTCGGCTGATTGGCGGCCCCTCCGGGTAGTCCATCGACCAACCGCACGATCCCTTCGATCATCGCGCTGGCCTGCAGGAGCCCCGAGCGGCTAGTGGGGCAGGCAGTGAACGAAGAAACAGCTCTGTCCGCGCGCATCACCCGAGTGCCCTTCCGCATCGTCCTGGCGTCGATCCTCGGGCTGTGGCTGTGCTACTTCCTGCTGATCACGCTGCGCGGATCGGTGGTCGATCTGCCGATGCAGGGCGAACTGGTCTGGCGCCGGGGCGTCGTGTGCCTCGCGGGTGCCGCGATCACCCTGCTCTTGTGGCTGGTCATCCGGCTGGTCGAAGCCAGGCCGCTTGCCGTGAAAATCGCGGTCGCACTGATCGCTGCCCTGCCCGCCTCGCTGGCGATCGCGCAGGTCAACCGCGTTATGTTCGATGCGGTTCAGGATCAGGTGGCCAAGAAGATCGGCGAGGATCAGGGCGTTGCCATCTATCGCGACGACGCCGGAAACCTGCTCGTGGATGTGCCTGCCGTAGCGCCCGTGGCGCTCGATCAGCGTGCGGGGGATCAGGGCGCGAGCGAGGCCGGCTCGGTTGCGCCGCCGCGCACGCTCGTGCTGGCGCCAGCGCCGACGGGGATGGATCGCTGGCAGCAGCTGACAGATATCGCGTTGGGTCGCTATTTCCTTTTGCTCGCCTGGGCGGCGCTTTATCTCGCGCTGCTGGCGGGAGCGCAGGCGCAGGCGGCGCAGCGCCGCGAGGAACGCTTCCGCACCGCCGCGAAGGCCGCCGAGCTGCGCAGTCTGCGCTATCAGGTGAACCCCCACTTCCTGTTCAACGCGCTCAATTCGCTCTCCGCGCTGGTCATGACCGGGCGCGCCGACCGGGCCGAGGAAATGATCCAGACGCTCTCCGCCTTCTATCGGCACAGCCTCGCAGACGACCCCACCGCCGACCTGCCGCTGGCGGACGAATTCGATCTCCAGCGCCACTATCTCGAGATCGAGACCACCCGCTTCCCCGACCGGCTGCGGACGCGGCTCGAATTGCCCGACGACCTCAGCGGCTATCGCGTTCCCGGCATGATCCTCCAGCCGCTGGTGGAGAACTCGGTCAAATACGGCGTTTCGGCCAGCCGCCGCCCGGTGACGGTCACGATCTCGGCGCGCGAGGAATATGGTCGGCTGGTGCTGACCGTGACCGATGACGGCCCCGGCAAGGCGGGCGCTGCGAGCGGCTTCGGCATCGGGCTCGCGAATGTTCGCGACCGGCTGATGGCGCGCTTCGGAGAGCAGGCGAGCATCGTCTCGGGCGCGACGCTCGACGGTTACGAAACCCAACTTAGGCTACCGCTGGTGACCCATGGCTGAGACGGAAAACGAGAAACTGCGGACGCTGATCGTCGATGACGAGCCGCTGGCGGTCGAGCGGATGCAGGTGCTCTGCGCCCGGATCGACGACCTGTCGGTGGTAGGCACCGCCAGCGACGGGGCGGCGGCGCTGCGGCTGATCGAGGCGCTGCATCCCGATCTGGTGCTGCTCGACATGACCATGCCCGAAGTCGACGGGCTGTCGGTGGCGCGCGAACTGGCCAGGCAGGACCGCCCCGCCGCCATCGTATTCGTGACCGCGCACGACAATTACGCGGTCGAGGCTTTCGATCTCGACGCCGTCGATTACGTCCTCAAGCCGGTGAAAAGCGAACGGCTCGAGCGCGCCATTCAGCGCGCGCTCTCGCGGCGCGATGCGGGGACGCGAAGGAAGAGCGACTGGCTCGACGAATTGTGGATCCCGCATCGCTCCGAGCTGGTCCGGATCGAAACCGCACAGGTCTTCCGGATCGATGCCGAGCGCGACTACGTCCGGCTGCATGTAGAGGATCGCTCCTACCTCCTGCTCCAGACGATCGCCGGACTGGAAGAGCGGCTCGACCCCGCGCAGTTCATCCGGATCCACCGTTCGACCATCCTGCGCCGCGATCGGATCAAGGGATTGCGGCACGACGGGCTGGGGGTGTGGTCGGTCGAACTCGACGATGGCGAGGCACTGCGGATCGGGCGGACCTATCTGCCCAAGGTCAAGGCGATGGCCGGACGCTAAACGTCCGACCACCGGTGTCCCGGAACACGCATCCAGCCACAAAATAAGGACCCCGGTCGCGGACTGGATCGACCGGGGCCCTGGGTTGCTGACCTTGGGGAAATCAGCCGCCCAAACGCTGTTGCTCCATGATGACCGCGACCTGACGGCTTACCTGACGCTTGGCTTCTGCCACGCAGCGTTGCGCGTCGCTGCTCTTGATCCGCGTGCCGGTCGTCGGCATGTTGGCCTGGCAGGCCTTGCGGGCCGCGGCATGGATCCGCTGGTCGAGCGTGCGTTGACCTTCGGGGGTCGAAAGCGCCAGATCGTCGTATTTCACGGTGATTTCACCCGCAAGCGCCGGCGCTGCGGGGATCGCGAGGCCGATGGCGGCCGCTAGGCAAAGGATCGGTTTCATCTCAATTCCTCCTTCTCGCGACCGCCTCCTTCGGGGGGAAAGGAGTACGTCGCAGAACCGGTTTTGACCGATTACATTTGTCGACGCACCTCTCCGTCGACGAAAATTGCGGCCTTCTGACCAAAGACGCGAACTGGCTGACGAACGGGTCTTGGCAATCGGCGAAGGACGCGCGAGAACGCCCGTCGATGATCCTGATCGTTCTCTTCCTGCTCGGAATCGCAAATTTCGCCATGCACAAGGCAGTGCTCGAGAGCGGGCATCCGATGATCGAGCGGATCGGATGGATGCGCCCCGGCTCGACCGTGCCGATCTCGCTGGTGATGGAATTCGCGATCCTGCTGTCGACGCTGCTGTTCGTCGCCAATGGATGGCCGGGGCTGGCGCTGGTCTATGTGATCTACAGCGCATTGAACGCCTTCTCGGCCTGGGCGGTCCTCACCGGGAGGATATGACGAGCGCTGCGCCATCGTCCGGGAACCGGATGGGCAGCAGCAGCGCTGTGGCACCATGACCCTCCCCGACAAAATTTGGTTGCTGACCAACGCCAAGAGCGGCAGCAACAGCGAAGCGGCGCTCGACGAATTGCAGGGCCATTGCGGCACCGCCGGTCTGTCGATCGAACGTACCATCCGGTTTCCCGACGAGGATATCCCAACCGCCAGCGAGCTGGATGCGGCGGGGATCGATTGTTTGGCGGTATTCACCGGCGACGGAACGCTCAATGCCGCCATCACGAGCCTCTACGGCTGGTCGGGTGCGGTGCTGGTCCTGCCGGGCGGGACGATGAACCTGCTCAGCATCCGGATGCATGGGGAAAGCGAGCTGGCCACCATCATCGAGCGCTACCGGCGCGGCGCGATGCGGCGCTGGCGACCGCAGGTCGCGCGCTGCGACGCGGGCGATGCGCTCGCCGGACTGCTGATCGGCCCCGGTACGGCCTGGGCAAATGTGCGCGAGGCGATGCGCGATGGCGATATGGCCGAAACCACCGCCAAGGCGAGTGCGGCGATGACCGAGACCACCGAGGGTGCCCGGGTGCGCTGCGCCGAACCCCGACTGGGTCGCCGCGAAGGCTATCCGCTGATCGAGATGACCCCGAGCCATCGCGGGATGCAGGTCGATGCTTTCCACGCCGATACGCCTGCCGAACTGGCGAAGCAGGGCTGGGCGTTGCTGCGGCGCAGCTTTCGCGAAGGGCCGCACGATCTGCTCGGCCTCGTCGACAGGCTGGTGGTGGAAAATTGCGAAGGCGAGCCGCTCGGCATCCTGATCGACGGCGAACCAGCCAGCCTTGGCAGCCGCGCCGAATTCGGTCTGGCCCCCTGCGAAGTCGATCTGCTAGCGTCCCACCATGGCTACTGACGGCAAGCTCCTGTTCCATCTCAGCGACATCCATTTCGGTCTCGAGGACAATGAGGCGATCGACTGGGTGAGGCAGGAGATCGCCGAGCAGCGTCCCGATGCGGTGGCGATCACCGGCGATCTCACTATGCGCGCACGCCATGCCGAATTCGCCGCGGCGACGCACTGGATCCAGTCGCTCGATGTTCCGGTCACGGTCGAGGTAGGCAATCACGACATGCCCTATTTCAACCTGCTCGAGCGGTTCTTCAAACCCTACAAGCGGTTTCACGGAATGGCGGAGCACGTCGAACGCGAGATCGACCTGCCGGGTCTGGCGATCGTCCCGCTCAAGACCGCGGTGCGTGCGCAGCCGCGATTCAACTGGTCAAAAGGCTGGGTGACCGAGGCGGCGCTGAAGAAATGCCTTGCGGCGATCGATGTGCTGCCCCGCGGTGCGCGGGCGCTGGTTGCGGTGCATCACCCGCTGCGCGAAGTGGGGACGGAGGGTACCGCGCTGACTATGAATGGCGGCAAGGCGCTGCGTGCGCTGGCCAAACGCCCGGTCGAGGCGGTCATCAGCGGCCATGTCCACGATGCCTTCGACATTATGGAGCAAACCGCCGAGGGCCCGGTGCGGATGATCGGAGCGGGCACGCTGTCGAAACGCACCCGTTCCACCCCGCCCAGCTTCAACGAGCTGCGCTGGGATGGAGAAACGCTGACGGTCTGCGTCCGCAATCTGCAGAACGTCGAGAGTTCGGACATGATGATCGACGACGTGCCCGAGGATGCGATGCCGCCGCGCCATCCGGGCGAACCGGTCGCGCCGGTGCATCAGGTCCCGCGGACCGATCCACCGGTCCACTAGCTCGCCGCGAAGCCCGCTACAAACCCCGTCGCCGCCCAACGAGAAAGGGCCCCACGAGAAAGGGCGGCCCCTCGCGGGACCGCCCTTATCCGATAGTTTCTTCCAACCGGAATACCCGGTCGGCCAGCGTTTAACGCTTCGAGAACTGGAAGCTCTTGCGCGCCTTGGCACGGCCGTACTTCTTGCGCTCTACCACGCGGCTGTCGCGGGTGAGGAAGCCGGCGGCCTTGACCGTCGACCGCAGCGTGGGCTCGTACTTCGTGAGCGCCTGGCTGATGCCATGCTTGACCGCGCCGGCCTGGCCCGAAAGCCCGCCGCCGCGAACGGTGCAGATCACGTCGTACTGACCTTCGCGATCGGTGATGGCGAAGGGCTGGTTGAGGATCAGCCGCAGCGTCGGACGCGCGAAATAGGTTTCCTGATCGCGGCCGTTGACGGTGATCTTGCCGCTGCCGGGCTTGATCCAGACGCGCGCCTTGGCATCCTTGCGGCGGCCGGTGGCATAGGCACGGCCCTGGGCGTCGAGCTCTTGCTCGCGCAGCGGCACGCTGGCGGTCCGAGCGATCTCGGCCGAATCGCCTTCGGGCGCGTCGCCCGCGATGCTCTTGAGATCGGCCAGATCGGAGACCAAATCGGTCTTGGTCTCGGTCTCGGCCTTTTCCTCGGGAGCGGCTGCGGGTGCAGCTTCGGTCTTCGCTTCGGCGGCGTCTTCGGCAGGAGCTTCGGACTTGGCTTCGGTCGCGGTTTCGGTGTTGGCTTCCGGCGCGGCGTCGACCTTGGTCTCGTCGGCGGGGGTTTCGCTGGTGTTGTCGGCGACCATTAGCTGCTTGCCTTGTTCTTGCGGTTCATCGAGGCGACGTCGAGCGTCTTGGGCTGCTGGCCATCGTGCGGATGCTCGGTGCCGGCATAGAGATGCAGCGCGCGCATCTGGTCGCGGCCCAGCGGTCCGCGCGGGATCATGCGCTGGACGGCCTTCTCGAGCACGCGCTCGGGGAAGCGGCCTTCGAGCACCTTGGCAGGAGTCGTTTCCTTGATGCCACCGGGGTGGCCGGTGTGGCGGTAATAGATCTTGTCGGTCATCTTGCGCCCGGTGAACTTCACCTTCTCGGCGTTGATAACGATGACGTGATCGCCGCAATCGACATGCGGGGTGAAGCTTGGCTTGTGCTTGCCGCGCAGGATTTTGGCGATGATCGTGGCTACACGACCGACGACGAGACCGTCGGCGTCGATGATGTGCCAGTCCTTTTCGACCTCGGCCGGTTTGATCGACCGGGTCATTTTGCTGAGAGCCTTCATGGCTTTGGAATTCCGTTGTTAGTGTGTGGTTGCGCGAATCCGACCGTTTCCGGACTAGCGACGCGGGCGGCGAATGGCGTCGGACCGGGCGCAAGTCAAGCAATTCCGCGTGTTACCGATGGGGTATAATAATACCACAAAGCATCGGAGGTCGGTTTCCTGCTAGGTGCGGCGGCCCAGTGCGTGCGCGCCCCAGGCAAAGGCCACCACCAGCAGAGCGCCGAACAGCTGGTGCGCCACCGCAATCCACAGCGACACGCCTGTCAGCACGGTAGCAATGCCGAGCAGGATCTGCGTGCCGAAGCCGGCATGGATGGCGAGCGAGGCGCCGCGTTCGAGCGGTTTGACCCGCCGCGCCATCACCACCAGCGCGATCACCGCTGCCCAGGCCCACCAGCGGTGGAGGAAGTGGATCAGGAAGGGATCGTGCGTCACTGCCCAGAACAGCCCGCGCGAGGTATCGTATTCGGGAATCAGCCGCCCCTGCATCAGCGGCCAGCTGTCCGAGGCATGACCCGCGTTAAGCCCGGCGACCCAGGCACCGAGCAGCAGCTGGAGGAACAGGACGGCACCGACCCAGCTTGCGATCGCGGTCCAGCGCGCAGGCGGATTTCCGCCGCGTGCCAGGCGGCGCAGGTCGAGCGCGGTCCAGACCAGCCCCGCCAGCGTCACCAGCGCGGTCAGCAGATGGATCGAAAGCCAGAAATGGCTCACCGAGGTCATCTCGACCGACAGGCCCGAGCGGACCATGAACCAGCCGAATACGCCCTGCATCCCGCCGAGCGCGAGCAGCGCAACGAGCCGCCATTTGTAACCGGCCGGGATCGCGCCGCGCAGCCAGAACCAGGCCAGCGGCACCGCGAAGGCGAGACCGATCACGCGCCCGAGCAGGCGATGGAACCATTCCCAAAAGAAGATGAACTTGAACCCGGCGAGATCCATCCCGGCGGGGCCGGTGATCTGGCGATACTGGCCGGTCTGCTGATAGAGCTCGAACTCGGCGAGCCAGTCAGCCTCGGTCAGCGGCGGGATCGTCCCGGTCACCGGTTGCCATTGCGTGATCGACAACCCGCTCTCGGTCAGCCGGGTGATCCCGCCGACCGCGACCATCACGATCACCAGCAGCGCGACGAACAACAGCCAGTTGGCGATCGCGACCGGCCTTACCGAGGCGGGCAGGAGAACGGGATGGGTCATGCTCGGCTGTTTGATGGCCCGGCAACGGGCGCGCAAGTGCAAATCGGGCAAGTGTGAGGGCAGGCCGCGCAATACGAAAACCGAACTAAATATCCGCTCGGCGCTTGTATAATGTTACACTATCACATAGATGGTCACGCGATGCTTCAGCGCACCATCTCTCCGATTCGTCGCCGTCTCGATCGCAGCGGGATCGTGTTGTCGGGCCTGTGCGCGCTGCATTGCCTGGCCAGTATCGTGATCGTCTCGGGTCTCGGGCTGGGCGGACAGTTCTTTTTCCACCCCGACATCCACCGTATCGGTCTGGCCATCGCGGTGTTGATCGCCGCGGTCGCGATCGGCTGGGGCGCGCTGCGCCACCGCCGCGCGGCGCCCTTCGTGGTGGCGATGACCGGGCTCAGCTTCATGGGTGGCGCGCTCGCGGTGCCGCACGGCTTCGAGGAAGCGGTGCTGACCATCATCGGCGTGGCACTGGTCTCGCTCGGACACGTGCTGAACTTGCGCAAAGTGGTTTGACCGCTATCTCGCGCGGATCATGACCGCACCCATCACCCTGACCGTCAACGGCGAAACCCGCCGTACCTCAGCAACCACCATCGCCGATCTCGTCCGCGAGCTCGATCTCGACCCGGCCAAGGTCGCGGTCGAGCGCAATGGGACCATCGCGCCGCGCAGCGAACTGGCAACCCATCCCGTCGCCGATGGCGACAGGCTCGAGATCGTCCACTTCGTCGGCGGCGGCAGCGCTGCGGGTAGCGACGACACCTGGAGCGTGGCCGGGCGCACTTTCCGCTCCCGCCTGATCGTCGGTACGGGAAAATATGTCGATTTCGCCCGGAACGCCGCCGCGCTCGAGGCCAGCGGCGCCGAAATCGTCACCGTCGCCGTGCGGCGGGTCAATGTCAGCGATCCCAAGGCGCCGATGCTGACCGATTTCATCGACCCCAAAAAGGTGACCTACCTGCCCAACACCGCGGGCTGCTTTACCGGCGACGAGGCCGTGCGCACGTTGCGGCTGGCGCGCGAGGCGGGTGGCTGGGACCTGGTCAAACTCGAGGTGCTCGGCGAGGCGCGAACGCTCTATCCCGACATGCGCGAAACGCTCAGGGCAACCGAGATCCTCGCCAAGGAAGGATTCCTCCCGATGGTCTATTGCACCGACGATCCGATCGCCGCCAAGCAGCTCGAAGAGGCCGGTGCGGTCGCGGTCATGCCTCTGGGAGCACCGATCGGCTCGGGGCTCGGGATCCAGAACCGCGTAACCATCCGCCTGATCGTCGAGGGCGCGAGCGTGCCGGTGCTGGTCGATGCCGGGGTCGGCACCGCAAGCGATGCCGCCGTGGCGATGGAACTTGGCTGCGACGGCGTGCTGATGAACACCGCCATCGCCGAGGCGAAGGATCCTATCCGCATGGCGCGGGCGATGAAGCTTGCGGTGCAGGCCGGGCGCGATGCCTATCTCGCCGGGCGGATGGGGACGCGCAAATTTGCCGATCCCAGCAGCCCGCTCGCCGGACTCATCTAACCGCCTGCAATTCCGGGCGTTTCGCCGCAACCAGCGGAACCCGAACCCCGGTTCGCGCGCTGTAATTCCATAGCCGCTTTTCCTGCGGCTTGCCGCCGAAAGGACCCATTCCGATCGACCGGCTCACTTATGCAGGAGAACAAACATGGGCGAGATGACAGACAAGACCAAGGGCATCGCCAACGAAGCCGCCGGCAATACCAAGCAGGCGGTCGGCGATGCGACCAATGATCATTCGATGAAGGCCGAAGGCAAGGCCCAGGAGCGCAAGGGCGAAGCCCAGAACCTCAAGGGTGAAGTCAAGGGTGCACTCGGCGACAAGGTCTGATCCCAGGCACGATACAAGCGAAAGGCCCGCGGGAAACCGCGGGCCTTTTTGTGTGTCGGGACCAGCCAGCATCGCCCGGCATCGCCAATCGCCCGGCAAATCGCTCAGCGCAAACCAGGTGTTAACCATCTTGGCCGATAGACCGTCCGGCAACAAGGGAGGGCCGACATGGCCATTGCAGCGACGGCATCGGGTACCATTGCGGAAATGCGCGAATTCGCGGGCTTCACCGC
The DNA here is from genome assembly GCF_001678665.1 of Erythrobacter sp. QSSC1-22B. Classification (GTDB taxonomy): domain Bacteria; phylum Pseudomonadota; class Alphaproteobacteria; order Sphingomonadales; family Sphingomonadaceae; genus Qipengyuania. Next base: position 384,869 of record NZ_LZRP01000002.1, read on the forward strand.
CGCCGAGCAGCGCTATATCCGCCGCAGCCTCGATATCGGGCTCGGGCGCTGCGACGCGTTCCGCATCTGGGGCCGGAATGCGGGTGAAAACGCCGCGATCCGCAGTCAGTATGTCGCCTATCAGGAGCTGAAAGCGTTGCGCCAGTCGATCCCGACGGCGACCGGCTTCGACGCGGTCGAGGGCTTCGTCGGCAAGCTGACCCGTGTCGCCGCCTTCGATCTGGCGCAGGAGCGGATCGACTGCTTCTCCGCCTTCCGCTTCCTCTACGAACGCCTGCTCGGCGCCGATTCGCGGCCCTGGCTGCCCAGCGCCTTCTGCGCCGCCGCCGCACTCCCGCAGATCCAGCCGCAACGCCGCAAGCTGCTGCTTCAGTCACTCAGCGAAGCCGCCGCGACCGCCCCGGGCTGGTCCGACCGGCCGCCTCGCTTCTTCCCCGAATATATCGAAGAAATCGCCGCTTAGGCCTTCCTCGGTTAGCTCTTGTACAGGCTGTTGAGCCGCTGCTGGTAGCGGTCCTTGATCTTGTGCCGCCGGATTTTCAGGCTCGGGGTCATTTCCTCGTTCTCGATAGTGAAGGCCTCGTCGGCGAAGGCGAACTGGCGCACCTTCTCGACCACCGACAGCTCGCGATTGACCCGATCTAGCGCGTCGCGCACCGCGGCCCGGAACCCGGGATCGTCCTGCAACGATTTGAAGTCGAACGCCTTGCCCTGTGCGGTGGCCCACTCGAGCGACCATTCGGCATCGGGGACTATCAGCCCGACGATGTAGGGGCGCTTGTCGCCGGTCACCATCGCCTGCGCGATCTCGGGCTGGAGCGTGAGCATCCCTTCGACCTTCTGCGGCGCAACATTGTCGCCCTTGTCGTTGACGATCATGTCCTTCTTGCGATCGGTAATCACGATCCTGCCATGATCGTCGATATGGCCGATATCGCCGGTGTGCAGCCAGCCGTCCTGTATCGTCCGCTCGGTCTCGGCCTTGTTCTGCCAATAGCCGTGCATCACCAATTCGCCGCGGCACAGGATTTCGCCATCCTCGGCGATGCGGACATCGACGCCGCGCATCGGCGGCCCGACGCTGTCCATCGCGATCCCGGCCGCGGGGCGGTTGCAACTGATGATCGGGCCGGCCTCGGTCTGGCCGTAGCCCTGGAGCACGGTCAGACCCATCGAGCTGAAGAAGGTCCCGACCTCCGGGTTGAGCGGCGCCCCGCCTGACACCATCGCCTTCAATCGCCCGCCGAAGCGCTGGCGGATCTTTGGTCGCAGCAGTTTCTCCAGCACGAAGTCGCGCCCGCCATCGCCGAATTTTCTGCGACCTGTCACGCGGCGCTCGCCCAGCGCCAGCGCGCTGTCCATCAGCCGCGCGGCCAGGCCACCCTGCTTGGCGACCTGCTTCATGATCCGGGTGCGCAGGACTTCGAACAGGCGCGGCACGACGACCATCACGGTCGGGCGCGTCTCCTCGATATTGGCGGCCAGCTTGTCGAGCCCTTCCGAATAGTAGATCTGCGCGCCAACCGAGATCGGCAGATATTGCCCGCCGGTATGCTCATAGGCGTGCGACAGCGGCAGGAAGGACAAAAAGCGCTCCTCCTTGCCGAGACCGAAGTCCTCGATGAGGATTTCTGCCGCCCCGGCGATATTGCACAAGATCGCGCCATGATGCTGGCGCACACCGCGCGGAGCACCGCCGGTACCGCTGGTGTAGATGATGCAGGCGGTGTCGCCGCGACCGATCGCGGCGATGCGCCGGTCGACTGCGGCGCGGGCGGCCGCAGCATCGCCGCGGACCAGGTCGCTCCAGCTATGCGCCCGGAGATCGCCTGCTTGATATTGCCGGATGCCATCGAAGGAAATGATGTGCTCGGCCAGCCCGGTCCGCATCATAGCGGGCAGCAGCGGCTGCGACAGCTTCTCGGTCGAGACGATGACCGCGCGCGCGCCCGAATTGTCGAGGATATGCGCGTGATCGCGCTCGGTGTTGGTGATGTAGGTTGGGACGGTGACGCATCCCGCCGCCATGATTGCGAGATCGGAAATGCACCATTCGGGCCGGTTTTCGCTGACGAGGCAGACTCGGTCGCCGGCATCGAGCCCCATCTTGCGCAGGCTTTCTGCCAACAGGCAGACCTGGTCGGCCGCTTCGGACCAGCTGATGGTGCGCCACTCGCCTGTGGATTTCGCGCCCAGAAAGGGCGCGTCTCCGCGTTCGTCGGCTCGTTTGAGAAACAGCTCAACGAGACTGTTCGCAGCATCGATATCGGACAGCATCCGGCCTGGCTCCCTCTTGTCTTTTCTATTGGCAGATCAACTGCGTCGCGTGGCTTAGGAGGCTGGCTGACCTACGGCAAGTGGGCGAGAAAGCCGCGTCCGTTCAGGGAACCGTGACCCCGAGATCGATCCGCGGATCGCGCGCGGCTTCCCAGATCGTGCCCTCGCGCTTGATCGCGCCGGCCTTCAGTCCCACCTCGCGTGGGACCACCTCGGAATGGCCGAGCTCCTGCAATGCGGGGATGGCGGTTTCGAGCCAGGTCCCTTCCTCGACCATCACTGTGTCGCCGAAACCCATGATGAATGGCAGGCCGAGCGCCTCTTTCGCGAAAAGCCCGAAATCGATCACCCCGATGATGCCGCGCGCGGTCTGCACCGGGATGGTGGGGCCGCCCGCCGCGCCGATCACCAGCACCGGGCGTCCCTCAGGGTCCCACACGACGGTCGGTGCCATCGAGCTGCGCGGACGCTTGCCGCCTTCCACCCGATTGGCGACCGGCAGGCCATCGACGGTCGGGCTGCGGCTGAAATCGGTAAGCTCGTTGTTGAGGTAGAACCCGCCCGCCATCATGCCGGAGCCGAACACCCCCTCGATAGTGGAGGTGTAGCTGATCATCGTTCCCGTGGGATCGACCGCCGCGATATGCGAGGTGCCGCGTTCCTCGGGTTCGTTGCCATCGGCGAGCGCGGTGTCCGCGCCCGCAGGACGGCCGGGCGCGACCGCCGCGAGACTCGTCTTGATCGAGATGAGCTCGCTGCGGCGGACGATGTAGGCCGGATCGATCAGCCCCGCGACGGGAACCGCCACAAAATCGCTGTCGGCAATATACAATTCGCGATCGGCATAGGCGAGCCGCTGCGATTCGACGAACAGGTGCCAGGTCTGCGGATTGTAGAGACCCAGCCCGGCCAGATCGAAGCGCTCGAGCTGGCCGAGGATCTGCAGCACCGCGATCCCGCCCGATGATGGCGGCCCCATTCCGCAGACCCGATAGCCGCGATAGGAACCGCACACGCCATCGCGATCGACAGCGCGATAGTCGGCAATATCCGCCGGTGTCATCGCAGTGTCGCGCGGGGTCTTGCCGGCGACCGTCCCGGCGATCTCCTGCGCGAGGGCCCCGGTGTAGAATGCCGCCGCCCCCTCAGCCGCAATCCGCTCCAGCGTCTGCGCGAGCGGCTCGTTGCGAACGATATGCCCGGCGGGATGCGGCTGGCCACCATCGTCGTAGAACAGCGCTTGCGTGGCGGGAACCGCGCCCGCCCGCTCCGGCATCCGCTCGAGATAGGAAGCGAGCCGTATGTTGATGGCAAAACCTTCGCGCGCCAATTCGATCGCGGGGGCGAACAGCGCGGCCCAGGGCAGTTTGCCGTATCGGGCATGCGCCTCGGCGGCGAGCGCGATATTGCCCGGCACCCCCACGCTCGACCCGCTCATCACGCTCTGCATGAAAGGCGGCACGCTGCCATCCTCGGCGAGGAACCAGTCGGGGGTCGCGCCAGATGGTGCGGTTTCGCGCCCGTCGATCGTCTCGATCCCCCCATCCGCGGTTCCGCGAACGTAGAAACCACCGCCACCGATGCCCGAGCTTTGCGGCTCGACCACGGTTAGCGCCAGCATGGTCGCGAGCGCAGCGTCGGTGGCGCTGCCGCCTTGCCAGAGCATGGCCATGCCGGCCGCTTGCGCGCGCGGGTCGGCGGCGCTGACGCTGCCGACGAAGGGCAGTTGGGCTGTCGAGGGGGGTTGGACCGGAGCCGAGGCCGGGGCCGGGTCGGGAGATTGGGCGAGGGCGCCGCTCGCAAGCGAGAGCGGCAGGGCGAATGTGGCGAGAAGGCGGGTGATCATACCCGCCCTGCTATTCGCTCCCGACGGCTTCCGCAATCGTGCCAAAACCGTCACGCCGCATCAGCCGCTCCATGCCGCGCACGATCCTCCGCGCGAGCCCGGGTCCCTGATAGACCAGCGCCGAGTAGAGCTGGACGAGGCTCGCGCCTGCGCGGATCCGCGTCCAGGCGTCTTCCGCACTCGCGATCCCGCCGACCCCGACCAGCGGGATCGCCCCGCCGCTGGCGCTGCGGAAATCGCGCAAGCGCTGCAATGCAAGGTCGCGCAAGGGCGCGCCGGAGAGCCCGCCGGTCTCGCCGCCATGGCGCGAGCGCAGACCGGTGCGGACGATGGTGGTGTTCGAGACGATCAGCGCCGCCAGTCGCCGGTCGAGCGCGATGCGCGAGATGGCATCGATGTCCGCCGGTTCCAGATCGGGCGCGACCTTGAGGAAGATCGGCGGGCCAGCTTCGCCGCACACTTCGCTCCGGGCCTCGAGCACCGCGTCGAGCAGCCCGGTCAGCGCGCCCTCGTCCTGCAGCGCGCGCAGGCCGGGCGTGTTGGGGCTGGAAATATTGACCGCCAGATAGCTGGCCAGCGGCGCCAGCAGCCGGGTCAGCTGCGCATAGTCGGCAATCCGGTCGGCGCTGTCCTTGTTGGCACCGATGTTGACGCCCACGATCCCGGCGCGGTCACGACGGCCCTCGAGCCGGCGGGCGAGGGCATCGCCGCCCTCGTTGTTGAACCCCATCCGGTTGATCACGGCGCGATCCTGGACCAGCCGGAACAGCCGCGGGGTGGGGTTTCCCGCCTGCGGAAGCGGGGTGATCGAGCCGACTTCTGCGAAACCGAACCCCAGACCGAGCAGCGCATCGGGCACTTCGCCATTCTTGTCGAAGCCTGCAGCGAGCCCCACCGGGTTGGGAAAGCGCAACCCGGCCAAGGTGGTCGCCAGCGGCCCGGCGGCGGCAGGCGCGCGGCGCGGCATGGCCCTGAGCGCCGCAACCGTGAGGCGGTGGGCGCGCTCGGGATCGAGCGCGAAGATGGCCGGGCGGACGAGGTCGAACAGCATGGCGCCGCCTATGGGCAAAGCGATGCGCGGTGTCGAGCAGGCGCGGACCGGGCGCCTACGGATATTGCAGGCGGAGAGCCGCTGTCGTTTGCATACAATCGGAAACATCCGTTCTGGCGTAACAGTCTTCTTGCGACCCGAAGGACCCGACGCCGTTGCGGCGGGTTCCTCTACTGAAAGGGCGGTCTCTTCGGGGGCCGCCCGCTTTTTTCGCCCGATCTCATCTCGACCAGACGCGCAGTCGACCACACGCCATCGCGATATGCCCGGATTCGGCGCGGCGATTTCGCCAAGGCTGGCAATCGCTTAGGTTTTGCCCCATGCCCCTTGTACAAATACGACATGGGGATTGAGCGATGCGTTTCAGACAGGTGGGAATTTCGATAGCGGCACTGGCACTGGCCTCCTGCGCCACCACTCAAGGAGCGGGCCAAGGAGCGGGTGTTAGCGACGGTGCTGCGATGACCGCACCGCAGCCCGACGAAGATTTGGGCCAGCTGTTCGAAACCTACGATGCGCAGCAACTCGCGCTTTCGCCGCTGTCCAAGGCCTATCGCGGCATCCGCGACGAGGATTACAGCCGCTGGGGCGATTTCTCCGCCGCTGCCGAGGAGCGCGAAGAGGACCTGTTGCAATCCACCGCTGCGACGATGCGCGCCAATTACGATCTTGCCGATCTGTCACGCGAGGATGCGCTTAGCTACCGGTTGTTCGACGCCATGGCCGAGCGCAGCGCCGCTTTGTACCCGTTCCGCGACTCTGGCTATGTCTTCGACCAGATGCGCGGCGCGCAGAGCCAGCTGCCCGCATTCCTGATCAACATCCACCGCGTCGACAGCGCCGAGAGCGCACAGGCCTACGTCAGCCGGATCGAAGGCCTGGGCACGGTGATCGACACGCTGACCGCCGAATCGCGCGAGCGCGCCGCCGCCGGGGTGATGCCGCCCGATTGGGTCTATCCCTATGTCATCTCGGACATCGAGAACCTGCTTGCTGCGGGCGACGACAATGCGATTCTCGAGGATTATCGCAAGAAGGTCGCCGCGCTCGACAGTGCCGAAAGCAATGGGATCGTGCAGGGCGCCGGGACGCGCGCCTGGAACGCCAATGCCCGCCCCGCCTACCAGCGGCTGCTCGCCGAGATGAAACGCCAGCAGGCCATCGCGCCGACGCAGGACGGCATCTGGCGGTTCCCGCAGGGCGCGCAATATTACAAAGCGCTGCTCGCCAATTACACCACCACCGATCTCACCCCAGACCAGATCCACCAGATCGGGCTCGACAACGTCGAGCGCATCCATGACGAGATGCGCAGCATCATGGACGAGGTCGGGTTCGAAGGCACGCTGCAGGAATTCTTCGAGTTCACCCGCACCGACGAACGCTTCTATTACGACAACCGCGAGGCCTATCTCGCCGATGCCGAAGCCAAGCTCGATGCGATGGAAGAGCGCCTGCCCGAGTACTTCTCGACATTGCCCACCGATCCGCTGGTAATCAAGCCGGTCGAGGCCTTCCGCGAAAAGAGCGCGGGCAAGGCCTTTTACCAGCGCCCGGCACCCGACGGCTCGCGCCCGGGTACCTATTACGTCAATCTCTACAACCTTCGGGACATGAGCAAGAACGAGCTCGAGGCGCTGGCCTACCACGAAGGCCTGCCCGGCCATCACCTCCAGCTGTCGATCCAGACCCAGCTGGGCGACGTCCCGCCGTTCCGCCGCTTCGGCGGAGTGACCGCCTACAGCGAGGGCTGGGGCCTCTATACCGAGGAACTGGGCAAGGACATGGGCTTCTACACCGATCCCTATTCCGACTTCGGCCGGCTGGGGATGGAACTGTGGCGGGCCGCGCGGCTGGTGGTCGACACCGGGCTGCACCACAAGCGCTGGAGCCGCGAGGAAGCGATCCAGTATCTCACCGACAACACCCCCAATCCCGATGGCGATATCCGCAAGGCGATCGAGCGCTACATCGTCTATCCGGGCCAGGCGACCGCCTATATGATCGGCAAGCTCAAGATCATGGAACTGCGCGATCGGGCGCGCACGCAATTGGGCGACCGGTTCGATATTCGCGCCTTCCACGACGTGATCCTGACGAGCGGACCGGTGCCGCTCTCGATCATGGAGGAGAATGTCGATACCTGGATCGCCGAGGTTGGGGCGGGATAAGGAAGGCTGAATGGCGGGGCCAAGGGGAGCAAAAGGCGAGCAGGGGCAACTCACCCCCGCCAACCGTTTTGCCATCGATTATCTGGGCGTGTCGCCAGAACTGAGCGACTACGTCACGACCTTCTATCACTTCCGTTGCGATGACGAGAAGGTCAGCGACATCCAGCCCGCGGCGATCGGCCATCTGAGCCTGTTCCCATTCGGGGAGGGCGAGATGGTCTTGCCCGAGGGCGGCATCGATCCCTCGCACCGGGTCAATCTCTTGACCCCGTTCTCGCGCGCCGTGCCGTTCCGCGTCGATGGGCCGTTCCACGCGATCGGCGCCGCGCTCAGCCCGCTGGGCTGGGCTGCCCTCACCGGCCTGTGCGCCAAGACCCATGGCAACCGGCTCTATCGCGCCGACGACTGGCTCGACTCCGCGCTGTTCGAGACCGGCCACGCGCTGTGCACCGCCTACCGCGCTGGCCAGAAGGACGCGGAGCAATGCGTGGCCGAACTGGGGCCCGCGATGCTGGCGGCAATGCAGCCGCTCAAACCCGGCCACCCGGAGCTGATCGCCGCCACCAATGCCTGGCTGGCGGGCGATTTCCTCCCGGAGATCGACGTGCTCTATGCCGCTTCGCCCTATTCGCGGCGCCAGACCCAGCGGCTGGTCGAGCGCTATTTCGGGCTCTCGCCGGTGGCGCTGCGGCGCAAATACCGCGCGCTGCGCGCTGCGACGCTGCTCTCGCTGCCCAGCCTGACGATGGAATACGAGGCGCAGATCGGCCAGGCCTTCTACGACCAGCCGCATATGATCCGCGAGATCCGGCTGTTCGCGGGGCGGACCCCGGCGCGGATCGTCGATCCGAGCTCGCCCTATCTGACCGAGATGCTCAACAAGAAGAACCTGCGTCAGGTCGGCCTGCCCATCGCTATGGACGAGGATGCTAACGACTCGCAAGAGTCGAAAATGGCTTGAAAGCGCGACTTTGCGACCATAGATGCTCAATCGGAACAAAATGGTCCGATTTGAGAAAACAGTTTGACGATGCGCCTCTCCAACCTAGCCGATTACGCCGTGGTCACTATGTGCGCCGCGGCGCGCCATTGTGGCGGCGGGCGCACGAGTGCGGCCGCGCTGGCGGCGGAAACCGGTCTCCCGGTCCCGACCGTGCAGAAGCTGGTTAGCAAGCTTTCGGCGGCCGGGCTGCTGCGCTCGACGCGCGGCTCGGGCGGCGGTCTGCAACTCGCGCGTCCCGCCGCCTCGATCAGCGTCGCCGATATCGTCGAGGCTGTCGAAGGACCCATCGCGCTGACCGCCTGCGCCGATGGTGGCGAATGCAGCGTCGATGCTCTGTGCAGCGTCCGCCCGCACTGGCCGATGATCAACGAAGCCCTGCGCGGGACGCTGGCGAGCATCCCGCTGACGCAGCTCGCTGGACAGCCCGCGAAGACCATTCCCTCGCCACGAAGCGCAGCGCTTCGCGCCGATCCGTGCACCATGCCGCGAGCACTCTAATGACCGAAAGCCCCACCATGACCGACAGCCTCGAACTCCAGGATCAGGACGCCCATGATGCCGCCGCCCGCGCGGCGGATTACGAGCACGGCTGGTCGTCGGATATCGAACAGGATTTCGCCCCCAAGGGGCTGAACGAGGACACCGTCCGCTTCATCTCGGCCAAGAAGAACGAGCCGCAATGGATGCTCGACTGGCGGCTCAAGGCCTTCCGCCTGTGGCAGGACATGGAAGAGCCCGACTGGGCCAAGATCGGCTATCCGAAGATCGACTACCAGGACGCCTATTATTACGCCGAACCGCGCGCCAAGCCCAAGCTGGGCTCGCTCGACGAGGTCGATCCAGAAATCCTGCGCGTTTACGAAAAGCTGGGCATCCCGATCGCCGAGCAGGAAGTGCTCGCCGGGGTCGAGGGTGCGCGCAAGGTCGCGGTGGATGCGGTGTTCGACTCGGTCAGCGTCGCCACCACCTTCCGCAAGGAGCTGGAAAGCGCAGGCGTGATCTTCCGTTCGATCTCCGAGGCGATCCGCGAATATCCCGAGCTGGTGAAGCAGTGGCTGGGCAAGATCGTGCCGCAGCGCGACAATTACTTCGCCACGCTCAATTGCGCGGTCTTTTCCGACGGCACCTTCGTCTACATCCCCGAAGGCGTGCGCTGCCCGATGGAGCTCAGCACCTATTTCCGCATCAACGCCGAGAACACCGGCCAGTTCGAACGCACGCTGATCATCGCCGAGAAGGGCTCCTACGTTAGCTATCTCGAGGGCTGCACCGCGCCGATGCGCGACGAGAACCAGCTTCACGCGGCAGTGGTCGAGCTGGTGGCGATGGACGATGCCGAGATCAAATATTCCACGGTCCAGAACTGGTACCCCGGTAACTCCGAGGGTGTGGGTGGGATCTACAATTTCGTCACCAAGCGCGGATTGTGCCAGGGCGCGCGCAGCAAGATTTCCTGGACCCAGGTCGAGACCGGCAGCGCGGTGACGTGGAAATACCCCTCCTGCGTGCTCAACGGCGAAGACAGCGTGGGCGAGTTCTACTCGGTCGCGGTGACCAACAATCACCAGCAGGCCGACACCGGGACCAAGATGATCCACAATGGCTCGGGCACCCGCTCGACGATCATCTCCAAGGGCATCAGCGCGGGCAAGAGCAGCAACACCTATCGCGGGCTGGTCCGCGTCGGCGCCAATGCCGAGAACGTGCGCAACCGCACCGAATGCGACAGCCTGCTGATCGGCTCGCAATGCGGCGCGCACACCGTGCCCTACATTGAGGTCAGGAACCCCAGCGCGCAGATCGAGCACGAGGCGACCACCAGCAAGATTTCCGACGACCAGCTGTTCTACGCGCAGCAGCGCGGGCTCGACGAGGAAGAGGCGATCGCGTTGATCGTCAACGGCTTCGCCAAGGACGTGATGAAGCAATTGCCGATGGAATTCGCGGTCGAGGCGCAGAAGCTGCTGGCGATTTCGCTCGAAGGAAGCGTGGGGTGACCGAACGCAAAACCCTCAATCTCCGCTCGCCTTCCGAGCAGGACGACGCCGCGCCTACGCTCAACAAGAAGGGCCGCGGGTGGAAGATTTCGGACACAAGGCTCGATGTGCTGCATGACCGCGCGCGCGAGATGAAGCGGCATTCCTCGGAAGCGCACAAGGCGCTGGCCGAGCGCTTCGCCATGGCCGATTTCGGGCGCCACAAATTCACCCGCCACGCGGTGGTCGGCTCGGCGATCGTCGATTTCAACTGCCACACGCTCGGCCTCGCGATCGCGATCGACGAGGACGACACCAGCGAAGCGCTCGCCACGCGGCGCGACAAGAGCCTTGCGGCGGTCGGCATCCGCGTGATGCACATCCCCGCCGCCGATATCCTCGCCGATCTCGACGCGGTCACCGCCGCCATCGGCGACGCCATGCGCAAGCGGATCGCGGAAAAACAGAGCGTGCGGCGCGAACGCCGCTGACGCCGAACCTCTCATCATACCAATGAACGAAAGCCCTATGCCCCAGCCAATGCTCCAGATTGAAAACCTCTCCGCCGAAATCGGTGGCACCAAGATCCTCGACGGCCTCTCGCTCAGCGTGGGGGCGGGCGAGGTGCATGCGATCATGGGCCCCAATGGCGCGGGGAAATCGACGCTCGCCTATGTGCTGGGCGGGCGCCCCGGCTACGAAGTGACCGGCGGCAGCGTGCGCTTCGATGGCAAGGATCTGCTCGACATGGAGCCGCACGAGCGCGCCGCGGCGGGCATGTTCCTCGGGTTCCAGTACCCGGTCGAGATTCCCGGGGTCTCCAACGTCCAGTTCCTGCGCGAGGCGCTCAACGCCCAGCGCAAGCACCGCGGCGAGGAGCCGCTGAACGGCGGCGAGTTCCTCAAGCTGGCCAAGGAAAAGGCCGCGCTGCTCAAGCTCGATATGGACATGCTCAAACGCCATGTGAATGTCGGCTTCTCGGGCGGCGAGAAGAAGCGCGCCGAGATGGTCCAGATGGGCATTCTCGATCCCAGTTTCGCGGTGCTCGACGAGACCGACAGCGGGCTCGACATCGATTCGCTGCGCGTGGTCGGCGATGGCATCAACGCGATCATGCGCCAGCCCGGCAAGGGCGTGCTGCTGATCACCCATTACCAGCGCCTGCTCCAGGTGGTGCAACCCGACTATGTCCACATCCTCAGCCAAGGGCGGATCGCGAAGACCGGCAGCGCCGATCTGGCCAACCAGCTCGAGGCCGAAGGCTACGACAAGGTGATGGCCGCATGAGCGAACTCGCAACGCACCCCACCCGCCCCACCCGGAGAGATGAAGCCTGGCGCTATTCTGCGGTCGAGGCGCTCGAAGGCGTCGATCTCGATGTCTGGCGCGACATCACGATCGCGCCGGGCGAGAGCTGGAGCGAATGCCTGGTGATCGAGGACGGCGCGGATACCGCCGCTACCGAATTGCGCCGCTTGCGGATCGATATCGGCGCGGGCGCGCGCTGCGCCATATTCGCTATTGCGGCCGCGGCCGAATACGCGCGGATCGAGATCGAAGTCCGGATGGGCCGCGGTGCGCATTTCGAGATGGGCGGGATCACGGTCGGCGGGCGCGACACGGTGCGCGAATTCGTCACCCGCGTCGTCCATGCCGAGCCCGAGGCGACCAGCAACCAGACCGTCCGCTCCGTCCACTGGGGCAAGGGCACGGGCAATTTCCTCGGTAGCATCGATGTGGTGCGCGATGCGCAGAAGACCGACGCGGCGCAGGATTTCAAGGGCCTGCTGCTCGACCGCGGCGCCAGCGTCAACGCGGTGCCGCAACTCGAAATCTTCGCCGACGACGTCAAATGCGCGCATGGCGCCACCGTCGGCCAGCTCGACGAGACCGCGCGCTACTATATGGCCGCGCGCGGCATCCCGCCCGAACTGTCGCGGCGGCTGCTGGTCCAGGCCTTTATCGGCGATGCGCTGGTCGGGCTTTCGGACGACGACACGCGCGAGCGGCTGATGCGGGTCGCGCTCGACAAGCTGGACAAGCACCTATGACCCAAGCTGCACTTCTCGATATCGGCACAGCCGATCCCGGCCAGAAGGCCGATTTCCCGGGCATGGTCACCCGCGATGGCGCGCCGTGGCACTATCTCGATACCGCCGCCACCGCGCAGAAACCGCAGGCCGTGATCGACGCGATGAGCAACGCACTGGGCAGGGACTACGCCACCGTCCACCGCGGCATCTACGGGCGCAGCGCGCAAATGACGCTGGGTTACGAGACCGCACGCCGGAAGGTGGCCAGGTTCATGCGGGCCGCCAGCGAGAACGAGATCGTCTTCGTGCGCGGCGCGACCGAAGGCATCAATTTGGTCGCGCAAAGCTGGGGCCTGTCGCACTTGCAGGAAGGCGACCGGATCATGCTCTCGCAACTGGAGCATCATTCCAACATCGTGCCATGGCAGATGGTTGCCGAACGGACCGGTGCCGTCATCGACGTCTGCCCGCTGACCGAGGACGGGCGGATCGATTGCGACGCGCTTGAGACCATGCTGACACCGCGTCACAAGATGGTCGCGCTGGCGCATCTCTCGAACGTTCTGGGTTCGGTGCTCGACGCACGGCGCGCCGCCGATCTGGCGCATGCCGTCGGTGCGAAACTGCTGCTCGACGGCTGCCAGGCCGCTCCGCGTATGGTGCTCGACATGGCCGCGCTCGATTGCGATTTCTACGTGTTTTCGGGGCACAAGCTCTACGGTCCCACCGGGATCGGGGTCCTCTGGGCACGCGAGAGCCTGCTCGAGGCGATGCCGCCGTGGCAGGGCGGCGGCGCGATGATCGACCAAGTCAGCTTCGCGCGCACCACCTACGCCCCGCCGCCGCAGCGCTTCGAGGCGGGCACGCCGATGATTACCGAAGCGATCGCGCTGGCCGCGGCGATCGACTATCTCGCCCAGTTCGATCTGGAGCAATTGTTCGCGCATGAATCCGCGCTCGCGCGCCAGACCCGCGACATGCTCCGGGGTTTCAATTCGGTGCGCCTGTTCGGCCCCGAGGATTCGGCGGGAATCGTCTCTTTCGCGATGGAGGGGGTTCACCCGCACGATCTGGGTACCATATTGGATGAAGAGAACGTCGCGATCCGCGCCGGGCACCATTGCGCGCAGCCGCTGATGGAGCATCTCGGGGTTCCGGCCACCGCGCGAGCCAGCTTCGGCCTATATTCGGACGAAGCCGATATCGCCGCCCTCGCCCGCGGGATCGAACGCACGCTCAAGATTTTCGCCTAGGAAAGATGGTATGAACAAGCCCAGCGACGACCAGGATTTCATCGCCGCCCCTGCACCGAACGAGCAGGTGCTGCAAAAGCCGCCGCGCGCGCGGGTCGAGGATGCGATCGATCCCGACCTTGCTCCCGCTGCCGAAGCGCCGCGCCAGACACTGGAGCGCAAGCGCGACTATCTCGATGGCTTCCTCAAGCAGCAGCCCGAAGCCATGCAGGCAGGCGAGCCGGGCGGCGAGCTTTACGAAGCGGTGGTCGCGGCGATCCGCGAGATCTACGATCCGGAAATCCCCGTGAACATCTACGATCTCGGGCTGATCTACGGCGTCGAGGTTTCCGCCGACAACGACGTCGTCGTCAACATGACGCTGACCACTCCGAATTGTCCGGTCGCCGAGACCATGCCCGGCGAGGTCGAATTGCGCGCCGCCAGCGTGCCCGGCGTGCGCGATGCGCAGGTCAACCTGGTCTGGCACCCACCGTGGGGCCCGGACAAGATGACCGACGAGGCACGGCTCGAACTGGGGATGCTGTAATGGCCCAATCCACGCTCAAGAAACGCCCCGCCGCGGTCGAACTGACGCAAGGGGCCGAGGCGCGCGTCGCCGATCTGATGGCCAAGGCGCCTGCGGATGCGATCGGGGTCAAGCTGTCGACCCCGCGCCGCGGCTGCTCGGGCCTCGCCTATTCGGTCGACTACGTCACCGAGGAAGTGGCTTTCGACGAGAAGATCGAAACCCCCGGCGGCGTATTATACATCGACGGGGCGAGCGTGCTCTATCTGGTCGGCAGCATCATGGACTGGGTCGAGGATGATTTCACCGCCGGGTTCGTGTTCGCAAACCCCAACGCCAAGGGTGCCTGCGGCTGCGGCGAAAGCTTCATGGTCTAGCGCCAAGAGCTAGCGTTTCGCGCTAGCGTCTCAGGGCGGCGACGCAGGCGGCGCGATCGACATCGATCCCGTCGCTAGCCCGCCGCGCATCGACATAGGTCGCGCTCGGCTCCGCGCCCGGACGGAGCGGATAGAGATAGATATCGAGGACGCAGGCCTCGCCGCTGAACTGCAGCTTGAGCGCATCGCCCTCGCGCACTTCGAGCCGCGGAGGCCCGAAGCTGTTGGCCAGCGCGGTGCCATTCTGGCCGATCACCCCCTCGAGCCCCGGCAATTGCATGATCCGCGGCGCGACGAAGCCGCCGGTGCTCGGCGCGACCTGCGGCCTCGCCGGTGTCATCGGCGGCGGCGCCTCGCCGCGCACCGGGGCGCGCGGGGATTGCGGCGTGGTGGCGGGCGCGGTGACACAGCCGGCCAGTAGCGTGAGGGCGAGGAGCGAGGCTCCGGTTCTAAGCATGATCTGGTCTTCCGCGATGGACGAGATGGGTGGCGCTCGCCGCGCCGAGCACGGGAGCGAGGAAATTGACGAACGGCTCCGCCAGCAGCGCCGCCACCAGCCCGCCGAGCACGAAGCGGGTCGGCGCGCCGATGGGAGCGGTATCATCGAGGGCCTGTCGGTGGCGCAGCCAGACCATGTCCTGCAATTCGCGCCCCAGCAGCACGGCGTTGGCAAGCCAGAACACCAGCGCCGCACCCACCCCGGTGAACAGCAGCACCAGCGCGATCGGCGAGACCGCCAGATTGACCAGCAGCGCGCGCCCGGTCGAGCGGGCGCTGTTGCGCAGCGCCGTGCCGAAGGACAGTTCGGGCACCGCGGCGGCGGCGGGATAGTGCCGCGCCTCGACCGCGCGGACCACATCCTCGGCGAAGAACTGCAGCACCGCCAGAGCCACCAGGCGGAACAGCAGCCAACCGGCGATCAGCACCGCCAGCACGGCGAGCAGCGTCCCGAAGCCCGATCCCTTTGCCACGCCCAGCGATTCCAGAGCGGCATCGAAAGCAAAGCTCGCGCCCCAGCCCAACGCCGCGAAGATCGCCAGCGTCAGCGCCAGACTCTTGCCGAGAATGCGCAGGATCGCGGGGTCGCCCAATTGGCCGATCGACAGGGCAAGGGCGCGGGGGAGCGAGGTCATCGGGGTCAGCGCTTGCGCATGCGGCCCGTGCAAGTCAACGCCGCGCTTGGCGCGCCGGGGCCGAGCCGCTAACGGGCCACGACGAAACGCAATATCCCGGAGCCTCCATGACCGAACCCCGTTACGACGTAATCGCCATCGGCAACGCCATCGTCGATGTGATGGCCCCTTGCGAGGATGCGCTGATCGAGGAACTCGGGCTCAACCGCGGCGGGATGACGCTGGTCGACACAGCGCGCGCCACCGAGCTCTACGACGCGATGGGTCCTGCGCGGGAAATCTCGGGCGGTTCGGCCGCCAACACGCTCGCGGGGATGTCGGCGCTGGGCGCGCAATGCGCCTTTATCGGCCAGGTCGCCGACGACCAGCTGGGGCAGATATTCGGGCACGACATCCGCGCCGGCGGGATCGATTTCGACACCCCTGTGCGCCCAACAAACAACGACGAGACCGATCCGCCGACCGCGCGCTGCCTGATCTTCGTCACCCCCGATGGCGAACGGACGATGAACACCTTTCTCGGTGCCAGCCAGTTCCTGCCCCCCGCCGCGCTCGACGACGAGACCATCGCCAGCGCCGCGATCCTCTATCTCGAGGGCTATCTTTGGGACCCCGAGGAACCGCGCCGCGCGATGCGCCGCGCGATCGAGGTCGCACGCCGTGCCGGGCGCAAGGTCGCCTTCACCGCCAGCGAGAGCTTCGTGATCGAGCGCCATGGCGACGATTTCCGCCAATTGATCGAAGACGGGATGATCGACATCCTGTTCGTCAACGAGGGCGAGCTGGCGACCCTGACCGGCGAGGAGACATTCGAGGCCGGCGTCGCCGCGCTCAAGGACAAGGTCCCGGTGCTGGTCGCAACGCGCGGCCCCGATGGCGCGATCGCCATCGCCGACGGGGTCCGCGCCGAAACCAAGGCCGAGCCGGTCGAGCGTGTGGTCGACACCACCGGCGCGGGCGATCTGTTCGCCGCGGGCTTCCTCACCGGGCACGCGCGTGGCGAACCGCTCGAAACCTGCCTGCGAATGGGCGCGATCTGCGCTGCCGAGGTGATCAGCCATTACGGCGCTCGGCCCGAGGCGGACCTCAAGGCGCTGGTCGAGGCGGGAATCGTCTGAGGCGGAGCGCCTACCGCGCTATTCGGCGGACCGGCTCGCCTCGCGCCTGACCTCGCGCCAGCCGATGTCGCGGCGGCAGAAGCCTTCGGGGAAGTCGATCGTAGCGACCGCCCGATAGGCGGCGGCCTGCGCCTCGGTGACCGATGGACCGCGCGCGGTGACGGTGAGCACCCGACCGCCGGTTGCAACCAGTCCGCTATCGCGCAAAGCGGTCCCCGCGTGGAATACCTTGGCGCCGCGCTCCTCGGCCTCGCCCAGCGCGATCGCGCCGCCCTTCTTCGGGGTCGCCGGATAGCCCTCGGCCGCCATCACCACGGTCAGGGCGTAATCCTCCGCGAATTCGGGCGCAGGTGCCTCGGCCAGCTTCCCTTGCGCGCAGGCGAGCATCAATTCGCCCAGATCGCTCTCCAGCCGCATCATCAGCACCTGGCATTCGGGATCGCCGAATCGGGCATTGTATTCGATCAGCTGCGGGCCATCGGGCGAGAGCATCAGCCCGGCGTAGAGCACACCCGAATAGGGCATCCCCTCGGCGCGCATCGCCGCCACCGTCGGCTCGATGATATCGGCCATCACCCGCGACTGGAGCCGCTCGTCGAGCACCGGGGCGGGCGAATAGGCGCCCATTCCGCCGGTGTTGGGGCCGGTGTCGCCCTCGCCGACGCGCTTGTGATCCTGTGCGCTGCCGAAGGGGACGATCGTGGTGCCATCGGTCAGCGCGAAGAAACTCGCTTCCTCGCCGGTCAGGAACTGCTCGATCACCACCTCGGACCCGGCGCTGCCGAACTGGCCGCCGAACATGTCCGAAAGCGCTTCCTGCGCTTCCTCGCGGGTTTCCGCGATCACCACGCCCTTGCCTGCAGCCAGCCCATCGGCCTTGAGCACGAAGGGCGCATCGAAGCTCTTGAGCGCGCCCCAGGCCTGCTCGAGCGAGGTCGCGCGGGTGTAGCGCGCGGTCGGGATGCCGGCGCGGATGCACAAATCCTTGGTAAAACCCTTGCTGCCTTCGAGCTGCGCCGCGGCTTGCGACGGGCCGAACACTGCCACACCCTGCGCGCGCAGATGATCGGCCAGCCCGGCGACCAGCGGCGCCTCGGGCCCGATCACCACCAGCCCGATATCCTTGTCGCGGCAGAAGGCGCCAACCGCGTCATGATCCGCGGCATCTAGTTCGACGCATTGGGCGTGGTCGGCGATTCCCGGGTTGCCCGGCGCGGCGTAGAAACTGTCCCCCGCAGCGGCCAGCAGGCGGGATTGCGCCAGCTTCCACGCCAGCGCATGCTCGCGCCCGCCCGAACCCAGCAGAAGGATATTCATGGCGAGCGATTCTCCGGATGACGATACGAATGCGGGGCTCGTAGCGCGCACGAGCGATGGCGACAACGCGCAGCCCTATTCGATCAGCGAGATTTCGGCGCTGCTCAAGCGGACGGTCGAGGACCGCTTCGGCTTCGTGCGGCTGCGCGGCGAGCTGTCGGGGGTCAAGCGCGCCGCCTCGGGGCATCTCTACGCCACGCTCAAGGACGACAAGGCGGTACTCGATGCGGTGATGTGGCGCGGCAATTGCCAGCGGCTGCCGTTCACCCCCGAGGACGGGCTGGAAGTCATCGCCACCGGCAAGCTGACCACCTATCCCGGGCGCTCCAAATACCAGATCGTGATCGAGCGGATGGAACTGGCGGGCGAGGGCGCGCTGCTGGCGCTGCTCGAACGGACCAAGGCGCGGCTCGAAGCCGAGGGGCTGTTCGCAGCCGACCGCAAGCGCGCGCTGCCCTATCTGCCGCGCACGATCGGGGTGGTGACCTCGCCCACCGGCGCGGTGATCCGCGACATCCTCCACCGATTGGCGGACCGCTTTCCCAGCCGGGTGATCGTCTGGCCGGTGCTGGTGCAGGGGCAGGGCTCGGCGGATCAGGTGGCCGCGGCGGTGCGTGGCTTCTCTGCCATGGCTGCGGATGATCCCGACCGTCCCGATCTCGTCATCATTGCGCGCGGCGGCGGCTCGATCGAGGATCTGTGGAGCTTCAACGAGGAAGTGGTGGTCCGCGCCATCGCCGAATGCACGATCCCGACGATCAGCGCGGTCGGCCACGAAACCGATACCACGCTCGCCGATTATGCCGCCGATCGCCGCGCGCCGACCCCCACCGCCGCCGCCGAACTGGCGGTTCCGGTGCGCGCCGAGCTTGCCGCGACGCTGGAGGACCTCGCCCACCGGCAGCGGCAATGCGCCCTGCGCCCGGTGGCGCTGGGGCGCGAGCGGCTGGAGGCGCGAGTGGGCCGTCTGCCCCGACCCGAGGCGCTGCTGCAGGGACCCGCGCAAAGGCTCGACGACGAAGGCGAGCGACTCCGCCGCGCGCTGAGGGATCGGGCGGGCAAGGGCCGCGAGGCGCTCGGGCTGCTGCGGCTCTCGCCCGCGATGCTCCAGCGCGGCTTTCGCGATGCGCGGCTGGCGCTTGCCCGCCAGCGGCTCGATCCGGCGCTCGTCCTCCGGCCTGTTTCCGAGCGGCGCGCGGCGCTCGATGCGCTGGCGCGGCTGGCTGAGCAATTGCACCCCGACCGTCCGCTGAAGCGCGGCTATGTGCGGGTTATGGATGGCGAGGGGCGGACTTTGACCCGCCGCGCCGATGCCGCCGAGCAGGCGCGGCTGGTGCTCAAGTTCGACGATGGCGAACTGGGCGCGACCCCTGATGGCGCCGCAGCGCCGGCTGCCTCACCGGGACCCAAACCCAAACCGGCGCGCGCCAAGCGGCCTCCGGAACCGCCCAAACGACAAACCGATTTGTTCGAGTGACCGCAGCTTGCTAGGGAGCGCCCCATGTTGATGTCATCGGAACGAAATTCGGGCAGCGAAGCCAAGCTGCATTACGGGCCCAACGGCTTTCGCGTGCTGCGCACCGGCCAGCACGTGTTGTGCGCGCTCAGCGGGCAGGCGATCCCACTCGAGGAATTGCGCTACTGGAGCGTCCACTATCAGGAACCCTATGCCACCGCCGAGCTGGCGACCGAACGGTTGAAGCCTTGATCCTGCGCCGTGCGGGTGCGGCGCTGCTTGCGACTCTCGGCCTAGCCGCCTGCACGACCCCGGATGAAGGGCCTGCCCGCGCCGAATCGCAGCCGGCGCAGACCAGCGTGGTGCAGCCGGTCCGCGCGGAAGTGCAGCCCCCTCCACCACCGACCCCGACGCGCGCCGAGATATTCACCTTTTCGGGCGAGCTGACGCAGGGCGGCTGGATTCGCGGTCGGGCGCCTCCGGGTACGGTGTCCGCCATGCTCGACGAAACCGCGCTGGCGCTCGACGACGAGGGCTATTTCTTCGCCGCTTTCGACCGCGATGCCGACCGCCAGGCGGTGCTCGCCGCGACCCTCGATGACGGTCGGGTGATCCGCAGCCCGGTCGCGGTTTCGCCGCGCGACTGGAACCTCGAGCGCGTCGATGTCGCGCTGCGGCCCGGCGGCTCGTCGGCGGCCTTCCGCCAACGCCGCGCGCCCGAGCTCGAACGGATTTACCTTTCGCGCCAGCAGGAAACCGGGGCGCGAGGGTGGCAGCAGGATTTCGTCTGGCCGGTAAAGGGGCGTATCTCCGGACGTTTCGGCTCGCAGCGGATTTATCGCGGCGAGCCCGGAAGCTATCATACGGGTCTCGATATCGCGACCGGCGAGAGCGGCACCCCGTTCGTGGCGCCCGCCGACGGAGTGGTGGTGCTGGCGGTCGACAATTTCAGCCTCGAGGGCCAGCTGCTGATCATAGATCACGGGCAGGGGCTCAATAGCGCCTTCCTGCATTGCTCACGCATTCTGGTCAGCGAAGGCGAACGGGTCCGGCAGGGTCAGCATATCGGCGATATCGGCGCTTCGGGCCGGGCGACCGGGCCGCATCTCCACTGGGGGCTGACCTGGCGTGATTCGCGGCTCGACCCGCTGCTGTTCATCGGCGAAGGCTGATTTCCGTCCGTTTGGCGTCGCTGCGGCGCACGATATTGGTGAGCGCATTTTCGGCAGGGATGCTGGTGCTCACTTGGTGGCGCGCCGACATCCTGCCGATCGATCCCACGGCGCCCGTGACCGCAGAACTGGTGGCGCAGGGCAGCACCGATGTGGGCGCGCCCGATTCGCCGCTGAGCCTAATAGGGGTGTGGCATCTCGAGAGCGCGACGCGCGATTTCGGTGGCTATTCGGCGCTGATCGCGCTGGCCGACGGATCGCTGCTTGCTGGCAGCGACACCGGAACGCTGCTGATGATCGAGCATCCCGGGACCGCGACGATGGCCGGGAGCTATCCCGAACTCGCGGTCACCGAAGGGCGTGCCAAGCGCGATGCCGATCTCGAAGCCCTGACGCTGGATCGCACGACCGGGACCATCTGGGGCGCCTATGAGAGCAGCAATGCGATCGAACGCTATTCGCCCGGGCTCCAGCGACTGGCGCGGGTGAAGCCGACGAAAATGCGTCGCTCGCGCGGGAATGGCGGGCCCGAAGCGATGGTGCGGCTGGCCGATGGGCGGTTCGTCGTCCTTGCCGAAGTGCGGTTCGATTCGACGCCCGGCCACCGTGCGGTGCTTTTTCCGCGCGATCCGACTCTCGGCGACGAAGGCGTGTCCTTTGGCTTCGCCGCGCCCGAGGGCATGCGGCCGGTCGACATGACCCAGCTGGCCGATGGCACGGTGCTGGTGCTGGTGCGCAGCGTCGAATGGTATTTCCCGCCGCGTTTTGCCAGCGCGATCGCGGTACTTGATCCTGTGGGGATTGAACCGGGCGCGCTGTGGCGCCCCGAACGCGTGATTCCGCTGCCCGAGGCGGTGCCGCAGGAGAATTACGAGGGGCTGGCGGTCGAGCCCGGGGCCGGTGGCGCATCGCGCCTGTGGCTGATCTCGGACGACAATGTCAGCGGCTTCCAGCGCACCCTGCTGGTCGCGCTCGACTGGCGCGGATAGCCGACCACGCGGAAAGACCGACGCGAAAAGGCGCGCGGAAGCTCCGCACGCCTTTCAGCACAACCAAATCGAAACGAAGTCGCTTAGGCGGCTTCGGCGGTGGCGGAAGCCGACTTCTTCAGCTCGCGCTTCACCTTGAGCGCGCGGTCGCTCAGCTTGATGTCGCTGGTCTTGAGCAACCAGTTGTCGAGCCCGCCATTGTGCTCGACCGAACGCAGGCCCTGCGTCGAGACGCGGAACTTGAAGCTGCGCTCCAGCTTCTCGCTCATCAGCGTGACGTTCTGGAGGTTGGGCAGGAAGACTCTCTTGGTCTTGTTGTTGGCGTGGCTCACATTGTGGCCGACCTGTCGGCCCTTGCCCGTCAGTTCGCAGATGCGCGACATGATAAATCTCTCATTCGAATGTTGCCGCTGGGCCGGGGCCCGCGGTGACTGTACAGAACCGGCCTGTCCCGGAAAGCGGCGCGCTTAACGCCGGGTGCGCGAATCGTCAAGCTGGGCTTTGATGTTGCCAATGCTCAAATGCGGCTCTAGCCGATATTCGACACCAAGGAGAGTCTGATGAACAAGTTCTTTTCCGTAGCAATTCTCGCCGGTTCGGCGCTGAGCCTCGCAGCCTGCGATGTCGACCAGACCGAAGAAGGCAGCATGCCCGAAGTAAGCGTCGAGGAAGGCAACATGCCCGAATACGACGTCGAGCCCGTGGACGTCCAGGTCGAGACCGGGACCAGCACCGTCGAAGTCCCGACCGTCGATGTCGACGTGACGCAGGACGACGCTGCAGGCGAGCCGGCCACCGGCGACGAGTAAGCCTGTCGCCAGCCCGACACCCGGCCCTACAAACGCAAGGCCCGCGGTGTTCGGCCGGCAGCATATGGATCGCGCGCTTGAAATGGCGCGCGCCGCCGGCCTCACCGGCGAAGTTCCGATCGGTGCGGTCGTCGTCAAGGACGGCCGCATCATCGGTCGGGGCGGCAACAGTCCGCGCACTGACCACGATCCGACCGCACATGCGGAGATCGTGGCGATTCGTGCAGCCGCCGCCCACCTTGGCCAGGAACGGCTGACCGACTGCGAATTGTGGGTGACGCTCGAGCCTTGCGCGATGTGCGCCGGGGCCATCGCCCATGCCCGGATCGCGCGGCTCTATTACGCCGCCCCCGATCCCAAGGGCGGCGGGGTCGAACATGGCGCGCGGGTGTTTGACCACCCGCAATGCCTGCACCGCCCCGAGGTCTATTCGGGCATGGCCGAGCAGGAGGCAGCGCAGCTGCTGCGGGATTTCTTCAGGGAGCGGCGCTAGCTAGAGCCCGCGCCAGATGCTCAATGCAGCATCGTCCGGCGGCCCGAAACGCGCGGCATCGCAGGTCTGGGGCCGGAACCGCCGGTCGTAACACAGCCGTATTTCCTCGAGCCAGCCGCGCTCGTTCGACTTGATGCCCACTGCATCCTTGCGCCAGCCGCGATTCGCCGCGACGAAAACCTCGCGCAGATCGCCCGCGGTCAGCGCCTCCTTGCGCGACAATCGGTCGAGATCGGGCCAGCGCAGCGGATCGAACAGGATATTGCTCACCCGGAAATAGGTCCGCGGGGTGCGCGCCATGCAGGCGCCGTGCTTGGCCCATTGCCGCGCCACCAACCGCGCCGAGGGGCTCCGGCACAGCTGCGCCGCGAGCTGCGCCCCGGTGGGTCGCGCGGACGTCGGGCACCATTGCGGCCAGAGACGCGCACTCTGCGGCCACAACCCGTGCAGCACGAAGCCAAACCGTCCGTCGCGCCGCGAACATTGCCGCGCATGGCTGCGCTGGCCCTCGCGCGGCTTGCAGAACTCGGGCGACCAGCTCAGCGCCATCGTATAGCCGGTGACGGTCGTGGTGCGGACCGGGCCGTCGGGGCGAATTTCCGGTGCTGTGGCGGTGGCCGGAGCGCGGCACTGATAGGCCTGCGCGGCGAGCGGGCTGGCGCAGGCGAGCAGCAGCAGGGGCGCCGCCGTGCGGATCACAGCGCGCGCATCACAAGGGAGTGAAATCCAGCCCGATATCCGCGGCGGGCGCGCTCTGGGTGAGCCGCCCGACCGAGACGTAATCGACCCCGGTCGCGGCCTTGGCGTGAATCGTCGTCAGATCGATCCCGCCGCTGGCTTCGGTCGGGACCCGGCCCGCGACCAGCGCCACCGCCTCGCGCAGAGCCGCGGGGTCCATATTGTCGAGCAGCAGCCGCGTCGCGCCCGCTTCGAGCGCCGGCTCGATCTGGTCGAGCCGATCGACCTCGCAGATGATTTCCCCGACCCCGGCGGCGACCGCGCGGCGTACCGCCTCGCCCACCGAACCCGCAACCGCAACGTGGTTGTCCTTGATCATCGCCGCATCCCATAGCCCCATGCGATGATTCGCCGCGCCGCCCAGCCGCGTTGCGTATTTCTCGAGATAGCGGAGCCCCGGCAAAGTCTTGCGGGTGTCGAGCAGCGTGCAGCCGGGATTGTCCATCGCGCGGACATAGTCGCGCACCATGCTGGCCACGCCCGAGAGGTGCTGGACGGTGTTGAGCGCGGCGCGTTCGGCGGTGAGCATCGCGCGGGCATTGCCGGACAAATGCATCAGTTCGCTGCCCGCAGGCACCTCGTCGCCCTCATCGACCAGCAACTCGATTGCCATCTCCGGGTCGAGCGCGCGAAAAAAGGCCGCGGCAATCGGCAGGCCCGCGACGACGATTCCATCGCGGCTGTCCATCACCCCCGAAAAGCGCGCATCGACGGGGATCACGCTCTCGCTGGTAACGTCCCGCCCGACGCCGGGCAGCCCCTCGCCCAGATCCTCGGCCAGGGTGGAGCGAACGAATGCGGCCAGATCGAAGCCGGGGAGGGTAAAGGCGGTCATAGGCGCGGAGTGGCGCAGATTGGCGGCGGGCTCAAGTGCGGCGAGGGGGTGGGCCTGCAGGTCTTGTCGACTGGCGGCTTCGAGGGATTGCCAAAGGCTTGGCTTTCTTCCGCCTCACGTTCGGCGAGCCGGGCCAGCAACGGGCCTTCGACGCCAATCCTGACTTACGTTTCCGACCGGATGTGTTGAGATCGGGCTTCGGCGGTGGTTTCCAACCTGGCGGCGGAACCGGCTGTTGCCGGCTTGTGCCAAGCCCCATGGCGCCCGGCTGCTGGCGAACCAGCCCCGACGTGTCGGCCTGTGCAACCTCTGCAGCATTTGCTCCGCCTCGCATCAGATGGATGCGGTCACGAATTCGCCGTGCCTCCTCGAAATCGAGAGCGCGCGCCGCCGCTTCCCTTCGCCTTGGAGATCCTCGATAGTCTTGTTCATGACCATTCAACGCACGGATGTGACCTCTGGCCCCATTGCGCTCAAACCTCGGATTTTCGAATCCAGTGTCGAACAGCCTAAAAGCCGAAGGACCGCTCTCAGGAGGCGATCGTAATGGATTCATGGTCTGAGATGGGGTGGGAAGCTGAAGTACCGGTTGTTCGACAGCTAGTGCGAATTCGGAAGGGCACAGTCCTCTCTAAATCGATCAAATACCGTGGGGCGCGAGGCTTTTCGATATCCTGTCCGCATCCGATCCGGTTGGCGTCTCAGGCAGTTTGCTAAAATCAGTTTCGATTGACCGTGGCACAGGTGCCCCAAGCTTCGGACAGAAAGAGATCACGCTCGGCACACAGGGGGGCGGAGACAAATCAGGTGCTTGGGGATTGCCGACATCCATGGTGCGGGCGGCATAATTATTTCGTGCTTCCTCGCGGCATCGCAGCACAAAATCTCCCGGATCTTCGACCTGCGCGCAGACGATAATCTCAGTGGAAATGGTAGCATTCAAGTCGGAATTTGAACAGGTGCGCTCGACTGGAGAAAGATCGAAGACAAAACCGGTCTCGGCCGCCGCTCCGTCTTTATCAGCTGAGTCTTCCGTATCGCCAGACTGCGCGAGAGCAGGCGCAGATGAAAACAAGATCCCGACATGAATTATCAGCACGGTTCTGCGCACAAACGACATATCAACCAAATAAAGCCGTTTGGTGAGCAATATTTGGTTGCGGACGCCGATAACTGTAACCGGTCCGGCGACAGCTCGAGTGCTAATGGTTCAGGCCATCTCTCAAGAAGGGCAAGATTTTGGGTCGTTACGCGACAGGCAGCTTCGGATAAAAACTCAGGCGATAGCAGCCTGACCAGTCTCAGGATCGTGGCGAGCCACTGGGAACGGCGTGAATTGGGGTGGTTAGCGGACTATTGCTTAGGTTGTCTTTGCCGATCCGCGTGGCCGCGCTAAGCCGTGCTCATCCACCGTGAGGTCTATCTGCGATGACGAGAATGCATCTACCGTTTGAGGCCCGTCATGATCCTCAACGCCTTCGACGAGCAATCATTGCGGCTTTGGCATTGGCATTCTGGGCTTAGCTATCCTGATCGTTTTAGCCCATTTTTGCAAGGTGCCGCTTGCGACGCATCTTCCTTTACTGGTGGGAGTATCAGGAGGGCTAATACTACTCGGCGGCTTGCTGGCTTCATTAGGGTTTGCCCGATTGAGAGACCCTGTGTTTCTCGCCGTTGGAACGGACGGCCAAGGCCGTTGGCGACCGTTTCTTCGAGTAAAAAGCTGCCAGTTCCCCCTTGAGCCTCCTTTGATGCAAGGGGGAAAACTGATCTGGGTCGATAAGCCTCAGGGGTGCGGCGCTGTTGGCACTCCCGATGGCAAATATCATAGCGATTTGCCGAAGACCGTATCCATAGAGTGTCTTTGATTGGATCGTTAGCGGAATGGCGGTTTTCGATAGCAGCAAGCTAAAAGCGGACGGTCGGCAAACGGCCCAATTGCCGACGTTGCAGCTTATCTAGGTTCGATAGGTTCCGACAAATGTTAACAATCAGTGCTAGTCCGGCCCTCCGATACGGAATCCGCAGGCCTCCAGCTGGTCGAGCACGCCGTCCTTTCCCGTCAAACCTAAGAGCGGCACAACTGCGAGCGTGACCCCAAAATCCTCTGCTTCATCGGTAATCATACCAGTCCACCAGGCACGGATTCACCCTCAGAGTTGATTGTCGGGTCTATAAGATCGCAGACCAATCATTTCGCTTTGCTCGACCTTGCCCGCCGGCTGCGCTGGACCGCTGCGTTCGCGGTGCTGGCTACATCCTCGTCGCGTAGTTTTCGCCAGCGTACAACGCGTGCAGGATCGAGCGTCCGGTCTGCGATACCGGCTCGGATGGCGCAGCCTGGCTCGTCGACATGACTGCAATTGGTAAACCGGCAATTGAGTGTAATTTCCACGATGTCGTCAAACACTTCAGTGACCCCAGCACCCACCTCTGACATCTTCAGTTCGCGCATGCCCGGAGTGTCCACAAGCCAACCGCCCCCGCCGGGCCCGACGCCGAGCCGGTGCATTTCGCGAACGGTGGTTGTGTGGAGACCCCTGCCGTCACTTTCACGGACAGCTTGGGTCGCGATGCTATCTGACCCCTTCAAGGAGTTGACCAAGGTGGACTTGCCGACTCCGGAAGAACCAACCAGCGCCACCGTCTCCCCCGCTCCACAGAAGGCCGCGAGAGCAGAGACGCTCTTGGCATCACGACCGTTGACGAGCTCGACATAAAGCGCCGGGTGTAGCGCCTTCGCCGCTGCGACGTATGCCGCCGCATCAACCGCAAGGTCAGCTTTCGTGAGCACCACGACCGGGCGCACGCCCACGTCGTGCGCAAGGACGAGGTAGCGCTCCAGGCGTGCAACGTTGAAGTCTTGGTCGCAGGATGTGACAATGAAGAGCGTATCGACGTTCGCAGCTATAAGCTGGAGCCGATTGTCGTCCCCGGGAGCGGGCCTCTTGAACAAACTTGTACGCCGCAGAATACGCTCGATGGCCAGGCTACCTCGCTCGATCAACAACCAGTCGCCCACGGTGGGTCGATTCTCCGGGCCATCCGGCGCTGGTACGATGGATGAAATCGACTCCGCGAGCCCCTCACCTGATACAGTAACCATTCCGCGATGAACCGACATCACGCGAACGGACTGGCACCTGCGACGCTCTTCGGAGGTGACCTGGTCGCGAAAGAATGGCTTCCAGCCGAGCTGGGCAAGCGCGGAGTTTAGGCCTTCGAACGGAGCTTCAGCGGGAACGGGTAAGCTATTCTTTATGGGGCAATTCCTCAATCTAGGTTCGACGGCGTGTGCTCGGAAGACCTCTTGTCAGCCTTCGCTTGCGCCTTTTTGACAGATTCTGCTGCCTTGTTTTTCTCACGCTACCGGCGTTCGAATTCGTAATTTGTTTTGCGCGGCATATAGGTCTCCTAAAGCTGATCTCATGCAAAACGCGAAGCGGAATCCGAAGTGCCCCCTGAGTTCAGCCTCCTACACGGCAGCTCGCGTCAAACGGTCCCAATTTTTGGTAGTGTCTCAGTTTGAAATTTAGCGGCGGTGCCGCGCCTTGCGCAGGCACGGGAAACCGCCGATCCGGTCCGCGACCGGCGGGCCGCAAGGCCGACGGGCCGCCCGCAGGTGCCCCGCAGCGCGGCCGAGGGACCAGCACCGAGGACGCAGGCCCGGATGGGCCTGCGAACCAGATCAATGCACGAAGCGCGCCACCACATCGCGGTAGCTGCGGCTCACCTTCACCTCGGCGCCGCTGTCGAGCACCAGGAAGCATTCGCCGTTGGTGTGCGGCTTGACCTGCCGGACCTGGTCGAGATTGACGATGGTCGAGCGGTGGACGCGCTGGAACTTGCGCGGGTCGAGGCGGCGTTCGAGATCCTTCATCGTCTCGCGCAGGATCAGCGAATTGTCGCCGGTGTAGATGCACATGTAATCGCCCGCGGCCTCGATATGCTCGATCGTGTGGACCTCGACGCGGAAGATTTGGCCGCGATCCTTGATGTTGAGCAGCTTTTCGTAGCGCGAGGCGGCATCGTCCTCGCTTTGCGTAAACTCCTCGGCGGCGCCCGGCGCGACCTCGGATAGCACGTTCATCAGCTTCTCGGCTTCCTCGGTCGATTTCTTCTCGGCGAGGCGGTTGCGCACCCGCTCGATCGTGTCGGCCAGCTTGTCCTCGTCGACCGGTTTCATCAGATAGTTGACCGCATTCGCCTCGAAGGCGCGGATCGCGTGCTCCTGATAGGCGGTGACGAAGACGAACAGCGGCGGATCGATCTCCATCACCCCCTGGACCACGGAGAACCCGTCGAAACCGGGCATCTGGATATCGAGGAACACCAGATCGGGGCGCAGCGTCTTGATCGCGCGGATCGCCTCGCGGCCGTTCTGGCAGGTGTCGATGATCTCGACGTCCTCGTGCTTTGCGAGCCGCAATTGCAGGCCCTGGATAGCGAGCTTCTCGTCGTCGACGAGGATGGTGCGGATAGTCATGTTTTCCTATGCCCTTTCCGGCAATGCCACTGGGACAACGGACGAAGCCTCGCCCGGTTGCCGTCCTTGCAGTGGAAACGTCCCCGGCTGGTCCATTGCGGACCTGGCCGGTTCGTGGGGGATTTCGATCAGCACGGTGAACCCGCCGCTGTCGGGAGACCGAATCTCGAAACGGTGATCATCGCCATAGGCCTGCGCCAGCCGGTTGCGGATATTGGCCAGACCGACGCCCGTGGAGGTGCTGCGCCGCAGCGAGCCGATCAGCGCCGGCGGGAGCTCTTCCGATCCGCCCTGGTTGATGCCCGGTCCGGTGTCGGACACCGTCACCCGCAATCTGGGCCCGACGATTTGCGCCACCAGGCTGATCGTCGCGCCTTCTTCCTGCGGGCTGACCCCGTATTTGATCGCGTTCTCGACCAGCGGCTGGAGCAGCATCGAGGGGATGCAGGCGTGAGTCGCGACGGGATCGACCTGGAATTCGGTCTGCAACCGCTCCTCGAAACGCATCCGCTCGATATCGAGATAGAGCATCAGCGTCTCGACCTCCTCCGCCATCGTCACCTTGCTGCCCGGCTGGTTGACCAGCGTGTGGCGCAGGAAACTGGAGAGCCGGGTGAGCATCGCATTGGCAGGCTCGGTCTGCTTGAGCAGCACCAGAGTGCTGATCGAATTGAGCGTGTTGAACAGGAAATGCGGGTTGAGCTGGTAGCGCAGCATCTCGAGCTGGGCGCTGGTGGCCTGCATCTCGAGCCGCTCGAGCCGGTCGGCCTGTTCCTCGACCTGGAGGAAATAATTGATCGCGTAATAAAGCGCCGACCATGCGCCCAGCACGGTGAGATCGTAGAAATAGATCCCGACGAACAATCGCACGAAATCGGTCTCACCGCTGGGGCGTGCCAGATCGAGCACCCAGCTGTCGACGAAGGCGTTGATGCCCACCGCCACTACCAGCGCGAGCGCGGTCGAGCTCCAGGTCACCAGCGGGCGACGGTTGATCAGCTGGCGGTAGATAACCGACAGCACCAGGCTGAGCGAGAAGCCGGTCACCGCCTGGATCAGGATGATGACGAGGAAGTCGAGCGGCTGGGTGTTGGCGAAGGCCGAGATCGCGCGCAGCAGGAAGGCGCCGCCCCACCCGCCCAGCTGCAGGTACCAGAAGGCCCGGTTCTTATTGGCGAAGAAGGGCGTCGGTTGGATGGGCAGGACCGCCATTGTGTTCAGCCCTTAGCCCATTTGCGGCTGGCTAGGCCAGTCGCTACGCTATAGGCTCGACGCGGGACCTGGAGAGAGATGCAATGGATGTGAGCGAACAGACGATCCACGGGGTCGCCGAACGCGCGAAATTTCGCGAAATGAAGCAGGGCACCAAGGAAGACTGGGCGATCATCGGCGGCGAATACCGCGCTTTCGCCAAGGGCGTGGCGGATCGCGTGCTCGACCATCTCAAGCTGCTCGACGGCGATTTCGGCGGCTTTCCGGTGTGCCGGCTCGAGCATTCGCGGCAGACCGCCACCCGCGCGCATCGCGACGGGCGCGACGAGCGCTATGTGGTGATGGCGCTGCTCCACGACATGGGCGACACGCTGGGCAGCTACAATCACCCCGAGGTCGCAGCCGCGATCATCAAGCCTTTCGTCAGCGAGGAATTGCACTGGATCTGCCAGAACCATGGTGCCTTCCAGGGCTATTACTATTTCCACCATCTGGGCATGGACCGCAACGCGCGCGATGTTTTCGAGGGGCACCCGCATTACGAGGCCTGCCGCGAATTCTGCGAGAAATACGATCAGGCCGCGTTCGATCCCGATTATCAGAGCGAGCCGCTGGAATTCTTCGAGCCGATGGTGCGCCGGGTGATGGCAAGGCCGCTGGCTAGCCAATACGCCAAGGCACTCGACGAGAAAGCCGCCTAATCCGCTGCAGCTTGCGTGGCCTGGGGGGCGAAATGGCGCGACCAGTCGGCGCTCCCCTGCTCCGCTATCAGCCGTTCGACCTGCGCGATCTCGGTCTCGATGAATTCGAGCCGCTCGTCCCAGCCGTCGTGCGTGCGGCTGCGCAACAGCCCGCCGCCGTGGCGCGGGCCCCAGCGGCTCATGAACCGCGCGGCGGCGTGCGGATCGTAGCCGGCGTTGGCGAGCAGCCAGGGCATCAGCCGGTCGGCATCGCGCTCGGTCAACCGCACCAGCGCCCGCGGGCGCCCCAGCGGCTCGAGCAATGCACGATGGCGCAGCAGATTGTGCGCCAGTTCGTGCGCGACCGCGGCGCCGAATTCGTCCTCGGGATAGGCGAAGCCGGGGAAGTCGCGGCCCAGCAACACGCGCGAGCCGTCGGCCACAGCGCGCGAGCCGCTGGCCAGCACCTCGAAGCGGCTGGCGCAGGCAGGAATGCTGGCAACCAATGATTGCGCCGGAACCGCGCCCGGACGGCTCCATTCGAGCGCGACCAGCCCCGCTGCCATCGCGCCATCGAGCGTATCGTTGATATCCACCAGCCGCTGCCAGGCGGGATCGGATGGCGGGAAGGCCTCGTCCAGCACCCGGTCGTCGAGCGAGTGCAGCGTATCGTTGGCGGCGATGCCCGCCAACGCTGCAGGCGAGCCCGGCGCGACCGCCAGTACCCCGATATCGCCGCTCAGTCCGAACTCGCCGCGGACCTGTGCCGGTTCGCCATAACCCGCCGCATCGTGGAGCAGCAGTCCGGTCGCCGGGATGACATCCCCGCAGAACGGTGCGTTGGCGGTGACCAGCCGCCAGCCGGCTGCGAACAACCGCGCATCGCGCGTCTGCAGGTCGGAGAGTTCGGTCGGTGGTTCGTCTTGCGCGGGGGCGGTGGCGGGGAGCGGGATGGCTTGCGCAGCCAGCGGCGCGGCGCTGGCGAGCCCCGCCATCAGCGCCAGGGCGGCAAACGCGCTCCGCCCGATCACGCCGGATCGTCGGCGGCGACAGCCTTCGCCAGCGCGTCGTAACCCACCGCGCCCTGGAAGATCTGCGCTCCGCTCACCCAGCTCGGGGTGCCGGTGAAGCCCAGCTGCTGCGACAGGCCCATGTTCTGTGCCAGCTCGCGGGTGACCGCGTCGCTTTGGGCAAAGCGGCGTGCTTGCGCCAGATCGAGCCCGGCAACTTGCGCCGCCGCATCGACCGTTTCGGGCGTGGGCGGACCCAGCTCGAACATCGCGGCGTAGAATTGCGGATATTTGCCCTGATTCGCTGCGGCGAGTGCCATCCGCGCCGCGCCCTCGCTGCCGTCGAAGATTGGCCATTCGCGCACCACCACGCGCAGCTCGGGGTCCCCGGCGATCAGCTTCTGGACATCGGCTTCGGCGGCGCGGCAATAGGTGCAGCCGTAATCGGTGAACTTGACCAGCGTGCGGCTGCCCTGCGGATTGCCCAGCACCGCGCCGGGGAAGGGCGTCTCGACTTCGTCCGCGACCTCGGCCAGCCGCCCCTCGGTCTCGCGCTGCTGCAGCGCCCCGGCCATTTCGGGAAGCACTTCGGGGTTGGCGACCAGATAGTCGCGGGTCTGTGCATGGCCCAACCCGCTGAACGACCACGCCGCCGCGCCCGCAAAGCCGAACACCAGCGCCAGCAGCGCAGTAAGAAGATGGTTTTTCATTGCTCGTGCCCCCGAAACGTCAGCGTCGTCCGCCATTGCGGTCGCTTTGCTGCTCGATCAGCGCGCGAGCCTGCATCCCGATATCCTGCGCCCGCAACCAGTCCGGGGTGTTTTCGGGCAACCCTGCCTCGGCGGCCTGCGCGCTGCGCAGCGCCATCGCATATTCGCGGTTCATCACCTGCTGTTCGGCGCTGGCGAGCCGGGCCCGTGGCAAATCGCCGCGCGCGGCATAGACCACGCCCAACTGGTACCAGGCGAAGGGATTGTAGCGATCGCGCGCAACCGCGGCGCGCAGCACCTCTTCGGCCTCGGCGTAATTTTCCTTGTTCTCGGTCGCGATCAGCGCGTGGCCGAACAGGGAAGCGATCAGCGGTTCGGCGCGGGTCATTTCGGTCGCGCGTCGAAGCGACACCAGCGCTTCGTCGGCGCGACCCGATTCGAGCAGCACCTGGCCGCGCAGTTCGAGAAAGTAGGGGTCGTCGGGGTCCTGAGCGATCAGGCTTGCGGTTTCCGCCAGCGCCAGCTCGACGCGGGCGTCCTTGTGATAGGCATAGGCGCGGGCATAGCGCGCGGGGACGCTGGTATCGCTCGCGGGAAAGCTGTTGAGCGTCCGCCGCGGCTCCTCGAGATAGCCCGAGAGCTTGGCCTTGATCCGCCGGAAGCGCTGCTCGACCCGCGCATTGTCGGGCGCTTCCCAAGCCGGATCGGCCTGATAGGTGTCGCGCAACCGGGCGATCCGGTCGCCCGAAAGCGGGTGGGTGCGGGTGAATGCGGCCTCGCCGCTCTGGCTGTAGCCGTAGCGAAACTCCTGGTTCTGCAGCTTCTTGAAGAAGGCGATCGAACCGCGCCCCGAGATCCCCGCGTCGGAAAGATATTGCGCGCCCGCGGCATCGGCGGAGGATTCCTCGCCGCGGTTGTAGGCCAGGGCCGCGCCGAGCGCGGCGCGCTGGCCCGCCATCATCACCCCCATCGCGGCATCGCCCGCCCCGGCGAGCGCGGCGCCCAGCCCGGCGATCAGCGAAAGGATCGAGATGCGGTTCGCCGCCGCCATTCCCTCGCCCCGGCGGCTGACATGGCCACCGGTGATGTGGCCCAGCTCGTGCGCAATCACGCCCTGGACCTCGTTGGCGGTGTCGGCGGCGTCGATCAGTCCGCTGTGCAGATAGACCGTCTGGCCCGCGGTTACGAAGGCGTTGATCGAGGGGTCGTTGATGAGGACGATATCGACATTGCCGGGTTCGAGACCGGCAACCTCGACCAGCGGCGCGGAGATTTCCTTGAGGAAATCCTCGGTCTCGGCATCGCGCAGGATCGATTGCGCAGCGATCGGCTGGACCCCGAGGGCCAGCAGCGCGCAAAAGGCAAAGACGTGGGCGAGAAGGCGCATTGCGACCCTGCTAGCGGGTTTCGCCCTGAACCGGAACTGAAGCCTGCTCGACGCGCGCGAGAAACCTCAGGATGTCGTCGCGGACCTCAGGCTTGCGCCGCCACGGGCTGGCAAGCATGACCAGCACATCGCTGTGGTCCAACCCGTCATAGTACCGCGTTTCGACCGGAACCCCGGCCTGCTCGAGAGCCGCCGCAAGCGCGCGCGTGTTGCGCGGCTTGACCGTCGTGTCCTCGGTCCCGGTCAAAAGCAGCATCGGCGGAGCGTCGGGACGGACATGGTTGATCGGCTGGGTGGCTTCGGGGTCCGTTGCGTCGCCGAAGGCCGCACGGGTCGAATCCTTGTCGAAGGGGAAGAAGTCGTAGGGCCCGGCCATGCCGACGACCCCGCGAATCGCCGCCGTCGATACGCCCTCGGCGGCAAGCCAGCGCGGTTCGAGCGCCACCTGGACGACATTGTAGGCGCCCGCCGAATGACCCGCGAGATAGATCCGCTCGGGATCGCCGCCATGGCGCGCGGCATTGTCGCGCAGCCAGCGAATCGCTTGCGCGGTGTCCTCGAGCATGGCGGGATAGCGTCCTTCCTCGCCCAGCCGATAGCCCGCCAGCGCGACGACGAAGCCCTCGGGCGCGAGCGAGCGGGCGACGAAGCCGTAATCCTTCGGATCGCCCCAGTCCCAGCTGCCGCCATGGACGAACAACAGCACCGGTGCGGGCTCGGCGGTCTGGCGCGCGCGATAGAGCGAGAGCGTCTGCGTCGGCGCCTCGCCCAGCCGCACGTGGGCGACACGCTCCACCCCGGGATCGCCCCCCGTTACCCGGTCGACCGTGTCGAGCACCGCCACGCTGTTGACCTGCAGCGCGATCCAGAAGCCGATCCCTGCCAGCGCCAGCAGCGCCGCGATCCCGCTCAGCGTCCATGCCACCATGCGGGTCACGCCTCCGCCTGTCGCTGCGCGGCGGGCGCACCATGGTTCGGCTTCTCGACGACCTCGACGATGCGCTCGGCCTCGCCATCGTGCGAAAGGCCGATTGCGTCCAGGAACTGCTGTCCGGCCGTAAAGCAGTCGCCCAGCCACAGCGGGACGCTCGCTGCCTCGATCACCGCCCGCGCGGCCAGCTCCTCGGGGCTGAGCGGGTCGCCCGCGCGGCGGATGAAGACCGCGCGCACCCGCCCGGGATGGCTTGCGACCACATCGGCAAAGGCGGTCAGATCGCCCTGCGAATCATCGCCGATCAGCGCGAACTGCATCGACTCATAGGTCTCGATGATGCCGGCGATCGCCGCGATCTTGTGCGCGCCGTGGCTGCCGCTGCCGAAGGTTTCGCGATTCAGTCCCCAGTCGCGCAGCATCAGCGGGCCTAGCGGCAGGCCACGGCTCTTCTGGAAGGCGACCAGATAGGAGAACAGGTTCCACGGGCTCGAGGAGACATAGAAGAAGGGATGGTGCGTCGCGGCCAGCCGGTCGCCGGTATGCGTCTCGCCGGCGTCGAGCACGGCGCCGCCACCCAGCGCGTTGTAGAACACATCCGCGCCGGGGACGAGCAGCCGGTCGTCGGGCAGTTCCATCACCACCCGGCGCCAGTTGCGCGCGATCTTGCGCCAACTCCCGGTGATCCCGGTCTCGATGATGGTGTCGTCGATATCGGAGATGACGCCGAGCGATGCATGGCTGCCCGGCGCCAGAATGTGCCCCTCGACGCTTTGCCGGCCTTCGCCATTGTTCCAGCGGAAGGTGACCACCTCCCACTGGCTGTTCGCATTGAGCTCCCATGCGGGCTCGAGCGGCACGTCGAAATGAACGAAGCCCTCGTGATCGGTCACGCCCCGGTGTTGGAAGCGACGCCCGTCGCGATGCTGGAGCTCCAGCTCGACCGGCAGGTCGGCCACTTCGTGCGAGGCGAATTGCGCCAGCATGGTGCGCACCGCGCGCAGGCGGCCGCTTCGCTCGAAGCCGGGCCGCGGAGCACGCAGCGCGCGGGCCGAGATCATCAGCCGGTGGCGGTTGCGATAGCCGAAATAGGGCTGGATGCGGACGGGTTTGGTCGGAAACAGGGCCATCGCAGCGCGCTAGCTTGGCGATTCGCGGCTGGATAGCCCCGACCTCGGATCGTTCAGCCCAGCAGCTTGCGCGCGGCGCGTTCGAGCAGCGGGACATCCTCGGGAATCTCGCCCACCACCAGCAATTCGCCCTCCTCGGTGCGGCGGACCATCACCAGCGCGAACTCGCAGCCTTCGGGGGCGAGGTCGTCGAAGGCGAGCGGTTCGATCGCGCGCAGCTTCTTGGCCAGCGATTCGCGCACGCTTGCGGCGTCGTCGACCTTCTCGCCCGCTTCCTCGCGGCGCGCGCGGCGTTCGGCCTGGACCACGCCCTTGAGCCCGCCCTCGGCCTCGCCGAGATAGCGCGCGAGTGAACCGCGCTCCACCTGCAGGCGATGCGCATGGCTCAGCACCGCGGCGTATTCGGTCACCCGGGTCTTGTCGTAATCGGCGCCGAACACGAGCTTGACCACCGGGGTCATCGGCGCGCGTTCCTGGACCTTGAGCCCGCTGTCGGCGACGAGCTCCTGGAAGCCCTCGGGATCGGCGACCGCCTCGATGCTGAAATCATAGGCGCGGCCGACCGCGCGGTAGAGCGCATCGCGGCTGCGGTCCTCGCTCGAGCTCGCGACCAGCGCCAGTTCGCGCGCTTCGGCGAGGCAGTCGTAGAGACCTGCGGCCTCGCCCGGACTCTCGGGCGTGGTCGCGGGCGCCGATTCAGGTTCGTCGTCGCCGTGATCGGTGGCGAATGCGGCGCTATCGGAATTGCCATCTCCCGCAGAATCGCTGGCGGTGGGAAGCGGTGCAGCTGGGACGAAGCTGACTTCGGGTTGCGGCTCTTCGGGCTCGTAGGCCTGCGGCACCGCAGACTCGTCTTCCCCGGGATAGGCCGAGGGCATTTCGAGCGTCGGGCGCGGCTTGGTCCCGCGTCCGATCAGCGCGGACAGCCCGACCCCGACGCTGTCGTCGGCAAGCGGATCGACGACGTCATCGACATCCTCGGGCTCGGGTTCGTCGTAATCATCGTCGAGACCGTAGTCCCGCGCGGTTTCGCCGATGGCGGTGCGGTTCCATTCGCTCTGGGCCGGACCCTCATCCTCATCCTCGCCCTCTTCGTCGTCCCACTCCTGCGTGGGCCAGTCGCTGGCGGCAGCGCCACCGAACGCGGGAACGGGCAGTTGGTCGGCTTCGCGATGCAACAGGACCGGTTGTTTCAGGACGAGCACGTCATGCGCGATCGTGTGGCGTTCTTCCTCGGCGTCATCGTCCTCGGCATCCGCCGCGGCGTCGGCCTGGAGCGCCTGGCCGATCTCGAGCAGCAATTCGTCGGCGGTCTGCTGGTCGGCGACTTCCTTCCAGTTGATCACCCCGAAGATGAAATCGATCGTCTCGTCGTCGCTCGAATAGGGCAGCAGGATGCCGCGATAGAGCGCGGTGGCGCCGCGCTGGTTGACGAATTCGGCCTCGAAACCGATCGGCGCCTGATTGGCGAGGATCTGCATGTAATGGTCGGTGATGCGGCTCAGCAGCGAGCGCGCGGGGATTTCGGAGACCGCGTCGATCGCATGGCGCGCATCCTGGGCGCTGCATTCCTGCGCCAGTTGCTCGCCCAGATACTGGATCGCTGGATCGTCTACCCCCTGGGTGAAATCGAGCAGCACCGAATAGGGCCCGAAGTCCTTCAGCGAGGCGGGATCGAGATCCTCGATCGAGGGAAAATTGCGATCGGCCAGCAGGCTTGCCCAGTGGTTGTAGGCGCGCACCTGCATGCGGCGCTCGTCCTGCCCGACGGGCGAGGGCGGCGACGCATCGATGGTATCCTCATCGTCATGGAAGTCGGGGCCGGACGTATCCTCGCCCGAAAAGTCGGGACCGGAATAGTCGGGCTCGTCGTCATACGCTCCGCGCGAGCCGAAAATACCGCCTAGCCTGTCCATCGTCGCTGCTGCCCCTGAAAAGCTTGCCTTGAAGGCATGGGTGGTCTGCAGCTTCGGTTGTGACGGGCCGTGGTAAACATATCGCTAACCGTCGGGCGCCATTGTCCCGCGGCGGGCAGTCAGAGCATGTAGCGCATCTTGATGGCCATCGACTTGGGGCTATCGGCGACCTCGAAGACCGCTTCATCGAAGCGCGGCGGCCCCATCCGGACCTTGGCATCGCGCGAGAAGCCGAAGCCTTCCTTGGGCATCATGCCCAGCGCGCGATCGGCCTTGCCATTGCCGTTTTCGTCGTGGAGCAGCGCGATCGCATAGCGCCCCGGGGCGACATCGGGGAAGGTCACGGTGACCTGGCCCGGATGCGCATCGACCACTGCGCGATACGATAGCGTCCCCGTGCGACACTGCGGAAAGCGCGCCGGATCGCCGGTCATACAGGCGCGAACCAGCCCGTTGGCGCTGCGCACCTGAGTGACGGTGACGGTGACATCGGTCCCCGAGTGGGGATGTCCCGCGGCGCTGGCCAGCGCTGCCATCGGCAGCACAAGCAGGATACCGGCAATTTTCATATGGCGTTGCTCAAACCCTTGTCGGTGCCGCAGACCCTGTCCCAGAAGCGGAAATAGAGCCCGTAATTGCAGCGGTATTCTTCGTGATGCCGCTGATGGTGGCTGGCGGTTATCAGCCAACCTCCGAACCCCGAATGAACCAGCCGGCGCGGAAACATCTCCCAGCCCATGTGATTGGTCACCCCCATCACCGTCATGATCCCGAGCACGAGGCCCAGCATGGCGACATGGATCGGGATCACGAACACCAGCAGCGGTATCACGAAGGCCCCGGTCAGCGCCTCGTAGGGGTGGAAGCTCATCGCCGCCCAGGCGGTCGGCGGACGGCTGGCGTGGTGGACCGCGTGCATCGAGCGGAACAGCCGCGGACGGTGCATCCAGCGGTGCGACCAATAGAACCAGGTGTCGTGCGCGAACAGATAGAGCAGCACCGAGAGCGGCAGGTACCACAGCGGCAGGTCCTGCGAGCCGCTGTAGATCTGCGTCCAGCCGCGCTCCTGCCAGCCCCAGCCGACTATCCCGGCAGGAATCCCGTAGATCGCCGCCGATGCCAGCGACCAGAGGATCTCGCGGCGCATCTGCGGGCCGAGCTTGGCGTGGTATTCGGGCATCCGCCGTGTGGTCACCCAGGCGAAGAACCCGCTGGTCGCGAGATAGCGCAGCGCGACGATCAGCGTCATTGCGACGGTGGAGAGAAGGATGGCGGCGAGCATGGCGGCCCCGCCTATGCCGCAATCCACCCGGGCAGGACAGGGTTTAGTGGTGCCCGAGCCGGTTGCTCACGGAGCCCCTTCGCTGCGGCTACTCGCTCTGGCCCCAGGGCGCGCAATCGGGATCACCCCCCACGGTCAGACGTCGCAGCGCGGCGCGCGCCAGCCGTTCGACCTCGACCTTGCGCCGTGCTGCGGCAAGCGGGTTCAGCGGGGCGGGGCGCAGGATTTCGGCGTCATAGCCATCGGCAACGATGATCCCGCAGCAATCGGGGCGGTAATCCGCGCTCTCGAGCGGTCCGCGATCCAGCGCGGGTGGCACCCCCCAGTAGAAGCGGTCGCAATGGTCGAGATAATCGGGCCATTTGCCATCGCCCAGCAGATCGCCGCGCTGGACCTTGATCTCGACGATGATCACGCGGCCCTTGGGGTCGACCCCCATCAGATCGGCGTGCCGGCCATTGCGCAGCGGCATTTCGGGCAGGCACCAGATGTCGTTGCGCGCGAACAGCCGCGCGATTCCGCGACACACCGATTTGGCGGTCGCGGCCTCGGTGTCGAGGGCGGGGGTTGGCGAGCGGGTGAGTGCGGGGGCAAGCGATTCGGCCATGCCGCAGCGCTGGAACAAAAAGGCAACTTCGTCAAGCTCGCGGGAGCTGGCCCGCGGCTACGGGCCCTTCAGCCGGGCGCTTAGGCGGCGGCCAGCTCGGGCTCGACGAAGGCGCAGATCGCCTGCCGCGCGACGTGGAATTCGCGCCACAGCGTCAGCGCCGCGGCGGTGGTGTCGCGCCCCTCGTCGGCGGCGGCGATCAACGCGCGCAGGCCGGTCTGCATCACCAGCGTCAGGTCGTCGATCCCGTTGGCCACCGCATCGCAGCGCCAGCCCCCGGTTTGTGCCGCGCGCGCCGGAAGCGAGGCGATCGCGCCGACGGGGTTTTCGTGGGCCAGCTGGGCAAGCTGCGCCACCGCATCGGCGGCGTCGTGCAGCGCATCCCAGCGCGCAGCGAGATGCTGGGCGAGCTCGTCGGCGGGCGGTCCCTGCACCGCCGCCTGTCCTGCGTCGCCGAGCGGCGGCAGCATGGTGGCGTGGGCGAGGTCGAATTCATGGCGGAGCGCGTTCATCACCCTTGCAGGGCTAGCCCCGCAAGCTTGCCAAATCGCTAACGCTGACCGCGGGGTAACCCCGCGATAAGCGCTGGCGCGAGCGGATACGCTTTGCTAGAGCGCCGCTCCACCGTCTGGCCAGCATGCACCCGTAGCTCAGCTGGATAGAGCGCTGCCCTCCGAAGGCTGATGTCAAGGGTGGGTGTTGAAAAAGGAACGACGAAAGAGGAAGAATAAACAACGACTTACTATGATCGGTCCGAAGTGCTTGGAAAGCTGATATTCCTCACGTAAGCACCACGTAAGCAGTTGCACCAAGGTATGCACCCGTAGCTCAGCTGGATAGAGCGTCGCCCTCCGAAGGCGAAGGCCACTGGTTCGAATCCAGTCGGGTGCACCATTATTCTTTGTCCTCACACGTTGCACAGCTACAGAAGCGACGCGGTGTGTTGTCCGGACATGCTGCCTGATCGGCCGCGTTTCGTGACGACGATGACGCGCCCTTACCGACGGTCAAGATCGGCAGGAAGAATTGTATCAATGGTCCGATCGCGAGTGCATATACGACAGTCCCCAATCCTACGGTCCCGCCGAGCAGCCAGCCCCCCGCGAGCACGATCGCCTCGATTCCACCGCGGACCCATCGCACAGCCCAGCCGGTCCGCTTGACAAGGCCGGTCATCAGTCCGTCCCGGGGTCCCGGACCCAGTCCCGCGCCAATATAGGCGCCGCTCGCCGCGCCATTGAGTATTATAGCGAAAA
Organism: Erythrobacter sp. QSSC1-22B; assembly: GCF_001678665.1. Lineage (GTDB taxonomy): Bacteria > Pseudomonadota > Alphaproteobacteria > Sphingomonadales > Sphingomonadaceae > Qipengyuania. The sequence continues at coordinate 426,031 of NZ_LZRP01000002.1, forward strand.
CCAGCATCGACAGACGCAGCGGCAGCGAACTCATCGGCGGCAAAAGCGCGAGACAAATATCGGCGACCGTACCGATGACGATTACGTTGCTGATCGTTCCAATCCCAGGTTTCTCACGCAGCGGAATCCATAGCAGCAAGACGAGAACGCCGACTGCGTTGACGATCATCCCAAAGCTCAAGGCGCTGTGCTGGGCCAATCCCTGATGAAAGACGTCCCATGGATCGAGTCCGAGATCAGCGCGCACCATCAGAGCGAGTGAAAGGCCATAGGCGATGAGGCCAAGATAGAGCTGGATAAGCCGCCGGATCATGCACCTGCGAATGCTTCCTTCTGGCATTGAATTCCATAGCCAGTTAGACGATGCTGGCCTCATGGCTACACGCATCATCAGCGCATCTTCCCTGTTGCGGCGTCTCGGCTCTTGGCGACAGGCGACTGTAGGCCCGGCTTACCAAGCTCTGGCGGTGGGGTTGCGTCTGCTCATCCTCGATGGCCGCCTGCCGCTTGCGGTGCGATTGCCAGGCGAGCGCAGCCTCGCGAAAGCGCTGGGGATCAGCCGTACCACGGTCAGCGCGGCGTTCGCGCAGCTCGAAAATGACGGCTTTGTGCAAAAGCATGAACGCTCGGGCGCGCTGACTGCGCTGCCTTCGGCATCGTCGCGCGGCGGCGCCCTGCTGACCCACGACCGGGAAAGCGGGGTGATCGACTTTGCGACCGCCACCATGCCCGCCGGACCGCAGGTTCACGCCGCTTACGCCAAGGCGCTCGCCGCGCTGCCCGCGTATTTCCCGGGACATGGCTACGAACCTTTGGGTTGCCGAGAGTTCCGTGAAGCGGTGGCGGAGCGTTATCGCCGTGAAGGACTCGCCACCTCCTGCAACCATGTGATGGCAACCCACGGCGCACAGAACGGCCTGGCGTTGTTGCTTCGAACATTCGTGCGTCCCCTCGACCGCGTGCTCATCGACCATCCCACTTATCCGAATGCCATCGACGCCATCCTTGCAGCAGGCTGTCGTCCGCTGCCGGTGCCCCTGACGCCATCGGGATGGGACGACGAAGCGATCATGGCGGCGATGCGCGGTGAAGCGCCCAGGCTGGCCTATATCATCGCAGACCACCATAATCCCACGGGTCTGGTGATGCAGGCTACTACCCGCCAACGTCTGACGACCCAAGCGACAGGGAGCGACACGATCATCGTTTATGATGAAACGATGCGGGATCTGTGGCTGGGCAACGAGCCAGGTTTCCCGAAACCGCAAGATGCGCATCACATTGTTAGACTTGGATCGATGAGCAAGAGTTTCTGGGGCGGACTGAGGATTGGCTGGATCAGAGCGCATCCCGATCTGATCAAAAAGCTGGTAGAGGCCCGCGCTTCGCTCGATCTCGGTGTACCGATACTCGAGCAGCTCGCGGCCGCGGAGTTACTACTCGACGACGGTGGAGCGCTGGACGCGCGCCGCACGCTGTTGCGCGGCCGCTGCGATTACCTGCTAGGGATTGTGAGAGATGCGCTACCGAGCTGGCGGGCCCATCGGCCGGAGGGAGGGCTCTCTTTGTGGGCCGAATTGCCTCGGCCGATCGCCACAGGGCTTGGCGATAAGTGCGGAGAGCTGGGCTTGCATCTGGCAGCCGGACCGCGCTTCGGGATTGGCGGAGCGTTCGAGCGGTTTATTCGGCTTCCCTTCACCCTACCAGGAAAGGAGATGGCCCGCGCCGTCTCCATTCTCGCCAATGTCTACCGCCCCGACCATTCCACCGGACGACCCAACTATCGAAATAGGTCAAGAGATGTCGCGGACTTCTATTGATCAGCCCGCGGAGTGACCGAGTGGGACATCAAGCAAGGGCGCGGATAAAGCGGGTTCAAGGCCGAGTTTGTCTGAGCAATGTAACCGCCCGACGCAGATCGGTATCATCCAGACTGGCATAGCCCACGCGAAAGGCTTCGGGGGCGATCGCTGTATCGAGCACGAAGCGCGTTCCCGGTGCGACCGCCAGGCCGGCCTGCGCCGCTTTGCCCGCCCACGTTTCGGCGCTGAGATCGTCGCCCAGCCTCAACCAGATCGCCAAGCCGCCGGCTGGGATGTCGAACGAAACCGCTTCGCCGAGCTGCTGGTCGAGTTCGACGGCAAGGAAATCGCGCCGCGCCTTGTAAATTCTTCTGGCTTTGCGAGCATGGCGGCGCAGTTCGCCGTCGTCGATCAGATTGGCCAGCGCCTGTTCCAGCGGGAGATCACCTTGTCGGTCGATCGCCTCACGATGATCCGCCATTCGCTCAAGGAGAGCTGGCTTTGCCACCGCATAGCCAATCCGCACGGCCGGGGCGAGCAGCTTGGATAGGGAGCCGACATAGACGACGGACAGTTCGGGATCGGCGCGCGCCGCGAGGGGCAATACCGGGCGGCCCTCGAAACGGCATTCGTGGTCGTAATCGTCTTCAAGAATTGCCAAGCCGTGCTGACGGGCGATTTGCAGGAGCCTAAGACGCCGGCCCGCACCCAGTGTTACTGTCGTCGGGTATTGATGATGCGGCGTGAGATAAACAGCCTTGAGGGCTGGCTCGCGTTCGGCGAGGCGGGCGAGATGCTCGACATCCAGACCCTGAGCGCCGACCGGTACGCCGATCACTCGCGCACCGGCTGCGCGGAAAGCGGACCAGGCGAGCGGATAGCCGGGCTCCTCGACCGCGATCGCCTGACCCGGTTCGAGAACGGCACCGGCAGCCAGAAAGAGCGCCATCTGGCTGCCGCGCGTCACCAGCACATTCTCCGGAGCGGCGGTCAATCCGCGTTCCTGCATCAGATAGTCGGCAAGAGACGTCCTCAGAGCGATGCTTCCGCGGGGATCGCCATAGCCGGAGCCGGAGAGAAAGGAGGGCGATATTAGCGCCCGGCGAAAGGCGCGCGCGAGTTCAACACCCGGCATGATCCTTGGGTCCGGAAGACCATCGGAAAGGTGCAGTAGTGGCCGTGTCGTCGCTTCTGATGCACCGCTATCGGCCGGGGCGCGGATATGTCTCTTGCCGTACGATGGTTTGGATTCAGAAAGATCGTCGGCAACGAAGGTTCCTCGCGACGGCTTGGCGACAAGCCAGCCCTGCAGCGTCAGCTCCTGATAGGCCGCATCGACGGTGTTACGGTTGAGTTTCAAACTCTTGGCGAGCGATCGCGTGCCCGGCAGGGCGTCTCCAGGTTTCAACCGACCACGCTCGATATCGCGTATGATGGAAGACGCAAGATTGATGAAGACCGGCTGTCCGCCGTCCTCCGACAATTCGATAGTGATTTTGCTGCCCTTGCCCATCCGGCCTACCATGATTCTTATAACTGGCTCTTTTTAATAGGCCGGATGACGGGTATTTCATAGTGTGCGCCTTGCAGCGATCCCGCTGCGGCGGAGGAATGAAGGAGTATTCGAGATGGCCAAGAAAGCAATTTTCTACCACGCAGGTTGCCCGGTCTGCGTCGATGCGGAGCGCCGCTTCGCGGAGGCACTGGATGCCGGCAAGTACGATGTCGAAGTGGTCCACCTCGGCGAGGATAAAGGCCGCATCGGTGAAGCCGAGAAAGCGGGTGTCAAGTCCGTTCCCGCCATGGTTATCGACGGAGCGGCCTATCACATCAATCACGGTGCCGATTTGTCGGCGCTGCGCTGACCGGGTGCCAAGGCGGGGAAAGACTTTTGCTGAAAACGGCAGTTGCGATACGGCACATTGATTTCGAGGATCTGGGCACCTTTGAAGCCGTTTTGGCGAGCGCCGGTTACAAGATCCACTATTACGATGTGGGCGTGCATGATCTCTGGACGCTCGACCCGCTCCTGACTGAATTGCTTATCGTGCTCGGGGGGCCGATCGGTGTTTATGAGACGAGTGCCTATCCGTTCCTCGCCGAGGAAATCAATCTTTTGCGAACCCGTCTTGCCGAGAATCGTCCGACTCTTGGCATCTGTCTTGGTGCGCAACAGATTGCAATCGCGCTGGACGCAGGAGTCTCTCCGATGGCCGAAAAGGAGATCGGCTTTTCAGAACTTTCGTTAACCGAGTCCGGACGCAAAAGCCCGCTGCGTCATTTGAGTGACGTGCCGGTGCTGCACTGGCATGGCGACACTTTCGCAATGCCGGAAGGGGCGGAGGCTCTCGCGGCGACGCCGCATTGCCGAAATCAGGCATTCGCGCTTGGTTCCAACATTCTCGCCGTTCAGTTCCACCCCGAGGTCAACGCTTGCACCGGTCTGGAACGCTGGTTCATCGGCCATACTGTCGAGCTTGCCGCCGCCGGTATTGATCCGCGCAACCTGCGCGACGATTGTGCTCGCGTCGGTCCCGCGCTTCGCGAGGCAGCACGGCGCATGTTCTCTGAATGGCTGGATGGACTCGAGCGATGACCGTCCACCTCGATCATCTGCTGATCGGTCAGGTCGCGCCGCTCGGCGATCGGGGCGCGCCGAGCGGCATCGACAAGCATTGCGTCGACGGGCGACTGTTGCTGGGCCGGGAAGGCCTTGAAGGCGACGCCCAGGGTGACAGAAAACACCATGGCGGACCGGACAAGGCCGTTCACCACTATCCGTTCGAGCATTATCCGTTCTGGCGCGAGGAGATCGGCGATGTTCCTCTCCTTGCCCGGCCTGGAGCGTTCGGAGAAAACATGTCCACTACCGGCCTGGACGAGGCCAAGGTCGCGATCGGCGATATCTTCGGGCTCGGCGATGCCCTGATCGAGGTGTCGCAGGGGCGTCAGCCCTGCTGGAAGCTCAACGCCCGGTTTGGCGTTCCCGACATGGCGATACGGGTGCAGAAGACGGGCCGCACCGGCTGGTATTATAGGGTGTTGGAAGAAGGCAGCGTCGCGCCTGGCGACGAATTGCGTCTCATCGATCGCCGCTCGCCGGAATGGCCGCTCCGCCGTTTGTGGCGCACGCTTTATGTCGATCCCCTCAACCATGACGAACTCGCCGCGATGGCGGCGCTCGCCCATCTACCCGAGAACTGGCGGCACTATGCGGAACGGCGCCTGGAAACCCGGACCGTCGAGGATTGGTCGCGGCGGCTCAAAGGGGACTCCGCTGGCGCTGAGCCAGCTATTGACGAACCATGAAAGGGGGCTCGATTTGAATTCTTTGACCGACCTTCCTGCGAACTTGCCACTTCCCATTGATGACGGAGCTTGCGATGGACTCCAAGGGAGGGTTTTGCCGACCATATGCCTCCCATCGACCGCTGGCCGCTTGGTCGGGTTGCACGATTTACCACCGGGCCGCACCATCATCTATTGCTACCCCATGACCGGGATGCCAGATAAGCCACTATCAGATGGTGGGACGCCATTCCCGGTGCATGCGGTTGCACGCCGCAATCCTGTTCCTTTCGAAACCATCGCGCCGAACTTAAGGCACTTGGAGCGGGCGTGTTCGGGATCAGCACGCAGTCTTCAGACTATCAACGCGAGATGGTGACACGATTGCACCTTCCGTTCGAAGTTCTCAGCGACCAGAACCTTCGTTTTGCCCAAGCCCTCGATCTTCCAACATTCGAAGTCGCGGGAATGGAGCTTATCAAGCGTCTCACGCTCATCGCGCGTGGCGGCGCAATCGAGCATGTTTTCTATCCAGTTTTCCCGCCGGATCAAAGCGCCGACGAGGTTGTAGATTGGTTACGGCAAGCTGACTGATGCCCTTGATCTCTGTGCAGCGTCGAATTGCGTTTCAACGAACAGCTGGAAGTGGAAGTCTTCCGCGTCCTTCACCGGAACTACATCGACCGTCTTCGCGACGGTAGGGGCTTATTTGTGAACGATATCGACCTAGTGCCACGATGCAACGTGGCTCTGGCCTTGGAAGCATGGGACGATGCAACCCAGATCAAGCTTAGTATAGAACACGCTCTCGGTGACCTGTTGGAGCGGGTGGTCCTGCCAGAAACCGGAACTGCAGGTCAGGTAGGGCTACGGCAGTTCGTTGGGCTCGCACCCCTCGTCGGACCCGAAGCTGAACTTGACGTGCGCGGCTTCGTACGCGAGTTTGTTCTGGACTCGCCTCGGTGACGACGCGGCGAGACCTCATTCCCGGGCTTGGCCTGACATTCCTTGGCGTGCTCGCGTTCAGCCTCACACTGCCGATGACGCGTTTGGCGATCACAGCGCTCGAACCGGCACAGGTCGCGCTTTGGCGCGTCCTCGTGGCCGCCGCACTTGCCACGACCATCCTCGTAGCCTTCAGGCCCTCTCGCCCCCAAGGAGGGCAATGGGCATATATAGCCGCCTGTGCCATGGGGACCGTGTTTGGATTTCCATTCTTTACAACTCTAGGCATGCAGAGCGTGTCGGCCAGTCACGGGGCGGTCGTTGTTGGCCTTTTGCCTCTGGCTACAGCCGTCTGCGGCGTCGTAATAGGCAACGAGCGACCATCCTTGGTGTTCTGGGCTGCGGCGGTCGCGGGCACCGTACTGACACTCGTGTTTGTGCTGCGGCAGGCAGAAGAAGGGCTGGCCTTCGGGCACGTCTGGCTGCTGCTTGCCATCATCGCGGCAGCGATAGGATACGCCTATGGGGGACTGGCTGCACGTACGCTTAAGGGCTGGTCCGTCGCTTGCTGGGCCCTCGTGGTGAGCCTACCCATCCTTATACCTCTTGGCTTCCTGGTGCCCTCGCCTCCGCTGGGCACACCGATTCCCGCCCTTGCAGCCTTCGCCTATCTCGCCGTGATCTCTCAACTCGTAGGGTTCTTCGCCTTTTACCGCGGACTGGCTCTAGCCGGGATTGCCCGGGCCTCGCAGGTGCAACTGCTCCAGCTGTTCTTGACGATCGGCTTTGCGACGACGCTATTCGGCGAGACCTGGGACGGCGAGGTAATCACGTTCGGTGCGTTTGTCATCATAGCCGTCGCGGTAGGAACCCGCGCGCGGATCAAAACCCCCGCACATTAGCACCTTATTTCGATAGCCACTTTTGCTGTGAACGATGCCCTTCATGCCTGCGGCGCGCATGCCGAAACCGGCCGTTGGCGCGGTTCTCTCAACCTGCGCTTCGAAAATGTCGCTTCTCGCAAATAAGATCTTATTTGCCCCTTGGGGCTCGGTCGCGAGGCTGCTTTGCCCGTAATCGCGAATGTCAACGGCGATCGTACGAAACTGGCCGGCGAGCGTTCCACGAACCTGGCTCCAGAGGCCCCGATCGGCGGAGGTGCCGACGATGACGAGTAACGGTGAGCCTTCGCCATCACGTCGTACGCGAGGTTGACGGTACTGTCGCGAGCATGAGGCATGTTTGAACTCCGGGGGACGACAAATCAGGATTGATGGTCGCGGACAAACTTGTGCGTGAGCCCCGGGGCCTCGATGCGACGATGGGCCTCCGCACCGTCGGCGAGCGGCAGCACCGCCTCAATCTCGGGGGCGATCGTCCCGTCGCCGACGTGAAGCGCTTTATCTTAACGGGCAGCTTCTTGCCGTTCGTACGGCGTTAAGGGTTCGATTATGATCCGACAGAGTGGCCTTCAGAGTTTTTCAACAGAATAGGGTGATGGGGTGGACGCCCCCCGGCGGCATCGATGTGCCATACCCGGCGCCGGGTAGCTCTGCTCTCGCAGCCGAGATCGTCGAACTCGCACATGAAAATGGCTTCGAAGCTGGCTTGCAGGAGAACCGCGGTTTCGACCATGGCGCATGGATACCGCTGCACCTGATCTATCCGGCAGCCGATATTCCGGTGGTCCAGGTTTCCATCAGCATGCGTGAAAGCCCGCGCTGGCATTTCCAGTTGGGTGAGATGCTGGCATCTTTGCGGGAGAAGAATGTGCTGATTATCGGATCGGGTAACCTGACGCACAAACTTTCAGAATTTTTTCGTAGCGGTTTCCGCCTAAATGCTCCGCGCGAAGGTTGGGTCAGCGACTTTGCGGAATGGATTGCTCGAAAGATTAGGGAAGGCGATGTGGATGCCGTGCTCCGGGCGGTCAACACCGGCCCATCTGGACGGCGAAATCATCCTACAATGGATCATATTCACCCGCTGTTCGTCGCGCTGGGGGCGGGCGATTCCCCCCTCGGCAGCCTGCGACTGCACCAGAGCACGACTTACGGCGTCCTTGCCATGGACGTGTTCGGGTTTGGCGGGCGCGAGCAGCTGGGCGCCCTCCAAGACAGGAACGTCGAACACGCCCTCTGATCCTCGACGCGCTGCTTCTGATCCGGAACCTCATTGGTCATGGTTCGGCACGATGTTGGCGCGACGCCGGCAAGCCTGTGCAGCCTTGCTGCCGGCGTTTCCGGCCGATTTCCTGAAATCGCAGTCAGTTTACCAGAAGGGCCCTTTGCCTTTGAAATGCCCTCGACATCCACGCAGAAGCTATGTACCGATCGTTCGGGACAATCCAAAAAAGGGGTTTGATTTATGCAACTCTATGATCTCGAACTGTCCGGAAATTGCTACAAGGTCCGTCTATTCCTCGCGCTGATCGGACAACCCTACACTCTGCGCCCAGTTGCCTTCCTTGACGGCGAGCACAGGACCAAGGACTTCATAGCTCGGAACCCGTTCGGGGAGATACCCGTGCTGGTCGATGGCGATGTTCTGCTGCGCGACTCTCAAGCCATTCTCGTCTACCTGGCC
>NZ_LZRP01000003.1 GCF_001678665.1 Erythrobacter sp. QSSC1-22B
TTTAACTTTTATTTTTTTATGTTTTATGGCGCGCATTCGTAGCTGCGCGCACGGAAGTTGCAAGAGTCGCCCGACAAACAGCAGTTAGGCTTCTTCCAACCGTGCCTGTAATGCATCACTTCCGGCTTCGAGCAGCGCTTCCTCGATCCGCGTCAACCGCGCCTCGCCGGTGATTTTCGAGCCGGTGACGTCGGTGATGTAGAAGGTATCGACCGCGCGCTCGCCATAGGCGGTGATATGCGCCGAATGGACCACCAGCCCTTCCTCGAACAGCGTCCGCGCCAGCCGGTTGAGCAGCGCCGAGCGATCGCGCGCATTGACCTCGATCACGGTAAAGCGGTTCGACGCCTTGTTGTCGAACACCACGCGCGGATCGATGTCGAAGGCCTTGGAACGGTGATGCGGCAGCGGGCGCTGCGCCAGCCGCGGCTCGAGCGCGATGCGGTTGGCGAGCGCATCCTCGATCGAACCCTCGATCCGCTCGAGCTGGCTGGCCTCGCAGAACGGACGGCCATGCGGGTCCTGGACCAGGAAATTGTCGACCGCCCAGCCCGAACGGGTGGTGTGGATTCGCGCGTCGATGATGTTGGCGCCCGCCAGATGGATGCCGCCGGCGATGCGGTAGAACAGCCCGGGATGGTCGGCGGCGATCACGGTCACCAGCGTCGCGCCGCGCTCCTCGTAATATTCGCAATGGATCGAGAGCTTGTGATCGGCGTTCCGCGCCGCTTCGAAATGCACCAGATTGAGCGCGATGATATCGGGCGCCTCGGCGATCCAGTAGGAATCGTCGAAGCGCGTGCCGATGCCACTGGCCAGTTCCGCGCGCTCGCCGAGCAGTTCGGCGACCTCCTCGCGCTTGGCCGCGACGCGGACATCGCGCCCGTGCCGCGCATGGCCCAGCCGCAGCCGCTCCTGCGCGGTGTCGAACAACTCGCCCAGCAGCTGGCCCTTCCAGCTGTTCCACACGCCGGGCCCGACCGCACGGATATCGACCGCGGTGAGAATGGCGAGATGGCGCAGCCGCTCGACCCCCTGCACCTTCGCCACGAAATCCTCGATCGTCTTGGGATCGGTCAGGTCGCGCTTGAAGGCGGTGGCGCTCATCAGCAGGTGTTCGCGCACCAGCCAGGCGACCAGATCGGTTTCGGCACTGGTCAGCCCGAACCGCGGGCACAATTCCTGCGCCACCTCGGCGCCGAGCAGCGAATGATCGCCGCCGCGTCCCTTGGCGATATCGTGGAGCAGCGCCGCGACATAGGCGACGCGGCGGCTCGAAACCTTGTGGATGAGGTGCGAGGCGCGCGGATGGTCCTGTTTGAGTTCGCCCTTCTCGATCCGGCTGAGCAGTCCGATCGCGCGGATGGTGTGCTCGTCCACCGTGTAATGGTGGTACATGTTGAACTGCATCTGCGCGTTGACGCGGCCGAAATCGGGCACGAAGCGCCCCATTACCCCGGCCTCGTTCATCCACCGCAGCACGGCTTCGGGGTCCTTGCGCCCCGCCAGCAGCTCGAGGAACAGCGCATTGGCGCGCGGGCTCTCGCGCACGCTATTGTCGATCTGCCCGCTGTCGCGGCTCGCCTGGCGCATGGTCTGGGGATGGATCTCGAGCTGTTCGGCTTCGGCGAGCTGGAACAGCTCGATCAGCCGTACCGGATCCTTGCGGAACCAGTCGTCCGAGGGCGCTGCGATCCTGCCGCCGTGAACGCGGTAGCCCTTGACCTCGCGCGGGCGGGCACGGAACCCTGCAAAGAAGCCGCTGCGCTGGCTCTTCTGCGCGAGCTGGTCGTCGATATGCGACAGGAACACGCCGGTCAGGCTGCCGACGCGATTGGCCTGGAGGAAGTAGAACTGCATGAAGCGCTCGACCGCGCTTTTGCCCGGACGGTCGGCGAACTTCATCCGCTCGGCGATCTGGCGCTGGAAATCGAAGGTCAGCCGGTCCTCCGCGCGCCCGGTGATCTGGTGGAGGTGGCAGCGCACCGCCAGCAGGAACCGCTCGGCGCGGCGGAAGCTGCGGTATTCGTCGCTGGTGAACAGGCCGACATCCACCAGTTCCGACGCGCTGCGGACCTGGTGGAGGTATTTGCCGATCCAGTAGAGCGTCTGGAGATCGCGCAAGCCCCCCTTGCCCTCCTTGATATTGGGTTCGACGACATAGCGGCTGTCGCCCATCCGGCGGTGGCGCGCGTCGCGTTCGGCCAGCTTTTCGCGCACGAACTGGCGCCCGGTGCCGCGCGCGACCTCGGCCCAGAAGCGGTGCGCCGCCTCGTCGTAAAGTGCCTCATCGCCCCACACATAGCGCGCCTCAAGCAGAGCGGTGCGGATGGTGAGATCCTCGCGCGCCAGCCGCGTCGCCTCGTCGACCGAGCGGCTCGAATGGCCGACCTTGAGGCCGAGGTCCCACATCAGATAGAGCATCGCCTCGATGACCTGCTCGCACCATGGCGCGCTGCGCTGCGGGGTCAGGAAGGCAATGTCGAGATCGGAATGCGGCGCCATCTCGGCGCGGCCGTAGCCGCCCACCGCCATGATCGCGATCCGTTCGGCGGAGCTGCGGTTGGCGGCGGGGTAGAGATGGGTGGTGACATGGTCGAACAGCACGCGGACGAGCTGATCCATCAAGAAGGCATGGCCATTGGCGCAGGCATGGCCGGCAGATGGCTGGGCCTCAAGCCGCCGGGCCAGTTCGGCGCGCCCTGCGTCGAGCGCTTCGCGGAGCGTTTCGACTATCTGCGGGCGTGCTTCAGCTACCCCCGCTTCCGCCAGCACCGCGATCCTGGCGGCGAGCTTGCGCCGGTCGATGATCGCGCGCTGGTCGGGAAGCCGGGTCGATTTCACGCGTCGACGAAATCCTTGGCATAGGTCGCACGGACCATGCGCTTGTCGACCTTCTGCGTGCCCAGCCGGGGCAGCGTCTCCTCGGCGACCCAGATCTGCTGCGGCTGCTTGAACGGGGCGATCCGGTCCTTGAGGAAGTCGCGCAGTTCGTCGGCGCTCAGCGACTTGCCCGGCTTGGCAAGGAACACCGCTGCGGGGATTTCGCCATAGCGTTCGTCGGGCAGGCCGAACACCGAGCATTCGGCGACATCGGGATGCGCGTAGATGGCATCCTCCACCTCGATGCAGGTGATGTTCTCGCCGCCGCGGATGATGATGTCCTTCTTGCGGTCGACGATATAGAGATAGTCGTCCTCGTCGAGCTTGCCGAGATCGCCGGTGCGGAAATACATGTCCTTGGTGAAGGCCGCCTCGGTCGCCTCGTCATTGTTCCAATAGCCGATGAAATTGCACACCGAGCGGATGCAGACCTCGCCGATATCGCCCTGCGCCACGGCGTTGCCGTCATCGTCGAGGATCGCGAGATCGACCAGCGGGCGGCTGGCCTTGCCAGTGCTGCTGGGCTTGGCGATGTAGTTCTCGTTGAAATTGCCGCAGCCCACGCCGTTGGTCTCGGTCAGCCCGTAGCCCAGCAGCGGGAAGCCGGTCGGGAAGGCTTCCTTGATCTTGGAGACATGCTCGACCGGGCGCGGGGCGCCACCTGCAGCGAGGCTGGTGCAGGTCGACATGTCGAACTGGTCGCGCTCGGGATGGCTGGCCATCTCGTAGGTCATCAGCGGGACCCCGGCGAAATAGCTGACCTTTTCCTTCTCGATCAGCCGCATGGCCTCGCGCGCATCCCATTTGGGCATCAGCACGATCTTGCGCCCCAGCGCGAAGCTCTGGAGGAACAGCGGCACTTCGCCGGTGACGTGGAACAGCGGCACCGCGAGCAGGGCGCAGGCCTGGCTGGTCGGCGCATTGCCGGTGGAACCGAGATAGCTGAACGCCATCAGCGATTGCAGCGCATAGCTCATCGCCCCGTGGACCACGCCGCGATGGTCCGAATAGGCGCCCTTGGAGCGGCCGGTCGAACCCGAGGTGAAGAGAATGGTCGCCAGATCGTCGGGGCCAAGCTCGGGCAGCGTGACTTCCGCGGGATCGCCCCAGATAGTGGCGAGCCCCTTGGACGGCGGCTGGTCGTGGCGGATGCGGACCAGCTCAGCGTCGAGCGCGATGCCCTCGAGCCGCTTGAAGCGGGCGCCATCGGCGAGCAGCAATTTTGCCTCGACCAGCGCGACCTGTTCGGCCAGTTCCTCGCCGGTCGAGAAACCGTTGAGCAGCGTGGCGCAGCCGCCCGCCATCAGCACGCCGAGATAGGTGATGATCCAGTTGGCCGAATTGCGTGCGCCGATCGCGATCCGGTCGCCCTTTTCGACGCCGTGCTCCTGAACCAGTCCGGCAGCGACATGGCGCGCCATGGTGAAGGTCTCGCCGAAGGTCAGGCGGTGATCGCCATCGACCAGGAAGTCGGCATCCTTATGCTCGTTGCAGTAATGCGCGATGTAATGAACCATGCTCGGCGGCGCGTTCTTGAGCGCGGGCATTTCCACCCCGTTGCGGGTGAAGGGCACCGTCTCGGCCGGGGCCCCGGGCGCGGTCAGCGTGTTCATGATCGTGTCGAGTGTCGTATCGAGCGCGGTCGGCATGGGTATTCAAATCCTCTCCAGTAAAGGACGAATGCATCATTGCATTCCGCCCGGGGCACAAGGCCCCAGCATGCGCAGGCTTTCCCGAAACCGCCCGCTATGCCACAAGCCGCGCCGCACGGGGTTCCATGCGCGGACTCGGGCGCGTCTCTAAGGGGATATCCATTTGTTGTCACTACTCGCCGCGACCGGCGCCGAGCCGATCCAGTGGGCCGAACTCGGGCTGAGGCCCTATCTGTTCTCGATCGGCGGCTTCCAGCTACGCTATTATTCGCTCGCCTATCTGGGCGGGATCCTGCTGGGATACTGGCATCTGTCGCGCATGGTCCGCGCGCCCGGCGGGCCGATGGCGCAGCGCCATGTCGACGACCTGTTCTTCTATTGCACGCTCGGGATCATCCTCGGCGGGCGGCTCGGCTACGCTGCTTTCTACCGGCCCGAACTGTTCGGCAGCCTCGAGCTGTTCCAGCTGTGGAGCGGCGGGATGAGCTTCCACGGCGGGGTGCTCGGGGTGCTGGCGGCGATCGGCTTCGTGTCATGGCGCGGCCAGCTCAACTGGCTGCGGGTGTGCGACTATATCGCGGTCAACGTGCCCTTCGGCATGTTCTTCGGGCGGCTGGCCAATTTCATCAATGGCGAACTCTACGGCCGCCCCACCGATGTGCCCTGGGCGATGGTGTTCCCCAGCGACCCGCTCGGGCTCGCGCGCCATCCCAGCCAGCTCTATCAGGCCGCGCTCGAAGGCCTGCTGCTGATCGCGATCCTGGTGCCGCTGTTCTGGCTTACCCGCGCCCGCTTTCGTCCCGGCGTGCTGGTCGGGGTGTTCACCGTCGGCGTGTCGGTGGCGCGCTTCGTCAACGAGTTCTTCCGCGAGCCCGATGCGCATCTCGCCTATGTGGTGCTCGAATCGGGGCTGTCGCGCGGGCAATGGCTGTCGCTGCCGATGATCGCGGTGGGGCTGGCGGTGATCGCCTACAGCCTGACGCGCAAACCTGACGACAAACTGTCCGCGCCGCGCAAGTCTGCGTGAGCGGGAGCGGTCGCACCGACCTCGCGGAGAGCTTCGCGCGGCTGATCCGCAGCGACGGGCCGATGCCGGTGGCGCGGTTCATGGGCGAGAGCAATGCGCGCTATTATGCGGCGCGAGACCCGCTCGGCGCGGCGGGCGATTTCGTCACCGCGCCCGACATCAGCCAGATGTTCGGCGAGATGGTCGGGCTGTGGCTGGTGGATCTGTGGGTCCGTGCGGGGCGACCCGCCGATGCAATCTATGCCGAGCTGGGGCCGGGGCGCGGCACTCTGGCGCGCGATGCGCTGCGGGTGATGCGCGGGCAGGGTCTCGAGCCGCAGGTGCATCTGGTCGAGGGTTCGCCCGCGCTGCGCAAGGTTCAAGGCGAAGCGCTGCCCGGAGCGGCGTTCCACGACGATATCGCCAGCCTTCCCGAAGACCGTCCGCTGCTGCTGGTAGCCAATGAATTTCTCGATGCGCTCCCGGTGCGCCAGCTGGTGCGGACCGAGGCGGGCTGGCGCGAGCGGATGGTGGCGTTGGCGCCGGAGGATACCGCTGACGTCCCGGGCGCCGCCTTCGTTTTTACCGCGGGAACCCAGCCGATGGATGCCGCGGTATCCGAGCGCTGGCGCGGTGCGCCGGTTGGCACGCTGATCGAGACCTGCCCCGGCGCCGCGGCGGCGATGGCGGAGCTTGCGCGGCGGCTGACGACGCAGGGAGGCGCGGCGCTGTTGATCGATTACGGCCATCTCGCGCCGCGCGCCGGATCGACGCTGCAGGCAGTGCGCGCGCATGCTAAAGTCGATCCGCTGGCGCTGCCGGGCGAGGCGGATCTCACCGCGCATGTCGATTTCGCGATGCTCGCCGAGATCGCGCAGAATGCCGGCGTGCCGTGGATCGCGGGGACTACGCAAGGCGCCTGGCTGGGAGCTGTCGGGATCGAAGCACGCGCGCAGGCGCTGAGTGCCAGAGCGCCCGAGCGCGCCGAGGAGGTCGCGGCCGCGCATCGCCGCCTCGTTCATGGCGACGACATGGGCGACCTGTTCAAGGTGTTCGCGCTGTCCGGGGGCGGATGGCCGCCGGGCGCCGGATTTGCGCCGCAAGCATGAAACCCCCAAGATTAGACAACCCGCCACACTCGGACAGTCATCCAAAAAGGAATCGCCGATGAAATTCGCCGCTCTCGCCCTCGCCGCCACCGCCGCGCTGACCGCCGGCCCGGCGCTCGCCGCCGCGCCGATCACGGGCAGCTGGGTGACCGAGGAAAGGGATGCAGTGATCGCGGTCGGCCAGTGCGGGCGCAGCTATTGCGGCAAGATCAGCCGCTTTCTCAAGCCCCCGCCCGAGGGGGCCGGCCAGCGCGATGTCAACAATCCCGACCCCGCCAAGCGCAGTCGCCGCATTCTCGGCATGCCGGTGCTGACCTCGTTCACCGAGGATGGCGATCTGTGGCGCGGGCGGATCTATGACCCCAAAAGCGGCAAGGATTACCGCTCGGTGGTGCGACGACTGTCGAGCGGCAAGCTCGAGGTGAAGGGCTGCCTCGGCCCGTTCTGTCAGACGCAGGTCTGGACCAAGGCCAACTAGAGCCCGATCCGCTCCGCCAGCGCGCGCGCCGCCTCGGCGGGCGAGCGCTTGTCCTCCATGCGGTCGACCTCGAGATTGGCCTCGCGCATCGCCTCGACGTCGATCGCGCCCAGCAGCGGGTCGAGCGCGGCGACCAGTTTCGCATCGGTCTGCGCCTCGGGCCCGAGCAGGATCAGCGCATCGTAGCTGGGCAGCGCCTCTAGCGGGTCCTCGAGCACCACCAGCCGGTCCGCCGCGATCCGCCCGTCGGAAGTATAGGCGCTGATCGCATCGGCGCCGCCGGAGCGCAGCGCATTGTACATGAAGGTGGGCGAGAAATTGCGCTGGCGGGCGAAGTCCAACCCATATGCCTCGCGCACCGCGACCCATTCGGGGCGCTCGAAGAATTCGGGATCGCCGCCCACGGTCAGGCGCGGGGCGACGCGCGCGAGATCGGCGAGGCTGCGCACCCCGAGTTCTTCGGCGCGGTCCTCGCGCATCGCGAAGGCATAGGCATTCTCGAAGCCGAGCCGGCCGAGAATGCGCGCTTCGCTGGTGTCGCGCGTCCACGCGACGATCGCCTCGTACATTGCCTCGCGTCCGGGATTGTCCTCGCGGCCCATCTGGTTGGTCCACAGCGTGCCGGTGTAGTCGATCGCGATGTCGATCGCCCCGGTGGTCACCGCGCTGTGGACCACCGCCGAGCCCAGCCCGTCGCGATATTCGACCGCGTAGCCCGCCTGTTCGAGCTGCTGGCCGATCAGCCGGGCGAGGATATATTGTTCGGAGAATGACTTGGCGCCGATCACCACCGTGTCGCGCGTGTCGCCGCGCAGCGCCGGGGCGAATTGCGCCGCCAGCGCCGCGGCGATCCCCAGCAGCACCGCGACCATCCCACCCAGCCACAGTACGCGGCGGCGCTGCGCGAAGCCGCGCTCGATCAGCCCCAGCAACAGGTCGGCGCTCAGCGCCAGCCCGGCCGAGGCAAGGCAACCCGCCAGCACCAGCGCCCAGTTCTGCGTTTGCAAACCGGCGAAGATCGGATCGCCCAGGCTCTGCTGGCCGATGGTGGTCGACAGCGTCGCAGCACCGATGGTCCACACCGCGGCGGTGCGGATCCCCGCCATCACGAAGGGCGCGGCGAGCGGGGCCTCGACCAGCCGCAGCTTCTGCCACTGGCTCATCCCGACGCCATCCGCAGCCTCGATCACACCGGGGTCGAGATTGGCCTGCGCGGTGACCGCATTGCGCAGGATCGGCAGCAGCGCATAAAGCGCCAGCGCCAGCAGCGCAGGGAGAAATCCCAGCGTCGGCAGCCCCTCGCCGAACACCGCGCGCAAGCTCAGCAGGATCGGGAAGAACAGCGCCAGCAGCGCCAGCGCGGGAATAGTCTGGACGAGGCTGGCAAAACCCAGCGCCACCCGCGCGACGGTCTCCGAACGGCTCGCCCAGACCGCCAGCGGCAGCGCCATGGCGATACCCAGCCCGATCGCCGCCGCCGAGAGCAGGACATGCGCGGCAAGCGCGTCGCCCAGACCCAGCAGGATCGGCCAGAAACCGTTCATGCTGCCCCCTCGCTGGTCATCTGCGCCAGCCGCCCGGCCTGATCGCGCGGCACCGCGACGAGACCCTGCGCCACCTCGCCGCCGCGCCCCGCCAGCAGCGCATGCGGGGCCTCGTCGGCGACGATCCGCCCAGCCTCCATCACCAGCACCCGGCTGGCGAGCAGCAGCGCCTCGGCCATGTCGTGCGTCACCATCACGGTGGTGAGCGCGAGATCGTCGTGCAACTCGCGTACCTTATGCCCCAGCGCGGCGCGGGTGATCGGATCGAGCGCGCCGAAGGGTTCGTCCATCAGCAACAGATGCGGCTCACCCGCCAGCGCGCGCGCCACGCCCACGCGCTGGCGCTGGCCGCCGGAAAGCGCTTCGGGCAATCGCGCGGCCATGTCGGGTTCGAGCTCGACCAGTTCGAGCAATTGCGCGATCCGTGCAGGGGGCAGTCTCTCGCCCGCCAGCCGCGGACCGATGGCGATGTTCTCGCCCACGCTCATATGCGGGAACAACCCGATGCCCTGGAAGACATAGCCCAGCTTGCGGCGCAGCGCGGCAAGCGGGAGCGACGCCGTGTCCTCGCCTTCGAACAGCACGCGCCCGGCAGCGGGCACCACCAGCCGGTTGACCGTCTTGAGCAGCGTCGACTTGCCCGAGCCAGAGGCGCCGACCAGCGCGACGAATTCGCCCGGCGCGATGGTCAGCGACACCTCGTCGACCGCGCGGATAGAGCCATAGAACCGTCCGACCCGGTCGAACTCGAGCGCCGCCGGGGCGGGGTTCACGAGGTCTCGGCCGCCCCGTCCGCCGTCTCTTCGCCGTCTTCGCCGTCGGTCTCGCTCTCGACCGGCGGTTCGGGCCGGCGATATTCGACGCTCTCGAGCTGGACTCGCCGCCCGCTGCCGCTGGTGACGATCATATGGCCTCCCTCGTCCATCCGCTCGGGGCGCCAGCACTGATCCAGCGAATCCTCGGCATCGGGGGTGAAGCAGATCCGGTCTTGCGCGTCGTATTCCCACACACCTTGCTGCCACGGGTCGCCATTGCGCATATCGCGATAGCGGCCGCCGGGATCGAGGAAGGTGGTGAAGAGCGCGCCGCTCCCGTCGCGCGCGCGCCAGGCGGTACGCGAGAATTCATTGGGCAGCGGCGGCGGCTCGGGAGCCGGCTCGGCCTCGGTGGCAGCGCTGTCGAGAGCGGCCTGCTGGGGGGTCTCGACTGCTGCGCTCTGCTCCGAGCCGTCGCTGCACGCTCCCAGCAGGGCGAAACCGGTAAGGATGGCGATGGCGGATTTCATGGGTTTCTCCTTGGGCGCGCCCTGCATAGGAAACCCGCCCGGGAAACGCGACCCTTTGCCGGGTCGGCGGTCTGCTTCAGTCGCTCGCTTCGACCGCTGTGCGCGACAGGGTGAGCGTGACATGCAGCGCATCGTCCTCAAAGCGGCGCTCGAACTTGCCGCCCAACTGACCCTCGACCGCCATGCGCAGCAGCCGCGAGCCGAAGCCTTCTTCCGTGCTATCGCGATCGGAGGGGCTCAACCCCTGTTCCAGCCAGTCGGCAGTGATGGTGTCGCCATTGTGCGAGATGGCGATCGAGACCGAACCGGCGGCGTCGCCCAGCGCGCCGTATTTGGCCGAATTGGTAGCGAGTTCGTGGAATATCAGCGCCAGCGGGGTCGCCGCCTTCTCGCCGATGGTGCAATCGTCGCCCAGCACCGAGACCTTGCCGCCCTGCGCGTCGCGATAGGGTTCGAGCAGATCTTCGAGCAATCCGTGCAGGCTGGAGCCCTTGCGGCCCTCGAAGGGGCGGACATAGTCATGCGCGCGTCCGAGCGCGCGGATCGTCGATTGCAATTCGTTGGCGAATTCCTTGGCTTGCGGCCAGGCGCGCGAACGCACCGAGATCAGCCCGGAAACCACCGCGAAGATGTTCTTGATCCGGTGCGACAGCTCGCGCGCGAGCAGGTCGCGCGAATCGGAGAGGCGGTGGAGATCGTCGATATCGACCGCGGCGCCGAACCAGGCTTCTGGCGGTTCGTCGCCGATCGTCACCGGCCAGGCGCGCAGGATCATCCAGCGATAGATCCCGTCGTGGCGCATGACCTGCGCGCGGGCTTCCCAGCGCGAGGAGGTCTCACGCGAGATCCGGCGCGCATTCTGGACTTCCTCGAGATTGTCGGGATGGACCAGCTTGGCGAAATCGATAGCGGCGAGATCGCTGGTCCCGCAGAACTCGAGTAGCGGCTGGTTGGCATAGTCGATATCGCCCGCGGCATCGGCCGCCCAGGCGTAGACCGGAAGGTGCTCGGCGAGCTGGCGCACGCGCTGTTCGCTGCGGCTGAGGTGGGCATCGGCGGCGCGCGCCTGCCGTTCGAAGGTCAGCCGCCGCATCACCGCATCGGCGAGCACGCTCAGCCCTTCCTGCTGGAACTCGGTCAGCCCCTCGGGACGCGGTTCGAAATCGATGACGCACAGCGCGCCCAGCGGGGTGCCCTCGCTGGAGATCAGCGGCGCGCCGGCGTAGAAACGGATGCCCATTTCTCCGGTGACCAGCGGGTTTTCGGTAAAGCGCGGATCCTGCGTCGCGTCGGGCACCACCATCGGTTCGCGCTCGAGCATGGCATGCGCGCAGAAGCTGGTCGGACGCGGGGTCTCGCGCGTCTCGATGCCGGTACGCGCCAGAAAACGCTGCCGTTGTTCCTCGACCACGGTGACCAGCGAGACGGGGACTTCGCACAATTGCGCGGCGAATTCGACGATCCGTGTCAGCTCAGGATCGTCCTCGACCGCGTCCATGCCATGCGAGGCAATCACCCGGGCACGATCGTGCTCTTCCGATCGCGCGGGATCGGCGGGTTTGCGACTGGGCCAGAGAGGAAATCTCGCCAATTTCATGGGCCGCAGCGCCATAGCGCAAGACCCGGAGAAGGCAAGGATTTCAAATTGTCGACGAGGGTGCGGCGGCTTGCCGTTTGCCCGCCGCCCGCAACCCCGCTATCGCGCCCGGCGACAAGCGAGTGCCCGGCCGGAAACGGCCCGCGATGGCCCGCGAACAGGAGCAGATATGCGCGCGACCCCCGATTTCGATTTCCAGCTTGGCGAGAGCGCCCAGATGATCCGCGAGACGGTCGAGCGCTTTGCCGACGAACAGATCGCGCCGCTGGCGCAGAAGGTCGATCGCGAGGACTGGTTCCCGCGCGAACTGTGGGAGCCGATGGGCGCGCTGGGGCTGCATGGCATCACCGTGGCCGAAGCCGATGGCGGGCTCGGGCTGGGCTATCTGGAACATGTCATCGCGGTCGAGGAAGTCAGCCGCGCCAGCGCCTCGGTCGGGCTGTCCTATGGCGCGCATTCGAACCTGTGCATCAACCAGATCGCGCGCTGGGGCAATGACGCGCAGAAGGCGAGATATCTCCCCGGGCTGGTTTCCGGCGAGCATGTCGGCAGCCTGGCGATGAGCGAGGCGGGCGCCGGTTCGGATGTCGTCTCGATGAAGCTCAAGGCCGAGCAGGTTCAGGGCGGATACGTCCTCAACGGCACCAAGTTCTGGATCACCAACGCGCCCTATGCCGATACGCTGGTGGTCTATGCCAAGACCGACACCGCGGCCGGATCGCGCGGGATCACCGCATTTCTGATCGAGAAGGACATGCCAGGCTTCTCGATCGGCCAGAAAATCGAGAAGATTGGCATGCGCGGCTCGCCCACCGCCGAGCTGGTGTTCGACGATTGCGAGGTGCCCGAGGAAAACGTGATGGGCGCGGTCGGCGGCGGGGTCGGCGTGCTGATGAGCGGGCTCGATTACGAGCGCGTGGTCCTGTCGGGCATCCAGCTGGGCATCATGCAGGCATGCCTCGACACGGTCATCCCCTATCTGCGCGAGCGCAAGCAGTTCGGAAAGCCGATCGGCAGCTTCCAGCTCATGCAGGCCAAGGTGGCGGACATGTATGTCGCGCTGCAGACCGCGCGGGCCTACACCTATGCCGTGGCCAAGGCCTGCGATGCGGGCCAGACGACGCGGTTCGATGCTGCGGGTGTGATCCTGTATTCGAGCGAGAGCGCGTTTCGCGTGGCGGCTGAAAGCATCCAGGCGCTGGGCGGCGCGGGCTACACGCTCGACTGGCCGGTGGAACGCTACATGCGCGACGCCAAGCTGCTCGACATCGGCGCGGGCACCAACGAGATTCGCCGCATGCTGATCGGCCGCGAACTGATCGGGGCAGCGGGGTGAGCGCCGACGAGGACTACGTTTACGACGAGGAAAGCGGCGAATGGATGCCCGCTTCCGAACTCGCGGAGAAGCAGGCTTCAGCCGACCGGCCGGAAGTACGCGACGCGGTCGGCAATCTGCTGGCCGATGGTGACCAGGTGACTCTGGTCAAGGACCTCGAGGTCAAGGGCGCAGGCCAGACCCTGAAGCAGGGTACGCTGATCAAATCGATCAGGCTGACCGGCGACGATCAGGAAATCGACTGCAAATATCCCGGCATCAAGGGGCTCGTGCTGCGCGCCGAGTTCGTCAGGAAGCGCTAGTTCCGCGCCTACAACTTTGCAGCGCCATCGATTGTCGCTAGACGCCCGCGCATGACCGCACCCGTCCTCACTTCGCAGCTCGATCGCGAGACGCCCGATGCCCGGGCGCGCTTCGAGCACAACATGGCGCTCGCCGCAGACTTGCGCGCGACGGTCGCGACGGCCGCGCTGGGCGGCTCCGAGGGCAGCCGCGAGCGGCATGTCGGGCGGGGCAAGCTGCTCCCGAGAGAACGGGTAGAGCGGTTGCTCGATCCCGGTTCGCCGTTCCTCGAGATCGGCCAGCTCGCCGCGAATGGTCTGTACGGCAAGGACGAGATCCCCGGCGCCGGGCTGATCTGCGGGATCGGGCGCGTTTCGGGTCGGCAGGTGATGATCGTGTGCAACGACGCCACGGTAAAGGGTGGCACCTATTATCCGATGACGGTCAAGAAGCACCTTCGTGCGCAGGAAATCGCGCAGGAGAACCGGCTGCCGTGCATTTATCTGGTCGACAGCGGCGGCGCCAATCTGCCGCATCAGGCCGAGGTCTTCCCCGACCGCGACCATTTCGGGCGGATCTTCTTCAATCAGGCCAATATGAGTGCGCTGGGCATCCCGCAGATCGCCTGCGTGATGGGCAGCTGCACCGCGGGCGGCGCCTATGTGCCCGCAATGAGCGACGAGAGCGTGATCGTCCGCAACCAGGGCACGATCTTCCTCGCGGGTCCGCCGCTGGTGAAGGCCGCGACGGGCGAGGAAATTTCGGCCGAGGATCTGGGCGGCGGCGATCTCCATGCAAAGAAATCGGGCGTGGTCGATCATCTGGCGGAGAACGACGAGCACGCGCTCACCATCGTGCGCGATATCGTCAGCCATCTTGGCGAGAACCCGGCGGAAGCGAAGGCAATCGAGTTGCGCGAACCGCGCCCGCCGGTGTTCGATGCCGACGATCTTTACGCCATCGTCCCCGACGATGTGCGCGCGCCTTACGATGTCCATGAAGTCATCGCGCGGCTGGTCGACGGCAGCGAGTTCCACGAGTTCAAGGCGCATTACGGCAGCACGCTGGTGTGCGGTTTCGCGCATATCTGGGGGATGCCGGTGGCGATCCTCGCCAACAATGGCGTGCTGTTCAGCGAAAGCGCGGTCAAGGGCGCGCATTTCATCGAGCTCGCCTGCCAGCGCCGGATTCCGCTGCTGTTCCTGCAGAACATCTCCGGCTTCATGGTCGGCGGCAAATACGAGGCCGAGGGCATCGCCAAGCATGGCGCGAAGCTGGTGACCGCGGTCGCCACCGCCAGCGTCCCCAAGCTCACCGTGGTGATCGGGGGCAGCTTCGGTGCGGGCAATTACGGCATGTGCGGGCGCGCCTATGGCCCCCGGTTCCTGTTCACCTGGCCCAATGCGCGGATTAGCGTGATGGGCGGCGAACAGGCGGCATCGGTGCTCGCCACCGTCCACCGCGATGCCGACAGCTGGAGCGATGACGAGGCCGAGGCCTTCAAGGCTCCGATCCGGCAAAAATACGAGGACGAGGGCAACCCCTATTACGCCACCGCGCGATTGTGGGACGACGGGGTGATCGACCCCGCGCAGACCCGCGATGTGCTCGGCCTCGCGCTCGCCGCGACGCTCGAGGCGCCGATCCCCGAGCGGCCGGCGTTCGGCGTGTTCCGGATGTGACGCTCCGCCCCACGCTCCTTTCGCGGCTCGTTCACCGCCTGCTCGTCGTGCTTTACCGGCGCCGCGGCTATCGCTTTGAAGGGGGCCATCCCGGGGTCTCGAAATGCGTCGTCACCGGTGCGCCGCACACCTCGAACTGGGATTTCGTGTTCGTGCTTGGGGCGGTCGAGCAGCTGGGCCTGAAACCAGCCTTCATCGGCAAGCACACGCTGTTCAAATGGCCGATGACGCGGTTCATGCGCGACATGGGCGGGATCGCAGTCGATCGCGGCAAGCGGGCCAAGTTCGTCGATCAGGTCGCCGCGGCGTTCGCGGCGAGCGACGAACTGGCGCTGGTGATCGCGCCCGAGGGGTCGCGTGGATCGGAAGGGCAGTGGAAATCGGGGTTCTACCACATCGCCCTGAGCGCGGGGGTGCCGATCGTACCGGCTTGGGTCGATCAGGAGCGTCGCACGGGCGGCATCGGCGAGGCAATCATGCCCAGCGGCGATTATCGCGCCGATCTGCTCAAGATCGCGGAATTCTACCGTTCCAAACGTCCGGATTGCGCGCGGTTCGAACGATTGGCGCAATCGCTGCGCGAGGACGACACGCAAGGGGAAGGACCCACATGATGATCATCGAGGCACTGCTGGCCAATGCGGCGATCCTGTTCGGGCTGGCGCTGATCCTGTGGGTGGTGGCGCTGCAGGTTGAGGACGTTTCCTTCGTCGATGCCTTCTGGGGCGGCGGGATCGCGCTGCTGGCCTTGCTGAGCTGGCTCCAGCTTGCCGAGGCCGGGCCGCTCGCGACCATGCTGATGGCGATGGTGGTGGTCTGGGGCGTGCGGCTGGGGCTGCACCTGCTGCTGCGCTGGCGCGGCGAGGGGGAAGACCCGCGCTATGCGCGGATGCTGCGCGCCGACCGTGCAAAAGGGCACTTCGCATGGGCCGCGCTGGTCAAGGTGTTCCTGCTCCAGGCGCTGCTGATGCTGGTGGTCTCCAGCCCGGCGCAATACGGTATCCTCGAGGCCAGCTGGGACCAGCCGATGAGCGGGCTGGCGCTGCTCGGGCTGGCGCTGTTCGCCATCGGGATCGTGTTCGAATGGGTCGGCGACTGGCAGCTCACGCGCTTCAAGGCGCGGCGCACGGACGAAGCGGCGGTGCTCGACAGCGGGCTGTGGCGCTACACCCGCCATCCCAATTATTTCGGCGAGGCCTGCATCTGGTGGGGGATCTGGATCGCGGCGGCATCGGCAGGCTGGTGGGTCGCCGCGTGGACCGTGATCGGGCCGATCGTCATCACCGCCCTGCTGGTCAAATGGTCGGGCGCCGCATTGCTCGAAAAGGGCCTGATGCAGCGCAAGGGCGAGGCCTATGCGCGCTACCAGCGCCGCACCTCGGGTTTCGTGCCCCGACCGCCGCGTTCGTCGGACTGACGCCAGCGCTCGACCGGCGGTGCGGATTGGAGCCGCGCTGGCTTTAAACCTTCGCAAGCTTGGGCTAGATGGGACGGCGACCAAGGAGGCGCGGAGAGTGACGAGGGAAGACAGGGCCCGCGAACGCGAACGGCTGGCGCAAATGGCGATCGAGCTGACCGCCAGGCGCGGAGCCGAGGTCACGCCCGAAATTCTTGCCGTCGAAGCCGGCCTGTCGCGCGCGCGGATCGATGCGCTGTTCCCTCAGGAAAGCGATCTGTTCGACGCAACCACCGAGCGCTGGTTCGCACCGCATGTCGCCATGATGGAAGAGGTGCTGGCGAGCGATCTGCCGACGATCCGCAAATTCTACGAATTCTTTGCACGCCGCTATCTCCACAATCGCAAGGAATACCGCCGCGACCCCGAAGCATTCGCCTTGCTGTGCGAGCTGGGCGCGCGCCGCTTCGAGCGGGTGCGGTCCTATATCGATCTGGCCGATCACTATCTGTGCGAATTGATCGCGCAGGCGCAGGTCGATGGCGTTTTCGAGGGGCTGGAGATCGATCAGGCGCTCTCGCTGATCAACCAGATGGTGGTGGCCTACACCCAGCCCGACGTGCTGATGATGCTCGACGAACGGCTCAGCGAGGAAAAGCTCGCCGCCATCGTCGAGACCATGTTCGCCGGGTTGTCGGGCAAGGACCGCGGCGCCCGCGGCCTGGCGGGGCTGCACGCCGCCTGACACAGCCGCGTTGGCGATCCACGGCCTTAGCCAGCGGTCGCCAGCCTTCGTCTGAGGAACGCACCGGCGGGAGGCGGGTTTATCCCTGCAGGCCCGCCAATTCGCACGCGCGATCCGGGCGATGGGGAGAATTTCGATGCAGGCCGACCAGACCACCACATTCCTGATCATCATCGCGGCGATCGTAATCGTCCTGGCCGCGATCTGGTTTTTCCTACGCCAGCGCAAGACCACCAAGCTGCGCGATCGCTATGGCGAGGAGTACGACCGCACAGTCGACCGGGTCGGCGGGCGCGGCAAGGCCGAACGCAATCTGGCGGAGCGCGAGCAGCGAGTCTCCGACTTCCACATCCGTCCTTTGACTCTCGCCGAGCGCGACCGCTTCACCGCCGAATGGCACGAAACCAAGACGCTGTTCGTCGACAGCCCGCAGGAAGCCGTTCTGCGCGGCGATCGGTTGCTGGGCGCGATGATGGAGGCACGCGGCTTTCCGGTGGAGAATTTCGACCGCCGCTACGAGGATCTGACGGTCGATCACGCCGAGGTCGCCAATCATTATCGCCAGGGGCACGAGATCGCGGACAAGGGCGGTGACGCCACAACCGAGGAAATGCGCAGGGCGCTCAACCATTACGAGAAGCTGTTCGCGGATATGGTCCGCGATGCCGGCGAAGGAGTTGGCGATCAATCGGGCGAAGTCGACAACGCCCGCCATGAAGCGCACACCGAGATCGGCGATGCCGGGGCCGATACCGGGACCGATACCGCTGTCGACACTGGTGTCGATACGCCCGTCGATACCACCGTCACCTACGACAGTGCAGAACGGCCGATTCGTCCCGGTTGAAGAGCGATCAGCGGTGGGGGCCGCCGTCCTCGGCGAGGGCGTATTTGAGCGCGGCCCCCACCATCGCTCCCGATATCGCGATGATCAGGATCGCCCACAGCCAGTAGGGCAGCCACAGCGCTTCCTCGAGCGCGCCGGTGTCCGACAGCATCGGGCGTCCGCCGATCACCGCGCTGTGCGAGAACAGATAATGCCAGTCGCGCAGCATGCTCAGCGCGCCGAGCACCCCGAGGAACTGCACCGCAAACCGCACCAGCCCGGGGCGTGCCTTCAGCGCGATTGCGACCAGCGCGGCGGCGATCAGCGGCAGGACCAGGAAGCCGACCATGCTGCGCACCCAGATCAGCGTCGAGACGAGGATGATCGCGGCGAGCACATAGAGCGCGGGACGCCAAAATTCCTGCCGCCTGGTCGCGGCGATCAGCGCGGCGCCGATCACGGTCGGTCCCAGCGGCCCGCCGAGGCTTACCAAGGCAGTGGCGAAGGCGCTCGGGTTGGCGGGCGAGAAACTCTCGGCATAGCCCGAGCCGTCGGACAGCAGCACCAGCCGCTCGAATTCCCACCCCAGCGCCAGCGCCGCCATTCCATGGCCCATCTCATGGAACCAGGTCGTCAGGATGGTGAAGGGGTAGAGCAGGTAATTGCCCAGCGGCAGTTGCGGCAGGAAGATCACCAGCGCGCCCGCGATGATCAGCTGGCCGACTTGCTGCTGCTGCGTGGTCTGGTGGCGCCGGGGCGGAAACGAGGGCGGCTGCCAGTTCATTCGGCGGTTTCGGGCGCGGGGCCGGGCGCGAGTTCGGGTGCGTTCGTGGATGCTTCCTCGCGCTGCTTGCTCAGGATCGACCAGCCGGCGATGAACAGCCCGGCGGCGAGCGGCCCGAGCACGATCCCCGACAGGCCGATCAGCGCGAGTCCGCCCAACGTGGTCACCAGGATCATCCAGTCGGGAATCCCGGTGTCGCGGCCCACCAGGATCGGGCGCAGCAGATTGTCCGCCAGCCCCACCACCGCGACGCCTGAGGCAATCACCACCACCCCCTGCCAGACCGCACCGATCGCGAGCAGGTAGATCGCCACGGGGACCCAGATCAGCGCCGGACCGACCGCAGGCAGCAGCGAGGCGAATGCCATCAGCAGGCCCAGCAGCAGCACCGAGGGCATCCCGACGATCCAGAAGGTGATCGCGCCCAGCGCGCCCTGTACCAATCCAACCACGCCCGAACCCTTGATGGTGGCGCGCACGATGGTGAGGAAACGGTCGGCCAGCTCTTCGGCGATGGCGCGTTCCATCGGCAGCGCACGGACCACCGCATGGCCGATCGCGCTGCCGTCGCGCAGGAAGAAATAGCCCACATAGAGCGCCACACCCAGCGAGAGCAGGAAGCCCGCAACGCCGCCGCCGATGGCCAGCGCCTGCGCGGCGATCAGCCCTGCGGATTGCTCGGCGAAATCCTGGATCCGGTTCTGCGCCGCGACGAGGTCGCCCCAGCCCGATTGCGCCAGCCAGGCCTGCGTCGTGGACGGCAGCGCACCCATGATCTGCGCAAACCAACCTGCCACATCGACCCGGCCTTCCTGAAAGGCAATGACGACCTCGATCGCCTGCGCGACGATCGCACTGCCGATCATCACCGCGGGCAGGACGACGGCGAAGGTGACCACCAGCAGCGTCGCCACCGCGGCCTGGTTTTCGTGGCCCGGGCGCCAGCCTAGAAAGCGGCGATAGAGCGGCTGGAAGATGATCGCCGCCAGCGCCGCCCACAGGATCGGCGCGGCGAACGGCCACGCGATCGCAAGGAAGGCAAGCGTCGCCAGCGCCAGGAACACGAGGAAACCGCCGCGTTCGATGCGGTTCTCGGCAGTGGAAGCCTCCAGCGCATCACCGGTCAGCGAATCGGCTCGATCCCTCGGCGGCGGCAGGTCGCCGGTCTGGCTCACCCGCGATCAGACATCGAGATTGGCGACATTGAGCGCATTGTCCTGGATGAACTCGCGCCGCGGCTCGACGATATCGCCCATCAGCCGGGTGAATATCTCGTCGGTCACATCGGCATCCTCGACCTTGACCTGGAGCAATGCGCGGTTGTCGGGATCGAGCGTGGTCTCCCACAATTGCTCGGCGTTCATTTCGCCCAGACCCTTGTAGCGCTGGACCTTCTGACCCTTGCGCCCCGCGACCATGACCGCATCGAGCAACTGCGAGGGCAGCGTGATCGAACTGTCGTCGATAACCGTCAGCGCCTCGCTCTCGGCGTCCGGATTGTTCTCGGGCGCGGGCTCGGCATCGTCGGCGTCGGGCTCGTCCTCGCTGCCCTTCACCAATCGCACCGGGCGCTCGTAAACCTCGGCGTGTTCGCCCGCGACGCGATGGAGCTTGCGCGCTTCGGCGCTGGTGAGGAAGGCCGCCTCGATCTCGTGGACATCGGTCACCCCGCGCCAGGTGCGGCGGAAGCGGACCAGGCCATCCTCGCCGATATCGGCGCTCCAGCGCGCTTCGGTGTCGCCCATCTGGAGATGCGCCGCCGCCCTGGTCAGCGCCGCGCTGCGATCGGTCAGCTCGGGGTCGAGCACGCCGGTCAGCGCCATCGCCTCGATCAGCGCATAATTGTATTTGCGCGGGACGAAGCCGAACAGGTTGCGCAGCCGCAGCGCGTGCTCGACCAGTCCGGCCAGTTCGGCGCCGCCGCGCGTTCCGTTCGCGGTTTCGAGCAGGCGGCCGTGGAGCCCGGTCTGGACCAGGAAGCGGTCGTAGGCCGGCTGATCCTTGAGATAGACCTCCGACTTGCCCTTCTGGATCTTGTAGAGCGGGGGCTGGGCGATGAAGAGGTGCCCGGCGCGGATGATCTCGGGCATCTGGCGGTGGAAGAAGGTAAGCAGCAGCGTACGGATATGCGCGCCATCGACATCGGCGTCGGTCATGATGACGATCTTGTGATAGCGCAGCTTGTCGAGCGTGAACTCGTCTCGCAGGCCGGTCCCCATCGCCTGGATCAGCGTGCCGACTTCCTTGGAGGAAATGATCCGGTCAAAGCGCGCGCGCTCGACATTGAGGATCTTGCCCTTGAGCGGGAGGATCGCCTGGGTGCGGCGATCGCGGCCCTGCTTGGCCGAGCCACCTGCGGAATCGCCCTCGACCAGGAACAGTTCGCAATTTTCCGGATTGCGGTCCTGGCAATCGGCCAGCTTGCCGGGCAGGCTGGCGATGCTCATCGCGCCCTTGCGGCTCATCTCTCGCGCGCGGCGCGCGGCTTCGCGCGCGGCGGCGGCGTCGATCACCTTCTGGATGATCGATTTGGCGTCGGCGGGGTTTTCCTCCAGCCATTCGCTCATCTTTTCGCCCATCAGCGCCTCGAGCGGCTGGCGCACTTCCGAGCTGACCAGCTTGTCCTTGGTCTGCGAGCCGAACTTGGGATCGGGCAGCTTGACCGAGACGATCGCAGTTAGTCCTTCACGCATGTCCTCGCCCGAAAGCGTGACCTTTTCCTTCTTCATCAGCCCCGAGCTCTGGGCGTAATTGTTGAGCGTCCGGGTCAGCGCGGCGCGGAAGGCAGCCAGATGCGTGCCGCCGTCGCGCTGCGGGATGTTGTTGGTGAAGGCGAGGACGTTCTCGTAATAGCTGTCGTTCCATTCGAGCGCGACATCGATGCCGATCCCGTCCTTCTCGGCCGAGACCGAGATCGGATCGACGAACAGCGGCTGCTTGTTGCGGTCGAGATATTTGACGAAGGCCGCGATCCCGCCCTCGTAATAAAGATCGTGCTCGGCCATCTCCTCGTGGCGCTTGTCGCGCAGCAGGATGTGAACGCCCGAATTGAGGAAGGCGAGCTCGCGATAGCGGTGCTCGAGCTTGTCGAAGTCGAATTCGAGCACATTCTTGAAGGTGTCGGTCGATGGCATGAAGGTCACGCGGGTGCCCTTCTTGAGACCGCGTTCGTCGCCCGAACTGGCGACCGGCGGGGCATCACCGGTGATCGCAAGCGGAGCGACCGTGTTGCCGTGTTCAAAGCGGATCCGGTGTTCCATGCCGTCGCGCCAGATCTGCAGCTCGAGCCATTCGCTCAGCGCGTTGACCACCGAGACGCCGACCCCGTGAAGCCCGCCCGAGACCTTGTAGGCGTTGTCGTCATTGGTGTTGTCGAATTTTCCGCCCGCATGGAGCTGGGTCATGATGACCTCGGCCGCCGAGACGCCCTCGCCCGTGTGCATATCGACCGGGATGCCGCGGCCATTGTCCTCGACCGAGACCGAGCCATCGGGGTTCAGCTCGATCAGCACCAGATCGCAATGGCCCGCCAGCGACTCGTCGATCGAGTTGTCCGAGACCTCGAACACCATGTGGTGCAGGCCCGAGCCGTCATCGGTGTCGCCGATATACATGCCGGGGCGCTTGCGCACCGCGTCCAGGCCCTTGAGAACCTTGATCGAATCCGCGCCATAGGCGCCTTCCTGGCGGACCCGAACCGGCGGGCCGTCGGTCCGGGTTTCGGGGGCTGCTGCGGCCGGGGTTTCGGGGGTGGATTCGGGGTTGGTTTCAGGTGTTTCGTTCATGGTGATTATATAGGCGCAAAGCCGCTGATTTCCAAAGTTTTACCGCCGATCTTTCCCACAGATCGCCGGGGTCGATCGACGGCTCGCGCTGCGGCCGCGATGGTTTCGGGTGCAACCACTTGCTTTGCTACGCCGAGCGGGCCATCTCGCAGCCATGCTTTCGGTGCTCGACATTTTCCGGATCGGGATCGGTCCCTCTTCCTCGCACACCGTGGGACCGATGCGGATCGGCGGTATGTTCCTGCGGGCGTTGGCCAAATCCGGTGGTCTGGCGCAGACCGCGCGGGTCACGGTAGAGCTGCAGGGCTCGCTGGCGCTGACCGGGATCGGCCACGGCACGCCCGATGCGGCGATCCTCGGACTCATGGGTTTCAGCCCCGAAACCACCTGCCCCGACGAGGCAGCCGCGGCCCTGGCGCATTTGCGCGAAACGGGGCGGCTCGAACTGGCGGGCGGGCACGCGATCGGTTTCGATCCGCGCGGCGACATCGACCTCGCCGGGCACATCATCCCCAAGCTGCACCCCAATGGCATGCGGCTGGCAGCGCTCGACCACGCGGGTGCAACGCTGTTCGAGCGGACCTATTATTCGACCGGTGGCGGTTTCGTCGCCTCCGAGGCGCAATTGAAGAAACGCCCCGCCAACGACCGCGTGGCGGCGGGGACCGCGGTGGCGCATCCCTTCGGTTCCGCCGAGGAACTGCTGGCGCAATGCGCGGGCAACGAGCTTTCGATCGCCGAACTCACGCTCGCCAACGAGGACAGCTTTCGCCCGCGTGCCGAGACGCTCGCCGGGCTCGACCGTGTCGCCGAGGCGATGGACAGCTGCATCGAGCGCGGGCTGAGCCAGCGCGGGGTGCTTCCCGGCGGGCTCAAGGTCGCCCGCCGCGCGCCCGATCTGTGGGACAAGCTGTCCGCCGCGCCGCTGTCCAACGAGCGCGAGGCGCTGTTCGACTGGCTCAACTGCTTCGCCATGGCGGTGAACGAGGAAAACGCTGCCGGGGGACGCGTGGTCACCGCACCAACCAATGGCGCGGCGGGCATCATCCCTTCGGTGATCCGCTTCTATTGCAAGAATGCCGAGGAAGAGCGCTGCACCGACAGCCGCCGCACCTTCCTGCTCACCGCCGGCGCGATCGGGCTGCTCTACAAGCAGCGCGCCTCGATTTCGGGGGCCGAGATGGGCTGCCAGGGCGAGGTCGGGGTCGCCTGTTCGATGGCGGCGGGCGGGCTTGCGGCGCTGTGGGGCGCGAGCCCCGATCAGGTCGCCAGCGCGGCGGAGATCGGGATGGAGCACAATCTGGGCCTCACCTGCGATCCGGTCGGGGGCCTCGTGCAGGTGCCCTGCATCGAGCGCAATGCGATCGGCGCTGTGAAAGCGGTCAACGCCGCGCGGCTGGCGCTGCACCGGACCGCGGCGGAAAGCTGCGTCAGCCTCGACCAGGTGATCGAGACCATGCGCCAGACCGGTCTCGACATGTCGACCAAATACAAGGAAACCAGCCAGGGCGGGCTCGCGGTCAACGTCATCGAATGCTGACCGGATAATGCCGACTGGACATGGGGCGCGGGGCGGATAGTCTCGCGCGCCATGACCAAAACCGCACCCACCCCCGCCGACCTCACCGCCGAATTCGGCACTTACGACACCATCCTGCGCCGCTGGGCCGCGGTGCAGCCCGAGGCCATCGCGCTGCGCGACGATAGCGGCGAACTGAGCTGGGGCGCGCTGGACCAGCGGCTCGACCGGATCGCGGCGCGGCTGGTCGAGACCGGGCTGGAACGCGGACAGTCGGTCGCGATCCTGGGCTATTCCTCGCTGGCCTATGCGCTGGTCTTTCTCGCCGCGGTGCGCGCGGGCGGGGTCGCCGCGCCGCTCACCACCAGCGCCAGTCCCGAGCAGCTCGCGGGCATGGCCGCCGACAGCGGCGCCCGGCATATCTTCATCGACCGCGCCAAGCTGACCGAGCTGGGCGAGGGCTGCTTCCCGGGCATGGAGCGGATCGTGCTCGACGAGGAGCTCGATAACTGGATGGCGCCCGCAGGAGCCACGCCGCCTACCTTCGCGCCCGAACCCGGCGATCCCTTCAACATCATCTATTCCTCGGGCACCACCGGCACCCACAAGGGGATCGTCCATTCGCATCTGATGCGCTGGCGGCAATTCGCGACCACCGCCGCGAGCTATCGCGCCAGCGAGCAGCCGGTGCGCGCGCTCGCCTCGACCCCGCTTTATTCCAACACCACCATGGTCGCCTTCCTCGCGCCGCTGCTGGCGGGCGGGACGGCGACCGTGATGGCCAAGTTCGATGCCTCGCGCTGGCTGGAAATCGCGCAGGCGCAGGCCATCTCCCACACCATGCTGGTCCCGGTGCAATATCGCCGGTTGATGCAGGAGCCGCGTTTCGACAGCTTCGACCTGTCGGCGCTGCGCTACAAATACTGTACCTCGGCGCCGTTCTCGGCCGAGCTCAAGGCCGAGGTGCTCGATCGCATGCCGGGCGCGCTGATCGAAATCTATTCGATGACCGAGGGCGGGGTGGTCTGCCTGCTGGCGGCGCATGAGCACCGCGACAAGCTGCACACCGTCGGGCGACCCGCGCCGGGGAGCGAATTGCTGGTGCTCGACGACGAGGACCGGCCCGTCCCGCCGGGCACGCCGGGCAATCTGGTCGGGATCGGTCCGGCGATGATGATGGGGTACAAGAACCAGCCGGGCAAGACCCGCGAAGGCCACTGGACCCACCCCGACACCGGACAGGTGTGCCAGCGGATGGGCGATATCGGACGGCTTGATGCCGAGGGTTTCCTCGAGCTGGTCGGGCGCGCCAAGGACATGATCATCTCGGGCGGGTTCAACATCTATCCGGTCGATCTGGAAGACGCACTGATGGCCGAAGGCGACGTGGTCGAGGCCGCGGTGATCGGAGTCGCCTCCGAACAATGGGGCGAGACCCCGGTGGGTTTCGTGGTGCTGGCCGAGGGCGCGCGCGAGTCCGAAGCGATCCGCAATGCGGTCAACGCGCGGCTGGGCAAGACCCAGCGGCTGGCGCAATTGCACGCGGTCGACGACATGCCGCGCAGCCATATCGGCAAGCTGCTCAAGACCGAATTGCGCGAGGAAGCGGTCCGCCGCGGGCTGCCTGCCTAACCGATCTGGCCGAGTCTCCAACACCCCTGGCGGGTGCTTTCGAGACGCGGCCACCATCGGGAGGGTGGGAGAGGGAGAAGGGGGCCGCGTCTCTACTCGCTGCCATATCGCCTTGCGGGACCGATCGCCGATCGACGGGGGAGAGGATCGCTGGTTGCGACCGGTCTCACCGCAAGGAAGGCCGAAAACCACAGCACGATGTCGTGCATCGCGGCGGGTTTCGAACGTGTCGACCGGGAGGGGGGACATCCACTGGTCGACTGTGCGATCTGTAATAATGTTACAGCCTCGCGTACGAAAGTGAGAAAACATCCAGCACAGTTGCGATTCGCGCAAGACCGCCCGAGATGGCCGGTTCGAGCCACATTTCCGATCGCGATCGCTTTGATTTCGCTGCCATGATTGCCCGCGCTGGACGGGTTCCCGTCGAGGCCTTAACGCGGCGCGCATGGACCAAGCGCATCTCCCCGATTCCATCCTTATCGTCGATTTCGGCAGCCAGGTGACCCAGCTGATCGCGCGCCGCGTGCGCGAAGCCGGAGTCTATTCCGAAATCGCGCCCTACACGATGGCCGAGGAGGCCTTCGCGCGGATGAAGCCCAAGGGGGTGATTCTCTCGGGCTCGCCCGCCAGCGTCCCCGACGAGGGCAGCCCGCGCGCGCCCGCCGCGCTGTTCGAGGCGGGGATCCCGATCCTCGGCATCTGCTACGGTCAGCAGGTGATGACCCAGCAGCTGGGCGGCGAGGTCCGTCCGGGTCACGAAACCGGTGAAGGCGGAGAATTCGGCCGCGCGTATCTGACCGTGACCGAGCCTTGCGCGCTGTTCGACGGCTTGTGGGAAGTCGGCGAGCGCCACCAGGTGTGGATGAGCCATGGCGACAAGGTCACGCAATTCGCGCCCGGTTTCGACATCGTCGCCACCAGCGATGGCGCGCCCGTCGCGGTGATCGCCGACGAGGCGCGGCGCTTTTACGGCATCCAGTTCCACCCCGAAGTGGTCCACACCCCCGATGGCGCGAAGCTGATCGCCAATTTCACCCGTCATGTCTGCGGGCTGGCGGGCGACTGGACCATGGCCGAATTCCGCGCGACCAAGATCGCGGAGATTCGCGCGCAGGTGGGAGATGGCAAGGTGATCTGCGGATTGTCGGGCGGGGTCGATTCGGCGGTCGCCGCGGTGCTGATCCACGAGGCGATCGGCGAGCAGCTGACCTGCGTCTTCGTCGACCACGGCCTGATGCGGCAGGGCGAGGCCGAGCAGGTCGTTTCGCTGTTCAAGGGCTCCTACAACATTCC
This sequence comes from Erythrobacter sp. QSSC1-22B, assembly GCF_001678665.1. Taxonomy (GTDB): domain Bacteria; phylum Pseudomonadota; class Alphaproteobacteria; order Sphingomonadales; family Sphingomonadaceae; genus Qipengyuania. The sequence continues at coordinate 26,838 of NZ_LZRP01000003.1, forward strand.
GCTGGTCCACCGCGATGTCGAGGAGCTGTTCCTTTCCGGGCTGGCCGGGGTCACCGACCCCGAGGCCAAGCGCAAGTTAATCGGCAAGACCTTCATCGATGTCTTCGAGGAGGAAGCCAAGGCGATCGGCGGCGCCGATTTCCTCGCGCAGGGCACGCTCTATCCCGATGTCATCGAAAGCGTCAGCTTCACCGGCGGGCCATCGGTGACGATCAAGAGCCACCACAATGTCGGCGGGCTGCCCGAGCGGATGAACATGCAGCTGGTCGAGCCGTTGCGCGAATTGTTCAAGGACGAGGTGCGCGAGCTGGGCCGCGAGCTGGGGCTGCCCGAAGCCTTCGTCGGCCGCCATCCCTTCCCCGGTCCCGGCCTCGCGATCCGCATCCCCGGCGAAGTGACCAAGGAGCGCTGCGACATCCTGCGCAAGGCCGATGCGATCTATCTGGAGGAAATCCGCAACGCCGGGCTCTACGATGCGATCTGGCAGGCCTTTGCGGTGCTGCTCCCGGTGAAGACCGTAGGGGTGATGGGCGATGCGCGCACCTACGACAATGTCTGCGGGCTTCGCGCAGTGACCAGCACCGACGGCATGACCGCCGATGTCTATCCCTTCGACGCCGGTTTCCTGACCAATGTGGCGACCCGTATCGTCAACGAGGTGCGCGGCATCAACCGGGTGGTCTACGACTACACCAGCAAGCCGCCGGGCACGATCGAGTGGGAGTAGAGGGTTGCGCGGGCTTTGGAGATGACACCGATCGTCTGTAGCGCCTGAAATGCAACTCCCCCTCGGCCCCGATCCGCGCACCGAGACGCTGCGGCGGCTCCAGCCGCTGCTGGTCCAGCGCTTCGGGCGGATCGAGCGGGCGGCGGCGAAGTGGCGGCGGCCCGAATGGGTGCTGGTACAGGGGCTGATCGGCGCGCGGACCAAATCGCCGATCTCCAACGCCGCGACCGACCGGCTGCTGGCGCGCTATAGAACATGGGAGGCGGTCGCCGAGGCTCCGCTCGACGAGTTGCGCGAATTGCTGACGACGCAGACCTACCCCAATGTCGCCGCCGAGCGGCTCAAGCGCGCGCTGCAGGCGGTGGTGGCGGAGCGCGGCGCGTTCGATCTGGGGCATCTCGAACCGCTCGACACGACCGAAGCGCTGGCCTGGCTCGAAACGCTCCCCGGGGTCGGGCGCAAGATCGCCGCCGGGGTGGTCAACGCCAGCTCGCTCGACCGCAAGGCGCTGGTGCTCGACGGGCACCACATCCGCATCCTGCAACGGATGGGGCTGGTGCCGCCAAAGGCCGACACCGCGCGCGCCTATGCCGCGATCATGCCCGCGATGCCGCCCGAATGGAGCGCCGCCGATTACGACGAGCATCACCTGCTGATGAAAAAGGTCGGGCAGAATACGTGCCGTCCGAGCCATATGGATTGTCCGGCCTGCCCGGCGCAGGCGCTGTGCAGGACCGGGCAGGCGCGGCACGAAGCGGCTGAGCCTAGTGCCTAGCGTCCCGCCATGCTGCGCGCGCTGAGGATTTCGACCCAATAGCCATCGGGGTCCTTGATGAAGGCGATGTGCTTCATCATCCCGTCCTCGGGGCGTTTCTGGAACTCGACCCCGTGCTTGTCGAAATGCGCCACCGCGACGGCGAGATCGGGAACGTCGAGCGCGATATGGCCGAAGCCCTGCGGCGCCGCATTGCCATCGTGATAGACCGGGCCGTCTTCCTCCTCGGTGCCCCAATTGTGGGTGAGTTCGAGCACGCCCTGGCGCGAGAAGACGTATTCGGTCGCATCGGCCTCACCCTTGGGGACCTCGTCCTCGCTCGAGGTGAAACCGAGGAAATAGAGCGAGAACTCGCCGGCCTCGATATCGGCCTTGCGCAGCAAGGTCATGCCCAGCACCCCGCAATAGAATTCGAGGCTCTTTTCCGGGTCCTTGACCCGCAGCATGGTGTGGTTGAGCGTGTAGCCGTGCGGATTGGCGGTCATCGGGGGTTCTCCTTGCGAGTCCTGTGTTGTGCGCTCCCATGCACGGTCGGGCCGAGCGGCGCAAAGGGGTTGCCTACCAGCTGAAGCCCGCGTCGATGGCGCGCCGTTCGGCGGGTGTCGTGCTGCGCCCCAGTGCCTCGTTGCGATGCGGGTAGCGCCCGAAGCGGGCGATCATCGTGTGGTGCGAGCGGGCGAAGGACAGCGAAGCGGGAGCGTGGCGCGCGAACATTGTCAGGCTGAGCCGCTGGTCGGCGATCGCCTCGCTGTGCATCAGCGGCATCAGCAGGAATTGTTTCGCATCCTGCGCCAGCCCCCGGTGCCAGCCACGCGCAAGCATGCCGTGGGTAAGCTCCAGCGCCAGCGGATCCCAGGCGAAGGCCTGCGCGCCGCCGCGGTAGAGATTGCGCGGCACCTGGTCGAACAGCAGGATGGCGGCGCGCGCGGTTTTGGCATCGCCCAAGAATTCTTTGGCAGGTCGCCGCCCCAGCGCGTGGAGCCAGCGCTCGAACCGTTCGTACAATAGCAGATCGACCGCTGGAGAGCCGCCGAACCAGTCTTCGGGTCCCAGTTGGTTGAACCAGACGTAGAGCAGGTCCGCAGCCCAGGGCCGGTGGGCCAGTGTCATGCCTGTATCATCCGGTCCTGTATCATCCGGGGGTCATGCTGCGGGATCAGCCTTCGCGGCGGTAGGGAACGAAGTCCTCGAGGAAAATGACGCCGGTGAAGAAATTGCCCGCGCGGCTCGAGGTGGTGATCTGGTCGAGACGGCACAATTGCGAGGCGCTGGTTTTTCTGATCGTCATCCGGTCGTCATCGTCGAGCGAGTCGGGATTGGCGGTGCGATTGACCCAGATGGTGTCGCCCCGCTTTGCCACGAGCGCGGCGCCATCGATTATGGTGAGCGGGTCGCTGCCCATCAGTCGGATACAGCGCTCCGGTTCGCCCGCAACGCGGCCTTCGAGCATCTGCGCCAGCTTGGCCTCGCCCCTGGGGCGCTCCTCGGCGGTTGCGGGTGCAGCCATGAGCGTAAGCGCAGCCGAAGCGGCGGCGAGTGCAGAGAGCTTGTTCATCGCGAATCTCCTTTGGAACCTACCTGTATCCGAGCAGCGCTGAACCCGCGATGAGTGCCGCCCAGTGGCTGCCCGGTGCCCGCCCTGTGGCCAGCCGTCAGCCGGTGCCGCCCACCGTCAGCCCGTCGATCAGCAGCGTCGGCTGGCCCACCCCGGCGGGGACGCTCTGCCCGGCCTTGCCACAGACCCCGACACCCTCGTCGAGCGCGAGGTCGTTGCCGATCCCGCTCACCCGCGTGAGCACCGAGGGGCCGTCGCCGATCAGCGTCGCGCCCTTGATCGGGGCGACGATCTTGCCATTCTCGACCTTGTAGGCCTCGGTGCAGGCGAAGACGAACTTGCCCGAGACGATATCGACCTGTCCGCCGCCGAAGGAGGTGGCGTAGATCCCGTCTTTCACCCGCGACAGCAGCTCGGCGGGATCGTCGTGCCCGGCGCGCATGAAGGTGTTGGTCATCCGCGGCATGGGGGCGTGCTGGTAGTTCTCGCGGCGGCCGTTGCCGGTCGCCTCGACGCCCATCAACCGGGCGTTGAGCCGATCCTGCATATAGCCCTTGAGCACGCCATCCTCGATCAGCACGGTCTCGCGCGTCGGGGTGCCTTCGTCGTCGATGCTGAGCGAGCCGCGGCGTTCGGCGATCGTCCCGTCGTCGACCACGGTGACCCCGGGCGCGGCGACCCGCTCGCCGATCCGGCCGGAGAAAGCGCTGGTGCCCTTGCGGTTGAAATCGCCCTCGAGCCCGTGGCCGATCGCTTCATGGAGCAGGATACCCGGCCAGCCGGGGCCGAGCAGCACGGTGGTTTCGCCCGCGGGTGCGGCGACGCTGTCGAGATTGACCAGCGCCTGACGCACCGCCTCGTCGATACCTCGCATCCATTGGCCTTCGTCGAACAGGTGGTCGTAGAGATAGCGTCCGCCCATCCCGAAGCTGCCGCGCTCGCGGCGGCCGTTGGCTTCGGCGACGATGGCGATGTTGAGCCGCACCAGCGGGCGGATGTCGCGCGCGACGAAACCGTCGGGGCGGATGATCTCGACCGTGCTCCAGCTTGCCGAAAGGCTGGCGGTGACCTGCGCGACGCGCGGGTCCTTGGCGCGCGCCACCGCGTCGATCTTCTCGAGCAGCGCGACCTTCTCGGCAAAGGGCACCGCGTCGAGCGGGCTGTCGGCGGTGTAGAGATGGCGGTTGCTGCGCTGCGGCGGCGCGGCGAGCGGAGATTTGGTCGCATCGAGCAATTGCAGCGTTTCGCCTGCGCGGGCGATCGCGGCGGCGCTGATCTCGTTGGCATGCGCGAAGCCGGTCATCTCGCCCGACACGCCGCGCAGGCCGAACCCGGAATCGCGGCTGTAATCGGCGTTCTTCAGTCTGCCGTCGTCGAAGGCGAAGGATTCCGAAGCGAGGAACTGGAGGTAGAGCTCGCCATCGTCGCAGGAGGAAAGCAGCTTTGCGGTAAGCGCCTTGGCTTCGTCGGGGGAGAGCGAAGCGCCGTAGAGCAGCGCATGCGGATCGGTGGTCTGGTTCATTCCGCCTATGTAGGCGTCCGGCGCGCGCTGCGAAAGGTCGCGGCGCCTTGGCTGCTTAGCGGTGTCCGGGGTCGCCGCCTTCGGAAATGTCGGGAAGGGTCGCCTGGTCGGCGCCATCCGCCGGGCCGCCGCGCAGGACGAAGCGGCGATCGCAATAGCCGCAATCGACATAGCCGTGCTCGTCGATCTCGAGATAGATCTTGGGATGGCCCAGCGCGGCGGGGCGGAAATTCGCGCCGCCGCGAATGTCGCTGGCACCGTCACACCAGACGCGGGTCAGGTCGACGGTAATGGTTTCGGGCGGGGCGATGCTCATGAGCCAAGCCGTTAGAGGCTGCACGGCCCCTGCGCAACGCCGCAATAGCCCCCACGCAGTGCCGCTCCTGCCGCTTGCCTTGTGCCGCGCGGCTACCTAACCGCCGCAGCATGGTATCACCCCCCGCGATCCGCATTGACAATCTGGCCAAGCGCTACGCCCCCGGCAAGGGCGAGGCGGGCGAAGGCAAGGAGGCGCTCAAGGGGGTCAGTTTCGACGTCCCTCAGGGCGGCATCTTCGGCCTGCTGGGCCCCAATGGCGCGGGCAAGTCGACGCTGATCAACATCCTCGCCGGGCTGGTCGACAAGACCGGTGGCAGTGCCGAGATCTGGGGGTTCGACATCGATCGCAACCGCCGCAACGCCAAGCGCTCGATCGGAATCGTGCCGCAGGAAATCGTCTTCGATCCTTTCTTCACTCCCTTCGAGGTGCTCGAAAACCAGGCCGGGTTCTACGGCGTCCCCAAATCCGCGCGCCGCAGCGAGGAACTGCTGCGCGCGGTGCATCTCTGGGACAAGCGCGACGCCTATGCGCGCACGCTCTCGGGGGGCATGAAGCGCCGCCTGCTGATCGCCAAGGCGATGGTCCATTCCCCGCCGATCCTGGTGCTCGACGAGCCGACCGCGGGCGTCGATGTCGAGCTGCGGCGGCAATTGTGGGAGCTGGTTTCGGGGCTCAACGCGCAAGGGGTGACGGTGGTGCTGACCACGCATTACCTCGAGGAAGCCGAGCAATTGTGCGACCGGATCGCGATCATCAACCATGGCGAGCTGATCGCCAACAAGCCGACGCAGGAATTGATCGGGATGGCGCGCGAGAAGATCGTCTCGGTGACGGTCGACAAGGATCTCGCCGGCCCGCCGATGCACGAAAGCTTCCTCAAGGCCGAAGTGATCGAAAGCCGCAGGCTCGACATCACCTACGACCGCGACGCCACCACCGCGGGCCAGGTTCTCGCGCTGGTCCAGAGCCATGGCTATGCGATCCAGGACGTCACCACCCGCGAAGCCGATCTCGAGGATGTCTTCGTCCAGCTGACCGGCGGGGGCTGAGGCTGTCGCGCAGCTCCCGCTTGCGGCAGCGGTCCGGGGTGGGCAAGAGATACGAATGAGCGCTTCCCAACATTCGCACGACGTCCTGATCATCGGCTCCGGCGCGGCCGGATTGACCGCCGCGCTGGCGCTGGCCGAGAAACGCAAGGTGCTGATTCTCGCCAAGGGTTCGCTCGACGGCGGCTCGACCGCCTGGGCGCAGGGCGGCATCGCCGCGGTGCTCGATGCCGGGGACACGTTCGAGGACCACATCCGCGACACCATGGTGGCGGGCGCGGGGCTCAACGATCTCGAGACAGTGGAATTCGTGATCGAGCGCGCGCCGCGCAGCATCGACCGGCTCACCGAGCTGGGCGTCCCCTTCAACCGCGGCTCCGACGATATGGGCGGCGATCTCCATCTCACCCGCGAGGGCGGGCACAGCCACCGCCGCATCGTCCATGTCGACGATGCTACCGGCTGGGCAGTGCAGGAGGCGCTGCTCAAGGCCGCCGCGGCCAATCCCAACATCACCATGCTGCCCGGCCGGGCGTGTATCGACCTGATCACCGGACGCAATGCCGAGCGTTTTTCGGGCGATGGCCATATCTGGGGCGCCTATGCGCTCGACGAGGCCACCGGCAAGGTCGAGGCGCATGTCGCGCGCGCCACGGTGCTCGCCGCGGGGGGCGCGGGGCGCTGCTACCGGTTCTCGACCGCGCCGCGCGGCGCCACCGGCGATGGCATCGCCATGGCGTGGCGCGCCGGGGCACGGGTCTCCAACATGGAGATGATGCAGTTCCACCCGACCTGCCTCTACAATCTCGAGATCAAGAACTTCCTCATCACCGAGGCGGTCCGCGGCGAGGGCGGGCGGCTGATCAACCCGCGCACCGGTCACCGCTTCATGGTCGATTACGACCCCGAGCGGATGGAGCTGGCCCCGCGCGACGTGGTCGCCCGCGCGATCGATTCCGAGATCAAGCGCTTCGGGCTCGACTACGTCCATCTCGACATCAGCCACCAGCCCGCAGAATTCGTCCGCGAGCATTTCCCCACCATCGACGAGAAGCTTCGGGGTCTCGGCATCGACATGACCAGCGAGCCGATCCCGGTGGTCCCGGCGCAGCATTACACCTGCGGCGGGGTGGTGGTCGATCTCGCCGCGCGGACCGATCTGCCGGGCCTGTGGGCGGCGGGCGAATGCACCGAGAGCGGGCTGCACGGCGCCAACCGGCTGGCCTCCAATTCGCTGCTCGAATGCTTCGTTTTCGGCGAGGCGGCGGCGCGCGACATCCTCGACCGCTGGGACGAGATGAAGGAACCGCCCGCGATCCGCGAATGGGACGACACCCAGGTCACCGATTCGGACGAGGAGGTGGTGATCAAGCAGAACTGGACGGAAATCCGCCGCTTCATGTGGAATTACGTCGGGATCGTGCGCACCACCAAAAGGCTCGAACGCGCCGCCAACCGCATCGATCTGCTGCGTAAGGAGGTCGAGGATTATTACGGCAGCTTCCGCGTCACCACCGATCTCATTGAATTGCGCAACCTGCTCGATGCGGCGGACCTGATCGTCCGCAGCGCGCTCAGGCGCGAGGAGAGCCGGGGCTTGCATTTCATCCTCGACCACCCGCAGACCGACAAGGTGGCGCGCGACACGGTGCTGGTCCCCTAGACGCCAGACCCGCGCTCCGTCGCGTATCCGGTCCGCCCGGGCGCAATCGGGGTTCGCGGCGCGGATAAAACGCCGCCCCCACTCGTAGATCAGGCAGTGGCCCAGCGAGGCCAATGCAAATTCTACGAGGAGATACCCCTATGTCAGCCCCGAAAAACCTGGCCGATTGCTACACCCACGAACTCGCCGACAGCTGGTCCGCCAACGACCAGATGGAGAAGGCCGTTCGCGAACTCGCCGAAGCGGCTGGCGACAGCAAGCTCAAGCAGCGGCTGAGCAAATCAGCCGATGGCATCGTCAAGCACACCGAGGCGATCAAGAAGCTGCTCAAGGATTGCGGCGTCTCCGAAAAAGAGCATTGCAAGGGCATGGAAGGCCTCGTGAAAGAGGCGAAGAAGCACGCTCTCGAAGCCGATATCGAGGATCACGACGTCCGCGACGTGCTGATCATCTCGCAGTTCCAGCGGATGTGCCACTACGGCATCTGCGGCTTCGGCACCGCGAAGGCCTTCGCCGAAGCGCTGGGCAAGAGCGAGCATGTCTCCGAACTCGACCGCATCACCGCGGAGATCTATGATACCGACGAGAACATGACCGATCTGGCCGAACGCAGCGTCAATCTGCAGGCCAAGCACTCCTGATCGTCAGACAGTCCGACGAACCGGCGGGGCGGGGCGTGAAAACGCTTCGCCCGCTTTTCGTCAGAAGCCGTTTTTCGTCAGAAGCCGAGGCCCTCGATCCCGAGGCTCTCGAGGCCCTGGAAATCCAGCAGCCGGGCAATCAGGATCAGCGCCATCGCGCCGAGGATGCTGCTGAGGCAACCCGCGCGGTTGAAGCCGCCGCGTCCGCGATGGAACACCAGCCCCGCAAGCAGCGATCCGCCCACCCCGAGCAGGATCGTAGCGATCCAGCCCATTTCGACCGCGCCGGGGTAGAACAAGCGTGCCAGAGCGCCAACGATCAGCCCGGTGATAATCGCGCCGAGAATGTTAAGCATGGACATTGTCTCCTTCATGCGCCGTATTGGCGTCGCAAAACCATAACAGTGAAACAGGGAGGCAAGCCTTGCCAACAGTGACCGCGAACGGCGTCGAAATCCATTACGAAGAGCAGGGCGATCCGGCAAACCCGGCGATGCTGCTGATCATGGGGTTCGGTGCACAGCTGACGCTGTGGCCCGATGAGCTGGTCGAGGGGCTGGCGAACCGAGGGTTTCGCGTGATCCGCTATGACAATCGCGATGTCGGGCTGAGCCAGAAATTCACCGGCCACAAGCCGCCCGGCCCCGCGCGGCAGGTGCTGATGGGCAAGATCGGGCTGAAGCCCAAGGTTCCCTATACGCTCGCCGATCTGGCCGACGATGCCGCCGGCCTGCTCGATGCGCTCGATATCGCCAAGGCGCATATCGTCGGCGCGAGCATGGGCGGGATGATCGCGCAGCATGTCGCCGCGCGCCATCCTGACCGGTGCCTGTCGCTGACCTCGATTTTCTCCACCACCGGCAATCCCAAACTGCCATCGGCGAAGAAGGAAGCACTCGACGCGCTGACCAAGCGACCCGAAAGCACCGAGGAAGCGGTGCTGGTGGAGCACGGCAAATATCTCGCCCGCACGATCGGTTCGCCTGCCTATCCGACCCCCGACGACCGGCTTCACGAGCGCACCCAGGCTTCGATCCGGCGCAGCCTCTATCCTGAAGGCCCGACGCGGCATCTTGCTGCGATCCTCCACGATGGCGATCGCCGCAAGATGCTGCGGGAAATCGATCTGCCGACGCTGGTCCTGCATGGCGAGGCCGATCCGCTGGTCCCGGTCGAGGGCGGGCGCGACACCGCGGCGACGATTCGCGGCGCGCGAATCAAGACCATACCGGGCTGGGGCCACGATCTCCCGCTCGAACTGGTCGACGAGATCGCCGATGAGATCGCGGACCATGCCGGCCAGGCGGTGCCTGCCTAGGAATTACGGGCGAATTACTGGCGTCGGTTCGAAAAAATATAGGCCCGGTGGCGGTCCGTCGCCAGATGCGAATCTGATGCGCCCCAAAACGGGCGTGCGCAACGGATCACGCTATCCGGGATAATTAGCATCTGATAAATATCGACTCGGCAATGCTTCATTGCTGATGGAGTTACTGATGGATCGGGAAACAATCGCCTATTTGCTGATCGTCGTTCTGGCTATCGCAACAGTGGCGGCGATGGTGTTCGCGTATCAGAACACCCCCAAGCGCAAACACAAGCGGCTGCTGAAGCAACAATACGCGTCGCGTCGCGAACAGCAGGCGAAGCGTCACAGCGATTAGGCGCACGAGACACGATCTCGCGCCCAATCCCCTACACGAAATTGCCCACCGGATAGTTGGTCAGCCCGGCCAGGCGGCGACTGCCAGGGATTCGAAAATTGCGGGTTCCGATTCGATCGCTTCAAGCGCCTCGAAAAGCCGTTCTGCCCGCAAAAATTTTTTCACGGATTCATTTTGGGTCTTGCGCGCGCGCAAACCCCAGCTTGGTCCACGCGTCGCGGCGTTGCAGCCTGATAACACAGCAGGGTTCGACAGCCGCGAGCGGTGTTAAATCGACATTCACCCTCTTGCGCCGACGTGGCTTCCGATTCACTATCTAGTGGTTGGAATACCGGGGGGACCCACAAGACCTAGCGATGGCACGGCGCAGCACCCATATCGGGTCATGCCTGGCCGGAGCGCGGTTCCGGGGACAAGACGGGGATAAGTTTTGATATCCCGGTGGTCCCGAACTGCTAGGCTGGGGCCTCCCGCCGACTCGAACACATGCGGAACAGGCTACGGCCGACCGCAGCAAGAAATGGTGGGACTGCAATGGATTTCAGAAACGGGAACGATGGCGCGATGAACCTCGACGGCGAAACCCAGGAAATCGAGCCGAATATCGAGGACGCGCAAGCTCCCACCAACACAAGCGATGCCGATGCATCGGGAAAAGCGGTCGAAATGGAACGAAGCGATACAGGTAGCGAAGCCTTGATCGAGGATGGTGCCAGCCGCGCCGTGGCCAGCGCGCTGGCGCAGGCCGCCAAGGCCAACGCCGCCAACGCGGCCGAAGCTGCGGCCGAGCACGACAGCAAGAAGATCCTCGACCGGCGGTTCACGATTGTCACCGATGCGGCGCGCGATTCGGAGCTGACCGAATTTGGCAAGGAAACGCTCAACGACCGCTATCTGCTGCCCGGCGAGACCTATCAGGATCTGTTCGCGCGCGTCGCCGATGCCTATGCCGACGATCAGGAGCACGCGCAGCGGCTCTACGACTATATCTCGCGGCTGTGGTTCATGCCCGCCACCCCGGTGCTGTCCAACGGCGGCACCCATCGCGGGCTGCCGATCTCCTGCTACCTCAATTCGGTCGACGACAGCCTCGAAGGCATCGTCAACACCTGGAACGAGAACGTCTGGCTGGCGAGCAAGGGCGGCGGGATCGGCACCTATTGGGGCCATGTTCGCGGCATCGGCGAGCCGGTCGGCCTCAACGGCAAGACCAGCGGCATCATCCCCTTCGTGCGGGTGATGGACAGCCTTACGCTCGCCATTTCGCAGGGCTCGCTGCGGCGCGGCTCGGCGGCCTGTTATCTCGACGTCAACCACCCCGAGATCGAGGAATTCCTCGAGATCCGCAAGGCTTCGGGCGACTTCAACCGCAAGGCATTGAACCTGCACCACGGCGTGCTGCTGACCGACGCCTTCATGGAAGCGGTCCGCGACGGCGCCGAGTTCGATCTGGTCAGCCCGCGCGATGGCTCGGTGCGCAAGACCATCGATGCGCGCTCGCTGTTCCAGAAGCTGGTCGAAACCCGGCTGGCGACGGGCGAGCCCTATATAGTCTTCTCCGACACGGTGAACCGGATGATGCCCAAGCATCACCGCGAACTGGGGCTCAAGGTCTCGACCTCGAACCTGTGCTCGGAAATCACGCTTCCCACCGGCCGCGACCATCTCGGCAACGATCGCACCGCGGTGTGCTGCCTGTCCTCGCTCAACCTCGAAAAATGGGACGAGTGGCAGGGCGACAAGCAGTTCATCGAGGATGTCATGCGCTTCCTCGACAACGTCCTGCAGGACTATATCGACCGCGCGCCCGAAGAGATGGCGCGGGCCAAATATTCGGCGATGCGCGAGCGCAGCGTCGGCATGGGGGTGATGGGGTACCACTCCTTCCTCCAGCAGAAGAGCATCGGTTTCGAGAGCCCGATGGCCAAGGTGTGGAACCTCAAGATGTTCAAGCACATCAGCGCCAAGGCCGAGGAAGCCAGCATGGTGCTGGCCAAGGAACGCGGGCCGTGCCCCGATGCCGAGGAAACCGGCGCGATGGAGCGCTTTTCGTGCAAGATGGCGATCGCGCCGACCGCGTCGATCAGCATCATCTGCGGCGGCACCAGCGCCTGCATCGAGCCGGTCCCCGCCAATATCTACACCCACAAGACGCTGTCGGGCAGCTTCATCGTCAAGAACCCCTATCTCGAGAAGATTCTCGACAAGAAGAGCAAGAATTCCAACAATGTCTGGAATTCGATCCTCGAGAAGGGCGGCTCGGTCCAGCACCTCGATTTCCTCAGCGTCGAGGAAAAGGCGACCTTCAAGACCAGCTTCGAGATCGATCAGCGCTGGCTGCTCGAATTCGCCGCCGATCGCGCGCCCTTCATCGACCAGGCGCAGAGCCTCAACCTGTTCATCCCCGCCGATGTCGACAAATGGGATCTGATGATGCTGCACTTCCAGGCCTGGGAGAAGGGCATCAAATCGCTCTATTACCTGCGCTCGAAGAGCGTGCAGCGCGCAGGGTTCGCGGGCGGCGTCGAGGCCGACAACACCGCCGATGCGGCCAAGATCGAGCTGATGGCCGGGCTGGAAGAGCAGACCGATTACGAGGAATGCCTGTCCTGCCAGTGATGGCCTGCCAATGATTGCCTGCCAGTAGCGGCATGCCGCTGGCCGGCGGTCTTGGCCAACCAGACACGAAAACCCCGGCGGCACCGCATGGTGCGCCGGGGTTTTTCATGACCTGCCGATCCCGCGGGGCCGGTGGTTTCAAATTCCGTTCGGGTCAGACGGTTTGCGTCGCCTTGTTGCCCAGGCCGGCGGGGATTCTCGCGCCTTCCTTGAGATAGACTCGGTTGTCTTCGATCTTGTCGACGTCGTTCATCGACAGGAAGTGATGCATGCTGTCGGCGGCATCCGTCTTGGTCAGCTTGATCTTGTCGCCCTCGACATCGTCGACGGTTCCGACATGATCGCCCTTGGCGTTTGCGACTTCCATGTGCTCTTTGATGCGGATCTTCTCGAACATAAAGTTCTCCAGTATTTTGCTTTGCTTATACCCTATCAACGGGTGGGTCAGGGGCTCCGTTCCTCGGTTCGTCGTCGCTGAGCAACGGGTCGTGAGGCGGTGTCTTTTGCGCGGCCACCCGCGCGCCGGTCAGTCGCTGCCGAGTGGTCGCTTGGCATCGGCCTGGGCCTGACGGGCGGGGTCGGTGGAGGTTTCGCCGACAACGGCGTCGCCGTTCTTGCGCTCGTTCGGGCGCTCTTCCGAGCGCTTGTCCGGCTTCGCGCCGGGCGCGGCGTCCTGTTCCATCTTGCCATCGGCATCGCGGCTGTTGCCATAGCCCGCCTGCGCCTTGCCGGGCGCCTCGCCCTGTCGTTGTTGACCCTGCTGCTGGCGGGTCTCGCCCTCGCGCGGACCGGTGCGATCGGGCTCGCCCGGTGCGGTGTCGTTCGAGAGGGTTACCTTGCGGCTGTCGTTTGGTTCATACTGTCCCATGGTGTGTCTCCTTCACACCATCAACGGATCGCGGCACCGCAGCGTTCCGCGGCCCGTCGCAGGAAAACCCCGCTTCCAGCCTTGCTTCCGCGCCTGTCTGCGACCCGCTCCGCCGCCCATTTTCCCGCTTTGTTCGCTTGACCGGTGCTTATCCCCGCCGAATCGACAAGGTTTGGCTTCGAAAACCGGCCGCGATTCCCTATATGAGTCGTTCACGCCAAACCGGAGGCACACAAGATGTCGTTGCTCGAAGCCCGCAAGACCTACAAGCCCTTTGAATACCCGTGGGCCTACGACTTCTGGAAACGCCAGCAACAGATCCACTGGATGCCCGAGGAAGTGCCGCTGGGCGAGGATTGCCGCGACTGGGCGCAGAAGCTCTCCGATCACGAGCGCAACCTGCTCACCCAGATTTTCCGCTTCTTCACCCAGGCCGATATCGAGGTGCAGGATTGCTACCACGAGAAATACGGCCGGGTGTTCAAGCCGACCGAGGTCAAGATGATGCTCGCCGCCTTCTCCAACATGGAGACGGTGCACATCGCCGCCTACAGCCATCTGCTCGACACCATCGGCATGCCCGAGAGCGAATACGGCATGTTCCTCGAATATGAGGAGATGAAGGCCAAGGTCGATTATCTCGACCAGTTCGGGGTCGATTCCGACGAGGATATCGCGCGCACGCTGGCGATGTTCGGCGGCTTCACCGAAGGGCTGCAATTGTTCGCCAGCTTCGCGATGCTGATGAACTTCCCGCGCTTCAACAAGATGAAGGGCATGGGCCAGATCGTCAGCTGGTCGGTGCGCGACGAGAGCCTGCATTGCGAAGGCATCATCAAGCTGTTCCACGCGTTCTGCGAGGAGCGCGGCTGCCTGACCAAGGCGGTCAAGGAAGACATCATCGACATGTGTCAGAAGACGGTGCGGCTCGAGGATGCCTTTATCGATCTGGCGTTCGAGCAGGGCCCGGTCCACGGCATGACCGCCAAGGAAATCAAGAAATACATCCGCTACATCGCCGACTGGCGGCTGTCGCAGCTCGGCTTCCAGCCGGTCTATATGGTCGAAGACCACCCGCTCCCCTGGCTCGCCCCGCTGCTCAACGGTGTCGAGCACGCGAACTTCTTCGAAACCCGCGCCACCGAATATTCCAAGGGCGCGACCACGGGCAATTGGCAGGACGTCTGGTCGAACTTCGACAAGCGCTCCAGCTCGCGCGCCAAGGCCGCCAACGAGGAAGAGGTCAGCGTGGACGATGGGCCGGGGCTGTTTGGGGATTCGAGCAGCGTCGCGGCGGAGTGATTTGAGCGGTGCCCAAGGTCTTCGACTGGAACGGGTACCGCTTCCACTTTTATTCCAACGAAGGCGATCCGCGCGAGCCGCCGCACGTTCATGTCCGCAGGGGCATGGCGAACGCGAAGTTCTGGCTGCGGCCCGACGTCGTGCCCGCCTATAGCAAAGGGATCACCCCGCAGATGCTTTCGCGGCTGAGCCATGTTATCGAGGACCGTCGCGACGAGATCGAAAGGGCCTAGCGTGATTTCTTCTCCTGAACCCGTGGCGGTGCATTTCGACGAACACAGCTTTGTGGTCGAGCTCGCGGATGGCCGCTCGTTGGGCGTGCCGCTGGCGTGGTTCCCGCGCCTGCTGCACGCATCGCCCGAAGAGCGCGCCAAGGTCGAGCTGAGCAGCGCCGGCCTGCATTGGGAGGCGCTCGACGAGGATATCTCGATTGCCGGGTTGCTGGCGGGGCGGGGCGATGTGTCGCGGAGCGAGCGCGAGGCGGCGGAGTGAAGTGGGCCGAGCTTTTCCCTAGCCGCGAAGATATGCCAAACTCAGCTTCTAGCTTTTACATCGGCGGGGTGACTTTATCAGAAGGATCAGAGCTTACCTTTACCGAAGGGGACGTTCTGCTCATTGTCGGGCCAAATAATTCGGGAAAGTCAACTTTCCTTCGCAACATTGCTGACTTTCTTCGGGACTCGCGAATCGCACGAAAGATGCTCGTCAAAGTTGAGCTGAAAACAACGATAGACATCGTAAGGGAGCGTATTAGGGAAGTCTACAACGTCCAAGAGAGTGAGCTTCAGCTTTTAATACTTAATGCGGATCAAAACATCGATTTCAGCGTGAGTGTGTACGATTGGAGTGTTGAGAATCCCCAATTGGATAAGGCGGTTCGTGCATTTGCCACTACACTGAATGCGGAGACGCGACTTTCGCTCTCAAATCCGACGGACACCTTAGACATTCAGTTCGGAAGACCCTCTCATCCTTTCCACAACTTCATGCTCAACAGAGAGGTTCTAAGAAAATTTGCCGGTGTGATTAAAGAGGCCTTCTCGCTGGATTTCACTATAACAAGGATCGGAAATCCCCTTCGCGGCTACGTGGGCTCTCAGTTCAGGAATTCGGAAGATAACTTGGAGGCAGACAAGGAGATCCCTCAACTCGGAGAGCCGATCGACGCCCAAGGTGATGGGATCCGAAGCTACTCAGGTATCGCCGCTGAAATCGTTGGCTCGGATCATCCAATAACACTGCTAGATGAACCTGAAGCTTTCCTTCATCCTCCTCAAGCTAAGAAGCTGGGGCGCCTTCTGTTGAAGGAGCTATCTCCTAGCCGTCAAGCATTTGTCGCAACTCATAGTAGCGACTTTTTACAGGGCGTTCTTTCTTCAAAGTCGCATCGTATAAAGGTTCTGAGACTCGACCGGACCTATGACTCGCTGAGCGCTAACCTGCTTGAGAACGAGCAGTTACTGTCTGCCCTGATCCACCCTTCAGTTGCCAATAGCAATCTTCTAGACTCACTGTTTTTTTCTCAGACGGTGATTTGTGAAGGAGATGCGGATTGCGGTCTCTTCGACTGGACAGTTCGAGAGCTAGGCGATGAGAAAATGACCTCCAAAGATCGCTTCTGGTTCGCTAGCGGAGGGAAGCACCAGACGCCTAAGATCGCGAGATTATTGTCGACGTTCGGCGTGGACTTCCGTGTCATCCTAGACTTGGACGCCATCGCCGACTGGGATCTGCTTAGCCATCTTTCTGAGCTAAAAGGTTTGGATATAGCTCCCTATAGGGGGAGAATAGCTTCCGCCTTGAGAGTGCTTGCCAGACCAGAAACGGCGGCGGTGATCTCGGAAATTAAGGGTCGTATTGCAAGCAATAGTGAGTCTCTCGACGAAGGCGAAGCAAGAGTCTTATTAAAAGATATTCAGCGGTCTCTCGAAAAGGTGCGTCGTTCGCAACCCCTAAAGCAATATGGTGTAGCTGCATTCCGGAACGGGCAGGAGCGCAAAGACGTGCAGATATTTCTTCAGCGCCTCACGGATGTCGGTATTATTCTTCTGCCGAAAGGCGAGCTTGAAAGCTACGTGCCGGAGGTAGGATTGCATGGACCTGGATGGGCTCACGCAGTCTTGGAGGATGACGAGGCTCACAAGGTTGCACTGCGAGAATTGCTCAGCGACATCTCTCACGGAATCTCATAGCAGGGTGTTCCCGATTCGGCGCGCTCGGTGTTGCAACGGCCCGTGTCGGCATCGGTCGTAGTCTCGCCCACCTCCGGCCCCTCCCGCAAGTGGGAGGGGTGTTGTTTGGATCGGTTCCGAGCCGATTTCGCAAACCGGAAGGCTAGCTATCTTTATCGATTAACACCATCCCCGCCGCACACCCTGCCATTCCTCCGCCAGCCCCTCGTCGACCAGCACCGCGCCAAGGCTCGCGCCGTCGCGGGTGACGGTGCGCAGCAGGCGGCCGTAGCGGTCGCGGTCGCGGTCCACTGGCTCCAGAGAGAACGCGCCCTCGTTGAGCAGCGCCTGCATCCGCCGGGTCGCGGCTCCGCCCAGTGCGGCCTCGCGCGCGCAGTCGGGGCTGGTCACTTCGGGGGTGTTGATATCGGCGATGCGGATCTTCTCGCCACGGTACCAGATGGTGTCGCCATCGACCACGCAGGTCACCCGCGCCCCCCCGCCGCAGATGGCGAAACGCGCTCTCTCGCTGTCTCGCGTTCCAGCAGCCTCGCCGCGCGGCAGCTCGAGCACTGCGGCGAGCCCGGCGGGCGGGCCGTCCCACATAAACACCAGCGCAAACGCTGCCAGCGGCACCGCCACCAGTAGCGCATTGCCCCAGCGCGGGGTCTTGCGGCGGCGGCGGAAGCGGGCGGGAGCGGGGGAACGACGCGGCATCGCCGCATCATGCGCCGCCAGTTCTCACCGAAGGCTTAAGCCCGCGGCGTGGTCCGGCCTAATCGTGGCCCCACGGCGCAGGCGGGGCGGGGATCGGCTGCGAGAGGTCGAATTCGACCCGGAAGTCGCGCGCATTGGCGCCCTCGCGCATCAGCCGGTAGGCGAACACCGGGTTCTCGGCGCCCGCCGGGTCGACCGCGACGCGCCAGACATTGGTGACCGAGACGTCGAGCCCCTCGCGCCGGAACATGGCAACGCTCTCGGCATCGACCGGGAAGTCCTGAACCCGCGCGGTGCCCTGGGTGGCGGTGTCGCCGCCATACATCGTGACATCGTCCTCGCTGCCGTCCTCGTGGCGGTGGTCGTGCTTGAGCCGCAGGCCATCTGCCGTGCGGGTGATCAGCCAGGTGCGGCTGCGGTTCCAGCTGCCGTCGGCCTGGCGGATGTGGAACGGGACCGCGATCCGCTCGTCGGAACATTCGCGGACATGCATCGCCATTTCCATGCCGCGCATGTCGGCGTCGGGCGCCTCGTTGCTGGTCAGTCCGCCGGCATAGGCCTTGCCGCAATGGCTCGACAGCGCGGCCCAGAATTGGTCCTGCGGGGTCGCGGCGCCAGTGGCGGCGGTTTGCGAGGGGGCGGTAGCGCAGGCGGCGAGCGCCATGGCGGGAGCAAGGGCGAGGCTTAGTGCGATGTTTTTCATGGCGCAGATGGTGCCATGGCAAGCGCAGTTTGACCAGCGGCACCAGACCGCTGCGGAACGGCCAGCGCCGCCGTCCATTGATTCGGAGACACAAACAGGAGGCTACCATGACCGACCCCGTCCCCGATCCCAAACCCTTCACCCGCTGGTTCTGGGTTGCCGCCCTCGTCCTGCTGGCGGTCGCGGTGGTGATCTTCGTCTTCGACGCCGATGGCGACGAGGAACTGGAGACCGTTCCCGACTACGCGACCACCACCACCGAGGAACGACTCAACACCGATCTCGAGATCGACACGTCAGAGCCAGCGCCCGAGCCTGCTCCCGAGTAATTGCGCCGCAGCCCTTTGCGGTTTCCGCCGACATTGGCTAAGCGCCTGCCTTCCAGCGACCAGAGGGCAGGCGTTTTCCATGAGCGAAGGCGAGACGAACACCACCGAGCTGCACGCCAAGGCGGCAGTGCTGATCGAGGCGCTGCCCTATTTCCAGCGCTACGCCGGGCGCACCTTCGTGGTCAAATACGGCGGTCACGCCATGGGCGACGAGAAGGCCGCGCGCGAATTCGCCAGCGACATCGTGTTGCTCAAAGCGGTCGGGATCAACCCGGTGGTGGTCCATGGCGGGGGTCCGCAGATCGGCGCGATGCTGGCCAAGCTCGGGGTCGAGAGCAGCTTCGTCGACGGGTTGCGGGTGACCGACAAGGCCACCGCCGAGATCGCCGAGATGGTGCTGTCGGGCGCGATCAACAAGCAGCTGGTCGGCTGGATCGCGCGCGCCGGGGGCCGGGCGATCGGCCTGTCGGGCAAAGACGGCAATCTCGTCACCGCGACCAAGCTCGAGCGCACCACGCGCGATCCCGACAGCCTGATCGAACAGGCGATCGATCTCGGCTTCGTCGGCAGCCCGACCCATGTCGACACCGCGGTGATCGATACCGTCAGCGCCAGCGGGATGATCCCGGTGGTCGCCCCGATCGGCGCGGGCGAGGACGGGCACACCTACAACATCAACGCCGACACCTTTGCGGGCGCGCTCGCCTCGGCGCTGGGCGCTGCGCGGCTGCTCCTGCTCACCGATGTGCCCGGGGTACTCGACAAGCAGGGGCAATTGCTGTCCGACCTCACCCCCGAGGATATCGCCGGCCTGCGCGCGGATGGCACCATCAGCGGCGGGATGATCCCCAAGCTGGAAACCTGCGTCGATGCGGTCGAGGCGGGCTGCGAGGCGGCGGTGGTGCTCGACGGGCGGGTGCCGCATGCGATGCTGCTTGAATTCTTCACCACCAGCGGCGCGGGCACGCTGATCAGGACCGCGGCCAATGGCGGCGGCGCGACACAAGACAGCCGGACTTGAGTCTGGCGCAGGCCGTCTTAGCTCTATAAGACAGGTCGCAACTCAGAAACGGCCCATAAACGGACGGAAACCCATGCAGGCGCTCAACACGATCTACGAAATCATCGCGATGCTGACCAACGTGCTGGTGATGCTGATCATCATCCAGTTCGTCATCGGCCTGCTGTTCGCCTTCAACGTGGTGAACAGCTCGAACGAATTCCTCGCCAGCTTCTACAATTCGATCAACCGCCTGCTGGAACCGGTGCTGCGGCCGATCCGCAATGTGCTCCCCAGCACCGGGACGATCGACTTCTCGCCGCTGGTGCTGATCATCCTGCTGAACATCATCCTCATCGTCCTCGGTTCGTTGCTAAGAGGCTGACGATGGCGGCCGAACGGATCGACGGTAAGGCCTTCGCCGCCCGCTTGCGCGATCGGGTCGGCGCGCAGGCGACCGAGTTCGCGCGAGCCGCCGGGCGCAAGCCGGGGCTGGCGGTGGTGCTGGTGGGGGAAGACCCGGCCAGCCAAGTCTATGTCCGCAGCAAGGGCAAGGCCACGCTCGAGGCGCAGATGAACGGCTTCGAGCACCGGCTCGATGCGGCCGTCGGGCAGGACGAATTGCTGGCGCTGGTCGAGACACTCAATGGCGATCCTGCGGTGGACGGGATCCTCGTCCAGCTCCCGCTGCCGTCGCATATCGATGAGCAGGCGGTGATCGCGGCGATTCATCCCGACAAGGATGTCGATGGCTTCCACGTCATAAACGCCGGTCGGCTCGCGGTCGGACAGCCGGGTTTCGTGCCCTGCACGCCGCTGGGGTGCATGATGCTGCTGACCGACCGGCTGGGTGACCTCTCGGGGCTCGAGGCAGTAGTGATCGGCCGTTCGAACATTGTCGGCAAGCCGATGGCGCAGCTGCTGCTCGACGCCAACGCCACCGTCACCATCGCGCACAGCCGGACCAAGGATCTGCCCGATGTGGTCCGCCGCGCCGATATCGTCGTGGCCGCAGTGGGGCGGCCCGAGATGGTCAAGGCCGACTGGCTCAAGCCCGGCGCGACGGTGGTCGATGTCGGGATCAACCGCCTCCCACCCGTCGAGGGCGAGTCGAGGGGCAGGCTTGTTGGCGACGTCGACTACGGCGCCGCGAGCGAGGTGGCGGGCGCGATCACCCCGGTGCCGGGCGGGGTCGGACCGATGACGATCGCGGTGCTGCTCAGGAACACGCTGGTCGCGGCGTATCGCAATCAGGGGCTCGAGCTGCCCGAGGGCGCGCTGTGAAGCGGGTTGCAGCAATTGTCCTGGGGTTCGGGCTGGTCGGCTGCGCCGGTGGCCCCCCGTCGGTGCGCTATTCCGATGGCTTCATGCGCGAGGTGCGCGAGACCGCCAATCCCAGCACCGTGGTCGCCACGGAAATCGCCTTCGCTCGTGCGGCGCGCGAGGATGGGCAGGCGGCGGCGATGCGCCAGTATCTTGCCGGCGGGGGCGTGATCCACGATCGCGGCGGTGTGGTCGATGCCGGTGGCTGGATCGCCGCGCAGGCCGCGATTCCGGCTCCGCACCAGTGGACCCCGCTCGCGATCTGGTCGAGCTGCGACGGACAACTGGCGATCAGCCAGGGCAAATATGTCGGTCCCGACCGCGAATGGGGCTTCTATGTCACCGTGTGGGAGCGCGAGCGCAACGGCAGCTATCGCTGGATCTATACGACCGGCGCGCCCGATGCCGCGCTGACGCAGCGCGAGACCCGCGCCGCCGCGCCGCCCGCGGAAGAGGACGAAAGCGTCATCGTCGTCCAGGCGATCCCGATGATCCAGGGCGCGGTTGCCGATTGCCGCACGGGCGACGACACCTCCTCCCCCGGAGCGAGCGCGATCGCTGACGAGACCGCTTCGGGCGGCGGTGTTTCGGATGACGGGTCGCTGGCCTGGCGCTGGGTGCAGCGCGCCGACGGGGGCCGCTCCTTCGCCGCGCAGCATTGGCAAGGCGGGCAGTGGAAGAGCGCCTTCGACTTCGTCGTTACCCCCGATGGCAGGGTCGATCCGCAATGAATGAACTCTTCGTCTCCGCCTTTATCACGCTGTTCGTGGTGATCGATCCGCCAGGTTGCGCGCCGATCTATGCCGGGCTGACCAAGGATGCGAGTGCGCCCGAGCGGCGCAACATGGCGATCCGCGCCAGCATGATCGCGCTGGCGATCCTGCTTGGCTTCGCGCTGTTCGGCGAGCAATTGCTCAGCGCGCTGCATATCCAGCTCGACAGCTTCCGTATCGCGGGCGGGCTGATGCTGTTCTGGATCGCCTTCGAGATGGTGTTCGAAAAGCGCACCCAGCGGCGCGAGGAGCGAGCGGAGAAGGTCGCCGCTTCGGAAGTCGAGGATGTCTCGGTCTTCCCCATGGCGATGCCGATGCTGGCGGGACCCGGGGCGATCGCGGCGATCATGCTGCTGATGAACGAGGCCGACGATCTCAGCGATCAGCTGATGGTGCTTGGCGCGCTGGCGACGGTGCTGGCGATAACCATGGCGGCGCTGGTTGCCGCCGGGCCGCTGATGCGGCTGTTCGGCGATCGGGTCGAGGCGGTGGTCACCCGCTTGCTCGGCGTACTGCTGTCGGCGCTGGCGATGCAATATGTCATCGACGGGTTGAAGGGCAGTTTCGGGATTTAGTCCGGACCACTGACCGCTGGCCTACTGCAGCGTTACCTTGTCGTCGCCGCCATCGCGCAGCGCGAAGAACTGCATCAGCTGGATCAACAGTTCGCAGCGGGTCGATAGGTCGTCCGCCTCGAGCAGCGCCTGCTTGGCCGCGACATCGAAGGGCGCGATCTGCGAGACGCCGTTGACCAGCGCTTCGTCGTCGAGCCGTTCGACCGACTCCCAGTCGACGCTGTAACCCTGGATATCGGCAAAGCGGCGGGCCTCCTGCTCGAAACCGGCGCGTTCGACGCTCGAGAGATAGGCGTCGCGGGCATCGACGATCGGCTCGCCCTCGATCTGGCGGAACGGGGTGGTTACATCCAGTTCGCGAATCAGCCGGAAGCGGCTCTCGCCCTCGAGGATGAGGTTGTAGCGTCCGTCCTCGAGCGCCTCGACCTCCCCGATCCTGCCGATGCAGCCAACCGAATAGAGCGGCGACTTGTCGCCTCCGCGCAAGGGCTGGATTAGCGCGATCCGCCGGTCGCGGGCCAGCGCGTCGCTGGTCATCGCGCGGTAGCGCTCCTCGAAGATGTGCAGCGGGAGCTGCATTCCGGGGAAGAGGATCGCACCGGGAAGCGGGAAGATCGAGAGCCGCACGCGCGCCGCCAGCTCAGCCGAACAGCAGGCGCGAGAGCCGGCGCCGTGTGGCGACCACCCAGGGGTCTTCCAGACCCACCGCCTCGAAGATCTGCAGCAGCTTGGCCTTGGCGGCGCCCTCGTTCCATTCGCGATCGGCCTCGATCAAGGCGAGCAATTCGTCTGCGGCGGCATCGCGCTGGCCGGCGGCAAACGCAGCCTCGGCATAGGCGAGCCGGTCTTCCAGTGCCCCGGCCTGAGCCTTCTCGTGCAGGGCAGCGAGTTCGCCTTCGTCGGGTGCGTTGGCGGCCAGTTCGAGCGCGGTCTTCGCGGCGACGAGCTGTGCATCCTCGACCAGCGCGGGGTTCTGTTCGGCGGCGGTCAGCGCAAGGCGCGCCTCGTCGAGCTTGCCCCCTTCTACCAGCGCGCGGACCAGCCCGGCCTGCGCCGCGCCATTGTCCGGCGCCATCTCGACCACCTGTGCAAAGATGCCCGCAGCGCGCTCGGCGTCGCCTTCGGCCAGCACCTGCTCGCCCATGGTCACGAATTGCGCGACATCCTGCTGCTGCTTCGCGGCCGGGTCGCCAGCGCCTTCGCCGATCGGCAGCTTCTCGAGCAGCTGGTCGAGCATCTGCTTGAACTGGCTCTCGGTGCGCGCACTGGTGAGGTCGGCAACCGGCTGGCCCTGGAACATCGCATAGACCGTGGGGATCGAGCGGACCTGGAACTGGCTGGCGATAAACTGCTCTTCATCGACATTGACCTTGGCCAGAACCACGCCCTTGTCGGCGTATTCGGCAGCCATCTTCTCCAGCATCGGGGTCAGCGCCTTGCACGGCCCGCACCACTCCGCCCAGAAATCGAGGATGACGAGTTTCGACATCGAGGGTTCGACCACCTCGGTGCGGAACCGGTCGACGGCCTTCTGTTCGTCAATGCTCAGAGCCATGCTCGCCAATTGTCACGTCCTTTCGAATAGCGGGAATTTCTAGCGCCCCATGTGGGGCCTCGCGCGCCAATGTGAAGCCCGGATGCAGGAAGGGCAAGGCGGCGATTTTTGCCTTGCGTGGCTGGGGTGCCGCTGCTAATCGCGCGCCTCCCACCGACGGTTCGACCGTTCGGGAGCGTCAGTGAGCGGGCGTAGCTCAGGGGTAGAGCACAACCTTGCCAAGGTTGGGGTCGGGCGTTCGAATCGCCTCGCCCGCTCCATCGACTTGCCGTCGACCCTTCCCTTCCGGGTAGGGTCCGGCCGGGAGGGGTCCGGCACCGGGTCGAGATCGAACCGGGGACCGAACCCGCCACCGGTTCAGCTTTCTACAGCAAAGGTGAGCGCAGCGCGGCTTTCGAGCCGTTCGACCAGCGCCTTGCCGAGGAACGAGCCCGGGGTTCCGACCCCACCTTTCCCGGGGGTTTCCAGGAGCCCCATGCCGGTTTCCGCGATCATCCGGCTGGTCGAACCATAGCCCGGATCGTAGCGGCCCTTGACCCCGTAGTGGATCGAGGTTCCGTCGGGGAAATCGCCGACCAGCAGGATATCGTACGAGCCGTTCTCGCGTTCCTCGGGGGTGGGTCCTTCGCCGGGCTTGGGCGGCTTCGCGCCGAACGGGTTCTTGAGCAGCGCGACCATCGCGTCGGCGGCCTTCTTGCCCGCCTCGCCCGGGCTGGTCAGCACCATCTCGTCATAGCGGAAATCCGCCCCATAGCGGTGGTCGAGCAAGAAATTGGTGCGGTGGACGTTCTTGGTGTTGATCGCCGCCATCACGAAAGGCGCGGCCCATTTGCCCAGATCCTCTTCGTAATGCGGCAGCATGCCCGATGGCTGATCGGGGCCTTCGAAGCCCGGAGTCAGCGCGAAGGACGAACGCAGCAGGCCGATGATCTTCGGGTTGGTTGCGGCCGCTTTCATGGTTGCGGTCAGGCTGGCCGCGGTGCCGCCCGAGAAGGTTCCGTTCATCGACCGGACGCGCCCGCGGATGCGCGGGGCGGGTTTGCCGCGGGTGGCGAGCGCATGCTCCTGCAGCATCAGCACCCCGAGATCGAAGGGGATCGAATCGAAGCCGGACGAAAAGCAGATCCGCGCGCCGCTGGCCTTGGCGGCTTCGTGATGGAGGTCGATCTGTTCGCGCATCCAGGCGGGTTCGCCGCACAGATCGGCATAGTCGGTGCCGGTCTCGACACAGGCGGCGACCAGCGCATCGCCGTATAGCTGGTAGGGGCCGACCGTGGTCAGCACGACCTTGGTGCGGTTGCACATCGCGGTCAGCTCCGCCTTGCTGTCGGCATCGGCGATGATGAGCGGAGTGCTGGTCGGGGCGCCGATCTCGTCGCGAACCGCTTCGAGCTTTTTCAGGCTGCGCCCCGCCATCGCCCATTTTGGCGCGCCGGGCCTGTCGCCGTATTCGCGCAGGAAATGCTCCGCCACCAGCCGCCCGGTGTAGCCGGTGGCTCCGTAGACAATGATATCGAACTCGGCGGTTTGTTTGGTCATGGTGCTCTCCTGTTGCAGCGCAGAATGCGCGCGCCGGGAGGCGGTGTCAAAACCGCAGCGTCACCGCGGGTTTGCCGGAGCTTGTGCCAGAGCTTGGTTTAGAGCCGGGGCAGGGTGACCCCGCGCTGGCCCATGTATTTGCCCGCGCGGTCGCGATAGCTGGTCTCGCAGCGTTCGTTGCCCTGCAGGAACAGGAACTGGCACGCGCCTTCATTGGCGTAGATCTTGGCGGGCAGCGGGGTGGTGTTGGAAAATTCCAGCGTGACATGGCCCTCCCAGCCCGGCTCGAGCGGGGTCACGTTGACGATAATCCCGCAGCGCGCATAGGTCGATTTGCCAAGGCAGATCACCAGCACATCCTCGGGCACGCGGAAATACTCCACCGTGCGGGCAAGCGCGAAGCTGTTGGGGGGGATGATGCAGACATCGGTCTGACGGTCGACGAAGCTGCGCGGATCGAACTGCTTGGGGTCGACGATCGTCGAATCGACATTGGTGAAGATCTTGAACTCGTCGGCGACGCGCGCGTCATAGCCGTAAGAGCTCAGCCCGTAGGATATACAGCCGTCGCGCCGCTGCGCCTCGGTAAAGGGTTCGATCATGCGCTCGGCCTGCGCCTTGGAGCGGATCCACTTGTCGGAAAGAATCGCCATGCGCCAACGATCCTTCACCCGGCTGCGCTGCGCAAGCCTCAGGGCTGTGCTTATCCCTAGTCGATCTGCGGGGCGCGAAGCCGCGGGTTCCTCGCGGTGACATGGTTGAGCCATTTCTTGGGGCGACGCAGCATGTCTTCGGGATAGGTCACCCGCACCCCGACGATCTGCGCGATCGCCCCGACGAAATGGATGCAATTGCGGGTGGCGAGGTCGTAATATTTGCCCGGCGCATCGCGCCAGCGCGCGACCTCCTTGCGGATTGCCCAATATTTCGCGTCGTCGATGGTGAGGGTGAAATGCTGGTTGGTCCGCTCGATCCACTTCGGGTCCTCGACCAGGATCACATGCTCGACCGGGCCGCGGAGAACCGCCGGGGTCGCGCGGCGGGCGGAGAAGCCGTAGTTCTCGCTGATCGGGGTTCCGTCCTCGAGCTCACCTTCGAGCGACACGAAAGTGTGCGGATAGCGGCCGAACAGTACCGAGCCATTAAAGCTGTGGAAGGTCAGGCGGACTTCTGCAGAAGCGGCGGCGGCCCAGAAAAAGGCGGTAAGCACGACTGCGAGCTGGAGGATGCGTCCCATGGGACGCTCCCTAACCCGGGGCCACTTGAACCTTCAATGAAAACTCTTGGCTGTTTGCATCATCCCGCCAGCAGCGTGGCGTTGCCGCCCGCCGCCGTCGTGTCGATGCAGACCACCCGTTCGGTGGCGAAGCGCGCGACGTAGTGCGGCCCGCCGGCCTTTGGTCCGGTCCCCGACAGTCCTTCGCCGCCAAAAGGCTGGCTCTCCACCACCGCGCCGATCTGGTTGCGGTTGACGTAGAAATTGCCGACCCGGGCGCGCGCCTCGACGAATTCACGCGTCGTCTCGATCCGGCTGTGGAGGCCGAGTGTGAGCCCGTATCCGGTCGAATTGATGTCATCGACCACCTTCTCGAGCTCGCTCGCCTTGAAGCGCGCGACGTGGAGCACCGGGCCGAAATTCTCGCGCCGCAGGTCGGTGATCGATTCCAGCTCGATGATGGTCGGGGCAACGAAACAGCCGTTTGCCACGCTGCGCGGCAGCTTGCGCCGCCAGACCGTCCGGCCGTTCTTGCGCCGACGCGCAACGTGGCGTTCGAGCGCGGCCTTGGCATCGGGATCGATCACCGGGCCGACATCGGTGGCGAGATCGGCCGGATCGCCGATCACCAGCGCTTCGAAAGCGCCGCGGATCATGGTCACCATCTCGTCGAACACTTCGTCCTGGATATAGAGCATCCGCAGTGCGGAGCAGCGCTGGCCCGCACTCTGGAAGGCCGAGGCGACGACATCGCGCGTTACCTGCTCGGGCAGCGCCGAACTGTCGACGATCATCGCGTTTTGCCCGCCGGTTTCGGCGATGAAGGTCGCGATTGGTCCGTCGCGCGCGGCCAGCGAGCGGTTGATCGCCTGGGCGGTTACGGTCGATCCCGTGAAGGATACGCCCGCGATGCGCGGATCCGAGGTGATGAACTGGCCGACCTCGCCTGCTCCGGGGAGCAGCTGGAACACCTCGCGCGGGATCCCTGCACGGTGACACAGATTGACCGCCAGCGCCGCGATCAGCGGGGTTTGCTCGGCGGGCTTGGCGACCACGGAATTGCCCGCGGCAAGGGCGGCAGCGGCGGGGCCGATGAAGATTGCGAGCGGGAAGTTCCACGGAGAGATCGTGGCGAAGACGCCGCGCCCGGCCATAGTGAGCCGGTTCTCTTCGCCGGTGGGACCGGGCAGCGCGAACGAGCCGGAAAACATCTGCCTCGCCTCGCCGGCGTAAAAACGCAGGAAATCGACAGCTTCGCGGAGTTCGAGGACGGCATCGGGCAGCGTCTTGCCCGCTTCGCGCTGGCACAGCGAGATGAACTCGTCGGTATGTTCTTCGAAGAGATCGGCCGCTTCCTCAAGCAGCAACGCGCGCTTTTCGCCGCCCAGCGCGTTCCAGCCGGGCTGGACCGCCTGCGCGATCCGGATCGCCTGCTCGACCTCTTCGGGCAGCGTGTCACGCCGTGTGCCTACCTCGACCGTCAGGTCGTGCGGCTTGGTGATCGGCGCGACCTCGCCCTCCTGGTCTTCGAAGTGGAAGGTCGGCTCGGCATGCCAGCGGCGGTCGCGCAATTTGTCGAGTCGCTCGATCAGCGGTTCGCGCACCAGCGGATCGCCCAGATCGATGCCCGCGCTGTTGATGCGGTCGGGGAAGATGTCGCCCGGCAGGGGAATGTCGGGATTGCGCTTGGGCTCGAGCGCGGCGAGCTCGGCCACCGGGTCAGTCGCGAGATCTGCAGCCGGTACGTCGGCATCGGCCATGCGGTTGACGAAGCTGGAATTGGCGCCATTCTCGAGCAGGCGGCGCACCAGATAGGCGAGCAAATCCTTGTGGCTGCCCACCGGCGCATAGATCCGGACCGGGGTGCGGGCGTTGCCCTCATGCTTGGCGAGCGCGCCGTAAACGTCCTCGCCCATGCCGTGGAGCCGCTGAAACTCGTACCGCCCCTCGCGCCCATGGCTTTGCGCGAGCGCCTTGATCGCACCGATGGTATAGGCGTTGTGGGTGGCAAACGCCGGATAGAGCGCATCGCCCGCAGCGAACATCCGCTCGGCGCAGGCGAGATAGGAGACATCCGTCGCGACCTTGCGGGTGAAGACCGGGAAATCCTTGTAGCCGCCGACCTGGCTCAGCTTGATCTCGGTATCCCAATAGGCGCCCTTGACCAGTCGGACGAACAGCTGGCGGCCGTGCCGCCGCGCGAGCTTGGCGACCCAGTCGCACAGCGGCGCGGCCCGCTTCTGATAGGCCTGGATCGCGAGGCCGAAGCCCGTCCAGCCACTGGCGGTACCATTGGCAAACAGCGTGTCGTCGGCGACCAGCGCCTCGAGGATGTCGAGCGACAGCTCGAGCCGTTCGGCCTCCTCGGCATCGATCGTGAAATGGATATCCGCATCGCGCGCCCTGCCCGCCAGATCGCGCAGGATCGGGACCAGCGCCTCGATCGCGGCCTCGCGGTGGAAGAAGTCGTATTTGGGATAGAGCGCCGAGAGCTTGACCGAGATCCCCGGCGAGCCGTGGACGCCCGCTCCGGCTTCCTTCGCCAGCCGCTCGATCGCGCCCTCATAGGCGATACGATAGCGGTCGGCATCGGCATGGGTCATCGCCGCCTCGCCCAGCATGTCGAAGCTGTGGGTCAGCCCACGCGCTCGCTCGGGCGCAGCGCGCTTGAGCGCCTCGGTCATGGTCCGCCCGAACACGAACTGGCCGCCCAGAATGCGCATCGCCTGCAGCGTCGCCTTGCGGATCACCGGTTCGCCGAGGCGGTTCATGGTGCTCTTGAAGGTCCGCGCCAGTCCGCGCTGCTGCTCTTCGGGCCGTTCGAGCACTTCGCCCGTCAGCATCAGCGAGAAGGTCGCCGCATTGACGAAGGTCGAACTCGATTCACCGAGATGGTCCGACCACTCGATATCGCCGATCTTGTCGCGGATCAGCGCATCGGCGGTGCGGCTGTCGGGAACGCGCAGCAGCGCTTCCGCGAGACACATCAGCGCGATGCCTTCCTCGGTGGCAAGCCCGAACTGGTGAAGGAAGGCATCGATGCCGCTTGCCTTCTGGCGGCGGGCGCCCTCGACCAGCGTGATCGCGAGCGCTTGCGACTCATCGTGCAAGGCCGCGACCGGACGGGCCTGCGCCAGACGTTCCGCGACGCACTCCTGCTCGTCCTGCCGATAGGCGAGGCGTATGGACTGGCGGTCGAGAAGCGTGGTGGGGTCGTTACGGGCCATGGAGAGGAAACTCGAATGTTCGATTTGCGACAACAGGTGCGATAACGGGCGGCCCTTGGACCCGCTCGCACGGGCAATCAAGCGAAGTCGCCGCCCTGCTTGTCCAACCAATCCGCGACGCGGCGTTCCGTTTCCGCAGGCAGGTGCAGGCCAAGCTTGCTGCGCCGCCAGAGAATGTCTTCCGGCATCCGCGCAAACTCCTCTTTTACAAGGTAACCCAGCTCCGCTTCGTAGAGATCGCCACCGAAGTGATCGCCCAGCCGGTCGAGCCCGTCGGCGGTGCCGATGACCCGGTCGATCCTCGTGCCATAGGCGCGGGCCAGCCGCAGCAGCATGTCGGGCGGGATCCAGGCATAGCGTTCGCCCGCGCGCTGCAGGAAATCGGCGAAATCCTCCATCTCGCCGCCGGGCAGCGGCGCATCGCGAGTCCATTTCGGCCCCATCGGCAGATGCGGCGCAAGCTTGCCCAGCGCGTGCTCGGCGAGCTTGCGAAAGGTGGTGATCTTGCCGCCATAGACCGACAGGATCGGCGCTCCGCCCTGCGTCTCGAGTTCGAACACGTAGTCGCGCGTGACGGTGGAATTCTTGGCAGAACTGTCGTCGTAGAGCGGGCGCACGCCGGCGTAAGCGGACACGATCTCGTTGTCCGAGATGCCGCTTTTGAAATACTCGCCAGCGGCTTCGCGCAGATAATCGCGCTCCTCGCGCGAGATGCGCACGCTGTCGAGATCGCCCTCGAACAGTTGGTCGGTGGTACCGATCAGCGTGAAATCGCGCTCGTAGGGAATGGCAAAGACCACCCGCCCGTCGCCGTTCTGGAAGATATAGGCGTGCTCGCCGGGAAACTTGCGGGGTACGATGATGTGGCTGCCCTTGACCAGCCGGAGACGCGCGGGCGTGCCTGTCCCCAGCGCGTTGCGGGCGACCGCGTCGACCCACGGTCCCGCCGCATTGACGAGCGCGCGCGCCTCGACGTTTCGCGTCGTGCCGTCCGCGCTGCGCAAGGTTGCGCGCCAGTGCGACGGGTGCCGTTCGAGCGCCACGCATTCGGTCCGCGTGAGGATTTGTGCGCCGCGATCGCGCGCGTCCATCGCGCACAGCACCACCAGCCGCGCATCCTCGACCCAGCAGTCCGAATATTCGAAGCCGCGCGTCAGCCGGTCCTGCAACACTCCGCGATGCGGCGGTTTGGTCAGGTCCACGCCGCGGCTGCCCGGCAGGCTGCGCCGCCCGCCGATGGTGTCGTAGAGCGCCAGTCCGATCCGCAGCATCCAGCCGGGTCGCAGACCCTTGTCGTGCGGGAGGACGAAGCGCAGCGGCCAGATGATGTGCGGCGCGGCCTTGAGCAGCACTTCGCGTTCGCGCAGCGCCTCGGCGACCAGCCGGAACTCATATTGTTCGAGGTAGCGCAGCCCGCCGTGGACCAGCTTGGTACTGGCCGAGGAGGTGTGCGAGGCGAGGTCGTCCTTCTCGCACAAGGTGACCGACAGCCCGCGCCCGGCGGCGTCGCGGGCGATGCCGACCCCGTTGATCCCGCCGCCTATGACCAGCAGGTCCTGCAAAATCAGCTCCGATCCTGCGCGAACAAGCGACCCGCGACCGCATCGAGTTTGGTCATCAACGCGCGGTCCCGCTGCTCGGGGGCGGTGATGACCGCGAAATCGAGCGTGCGGTCGATCGGCGAGGGTTCGCGTCGCTGCGGCAGCGATCGAACCAGTTCTTCCACCGTCCTGCGCGCCAGCTCACCATTGGCCGCCATCTGCGCGAGGATCGCGCCGACATCGACCGCCGCTTCGCCGTCGCGCCAGCTGTCCCAATCGGTGACCATCGCGAGCAGCGCGTAAGGCAGCTCGGCTTCGCGCGCGAGCTTGGCTTCGGGCATCCCGGTCATGCCGATCACCTGTGCGCCCCATTGGCGGTAGAGCTTGCTTTCGGCGCGGGTCGAGAATTGCGGACCTTCCATCGCCAGATAGGTGGCGCCGCGGTGAGGCTCGCCGCCCGCCTGCTCGACGGCGCTGGCGGTGAGATCGGTCAGCCGCTCGCACACCGGATCGCCCATCGAGACATGCGCGACGAAGCCATTGTCGAAGAAGGTCGAGGGGCGGGTTTTGGTGTTGTCGATGAACTGGTCGACCATGACGAAACTGCCCGGCGGCAGCTCCTCGCTCAGCGAGCCGACCGCCGAGATCGCGAGGATATCGGTGCAGCCCGCGCGTTTGAGCGCGTCGATGTTGGCGCGCGCGTTGAGCTGTCCGGGTAGCACGCGGTGCCCGCGGCCGTGGCGCGGCAGGAAGCGGACCTGGACATGGCCGATCCGCCCGCAAAGGATTTCATCGGACGGCTCGCCCCAGGGCGACTGGACCGCGATCCACTGCTCGTCCTCGAGCGCCTCGATTTCGTAGAGACCCGATCCGCCGATAATGCCGATGACCCACTCTTCGCTCACTGCAATCCCCGTCGTTGATGGCACCGGTGGGGGTTAGCGGCTTATCGCGCTGCTGCAAGCATAGGGGGCGCTCCTGCGCCTATTGCCGGACCTTCATCAGCATATCGGTGAGCGAGCGGGCGGTCTTGCGGAGAACGCCGCGCATCGCGAATTCCACCACATGCGCGGCCCTGATCTGATATTCAATGATCAGATCGCGCAGGCTGAGCACCGGGAAACCCCAGATGAAGCTGATCAGCGGCCGCACGCGGACCCGCTTCGCCACGATCTCGATCACCAGCGGCTGATAGGGACCGAAGGGTTCGATGATCTCGACATTGGCCGCAAACAGCAACAGCCGCCCGGGATGGCTGTAGTCCATCTGGAACAGCGCGCCGGGCTGCGGGTCGACGAACCCGGCGAGCAGCGGCTTGATCAGCTCGATCGCCACCGCCGGATCGGTCGCGCGATCGGTGTAATACATGGTCAGCGAGCACAACCGTCCTTGCGATACCAGCGCGCAGCCCAAAGCCTCGAGCGTGGAGGGCAGATCGCGATAGGACCGCCCCACGCTTTCAAAGAGGCGCTCGCCGAAGCTCTCCCTGGTGAATGCCACATGCCTCCCATCCACGCCCTAACGCCGGTATGACCCGGCGCAATTGCTCGGCGCAAATGCTGCGGTGTGGGGAATGGAGCCTTTGTCGGGACCCTTGCAGAAGGTTTCGCGTCCCTCATGCCGGTCCGGCGCCGCCTTTCAATTACCTCGGGAATGGAGATAATATTTCAGTCCGGTCAGCCGGTTGCATAGGCCCGGCAGAAGACTTCGACCGCGCCGTCGATCCGCTCGCGGTCGCGCGCCTCGTCCCTGGGCCTGCCGAAGCGGCGGTCGAGATCGCCCATTCCCTTGCACATCGCGGCGAACTGTTCCGCGGCCAGATCGGGATCGTCGATCGCCACTTCGCCCGCGGCGTTCATCGCCGCAAGCAGTGCGGCGAACCCCGCCTTCATCCGGTGCGGCCCGGCGGCGAGGAAGGCTTCTCCGATCGCCGGTTCCTGTTCGGTCTCGGCGGCGATGCGGCGCTCGAACTGGACCATCTCGGGGCGCGAGAGGAAAGCCGACATCGCCTCGCCAATCGCGGTCAACCGGGCGCGCAAATCTGCGCCCTCGGCGGGAGCGATGGAGAAGTGGTCGCGCAACCGCTCGCATTCGGCCTCGACTGCGGCGGTAAACAGTCCACGCTTGTCGCCGAAGTGATTGTAGACCGTGACCTTGGACACGTTGGCGTCAGCGGCGACCTGTTCGATCGAAGTCGCTGCGAACCCGACATCGAAAAAACTGCGTCCGGCGGTCCGCAGGATCGCCTCGAGCTTGGCGAGATCGGTGGGTCGCCCCGGCTTGACGTCTTGGCTGCTTGACAAAGTGAACGGCTCCGTTCATTTAAACGCTGTCGTTCAGTAATGGCGGGTGCATGTCGTTCCGGCAAGCCCTCCCATCAAACCGGGGGTAATCCGAAACATGCTTTGGATCGCGATCCGCATGCTGACCGGCGACAAGCAGAAATTCTATGGGCTGGTGTTCGGGATCGCGTTCTCGACCCTGCTGATCACCCAGCAGCTGACGATCTTCGTCAATCTCGTCGAGCGCGGGGCGAGCGGGGTCTACAACGTCCCCACCGCCGATGTCTGGGTGATGGACGAGGTCAGCCGCACCACCGACGTCAATTTCCCCATGCCCTCGACCGCGCTCGACAAGGTCCGCAGCGTGCCTGGGGTCGAATGGGCAGTGCCGCACCTGCGCGCCAATGCCTCGGTGCGAAGCGGCGATGGCGATCTGGAAGGCGTGAGCGTGATCGGGGTCGACGATGCGACGCTGATCGGTCTGCCCAAGCGCATGGCGCAAGCCAGTGCCGACGTGCTGTCGAGCCCCGACAGCGTGATCATCGACGATGTCGGCACCACGAGGATGTACGAAGCCGGCCAGAGCCCGATCGGCCAGCGGCTCGAACTCAACGATCAGCGCGCGGTCATCATGGGGATCGCCGATGCCATCCCCAGCTTCACCAGCCAGGTCACGCTCTACACCAAATACAGCCGCGCGCTGAACTATGTGCCCGGAACGCGCAACCGGATGAGCTTCGTGCTGGTCGGCGCATCGGACGGCGTCGCGCCCGCCGAACTGACCGCCCGCATCACCGAACTTACCGGCCTGCGCGCCCGTACGCGGGATCAGTTCGCGCAGGATGGCGTCGATTTCATCATCCAGAACACCGGCATCCCGCTCAATTTCGGGATTACCGTGATGCTCGGCTTCATCGTCGGGGTCGCGATCGTCGGGCTGACCTTCAGCCTGTTCATTCGCGACAACATCAAGCAGTTCGGCGCGCTCAAGGCGATCGGGGTCACCAACGCCAAGATCCGCGGGATGGTCGCGAGCCAGGCAGCGCTGGTCGGGCTGGTCGGCTATGGTCTCGGGGTGCTCGGCACCGTGGCCTTCATCTGGGGCTTTTCCGCGAATCCCACCTTCAAGGGGTTCTACATTCCCTGGCAGGTGCCGCTGGTCAGCCTCGCGGCAGTTGCGCTGATTCTCGCGCTGACCGGCTGGCTGGCGCTGCGCAACGTCCTCAAGACCGAACCCGCCTCGGTGTTCCGGTGACCGGTGCTGCCGCGACAGGCGCCGCGATCAGCACGCGCGCCGTGACCCGCGATTTCAAGGCGGGTCAGCAGACCATCACGGTTCTGCACGGGATAGACCTCGAGGTGAAAGCGGGCGAGCTGACCTATCTGGTGGGCGAAAGCGGTTCGGGCAAAACCACGCTGATCTCGATCATGTGCGGGATCCTTTGGCCGACGCTCGGCGAGGTCGAGGTGTTCGGCACCGACATCTACAACCTCACCGACACCCAGCTGGTCGAGTTTCGCCTCAACAACATCGGTTTCATCTTCCAGCAGTACAATCTCATCCCCTCGATCGATGCGGCGTCGAACGCGGCCGTGCCGCTGATCGCGCAGGGCATGGACCGGCTCGAAGCCCGCCAGCGCGCGGTCGCGATGATGGAAAAGCTCGCCATCGGCGATCAGGTCGACAAGCTGCCCAACCAGCTTTCGGGCGGCCAGCAGCAACGCGTTGCGATCGCCCGCGCGCTGGTCCACGAACCGCGGCTGGTGGTCTGCGACGAGCCCACCGCCGCGCTCGACGCCCGCTCGGGCCGAAAGGTGATGGACCTGCTGCGCGAAGTTGCGGTGGCGGAAGACCGCGCCTGCATCATCGTCACCCACGACAACCGCATCTTCGATCTCGCCGACCGTATCCTGGTGCTCGAGGACGGGCGGATCACCCATGATGGCACATCCATGCCGGAGGACCACTGATGGCGATACTACCCGAGAATTTCAGCTTTTCGCGCCAAGGCCTGCCGATCATCGCGGTGATCGGGCTGGTCGGGGCGGCGATCTTCGTCGGCGCTGGGCTGCCCGATCGCCAGCTTGAGGAGCCGGACCGCGAACCGCCCCGCGCAACCGGCGAGCTCGCCGGGTCGCCGCGGGTTGCAGGCGCGGGCGTGGTCGAGCCTTCGAGCGAGACGATCCAAGTCGGCACCGCGCTGTCGGGTCTCGTGACCGACCTGCTCGTCCAGCCGGGCGTCTATGTTTCCAAAGGGCAGCCGCTGTTCGTGGTCGACACCCGCGCGCTCCGGTCGCGGATCGCGGAAACCGGCGCCGCGGTCGGCGAGGCGCGCGCCGCCATCGCCGAGGCACGCGCCGCCATCGCCGAAGCGCGCAGCGCGGAAGCGACCGCCGGCCGCCAGCTCGGGCTCTATCGCGAGGTCGAGGATCCCGCCGCGGTCAGCCGCGCCGAGGTCATCCGCGCCGAGGGCGAGGCCAATGCGGCGCGCGAACGCCGGCAACTCGCCGAAGCGCGGCTCGCGCAGGCGCAGGCCAGGCTCGCCAGCGCGCAGGCGCAGGTCGGCAGCGCCCAGACCGAGCTCGGCCGCGCCACGGTGCGCGCGCCGATCGCGGGCGAGATTCTCGCGGTCAACATCCGGCCGGGCGAATATCTCTCGACCATGGGGGGCGGCGGGTCGCAGGCCTTCATCGAAATGGGCGAGACCCGGCCGCTGCATATCCGCATCGATATCGACGAGGAACAGGCTCCGCGTGTCGCGCTTGGCGAACCGGCAACAGTGTCGCCGCGCGGAGCGGCGGAGCGGCAGGTGAAGGCGCGCTTCGTCCGCGCCGAACCGCGCGTCGTGCCCAAGCGCTCGCTCACCAACAGCGCCGCGGAACGGGTCGATGTCCGCGTGCTGCAGATCATCTACGAACTGCCCGATACCAATGGGTTGTTCCGGGTGGGACAGCAGGTCGATGCCTTCATCCCCGCGCGGGAGCCCGCAGCACGGCGGGCCGAGGCTGAAAGCGCACCGCGATGAGCGCTCGCCTGCTGATGATGGCACCATTGCTGGCATTGGGCGCCTGCGTTGCGGGCCCCGCGCCCGAAATCGATACCGCGCCGCCGCCGCTTCCCGAGAGCTTTGCCTTCGCGCCCGATACGGCGACCGGCGGGTCGCTGGCCGCGCTGCTGCCTTCGGAGGATCCGGCCTATGCGGGTCTGGTCGCGCTGGCGCTGGCCGAAGCACCGTCGCTGGCCCAGGCCGTGGCACGGATCGAGATCGCTCGTGCGGGCGTCGCGCGCACCGGTGCCGAGCGCCTGCCAGCCATCGGCGCCGATGCCTCGGTCACCGGGGTGCGGACCAACCCGGACCAGTTCGGCACCACCCTGCCGCCCGGTGCTGCGATCGATACCGAGCGCGTCCGCTACGGCGCCAATCTCACCGCGAGCTGGGATCCGGACCTGTTCGGGCGGCTGCGCGCCCGGGAAGATGCGGCGCGGGCCCGACTGGACGCCGCGGGCTTCGAAGCGACCGCAGTGCGCAACGCGCTGCTGGCGGAGATCGCCGCCGCGGTGATCGACTTGCGCACGCTGGGCGCCCGCCAGTCGGCGCTCGAACAGGACCTCGCCGCTGCCGACGATTTGATGCGGCTTGCCGCCGTGCGCGAACGCGCCGGGATCGCGCCGGGTTTCGACCGGGTGCGGGCAGAAGGCGCGGCGGCGGCGAGCCGCAGCCGGATCGCCGCACTGTCGAGCGAACGCGCCCGGATCGTCGGGCGACTGGTCGGTCTGACGGGTCAGTCGGGGCAGAATGTTCTGGAAGCGCTGGGAGCGCCCTCGGCAGCTTTGGCCGAGCCGGCACCACCCATGGCCCTTCCGAGCCAATTGCTGGCCAATCGAGCCGATGTGCGGGCGGCAGCCGCCAATCTGGCAGCCGAGGACGCCGAACTTGCCGCTGCGGCGGCGCGGCGGTTTCCGCAGCTCACGCTCTCAGCCGCGCTGGGGCTGCTGTCGTTCGATCTGGGCGGATTGTTCGACGAGGATGCCATCGTCGGCTCGGCTGGCGGAAGTCTGCTGGCCCCGCTGCTCGATTTCGGGCGCATCCAGGCCGATATCGATGCTGCGGCAGCGGGCAAGCGGCTTGCCTTCGCTGCTTATCGCGACGCGGTGTTCACGGCGCTGGGTGAAGCCGAAACGGGGTATGGCCTGGTCGCCGCCGCCGATCGCGAGCTGAACGCCGCGCAAGCGGAGCGGGCCAGTGTCGAGCGCGCTGCACGGCTGGCGGACACGCGCTTTCGCGCCGGACTTTCGGATTTCCTGACCGTCCTCGAAGCGCGCCGCTCGGCCGACGCCAGCGGCGAGCGTGCGGCTGCGGCACTGGGCAGGGCGTTGCGCGCGCGAGTGCTGTTGTGGCAGGCGCTCGGCGGCGAGCCCCCGGCGTCCAGAGAAGCTGTAGCGGACTGATCCGCTGCAGTTTTTCAGGAAGTAGGGCGCCGCTGCCAGCAGATGCTCCTGTACCGCCCCCGGATTGCTCGCTGCGGTTGGTGACCGACAGCTGCTAGTCGAACAGCTCTTCCAAGAAGGATTTCTTGCGTTTGGGCTGGCGATAGCCGGTATTGCCGTAGCCGCGACCCTGATCCTGCCCATAGCTGCGCGGATCATGCATCGGCGCCGGGGCGGGCTGCTGCGGCGCGACGGATTGCGTGTTGCGCTCGATGATCTTGTCGAGTTCGCCGCGATCGAGCCAGACGCCGCGGCACGCCGGGCAATAATCGATTTCTATCCCCGAGCGTTCGCTCATCACCAGCGCCGTGCCATCGACCGGGCACGACATTGCTATGACCTTGTCACTCATTGCGATCTCTCTCCATCGATTGTTCTGCCACCAAAATAGGGTGTTTTGGTAGAAAGACAATCGGAGCGGGCCGCATAGACCCGCTCCGGATAGTGCCGAGGTCGCAGTCTTCCTGGTCTTCCTGGCGGTTCAGAAATCCGCCGAGATCGAGGCCTTGACCGTCCGCGGCGAACCCTGCAGCAGCGCCGCCGAGAAGGCGTCGAAAGCCGATGACCAATAGCGCTCATTCGCGACGTTATCGACCGAAAGCCGCAGCGTGACCGGGGTGTCCCCGGCGGCGAAGACGTAGCGCGCGCCGAGATCGAAGCGGGTCCAGCTGTCGAGCTCGAGCGTATTGGCAGCATCGACCCATTGTTCGCCGGTATGAATGACACGCCCGGTCAGGGTGAAGCCGGGGACGAATGCGAGGTCCCATTCGACATTGGCGTTGGCAGTGTATTCCGGAACGCCCGCCACCTCGTTACCGCCGATCAGCTCGGCATTGGTCAGCGCCGCGCCGCCGATCAGCCGCAGGCCCGGTGCGATCTCGCCATTGGCGGTGAATTCCAGCCCCTCGTGGCGCTGGTCGCCTAGATAGCCGAAGCTACCGTCGGCCAGTGCGCCTTCGCCGGGGCGCTCGATACGATAAGCGCCGAGGGTGAGGAACATGCCGCCGATGTCGAGCTTGCCGCCGATCTCGTACTGGACGGACTTGCGCGGCGCCAGCGTCTGGCCCGCGTTGCTGACCGGTTGGGCGGGGTCGAGCGGCACGGTTGCCCCGATCTGCAAGGCCTCGATCCGGTTGGCATAGAGCGTGAGGCCTTCGAGCGGCTTGACCACCAGCCCGGCCACCGGGGTCACTGCGCTTTCATTGTAGAGCGGCCCCGGAGTGCCGTCGTAGTTGATGTTCTTCTGGCGGATATCCTGCAGGCGCAGGCCGCCGGTGATCAGGATGCGATCGTCCCACAGCCCGATGGTATCGCTGGCGAAGGCACTCCACAGCCGGATGTTGGTGATCGGGTTCGGGTCGACGAGATCGCCGCCCACGAAGCCGGTGCTCTGCGGCTGGGCAATTTGCGGCGTCGCGTAGAGGTTGGTCGCGTAGCCGGGGAGGAAGTCGAAGGCGGTGCGGAACACCTGCCAATTGGCGTCTCCTCCGAAATTGAGCTCCTGCGTGATTGCGTTGCCGAGCTTGACGCGCAAACCCGCCTCGATCGCCTCATTGTTGGTCGTGGCGGGGACGAACAGTGCCGATCCGGTAGCCGCCCCGGTCGTGCTATCGTTCACGGTAACCCCGCCGTATATACCGTCCTCGCTGCCGTCGCGCGCACCGGCGCGAGCGTAGACCAACGCGTTGTCGGCAAGGTCGTATTCCAGGTTCACCGTCCCGAACAGGTCGCGCAATTCGCTGTAGGTGAAATCCTGCGCGTAGTTGGCGTCGGCTTCCGGCACTTCGGGAATGGTGGCGGTGGCGAGTGTCACCTTCGGGCGTAGATTGTCGATCCGGACGTCTTGGAACGCGAGGTCGAGAACTGCCCGGAAGGGGCCGGAATCATAGTCCAGCGCCCCGCCGATCACCGCGGTTCGGCGATATTCCTCGTCGATCGAAGTCTCGCCGTCGCGATAGGCGCCATTGATGCGGATGCCCCATTCCCCGCCTGCGCCGAAGCGACGCGACACATCGACCGCGCCCCCGAAGCGGGCAGTCTCCTCCGCACTGGCCGTAGCGCGCACGAAGTCGCGCGGACCCGCGCGTTTCAATATCAGGTTCACATTACCGCCGAGCCCCGATCCGCCCGGAGCCGCGCCATTGAGGAAGGCGCTCGCCCCGTTCAACACCTGGACGCTGCCGAACAACTCGGGCGCAACCAGCTGGCGCGGGGCAATACCGTAAAGGCCGTTCAGTCCGATATCGTCGCCGAACAGCGCGAAGCCGCGGATCACGAATTGCTCGGCGGCATTGCCGAAGCCGTAGGTGGTGCGGATCGTCGGGTCGTTGTCGAGCACATCGCCGAGCGTCTGCGGCTGCTGGTTGAGGATCAGGCTCTCGTCGTAGGAGCGGATCGAGAACGGCAGGTCTTCGGCAGGCTTGTTGCCCAGTACGCCGGCGTCGCCGCCATTGACGACCTCGGTGGCGTTTTCGGCCTGCGCGGTGACGACGATTTCGGCGGCCTCCTGCGCCAGTGCAGGCTGGGACAGCGCGGCAAGCGTGGTGGCAATGGCGAGTGCGGAAACGCGCGGCAGAGGGGACATGGGTCTTTGCTTTCTAACGAAGGGAAGAGGGTGAATCGGATTGGCGGCGCAGCAGCGCGCCGAAAATGACGAGCGGGGCGAGGCCGAGCAGCGACCACGCCGCCACATCGCGGACGCCATCGCCGGTGAGGCCCAGCACCAGCCCGGCGAGCGTCGCGACGCCCAGCGCCAGCGGCCAGGCGAAGATGGTGCGGGTTGTCTGGCGCGAGACGCGGCTCATGCCGACGCCCTGGAGCGCGCACCGGTGCGGATTTCCTCGATGCGACGCTCGATCGCGCCGGGGCTGCGCCGGAACCACAGCAGCAGCCCGGTCCACAGCACCCAGATCGTCGCCAGCGTCAGCAGAGTCCACACCAGCTTGAACGGCAGCCCGCCGTAATCGCCGAAATGCAGCGGCTTGGAGATCATCAACGCCTGGTTGAGCGCGGGCATGCTGCGCGCATCGGTAAGTTCGCCACTGGCAGCGTCGACCAGCGCCGGGGTCAGCAGGTGCTGAGTGACCGGGCGGTCGCCCTGGAAGAAAATCGCGTAGTGATGGCCCGAGGACCATTCACCGCCGGGGAAGCCGATGAATTGCGGGCTCTTGCCCGGCAGCGCCGCCTGCGCTGCGGCCATCGCGGTGTCGAGCGAGCCATAACGCTCGGGTGGCAGCGGCGCGTCACCGGCATAGGCGGCGGTCATCGCGGCGACCTCGCCATCGCGCCATCCCTCGATCAGCGGATCGGCAAAGGCGTTGATCGCCCCGGTCAGCCCGATCACCAGCATCCAGGCCAGCGCGACCACGCCCAGCAGATTGTGCTGGTCG
Source organism: Erythrobacter sp. QSSC1-22B (assembly GCF_001678665.1). Classification (GTDB taxonomy): domain Bacteria; phylum Pseudomonadota; class Alphaproteobacteria; order Sphingomonadales; family Sphingomonadaceae; genus Qipengyuania. Next base: position 68,368 of record NZ_LZRP01000003.1, read on the forward strand.
AGCCGCTTCACCCGCTCGCTGCGGTTCTGGCGCACGGTCCCGAACGACAGCCGCCGCATGAAGGGCGCATAGAGTACGGTCCCCGAGGCCAGCGCGAGCACGAACAACAGGCCCATCGCGCCCAGCACCCACATTCCCGGCTGGCCGAGGAACATGTCGGTGTGCAGCTGGAGCAGGAAGTCCATCAGCGGATTGCCCGGCGCGGGGCCGAGCGAGACCCCGCTGGCGCGGTCGAAGAACAACAGCGTCATGTCGGAGCCGGGTGCATCGGGGGCAGGCCCGGTGGTGACCGTCAGCAGCGGACTGTCCTGGCTGAAGGCCATGAACAGCGGGACTTCGCCGGGGCGTTCCGCCAGTGCGCCGGCAAGCATCGTGTCGAGCGGGAGCCCGGTTTCGGCAGAGGGCGCGCCAGCCAGCGCGGTTTCGGCATCGCCGCCCATCGCGGTGTCGATTTCATCATGGAAGATCAGCGGCAGGCCGGTGACGCACAGCATCAGCAGGAACGCCGTGCAAATCAGGCTGCTCCATTTGTGAATCAGATACCAGGTGCGGATGGTGCTGCGAGTCACAGCCGCGCAGCTAGATGGGCCAGCCTATCTCGTCAATGAGAATAACTCGCAATAGCATTCAGTCGCCACGGGAATGTCGGTGTGCTGGCGCTCGCTTCTTCCTTTCCACTCACACCTCGAAATTCTAGCGTCGTAGCACCCGAAGAGTGGCCGGCCTGCCGATCGTCCGGGCCTGGGCGATGACGGTCGAACCGGTCGCCTTGGCGTTGTAGAGCGCTTCATCCGCCGCGATGTACAATTGCTGCGGATCGAACTCGTCTTCTGCGGTAGTGACGGCGAGGCCGACGGATACGTTGAGCGGCAGGAAATCCCCTTGCCACGGCACGGGGCGCAGAAGATTTCCCATCAGCGAGCGCACGGCGTCTTCCATTTCGCTGGGCGTTCTGGATTGCTGAAGCAGGACCGCAAATTCGTCGCCGCCAATTCGGGAAACCAGCCGCGCCTGGGGAAATGCCTGGCGCAGCCGTGCTCCGAAGGCAACGAGGCAGGCATCGCCCGCCGCGTGGCCCCATTGGTCGTTGAGCCGCTTGAAATTGTCCATGTCGAACAGGATCAGCGTTCCCATGGGGGTGCCTGGCGCTTCGTCTTCGGTCCGCTCCAGAAAGCGCTGGAACCGGACGCGGTTCGCAACCCCGGTCAGCGGATCGCATTCGGCCTGCGCGCGCAGGGCTTCCCACCGGGCGCGATCCTCGGTGATGTCCTGCTTCATGCCATAGAGCGTATCGGCGCGCCCGTTGGCGCCGCGTGTCGCTGCGGTGATCCGGAGCCAGCGCCGCGCGCCGTCGGGACGAATGATACCGGCATCGAGCGTGAAGCCCGAGCAGGTCTCGATCGCCTTCGACCGCTTGCGCTCGAGCAGTTCGCGCGATTCCTCGTCGAAGAGTTCGACGGTTTCGCGGCGTTCGGGGGCGCGATCGGCCGACAGGCCGAAAATGTCGAATACCCCGTTGGTCCAGGTGAGCCGTTCGCTGGCGAGATCGCACGACCATGCACCCATCGGGACAAGCGATTCAGCCAGGTCGTAAAGCTCCGTCGCCTGGGGACCATCATTGTCGGGATGGGCCAGTCCGATTTCGAAATCTCGATGTGCGGCAAGTTGGTTCATCGGTTCCGCTTTTGACCCCAGGTTTCAGGCGCGACCCCGTTAGAGTCACTTAGACGCCATAGTGACGATGAGTAAACGGCGCGTTTAGCAGCAGGCGGGGCGATTGGATTGTACAGGTCCGGCATCCGCATCACCCGGCTTTTTGCCGTCAGCAGCTTGCGCGACATGGCGCAGAATGGGATCGCTTGCGCCACCCGGTGTTCGCTGGGCGAGGGGAATCGCATGACGCGGCTGGTTATCTTCAACAAGCCCTATGGGGTGCTGTCGCAATTCACCGATCGCGGGTCGGAGACAGCGAGGCAGACGCTGTCCGAATTCATCAACATGCCCGGGGTCTATCCGGCGGGCCGGCTCGATCGGGACAGCGAGGGCTTGCTCTTGCTGTGCGACGATGGCCGCCTTCAGGCCCGCATCGCCGACCCGCGCTACAAGCTGGCCAAGACCTATCTCGTCCAGATCGAGGGCGAGCCGGAGGCGTCCAGTCTCGACGCGCTGAGAAGCGGTGTGCGGCTGAAAGACGGACTGACGCGGCCCGCCGGGATCGAACCCATTCCAGCGCCCGATCTCTGGCCGCGCGATCCACCGATCCGGGTGAGAAAGAGCGTGCCCGACAGCTGGATACAGGTGACCTTGCGCGAAGGTCGCAATCGCCAATTGCGCCGGATGACCGCAGCGATCGGCCACCCAACCTTGCGGCTGGTGCGCTGGTCGATCGGAGAGTGGAACCTGGAGGGTCTCGCTCCGGGCCAATGGCGCGAACTCGCGGTCTGACACGGTTGCAGGCCGAGGGCCCGGGCCCCCCGGGCCGGCCTGGCGCATTAGCCCCCGGTGTCGAAGGCCACGCTGCCCTGTTCCAACAGTTCGAGGAGCAATTCCAAAACCTCGTCCGATCCGGCCAGCGCCGCATCCACCGCGAGGCGGTCGTCGGCACAAAGACGTTCGGCGAGAGCGGCGGTCGCACCCTGGCATGCGAAATGTTGGCCATCGACAAATAGCCCCAGCGTGTCCTCGCGCCCGCGAATGAAGGAAAAACGGATGGCCGGGTTGCGCAGCAGCGACAGTCCTCCCTCTAGCCGGTTCCGCAATTCCTCGATGTCGAGCGGGAGTTCGGGCTCCCAATCGATCGCAGGGTTCTTGGGAGCGGTGGCGTATTGGCCGAACCAGCGGGCGAAAGTGTCACGGTCGCGTAAGGCTTCCGTGATCATGGCGTGCAGATCGGAAAGTGCGCGCGGCGTGATCTCGCCGGGATTGTCCTGCCGGATGAGCCCGGGATCGCGGTAGCGGTCGTCCTCCTCGAGCCCGGCGAGCATGGCCTCGGCCCAGCCAGCAATCAGCTCGCTGCGTGCCGGCGCGCGAAAGCCGATCGAATAGGTCATGCAATCGTCGCCGACCGCTACGCCATTATGGGCGATACCCGGCGGGATGTAGAGCATGTCGCCGGGCTCGAGGACCCATTCCTGCTCGGCCTCGAACTTGGCCAGCAGGCGCAGCTCGGGATGCGGCAGGAGCTCGGTGGCAGCATCGCATTTCGCGCCGATCTGCCAGCGCCGCCGGCCCAGTCCCTGCACCAGAAAGACGTCGTAATTGTCGAAATGCGGGCCCACCCCGCCGCCATCCTCGGCATAGCTGACCATCACATCGTCTACCCGCCAGTTGGGGATGAAGCGCAAGCGATCGAGCAGCGCGGCCACTTGCGGCACATGGTGGTCGACCGCCTGCACCAGCAGCGTCCAGGGACTTTCGCCCAGCTGCCCGAAGCGCTCGGCGGGCAAGGGGCCGTGTTCGAGTTCCCAGCTGTCCCCGGTCTGGATCACCAGCCGCGATTCGACCTCGCTTTCGCAGGCCAGCCCCGCCAGTTCGTCTGGCTCGAGCGGATTGCGCCAGGCATTCCAGGGGTTCCGGATCAGCAGCGGGCGCTGTTGCCAGTTGTCGCGCAGGAAACCGTCGCTGTCGAAGCCGGACAGGCGCATTGTTTCAGCCATCCGCCTGCTCCGTCGCCGCCAGCATATCCATCAGATTGCGCGCCGCCTCGCGGTCGGCTTCTCGTTCGAAAGATGCCTCGAGATCGGGCGCGGCACCGAGCAGGTGGAGCAGCGACCACAGGGCAAAGCGCTTGCCGCGATCCTGCTCGAGCCCGAAATCCACCTGCATCCGCTCGATCCCCGCCTCCAGCGCACCGGGCTGGATCTCGGCGATGGCGGAGGAGCCGAAGTACCGGTCGAGGAGGTCGTCGAAGTCCATCCCGCGTCGCTAGACCTCTGCCGGCCAAGTGCAAGCCATTGCGAGCAGCCGTGCCGCCGTCCGGAAACCAGAGATGCCGTGCCTGTCCATCCTCGACCTAGGCCTTGCCGGCGAAGGTCGCGATTTCGCCGGGCATCCGCAGCATCTTGTCGACTTCGCTGGCATGGACTTCTTCGGCGTAGATCATCTTGCGGGCGTATTCCTCCAGGGTGACCGACTTCCCGCTCGTTGCATCGAGCAGCTCGCGGTAGAGGTCGAGTGCTGCACTTTCCGCCTGAAGCGACTCGCGCAGGATGGCGGCGATGTCGTGATTGTGCGTTTCGAGCAGAGGCCCGATGGTAAGTGAGGGATGTTCTCCGAGGAGGGTGATCATCTCGCCCGCTTCCTGCGCATGCAGAAGCGATTCGTCGGCCTGGCTTCGAAGCCAGGAAACTATCGGAATTCTGTTGAAACCGAAAACAAGAAAAGAGTAGTGCGTATAGCGGACCACTCCCGCCAGTTCTTGTTCCAGAATCCTATTCAGTATTTTTACCACGTGGGTTTTGTCGATATCATTCATTAGATAACCCTTTGTATAGCTGCGCCCATATGGAATGGGCATCTGTGGGTAAGGGACCAATCGCTTAGTCGACCTCGACAGTCCGGACGCCACCTTTAGCATCGATCATGAAAACCGTGCCGTAATCCTGCTCCGTCAGCGGGGGCGGGGCTTGCCCGCCGAACAGGGCAATCAGGTGATGAACGGTGTTGCTGTGACCGATCACCAGAACCGATCCTTCGCCGCCGGCGATGCGGGCAGCCAGTGGCTGCGGGTTCCGGGGATCATATTGGGTGATCGGAACGCCGGCCAGCCTTGAGAGCGGCGCGGCGGTTTCCATTGCCCGGCGCGTCGGCGTGGCGAAGATCGCCGAAATACCCTCGCTTCGAAGCATTTCGGCAAGCCGCTTCGCTGCCGCGGTTCCCTCGTCGCTGAGCGGCGGGTCGTCACCTTCCGCCTTCTGCAGATGCCTGGCGACGAAGATCGTTTTCCCTTCAGCATGGACCGCCGATTTGGTCGCGGGGTTTGTCGACGCTGTCGCGCATGCCCCGAGCGTGAATGCCGCGAGCAGCACCATAGCCAGCCATTTTTGCATATTCTCGGTTCCGATACGGTAGCGCAGAGAAGCTGGTGCTCATCGACCAGTCGAATGAAGGGCTCAGCGCGGGGTGAGGTTCTGGAATCGCCTGGCGACGGGTGGGACCAGGCCGGGATTGTCGCGGATATAGGCTTCCAGCGCGTCCACATCCTGTGGTCCGCCAAGCTGGTCCGCGCCATCGCGCAAGATCGTGAAATTGTCACCGCCACCGGCAAGAAAATTGTTGGTCGTGACGCGGTAGAGCTGGTCGTCCTGCAGCGGCTCCCCATCGAGGCGAGGAGCGATGATCCGCTGACCCCGCGAACGGCTGAGATCGAAGCCGTAGGTGAAGCCGGATGAGGGCAGCAGGACGTTGGGCTCCGTCACCGAATTGGATCCGCTCGCGAACTGCTGCTCCAGCAGTTCGCGGATCTGGCGGCCTGTGAAACTCTTTACGACCAGCGTGTTTCCGAACGGCTGGGCGCCGAAAAGCTGCCCATAGCTGACCGAGCCGTCCGCGGCAGGGACGATCTCGGCGCGCACACCGCCCGAATTCATGAAGGCGATCTGGGCACCGCCCCGACCGGGATCGCTGGTGGCCGCAAGCTGGGCATCCGCGATCAGATTGCCGAGCGCGGGCTCGCCGGAGGGGGTGCGGCTGGTCAGGGCGGGACCGCCCAGCCTTCCGACGACGCGCGCGGCACGCGGCTCCGCCGCGGTCCGGTACCGTTCCACCAGCGCGGCGACCTCTGGATCTGCCAGATAGCCGGGCACGGCGTCTGTGACCGCGATCGCGCCAGCCGAGTTGGTAAAGCCCTCGCCCTGGACGATGTGGTTGCGAGCACTGCGCGACACCACGCCATGGACCGGATCCACGGTCAGCACGATCTCCGTCAGCAGCGTGCCGTATTGGCCGCCGCTGGTCACCAGGAAGGAACGCTGCGGGTCGAGTTCGGCAAAATCGCAGATATAGGCGTTGTGGGTGTGGCCCGAGATGACCACGTCGACCGGGCGAGAGCCGCTCCAGCACGGGCATAAGGTCTCCGCTGAGCCCCTTACAGGTCTTTTCGTTATAGCTGCCGCTCGAGTTCAGTCCTTCGTGGACCAGCACCACGATCGCGTCGGCGCCTTCGGCCTTCAACCGCGGCACCAGCGCGTTCACCGTATCGGCCTCGTCGCGAAACGCGAGGCCGGCAATCGCGTCGGGCGTCACGATAACGGGCGTTCCTTCCAGCGTCATGCCGATCACGGCCACCTGGACCTGGCTGGCCCCGCTGCCGAAGCTGCGGATCGCGTGGGAGGGGAACAGCGTGTCGCCGCTCTCGGTAGCGACGTTGGCCGCGAGGAAGGCGAAGTCGGCACCACCGAAATCCGCGTCCACGGCGCACGGCTCGAGCGTGGTGTTTTGTTCGCAGCCGCCCTGGTCCAGGCGCTGCAGTTCGGCGCGGCCCCGGTCGAACTCGTGATTGCCGACGGCGTTGAAGTCCAGCCCGATGAGATTCATCGCGTGGATGGTCGGTTCATCCAGAAACAGGCTGGAAATCAGCGGCGAGGCCCCGATCAGGTCTCCGGCCGACACCACCAGGCTGTTGGGATTGCGCGCCCGTGCGGCCTCGATCGCCGATCTGAAATAGGCGGCGCCGCCCGCGGGAACCTGCACCTCATCACCCGCAGCGCTGGTATGGGTGATCGCCCGGCGCGGCGGCTGCAGATTGCCGTGGAAATCGTTGAACGCGATCAGCGCCACCTCGACCGTGCCCGCAGCCCGCGGCGCCTCGGCTGTGGATGGACTCCCGACCGGGATCGCACTCTGGGCGCAACCGGTCAGCCCACCCAGAACCAACAGCAACGGCACAGCCATGCGACGCATCAGCACACTCCCAAGGGTAAATACGATAGCGGCTGGTGCCATAGCGCATCGATTCTGTCACCTTTCCGCCCATGGCCAGGCGCGTGCTTACGATGCGTTGCGATGGGGCGGGTTCGCAGGAAAACTCCGACCCCCGCCCCGGGCCCGCTCACGAGCCAGCTAAGGATGCACCCTTCCCGATCGGGCTGGCTCAGGTTGGAGTATCGCCCATCCGTTCGCCCAGCCGAACCGACCCTTCGGGTTTCCATTCGCGATTGAAGGCTACCACGTCGCGGCCAAACAGCATGACGATCGTCGATCCGAGCAGGAACCTGCCCATTTCCTCGCCCTGCGCCAGAACGATGTCCTGATCGGCGTAACTCCACTCGGCGAGCTTCCCGGTTCGTTTCGGGTTGACCACTCCGTGCCACACGGTCGCCATACTGCCGACGATGGTCGCGCCGACCAGCACCATCACGAACGGACCGTGTCGGGGAGATTCGAACACGCACACCACGCGCTCGTTGCGAGCGAACAGGTTGGGCACCCCGCGTGCGGTTACAGGGTTTACCGAGAACAGCGCGCCAGGGACGTAGATCATGCGCGTGAGTTTGCCCTCGCAGGGCATATGCAGGCGATGATAGTCCTTGGGCGAGAGGTAAAGATTGGCAAAGCTGCCATGGCGGAATTGGGCCGCCAATGCGGCGTCGCCGCCGACCAGCTGCGTCGTGGTGAACCGGTGCCCCTTGGCCTGCACAACGTGATGATCGTCGATGGCGCCGAACTGACTGATCGCGCCATCGACCGGACAGACGAAATCGGCGTCGGCGATCGGACGCACTCCGGCCCGCAACGGGCGCGTGAAGAACTCGTTGAACGATCGATAACTTGCGATGTCCGGATTCTCGGCCTCGCTCATATCGACGCCGTATTTGCCCGCGAACCAGCGGATCAGCCGCGTCGTCTTCGCGCCTGCCCGTGCTCCTGCGATGCGCCCGGCCAGGGTCGTCAGCGCCTGCTTTGGCAGCAGATATTGCGGCAGGACTTTGAGTCGTTCGAAAATAGCAAACCTCACGTATTGGCAACGGCATTGTCGTGACGATAGCGGCAAACCTTCGCAAGGGCGACCACCACGGCCTTGTCGCAAACCGCCGGGCGAGGGTTGCGATCTGCGACTGCACGGGCGAGAGCAGGCGGTCTGAGGCCGCGCCTGACAAAAATGGCCCAGTCGCATTGGGAGGTCAGGAGGTGTCGGAGCAAATGGGGCAATCGACTGTGGAAGAGCAGGCTGGCGACGACCATTCGGATCGGGCGGAATCCGCCCCACCGCCGAGCTCTGCGCGCTGGAAGCTCATCGGTCCTGGCATTGTCGCCGCGGCAACCGGAGTCGGGGCGGGCGATCTGGTTGCCACACTCATCGCAGGCTCGCGCTTCGGCTATGCCTTGCTCTGGGCGGCCGTGCTCGGATGCCTGGTAAAGATCGCCCTGTCCGAAGGCGCCGCGCGCTATCACCTCTCGACCGAAACGACGATCTTCGAGGGGTGGCGCTCCCTCGGAGGATGGACGAGCTGGTACTTCGGCATCTACATCCTCGTATGGGGCTTCATCTACGGCGCGACAGCGATGAGCGCGACCGCACTGCCGCTCGCTGCCCTTTTTCCCATCCTGCCGCTTCCCGCATGGGCCGTCCTTGCCGGGATCACGAGCTTTCTTTTCGTTGCACTCAACCGATACGAAACCTTCGAGCGGGTGATGAAGGTGCTGGTCGCAATCATGTTCGTGGTGATGACGGGGCTCGCCATCCTCGTCGCACCCGGCCTCGACGATGTGGTCGGCGGGCTCGTCCCATCGCTGCCCGAAGGCTCGATCTTCTTCACGCTCGGGCTGATCGGCGGCGTTGGCGGGACGATCACGACCGCCGCTTATGGCTATTGGGTCAATACCAAGGGCTGGCACGGTCCGTCGTGGATCCCGATGATGCGGCTGGACAATTACACCGCCTACACGATGACGGGGGTTTTCGTCGTTGCGATGCTGATCGTCGGAGCCGAGCTCCTGCACAGCGCGCAGATCGCTCTGGCGGGCGGTGACCGCGGATTGCTCAACCTCACCGATGTGCTGGAGGCGCGGTTCGGGCGTCCGGTAGCGGTCGCGTTTCTGCTCGGGTTCGCAGCAACCGCAATGTCGTCGCTGTTCGGGGTCTGGCATGGCGTCAGCCTGCTCTTTTCCGATTTCGTGGACCATGTTCGTGGCCGGGGCGAGCGCAGCGAGCGTCCCGAACGCCAATGGCCGTTCCGCGCTTTCCTGCTGTGGCTCACGTTCCCGCCGATGACGCTGCTGTTCTTCGAGGAGCCCTTCCTCCTCGTGATCATCTACGGTGTGGTGGGCGCGTTCTTCATGCCGTTCCTGGCCGTCACCTTGCTGCTGCTGCTGAACTCCAACCGCGTCCCAGCCGCCGATCGCAACGGCTGGTTGTCGAATACGGTCCTGAGCGCGGCTGCGCTGCTGTTCGTGGTGCTGTCTGTCCAGCAGATCTGGTCGTTTTTCTCCGGTTGAGCGGCAATGAGGGCGCCGTAAACCGCTGCCTCAGGCTGCAGCCCTTCAGTCGGCAATTGGAAAAGGCCGCAGGCCTGCGCCATTTCGGGCGAGTGCTCCACGACCTCTCGGGTCCTCGAAGGACCGATCAGGACTGTTTGGTGCGGTCGAGAAGACTCGAACTTCCACGGCCTTACGGCCACAACGACCTCAACGTTGCGCGTCTACCAGTTCCGCCACGACCGCACATGATCGAAGGAGCACATTGTGGCTCCCGCGTCGGTAGGAGCGCGCCACTAGCAGGGGGCTTGCAGGGCCGCAAGCGTTTTGCCTCGCCCGACTGCCGCTCGTTTCGAGGCCCGCAGCGCGGACCTGCCGGCCTAGCGCGGGGCCCAGCCGATATCGGCGTAAACCGCGGGTTTGGGTACGTCGGTGGTCGCCTCGTTGATGGTCATCGATTCGCCGGGCGCCAGGCTGTCCTGCGGCGGCATGATTTCCCAGCTGTAGACGATCCGGTCGCGTGCATCGCGCAGCACGATAAGGATCGGCGGCACCGCTCGCGTCTCGCGCGCAGTGTTGGTGACGATGATCCGGGCACCGAAATATTCGGTGCCATTGGCGAGGGTGCGGCGCTCCTGCTCCGCCTCCGGGAATTCGATCTGCAGATCGGGAGCGCCCACGCCGTAAAGCGGCTTGTTGACGGGGAACCAGTTTGGCGCGCCGAAATAGCTCACCGCAACCACCGCCCCCAGCGCCAGGGCAGCGAAGACCCCTGCGGCCCAAGTCCACAGCTTCACATAATTGCGGCGCGGCTTGAACGGCGGTTCGGAATCGAATTGCGAAGCACCTTCGTCGAACACCGGGGTGGAGCGCCGCGTGGCGCGCAGATCGTCATAGGGGGGATCGCCCTCGTCGAAGCTCGGTCCGGCGGCGGGATCGTCGACCGGATCGCGGGGGCCCTCCAGATCGTCGTAGACCCGCGGTCGCGCGGCGGGCGCCTCATGCGGTGGCGGGCTTCGACGAGGGGGTGGCGGCGGCGCGGGTGCGGAGGCAACCGGCGCTTCTTCGTCGGTATGCGGCCGTGCCGCGGCTGCGGGAGGCGCCGGGGCAGGCGTTGCGGCCAGCGTCTCGGGGCCTTCAACCGGCCTCTCGATCGTCGGCCCATCCTGGTACCAGCTGTGCTTGCATTTGGCACAACGGACAGTGCGACCGTCCACGCCTATCGCGCTATCGGGCACGACATAACGGGTAGAACAGGCGGGGCAGGCGATAATCATTCCATCAGGTCTTAGGCCGGTGCACGAATCGCAACAAGTGCGACATCTGTCGGCAACCGTCGACCCGGGCTTTTTTCCACACCGGTGCGGGGCTATATCCGTCTGCGATGGGCATATCCGACATTTTCTCGGCGTTGGGGCACTTTTGTGCCGAGCCCTCCGTGTGAGCAGGTCCGAAGAGGAAATCGTCCGTTTCGACAATGTGGGCCTGCGCTACGGCACCGACAAGGAAGTGCTGAGCAACATTGCCTTCAGCCTCTATCCCGGACGCTTCTATTTTCTCACCGGAGCGAGCGGGGCGGGCAAGACCTCGTTGCTGCGGCTTCTCTACCTCGCTCAGCGCCCCTCGCGCGGCGCGATCCGCATGTTCGGGCGCGACGTCATCACCCAGCCGCGCGAAAACCTGCCCTCGTTCCGGCGGCGTCTGGGGGTCGTGTTCCAGGATTTTCGCCTGGTCGCTCACCTCTCCGCCTTCGACAACATCGCGCTCCCCTTGCGCGTATCCGGCGTGCGCGAAGCGGATGTGCAGAAACCGGTGGCGGATATGCTCGACTGGGTCGGGCTTGGGAACCGCGCAGACGCCCGCCCGGCGACGCTCTCGGGCGGCGAGCAGCAACGCGTCGCTATCGCCCGCGCGGTGATCGCCCGCCCCGATCTGCTGGTCGCCGACGAGCCGACCGGCAACGTCGATACGGAGATGGCGCTCAAGCTGATCCGCCTGTTCGAGGCGCTCAATCGGCTGGGGACCACGGTGGTGGTCGCGACCCACGATGTCCATCTGCTGCGCAAGGTCCCGGATTCGCTGATCATGCGGCTCGACAAGGGGCAGCTCTCCGACCCCACCGGGTCGTTGCGCTACCCGCCGCGCAATCCGATGCCCGCATCGACGCCCAATGCACCGCGAGACAGCGGGCGATGAGCAAGCCGCCGGTCATGACGCGCGCGATCGAACGCGGGCTCGCGCCGCTCAAGGGGCGGCGCGCATCGCATCTGCTGCCGCGCGCGCGGTTGGGCGGGCCGATGCCCTGGGTGATCGCGATCATGGTCGCGCTGACCGTGCTGGCCGCCGGGGGCGCGCTGGCGCTCACCAATCTGGTCGACCGCGCGCGCGCGGATCTGGCGGGCGGCGTGACGGTCCAGATCGTCGAGGCGGATCCGGTGCTGCGCGCCGCGCAGGCGGATCGCGCGATGGCGACGCTGCGAGACCTCCCCGGTGTCGGCACCCTGCGCCGCGTGCCTCAGGCCGAACTGGAGGCGCTGATCGAACCCTGGCTCGGCGGCGGGGTGCGCAGCGAGGTCGTGCCGCTGCCCGCGCTGATCGACGTCCGGCTTGATGGCGAGGTCGGCGATGCGACGCTCGACGGTCTGCGCAGCGCGCTCGCCGAAGTCGCGCCCGATGCGCGGATCGATGCCCAGTCCGACTGGCTCGGTCCGGTGTTCAGCGCCATTGCCGCGCTGCGCTGGCTGGCGATCGGGCTGATCGCGCTGCTCGCTTTCACCAGCGCCGCGGCGGTCTGGTTGGCGGCGCGCAATGCACTCAACGCCAACCGCTCGACCATCGAAGTGGTCCATCTGCTCGGCGGAACCGATGGCCAGATCGCGCGGATATTCCAGCGCTCGGTGCTGATCGACGCCGCGCTCGGCGGGGCTGTCGGGCTGGTGCTGGGCGCGGTCGCGCTGACCGTGCTCGGGGCGCAGTTCGCCGCGCTCGACGCCGGGCTGGTTCAGGGCGGGGGGCTGGGCGGCTTTGACTGGCTGCTGATGGGGCTGGTCCCCTTCGCCGCGGTCGCAATCGCCTTGCTCACCGCGCGGATGACGGTATTGGCCTCGCTGAGGAAAATGTTGTGATCCTGCGCTTTGCTGCCTTTTTTCTGCTCATTTACGCACTGGGCTTCGTCGGTTTCGCGGTGACGCTGCCGCAGCCGCTGGGCGATGTCGAAACCGATGCAGTGGTGGTACCTACCGGCGGATCTGGCCGGATCGCGCGCGGGCTCGAGGTGGTGCGTGCAGGCAAGGCGCGGCAGATGTTCGTTTCGGGCGTCGATCCCGAAGTGAAGCCGCAGGAATTCGCCGATCAGTTCGAGGTCAGCGGACAAGAAATGGCTTGCTGCGTCACGCTGGGCTTTCTGGCGGTGGACACCCGCTCGAACGCCGGCGAAGTCGCGCAATGGGTGACCGAGAACGATATCGAGAGCCTGCGTCTGGTCACCACCGACTGGCATATGCGCCGCGCTGCGGGCGAAATTCGCGGCGCGATCCCCGACACCGTCGTGATCTACGAGGACGCGACGCCTTCGAGCCCCGATCTCCAGCAATTGTTCCTCGAATACAACAAGCTGCTCGCCTCGTCGGTCTCGCAGGGCATGCCGGCCTGACCATGTTGGTGCTGCGCAACATCGCCTTCTACCTGGCCTTCTACCTCGGCTCGGTCGTGGTGACGACCGGCACGCTGCTCGCGCTGCCGTTCAGCCGCGAACTGTTCCGCAAGCTGGTTCACGCCTGGAGCGCATGGCACCGCTGGTGCGTGGTCCATCTGCTGGGTTGCGAGGTGGTGATCGAGGGCGAGCCGCCGACCGAGCCGGTGCTCTATGCGGTCAAGCACGAGAGCTTCTTCGAGGCGATCGACACTCTCAGGCTGTTTCCGCTGCCCGCGGTGTTCGCCAAGGAGGAACTGTTCAAGATCATCGGCTGGGGCCGGGCGGGGCGCGCCTACGGGCTCATTCCGGTCGCCCGCGGTGCCGGCGCGCGCGCTCTGATCGGGATGATTCGCGAGGCCAGACGGATGGCGGCGAGCGGACGGCCACTGGTGATCTTTCCCGAAGGAACGCGGGTTCCGCATGGCGAGCAGATGCCGCTCCAGGCCGGTTTCGCGGGGCTTTACAAGGCGCTGGGCCTGGCGGTGGTGCCGGTCGCGGTGGACAGCGGACCGCTCTATCATCGCGGCCTCAAACTGCCCGGGCGGATCACCTATCGCTTCGGCGAGGCGATCCCGCCGGGGCTGGATCGTCAGGACGTCGAAGCGCGCGTGCTCGACGCGATCAACGCGCTCAATTCCTAGGCGGCGGTTTCGGCCTCGCGGCGCAATACCGCGGCAATCCGGTCCATGTCCTCGTCGCTGCCGATGGTGATCCGCAGCGCGTGGGCCAGGCCTTGTCCCGGCAGGTGGCGCACCGCGTAGCCGGCCTCGGCCAGCGCCGCCAGGGCGCGCTCGGCGCTGAGCGCGCCCTCGAACAGCACCAGCAGGAAATTGGCCTTGCTCGGCACCGCGCGCAGGCCGCGATTGCCCAGCGCTTCGACGGCCTCGGTAAAGCGTGCCAGCCCCGCGGAATTGTGCGCGCGCGAGTGCTCGACGAATTGCTGGTCGCCGACCGCAGCACGCGCCGCGACCTGCCCGCTGACGGTGACGTTGAACGGCCCGCGAATCCGGTTGAGTGTGGCGATCAACCCCGGCGCTCCGGTCGCCCAGCCGATCCGTTCGCCGGCAAGTCCGTAGATCTTCGAGAAGGTCCGGGTAACCAGCACATTGTCGTGCGCCGCTGCGAGCGCGAGCCCGCCGTCATCCTCTTCGGCTTGCAGATATTCGCCATAGGCCTGGTCGAGTACGAACAGCACATCGCGCGGCAGGCCGGCGTGCAACCGCGCCACTTCGCTGGCGGGCAGGCAAGTGCCGGTGGGATTGTTGGGATTGGCGAGGAAGACCACGCGGGTAGCGGGCGTCACCGCGGCCAGCAGCGCATCGACATCGGTGCCGTAATCGCGGTCGGGTGCCTCGACCGGCGTGGCACCGCAGCGCCGCGCAGCGATGTCGTAGACCGAGAAGCTGTAACGCGAGAACAGCACCTCGTCGCCGGGGCCGCAATAGCCTTGCGCGGCAAGATTGAGCAGCTCATCCGACCCGGTGCCGCAGACGATGCGCGCTGGATCGATGCCGTGCAATTCGCCGATGGCGCGACGCAGTTCGGCGGCGTCGGGATCGGGATAGCGCGCCCCGGCGCTCACCCCGGCCAGCGCCTCTGCCGCTGCCGGGCTGCAGCCCAGCGGGTTCTCATTGGCCGAAAGCTTGATCAGTTCGCGCCCGTCCGACCCGGTCGCACGGCCGGGGACATAGGCGTGGATCGCTTCGATCCAGGGTTTCGCTGCGGGTCTGGAGGCGGGTTTTGCTTCGGTCATGTCAGCTTGGGCGCAATAAAGCTTTTCGCGGCTTCGACAAGCGCGACTCCCGGCGATAAGGGAGGTCGGTGTCCGAAAACTATCACCCCCAGAAGCTGCCCGGGCCGCTCGCTCTCGATGGCGGCGGCGCGCTGACGGATGTCGCCGTCGCCTACGAGACCTATGGCACGCTCGCGCCCGATCGCGGGAACGCCATCCTGCTGTGCCATGCGCTCACCGGCGACCAGTTCGTCGCCAGTGCGCATCCGGTCACCGGCAAGCCGGGCTGGTGGGCGCGGATGGTCGGGCCGGGCAAGCCGATCGATACCGATCGCTATCACGTCGTCTGCGCCAATGTGATCGGCAGCTGCATGGGCTCGACCGGCCCTTCCAGCCTGGCGCCCGATGGCGAGCCCTATGCCATGCGCTTCCCGGTCATCACCATCCGCGACATGGTGCGCGGGCTGGTCGGCCTGCTCGACACGCTGGGGATCGAGCGGTTGCACGCGGTGGTCGGCGGTTCGATGGGCGGGATGCAGGCGCTCAGCCTTGCCGCCAACTGGCCCGAGCGCGCCGCGCGCGTGCTCGCCATCGCCACCACTGCGCGGCATTCGGCGCAGAACATCGCTTTCCACGAAGTCGGGCGGCAGGCGATCATGGCCGATCCCAACTGGCGCGACGGGAATTACTACGGCGACGAGGAACGGCCCGGCGCGGGCCTCGCTGTGGCGCGGATGGCGGCGCATATCACCTATCTCTCCGAGGACGGGCTGACCGAGAAATTCGGTCGCCGGCTGCAGGACCGCAGCGAGAAGACCTTCGGTTTCGACGCCGATTTCCAGGTCGAGAGCTATCTGCGCTATCAGGGCAGCGGCTTCACCAAGCGGTTCGACGCCAACAGCTATCTCTATATCACCCGGGCGATGGATTACTTCGACCTCGCGGAGGAGCATGGCGGCAAGCTCGCCCAGGCTTTCGCAGGCACCGATGCGCGCTTCTGCCTGGTCAGCTTCGACAGCGACTGGCTCTATCCCACCGCGGAGAGCCGCCATGTCGTCCACGCGCTCAACGCCGCGGGGGCGCCGGTCAGCTTCGTCGAACTGTCGGCGCCCTTTGGGCACGACAGCTTCCTGCTCGACATCCCCGCGCTTGACCGGGTGGCGAAGGGCTTTCTCGAATGAGCACCGCTCCCGGTTCCGCGTCCGAGCTGCGCGCCGACCTTGCGGTCATCGCCGCGCATATCGAACCCGGTACCCGCGTGCTCGATGTCGGCTGCGGCGATGGCGCGCTGATGGCGGCGCTGCTGGGCAAGGGCTGCGATGTCCGCGGGATCGAGATCGACGGCGCCTTGGTCGAGACCTGCGTCGCGCGCGGGCTCAGCGTGGTGCAGGGCGATGCCGATCGCGATCTGGTCGACTATCCCGACCACGGCTTCGACTATGCCGTGCTCAGCCAGACGTTGCAGACCGCCGAACGGCCCGATCTGATGCTCACCGAACTGGTCCGCGCGGGCCGCCGGGCCTTCGTCAGTTTCCCCAATTTCGCCTATTGGCGGATGCGCTGGGCGCTGCTGCGCCACGGCCGGATGCCGGTCACCCGCCACCTGCCGGTGAGCTGGTACGCCACGCAGAACATCCATCATGTCACGGTGCATGATTTCGAGGCGCTGGCTCAGGAGCTGGGCTTGGCGATCGAACGCCGCTGGTTTTTCACCGATGCGCGCGAGCTGACCGCAAGCGGTGCCAACTGGCGGGCTGAGTATGCGGTGTTCGAGGTAAGCGCGAGGCGCTGAGCGAGTGAGATGCCGGGCAGGCGCGGCTCAAGTGTGGTCGGCCCTCTTGCCCGAATACCTGCGCCACAAGCCGACCAGGACCAGCGCCGCGGCAACCGCTACCATATCGGCAAGCCAATCCATGACGTCGCCAGTGCGATTGAGAGCGGGGACCAGCTGCGCGATCTCGATTGCGGCGCCGAACAGCGACAGGGCGATGCCGATTCGAATCAAGGAGACGCGCGGATAGCCTCCGGCCGCGAGCACCGTGAGCGTGAAGAACGCGACCATGTGCTGCACCTTGTCTCCGACCACGACCGGCAAATCCGGAGGCAGGGGAAGCAGGGCCATCACCGCGGCGAAGGCGGCGGCTCCCCAGAAGGCGAGTTGGAAAAGGCGGGTCGGCATGCGCGCAAGCTCCTAGTCTCTCTGGCCAGGCCAGGAAAGGTCCATTGGCAATTTCGAGGCCCGCGCAATTCACCCGCAAGAAACTGGTGCCTGCGAAAGTTCTCTTCTAACGCCTGACAATGCTGTTGTTCGAGGAAATTGCCTTTCGTGAAACCGCGATCGGGGAGCTGTCGCTGCGCCGACGCCGGTTGAGCGCCGAGGGCGAGGATATCTGGGAGATCAAGCTTAACGACGGCTATCTGATGTCGAGCCGTTTCGTGGACGGCGAGATCGCGCTGGCCGATCTTGCCTTGCCAATGGCGCGGGGCGAGAAGCTCGATGTCGTGGTGGGCGGTCTGGGGCTGGGCTATACCGCCCAAGCGGCTCTGCGCGACCCGCGCGTTGGCGCGCTAACCGTGGTCGAGCTTATCCCCGAAGTGATCGAATGGCACCGCGAGCACCTGCTCCCGCTGGGCGAAAAGGTCGCCGGCGATCCGCGCTGCGAACTGGTGCAGGGCGATTTCTTCGAACTCGCGCGGTCACCGGCAGGCTTCTTCTTCGATCAACCCGAACGGCTGCATGACGCGATCCTGATCGATATCGACCATTCGACCACGCATTTCATCGATCCGGCCAGCGTCGATTTCTACAGCGTCGAGGCGCTCCGGGCGGTCAGCCGCCGGCTCGCACCTGCGGGAATCTTCGCGCTGTGGTCGACCGATGCGGAGGATCCGGTTTTCCTCGAGGCGATGCGCGAGTGCTTCACCGAGGTGCGGGTCGAGCGGGTCGATTTCGACACCCCCTATCGCGACAAGCCGGCCTTCAATCTGATCTATCTGGGGCGCAAGGCCTGAGGTCGGGCGCCGGCGGGCGTTTCCCCACTGGCGCCCCGAGACCGAGCGCGATTACTCGTATTCCGCCCAGGCGCGGCCATTGTCCCAGTACAGCGTGACCTGCGAAACGGTGCACAGGTCGAAGCCGCGCCAGAAAGCCTCGTCGCCATCGTCCCAGACGACCTTGATGTCGTAATTGCAGGCCTTCTGCCGCGGGGCGAATTGGATCGTCACGGTCTCGCCGTCGTCGAGGATATCGAGGCCCATGACATCCTCTTCCCACTCATTGCTGGTGGTGGGCGCGACATAGACTTCCAAGATCGTATAGCCGGTCGCATTGACCAGATCGAAGTCCTGCTTGCCTGCCGAGAGCGCCGGTGCGCCGACAAACAGCAATGCGGCAGGCGCCGCTATCTTGAGCAATGCGTTCACTGTTCCACCCCCTTGTTTCGACCCCAAGAAACCGGGAATGAACACAGACGGAGCGATTGCAAGGGAAATGTGATGATACTTGCTGCAGGCTATAATTGCCGTGCTATTCGAAAACGGGAACTGTGGCAGTTCGCGAGGCCGGGATTCGAGAGCTTGCGCAACAGGTTCGCCTCGCGCCGGTGAACCAATCGTGGTTTCGCAGCGTTGACGATCACCAGCCAGCAGTGAAGGAATTTTTCGATGCGCCCCACAACCCGTGCCCTGATCGCCTGTTGTGCGCTCCTGCCGCTGGCCTCAGCCTGCGCGACCGTGGCGGAGCAGCGGGTCGAGGCCGGGCTTGCGGAAGCGGGCGTACCGCTCGGGATCGCCACCTGCATGGCCGACATCTGGGCCGAAGAATTGTCGATCCAGCAGATTCGCCGGATTTCGCAATTTGCCAATTCGGTGCGCGACAGGGACAGCCGGTTGACCGTCCGTCGCCTCGTCACCCACGTCCGCGAATGGAACGATCCCGAGGCGATGGCGGTGGTGACCGGCTCCGCCGCCCGCTGCGCTTTCAGCTAGGCGCCGGTCAGGCCTTCAGCCGCTCCGCATGCCAGCGGATATGGTCGGCCATGAAGCTGGAGATGAAGAAATACGAGTGGTCGTAGCCCTCCTGTAGCCGGATCTCGAGCTCCATTCCCGCCGCCTTGCAGGCTTCGGCCAGCCGATGGGTCTGGAGCTGTTCGACGAGGAAATCGTCGGCCATGCCCTGATCGACCAGCACATGATCGGCGCGCGCGCCGTCCTCGACCAGCGCGACCGCGTCGTATTCACGCCAGGCCTTGCGGTCCTCGCCGAGATAGCGGCCTAATGCCTTCTCGCCCCATGGCACCTGGCTGGGCGCGACGATCGGGCTGAAGGCGCTGATCGAGCGGAAGCGGTCGGGGGTGCGCAAGCCCACGGTCAGCGCGCCGTGGCCGCCCATCGAATGGCCCATGATCGATTGCCGCGCCGGGTCGACGGGGAAATTCGCCTCGACAGCTGCGGGCAGTTCGCGCTCGATATAGGCGCGCATCCGGTAGTGCTCGTCATAGGGCGCCTGCGTCGCATCGACGTAGAAGCCGGCGCCAAGGCCGAAATCATATTCGCCATCGGCGTCGGGCACCTCGTCGCCGCGCGGCGAGGTGTCGGGGGCGACGAAGATAATGCCGTGCTCGGCACACGCCGCGCGAAATTCGCCCTTCTCGGTGACATTCGCGTGGGTGCAGGTCAGCCCCGAAAGGTAATACAGCACTGGCAGCGTCTCCCCTTCCGCCAGGCTCTCGGCCTGCGGGGGGAGATAGACCGCGAAGGTCATCTCGGTGCCGGTCTCGGCGGAGGCATGGGAATAAACCCCCTGCACCCCGCCGAAAGCCTTGGCCTCGGAGACCGTCTCCAAAACCGTGTTGTCGGTTGGCACCGTCATCAGCCCATGCGCTTCATGACGCAGACCTTGTTGCCAGCCGGGTCGCGCAGATAGGCCAGATACAAATTGCCGATCTCGCTTTCACGGATGCCGGGCGGATCCTCGATCGCGGTGCCGCCATTGGCGACGCCGGCGGCGTGCCAGGCATTGCCCTGCTCTTCGCTCTCGACCGCGAAGCCGATGGTGCCGCCGTTGGCGCCGCAGGCCTTGCCGCCGTCGATCGGCTTGGAGAGCAGGAGGATTCCGCCATTGTGGAAATACATCACCCGACCCTTGGGATCGAGCTTGCCCTCGTTGCCGCCCAATGCGGCGAAGCAGGCGTCGTAGAATTTCTTCGAAGCGTCGATATCGTCGGCGCCGAGCATGATGTGGCTGAACATACTTGTTTCCTTTGATCGTTTTTTTAAATTTCCGTCGAGCAACTTTCTTCAGTTCTTGCAGCTCCGCAATAAGCACATCGCACTCTCGTTCGAATTCATCCGCATCCTGGCAATCGTGTGAAAGGCACCACTCATTGGTTCCATCGAGTGAGGGCGGCTGAATTCTTCGGTCGATGCCGCTATATGCGCCCGTCCAACCGGATCCTACGCTGGTTGGAAGGAACTTGAGCCAGTACATTAATACACAACAACGCTGCGGATGCTTTCGCCCGCATGCATGAGGTCGAAACCCTTGTTGATCTCGTCGAGCTTGAGGACGTGGGTGATCATCGGATCGATCTGGATCTTGCCGTCCATGTACCAGTCGACGATCTTGGGCACATCAGTGCGCCCGCGCGCGCCGCCGAACGCGCTGCCGCGCCAATTGCGCCCGGTGACGAGCTGGAACGGCCGCGTCTCGATGGTCTTGCCCGCTTCGGCCACGCCGATCACGATGCTGGTACCCCAGCCCTTGTGGCAGCATTCCAGCGCCTGGCGCATCACATCGGTGTTGCCGGTGCAGTCGAAGCTGTAATCCGCGCCGCCATCGAGCATTTCCACCAGATGGGCGACGACATCGCCGACTTCCTTGGGATTCACGAAATCGGTCATTCCGAAATGCTCGCCATAGGGCTTCTTGTCTGGGTTGATGTCGACCCCGACGATCCGGTCGGCACCCGCCATCCGTGCGCCCTGGATCACGTTGAGCCCGATCCCGCCCAGTCCGAACACCACGACATTGTCGCCAGGACGGACATCGGCCGTGTTGATCACCGCACCGACCCCGGTGGTGACCCCGCAGCCGATGTAGCAGGCGGTGTGGAACGGCGCGTCGTCGCGGATCTTGGCGACCGCGATTTCTGGCAGCACGGTGAAGTTCGAGAAGGTCGAGCAGCCCATGTAGTGATGGATGGTCTGCCCCTTGTAGGAGAAGCGGCTGGTCCCGTCGGGCATCAGCCCTTTCCCTTGCGTTTCGCGGATCGCGCTGCACAGATTGGTCTTGCCCGAGAGGCACATTTTGCACTGGCGGCACTCGGGGGTGTAGAGCGGGATGACATGATCGCCTTCCTTGACGCTGGTGACCCCGGGCCCAACCTCGCGCACGATCCCTGCGCCTTCATGGCCCAGGATCGAAGGGAACAGCCCTTCGGAATCCAGCCCGTCGAGCGTGTAGGCATCGGTATGGCAGATCCCGCTGGCCTTGATCTCGACCAGCACTTCGCCCGCTTTCGGACCATCGAGGTCGAGTTCGACCACTTCGAGCGGCTGCTTGGCTTCGAATGCGACGGCGGCACGGGTCTTCATCGGGGAGTGTCTCCAAGGTTCGTTCGGGGGTTCGGTCGGGGTGGGGCGTAGGCGAGGGGCGCCCCGCTCGCAAGCCGGTAGCTTGCGGTTCAGGCTGCTGCGGCTACCACCGCTCGCATGACAGCTTTTCTTTCCGCAACGCTCCTGCTCGCCATGCAATCCACCGCGGCACCGGCGCCGGTTCCGACCCCCGCTCCCGCGCTCTCGCTTGAACAGCAGAGCGGGGTGCGCTGCGCCGCCGCCTTCGCGCTGGTCGCGCAGGCCCAGGCTGCAGGCGATGCCGAGGCGCTGACCTATCCGGCGCTGGGCGAACGCGGGCGCGAGTTCTTCGTGCGGACCGCCGCCCGGCTGATCGACGAGACCGGGCTCGACCGCAACGGCGTGGGGCAATTGCTGTCGGCCGAGGCCGCTCGGTTGACGCAGGATGAAGGCGCGCTGGATCGGACCATGCCCGCCTGCCTGTTGCTGCTCCAAGCCTCGGGCCTCTAGCGCGTCGGCGCATCCCGCCCCCGCCCCCGGCCTGCCCCGTCAGGACCGGTTCAGGGCCCGGACGCCAGAGCGCAGTCTGCATTGGTCTGAAAGAGTAGTGATTCGCATGCGCCGCCTCATCTTCGCCGCCACCGCCGTTCCGCTTGCCTGCCTCGCTGTACCCGCGCTGGCGCAGGACATTGATCAGACGCCGGTCGCCGAGGCCGAAGCGCTCGATCGCATGGCGCAGGGCATGTCGGATCCGGTGCGCCAGGCGCAGCTTGCCGCCACGCTGGCCGCGCTCACCGAGATCGTGCTCGATATCCCGCTCGCTCCGATCGTCGAGCCGCTCGCCGAGGCGGCGGGTGAGATGGCCGGCGAGCCTTCGCCTCGCATCGATCCCGATCTGACCTTGCGCCGGATGGCACCGCGCAGCGACGATCTTTCGCGCACCATCCAGGACCGCCTGCCGCAGGTGATGGACCGGATGGCGGGCCTCTCGGGCAGCCTCGCCGCGCTGGTTCCGGCGCTGCGCGACATGGCGGATCAGCTGGAAGTTGCGCTGCCTCCCGCAGAAAGTCCCCCAACGCGCTGATCCGCTGCGTAAACTTGCGTCGGCAAGGCTGGCAATCGCCTGCCCCATGCTTCATGGACGCTCCCCACTATGTGGCAATTGCACCAATTCCCTCTTTGTCCTTTCAGCCGCAAGGTTCGCCTCGTGCTGGGGGAGAAAAGCGTCGCCTACGAGCTCGTCCGCCAGCTGCCTTGGGAGGCCAGCGACGAGCTGATTGCGCTCAACGCTGCCGGCCGCGTTCCGGTGCTCCACGATCCGGCGCGCAATCTCGCGATCAGCGACAGCCGTGCGATCTGCGAATATCTCGACGAAACGGTGGAACGCAGCCCGCTGCTGGCCGGGACCGCGATCTACCGCGCCGAGATCCGTCGGCTGATCGCGCTGATGGACGAGAATTTTTTCGGCGATGTGATCGCGCCGCTGTTCCACGAAAAGGTCCACAAGCGGCTGGTGCTGCGCCAGCCTCCCGACGGGCGGGTGCTGCGCGAGGCGATGAAGCTGGCGCATGGCCATCTCGACTATATCGACTGGCTGGTCGACAGCCGCAGCTGGATCGCGGGTTCGACGATGAGCCTCGCCGATCTGGCCGCCGCGGCGCAGCTTTCGGTGGCGGATTATCTGGGCGGGATCGACTGGTCGGGCCACGAACAGACGCGCGGCTGGTACTCGGTGGTCAAGAGCCGCCCGAGCTTCCGGCCGCTGCTCAACGAGAAGATGGAAGGCATCCATCCCCCGGCGCATTACGCGCTGGTCGATGTTTGAGTGGAACTCGCCGGTTTCCTCACCATATCCTTAGGGAAGGAGACAAGTATGACCGACAAGCTCGAACTCGACGATAGCCAGTGGCGCGAGAAGCTGTCCCCCGAACAATATCACGTACTGCGCGAAGGCGGTACCGAGCGGGCCTTCACCGGCAAATACGATCAGAACAAGCAGGCTGGCGAATATCTCTGCGCCGCCTGTGGCCAGCGTGTGTTCGACAGCGCTCGCAAATACGACAGCGGATCGGGCTGGCCCAGCTTTACCGCGCCCGCCGATGAGGACGTCGTCGAGCAGAACCGCGATGTCAGCATGGGCATGGTCCGCACCGAAGTGGTCTGTTCGAAATGCGCAGGGCATCTGGGCCATGTCTTCCCGGATGGACCGGGCGAGACCGGCCTGCGCTATTGCATCAACAGCGCGGCGCTCGATTTCGAACCCGAAGATGGTGCCGCCTGACGGTCTTCAAGGCCGCCGGTGGATGGCACGCGGGTTCCCCGTTCACGCATCGTTACAACTGCCCTATGCAACGCCCGAACCATTGATCGGGTGACGTGAATTGGCGGGACGCAAACAGAACGATATCAACCAGCGGGGCAACCGCCGCAGTGCGGCCAAAGCCCCGGCTGCCAAGCGCAGCGGCGGTAGCGGCGGCAAACGGCCCCCGCGCCGCGGCTGGCGGTTGTGGCTGCGTCGGCTGATCCTCTGGGGTCTGGCGCTGGCGCTGCTGGGCCTGCTGTTCGTCGGGCTGGCGGTGGCCTTTGCCGCGCGCTCGTTGCCGTCATTCTACCAGCTCCAGGCCACCCAGGTCGGGCAGACCATCGTGGTGCGTGCGCGCGATGGCAGCGAAATCGTCGAGCTTGGCCCCAGCTATGGCCAGTGGCTGAGCTCGGAAGAGATTCCGCAGGTCATGAAGGATGCGATGATTTCGGTCGAGGACCGGCGGTTCCGTTCTCATTTCGGGATCGATCCGATCGGCCTGGCGCGCGCGCTCTATGTTGCGGTGACCGACGACACCCGCGTCGCGGCGACCTCGACCATCACCCAGCAGCTCGCGCGCAACGTGTTCCTCAATTCCAACCGCACCATCGACCGCAAGCTGCGTGAGGCGGTGCTCGCGGTGGCGATGGAGACCAAATTCACCAAGGAACAGATCCTCGAGCTCTATCTCAACAAGGTCTATTTCGGCGGCGGCGCCTATGGCGTGGATTCGGCCTCGCGCAAATTCTTCAGCCATCCCGCGACCGAGCTATCGACCGCCGAGGCGGCGATCATCGCCGGGCTGGTCAAGGCGCCCAGCCGTTATTCCCCGACCGCCGACGTCAACGCTGCGGTCGATCGCGCCAGCGTGGTGCTGCGGCTGATGCGCGAACAGGGCCGGATCAGCGCCAGCCAGGCTTCGGTCGATGTCTCGGCGGTCAATCTGAAGGAGGAAACCGGGCAGAATTCGGTGCGCTATTTCACCGACTGGGCGCTGCCCCAGCTCGATCTGCTGTTGCCCGAAACCTTCGAACCGATCGAGGTCTGGACCACGCTCGACACCGGGATGCAGCGCGCCGCCACCGCCTCGATCACCGCCAATACCCCCGAGGGTGCCCAAGGAGCGCTGGTCAGCCTCGACCGCGACGGTGCGGTGCTCGCGCTGATCGGCGGGACCGATTATGTCCAGACCAACTACAACCGCGCCACTGACGCGATGCGCCAGCCCGGCTCCTCGTGGAAGCTGTTCGTCTATCTCGCCGCGCTCGAGGCGGGATACACCCCCGAAGACCGCGTGGTCGACGGGCCGGTGACGATCGACGGCTGGAGCCCGCGCAATTCGAGCGGCAGCTACAGCGGTGCGATCAATTTGCGCACGGCCTTTGCCTATTCAACCAACACCGTCGCAGCGCAACTGGGCAACGAGGTCGGGTTCGGTACCGTTGCAAGCATGGCGCGGCGCTTCGGCATCACGACGCCCGTCTCGACCTATCCTTCGATGGTCCTGGGATCGTCCGAGGTGCGGCTGATCGACATGACCCGAGCCTTCGCCGGAGTGGCAGCGCAGGGTCAGTCGGTTGAACCCTATGGTATCCTCAAGGTGACCACGGGCGACGGCGAACTGCTCTACCAGCACGAGCGCGCGCGCACGGTGCAGCTGGTGCCCGACCATGTCGCCGCCGGGATCACCGACCTGCTGCAGACCGCGGTCAACACCGGCACCGGTCGTGCAGCGCAGATCGGGCGGCCCGTGGCGGGCAAGACCGGGACCACCAATTCCAACAAGGACGGCTATTTCGTCGGTTTTTCCAGTGGCATCACCACCGGGGTGTGGATGGGCCGCGACGACAACGCCCGCGTTGCCAGCCTGCAGGGCGGGCGCGCCCCGGCGCAGGCCTTCGCCGCCTATATGCGCTACGCGGTCAAGGATCGGCCGATCGAGGAGTTCGACACCGACCTCCAATTGCCCGAATGGCAGCTCGAACCCGACGACGAGCAGATGTTCGGCGATCCCGACGATTACTATTTCATCGACGAACAGGGCAATCTGATCGAGCCGGGCCGACCGCAGGGCGAGGGCGAAGACTATTTCCCAGCTCCCGGCCAGCCGGGGAGCGTTCCCGGAACCGGCGAGGGCGACCGGCGGCGCCAGCCCGGACAACCGCCGCGCCGCCCGGGTGAGCAATTGCCCCCGAGCGATCCCGCGCCCAACGCTCCTGCGGCGGCGGGCGACGAGTTCCTCCGTCGAGCGACCGGGGAGGGCGCGGCTGAGCCGCCGCCGCCGCCGCGCCAGCAACAGCGTCCCCCGCGCCAGCAGGGCTTGCCGCCGGTCGAGTATTGATCGCCACGAATTGCGACGACAACGAGGACGACAACGAGAAAGGGGAGCGCCACCTTGCGGTGGAGCTCCCCTTTTCAGCTCTTCTGGCAGCCTCCGCATGGGAGGATTTCAACCGGTCTCCGGTGAGATCAGTCGCCGATCAGCGCAGGCGAATGGGCAGATAGGCCGGCGGGCGACCGCGCCGTTGAACGCGCAGCAACACCGCGTCGCGATCCTCGGTATCGGCCTGCGCGATGACCGCTTCGAGCCCGGCAATATCGGGCACTTCGCGGTAGTTGGCGCTGAGGATGATATCGCCGCGCTGGATACCCTTGCGCGCCGCGTCCGAATTGGGATCGACCGCGCCGACCGCGAGGCCGGTGGTCCCTGCGGAAGCGCCAAGCTGGCTGGCGATCTGCGGGTTGAGCGGGACGACCTGCAGGCCGAGCCGCTGCTCGATCAGCCCGTCATCGGTGCTCTCAAGCATTTCTTCCTCGTCGGCTTCGGGGTCGAACATCTGCTGGCGTGCCAGCTCTTCCGCGCTGGGGCGGGCGCCGACGGTCACATTCGCGCGGCTGCGTTCACCATTGCGGATGAACTCGATCGGGATCGTTTCGCCCGGCGCGATATTGGCAACGAGGAAGGACAGCGACTGTTCGGGGGTAACCGGCTCGCCATTGACGCTGATCACGATGTCGCCGGCGCGGATCCCGGCGCGCTCGGCACCTTCGCCGGCCTGGACCGACTGGACGATTTCGCCGCGGTTGCGCTCGATGCCGAGCGAGCTGGCGAGATCGTCGGTGACCGGCTGGATGCTGATCCCGAGATAGCCGCGTTCGATCGCCTCGCCGCGGCGCAATTGCTCGACGATCGGCGCAGCGATTTCTGCGGGAATGGCAAAGCCGATCCCGACGCTGCCGCCGGTGGGCGAGAAGATGGCATTGTTGATGCCGATCACATTGCCCTGCATGTCGAACAGCGGGCCGCCCGAATTGCCGCGGTTGATGGCGGCATCGGTCTGGATGTAGCGATCGTAGGCGCCGCCCATGCCGGTGTTGCGCAGCACCGCCGAGACGATGCCGCTGGTGACCGTGCCGCCCAGACCGAAGGGATTGCCGATCGCAACCACCCAGTCGCCCGGACGCGCCTGTCTGGAATCGCCGAAGCGCACGAAGGGGAAGTCCTCGCTGCGGTCGACCTTGAGCACTGCGAGATCTGATTCGACATCATTGCCGACCAGTTCGGCTGCGTATTCGGTGCCATCGGGCATGGTGACGGTGATCTCTTCCACCGTGCCCCGGCCTGTCGGGCTGACGACATGGTTGTTGGTCACCACATAGCCATCGGCCGAGATGAAGAAGCCGGATCCGAGCGACTGGCCTTCGCGGAATTCCGGTTCGGCTTCCTGCTGGCCCTGGCGGCGGTTGAACAGGCCCTCGAAGGGCGTTCCAGTGAACGGGTTGGAACTGCGCACCTCGACCCGCTGGCGGGTGGAAATGTTGACCACCGCTGGCTGCAATTGCGCGGTCAGATCGGCAAAGCTTTCGGGGGCGCCCGCGCGGGGCACGGCTCGCGAGACCTGCATGTCGTCGTTCTGCGCCACCTGCGCACCGGCGGGGTAACCCGTCGCCAGCGACACGGCAGCACCGCCGACCAACAACACACTCGTCAATCCATAGGCATATCGCACTGGTTTCACGTCCTCTCGTTCCTTGTAGCGGGGCGCGCCTGCGCCGGATAATCCGGTTTGGCATGCGCCATCATAGGGCTTGGTCGCGTTTCAACCGGTATCCGCTGAACAGCCATTGAACGCCGAAGGTTCCACTCGACGAACGGTCAATTCTGTCCGCGGAACTGCCGGAGATACTCGTTGTCGGGCGACAGGATAATGCTCTTTTCGCTGGCGTTCTGGCCGGCAAACGTCGTGTCGTAGCTCTGCATCGCGCGGTAGAAATCATAGAACGACGGGTCCTTGCCGAAACTGTCGGCATATATCCGCGCCGAATCCGCATCCGCTTCGGCACGGATGATGCGCGCATCCCGATCGCCCTGCGAGCGGATCGTGCGCGCTTCGCGCTCGCGATCCGATTCCATCCGGCGGAACGCCGAATTGAGCGGCGCACCACCGGGCAGATCGGTGCGCTTGATCTTCACGTCGATCACCTCGGCTCCGTATTGCCGGGCCTGGCGGTCGAGATTGGCGCGCACATTCGCGAGGGCAGTTCCGCGTTCGGCGGTCAGCATGTTCTGGAAGGTGCGGCGGCCCAGTTCCTGACGCAGCACCGAGTTGAGGATCGGCTCGAGCGCGAGGCGCACGCCTTCGGTGGTGCCGGCCCGTTCGACCATGCGCACCGGATCGAAAATCCGGAATCGCGCATAGGCATTGACCAGCAGGCGCTGCTGATCGTTCGACAGCACTTCCTCGTCGGACATCTCGAGATCGAGGACGCGCTTCTCGATCCGGCGAACCGAATCGATAAAGGGCACCTTGAAATAGAGCCCCGCGTTGGTGTCGCCGCCGGGCGTGTTGACCACACCCACGGGCTCGCCGGTGCGGATCACCACCGCCTGCTCTTCCTCGGGGACGATATAAACGCTGGTGAAGAACAGCACGATCAGAACCGCGAGGGCGATCACCGCGACGCGATAATTTTCCCAGATATTGCTCATGGTCACTGGCTCTCTCCCTGCGGCTGGGCGGGCTGCGCGGGTGGGGTTGCGGCGGGCGCAGCCGTATTGCTGCGGCGACGCACTTCCGGAAGCGGCAGATAGGTGGTGACGCCTTCGTTCTCGACCACGGTCGTATCGGTCTGGCTCAACACCCGCTCCATGGTTTCGTAATAGAGACGGCGGCGGGTAACTTCGGGCGCAAGGCGATACTCTTCATAGACTTCGTCGAAGGCCTCAGCCTCGCCCTGCGCCTGCGCGAGGACCTGCTGGGCATAACCGCGCGCCTGGTTGCGCGAGGCATCGGCGTTCTGTTCCGCGACCGAGACATCGCGGAATGCATCGACGACTTCGGCGGGCGGATCGGCCTTGTCGATTTCGACACCGATTACCTGGATGCCCGAATTATACGCATCGAGCGCGAGTTGCATGCGCTGGCGCACATCCAGCTCGATTTCGGCACGGCCCTGACCGGAAAAGGTCTCGTCGAGTGTCTTCTCGGCGACTTCGGCGCGCATCGCGGCCTCGGCGACTTCGGCGACCGTCTCGATCGGTTCGACGAGCGAGAATTTGAAATTCTCCAGGCTCTTGATGTTCCAGCGCACGATATAACTCAGATCGACCAGGTTCTGGTCGCCGGTCAGGATCAGCTTGGCGCTTTCGCTCGAACCCGGGATGCGCAGGGCGCGCACACCCTGGACGTCCTCGACATCGACGGTCTCGATGGGGAAGGGGGCGGAGAAGTTGAGCCCGGGATCCAGTGTGCGAGTGTAATTGCCGAGCGTCTTGACCACCGCCTTTTCCTGCGCCTCGATCAGATGAACGCTGGTCGTCAGCAAGCCGATCGCGACCAGGCCAATGACGGCAAAAGGCAGCCAGCTGCCGCCGCCGGGACGCTGCGGAAAGCGGAAGTTTGGTCCGCCCGGCCCGCCGGTGCGGCGCGGACCTTCGGGCCCGCGGTTCTTGAAGATATCTTCGATATTGGCCGAGCGACGCGGGCCGGCGCCGGTTACGCCGGGCGGGAGCCAGGGGTTCTTGGGACCCTTGGGTTTGTTGCCGGGCTTGTTGTCCGAATCTCCTGTCGGGGGGGTGTCGCCACCCTCGCCGGGGCTCTCGCCCCCGGAGCCATCGCCACCATCGCCGGAACCCTTGCCGGGGCCTTTGCCCCAGGGATTGCGGCCGCCAGCCATGGCCAGCCCGATACGTTTTCCAAACCCGTCCAATATTCGCATGCAGTATCTATAGGGTCGATCCGCAGGAAAAACAGGGGTTGTCGCGCGCTTTTTGATGCTACACGGCGCGCGGCATGGTCGATAATGCATTAACCGCTGCGCTCCCCGCCTCGATTGGCGCGCGCGTCTCCTCGGCCACGCTGAAGGATGGCCGCGCGACTGTCGTGCTCGATGTCGCCGGTCTCGCCCCCGCAGAACGCGATGAGATGGAAGCCGCGGTGCGCGAGAGCGTCGGTGCGAGCGGCGAGGTGGAGGATGTCCGCGTCATCCTCACCGCTGAGCGCAAGGCCCGGCGGATCGTCGCGGTCGGTTCGGGCAAGGGCGGGGTGGGCAAGTCCACGCTGACCGCCAATCTCGCGATCGCGCTTCACCGCATGGGCCACAAGGTGGGGGTGGTCGACGCCGATATCTACGGTCCCTCGCAGCCGATGATCCTAGGCAATCAGGCGGCGCGTCCCGAAGCGCGCGAGAACAAGCTGATCCCCGTGGAAAGCACGTTCGGCGTGCCGGTGCTGTCGATGGGCCATCTGGTCAAGCAGGGGCAGGCGATCGCCTGGCGCGGGCCGATGGTGGGCAATGCGCTGAGCCAGTTGATCGACGCGCATTGGGGCGATGCCGAATTGCTGCTGGTCGATCTGCCGCCGGGTACCGGCGACGTGCAGCTGACCATGCTCCAGAAGTTCAAGCCCGCGGGCGCGGTGCTGGTCTCGACCCCGCAGGACCTCGCGCTGATCGATGCCGCACGCGCCGGGCAATTGTTCGATCAGGCCGGGGTGCCGGTGATCGGGCTGGTCGAGAACATGTCAGGCTATGCCTGTCCGCATTGCGGCGAGGTCTCCGATCCCTTCGGTGCCGGCGGGGTCGAGGATGCGGCCGGGCGGCTCGAACTGCCCTTCCTCGGGCGGATCCCGCTCGATCTCGCGATCCGGCAAGGCAGCGATGCCGGCAAGCCCCCCGCAGCGGGCGATGATGCGATCGCCGAACCGTTCCGCGCCATCGCCACAAAGCTCGCCACTTGGCTATCAAAGACCGCCTGAACCACGTCTCGCTCTCGCGCCGCCAGCTGCTTGCCGGGGCAGCGGTTGGCGGGGGCCTGGTGGTGGCGTGGTGGGCCTGGCCGCGCAGTTATTCGCCCGCGCTGCAGACCGGCGCGGACGAACATCTGTTCGGCGCCTGGCTGACGGTGGCCGCCGATGGGGTGGTGACGGTCGCGGTGCCGCAGCTCGAGATGGGGCAGGGGGTCACGACCCTGCTCCCCCAGATCGTCGCGCAGGAAATGGGTGCGTCGTGGCGGCAGATCGCCGTTGCGACGGTTCCGCCCAGCGGCGCGCAGGCCAACGTCCCGCTCGCCGCCGAATGGGCACCATTGTGGTCGGTGCTGCCCGATCTCGCTGACGAGCCCGATAGCTTTCTTGCCGAGCGTTTCGCGCGCGCGGGAAATTTCGCCGCGACCGCAGAGGGATCGACTCTGGCCGCCTATGAGGCGGATTGCCGGGCAGCGGGTGCAGCGGCGCGTGCCATGCTCGCGATGGCCGCCGCCGAACGCTGGGGCGTCTCGTGGGAAGAGTGCGAGGCGGAGGACGGCTTCATTCTCCATGGCGAAAGACGCCTGCGGTTCGGCGAACTGGCGCAAGAGGCCGCGCTGATGACCCCGCCCGACCCTCCGCCGCTGCGGCCCCAGCCCCCGGGGGAACGGCCGCTGGCAGGCGGGTTTCCGGGTCCCGGCGAATTCCCGCGGCTCGACCTGCCCGCTAAGGTCGATGGCACCTATCTGTTTGCCGCCGACATCCGCCTGCCGGGCATGGTCTATGCGTCGATCCGGCACGGGCCGGTTGGCCTGCCCGAGCTCGTCGGTTTCGACGAGGCGGAAGCAGCGGGATTGGGTCTGGTCGCGCTGGTCAAGTCGAAGCGCTGGATCGCGGCGGTGGCGGACAGCTGGTGGCGCGCCGAGCGGGGGCTCGACCGGCTGGCGCTGCGTTTCGGCGGCCCGGGCGGAGTCGAAAGCGAGGCGATCGAGCAAGCGCTGGATCAGGGTGTGCGGACCGGCGCTGCCTTGCGAATCGCAAGCATCGGGGATCCGGACGCCATCCTGACCGGGCTCGACCAGGTCCAGCGCTACGATATTGCGCCCGCGGTTCACGCCGCGATCGAGACCGCCAGCGCGACGGCGCATTATGCCGATGGCCGGCTAGAATTGTGGATCGCCTCGCAGGCACCCGAAGCGACCCGCGAAGCCGCGGCGAAGGCCGCGGGCCTGTCGACCAGCGATGTGGTCCTTTATCTGCTCGGCGCAGGTGGCAGCTTCGATGCCCGGCTGGAAAAGCAGCATGCGATCGAGATCGCGCAGATCGCGAAGGAGGTCGGCAGGCCGGTCCAGCTGACCTGGCCCCGGGCGGAGGAATTCAAGGCGCTGCCACCGCGCACCCCGGTCGCGCTGGTGCTGACGGCAAGGCTTTCCCCGGGCGAGGAGCGGACGCCGATCGCCTGGCGGGCGCGGCTGGCGATGCCGGCGACGATGCGCGAGTTCGGCGAGCGGCTGTTCGCCAACGCCACGCCGGAAGCGGCGATGGGACGCGTTGCGGACAAGTCCGATGCGCTGGCCTGCGAAGGGGCGGTGCCGCCCTATGCCATCGCCAATATCGCCGTCGATCATGTCCCCGTCCCGATCGAGCTGCCCACGGGGCTGCTGCGCGGCAATTCGGCGGTCTACACGGGCTTTGCGACCGAGAGCTTCGTCGACGAGCTGGCGCGCGAGGCCATGCGCGACCCCTATCTCTACCGGATGACCATGCTCGGCCATGACGAACGCTCGGCCGAAGTGTTGCGCCGCGCCACCGAGCTGGGCGAGTGGGATGGCGGGGGCGAGGGCAGCCGGCAGGGGCTGGCGCTGATCCGGATGGAGTTCGGCGCGGCCAGCGGATCGATCGCCTGCGTCGCGCAGGCGCAGATGGGCGAAGGCGGCGTGCGCGTCGCGCGGCTGTCCGCGGTGGCGGATATCGGCCGGATCGTGAATATCGACATCGCCCGCCAGCAGATCGAGGGCGGGCTGCTGTTCGGCCTCTCGCTGGCGACGGGTTCGAGCGTGAGCTACCGCGGCGGCCTGCCCGTCAGCGCGCGGCTTAGCGATCTCGGCCTGCCGACGCTTGCGGATGCGCCGGAAATCGTGCTCGACCTGGTCGAAAGCGATGCCGAGCCGTTCGATCCGGGCGAGCTTGGTGTGGCGGTCGCGCCACCCGCCATCGCCAATGCACTGTTCGCTGCAACGGGGGTGCGCTTTCGCCGCCTGCCGCTGCTATCGGAGGGATTATGACCTGGCAGCCCCAGACCTTGCCGCACGACCATCCCCCCGTCCGCTCGGGCGGGGTCGGCGTGCTGCTGGTCAATCTCGGCACGCCCGAAGCGCCCGATCCCGAATCGGTAAAGCGCTATCTGGCCGAATTCCTCTCCGACAAACGCGTGGTCGAGATCCCCACGCTGCTGTGGCAGCCGATCCTGCGCGGGCTGATCCTCACCACCCGCCCGAAAAAGAGCGCCGCGGCCTATGCCAAGGTCTGGACCGAGGCAGGTTCGCCGCTGGCGGTCATCACTCGCCAGCAGGCGGAAGCGATGCAGGCGCGGATGGGTGCCGGGACGGACGGGGGCGTGCGGGTCGACTGGGCGATGCGCTACGGCGCGCCGTCTATTCCGGACCGGCTCGATGCGATGATGGCGGCGGGCTGCGAGCGGGTGCTGCTGGCGCCGCTCTATCCGCAATATTCGGGCGCGACGACGGCGACGGTGGTCGACAAGGCCAGCGATGCGCTCAAAGCGATGCGCTGGCAGCCGAGCCTGCGCACGCTGCCGCCCTATCACGACGATCCCGCCTATATCGATGCGCTGGCGCTCGATATCGGGCGCCAGATCGACGCTCTTGCCTTCGAGCCCGAACTGCTGCTGCTGAGCTTCCACGGCATGCCCGAGCGCACGCTGCATCTGGGCGATCCCTATCACTGCCACTGCCAGAAGACCGCGCGGCTGCTCGGAGCGAAGCTGAACCGGCCCGACCTACGGCTGCGGACCACCTTCCAGTCGCGCTTCGGCCGCGCCAAATGGCTCGAACCCGCCACCGACACCACGCTCGAGGAAGAGGCGCACGCCGGCACGAAGCGCATCGCGATTGCCGCGCCGGGCTTCTCCGCCGACTGCCTCGAGACGCTCGAGGAGCTGGCGATGGAGGGCAAGGAGCAGTTCCTCGAGGCCGGGGGCGAGGATTTCGCCGCTCTGTCATGCCTCAACACCTCCGCCGCCGGGCTCGATATGCTCGAGACGATCCTGCGGCGCGAATTGTCTGGGTGGATTTAAGCGCGCGAGTTACTTACACAGAGGTAAGTATCAAGGAGCAACCTATGGCCAGCCTCGCGTCTCACCCTTCCGATGAATTCACCCCGAAGGACTGGCGCGTCAAACTGCCCGCGGGAGCGCTCGACCATATCCCCGGCGAGAAGGGCTACCCGCTGGTCGGCCACACCTTCACCCAGCTCTCCGATCCGCACGCCTTTGCCAAGCGGATGTTCGAGACCTACGGCCCGGTCTACAAGGTCCACTCGATGGGTGGCTGGCATGTCGCGCTGATCGGCCCCGAGGCCAACGAGCTGATGCTGTTCGACCGCGGCAAGATCTTCTCCAGCGATCAGGGCTGGAGCCCGGTCCTGCACCGCCTGTTCCCCGGCGGGCTGATGCTGCTCGATTTCGACCATCACCGCGCCGATCGCCGCGCGCTGTCGATCGCCTTCAAGCCCGGTCCGATGCGGCATTATGCCGACAGCCTCAACCGCGGCATCGCCGCGCGGATGGAGGACTGGGGTACGGGGCCGATGCAATTCTACCCCGCGATCAAGCAGCTCACGCTCGATCTCGCCGCCGACAGCTTCATCGGCCTGCCCTTCGGCGAGGAAGCCGACCGGATCAACCAGGCCTTCGTCGACATGGTCCAGGCCTCGATCGCCCCGGTGCGCCGCCCGCTGCCCTTCACCAAGATGAAGAAGGGCGTCGACGGGCGGGCTTTCCTGGTCGACTATTTCACCCGCGAGACGCTGCGCCGCCGCGCCGAAGGGGGCGGGCAGGACATGTTCAGCCAGTTCGCCACCGCCGAATTCGAGGACGGCAGCCTGATGGATGTCGAGGCGGTGGTCGATCACATGAATTTCCTGATGATGGCCGCGCACGACACCATCACCTCTTCCGCGACCTCGCTGGTCTATCTGCTGGCGAAGAACCCCCAATGGCAGGACCGCTTGCGCGACGAACTGACCGCGATCACCGGCGGCGAGGGGCGCGATCTCGCCTATGACGACCTCGGCAAGCCCACGCTGACCGAGATGGCGTTCAAGGAATCGCTGCGGATGATCGCGCCGGTGCCGTCGATCCCGCGCCGCGCGCTGCGCAGTTTCGAACATGGCGGCTACACCATCCCGGCGGGTGCGCGGGTCGGGATCAACCCGCACCTCGTCCACCACATGGCGGAGCATTGGCCCGACCCCGAGCGCTTCGACCCCGAGCGCTTCACCCCCGAACTGGTCAAGGCGAGGCACAAATACGCCTGGGTCCCGTTCGGCGGGGGCGCGCATATGTGCCTCGGGCTGCATTTCGCGTACATGCAGATCAAGGTGCTGATGGCGCATATGCTGACCCGCTACCGGATCGAGGTCGAGCCCGGCTACGATCCCGACTGGCAGGCATGGCCGATCCCGCAGCCCAAGGACGGCCTCAAGATCACGCTTCGGAAGCTCTGAAATCTGCAGCGGGCGAGCCGCTGGATCGTGCCGCCCGGTCAGAAATCGATCGCGATGCCGTCCTTGACCCAGTCGCCATAGCGCGTCGGGCTCAATTCCTCGTCCATTTCCGGTCCCTTGGGCTCGGGTGGAGGCTCATTGGTCCAGTGAGGGGGCTTCTCGAAGCTCTCGGGCCGCTTGGTTGCGCGTTTGTCCATCCCTATCAAATGCGCAGGCTGGCGCGCGGTTTCAAGGGCGGGTAGGGGACCCGCCATGGCCATGCCCCCCGGTTTCCCCGCGCGCCGCTCCGCGCTGCGCCTGCTCGATGCTGTGCTTCGTCGCGGCGAGACGCTCGATATCGCCTTCGGTTCGGCGACCGGCGACGTCCGCCGCTTCGAGGACAAGGCGCTCACCCGCGCCATCGCCAGCGAAGTGCTGCGCTGGCTGGGCGATTTCGATGCGCTGATCGACAGCGCCACCAAGCAGAACCTGCCCCCCGATGCCAAGGCGCGGATGGTGCTGCGCATGATGCTGGCGCAATGGCTGCGGCTCGACACCCCGCCGCATGCCGTGCTCGCCACCGGGCTGCCGCTGCTCGCGGGCGGCCCGCGGCGGCTGGCACATGGTGTATTCTCGACGCTCGAAAAGCGCGAGCTGTTGCTGCCCGACAGACCGACATTGCCGACCTCGGTCGCGGAGCGCTGGGGCGACCGCGCCGAGCCGATCGCGGCGGGGCTGGCCAATCCGCCCCCGCTCGACCTGTCCCTGCGCGATCCTGCGCGCACCGCCGATCTTGCCAATCAGCTCGCCGCCGACAGCCTGATGCCCGGCCAGCTGCGCCTGCCGCGCGGCGCCAGCGTCGAGAAGCTGCCCGGCTTTGCCGAGGGCGAATGGTGGGTCCAGGATCTCGCCGCCTCGCTGCCCGCGCGGCTGCTCGGGTCAGGGGAGGGGCGCCACGCGCTCGATCTGTGCGCTGCACCCGGTGGCAAGACGCTCCAGCTCGCCGCCGCCGGCTGGCAGGTGACCGCGCTCGACATTTCCAAGCGCCGGCTCGAGCTGTTGCGCGACAACCTCAAGCGCACCGGGCTGAAAGCGGGCATCGTCCGCGCCGATGTTTTGACATGGGAGCCCAAGCACAGCTTCGACGCGATCCTGCTGGACGCGCCCTGCACCAGCACCGGCACCGCGCGCCGCCATCCCGACGTGCTCCACCGGATCGGCTCGCGCCAGATTGAGGAAATGGTCGAGCTGCAGGCCGCGCTGCTGGAGCGCGCCGTCGCCTGGCTCAAGCCGGGCGGGACTCTGGTCTATGCGGTATGTTCGCTCGAGCGCGAGGAAGGCGAGGAACAGGCGGCCAAGGTCGATCTGACGCCTGTACCCATCTCCGCCGACGAACTGCCCGCAGGCCTCACGCCCACCGGCGAGGGCTGGCTGCGCACCGATCCCGGCATGCTGCCCGAACTCGGCGGGCTCGACGGCTTCTTCGTCGCCCGCTGGCAGGCTCCCGCCGGCGAGGAACCCGTCTAGGCGTCGGCTTTCAGATACTTCTGGAAGCTCTTGCGCAGCTTCATCAGCTTGGGCGGAATGGTGGCCTGGCAATAGGGATTGCGCTGTCCTTCGCCGCCCCAGTATTCCTGGTGGTAGTCCTCGGCCGGGTACCATTCAGCGGGACCTTCAATGGTCGTGACCGCCGTGCCCGAATGCTCCTCGTTCCAGCGCGCGATCGCGGCCTCTGCCGCTTCGCGCTGGGCATCGTCGAGCGGGAAGATCGCGCTGCGATACTGCGTGCCGACGTCGTTGCCCTGGCGGTTGAGCTGGCTGGGGTCGTGCGTCCCCATGAAGACGTCGAGCAGGTCGGCGAGCGAAATCACCTCGGGATCGAAGCCGACCCGGACCGCCTCGGCATGGCCGGTGGTCCCGCTGCAGACCTCCTTATAGGTCGGATCGGGCCGGTCGCCGCCGATATAGCCGCTCTCGACCTTGGTCACGCCGATGACGTCGTTCATCACTGCCTCGGTGCACCAGAAGCAGCCGCCTGCGATGATTGCCTGTTGGATAGCCATTGTAATCTCCTTTGCCAGCCAGATAGGAAGCCGCCCCGCTCTTGTCATCGGCGCTTGTAATCGGTCGCTTGTCATCGGTGGGCCACGCGGGCAGGGTCGCGGACAGAAAAATTCTGGGAGAGATTCGATGCGTTATCTGCTTGCCGCCTGCGCCACCGCTGCAATGACCACGGCCGCGATGGCCACCCCCGCGATCGCGCAGCACCAGCACGGTGCTGGCGACGCACAACACGCTGCACACGGGGCCTCGCAGCACGCGATGATGACCGCGCTGGCCAGTCCCAACCGCACCGAAGACATGGCGCGCGATGCCTGGCGCCATCCGGCCGAAACGCTCGCCTTCTTCCAGGTCGAACCGGGCATGACCGTGGTCGACTATATGCCCGCGGGCGGCTGGTACACCCGCGTGCTGGTCCCCTATCTGGGGGCGCAGGGCAATTATGTCGGGCTCACACCCGATCCCGCCGCCGCCGACAGCGAGCGGTTTGCCAAATATTTCGGCGGTCTGGCGGGCAATTTCGCCGAGGCCGCTCCGGGCTGGAACCTGTCGGGCGCACCGGTCGCGATCCATGGCTCGCAGGATATTCCCGAGGAGCTCAAGGGCACCGCCGACCGGGTACTGGTGTTCCGCGAGATGCACAATCTGCTGCGCTCCGGGGTGATGTACACCGAACTCACGCGGATCCGCGACCTGCTCGCCGATGATGGCATGCTCGGCATCGTCCAGCACCGCGCCAAGGCCGACGCTCCCGGCGACTACACGCTGGGTGCCAATGGCTATCTGCGCCAGGACGACGTGATCGCGCTGGTCGAGGCGCATGGCTTCGAACTGGTCGACACCAGCGAGATCAACGCCAACCCCACCGACACTGCCGATCACGAAGGCGGCGTGTGGCAATTGCCCCCGTCGTGGAGCGGCAAGAAGCCCGAGCTGGAAAATATCGGCGAGAGCGACCGGATGACGCTGCTGTTCCGCAAGCGCTAGGGCGCGCTACCGGTAGACTTCGGCGCTTGCGCGAAATAAGCGCAGGCCATGCGCACGCTCACCATCGCAATCCTCCAATTGCCGCTCGCCGATCCCGACGAGGCGCGCAACATCGCCGCGGTTGCCGCGCTGGTGGAGGAGGCGGCGGGCAAGGGCGCGCAGGTGATCCTGCCGCCCGAGCTTTTCGCGGGCGAGTATTTCTGCCGCGAGGAGGACGAGGCGCTGTTCGCCCGCGCCCGCCCGACTGCCACGCACCCCTCGGTGCTCGCCATGCAGGAGCTCGCCGCGAAGCATCGCGTCGTCATCCCGACCAGCTTCTTCGAGCGCGACGGCCACCACTATTACAACACGCTGGCGATGATCGGCCCCGATGGCGCCATCATGGGGACCTATCGCAAGAGCCATATCCCCGACGGGCCGGGCTATGAGGAAAAATACTATTTCCGCCCCGGCAACGATGGTTTCAAGGTCTGGGACGTGCCTTGCACCGGCGGGACCGCCACCATCGGCGTCGGCGTGTGCTGGGACCAGTGGTATCCCGAATGCGCGCGGGTGATGGCCCTGAAGGGCGCCGAGGTGCTGTTCTACCCCACCGCCATCGGCTCCGAACCCTATGATTCCGAGCTCGACACCAGCCGGATGTGGCGCCGCGCGATGGTAGGCCATGCGGTGTCGAACTGCATGCCGGTGGCCTCAGCCAACCGCATCGGCGCCGAAGGGCCCGCAGATCGCGCGCAGCGCTTCTACGGACACAGCTTCATTTGCGACGAATGGGGCGATCTGGTCGCCGATTACGGCGCCAGCGAAACCGGTGTGCTGGTGGCCACGCTCGATCTCGACCGCGCGGCGACCCACCGTGCCGGGATGGGCTTCTTCCGCGACCGCCGACCGCAGCTTTACACCCGCATCTGCGAGGATATCTGATCGCGCGCGCCGGGGTGAGCCATCGCTATCTGCTGGCGCTGGGATCGAACATGCGGGTGTCGGGCGTGGGGCCGCCGCGGGCGGTGCTGCGGGCGGCGATGGAGGCGCTGGCGGAGCGGAAGGTTGCGCTGCTGCGGCGCTCGCCGATCATCGACAGCGGCCCGCTCGGCCCGGCGCTGCGCCGTTACGCCAACGCCGCGATGCTGGTCGAAACGACCCGCGAGCCGCCGGCCATGCTCGCCCTGATCGCCGAGGTCGAACACGCCTTCGCCCGCCGCCGCTCGGGCCAGCGCTGGCGCGCACGAACGCTCGACATCGACATCGTGCTGTGGAGCGGCGGGCTGTGGCTTTCCCGCGATCTCACCATCCCTCATCCGCGCTTTCGCGAGCGCGCCTTCGTGCTTGGCCCGGCGCGCAGCGTGGCGCCCGAATGGATCGACCCGCTGACCGGCGCGAGCCTTCGCCAACTCGATGCGCGCTTGACCCGGCCCCGCCCGCTGCCTAGGTGACGCGCCCGTGCCGGACACACCGGCCACCAACGCGTGCGTGCGGGCCCTTAGCTCAGTCGGTAGAGCAACTGACTTTTAATCAGTAGGTCGCTGGTTCGAACCCAGCAGGGCTCACCACTTTTTCCCGCGGCTGTTGTCCTCGGACTTCGTGGTCTTGCGCTCAATGGCGCAGGAACGGCGCCAGCGGCCCCAACGCTTGGCTTGCGCTTTGTGCAACTCAGACGGCGCGGTTTCAGTTAGGTTCGAAAATGACTTGGGCCTATGGGTTCGTCATGTTCGATGCCTTCGACGCCCTTCTTTTGGCTCGCATCCAGTTCGCCTTCACGGTGAGCTTCCACTTCATATTTCCGGCGTTCTCGATCGGGCTGGCGAGCTATCTCGCGGTGCTCGAGGGGCTGTGGCTGAAGAC
The DNA here is from genome assembly GCF_001678665.1 of Erythrobacter sp. QSSC1-22B. Classification (GTDB taxonomy): domain Bacteria; phylum Pseudomonadota; class Alphaproteobacteria; order Sphingomonadales; family Sphingomonadaceae; genus Qipengyuania. The sequence continues at coordinate 108,942 of NZ_LZRP01000003.1, forward strand.
CGGCAAGCCGATCTATCTCGATCTGTTCAAATTCTGGCTCAAGATCTTCGCGATTACCTTTGCCATGGGCGTCGTCTCGGGCATCGTGATGAGCTACCAGTTCGGGACCAACTGGTCGGTCTTCTCCGACCGCGCCGGGCCCGTCATCGGTCCGCTGATGGCCTATGAGGTGCTGACCGCCTTCTTCCTCGAGGCCGGGTTCCTCGGCGTCATGCTGTTCGGGATGAACAAGGTCGGCAGGAAGCTGCATTTCGCCGCCACACTGATGGTTGCGGTCGGCACCTTCATCTCCGCCTTCTGGATCCTTTCGGTCAACAGCTGGATGCAGACTCCGGTCGGCTTCGAGATGGGCGCCAACGGGCAGTTCCTCCCCGGCGACAGCTGGTGGACGATCGTCTTCAACCCCAGCTTCCCCTACCGGCTCGCGCACACGCTGCTCGCGACCTATCTCACCACCGCCTTCGTGGTCGGCGGTGTGGGCGCCTGGCACCTGCTGCGCGACAAGACCAATCTCCACGCGCGCAAGATGTTCTCGATGGCGCTGTGGATGGCGGCGATCGTCGCCCCGATCCAGATCTTCGCCGGCGACCTGCACGGGATCAACACGCTCGAGCACCAGCCGCAAAAGGTCATGGCGATGGAGGGGCATTACGACAGCCACCCCCAGGGTGCGCCGCTGATCCTGTTCGGCATTCCCGACAGCGAGGAGAAGCGGGTCAAATATGCGGTCGAGATTCCCAAGCTTTCCTCGCTGATCCTCAAGCACGATCTGAACGCCCCGCTCGCCGGGCTCGACACCATTCCTGACGACGAGGAACCCCCGGTCGGGATCGTGTTCTGGTCCTTCCGGATCATGGTGGGCATCGGCTTCGCCATGCTCGGCATGGGGATGTGGAGCCTGTTCGCGCGCTGGCGCGGCAAGCTCTATGACTGGCCGCTGCTGCACCGCGCCGCGCTGGTGATGGCGCCGTCGGGCTTTGTCGCGGTGCTCGCGGGCTGGATCACCACCGAGGTCGGCCGCCAGCCATGGGTAATCTACAATCTGATGCGCACCGCCGATGCCGCCAGCCCGCTCGATGCGCCCGCGGTCGGCGCTTCGCTGGTGGCTTTCGTACTGGTCTATTTCAGCGTCTTCGGCGCTGGCACGTGGTATATCCTGCGGCTGATGAACCAGACGCCCCACACCGGCGAGAAGGGGGTCAAGCGCGGCGACACCGGGCCGATCCGCACGGCGGGCATCACTCCCGGTCCGACGCAGAACCCCGGCCATGCCGAGACGCTGCCGCGCAATCGCGGGGAGACCGAGTGATGGCGGTGAATGTCGATCTTACCACCGTCTGGGCCTTCATCATCGCCTTCGCGGTCTTCGCCTATGTGGTGATGGACGGGTTCGACCTGGGCATCGGGATCCTGTTTCCGACTTTCGAGGTCGGTCCCGAACGCGACCGGGCGATGAACTCGATCGCGCCGGTCTGGGATGGCAACGAGACTTGGCTGGTGCTGGGTGGCGGCGGGTTGTTCGCGGCCTTTCCGCTGGCCTATGCGGTGATCCTGCCGGCGACCTATCCGCTGATCATCGCGATGCTGCTGGGGCTGGTGTTCCGCGGCGTGGCGTTCGAAGCGCGCTGGCGCGATCCGGGCCACCGGCGATACTGGGACGCCGCCTTCACCGGTGGCAGCATCGTCGCGGCGATGGCGCAGGGGATGACGCTGGGTGCGCTGCTGCAGGGGATCGAGGTGGTCGACCGTGGCTATGCCGGCAGCTGGCTCGACTGGCTGACGCCCTACACGCTGCTGACCGGCGTCGGCACCGTGGCGGGCTATGCGCTGCTGGGCGCGGCGTGGCTGGTCTGGAAGCTCGACGGGCCGAGCCAGGAGCACAGTCGCAGGCTGGCGAAGCGCGCCGCCTGGGCCACCTTCATACTGATGGGCGCGGTCTCGCTCTACAATCTGCTGCTCAATGTCGAGTATGCCGAGCGGTGGCTGAGCGCGCCGGAGATCTATTACGCTGCGCCGATCCCGATCCTGACGGCAATCTTCGCGGTGATGCTGCTGCGCGCGCTTAGCGTCGAACGCCATAGCAAGCCGTTCTGGCTGGCGCTGGCGCTGTTCTTCCTCGGGATGGCGGGGCTCGGCGTGACCATGTGGCCCTATGTCGTGCCGCCGGGGATCACGATCTGGGATGCCGCCGCGCCCGAGCGCAGCCAGATCTTCATGCTGATCGGGGTGGCGATCACCATGCCGCTGATCATCGGCTACACTGCCTGGGCCTATTGGGTGTTCCGCGGCAAGGTCGGCCACGAAGGCTACCATTGATGGCGGCCCCCGAAGAACGGCCCCAAGAGAGCCCGCTGTGGCAAAGGCTGAGCTGGATGGCGGCGATCTGGCTGGCGAGCATCAGCGTGCTGGGGGCGGTGGCCATGGTGATCCGTTTCTGGCTGAACGGCTGAAATCTCGAGTCCCTAGGGCCTTTGCAACCTGCGAGCCTTGTGCAATCGCGCTGCCATGATCCCCGCACTCACCTGCAAACCGCGAGGCGCGATCCAGCCATGAGCGCAGCACGGCTCACGATCTTCGCGCGCTGGCCCGAGGCGGGGCGGGCGAAAACCCGGCTGATCCCGGCGCTGGGGGCTGAGGGCGCCGCCGCGCTCTACCGTCGCCTGCTTGAACACACGCTGCGCGAGGCGCGTGCCAGCGGGTTGCCACTCGAGCTGCGCGTGACCGGGGGCGAACCCGCGCGGTTTCACGATTGGCTGGGCGGCGATCTGGCGGTGGTCGATCAGGGCGAGGGCGATCTGGGCGCGCGGATGGCGCGGGCCGCGGCGCCCGCGATCCTCATCGGCAGCGATTGCCCCGATTGCGACGCGGCCATGCTGCGCCGCGCGGCGACCGCGCTGGAGCGTGCGCCCGCGGTGGTGGGTCCGGCCAGCGACGGCGGCTATTATTTGCTCGGCATGACCCGGCCGATGCCCTTCCTGTTCCACGAGATGGCATGGAGCACCGAAGCGGTGCTTGCCGAAACCCTGCGCCGCTTCGGCCTGCAGGGGATCTCGCCCGCGATGCTGCCCGAGCTTGGCGATATCGATACGCCCGCCGATCTCGCGCGCTTTCCGCGGTTCGCGCAATGAGCGTCACCCTGGTGATCGTAGCGCTCGACGAGGAGCAGGCGTTGCCCGCGCTGGTCGAGCGGCTTGCTGCGCTCGATCCGAAACCGGCGGAAGTCCTGCTGGTCGATGGCGGGAGCATGGACGGCACGGCCGAGATCGCGCGCCGCGCCGGCTGGCGGATTCTGGCGGCCGAGCGGGGGAGGGCGCTGCAGATCAATCTCGGGGTCAAGGCGGCGCGGAGCGATCTGGTCTGCGTGCTCCATGCCGACACGCTGCCGCCCACCGATATGGTCGCGGTGGTCGAGCAGACGCTGGCCGACCCGAACCTCGCGCTGGCCAGCTTCACCCCGGTGATCCGCGGGCCGCAGGGGACCCGCTGGGTCACCACCGCACACAATTGGGCCAAGACCTGGTACGCGCCGCTGCTCACCCGCCCGCACCTGTTCTTTCAGGGAGTGCGGCTGCTGTTCGGCGATCACGCGATGTTCTTCCGCCGCGCCGAATTTCTCGCGCTGGGGGGCTGCAACCCCGGCGACACGGTGATGGAAGAGGCCGATCTGTGCGTCAAATTTGCGCGGTTGGGGCGGATCCGGATGGTCCCGCGCATGATCGAAACCTCCGACCGCCGCATTGCCGCCTGGGGTCCGCTCAAGGCGAACTGGATCTATTTCAAGGTCGGAATGCTCTGGGCCTTCGGCTTGCGCAGCCGGATGGCGAAGCATTACCCGGACGTACGCTGAGGCGCGTCCACTCGCTTATTCCGCCGGCAGGAAGCCTACCGCGATGCAGTGGTCGATCAGCGTCCGGATATAGGCTTCGCCGGTCGGGGGGCAGGGGCGGCCGGTGAGGGTGCGGAAGGCGGTGTCGTCGAAGCGCGGGTCGCGCTGGAAATAGCTGGCGTAGAGCCCGGCGATGCGGCGGAACAGGCGGCGCTCGAGCGGGGCGAGAGCGGCTGGGTCGAAGCTTGCGGGCGGCACCAGCGCGGGCTGGTGGAAATGCGGATAGGACCCGATCGCGGCGGCGAAGCGCTCGACCGGGAGCGGCTGCCCCGAGACGAGGTGGAACGTGCCGCCCTTCGCGGCCGCCATCCGCTCGGCGATGGCGACCACGCCGTTTGCGACATGATCGATGGGCACGAAATCGAGCGTCGCGCCGGGGGTCGCGGGCATGGCGCGCACCCGGCCTTCGGCGATCAGCTTGAAGGCGGTGTAGGTGGTGTCGAACTGGCGGATCGCGCCGCTCGCGCTGTCGCCCAGCACGATCGCGGGGCGCGCAATCGCCCAGCCGAGACCGCTGGCGCGCACCAGCCGCTCGCCCGCCGCCTTGCTCGCCTCGTAGCCATTGGCAAAGCCGCTCTCGGGCAGCGGATCGTCCTCGCGCACCACGCCGTTGCGCGTGCCGCAGACATAGGCGGTGCCGATGTGGAGATAGGCCATGCCGCCCGCCTCGGCCAATGCCAGCGCATGGCGGGTGCCCTCGACATTGACGCTGCGGTAATCGGCTTCGTCGAGATCGAAGCGCACCGTCGCGGCGCAATGGATCAGGAGCTCGTGCGAGGCTGCAATCGCCGCGAACTGCGCCGCATCCCAGCCGAAGCGCGGCAGCGAGACATCGCCCGCCACGGTCTCGGCGACCGTGACCGGCGCGCCGTCATTGGCGCGGATATCGCGATTGGTGTGGACCAGCGCGGTGACGCTGTGCCCGGCGGCGACCAACAGCCTGCACAGCTCGCCGCCGAGCAGGCCGGCGGCACCGGTGACGAGTATCTTCATCGCCGCGCGCTCAGCAGCAGGGGGCGGCGGGCTGGGGATCGCCGCCGATCGCGCCGAAGGGCACCGCCACGCCGCAATCGGGGAACACCCCGTAATGGGTCGAAAAATCCCCGATGAAGTCGAAATGGTCGGCAAACCGCGTGGCGGCGAGCATCAGCCAGCTGTTGCCGCAGATCGGGAACACCCGCCCCGCCTCGATATGGTGGTGGCCATCGAGTTCGAAGACCCGCTCCTGCCCCGCAACGGTGCCCTTGTAGCGCACCGCCTGGCCATAGTCCTCGCACTGGCTTTCCAGCTCTTCGAGCTTGAACAATCGGTAGGTGGCCGAGTGGAAGGCGATGCCCGCGAGCTTGTCCTGAAGCGCGGGATCCTCGATCCCGAGCGGGCGGCTGGTGACCAGCCGCGGATCGCGAAAGCCCGCCGATTTGGCCAGCGCGACGAAATCGCCCCAGTAGAGCGCTCCCGAGAGGCATTCGCCATGCAGCACCGGGTCCTCGCGCAAAGGCTCGGGCACGCGGCGCTCGGCATAGACATCGGAGAAATAGAGCTCGCCGCCGGGCTTGAGCAGCCGCCATGCGGCGTCGAACACGGCGCGCTTGTCGGCCACCAGATTGATCACGCAATTCGACACGATGACGTCGAAATGCCCCTCGGGCAGGTCGAGCTCGAGCAGCTTCTCGATATCGCCCTCGAGGAAGCGTGTGTTGGCCTGCGCATAGCCGAAGCGCTCCCGGTGCCAGTCCTCGTGGCGGCGGGCGACTTCGAGCTGTTCGGGGGTGGCATCGATCCCGGTGACCGAACCCGCCTCGCCGACCATCTGCGCCAGCACATAGGCGTCCTGTCCGCTGCCCGAGCCCAGATCGAGGACATGGCAGCCGGCAATCGCCTGCGGTGCGACCAGCCCGCAGCCGTAATAGCGCGCGCGGACATCCTCGTGGACATTGCGCAACGCGGCCAGCATCGCGGGCGGCGGCGCCTCGGCGGTGCAGCACGCATCGGTCCTGAGATCGGCGGAGCTGGCGAGCACCTTGCCGTAATAATCCTGCGAGTTCTCGAGATTCATCGGGTGTGCGGGTCCTGCCGTCGTGAAGAGGGGCTTCGGGCTCGCTTTGTCAGCATAATCGGCTAGGGGGCAAGCCATGAACTTCACCCATGATGTAATCGTAATCGGCGGCGGCGCCGCTGGGCTTACTGCGGCGGGCGGCTGCGCGCTGTTCGATCTCAAAGTGGCGCTGATCGAGGCGCGCGAAATGGGCGGCGAATGCCTCAATGATGGCTGCGTGCCGTCGAAGGCGCTGATCGCTGCCGCCAAGCGTGCACAAGAGGCGCGCACGCCGCTGCGTCATGGCGTCATGCTCACCAAACCACGGGTCGACTGGCGCGGGGTCCATGCGCATATCCATGACGCCATCGCCGCTATCGCCCCGCATGATTCGCAAAGCCGCTTCGAGGAGATGGGCTGCGAGGTCTTCCGCGACTGGGCGAAAATTACGGGCAAGCACACGGTCAAGGTCGGCAAGCGCACGCTGTCCGCGCCGCGGATCGTGATCGCCACCGGCTCGCGCCCCGCGCTGCCGCCGATCAAGGGGCTGGGCGATGTGCCCTATCTCACCAACGAAACGCTGTTCGACCTGACCGAGCGCCCCGAGCATCTGGTGGTGGTCGGCGGCGGCGCGATCGGGATGGAGATGGCGCAGGCCTTCCGCCGGCTGGGCAGCGCTGTGACGCTGGTCGAGCCCGGGGCGCTGCTGGCGCGCGACGATCCCGATCACGTGGCAATCGTCCGCCAGGCGATGGAGGGCGAAGGCGTGCGCTTCATTGAGGGCAAGGCGAGCCGGGTCGAGGCGCGCGGCGACGGTGTTCGCCTCCATGTCGCCCTGAATGGCGCCACTGGCGCGAATAGCGAGACCATCGAGGGCTCGCATCTGCTGATCGCCACCGGGCGCGAGGCCAATGCGAAGGGTTTCGGGCTCGAGGAAATCGGGGTCGAGATCGGCGCCGGGGGAATCGTGGTCGACCGGCGGCGGCGTACCTCGCTCAAACACATCTACGCCATCGGCGATTGCCGCGACGGGCCGCGGCTGACGCATGTTTCGGGTTATGAAGGCTCGAATGTCGCGCTGGAAATCACGCTCGGCCTGCCGACCAAGGTGAACTGGTCCGCGCTGCCGTGGTGCACCTACACCGACCCCGAAGTGGCGCAGGTCGGCATGACCGAGAAGGATGCGCGTGCGAAGCATGGCGACGGCGTGAGCGTGGTGGTCGAGCGTTTCGACGACAACGAACGCGCGATTGCCGATGGCGACACAATTGGCCAGCTCAAGCTGGTGCTCAAGGGCAAGACAGTTCTGGGCGCGAGCATCGTCGGCAAGAATGCGGGCGAGATGCTGCTGCCCTTCAGCCAGTCGATCACCGGCAAGAGCAGCACCTTCGCGCTCGGCTCGGCGGTGATCGCCTATCCCACCCGCAGCGAGATATCCAAGGCGGCAAGCTTCGCTGCCTGGGAGCCCACGGTGTTCGGCGAATGGCCGAAGAAGTGGGCGGGCACGCTGGCGAAGCTGCGGCGGCGGATGGCGTGAGCCGCTCGGCGTCGCGCACCGCGCCTGCGGGACCCTCGCCCTTCCGGGTCGAGGCCGACACGCTGCCGGTAGCGAAATTCGCCGATCCGAACTGGACCGCAGCGGGCGAGCCGCGCGCGAGCGTGCCGTTGGTCCGGTTGGAAACGGTTTGGCTCAACACCGGTACGTTGTGCAATCTGGCCTGTGCGAGCTGCTATATCGAGAGCAGCCCGACCAATGATGCGCTGGTCTATCTGACCCATGCGGCGGCGGTACCGTTCCTCGATGAGGCGGAATCGCTGGCGACGCGCGAGATCGGCTTCACCGGGGGCGAGCCGTTCATGAACCCCGATTTCCTGCCGCTGCTCGAAGACACGCTGGAACGCGGCTTTGCGGCGCTGGTGCTGTCCAATGCGATGAAGCCGATGCGGCGGCACGAGGCGGCCTTGCTCGCCCTGCGCGAGGAATATGCCGAGAAGCTGGTCCTGCGGATCAGTCTCGACCATCACACCCAGGCGGTGCACGAGGGCGAGCGCGGCCCGCGCAGCTGGGCGCCCGCCATGCAGGGCTTACGCTGGCTCTCGGACCACGGCTTTGCGCTCGCGGTCGCGGGCCGCATGGTGCCGGGCGAGGACGAGCGCGCGGCGCGCGAACATTACGCCGCGCTGTTTGCGCGCGAGGGCATCGCGGTCGATGCTCATGACCCTGCGCGACTGGTGCTGTTTCCCGAAATGGATGCGGCCAAGGATATCGCCGAGATCACCACCGGGTGCTGGTCGATCCTGGGCAAGTCGCCTGCCGACGTGATGTGCGCCACCAGCCGCATGGTGGTCCACCGCAAGGGCGAGCCGCGCCCACGGGTCGCCGCCTGCACGCTGATCCCCTACCACCACGATTTCGATCTCGGCGACACTCTCGCCGAGGCGGCGGGCGAGGTCGCGCTCAACCACCCGCATTGCGCGCGGTTCTGTGTGCTCGGCGGGGCGAGTTGTTCGGCCTGATCGGGAGCGGCGGCGGATAGCTTTGCGGTCTCGCCCGTTGGGAGGGCAGGAAAGCAAGGGGCCACTGCATGTTCTTCGACAATACGACACTCGATATCGCCACACGCGTGGTGGTGCTCAGCGCCGTTTCCATGATCTGGGTCATCGCGGTGATCCGGATGATCGGGCTGCGGACGCTGTCGAAGATGACCAATTTCGATTTCGTCGTCACGATCGCTTCGGGTTCGCTGCTCGCAGGCGCGGTGCAGGCGACGGCATGGACCGGCTTTGCGCAGGCGTTGCTGGCAATGGCGGCGCTGTTCGTCATCCAGTTTCTGCTCGCCAAGCTGAGGCGCAATTCGGATCGCTTCGAGGATGCGATCCAGAACGGCCCGATCTTCCTGATGTACGATGGCGAATTCATCGAAGAGGCGCTCGAAGTGTCGCGGGTCGCGAAAAGCGATCTGTTGGCCAAGCTGCGCGAGGCCAATGCTCTCGAAATGGGCAATGTCCGTGCGGTGGTGCTCGAGACCACCGGCGATGTTTCGGTGCTGCATGGCGACCGGCTCGACGACCGCGTCGTCGCGGGCATCGAGCGGCCGTAGCGCCTGCTAGGCTGCAGCGGTGCGATCGAGCCGCTTGGCCAGCGCCACCCCGCCGACGATCAGGAACGGCACCAGCACGATGCTGAGCACGACCTTGGCGATCACCTGGCCGATCATCAGATTGGTGATGTCGAACTCGCCATAGAAAGCGAGCGTTACGAAAATGACCGAATCGATTGCCTGACTGAGCGCGCTGGCGATCGCGCCGCGCGCCATCAGCCCCAGCGTGTTGCCTTCGCCCTCGCCGCGCAGCCGCGAGAAGATCCAGACGTTCAGCAGCAGCGAGACGATATAGGCGGCCGGCCCGGCCATCATGATCCGCGGGGTCTGCGACAACACCGTTTCGAAAGCCGCCAGATCCGTGCCGCGAAACTCGACCATCTCGGGGGAGGCGGGGAGCGAGAGCACGACCCAGATCAGTGTCGCCGAGACCGCCAGCGGCAGGAAACCCCACCACACCAGCCGGCTGGCGAGCTTCTCGCCATAGAGCTGGGCGATGGTGCTCGAGATCACCACCAGCAGCAGGAAGGCGAAGATTCCCGATTCCACCGCCAGCTCGGTCGGCCACAGTTGCACCTGTTTGAACGCCAACACCCCGGCCAGCACCGTCATCCCGCCGTAGAACAGCAGATAGACGAACAATCCGCGCGGCATGGCCGCTGCGGCGGCGCGGCTCGTATCAGCAGGTTGCGTCATCTGTTCGGGTCCCGTTCGCGGAATCGGTGAAAGATCGGTCGGTTAAAGCAGGGTCGAAATTGACTAATGGGGCCATGCGCGCAAGACAGCGCGCGATTTCATCCGCAGTTGCCCTTACCGGAAGGCTCCGCATGCCGCCCATCGTCGCCAGTCTTATCGGTATCGTGGTGATCCTCGCGATCGCCTTCCTGCTTTCGGTCGGCAAGCGCCGGATCCGGCTGCGGGTGGTGGGTGCCGCCTTCGCATTGCAGGCGCTGATGGCGTTCCTGGTGCTGGCCACCAGCGGCGGGCGCGCGGTGATCCAGGGGATGTCCAACGGCGTCGCGGCGCTGCTGTCCTATGCCGATCAGGGCACGCAATTCCTGTTCGGGCCCAACGAGACCAACCCGCTGGCCAACACCTTCGCGCTCGGGGCGCTGCCGGTGATCATCTTTTTCGCGGCGCTGGTTTCGATTCTCTACCATCTCGGCGTGATGCAGAAGGTGGTGCGCTGGGTCGGCGGTGCGATCGGCTGGGTCACGGGGATCTCCAAGGTCGAATCGCTCGGCGCCGCGGCCAATATCTTCGTCGGCCAGTCGGAAAGCCCGCTGGTGGTGCGCCCCTATCTGGCCGCGCTGTCGCCGGCGCGGCTGTTCACGCTGATGACCGTGGGCATGGCGGGCGTCGCGGGCACCATCCTCGCCGCCTACGCCGGGCTGCTGGGCAGCGAATACCTCCCCTTTCTGCTCGCCGCGGCCTTCATGTCGGCACCCGGCGGCATCCTGATGGCCAAGATCATCATGCCCGATGACGACGAGGCTTCGCCCGAGGCGGAAGGCCGGCTCGACCTGCCCGAAAACCGCATCAGCTCCGACGGGCCCGCCGCGCTGGTCGAGGGCGGCAAGCCGCACGAGGTCGAGATCGCCGAGACCTTCGAGGAGGGCCAGAAGCCCGCCAACATCATCGAGGCGGCGGCGCAGGGCGCGCAGACCGGGGTCAAGCTCGCGGTCGCGGTCGGCGCGATGGTGCTCGCATTCGTCGCGCTGGTGGCGCTGGCCAACGGCCTGCTTGGCTGGGCCGGTGGGCTGTTCGGCTATCCCGAACTGTCGTTCCAGATGGCGCTGGGCACGCTGTTCGCCCCGGTGATGTTCCTGATCGGCGTTCCGTGGGAGGATGCCGGGATCGCGGGCGGATTGTTCGGCACCAAGATCGTGCTCAACGAATTCGTCGCCTTTATCGAACTGGGCGCGCTGGGGGCGGGCGCATTGTCCGAGCGCAGCCTTGCCATCGTCACCTTTGCGCTGTGCGGTTTTGCCAATTTCAGCTCCATCGCGATCCAGATGGCGGTCACCGGAGGGCTTGCGCCCAACCAGCGCCCCGTTATTGCCTGGCTCGGCCTGCGTGCGCTGGCCGCCGGTTCGCTCGCCAATCTGATGAGCGCGGCGCTGGCGGGGCTGTTCCTGCCGTATTGATAGGGTTTTCTCCATGTCCGACATCGCCAGCGTTTCGATCGCCCGCCCGCTGGGGGAAGTGGCTCAGGAATTGGGGCAAAGCTTCGAGGAATACGGCTTTGCGGTGATCCGCGACCACGGCATTCCTCAGCAGCTGATCGATCGCGCGGAAGAAATGTCCAAGGCGTTCTTCGCGCTGCCCGACGAAGCCAAGCGCGCCTATCACATTCCCGGTGGCGGCGGCGCGCGCGGCTACACGCCGTTTGGTACCGAGAAGGCCAAGGGAGCCAGCGTCCAGGATCTCAAGGAGTTCTGGCATGTCGGCCGCGAGCTGCCCGAGGGGCATGCGCTTTCCGAATTCATGGCGCCCAATATCTGGCCCGGCGAAGTCGAGGGCTTCCGCGAAACCTTCAGCGCGCTCTTTGCCGCTTTCGAGGATGCCGGCGCGCGCGTGCTCGAGGCGATCGCACTTCATCTCGGCCTGCCGCGCGGATTCTTCGCGCCCACCGTGGCCGACGGCAATTCGGTTATGCGGCTGCTGCGCTACCCGCCGCTCGAGGGCGAAGGTGCCGAGGGGGCGATTCGCGCCGCGGCGCATGGCGATATCAACACCATCACCCTGCTGCTGGGCGCCGAGGAAGCCGGGCTCGAATTGCTCACCACCGATGGCGAGTGGCTGGCGATCGATCCGCCCGAGGGCGCGCTGGTGGTCAATATCGGCGACATGCTCGACCGGCTGACCAACGGGAGACTGCGCTCGACCACCCACCGCGTGGTCAATCCGACCGGTGAGGCCGCCTATCGCGCGCGCTATTCGATGCCGTTCTTCCTGCATTTCCGCCCCGATTACACGATCGAGACGCTGCCCTCCTGCATCGATCCCGCCGCGCCGGACGATCATCCCGAACCGATCTCGAGCCATGATTTCCTGATGCAGCGGCTGCGCGAGATCAATCTCGCCTGACGGGATTCGGGCGCGATCCGTGTGCCTCTGCCGCAACAGGATCGAAAGTTCCCGCGGTGTGCCCTGCAAGCCACACGTATAAGCGCCTCAAAAAAAGACATAATTCGCGGCCTTTCGCTCTTGCAGCATAAAGCGCCAGGGCGTGTCTTTATCATGTCACATAAGAGTCGCTTGGGAGCGGCGAGCCCGCTAACGGCGGGAAGCGCGATTCGTTCCCAGTCCCATTCTCGAGTAGAAGGTCCATCTCGATGAAGATCAAATATCTCCTGGCGGCTTCCATGGTCAGCCTCTCCGCAGGCTTCATGAGCTCTGCGGCACACGCCCAGTCCACCGGCTCGGTCGATTTCGATGAGAGCAACGTTATCATCGTTTCCGGCGCGCGCGACACCGCTGTCGGCGGCGTCGAAATCCCCGACTCGCCCAAGGCCAAGGTGCAGATCGGCTCCGAGCTGATCGGACGCCAGACCCCCGGCCAGACCATCAACGACACGTTGAACCTGGTCCCCGGTGTCAGCTTCACCAACAACGATCCCTTCGGTTCGCTGGGCGGCAATTTCACCATTCGCGGGTTCTCGTCCGACCGCATCTCGCAGACGTTCGATGGTGTCCCGCTGAACGACTCGGGCAATTATGCGCTCTACACGAACCAGATGCTCGACCCGGAGATCATCGAATTCGCGACCGTTACCTTGGGTTCGACCGATGTCGACAGCCCGACCGCAGCCGCTGCCGGTGGTACGATCAACATCCGGTCCAAGACCCCGGACAATGAATTCGGCGTCCTGACGACCTCGACCTATGGCAACATTATCGCGCGCGGGAACCCCGGCGACCGCATGATGTACCGCTTCTTCGCGAAAGTGGAGACGGGCGAACTGACTTCTGGTGGTCTCAAGGCATTTGTCTCTGCGTCGACGACCGAAAACGATTCAGTGTTTTCGAACTATGGCGGCGTCAAGAAGCAGCAGTACAACGCGAAGATATTCCAGCCCATCGGTTCGAACGGCGACTTCATCTCGATCGCCGGCCACTACAACGAGAACCGCAACAATTTCAACGGTTCGCCCTTCCGTTACACTGGCGAGCCCGGTCCGATCCAGGAGCCGGAAGATCGGTTCTACAATCTGACCGACGGTACGCCCTGCACCACGGTGCGCGGTCAGGCTGGCGTCCAGGACAGCTACAACAGCTGCGGTACTCCGTTCGAACGGCGCTACAATCCCTCGAACACCGGCAATATCCGCGGCAACTCGCTCTTTTCGCTGACCGACAAGCTGACGCTGACGATCGATCCGAGCTACCAGTACGTCAAGGCCAATGGCGGCGGCACCTCGGTCGGCTTCGAAGGTCTTTCGCCCGCTGGCCTCACCGGTGTGTTCTTCGGTGCCGATAACCGCAACACGGCACGTGGTCCCGGCAGCCGCACTACCTACTATTATTTCGGCGGTACCGATCTGAACGGCGACGGCGATACGCTGGACTTCGCGACGATCCTGTCGCCCAGCCAGACACAGACCAATCGGTATGGCGTGATCGCCAACCTGATCTACGACATCAATCCCGATCATCGCGTCCGCCTCGCCTATACTCTCGATCACGCTCGTCACCGTCAGACGGGCCAGGCCGGGCTGCTGGCAACCAATGCGGAACCGTTCGACGTCTTCCCGATCAATGATCCGCTCCTCGACGGTCAGGGCATTGCCCCGCAAAAGCGCGACCGCAAATCCCTCGCGATCCTCAACCAGATTTCGGGTGAATATCGTGGCGAATTCGGCGACCTGGTCGCGACGGTCGGTGTTCGTGCGCCGTTCTTCAAGCGCGAGCTCAACCAGAATTGCGTAACCACCGATCCGTCTGGCAACGTCAACTGCGTCAACGGCGATGCCCAGCTTGCCGCTTACCTGGCAGCGAACCCCGGCCTCGTGGCTCCGACCTCGGCGACCTACAAGTACGACAAGCTCCTGCCGAACGTGGGCCTGACGTACAACTTCACCTCCGACGCCAGCGTCTTCGCCAGCTACGCCAAGAATCTTTCGGTACCCGGCACCGATGCCCTTTACGGTTCGCTGTTCGTCGGCGTTGCTCCGGTGCCCGAAACCTCGGAATCCTTCGATCTCGGCGTCCGCTATCAGACCGGTAACATCCAGGCGCAGGTTACGGGCTGGTTCAACCGTTACCAGAACCGTCTGGCCACGGCGTATGATCCGATCCTCGACCGCTCGGTTACCCGCAATCTGGGTCAGGTCGACAAGTATGGCGTCGACGGCAGCATTGCCTGGCAGCCCGCGGATCCGTTCCTGCTCTATGTCTTCGGTTCCTACCTGAAGTCGGAGATCAAGGACGACGTCCAGACCGGCGCGACCACCTTCGCCCCAACTGCCGGCAAGCGTGAATCGGGCTCGCCCAAGTTCACCCTCGGGGCCCGCGCGCAAGCCGGTTTCGGACCGGTCGAGCTGGGTGCGCAGATCAAGCGGACCGGTTCGCGGTTCCTCAACGACATCAACACGGTCGAACTGCCCGGTTACACGGTAGCCGATCTCGATGCTCGCCTCGCACTGGGCTATTTCAACCCGGACTTCGACAAGGCCTATTTCCAGGTGAACGTGACCAACATCCTCGACGAGGTGTACATCGGTTCCGCTCCCACCGGGCTCACGACCACTGGCGAATTCGTCAACATCGGCTCGCCCCGTGCATTCACGGCGTCGCTGATCTGGGGTTTCTAGGCACTCCGGACTTCGGTCCGATCGCACACCTGGGGGGCGGTCCTTTTCGAAGGGCCGCCCCCTTTGTGTTGCGGGACCCGGTAAGACGGAGCGAGCCCGTCGGAACGCAGCCGCTCGCTGCGCCGTTGATCGCTCATGGATAAACCGCCAACCGGCTATGCGAGCGCGAGGAAGCGCCCGAACCCCTGGGTGATCGTCGCGGTCGCGTTGCTCCATGCCGCGCTGTTCTACGGCCTCATCCGTGCGCTTGCGCCCGGGGCTGTGCAGACCGTCGAGAATTCGGTGGTCGCCGCCTTCTCGGTCACCGTCACCGCGCCGAAAGAACCGCTCCCGCCACCCCCTCCCGAAGTCGAGCCCGAGCCCGACGAGGGCGAACAGGGCGCTCCGGGGCGCGAGGCGGTTCCGGCACCGGTGACCGCGCCGACCCCTGCGGTCCGCTTGCGCGAAGATCGCCCGGTGCCACGCGCGACCTCCACCGGAACCGCGCCCACCTCGGGCGCGCAACAGGCGGGCGAGGGCACGGGTGCGGCGGGCAGCGGTCAGGGGACCGGCAGCGGCCGCGGCGGGCAAGGGCGCGGCGGGATCGTCGCAACCCAGCCGGTCAAGATCGCCGGCGACATCAATGCCGCGAGCGATTTCCCGATCCCGCCCGGCGGGCGGCAGGCGCGGCTCGGCAATTCGGTGACCGTGGCGATGACCGTGGGGGTCGATGGCCGCGCGCGCAATTGCCGCGTGCTGCGCCCCAGTCCCGATCCGCAAGCCGATGCCATCGTCTGCCGGCTCGCGGTCGAGCGCTTCGTGTTCCGTCCGGCCGTCGATACCCAAGGCAATCCGGTGCCCGCCGACTATGGCTGGCGACAGGACTGGTTCGCGCGTTAAAGCGGGCTATATCTTGCGGTGCTAGGCTCTGGCGCTTGTCGAAGGAAAGACGCTAGAGCCGAGCCATGACAGCAATCCATCCAGTCATCCTGTGCGGGGGCAGCGGCACGCGGCTGTGGCCGCGCAGCCGCCCGGCGCGGCCCAAGCCCTTTCTCGACCTGCTGGGCGGGCGCACGCTGTTCCAGCGCAGCCTCGACCGGGTGGGCGATCTTGCGCGCTTCGCGCCGCCGTTGATCGTTGCGGGCGCGGCCCATGTCGACGCGATCGAAGAGCAGGCCACGATGGATGGAGGCGCGCGGTTGCTGGTAGAGCCCGCAGCGCGCAACACCGCCCCCGCCATCGCGCTCGCCGCGCACAGCCTTGCCCCCGAGGACATCATGCTGGTGTGCCCCAGCGACCACCACATCGCCAACGAGGCGGCTTTCCTCGTGGGTGTCGAGCGCGCGGCGCGGCTGGCGCGCGAGGACTGGCTGGTCGCCTTCGGCATTGCGCCGACCGAGCCCGCGACCGGCTATGGCTATATCCGGATCGGCGAGGCACTCGACGACGGGCACCGCGTTGCCCGCTTTGTCGAGAAGCCGGACCTGGCCACGGCGCAAGCTTTCCTCGCGAGCGGCGACCATGTCTGGAACGGCGGCATCTTCTGCATGCGCGCGGGGGCCTATCTCGAGGAACTCGCGCGGCATCGGCCCGCGATGGCGGCCAGCGTCGGCGAGGCCATGGCAGACGGTGAAAATGCGGGCTGGCAATGGCGTCCGAAAGCCGCACCCTTTGCCGCGATCGCTGGCGAATCGATCGATTACGCGGTGATGGAGAACACCGACCGCGCCGCGGTGGTTTCGGCGAATATGGGTTGGTCCGATATCGGCAGTTGGGATGCGGTGCTGGCGGCGCGGACCCGCGATGCAGAGGGCAATTCCACCACCGGGCGCGCCGAGCTCGTCGATTGCCGCAATGTGCTGGTTGAAAGCGACGGTCCGCGGGTTTCCGCGATCGGGCTCGAGGATGTGGTGATCGTGGTCGATGGCGACGAGGTGCTGGTGACCACCCGCGCCGGGGCGCAGGCGGTCGGCAAATTACCCGGAGCGACCGGCAAATGAGCCGCGACGGGGACATGGCGGGGCCGCGGCTCGCGACCCGCAGCGTGGCAAAGGTCTGGGGCCGCAGGCAGCTGCCCGCACCATTCGCGCGTACCGAGAGCGATCCCGTTGGCGAAATCTGGTTTGAACCCGGCGCGGCAATGCCAGACATTCTGGTCAAATACCTGTTCACCAGCGCCAAGCTTTCGGTGCAGGTCCATCCGCGCGCGGGCGAGGCGGGTGCGGGGGTGCCGGGCAAGGACGAATGCTGGCTGGTAGTCGCGGCCGAGCCCGGCGCACGGCTTGCGATCGGCTTCGACCGGCCTGTGTCGCGCGACGCAATGCGCGCGGCGGCGCTCGATGGCTCGATCGAGGGTTTGCTGACCTGGCACGAGGCCAGGCCGGGCGATTTCTTCTACCTGCCCGCGGGCACGGTCCATGCGATCGGCGCCGGGATATCGCTGATCGAGGTGCAGCAGAACACCGACATCACCTACCGCCTGTACGATTACGGTCGCCCGCGCGACTTGCATCTCGACCGGGCGCTCGCGGTGGCATCGGGCGAACCCTATCGCCGCGAGCTGCATCGCCGCGTCGATCCGGATGCGAATGCCTGCCTGGTCGATGGCCCCCATTTCCGTCTCGACCAGCTTGTCGGCGAACCCGGGACGGGCTTGCGCGCCGCGTATCGCGGCGTCTGCCAGATCCTCCCCATTGCGGGTGAGGTCATGGTCGATGGTGCGGTCATTGCGCCCGGCGAAAGCGCAGTTGCGCTCGCGCTCGGAGGGGTAGATTTCAGCGCCAGCCAGCGCTGCCTGGTGGTCGGAGCGGTCTAGCCCTGGGCTTCGAACTCGGTCAGGATCTGCGCCAGTTCCTCGCGGCCATAGGGTTTGACCAGCAATCCCGAGGCGCCCATCTCCTCGCGCTTGTCGGCCATTTCGCCGTATCCGGTCGCCAGCCAGAAGGGGATCCCCATCTCCTTGAGCCGCTCGGCCACCGCCTCGCTCGATTCGGTCCCGAGATTGTAATCAAGCAACGCCAGATCGAAGCTGGTCCTGTCGAGGGCCTCCAGCGCCGCGCCGACCGAGCTCTGGACCATGACCGTCTCGACCCCGAGCTCGCGCAGGCTTTCCTCGGTATCGAGCGCGATGATCATGCTGTCCTCGACCAGCAGCATCGAGCCGATCGCCGCCGCAAGCGTATCGGCCCCCTGATCGAGCCGCTTGGTACTTTTGGCCTGGCCCCGGGAGCGTTCCTCGCCCACTTCGGTGCAGGTTACGAAGCGCCCGGGGACCCAGAACTCAGCCTCGACCCCGCCGAGCCGGTAATCGAGCCGGGCGCGGCCATTGAGTTCGAAGGGGATGGACTTCTCGATGATCGTGCTGCCGAAGCCGCGTCGCTCGGGTGGTTTCACCGGCGGCCCGCCGCGCTCCTTCCAGCACAGCGTCATCCCGCTGTCGTCGCAATCCACCTCGATGGCGAGCGTGCCCGAACGGTCGCAAAGCGAGCCGTATTTGGCCGAATTCGTCATCATCTCGTGGATCACCAGCGCCAGCACGGTGTAGGCCTCGGGCGCGACGAGGGCATCGTCGCCGCTGATCCGGACGCGGTCCATCTTGCCGCTGACATAGGCCTCCGCCTCGGTCTCGATCAGCTCGCGCAGCGACGCGGGCGACCAGTTCTGGCGGGTGATATTGTCATGCGCCGTGGCCAGCGCGTTGATCCGCCCGCCGACCAGCCCGGCGAACTCGTCGATCGACACCGCATCGTGGCGCGACTGGTTGATCAGCCCGCGGATGAGGTTGAGGATGTTGCGCACCCGGTGGTTGAGTTCGGCGATCAGCAGTTCCTGCTGCTGCTGCGCCTTGGCGCGCTCGGCGGCGACCTCGTCGGTCAGCCGCAGGATGACCTCGATCAGCGTGACCCGCAGGTTCTCCGCCAGCCGCAATTCGCCCTCGGTCCAGGCGGTGCTGCGACCGCGCACGGTCTGCTTCCAGCTGGCGAAGCTGCGCCGCGGCGAGAGTCGGTCGCCATCGGGCCCGGTCTCGACCGGCTTCTCGGCGTTGCCCGCCCAGTGGACGGTCTGGTTCAATTCCTTGCGCCACAGCACGACATAGTCGCGTGGGCTGCGCGAGACCGGGATGATCAACGCTCCCACCGCGCGGTCGGCGAAGGCCTGCGCCTTGTCGAAGCGCTCCGTCAGCCGCTGGCTGGCGACCACGGTGCTCGAGGCGGCGGCGTTGAGCTGCGGCCGGAGCGCGTGGAACTCGTCCTCGGTCGGGGCCGATCCGATCGCCTGGTAGACGCCTTCGATATAGGCGCTGATGCCGTTGTGCGGGAGCGAGCGCTGGATGATCGGGCGCAGGGTCGGCAGCGCATCGAGCAGCGATTGCCCGCCCACCACCGCGCGCATCAGCCGGTCGTGCAATTCGCGCCCCAGCACCACCAGTTCGGTCTGGTGGCGCCCCAGCGAACGCTCGACCGCCAGCGAGAACAGCTCGGAAAACAGCTCGGCGCCGGTGCGCAGGGTGTAGGGCAGCACTCGCCGGGAATAGTGATGGCAGGCGAACAGGCCCCACAATTTGCCCCCGACCACGATCGAGATCGACAGCGAGGCATCGACCCCCATGTTGGTCAGATATTCGATATGGACCGGCGAGACCGAGCGCAGCGTGCTCATCGACAGGTCGATCGGTGCGCCATCGTCGCCGACACCCGGCTCGATCGGGACCGATTTGGAATGGACATCGCTGATGATGCGGAAGCGGTTGCGGATGTAGAGTTCGCGCGCTTGCTGGGGGATGTCGGTGCGCGGGTAGTTGAGCCCGAGGAAGCTTTCGGTCCCTTCGGCGAGCGATTCGGCGACCACCTCGCCGCTTTCGTCCGAGCGGAAGCGGTAGACCATCACCCGATCGAATTCGAGCAGCCCGCGCAGCTGCTCGGCGGCAATCTGGCACAGCGCAGCGACATCCGCAGCCTTCTCGAGCTCGCGCATCACCGGCTGGACGAGCCGCAGCTGGCGGTCGATATGATCATCTTCATGCGGCTCGATCTCGATGATCGTCAGACCGCCGCTGGCGTGCAGCGCGCAGTCGAAGCACTGTTCGTTGCCCACCAGATCGATGTTGAAGATGCGCTCGACATCGTCGCTGCCGTCCAGCAGCGAAGCCGCCTTCGACAGCAGCGCGATCGCCTCGGTCGAAAACAGCGTGCCGACCGGGTCTCCGGGTTCGGGCGGCGCGTCGAGCGCGAGCATCTCGGCGAAATTGGCCGAACGGTGCGCCACCATCCAGTCGCCCGTCAGCGCCAGCAGCGCACCGAAATCCTGGATCATCCCCAGCCGGTGGATCGGCTCGCGATCGCAATTGGTCAGATCGACGGGTTGCGGGGGAATGGTCATGGTGCGGCGTTCCGGGTCTGATCGGGCAGGGCGGCGATGAATGCCGTGAAGACGGCTTGCGCTCCGGCCACGGCGCTGCGGGCGAGCTCGTCGGCGACGGGGCGCTCGATGCGCGCGCGAAACCGGGTGAAGAACTGGGTCATGGCGGTGTCCGAGAGAAAATGCTCCGGCCCGGCGGCGCCGATTTTCCGGCGATGACGCAGCATGGTGCGGTTGCCCAGCGATGAGCCCGCCAGCGCCCAGACCAGCCCGACGGGGTCGGCGCCTGCGGGGAGCGTGAATTCGTCGGTCGGGGGCAGGGCGATCCCCAGCTCGCCCAGATCGCGTGCGATCAGAGCGGCTTGCGCCGGCGGAGCTTCATCGGCGGGCATGGCGTGCGAAATCCAGCACTCGATCGGTTCGCGCGAGCGATACTGGGTGAGCAGGAACAGCGCATAACCTTGCGCCGAGACGACCGGCAGATCGCCCATCGCCGCATCGAGCCGGTCATGCGATGCGCTGGTTTCGCGCTTCAATATCCGGCGCAATGTGTCGTCGCCGGAGCGGCTGGATTTTCGATGCAGCAAGTTTGGCAAGCTTTCTACGCAGATCAGAAGCCCGAAAGGCGGTGTTGCCAGGGTGCTCCCGACCGGCTCGCCTGCGGCGAACATTAGGATGTAGCGCATGGCACCGCAATCGGTTCCGCAAAAATTGCCGAGCCGACGGTCCTGTGCGGGCGTGCCTCGGGCGCGCCGCTATTTCTTGGCGAGCAGTTTCTGACCCTTGTCGCGGATCGCGCCCGCCACCATCGGTTCGACGAAGGACAAGGCCAGGGGCAGATCGACCTCGAACACCACCTGATGATCCTCGATGATGATCCGCCCGTCGATCCCCTGACCCATGGCTCGCACCGCCAGCGTCATGAGATCCTCATTGGGCCAGGCGGTGGTGACGTCGGCCATCCCGCCGGGGACGAAACTGGCGATCTCGTGGCTGCGTTCGTGCAGGCGGCGGCGCACTTCCTCGCGCGGCAGTTCGTGGGCGATGGGGACTCGCATCAATCGGCTCCGGTGGATTTGGGTGTGGTGTTGGATGTGGGCCCGGGAAGGGGGCTGTGGTCGAGTTCGGGCGCGGGCGCGGTGCCGGCACCGAATTTGTAGTCGAGAAACCGGTGCTTGATCGCCAGATCGTCAAGCGAGCCTTCGGCCAGCTGTCGGGTGATCGAATCGATCTCGCCGCTGATCTTGCCGAGACTGTCGGTCAATTGCTCGTCGGGCGTGCCCCCCATCCGCACCTCGCGGCGCATTTGCGCGGGGATGCGGCGATAGCTGTCGATCATCTCGGGCAATTGCTCGCCCACGAGGCTGCGCACTTCGCGCGCCTTGGGATGGTTCTGGTCGAGCCCGTCGAGCTGCAGCCCCAGCGCATCGAGCTGGACACCCATATCGTCGAGGATCTTCGCAGCCGGCGGCGGCAGCGCGGGCCGTTGCGCCTCGAGCCACAATTCGGTGCGACCGACCATCTGCTGAACATCGCCCTTGTTGATGTCGGCGCGCTTGGGGGTCTTCATCTTGGGAAACTGGCCCAGCACCGCAACCGCGACCACGCTGGCGAGCACCAGCGCCATCACTCCGGCAAAACCGATGCCGTTCAGAACCATCCCGAGCACTCCTGCCGCCACCCAGATCGCGAACAGCGCGATGACGACGTTGCGGATCTTGGCGACCCAGTGCTTCTGCTTCGCCGCCGCGGAGCCCTTGCCGATCGAGACCGCGCGCCGGTGGCGTCCGCCCGAACGATTGTCGTCGCGCAGCATGCGGCCTTCCTCGATCAAGCGGTCGCTATTGTGCGTCAGATCGCCCAAGCCGTGTCTCCCGCACTCAATCCCACCTTCAATCTTCAATGCTCAGCAGGTTCGATTCCGAGACCTGCTTCTGCGCCTGCGCCTGGCCTTCGGCGCGGGCGATATAGCCCTTGGACTTCTCCATCTCGTCGGACAGCACATTGACCGTCTGCTTCATCGAATCGAGCGCGCGCAGCTTGAACTGATCGACCTCGTCCATCGTGTCGTAGATGTTCTGGAAGGCGCGCTGGAGCGTCTCGAGCGGGATGGTGCTGGCGGCGGCCTGCTCGTGAATCTTGCCGGTCTGGTCGCGCAGCATGGTGCTGGTGGAATCGATGATCCCCGCGGTGGTGGTGTTGAGCGCGGTGATCTGGCCCAGCACCAGCCGCTGGTTGGTCATCGCCTCGGCCACCGTCACCGCGGTGCGCAGCGCGCCCACCGTGGTGGTGCTGGCGCGATCGACGCCCTTCACCAGCTCGACATTGTTCTTCTTCACGAGGTCGAGCGCCAGATAGCCCTGCACGCTCACCGCCATCTGGGTGAGCAGGTCCTGGGTGCGCTGGCGGACATAGAACAGCGCGGTCTCGCGGATCGCCTTGGCTTTGGCCGGATCGGTCGCGTCGAGCTCGGCGGCTTTCTCTTCCAGCTTGGTGTCGAGCGTCTTGGAAATGTGGATCATCTGTTCCAGATTGCCCATCGCCTCCCACAGCTTCTGGCGCTCCACATCGATCGCGGCATTGTCCATCAAGAGCTCGTCCTTGCCATTGGCAAGGTTGGACAGGATCGACTGGATATGCGTCTGCGCGCTCTGGTAGCTGCGGAAATAATTGGTCAGCTTGTTGCCGAAGGGGATGATGCCGAGGATCTTGCGCGGGCCGGTCAGCTTGCCGCGCTTGCCGGGATCGAGATCCTCGACCACGCGGCGCAGTTCGGCGAGATCGGTGCCGACGCCCTCATCCTTATCCATCGCGCGCACCGGGCGATCGAGGAAGCGGTTGGACATGCCGGCAGCAGCGGCGATTTCCTTGCGCCCCATATTGGTCAGCTGATCGACCTTCTTGCCGAATTCGGGCGAATTGGCATCGGAAGCGACCAGATCCTCGACGAAGCCGTCGACCTTGGCCTGCAGCTTGCTCTTGTTCTCCTCGGACACCGGGACGAGGCCCGATGCTTTCTCCGGCGCGACATGCGGCACCGGATCGGGCGGGGTGAGGTCGAAAGCGGGTTCGGTCGCCGTCGCAGTCGGCGCCTGTCTGGCGGTTGCGGGGGCGGGTTGGGATTTCAGCTCTTCGGTCATCTCGTGTCCTCGTCCTGGTCCGCGACAATATGGCATCGCACAGTGTGTTATGCAAATAGAACGGCTTGCAAACAGGTCGTTCCGGCCTTGCCCAAGTTTGCTTTCCCTTGCCGTGTGCGCCGCTTAAGGCAAGTTCTGGCAGCCGGATACGCAGGGAAGCAGAGTGACAGGCAAGGCGACAATACCTCGGGCGACGGCGAGAAGCGGTGGCGACAGGCGCGACGCGGCAGGATCGGGCGCCGAACCCGCGGGCGAATCGCGCACCGCTCATCGCTACGACGAAAACGAGGATTTCGGCGTCTCGCTGGCCTATTCGCTCGAGGTGTTCCGGCGCTGGTGGCGCATCCAGGTGATCGAGACCGTCGATCAACCTGCGGTCATCGCCGCGCGCCGCGAGGAAGCCTACAATTCGCCGCGCTTTCTGTTCATGCTCGCCATGTCGGCGGGGATCGCGATTCTGGGCATGCTGCTGTCGTCGCCGGCGGTGGTGATCGGCGCCATGCTCATCGCGCCGCTGATCGGGCCGATCATCGGTGCCGGCTTCGCGCTCGCCATAGGCGATTACGGCTGGCTGGCCGGATCGGTCCGGGCGCTGGTCGCAGGGACGGCTCTGGGAGTCGGTCTGACCGCGCTGATCGTGTTCGTCTCGCCGCTGCAGACCATCACGCCCGAGATCGCGGCGCGCACCCAGCCCAATCTGTTCGACCTGGGGGTCGCGGTGTTTTCCGCGCTCGCGGGTGCCTATGCGATGATCCGCGGGCGCGAGGGCACTATCGTTGGCGTGGCCATCGCCACCGCGCTGATGCCGCCGCTTGCAGCGGTCGGCTTCGGGCTGGCGACGGCGAACTGGACCGTCTTCTGGGGTGCCAGCCTGCTCTACATCACCAATCTGATGACCATCGCGCTGGTGGCGACGCTGATGGCGCGGCTTTACGGGTTCAGTCACACGCTCTCGGAACGCCAGACCAATTGGCAGACGGTGATCATCGTGGTGATCTTCATCGCGCTGGCGACGCCGCTGTTCTTCTCGCTGCGCCAGATCGTGTGGGAAACCAACGCGGCGCGGCAGATCCGCGCCACACTGGTGGCAAGCTTCGAGTCTCAGGTGCGGATCTCGGAGATCGATTTCAATCTGGACGCCGAACCGATCACGGTCGAGGCCACGGTGCTGACGCCCGAAACGAGCCGCGTTGCCGAGCGGCTGAGCGAGGAATCGCTGACAGCCCTGCTCGCCAGGCCGGTCGACCTCGAGCTGACGCAGTTCCTGGTCGGCACCGAGGCCGAAGCGGAAACGGCAGAAATCGCCGCCGCCAGCGCCCGGGAACGACGCGACGAGGTCCAGCAGGCGCGCGAATTGGGCGCCAGGCTGGCAATGCTCGCAGGGGTGGAAGCGGGCGCGGTCACGATCGACCGCGACAACCGCCGCGCCATAGTCCGCGCGAGCGGGCTCGGCGGGGCAGGGCTGGCGACGTTCCGCGCGATCGAGCAGCGCGTCGCGGACAATTATCCCGACTGGAACGTGGAGCTGATCCCGCCGCTTTCCGCGCTGCCGACGATCCCCTTCGCCGATGGCGAGCCGACCGCCCAGGGGCTCGAGAACCTCGAGCTGGCCGCCTGGGCGGCGCAGCGGCTGGGATTGCCGCTGGCGCTGGAAGGTGGGAGCGTCGCGACGCGCGAAACCGCCGCCGAGATCCTGTCGGAAGCCGGAGTGGAGCCGCAGCTGATCGTCGGTGGGCCCGTCATGCAGGCGCGCTGGGCGACTGCACCAGAGGAGTAGCGGCCGGCTTTCTTCGGCCGAACGGCCTCAGGCGGCGATCTCGAGCGGCTGGATCTCGCCGGTCAGGTAGAGCTTCTTGGCCTTGGCGCGGCTGAGCTTGCCCGAGCTGGTGCGCGGCAGCGTCCGCGGCGGGACCAGTTCGATCACGCAGTTCATACCGGTGACGCCACGGACCTTGTCGGCGATCTGGTCGCGCAGCTTGATCCGTTCCTCGGGGTCGGAGACGCGGCAGTGGACCAGCACTGCGGGGGTTTCCTCGCCACTTTCGTTCTCGACCGCGAAGGCGGCGATGTCGCCGTGGTTGAAGCCGGGCAATTGCTCGACCGCCCATTCGATATCCTGCGGCCAGTGGTTCTTGCCGTTGATGATGATCATGTCCTTCGCCCGGCCGACGATGAACAGATAGCCATTGGCCATATAGCCCATGTCGCCGGTATCGAGCCAGCCGCCCACGAGGCTTTCCTCGGTGGCTGCGTGGTTGCGGAAATAGGAATGCATCACGCTTGTCCCGCGGCACCAGACCTTGCCGATCTGGTGGTCGGCGCGGGCGCTATCGTCCTCGCCGCGAATCACGACCTCCATACCCGCGATCGGTTTGCCGCAATTGACGATCGCGCGGTAGCGCGCGGGCCTGCGCAGGTCGCGGGGGCGGCCCGAGAGCCGCTCCTCCTCGACCAGCTCGACGCGGATGCCTTCGCCCGGCGGCATCACGGTGACGGCCAGCGTCGCCTCGGCGAGCCCGTAGCTGGGGGTAAAGGCGGAGGCCTTGAACCCGGCCTTTGCAAAGGCGTTGACGAAGCTCTGCATCACGTCGGGCCGGATCATGTCCGCACCATTGCCCGCGATGCGCCAGCGCGACAGATCGAAGCGTTCCTCGACCTGGCTCTGGCTGGAGATGCGCCGGGCGCAGATGTCGTAGCCGAAGGTCGGCGAATAGCTGAGCGTGGTACCCGGGTTGCGGCTGATCAGATCGAGCCAGGCCAGCGGACGGCGGGCGAAATGCTCGGTCTTGAGATAATCGACCGACATCTGGTTGGCGATCAGCGACAGGAAGCAGCCGACCAGCCCCATGTCGTGATACCACGGCAGCCAGCTGACCACCCGGTCGCTGCCCTGCGCCTGCATCGAGGTCGCATGGCCATGCAGATTGTGCAGCAGCGCCCGGTGCGTGACCGCCACCCCGGTGGGGAAGCGCGTCGAGCCGGAGGAATATTGCAGATAGCAGATGTCGTCGGGCTGCGCTTGCGGGAGCGTGCATTCGGGCGCCGGGCGGGCGGCGAATTCGTCCCAGCTTTCGCCCAGGCAGCCCTGCCGCTCGGCGCCGGCCTTGGCCATGCCGCCGATTTCGCCGGGGTAGAGCAGGATCGTGGGATCGCTGCTTTCCAGCTGCACCGCGAGCTGGTCGACATAGCTTTCCTTGCCCCCGAAAGTGGTCGGCAGCGGCAGCGGCACGGGCCAGGCACCGGCATAGATGCAGCCGCAGAACAGCGCGGCGAATTCGGGTCCGGTCTCGGCGATCAAGGCGACGCGGTCGTCCTTGCCGATCCCCATCGCGACCAGCCGGCGCGCGGCCTCGAGCGCGTCTTCGCGCATTTCGGTGAACGGATAGGCGTGGATCAGCGTCCCGCGCATATCGTGAAAATTGAGACCTTTTTTGCTGCGCGCGGCGTAGTCGATCGCCTCGTTGAAGGTGGCGAAATCGGACCGGCGGCGCGGCAGGTCGCAAGCATTCGGCGTCGGCGTCAATGCGTCGTCACTCATAAGCACTATGATATCCGTGAAAAGTCAGGGCCTTGCGGCATCCCTTGTGAACCCCCGGCAACGCGGCGTCGTTTGGCGCGCCGCGATAAACTTTCCCAATCGGTAACGAGTATGGCACCATTATGGCAAATGGACCACAGTGATCGTCCCCAGAAGGCGAGGAAGCGCTCGCCCCGACCGCTCGATCCCGCGCGACTGGAGGAGCTGGCGCTGTCTTATGTGGCGCGTTTCGCGACCACTGCGGGCAAGCTGCGGACCTATCTCAAGCGCAAATTGCGCGAGCGCGGCTGGGTCGCGGATGGGGAGGAAGGCGATCGCGACGCCGACTCCCCGCCGCCACCCGATATCGAGGCGCTGATCGAGCGTTTCGTCGCGCATGGCTATGTCGACGATGCCGGTTACGCGCGGATGCGCAGCGCCGATTTGCTGCGGCGCGGTTATGGCGCGCGGCGGGTGTCGCAGCAGCTGATGCAGGCGGGCATCGCCGAGGATCTGCGCGCCGATGTCGCTCCCGAGGAGGCAGAACGCCGCGCCGCAGCGCTGGCGCTGGCGCGAAAGCGGCGGTTCGGACCCTTCGCCGTGCGCGAGGCTCTGGCGGGCGAGGAAGCGCACCGGCTGCGCGAAAAGCAGCTTGCGGCGATGGTGCGCGCGGGCCATGATTTCGACCACGCCCGCCGGGTGCTCGATGCAGCCAGCCCAGACGAGCTCGCGCAATGGGTCGAAGAGGCCCGGGAAGATTCCCCGTCATGAAAGCCGCCCCGCTATGAAAGCAGTTCTCGCCCCGCTCCTGATGGGCCTGCTCGCCGCCTGTTCGCCGCAACCCTCGGCCGAAGCGACGCCAAGCGCCGCGCCGGTCGCGAGCGTGCATCCGGTCTCGGGGCTCGAGGTCATTCCGCTCACCGTGACGAGCGGCGAGACAGTCCATCGCTTCGATGTCGAGCTCGCGGCAAGCCCCGAGGCGCAGGAGCGCGGGCTGATGTTCCGCACCGAGCTGGGCGACCAGGAAGGGATGATCTTCCCCTCCGATCCGCCGCAGGTGCGCGGCTTCTGGATGAAGAACACCCCGCTCCCGCTCGACATCATCTATGTCGGCGAGGATGGCCGGATCCTCAACATCCATCCGATGACCACGCCCTATTCGCTCGATTCGCTCTATTCGACGGGTATCGCCAGCGGCGTGCTCGAATTGCGCGGCGGCCGGGCGGAAGAGCTGGGCATCGCCAAGGGCGATCTGGTCGAGTGGTGATCACACCTATGCCTGGCGACGATATGCCTGGCGACGATCTGCTTGGCGACTCAGGGCAAATCGGCTAACCGCGCCGCCCATGGGTATCCTTGCGAAAATCTTCACCTGGTGGAACGGTGCCACCATCGGCACCTCGCTGCACACCGCGCGCAAGGGCATCAAGGTGGGCACCGACGGGCAGGGCAACGTCTATTACCGCGGCAAGCAGAAGCACGGCGATGGCCGCGAGCGACGCTGGGTGATCTACCAGGGCGCCAACGATGCCAGCCGCGTGCCCAGCGAATGGCACGGCTGGCTCCACGGCTCGTTCGACGATGTGCCCGAAAGCCATCTGCCCCCGCCGCATATCTGGGAAACCGAATATTCGCCCAACGCCACCGGCACCATGGCTGCCTATCGCCCGGCGGGCGCGCTGGAGCGCGGTGGCAAGCGGGCGCGCGCGACCGGCGATTACGAAGCCTGGTCGCCGGACGCCTGATCGCATGACGCGCCTATCCGCGTTTCTCCCGGTGCTGCTGGGTCCGGCCCTGCTGCTGGCCGCCTGCACCGAGGAGCCGCCCGAACCCGATCCGGTCGCCACCACCATTCCCGAAGGCTTGCGCGATTCCGCCCCGGCTCAACCCGCTGTCGGCGACGAAGCGCAGATCGGCACCCCACTGGCCGAGCGGGTGGCGACGATCGGACTGCTCAACAAACGCAACAATCTCTCGCAGGAGCTGGAGATGGCGCCGGGCGAGTCACGCCGCGTCGGCGATGTGATCGTGCGGCTGCGAGCCTGCGAGCGGACCGCTCCGTGGGAACTGCCTCAGGAGGTCGGGGCCTTTGTCCAGGTGCTGACCCTTGAGCGCGGGTCGGAGGGCGATTTCCGGCGGATATTCTCGGGCTGGCTGTTCAAGAACGCCCCCAGCGTCAACGTCGTCGAGCACCCGATCTACGATGTCTGGGTCAAGGATTGCACGATGGAATTTCCGGGCGAGGGTGCGGATGGCGAATCGGGCGAGGAACCCGAAGCCGGAGCCTGAAGGAATGCCGCCCAGGCCTCGGGCAGCGTCCGCTCGGGTGCCCCGCGGGCATTGGCAACCAGTTCCAGATACCGCGCCTGCGGCATCGCCACCGCCCCCAGCGAAGCGAGATGGCCGGTCATGAACTGGCAGTCGAGCACGCGGTAGCCGGCCGCTCTCATGCAGGCGACCAGCCAGGCAAGCGCTACCTTGCTGGCGTTGTCCGCCCGGCTGAACATGCTTTCGCCGCAGAACACCCGGTCGAAAGCCACCCCGTAGAGCCCGCCGACCAGCTCGCCATCCAGCCGACATTCGACCGAATGGGCATGACCGGCGCGGTGCAGCGCGCGATAGCTCGCCTCGATCCGCAGGCTGATCCAGCTTTCGGCATGTTCCTCGCGCGGCTGGGCGCAGGCGTCGATCACCGCGTCGAAATCGCCATCCACGGTGACCGCGAACCGCTCGCGCCGGATCAGCTTGCGCAGGCTCTTCGAGAGGCGAAACCCGTCGAGCGGGATGATCGCGCGCTCGCGCGGTTCGACCCAGAACACCTCGTCGTCCTCGCGGTGGTCCGCCATCGGGAACACCCCTGCGCGATAGGCGTGCAGCAACAGTTCGACCGGGATCGGCTCCGGCACAGCGGCGGGATCGGGCGGCGGCGCATGCATCCCGGCTCTCTAGCAGGCCGAAGCGCAAAAAACCGCCCCGAAAAGCCCGCGCAATAACCAATACCTTGCCATCGCGCGCCGCTAGGGTTACGGGCCGCGACCGGCTGCAGGGGTGTAGCTCAGTTGGTAGAGCATCGGTCTCCAAAACCGAGGGCCTGCGGTTCGAGTCCGCACACCCCTGCCATTTGCCAGCCTGCCATTTTGCCGGCCTGGCATTTTCCTGGCTATCCCTTCCCGCAATCCGATCCCGAACCCTGCGCATTGCTCGCGGGCGGGTGGGCGCTCGCGTCCCCTGCAGTGGTGCCGATGTGCCACGGCCGGGAACCCGGCTGTGATCGGGTGGTTGATAGGCTCCGGACCATAGTAAATGGTTTCACAAGGAGTCCGCCGATGTCGAAACTGTCCTTCCGCAGCAGCAGTCCCGATCGCTGGACCATGCCCAAGGGCATGGGCGACACCAGCGTGCGGCGCCACACCCACGGCCGGATCCAGCCGCTCAATCCGCCAAGCTTTCTGGAGCGGTTGTTCGGAGCGCGCTGACGCAGCCTGATCACACCGCATAAGTTACACCGCATGGAAAAGGGGCCGGAAGCATCACGCTTCCGGCCCCTTTCGTGTGTCGAACCCGCGAAGGCCCGCGCGCGTCAGTATTCCTCGGGCTCTTCCGGGGTATCCTTGTGGAAGTCCTTGCCCGCGGTGCGATCTCCGCGCGAGAGCTTGAACACCACGCCCGAGAGCAAGGCCAGCGCCAGCAGGTTGGGCAGCGCCATCGCGGCGTTGGAGATGTCGCCCAGCCGCCAGACCAGCTGCGATGGCTGGGTCGCGCCGACATAGATCGCGATGCACCAGATCACCCGCCAGAGGATGTGGAGCACCTTCTCGCCGCCACGGGTCGAACCCGGAACGCGGTCGTAGAGGAAGGTGATCGCCCGCTCGCCGTAATAGCTCCAGGTCAGGAGCGTGGTGAAGACGAACAGGATCAGCGCCACCGAAGCGACCAGCGTGCCCAGCGGGATCGAGGCGATCTCGTAGGGGAATGCCGCGGCGAAGGCGCCCGAGGTGGTGACGAAGCCGCTTTGCGCGGTGGTCCCCAGATCGGATTGCCAGACATGCTCGACCGCCTGGCCCTGGAAGGTGAAGTCGCCCTGCACCGTGAGGATGACCAGCGCGGTCATGGTGCAGATCACCATCGTGTCGATGAAGGTACCCAGCATCGCCATCCGGCCCTGCTGCTCGGGATCGTTGGTCTGCGCGACCGCGTGCGCGATCGGGGTGGAGCCCTGGCCGCTCTCGTTGGAGAACAGCCCGCGTGCCACGCCCGCGCGGATGGCGAGGATGATCATCGCCCCGGCAAAACCGCCGCTGGCGCTCTGGAAGTTGAAGGCGCCGTAGAAGATGCGCCCGAAGGTCTCGGGCAGATCGCCGAAATTGAGGATCAGCGCGATCACCGCCATCACGATATAGGCGCCGGCCATGAAGGGGACGACGCTCTCGGCGACCTTGCCGATCGATTTGATCCCGCCGATGATGACCACGAACACCGCGATCGCGATCACCAGACCGCCGAACCAGCGTTCCCAGCCGAACAGCTCGTTGAGCCCGCTGGCGACTTCGTTGGCCTGGATCGAATTGCCCGTCACCAGCGCGCTGAACAGCGTGCCGAGGCAGAACAGGATCGCGAGCCAGGTCCATTTCGGCCCCAGCCCCATCATGATGTAGGTCATCGGACCGCCGCGATAGACGCCGTCCGAAGTCTTCTCGCGGTAGCGGATCGCGAGGCTGCCTTCCGCAAATCCCAATGCCATGCCGAAGATCGCGGTCACCCACATCCAGAAGATCGCTCCGGGGCCGCCCAGCGCGATCGCGGTGGCGACGCCTGCGAGGTTACCGGTGCCGACCTGGCCCGAAAGCGCGGTCGAGAGTGCGGCAAAGGGCGAGATTTCGCCCGCGCCCGCGCTCTTGCGGCCCTTGAACAGTCCGGCGAAGGCGCTGCCCAGCTTGACGATGGGGTAAAACCGCAGGCCGATCATGATGTACAGCCCGATCCCCAGCAGGATCAGCGTCATCGGCGGGAAAGGGATGACCTCGACCCCGTTCCAGGTGCCGCCCCAGATGAAGTCGGAAATATTGGTGACGCGGTCGATCAAAGAGAACGACCCGGTATCGCTTGCGGCCATCAAGGCACCCCCATAATTGGCCCCCTGCTCCCGGGCCCTGCTTCGAAGCGAGGCACGCTATCGCCGCGGCGGAGTAAAAACCAGCCCAAAGTCGCGGCTTTCGCGGGCCCGCCCCGGCGCGCTTGCAATCGGATACGCATGGCCCTAGATGCGAACTGTCTTCCGACATCGATGGCACGGTTCAGCCCCTCCCGACTTGAAACGGGGCGGCGATCCCCCCATTCCGGAAGGCAGACAGTTTCGATCGCAGATGATGAGGGCGTCCCGGATGGCCGAGAAAACCAAGAAGACATCGCCGGCAGAGTTCGTGAACCAGGTTCGCGCCGAAACCAGCAAGGTCGTGTGGCCGACCCGCGAAGAGACCGTACGCACGGCGATCTTCGTGTTCATCATGGTGATCATCCTCTCGCTGTTCTTCCTCGGGATCGATTCCATCTTCGGCGCGGTGGTCTCCTGGCTGCTGACGCTGGGCTGATCGCCCTTTCCATCCATCGACGCGTCCGGCACGCGACAGGTCACTCTTCGACAAGGTAATCCATGGCACGCTGGTACATCATCCACGCTTATTCGGGCTTCGAGAACAAGGTTCGCGATTCGATCCTTTCGGAAGCGGAACGGCTCGGCCTGTCCGACGGTGTGGAGGACGTTCAGGTTCCCACCGAGACCATCACCGAGGTCAAGCGCGGCAAGAAGGTCCAGACCGAGCGCAAGTTCATGCCCGGCTACGTGCTCGCCAAACTGCAGATGACCGACGACGTCTATCACCTCGTCAAGAACACCCCCAAGGTCACCGGCTTCCTTGGCAATGACAACAAGCCGCAGCCGATCTCCGAAAAAGAGGCGGCGCGCTATTTCGGCGGGGTCGAGGAAGCCAAGTCTGCGCCCAAGCAGCAGATCTCGGTCGATTACGAGATCGGCGACCAGGTCAAGGTGCTCGACGGGCCCTTCGCCAGCTTCAACGGGCTGGTCGAGGAACTCGATTTCGACAAGCAGAAGGTCAAGGTCGGCGTCTCGATCTTCGGCCGCGCCACTCCGGTGGAGCTCGATTTCGAGCAGGTCGAACTGAGCAAGTAAGGCTCCGGCGAGGCTGGCGTCCGCGCCGGTCCCGCCGTTTTTCCTACCGCCGTTTTTCCTACCGCCGGTTTCCTAACTCCCGAACGTCCGGTCGACGATCTCGGCGGCCTGCGCCGGTTCGCCGCTCTGGGCGGGGACCGGGCGGATCGCGGACAGCGGCGCTTCGAGCCGGTAGACCAGCCCTTCGGCGGTGAACTCGCGCTGTGCGGTGCCGCGCAGCATCGCCGGGATGACCCTGGTGAGCAGCTTGGTGCCAAAGCCCCTCGCCTGCTGCACGGCGTCGCTTGCGAGACCCGCGCGATGCTCCTGCCAGATCAGGTGGAAAGTGCCCGCATCGGGTTCCCCCGCCGCCGGCGATCCCTCTTCGAACGACCAGGAAACATCCACGCTCGCTTCGTCGATCAGGCCGAGGCTGTATTTCTGCGCATTGGTGGCCAGCTCGTGCAGCGCGAGGCTCAATTGCTGCGCCGCCTCGGAGCCGATGGCGACCTCGGGGCCGGCGATCGTCACGCGTTCGCGGATATCGGGGAGCAGCTTGTCGAGCTGGATGCGGACCACGGTGTCGACATCGCTCGCGGGCCCCGCGTCGCCCTGCATCACCGTGCGGGTGGCATCGGCCAGCGCCCAGATGCGGCCCTGCAGCGCCTCGAGGAAATCGTCCTTGGTCGTCGCCGAACGCGCGCTTTGCTGCGCGATCGAGGCCACCACCGCGAGCAGATTGCTGCTGCGGTGGACCGCCTCGCGCGCCTGCACCGCCAGGATTGCATTGACCCGGCTGAGCTCGGCGGTGCGGGTGTCGACCTTGGCCTCGAGCGAGGCGAGCGTGGCCTTGTGCGCATCGATCTCGTCGCGCAGGCGATCGTTGGCCGCTGTCATTTCGGCGGGCGAGGGCAGCGCGACCAGCGTCGGGATCATCCGGAACAGCACCACTGCGGTGATGAAGGACACCAGCCCGGTGGCCAGCTTGACCAGCCCCAGTTGCGGATAGATCGGGATCCACAGCGTCACGATGGAAAGCGCATGGGTGATCCCGCACAGCAGGATGAACGAGGCGAACAGCAGCACCAGCCCGCGATGCGGCACATCGTTGCGGCGCCTGAGCACCGTCAGCAGCGCGATCGGGATCGCCGAATAGGACAGGAAGATCAGCAGGTCCGAACCGGCCCACAGCGCCACCAGCCACGGCTGCCACAGCAGACACATGCCATGCGGCATATACTGCCAGATATCGGAAAAACTGCTCATTCGCCTTCTCCCAAAGGTGCGAGCGCATCGGTCGGGCACGGCCCGGTTTTGCGGGCATTGCCAGTGGCTTATAATAGGACGTCGGACAGCTTAGCCGATCGCGAATTGCCGCGATAGTAAGGGTTCGTACCTAGCGGACAAATCGGGGCGAACGACTCGGGGCGGACGGCTAGGGCGCGGTTCCGGCGCGGGCCGGATCGGCGGGCTGGCTGAATGCCGGGATCGGGCGGCCGGGCCGGGTTATCCCGGGCCGTGCCGCCGACCGCTCAATGCGCGGTCTGGTCCTGCAGCGAATCGTGCAGCGAATCTTCGAGATTGCGCGCTTCGAGCGCTTCGGCTTCGGCGGCGCGTTTGACCGAGCGTTCATGCTCGGCCTTGACCCGGTCTTCGGCGACCTTGCGGGCCTGCTCGGCAAGACCGCGCCAGGTGGCTTCGGAACGCAGCGCGCGATCGCGGACATTGTCCAGCTGCGCGGCGTTGGCTTCGGTTGCGGATTCCTCGGCGCGGGCGTGGTAGAATTCGAAGGTCTGGCTCATCGCGGCGGGCTCCAGCGGGAAGGGGGGGAAGGGGGCGGCTTGCGGCAAACCATGCTTGGTGGTCTGCAGATGTGCGACGCGCCGCACTCGCCGAAGCGAATGCGGCGCGCAGCGGTGTCGAGAATCAATCGGCAGGCGAGAGGTTCACGGCGCTTTCCTTGCCGTTACGGCCCTGCTCGACTTCGAAGTTCAGACGCTGCTCTTTGTCGAGGGTCTGCATGCCGGCAGCCTGGACGGCCGAGATGTGAACGAAGCTGTCGGCCGAGCCGTCGTCGGGCTGGATGAAGCCATAGCCCTTGTCGGCGTTGAAGAATTTTACGGTGCCAGATTTGGCCATGGGAGATTCCTTTCAGAAACCTTGGTTTGCCCGGGCGGCGGAAGTGCCGATCGGGCCGTGCGTCTGGTCGTCAGATGAAAGGGAATCGTCGCCTGGTTTACGCCGGGGCTCTTGCGAGCATGCGGCGGTCGTCAACTTCGGAGTGTCGCAACTTTCGACTTCTGCCCGAGCCTTATGGCACAGCTTGCGGGATTTACCTAATGAAACCGTCTGGTGGCTTTCTCGAAGCATCCCAGCCCGGCTCGTAAGCTTAGATTGAGCATGAGTATGGCGGTGGGTTTTCGCACAACCCCGGCTTGTTCTGCCTAAAGTAACGCAGAGGAAGGCTAGGAACGACTTTCCTCGTTAGTTTCGTCGAAGGCCGCGACAGGCCGGTCGTCCTCAAACGGTTCCAGCAGCGTTTCGAGGCTTTCGATGCGTTTTTTCAGCAAGCGGAGGCCCTTTAGGTCCAGCAACCCGCTAAGTAATACGCGGTCTCCCTGAATGTTCATGTTGATTTTATTGAGATCGGGAATTCCGCTAGCGAATGCGTGAGCGGGAAGGCCTTCCTTAGCCGCCATGAGCGGCGCTTTGGCCGGAAGCGCCGGAGCCCCTCCAGGTTCCGAATTCACTGATTCTGGGATTTCGGCACCATCATCTACAAGGCCTTCACCCTCAGAAATATTCTCCAGATAATGATAGGTGTCCATATAAGCCGTTATGGCTGGGCCAATTGCGACATCCGCGAAACCTTGTTGGATTAAATACGATCGGATCGCATTTTCAGATGGGGGACCTTCAGGAAAACGTTCGTGGAGTTCTTGGAAGAGCGTGGGTGATGTGCCAGCTCGTAAGAGGGCTGCGTCCCGATCTAATGGGGCGATACCGTGTAAAATATCGACGGCGGTTTGCGTTACCTTCACTTCACCCTTGCCAGCCTTACTTAGCAGGCCAAACTGGAGCAGAGCGGCTAGAACTTTAAGAGAACGCCCGGTGAGCCCGGAATACCCCATATCACGAGCAGCAGATTGGCGGTCGATTACGTTGGTCCGGTTAGCCTGATGTATTTTCTCAACGAGTTCAATTGCTTGCTTGAGAGAAACGCTCGGGTAACTTGGGCTTCGCATTCGGGACATGCCACTTCTCCTTGCCTACAAGCCATTCCCTAGCGGGCAGAAGAGAAAAAATCCACCAAAATAAACGGCGAATGGTATATTCTGCGTTGACTTCATGCTTGGCTCGTGGTGGAACGCTCCCGGACGCAAGCCCAATCGGGGCGTCTGGAAGGAGGTGAGGTGCTTATGAGGAAATGAAACGGTCTCGGCAGCCGATAGCCGAAATGACGAGGGCCGACCTTGCGGCCGACCCCCTGGAACAACCAAGCGGAGGAACCGCTGTGATCGCTCGCTTTGCACCCTGTGAATCGCATGTTCCTTCGCCAACAGCAAGGAAATTGCGTGATGGTCCGTGTCTCGGCCTATTGCCGCATCCGCTTTGGGCGCTTCGAAACCGTCCGCGCGCACTGGCGCTCGCGCTAGCATAGGCGGCTGAACAATGGGGGTGACTGCGGTCGTCCTCTCCGTCCAACAACTTGGCCCCGCTCCGGCGGGGCCATTTTTGCAAGGTCCCCAATCCCTTGCAAATCCCCCCGTTCCCCGCTATCGGCGCGCCTCCCAAGCGACAGTTTCGGGAATCACCGCGGGAGGTCCGGCCAGCCGGATCGCTCAACCGCTTACCATGAGCCTGCCGTGTAGCGAGTGTTTCGCGAGGGCAGGCGACAGTGAGAACAGGAGGCCACAATGGCCAAGAAGATTACAGGTTACATCAACCTGCAGGTGCCCGCCGGCGCCGCCAATCCCAGTCCGCCGATCGGCCCCGCGCTGGGTCAGCGCGGCGTCAACATCATGGAATTCTGCAAGGCGTTCAACGCCTCCACGCAGGAGCTCGAGAAGGGCGCTCCGATCCCGACCAAGATCACGGTCTATGCGGATCGCAGCTTCACCTTCATCACCAAGACCCCGCCCGCCAGCTTCCTGTTGAAGAAGGCCGCCAAGCTGAAGTCGGGTTCGAAAGAGCCGGGCAAGGTTTCCGCCGGGACCATCAAGGTGAGCCAGGTCAAGGAAATCGCCGAGACCAAGATGGCCGACCTCAACGCAAACGATATCGACCAGGCCATCAAGATCATCAGCGGCAGCGCCCGTTCGATGGGCCTCGAAGTGGTGGAGGGCTGATCATGGTAAAGCTGACAAAACGACAGAAGACGCTCGCCGAGCTCGACGCAGAGAAGCTGTATTCGGTCGACGAGGCTCTCGCCACGCTGCGCGAATTCGGGTCCAAGAAGTTCGACGAGACGGTCGAGGTCGCAATGAACCTCGGCGTCGATCCGCGTCACGCCGACCAGATGGTCCGCGGCATGGTCTCGCTGCCCTCGGGCACCGGCAAGGACGTCCGCGTCGCGGTGTTCGCGCGCGGCGACAATGCCGACAAGGCGACCGCCGCCGGTGCCGACCGCGTCGGTGCCGAGGATCTCATGGAAGACATGCAGAACGGCAACATGGACTACGACCGCGTCATCGCGACCCCCGACATGATGGGTGTCGTCGGCCGGCTCGGCAAGCTGCTCGGCCCCAAGGGCCTGATGCCCAACCCCAAGCTGGGCACCGTGACCCCCAATGTGGAACAGGCCGTGAAGGACGCCAAGGGCGGCCAGATCGAGTTCCGCGTGGAAAAGCAGGGCATCATCCATTCGGGCATCGGCAAGCTGAGCTTCGACGACACCGCGCTCAAGGCCAATTTCGAGGCCATGACGCAGGCCATCGTCAAGGCCAAGCCGACCGGTTCGAAGGGCAAATATGTCCGCAAGATCTCGATCACCTCGACGATGGGCCCCGGGCTCAAGGTCGATCTGGGCGAAGTCGAGGGCGCCTGATTTCAGGATCGCTGCTCCGGCCCGCGCCGGGGAGTGAACGCTACAGCAACACTCTACAACAAGGGGCCGGGGGGAAACCTCCGGCCCCTTTTTGCTGTGCGGTGTTCTCGGGTGGTTTGCGATGTCTGGGCGGTGCTGCGGGAAGCGGGGAGGGCCGATTTGGCCGTTGGCGGAAAAATCGCGCCGCTCGCTCGTTGATGGGGTGAAGCAATGAAGGACGCATCATGGAATCCGTACTCGCCATCGCCACCGTCGTCGGGCCGATCCTGCTGCTGGGCGCGATCATCTGGGCCTGGCTGCGCAACCGGCAGGCCAGCCGCACCAACAAACTCCGCGCCGAACATGGCGCACGCGAATTGCGCAAGGACATCGAGGACAGCCCCCAGAAGGACGCCGATCTCTAGGCCGGTTCTCTAGGCCGGTGCGCGGAGCCTGGCCCTAGAGCGTGCTAGCCGTAGAGCGTGTTGGAGGCGACCTGCTCGGCGATCCGCAGCGTTTCCGCGACCGGGTCGGCGGGCGCGAGCGTATCTGTCGGGTCGAGCGTGACCAGCGGCGGCGGGGCATCGGCATAGGTGCCGGTCTGCACGCCTTTCATCCGCGCGATGGCTTCGCACAGGCGCTCGAAGCGCCGCCGGACGATCCGGTTGACCTTGCCGCGCTGGCGATTGACCAGCTCGAAACTGTGCGAAACCATGGTGAAGCTTTGCGTCCCCGCATCGCGCGCATGACGCAGCGCGCGCACCATCTCGCGCACCGAAAGCGCGGTGATCTGGGCATGCCGTACGCCCCCGCCCAACGTGGCGATGCAGCCGATCGGCACCTCGATCACCCCCTGATGACGCAAGGGAACGCGGTGCTCCGCCCCCAGCGAGATCGCGCAATCGCCATCGACGATCCCCGGCGTGTGGCTGGTGTCGTAGCCGATCCCGCAGTGCGCGAGCGCGCTGAGCGTCGTGTCGTTGGCGCCGTAATTGCCCGCGCGGAACGCGACCGGCGGCGGCGCGCCCGCACTCACCAGCGTGTCGCGCGCCCAGTCGATCAGCGTGCATTGCTGCTCGAAGGTGAAGTCCTTGATGTTGCGCCCTGTCGCGCCTCCCAGCGAACGGAGCAGCGGATGGTCGGCGTCTGCCAGTTCGAGCCATTCGGTGTGGAGATGCAATTGCACATCGTGCCCGCGCTCGAGAATCGGTCCGACCATATCCTCGATCGCGGCGACGCCCCACAGCAATGCGGGCATCGGATCGACGAAGCACACCCCGCGGTGGCCGTGGCTGTTGAACATGTCGAGCTTGTAGGCCAGCCCGTATTCGCCCTCCCCGGTCCGCCCCGAGACCGCGCAGGCGAGATTTTCCGCCCGGCAATCCCGCCCCGCCTCGCGCACCATTCCGGACGAATACTCGGTGTCTATCGTAATATAGGCCAGCATCACGGTGAATATCTCTAGCAATATTTGGTTAACAGGGGAATTAGTCGGCCGGGCCGGGCCGGGCGGACAATTGGCGGGCGTAGAACCACCCCAGCGCGATCAGGCTCAGCCCCAGCGCAGCGAACGAGGCGATCCGCAGCAGCCCGCCCAGCTCCGCGGCATCGACCACGAACACCTTCACCACCGCGGCGAGCATCAGCACCAGCGAGCCGACCCGCCAGCTGCGCTGCGCCATCAGGCTGCCCAGCAGCAGGAACCCCAGCGCCAGCACGATCCCCACCAGCGAGCGCAGCAGATCCTCGGTCTCGCCCAGCGGGACGGCGGTGAGCAGCGAACCCGCATAGGCCTGCCGCAGCAGCGCGATGGCGGCCACGGTGGCGAGCGCCATGATGCCGGCGTCGAACCACGGCCGCAGCTTCTCGCCCGACCAGCGGCGCAGGAGCCAGGCTGCCGCGATTCCCGTGCCGAAGCCGATGGTCAGCCAGTTCGCCAGCGGCACCGCGCCAACTGCTTGCGGCGCGAACAGCGGGTTGTGCCACAGCAGCGTGAACACTGAGAAATGCGCCAGCGCGGCGGCGGCGAAACCGATACCCAGCCCCCGGCTCGCGCCCAGCCGCGGGACTCCGGCGGCGGCGATCCAGGCCGCGCCGAGCAGGCCGATCTGCCACACCGTCCGCTCGATCATCCCGAGCTCGCCAAAGCGCGTCAGGGTCTCGATCGCGAACACCTGCTTGTAGAGGCCGTGGACCACGACCAGCAGCAGCGCCGCGCCGAGCCATTCGGCCCGCCAGCTCCAGCCGCGATACGCCATCCGCGGCAGGCGGAGCAGCGCCAGTGCCGCGGCGGCGGGCAACAGACGGGTCAGCGAATCGCGCAGGTCCGGCGCATCGACGGCGAAGAAGGGTTCCCCCACCAGCGCGAGCGCCCCGGCCCCCAGCCATTCGCCCAGCGGGTCCAGCGCCCACAGCAGGGCAATGGCCAGCAGGCTCACCCGCGCCGCCAGCCGCTCGGGTGCGCCCCACGCGAGCGCAATCGCCAGCCCAGCGGCACACCATGCCAACGCGACGGCGGGCACCACCTGCGCCAGCGCGCCATAGGTGACGACCGCTGCCAGCGCCTCGGCCCCGTGCCGCCACGCAGCGCGCCGGTCGAGCAGCGCCAGCGCGACAAGCGGCAGCGCCGCGCTCGCCCAGCGCAGCAATGCGCGCAATGCGGGAGCGCTCTCGCCCCCGCCGCCAAGATGCGCCACTTCAGGGAGAAAATGCGGCGTGCCGATCAGCACCAGCAGCAGCACCCCCGCGCCCGCCCACAGCAAGTTCGCCACAGCGGTCTGATGATCGCTCCGCAGCAGCCACGCGGGCAGCGCCAGCACCGGCAGCGCGAGCAGCGGCGCACTCCACCCCGGGGTCAGCAGCAGCAGCGCGGCAAAGGCCAGCGCCAGCCCCGAACCCAGCAACAGCGCGAAATCGACCGACGCCGCCGCCCGATCCATCCGCGCCGCCGCAGCCAGCGGGAAACCCGCCAGCAGCGCACACGCCAGCGCCAGCCACGGCTCGACCGGATCGGCATCGAACTGGCCGAAGGTGCCATAGGCGACCAGCGCGAGCGCAGGGGCGACCGCGGCGATCTGCCACAGGTCGAACCGCCGCGCCGCACCGCGCAGCGCCAGCACCAGCGGCACCGCGGCAAAGATCAGCGCCAGCCCGGCACCGACTGCAGCGAAGATAATCGGCTCGGGCGCACGCCACATCGCATAGAGCAGCACCCCCACCGTCGCGGCCACGCCATTGGCCTCGCGCAGTTCGGGCCGCCGCCAGCCGAGGCCTGCCAGAGTGGCGCCGAGCAGCAGGTAGAACCCCCAGGCGAGCGGCGCATGGTCGCCCTGCGCGACCAGCACCGCGAGCTGGAGGCTGGCGAGCCCTGCAGAGCCCAGCCGCAACCACCGCCCGAACCGTTGCGCTCCGGCCAGCGCGGGCAGCACCGCGCCCAGCACGATGAAATAGAGCCCCAGCGCCAAGATATCGACGAAATCGGGATCGCCCGCGAGCAGCAGCAGCGCGCCCCAGCCAAGCCCCCCGACCAGCGCGGTCATCCCCATCCACGGGCGCTGCTGGCTGCGCCCCGACAGCGTCAGCCCCGCGGTCACCAGCCCGAGATAGAGCGCCAGCAGCGGCAGGTTCGCTTCCTCGCCGCCGACCAGCGCGGGCGCGGCGAACCCGCCGACCAGCCCCAGCACCGCGCTCGGCAGTCCGAAGCGGAACGACAGCGCGATGGCGCCCGCGGTCACCAGCGCCAGCCCGACGAAGGCCAGCGTCTGGCCCATCAGCCCGTACTGGTTGCCCGCAAGATAGAAGCCGGCATAGAGCGTCGCCAGCCCGGCACCCGCCAGCGCCTGCCGTACTCGCGGGTCCGCGACCCGGTGCTCATAGCGATAGGCAAGTTCGGCGCCCGCCAGCAGCAGCAGCCCGAACAGGAAGGCGAAACCGACCCGCACCGCGGGGGACAGCAGTCCCGCCTCGATCGAATAGCGCACGAGGAAGACACCCGCGACCGCCAGCGCGACCCCGCCGCCCCAGATCGGCAGGCGGCGTCCGAAGATGTCCTCGAAATCGAAGCTTTCGCGCCATGAGCGCGCTGGGGTGGAGGGCTCGCTATCCGCGTGGGTATCGTCGAAATCGGGACCGGCGGGGGTAGCGGTAGCGGGCGGGGGCGTCGGCTCAGTGCGCGCGCTGGCGCCCGGGTCGGAGCGCGCCAGCGCGACGCTGGGAACCGAGACCCATGGATTGCGCGCCGCGGCGGGTGCTGCGGTTGGTGCAGGCTGGTGTTCGGCAAGCGAGTCCGCAACGCTCGACCTGTCGCTTGGCCAGCCGCTCGGTTGTCCGTTCGGGCCTTCGCGTGTCAGCCCGGCCAGCGCGATGTCGATGCGGTCCTGCTGCTCCGCCAGCGCAGCCAGCGCGCGTTCGGCCCGCGTCAGCCGCTGCCAGAGTAAGGCTGCGGCGCCGCACAACGCGATGATGACCAGCCATTCCACGCTTCGCGTCCCCTCTTCACCGCCACGCTAACCGGCTTTGGGGCCCGGGCAAAGCGCCGAAGCCCGGAGCGCGGGTTCAGATCCCGCCGGGGGTGAAATCATAGCCTGCGGTGGCCAGCCCGTCGCACAGCGCATCGACACAGCTCGCCAATTGCTCCGCTTGCGTCGAGCGGACAACGAAATTGGCGCCGACCCTGCCTTCGCGAAAGAAGGGATAGCTGCCGATCTGGCAGGCGGGGTGCGCCTGCTCGATTTGGCGCAATACATCGGCCACCTCGCTCTCGGCGGTCCAGCAGCCGATCGTCTCGGTG
The DNA here is from genome assembly GCF_001678665.1 of Erythrobacter sp. QSSC1-22B. GTDB lineage: Bacteria > Pseudomonadota > Alphaproteobacteria > Sphingomonadales > Sphingomonadaceae > Qipengyuania. The sequence goes on from NZ_LZRP01000003.1 coordinate 151,755, forward strand.
ATCAGCACCGCGCCGCCCTCGAGCGTTCCGGTGAGCGCATCAAGCATCCCGGCGGTGATATGCGGGACCCCCGCCATCAGGTGGATATTGCCCAGCTTGATCCCGGGCGCGCCCGACATCCGGTTGGGGATGAGCTCGGCGCCCTTGGGCACCCGCGCCATCCGCAGCCGCCCTTCGGTCAGCCCGCCCGGCTTGTCGGAATAGTACCGCTCGAGCAAAGCGCGCGCCTCGGGGTGGATGACCACTTCGACGCCCAGCGCCTCGGCCACCGCATCGACGGTGATGTCGTCATGCGTCGGGCCGATCCCGCCGGTGGTGAAGAGATAGTCGTAGTCCTCGCGCAGCGCGTCGACCGCCGCGACGATCCGCTCGGTCACATCGGGCACCACGCGGACCTCGGAAAGGCGGATGCCCTGCACCTGAAGCCAGCTGGCGACCTGCGCGATGTTCTTGTCGTGGGTTCGCCCCGAGAGGATTTCGTCGCCGATGACGACGAGGCCGGCGGTCCAGATGCGTTCGCTCATGCGCTCTTGCCTAGCTCGCCCGAAGCGCGCTGGCTACTCCGCCGCTTCGAGCCGTTCCTCCTGCTGTGTCGCATTGGCTCCCGCGCGGCGGAAGGCGAGCACGCCATCCTCCACCGGATCGCTCGCCATGCGCTTGCGATCGATCACATATTCCTGATTCAGCCGCCACGGATAGGCCACCGCGTTTTTGGGCATGATCTGCTTGGAGCGCTGGATATAGCCGCTGGAAAAATCGAAGATGTCGTCCTCGACCAGCGCGTGATCGTCCGCCAGCACCGGCATGGCGATATCGGCACCCTTGGCTTTCATCGCGTTGAGCACGCGGCAGATATAGTCGGAATTGAGATCGGCGCGCAGCGTCCAGCTGGCGTTGAGATAGCCGAACACCACCGCCAGATTGGGCAGGTTCGAGAACATCACGCCCTTGTAGTAGAAACGCTCGGCGAAATCGACGCTCTCGCCATCGACCGAAACCGCGATCTTGCCCGCGACCGCGAGCTTGAGCCCGGTCGCGGTGACCACGATATCGGCGGGCAGGAAGCGGTCGTCGGCGAGCCGTACCCCGCCTTTCTCGAAGGCCTTGATATGGCCGGTAACGATATCGGCCTTGCCGCTCTTCATGGCGTTGAACAGATCGTCGTCGGGCACCAGGCACAGCCGTTGGTCCCACGGATTGTAGGGCGGGGTGAAGGTCTTGCGGTCGAACTTGTCGCCCAGCGCCTTCTCGATCTTCTTGTAGAGAAAGTCCTTCACCTTCTCGGGCTTGTCGCGCGCGCGCTTGAAGCCGATGTCCTGCATCTTGATGTTTTTCCAGCGGGTCAGCCGGTAGGCGGTTTCCTCGGGGAGGATCTTGCGCAGGAAATTGGCGATCTTGTCCTTGGCCGGGCGCGAGAACATCCAGGTCGGGGTGCGTTGCAGCATCGTGACCTTGGCGGCCTTGTCGGCCATCGAGGGGGTGATCGTAACCGCGGTCGCACCCGAGCCGATCACCACCACCTGCTTGCCGGCATAGTCGAGATCGTCGGGCCAGAATTGCGGGTGGAGCACCTGGCCCTCGAACTCGCCGAGCTCGAAGCCGGGGTCGTAGGGCTCATCGTAATCGTAATAGCCCGAACCGAGATAGAGGAAATTGGCGGTCAGCCGCTTGTGCTCGCCTTCCCCGGTCTCGATCTGGACCGTCCAGCGCGCGGTGGCGCTGTCGAAATCGGCGGCGACGACCTTGTGGCCCAGCCGGATGTGCTGGCGGATGCCGCGCTCGTCGACGATGCGATGGAGATAGTCGAGGATCGCGGGAGCATCGGCGATCGATTTCTCGTGCTTCCACGGTTCGAAATCGAAGCCCAGCGTGTGCATGTCGGAGTCCGAGCGAATTCCGGGGTAGCGGAACAGGTCCCAGGTGCCGCCCAGATTGTCGCGCCGCTCGAGGATCGCATAGCTGGCATGGGGCGACTTCTTGGTCATGTGCGCGGCCATCCCGATTCCGGAAATCCCTGCGCCCACGATCAGCACGTCGAAATGGCTGGCCTGTTCGGTCATCTTTGCTCTCCTAGTCCCGTCGCGAACGTAACGCACCGCCAGCGCCAGCGCCAGCCCCGTTGCGCAATGCAACCCGTTTGCGCTAGCGGCGGCGCATGAAAGCCTATTTCCTTGCCGCCACCAGCCTGTGCCTCGCCGGTCCCGCCCTCGCGCAGTCGGGAGAGCGGGGAGTTCCCGGACCGGAGGAGCGGCAAGTCGAAGAGAGCGGGGCGGATGAGTCGCGGGCGCAGGAGACCGGAGCCGCACCGACCATCGTCGTGATCGGCGAAGGCCTGCCCGACACCCCTTCTGTCACCGCCTATGCCAGCCGCGAGATTTCGCGCGAGCAGCTCGTTACCGCGCCATCGGGGCGGATCGAGGAGGCGCTTGGCGCGGTCGCGGGGTTCCAGCAGTTCCGGCGCTCGGACAGCCGCTCGTCCAACCCCAGCGCGCAAGGCGTCACGCTGCGCGCGCTCGGCGGCAACGCCACCAGCCGCGCGCTGGTGCTGCTCGACGGGGTGCCGGTCGCCGACCCCTTCTTCGGCTATATTCCCTTCACCGCGCTGGCGCCCGAACGGCTGAAGAGCATCCGGGTGACGCGCGGTGGTGGGGCGGGGCCGTTCGGCGCGGGCGCGCTGGCGGGGACGATCGAGCTCGAGAGCGCCGGGCCCGAGATATTGCCGCCGCTGGGCGCGAGCGTGGCGGTCAACGACCGCGGCGGGACCGAGGCCTCCGCGTTGCTGGCGCAGGAGCTGGGGGCGGGCTTCGTCACCGTCGGCGGGCGCTGGGACCGCGGGCCGGGCTTCTTCACCACGCCCGAGGACCAGCGCGTTCCGGCTTCGGCGCGCGCCGCCTACGAGAGCTGGTCGCTGGCCTTGCGCGGGGTCGCGCCGCTCAGCGACACGCTCGAGCTGCAGGCGGCGGGCCTCGTGTTCGACGACCAGCGCACGCTGCGCTTCGAGGGCGCCGACAGCAGCGCCAGCGGCGCCGATGCGAGCCTGCGCGTGGTCGGCCGCGGTCCCTGGGCGCTCGACGCACTCGCCTATGTCCACACGCGCAATTTTACCAATCTTGTCATCAGTTCCACCCGCTTCACCCGCGTCCTCGATCAGCGCAACACGCCCACTACCGGGATCGGCGGTAAGCTGGAATTGCGCCCTCCCGTCGGCGGCGGCAACATCCTGAGGGTCGGTGCCGACTACCGCCGCGCCGAGGGCGAATTGCAGGAGGATGCCTACAGCGCTTTCAGTGGCGCGCTGACCGAGACCCGGCGCGCCGGCGGCAGTACCAGCGACATCGGCCTGTTCGTCGAGAACGACTGGACCAGCGGCCCGCTGGTGCTGACCGGCGGGCTCAGGCTCGACCGCACGCAGATCGGCGATGGCTTCTACATCGCGCGCAACGCTGCGCGGTCTTTGGTCACCGAGGAGCTGACCCCGGCGCGCTCCGACTGGACGCTGTCCTGGCGTGCCGGCGCGACCTACGAGCTTGACGAACAGCTGCGGCTGCGCGCCGCAGCCTACCGCGGGCTGCGCCTGCCAACGCTCAACGAATTGCTGCGCCCCTTTGTGGTCTTCCCCGTGGTGACACAGGCCAATGCGGCGCTGGAGAACGAGCGGCTGGTGGGGTTCGAACTCGGGTTCGACTGGTCCCCGGTAGCAGGTGTCGAACTCGCGCTGACCGGCTTCGACAATCGGGTGAAGGACGCCATCGCCAATGTCACCCTCAGTCCCAATCTGCGCCAGCGGCAGAACCTGCCTTCGATCGATGCGCGCGGGATCGAGGCGGGCCTGCGGGTCGAGAGCGGCGGCTTACGCTTCGATGGCACTCTGGCCTATACCGATGCGCAGGTGGTGGGCGACGGTCCCACGCTTGCGCTCGACGGCAATCGCCCCTCGCAGACGCCGCGCTGGGCCGCCGCAGCGACGCTGACTTACGAACCGGCAGCGGACTGGCTGATCTCGACCACTTTGCGCCATGTCGGTGCGCAGTTCGAAAGCGATGTCGAAACCGACCGCCTGCCGCCAGCGACCACGCTCGGCGCCTATCTGCAGGCACCGCTGGCGGGCGGATTCGCACTGGTGCTGCGCGGGGAGAATCTGCTCGACGAGCGGATCGTCACGCGCAATTCGGGCGGGGATATCGATCTGGGGACGCCGCGTACTGTGTGGGCGGGCCTGCGTTACGGGTTCTGAGCAGGATTACTCCGCCTGGTCGGGTTCATCCATGGTGCGGATGATATGCTCGAGCACGCTTGGGTAGAGTGGGTTTTCGAACTCGATGCCGATCACGCTCTTCTCGCGCCACCGCACTTTCGCCGAGATCGGTCCGATTGAGCCCACCCGGAAGGTAATGCTGCTGTCGACCGGCAGGACCGAGAATTTGTCGAAAAAGCGACAGCCGGTCTCGGAGATATCCTTGATCCAGATGTCGCGGGCGGTCCCCACACGCGAGCGGTAGCGTCCGGCCACCTGCACGACATGGCGTGGTTCGCGGCGTTGGTTCGCCGCCTCGTGTGTCTGGCTATCGTCGGCTTTGTTCAACATTCTTAGTGCGATGCGCGCATCGTCCAATCGGTTTGCGACCCTGATCGAGCGATCAGCGTAAACCCGATAGCCTTAAGGTGAGGTTAGCGTGCGCCCGGAACCGGCCGAACCCCGCAACCGGACGAGCCGAGAACTGGACGAGTCTTGCCACCGCCGCGCTACGCTGGCGGCGGTGGCAAGGTCGCGCATCCTAGAAGCTCAGAAGCTCAGAAGCTCAGAAGCTCAGAAGCTCAGAAGCTCAGAAGCTCAGAAGCTCAGACGAGCGGACAGCTTGATGTTGCGCCCGGCCAGCGGCACGAAGTCCTTGGTGAAGCTGGCATGGCGGCGGGCATCGACATCGAACAGATTGTCGCCCGAGAGGATCAGCATCGTCTCGTTGCGCGCGCCGAACGGCTTCCACGAAACCGAGGCGTTGACCATGGTATAACCATCGGTCGGCATTTCGAACGACGCGGTCCGATCCTGATCGGCGACCCATTCGGCCTCGACCCGGGCGCCGAAAGCGTCCTGGCTGGCCTCGACACCTCCCAGCACCCGCAGTGCGGGGATCCGCGGCGCGGGGCCGTCGTCGTCGATCTCGGCCCTGGTGTAGTCGGCGACACCGTCGATCGTCACCGTCAGCCCGTCGCGATCGATCAGATCGTAGGCGGCCTGCGCTTCGAAGCCGTAATAATCGGCATCGGATTGCAGGAACTGGAACAGCGGCAGCCCGTCGGCTTCGAGCCCGGTATCGGTCTCGTAGATGAAATTGTCGAAGCGGCTGAAATAGGCGGCCAGCTGGAAGCGTGCGGCTCCCGTCTCGCCGCGCAGATAGGCCTCGACCCCGAGGCTGCTCTCCTTCTCCAGCGTGGGATCGCCGATTTCAAAGGCCTGGGTCGCGATATGCGGGCCGTTCGAAAACAGTTCCTCCGCCGAGGGGGCACGTTCCACCCGACTGAGATTGAGACCCAGCTTCACCTCGGGTGCGATGGCGTAATTCACGCCGCCAGCGATGGAAAAGGCGTTGAAGTTGCGGTCCACGGCGGTGATCACCGCGTCCTCCTCCAGCCCGATTGCAACGCTGTCCGAGCGAACGTCGGTCTTCTCGTAGCGCCCGGACAATTCGAGACCGATCGGGCCGAATTCGAATTCCTGGAGCGTGAAGATGCCGTATTGGTCGGTATCGTTGGGCGGCACGAAGGCTTCCGCGCCTACCGCTGCGAATTCACGCGTCGACGCCTGGAAACCGGTCACGCCGCGCCAACCGTTGCGGTCGTTCTGGACCAGCTCGAGCCGGGTCTCGAACCCTTGCGTCGTGAACACCGTACCGACTTCATCGCCTTCGAACTCGGTGTGCTCGTAATCGGAGAATCCGGCCCGGAACTTGATCTTCTCCAGGAAGCCCTCGCCGGTGAACACCTCGCCGCGCAAATCGGCGCGATATTGCTTGAGATCGATCGTGACGGGGCTTTCGCCGTGCTCCTCGTGGCCCTCCTCGTCATCGTGATCGTCGTCATGTTCCTCTTCGCCCTCTTCGCCATGCGCGTGTTCGGCCCCCGGCCTCGCGGGAACGCCGTAGCGGCTGTCGAAATAGCTAACCGATGCGCCAAGGCTGCCGCCCTCGTTGATCAGCGCGAAGCCGGCGCCCAGCGTGTAGGTCTCGGTCGCGCTGTTGGGCAGCACGCCGCGCCGATCGGCGAATTCCTGCGCCTCCTCGGCCTCTTCGAGATGACCTTCCTCGAACTCTTCCTCGGCGACCGCGAGTTGCTCGGCGCGAAGCCTCGGCGAGAGGACATAGCCGCCGACCTCGACATCCTCGGTCTTGCGGTAGCTGCCGTCGACATGGAACACGAACTGATCGCCCAGCGCGATATCGGCGGCGGCGCTGCCGCTGTAGCCTTCATAAGCCGAGGAATAGGAACCGATCGCATCGGCGTGATAGCCGTTTTCGGGCACCGCACGGGGAATCCGCCGGTCCAGCGCGTTGACTGCGCCACCGATCGCCTGGCTGCCGAACAGCAGCGCGGCTGGGCCGCGGAAAATCTCGATCCGCTCAGTAACCAGCGGATCGATGGTGACCGCGTGATCGACCGAGGTGTTGGATACGTCGAGCGTTCCGATCCCGTCGGTCAGGACCCGGACGCGCTCGCCCTGCAGCCCGCGCAGCACCGGGCGCGAGGCGCCGGGGCTGAAGGAGGTCGCCGAGACGCCCGGCTGATTGACGAGGATGTCGCCGATCTGCGGCTCGATCTGGCGCAGCAGATCGTCGCCGGTGACCACCGAAGTGCCGGCCAGAATGTCGAGCTCGTCGATGAAATCGGCGGTGACGATGATGACGCGATCGTCATCGCCATGGACCGGGTCGCGGTTCGTCTCGGGGGCGGATTGGGCCAGTGCCGGGCAGGCAAGGAAAGTGGTCGCCAGCAGCGCAAACTTCTTCAAGGGGGATTCTCCGGGGTATAATGTTACAACATCCCATTCTGGGTAGGCGGCCTCTCTGCATCGCGCAAGGGTTCAATTCCTGAAGGGTGAAAGGAAAGCGCCGTTTTGCGCACTTAGTGTTGATCTCGCCGCTATCCCCCGACATGAAGGATTGTCGAGAACGACGCGCGGGACAGCGCGTCGTGGGGTCGACGATGGTCTTTAGCTGTTCAGGGGGAATTTTCATGGGTCGCATCTCACGCAAATCGGCTGCCGCAGCTTCTGGCTTCGCGCTGGCTATCGCTTTGTCGTTTGCAGGCGTGCCAGCCGCGCTCGCTCAGACCGCCGAGGCGGCGGTGTCCGCACCCGAGGCGAGTGCCGGTGCTGGCGTTCCCGAATGGGGGATCGTCAGCCCCGACTTCGCGCCCGACCCTGACGTGGTATTCGGTGTCCTTCCCAACGGGATGCGCTACGCCATCCAGCGCAACGGCAACCCGGCTGGAGAGGCGGCGATCCGTTTCAATGTCGAAGTTGGCAGCCGCGAGGAGACCGATGTCGAAAACGGTGCCGCGCACTTTGTCGAACATATGGCGTTCAATGGCACCACCAATATTCCCGAAGGCGACTTGCTGCCCATGCTCGAGCGCCTCGGCCTCGCTTTCGGCGCCGATACCAATGCCGAGACCTCGCTCGACTACACGACCTACAAGCTGGCGCTGCCCGACACCGAGGCTGCCACGGTCGATACCGCGCTCACGGTCATTCGCGAAATGGCCGGCGAGTTGACGATCGCTCCCGAAGCGGTCGAACGCGAGCGCGGCATCCTGCTGAGCGAAGCGCAGGTCCGCAACGAACCGCAACGCCGCCGCATCGCCGACTATATGGCCGCCGCGTTGCCCGGCTCCCGGCTCGGTGAGCGGATCAATGCCGATGTCGAGCGGATCCGCGAAATCTCGGCAGACGATCTGCGCGCTTTCTACGATGCCTATTACCGGCCCGAGCGCTCCACGCTGGCGATCGTAGGCGATTTCGACGTCGCGGAAATGCAGCAGAAGATCGAAACGGTCTTTTCCGACTGGGAGGGCGATGGCGAAGGGCGCGATCTCTACGCCAGCCCAATCACCGCTTCGGAAACTCCGGCGATCTCGAACTTCGTCGATCCCTCGATTGCCGAGATCATCGAACTCCAGCGTATCGGCCCCTGGTCACCGGCCGAGAACACGATCGAGGCGCAGCGCCGCGAATTGCTGCGCGCGATCGCCGGGGTGGCGCTGTCGAACCGGATCGCGGCGCTCTCGCGCGATCCCGCTTCGCCCATGCTCGGCGCACAGGTCGCGGAACAGCCGCTGTTTAGAAGCGCCCGCTCCTATGGCCTGCTGATCGTCGCCAAGGACGGCCAATGGCGCGACACGCTGGTGCTGGCGGAGCAGGAACTGCGCCGCGCCGAGCAATACGGTTTCTCCGCTGCCGAGATCGCCGAAGCCAAGGCCAACATCGCCACTGCGCTTCAGAATGCCGTGGCACAGGCCACGGGTCGGCCCAGCGCCGGACTGGCCGATGCGCTGGTCAACGCCAGCCTCAACGATGCGGTGGCGACCGCTCCCGCTGACGACCTGGCGATGTACCGCGCCATCGAGCCCGGCATTACCGCCGAAACTGTAAGTGTGGCGTTCCAGACCGCCTGGCAGGGCGGACCGAGCGTGGTTCACGTCTCGACCAAGCAGCCGGTCGAGGGCGGACAGGCCGCGATTGCGGCAAGTCTGGCCGAGAGCGCGGCCGTCGAAGTCGCGGCGCCGGTGGAGGCCGCAGCGGTCGATTTCGCTTATGACGAATGGGGAACACCGGGCGAAGTGGTCTTCGACGAAACGATCGAGGATCTCGGCATCCGCACCGTGCGCTTCGCCAATGGTCTTCAGCTCAACATGAAGACGACCGATTTCGAACCGGGCAAGCTTGCCTTCTCGATGCGGGTCGGCGAGGGAACCAGCGTCTTTCCCGCCAGCGTCGCCGGGCTGCAGGCCATGCTCCCGATCGCGCTGAGCGTGGATGGGCTCGAAGCCCATGATCCCGACGAGCTTCGCCGCGTTCTGGCGGGCAAGGAAGTCAGTCTCGGGCTCGATGGTGGTGGCTCGGGGCTGGTGTCGGCGGGAACGACGACCGCGAACGACCTGGCGCTGCAGTTGAACCTTCTGACCGCGCGGCTGACGGCAACCGCATGGCGGCCCGCGACGCAGGCACAATGGGCCGGGATCGCGCCGATCCTCGCACAGAACATTCGCTCGGCTCCGGTACAGGTCTTCGTCAATGCGGTGAACGCGACGCTCGCCGGGAATGATACGCGGCTGGGCTTCACCGACGCGCGGGAGCTGGCCGAGATTTCGCTCGACGACTTGCGCGCAGTGGTCGAGCCGCAGCTGACTGGCGGAGCGATCGCTTTGGGGCTCGTCGGCGATTTCGATCCCGAGGCGGCCATCGCCGCTGTCGCAGCTACAATTGGCAGCTTGCCCGAGCGCGGCATCCGCACCGAATCCGCGCAGACCTCCGCGCCGGTGCGATTCGTCGCGGATCGCTCCAGCCGCACGCTGCCCCACTCCGGTGAGCCCGATCAGGGTGCTGTGGCGCTGAGCTGGTCAACCGACGACAGTTCGGACATCAAGGACGACATCACTCGCGACGTACTCGCCGCGGCGATGGGATTGCGCATGACCGAAACCCTGCGCGAGGAACTGGGCGCGACCTATTCGCCGCAGGCCTTCAGCATGTCGCAATCTACCTATCCAGGATTTGGCCACCTGACAGCCTTTGCCACGGCAACCCCCGAGACGATGGACGATGTCACCCGGGTCATGCGTGAGATCGCAACGGAGATGGCGACCAATCCAGTCGATGCCGATCTGCTCGAGCGCGCGCGGTCACCGATCCAGGCGGGCTATCAGCGGGCGGAAACGCAGAATTCGGCGTGGCTCGACCTGGTCGCAATGGCCCAGAGCAAAACCGACCTGCTCGACCGCCGCCGCACCCGTCTGGACATTTTGAACGCAATAAGTATCGCGGATATTCGGGATCTGGCACGCAAATATCTTGCCGGCGCAGAGCCCGTCGAGATTCGTGTGGTTCCGGAAACCGAGGGGGCAGACTAGTCCTGCGCTCGCAGGCTGGATCGAGAGGGCGGATGCCGAAGATCGACCACACTCCGGGCGATGATGCCCTCGCCTTCCTCGTCGACCAGCATCTGGCGCCGACGCCGGAGAACTATACGCTTGCGTATATTGCATTGACCGACCCCGGATCGCCAATCGGTCAGATGGTGAAGGCGTTCAATTCCGATGGTTTCCGCCTCCGTCAGACCCACGCCGACGAGATCGTCCGACTTCACCTCGCAGGCTCCGCGCAGGCATCTGCGAGCCCGGATCATGCCCAGCAGGATGCTCTGCGGCACCAGGCGATCAAGCTGGGTGAGGCCGCATCGTCGGCCGCCGCTGCAACCGGCGCTTTCGCGCGGGAATTGAGCGAAGAAGCGGGAACCATCGGTGGCGAGGAAGCGCGCACCGTCAAGATCGTCGCGCGGATGATCGAACGCTCGAAATCCACCGAGATCGACCTCAATGCCACGGCGAGCGAAGTCGCCGCCTTGCGGCAGGAATTGGAAGCCGCGCGCGACGATGCGCAGCGCGATCAATTAACCGGTCTGGGGAACCGCCGTGCCATCGATCGCCATCTGCAGCGGCTTGCGAAGAAGGGGAGCGCGCGCGTTTTGGGACTGTGCGACGTCGATTTCTTCAAAAGGGTCAATGATCGCTACGGACACGGGGTGGGCGACCGGGTGCTCAAACAGGTCGCCTCGTCGCTGGCAAACGCGTGCGCGCCGCATTTCGTCGGTCGCTGGGGGGGCGAGGAGTTCCTGGTCGTGATGGAAGGCGGCGATAAAGCAGCCGGTGTTGCAATGCTCGACCAGGCCCGCGCCGATCTGGCCAAACGCGAGTTCAAGCTGCGCGAAAACGATCAGCCGATGGGTCAGATCACCTTTTCGGGTGGCGTCGCCGTGGCGACCGGTGAGCATGCCGACAGCGTTGCCGCGATCCACCGCGCCGACGCCGCTCTCTACCGCGCCAAGGCGGAGGGGCGAAACCGCATCTGCTCGGATTGATCCGGGCCGATCTGTCAGGCCGGATCCGCTCTTCCGCGACCGGGGGGCGGGCCTCGTCGTCCCGCGGTCTCGATACCCTGAAAGCCGGCGTGCCTATTCGCGCGCGCCCTTGGTCGGCTGCACCATCTCGACCCGACCGGCGCGGCGCAAGCCGAGCCAGAGCAACGCCAGGGCCGCGAGCGCAAGCGCGATGAGCGAACCCAATGCGATCGACCCGCCGAATGCGCGCGGCTGGTATTCGGGAAGTCGCTCGAAGTCGGCTGCGGTGAAGGGCTGCTCCTCGCACACATAGGGATAATAGAAATAGCGGATGCGGCGGTGAAGCCGCGGATGCGGCGGTGAAGCGCGGCGATGCTGTCCTGGTAGGCCAGCTGGGCGGCAAGATCGGTGTCAGCGAGACGATGCAGCAGGACCTGGGTTGCGACGGTCGGTAGCAGCCAGCCTGCCCTTTCAGTCCAGCGTTCGCGCGCTGCCAGGCTGCCGCGATACTCGGCCACTTGCGGCGCGACCGACTCGTCCCCCACCTGATGGAAAGCATAGTACCACTTCCAGTGGAACCGGCCCGTCACGGGCGGGGTGTCGCTCCATTCGGGATGGTTGACGAAGAACGCGTCGAAGGTTTCTTCCTTGGGCCGGTCCCAGGCCCCGTGAATGACCTCGCGCTGTGCCAGGGTGAGATCGGTTCCGCGGGCAACCGGGATCGCGCTGTTGATCGCGCTGGTGGCGAGCGTGGGCAGGATCAGCGTCAGCACGACCCAGCAACCCAGTAGGCTGGCGGCGCCAGCACCCGAGCTGCGCACGAATGCCGCCACGAGCAGCCCAAGCCCCGACCAGAAAGCGAGGTAGAGTGCCGCGACGATCATGCTGCCCAACCCAGCCAGCAACGGCGCCTGCATCAGCATCAGGCCGACCGCCAGCGGCAAGGCAAGCGCTGCAAACACGAGCAGATAGCGGGCCAGCAGCCTGCGCAGCCACAACCCTCGCGAACCGGGAAAAGACAACAGCAGCCTCAGCCGCCCCGCCTCGCGCTCTCCGGAAACGAGGTCGTGCATCAGCACGATGACGGCGAGCGGTGCCAGATAGATGAGCACGAAAGACCAGTCGAACGGCCCCGGCTGCGCGAGCTCGGCATTGATGTTCTCCGATTCATAGAGCTGCTGCTGCAGCCCGAGCGCGCGAACCCGCAGGGCAAAGGGCTGGATGTCGCGTTGGCCGACCGCTGCGAAGGCGAGTGCCGAGGGCGGATCCCAAGTCAGATAGAAGGTGTAATACGCGCCATAGCCTGCATCGCCATCGGGCTGGCCATAGACCTCGGCCACCGAGGCCAGGGCGGCTGCACTGGCCGCCTGCACCCGTTCGATCGCCGCATCCTGGCGTTGCGATACCGAGATGCCCGACCACACCGCGAGCGCGATCAGCGTCGACTTTCCCGAACCCGAAGGGCCGATCAGGACGCGATGTTCCCCGGCGGCCATAGACAGGTTGAAGCCGCGCAGGACGAGAGTCTCACCGTAACCATGTTGAATGTCTGAGAGGCTCAGGACCGGGACGGCGTAACCGAGCTGAGGCCTGTCGATCAGAGGCTGCAACCAAACCTCCGCCGCCAATTGATGATAAGCGCGCTGGCGAGCAGCGTTGCGCCGATGCTGGTGACGATGGTCTCCGCCGACTGCTCCTCGACCAGAAGGCCGGCGCTCATTCCCGAGAGACCGGCCATACCCAGCCAGAACGATTGCCAGGCCTGACCCGACTGGCGCGCGGCTCGCCACAGAACCAGCGAGCTGAGCGGCAGCGCGACCACCAGAAGCCACAAATGGATCGCCTCGGGCAGGCCGAGCCAGCGCGACCAGGCAGGAAGAATCGCGAGCAGCGCGGGCAGGGCCAGGCAATGGATCAGGCACGCCGTCGAGACGGAGACCGCCACTCCATCGAGCCAGTTCGAGACCTTTCGGCGCGCTATGATCACGCCAGAGCACTCTCGGGGGCGGAAGATGGTGTGTCGATGACCAGAACAAGACGTCTGACCCCAAGGTCGCCTGCCGGGGGCGACCGATGCAGGCAGGCAGAGTGCCCTTCGCGAAAGAGCCGACCCTTGAACAGGCCAATCCATCCGGTCGCCATCGACCAGAGATTTGCCTCCGCCTTCTCCGCGCCCATCGGGAGCACTTGCGTGCCGGGTCCAGAGTACGTCGTTATCAAGCGAAGATCGGTGTAATCCGAATGGATTTTCCGACAGGAATTGGTGACCACAAGCGCAAGCCGGATCCGCACCCCACCCGCCTTCATCAGATCGTCGAAGCGCGTGGCCAGATCCAGAATGTCGGTAGCCAGAGGCGGTGGAAGGATTCCCAGTGCTGCGACCGCTTCGGCGGGCGTCCCGGCCCCGATCCATTCAAAAGGATCCCGATCGAACAGACGGTCGGTTGCCCTTGCGAGGTGGGCGACATCGCGAATCTCGAGCGCGAGCGCTCTTTCGGGGCTGTCGAGACCGTCCCACCGAGATCCGATCGCGCCGGGACCCGGAGCGGATACGCCAGTGGACGGTGGTTGCGCGATTCCGCCGGCGGTTGGCGCGCCAGCGAAGGTGACTGGTCCGGAATCGGCGCCACCCTTTGCTGATCTGGAAATTTCTGAATGCATGCAGGTCTGGCTCAATGACTGTGGACTGGTTGCTGTGTCGCAATGGGCTAGACCGTCCCACCGGGGAGGTAATGACGGCGGCGCAGAGGTCTCAAAGGGTTCGGACAAAGAACAGGCTTCCAGAAGCCTGCTGCAAGACTTCGTCGGCTGCCATTCGCCGACGGCGCAGCAAATGGGTCCGCACGCCGGCGCCGGAATCAAGTGGAAATGGCAGAACAGTAAGGTCCGCGCGAAGCTACGGGTTCCATCGTATCGGCTGGAACGAATTAGTGGCGGAGACGGAGGGATTCGATCAAATCTTCTGAACCACTGTTATATGATGCCACTAAATGTCACCCGCACCAATTTCATGCCCGTTTCTACCCCACAATCTAGGCTCGAGATTTTGTCCGGAGTTTTCACTGTATCGTTTGGGAATCCAGGGGCCATATTTCGATACCCTCCTCGCTCAACGAGCTGGGCGGTTAGGAGACTGTCTCCTATCACTTGCAATGCAGCCGTATCCGGAAGCTCGGCTATCGACCCAAAAGCTGTTGCTCAACTACCCCAAAACGCTCGTATTGTGGCAAGAACAACCCAAGCAGCGAAGCGACGGCTGCACCGACCTCCGTCAACGCCGTGACCACCGCTCGGTCAAAGCGTTACGCAACTACGCTGCGAAGCTCGAGGGTCAATACGCCGAGCGGTTCGATACCGCGGCCTGAGCTTCTAACTACCTATGCGCCGGTCTGGAGGGTTTCGGATATCCACCGGGCCGGCGCCATGAGAAACGCGAGGCGCACCCAAGACATGCCTTTGTCGTCGGAAGCGCGAAGGAATCCCCTGGCCCTGCGAGTGGCGAGTCGCCGTTTCTCCACTAGCTTTGGCTTTATTCAACCCAGAATTTCCGGAATTGCCGACGGGGATCGGCTTCAACGCGCAAGTCCTTGTCGAAGATGAGCGTCGTTCTTTCGGAAGCCGCGTAAGGCTTCCAGTCGGGGACGTGTTCGTTGTTGGGATCGCCATTGGCGGCAAAGGCCGCCCAGCTCGACGCCATGGCTTTGGCGAGACCATTCGCTGCGGAACTCGAACCGTTGAGTGCGCCGCGGGTATTGTAGAGGCTGGGGGCGACATCGATGCCATGCACAGCACCGAACCGCCCGTCGGCAGCGGGGCTGGGTTCGGTCCAGAGATAGCTCCACACCGCAGCGCCGCCCTGTTTGGCCTTGAGCTCGGCCTGGGCGAAGGCACCTTTGCGGAAGGTCAGATCGGAATCCAGCCGCGCGGCCAGCAGAAAGGGTGCGGCATCGGGGTCCTCGGTGCGATAGGCAGCTACGGCATCCTCCGCCCGTCCGCCGAGCCGCTCGCGCGCGAAATCCAGCAGCTCACCCTCGTCCATGGTGAAATTCCCCATGCGATAGGAACGCTCGTCGAGCACGGATGAAACGATCATCGGCACATCGGCGGACACGGCTGGAGCGTCCGGGTCCCACGGATGGCGGGGCAGGGTGATGCCGTCCACCACTGGCGCGAAACTGCGGGGGGCCTCCCCGAGTGCACGATCGGCTGCCTCGAGTCCGGCCTGAGTTTCCAGCAGGGTGGTCCATGCGACTTGCTGCAGTTTGCGCACGTCTCCGGGCGCGATGTCGAGCGCATCCAGCAGCCGCTTCGCCGTGCTCGAAGCCATTTCGGGGGGCATCATCCTGAGCGCGGAGCCGCTCATCACCCCGGCCCGATGGAACAGTCCCTTGCCGTCCGGCATCGCCATCAGCACGCTGGTCTTCGCCCCGCCGCCCGACTGGCCGTAGACCAGCACGCGGTCGGGATCGCCACCGAAGGACGCAACGTTCTCGCGCACCCAGCCCAGCGCTGCGACGATGTCCTGCATGCCGACGGTCCCCGACGTGGCAAAATCCTCGCCGCCAAATTCGGCAAGATGGAGGAAGCCGAAGGCACCCAGGCGATGATTGATGGCAATCACGACGCTGTCGGAAAAGCGAGCCATCTGCTCACCATCCATGCCAACCGAATTGCCCGACCCGGAATAGAAACCGCCGCCGTGCAGCACGACGATGACCGGTTTCTTCGCGTTCGGGTCGATGGCGGGCGCCCACAGGTTGAGAGACAGATTGTCCTCGCCCATCCCGGAAGGGTTGCGATCGACCATGATCAGATCGGCATAGGTATGCCGCCGATCGCCCGGCAGCTGCGGCGCGACATCGGTCCAGTGCAACGCATCGCGCACTCCGGCCCACGGTTCGACCGACCGGGGGGGCATGAAGCGGTTCGCCCCTGAGGTGTCGGAGGCATAGCTGATCCCGCGGAACACGGCGACGCCGCCGGAATGAAGGCCGCGCAATTTGCCATATGCGGTTTCCACTACCGGAAACATGGTCGCGCCCACGGCGGGTTTCGCCATGGTCATGGCGCCAAGCGCCAGCGCCGAACCCAGTGTCTGTCGACGGGTCATCATCGTGGTATCTCCCTCTTCCTGCGTTTGACACTAGAACAAGTTATTGACCCGTGTTAAGTCTTTTTCGTGTTTGTGGTATGTTCCCTGAGGGCTTGATCGCCTAGGGTGTTACGAACAATTGGAAAATATGGTTCGTGACAAGATGGGCGCACGGATGAGGGGAGAACGAGGATTTGGAGGGTTTCCACATCGACCGCCGCGGCGCGCTGGCTGGTAGCGTAGCGTTGATGACGGCCAGTACAGCCGGAGCGCACCTGCCGACCGTTCGGCGCCTGAAGCCCGCCGCCGATTCGAGTCAGCGAGTGTGGGGCGAGAAAAACCTGCGTGGGTTGATGAACCTGTTTTTGCCGACATTCCGCGAGGACGGGCGAACGCTGGACGAGGAGGCGATCCGCCACGATGTGCGACATGCCATCGCGCAAGGCTTTTCCGGTACGATGCCGATGATCAATTGGACGGTGCCCGGCGATCCAAACTGGCGCGAACTATACCGCATCGTCATCGACGAGGCGGGAAGCGACCTGCCGGTCCACGGCATTCTGGCAGGCCGGGAGGTCGCTTCCGACCTCGCGGTGCTCGGCGCGCTGGAGGATATCGGTGCCAAGCTGGTCCTGCTGGCCTCGACCTACCCGTCCGACAGCAGCGCGGACCAGCTCTACGACCTCATGGCGCAGCGCATCACTTCTACGTCGCTGCCGATCATGCTCTATGCGGCCACCGGGCGGCGAGCCTTCCCGTCGCTTGGCCCGGCAGGCCAACCGCTCGACGTCTACGACCGGATCGGCAATCTCGAGAATGTCGTCGCGGTAAAGATTTCGCAGCCCGTCTCGCTCACATCGACCATGCAGCTTTGCCAGCGCCTCGGAGACCGGCTGTCGATGGGGCCGGTCAATCTCGATTTCCTGCCGCTTCTCGCACGGCATTTCCGGATCGCGTGGAGCGGACAATGGAATGCCGAGGCGGTGCAGACGCCGGAGCAGCAACTTGGCAATCGCTTGCTCGAGGCCTGTGCCGGGGGCGATGCCGCGCAGGTGGATGCGCTCGCTCGTCAGATCGAGCCGGTCCTGTCGCACTTCTTCGGAGTGCAGGCGCCTGTGATCCGCAAGGGTGCGCATCCCTGGCAGCACAATCGCTATTACCAATGGCTAAGCGGTGGAAACGGGGGGCTGCTCCCGCGCGACAGGCATGCACCGGACGGGGCCATACCCGTCTTGGATGCGAAGGCGCGCGCGGGAATGCGCGCTGCCTTTGTCGCGTCCGGTCTGGAGCCTGTCGTGGCCCCGGAAGAACAGTTCGTCGTCGGGCGGTCCGCCTGGGCGCGGGGTGTCCGCGCAAGCGATCTTTCCGATTTGCCATACTACTCTGAAAGCTGATGAGAAGGAGCGTGGACATGTCCATTCGAAATGTGATCGCCGGTGTCGCTGCTGTGACCGCCATGATGGGCCTGTCAGCCTGTGCCACGCTCGATACGCAGGCACCTATCGCGACGAGCGAGACCGCGCCGCGGCTCGAGACGAGCCACGGTCCGGTCGTCGGATCGCGTGAAGGGGCAACGCAAGCGGTGAACGTGTTTCGCGGCGTGCGCTATGCCGCCTCCACCGAAGGTCGCCGCTTTCAGCTTGCCGGCGATCCAGCGGCATGGAGCCAGCCCCTGCCCGCAACGCAATTCGGCAGCGAATGCCCACAGCGCCCGTCGGGCGATGTGCCGGTCTTTCAGTCATGGGCGAATACGGTCGGCACCAGCGAGGACTGCCTGTTCCTCAATGTCTGGACCCGCGGTCTGAACGACGGGAAGAAGCGTCCGATCATGGTCTGGCTCCATGGTGGGGGCTATGTAACGGGTTCCGGATCCAGCAATGGCTACGACGGTTCGCGCCTTGCCGAACGCGGGGATGTGGTGGTCGTGACCATCAACCACCGGCTGAACGGTCTGGGTTATTCCTATCTCGGCGAAATCACCGACGATCCGAAATATGCCGACAGCGGCAATCTGGGCAGCCTCGATATCGTCAAGGCGCTGGAATGGGTGCGCGATCACGCAGAGGAGATCGGCGGCGACGCGGGCAACGTCACGATCTTCGGCGAGAGCGGGGGTGCTGCCAAGGTATCGACGCTGATGGCGATGGAGCAGGCCCGAGGACTTTTCCATCGTGCCATCGCGCAATCGGGCTCGATGTCGCTATCGGGCTTCACACCCCGATTGGCGACGCCGCTTGCCAAGGACCTGATGAAAACGGCGGGCGTGTCGAGCGTCGCGGATCTGGCCGCGATGCCGATCGACGATTTCGTAGTGGCGATGATGAAATCGCGGACGAGGGCGGCCTATTATCGTCCGGTCGTCGACGGCCGATCGCTGACGCGCCAGCCCTATGCGCCCGATGCCAACCCGGTTTCGGCGAACATTCCCCTGCTGGTCGGTACCAACAACAACGAGATGCGCCTGCAGGGCGGGCTCGCAAATCCGGAGAACTTCACGCTTACCTGGGAGCAATTGCCCGCCAAGCTCACGCCCTTTTTGGGCGAGGCCGATGTTAACGCGATCATCGCGGGCATGCGCGCGGCGCATCCCGATTACGATGCCAGCGACGTGTTCTTCCAGGTCGCCACATTCCGCAATTATCGCGCCGCAGCGCTGCGGCAGGCCGAGCGCAAGAGCGCGCAGCAGGCGCCGGTGTACATGTATCGGCTCGACTGGAAGACCCCGGTCGAAGGAGGGCGGCTCGAGACGCCCCACGCGCTCGACATCGCATTCGTGTTCGACAATGTCGCGCGGTCCACCAGCTACACCGGTCCTGAAAGCAGGGAGACCGCACGGATGGCCGATCTGATGGCGGATTCGTGGATCGCCTTTGCCCGCACCGGCAATCCGAACACGCCCGCGCTGCCGCGCTGGCCGACCTACGACACCAAGGACCGCGCGACGATGATCTTCGACATCGATCCCGCTGTCGTGCGCGATCCGGATGGCAGAGAGCGCGAATTGCTCCAGCCTCTTCTGCCGGAAGGTCCCGCTCAAGAATGATCCGTGCTCGGGCGCACCTCGCGTTCACCGACGGGTAGGGGCACCGACGGGTAGGGGCGCCGACGGGTAGGGGTTGCGAGGCGGTCGCCTAGCGGGCGGTGGCCTCGCCGGCTGCAGTAGCGCCCGCGCTCATCTGCATCATTTCGATTTCGTGCCCGTCCGGCGTAAGAACGAAGGCTATTCGCGCAGGGCCGAAACTTATCGTCTCGCCTTTCTGGCGAGCCCCCGCTGCGATCGCGCGGGCAAGATCGGCCTCGAGGGTACGCGTGATCATGCCGACCGGCCCGTACCCATTGCCGTTCTCGAGCCCGCGTTCATCCTTCCACTGAAACAGGACCATGGTGGCCGAGCCCTTCTTGCCGGTCATCATGTGCTCGCGAAATTGGGGCGTATCCACGGTGTCGGCGTGCGTCATGCCGAAGCCATCGACGAAGAAACGCGTAGTACTTTCTATGTCGGACACGGTCAGCTTGAAAAAGGTGAACAGGGCGGGAGATGGATCGGTCATGGCGGGTTCCTTCATGATGTAGGTCGATTTTGGTCGTCAGGCGGGAGGTCGGTAGGAAGCGAGCTCGATAGCCCGCCGTAATGGGGGTTGGAGGCCGCGTTGCAGACCAGGATTTCGACCGGGCCTAGCCGCTCGTTGTTGCGCTCGACCAGATATTTGAGCTGCGCTTTGCCGAAAATGCTGGCGGCAATCTCATCGCAGTCTTCCTGGTTGCGGCTGGAGATTGCAACCTTCTCTCTCTGTGTGCAGCAAGCTGCTGCGCGATTGCCATGCCGATGCCGCGGCTCGAACCGGGGATGATAGCAACCTTACCGGTCAGATCGAATAGCGACATGGTGTTCTTTAAATCTGCGCCTTTTGCGCGAAGGCCCAGGCCTGTCTGGCAAGAGGCACGATGCGCGATGTGGCCGCTTCGGCATTGGCGCTCGACGCGTTGCCGTCCAGCGTGCGTTTCTTGATGCCCTGGATAATGCCGACCAGGCGGAACAGATTGTAGGCGAAAAACCAGTTGAGATCGGGGACGCTGTCACGCCCCGTGGCCGCGCAATAGCGCTCGGTCGCTTCTTCCAGTGTAGGGATGCCCAGAGCGGGCAGGTCCAGCCCGCCCAGTTGCGCACCGCGCTCGCCATGCGGCATGGCCCAGTTCATCGCCAGATAGGCGAAATCGGCCAGCGGATCGCCCAACGTCGAGAGTTCCCAGTCGATGATGGCGAGGATTTGGGGGCCATCCGGGGCGTAGATCAGATTGTCGATGCGATAATCGCCATGGATGATCGATGTACGGTCCTGCTGGGGCAGGGTTTCAGGCAACCACTCTATCAGCCGCTCTATCTCGGGGATGTCGTCCGTCTGCGCCGCGCGATACTGCTTGGTCCAGCGGCCTACCTGCCGCACGAAGTAATTGCCGGGCGCGCCGAAATCGCCAAGCCCGACAGCCTGGGGGTCGACCGCGTGGAGCGCGGCAAGCGCATCGATCGCCGCATCGTATATCGCGCGCCGTTCGGTGGGGGCGCAATCCGGAAGGGCTCCGTTCCAGAAGGTGCGCCCCGCGACCATTTTCATCAGATAGAATGGCGACCCGATGACATCCGGATCCTCGCACAGGGCCAGCGGGGCGGCGACGGGAACCGGGGTTCCATGAAGCGCATCGATGAGGCGATATTCCCGTTCCACCGCATGGGCGGAAGGGAGCAAACTGCCAAACGGTTTTCGGCGCAGGACCATCGCGCCGGCGGCGGTCTCGATGCGGTACGTCGGATTGGACTGGCCGCCGGTGAATTTTGCGATCCGTTCGATCCGTTCAGACCTGCCCAGCGCCCCGTCGATCCAGCTTTGTAGCGCGGCAGCGTCGAGATCGGAGTGGATTGGCTCGTCAGTCATCCGTTCGTGAGCCCCTGCAGGTTATCCAGCGTTTCGCCTTGCGGTCTCATCAGGCTTTCCTGACTGGCAGTGGCGACCATTCGTCCGGCCTGGTCATAGAAATGCCCGCGATTGAGGCCACGGGCATGACCGGCCCATGGGCTCTCGGTGGCGAACAGATGCCAGTCATCGAAATTGGGCGTCTCGTGAAACCAGATCGCATGGTCGAGCGAGGCCGCCTGCACCTTGCTGCTGCCCGGGCGGATGGAATGCGGCAACATGGCATTGCGCAGGAACATCATGTCCGAGGCATAGGCCAGAAGCGCGCGCTGGAGCAGCGGATCGCGCCCGGCGGGATCGCGCATACGCATCCACACGCCGGTCTTTGGCTCACGCGCACTCGTACCGAACAAGGAACCCGGATCGAGCGGGACGATCTCGATCGGGCGGTTCTGCAGCCGGTCGATGATCGGCGAATCGCCCGCGTGTGCGTTGCGCTCTTGCCAACTGCAAAGGTTCTGCAGCGCCGCGTCGACGTTCAATTCGAAAGGAGCCGCACTCGCATGGGCGAACCCGATTTCCGGCGATTGGAAAGACGCGATCATGGAGAAGATGATCGTCTCACCCTGAACGCCCTCCACCCGGCGTGTGGCGAAGCTGCGCCCTTCGGAAAGCGTCGTAACTTTATATTGGACCGGGACCGCGCTCGATCCCGCCCTCAGGAAATAGGAATGGAGGGAATGGGGGAGGCGACCATCGCGTTCTTCGGCGCCAGCGGCCAGCAAGGCTTGCGCGACGGCCTGCCCGCCAAACAGCCGCGGCCCCATCGCAGGCCCCGGCTCGCCTTCGTATTCTTCCACATCGATAGGCTTGACCGCGAGTATCGCCGGTAGGTCGATTATCGTCCCTCTCCCTTTTCATTTCCATACTCGATATTCGAACGATTGGCACATTTCAAGCGCGGCTTGACGGCTATCTGCGCACATTTGCCCATAGAACAGAGCCCTTCTGAAATGGATTGACGGCCTAACAAATAGTATGGAATAAGCGTGGCGAGAATTCAGGAGAGCATGATGACCTACACCAAAGGCCGCGTCGTGAACGACGCTGACGCACACACGATGGAGACGCAGGACTGGCTCGCCCCCTATCTGGAGGGCGAGTACAAGGAGATGTATTCCGAAGTGTATTCCAAGCGCGAAGGCGGCGAACGGATCGTCAAGATGATCGACGCCGCAAAGGCTCGTAAAGCCGATCCGGAAGCGCGCGCCAAGGCGCTCGAAAACCCGATCGAGGGTGCGAAGGGTTGGCTCGGCTACGGCGGTTTCGACAAGGACGAGCGGGTCGAAGCGCTCGACTGGCTGGGATTCAGCAGCCAGCTGGTGTTCCCGACCTTCGGTCTCGGCGCGATCAGCAAGGCGGCGGATGACGACCAGCGGTATGCCGCCGCCACGGCGCTCAACAAGGCGCAACAGGATTTCTGCAACGCCGATCCGCGTCTGGACTGCGTGGCTTTCGCTCCGCTCGACGATGCGGACCGCGCGCTCGCCGAAGCGCAGAGGGCGGTTGCCGCAGGGGCCATGGCGGTGATGATCAGCGCCGGACCCGCTGGTGACAAGAGCCCCGGCCACCCCGATCTGGATCCGTTCTGGAAGTTCCTCGAGGAGACCCAAATCCCGTTCATGCTACACATCGGACCGGGTACGAAGACCCAGCCAGCGAAGTTCAAGAACAACGGCCGCGAACGCTCGTCCGATCTGCATGGTGGTGGCGAGAACCTGCGTTTCCCGGACTTTCTGTGCCTATGGTACGCGCCGCAGGAATTCCTGACTGCGATGGTCTATGACGGCGTCTTCCAGCGGTTTCCCGACCTGCGTGGCGGGGTCATCGAAAGCGGCGCGGGATGGGTCCCGGAATTCCTCCGCATGCTGGATCATGGTTGGTATTCGTTCAGCAGGACGGACCAGTATCTCAAGGCGATGGACCTCAAGCCATCCGAATATATCAAGCGCGCCGTGCGCTTTACGCCTTTCCCGAACGAGGATGTGGGGCGCATGATCCGGGATAGCGCGCCTGAGCTGTACCTGTTTTCCAGCGACTATCCGCACCCGGAAGGGAGTAAGGACCCGTTTGGCAAATTCGAGGCCTCGCTCGAGGCGTTCGACGAGGATGTGAAGGACATGTTCTACCGGTCGAACTACGATCACATGATGTATCGCCCCGGCGAGTCCATGGCCGAGGCAGCCGAGTAGATCGTAAAATCTGACGCTATCGGAGGGGAGCATCGCGAGATGATCCCCTTCGTGCGTCAACTCCGTGAGGTCCCGCCCTCGAAGCGCATCAGTTCAACGATGGGATCGATCGACGGCGCGTCGTCGAGTTCGTCGCACAGCGTGACCAGCCTATCGGCCGTTGGCATGCCGAGCACCGGCTCGACGAGTTCGCGAGCCTTTTCTTCGACTTCGCGTTTGGAGAGGGGGTGGGTCGGGAAGCCGGGCACATAGGCCACAAAGCGCTCCCGTTCGGTGCCATCGGCGAGCCGGACGGTTACCCGTGCACTTTCGGTACGGTCCTCGCCTTCACCGGTCTCCTGCGCCTCGTCTCGAACCACGGTCACTCTGCGCGCAAATTCCTTCGCCCGTTCGTCGGTTTTCTGCCGCTCGAGCGATTGCGCGTCGACGAAGTCGAGCCTCCCGTCGAGCATGATGATCGCCGCTAGGTAGGGGATGTTTAGCGCGGGCATGTTGGCGCGCTCGAAGGTCGCCGCCTCGCCGGGCATGTCGACTACGATCGCCTCGACCTGCTCGGGCCGGATCGTGCTGCGCAGGTCGAGCAAGGCGCGCACCGCCGGTTGCGTGGGGCCGCCGACTGGGTAGCGCTTCATCGCCGCGAGCGAGAGCTCGTAGTGTTGGTGGAGTCCCTCGACCAGCGAGGCATGGTTTTTGCCTTCGCCCTGAAAGGCGCGCCAGCGAAACCAGGCGTTTTCGTTGTCGAAGCTGTCCGACACCCCGGTGAAGCCGAGCCGCGCCATAGTTGCAGCCTGCATTCCGTTGCGCGCACCCATGCCGCCGAAAACAAAGGCCTTTTCTATATGCCGCACGTCCAGCAACCATTGCCACGATCCCGAGGCCTGCTGCGCACAATAGGCGAGCATGTGGTCGACCTGCTCGGCGGTCAGCCCCATCATGGCCGCACTGGCTGCCGCAGCACCGAAAGTCGGCGCGATGCCGTGATTGGCCAGCCCGGCGAGATACAAATTTCGCGTTCCGATGGCCTTGGGAAGCCGACCGGCAATCTCGTACCCTGCCGTAACCGCACCGACGAACTCGGAGCCCGTGCGCCCGTTCGTGCGCGCCGCTTCGATCGCCACCGGCACGATCGCGGGGCCGGGTTGAACGTAGGCCGAGGGGATGAAATCGTTGATCTCCGCCGCATGGGCCGTCATCGCCGAAGCGAACACGGCATCGACCGGCGATGCGGTTTGCCGCGAACCGAGGATATCGCTGCCGCCACCCGGGGACATCGCCGCAGCATAGGCGCGCCCGAGTTCGGCAGCCTCCAGCGAACTGCAGGCGATGATCGAAGCCAGGGTGTCGAGGATGTGCAAGCGTGCGCGCTCGCGGATTCCGGCTGGAATGCTGTGGCTGGCAGCGCCCGCAATATACGCGGTCAGAGCGGGGGTGATTTCGCGCCACTCGCCATCCGCCGCGCCTTCGACACGGGATCCCGAATTTGACTGCGCCAAGGCGAGTGAGCCGTGCGTCGCGGCTAGCGCCGCAGTCGCATACCCGGTCTTCATTACGCCACGTCTTGTCATTTTAACCCTCATCCCGATCCTCTCCAATCGTTTCGCGGGCAGCTTTGACGGAAGCCCTGTTGACGGTCAAACCAATAAGCTTAAAGGGACTGGTCGATACGGCGTTTCGGGCTTGTCAGAGTGGCATAGGCGCTACAGACCCATAGGATGGACAGCTTGGGAAACGATCGGGATCGGGCGCAGCAGGTGCTGACTGCAACCCAGGCGCTGATGCTGGAAACCCGCTCCCTCAGCATGTCGCTCAATGACATCGCAGACCGCATCGGCGTGAGCCGGAGCCTGCTCTATGTTTACTATGACGGCGTCCCGGCGATTTTGGACGCGATCTTCTTGTCGCACCTCGAACGTCTCGACGAAGTGGTCCGGCCGATGGGCGACGCGGGCCGGTCGTTTGCGAGCCGCGCGGTCGCGACGTACACCGCGTATCTCGGATATCTGATCGAGACAGGCCCGGTCCTGCTGTTGATCCTGCGTGAGCGGCATCAGGATAGTCCACTGGGTGCCGAGAGCCAGTTGCGCTTTCGCCGTTTGTTGCGTTTTTTGGCAAGCCAGGCCGCGCGTGCGCTGGATCTCGCTCCTCGAGAATCGTTTGTATGGCTGGAACTGACGTCGGCCATTCCCGAGGCGCTTGCCCGAATGGTGCAGAGCCAGGACATCGATCGCGAAACAGCGGAAGCTACCTGCCGGCGTCTTGTCCAGGCGTCACTTGAATCTTTCGCGTTGGCAGAAGCGGGCTAGCCTGGTTCGCCTGCGGCGACCGCCTCGTCGCTGTCGACGCCCCCCATCACGATGGTGAGGCATATCTCCTCGACCAGGCGGAAGGGGGCGCGACGGCTTGCAACGATTCCCCCGGCTTTGAGCGATACGGCAGTGAGCGCGACGGTCGAGGCGCGGGCGCTGGCCATATCCATGCCACCACGGGCGACCAATTGCCTGAGGATGGGTGCCCTGGCTACTTCGCCCCTCTCGGCTCGTTCATCCTTCAGGGCCTCGCGCACTTCTGGAGAGCGCAGCAGCATCTGAAGCAGCGGTCCGCGCGATGCGGCCTCGTGCAGATAGCTGATCGTCGAAAGCATCACGCGCGTACGATGGCTTGAGCCGCGCGCGATGCGTTTGCGCCGGTGGCTTTCCTGCGCCTTGATTTCGCGCCTGGCCAGCGCAACGAGCAAATCGGTTCGGCCGCCAAAGCAGTTATGCGCCTGCGTCTCGCTGATGCCCGCCCGCTGCGCCACTTCGCGCACGGTTACTGCCGACACCCCGTCCGCCAGAGCGACTCTGCTGGCTGCGTCCATCAGCTGCTCTTTCCTCTGCGCGGCCGACATCCGGGTGCGGCTGCCGGGCGATTGCCGCGGTTGTCGCGGGCCCAACGCCAAAGACTCGCTCAGGCCGATGGGCGCCGCCGGCAGGATGGGGCGCTGGCTCCGCGCATCCCGGTTGCGCGTCCAATGCGAGCGGGGCGGGCGTGGAATATTCAGCCGGTCGCAAATCTTGGCGAGGCCGTTGCCGGTCAGCCCATACCGAGAGGCGATCGCACCCATCGGCTCTGACCAGATTTGGTCGAACAATTGGGAGCGCGTGATCTCCATGGGTCCGAAGATAGGCGTTCGACGGGGCGCTTGTCCACCAGAATGGCCTGTTACCGACAAGCGAACCGAGATCATACCGCATATTCGAAACGCCATATTGTTAGATCGTAAATAACGCGCTACGGAGGAGTCGGAGTTAAAGGGAGAGGGATATGACGGGGGACGCCAAGGCGCTCTTGGGCGCACTGACTTTTGCGGTGTGGCCCCCATTCGCTGCACAGGCGCAGATGCCTGGGGCGATTGATCCGGTCCACGTTCAAACAGCCGCCGGCACCTTGCAGGGTTCCCGCGAGAATACCGTAATTGTATTTCGAGGCGTGCCTTATGCGGCGGCTCCTGTCGGTGAGAGCCGCTGGCGTTCCCCTCAGCCTGTGAAGCCGTGGCAAGGTGTCAGGGCCGCCACGGCCCACGAGCCTGCCTGCACGCAGCCGGTCGATCTGGATACCACCGTGGCGAATTTCGGCGGCGTGAACGGAGCGCAGTCGGAAGACTGCCTCTATCTGACCATCACCGCACCCGAAGGAGCGGCCGATGCACCCGTGCTCGTCTGGTTTCATGGCGGGGCGTTCTTCCTCGGAGCGGGCAGTCTGGGATCCTATGATGGGACGGCCAACGCGCGGCAGGGCGTTATCACTGTCAGTGTAAATTACCGGCTCGGCGCGATGGCGAACCTGGTGCATCCCGCGCTGGAATCAGATAGCCTGGATCAACCACAGGGAAACTACGCTCTTCAGGACAGTGTCGCGGTGCTCGAATGGGTGCGTGACAATATCGCCAATTTCGGTGGCGATTCCGGAGCGGTGACCGTGGCCGGCCAATCCGCAGGCGGAGGCATCGTGACCAACCTGCTTTCGCTGCCCTCGGCACAGGGGCTCTTTCACAAGGCCATCGTGCAATCCGGAAGTCTGCTGCTGCCGGACCGCCCCAAGGCGGATGCCGAGAAAATGGCGATAGAAGCGCTGTCGACCATTGGCGTCGACGGAGGGGCTACGGCCGATGGGTTGCGCAGCATCTCATCGCAGACCTTTGCCGCATCCGAAGCGTTGCGGGCCGGTTTCTTCTTTAACCACGACCAAGCTTTCAAGCCGGTGTCCACGATCGATGCGCTGAAGGCAGGGACGGAAGTCGATGTGCCCTTGCTGGTGGGTTCCAACAAGGGGGAGGGGGGCTTTCGCGCTGCGCGGACCTTCGCTGGCCTTGCAGGAGACGAAGGTGCGCCTGCCTTTCTCTATCGCTTCGACCACACCCCCGCATTACGCGCGGCGGAATGGCGCAGCGGGCCGATCCACTCGGCCGAACTCATGTTTACATTCGACTCCATCGACCAGTCCAGTTTCGGCGGGCCAAAAGCCGACAGTGACGATCGCGACCTCGCCGAGAAGGTGAATGGTTGTTGGGTCGCCTTTGTGAAAATGCCCGCGAATGCCCGCAACTTCGAATGCGCGGGAGGCTTCGATTGGCAGCCCTACAAGCCCGGTGGATCGGCTGTGCTGATCGAGGCGAACGGCCTGCGCGCGGTTCCGGCGGATGCGATGCCTGACGGTCCGGAGAAGACCGCAAGCTGAACTCTAAAAAGAGAGAAAAAAGAGAGAGGGAAGAGGAATGAATAGGAAAACACGCTATCTGCTTGGGGGTGCACTCACCTTCCCGGCGCTCGCGCTGTCGACGGCTTCTCAGGCCCAGACCGCACCGTCCGCGGACGAGGGCAACCAGCCCGTACTTGCAGAGCAAGTGGAATCGGATCCCGACAGGACGATCGTCGTTACCGGTTCCTATATCAGAGGGCAGCGCGAAGACGGCGCTCAGCCGGTAGACGTGTTCGGCCAGGAAGAGCTGGAATCACGTGGCCTCGACAGCCCGCTCGAGTTCATCAAAAGCTTGCCATCCGTGGGCCCGGTGCTTGGTGATTCCAATCAGTATGGCGCGGGCGGAAGTCAGGGCGTCGGATCGATCAACCTGCGTAGCCTAGGGCGCGAACGCACCCTCGTGCTGTTCAACGGTCGCCGCTTCGCGACCGAACCGGGGGATGGCGCTGCCGATACCAACCTCATCCCGCTCTTCGCCCTCGACCGGATCGAGGTGCTCAAGGACGGCGCAGCATCCACCTATGGCTCGGACGCCATCGCAGGTGTTGCCAATTTCGTGACCCGCAGGGACTTCGAAGGCTTCGAAGTCACCGGCGATTACGAGTTCATTGATGGCTCCGACGACAATTACCGCCTGAGTGGCTTGGCAGGTTTCAACTTCGGCGCGGCCAATCTGATGATCGGTGCCGGCTGGGAGCACCGTTCGGAACTGCCGACGACCGAGCGATCCTTCACGCAGGTTCCCTATGCGGACAATCCGACCGGCTGGTCCTTCCTGTCCAACCCGGGGTTGTACGCACCGGTCGGGGTAATTCCCGGTGTCGGTGCAACCACACTGGGCCTTGCGGTCGATGGTAACCAGCTAGACGCCTGCGAATCGTTGGGCGGGATCGATGGAGTTTTTCCGCGAGGAACCGCCTCTCCACTGCCGGTGTGTCGGTACAGTTATATCCCCTTCGTCAACCTGATCGAAGAGGAGGATCGCTATCAGGTCTATGCCCAGCTCACCGCCGATCTGTCAGATGACCTGCGATTTACCGCAGAAGCCCTCTATTCGCATACAGAGCTGAAAGATCTGGGCTATTCGCCGAGCTATCCGCCGACGCAGGGACCGAGGGGACCCGGCAGCGCGAGCGCGTTCACGGTCCCGGCGAGCAATCCGGGCTATGCGGATTTCCTGCGCCAGTCATTCGCGCCGGGCACTCCTCCGCGTCTTTTCAGGCCGGTGCTTGCGTCGATCGTCCTGGCTCGGCCGTTCGCGCTTGGAGGCAATCCGCTGGACCCGCGTGGGGCGGGCACTGGTCAGGCCATCAACGATGCGTGGCGTGTGTCGGCGGGCTTCGATTACGACATCACATCCAATCTGAGCCTGCAGACCTTCGGCACCTATATTCGCAGTGCCCGCACGGCCTATTCGTTCGATATCGTCGGCGACCGTTTGCAACGTGCGCTCAACGGCTTCGGGGGCGACGGCTGCACTGGCCCCACGCCCGGCGCAGATGGCTGTCTCTATTTTAACCCGTTCATCAATTCCTCGCCCGGGAATGCGGCGCTCGGCCTCTCCAATCCGGCTTACGTGCCGGGCAACGAGAACGGGCAGCAGGTGATCGACTACATCCGCCAGAAGAATGGCACCAACGCCGTGGAAGAGCAGTACATCGCCGATCTGGTGTTCAGCGGCCAGACCACGATGTTCGGCCGCCAACTGGGCTACGCGTTTGGCGGCCAATTGCGCAAAACCGACTTCGCGACGGATCCGATTAACCGATTCAGTGATCCTGAGGCGTACCCATGCGCCATCGATGGAGACCGTTCGTGCCTCGATGATCCGTTCGACAACAACTTCCCGGTCGGCGCTTTCACGTTTCTGGGACAGTACCCGCGCGCTCGGCTGTCCCAGAGCGTCTACGCCGTTTTTGCCGAAGCGCAGTTCGAACCCTTCGACGGCTTCGAACTGACCGGTGCGGTGCGTTACGAAGATTATGGCGGGCAGGTAGGATCGACCATCAATCCCAAACTGTCGGCTCGTTTCGAGGTCACCGATTTCCTCGCTCTGCGGGGCTCGATCGGCGACACGTTCCGAGGACCTCTGCCCGCCGACCTCGGCAGGGGGGGCAGCGCGGTGGCGGGGATCGACGTCCTCGGTGGCAATTACAAAGCGACGGACACGTTGGGTAACTCGGCTCTCGCGCCGGAGACAGCGTTGACCTACAATTTTGGCGCCATTGTCGAATTTGGCGGTCTGACCGCCAGCGTCGATTATTGGACCTACAAGTTCGAGGGTCGCTTTACCGACTTGCCGGTTCAGGCCATTGCAGCCTTGGTGGCACCAAATGGCGCGGACGGCACCCAGGCTGTTGATTGTTCCAGCCCGTTCGCATCCTTCGTGGTGTTTGCCGGCGGTGTCTGCACCCAGGGGACGACGATAGGCAACGACATCAGCCGTATCCAGACCCAGACGGTGAACGGTCCGGATGTTACCACGAGCGGGCTGGACTTCAGCCTGAACTACCGCGCCGATCTGGGGCGGGTCAGGCTCGCAGTAGGGGCCAACGCCACCCACACTCTGAAATACGAGTTCAGCGATTTCGAGTTCAATGGGCTGCTGTTCAGCCCGGGATATGATGCCGCTGGCCTTACCAACTACGATCGCGCGCCAGGCACGATCTCGAAATGGCGGGCGAGCGGCTATGCCAACCTGCAGTTCGAACCGGTCAGCGTGACCTGGTCGACCACGTTTATCGGCGGTGTCGACGACAATCGATGCGAGGGTCTGGAATTCTGCACGGCAACACCGGAATTCGGCGGTACGAACTTCGGTCGGCGCGTGGGATCCTTCATCACGCATGATTTGCTCGGGTCAATCGACCTCGCTTTGGGGGGGCTCGCTGTCGAGCTTCGGGCCGGAATTGAAAACGTCTTCGACACCGAACCGTCGGCGGCGCGTCTCGAATACAGCTACGATCCGTTTATTGGCACCGCCAAGGGACGAACCTTCAAGCTGGGTACCAAGCTTCGCTTCTGACCTCTTCCAGGAGCGCATTCCTTAAAGGGGCGGCCGGTCGTAGTGCCGTCCGCCCCTCTTTTTTCTCAATCCACCCACCGGAGGGCAAACGATGAAGAAAGCACGCGTTACGAAAACTCTGGCTGCAGCACTGATGATTCAGGCCGCCGTTTCGGTCGTCGCACAGGAACCCGCTACGCCCGTCGTCGAAACCGACAAGGGCTCGGTGCAAGGTCTCGAACAGAACGGTATCGAAGCCTTTCTTGGCATTCCCTATGCGGCGGCACCGCTTGGCGACCTGCGCTTCCAGCCACCCCGACAGCATGCAGCGTGGAACGGGGTGGCCGATGCCACCGGCCACGGCGCGCCGTGCATGCAATTGTATTCGGCCAGCGGTTCGACCGCGACCGAGATGACGCGGCAGATCCAGGGTATCTTCCCGACCTCGACCGAAGCCAAGCTCGACAACGAGGACTGCCTGTTCCTCAATGTCTGGACTCCCGCTGCGGGCGATGGCGGCAAGCGGCCGGTGATGGTCTGGTTCCACGGCGGCGGCTACGACTACGGATCGGGAAACTGGCCCGCCTACAACGGCCGCAATCTGGCGTCCAAGGGCGACGTGGTCGTGGTCACGGTCAACCACCGCCTTAACACCTTCGGCTACCTCAATCTTGCCGATCGCTTCGGCGAGGCATTCGCGTCGTCGGGCAATGTCGGCAATCTCGATCTGGTTCGCTCGCTCGAATGGGTGCGTGACAATATCGCTGCCTTCGGCGGCGATCCGGACAATGTCACGATCATGGGCGAATCCGGCGGCGGGTCCAAGGTCAGCCATTTGATGGCGATGCCGTCGGCCGACGGATTGTTCGACAAGGCCGTGATCCAGTCCGGCCCAAGTGTGTACAGCGGCAAGCCAGCCGAAGCGGCGGATTACGCTGGCAGGATCCTTGACGAGGCCGGTGTCGAGACATTGGAGGATTTGCGCGCTGTCCGAAGCGACGTGTTTGTCGAGGCGGTTCGCAAACTGAGCTCGGGCGAGACCGCGACGGAGCGTGGCCCGCAATTCGGACCGATCGCGGATGGCACGATCATGCCGCGCGATCCCTTTCTGCCCAGTGCGCCCGAACAGTCCCGCGACATTCCCGTGCTGATCGGCTATAACAAGGACGAGATGACGCTGTTCGTCGCAGCGCAGCCGTGGTTCGGGCGACTGACCGAGGGCACGCTTGCAGCGATGACCGGCGCCATGGGCGAGCAGGCGGTCGCCGCAGTCGCGGCCTATCGCGAGAAGTACCCGGACTATTCGCCGACGCATCTGGCGAGCATCGCCATGGGAACGCGCTTCGTCCGCGGCACCTATCTGCTCGCCGATCAGCAGAGCCGCACCGCGACTGCGCCGGTCTATGTGTATCGCCTGACGTGGGAAACGCCGATCGGCGGGGGCATGCTGCGGACGCCGCACACGCTCGACATCCCGCTGATGTTCAACAATGCAAAGGAAAGCGCGGCGCTCGTTGGATTGGGTCCGGATCCGGAGCGGATGGCTGCGATGATGAGCGATGCCTGGATCGCCTTCGCCAGGACGGGTTCGCCATCCAGCGAGCTGTTGCCCGAATGGGAACCCTACACCACGCAGACGCGCAACGTCATGGAGCTGAACCTCGACCCAAGGCTAGTGGACGATCCCGAAGCCGCGATCCGCACGCTACCAGCGGATTGACGAGGATCGTATTCGAAAAAATCAGGGGCCGCCATTGCGGGCGGCCCCTGCAGATGCTTGAACCGGCAGCCTAGTCGAAGGCGTTGCCGGCCCCGGCCTTGGTCCGCAGGTAGTCACTTACCGGCAGATCGTGCTTCTCGAGCCCGGAAATCACCGTGCCTAGGCCAACTTCCTGCGCCCAGAACATCGGACCTCCGGTATGCAGCGGCCAGCCGTATCCGTTGATCCACACGACATCGATGTCGCTGGCGCGCTGCGCCATCCCTTCATCGAGGATCTTCGCGCCTTCGTTCACCATGGGATAGAGGAGGCGTTCTTGGATCTCCTCTTTGGAGATCTCGCGCTGTTCGTTGCCGGCGCTCTCGGCGAAATCCGCGATGATATGCTTCACCTCGTCCGATGGCGTACGCTGGCGCGCCTCGTCGTAGTCGTAGAAGCCCTTGCCCGCCTTCTGGCCGAAGCGTCCCGCCGCGCACAGCGCCTCGCGCACGGTCGTGACCTTCGAAGGATCGCGATGCCAGCCGATGTCGAGCCCGGCCAGATCGCCCATCTGGAACGGCCCCATCGGGAAGCCGAAATCCAGCAGGACGTCGTCGACGTCCCAGTGATTGGCGCCTTCCATAATCAGCTTGTTGGCCTGTTCCTGACGCTTGGACAGCATGCGGTTGCCGATGAAACCCGGGCAAACCCCCGACACTGCGGCGACCTTGCCGATCTTCTTCGCCAGCTTCATGGAGGAGGCGAGCACGTCGTCGCGGGTTTTTTCGCCGCGCACGATTTCGAGCAGCTTCATGACGTTTGCCGGCGAGAAGAAGTGCAGCCCCACCACATAGCCGGGACGCCTCGTCGATGCGGCGATTTCGTCGATGTCGAGATAGCTGGTGTTCGACGCCAGGATCGCGCCGGGCTTCACTACCTCGTCGAGCTTCCCGAAGACCTGTTTTTTGACATCCATGTTTTCGAAAACCGCCTCGATCACGAGGTCGCAATCGGCCAGGTCGTCATACTCCAGAGTGGGCGTGAGCAGGCCCATCGCCTGCTCGACCTGTTCGGCGGTCATCCGGCCACGCTTCGCGGTGTTCTCGTAGTTCTTGCGCATCACCCCGGTGCCGCGATCCAGCGCTTCCTGTTTCATTTCCAGGATCGTGACCGGAATTCCGGCGGAAAGGAAGTTCATCGCGATCCCGCCGCCCATCGTGCCCGCGCCGATGATGCCGACCCTGTTGATCGCAATTAGCGGCGTGTCTTTGGGCACATCGTCGATCTTGTTGGCGGCGCGCTCGGCGAAGAAATAGTGCCGCATCGCTTTGGATTGCGAACCGGTCATGAGCTTGCCGAACAGTTCGCGTTCTTTCGATACACCGTCTGCGTAGGAGCTTTCGCCCGCTGCCTTGACCGCTTCGATCGCCGCGTTGGGAGCATCGAATCCGCGCATCTTGCGGCCGTACTTGGCGCGGAAATCGTCGAAGATGGCCGGGTTCTTGACCCCGTCCTGATTTGCTGTTCCTTCGCTGCTGCGCCGGACCGGCTTGCCGACCATGGATCTGGCAAAGGCGATTGCATCGGCTTCCAGTGTGTCCTCGCCCACGACCGCGTCGAGCAGGCCGATGGCCTTGGCGGCTTTGGCGGAGATGGGGTCGCCGATAGCCACGAGCGGAAGAGCGGCTTGTGCCCCGACCAGCCGGGGAAGGCGCTGCGTACCCGCAGCGCCGGGGATCAGGCCGAGCTTGACCTCGGGCAGGCCGATCTTCGCGCTTGGTACGGCGACCCGATAGTGACACGCCAGCGCCACTTCGCACCCGCCGCCCAGCGCGGTGCCGTGAATCGCCGCGACAACCGGCTTGTCGCTGGCTTCCAGCTTATCGAGCGCCTCGGGGAGGTTTGGACCCTGAGGTTTCTTGCCGAATTCGGTGATGTCGGCGCCTGCGAAGAAAGTGCGCCCGTCGCAACGAACCACGATGGCTTCTACGGAATCGTCCGCCAATGCCTCGGCGATACCATCCGCAAGCCCCTCGCGGACGGCCTGGCCCAGCGCGTTGACCGGGGGGTTGTCGGATATGATGACCAGAACATTGTCGTGGCGCTCGGTGCGGATTGGGGATGTCATGGGCGTGTACTCCTTTGCATGTCGCGGTGTCTGATATTGTTTCTGTGGCTTCGTGGAGCGCCCTTTGCCCCTCTGTTCAACGCTTCGATACGACCATACCTCAGATTTATAATCTTAAGGCAGTTGCATCGCATACAGAGCGAAAACTCTCATACCTTAATTTTAGACAATACGTCGCGACCCTTGCTTTGCCAAGCCTTGCGTGGCTAACTCCGGCTCGAAGCCGACTGCGAGTCGGTGCAATTGTGAAGGATTGTCCGAAATGCGTGATGCCGTCATCGTTTCCACTGCCCGTACCCCGCTTGCCAAATCGATCCGCGGCGCCTTCAACGCGACCCACCCGGTAAAACTCGGAGCCTTGAGCGTGGAGGCTGCTATCGCGCGTGCGAGCCTTGATGGCGGGGAGGTCGAGGACGTCGTGATCGGTGCCGCCAGCCAGGGCGGGGCGCAGGGTTTCAACATGGGCCGCCAGATCGCGCTGCGTGCAGGACTACCGGTCGATGTCGCCGGGATGACCATCGACCGCCAGTGTTCGAGTGGGCTGATGGCCATCGCGACGGCGGCAAAGCAGATCATCGTCGATCGCATGGACATCTGCGTCGCTGGCGGGATCGAATCGATCACCGCGATCCGGAACAACACCGGCAAGCCTGCGCGCGACGAAGAACTCCTCAAGATGCACCCCGACATCTTCATGCCGATGATCGGCACCGCAGAAGTGGTCGCCAAGCGATACGGCATCAGCCGCGAGGATCAGGATGCCTACGCGCTGCAGTCGCAACAGCGCACTGCTGCGGCGCAGGAGTCCGGCAAGTTTGCGGACGAAATCGTCGAAGTGACCACTGTGATGGACGTCAAGAACCGCGAGACCGGTGAGGTATCACAGCAGGATGTCACCATCGCGATGGACGACTGCAACCGGCCCAATACGACTGCGGAAGGGCTCGCCAAACTCGACCCGGTGATGGGCGAAGGGCACACGATCACCGCCGGCAATGCCAGCCAGCTGGCCGATGGGTCCGCTGCCAGCGTGCTGATGGAGGCGGAGGTCGCCAAAGCGCGCGGATTGACGCCGATGGGACGTTATGTCGGCATGGCGGTCGCGGGGACCAAGCCCGACGAGATGGGCATCGGTCCGGTCTTCGCGATCCCGAAGCTGCTTGAGCGGTTCGGGTTGAAGGTCGACGACATCGGGTTGTGGGAATTGAACGAAGCCTTTGCGGTGCAAGTGCTCTACTGCCGGGACAGGCTCGGCATTCCGGACGACAGGCTCAACGTCAACGGCGGCTCGATCTCCATCGGCCATCCCTTCGGCATGACGGGTGCCCGCTGCGTCGGGCACGCGCTTATCGAAGGCAAGCGGCGCGGCGCGAGATACGTCGTCGTAACGATGTGTGTCGGCGGTGGTATGGGCGCGGCCGGCCTGTTCGAGGTGCTATGATGGCGACTGCGAGCAAACAGCAAGACCTCGCCTCGGCCATCGGCTGGGTTCCGCCCGCGAGCTGGCCCGCGCGCAGCCGCGCGGAATGCAAGGCCATCCTTACCGCGCCTGGCATGCGGTTCGAGATGGAAGAGATCGACATCCGCGGCGTGACCGTCCGCACCTGGAAGAACGCTCCGCCGAATTTGCGCGCCATCGCGCTGCTCGGCCAATCGCACGGCGCGCGCGAGTTCGTGATCTACGAAGACGAGCGCATGACCTACGACGCCTGGTTTCGCGCGGTCGCGGCGCTGGCGCATGAATTTCAGGCGCGCGGCGTTAAGAAAGGTGACCGCGTCGCGCTGGCCATGCGCAATCTGCCCGAATGGCCGGTGGTCTTCTTCGCCGCCGTGACGATCGGAGCGATCTGCGTGCCGCTCAACGCCTGGTGGACGAGCGACGAGCTGGCTTACGGCCTCGCCGATTCCGGAACCAAGCTTTTGGTGTGCGACGAGGAGCGATGGGAACGCGTCGCGTCCCATCGCGGCGAATTTGCCAATGTCGAAACCGTACTGGTCACCCGCGCGGAACTCGCGCTCGCCGGTGCCGAGACGCTGGAGTCGATCATCGGCACGCCCGCGCAGTACGCGGATCTGCCCGCTGCGACGCTGCCTCATGTCGAGATCCGTCCGGAAGACGATGCCACGATTTTTTACACCAGCGGCACCACCGGCAAGCCCAAGGGCGCGCTGGGCACGCATCGCAATTTGTGCACCAACATCCTGTCGAGCGGCTACAACGCTGCCTGCGCAGTGCTTCGCCGGGGCGAGGAATTGCCTTTGCCGCAGCCCAAGAAAGGCCTCACGGTCATTCCGCTGTTCCATGTGACCGCCTGTTCTGCCGGATTGATGGGGAACCTCGCCGCGGGGAACACCATGGTCTTCATGTACAAATGGGACCCGGTCGAGGCCTTCAAGATCATCGAGCGTGAGAAGGTGTCTTCCACGGGCGGTGTACCGACCATCGCCTGGCAACTGCTCGAACATCCGGAACGCAAGAATTACGATCTCTCGAGCATCGAGGCGATCGGCTATGGCGGCGCGCCCGCCGCGCCCGAACTCGTGCGCAAGATCCGCGAAGTGTTCGGCGCGTTGCCGGGCAATGGCTGGGGCATGACCGAGACGATGGCGACGGTGACCGGGCATTCGTCCGAAGACTATCTCAACCGTCCCGACAGCTGCGGCCCACCGGTGGCCGTCGCCGACCTCAAGATCATGAGCGAGGATGGAGCGCGCACGCTCGAAGTCGGCGAAATCGGCGAATTGTGGGCACGTGGGCCGATGGTTGTGAAGGGGTACTGGAACAATCCCGAAGCCACCGATGAAACCTTCGTCGATGGGTGGGTGCGGACCGGTGACCTCGCCCGTCTGGACGAGGAAGGCTGGTGTTATATCGCCGACCGCGCGAAGGACATGATCATCCGCGGTGGGGAAAACATCTATTCCTCGGAAGTCGAGAACGCGCTTTACGACCATCCCGCGGTGACCGACGCGGCGCTGATCGGCCTGCCGCACCGGCAATTGGGTGAAGAACCAGCCGCGATCGTCCATCTCGCGCCCGGGATGCAGGCGAGCGAGGCGGAGCTGCAGGATTGGGTCGCGCAGCGGCTGGCGAAGTTCAAGGTGCCGGTGAAAATCGCTTTCTATCCGGAAACCCTGCCGCGCAACGCCAACGGAAAGATATTGAAGAAAGAGCTGGCGCGTTTTTTCTGAGCGAAGGCCGCCGGTCGCTCACGATTCGCGCGCGCTCACCATTGGAGAGTGCGAGGAGGTGATGTAGGTCAACGCTACTGGGGGAACACATGGCGAAGAAGCCCGATGTGACGAGCAAATACAGTGAGAAGCGCAGCGCGATCGTGCATGCGGCATCCGTACTGATCAACGAAACGGGAGTGCAGGCGACCACACTGACCAAAGTCGCGCGAGCGATCGGGCTCAATGCGACCAGCGTTACCTATTATTTCCCGCGTAAGGACGAGCTGATCATCACGGTCTATGCCGAGACGATCGCCATGTTGAAAAATCTGGCGCAGGAGGCACTGGCCGAGCCGACCGCAGCGGAACGGATCGCTGCTTTCGTCAAGCTGCACGTGGCCCTGCGCGACCGGATCCGGCGTGGTGAGCGTGGTCTTATGACGGCGCTGTCTGAAATCCGCTCACTGGACCAGGAGCATCAGGACAAGCTGCTGCAGGATTACCGCGAAGTCGTGAACGACGTGCGCCTGTTCTTCGGCGAACCGGCGAACGAGCAGGCACGGGCGCTTTACTCGGCGCGGGCGCATATCTTGATAGAGGCGATGCTGTGGTGGCCGGTATGGTCGCTGCGCTATTCGGTGCTCGACTTCCCGCGCGTGGAAAAGAAGATGGTCGAGGTCCTTTGCCACGGAATTCCGGCGCAGCACGGCGAATGGAATCCCTCAGCGCTGCCCGATGGCGGTTGGCGCAGCAATGGCGAGCAACCTGTCCAGCAGAACGACGAATTTCTCAGAGCGGCGACGCTAATGATCAACGATCTCGGTTATCGGGGCGCATCGGTCAACCGCATCGCCGAGGCGCTGAACGTCACGAAGGGCAGCTTCTATCATCACCACGACGCCAAGGACGATCTGGTGATGGAATGCTTCCAGCGCAGCTACGATCGCCTTTCGAAGGTCCAAATGGCGGGGCACAAGGTGGAGGGCTCTTACTGGACGCGGATCTCGAGCGTCCTCAACGAATTGATGGAGCTGCAGTTCTTCGACGCGATGCCGCTGCTGCGCACCACGGCGCTGCAGGCGCTGGACAGCGAGCACAAGACGGATGTCGTGATGCGCTCCAACCGGCTGGCGCGGCGGTTCGCCGGCTTCCTGATCGATGGGTTCGCAGATGGGTCGGTGCGGGCGATCGATCCGCTCGTCGCCAGTCAGATCATCATGTCGACACTGAACGGCGCTTACGAAGCCCGGCGATGGGCTCGGCGGTTCGATGATCCCTCGAGCGCCATCGCGACTTATCTCTCGGTGCTAAGCGAAGGCATGCTGGCCGAGGTCCGAGCCTAGACCTGGCCGATCACCAGGCCACGGGTCGGTTGCGCGGCTCCTTCACCATAACGACAAGCAGAACGAGCGCGGTGACCTGCGCCGCGAGCACGATCGCGAACAGCGGCAGAAAGCCGCTCGCGGCAACCAGCAGGCCTGCGAACACGGGACCGGCTGCGGCGATTGCGCCTTCCAGCGTCGTCACAAAGGCCAGGCGCATTGGCGTGTCTTCGGTCTTGCCGAATTCCAGCACCATGGTGGTCGAAGCCAGCATCCAGCCCGAGCCCCCCACGCCGAGGAAGGCGAAAGCGGCATAGATCGGCCCTGCCGTGTCACCGATGATCAGGAGCGCCACGCCCACAACCGAGCTTATCAGCGCCAGGACATATATGATCTTGAAGCCGAAGCGATCGCCCAGCGGGCCCCACAGGACATTGGAGAGCGTGTCCGAGCCGAGAAACACGAAACTCAAACCGCCGATCAGCGCGCCGTCCAGCCCAAGCTGCGTCCCGGCGTAAACCGTCCAGAATGGGGCGCCGACCCGGGCCATGGTGGAAAAGCACTGCACCACCAGGAACCAGGCGAAGTCGCGGTCCTGCAGGAGTTCGGGAAATTGCCGGATCCGCTGCAGCATGGGCATCTGCGGGCGCGACACAGGCGCAGCGGGTTCCCGGATCATGGTCTTGAGGACCACCAGTCCGGCGCTGGTCAGCAGGAATGCGAACAGGAACGTGGTGGCGTAGCCATTGCCCAGCCACTCGTCGGCGATCAGGTAATTCCCCGCAGCCCATGCCAGTACGGCCGCGATCAGTCCGCCCGCGAAATTGCGATATCCCTGCAACCGCCCGCGCTTGCGGATCGGGATCAGCTTGCTCATCAGCATCTGGAAGGCCACGCGCTGCGCACCGGTGAAGAAACCGAGCAGCAGGAAGCAGGCGAAGGTACCGATCAGCAGCGCGTTGCCGGTAAGGAGATAGCCGGTCAGCGCCAGGCCCAGGATCATCAGCCGCATCATCGATCCGACGCGAATGGCGTAGGACAGGATGTGGCTGCGATGCTCGATCCGCGAGCCGCTGGCGATCGGGCTGATTGTGGCCCCCAGCTGCAGCAACGCTGCGCCCAGTCCAACGGCCGCTGTGCTGCCGGTCAGAAGCAGCAGGTAGGCGGGGATGATCGTCGGCGCATAGATCAGCCGGAACCCTGTCATCCCCAGCACGCCATGGATGAAGTTGGCGAGGTAATTGCGCTTCAGGTTCTCGTCGACGAAACGCGCATGTTCGGCCAGCGCGCGTTGCTGCGCGCCGGCCGCGTCATTCATTCCTTCGGGATCCGCTAACGGATCCAAGACCTCAATAGCCGCCCAGCGTGGCGAACCGGTCTTCGAGATAGCCCGACGATCCGAAGGCATTTTCGAGCACGCGGGCGCGCTTGAAATAGAGGCCGATATCGTATTCGTCGGTCATGCCGATGCCGCCGTGAAGCTGGATGCCCTCGTTCGACATGATGTGGAGCACCCGGTTCGCCTCGGCCTTGGCAATGGTTGCCGCTCGAGCGATACCGAAGCCGGAATCGACCGCCTGCAGCCCCGCTTCCACTGCGCTGCGCATCTGGGCAAGATCCGCAAACAGGTTGGCCATGCGATGCTGCAACGCCTGGAAGCTGGCCAGGACCTGGTTGAACTGCACGCGCTGCTTGAGATAGCCGAGCGTGGTGTCGAACACCGCCTGGGCCATGCCGAGCATCTCGGCGGCAGTGAGGATACGCGCGCGGTCGAGGACATCGTTGAGAAGGCTGTCGCCCCCATTGGCCAGCCGATCTGCCGGCGCGCCGTCGAACGTAACATCCGCATGGCTGCGCTGGTCGGTGAGCTTGCGCGTGGTGAGCGACACGCCGTCACCCTTCTCGACGAGATAGAGCCCGTCTTTGGCCGCGACCACGAACAGGTTGGCACCGTGCGCCTCGGGGACGAACGCCTTGGTGCCGGTGAGCTTGCCGCCCGAGACCGATGCCTCGATCCGTGCCGGATTGTGGTTCGCGCCTTCATCGATGGCGAGCGTGGCGATAGCTTCCCCGCTGGCGAGTTGGGGCAGCCATCTGGCTTTCTGTTCGTCGCTACCACCAAACATGATGGCCGACGCTGCGACCGTGTTCATCACCATTGGACTGGCGGTGAGCGTCTTGCCCAGTTCCTCGACTACGAGGCCGGCG
Organism: Erythrobacter sp. QSSC1-22B; assembly: GCF_001678665.1. Lineage (GTDB taxonomy): Bacteria > Pseudomonadota > Alphaproteobacteria > Sphingomonadales > Sphingomonadaceae > Qipengyuania. The sequence goes on from NZ_LZRP01000003.1 coordinate 193,392, forward strand.
GAAAGATATCCGAAGTCGCTGCCGCCTTGGTCTTCGGGTATAACGACCCCGGCCCAGCCCATTTCGGCCATCGTCGCATAGGCATCGCGGCTGAAGGCCTCGGGCTCGCCTCGGCTGCGCACCTTGCGAAACTCGGTAACCGGGCTTTCGTTGGTCGTCCATTCGCGCGCCATGTCGCGCAGCATTTCCTGCTCTTCGTTGAGAATTGCCATGTCGTGTATTTCCCGTCGCGCTTATTGATGATCCAGCATGCCGAGCACACGCTTGGCGATGATGTTGTTCTGGATTTCGGTCGAACCGCCGTAGATCGTCGTCGCCTTGCCATAGAGCCAGGCACGTACCCCGCCGAGTTCGGCAGCGCTGAACTCATCGCCTTCCCAGCCCAGGCCCTGCAGCCCCATGATCTGGATGGCGAGTTCGGCGCGTTCCTGCCCGAGTGTCGTCCCGAGCTTCTTCAGGGCGGAACTGATTTCGGAGACGCCGCCCAGAGCCTTGGATTCCTCGACCGCGCGCCGCGCCGTCAGCAGGAAGCTGTTCCAGCGAATTTCGAAATTGGCGATCCGGTTGCGCATGACCGGATCGGCCAACCTGCCATCGGCATCCACCTCGCCGTACTTCTTGGCGATGTCCGCAAGGCCGGCGCTCGCGCGGCCACCGCCGCCCGACAGATTGGTCCGCTCGTGCTGGAGCAGGCGTTTGCCGATCGTCCAACCCTGGCCTTCCTCGCCTACAAGGTTCTCCTTGGGCACCTTCACATCGGTGAAGAAGGTCTCGCAGAACGGGCTGGTCCCGCTGATCATATTGATCGGGCGAACTTCGATGCCGGGCGTATCCATGTCGATCAGCATGAAGCTGATGCCCTTGTGCTTGTCCGACCGGTCTGTGCGGACGATGGCAAAGCACTTGTCCGCCCATTGGCCGCCGCTGGTCCAGGTCTTCTGGCCGTTGACCAAATAGTGGTCGCCCTTGTCCTCTGCCGTGGTTTGCAGATTGGCGAGATCGGATCCGGCGTTGGGTTCGGAATAACCCTGACACCAGCGAATTTCGCCGCGACAGATCGGTGGGATGTGCTCTTGCTTCTGCTTTTCGCTGCCGTATTCCAGCAGCGTCGGGCCGAACATCATCACGCCCATCCCGGCGATCGGATTGTAGGCGCCGGCCTTTGCCAGATCCTCGTTGATGATGCCCGCCTGCTTGCGGTTCAAACCGCCACCGCCGTACTCCCTGGGCCAAGTCGGCGTGCCCCAGCCGCGCGCGCCGACAGCTTCACGCCAGATTTTTTGCGCCGGGGTTTCGGCGGTTGGGTCGAGGCCTGCGCCCGCGCTGCGGTTCTTCAGCTCTTCCGGAAAGGTATCGGCTATGAACTGGCGGACCTCGAGGCGGAATGCTTCGGCATCATCTTTTCTGTCGATCTTTGGCTGGGAGGCCATGGCTTACTCCTGCGTTTGGGGGGTCATTGAGCCGGTTGAGGGATTTCGTCAGCATCGCGGGCGGCGGAACGATCGCGTTTTTCCAGTTCCGCCAGACTTGCTTCGTGCGTGGAACGGTCGATGCGGTAGCCGAAGAGAAAACCCGCGCCGCCGATGTAGAGAACGATGAGGGTCGGCACATACGCCAGGGCAAGCATGCGCGGGACTTCGGGATCGATGGTGGCAGGGCTCATTCCCGGAGCGATCCCGACCAGTGAGACCAGCATTCCCGCCGCGAACACCCCAAGGCCCGATGTGCTTTTCTGCATCAGCGTGTTCGCCGCATAGAACAGACCTTCGCTGCGGCGACCGGTCGCCAGCTGGCTCTCCTCCACTACATCGCCCACCATGGCGTGGATCAGGATGGCGGACGAGACACCGCACATCTGGAACATCGCGGAAAATATGAAGATGGCCGGGACGAGGAGCGGGTCGCCGTTTTCGAAGAAAATGCCGCTCAGACGAAGGATGTAGGGCAGGCTGCCGAAAACTACCGCGACGATGGCCAGTCCAAGTGCGGCGTTGCGCTTGCCGACTTTACGCGACGCGATGGGGGCGATGAACATCGCGAGGAAGGCGCCGATCAGGGAATCGATCGTGAGGACGGCGAGCTGGGCAGAATTCAGACCCCAGAGGTAGGTCCCGAAATAGATGCTCAACGCCGAGGTCATCCCGACCGAGGTGTACTTCAGAACGCCGAACGCAAGTATCGCAAGGAAGCCCTTGTGCCCGAACGTGCTTTTCATCTGCACCAGCGTCTTGATCGGGCCGATCTTCTCGGGCGTCGGCGGCATGCGGAAATATTTCACCCTGTGGATCGTACCGAGGCTCGAGATCAGGATCGCGGCAAACATGACCGCCGCGCCGACGATGGCGAAGGTGTGGTAGCCCTCGGGGTTGAGCTGGCCGACAGGATATTCTTCCGTCGGCGCCAGGAACACGAGCAGCGTCAGGAACGCCATACCGACGCCGCCCAGATAGGCGAAGAAGTAGCGGAAGCTCGCGATGGAGGTGCGCTCGTCGTAGTCGCTCGTCAGTTCGGGGGCGAGCGCGCTGCTCGGGATCTCGAAGAAAGTGATGAAGGTCCGCACGCAGCAACCGACCACCAGGATGTACCAGAAGATCTGCATGTCGCTCAGCCCGTCGGGCGGAAAGAACAGGAACAGCAGGCTGCCGGCCGCCGGAATGGCGCTCAGGAACATGAAGGGGTGGCGGCGGCCCCAGCGGGTCCGGGCGGTGTCGGACCATTGTCCGACGATGGGGTCGGAAATCGCGTCCACGCACAGCGCGACCAGGATGGCGAAGGAAACGAGCTCGGCGCGCACTCCGACAACCTGGTTGTAGTAGAGCAGCAGGAACGACCGGAAGGCGACGTCCTTGACGCCATAGCCGATCGACCCGAAGCCATAGACCATCTTGGTCGCGAGGCCGAGTTTGGGAGCGGAGGGATCTGCGACCATTTTCAGGTTACCTTACGGGCGAGCCAAAGGCGCCGTCGCGGATCGTCTGTTCGCGCGCCTCGGCCTCGCGAGAGCGCAGCCGATCGACGTTATCGCGATGCGACGCTTCGGTGATTGGGTAGAAGAAGAGGAACAGCGAACCGATGATCCACAGCCCGGCAGAGGCGGGGATGTAATGGATCAACAGGCTCTTCTCCATCGCGACGGTGACCTGCGACACATCCACCTGGGTCGGGAATTGCGCCAGTTCGAGCACGATGCCGGCGACCAGGATACCAAGGCCGGTGGAGCATTGCTGCATGAAGCTGGACGCAGCGAAGAACACGCCTGCCGTATGCTGCCCGGTGCGAACCGCATGATCCTCCACCACATCCGCCAGCATGGAAGAGGTGTTGATCAGCGAGACCGCGATCATCGCCCCGTAAACGGCACCGATGACGAAAAGGGTCGGCACCAGCCTCGCGTCACCAGGGCGGAAGAACAGATCAAAATAGGTCAATATCAGGGGTGACAGGCCCAGAGTGATCCCGACGATTGCCATGAACATCGACGTGTTGCGCTTGCCGAACCAGGCCGAGAACTTCGGCGCGAGCGGGGCGGCGAGGGTAGCGGCGACAAGACTGTCGAAGGTGAGCAGCGCGAGCTCGCCCGCCTGCAACTTGAAAACATACGTCCCAAAATAGAGCGTCGTCGCTGCATACAGGCCGATGGCGGTGTATTTGAAAACGCCGAAGCCGAATATCGCAAGGAAGCCGCGGTTGCGGAAAGCGCTGAACATCTCCTTGAAATGGGAAGGCGGCGTAGCGCCTTCTCCCAATTCGTCGCGCTGGCGCAAATAGGGGACGCGCCGCAACGTTCCGAGGCCGCAGACCAGAATGGCGATGAAGATAAGTGCGCCACCGAGCCAGGCGAATTTCACATAGCCTTCGGGGTTGAGCTGTCCGAGTTCGAATTCGGGTGTGGCCACGAAAAATACGGCCAGCGAGAATGCGGTGAAACCGAAGGTGCCGACATACCCGAACCAATAGCGCAGGCCGAACAGCTTGGTCCGCTCGGAGTAATCGTCGGTCAGTTCGGGGTTCATGGCGCTCGACGGGATCTCGAAGGCACTGATCGACATGCGGGTGAGCGACGCGATCGTGAAGATCCACACCCCCATCTGGAAGTCAGTAAGGCCGTCCGGGGGGAACCACGCCAGGATAAAGAAAAATGCAGTCGGCAGGGCGGAGCCCAGGATGAACGGATGCCGGCGCCCGATACGCGAGCGGGTCAGGTCGGACCATCGTCCGAGAAAAGGATCGGCCACCGCATCCACCAGCAGGGTCAGCGCGACCGCAATCGACACGATCGAAGCCGGCACACCGAGAACCTGGTTGTAGAACAGCAGCAGATAGGTCGAAAATGCGGCGTTCTTGATGCCGTTCGCGACCGCGCCGAAACCGTAGCTCATTCGCTGGCCGCGCGTGATGGGGGGTATCGTCATGGTCGCCTACTCCGCCGCCTCTACGATTTCCTCGACCGGGTCGTACATGTCCTGCGCCCGCGCGCGGCGTTCGATCAGCGAATAGTCCGGGAACATCGGATCGGCGACATCGCGATATTGGCGCAGGTGTTGCTTGGCGACCGTGACCTTGTGGACCTCGGTTGGGCCATCGGCGATGCCCATCACGATCGAGCCGATGAGGCTGCCGACGAAGGGCATTTCGTTCGACACACCCAGCGAGCCGTGGATGTGGATGCAGCGGTGCGCGATGTCGTGATAGACCTTAGGCATCAGCGCTTTGATCGCGGCGATGTCCTTGCGAACCTTGCGATAATCCTGGTATTTGTCGATCATCCACGCGGTCTTGAGCACAAACAGTTTGAACTGTTCCAGCTCGATATAGCTGTCGGCGATCTGCATCTGCACTGCCTGGTAATCGGCGATCGTACCGGTGCGCGTCTTACGGCTGACCGCCCTGCGGCTCATAGCATCGAGCAGGCGACGACAATTGCCGACCGTGCGCATGGCATGGTGAACACGTCCGCCACCAAGGCGGGTCTGCGAAATGGCGAAAGCTCCGCCCTGTTCGCCGAGGAGGTGATCGGCCGGAACGCGGACGTCGGTGTAGCGAATGTAGCTCTCCGAGCCGTTCTCCTGTCCATAGACTCCGACGTTGCGGACGATTTCGACGCCGGGCGTATCGACCGGCACGATGAACATGCTCATTCGTTCGTGCCGCGCTGCTTCGGGATCGGTGACGGCCATGACGATCAGGAAATCGGCCCACTTCCCGTTGGTCGAGAACCATTTCTCGCCGTTGATTTTCCAGTGATTGCCGTCGAGCTCGGCCTTGGTAATGAAGTTGGTGGGATCGGACCCGCCCTGCGGCTCGGTCATGGAGAACGCCGAGACGATCTCGTTCGCGAGCAGCGGGTTGAGATACCGCGTTTTCTGCTCGGGTGTACCGTAGTGCGCAATTATCTCCGCATTGCCGGTATCAGGGGCCTGGCAGCCGAAGACGATCGGCGCGAAGCTCGCCCCACCCAGAATTTCATTCATCAGACCGAGTTTGACCTGGCCATATCCCTGCCCGCCAAGTTCGGGGCCAAGATGGCAAGCCCATAGTCCCTTGTTTCTCACCTCGTCCTGAAGCGGGCGAACGAGTTCATTGCGGCGAGCGTTCTTCACATCGTAGGGATGGATGCCGAGCAATCCGAGCGGCTCCACTTTCTCGCGGACGAATTCATCCATCCAGTCGAGCTTTTCCTGAAATTCTGGATCGGTTTCGAAATCCCACGCCATCGTTCGCTCTCCGCTTTGGCGCGGTGGTCCACGCTCTTGAAGAAAACATACCGAATTTTCAGAAAGGAACAAGGGCCATGATCGATGCGCGCAAAAGAACACGATAATTGCGCCCTCTCGGGGCCAGATTAATCGGTTCGGGCCAAGGGGGCTTGCTGCAGTTGGCAATGATCCGCGAGAGGCATCGCCCATAGTCCGCGGCAGGGCGAAGCGTGGTCTGGAAGAGTCGCCGGAAGAAATCCGTGCCTCGTGCGGCAGGACCTGGAGCGCGACTTCTGGCAAAGCGTTCGCTTCCACCGCCCTTGCCATAAAACAGCCATGCGCACGTCGCCGCTATCGGTCAGCTGGATGCCTTGTCCCTCGCGCTAGCTGCGCGCCCGGCTTTGTCGGGCAGCATCCAATACCCCGAATCCGGATTTTTCTTACCCCCGATTTACCCCCCACTTGCATCTGGCCAAGGGCGGATCGTCTTGGAAGGAGTAGGACTCGGAAATGTCGGAATCGTGAAGGCTAGCGTGTAGGTCTGGACGGTCTTGGGCCGCCTGGAACAAAAAAGTAGTGGCGGAGACGGAGGCCGCTAATTACGATTGATACTATTTGTTTTTTTACGAAGCTTTCAGTTCAGCCATAATCTCTGCCATAACATTATGCGCGTTCGTTGGCGGTTCACAACGGTCCTTACCGAACGATATGCGCAATTGGCCTGATCGCTTCAACCGTTGCATGCACAGCCCTTACCAGCTGCGCAGGCCTTTCGCAGGCAACCCAGTTAGAGTCGAATGGCACCGGTAATCCGAAGTCTGTGATTGCCAATCATTCACAGCTGATGGAGATCGCGAAGATGCTCGCACTCCTAGCCGCTATCGCCATCATCCCAGCTGGTCAGTCCTTCGATTGCACACCCGTCGCGGTATGGGATGGCGATGGTCCGGTCTGGTGCGAGGAAGGACCGCGCATTCGCCTTTCCGGCATTGCGGCACGTGAGATGGACGGCACCTGTAGCGTAGGCCATCCTTGCCCCGATGCGACAGCCGAGGACGCGCGAGACGCATTAGTGTCGCTGGTGGGAGTGCCGACGGGTCGATCATCACACGGACACATCACCGTCGAAGGTCCAACGATGCGTTGTCTGTCGGTTGGTGGTGGTGGCGGAAACAGAATGGCAGCCTGGTGCGTGTCTACTCGTGGCGGTGATCTGTCTTGCGCTATGGTCAGCGGAGGCTGGGCAGCACGCTGGGATCGGTATTGGCGCGATCACAAATGTTGATCGAGGGAGCGGTCAGCGCTCGTTGGTTCGCCGAACGTCTGCAAAGGTTTGCTCCATTGTCCGTCAGCTTTCGGGAAGCGCAAATCTCAGCGCGAATGGCGTATTCTGGGGTGGTTCGCTGACATTCCTGCTGGACAGCAAAACGCCGCCAGTCTTTCGATCAGCGGCGCTCTGCAATACGCTTGGAGTTCCAATCAAGCGTAGGAGACGGTAACTTTCTGACGCCGTTTTGCAGCCCGCATAGCACCGCCAACAAAGCCAAAACCAAGCAGCATCATAGCCCATGTGGTGGGCTCAGGGACTGCCGGAGCAGTGCCCGTCGAATAGAGTCTGGAATTGGAGAGGCCGGCAAGATTAAAGCCAATGCTGCCAAACCCACCTGCGACATTTCCGGCGTCAAAACGATAGAAGGCCGTCGACTGGTATCCGACACCCGCAGGATTTCCACGAGCCGCCCCAACGTGAAAGCTGACCACAGTATCGCCAAATAGGGGCGTCATAAAGTTCACGCTGTTGCCACTCAGGCTGTCCAAATTCTCCAGCCAAGTCAAAGTTTGGCCGGTATAGCTCGTTCCAAGGAGCGCATTCAAAGCGGTTGCGGAGTCCGCTTTCATCTTTGGGCTGCCTCCGTTCAGGTTGCCTCTATACCAGCCGCCACATGCGCTTGCAGACGGAGTCACATCCGCTAGGGCACAATCAGTGCTCCCGAGAACAAGCGCGGCAGATGCTGGAGCTGAAAGCCCGAACGCACAAATCGACGCACCGAACGCCATCAGAACTGCCTTGCGCATATCTCGCTCCACCACCGGTCCGACTCAAATTCGAGTCAAAGTAGGTTTGATTACTTATCGGGCGCGGCGCGAATCCTTAGAAGTGGATGTCCCATTCAGGAACAGGCGAGGGGTCGAGCGAGAGATCGCTTCTGAGCTTCCAGGCCCTGGTGAGGCGTCACCCGCCACGCTGTTTGAAAAAAACAGGTCAGAGGCCAGCTCCTCTGAATGCCCGGAATTGGGTCGCTTGCAGACAGGCAGGAAATCTCGGCGATCTGGAAAAAGCCGCCCTTCAGCTAGCGACCCATTTGCCGAACTCGACTTACGGGGATATGATTGCTTGGCCTCAGCGCATCCAAGTTGGCGGGAGCCGGGAACCAAATGAGACAATGTCCTAACTGCAATTCACGGATTAGCTTTTTCACCTTCGCTTACCCTCGCTTTTCTGACCCGATCAAATGTCCGGCGTGCTCGGCGAAGCTAAAGCTCTATGGCGTATTCGCTTGGGGGACCGAGTTGGCCCTTTTGCTTATTTCCTACGGAATTTACTCGGCCATAAAAGGTAATTTGGTTGAGCTACTCTTCATGCTTCCAATCAGTGCGGTTTTGGTTTTTCTCCAGTATCATTACGTCGGCTTGAGAATTCTAAAGCCCGGCTAGGCGCGATACGCTGGTCCGCTTACCACCCCAATATCGGTCACGCTGCACCCAGTTAAGCGCACCCGAAAGCCGACGTTCGGCTTTACCCGGTGTTCAGCCAAGACCTGCCCTTCAGCAACCGACCCATGTGTGGACACTCGGTCAGCCAGTTGGTTTCCCGAAAGCTGCTATTTAATCGAACTACGCTTACGATGAGATATGCGCCGTTCTCAGCTGCTCGCCTGTTAACCCCAAGCACTGGACCAGAGTAGGATTTTGTTTCCATTGCCAATGCTCCGAACCCCGTCGTTGAAGAAGTGGAAGTATTTGCTGCGGGTGCCTTGCTGCTTGGCAACTTCCAACCCGGAGTGAGCAGCGAAAACCAAGACTCGCGATGATGGTTAAGTCATGTTAATACTCTCTCACGGGCGTAAACGAGTTGCCGACGCGAAGAATCGCGCGGGGGCTAGGAGAAGGGAGCACGCACATGAAACACGGACTTCTACTTATCGGCAGCACACTCGCGCTCGCCCTACCACAGGCCGCATCGGCGGCGATCATCTGGACCGATTGGACGCAAGCCGGTGGGAACACTGTCGTGGGCACGGTCGGCGGTGTTGGCATAACCTACACGGGCGATGTCGTCGCTCCGACGCGGGTCAGTGGGGCCGGTATTCAATACTGGAACCCGTTCCCCAGCGGCGATGGCCCTTTCACGGGGCCCGATCCACTGGACATTATCGCCACCAGCACCAGCGGAACGAAGACGATCGTGTTTGGATCGGCTGTCACCGACATCTACCTCGCGCTCAACAGCTGGAACGGTCAGACGGCAACTTTCAATGCGCCGTTCACCGTCCATTCCGATGGGTGCGGATACTGGGGTTGCGGCACGGCGGTCGTCAGCAACGGTAACACGACGGTGTTCGGCGATGGCGAGTTGCACGGTATCCTGAAATTCTCGGGGACGTTCACCAGCCTCACCTACACCGACACGTTCGACGAATACTGGCACGGTATTCAGGTCGGCATCGGCAGCGCTGGCGCGGTGCCCGAGCCATCGACGTGGGCGATGATGCTGCTTGGCTTTGGCTTCGTCGGTGGCGCGATGCGTTCTGCAAAGCGGAGGCGGAAGGTTACGGTCTCCTACGCCTGATTACACTTTTCAGATCAGCTCAAGCGCCGTTGGTCGAAAGGCTGGCGGCGTTTTGCTGTGTGGCGGAGTGTCAGCTTGCCACCCCAATTTTGGACGTTCGCAGCGTGAGCGCGCACACGTAGGAGCGGACCGGCAGCTTGCCCTCTATCTCTGCTGAAAGCGGCATGGCAGCAAACGACCCACTTGCGGCCATTCGCGTTCGGGAGCAGACTTGGCGAATGGGGAACTTCGGCTTTTCGAGGCGGGCATTGAACCTCTCAATTGGGTGGGGGGCTATTCTCGTTTCCTCCTGCCAACCCCCAGAGGCGGGCAGCAGACACTCCGACACCACCGCCTCACCCGAGCCTTACTGGCTTGCTACTCCCTCCCTGCCTGCGCAGCCTCCAGCCTTTTGCACGACGGCGAGTGCAATCATGCAGAGCCAGTTCGAAGTGACGGACATCAAATGCAAAGCATCTTCGGCGACGGGCTATGGGATCAGAGGTAAGCGACGGGGTTCGGAAGTCGTGGTGCTGCTCGGCGCTAACGAGGAATGGTTCGCCTTCGCCTATCTGGCTAAAAAAGAGCAGTCCCCGGCTCGTCTCTCTGATACGGAACTGGGCGGTCTCGTCGATAGCCTTGAGCAAGCCTTTCTGGTCCCAAGCTAAACGTCCGCTCCCCACCCAATTCACGTCGTTCCCAGTGGGTCGTCACGACCCTAAAACCGGCCAGGCTGCTATCGTCAGATTGTTACCAAAAGCTGCCTGTCGCGAAACGACCCTAATTTGCGACGTTGCGCGCTGCCCTACCATTGCCCGAAAACCGACATTGAAGGAGAGGTACTTTGGGATCATTTCACGTCATACTTTCCGGATGTTCGGGTGGCGGGAAATCGACTCTCCTCGCGGAACTGAGCCGTAGAGGATTTGTGGGTGTGCCCGAACCAGGTCGTAAGATTGTAGAAGAAGAGTTGCGCGGTGATGGTACAGCACTGCCTTGGATCGACCTGACCGCATTCGCGAAGCGAGCTATCGACATTGCGGGTGCCGACAAAAAGCGTTCTGCAGATGAAACCGGTTGGGTATTCTTCGACCGTGGTTTGGTGGACGCTGCTGTGGCTCTACAGCAGGTTACAGGGCGATCAATACACGAAGTGCTAGCGTTCTTCGAGCGTTATCACGAAAAGGTTTTCTTGGTGCCTCCTTGGCCTGAAATCTACGTGAACGATGATGAGCGGCAACATAGTCTGAACGAGGCTATCTCGGAATATGATCGCCTTACTATCGCCTACCAAGAGCTTGACTACGAAACGATCATCGTTCCAAGAATCAGCGTCGAGGAACGAGCAGATTTCGTTCTCCGCCATCTCACCTAACCATTTTGCGACGCGCTTAGACCGAGTGTCTGCTTTTTCCGGCTCGGTAGTTGAACCCGACCGTCGCAAAACCACCCCACTTTCAGTCATTCGGGGCGGAGCGGCTCGATCCTTAAACCTGCCGGGCAGCTATCGCCTCCATTTTGCCAGAAGCGGAATTTCTCGAAGCGACTCAAAAGCAGCCATTGGGCGCTCTCACGCCATGGGCGACATCAAGCCTAGAAGGGCGACGCAGCCGATCACTAACGCCGCCAAGCTCAACTCGGTAAGCAAGCTGCTGCGTAGTTGCGGCAGCAACGACGCAGCAGTCAGCCGTCCATCCAAGCTCTCCCGCGCGGCGCGAGGACCGAGCCGCGCATTGCGCGCGGCGAACAGAAGCATCGCGCCAACCAAGGCGATCTTGATTGCCAGCAGAACGCCGTAGGGCGTTCCTAAAACCGCGATGCTCATCTCGAGTCCGAACACGAGGTGCGCGTTCAAAATGCCGGTCACGGCGACGATGCCCACTAGCGTCGCACCCAATGGAGCAAAGCGGTGCATTGTTTCCAGCAAGGTGGCCGTAACTGGGCGGTCTGGCTGTCGATGCGCAGCCAAAACCAGATACGCGAACCATCCGATCGCGCCTAGCCACAACCCCGATGCCAGCAGGTGCAGCGCGTCGTTCAGCCGGTGCAACAGGCCCAACACGCCCTCGTTGGCGGCCGCGTGACCACTCCAGGGCAGGGTCGCTATGGCCAAGCCTAGGAGTATAGCGGCTGCTGCCCGGCTCCAGGGTTTCGGCGGCAACGCCAGCGCACCGATTGCGGCGATCAGCAGCGCAAGCCGCGCAGCGAAAGCCCAGCCCAAGTTGGTCGACGCGACCATGACCTCGATTGTCGCCCACTCCAGCGCCGCGACCTGCTGCCCCATCATTTCGGCAATCGCCACGAGGATTAACGCAGCGGAGATCACCGGCGCAACGATGGCGCCTGTGAAGACGATGCCACGCAACTCCGGCAGGCTTCCGGTCGCAGCAAGCCTCCCGAGACACAGTTCGCGGAAGGCTAACAGTCCGAACAGGCCAAGTAGCAGGGCATAATGCGCAAACCGCAGTAGCGGGTGCAGCCAATCATCCATCGCGCCGCGCTCAGCCTACGGTAAAGGTAACCGAACCCTTCATCCGATGACCGTCCGCACCCGCAGCCTGCCAGCGCACGTCGTATGTTCCCGGACGCAGCGGCTGGCGCAGCTTCACAGTCATCGTCTTGTTGTCGTTGGACCAGCCGGTTGTGAAGTTGCGGATTGCCATCTCCCCATGGTTTTTGACGCCAGGCATCGCCGTCATGACGACGCTGGCTGCAGCCGTGGGCGGAAGCAGCGCTTCGCTGAAGGTTAGTGTTACTGAGCGCGGTCTGGCGACGGTGGATCCCTGCGCCGGACTGGAAGCCACCACCTTGGCGTGAGCCAGAGCAATTGAAGGAGCGGCGAGGGCCGCGGCGGCTAAGGCGACGCCGCCAATGAGTGCTTGAAAACGCATGGGTGTAATCCTTCTCGTCAAAACCAAAACCGGATGCCGGCGACGTAACTTGTAACGCTCGGGTCTTCTCCGGCACCGCGCGCGTAATCAGCGCTGCCACCCACCCGCCAGCTTTGCTCAACACCGATATAGGGGGCGAACTCGCGGGTGATTTCGTAGCGTAGCCTTAGACCAGCCTCGACCTTGTCGATGCCTGAACCGATGCCCAGCATCGGGACGTCCTGTGCTGACAGGCTTACTTCGGCGCGCGGTTGCAGGATGAGCCGCTGGGTGATCCGTTGATCGACCTCGGCCTCGATCCGGGCGGTTACATCGCCGCGATGAGAGACGAACAGCGCTGCGTCGACCTCGAAAAGATAGGGAGCGAGACCCTGGATTCCGAGCACCGCATAAGTGGTGTCTGGCCCCGCCACGTCCTGCCGCAACCCAGCCTGGATGTCCCAGAAAGGCGCGACGGCACGCGAGTAAAGCGCCTGCACCTCGGCGTCCTCCACCCGCTCGCCAAAAGGGCCTTCGCCTTCGCTTTTGAACCAGAACCGGCTGGTCGGGCCACCATAGTAGCCTTGTAGATCCCAAAGATAACCGTCGTCGCCCTCCCGCATTTGCACTTCAAGCCGGTCTCCCTGAAACCAGAACACGGAGAAATCGCCATGCGTTTCGCGCAAATCGCGCCGGGAGTCCCTCATAGCGTCGGCACCCCAAATCGCATCTGCAGCGCGAGGTGGCCCGCTACCCGCCTCTGGTGGAGGTGGGGTCTCAAACTCCGGTCCGGGAGAGATTGATGTCTCCATCTGTCCGTGGTTCATAGCGCTGTGGTCCATGGTGCGATGGTCCATCGTGCTGTGGTCGATCGGGCTGTGGTCCATGGAGTTCGGAAGTTCGGCCGAACCAGTCGCTGAAGAGGCGTGACCGGCGTGCGGATCCGTGGTGGTTGCTTCGGGTTCCGCTGTTTCGGACTGCTCGGGCGTGGCGTGACCCGCATGCTGCCCATGATCTATGGTGCCGTGGTCCTGCGCCAGTGTCGGTGTCGCGAGCAAGGCGCTGCCGAGCAAGGGCAGCATTAGAGCATGCGATCTCATGCTGCGCCCTCCGGCCCAACCACAGTGACCGTCTGCATCATGCCGGCATGCATGTGGTATAGGAGGTGGCAGTGGAAAGCCCAATCACCTGGTTCGTTGGCAGTCAGGTCGAAGGTTGCGCTGGCTCCGGGCTGCACAACGAGCACGTTCTTGCGCGGCTGTTGCGCTGGAGCTTGGCCGTTCACAACCTCGAAGAACATACCGTGCAAGTGAATGGGGTGTCCCATCATTGTATTGTTGACGAGTTTCACCCGCACCCGCTCATTCCATGCGAAGCGGATTGGCACGTCACTGATCGCCGAATACATCTGGCCGTCGAACGACCACATATAGCGTTCCATGTTGCCGGTCAGGTGAATTTCCAGCAAGCGAGAGGGCTCCCGCGTGTCACGGTTTGGTTCAAGGGCGGCAAGCATCCGGTAGTTGAGCACCCGGTGTGGAACCTCGCTCAAGCCGATGCCTGGATCACCCGTTTTATCGACAGGCGACATCGACACCATGTCGACGCCTGGCCCTACCTTGACGTCTGGGGGCAAGAGTGAGGTGTCCCGCATGCTCATGGCGTCCATGCTGTGACCACCCATTGCCATACCAGCCATCGCACCGACACTCGGCTCCGCCGGAGGCACATGACCCATGGCCGTGTGATCCATGGCGTCTGAACCGGTCTCGGCCGCGACACCAGTCATCGCGCCTTCGTTCGCAGCCGTGTGGTTCATCGCGCCATGGTCCATATCGCTCGAGCCATGGTTCATACCCATGTCGGCCATCGTCAGCAGTGGCGGATCGCGCAGGGCTGGCACGGCAGCTCGAGCACCGGGACGGCTCGCCAGCATCGCCAGCGCCATGCCCGACCGGTCCATAGACTCACCCACGATGGCATACGCTTCAGCCTTGCCCGGCTCGACGATGACATCATATGTCTCGGCGGTGCCAATCTGAAACTCATCGACTTCGACCGGCTGAACGTTTTGCCCGTCTGCAGCAATGATGGTCATCGGCAAGCCAGGGATTCGGACGTTAAAGAAGCTTTGCGCCGAACCGTTGATAATGCGCAGGCGCACTCGTTCGCCGGAACGAAACAGGTATTCGAGGCCTTCCTCGGGGCCGCGGCCATTCGCAAGAAAGGTATAGGTTGGTGCGCCGATGTCCATGATGTCGGTCGCGGGCATACGCATCTCGGCCCACATCCGGCGCTCCTCGCCCGACAGCGGATAATCGTCAGTCCAGCTCGTCTGCTGCCGATTGAAGTAGCCCTCTCCGGTGCGCAACCGGCTCATGATGAAATGCGGATCGAGTGTGGTGAAGTCGCTCAGAAGAAGGATGTAGTCGCGGTCATAAGCGACCGGCTCCGCGCCCGCTGGATCGATGATCATGGGTCCATAATGACCCGACTGCTCCTGGAGCCCCGAATGGCTGTGATACCAATAGGTGCCTGCCTGCCGGACTGGAAACTCATACACGAATGTCTCGTGTGGTTTGATGCCTGGGAAGCTGATCCCCGGCACACCATCCATGTGGAACGGCAAGAGCAGGCCATGCCAGTGGATTGAGGTGTCCGCGTCGAGATGGTTGGTGACGTTCAAGCGGACATTCTGACCCTCACGCAGCCGGATGAGCGGACCCGGAACGCTGCCATTCACGGCAATGCCGGGACCTCGCCGACCCTCGACAATGCGGTGGCCGCTGCCAACAGTCAGGTCGATAACGTCGCCGCTAAGCTCGCCAAATCCTGCCGGGATCAATGGGCCCCCGCGTCCGTGACTGCTGCCGTGGACGCTATGGCCCTGCGCCCATGCGGGGATCGCCAGCATGGACGCACCGACACCCAAACCGCCCAGAAGAGTCCTTCGCGAAACTAGATTCGTCATTGTCTTGCTCATCCTTTGGCGAGGTGATACTATACCCCCCTATGGTATTGCAAGGGGTAAGAGGGAGCCGATGACAAAAGACAAGACTGCCATTCTCAACCGGCTGAAGCGCATCGAAGGCCAGGTTCGAGGCGTGGGCCAAATGGTCGCCGACGAGCGTTACTGCATTGACATCCTGCATCAGGTGCAGGCGGTAAAAGCTGCGCTCTTAAAGGTGGAAAGCGAGATCCTGAAGGATCACGCGGCGTGCTGCGTGTCCGAAGCGATCGCATCGGGCGATGCTTTCGAACAGCGTGTTAAATTTAATGAGCTGATCGACCTGTTTGAAAAGGTCAAACGATGACCGCAAGCAGGACGGCGACCCTATACCGCATGGTGATGGACAAGCATGTCTGTCCTTATGGGCTAAAAAGCAAATACCTGCTTGAAAGCTCGGGCTACGCTGTTGACGATCGCTGGCTGACAACGCGTGAAGCGACCGACACGTTCAAGGCCGAGCATGGTGTAGAGACGACCCCGCAGACCTTCATCGATGGCAAACGCATCGGTGGTCACGACGATCTTCGCCGCCATCTTGGCAAACCGGTGCGCAATCCCGACGCTGTAAGCTACCGCCCGGTGATCGCAATCTTTGCCATAGCGGCGCTGATGGCGTTGGCCGGAAGTTGGGCGACGACAGGCGCGCTGCTTACCGTGCGCAGCGGCGAGTGGTTCATCGCGATTTCAATGTGCGTTTTAGCGATCCAAAAACTGCAGGACGTCGAATCCTTCGCCACGATGTTCCTCGGCTATGATCTACTCGCGCGGCGCTGGCTCCCCTATGCCTATATCTACCCTTTTGCCGAAGGGCTGGCGGGCGTGCTCATGCTGGCACGCGCGCTCGATTGGCTGTCGATTCCAGTCGCGCTATTTATCGGCGGTATCGGCGCGGCGTCCGTGTTCTACGCGGTCTATGTGCAGAAACGCGAGATCAAGTGCGCCTGCGTCGGTGGGGACAGCCGGGTTCCCCTGGGCGTTATTTCTTTGACGGAAAATGTGATGATGGTGGCCATGGCCCTGTGGATGCTGTTGGAACCTATGGGAGAGATGCCATGACCTACACCCGCTTTCTGGCGATGATAGCGACTTCGACTGTCGTGATGTTCGGCCTGATGTATCTCAATACCTACGCACTCGACCATATCTTCTACAGTCAGACGCGCGCCTGGATGGCTGTCTATATGGGCGCAGTCATGGCGATTATCATGCTCGCCTTCATGTGGAAGATGTATGACGGAACGTCCGCGAAGCTGACAATTGTCGGCGCATCGATCCTCGTTTTTGCTGGCTCGCTCTACCTCGTGCGTAGCCAAGAGACTGTCGATGACGTCAGCTACATGCGCGCGATGATCCCGCATCACTCGATCGCGATCATGACCAGCGAGCGAGCGAAAATCCGCGATCCACGCGTTCGTGCTTTGGCGGATGACATCATCGAAGCGCAGGTCAGGGAAATTTCGGAAATGAAACGACTGATCGCTGATCTCGAGGCACAGCCAGTTACGTCGGGTGCCCCCATCTTGCAGGCGGTGCCAGTGCAAATCACAGAAACGGGGAATTGATGGCAAACGGCATCAAAAGCCAAGAGGGGGATGGGCGACACCGGAATACGCCCGAAGAATTATCCGAAATTCGCCAACGTGCGCTGGCGAGATGGGACAATGAGGGGGGTGCGAACGCCTCTATGGCTCAGATTGCTGCCAGTGCTGTCCCTGATATGACCAACACCGAACTGGTTCATCTGCGTATCCGGGTCATCGCGCTTGAAAATCTTATGATCGCTGTTCTGGCAGAGGGGTCAGAGCAGCAGCGCCGGATGGCACGCGAGATGGCCGCTCTCATTACACCTCGACCGGGATACACCCAGCATGAGCTGACTATTCATGCCGCCGATCACATAACTGATCTGGTTGAACGCGCAGATCGGTTTCGCACGGACTGACGCCGCAGAGACTGTGCTCATCCCCGCAGGAGCAGCCCTGTGGTCGCACCCAGACACCAGCTGCACCAAGGGAGTTAGACATGCAAAATCCTACACTTGGCCGCCAAATTGTCCACTGGGGATGGACGCTCAGCGTCTTCATTCTCCTCAGCTTTCTTGTTTGTGTTGCGTTCGGCCTGCTGCTGCCCGGCCGATTCCATATGCATGAGGCGTGGGCTCCGCTGCTGCCGGGGTTTGAATGGCTGACTTGGTCCGGCTTCATCGCAGGCGCAGTCGGTAGCTTTCTGTATGGCTGGTATATCGCGGTATTGATCGTGCCGCTCTATCGCTTCTTCGGGCGTGGACGGCCGTCATGAGCGGCTATATTTGTCCTATGCATACTGAAGTCCGGCGGGACGAGCCGGGCGATTGCCCGGAATGCGGAATGCATCTCGTATCGGACGGCGGCCATCAAAGCGGCGCGCCTACCGAAGGTCACGCTTCGCATGTCCAGAAGGACCACCAACAGAGCGATGGCCTCTACGATCAGGTGCCAGAGGGATTCACCGGCACGGTCTATACGTGTCCGATGCACCCACAAATGCGCCAAACCAAAATGGGATCGTGCCCAATCTGTGGAATGGGCTTGGAACTGGAATCAGCTGGAATGGCCGAAGATGGCCTTAATCCCGAGCTGGTCGATTTTAACCGACGGTTCTGGGTGGGGACCGTGCTTACGATCCCGCTGTTGATTCTCACCATGGGGCCGTTTCTCGGCCTTGGCATTCGCGATACGATTGGCGAACGCACCACGCTTTGGATCGAATTTGCTCTGGGCACGCCCGTGGTCCTTTGGTGCGGCTGGCCGTTCCTTTTGCGCGGTTGGAATTCCTTCCGGACGATGAACCTCAACATGTTTTCGCTGATCGGCATGGGTGTGATGGCCGCCTGGCTGTTCAGTGTCGTGGCAATTATTGCGCCCGGTATCTTCCCATCCGGTTTCCGCGATGCCGAAGGCAATGTGGGCGTCTACTTCGAGGCGGCAGCGGTGATCGTGACCCTGGTCCTGCTTGGCCAAGTCATGGAACTGCGTGCTCGCGAAGGCACGGGCAAGGCTATCCGCGCCTTGCTTGACCTTGCGGCAAAGAGCGCGCGGATCATCCGGGCCGATGGGACCGAGGAAGAGGTTGCGCTCGAGGATGTTGCCGTAGGAGATCGGCTGCGCGTCCGTCCCGGGGACAAGGTGCCCGTCGACGGCCTTGTGCACGACGGACGCTCTTCGGTCGACGAGAGCATGATCAGCGGCGAGCCGGTTCCGGTGGAAAAGGTCGCCGGCGATGATGTCACCGGAGCGACCATCAACGGCACTGGCACCCTGATTATCGAAGCGACCCGAGTTGGGTCGGAAACCATGCTGGCGCAGATTGTCGGCATGGTGGCGGCGGCCCAGCGATCGCGCGCGCCGATCCAGAAATATGCCGACAAGGTGGCCGGCCTGTTTGTTCCTGCCGTCATCGGTATCGCTGTTCTCGCCTTTATCGGCTGGGCAATCTGGGGCCCGGCACCGGCGCTCTCCTATGCGTTGATCGCCGCGGTTGCGGTGCTCATCATCGCTTGCCCCTGCGCGCTCGGCCTGGCGACGCCGATGTCGATCATGACCGCGACCGGTCGCGGCGCGCAAGTCGGCGTTCTGATCAAGAATGCCGAGGCGCTCGAGCGGTTCGAGACCATCGACACGCTGATCGTCGACAAGACCGGCACCTTGACCGAAGGCAAGCCGCGGCTGGTCGCGGTAATGCCCGAGGAGGGCTTTGACGAAGTCGAAGTCCTGCGACTGGCCGCATCGCTCGAACGTGGATCGGAGCATCCTCTGGCCGAAGCCATCGTGCGCGGTGCGGAAGAGCGCGGCGTGGCGATAGACGAAGCCAGTGAGTTCGAGGCTATCACCGGCAAGGGCGTCAAAGGCACAGTCGGGGGCCAGGCTGTAGCGCTGGGCAATATCGCTATGGTGCGCGATTTGGGTCTAGAGGCAGGGGCGCTGACGGGTAAGGCAAATGCCCGGCGTGACGAAGGCGAGACTGTCATGTTTGTGATGGTCGGCGGCAAGGTTGCGGGTCTGGTCAGCGTCGCCGATCTGGTCAAGGAAACCACCCCTGTTGCGCTCAAGGAACTGCATGCGCTCGGCCTGCGGATCATCATGGCCACCGGCGACAATGAACGAACGGCCAAGGCCGTAGCCGCGCGCCTCGGCATCGATGAGATCCGTGCCGATGTTCTCCCCGAGGACAAGGCGCGAATTATTCGCGAGCTGCAGGCCAAGGGCGCCAAGGTCGCAATGGCGGGTGACGGGGTCAATGATGCCCCGGCACTGGCCCAGGCCGATGTCGGTATCGCTATGGGCACCGGAGCCGATGTTGCCATCGAAAGCGCCGGGATTACCTTGGTCAAAGGAAACCTCGACGGCATCGTGCGCGCGCGGCGACTTGCCCGTGCCACCATGCGCAATATCCGGCAGAACCTGTTCTTCGCGCTAATCTACAATACGGCCGGTGTGCCGATCGCAGCAGGCGTGCTGTATCCCTTCTTCGGCATTCTCATCAGCCCGATGTTCGCCGCCTTTGCAATGAGCGCATCCTCCATCTCGGTGGTGCTGAACTCGCTGCGGTTGCGGAGCACCAAGGTATGACCGAGACCGGGCACGAGGGTCATGCGGCAGGAGGTGATCACGATAATAATCAAGAGAGCAAGGGGACGATAAGCCTTTACGGTGGCATCGCTATGGGCACCGGCGTGATGATCGGCGCGGGCATCTTCGCGCTGACCGGACAAATCGCCGAACTTGCAGGTCCCCTGTTCCCCCTGTCGTTCGTGGCCGGCGCGCTGGTTACGGCTCTAGCCGCATACAGCTACATAAAAATGTCCAACGCTTGGCCGTCCTCCGGCGGGATCGCGATGATACTGCAAAAGGCTTATGGTCCAGGGGTGGTGGCAGCTTCCGCATCGCTCCTCATGGCGCTCTCGATGGTCATCAACGAGAGCCTGGTCGCGCGAACCTTTGCCACATACGCGCTGCGTCCATTCGGCATGGAACAGAACAGCTTGCTTCTGTCCACGCTGGCCTTGGCTCTAATTGTGTTCGCCTATCTGGTGAACGCAGCGGGCAATCGCTCGGTCAGCGGATTTTCGCTGGTCATGTCGGCAATCAAAATCGGTGGCATCGCCATTTTCGCCGTGACCGCCATCTGGGCGAGCGGCCTGTTCTCGGGCGCGTTCACCCAAGATGCGTCGATGGCGAGTGGAGGATCATTCCTGGCGTCAGTTGCCTTTTCCATCCTTGCCTTCAAAGGGTTCACCACAATCACCAACAGCGGCGGTGAAATTGTCGACCCACACCGTAACGTCGGTCGGACGATAATCTATTCGATCATCATTTGTATCGCTACCTATCTGCTTGTCGCTCTGGCCGTCGGTTCGAGCCTGACTATTGGCCAGATCGTGGAAGCACGGGATTACTCGCTGGCTGCGGCGGCCAGACCGGCGCTTGGCCAGGTTGGTTTCTATTTCACGGTCATCATCGCCCTTGCGGCGACAACCTCCGGCGTCATCGCAAGTGTTTTTGCCGTGTCGCGCATGCTCGCGATGCTGACCAAGATGAAGATGATCCCGCACAGCCATTTCGGTATGAGCGGCAGCATCCGCAGCCACATGCTGGTCTATACGGTCGTGGTCGCAGGGGCGCTCGCCGTTCTGTTCGACCTGTCACGGACCGCTTCGCTGGGTGTATTTTTCTACCTGGTCATGGATATGCTGGTCCACTGGGGCGTCTTTCGTCACCTGCGCCACGAAATCGGCGCGAAGGCGACGGTCCTTCTGTCAGCCTTGGCTGCCGATGGAGTGATCCTCGCCGCTTTCACCATGATCAAGCTTCGTTCGGATCCGGTGATTGTCGCTTACGCCTTCGGAGGGATCTTGCTGGTATTCGCTGCCGAATGGATATTTCTTTCGCGGCAATCCCGCGAGGGGCGAGAGTGAATTTCGCAGCTTTGGCCTTTGGGTGGGCAGGGCCCTAGATTGAGCAGGGGGGTATATGCGGAACTGTCTCGAGAAGCCGGAAGCCTGGATCGCCATAAATGGCTTCCTCTTGGCGTTCTTGTGGGAAATGCTGCAGATGCCCTTCTACGAAATGGGCGGCCTCTCGACTTCTCAGGCGACCAGGAACTGCGCTTTAGCCACGTTCGGAGACGCAGGAATCATGGTATTTGCCTATTGGGTAGCGACAAGGTTTGCGCCCAATAGCCTCTGGTTGCGACAGTGGCGCATTCGTCCGCTGGCGATCTACCTCAGCGTCGGAATGGCCATAACGGTCGTCGTCGAACATTTCGCTTTGAGGAGCAATTGGGGCTGGACCTATTCCGAGACGATGCCGACGATAGCGACCATCGGACTGGTGCCCATATTTATGTGGTTGATCGTTCCGGTCCTCACGTTGGTGCTGGCAAAACGATCGTTGTTCGGCTCGAAACTTACGGCCGAGGATCGATGATCGCAGCGAGCGAGGTCCGGATGCAATTCGTTGACAGGCAAAGATGCCCTTGCGAGCGGTTTTCACGAGCATGGACTATCCAATCTCGTATAACTCCTGCTTTCAGCGTGCGATTTCGAGCACGGGGGCAAACCCGCCACCCGGCGTGCGCATATTGGTTGTCTGTCCCCGATACAGCCTTGCTGCTGTCAAAAGAACCGTTCCATCGTAGGTGTAGAGCCTGACGTCCACCTTCATTTCCAGCACCTCTCCATCGCGCTCTACACGGCGGATGCTCGGAGGCGCATAGGTTTGCGCGATGTAACCCCCTGCAGTGACGTGCGTCCAAACTTTCCGCGTGAGCTTGGCGCCGCTGTAGGTAGCCTTGCTGCCGTAGCCCCCGGCGGGCTTGAAAAAGAGATTGCGGCGATCCGCCCAGAGCGTTTCTGCATTCTCGGCTGTGACGATTGTTGTTTGTGGAACAGCAGCATCAAGGACGTTTACCGCGTCTAAGGGAAGTTCCCATTGGGTAAGAAGCAGGCTGTCAGACAAAAGCGACAAATTACGTTTGTCGGCATATAGCGCGTGCACATGCGGGTTTGGTGTGACTACGACCAGCCCCTTCAGATAGGCGCTTCGCAGGCTTGCATGATCGGGGTGCTTAAACGCGAAGTCGACGAGCCGGTTATAAACCAAATCGATATGAAGCCCATCGAACGACAGTCCGGAAGCTGACCTTGTCAGTGCCCTAGGGTCCAAAATCAGTGCTTGAATGCCCTGGCGCTCGAGCGCCGTTTTAGCGAGCAGAAATTCGGGATGAAGAAATTGCGCATCAGGCTCGTCGTCGACAATCGCAACAACTGACGGTTTTCCGCTGCGCCCCTGACGTTTCCACTCACTTGCGAACATGGAGCCGATGCGCTCCTCAAAAGCCAGCACGGTTTCATCTGGACGAACAGCCTTGGCCGTCTCGAAACAGCAAGCGCGCTGCGCGCGGGCGAGCGCGGCGTTTAGGAACGCGCCACCTGCGTTGGTATTGACCTCGATCAGAACAGGCCCGGCTTCGGTCAGGTGGAAGTCGTAGCCCATCAATGCGCCGACCGGTCCAAAATCATCGGCAGCTATTTGAGGCGCCCACTCGAGCACTGCCGCCCGGAACGGCGGCAGCGCGGTAGCCATTTCAACTGCCGCAACGACCGCTTTCATCGCGTTCATGCTGTCGGGTGCCAGAAAGACTGGTGAGTTTGCGAATAGGTAAGGATGAGAGCCTGCGAGGCGGATGCCGAAACCTTCTGAACCGGTTTCGGTCTCGAGCTTTCGTGCCAGCAATTCCCGATCGAGCGTGAAGCAAAAACACTCTGCGTTTGCTCGCAGCGCTGCATCGCCCGTCTCTAATCTGTTTCTCATGTCCAATTCCTTTGCGGAGATCGCTGCTGAGCAGGCTGATCAGCCCTGCTTCCACTTTCCCGTTCTAGCCTCCTAATAGCGGACCGGAAGCTTCCCACCCCATTTAGCGCCGTTCCTGGTAGCTCGTCATGACCCCGAAACCGATCAGGCTGCTATCGCAGGATTTTCACGAAAACCTGCCTGTCGCGAAACGACCCAACAGCGGCCATGGCGAGGCACCCTCTTGCTTACCGAAACCTGCCGATTACTCAGCCCGAGCTTTTCAGCCGATTGTGGGCCGTATGCGGACAGTCCACATATGACGAGCAAAGCGTGACACCGGAACTTTGATGAACGAATTGCCGTCGGGCCCATCGAAGCCTCAGCTTCAAAGCTTTACGCCGAATTGACCGAGCGTCCAGACCATCCCGATGTAGAGAGCGAGGGTCATGCCACAGCCGATGGCAAGCGCGGGCCAGAACGCGACGCCTCGATTCAATAGCAACGGGATCGCGAGAAACATTGGTAGGCTCGGGATCACGAACCAGAACGTGGCGGCCGAATGCTCAGCCAGGCGCGTCGTGTCCTGGGTGTCGCGCCATAGCCAGATCATGCCCAGAACCGAAATAAGGGGAAGCGACGCGATGAGGGCACCCAGACCGGGTGCACAGCGAGCGACCTCGCTGACTATGGCAATGATCAGGCCCGAGAGCGCGGCTTTCAGCAGCAGATAACCCATGAGACCATCCTCCTGTCAGGCCGGTTCGTCGGACAACCGTTCGTCCGGTCCGCGGCGATTGCGCATGGCTGCTATGCGCAAATTGTTCACGCCCCAGCCGTCGCGGGTCACCTTCAGGTAGATCGCCGGCAGCACCAGCATGTTGAGCACTGTCGAGCTCGTAAGGCCGCACAGGATCACGATCGCCATCGGCGCTTGAATCTCACTGCCAGGCTCACCCATTGCAATAGCGAGCGGCACAAGGGCGAGACCGGCCGAAATCGCGGTCATCAGGATCGGCACAAGCCGTTCCTCGGCGCCGCGTTGCACCGCCTCCGCAAGATCGGTTACACCCTCGTGAACCTGAAGATGCTTGATATGCGTCACCATCATTACCCCGTTGCGGGTGGCAATACCGAACAGGGTGATAAAGCCGACGATCGTGGCGACGGAGAGAATTCCTCCGGTCAGCCAGAGACCGACGACCCCGCCCACCAGCGCAAGCGGCAGGTTGACCATCACCAAGGCGGCGTCGTTCGATGAACGGAAAGCCTGGCGCAGCAGCAGGAACATACCCACCAGCACGATCAATCCCAACGCCAGAAGGGTTCGGGTGGCGCTGGCGGCGCTCTCGAACTGCCCGCCGAGTTCTATCCGGGCGCCTTGCGGCAGATCGATGGTATCGAGCGCGGATTCGATATCGGTCACCACTGCGCCCAGATCGCGGCCCTGAACATTGGCCATCACCAGCTGGACCCGCTCGACACTTTCACGAGTGATTGCGTTGGGTCCCTGATCGCGCACGACATCGGCCACCGCTGCAAGCGGCAGCAGCTGCCCCCCCGGTGCCGCGAGCAGCATGTTCTCGATCTGCCCGGCATCGTTGTATTGCGACGGGTCGTATCGCACCACGACATCGGTGATCACCGGCTGTTCGACCAACTGGCCGACCTCGGCACCGGCGATAGCCGCCTGGATCGCACCGGTGACATCCTCGACAGCCAGCCCGTAGTTGGCGAGATCCGCGCGCCGCACCCGCACCCGCAGGTAGGGCACCATGCTCTGGGTGTCCTTCTGGACATCCACCGCACCCGGAATTGCCGTCACCGCGCTTTCGACTTGGGTCGAAAGGCGCTGGAGCGTGTCAGAGTCGGGCGCGAAAACCTTGATCGCGATATTCGCCCGAGCGCCAGACAGGATGTGGTCGATCCGGTGCCCGATCGGCTGGCCAAAGATCGCCTGGACGCCGGGGACTGTGCCCACCGCTTCGCGCAAGGCAGTCAGCAGTTCGTCTCGGTCGCGGGCATCCTCACTGAGCGTAGCCTCGATCTCCGAGGCGAAAACCTCTTGGGCGTGCGGGTCGCCGGGTGCGCGACCGGTCCGACGTGCGGTGGTCTCGACCTCGGGCTGAGACAGCAGCGCCGCCTCGACCTCGCTGGCAGCACGATCGCTGTCCTCTAGGCTGGTGCCCGGCAAGGTCGTGACATTGACGGTCAGCGACCCTTCGTTAAACTCTGGAAGGAACGCGCGGCCTGCCAGCGCGAGACCGATGCCGGCGACAACGACCAGCAGCACCGAGCCGATCGCCAGCGACTTCCAGCGAATGAGCCACCGGTCGAGAACGCCGCCATACCAGCCCTTCATCCGGATGACCCATTTGGGTTCATTGCCGACGGCTTCGGGTTTGCGGCTCAACAGATCATAGCTGAGTGCGGGGGTCAGCGTCAGGGCAACCGCCAGACTGGCGAGCAGCGACACGCCATAGGCTAGGGCAAGCGGTTGCAGCAGACGCCCTTCGATACCCGTCAGGCCGAAGATGGGCAGGAAGACAAGCAGAATGATCAGCGTTGCGAAGATAATCGCGCCCTGCACCTCGCTTGTAGCCGAGGCGACCACGGCGATGTCCGACTGCTGCTCCTCAACCGGCTTCTCCCGCTCGAGCCGCAATCGGCGCACCACGTTCTCGACCACAATGATCGCATCGTCGACCAGCATGCCCAGGGCGATTGCCAGCCCGCCCAGCGTCATCGTGTTGATCGACCCGCCGCCCGAGTTGATGACGATGATCGCGCTGACCACCGATACCGGGATTGCGGCCAATGCCACCGCAGTTGCGCGCCAGCTGATCAGGAAGATGAATACGATGACGGCGACGAGCACCAGGCCCTCGATCAGGGCCGTGGTTACATTGTTGACCGAACGCTCGATAAAATCCGCCTGGCGGAAAACCTGCGTCTCCAGCTCCATACGATCGGGCAGGGTGCGCTGGAGATCGACAAAGACGTCGTCCAGCCGATCCGTGAGATCGAGAGTGTTGGCTCCAGGTTGCTTCTGGATCGCCAGGATCACCGCCGGCTTACCGTTGAAGGCCCCGGTGCCGCGCTTGAGCCCTTCGCCTATACGGATTTCGCCGATTTCGCGGGCGAGCACCGGCAGTCCGCCGGCTTGACCGACTACCACAGAGCCAAACTCGTCCGCCTCGCTGGCGCGACCCACGCTCTCGATCAGGAACTCCTGGCCATTTTCCACCACCACGCCGGCGCTCTGGTTGGCGCTCGCGCGGCTCATGGCCTCGATGACCTGGTTCATACCGATGCCACGCGCCGACAGGCGGGCCGGATCGACTAGCAACTGCACCTGACGTTCGTCGCCACCGATGGTCATGACCTCGGCAATGCCGGGGACCGACATCAACCGTCGTCGCACCACCCAATCCGCGATCGACTTCAGCTCCATCGGCTCCGCCGTATCGGAGCGCAGAGCGACGAACATGATCTCGCCCATGACCGAGCTTGCCGGGGTCATATGCGGCGGAGGGACGTCGTCGGGAAGTTCGTCGCTCGCGACCTGGAGCCGCTCGTTGGTGACCAGCCGCGCCTGGTCGGGATCGGTCGCCCAGTCGTATTCCATCGTCACAACCGAAAGCCCGGTGGTGCTGTTGGAGCGGATTCGTCTGAGGCCCGGCGCGCCGTTGAGCGCGGTTTCGAGCGGAATGGTGATGCGCTGCTCGACCTCGGTCGGCGTGTAACCGCTTGCATCGACCACCACCGTCACGGTCGGGGCTGTAAGGTCGGGAAGCACGTCGACCGGCGTGCGCGCCGCGATCCAGGCCCCGAATGCGGTCAGCAGGATCGCGATTGCATAGATCACTACCCGGTTGTCGAGGCTCCAGCGAATGAGGCGTTCTAACATTATCGCGGATCCATCAATGTGCGTGACCGTGGCCGAAGGCACCGGGCGTTGCCGCCGCCGCCCGGACCGCTGCGGCGCCGCGTGTCACCACGCGTTCGCCGGCCTCAAGTTGGCCCTCGATCGCCACGAGATCGCCGCTGCGCGACAGAACCGTCACCGGCCGCCGCTGGAAGGTCTCACCGGCGATCTGGACGTAGACGACGTCCTGCCCGCCTTCGTTGAGGATGGCGCTGGCGGGAATGGTAAGGCGCTCGGTTGCATTGCCGGTCCGCAGCTGACCCTGCAGTCGCTGCCCCGGGCGAACCGCGCGGCTGTTCCAGGCAAAGATCACCGGAAGGGTGCGGGTCTGCGCGTCGATCGCCGCGCCGCGCTGGACAAGCGACACATCGCCGCGACCCAGCGAGATGATCTGGTCGGGCAGGCTAAGGTCGATGCCCGAGGGATTGCCGACCTGCGACGCTAGGCTCTCAGGCACGCGCGCGACAAGCCACAGCGCTGCTGGATTGCCAAGGCGCATAAGCTGTTGGCCGCCCGTAACACCTTGGCCCTGGACGAGCGTGCTTTCGATAACCTCGCCCGAAATCGGTGCGACAACGGGCACGCCAGCTCCGCCCCCGGCGACCGAACTGCGGCGCTGGCGTGCGGAGCGCAGCTGCGCTTCGGCCAGCCTTTGCCCAGTTCGCGCCTCGTCGAGCCGGCGAGCGGGCACCGCTTCGCCCTCGACCAGCTGGTTCATGCGGGCAACTTCGCGCGCCGCTGCGTCGCGGGCGATGGAAGCTTCGCTGATCGCAAGGTCGAGCGTCGCCACATCCTCGCCGCCGCCCAGCGTAGACGAAATGCTCGCGAGCGTCTGGCCCCGGCTCACGTTGCTGCCCGAAGGGTAGATTCGCGCGGCGCGGACGATTCCGTCTACCGGCGCCGAAACGATTGCCTCGGCCTGCGGCTGCATCTGCACATCGATCATCACCGGCACGGTTTCGGCCAGCTCAGTCATGACCGCCTCCTGCGTCATGAAGGGAATTCGCCATTGAACCTCCTTGGAGAAGGCGATCGCATCGGCAATTTCGGTATGGGGAGGAACGGCCTTGGCGCCTTCATCGCTGGTTGCATGAACGGTCACCTCCCCAAGATCATGCGCCGACACCCCTCGCGGCGTCGACAGCACCAGACGCAGACGCGCGTTACCGCTCTTCGACGCAGTCAGCAGGGGTCGGAATATTCCCTCGACATCGCTCGGCTCGGCTGGGGCGCGATCGACGCTGCCATCCGGCCAGGACAGTTCGGCGGTCAGGGTGCCTTCGGTAACCGGCTCATAGCTGTCGAGCCAGGTGAGATGCGCATCGAACCGCCGTCTGACACCGGTCACCAACGGTCGAAACTCGACGAACAGCTCCGTCGTGTCGGTATGGTCGGTGACGATGATTCCGCCTCCACCATGCCCATGCGCTTCTTCGGCAGGAGCAGGGGTGTCACCGCAAGCGGCGAGCGTCAGGGGTAACAGGGCGGCGGCCATTGCGGCCGGGAGGACACGGAATCGGGTCATCTAAGGTTACTCTGCCTTGTCGCGATCAATGTTCGTGCGGAACGGATTCGTCGTGCGGCTCGGCATCGTCGTGAGCTTCTTCCGCAACCGGTTCGGGAGCATCATTATCGTCTTCCATCACCGCCGCTTCCGGTGCTTCGGTGGCGGTCTCGCCGCAGGCGGCGAGGGCCAGAGTGGCGGTAATGGCGGCAAGCATGATCTTCTTCATTGGTAGGTCCTTCCATTTGCTAGGTCGTAGGCCACAGCCGCGAGGGCCGCATCGAGTGCGAGCGCGACAATCGACAGATCGGCATCGCGCGCGGCTTGGTAGGCGTCGAGGAGCTCGACGACGCCGATTTCGCCGGATTGGTAGGCGGTGTCCGCAATGGTTCCGAGCCGACCTGCATCCGCGCGGGCCTGAACCGCCATCACGGCGGCCTCGCGCGCTGCCGATGCGCGGGCCGCCGCAGCGGCTCGCTCCGCCTCGGCGCGGCGTCTTGCTATCAGGAGCTCGGATTCTCTTGCGTTGCGCAAAGCCTCGGAACGGCGCACCTCGGCGCCGCCGCCGTTCCAGATCGGCAGGCTGACGCCGAGTGAGACCACCGGCCCATACGAGACCCCCAGTCCGTCATCGACGCGCTTCACACCGGCTCCGACACCAATCTGTGGCAGTTGGGCCTGTCTGGCCGCCTCGACAAGCTGGGTGGCGGCGGTCAGTCGGCGCTCCTGCGCGACAAGATCCGCCCGGTCAGCCTCTCCCCCGCCGCTCACCACGCTGGTGATGGCTTCGATCGAGAGCTGGGGATCGTCGATACCGGTGAGCGAGGAAAGCGCGGCGCAATCGCCGGCGACTTCGCCTCGCGCCATGGCGAGCCTTGCGTCAGCGGAGCGCTGTTCGACACGGACGCGGCGCACATCGTAAACTGCAGTGTCACCGGCCTGCGCTCTTGCTGTCGAGACCCGTCCAGCCTCCTCCAGTTCGGTGACATATCTCTGCTGGATATCGAGACTGGCTCGCGAGGCGGCACAACGGACATAAGCAGACCGGACTTCGCCAACAAGAAGCTGGCGGCGGCGCTCGATGTCAGCGTCCACCGCCCGCGCTTCCGCGCGCGCGGCTTCGCGCAGAGTGCCCCGCCGGCCATTGAGGTCGATCGGCTGGACGATGCCCAGTTCCCACTCGCTATCGCCGCCCATGCTCTCGCGCGAAAGCTGGACGGTGGGGTTTTCACGCGGACCGATCCTGTCGATCTCGGCCAGGGATGCTGCGATCTCGGCGTCCTCACGCGCGGCTAAGCCTTCACGGGCAAGGGCGCCCTCGACCGCGACATCTTCGGACAGCGGGGTATCCTGTGCCGTAACCGGCATGGAAACAAAAAACACGCACGCGCACAGCGCGACGCTCGACGTAAAGGGTGCGCGATGCACCCGAAATTTGGGCATGAAATCCTCCACACAGCATGACAACCGGGCCACAGCCCGGCAGGAACGTCAGGCGGTGCGTGGAGGTCTCAAGAGGGAACCGGGCGCTTTCGTCGGAGGGTCCTCGCCTCGTCTGTCAAGCGAGTGCGAACTCGCGGGAAACGGAGCGGATATGCTGAATCCGGGACCATCGACATCCGCCATCACCGACAGCACGTCGAGCGGCAGGTGATTGTGCGCGAAACCTTCGGTCTCATCGGAAGTGGAGCTGTCGTGCGCGTGCTCGGCGATTTTGTCATCGATCACTTCGTGCGAATGGTCGCCATGATGAACATGTGACTCTGCCGTCGCGATCGTCTCTTCATGCCCGCTGATATGCGCACCCCAAGCCACTCGCGGGATGACCAGCGAGAAAACGAGAGCGATGAAAAGCAAGCGGAGCACAGCGACGTGGTTACCACATGTGCGCGGGAAGACAATCGTTGCGTGGCCGCTTTTGGGGAGCAGGCGAGCCCGTCGTTAGGTCTGGAATTGGGCGCAAAGCCGACCCACATGCGAGCGTTCGATGGTTGATATCTGCACGGTCGATGGTCGGCATGTAGAATGTGGAGTGATGGTCGGGCTTTGGCGATTCCTTTGCCCAGCTAGGAGGAAAGATGAATGGCTGGTTCCGGGCCATTCTGAGGCGCAACAGCGCAAATCGGCGGCGGTCCCGCCGATTTGCTGTGCGTTACCTTCGATCGCTTGGGGCGATCTGGGCGGGATTGTCCTCCAGCCAGTAGGCTTCCGGAAGGCGAAGAATCGAACAAAGCTATCTTGCGCTACGGCTTCGGCACGTTCACCATATGTTTCATGGTCCAGAAAAGAGAAACCGATGGAGACCTACCTCTCTACCAGCATCAGCTGGAGGCTATTCTCGCGCGCCGGCGCTTCCTCGATCAGGAAGCGATCGGCGCGTTCCACCGATGCGGACTTCGCAGTTTGCAGAAGTCGGACGTAAGCGGGTCCACCTCGCGCAAAGGTAAGCCTATCTCCACACCTCGCGCCGGCTTCGATCTCTGCATCCCGAGCCCGCTAATTAAGCGCGATCGCCAGAGCAGCGCCAAGCGCATTCCACACTTCGACATCAAAACGATAACTGCTCAGGAACAACCCAGCAAGGCGGGCCGAACGCAGCACGGGTCGAAGCAGGGCAGCATGACCGGAAGCGAACATTTCAATTATGTGCGTAGCGGTGCTTATCTCACCATCTCTTCGCACTTGGATTATTTGCGACGCCAACACGATTGCGAGAGCCCGGGACAATCTCTCGATGTCGATATGTTGGACGAACAGGTCGTGCGCGCCGAGCAGAACGCGCTGGCATATTTTACGAACATTCCAGGCGACGTAGCCCGGCAGCGCTCACTTTTCGAAGCAGCCGAGAGGATTGACGCCAAACCGAAGACCTTCTATCTCAAGGCTTCCACTGCGAAGCTTGCTTACCTTAAGCAGCTTGCTGTCCAGCGGGATGCTCCCGATTGGTTTTTTCCAATGCTGGAGCAATTGCGGAAGGCAAAGCAAGACGCCGATGAGACCGCGAGGAACTGCAGAAAAGAGCAGTGGGATTATCACGCGCAGATCGCTAGCGGGTCGGCTGAACAGGTTTACGATTGGCTTTCCGACCTCGAGGCGTATCCGGACCTTAAAGCCGAGGTCGAATGGGAACAGGGGCGGGCGGGGCGCTCACAAATCAGGTTTGTCGGCGAATTACCGCAGGGTCTCTCACCCAGCGAACGCCACCAAATCCTTACAATGTTCTGCGGGACTCTTGCTGCAGATGGGATGATGGTCGCCGCTGCGATCCACCAGCCCGATAGGACCAATGACAAACGCAATTTCCATATACACGTCGATGCGTACGACAGGCCAGCCCAATGGCTGGAAGAACACGACTGCTGGGACTTCGAGCACTGCGTCCGCAAGAACGGCAAGAACACCTATCCCCTGCGCCAGAGGAAGGTCCGCTACCCGGGGCAATCGGCGATAATTTTTCGCCAGCGCTTCATCGACATCGTCAATCAGGTCCGCGCAGGTCGCAAAGAGATCGCAGAATATCTGCCGGGGACCTACGCGGAGAACGGCGTTGAGCTGACGCCACTGGAGCATATGGGATCGCGTGCGATCGGTCTGGAAAAACGCGGCGCCATCACCTAGGTTGGGCTGCTCAATGCGCAACGGATCGTATCGGATGAGATTGCGACCGCTGAACGGCGAGCGCTTGCCGAGTTTAGAAGAGAGGTCGGTGCGATGGAGAGGTTCCTTCCTCTGTTTCATGCTAATCGAAAGGCGGTCGTCGCATCACAGCGCTTCCTGAAATTACGGAAAGAGCAAATCGAACGCCAGCTTTCGAACGAGCTGGGCAAGGTCGCTATCGATGCGGTTCGATCGCGGGCTGACACGGTCATCAGGACGCTGACCCCTTCGCCTAGGTGTCCGGTGCACGCCCGTGTTGGCGATGAGGAATTGATGGCGGATGCTCAGGCCCATGTCGCTTGGGTTGAAAGCTTGCGTCCGACTGCGCAGCAGATCGCCGCTGAAACGAGGAAGCTCGATCGGCTGGAGAATCGGATACGCGAGGCGTTCCAAAGCATGCTCGGCCCGGTTGCAGAGCAAGCAGTCAAGTTCACGCAACAGGAAGAGCTACGTTACGTCCCACGCGCGAATCGAAGCAACCCGGCGCCAAGACAAGTGCATTCGCAATACGACGATGCAAAGCGCGGTCGATTGGTTGCATGGATTGAGAAGCATGCAGCGGATCCTGACTTCCTGATTATAGATATTGGCGGTGTGCGGCTTGGACGATTGGTCCCGCCCTCGATCGACACACTGATGCAGCAGTATTTCTCCGACCGACAGATTCAGAAGCTCCTTCTTGCCGAACGGGACCGGCGGGCCCTTCGGCAAACTGAAAACACTTTGCCGAAACCCAAAGAGTCTAAGGCGCCGCAGCCTGCCGCTCTCGACACTCCCACTATTGATAACGGCGCTGGCCGCTTCACTGGACGTGCCAGCTCGCAACCGGCGATCCATGGCTCGCCCCTTATCTCGCAGCCGAATCGCGAGGAGCAGGGCGCTGATGAGAACGAGCGGGCGAGACGCCGAAAGCTAGCTATCGCTGCTAATCTGCAATTCCCGCTGGTCAAGGTTCTATCTCAATCGCTTGAGGTTTCCGGTCTGACGAAAGCTATTGGGACGCTAAAGGATGTCGGTGCGCTTGGATCCGTGCCGAAGCTTCCGCAGTTGCCGTATATAGCAACTGCGGGCGAGCACGATTTCTACCGCGCCGCCGACCAGAACCAGCGGATTGCACTTCATTCCCAGGTTATCGAAGGACACGGCCAGCCTACTGATCGCACTGCTTCGTTGCTTTGCACCAACCCGAGCGGGGTTGAGATTCCCCCGCAACCTTCGGACGGATCGAACGATGCCCAAGGCAGGACGCGTCGAGTCCGAGGTGACGTTGTCTCCGAAGTCGATCGAGCTGTAACCGGTTCAGCCCAACCTCTTTCAACGAGTGCGCGGAGGAGCGAGGAGCTCGGCCTCTATCTGACCGGCGCGGCAATAACCGATACGAAGGATCTCCCAGAAACCCCCGGCTTCGTGTGCCAAGCAAGGTATGATGGCCTATACTATTCGCGTAACGACCGCGAAGAACCGGCCTTCATCATTCGGTCCGATAGGATTGATGTGGCCGGCAATGATGACGAGGAAGTGCTTATCGCTGCGATGCAAATGGCTTCGATCGTATTCCACAGAAAGTTTGCCCTCAACGGTTCTGCAGCTGCACGCCAAAAAGCTTTGAAGTTGGCCGAGAGAAAGCATCTGAGGCAGTTCATCGATGAAGCAGGTGACGGGCATTCGATCGGTCGCCCGGCTTCGGAAAAGGGTTTGTCGTCACCCATTTCGAATCTCGCTAACGCCAAGAGGAATCACTCCCATGATCTTCGTAACGCCATCGATAGGATCGATGGGGCCGGGTCAACAGAGCCGTCCGCAATGCGCGGCACATCGAGGCTCGCAGAGGCCAGATCGCATTCGGCTGAACGGGCGGAGCCCGTCCCGTCTGTGCCTACGATCCCTGGTTTGGTCCGCGCCAAAGGCAGAATTACGAAGGATGGTGTTTCGCCCGACGTAGCTATTGGCAATCAAAAAGATGGCTTAGGCGGGGCGCCGGTTGATCACGACGGCCGCAAGGCGGCAAATCAGGAAAGCGCGAACCGTCAGCCGGGGCATGGACCAGAACCAGTTGACCGAGCGGCAAGAGAATCAAATCAGTCAGAATTGGCTGATTCTACGACAGCTGGCCGCTCAGACAACAGCGCTCGTCGTGAGCCTGCTGAGAATGCGAAAGCGAGCAACGAAGCTGCTCCTACGCTAAAGCGTCTCATGGCGAAGGGACCGTCGATCAGTGATGGACCGCCGATAGGCTCTGGAAAAGGGCGAGGGCGAGACTGAAAGGCAGGAGGCCGGCGCGCGACAATTTGCCAGCTTCCGTACCACTGTCGGACGACCACCAGTATTTCGGTTCGGCGAAAATCGCCTGACGTCATCTGGTCGGCCGTTTGGCTGCGATCCGCCGCATTCCGCCAAGGCGGTAGCTAGAAAGATTGAAATTGAGGCGAAGCATATCGGGAAGATGAAAATCAGAACGAGGCTTCCGTCGGATCGACCGATCCGGCGTTCGCAAAGAGGAAGTCTCGATGAACCTCAATCTCGTAAAAGAATACAACCCCGCCCTCCGGCTGCTGGCCCTGCCGCTTGTGGCGATGGCCTGGGCCGGTCCGATCCGAACGGTCCGATCGGCCTATCTTCCGCCGAGCAGCATCTCCTTCGGGGACTGCAAGACGGTGATCGGCGTGACGCCGGCAGATCCGCCTTTGTTCATGGACTTCTCCGAGGCCGCTCTCGAGCACGGCAGCGACGTCGTCCTTATTCGTGCTGGACTGTCGCCCGAGGTCGATAATCCGGTGACCGTGGATATCGCGATCCGGACGCCCGCCGAGGTGATCACCTTCGACGGATACCATTTCGTCGAGCGAGCAAACGGAGCGCTCTGGATTTGTGCTGAACGGTCCGAGGGGCCTGCCATGGAAGTCAGCAGCCGCGGACTTGGGCTGCATATTCGCCAGCCGTTCGGTGAGGAAGAGCGTGCCGACGGCGCATGCCGGGCCGCGGCGCAGATCGTCCGGCTTTCGCGAGGGACGATCTGATGGCGAGGCGACCGAAAAGCACTTCGAACGTTTCGATCGAAACCGACCCCGACCGGCCCGAGAGCTGGCTCTATCTCATCAACGAAGACGACCTGACGTTTGGTGTCCTGCGAGAGAGTTACAAGGGCAGGGGCAACAGTGCCGTCGAGTTCGGAGGGCGAAAACTGCAGCCTGTTCCCCCACGGGAGAACTCCCTAAGGCGATCACGGCCGAGCGAGCAGACGTCGTTCTGCCGAAAAGTGCAGAGGATCACTTCGTCGAACCTTTCGCCTTCCTCCAGGGATGCGACGAGATGCGGGTGGATCCTGGTATTCTCATTTACGTAACGGTTCCTTTCCCGGATGCGAACCGTATCCATGAAGCCTGGGAAACCGCGCGGGCGTTCGCCAAGGTTCTGGCAGATGAGCGTAACCTCGCAGTGCTGGTGATCCAGCATGTGCCGGGGAGAGTGTCATCACCGAACGATCCCCACGTTCATCTTCTAATCAATCCGAGGACCTGTTCGAACCTCGGACTTCAGTATGGCGGGCTGGATCGAGCGCTTCTGCACGATGAAGGAGCGGAAATCCTGGCCGAACGGTGGGCAAAATTCATCGCGGCAAATTGCTGAGGCTGGGGAAGGGGCGTGACTGGCAACGGATACGCCCCTTTGTTCAGAAACTCAGCTGCGACGCATCCAAAAGCCCGGAATTAGATCTGCGAAAGTTTCTAACTGTTCGTCGCTTGCGCCCAACACCACCACCATCAGCGAGAACGGCGTGGGCTGCGAGCGCCCGCTTGTGTCGAGAAACCGAACACGTCCCTGAAGAAAATAGACATCGGCATCGACGCGCAGCGTCTCATGAAACCAGGCCGAGTCCGTGCGCGCCGGTACCAGGCAAACCACTGTCCGAATATTTCCCGCTCGCCATTGCTCGTGCGCCCGTCGAAGCCACTTCAGTTGCTCGGAAAATGGCGGATTGACGTAAGCGAGCTTGCCAAACCAGTGATCGGTCAATCCGTCATCGCCATGTTCGAGAATGAATTTCCGCTTCGCGACAACCGGGCTGAGCGGATGAGCGCAGGGATCGAGATCGATCTCGCCGAAAGCGGCATAGACGCTTTGCATGAAATCATCCGGGGTGAAGCGACTGTCCCGGTCGTCTTTATCGCCCTGTCCCCAGTAGGCGCGCTCGGGTGCTCGTCGCTTCGCCTTAGGCGCCAGAGCTTCTAGGATGCGTAGCAGACTGGCCACCGAATCGCCTCCCTGCTCGACCGCAGCGATGGTGGTAGGGGAGAGGCCGGTTCGCTTCGCAAGCGCAGCGACCGACGTCTTCTTTCTAATCCGTTGATTGCGCAATTGCTCGGCGAGTGACTTGCCAGAGGCGACGCCGGTCAGCCTAAAATCCAGCGCAACCATTGCAACCTCCAGAGTAGCAGTCGAACCGATACCCCGCTCAAGGCGATGAACGGCTTGGGCGCTTACGCCGATCCGGTCCGCGAGTGTCCTTTGAAGCCAGCCTTTGGCTTCCCGCGCGGCGCGCAGATCGTCGATCAGAATATGATGTCTCCAGATATCACATATGCCAGATGATAATCCGCTCGCTAAGTTCCGGCAACTGCCAGTTTCTTCGAACTTTCGAGGATAGTCGGCTGCGAGCATCGATGTGGACAAGTCCAGCAGAAGTTTGGCTTACTATAGAGTGTGCGTGATCGTGGCTTCGCGAACTGAGAGGAGGGAGTGTCCGGGCAGACTCGACCCGGTGCTTGCCACGAGGCGGAAATCGCGACAGGTAAGTTCCGATTTCAATGATCTTAATGATCAAGTTTGTCCTTGGTTTATGGGATGAAAAGGAACAGAAAAATGAATATCGAAGCCCAAAATAATATCATTCTCGCCTATCTGAGCGCCGACGAAGAAATGCTCCTCAACGGCAAGAAAATCGGATCGGGTCTTTCGTTCGCAGGAGGTGATCGCCGAACAGCGGAAGATCCTCTGCAAGTCGCGAAATTCGCGAAATCGAATGAAGAAGATACAGTTCATCTCGGTTTCGAAAGAATCGATGACGATTACAAGTTCGTCGAACTGACTCTTTATATGCCGCGAGATGAGGGAACCTATATCGTATCGGGTTGTCGACTTCATGCTGGGCGCCAAAAGGGTCGAGTCGTAATTCTCCCCCCTGCCGGTAAGAAGGGCAGCTACCGTGTTGCTCCACGCGAGATCCTTCATGTTCGTAGCGTGCCAGCGGATATCGAAGCTGGGGTTGAGCGTGCAAACACCAGGTTGAATGCGCTCGTTAGAAAATGACGGAGCATAAAAATTCCGCAAGAATGAGAACCGTTTAAGTTTTTTTCGATGGGCGCAACCGGTGAAAGACCATCGGGTGGATCTAACTTAGTCGTAGCAGGGTGAACTACGGCTGCTTTGCGCCCTCCATCGGTCATTCCGACCATTGCGCTGTGATCCTGGAAGCAGCCGTTCGTTATGGTTTCTTAACCCAATCTATTTACTTCCCTTGTGGAATTGCTGCGATTTTCCGGGCCTGCCTCGGCTCGCACTCGATCCAGAGGATATGAAATTGTGAGCCAGGAGATAGAGCTTCAGCCTCCGGACGATCAAATTTCCGCCGCCCTCGAGGAAAAGCCGCCGTTGTTCGATTTGTTCTATTCATCAGGCGTCTTCGACGAGAGAAATGCTGATACCGAAGCGGCGATCGATGAGGTCGTGAGCTCTCTGCAACCTGAAGATCGCCTCAGCGTCGCCGCAGCCATTCGCAAGATCGCACGGCAGCATTCCGAGGATGCCATCCGTCGGGTCGAAAGCCGAATGCAACTGGCGCAGGAGGTGGGACGGATCGGCTGCTTCGAGATCGACATGCGCGATGGGACCAGCGTTGGGACTCCCGCATTTTTTGAACTCTACGGCCTTCCACCAGACCAGGGGAGCTGGTCTCAACACGAGTGGCTCGCTTCAGTTCATCCCGACGATCGGGATAACGTAGTTACGCATCTCAAGCAGTTGGCTGCTGGAACCGAGCTTACCAGACTCGAATATAGAGTGGTCAGGACTGATGGCGAGGTTCGATGGACGGCAAGCAGAGCCCGCATTGAGATTGGACCCGACGGACGTCCGGTCCAGGCCTATGGAATTCAGCAGGACATCACCGAGCGTAAGCTTGTCGAACTTGCGCTGGCTGAAAGTGAAGAGCACCACCGTCACTTCATCGAGGTCAACCCGGCTTGTTTCTGGACCGCCAACCCC
Organism: Erythrobacter sp. QSSC1-22B; assembly: GCF_001678665.1. GTDB lineage: Bacteria > Pseudomonadota > Alphaproteobacteria > Sphingomonadales > Sphingomonadaceae > Qipengyuania. The sequence continues at coordinate 231,976 of NZ_LZRP01000003.1, forward strand.
GCCGGCAGGATCAAGGTGGCGAATTCGGCCGCAGCTATTCGATTTGGAGTTCCATTCGAGGCCGAATCTGCGGTCGCAAACCCTCCTCTCGTTCATCCTGATGAGCGGGCTGAGGTCATGGCGGCATGGCAACTTTCGGTCAAAACCGGCAAGCCATACGATATCGAACATCGCATGCAGTGGGGAGATGGCGAGTATCGCTGGGTTCACGCACGCGCTTATCCGAGATTGGGATCCGGTGGAAAGGTGATGGCCTGGTATGGCGCCACTGAGGACATTCACGAACGGAAATTAGCAGAGCAACGCATGAGTTGGATGGCAACGCATGACTCGCTCACCGGCCTTGCCAACCGGTTGCATTTTCGCAATCGGCTGGAGGCCGAAATCATCGGGTGCGAGGGCAGGAAATTCGCGCTTTTCCTCCTCGATCTTGACGGATTCAAGCTGGTCAACGACACCCATGGTCACGATGTCGGAGACGAACTTCTCGTTGAAACTGCGCGACGCTTGCGGGATCTGGTGGGATCGCGCGGTTTTGTTGCCCGTCTTGGCGGCGATGAATTCACTATGATTATGCCGCACGTCGAGAGCGACGCATCGTCGGAAGATTTCAGCAGGCGAGTGTTGGACGAACTCTCGAAGCCCCTTCCCGTTCGCGGCGCGACCGTGAAAACCTGTGCCAGCATCGGCATCGCCATTTATCCGGATGATGACACTTCGGCTATTGAATTGCTGAAGGATGCCGATCTCGCGCTATACGCTGCCAAGTCGCAGGGCCGTAGTTGCTGGGTTAGATTCAGAGCGGAGCTACGCGAACCGGCATGCTAAGCTCCTACCTGAAATAGACTTTGAAGCCAGAATGGCACCTGTCGGTTCATTAGCAGGATGAGCTTGTTCGTTCTCCCATTGGCCAATCAAGGCCTAGGAGAAGACCGATGGGATATTCTAGATTCGATCGACCCTTGCAGCCCCGTGCAGCGTGGAATGCAGGTAAAAATGTCGGAACCAAGCGCCCTCTGACCCAGAAGCAAATTTGGGCGATCCGTTTCCATCTTGATCGGGAGGGACGCCTGCGAGACAAGGCGCTGTTCGACCTCGCAATCGACAGTAAGCTGCGTGGCTGTGACTTGGTCAAAATCAAAATTGGTGATGTCGTTGCAGGTGGAGACGTCAGGTTAAGAGCGATCGTAATCCAGCAGAAGACAAATCGGCCTGTTCAGTTTGAACTGACGGCCGACGTGCGTGCAACATTATCGTCATGGCTCGATCGCCGAGGTGGTTCGCCCAGCGACTACTTGTTTCCAAGCAGGATCGATCACGCTGGCCACATGAGCACGCGCCAATACGCACGCTTGGTTGACGAGTGGGTCACCGCCATCGGCTTACGAAAAGCCGAATACGGCACGCATTCGCTTCGAAGGACCAAGGCCGCGATGATCTATCGCGCCACGGGCAATATCCGAGCGATCCAGATCCTTCTTGGTCACACGAAGATCGAAAACACGGTGCGGTATCTCGGTGTCGATGTTGAAGATGCGTTGCTGTTAGCGGAACGCACGGAAATCTGAGACCATTGCGGTCGGCCGATTATATTCGGTCGACCGCCTTTGGGGGCCTTCGACTACGCGGCGTTCGGCTGCCAAACTGGCCGTCCATTGACCCACCGATAGACTGACAGGCTCGGCCAATTCCACTGCGCAGGTCCCGAATATCTTTCGCAGCTGCATCCGCGGCGCGCTTGCAGACGTATCTTATCCTGCAACACAAGTTGTGAGAGATCAGAGGACTGCAATTATGAGCAAGAATAAGTTTCGCGCGAGCGCTGCCATGCTGGCAATGGGCCTGTCGCTGGCCGCCTGCACGACAATGAGTGACGACATGATGGCGACTTCTGCCAATGCAGGCGCCAGCGTGATGGTTGGCGGCGCTGCAATGTTCCCCAACCGCACAATAGTCGAAAACGCCGTGAATTCACGCGACCACACCACGCTGGTTGCTGCAGTGCAGGCGGCGGGGCTCGTCGATACCTTGTCCGGGCCCGGACCCTTTACGGTCTTTGCTCCGACCAATGACGCCTTCGCCAAGCTGCCAGCCGGGACAGTCGATACGCTGTTGCAGCCCGCCAACCGAGCGATGCTGCAGTCGGTGCTGACCTACCATGTCGTCCCGGGACGCCTCACCGCTGCGGACCTGATGACCCAGATCAGGGCGGGTGGCGGCCAGGCCCAGCTAACCACCGTCCAAGGTGGAACGCTGACCGCTCGCATGATGGGCGACAAGATCATGCTGGTCGATGCAAAGGGTGGGATGTCTCATGTGACGCAAGCCAATGTCATGCAATCGAACGGCGTGATCCACGTCACGGATGGCGTCTCGCTTCCAGGCTGATGCAGCAGCCACAGTTACCGGGACGTCGGGTACCTGTTTGCCGCGGCGTCCCAACCTTTTGAGGAGGCAACATGGAACAGTATCTGAGCCGCAGGCTTTTCCTGGGTTCATCCGCCACCGCGATCGTTGCGCTTACTTTTCCACTTGGCAGTCTGGCAGCGGCAGAGCGTTTTCCGACTAGCAAGTCCCCGCAGCAATGGCGGCGCATCCTCTCGAGGCAACGGTATGCGGTGCTTCGGGAAGAGAAAACGGAGCCACCCTTTTCAAGCCCGCTTGACCGGGAGAAACGCCGCGGCACCTATGCTTGTGCCGGATGCTCGCTACCGGTGTTCAGTTCAACCGCGAAGTATGACAGCGGCACTGGCTGGCCCAGCTTCTATGCGCCCTTGCGCAATGCAGTTGGCACGCGCGCGGACAACAAACTCTCTTTCGAGCGCACCGAAGTCCATTGCCGCCGATGCGGCGGACACTTCGGACACGTGTTCAACGATGGGCCGAAGCCGACCGGCAAACGCTATTGTTTGAATGGCTTGGCACTGTTGTTTAACCCGGGCTGATCCCCCCCCTGATGCCTGGGCGAAAGAGCGGCCCCGTTTGTGCCCCAGACGGGGCCGCTCAAATCGCAGATTGGCCATTTATTGCCGCATCGGAGGTTATCTGGACGACGCTGGTTCGAGCCATGGCCCTGATTGGGGTCGGCCTTCGGATGATAAGAGAGCTGTCAGCGTGGCTCTTGGGTCGGCTAACTCAAAGGTGCCAATGCCGCGGCGCCCAGGATCGTCGTGGCCGTCGGTTGCTCGCTCGGTATGTCTGCCTGAGGTTCAAGCGAAAGAGCAATCGCACTGCCCGCAGCGATATCGGCACGCATCTCCGGTGAAAGCTCAAGCACGATTGTGGAATTGGCCGAGCTTTGACCAAGGGATCTCAGTCGGCCATCGGGTCCGATGACCCACAACTCTGGAACCAGCTCTCCCGGAGGGATGGTATCTATGCGAACCGTGAGCTTGCCGGCAGTGTCGTCATAGACTGCGGTCAGTAGCGGCCCCTCATCCGGGCGATTGACCTGTGCAACCCGCAGCATTTCAGGATTCAGTGGCCGGTCGCCCGAAAGCGCCGCGATTTGCGAACCAAGCGCAGCGTTATCCCGTCGTTCCTGCAACCACAGACCAGTCAGGACTATCGCGGCAATCGAGGCGGCGATGGTTCCGGTCCGCCAGCCTCTCGATGGGTGACCGCGGTCGTTTGCCGCGGAAGGTTTGATCGGGTCGGCCAGGTCGGCAGATACACCAATCGATGCTTCCACACGGCGCCACAAATTCTCCGGCTGCCAGTCAGCGGTATCCGCCTCGGCATCTTGCTCAGTTCTGGACCAGCCTTCGCCCACTTCCTGCCACCGGGTGACGGCAAGTGCGAAACCGGCATCCTCCGCCTGGCGTTGGCGCGCAGCAGAAAGGGACTCACCCTCGAGAAATCCTAAGGCGAGTTCGGCCGCGAGGAGGTCATCCTTTTCCGTGATGTCCGGGCGCTCAGTCACGCGTCACCTGCGCACGCAAAGCCATCAAGCCCCGCCGGATGCGGGTCTTGACGGTTCCCAAGGGGACACCTGCCTCGTCAGCCACTTGGGAGTAGGTGAGGCCACGCAGATAGGCACTGCGAATATAGCTCTGTTCGGGATCGGAAAGCGCATCAATCTCACGCCGAAGGTTTTCAGCTTCCTCTTCACGGATCAGCCGCTCGTCGGTCAGAGCCGCCTCGTCGGCTACCAAAACCAAGGGGTAATCATTTACCGTCGGCCTCCTGCCGCGAGCGCGCACGCGATCAATCGCACTGTTACGGGCGATAAAGCTCAGCCAAACCATAGGCGAACCCTTCTCGGGATCGTATCCGGCGGCGCGGTTCCAGACTTTCGTATACACTTCTTGCAATACGTCTTCCGTCGCCTCGCGGTTTCGGACCACGGCAAAGCAAATTGCATAGAGCTCGCTCGCCGTCGCCTCGTAAAGCCGGCGCATGGCCTCGCTGTCTCTGTCAGCGATCCCCGTGAGCGCCGCCACCACGTCGGTATTGCAAGAAGATCGTGCCATGCTGATGGTAGGTTCGACCCCTTAAGCGATGCCCATCACTAAGGCCAAAAGCAGTCGCGCGGCAAGGCCGGAGAAAAATTTCCGCATTTCCAAATCCGCAGACTGCCCGCGCCCGTATTGTCACCATGGCCGCGTGTTGATGCTCGGTCTGTGATGAATTTGCGGCGAGATTGCGCTGTGAAATCCAAGACAAGAATACCTCTGGCCGTCGCTTTGACCAGCGCGGCAGCAGGGGCCGGATTGTGGATGGCTGGTATTGGCCTGACCGCAGCCGATCACCTTGACCCGCCAAGCCGGACTGACCCGGCTCAGGACTCCACTCCCGACCGGGCAGCGGACATCGCCGATATCTACGCTTGGCACACTGACACTGAAGTCAATCTCGTCCTCACCTTTGCCGGACCACAGGCGACGACTGCACCTGCCACCTACGATCCCGACGTTCTCTACACGATCAACCTCTCAAATTCCGGTCCGCGGACAACGCCTGATCTCCCGATTCAAATTCGTTTCGGTCGCGGCAGCGGCGCGGATGAATTTGGCGTGCAGGTGAGCGGCCTGCCAGGCGTTGGTGGAACCATTGAGGGGGCCGTCGAAACGGATTTGACCAAGGACGGCGTCCGTGTTCGTGCCGGGCTGTTCGACGATCCGTTCTTTTTCGATCTTCAGGGCTTTCGCGAGACAGCTTCGACCGGGAAGCTGAGTTTCAATCCCAATCGCGATTTCTTCGCGGGGCAAAACTTGACCGCTGTGGTGATCAGTATCCCGCGGAATCGGATAGAAAATGGTGCCAATCTGGTTGACGTCTGGGCAACCACCTCGCGCTTCGGAGGGCAGCTTTAATGAACAGTCTCTTTACACCCGCGCGCCGTCGTAAGTTTGTGGTTGCACCGCTTGTGCTCTCGCTCGGGCTCCTATCAGCCTGTTTTGATGGCAACGACGACGATGGCCTTGCCGCTGTGCCGCCACCGGTTCCGACGCCGGTGCCGACCCCCACTCCGACTCCTGCCAGTTTCAATGTCTCTCCTTGTCTTGATCAGGTGGTGCCGGGAACCGGCGGCGTTACTGTTGCTCAAGCGGTCGTCCCCGATACTTTGACCCTGAACCTCGCAGCCGCGTCGGGCTTCCCCAATGGACGCAAATTGCCCGACCCGGTTATCGATGTGACGCTCGCGGTTATCTTCTTGGACCTGACCGTGCACGGAGCAGGGACATTGGCAGGTCTCCCTCTCAATCCCCCCGCCAACGATGTTCCTTTTCGCGCAGGCTTCCCTTTCCTTGCACAGGCGCAAGGCTCGCCGCCGCAGCCGTCGGGTGGAAGTTCGTTCGGGTTCAGAACGAATGCTCCGTCTGCCTATGTCCGGGTAGACCGGATGGGCATGCCGGCAGTGGCAACAGCTCTGATCGGCTCCGACCAGAAAATTCCCTACAATGATGCCAATCCGGCTGACGATGCGGCGGGCACTTTCGTGCCTGAACTCGTGGAGCAGTTGACTGGGTTGACCAATGCTCTGGCCGACGACCTGGTCGGTGCCGGGCTAACGCCCTGCGCAAAGCCGAGCTAGTCGATTTGCTGCCGCCATTGGTAAATATGCAGGACGGGTGCGTCTCCGCGCGCACCCGTTTCGCTGCTCTCCGCTGGCAAAACGGACCGCGTTCAGTCTGGCGGGGACCTGCCCTTGTCCTTGCGGCTCTCCTTATTGTCGCGGCAGGAGAGTATCTTCTCAATCGAGAGGACGAACCGGCGAGAGTTCAGTTTGCACTCGCTGCGCCCGACTTCGGACCCGCAGACTATCAGGCACATAGCGAGACCCTGAAGGATCGTCTGGAACTCGACCGGGAGCGGGTCGCTCGGGCACCGGGAGAATGGCTACCGCGTGCAAGTCTCGCGAGCGCTTTGCTCGCCGACTTCAGGGTCACCGGCCGGGTGGAAAGCCTTGAAATCGCCCGGCGCGAGTATTCGCTGGTGCAGTCGCTGGCTCCCGAACCGGCGGGTGCGCCGCTTGCTCTCGCTGACTTTGCACTGGCCACACACGACATCGCGGCAGCGAAATCTGCGCTCGTGGTGTTTTCCCGGTCGGCGGTTCCACCGACCCCGATCGAACGCTCAGAAGCCTTCGCGATGCACAGCGATATTGCCTTTTATAAGGCAGACCTTGCCGCAGCACACCAGCGTCTTGCGCAAGCAGAAGGGCTGGCAGCCGGTTCCGGCATCCATATTCGCCAAGCTCTTCTGTTGCGCTCCACCGGCGAATTCGATGGCGCGCTTACGAGACTTGCGCATGCCAGCACCAGCACCTCACGCACCCCCCTGACGCTTGCCTCAATTGCCTTGCAGGCAGGGGTGATCGAAAGCAGCAGAGGAAACTACGCCAAAGCCAGGAACTGGTATGAGACGGCAGAAAGGTTGTTCCCAGGCTATTGGCTAACGCGCCTGCATTTGGCGGAAGCCCGTCTTGTGGCCGGGGAAGACGTGCAGGCCATCGCAGAGCTTGAAAGTATCGTCGAACAATCTCCGCGCCCGGAGGCGATGGATATGCTGGCGCTTATTTACCGTGTCAAAGGTCAGCGAGCGAAGAGCCTCGAATGGTCACGCCGAGCATCTGCGATCTGGCGCCAGCGAGTTGCGGAATTCCCTAACGCATATGGCGCTCACGCAGCCGAGCACGAACTTGTGTTTGGTGACCCGAACCGTGCTCTGGCGCTTGCAATCCAAAACCGCCGCGCGAGACCTTATGGCGAAGCGCGGATCCTGCTCGCAAATACCCTTATCGCGAATGGCCAACCCGAGATCGCACTTGATGAGCTAATCGCGGCAGAAGCCAGTGGCTGGCGTTCTGCTACTCTATATGCGGCGAAGGCACAGGCCTCCGATTTGCTCGGCCACACAGATAACGCCGAGACCTATCGCGAGCAGGCAATCAGCTTGAACCCGGAAATTTTTGCAGCCCGAACGAGGATGGTATGGCTGGCACACGGATAGGTCTTGCAGCACGGTTGTTGTTCTTTTGGGTCGTCGCCAATTTTTCGGCACTTGCGCTCGCCCATGTGACGCCAAACAGCGAGGGCCAGCTCGACCTTTACGACGACCGGGTCGAGCTGGAAGTCATCATCCCTGCCGCCGAATACAGTTTTGCGAGCGAGCACCCCGCCGCGAATGACGCCCAGTCCCTGAAACTGGCGGAAACCTATCTGTCAAACCAGATTGGACTGATATCTCCGAGCGGAAACCGCTGGACTACCGAGATCTACGAGGCCCGGTTTGTGTCTGATGCCGGCCCGATCGATCTACGAGGCCGCATAGTCCTGCGGCCTCCGGCAGGCGAAGGCGCCCGAAGCTTTGATCTGGTGTGGAACGCGGTGGTCCGCGAAGTGCCCGATCATTTCGCCCTGGTGATGCTGCGCAGCGACTGGGGAGGCAAAATCGGCTCTCAATCGGAGGTGCTGGGCTCCGTGCGCAACGGAAATACGGTCGTTAAGGTAAGACAAGGAAGGAGCAGCGAGTGGACCCGCTTTGCCAACGCAGTGCGGCTCGGGGCAGACCATATCCTCCAAGGACTGGACCATCTCGCGTTTCTCCTCGCTCTGGTCCTCACCGCGCCGCTTTTGTTTCAGGAAGGGAAATGGCAGTCGCGAAAAGATTTGGGGCCGTCTATCCGTTCCGTCGCGATCCTCATCTCCGGTTTCACGGTTGGCCACAGCGCGACATTAATCGCGGCATCTCTCTGGGGATGGAGCTTGCCATCAGGCCCGGTCGAGGTGGTTATTTCACTTTCGATCCTGGTGGCGGCACTTCACGCTCTGAAACCGATTTTTCCGCAGCGTGAAGCGTTTGCGGCCACCGCGTTCGGGCTCGTTCACGGATTGGGCTTTGCCGGCTTTTTGAGTTCGACAGATGCCGAACTTTCGCGGAATATCGTCACCTTGCTCGGCTTCAATCTCGGCATCGAGCTTATGCAACTAGCAATCGCGTCTGTTGTCGTCTCGGCTCTGGTAATTCTGGCAAGCACGCGTTTTTACTCGTGGGTGCGAGTGGGTCTGGCACTTGTCTGTGCATTTTTGGCATTGTTTTGGACATTCGATCGGCTCGTGGGCTTGCCGATCAATCTGGTCGAGGCAACCGACGCCGCCATAGAGGCATTGAGCCAATATCTGCTCGTCACCGCCTTCATTGTGATTTTGTTCGGAATTTACTCGCGGACAAATCTGAAATGGTTCGGCCGTTTCCAATGGTTTTCACGGTTTGGTCTCTCTCGGAGGCCATCGTGATAACATCCGTGGAGATCATGACCAACTACGGGGAGAGCTTGATCTCGATCAGGACATTGTCTGCACTCAAACCTGCTGTTTGGCGAGGGTTTCGCACTTCTTTAAAGAATGGAGGCAAGGAGTAATTCCGATGCTGAGCAACCACAATTTCATTCCTGATGTTACCGCTTGCTTCTGTCCGAACTGCGGCTGCAATCTGCGCGAGTCCGAAAGGCTGGCCTACGGCAATATCGTAATCGACGAACGCGGTGATCTCTGGTTCGAAGGTCAGCCCTTGCTTTTGACCAGATGCCAGCACCTGATCGTCGAGGCATTGGTCCGAGCGAAGGGGCGCGGACTTACGCGATCCTTCCTCGCAACCATTATCGGCGGCGAAATCTACGATCAGACCATTTCCAAATACATTCAACGTGCCCGGGATAGCTTTCGCCACATCGAACCTGGGTTCGATCAGATCACTTCGCTTCGCGGTTTCGGCGCATACCGATGGGAGTGTCGCACATCGTTATGAGTCACAACCCAGCGCAAAATCAGTCAGCGACCCAATGGTCGGATAGGAGATTTGCCTGACTGGCAACCGCCGGCCGTCAGAATGGGTATCGCAGGCTGACACGAACTTGCCTGGGCTCCACCGGATGAAATGCATAACAGCCGATGGTCACCTTCGCTCATGGAGACAGGCTTGCCCGAGGCGATCTATCTCTGCAGAACGATGCCGACAGACGTCTGCTTATGCAGATACATTTCCCCGAAGTTGCCAGTCCGCTGTCGGCCCAGCTCACGCCATTCGCAGGCGACAAATGGATCCGCGCTTTGGTAGGGTGGCCGAGTGCGAACAAGATTGAGCATCTGTTTGAAGAAGGTTTCCTACCGCTCGGAGGAGGAGGCGGTCCTCGTTGTCCAGCGCTCCGGCTTGCAGCTCCGGACTTACCGCTGCGACCGCTGCCGCTTCATTCACCTCACGAGCCGCACGAAAGGCAAACGCGTTCCTAAGATTGCGGAGTGATAATAGCTGCTGATCCGGCCATTGGTTCAAACGAGCGGCAACTTAACCCATTTTCATACCCCGAACCTGACAGGGAGGACACGGCCCAAGCCCGGACCTCAGCCGCGGTTGCGGGTTGCGCGGTGCGGATGAAGCGGCCATCCGGCAGACATGACCTTCACCGCTTCCCGCCGCGCCGTTCTGGGCGCTTCGCTCGCCATCCCCGCGCTCGCTTACGCGCCGATCCTGCGCGCCGCGCAGTCCGATCTGTCGCAGCTGTCGGACATGACGAGCGGGGCGCAGCCCATCACGTCGGCGGAACGACTGGAGCGGATCGCCCGTGCGCAGGCGCTGATGGAAGCGAACGACATCGCCGCCGTGGTCATCGAACCGGGCGCCTCGCTGACCTATTTCACCGGCGTCGAGTGGGGCCGCAGCGAGCGCGTGACAGGCGCGGTCCTGCCTCGCGATGGCGAGCCGCTGATCGTGACGCCTTTCTTCGAAGAACCCTCCGTGCGCGAAACGCTGGACATTCCGGCCCAGCTGCGCGTCTGGCAGGAAGACGAAAGCCCGCTGGCGCTGATCGCCGCCTGGCTGCACGAGCGCGACCTTGCAAGCGGGCGGCTGGGCATCGAGGAGACCGCGCGCTTCTTCGTGGCCAATGGTCTGGCAGCCCGCCTGCCGCAGATGCGCACGGTGTCCGCCGATCCGGTGGTGCGCACGCTGCGGATGCACAAGAGCGCGTCGGAAATCGCTCTGATGCAGCTCGCCACCGATGTGACGATGGCCGCCTATCGCTGGACCTGGCCGCGCGTCGAGGCCGGAATGACCGGCGCGCAGATTTCTGCCCTGATGAGCGGTGCGACGCGGGCGCTGGGCGGCACCCCGCAATTCTCGCTGGCGCTGGTCGGCGAGGCGTCCGCCTATCCCCACGGCTCGCGGCAGGTCCATAGGATTGCCGACGGCGAGGTGGTGCTGATGGATTGTGGATGTGCGGTCCACGGCTACGAAAGCGATGTCTCGCGCACCTTTTCCTACGGATCGATCCGTGCAGACGTGGCGCACGTATGGGAGACGGCAGCGCGCGGACAGCGCATCGTGTTCGACGCGGCGCAGATTGGCACGCCCGCGGCCAGAGTGGACGATGCGGTGCGCGCCTTTTACGAAAGCATGGGCTACGGCCCCGGCTACGCGCTGCCCGGCCTCTCCCACCGCACCGGCCACGGCATCGGCATGGACGGCCACGAACCGATCAATCTGGTGCGCGGAGAGGAGACTCCGCTGGCGCCTGGCATGTGCTTCTCGAACGAACCCGGCATCTACCTACCGGGCCGGTTCGGTGTTCGCCTGGAGGACTGCATCTATATGACCGAAAGCGGACCCAACTGGTTTAGCCAGCCCGCCGCGTCGATCGAGAATCCGATTTAAACCGGAAATTTCTTTCCAGCTCTCCATCCTCGAAAGTAGGCCGACCTAGACGCGGGGTGAGTATCGCAGGAATGGCCGCCTTCATAGCTTGCTCGCTGGAAAGCAGACAGTCTCCAATCGGCACAGTAGCCGCCGGTCGGCTACGCGCCCTAAGTCCGGTCCAACGGGCGGCTATTCTGATCGTTAGATCACGTCGGAACTCGGGATGCACAGGTTCCCGGGATGTAGGCACAATTGCAAGCGAATGATCACCAAATCTGCTTCAAAATTCTAATATAACTGGCCGCCGAACACCACCAACGGCAACTTTCGGGGATGGGTCCCATTGAAAGGAACGGCAGAAATCACCATCTGCTGACCATCCAGGAGGATGGTATGCCTGCTAATTCAAGTCCGCGACCCACCGGCGATAGCGAAAAGATTACGATCAATCTCGGGTTTGTTGATCTCGGCTCGATCGATCTGCTTGTGAGGGAAAGCGCCTTTGCCAACCGCACTGATTTCATCCGAACTGCAATCCGAAATGAACTGGCCCGGCATGAGGAGATATCTCGGCAGGTCCGCACTCGTGAAATGCCAGTGCTGGGTATTAGTCAACTTAGCCGCAAAGATCTCGAAATGGCTCGGGAGGCCGGCGAGATGCTGGAACTTCACGTGCTTGGCTTGCTCAGCATCGGGAACGACGTCGAACCGGAACTGGCACTAGCTACGATCAAGTCGCTCTCGGTGCTTGGAGCTTTTCGCGCACCTGCCTCCGTAAAATCGGCGCTGGCCGATCGACTGACCTAACATGATGGCCCGCCAAACAGGATATTGATGATGATTCACCCAATGAACGCTCAGATGAAGCATATCCTCGCCTTGACGCGCGCTGGCAGTCTGAGTGACGCTACTGCTCTAATCCAACGCACGCTGAGCGCTACGAACTTCGTCAAAGCGGAGCCAAGTCTGATGCCGGCGAGGCCCGTCGATCTTCGTAAAGAGATGAGTGCTCTTCCCAAATCTCAAGCGATTGTGCGCAAGGGCAAACGCAACGGGCCTCGGGACGGCGCAGCACAAGGAATGAAGCGGCATTGCTACGACGCTGCCCGTGGCAGCCTTGATTACCTGCTGTATGTGCCCGCGCAGGTCGATGGACCGCTTCCGCTCGTTATAATGCTTCATGGCTGCACGCAGTCCGCCGATGATTTCGCCCGTGGCACGCACATGAACGAAATAGGGAAAGAGTTTGGCCTCATCGTCGCTTATCCCGAGCAACGGCAATCCGCAAACGCCCAGAAATGCTGGAACTGGTTCCGTCCCGGTGACCAGAAGAAAGGCGCTGGCGAACCCGAGATGATCGCCGGCATCACACGCGAGATCATGGCAAATTGCGATGTCGATTCTTCCCGCGTCTATATTGCGGGGCTTTCCGCCGGAGGCGCGGCTGCAGCGATCATGGCGGCTTCCTACCCAGAGCTCTACACTGCCGTAGGAATTCATTCAGGGCTCGCATGCGGATCTGCACGAGACTTGCCCAGTGCGTTGGCGGCTATGAGAGGTCAAAGAAAAAGCCGACCGGTCTCCGCGAGCCCGTATATTCCGGTCATCACCTTTCATGGCGACCGCGACAGCACGGTCCATCCGGCAAACAGCGAGCAGATCCATGCGGATTGTGCTTCATCTCCCGATCTTGCTTCGCTCGAACGAAGGGTTGAGCAAGGTGTCAGTTCAGCCGGACGCCGCTACCGCAAGACATCGTTAGTAAATTCGGATTGCCGCAGTTTAGCAGAGAATTGGGAAATCGTAGGTGCGGGCCATGCGTGGTCAGGCGGATCGCCAGCCGGATCCTACACGGATGCCAGTGGTCCTGACGCCTCACGAGAGATGGCGCGCTTTTTCCTTCAACACCGTAAATGTCGGTAACCGCTGGAGCGTCAGCAATCTTCGATCTGGGCAGGATAGCGACCGCCGCCGTCGATAGCGGTGTCACGCTCGCGGTCGTGCCGCTGCGGGTGCTTGCCGAATAGAAGTCATGCTGGACCAGCTTAAGGCGCACGAATTCCGGATCGTGGGACCGGATTGGCGCTGATTTCGTGCCCCGGAACGATATTGCCTACCGCCGTTCGTTCCCGATGCGCTGTCCGCTTTGATTGCGACGCATACCGCGCCATAGGGTGGTGGATCGCAACGCGGGGGCTGCATGACGGAAGACGAAGCGCGCAGGATCGAGTTTGTCCGAGCCATCGAGCTCGAAGATCGCGAAGCTACGCTCTTCACCAAGGAGGACCGGGCGGCGGCCGATGCGAGCGGACGACAGGCGGCCGGTTCGTTGAAAAGCGGGCGCTTCGCCAAGGCGTTTTTGATCGCGCGCGCTAATTTCGCCACCGCGCGGCTGACAACGCGGCACAAGGGGCTGGCGCGGTTGTTGCAGCGCACGCGCTGGTCGGGCTGGATCGGCATTGGGCTCGCGGCAGCGGGGCTGGTGGCGGGGTTCTCCGCCAATGAGTTCGGCACCGGGCAACGCATGGATCTTTTGGCCGCACCCCTGCTGGGGACGATCGGCTGGAACCTGCTGGTCTATGCATGGATATTCGGGGCCACGATTGCGGGTCTGGTCAGCGGCAACCGCTTGCCTGATCCGCTCGCGCTGGGCATTGCGCGGCTCAGCGGCGTGGGGCGGCGCATCTCCGACCCTTCCTCAGCGATCGAACGTGCCGCGCGCAATTTTGAGGAGCGTTGGTCGGACGTGACCTCGCCTATCGACGCCGCGCGCGCCCGGCGTTCGCTGCATCTGAGCGCAGCGCTGTTCGCAGTCGGGCTGATCGCAGGCATCTATCTGCGAGCGCTGGTGATTGAATATCGCGCGGGTTGGGAAAGCACGTTCCTGGACCCTGTGGCGGTGCGCGCCGTGCTGGTCGCCTTGCTTGGGCCTGCCAGCTCGGTATCGGGCGTCGCGATCCCGCCGCTCGCCGACATCAACGCCATGCGCTGGACGGGAGCGGAAATCTCCGGCGTCAATGCGGCGCCCTGGATTCACCTATACATGCTAACTATCACGGGGCTGGTCATCGTGCCGCGCCTCGCTCTGGCTAGCTGGCAGAGCCTGAGGGCATTTCAGCTTGCGCTCAGCCTGTCAGTGGCAGGGCGCGACGATTTTTACATTCGCCGCCTCCTGCGCGCGAGCGGCGCCGCACCAGGACGCGCGCGCGTGATCCCCTATGCTTACCATCCCGGCGAGGAGACCCGCCGACGCCTGATCGCTACGCTGAAACATGTCCTAGGCGATGGGGCCGAGGTTCGCATCGAAGAGCCGATCGAATACGGGGGAGAAGAGAACTGGATCACTACTCGCGCAATCGATCCCGATGACGATTACTGCGTGCTGCTGTTTACGCTGTCCTCCACGCCAGAGGCAGAAAACCACGGCTATCTGGCGCAGATCGTGGCGCAGCGACTTAAGGACCATGGTAACGGAACGGTGCTGGGGGCGCTGATCGACGAAAGCCCATACCGCGTGCATTTCGGCGGACAGTCGGGCCTTGACGAACGGATCGCGACGCGACTGGCTGCCTGGCGCTCGGTTTTCGCGCCCGCAGGCATCGTTCCCCTCGGCGTGGACCTTTCCGACATCGCGGACGACCGGCTGGCACAACGGATCGAAGCGAATTTGCAGGCCGATTTGGACTTGGTGCGATGAGTATGGAAGGCTTGCCCGCAACCGAACCGGCAGGGGACGGAGCGACCGTCAACCTTAGCCTGATCAGCCACACCAATGCCGGCAAAACGACTCTTGCGCGCACGCTGCTGGGTCGCGACGTGGGCGAGGTCCGCGATGCGGCGCATGTGACCGATCTGTCCACCGGGTATGTACTGGTGCAGAACGATGCCGATACGCTGATGCTATGGGACACCCCCGGGTTCGGCGATACTGCTCGTTTGCTGCGGCGGCTGAAAGGTTCCGGCAATCCGATCGGCTGGTTCCTGTCGCAGGTGTGGGACCGCTGGCGCGAACGCCCGCTATGGTCGAGCCAGCAAGCGGTCAAGAACGCGCGCGAAGAAGCAGACGTCATCCTCTACCTTGTCAACGCGGCAGAGGATCCCGCCAGCGCCAATTACGTCGATCTGGAAATGGAGGTGCTGGGTTGGATCGGGAAACCGGTGGTTGTGCTGCTGAACCAAATGGGCCCCCCGCGCGAGGATGTGTCGGGCGAGCAGGCGCGCTGGGCGGATATCGGCGCACCGGGCCAGGTGCGAGCGGTCCTGCCGCTGGATGCTTTTGCCCGCGTGTGGGTGCAAGAAGGCGCCCTGCTCGACACGGTGGCGCCCCTATTAAATGAAGCGAAGCAGCCCGCCATGGTGCGCTTGCGCGAACGGTGGGAGCTGCTGAACTTAGCGCGATACGAAGCGGCGATTGGGGTCCTCGCGCGGTATCTCGCCCGGGCCGCGGCCGATGACGAGGAGGTCGAGGACGCCGGCTGGCAGGGGAAATTGGCCGAAGCGGTTTCGGGCCGCGGCAAGAGCGACGGCGCGGCGCGCAAGGCGATGGTCCAGCTCGCCGCGCGACTGGCTGAAGCGACCGCCGCCTCAACCGACGAGCTGATCATATTGCACAATCTGTCGGGCAAGGCCGCGAAACAAGTGCTGGAACGGGTGGGCGAGGATTACGCGCATGGTGCCAAGACGCCCGAAGGCGTGGCGGCGACCTTAGGCGGGTTAATGACGGGTGCGGTCGGCGGGCTGGCGGCTGACGTGATGTCGGGCGGCCTGACGCTGGGCGGTGGCATGATCGTGGGCGCGGTTCTGGGCGCACTAGGCGGCAGCGGGGTTGCCAAGGGTATCAACATGGCACGCGGCGAGAATGGGTCGAAAATGCGCTGGGCGAACGATTTTCTCGAGCGGCTAACGGTGACTGCCGTGCTGCGCTATCTCGCCGTGGCCCATTATGGACGCGGCCGGGGCGAATATTCGGAGGGCGAACACCCGGCATTCTGGCAGAAGGTCGTGGAAGATGAGGTCGCCAAACGTGCCGAAGCTTTAATGATCGCTACCGCTACTAGCCGCTCCGCCATTAACGAGACAGCGCCACCAGCGATCAGTGAGGAGCTGCGCAGGATCATAAGCGCCGTGTTAAAGCGTCTTTACCCCGAAGCCGGGAAGAATGTCGCTTGGTCTTAATCAGTCGGACCAGGGATGCTTCAATCTGGGCGCGCCTGGGATTCCCGCTAGACCGCCTTTCGGTCGTTAACGGAATGGCAGCTTTCCATACCAGCAAGCTAGAAGCGGGCAGTCGGCAAACGGCCCAACAGCAGAAATTGCACTGCGAGCCTCCTTTTGACTACCCAAACTACTACCGATTCTACATCAATGCTTCCGCTGGCTCGCACACTAAATCAGGCCGAACATCACTTTTATGAGCGTTGGCCCGGAAGCTGTCGAGAAGTTCATTTCGGTAGAAATACCAACGCCCTCCTAATTTTTTCGCCGGTATCAGACCCTGATCGAGCAGGTGATAAATCTCGCGCGGGCTTAGGCCGAGAGCCTTCGCAGCTTCTTTCGCGCCCTTTAACAAGTCATGAGAATCTTTCATATGAAACTCCTGTGGATACGTTTGTATCTAAACAGCTAGCTTTTCTGCAGAGTGTGTGCAATGGATATATTCGTATCCAAAGGAAAGTTGATGCTCAAGTTCGCACAGGTTGAAATCGCTCTTGCCTCGAATCTCGACGTAAAAGAGGAACATCGTGAAAAGTTTCGAGCCCGTCTCAAGCAGCTCCAGCGTTCCGGATGGCCCACCGGTGTAAACACTGGTGGCAAACGCCCTAGATACGGAGCGCGCCAATTACTTGAACTCGCGTTCGTTCTCGAATTGCTCGAATGTGGAATTAGCCCGGACCGGTCCGTGCGATTAATTGAGGGGTGGTGGGAGTCCGTTCGAAAAGCCTTTTTGCAAGCGCGTAGCGCTCCGGACGAGCAAATTATGCTCGGGTTTTTCCAGACGCACTTCACGGGACTTTCGCTGCAGGCAGGTCAAGCGGATATTGGGGAGCCGGACGAAGGCGCTTTTATCTTCTCGATAACAGCCAACGAGAGACCTGAAGAACTCTCAAGCCTTCAAGCGATGCTGAGCGCTCCTCGTTACATCACTATAAACGTGAGCAGAATCCTGTTCGGCCTAACTGTCGGTCTGCGTGAGGCTGGCACTGAGAGTGCATTCGTGTGGGCGCAAACAGAAGAGTGGTGAAAAGATCGGGACATTCTTAGGCGATTATTGGATGTGAGAGTAAATTAAAATGGCAAGCGTTCGCAAGCGGATATGGAAGTCGAGAGGAATCGAAAAATGCGCTTGGGTCGTCGACTGGAAGGATGCTTCTGGTAAAAGGTTGTCTAAGCAATTCGCTCTAAAACGAGACGCGGAAGCTCATCGAAGCTCCGTAAGTCAAAAGACGCGCCGAGGCATACAAACGGGAGGTGTCCGATCGGCAACGATTGCGGACGCAGGTCGCTCGTGGTTATCCAAATGTAAGCTCAATGCTCTGGAGCCGACCACGATCGCTGCTTACGAACAACATGTTCGATTACATATCAATCCGATCTGCGGTGGACAAAGGATCGGTTCGGTTACGAGAGTTGATGCCGAACTTATCGGTGACGATCTCATCGCAAAACTTAGCCCTGCCATGACTAAAAGGGTTTTACGCTCCCTTAGGGCAATTGGAGCCGAGGCTGAGCGTATCGGACTCACTGGCGGGAACGTGTTCGTCAAAGTCCAAGCGAAGCGTGGACAGCGACGTAACCCGAAGGTGGTGATTCCGCTCAGGGGCGAGCTTATGGCAATGCTGCGGCACTCGCCGATGATGGCAGAAATGATGACGCTGCCACTGGTAATGCTGCTTCTGTTTACCGGCATTCGGGCATCAGAAGCGCGCGGCCTTATGTGGCAATCTATCGATTTTCGCGAAGGCACATTGACGGTCGAGCGACGTGCCGACTCGCGCAATGTGATCGGCTATCCAAAATCGAAGTCCGGCTATCGAACAATTCCTCTGCCAATGCGAGTTGTAACGGCTTTGCGCGCCTGGAAGCTCGCGTGCCCAACGACGTCTTTGAATTTGGTTTTCCCGTCCACAAGAGGTTCGCCAGTCTCGCATGCTCGATTGAATGGAAGGATCTTCTACGATCTCCAAATTCATGCTGGCATCTTTGACATAGAGGAAACTGCCAAGGGCATGGAAAAGTGGATCAAGCGCTACTCGTTACATGCCCTCCGCCATGCTGCAGCGTCTCTTTGGATTGAAAAGAGCGTGTCTCCGAAGACCATCCAGACATGGATGGGGCACTCCTCAATCCAGGTCACCTTCGACACTTATGGCCATCTCTTCGAAAAGGCTGAACTGGATGGAAGCGCAGCTGGTGCGATCGAGAAAGAGCTTATCGGCTATCTCGATGCAGCGTGGACGCAGCAAGCAGCCTAAAAAGCCAAACATATCAATAGTGGTTTACGGACTCTGACTCCGTCAATTGAGGTTCGAATCCTCACGGGGCATCCATTTCCACACGGATCTATCGGTCGGGCCCGAGCGATCGCGCCACCCCACTGTCCGGGACGCAGTTTGGGGCATCACGCGGCAGTTCGCGACGATAAGGGCCGCTTACGGCCGTAGGGTTTATTCTCGCGGGGTCATGCGCAGGCCGGGTGTTCTCGGACCGCCGCGCAAGGTTCTGCGCGTGGGGAAAATAAAGTCATGTGAGTCTTGGCGCTTTGGGGTCGGCAGGCCGTTTGGTGTTTGCGGCGCGGAAGGGCTTGGCCCCTCCGCTGCGAATCTTGAACCATTGAAAGACCCCATCCATGCCTACCCGCCCGGAGCCAGTCGTGCCCCTCAACGCCCGCGAAAGCCGGGTGGACGATAGCGAGGCTGCAAGCGGAATCGCAGCCTGCGCGAGGGCTGTGCAATGACCGTCGCCGCGATGACAGTGCCGCAGACTCGCGAAGTCGAGATGCGCGAGCGTTTCGAAGCCTTTATCGAGCGCAGCGAATTCCCCTGCGTCGGCGCGAAATCCACGCTGGCGCGCGGAACCTTGAAGACGCTCTTCGCCAAGAACATGACCAGTGGCTGGGACGATCTGCGGATCCACGATGCGCTGCTCGACTGGGCCCAAAGCTACCGCGACGATCGCAGCTATCTGCGCAGCCTCGCCGTGGTGTTCGAAGGGCCAGTCGATGCGGACGAGAGCGCGTTCGAGGCGCGTTTGTGGGAACGGCTGCAATCGCTCGCCGACAAGGACGACTGGTTTTCCCAGCCCTATGACGCCAGCGTCAGCCCCGACCCCTCCGATCCGCATTTCTCGCTCAGCTTCGGCGGCGAGGCCTTCTTCGTCGTCGGCCTGCACCCCAATGCCTCGCGCCCGGCGCGACGGTTTGCCTATCCGACGCTGGTGTTCAACCTCCACGACCAGTTCGAGCAATTGCGCGAGCAGGGCCGCTACGAGCGGATGCGCGAGGCCATTCTGGCGCGCGACACCAAGCTTGCCGGCTCGGCGAACCCGATGCTTGCCCGCCACGGCGAAACCAGCGAAGCGCGGCAATACAGCGGCCGCGCGGTGGCGCCCGACTGGACCTGCCCCTTCAGCGACAAGCGGAGCCTGCCAAAATGAACCGGCCCCTGATGACCCGAATAGAACCGCGCAGCGGCGTGGCTTTGAAGCTTCCCAAGGGCGAGACGCTGGTGGTGAGCGATCCCGAGGGCGGGCAGGTTTCCGACCTGGTCTGCTACGGCGCGGACGATATCGGCGAGGTCATCTCCAACGGTCGGACCTTCGATTACGAAGAGACCATCGCGCTGACCACCGGCAACCGCTTGTGGTCCAACCGGTCGCGGGTGATGCTGGAGATCGTCGAGGACACGGTGGGGACGCATGATTTCCTGCTCACCCCCTGCAGCGTCGATACCTTTCGCCATTTCTATCCCGACAAGCCCGAGCATCGCGGCTGCTTCGGCAATCTGGAGGCGGCGCTCGCGCCCTATGGTATCGTCGCCGATGCGATCCCGACCGCGTTCAACCTGTTCATGACCGTGCCGGTGGATGGCAAAACCGGGGTGCTCGCGGTGAAGCCGCCGCTGAGCAAGGCTGGCGACCGGATCGTGCTGCGCGCTGCTATGGATCTGATCGTCGGGCTGACCGCCTGTTCTGCCTACGCGTCGAACGGCGGCAGCTTCAAGCCGATCGATTACGCGGTCGAGCCGGCCTGATCCTCCGGGACCCTAGCGTCAGTCGTCCTGGAGCTTGAGCGCGCCGTGGCCGTAGAGATAGCTGCCATCGAAGCGGGCATAGCGTTTGAGCGCGTCCCAATCGTCGGTGTAGAGATCGCCGCGGCGGATCTCGCCGATCCCCAGCTCGCGCAATTTGGCCACCGCGCGATTGGCATGGACCGCGCTGACCCCGCACATATCTGCCAGATCGAGCTGGGTGAAGGGTGTGCGCAGCGCGCGCGGGACCTGGCGACCGATCATGGTGAGCCGCTCGTGCAGCTCGGCGTAGAGATGCGCGATCCGGCGCGGGGCATCGAGTTGTTCGAGCGCCTGGATCCATCTGCGATGGATTGCAGCATCGAGCAGCGTCGCAAACCACATCGCGCGAGCGATATCCGGACGCTCGTTCATCACGGTCTGCAACCGTTCGTGCGGAACGGCACCCAGCCTGACCGATCCTGCGCTGACCAGAGTGTGGTCGAGCCGTTTGAGCGCGAAGCGATGCAGATCGATAAAATCGCCGGGAACGTGAATGCCGACGATGAAGCGGCGCTCGCCGGTCTCGATCGTGCGGAGCACGAACCCTTCGATGAGCAGGTGGCTGTCATCGAGCGAGACACCGCTTTCGACGAGCTGCACATTATCGCCGTGCTCTTCGACACTTTCGATGAGGTCTTCGATATGGGTCAGGGCGTTCTGGCTGAGATGCTCTCGCAGGCGTCCCGCGAGGAATTCTCGGGTGAGAGGATAGGTCATTGCTTCGGTCTTTCTACCCCCGCCAGGTCGCGCTGCGCTTAAGCAAGCGGGTACGGACCGGTCCATTGAGAAATGTTAGTGTCCGAGCATTTTCTGGCGATATCCGGCAACCGTGCCGCACTTGTGCACCTTCCAGGGCTCGGCTTGCCCGCAGCGCCTATGCGGGCGGGCCAGCGATATCGACGACCGACGGCGCGTCGGCATAAAGGTAGCCCGGGTTGAAATCGCCGTATTCCTTCAGCCGCTCGCGGTCGGAAACCATCACGCGGCCGCGGCGGAAATCGGCGATTCCGGTCTTGCGCAGTTCGGCGATGGCGCGATTGACGTGAATCGCGGTAGCACCGCACATGTCGGCCAGATCGATCTGCGTCAAAGGCGTGTCGAAGCCGTCCGTCCGGGCCAGCCCGACCATCTCGAGCCGCTCCCATATCTCCGCGAAGATATGCGCGATCCGGCACGGCGCGGTGAGCTGTTCGAGCTTCATGATCCATCTGCGGTGCATGGCGGCATCGAGCAGCGTGGAAAACCAGAACAGCCGCGCCAGCTCCGGATCGTCGCGCATCACCTGGACGATGGCATCATGTGGGACGTAGCCGACCTTGGCCACGCCGACGCAATCGATGTTGTGATCGAGCCGCTGAAGCGCGAAGCAGTGCAGATCGACAAAATCGCCGGGCACGTGGAAGCTTACCGCATGGCGGCGGTTTTCCGATTCCAGCGTCCGCAGCATGAAGCCTTCGATCAGCATAGTCGAATGCTTGGAGGTCTGCCCGCGGGCGATCACCCGGTGGCCGTGTTCGAGCACCTCGGTTTCGGCCACCAGCGCCTCCATCCGTGAACGCTCGGCTTCGCTCAGTTGGGAGCGCGCGCGCCCGGCGAGGAAACGCCCGGTTTTCGGATATCTCTCGAACTCGTTGAGGTTGTTCATGCGCACATTCTAACCGGTGGATGCGAAACAAGCCAACCGCTTCCGCATCGCCCCGGGATTGGCACACTGCGTCGTAGCGCCCGCGGCTTCGGCACCGCTTGCCGCAAGGCCCGGCTTTGCCTATCGGCACCGCATGACCGACACCCCCAAAACAGAGACCGGCAAGCACGATCGCGCCGCCCGCAATTTCTATCCGGCGGAGGAGGAGGCGCAATTCTCCAAGTCCCAGCCGCATGTCACTCCCCAGACGCTGGATCCGGCGTATGAGCTGGCCTTCCAGGACCGCGACTTCCTGCTGCGCGAGGAATTGCGCCCGGTGCGGTTCCAGCTCGAGCTGCTCAAGCCGGAAATGCTGCTCGACGAGGCAGGGGTCGGTTCGACGCTGGTGATCTACGGTTCGGCGCGCATCCCGCCTCCGCATTCGGTCGAGACCGCGCTCGAGGGCGCGTCCGATCTGCCCGAGCGCGACCGGCGCGTGGTCAAGAACCTCGCTGCCAAGGCGAAATACTATCAGGAGGCCTACGACCTCGCGCGGCTCGCGAGCGAGAAGGCCATCGTCGAGGACGGCAAGCGCCAGTTCGTGGTCTGCTCGGGCGGCGGGCCGTCGATCATGGAGGCAGCCAACAAGGGCGCGCACGATGTCGGCGCGGAGACCATCGGGCTCAACATCGTCCTGCCGCACGAGCAGGCGCCCAACAGCTATGTCACCCCGCACCTCAGTTTCCAGTTCCACTATTTCGCGCTGCGCAAGATGCATTTCCTGCTGCGCGCACGCGCGGTGGCGGTGTTCCCGGGCGGCTTTGGCACCTTCGACGAATTCTTCGAGCTGCTGACGCTGATCCAGACCGGCAAGATGAAGCCGATGCCGATCCTGCTGTTCGGCAAGGAGTTCTGGACCCGGGTGATCGATTTCGAGGCGCTCGCGGACGAGGGGACGATCGGCCATAAGGATCTTGAGCTGTTCCGCTGGTGCGAAACCGCGGACGAGGCCTGGGGTCACATCGCCGATTTCTACAAGTTCGAGGTCTAGTCCAGCCTGCGGACGGCCTGCTGGCCGAGCGGGCCGCTGCCTTCCCCGAACCCGGGCGCAAGCTCGATCGCGCGGTAGGTGAAGCTGCGCGCCAGCTGGATCGCATTGGTGAGCGGCTGGCCGAAGCCGAGCAATGTCGCCAGCGCCGCCGACAGCGTGCAGCCGGTGCCATGCGTGTGCCGCGTGTCGATCCGCGCATGGCCGAAGCTGGCGTATTTGCCCGATGGCGAGGCGATATAGTCGAGCACTTCGGCATCGCTGCGATGCCCGCCCTTGGCGAGCACCTGCACCCCGTGGCGCTTGGCCAGCGCCATCGCCGCTTCCAGGATCGCATCCGGGGTATCGGGATCCAAGCCCGATAGCACTGCAAGTTCGGGGATATTGGGGGTCGCCAACGTGGCGATCGCGAGCATGCGATCGAACGCGGCGATGGTTTCGCCGCTCGCCAGTTCGGCACCGCTGGTGGCGACCATGACCGGGTCGAAGACGATCGGCCCGGCGAAACTGTCGAGCCGCTCGGCCACCGCGTTCGCGACCTCGGGCGAACCCAGCATCCCGATCTTGATGGCATCGGCGCCAATGTCCGAAAGGCAGGAATCGATCTGCGCCAGTACCAGTTCGACCGGCAGCATCTCGACCGCCTGCACGCCGCGCGTGTTCTGCGCGGTTATCGCGGTGATGGCGGTCATCGCATAACCGCCCAGCATGGTGATGGTCTTGATATCGGCCTGGATTCCGGCGCCGCCCGAACTGTCGGAACCGGCGATGGACAGGATGCGGGCGGGCTTGCGGTCCATCTCAGGCGGACCGGTGCTTGCGCTCGGTGCCGGGCGGATATTTCTCCTGCAGCGCATTGGAACGCGTGGGCCGGTCCATCAACTCGCCGCCGCAATTGGGGCAGATGTCATCGAGCGCGTCGGCGCAGCGCGCGCAGAAGCTGCACTCGAAACTGCAGATGAATGCGCCCGGAGCCTCGGCGGGCAGGTCCGCGCCGCAGCGCTCGCAATCGGGGCGCATCTCGAGCATCAGACGGCGGCCCGCACCGAATCGCAGATGCTGTCGACGACGCGTTCGACGAGAGCGGCGTCGTCGCCCTCGGCCATGACGCGGATCAGCGGTTCGGTGCCCGAAGCGCGGATCAGCAGGCGCCCCTTGCCGGCCAGTTCGGCCTCACCGGCGACGATCGCCTGCTTGACGCCCTCCGCCGCGAGCGGGTTGCCGCCATCGAAGCGCACGTTCTTGAGCAGTTGCGGGACCGGATCGAACAGGCGGAGGAGTTCGCTCGCCGGACGGCCCGATCGTACCAGGCTGGAAAGCACGCGCAGCGCGGCCACCGTGCCATCGCCGGTCGTTGCATGATCGAGCAGGATCATGTGCCCCGATTGCTCGCCGCCGATATTGAAGCCGCCCTGTTTCATGCGCTCGAGCACATGGCGGTCGCCCACCCTGGTTCGTTCGAGCGTCAGTCCGATACCCTCGAGATAGCGCTCCAGCCCGAGGTTGGACATGACCGTGGCCACCACTCCGCCGCCCCGCAGCTGTCCCTTTTCCGACATCCGGGTGGCAATCAGCGCCATGATCTGGTCGCCATCGACCGTCTGGCCCTTTTCGTCGATCAGGATCAGCCGGTCGGCATCGCCATCCAGCGCAATGCCGATATCCGCGCCGGTCTCGATGACCTTGGCTTTGAGGGCGTCGAGCGAGGTGGAACCGACGCCGTCGTTGATATTGGTGCCATTGGGCGTGACGCCCAGCGTGACGACCTCGGCACCCAGTTCCCAGATGGCCGATGGCGTGACCTGATAGGCCGCACCATTGGCACAATCGACAACGACCTTGAGGGTGTCGAAACGGACGTCGGCCCCGACCGACTGCTTGACCGCATGGATATAGCGCCCGCGCGCATCCTCGATCCGCCGGGCGCGACCGATATCCTGCGGCTCGGCAAGCTGTGGCTTCTCGTCTAACAGCGCCTCGATCGCCATCTCGTCCTCGTCCGACAGCTTGAACCCGTCGGGACCGAACAGCTTGATGCCATTGTCTTCGTAAGGATTGTGGCTGGCCGAGATCATCACCCCCAGATCGGCGCGCATCTCGTGCGTCAGCATGGCGATAGCGGGGGTGGGCAATGGCCCGGTCATGATCACGTCCACGCCGACGCTGGTGAAGCCCGCAACCAGCGCACTTTCCACCATATAACCCGACAGCCGCGTGTCCTTGCCGATCACCACCCGGTTGCGGTGCGTCCCGCGACGGAAATGCGCCCCGGCGGCCTGACCGATGCGCATCGCAGTCGAGGCGGTCATCTTGTCCGAATTGGTCCGTCCGCGAATCCCGTCCGTCCCGAAAAACTTGCGTGTCATCCTGATTCCATTGTCCGTTTGTGGCCGGTTGTGGGGGCGCTTCTGCCCGCTTGGCGCGCCAATGGGAAGGGCTCACCGGCCCGGCGTATTCTCTGGTGGGAGCGGGCCGAATTTTCCTCTAGCAGTTTGCAACCCATCGCGGCGCCAAGCGTTGCATGGGTGAACCGATCTTTACGAATTCAGAACCAGAGGGAACCACTCATGGCTTTCAAGCTCATCGACCTGCCGTATCCTGACACCGAACTCGAGCCCGCTATTTCGGCCGAGACGCTGTCGTATCACTATGGCAAGCACCACCAGGCCTATATCGACAAGACCAACAAGGCGATCGAAGGCACCGACCACGCCGACAAGTCGTTGGAAGAAGTCGTCGCTACCGCGCGCGGCAGCGACCAGGGCCTGTTCAACAACGCTGCGCAGAGCTGGAACCACGGTTTCTACTGGCATTCGCTGACCGGCGAGGAATCGGCGGCATCGGGCGAGTTAAAGAGCATGATCGAGGCCGCCTTTGGCTCGATCACCGAACTCAAGAGCAAGCTGGCCGAACGCGGCGCCGGCCATTTTGCCAGCGGCTGGGTCTGGGTCGCCGAAAAGGATGGCAAGCTGTCGATCGAGGAAACCCACGATGGCGATACGCTTGCCGACCAGGGCTACAATCCGCTGCTGGTGATCGACCTCTGGGAACACGCCTATTATCTGGACTACCAGAACGCGCGGCCGAAATATCTCGATGCCGTGCTCGACAACAAGCTCAACTGGAGCTTCGCGTCGGAGAATCTGGCGCGCGGCGAATGCTGGAAATACCCCGGCTGACCGCACTATCGTCAAAGGTATCTGGCCCGTTCCATCGAGTTGGTGGAGCGGGCCTTTTCATGTCCGTCGGAGCAGTGCCGGTGCCGGAGCCTGGGCCGGTAGCGGGGCTTGCTAGACCGGCTCGGGGGTCCGCAGGGGATGGTCCCCGGGATGGTCGCCGAGCTTATCATCGAGCCGTTCATCGGACTGGTTCGCCAGGAGATTCTTGGCGAACAGCGGTTCGCCAAAGACGAAGCCAACCAGGTTTGGCCGCCCGATATGTTCGAACAGCGCGGTCAGCGTGAGCAGCAGCGGCACCGAGAGCAGCGCTCCGGGGACTCCCCAGATCCAGGAAAAATAGCTTAGCGCGATCAGGATCATCACCGGGCTCATGGTGAAGCGCGCGCCCAGGATCGAGGGGGTCACCACGTTCGCCTCGATCGTGTGCAGCCCGAGATAGGCCGCCGCGGGTATGAGCCCAAGAAAAACGGTTTCGGTGGTACCGATACCGAACAGCGCCAGCAGGCCGATCATCATCGTCGGGCCAATGTAGGGAATGAAATTGAGCAGCGCGGCAAGCCCGCCCCACATGATCGGCGCCTCGACGCCCAGCGCCCAGGCGCCGATTCCGACGATCACCCCGACGCACAGATTGATCCAGCCGACGGTCAGAATATAGGCCGCGACCCGGTCCTGCACCTCGCGCAGCACCCGCGCCGCCATCACACTGGCACCGAACGAAGCGCGGCCGAGCAGCAGATGCTGGCGCAGCCGAACGCGCGCCTCGACCATGAAGAAGGCCATCAGCAGCATCAGGACGATTTCGATCACCACGCTGGGGGTGGCGAAGGCCATCTCCTGCAGCAGGCTGGGGCTTGCGATCACGACCTTCGGCCCGGTGCCGCGATCCATCAGTTCGGCCAGATCCTCGTTGATCTGTGCGATCCAGCCAAACTGGTTGCGCAGCTCGGCAAAGCGCATGCCGACCGTGTCGACCATTTCCGGCAGGCGTTCGAACAGCGCGAAGGCCGGCTGGAGGATCAGCGCCAGCGCGAGCATCACGATCGCCAGGAACACCAGCAGCGATACGAGCGAGGCGAGCACATTGGGCAAGCCCCAGGTCGCCAGCTTGTCGGCCATCGGCGACAGGATGATCGTGAGCACCACGGCTGCTGTCAGCGGCAGGAACACCACCGATCCGATCGAGAGGACAAAGGGCAGCGCCAGGAACAGGCCCATGCCGATCAGCAGCACCAGCGCCGAAATCAGCCGCAGCTCCTGTTCGGCGAATGCCAGCCGCTGGCTCGAACGCTTGAGCGAGGCGGCGGTCTGCGGTTCGGGCTGCGGTTCGGGTTCGGGTGTGGTCATGCCGGCGCAGGATGGACCGAGCGGCTCGAACCGGCAAGACCCCACTTCAGCTGCACGACCCGGTCAGCTGCGCGATGCGACGCCATTGCCGGCGGCAACATCGTCCAGTTCCTCGAGGATCGCGCGATGGGCGGTGTCGTCGCTGGTGGAGCGGCGCGGGATATCGCCATCGGCGAGCATGGTGTTGAGCGCGGCGCGGGCGCGGCCCACGCGGCTCTTGATCGTCCCCACGGCGCAACCGCAAATATTCGCCGCTTCCTCGTAGGAGAAGCCGCCCGCACCGACCAGCAGCAGCGCCTCGCGTCGCTCGGGAGGAAGCGTCAGCAGCGCGCGGTGCATGTCGGAGAGATGGATCGGCTCTTCCTGCCCCGCTGGTGCGGTCAGGATTCGCTCGGCGACGTTCTCGTCGTATTCGCCGCGGAAGCGATTGCGGCGCATGTCGGTGAGATAGGCGTTGCGCAGGATCACGAAGGTCCAGGCGCGCATCGAGGTGCCAGGCTCGAACCGTTCCTGCGCCGCCCAGGCCTTGAGCAGCGCTTCCTGTACGAGGTCGTCGGCCATGTCGGCACGACCGCACAGTCCGCGCGCAAAGGCGCGCAGATGCGGGACCACATCGGTCAGTTCACGTTTGAATGCGGCCTTTTCGCTGGCCGTCCGTTTCTCAGCCCCCATCAGTCCTTTGCGTCCAGTCTAGAGAGCAGATCCTTGAATTGATCGGGAATGTCCTCTTCCACGACGGAATCGTACAATTGGCGCAGGCCGTTTGCCCACTGCGGTTTGTTCGACTGGCCCGCCCCGGGCTTGCGAGGCTCGCCGGGGCCGCGGTCGTCGCGGGCTTTTCTATCCGAAGTCATAGTCGATCTGGCACGTCCTTATCACAAATCGCGTCCTGCGACGTAACGCGGTTTGTTCGATCCCTTGGGTTAGCAGGGAACGAAGCCCCCCGATTTTGGTTCCCCCACACACAGACCGGCTGCATATGGCGTGGGTTTCCTACAGCCGTTCCGGCCAAGTAATCAACTCTCGGGGGACGAAATCCTGTCTCAAAAGGCCAGCTTGCTCAGTTCCGGACCGCGACGCTGGCTCGTCACCTATCCGCGTGCGATCCCGCTGGCGATCTTCTTGCTCGTCATCGGGGTTACCGTTTTGAGCGTCTTTGCCATCGAGCGCGGCGAGGAGCAGCGCGCGCAGGTGATGATGAACCGCACCGGCATCGCGATGGCGTCGGCGCTGGAACGGCGGGCATCGGTGAATGCCTCGTATCTGCGGGCGGGCGCGGCACTGTTTTCCACCGTCGGGCGCGTCGACATGACGACTTTTGGCCGGTTCGTAGCTGAGCTGCGGCTCGATGCCGATTACCGCGGGGCGGAAGGCTATGGCTGGGCGCCGGTGCTGACTGCCGGTCAGGTGGCCGAGTTCGAAAGAGATCTGGGCCGTTACCGCGTCGCGGATATGGAGGTGCAGCCCTCGCTCGCTGACGAACCGCGCGACA
Source organism: Erythrobacter sp. QSSC1-22B (assembly GCF_001678665.1). GTDB lineage: Bacteria > Pseudomonadota > Alphaproteobacteria > Sphingomonadales > Sphingomonadaceae > Qipengyuania. The sequence goes on from NZ_LZRP01000003.1 coordinate 261,089, forward strand.
CTCTGGTGCCGATCGCGCTGCTGCAGCCCGACACCGCTCGCAACCGCCGCGCGATCGGTTTCGATATGTATTCCGAACCCACCCGGCGCGCAGCAATGGACGAGGCCGAGCGCACCATGCGACCCACCGCCAGCGGACGCGTGGTGCTCGTCCAGGAAGGGCAGGGCTCGGCCCCCGGGTTCCTGATCTTCATGCCTGTGTTCGAAACCGTCGCGGGCGAGCGACGGCTCAAGGGTTTCATCATGAGCCCGTTCAATGCGCAGGATTTTCTCGCCTCGGCCGCGGAGCTGGTCGATCGCAATGGCCTTGGTGTCCGGCTTTACGACGGCGATCCGGCCGAGGCCGCCCTGCTCGGCAGCCTGAGTGGCGAGGAGCTCAGCGGGGAGACGCTGCAGCAGACGGTAAGGGTCGCCAATCGCGACATGACGCTGGTCATCCAGGCGGTGGGTGGCAGCGTGCTGTCGGCGATGGCGCTGATCACATTCCTGTTCGGCCTCGCGGTGGCCAGCCTGCTGATGATCGTGTCGCGTCTGCTGACCCAGCAGGCGCTGGAGGACCAGCGCTCGCTAAACTGGTTCGCCGAGCAGAACTCGATCCGCAACTCGCTCACCCGCGAGCTCAACCACCGGGTCAAGAACACGCTCGCCAACGTGCTCTCGATCGTGGCGCTGACGCGTCGCCGCTCCGACAATGTCGAGGAATTCGCCGACGGGCTCGATGGCCGCATCCGCGCCCTGTCGGCCACCCACGACCTGCTGACCAAATCCGAATGGGGCACCACCCCGATCGCGGCAGTGGTCGGGGCCGAGCTGGCGCCTTATGCGCATGACGATTCCCACCGGGTAATGAGCGAAGGGCCGATGGTGGAACTGGCGCCCAACGACGCGCTGTCGCTGGGCCTTGCGCTGCACGAGCTGGCGACCAATGCCACCAAATATGGTTCGCTCAGCACCGAGGGCGGGGTGGTTTCGGTTACCTGGGAGATGGTCGCCGACAATCTCGTGCGGCTGCACTGGATCGAGAGCGGCGGTCCGCCGGTCCCGCAGCAGCGCCAGCGCGGGTTCGGCACCGATCTGATCGAGAAGATCGTCGCACATGAACTGCGCCATCCGGTCGAGCTGGAGTTCGCGCCCGCGGGCGTCCGCTGCATCCTGCTGGTGCCGGTGCGCGAACGCAGCGCCTTCGAGATCCGCGCCAAGCGCCAGACACCGGACAACGGCTGAGGACATCGGGAGTCGGGCACGGCGCGCGCGCTCGTGTGGGCCGCAGAAGTCGGACCCGCGCCGAAGCGAATTCGGCAGACTTGGGAAAATCCAGATTTAGGAAAATCTGGATTCAAGAAAAAACAACGGGCGGAAAGAAAAATGGCGGCCCCGAGGGACCGCCATTCAACTTGGTATGGTCGATGCGGCTTGCGCTCAGGCGAGCGGCCGGCTCGAGCCGAAGAACAGCGCCTGGCTGATCGCGGCGCGAACCGTCTGCTCCTGGAACGGCTTGGTGACCAGATAGGTCGGCTCGGGCCGATCGCCGGTCAGCAGGCGTTCGGGGTAGGCGGTGATAAAGATCACCGGAACCGTGTCGATCGCCAGAATGTCATCCACCGCGTCGAGACCCGAAGAGCCGTCGGCGAGCTGGATATCGGCGAGGACCAGACCGGGGGTCTTCTCGGCCACCACTTCCTGCGCCTGCGTCCGCGTTGCTGCGGTGCCGCAGATCTCGTGGCCGAGCGATTTGACCAGGTCTTCGAGCTGCATCGAAATCAGCGGCTCGTCCTCGATGATCAGCACGCTGGTCGAGGTCTCGCGGTCGATTTCGGCGACCGCTTCCTGCACCAGCTTCTCGATCTCGTCGGGTTCGACCTCCATGATCTCGGATGCCTGATCGACCGAGAAATCCTCCAGCGTGGTCAGCAACAGCGCCTGGCGGTTCATCGGCGTGATCGCCTTGAGCCTGCCGCTGGCGGCCTGCTCATGAGCGCCGGATGCGCTTTCGGGTTCGGGCGTCTCAAGATAGGCGCTCGCCCAGACCTTGTTGAAGGCGCGATAGAGCGGCACCCGACCGCCATCCAGCGACCGCTTGAGGTCTTCGTCGGCCAGCGCTGCCTCGAGCGTCGCCCGGACGAAGGCATCGCCCGTCGCCTGGGACCCGGTCAAGGCACGCGCGTAACGGCGTAAATACGGCAAATTCTTCGCAATCTGATCACCAAGCGACATAAAGTCCCCTTCCAAGGTTAGCGCGCCTAGAACGCAGGCCAAATGGGATGGTTCCGCCCGAGCGGCGGCCATCCCCGGCGAATTGACATTCTTTCTGCCACTGCCAATGGTCGATGAAAGATGTCGGGGCAATGGACGAATGATAGCAGTCGACAATCCGTTACCCTGTCAGACCTGCCCGCTCCAGAACTGTCCCGGCCTGCGGCCGCTCGAACAGCGGCAACTGGACTATATGCAAAGCTTCAAGCGCGGAGAAGTGAGGGTCGAGCGCCTCGGGGCGGTCGTCCGGCAGGGCGAAGCGTCGCATCATCTCTATACCGTTCTGGAGGGGGTGTTGATGCGCTATCGGGAGCTGGATGACGGCCGCCGCCAGATCGTCAATTTCATGTTTCCGGGCGATTTGGTCGGCCTGCAGGGCGCCTTCGACGAAGCCCCCCAGCATTCGGTCGAGGCGCTGCTGCCCGCCAGACTATGCGTGTTCGGGCAGGGCGGCTTTGCCGAGCTGATCGGTACGCATCCCGGCCTGGGCTACGACCTGACCTGGCTTGCCGCGAAAGAAGAGACCGCGCTCGAGGAGCATATCGTCGCGCTCGGTCGGCGCTCGGCGAAAGAACGTGTCACCTATCTCGCCGTGTGGCTGCTCGACCGCGCGATCGGGGTCGGAATGGTCGACGCGGACAACCGTCTGGCGCTGCCGATCAAGCAGGCGCAGATCGCCGACATGCTCGGGCTGTCGCTAGTGCATACCAACCGCACGATCAAATCCCTGGCGCGCGACGGCTTGGTCGATTGGAAGCCGGGCGAAATTTGCGTGGGCGATCTCGATGCAGCGAGCGAATATGCGCAATTCGACCGCCGGGCCGATCAAGTCCGACCGTTTATCTAGTCACAGTAGCTGGGATTAGCCGCAGAATTTGGACGGAGTATTTGGCCGTAATATCAGGCCGCAGCGATACGGTGGTCTCGCGTTCGGTAACCCCGCGAAATAATTTTCACACAGGTCGGGAACCTAGCTCAAGTTCGACCATTTGTCTAATGTCACCGCCGAGACCCCCCTCCCGTCCAAGCGGCTGGTGACACGATCCCGAAGGCCTTCGCTCGAAAAGAGCGGAGGCCTTTTTTCGGGCCGGCGCCTTTCTCACGAAGCTTCATAAGCGTGTTTTGAGAGGCGGCGGATTTTTTAGGGGGCAGGCTTTAAAACGGGCAATCGCGCACACCTTTGCAGGGTGCATCGATTGGCCCCGCGATGTCCAGTAAAAGGGAATCAGGTCAGCGCGCTGCGCAATCGCGAGATGATCCCGCGCCGCTTGGGTTCGCGCAGCACATCGACCAGCGTTTGCGGATCGTAGGGTTTTTCCAGGACGCAGCCCAAATCGGCGATTTCCGGCGGGATATCCCGCGGAGCGCCAGTCGAAAACACGATCCGTGGGCTGTTCGGTCCAAGCGAACGCACCAGCTCGGCGATGGTCCAGCCATCGTCGCGGTCGGCGAGATGGACGTCGAGAACGATCGCGTCGGGCCGGTTCTCGCGCAGCGCGACCAGCGCCATTTCGGTAGTCGAACACATTTCGATATCGACGATGCCGGCGTCGCGCAGCGTCATCTCGATGGTCACTGCCAGGATCGCATCGTCTTCCACGATCAACACCCGCCCCGGCAGCACGCCCTCGGCGCTTGGAGCGCAGGTCCCGTTCGTGTGTGGCGTAAGTGTCATCCAGCCCCAACCCATCCGGGCAGGCAGGGCCCGGTTCGGTGTGGAAACCTATCGGAAGGGGGCATGGTTCCCGCAGGCGGATTTCTCCCGGTCAGGCGTGGCGTTCGGGCCACATCCCGCGAGCACGCGTTCAGAGAGTCTTCTCCAGAACCGCGTATTCGCGATTGACCTTGGCACCGATCGTCTCGGCGATGGCGACCATGCCCTTGTTGTCGTCGAGCACCCAGCCGATCTCGCCACGTTCGGTATCCCAGTTTTCGGCGGCATTGTGCCGGATCTGGCTGATCATCATGAAGGCCAGCTGGCTCGCCAGCCGCGAATTGTGCAGCGATCTGCGCACCCCCATCAGCGGCACCCGCATCCCGGAACCCCTCGGATTGCGCGCCCAGCGCAGCAGTCGCAGCCAGCCGAAGGGGAACAGCTTGCCACCTGTCTTGCGCAGCACGTCGTTCACATCGGGGAAGGTCAACATAAAGGCCACCGGTTCGCCATCCAGTTCGGCGATCATGTTGATCTCCTCATGGATCAACGGGCGCAGTTTCTTGCCAGCGTAGACGGTTTCGCGATCGGTAAAGGGCACGAAGCCCCAATTGTCCGACCAGGCATCGTTGAGGATCTCCAGCACGATGCGGACCTCGCGTTCCCACTGCGCCTTGTCGACATAGCGCACGGTGATCCGCTCGTTGCGCTCGCCCGAGGCGACGATCCGGCGGATCAGTGGCGGGAATTCCTTCTGCACGTCGAGTTCGTAGGTGCGCAGCAGCTTGGCTGTGGTGTAACCCGCACTTTCGATCCAGCTGCGGTAATGGTCCGGATGGTGCCCCATCATGATCATCGGCGCGTGATCATGGCCTTTGACCAGCAGCCCGGGTTCTTCCCAGACCGACATCGAGATCGGTCCCAGAACCCTGGTCATGCCCTGTCCGCGCAGCCAGTCTTCGGCCGCGGCGAGCAGGGCGTGCGCCGCCTGCTCGTCGGCAGCATCAAAATAGCCGAACATGCCCGTTCCCGGCCCCATGCCCTGTTCGGGGGGCAGTTCGAGCGCGAGCTCGTCGATATGCCCGGAGATGCGGCCCACCGCCACGCCATCGCGTTCGGCGATGAACAATTGCGCGCGGGCATGGCCGAAGAAAGGGTTGCGGTCGGGATCGATCAGTTCGAGCTGTTCGGAGCGCAATTGCGGGACGCTGTGCGGTACACCCTTGGCAAAGCGGCGCCCCAGATCGACGAATTCGGCGCGTCCGTGCTTGCCCGCGACCGGTCGGATACCTATTTCGCCTGCTACCACCTGCGATCCCTCGTTCAGCCTGGGTTCGCCACTGCGGTGGCAGACGAGCTTTTGTCAAGCGAACCCGCGCGCCCTGTTTTACGCGGACAAAATGCGGTAAGCTCCGCGTCGGATAGGCCGATTATGACCATGCAACAAACCATCCACGTGGATACGGGCGCGCCGGCACCAGCCGCGCAGCGGGTGCGCGCGCCCATTGCCGACGACAAGGCCATGCTGCGCGCCGCGCGCGATCTCACCAAGGATATCGCCGAGGCGATCCCGGCGATCTACTGGACCGACATGCTGCTCTCCGCGGGCATCGGTTACGCCGCGTTGGCCGGGGCGATCTTGGTGGACAGCACGCTGCTCGCGGTTGCGCTAGGGCTGGTATCGGCGCTGGCGCTCTATCGCGCGCTGCTGTTCATCCACGAATTGTCGCATATTCACCGCACTGCGCTCCCGGGCTTCCGCACCGCCTGGAACCTGCTGGTCGGGATTCCGCTGCTGACGCCGTCCTTCATGTACGAGGGCGTCCACACACTGCACCATAAGCGCACCCAATACGGCACGGTGGAAGATCCCGAATATCTCCCGCTGGCGCTGATGAAGCCATGGTCGCTCCCGCTGTTCGTACTGGTGGCGCTGCTGGCGCCGGTGGCGCTGCTGTTCCGCTTTGCCGTGCTGGTGCCGCTGGGCGCGCTGGTGCCCGCCATCCGCAACCTTGTCTGGCAGCGGTTTTCCGCGCTCTCGATCAACCCGCGCTTTCGCCGCCGCCCACCCGAAGGCGAACTGGGCCCGCGCGTGTTTCGCCAGGAATCAGGCGGGTTCCTGTGGTCGTGGCTGCTGCTTGGCAGCGTGTTCGCGTTTGGCTGGAAGCCGCTGCTGGTCGCGCTGGCGGTTGTCTCGGTCACCGCGGTTCTCAACCAGCTGCGTACGCTGGTCGCGCATCTGTGGGAGAACGAGGGCGAGCCGATGACGGTCACCGCGCAGTTCCTCGATTCGGTCAATGTCCCGCCGCCCGGCGCCATCGCCGAGATCTGGGCGCCGGTCGGTCTGCGCTATCATGCGCTGCACCACCTGATGCCGTCGATGCCCTATCACTCGCTCCCCGAGGCGCATCGCCGGTTGCGTGACAATCTGGGCGAGGGCTCGACCTATGACGGCGCCAACCACAAGGGCATGATGATGCTGGTCGGACGGATCGCGCGCAGCACAATGCGGGTGCGCTGAGGGCGGGTGCGCTGAGGGTTTTTCCCGGCGGTTCTCAGCCGAGAAACCGGATCATTGCCACCCGCTGTGCGGGCTTTAGCCCGGCGCAGGCTTCGTTTTCGAGTTCGGAACTGAGCCGGAGATGCTCTTCAGGCTCCGCGACCTCGACGAAACCGAGCCGGGCGTAGAACGGCGCATTCCACGGGACGTCGCGGAAGGTGGTCAGCGTCAGCGCCGAAAATCCTGCGTTGCCGGCATCGATACCGCAGGCGCGGATCATGATGGCCCCGATTCCCTGCCGTTGCCATTGGGTGGTGACACTTATCTCGCGGATATGCAGTTCGCGCCCGCAGGGTTCGGTGACCAGAAACCCGACCACGCGATCCCCTACGGTGGCGACAAGGCTGTGACCCTTTGCAATCAACGCGCGATAGCGGTCGGCGGACGTGACCTGCTTCGGATCGATCCCTTCGATCCCGGGATAGCCCGCGAGCAGCTCTGCTGCGCTGCGCTCGATGGCCGGCAGCGCCGCGGCGTCATCGCGCCGTGCCAGCCTGATCGACCAGGCCGTCATTCCTCAGTGCGAACGAGCACCGTCTCACCCACCAGCAGGAACAGCAGGAACGGCGCCCAGGCAGCCAGGAACGGCGGGTAGCCGCCAAAATTGCCCATTGCGAGCGCAGCGTTGTCGACCACGAAATAGGCAAAGCCCAGCGCCATCCCGATGATTGCACGCACGAACAGCTGGCCCGATCGCGCCAGTCCGAAAGCGGCGATCGATCCCAGCAGCGGCATCAGCACCGACGACAGCGGCCCCGACAGCTTGTGCCACCACTTTGCCCGCAGTTCGTCGGTGCGCCTGCCGGCTTCCTCGTAGCGGCGAATGGAGTCGGTCAGCTCCCAGAACGGCAGGGCGTCGGGATCGACGGTCGCGAGGTCGATCTGCGACGGGGTCACCTGTTGGCCGACCACCAGTCGATCGAGGTTTTGCGAACCGGCATTCGACACTTCGAACCGGGTTGCCTGCTCCAGTTCCCAGCCGGGGGCGGCGTAGGTGGCACGCGGCGCGCGGACCTGCTCGATGATCATGCCCTCGGGACTGCGACGATACCAGGTGACCCCGGCCATCACGATCGCCTCGCCGCTGCCGCTGATCGAGGCGGCGGACAGGACGTTTTGCCCATCGGTCAAATAGATGTTGGCCTTGCCGCCCGATTCGGGCGCCAGCGCGCCGAATTCGGTCGCCTCCCAGGCCTTCAGCGTCTCGGTCGCGCGGGTCACGACCCGTTCGTTGAAGGAGAAGCTGATCACCGCCACCAGCGCAGCGGTCAGCAGCAGCGGCGACAGGACCTGATGCGCGGAGAGCCCGGCCGCCTTCATCGCGACAACTTCGCTGTTCTGGTTGAGCCCGACCAGCGTGATGAGTGTTGCCAGCAGCACCGAGTAGGGCAGGAAGCGCGCCACCAGCTGCGGGATACGCAAGCTGGCATAGGTGATCAGTTCGCCCTGGCCATTGCCCTCGACCGCGAGGATTCCTCCGCTGGCGGAAAGCAGGTCGAGCATCATCAGCACCAGCACGAGCATCACCAGCACCGCCAGGATGCGAGTGATGAACATCTTGGCGAGATAGACCGTCAGCGTTCGCGATGGAAAGAAATCGAGCTGCATCGTGCGTTTACTCTGCAGGAGCCAGCTGGGCATCGCGAGACTCGCGCCCTCGCCGGCCGAACAGTCGGCTGATCCAACGGGCGACCTTCGCGAACCCGGTCTCGAGCGCGCCGATGGCCTGGCCACCGGGCACGAAAGCCACGCGATAATACATCCAGACGATCAGCGCTGCGAAGATCGCGAACGGGCCCCACAACGCGATGAAGGGGTCGATCCTTCCCAACGCGGCGACATCCGCTCCGTACTGGTTCACCTTGTGGTACGAGACCACCATGACGATCGACACGAAGACGCCCAGCGCGCTGGACGATCGTTTGGGCGGGATGGCGAGCGCGACAGCGAGCAGCGGCATCATCATCATCATCACCACTTCGACCATGCGGAAATTGAAGCTGGCCTGGCTGGCGGTCCGTCTGACCTCCGGTTCTTCCTGGCTCCATCCGACGCGCAACAGTTCGGGAAGGATGAACTCGCGCTCGGCATCGCCGCGGCTGCGGAATTCCTCCATCCGCGGCAGGTCGATCGGCAGGTCGTGACGGCTGAAGGTCAGGACGCGGGGCGTCTGGCTTCCGGTGTCCTGGACGATGGTCCCGTCGAGCAGGCGCAGGATGATGGTGTCGGGGCTGTCGGTGGTAGCAAGAAAGGACCCTTCACGCGCGGAAATCGAGAGCACCTGGCCACGCTCATTGGCGACGCGGGCGAAAATGCCCTTGAGCTGGCGTCCGTCGTCCTCGCTCTCCTCGATCCGCAGCGCCATGCGATCGGCCAGCGAATTGAACTCGCCGACCTTGATCGAGGCACCCAGCGCACCCGAGCGCAATTCATAGTCGAGTTGCTCATAGGTGTAGCGGCTGATCGGCTGGATGTAGAACACCAGCGCGATGTTCACCGCCATCAGCACGAAGGTGATGATATAGGGCACCCGCAGCAGGCGCCCGTAGCTCTGGCCCACGGCGCGCATGACATCGAGTTCGCTCGATGTGGCGAGCTTGCGGAACGCGAACAGGATCCCGAGCAGCAGGCCAAGCGGAATGGCGAGACTGGCGTATTCCGGGATCAACGCGCCGAGCATCTTGAAGACCACGCCCACCGGCCCGCCCTCGACCGCGACGAAATCGAACAGCCGCAACATCTTGTCGAGCATCAGCAATGACGCCGCGAGTGCGAACACGCCGAGCATCGGCACGATCACGAGCCGGAAAATGTATCGATCGATGCTGGGGATGAAGTTGAACAAGGCTCGCCGTCACTTATCGAGGGGTCACCGGCCCTAGCGCGAAAACGCTGCCGGGTCATGCCCTATGGTTGGCTGGAGACGAGTGCGTGGGGCCTTGAGGGAGCCGCGCTTCAAGCCTTCTCAAGCGTGCATTGCAACGGATGCTCGTTCTGGCGCGCAAAATCCATGACCTGGTTCACCTTGGTCTCGGCGACTTCGTAGGGGAAGATTCCGCATACGCCGACACCCCTCTGGTGGACATGCAGCATGACCCGGGTCGCTTCCTCCATATCCATCCGGAAGAACCGCTTGAGCACGATCACCACAAATTCCATCGGTGTGTAATCGTCGTTAAGCAGCAGGACCTTGTACTGACTTGGTTTCTTAGGCTTGTCGCGAGTTTTGGTGGCGATACCGATCCGGCGCTCGGTATCGGAATCGTCGGAACCCGCGCCTTCGTCCTCGTCCGCGGCGCGCGGGGGGAAGGGCAGCTGGCTGCTAGAGGCGATCAGTCGAAGCATTGAGAACTACAATATCGTATGGCCGAGCCGCTTCGCAACCCATGGCGGGCGGATCGAGCCGGTTTCATGACAAAATAACCCGTTCGAGAGAGAATTTAGCCCGTTCTACCGGGCGGAAAACGAAAAACGGGCCGGACGGCATGCACACCATCCGACCCGCTGTCGTTTGTCTCCGGGCGCGAGAGAGAGGAGAGAGACGCCCGGCGACAGAAATCCTAACCCGCTCAGGCGGCGTTCGAGACCTTCTCGGCCGCGACGCTGGCACGGTTAGAGAGCGGCGCGAAAGCCTCGGTGACGAGCTTCATCATCGCTTCGGTGTTCTTCGAGGTCTGCGCGACGGCGGCATCGAAATTGCGACGGGCAATTTCACCCTGCAGCTGGAACAGCTCGGTCGGCGACTTGATCGCGGCCATCTTCTTGACGTCTTCGGTTACCGTGTCGGCGGCGGTCCGAGCATCTTCCATATAGGTGCGGCCCATGTCCTGCATGCCACTGGCGAGCAGCTTGCCGGTCTCAACGAGCGCTTCGACATTGCCCTTGGTGAATTCGGTGGCTTCGCCGGTCAACGCGGTGCCCTTTTCATAGGCTGCCTTGGCGCGGTTCTGCATTTCGGAAGCGGCTTCCTTGGCGGTGGCGGTGAAATCGGTAGCTTTGTTGGCGGTGGCCATGTTGGTGTCCTTGCGTTTGGTGATCGGGGTGTTGCGGGGCTGAGCGGGCTTCTTCGCCGGCGCCGGCTTCTGCGAAGCGGGCTTTGCGGCGCGAGCCTTCTTCTTTGCCGCAGTGGTTTTCGAAGCGGTCTTCGGAGTGGTTTTCGAAACGGGTTTCTTCTTGGCTACTACGGCCTTGGCGACCTCGGCAGCTTTGGCAGGGGCGGGCCTGACAGGTGCGGACTTGGCAGCATCGGGGGCTGCGGCCTCAACTGCCTTTTCGACGGCCTTGAGATCGACGCTGGTGTCCTTGACATCAGCTACGTTCCGGCTCGCCTCGGCGGAGGCCTTTTCGGATGCGGTATCGGGTTTGGTCTGGCTCTCGGCCATAAAGTCCTCGCTTCTTGCTGCAATGCACAAGTAGGATGCTGCAACTGCGAAGTCAAGGATTTATTGTGCACTGCACCATACCGGTTAGCGGGCCATGACGTAGCGTCCCGGGGCATCCTCGATTACCCTGTCGCCACGCGATCCGGGCTTGCGCTTGCCCGTCGCCGCCACCGTTTCACCGTCCTGCGCGCGCAACCATTCGATCCAGTCGGGCCACCAGCTTCCCGGATGCTCGACCGCGCCTTGCGCGAACTCATCCAGGCTGCCTGCTTCGTCCTCGTTGATCCAGTACTGGTACTTGTTGGCGTCAGGCGGATTGACGACGCCCGCGATGTGGCCCGATCCCGCAAGGACGAAACGGATTGGCCCGGCGAGGTGGTCGGTCATCCGCCAGACGCTCTGGGCCGGCGCGATGTGATCCTCGCGCCCAGCCTGGATATAGGAGGGAGTGCGGATCAGGCCGAGGTCGATGGGCGTCCCGTCGACGCTCAGCGCGTCCTTTTCGACCAGCCGGTTGTCGCGATAGAGATCGCACAGATATTGCTTGTGCCATTTGGCCGGCAGGTTGGTGACGTCGCCGTTCCAGTGGAGCAGGTCGAATGCGGGGTAGTCCTCGCCCAGCATGTAATTGTTGACGACGTAGTTCCAGATCAGGTCGGTGCCGCGCAGCATGTTGAACGCCGCCGCCATGTAGCGCCCGTCGAGATAGCCTTCGGGCGCCAGCCCCTCGATCGCCGCCAGCTGCTGGTCGTCGATCAGATTGAGCAACTCGCCGGCCTTTGCAAAATCCACCTGCGCGGTGAAAAAGGTCGCGCTCCTTACCTTGTCCTCTTCGCCGCGACGGTGGAGCACCGCCAACGTTGCGGCCAGCGTGGTGCCCGCGACGCAATAGCCGATGGCATTGACGGCGGGCACCTCGAGCCGATCGCGGACATGGTCGATCGCATCGATCTGGGCGCGGACGTAATCGTCCCACACCACATCCTTCATGCTCGCATCGGCGGACTTCCAGCTGACCATGAACACGGTGACGCCCTGCGCGACCGCCCAGCGCACGAAGCTCTTCTTCGCGTTGAGATCGAGGATGTAGAAGCGGTTGATCCAGGGCGGGAAGATGACCAGCGGGGTGGCGAGCACTTTCTCGGTGGTGGGGGTATACTGGATCAGCTGGTAGAGCGGGGTTTCGTGGACCACCTTGCCCGGGGTGACCGCGATGTTCTCGCCCAGCGTGAAGGCATTGGCATCGGTGTGGCTCAGCTGCCCGCGGCGCAGATCGGCCAGCAGATGCTCCATCCCCTTGACCAGATTGTCGCCGCGCGTTTCGAGCGTGCGTTCGAGCACCACCGGGTTGGTCAGCGGGAAATTCGCCGGGCTCGCGGCCTCGGTGATCGCCTTCGTGGTGAACCGCAATTGCTCACGCTTGTCCTCGGACAGGCCCTCGATCCGGTCCACCATTTCCCCGACACGTTCGGCGAGGAACAGATAGGTCTGATGCAGCAGCGCGAAGGCGGGGTGGGCGCGCCAGTGCGTGTCGGCGAAGCGCCGATCCTTGCGCGGCAGCTGCGGGTCGCCATCGGCAATTTCGTCCGCTTTGGGGCCGATGCCGTATTGCCCCAGCACATCTTCCCACAGCCGGAAGCCTTCATCCCACAACACTTTCTGCTGTTCGGCATGCGCCAGCGGCATTTGTCGGTACCAGCCCTGCGCCAGATTCATCCAGCGTGAAGGATCGAGATAGGGCAGCATGGTCTGCGGATCGGACATGCGCTCGGTCTGGTATTGCAGCCACATGCCTTGCAGTTTCTGCCCGACCTGAGCCCAGTGCTGCATATCCTCCGCCGCCACCGCCCGATCGTCCGCACGCCCCATCATGGGCGCGAACATCGCTTGCGCAAACTGCACCTGCGTCTCGAGCGCCTGGGCGAAAGGGTCGAATTCGGGATCGGTCCCCGGTTTGTCGGTCATTGGCAATTCTCTCCCACGAGCAAGCACGCCTATGCAGCACCCTAGATTATCCGCGCACCCACTATAGCGAGTGTCTTTGCGCGTGCCGCATGAATAGGTAATCAATGTGACAAGAGCCCCTCGTGTTCCGGGAACCCAGATGTCCGAACCCTTTTACCGTATCAAACGCCTGCCGCCCTATGTGATCGCCGAGGTGAACGCGCTGCGTCATGCCGCGCGCCAGGCGGGGCGCGACATTATCGATCTTGGCATGGGCAATCCCGACCAGCCGCCGCCGCCGCATGTGATCGACAAATTGTGCGAAGTGGCGCGCAAGCCCAATGCGCATGGTTATTCGCAATCGAAGGGCATTCCGGGGCTGCGCCGCGCACAGGCCAGCTATTACCAACGCCGCTTCGGGGTCGAACTCGACCCACAGAGCGAGATCGTGGTGACGATGGGGTCGAAAGAAGGGCTCGCCAGCCTCGCCACCGCGATCACCGCGCCGGGCGATGTGGTGCTGGCGCCGAGCCCGTCCTACCCGATTCACACCTTCGGCTTTATCATCGCCGGGGCGACGATCCGCTCGGTCCCGACGACGCCCGGCGAGGAGTATTGGCAGGAACTCGACCGGGCGATGCAATACACCGTCCCGCGGCCCACGATGCTGGTGGTCAATTATCCCTCCAACCCCACCGCCGAGGTGGTCGATCTCGCCTTCTACCAGCGGGTGGTCGACTGGGCGCGCGAGAACGGGGTCTGGGTGATCTCGGATCTGGCCTATTCCGAACTTTATTTCGACGGGGTGCCGACCCCTTCGATCATGCAGGCCGAGGGCGCGATGGAGGTCGCGGTGGAATTCACCTCGATGTCCAAGACCTATTCGATGGCCGGCTGGCGGATGGGGTTTGCGGTGGGCAACCGCGAACTGATCGCCGCGCTGACGCGGGTGAAGAGCTATCTCGACTATGGCGCCTTCACCCCGATCCAGGCAGCCGCCTGCGCCGCGCTCAACGGGCCGCAGGACATCATCGAGACCAACCGTCAATTGTACCAGAAACGGCGCGATGTGCTGGTCGAATCCTTCGGTCGGGCGGGATGGGACATCCCCTCTCCTGCCGCCTCGATGTTCGCTTGGGCGAAGCTGCCAACGGGGTTCGAAGGCATGGGCAGTCTCGAATTTTCCAAGCGACTGATCGAGGAAGCCGATGTCGCGGTCGCCGCCGGGGTCGGCTATGGCGAGGAGGGCGAAGGCCATGTCCGCATCGCCATGGTCGAGAACGAGCAACGCATCCGTCAGGCGGCGCGCAACATCAAGCGCTTCCTCGCCAAGGGAGCGGCTTGACCGCGCAGCCTGCGACCGACCGAACTGGACAGCGCCGCATCGCTCGCGCACCATCGCCGCAAACCTTTCAGGAGATCGATCCCCATGCAGCCCACCCCCATGCAGTTCAGTGACCGAATTTCCGTCGAACTTGCCGACAACGGCGTTGCGAATGTCCGCCTGACCCGCGGCGACAAGATGAACGCGCTCGACCCGGCGATGTTCGAGGCGATCATCGCAGCGGGCGAGCATCTCCGCACGCTCGCGGGCCTGCGCGCAGTGGTGCTCTCGGGCGAGGGGCGGGCGTTCTGCGCGGGTCTCGACATGGCGAGCTTTACCGCCGCGCCATCGGGCGAGGCCGCGCCATTGACCGAGCGCACCCATGGCAATGCCAACAAGTTCCAGGAGGTCGCGATGACCTGGCGCAAGTGCCCGGTCCCGGTGATCGCGGCTGTGCATGGCGTGTGCTTCGGCGGCGGGCTGCAGATCGCCAGCGGCGCTGATATCCGCGTCGTCCACCCGCAGACGCGGATGGCAATCATGGAGATGAAATGGGGGCTGGTGCCCGACATGGGCGGTTATGCGCTGTGGCGCGGGTTGATCCGCGACGATGTGTTGCGCGAACTGGTCTATACCAACCGCGAATTCACCGGCGAAGAGGCCGCGACCTATGGGCTGGCGACCTTCGTCGAGGAGGACCCGCTGGCCCGCGCGCAGGCGATCGCCGAGACCATCGCCAGCCGCAACCCCGAAGCGATCCGCGCCGCCAAGCGGCTGTCGGACTCGATGCTGGAGGGCGACACCGAGTCCATCCTGCTCGCCGAAAGCGAGGAGCAGGCTACTGTCATCCGGCGGCCCAATCAGGTCGAGGCGGTGATGGCGGGGATGCAGAAGCGCGCACCCAGCTTCACCGACAACTAACTCCGACTAGTTCGGGTCCGGCACCCAGCGGCGCAGATCCTCGGGGCTCTCGTCGGCGACGATCATGCCCGCGCTGCCCACCGGTTCGCGCGCCCCACTGGTGAGCAGGTCGAGCGTCGCCCTGTCCCCCGGCGGCACACTCGCCAGTGTCCGCGCGCCCGCAGGGGTGCGCGCCACGACCGTTCCCAGCCGGGGCGCGCCGTCGCGCGCGTAGTGCACGGTGTAGGTCTCGATCGTGGCTTCGCCGCAATAGCTCTCGTCGAGCGGCGGAATTGGCCCGCGCAAGTCATCGGCCTCGGCCTGATAGTCGAAATCCTGCGGAAACTGCGCCTGTGTAGGCTCGGCTGACAGCAGGATGGTGTGGTTGTGCGTGGCATAGCCGCCATTGGCGAACAGCAATCCGCGCCCCCGCGTCTCGCGCAAGGTCTCGACCATGCAGGCGAGCGCATGGCTCATGTAATTGCCGATCGGTCCACCGCCGAAGGTCAGCCCGCCAAACCGGGTGATCGGCCGGTCCAGCGGCCAGTTGAGCACGCGCCGCGCCATCTTGGGAACGCAGGGGAAGCAGCTGTAGAGCTCGACATGATCGAGATCGGCGGTGGTGACGCCGTTCAGTTCCAGCGTCCGCATGATCGACACGGTCAGCCCGGGCGAGGCGGCGTAGCTGTCGCGCTGGAGAAAATCGTCATGCTCGTGCGCGGCGGCGCCATGGCCGATATGGATCAGCCGCTCCTCGGGGATGCCCCGGCGGCGCGCTTCGGCGAGGCTGGCGACCAGAAACCCCGCCCCCTGATTGACGGAGGAATTGGCGACCTGGAGCTTGGTGTAGGGAAAGGCGAGCGGGCGGTTGCGCTCCGATGGCGCCACCACCGCTTCGGGGGCGACAGCCTCGCGGATCCAGGCGTGTTCGCATTGCGCGGCGACCGCGCTCATCCCCGCCCACAGCGCGCCGCTCTCCGCTTGGCCCTCATCCAGCGACTGGCCATAGGCGGCGCGGCCGGCGTTCTCGTAGAGCGGATAGACATCGACCGGCACCGTCAGCCCGTGGCTCTGCGCGTAGCCCACGCGCCGCCGGTGGCTGGCATCGCGCAGGGCATTGGGCTTGTCGTCGCCGGCCTTGGCTTTGGCCGCAGCGAGTTGCGCGGCGGTACGCAGCGCCTCTGCGCCGACCACCGCGCAGATTCGCGCCTCGCCGGCACCGATCCGGTTGGCGGCCTCGTGCAGCAGGCGGATCGGGCTGTCGCCATTGGGCATGGCGGTCTGCTCGCTATGGGCGGGCGCGATGCCCAGCGCTTGCGCGAGCTTGCCGTCGACCGGATTGAGCTGCGGCCAGGCCAGCTGGCTCACCACCGCCAGCGAGTCGCACTGCGCCAGCAACCCGCCCCCCGCATCCGCGTCGGCGCGGCGGAGCGCTGCGGCCATCAGCCCGATCGGGTCGAGCCCGTCTTCGGGGCGATCCGGGCGATCGTTGACCTGGCCCACCCCTACGATCACCGGCGTCCGTTCCGCCTTCTCGTCCCGTTCGTCCATGCGACATCTCTCCCTTGCGCGCCTCTCGTACGACCGATACGCGTTGCAAAACGAAACACAAAGGGAGAGCAGCCATGAAGACCCGCATCACCGAAATGTTCGGTATCGAACACCCGATCATCCAGGGCGGCATGCATTATGTCGGCTTTGCCGAGCTGGCGGCGGCGGTGTCCAACGCCGGCGGGCTGGGGATCATCACCGGGCTGACGCAGGGTACGCCCGAGAAACTCGCCGCCGAGATCGCCAAATGCCGCGAACTGACCGACAAGCCGTTCGGCGTGAACCTCACCTTCCTGCCCAGCGTCAATTCGCCCGACTACGGCGGCCTCATCAAGGTCATCATCGAGGGCGGCGTCAAAGTGGTCGAGACCGCGGGCAACAATCCGCAGGCCGTGCTGCCGCATCTCAAGGATGCCGGTATCAAGGTGATCCACAAATGCACCAGCGTGCGCCACAGCCTGAAGGCGCAGGCGATCGGCTGCGATGCGGTCAGCGTCGATGGCTTCGAATGCGGCGGGCATCCGGGTGAGGACGACATTCCCAACATGATCCTGCTGCCGCGCGCGGCTGACGAGCTCGACATTCCCTTCGTCGCCAGCGGCGGGCAAGCCGATGCACGCAGCCTCGTCGCCAGCCTCGCGATGGGGGCCGAGGGGATCAACATGGGCACCCGCTTTATCGCGACCAAGGAAGCGCCGGTCCACGAGAACGTGAAACAGGCGATCGTCGCGGCTTCGGAGCTCGACACCCGGCTGGTGATGCGCAGCTTGCGCAACACCGAGCGGGTGATGGCCAATGATGCGGTCGATCGCCTGATCGAGAAGGAGCGCAAGCTCGGCGCCGATCTCAAGTTCGAGGACATCATCGAAGAGGTCGCGGGCGTCTATCCCCGGATCATGATGGAGGGCGAAATGGATGCCGGCGCGTGGTCCTGCGGCATGGTCGCCGGGCTGATTCACGACACCCCCACCTGCAAGGATCTGATCGACACGATCATGCGCGAAGCCGATGAGATCATCCGCCAGCGCCTGACCGGCTTCCTGAACGCCTGAGGACCTTACCCATGCTCGATACCGCCAGCCGCTTCGCCTACAGCGACGATCACGAAGCCTTCCGCGGCACCGTCCGCAAGGTCTTCGCCGAACACATGACGCCGTTCCTCGATCGCCACGAGGCGGAAGGCATCGTCGGGCGCGAGGCGTGGAAGGCGCTGGGCGAGGCGGGGATGCTGTGCCCGACCGTCGCCGAGGAGAACGGCGGGCTGGGACTCGATTTCGGCTTCAACTGCGTGGTGACCGAGGAACTTGCCTATCTCGGCAGCTCGGCGGGCTTCACGCTGCAGAACGACATCACCGCCAATTATTTCGAGCGGCTGGGCACCGACGAACAGCGCGCCAAATATCTCCCCGGAATGGTCTCGGGCGACATCATCACCGCCATCGCCATGACCGAACCGGGCGCAGGCAGCGACCTGCAGGGCATCCGCACCACCGCCACGCTCGATGGCGACCACTGGGTGATCAATGGCTCCAAGACCTACATCACCAACGGCCAGAACGCCGATTGCGTGATCGTGGTCGCCAAGACCGATCCCAGCCAGGGCGCCAAGGGGACCAGCCTCATCCTGGTCGACGCCGGCACCCCGGGGTTCGAGCGCGGGCGCAATCTCGACAAGATCGGCCAGCATTCCGCCGATACCTCCGAACTGTTTTTCCAGGATTGCCGGGTGCCGAAGGATAACCTGCTTGGGCAGGAGGCGCGTGGCTTCATTCACCTGATGGAAGAACTGCCGCAGGAACGGCTCTCGATCGCGGTCGGCGCGCAGGCCGGTGCGCAGCGCGCCTTCGACGAGACTGTGGCTTTCGTGAAGGATCGCAAGGCGTTCGGGCGCACGGTGATCGAGTTCCAGAACACCAAATTCGTCCTCGCCGATCTCAAGGCCAAACTGCAGGTCGGCTGGGCGCATCTCGACTGGGCGATCACGCGCCATCTGGCCGGTAACCTCACCACCGACGAGGCCAGCGCTGCCAAGCTGTGGCACACCGAACTGCAGTGGGAGAGCTGCGACATGGGGCTGCAATTGCATGGCGGCGCGGGCTATATGAACGAATACCCGATCGCCCGGCTGTGGCGCGATGCGCGGGTCCAGCGGATCTATGGCGGCACCAGCGAAATCATGAAGGAAGTGGTCGGGCGCGCCATTTGAATTCAAGGCGCCGCGCCGTCACAATCAGGTCACACTAGCGCGCCACGCCGGTCCTCTCCCAAGGAGGGCCCCGGGGTGGAAACCGTCACGATATTTCTGACCGCCGAACTCGGCGAAATGCTCGAGACCTTCGAGCACGAAGGCACGCGCTTCGTTTTTGCGCGGCTGGGCGCGAACGGGCCCGACCGGCTGGCCGAAGGTGCGGTGTGGGTGTTCATCGACTGGGTCCTGCCGACCATGGCGGGGCTCGAGCTGTGCCGCCGGCTTCGCGCCGATCCGCGGTTGCAGGATGCGCATGTCACCATGGTGCTCGAAAGCGGCGAGGCCGAGGACCGGCGTCGCGCGCTGCAGGCGGGGGCGGACGACTATCTGATCGGCCCGCTCGATCGCCGCAGCGTGCTCGACCGCGTGCTGGCGCTGCGCTCGCCGCTCGAGCAGCGCCAGATGGCGATGGTGCTCGATCTCGGTCCACTGACCATCGATCTGGGAGCGCTCCAGGCGCGCTGGGAGGGCGAGCCGCTCAGCCTGCGGCCCAACGAGTTTCGGCTGCTGCGTTTCCTCGCCGAAAACCCCAACCGCGTCCTCACCCGCCAGGCGCTGATCGCCGGGCTGGGCAAGCAGGATTCGCCGATCGACGAACGCACCGTCGACGTCTGGGTGGGGCGCCTGCGCCGCGCGCTCGAAGCGGTGGGTGCCGAGCCGCCGCTGCGCACCGTCCGTTCGGTCGGCTACGTCTACGACGCAGCCTGAATCGGCTGTTCGTCGAACCAACGAAAAAGGGCCGACCCGCAGGCCGGCCCTTTCTGTGAGCTCGGGAACAGATCAGCTCAGAATTCGGCTGAGAGGCCAACCCCGAAGCTGCGCCCCACCTCCCAGGTGTTGATATCGATGCGCGTGGTGCCGTTATCCTGGAACTCGATATGGTCGCGGCCGGTGATGTTGCGCGCTTCGAGCTTCAGTTCGAGCGGGATGCCGAAAGCGTCGAGTCCCTGACGATAGACCAGATCGACCCGCAAGCCCGGATCCTCGACGATGTCGGGGAGCGAGGCGGTGCCGCGGCTGGTCACGCGATCGCTGGCATAGCTGAACAGGACGGTGAACTGCTGCAGCGTCTCCTGGTCTTCCAGCCCGAGCTGGAGATTGACCAGGTGATCCGACTGGCCGGTCAGGGGAACCCCGTCGCGGAAGAAGTTGGTCGCCGCCTGATCGGCGAAGGGGAACACCCGGGCGATATCGTCGGGCCCCACCTTCAGTTCGGATTGGGTGTAGGTGTAGTTGGCGATAACCAGGAACTGCTTGGTTTCCCAGAATCCGCCCCAATCATAGAGGTCCCGAGTGACCTGTGCTTCGAGTTCGGCACCATAGAGCGTTGCTGCGGGGGCGTTGGCAAAACCGCTGATCTGGTCGTTGTCCGAAAAGCTCGAGAAGATCTCGATCGGGTTTTCCAGATCCTTGTAAAATCCGGCCACACTGATCCGATCGCCGCCGCCCATGTAATATTCGAGTCGTGCTTCGTAATTGGTCAGTTCGGTGTCGATCAGGCTCGGATTGCCGTTGAACTGGCGGTTGCTCTCCGGATCGAAATAGGTCTGGAAGATCAACTCGCGGAACTGCGGTCGGGCGATCGTCTTCGAAGCGCTGAGGCGCGCCTGGAGATCGGGCAGGATCTCGTAGGTGAGCGTCGCCGCTGGCAGAAAGTAGTCGTTCGCGATCAGCGTCGAACTGTTCGATCCCAGAGTTTCGGCAAAGACCTCGACTGGATTGACGGTTTGAACGGCGTCCTCGTAGCGGACCCCGATATCGAGCGTCAGCCCGGCCATCGGGCTGATGTTGAGCTTGCCGTAGGCGGCATGGATTTCCAGCCCCGCATCGAAAGCGGGATCGGATTCGGTGGTTTCGAAGATGTTGAACTCGAACGGGTCGAGCCCGGCGGCCGCTTGCGCCTCGGGGTTGAAGCCCAGCTCGATCAGGGCATCTCCAAGCAAATTGTCGGGCCGGAAGGCGCCGAAAGCGTCGGGGAAGCCGGTCGAGGCGCGGATATCGAATTCGCGTCGGGTCGAGAAACGCTTGGTGTCAGTATAGGCATAGCCGACCGTTGCGCTCAGCCAGTCGGTCGCGGAATAGCTGAGGTCGATGCCGCCGTAATAGAGATCCTCGGTGAGATCCGAGAACGACACGATCGCACCGCCGCGTTGGGGATCCAGAGTGTTCAGGAACAGGTCGCCAATATCGGAGGCATTATTGGCGCGGCTGTAGGTGAATTCCCAGTCGAACGGCACTTCGCGCTGGGTCTGGGCGTAACCGCCCCGTAAATCGACCGATAGGTCTCCAAATTCCAGTTCGCCGACGAATTGCGTATCGAGCAGCTGCCGCTCGTACCACGACGTGTTCTGGATCAGATCGGTATCATTGTCCTGAAGGTCCTCGCCCAGAGAGAGCGCTGAACGCTTGAGCGAATCGCGGATGAACAGATTGGTGAAACGAAACTGGTGTTCGCCGAGCTCGAGACCGAAGCCGAGCAGGCCATTGACCGTGATCCGGTTGTCGGTGACGAAATCGACGAAATCGCTGTTGAGATCGAGATCGGCATTGATCGCGCTCTGTGAGATTATGCGGCGATTGCGCCACTTGTTGCTGAGCGAGGCCGTGGCGATCACGCCGAACCTGCCGGTGTCGCCGAAATCGAAACCGGTGCCTGCGGTGATGCCGCCCGACATGTTGATCGGCAGGAAATCGTTCTTCTGCAGCAGAATACGATTGGGATTGCCGAGTTCGAGCAGGATGCCTTTGGTATCGACATCCTGGTCGTTGATACGGGCACCGCTGTCGAAGAAATTCTGCAGGTTGGGGCCAAGATCGCGACTGCCGTCGTCGAAGCCGAACCAGTCGTATTGCGAGCCGTAATAGGTGTAGCCGGTCGAGAACGTGGTTTGCTCGTCGCCGCTGCCGCTGACGCTGATCTCGAGGAAGCTTTCGTCGGGGATCGCCTTGGTCGTGAGGTTGATCACGCCGCCGCCGAATTCGCCGGGGAAGTTCGCCGAATAGGTTTTCTGGACCAGCGAGGATGCAATCACGCTGGTCGGGAAAATATCGAGCGGGACCACACGGCTGAGCGGTTCGGGCGAAGGTAGCGGGAGGCCGTTGAGCAGCGCGAGCGAGTAGCGATCGCCCAGGCCGCGGACATAGACCAGGCCGTTGGCACCGGTGGAAAGTCCGGTGACCCGGCTGAGCGCACCGGCGATGTCGCCTTCGCCGGTGCGCGCAATAGCTTCTTCGCTGAGGACCGAGACCACCTGGGTCGAGGAGCGCGCGGGGTCGGTGCGCCGTTGACCGGTCACGATGATGGTGCCGCCGCCGCCGGGAATCGAGACGTCGGGCTGTTCTTGCTCGGACTCGTCTGGCTGCTGCGTTTGTGCGGTGCCCTGGGCGGTATCCGTCAGAACCTCGTCCGCATTCTCGTCGGGCGTGGCGCCCTGCGCACCGGTGCTGGGCGGTCCGCCCGTACCTTGCGCGCCCGTACCTTGCGCGAAAGCGTATCCCGGAACGGACAGCGCCGTGGTGAAAAGCAGCAACCCTGCCAGCCGCTTACCAGTCGACATGTGGTTTGACCCCCTCATTTGTGGTCGTAATTTCAAGGAACCCAACGGGTTCTTGCGTAGGAAAAGGGGAGCGGCCGCACCGATACGGCCGCTCCCCGGGCTCCGTCTTAGGAATAGACCGGCAGCGAGGTGCACGCAGAGACGTTCGGGTCGAACGTCACCGTGGCGGAGTTGCAGGTCCAGCCGTTGATCCAGGTGTCGTTACCCGGATAGACCGCACCGATATTGGTCGGAACTTCGAAGAAGCTCGACAGCGAGGTGGGGTTGAACACCGCAACGCCGTTCTCGTTCGCGCCGTTGCGGAAATCCATCGACAGCGTGTTTGTGAAGTTGGCGTTGTTGTTGGTGCCGGCCTCGAAATTGGCCTGAACCTGCGCCGCGGTGACCCCACCGCCGCCGCTGCGGAAATCGGTCGCGCAATCGAGTACGAAGGAGTTGAATACCGGCGGACCGGCCTCGTCCTGCGCGGCATTCGCTGCCCGAAGGGTGTTCGAACCGTCGAACCGCAGGCAGGGCGTGGCTCCGGTCCGATCGACCAGCACCGAGTTGACGATCGCGAGATCGGCACCACCGCGAAGGCGGATAGCCTGGTCGCGCACGCTGCTGTTGGCGATGAAGGTGGCATTCGAGATCTGCAGGTTCTGACGCGGGATCGACTCTTCGAAGGCATTGCCCGAGTCCGATTCGATGATGGCATCCGAGCCGGCGGCCCGCTGGGCCACGATCACGAACTGGGCGTTGGTCTTTGCCCCGGTGTCGACGTCGAGCGAGTCGTCTTCCGCACCGACGACGATCAGCCGTTTGACGTTGACGTAGCCGCCGAAGAATTCGACGCCGTCGTCCGAGCTGTTGTAGCTCATGATGTTATTAAAGGTCGTGCCCCTTCCGGTGCCGCCGGTGGTGAGCGACTGCAATTCGTTGTCGCCCGACAGGACGAAGCCCGAATAGCGGATCTGGACGAATGCGAGATCGCCGGAATCATCGTCATTGGTGCTGCCGCCGAAGACGGCAGGCTGCGCCGCCCCTTCGACCTGACGTTCGCAATTGACCGATCCGGGGGCGGCGCCCGGGGCGATGCAATCCGTGACCTGCGCGCGACCGGAGAGCACTACACCCCCCCACTGGCCCGAGGAATTGGCGTTGTTGAGGCCCTGAACGTTGTCGCGGCTGGTAAAGATGATCGGTCGGGTCTGGGTGCCCACCGCGCGGATATCGCTGCCGCGATTGACGTTGAGGAAGCTGGCGCCGCTGGCGTAGACGATCACGCCCGGCTCGATGGTGAGCAGCGCGTTGGTGTCGCTTGAGCCGTCGCTGGCGTCGGGGGCGGGGCCACCGTCGTTGCCGACATCGACGCGTCCGTTCATCCGGTAGAGGATGCCCTGATTGTAAGGCAGCGTGGAAGACGCCGTGAAGCGCGCTGGCAGCGTACAGACGCGGTACTCGCCGGTCGGTCCGGTGATCGTGCCGCTGTCGGTCAGCTGGTCGGGGTTGGAAATGGTCGGGCAGCCGCTCGCCGGGGTGACCAGCGAACTGGTCGGCGTGGGGGTTGGCGTCGGGGTTGGCGTCGGGGGCGGGTTGTTGATGATGACGTCCCCGCCCGTTCCCGGCGAGACGATTTCATCGGCCCCACAACTCGCCAATGCGAGCGCGGAAGTGCCAAGTACGAACGAGCGAGTGATTGTTTTCACGGTTTACGGTCCCCTCAAAAACCGGATGGATAGGCGCGAATTTCTGATCGCGAATCATCCGCTAGGCCCGCCACGTGACAGTTTTGGTCTCTCCATGACATTTCCGCGACAATCGCCCGAGAAAGCCGCTTCGGCAGGAAGCTGCGCGGAGATATGACTCAACGATGACAATGTTACAGATATATTGCAGTCGGCTTTGCGATGTGTTCCAACAGCCATCCAGAGAGCGTAAGGAGAGAGAGCATGTTGGGGATCGCCCAGAGTATCGCCATTCTGGCCATGGCGCAGGCAGCGCAGGCACCGGCGACAGACAATTACGGCTACGAGGCGCTGGTAGAAGGTCGCGAAACCGCTGCAATCGCGACGATCATGGACAACGACCAGATCGCGAATGACGACCCGGCGCGGCTGATCAATCTTGGTATCGCCTATGCGCGCAAGGGTGACGCGGCACTCGCCCGGCAATTGTTCGAGGCGGCGCGCGACAACCGCGACCGGGTCGAACTGGAGACTGCGGAGGGTGAGTGGATCGATTCCCGCCGCCTGGCACGGCAGGCGCTCGCCATGCTCGAGCGCGGCGAATTTTCCGAGGGTGCGCGCATCGCAGCCCGCTAGGAGCCGAGCGAACCCGGTCAGGCCTGTCTTTTAGGCATCAGCCGTTTCTCTTGTGGGACGAACGGCTGGAACTCAGCTCATTCAGGACGCGCTGACGATTTCATTGTCACCCGCGTGTCATGTATAGCGCCCAACGGGGGGTCTGACTGTGGAGAGCGCCATGATTCGTGCCGCGTGCACGCATAGCCTCCTGGCAATGTGCCTGGCCTTTGGTGCCACACAAGCCAGGGCGGACGTGTTACAAATTGATGATGACGGTGCGCGCTGGATTGCCGGCCGTCTTGCTGCGTCCGCGTCGGAATTCGGCACTGTCACTGTCGAGTCCGACAATGGTCTTCTTGAGGCGGCCGATGCCGAAAACGAGTCTTCGGCCCTTGTTTCGCATCCTGAATTCATCGTCGGCGACGCCGCGCGGCATGCTCAGGGCGTCCCGCAGGTTTACCAGGCCAAGGTCGCCGAACTGGCGCGCCGCTTCGATCTCAGCGCTTCGCTGATCGAGGCGCTGGTCTGGCAGGAGAGCCGGTGGCGTGCCAACGCGCTTTCGTCAGTCGGAGCGCGCGGCCTCGCCCAGCTAATGCCCGGGACGGCCCGCGACCTCGGCGTCGACCCCGACGATCCCTTCGCCAATCTCGAAGGCGGCGCGCGCTATCTGCGCGAACAGCTCGACCGTTTCGACGGCGATCTCGAGCGTGCGCTGGCGGCCTACAACGCTGGACCGGGGCGGGTGATCCGCGCCGGCGGCATCCCGCGTATTCGCGAGACCCAGCATTATGTCGCGGCCATCATGGGCCGCCTGTCCGATCATTCCCGGGAGTAGTTTCTTGATGCGTTCGATGTTCCGTCTTGTTGCACTGGCGCTGTTCGGCGCACCGACCGCCGCGCTGGCGCAGGCTACCGATCCCGCGGGTTCGGGCCCGGTAGTGGCTGCAGTCGGCTGGTTGCAGGGTACGCTGCTGGGCAACGTCGCCACCGCGGTCGCGGTGATGGCGGTCGCCGCCGTGGGTTTCATGATGCTGACCGGTCGCCTCAACTGGCGCTTCGGTGCGACCGTGATCCTGGGCACCTTCATCCTGTTCGGTGCCGCCTCGATCGTCGCAGGCATCCAGCAAGCGGCGGGAGCCTGAGGTGCAACAGCTTGTTCGCCACCCCGTCCATCGCGCGCTCACCCGCCCGCAGATGTTCGCGGGCGTGACGTTCAACTATTTCATCATCAACGGCATGGTGACGACCGAGCTGTTCCTGATCACCGGCAGCTTCTGGGCTGTGCCCGCTGCGTTGCTGATCCACGGGATCGGCTATTTCGCCTGCCTGCGCGAACCGCGCATCTTCGACCTGTGGATCACCAAGGTGTCGAAATGTCCGCGGGTGAAGAATTACAACCGCTGGGGCTGCAACAGCTACGCCGCCTGACGCGTAACGGACGAAGGACCGCTATCGCATGAGCAATTGGATCGGAGCTGCCGCATGGAGCGCCAAGGAAGCGCGCGCGGGCGATCGGCTGCCCTATGCGCGGCTGGTCGACGGCAACACACTGCTGCTGCGCGACGGCTCGCTGATGACCGCGCTGCAGGTGCCCGGCCTGCTGTTCGAGACCGAGGACAGCGAGGCGCTCAACGCCCATGCGGCGACCCGCGAGATCATGCTGCGCTCGACGCTGGATGCGCGCTTCGTGATGTATCATCATGTGGTGCGCCGCCGGGTCGAGGTCGATCTCGATGGCACCTATCCCGACGATTTGAGCCGCCATATCTCCGAGCGCTGGAAGGAGCGGCTGGGTTCGGGTTCGCTGTTCATTAACGACCAGTTCGTGACGCTGATCCGCCGCCCAGCGCGTGGCAAGGCAGGGCTGGTCGAGCGCGCGTCCAAGGCATGGCGCCGCAAGGGCCAGACCGAGGTCGAGGCCGACCCCAAGGACATGCGCTCGCTCAAATCGGCCGCGACCGGGCTGATGGCTTCGCTCGCCGCCTATGGCGCGCAGCCGCTGGGCGATTACGAGAGCCCGCAGGGCGCCACCAACAACGAACTGCTCGAACTGCTCTCGGCACTCTACAATGGCGAGATGCGCCCGGTGCGCCGTCCGTCTGACGATGCCGATATCGGCAATATGCTGCCCTACCGCCGGGTCTCGTTCGGGCTCGACGCGCTCGAGCAGCGCGGTTCGGGCGCACCCGAATTTGCCGCGATCCTCGGGCTCAAGGATTATCCCGAGGCGACCAGCCCGGGCCTGCTCGACCCGCTGCTGCGGCTGCCGTTCGAGATGGTGGTCAGCGAAAGCTACGCCCCGCAGGAGCGCCAGACCGCGCGCGAGCGGATGGATCTGGCGATCCGCCGGCTCAAATCCGCAGACGAGGAAGCCGCCGCCGAACGCGCCGACATGCTCTCGGCGCGCGATGCGCTGGGCAATGGCGCGGTGGGTTTCGGCGATCATCACCTGACCGTGCTGGTGCGCGAACGAGATCTCGCCCGGCTCGACGATGCGACCGCCGCTTGCGCCGCCGCGCTGGCCGACACCGGCGCGATCGCGGTGCGCGAGGATACCAATCTCGAGCCCGCCTTCTGGGGCCAGTTCCCCGGCAACGAAGGCTATCTGGTTCGCCGCGCGTTGATCTCCAGCGCCAATATGGCCAGCTTCGGCTCGTTCCACGGCTTCGCGCTGGGCAAGGCCGAGGGCAATCACTGGGGCGAGGCGGTGACGCTGCTGCAGACCACCAGCGCGACCCCGTTCTTCTTCAATTTCCACCACGGCGATCTGGGCAATTTCTCGGTCATCGGCCCTTCGGGTTCGGGCAAGACCGTGGTGATGAATTTCCTCGCCGCGCAGGCGCAGAAGTTCAAGCCGCGCACGGTGTTGTTCGACAAGGATCGCGGCGCCGAGCTGTTCATCCGCGGGATCGGCGGGCGCTACGACCGGATCAGCGCGGGCGAGCCGACCGGCTTCAACCCGATGGCGCTGGCCGACAACGCCACCAACCGCGCCTTTCTGCGCGACTGGCTGGGCGTGCTGCTCAAGGCCGAGGGGCCCGAGGAATCGGCCACCATCGCAACTGCGGTGGATGCCGCCTATTCCAATGACGGCTCGCTGCGGCGGCTGCGGCATTTCAAGGAACTGCTCTCGGGCACCCGCCGCCCGCAGCCGGGCGATCTCGCCGATCGGCTTGCCGCCTGGATCGGTGAGGGCGAAAACGGCTGGCTGTTCGACAATGCCGAGGACCGGCTGGACCTGACCACGCGGGTGGTCGGTTTCGATATGACCGCGCTGCTCGAGAACCCCAAACTGCGCACCCCGACGATGATGTATCTGTTCCACCGGATCGAGGAGCGGCTCGACGGCGATCCGACCATGATCCTGATCGACGAGGGCTGGAAGGCGCTCGACGACGAGGTCTTTGCCGCGCGGATCCGCGACTGGCTCAAGACGCTGCGCAAGCGCAACGCGCTGGTCGGTTTCGCGACCCAGAGCGCGCGCGATGCGCTCGAAAGCCGTATTTCCACCGCATTGGTCGAGCAGACCGCGACCATGATCTTCATGCCCAACAGCCGCGCGCGTCCCGAGGACTATTGCGACGGCTTCGGGCTGACCCAGCACGAGCTGGCGTTGATCCGCACCTTGCCTGCACACAGCCGCTGCTTCCTGATCCGCCAGCCCGACGCCAGCGTCGTGGTCCGGCTCGACCTGTCGGGCGCACCCGAGGTGCTCACCGTGCTCTCGGGCCGCGAAGGTTCGGTGCGGCGGCTCGATCTGCTGCGCGAAGCGGTCGGCGACAATCCCGCGGACTGGTTCCCCTCGCTCACCGGTGCGGCGTGGCCGGGCGGCGGCGCCAACGACAGCCATGGCGACATCCCCGAGCGACTGGCCGCCGAATGACGGTCAATTGCCAGCAGGTGGCCCAGGAGGTCGGCTCGGGAGTGGCGGCAGCGCTGCGCGCGGTCGATTGCACCGCGGGCAATCTCACCGCAGAGGCGTTCGGGCGGCTGTTCGCGCCCGGCGGCTCGATGGCCGCGGTGCTGACGATCCTGCTCACGATCTACATTGCGATCTTCGGTATCCAGCTGCTCACCGGAAGGTCGAGCATCGGGGTGCGCGCGCTGACCCCGCGGATGATCACCGTGGGTCTGGTGCTGACCTTCGCAACCAGCTGGGTCGCCTATCAGAGCGTGGTCTGGAACCTCGCTATCGGCGCGCCCGACTGGCTGGCCGGCATCCTGACCGGCACGACCGGGTCCGCCACCACCACCTTCGCGCAAAAGATCGATGTGGTCTTCCTCGCGGTCCAACAGGCGAGCGCCGGGGCCGAGGATATCTCGGCGTTCTCTCCGGAGGGCATGATGTGGCTGGGCGCCATGCTGTTCATGCTGGGCACGGTCGGCCTGCTGGTGACCGCACGGATCGCGTTGGCGGTGCTGGTGGCGCTGGGTCCGGTGGTCGTGGTGATGGCGTTGTTCGACGGGACGCGCGGCCTGTTCGCCGGCTGGCTCAAGGGCGTAACCATGCTGGCGCTGGCGCCGCTGTTCGCGGTGATCGGCGGCAGCGTGATGCTCGAGCTGGCGGTGCCGATCCTGGCCGTGCTGGTCGCGAACCCAGGGCAGGTCGATGCGCAGGCGGCGATGGGCTTTTTCATGATCGGCGCGGTCCATGTCGCGCTGATGGTGCTGGTACTCAAGACTGCGGCTACCATGGTCGGCGGCTGGACGGTGTTCGGTCTGGTGCGCTCGGAAAGCGACCGTCAGGATGCGCCGACCATTGTCCAGGCGCCTGCCGCGGCAGTTGCTGCGCAACCCGCCACCGAGCAGGCGCAGGCCACCTCTCAGGTGCTGGCGCAGGCGCGCCGGATCGATATCGCCGCGCAGCCGGTCGCGATGCCGGCCAATGACTCGGGCGGCGCGGCGCAAGCCGCACAGACACGCACCACCAAGGTTTTCAACGCCGCTTCGGGCACAGGTCAGGCGCAGCCCGCCATCGCCCGCATCTCGCGCGCGCAGGGCGTCGGCAGCCGCTTCCGCTCGGCCAATACCAGTTCTCTGGAGTCCAAGAAATGATCCGTCCGACCGCCACGGCGCTCGCCGTCGCCCTGTTTTCCGCAACGCTGGCCGTGCCGCTATCCGCGCAGGACGACCGGCTTGTCGAAGTGCCCTATGACGAAAGCCGCGTCGTGCGGGTCAACGGGCAGGTGAAGGTCCAGGCGACCATCCGCTTCGATGACAGCGAGGCGATCGAGAATGTGGCGGTCGGCGATTCGACCGCCTGGCAGATCACTCCCAACAAGCGCGCGAACCTGCTGTTCGTGAAGCCGCTCGAACCGCGCGCCTCGACCAACATGACCGTGGTGACCAACAAGCGCACCTATCTGTTCGATCTGGTGGCCAGCCCGAACGCGAAACCGCTCTACGTCCTCAGCTTCACCTACCCCGACGAGCCCGAGGAAGAGCCGGCGCAGCTTGCCGACGCAACCACCGCGGCAGAACGCGACGCGAGCCAGGATCCGCTTGCAGTGCTCGATCCGGCCGAGCTCAACTTCGCCTGGGCCGGCTCGGGCGATGCCGCGCTGCTGCCCGTGCGCACCTTCGACGATGGCGAGGCGGTGTTCCTGACCTGGCCGCAAGGCCGCCCCGTGCCGGCCATTCTCACGACCAATGCCAAGGGCGACGAGGGCCCGGTCAACTTCACCGTCCGCGAGGATGTGATCGTGCTCGACGGCGTGCCGCGCGAAATCGTGCTGCGCTCGGGCGAGGAGAAAGCCATGCTCGTCAACACCGGTCCGGTGCGGCCGCAACGCGAAACACGCGCCGAAACGAACTCCGTTTCGGCAGGAGAGGTGGAATCATGAAACTGGCCATGCGCATGCCGCCCAAGAGCGGTCTCTCCGGACCTGCCAATGATGTCGATCCGCGCGACGGTGCGGATGCCGAAATCATCGATCTGGCGCAACGCAACAGCTTCCCGATGGTCGCCGCCAAGAAGGGGCGCAGCGAAGGGGTCGGGATGGTTGCCGGCATCGCGCTGGTCGCCGCACTCGGCGCGGTGACGCTCTGGAGTATGAATTCGGCGCGCGTCGCCGAGCCGGAGGGAATCGGCAGTGCAGCGCCGCAGCAGGCGGCTGCCGCCCAGCCGGCCGCGGTCGCAACGCCAGCAGCCGAAGCAATCCAGCCTGCCACGACGGCGCAGGTTGCAGCCTATGCAGACCCCGCGCCATCCCCGGTCTACTCGGCACCGCCGCAATCGATGCCGAGCACCAATCCCTACTCCAGCCCGACGCTGGTGTTCGACTCCGGTGCTTCGGCGGCCACGCTGCAGGCTGGACCGGTCGCCGCGGGCGAGGCTGCCGCAGCGATCGCCACCGGCGATTCAGCCAGCGATTTCGCCAGCCGCGTGGGCGGTGTCGGCGGCGCTCCGGCGCAGGCAAGGGCGATGACCAATCCCTCGACGACGGTGACGCAAGGCACGCTGATCCCGGCGGTTCTGGAAACCGCGATCGACACCAACGTGCCGGGATTCGTTCGTGCAGTGGTCAGCCAGGATGTGAAGAGCTTTGACGGGACCCGGGTCCTGGTTCCCCGTTCGAGCCGCTTGATCGGCCAGTATCAATCCGGCCTGCAGGGCGGGCAGAAGCGCGCCTATGTCATCTGGACCCGTCTCATCCGACCCGATGGCGCCTCGGTGAACCTCGCCTCGCCTGCGGTTGGCTTCGACGGGACCACCGGGCTAGAGGGCAGGGTCAGCGGCAACAGCTTCTTCCAGCGCTTCGGATCGGCAATGCTGCTCTCGGTCGTTGGCGGGCTCTCCGCGCTCGGTTCGGGCGGCGCGTCTGTGGTGCTGGGCGGGGCGGGACAATCCGCCGCCGGTGTCGCCGCGCAGCAGGATGGCCAGCGCGGCCCTACGGTGCGCGTGCGCCAGGGCGAGCCGATCCGCATCTTCACCGCGCGCGACCTCGATTTCACCCAGGTCAGCTGAGCGAGCGTCCGAAGATGAGCGCGGATATCCACACTCTCCAGCCGGGCGAGATCGAGCCGCTGCAACCCGTCGCGAGCGAGCGCAGCGTCTATCTCGACGCCTATCTCGCGCCGTTCCGGCAATGGCTCGACCGCGACACGGTGACCGAAATTCTCGTCAATCGGCCCGGCGAGGTCTGGATCGAGGATTCCGCCCATCCGGGGATGCAGAAGATCGCGGTCCCCGAAGTCGACGACCGGCTGGTGCAGAGGCTCGCCGAACAGGTCGCGCGGGTCAGCCATCAGGGCATCAACCGCGAGCATCCGCTGCTCGGCGCGACATTGCCCGATGGTGCGCGGATCCAGTTCTGCGGCCCCCCTGCGGCGCGCAAGCACTGGACCATGGCGATTCGCC
This sequence comes from Erythrobacter sp. QSSC1-22B, assembly GCF_001678665.1. Taxonomy (GTDB): domain Bacteria; phylum Pseudomonadota; class Alphaproteobacteria; order Sphingomonadales; family Sphingomonadaceae; genus Qipengyuania. Next base: position 293,106 of record NZ_LZRP01000003.1, read on the forward strand.
GCCACCGCCGGCTCGATCTCACGCTCGACGCCTACGACAAAGGGCCGCTCAAGCCGCGCCGCGACGAACCGCTGCCCGACCCCCACGCCGAGCCGATCGCGTTCCTGCGCGCCGCGATCAGGCAGCGCCGCACGATCCTGATCTCGGGCGGCACCAGCACCGGCAAGACCACCTTCCTCAACGCGATGCTTGGCGAGATTCCGCGACACGAGCGGGTGGTGCTGGTCGAGGATACGCCCGAGCTCCGCTTGCCGGGCGAAAACGGCGTCGGTCTCGTTGCGGTGAAGGGCGAGCTGGGCGAGGCCAAGGTCACCGCCAATGAACTGCTCCAGGCGGCGCTGCGGCTGCGGCCCGACCGGATCGTGCTGGGCGAGTTGCGCGGCGCGGAAAGCGTCAGCTTCCTGCGCGCAATCAACACCGGCCATCCGGGCAGTTTTTCCACCATCCACGCCAATTCACTGAGCGGCGCGCTCGAGCAGCTATCGTTAATGGTGATGCAGACTGGGATCGGCCTGACCCGCAGCGATACGATCGCCTATGCTTCGAGCGTGATCGACATTCTCGTTCAGCTGGGCCGCGATGCGGATGGCGGACGCGGCATTGCAGACATATCGCTGAGTAGCGAACTCGTCTGATCGCCGGTCTAATACATTCTCCGGCAACGGAAAATCACAAGTAAGGCGCTTGTAGCGCAACATAGCTGCGTAGAGGCTTGCCAGCTAGCTGCGATCTGTTACCTTTCCGTGTCTAAGCCGCAAAAATAGACGGCTAGATGAGGAGAGGGAATTATGAGGGTTAAGGCCACCCTTCTGGCCGGCATTTGTGCCGGTGCAGTTGCAGTTCCGGTGCACGCGCAATCGACCGACACCGGGGAACCCGAAGATCAGCGTTTCAACGCACCGACGATCATCGTCACCGCTCAGCGCCAGAACCAGAGTCTGCAGGAGGTGCCGATCGCGGTCAGCGCTTTCGATGCCGCAGCACTGGATGCGCAGCAGATCGAAAATGCGAGCGATCTTCAGCTGACCTTGCCCAATGTCTCCTTCACCAAGTCGAACTTCACCAGTTCGAGCTTCACGATTCGCGGGATCGGCGATCTTTGCGTGGGCGTTTCCTGCGACAGCGCCACCGCGATCCACATGAATTCCGCACCACTGTTCGGCACCCGGCTGTTCGAGACCGAGTATTTCGATCTCGAGCGGGTCGAGGTCCTGCGCGGTCCGCAGGGAACCCTGTTCGGACGCAATGCCACCTCGGGCGTGGTCAACGTCATTACCGCCAAGCCCGACCTGTCGGGCTTCGGGGCCGCGCTCGAGGGCGAGTACGGCAATTACAACAGCATCAAGGCCAAGGGCATGATCAACGTGCCCATCGGCGATGCGATCGGCGTACGGGTCGCGGGGTTCTATCTCAACCGCGACGGCTACACCGAGAACCTCTTCGACGGCACCGACATCGACGGCCGCGACATGTATGCGGTGCGTGGATCGCTGCGGTTCGAACCCGGCGCCAACACCACTCTCGACCTGATGGGTTACTATTTCCGCGAAGACGACGACCGGCTTCGCATCCAGAAGCAGAAATGCCAGTTCGACCCGACCGGCGTGCTGGGCTGTCTCAACAACCGGCGCGACTTCTCCAAGAACAACACCAACGCCAATTTCACCGGCACGCTCGGCTCATCGGAATTTTTCGCCATCCAGGGTATCCCGGCGGCATTCGGGCTGAACAGCCTCTATGGGCCCGGCGCCTATGCGAACTTTCAGGAACCGGCCGATGCACGGCAGGTCAACACCGCGTTCACGCCGACCTATTTTGCCGATGAGATGATCTTCCAGGCGCATCTCGATCAGGGCATCGGAGCGTTCAACCTGTCGCTGACCGGGACCTATCAGGAAGCGTCGGTGGATTCGCGCCAGGATTACAACCTGGGCGTGACCGATCGTTCGCAGCTGGCGCCGGCGCTCAACACGCTGGCCTTTTTCGCTGCCAACGGAATCCCGACGGGCCTGCCTGCACCCGGACCGGCCTTCGTTCCCGGGTCGGCTGCCTATTTCGCTCCGATTGCACAGGCGCTCATCCCGAATGGGCCGAATGGGCAATTGTGCGCCTCGGACAACCGCTCGGGCAATTTCGGCGTGTACGAGGGGGCGGCGGCCTGTTCGGATGAATCGCTGCAGTTCGACCGTTCGAACGAAGAGCGAAAGGCGTGGTCGATAGAAGCGATCCTCTCGTCCGATTTCGACGGACCGTTCAACTTCCTGGTCGGCGGGATCTACGCCGATTCCAGCGTCTCCGAGAACAGCTATTACGTCAACAGCTTCGCCATCGACTATGTCACCGGCATTCTTGGAACCTTCAATGCGTTCGCCGCGGGCGCGCCTCCATCGTATCTCGCTACGTCGTTTTTCCGCAACCGGACGCTGGATTTCCAGCTCGAAAGCTTCGGCATTTTCGGCGAGGTCTATTTCGATATTTCCGACACGCTGAAGTTCACCGGCGGCTTGCGCTACAATGACGACAGCAAGGCCATCACCGCGCGGTCGACGCTTGCAAGCTTCCTCAACCCCTTCGCGAACACGGACGACCCGTTCACATCGCCCTTCGTCGGCGGTTTCGATGCCGATCCGGGGGTTCCGGGTAACCAGCTGACCCAGTTCCGCGAAGTCAGCTTCAACGAGATTACCGGCCGTGCGGTCCTCGACTGGCAGGTCACGCCCGACAATCTGATCTATGCGTCCTATTCGCGAGGTTACAAATCGGGTGGCATCAACCCGCCGCTGCAGCCGATTTTCGAAGTCAGCGACACCTTCGCTCCCGAAAGTATCGACGCGTTCGAGATCGGGAGCAAGAACACGCTCGCCAATGGGGCGCTGCAACTCAACGCCACCGCGTTCTACTACAAATACAAGGACCTCCAGCTCAGCCGCATCATCGCGCGGACCTCGGTCAACGACACGATCGATGCCAACATCTGGGGTGTCGAACTGGAATCGATCATCCGGCCATCCTACAACTGGCTGATCAACATGAACTTCAGCTACCTCCAGGCCGAGGTGGCCGGTGACCAGTTCTTCTCCAACCCGCGCGATCCCGGCGGCGGCGATCCCAGCGCTGTGATCATCAAGGACATCACCAACGGCGCGAACTGCGCGGTCACCGGGGCGGGGGCCAACGCATTTGTCGCGGCGATCAATCCCGCGCTTGGCCTGCGCGGACCGACCGGTTTCCCGTCGGACGGAGGGATCGCATCGACCGGCGCCTTCTCGATCTGTTCGGTGCTTCAGGCGCAGGCCACGGCGATCGGTCCGGCTTTCGGCGGCATTCAGGTGCTGAGCCCGGGCGTCGAGGTGAACCTGCGGGGCAACAAGCTGCCGCAGGCGCCCGAGATGAAGGCTTCGCTCGGGGTCCAGTACACTTCCGAATTCGAGAGTGGCATGACGCTGGTGCCGCGGTTCGATCTGGCCTTTACCGGCGAGCAGTTCGGCAATGTGTTCAACGGCCGGGTCAATCGCATTGCGCCCTTTGTACAGGCGAATGCCCAGATCCAGCTCAACGCACCGAACAATCGCTGGTTCGTGCGCGGCTTTGTCCAGAACATCTTCGACAGCAATTCGGAGACCGGTCTTTATGTTACCGACGCCAGTTCGGGGCTGTTCTCGAACATCTTCACCCTCGATCCGCGCCGCTACGGCATCGGGGTGGGCGTGACGTTCTGACGCTTTGAGTTCCCTTGGGAGAGGGAGAGAGAGGGGGTCGGACGCGTTGTCCGGCCCCATTTTCTTTGGTGTGGGCGGTCAGCCTTGGGTGCGGGCGAAGGGCGAGAAATCGGTAGCGGTGTCGAAAATATCGACCCCCTCGCGCTTCTTCAGCCAGCCGATCACCAGATAGGTAAAGGGGGTCAGCATGGCCTCCCAGGCGGTCTTGATCGCCCATTGCGAGAGCACCACCTGCCACAACAATTCAGGGGGCCATCCGGCGATCCCGTAAAAGGCGAGCGGATAGAAGATCAGGCTGTCGAGTCCCTGACCGACGATCGTCGAGCCGATCGTCCGGGTCCACAGCGCCTTGCCCTTGGTCCAGACCTTCATCCGCGCGAGGACATAGCTGTTGGCGAATTCGCCCACCCAGAAGGCGATCATCGAGGCGGCGACGATCCGCCAGGTGTTGCCGAACACCTGCTCATAGGCGTCCTGTCCGCCCCATCCGGCGGCGGGCGGCAGGGCGACGACAATCCAGGCCATGAAAGCCATGAAGGCGAGCGCGGCGAAACCGGTCCAGATCACGCGCCGCGCGCGCGCGTAGCCATAGACCTCGGTCAGCACGTCGCCGATGATGTAGCTGATGGGGAAAAACAGCACGCCCGCGCCGAACGACCAGTCGGTGCCGTCTGGTAGGGTAATGAAGGAGGGCTTGGCCGCTCCGATCAGGTTGGAGAGGATCAGGATGGTGACGAACGCCGCCATCACCAGATCGTAGTAGCGCCAGCGCGGCCCGTTGGCGGAAGCGGGAACGACGGGCGGCGCGGGATCTTCCATCGCCGCCCGTTCTATCTCCGATTGGCGTTAAGGCAATCCCGCGCTATTGCCCCGCCGTGCGCGCCCGTAGCTCATCTGGATAGAGCGCGAGACTTCTAATCTTGAGGCAGCAGGTTCGAGTCCTGCCGGGCGCACCATTCTACCCCTCAGGTCTACCCCTCAGGCGCTGCCGACGAAGATGCTCTTGGCATTGGCAAATTCCTTGATGCCGAAGCCGCCGTGCTCGCGACCGTAGCCGGAATTCTTCACCCCGCCGAAGGGCATCGAGGGGTCGGCGACACCATAGGTGTTGATGAACACCATGCCGGTGTCGAAATGGCGCGAGGCGAGTTCGATCGCCCGGTCGACATTCTTCGACAGGATTCCGCCTCCCAGCCCATAGCGGCTGTCGTTGGCAATCCGCATCGCGTCCTCGTCGTCCTTCGCCCTGATCACCGAGGCGACCGGGCCGAACAATTCGTCGTCATAGGCGGGTTGGCCCGGCGCGACATCGGTCAGAATCGAGGCCGGATAGAAGGCGCCCGGTCCGTCGGGAATTTTGCACCCCACGGCAGCGGTGGCGCCTTTCTCGATGCTCTGGTCGACCTGCTTCTGAAGCGTGTCGCGCAGATCGCTTCTCGACATCGGGCCCATGTCGCTATCCTTGGCATTGGGATCGCCGGTCCTGACCGCTTCGAAGCGCGCCTTGAACTTGTCGAGAAACGCATCGTAGACCTTCTCGGTCACGATGAAGCGCTTGCCGTTGATGCAGGTCTGGCCGTTGTTGTAGAGCCGCGCATTGGCGCAGACCTTGGCGGCAAGATCGAGATCGGCGTCCTCGAGGACCATATAGGCGTCGTTGGAGCCGAGTTCGAGCACGGTCGGCTTGAGCACCTTGCCCGCGGCCTCGGCGATCGATTTGCCTGCCGTGTCCGACCCGGTCAGCGTCACGCCGCGCACCTTGTCGTGCGCGATGATCGCATCCGATGTGTCGTGATCGATCACCAGCACGGTGAAGAGGTTCTCGGGCAGGCCGCCCTTGAGGAAAATCTCGGCGAGCTTGAGCCCGCTGCCGGTGCAATTGCTGGCATGCTTGAGCAGCACGCCATTGCCTGTCATCAGATTGGCGATGGCGTAGCGGATCACCTGATAGGAGGGGAAGTTCCACGGCTGGATGCCGTAGATCACGCCAATCGGCGAGAAGGTTACGATCCCGCGTCCGGCATTCGAGGGTTCGCGCTTCTGATCGGCGAGCTCGCTCGGGCCATTGGCGGCGGTGTAGTCGCAGATCGCGGCGCACAGCTCGACCTCGTCGCGGCTGTCCTTGATCAGCTTGCCGACCTCGTCGGTCATCAGCTGCGCGAGCTCTTCCTTGTTGTCGCGCAGTGCCTGACCGATGCCCTTGAGCACCTTGGCGCGCTCCTCGAGCGATTCGAGTTTCCATTTTTCGAAGGCCGCGTGGCAGGCTTCGACCTTCTGGTTCGCCTCGGCGCGATCGATCTGTTCGTAGGAGGAGAGGTCTTTGCCGGTGGCCGGATTGACGGTGGTGATCGTGCCCATGGGATGCGTCCTTTGTCTGAGAGTTCAACAAAGGAACGGTTTCAAACCGCCACCCGTTCCGACGCAGCTCGAAACTGCGACGAGCCGGTGATGATGGAAGGTCAGTCGCCGCGCATGGCGCGATCGAGCACTTCGGTGGTGACCGGATAGCCGGCGTCACCCGGAATCCGCAGCACCGGCGCCGGGCCGCTGTCGTCGACCTGCGGGGTGATGATCCGCACCGGGGTTGCCTGGGCGTGCGCGCGGGCATCGGAAAAATCGTCGAACAGCGCCAGCCGTTCCAGATTGCGGCGGGTGGGAAAGATCAGTGCGATCTCCTCGCGCTCGGCCATCTCCAGCGCGCCTTTCGCGCTGACCCAGAACAGCTGGGTGTTCTCGGTGGCATCCACTTCGACATCGACGGCGCCGGTCCCCAGATCGGCGAGGTAGAAGCGGGTGTCGAAGATGCGGCTGTGCGCCATTCCCAGCGGCAGCCAGCGCGCGAACGGAATGATGGCATCGCGATCGATCGTCCAGCCGAAGCGGTCGAGCACCGGGGCGAGTGCGCCTTGCTTGAGGAGGTCGGCGCGTGCCTCGCGGGCAAGCAGGCCATCGATCGCGCCCGAGAGCCCGACGGCCAGACCGGTCTCCTCCAGGGTCTCGCGGATCGCGGCGATGCGGTGTGCAAGTTCCTCGGGATCTTCGTCCCGCGCCAGCTGCTGCGCCAACATATAGTCAGCCGGATCGACGCGACCTCCGGGGAATACCGCCATCCCGCCAGCGAAAGACATTTTCCGCGACCGCACCACCATCAGCAATTCAGGTTCGGGGCGTTCACGCCCGCCGCGAAAGATCACCAGGGTGGCGGCGGGGATAGGCTGGTCGTCTGATGCACTCATGCGGGCCTTAGTGCATGGTAGGCGGGCGCTTGCCAAGCGCGCAAAACCCCGGCGCATGTCGGGATACTTTACACAAGCGAGGCCGGCGGGCGGAGTGTTAACCTTCGTAACGCGCCGGGAGCCGCGCCCGAGCGCTTTTGGCACGGGAGCTGCATACAGTAAGCATCCCTGATGGTCTTCGAACGGAGGCGGGGCCGCTCCTGGTTTGCGACCCCGCCTCATCGAAAAATCAAAAAGGCCCGCGTGACTTTGGTCGGTCACGCGGGCCTTTCCCGTTGTGGTTGCGCGCCGTTGCCAGCGCCGTACTTCAGCTCTCGGCCTTGGCGACCTGCTTTTCATCCATCAGCTGCTGCAATTCGCCGGCCTCGAACATCTCCATCATGATGTCGCTGCCGCCGACGAAATCGCCTTTGACGTAGAGCTGCGGAATGGTCGGCCAGTCCGAAAAGCCCTTGATGCCCTGGCGGATTTCCATGTCCTGCAGGACATCGACGCTTTCATAGGCGACGCCGCAGTGATCGAGGATGGCGATTGCGCGGCTCGAGAAGCCGCATTGCGGGAACAGCGGCGTGCCCTTCATGAAGAGAACGACGTCGGCCTCGCCGACGATGCCGGTGATCCGGGAGTTTACATCGGACATTGGGGTGTCCTGCCTTCCATTACGAATTTGATCAGGTGATTCAGGTGGGAACTTGCGTGGTGAGTTGCAAGGCGTGGAGCTCGCCGCCCATCCGGCCGCCCAGCGCCTCATAGACCAGCTTGTGCTGCTGGACGCGACTTTTGCCCGCGAACTCGGGCGCGACGACATGCGCGGCGAAATGGTCGTTGTCGCCCGCCAGATCGCGGATTTCGACCTCGGCCTCGGGCAGTGCAGCCTTGATCAGGCGTTCGATTTCTTCGGCGGGCATCGGCATGGGTTCAGCCCTGCTCGGTCATGAACTGGCGGCGCGCCTCGATGGTGCATTCCTCCAGCTTGGTGCGGATATCGGCTTCGGTCACATCGCGCTCGGCAGCGGTCAGATCGCCCAGCACCTTGCGGATCACATCCTCGTCGCCCGCTTCTTCGAAATCGGCCTGAACGACCGCTTTCTTGTAGGCGTCGGTTTCCTCGGGCGTCAGCTCCATCATGCCCGCCGCCCATTCACCAAGCAAGCGGTTGCGCCGCGCCGCGAGTTTGAAGGCGGTTTCCTCGTCCATCGCGTATTTGGCTTCTTCGCCGCGCTGGCGATCCTTGAAATCGGTCATGGTGATCCTCTGAGCAAATTCGGTTGCCGGGAGATAGGCCTCGCGACCAGCCCCGGCAACCGGATTGTCAACGGCCTCAGCCCGCCATCGTCACCACCAGCTTGCCGATTGCGCCGCGGTTTTCCAGCTTGGCGATGGCTTCGTGGGCACGCTCGATAGGATAGGTTTCGCTCACCATCGGGCTGATCTTGCCCGCTTTCCACAGGTCGAACAGCTCGGCGATATTGGCCGCGTTCTTCTGCGGCTCGCGTGCGGTCCAGGCGCCCCAGAAAACGCCGCGGATATCGCAGCTCTTGAGCAGGGTGAGGTTGAGCGGCATCTTGGCGATCCCGGCGGGGAAGCCGATCACCAGAAAGCGTCCCTCCCAGGCAATCGCGCGCAGGGCCGGTTCGGAATAGTCGCCGCCGACGATGTCGTAGACGATGTTCGCGCCATCCGGCCCGACCGCGGCCTTGAAATCGCTCGCGAGCTTCTTGGACTGGTCCTTGTCGAAGGGCGCGCGGGGATAGATCACCACCTCGTCGGCGCCCGCCTTGCGCGCAACCTCGCCCTTCTCCTCGGTCGAGACCGCGGCCACCACGCGGCAGCCATAGGCCTTGGCGAGTTCGACCGCAGACAGGCCAACGCCGCCGGCCGCGCCGAGGATCAGCACGGTCTCGCCGGCCTTGATGTCGCCGCGATCCTTGAGCCCGTGGATGGTGGTGCCATAGGTCATCAGCAGGGCGCTGGACTGGACGAGATCGATGCCCTCGGGAACCTTGAACAGGCGCTGCGCGGCGACTGCGACCTTCTCCTGCAACCCGCCACTGCCGACCCCGCACATTACCCGCTCACCAACCGCAAAGCCTTCGACGCCTTCGCCCAGCGCCTCGACCGTGCCCGAGATCTCGCCACCCGGCGCGAAGGGGCGGGGCGGTTTGAACTGGTACAGGTCGCGGATGATCAGCGTGTCGGGGAAATTGATCGCGCAGGCGGCGACCTTGACCAGCACTTCGCCCGCGCCCGGCTTGGGCTCGGCGATTTCCTCGACCACCAGCGTTTCGGGTCCACCGACTTCTTTGGATAGTACGGCTTTCACAATGAATTCTCCCTTGGATTGTCGAGCCACGGCAACGAGGCTGCCCGGCTGCTTTCATATGTCGAAATGGCGGCATCGCGCGCCAGGGTCATCCCGATCTCGTCGATCCCTTCGAGCAGGCAATGCTTGCGGAACGGATCGATCGCGAAGGCGAAGCGATCCTGGAACGGGGTCGTCACCATCTGGCTTTCGAGATCGATCCCGATCGGGTGCTCGCGCGCAACCTCCATTAGCCGGTCGACCTGTTCCTGCGGCAGCTCGACCGCGAGGATGCCGTTCTTGAAGGCGTTGCTGGAAAAGATGTCTGAGAAGCTCGGGGCGATCACCGCGCGGATACCCATATCGAGCAGCGCCCAGGCGGCGTGCTCGCGGCTCGATCCGCAGCCGAAATTGTCGCCCGCGATCAGGATCGGCGCGCCGAGGTTCTCGGGCTGGTCGAAGACGTTGCTCGGCTCGGCGCGGACGCTTTCGAACGCGCCCTGCGCCAGACCCTCGCGGGTGATCGTCTTGAGCCAATGCGCAGGGATGATGATGTCGGTGTCGACATTCTTCGCGCCGTAGGGGATCGCGCGGCCCTCGATCGTTGCGACGGCTTCCATCAATCGGTTTCGGGGCTCTCGCCCGAAGGGGGGATGGGACCGGGCTGCTGGGGACGGTTTTTCTTGCGATTGGATACATAGAGCATCGCCGCGGCGATGGCGGCGGAACCGATGGCGCCGGCGAGGGCGGCCTTGCCTGTTTGCTTGCGTGTCATGCGTGCCTCATGGGGCAGCGGGGCCGGGGCTGGCAAGGGTGGATTCGACCAGCAGTTCGCGAACATCTGTCAGCCGGCCGGTAACCGCCGCGGCGGCCGCCATGGCAGGGCTGACAAGGTGGGTGCGTGCGCCGGGGCCCTGGCGACCCACGAAATTGCGGTTGCTGGTCGAGGCGCAGCGTTCGCCCGGTGGGACCTTGTCGGGGTTCATAGCGAGACAGGCCGAACAGCCCGGCTCGCGCCATTCGAACCCCGCTGCGGTGAAGATCCGGTCGAGCCCCTCGGCCTCGGCCTGGCGCTTGACCAGCCCGGAGCCGGGGACGACGATCGCCCAGCGCACGCCATCGGCCTTGCGGCGCCCTTCGAGCACCGCCGCCGCGGCGCGCAAATCCTCGATCCGGCTGTTGGTGCAGCTGCCGATGAAGACGTTCTCGATGGCGATGTCGGAGATGGGCGTGCCGGGGTCGAGCCCCATATAGGCGAGGCTCTTGCGCGCAGCTTCCTGCTTGGCCGGATCGGCGAAGCTTTCGGGCGCGGGCACATTGCCACCGACCGCCACGACATCTTCGGGACTGGTGCCCCAGCTCACCGTGGGTTCGATCGCGTCCGAATCGATCACCACACTGCGGTCGAAGCGTGCGCCTTCGTCGGTGCGCAGCGAGCGCCACCAGGCCAGCGCACGGTCCCAGTCCTCGCCCTTTGGCGCATAGGGCCGCCCCTCGAGATAGGCGAAGACCGTCTCGTCGGGGGCGATCAACCCGGCGCGCGCGCCGCCCTCGATGCTCATGTTGCACACCGTCAGCCGACCCTCGACGCTCATGGTCTCGAACACCGCGCCGCGATACTCGATGACATGGCCGGTCCCGCCGGCAGTGCCGATGCGGCCGATGATGTGGAGGATCAGATCCTTGGGGGTGACCCCGTGACCCAGCGTGCCCTCGACCCGGACCTCCATAGTCTTGGAAGGCGCCAGCAGCAGCGTCTGCGTCGCCAGCACATGCTCGACCTCGCTGGTGCCGATGCCGAAGGCCAGCGCGCCGATCCCGCCATGCGCGGCGGTGTGGCTGTCGCCGCAGACGATGGTGGCGCCGGGCAGCGAAAAGCCCTGCTCTGGCCCGACGACATGGACGATGCCCTGCTCGGCGGCGCTCGCATCGATGTAGCGCACGCCGAACTCGGGCGCGTTGCGTTCGAGCGCGGCGAGCTGCGCGGCGCTTTGTGGATCGGCGATCGGCAGACGCGTTCCATCAGCCGCAAGCCGCGGCGTGGTCGGGAGATTGTGGTCGGGTACCGCCAGGGTGAGGTCGGGGCGGCGGACCTTGCGACCCGCCAGCCGAAGCGCCTCGAAAGCCTGCGGGCTGGTCACCTCGTGGACCAGGTGTCGGTCGATATAGATCAGGCAGGTGCCGTCGTCGCGCCGTTCGACGACATGAGCGTCCCAGATCTTTTCGTAGAGTGTTCGCGGTTTGCTCGCCATGGCGGCGATATTTGCGGCAAGCGGGCAACAGGCGCAATCTTTCCCGGCCAAAGCAATAGCCGGGTCATGGAAATGTAAGGTATCAACCCCTAACTGACAGTCATGTCAGCAAAGCCTTTCGCCTTTCCGATTACCGTCGTTCCCGAAGACATCGACTTCATGGGTCATGTCAACAACGCCCGCTATCTGGGCTGGGTCCAGGATGCGGTGCTCGCCCATTGGCAGAAACTCGCGCCCGCCGACGAGGTGGCGAGCAAGGCCTGGGTCGCGCTCAAGCATGAGATCACCTACCGCAAGCCCGCCTTTCTCGAGGACGATGTGATCGCGCAGACCGTGCTCGAAAGCTTCAAGGGGGCGCGCGCCTTCTACTCCACGGTTATCCGCCGCGGCGAGGAAGTGCTCGCCGAAGTGCAGTCGGCCTGGTGCTGCATCCATGTCGACACGCACCGTCCCGCGCGGATCGACGATGGTATGCGGAGCATCTTCTTCCCCACCGAGGAACCGGCGGCTTGAGCGCCGCTCTTCCGGTCCGGCGCCCGGGCTGGTAGACGCAAAGCGATGTCCGCCCAGCCCGCCACCCCTCCGATACGCCGCCGCCGCGCGACGCAGGCCGCGATCGGCCTTGCGCTCGCCGCGGCGATCTTCGCGAGCTGGCTCTCGCTGCATCTCTACGCCATGTTCGGTTTCGCGCTGACCTGGAGCAGCCTGCCGCTCGCACTGGCAATGGCGGCGCTGCAATGCTGGCTCTCGGTCGGGCTGTTCATCGTCAGTCATGATGCGATGCACGGCTCGCTGGTTCCCGGCGGCGGGCGTCTCAACGGCGCGGTCGGCGCAGTTCTGCTGTTCCTCTACGCGGGCTTCGGCTGGAAACGGATGCGTGACGCGCATTTCGCCCATCACAAGGCCCCCGGCTCGCCGCGCGACCCCGATTTCGACGCCGCCAACCCGACCCGCTTCTGGCGCTGGTACGCCACTTTTCTGAGGCGCTATTTCGGCTGGGGTTCGATCCTGTTCGTCTCCTTCGTGGTCACGCTCTACTGGCTGGTGCTGGCTGTGCCGGTCGAAAAGATCGTCCTGCTCTACGGGCTCCCGGCGATCGCTTCCTCGCTGCAATTGTTCTATTTCGGCACCTTCCGCCCGCACCGCCACGGCCGGGCGGGTTTCGCCGACCGCCACAACGCGCGCAGCGAACGCTTCGGGACGCTGGCCTCGCTCGCATCCTGTTTCCATTTCGGCTATCACCACGAACACCACCGGGCGCCCGATGTGCCGTGGTGGGGGCTGCCCGGGCAGCGCCAGCCGCAGCCCGAAACCCGCAACCGCAACCGGAGCGAATGAGACCAGCATGACCGTCCCCGCCATCATTCTGACCGTCGTGCTGGCGGTGCTGGGCATGGAAGCCTTTGCCTGGTGGGCGCACAAATACATCATGCACGGCTGGGGCTGGGGCTGGCACCGCGACCACCACGAACCGCACGACAATGTGTTTGAAAAGAACGATCTCTACGCGGTTACCTTCGGCACCATCGTCTTCTTCCTGTTCCTGATCGGCTATCTCTATTCCGAAGCCCTGTGGTGGGCGGCGCTGGGGATCACGCTCTATGGGCTGATCTACACCGTGATCCACGACGGGCTGGTGCATCAGCGCTACTTCCGCTGGGTGCCCAAGCGCGGCTACGCCAAGCGGCTGGTGCAGGCGCACAAGCTCCACCACGCGACCGTTGGCAAGGAGGGCGGGGTGAGCTTCGGCTTCGTCTTCGCCGCCGATCCCGCCCAGCTCAAGGCCGAGCTCAAACGCCAGCGCGAGGCCGGCATCGCCTTGGTCCGCGACAGCGCGGGGGCCTGAGCCAGAGCGTTCGGCCGGCGTTCGGCTGGGCGAGGGCCAGCTTGGCATAGTCCCCGTGTAGGAAAGCGACCAGTTTCGGCGAAAACCGGGATCGGCCCGGGCAAGCCTTCACCTGCTGCCGCCGCAAGGCCCGGCCGCCTGAGACCGGGCGGGCGCAATGGCGGTGCGGTCCAGAGCCACGCCGTGTGGAGTATGAAGATCCGCTTCTGGGTGGGGAGCGGAACTAAGCAAACTCACATGCGGAACCCGAAACCTTCCGGAGCGGCAGCCTTGCTGAAAGATCGGCAAGAAGCGCAACGCGTCTGGCGACGCACCCGAGCGGCGCTTCCGCCCATGCCACCATCCCACTGAGACAATGAAGATCGGCAAGCTGCATCCGACCCGAAGTGGGACGGGGGCGTGGTCATGGCCATAGCCGCTTCGCACAATCGTCGGGTGCGCGTATGGCTGGCGTTTCGCGTCGAAACCGGCGCATTCAAGCTGGCTCATCGCAGTCGATACCGCGGCGGCCACAAGGAGCGTATCCGATGCAGGACTGGTCAAGGACGCTCGTTTCCGAAGCGCTGCTGATCGCGCGCGAGATCGCCGGGTCCCCGGCGATGCGCCGGGTTGCCCTTGTGCTGCTGCCCTATATCGGGGTGCTCGTCGGGCTCGACGTCGCGGGGCATTACGGCTCGCTGACCGATGCGGAGCTGCCGGCCCAGTTCCAGATTTCGCAGGATCACAGTCTCGGCGAATACCTCGAATACGCCTTTACCGGGACTATCGCGGTATTGCTGCTGGTCCTGTGGCGGCGGACAGCGGCCAAGGCCTATCTCGCCAATGCGCTGCTGTTCGCCTGGCTGACCGCGGACAATGCGTTCGAGTTTCACGAGGGCTTCGGCCACAGCTTCGCCTCGGTGCTGACGACGCCGGCGGACTGGCCCCTGCGCGCCAACGACATCGGCGAGGCCATGCTGTTCGGCTTTGTCGGTCTGCTGTGGGCGGCGGGGCTGGGGAGCAGCCTGCACGCGGCGCGGCTGCGTCCGGTGATCCACGCCTTGATCCTCGCCGGGTGCGTGGTCGGCGCGGCCTTCTTCGGGGTGGTGGTCGACATGGACGTGGTCTGGGGGGCGCACTCAGAGCCGATGCTTGAACTGCTGACCTGGCTCGAGGACGGGGGCGAATTCGCGATGATCTGCCTCGCGTTCTTCCTCACGGTGGGGATTTTCGACAGCGAGAAACGCCACTGGCCCGAGGAGGTCGGCAAGGAGGCGCGCAAGGGGGCGGATAGGAGGGCGGCACCCTAGAACGATGCCGCTCACATCCGACCCTCCGTTCACAGACACGCAGGACGGGAGTTGCCATCCCGATGTGACTCTGTCACCTCTGAGGTGGTCGCGGCATCGCCTCTGTCAGCACATGTTAACGCTGCGGCTCTAGAGATTGCATTGCGGGGCAGGGACTTGCCTTGCGCTTCAACGGGTTGATGGGAGAAACCGGCGATGTGGAAATTTGGCTTCGGCGCCTGGCTGGCGATGCTGCTGGTGATCCAGCCCGCGGTGGCCACCGCGCAGCCGGTCGAGAACCAGGCTCTCGAGCTCCAGTATCTCGAGCAGCGGCTCGCTGCGACCGCGCGGGAAAACCCGGGTGAGTACGGCATCGCCGCGCTCGATCTGACAACCGGGCTGGTGGTCGGGGTCAATGCCGACAGGGCTTTTCCGATGGCCAGCACGATGAAGATCGCGGTCGCGGCGGCCTATCTCGCCGAGGTCGATGCCGGACGCCGCTCGCTCGACGATACGATCGGCGGCGCCAGCGCGCATTATCTCATGGACCGCATGATGGTTCGCAGCGACAACCGCGCGACGGACGAACTGATCGCCACGCTCGGCGGACCCAGGGCGATCGATCGCTGGCTGCGCGGCCATGGACTCACCGGGATCCGCGTCGACCGCAACATCGCCGATCTGCTCGCGGCGCGCCGCGACCTTTGGGATGTGCGCGATTCCAGCACCCCGCTCGCCATGCTCGAGCTGCTCCGGCTGGTCGATGGCAACCTCGCGCTGAGCGCGCAGAGCCGCGCCACCCTGATCGACATGATGCGCCGTTGCGCGACGGGCTCGAACCGGATCCGCGGAATGATGCCCTATGGCGCGGTGGTCGAGAACAAGACCGGCACGCTCAACAGCTACACCACCGATGTCGGCTTCCTGACCCTGCCCGATGGCCGCCGTCTCGCGGTCGCGTTCTTCGCCCGCGGCGGCGAGAACCGCCCGGCGGTGATCGCCACCGCCGCGCGCGCGATCTACGACGGCTTCAGACCGCAACTGGCAGCTGCTACCCCCGCCCCCGGGACAGTCCAGGGTGACGGACGCGTGCTGCTGAGCGCCGAGTACTGAGCAGCCGCCGGAGGTTGCGATCAGCGACCGAGGAGGCGGCGCAGCAGGCCGGGTTCGTCGTGCATTGGCAGGACGCGGCCGTGCTTCATCAGCCGCAGGCTCGCATCGCTGTAGGGGCGGGGTACCGACCAGGGATCGGGATTGCTGTTGCGAAAGCTTCTGAGAGACATGGCAAGCTCCTTGTTGCGCGACGAAGCGTTTCGCACAAAAGACCAGTTGAGCTGAACGATTCCTGACCGGCTTGGGCGCGGGTGAGGCTGCTTCGCGTTGATCGCCTGTGCTGCGGAAAAACCGATGGCCACCGAAACCGCATCCGACGCACTTTTCTTCCCCTGCGAAAGCGCCCCTGCGCATCGGGAGGACGGGCCATCAGCCGAGGGAGCGGAGCCCGAGTTTGAGCCGGAGACGGAGCGGGAAAACCTGCAGGAATCGGATGACGCTCAAACAGGCGAAGTTGGTCCAGGAGAGCGGAAGCTCCGGGCAATAATTGCCCAGGCCGGTCGCCAACGCGCAGATCGCCGGTCGAATGGCCACTGCGGCTGATGCTGCGGCCAAAACCGCAGAGATGTCAGGCGGCCTGCGTCTCGCTATCGGAACGCCGACGCGGCCCCCGGTTTCCGCCGGTGGCGATTTCGACCCGGTTGCCGCCGCCCGATTTTGCGGCGTAGAGCGGGCCATCGGCAGTCTGCAAAGCCAACGAGGCGCTGCACGGCGCGCCGATGCCCGCCAGGCCGACGCTCGCGGTAAGCGAGAAGGCGGTCCCGTCGGGTGCGGCCAGATCCAGCGCCGCGACCGCGCTGCACAGTTCCTCGCAAAGCACCGCCGCCTCGTCCAGTTCGAGGCGTTCGGCGATGAACGCGAATTCGTCTCCGCCGAGGCGGGCGAAAAAGCGCTCCGGCGCGCTCAGTCGGCGCATCGCCGCCGCTACGTGGCGCAGCACCATGTCGCCTGCGTCATGACCGTGCGTGTCATTGACGCTTTTGAAATGGTCGAGATCGATGATGGCAAAGTTGAAGGGGCGATCCGCCGAGTAATCGAGGTGTGCCTCGAGGTGACGCAGGAAAGCGCGGCGGTTGGGCAGGCCGGTGAGCGCGTCGGTATCCGCCTCTTGCAATGCCCGCAGCTCCGCGTTCTTGCTGGTGGTGACGTCGCGGATCGTGACCGCATAGCCCGAGATTGCGCCCGGGGTCTCGGCGAGCGGGACGGCGCGAATCCGCGCCTCGAGCCAGATCTGCTCGTCGTCGCGCAGCACCGGGCGCTCGAGCACGTGGGTCAGGCCCGGCTCGCTGGCGGATTCGGCCAGGGTGGCGAGCACGACCGCCTCGTCGAGCGGATCGAAGAACATCGTAAGGGGCTGATCCGTCAGCTCGGCCTGTCCGCTCAGCCGTTCGCTCGCCGGGGAGGCAAAGCGAATCCGACCCTCAGCATCGAGATTGAGCAGCGCATCGTCCGAATGATCGGAAATGAGCCCCTTGAGCGCTCTTTTTTCCTCGACCGCGACGAACAGCAATCGGCGATGCTTGAGCGCCACCGACACCGGCAGCGCGAGCAGCAGCAAGATGGCGAGGTAGAACTGGAGGAACAGGACCTTGTCGCCGAAGGTGTTCAGGATCGGTGAGGCAAATCCCAGACCGGTCGAGAGCGAGGCGATGGCGATCCCGGCGATCGTGATCAATCCGATCGACGCGCCGATGCGGCCCTGCCGGAAGGCAGCGAACAGCAAGGGAACGATGGGTAGGAACAGCAGCGGCAGATCGGCCTGGAGGAACACCAAGGTGGTAACTGCGCCGATGACCAGCGCATGGCCGATGCATTCCATGACGACTGGCAGGCTGGCTGCCGCATAGTCCTTCGACAGCGCGCCCGAGGCCGCCATGTAGGCGATCGGGAAACCGAGCAGCGTACCCAGCCCGTGCCCCGCGACCCAGTTGGCGGTGTGAGACAGCCAGCTGCCCGGGGAAACCCACGCTACCACAAAGCCGCCAGGGATCGCTGCCAGCGCCGGCCCGACTATCCCGCCCGCGACAATCAGGACGATCAGCCCGTCCACGCTCTCGAGCCAGTCGCGCTGCGGCCGCAGCGCCAGCAACAACCGGGCGATCACATAGCCTTCGAATACATTGATGGCGGCCAGTTGCAGCGCCAGATTAGGACCAAAACCGAACAGGCTGGTCGCCACCGCGCTCAGCGCTGCAAAGCTCCAGATGATCGGGCCCCACTGCGCCCTGGGAAGCGTCACCAGCAGAGCGGCGAGGATCGCGGTCCCGGGCCAAACCAGCGCGAGCGCGCCGCCGAACCGCGTCATCGCAATGGTCAGCGAAGTGATCGCGAAAAACGCCAGGCCCAGCAGCACAGTTTTTCGCCCACCGGCTATGTGGTTGCCAATCCATGTCATCGGGCTCGGACTAGTCGGCATCGATTGAAGAACTCTTGCCAGGCAGTGAAAAATCAACCTAGCGGCTTAAAGCGCTTCGGTCAGCAAGCAATTTTGACCACCCGTTTGTGTTGGCTCGCTCCGTGA
The DNA here is from genome assembly GCF_001678665.1 of Erythrobacter sp. QSSC1-22B. Taxonomy (GTDB): domain Bacteria; phylum Pseudomonadota; class Alphaproteobacteria; order Sphingomonadales; family Sphingomonadaceae; genus Qipengyuania. Next base: position 311,363 of record NZ_LZRP01000003.1, read on the forward strand.
ACAATAGCCGGTTCTAGGTTGATCGTGCGCTCCAATCCGGTCTCATTGTTTATTGCTTGGACTCAAGAGGCAATCGGCGGACGAGACCAGCGGTCCTCACGATAGCGCTCGAAAAATTTCCCCGAGCCTGGGTCTCGCCCTGTCGTTTACCGGCAGGGCGAGTGAGTGCGGCCTCTTTCGCTTCAGAACGAAGCCCACTCGCCCGCTGCGCGATGATCGGTCGCCGCCGCAGCCGCGGAAACCAGCCTCGCGGGTGCGACACGACCGGGTGCATTCTCGCCGACGGATCCGGCGAAGGCGGCCAGGGGGTTCGGTGCGGAACGCCTGGCATCTCCGATCCTGAACTGCCCGGCCTGCTCGCTGAGCGTAACGACTTCGCCCGTCAGATTGCGGGCCGCAGCCGATGTCTCTTCGACCATTGCCGCATTCTGCTGGGTCGACTGGTCCATTTCGCGGATCGCCACATTGATCTCGGCGATAGCGGATGACTGGGCGCGATTGTCGTCCGCCATCTGGCTGAGCAGCGCATGGACTTCGCTCACGTCGCCCGCGATGTCGACGAAGGTGCCATCGACCTTCTGGACCATGCCGACCGCGGCGAGAATATCCGACTGGGTGGCGGTGAGCTGGTCGCTGGCATTCCCGGCTTCCTCTTCGGCGCGCTTGGCAAGCGCGGAGACCAGATCGGCGACTACCGCGAAGCCGCGTCCCGCCTCGCCGGCACGACCGGCCTCGATCGCCGCGTTCATGGCAAGTACGCGGGTCTGGAAGGCGATCTTGTCGAGGCCCTCGATTACGCTGCCGATGCCCTTCGCGCTGTCCGACACGCGGGTCATGGCCTGGACCGCTTCATCGGCGATCTCGCGACCACCCCGTACCGTCACGATTGCACCATCGGCCCGCTGAACCGTGCTTTTGGCGGCTTCGGCGGTAGCCTTGAGCCGCTCGTCCATCTGCGCAACTGCCACCGAGGTTTGCTCGAGGCTCGCGGCATTGGCTTCGGTGCGGCGCGCAAGATCTTCGGAGGCCTGTGCGATTTCTTCCGAACCGGTGCGGATCGTCGCGGCGCCTTCGGCCACGGAACCGATCAAATCGCGCAGACTTGCCAGCGCTTCGTTGAAGTTGGTTTTGAGTTCCGCATAGGCCTCGGGGAACTCGATCGTGATATCGCCGGTCAGATCGCCTTCCTTGAGCTGAGCCAGCCCAAGCCGCAGCGCGGCGACGACTTCTGCCTGCTCGATCGCATTCTGCCGCTGCTCCTCGGCGGTATCACGGAAAGTGAACATCGCGCGCGTCATCCGGCCGACGCAATCCTTGTAGTCGGTGTAGGCGAAGGGAGTGGCAAGATCGCCTGCGGCAAGCTGCTCCATCCGGACGACGGTGGAGACATAGGGCGTGCAGATCGCCTCGCGAAAGGCCCGCGAAAGCAGCGCGCAAACAACAGCCGTGAGCGCCGCTGTTCCGGCTATGACCCAATCACCGCGAATGATGGCCACGAGACCGAGTATGACTATTGCTCCGACCAGCGTTCCGAATGCTATCAGGGTCTTCTGCCGTATGGGTGCGTTCGTCTCAAACCATTGCATTTCAATATCTCCGAGCAAGAGCCGGCTGCGGGGTGCAGTACTCGGTGTGTCGTTGTCCAAGTCATATAGCGGGCTTTTCTGTGCCCACGAGCTCGAGAACAACTGCCGCCTCCCTAATTCGCAGTGAATATTTGCGGGTTGAAACGCGAAGTCGGGCATTACATTGGTAAATAATTTGCTACCCAGAAATCACGATCATAGAGATCGGATTCGGCGCTCGAAGAACCGATGCGCTTGTCGAGGTCGTTGCTCTCTGTCCGGCAGAGGGGCCAGGTTCCATCCCGACGATCGGATCGCGAAGCTCGTGCGCTTCGCTGTTCTCGCGGCCAGATTGGCGTGATACCGGAACCGGGCGTTGCGACAACGTGCTTCGGAGTGGTATCCTCGACCGTGCTTCACGCCTTTCAACACACCCGCTCGTCACAGCCCGGCTCGTTGGAGCTTGCCTGTCGGGAACCACGAGATCCGGCTAACGCCCCGCTGATGCGCCGTACGACTGCCCTGCTGGCGTCGCTTGCTCTCGCGCTGGGTGGCTGCGCGACCTGGCCCGAGCGGATCGTTCACACGGGCGTCCAGGCGGAGCAGGCCGGCGTGCCCGGTTTCCCCTCGGTCCGCTACTGGGCCGATGCGGATGCCACGGTCTTCGACGGCATGCGGGCCGAAATGGCGAACGAGGCGCAATCGAGCCGCCCCGGCGCATACCTCGCACTATCCGGGGGGTCTGACGACGGCGCCTATGCCGCCGGTTTCCTCAAGGGCTGGAGCGGAACGGGCAAGAGGCCGGAATTCACGATCGTTTCCGGCGTCAGCACCGGTGCGCTGATCGCTCCTTTCGCCTTTCTCGGCCCCGAGTACGATGACCGCTTGCGGGGCTTTTATACCGGGGTCACGCGCAAGGATATCTATCGCCAGCGCGGCGTGTTCGGACTTCTGACCGAGCCCAGTATCGCCGATACGGCTCCGCTGGCCCAGTTGATCGCGCGGAATATCGACGAGCCCCTGCTCGAAGCGATTGCGCTGGAGCACCGCGAGGGGCGCCGATTGCTCGTCCAGACGACCAACCTCGATGCGGCACGCGGGGTCGTCTGGGATATGGGAGCGATCGCGAACAGCACCAATCCACGGCGGCTGGAGCTCTTTCGCAACGTGCTCCTGGCATCCGCCAGCATTCCCGGCCTGTTCGCGCCGGTCATGATCGAGGTCTCCGAAGGCGAGCAGAGTTTCCGGGAAATGCATGTCGATGGCTCGGCGACCGCCGGCTTCCTCGCCATTCCCGAAAGTATAATTTCACGCGGCGGCAGCGAGGGCCGGCCGACCCGGGACCAGATGTTCGTCATCCTCAACGGGCGCCTGCGACCGGAATTCAAGCTGGTCGAACCAGCCACTTTCGCGATCATCAGCCGCGCGCTCGCCACGGTGCTTTCGGCTCACGACCGGGCCACTCTTCTCAATGTGCAGAACTTCGCCCGCGACAACGGGATCGCGTTCCGGTTCAGTTCTATCGGCCCCGAATTCGAGGTGGAAACCGAGGAACAATTTTCGCAATCCTACATGAACGAATTGTTCGAATATGGTCTTGGACGTGGCGGGCAAAGCGCCTGGACCGGGAGCATATCCGAAGACAGCGAGGACCCTGGCCCCTGAAGCGATGAATTTCGTGGTATCGCATGGGGACGACAGGCGGGCAGAAAACGCTCGCCGGAAACGTTCGATAGAGGGGGTGTCGAGCGCAGACCCCGTCACTCGTTGCGTGTCGCGATCCAGCCACCCACGATCGCAAGCACCGCGATCGAGACGTAATACCACGGAGCGCCGAGCGTGAAATAGGTGAAGACCGCGCCGGTCGCCATCGCGCAGATCGCCAGCGTCTTGGCGCGGCGGCCGATCGCACGGCGTTCGCGCCAGTCGCGCACCTGCGGGCCCCAGTGCGGATGGTCGAGGATGCGCTTTTCCCATTCGGGATTGCTGCGTGCGAAAAGATAGACCGCCAGCAGCAGGAAGGGCACCGTCGGCATCAGCGGCAGCACCGCGCCGACCACCGCGAGAGCCACGCACAGCAGGCCGGCAATGCGATAGAACAGGCGCATGTCAGGCGGCGGCGATTCGCGCCGCGTGTTGCTGCACCAGCGCGATCATGTTGGGTACGCCTTGCGTGCGGTTGGACGAGAGCTGGTTCTTGAGATCGAACGGGGCGAGCGCGGCGGTCACATCCATGGCGGCGACTTCGGTCGCGGGCCGGTCCTGCACCGCGGCGATAACCAGTGCGACGATGCCCTTGGTGATCGCGGCGTTGCTGTCGGCCAGGAAATGGAGCTGGCCCGCCTGTTCGGTGGGATAGACCCAGACCTGCGCCGAGCAGCCGCGCACCAGGGTGGCATCGGTCTTGAGCGCGTCGGGGATGGGATCGAGCTCGCGGCCCAGCTCGATCAGCAGGCGATAGCGTTCGTCGCCTTCGAGGAAGTTGTATTCTTCGGCGATGTCGGTGAGGCTTCTCATGGGGCTGCGTCTAGCCGCGCCGCAAGCGCGCGTCCATCGCGGGACGGGACGGAGCGAGCCCGGCATCGGCCGATCGGTCAGCCAGACAGGCCGCCGGGCCGGGTCAGCGCGTAATAGAGGACGTAGAACCAGCCGAAGAAGCCCTGGATCGCAGCCCAGATTATCGACTGGTGCAGGCTCCACGAGATGGCGACCGCGATCGCGCTACCGAGCCCGATCCCGACGCGGGTAACATCGTGGCTGACGGCGCTCACAGATCGACACCGTTGGCGATCGCCTCGAGCTTGCGGATGCGCTCCTTGAGATCGGAGATCTCGATCCGCGCGGCGCCCATCGTCGAGCCGGACTCGCGCGGTTCGGCGCGGTGGCTGTCGAGCTCGCGCTGCTTGAGTGCCAGCCAGCCTCGCCAGCCCAACAGCAGCGTCGCTGCGACGATGCCCAGGCCGATCAGCGCGGCGGCGGCGATGACGAATGATGGTTCGAACATTTCCTCATGTCCTCCTGGAACCTGGCGGTTGCTACTCGGCCTGCTTGTCGCGCAGGTTTTCGATTTCCTCGGCGATGCGGCGGCGTTCCTGCGCCTCATGGCTGTTGGCGTCGGTGGTGATGCGTTCCAGGACCCTGATCCGCTCGTGCAATTGCTCGATCTCGCGGCGGGTCTCTTCGGCGTCGGGATTGCCCCTGGGCGGCGTGAACACCGGGTTGCCGTCCTCGTCGCGCGTCACACCCAGATCGCGGTCGTGGCGGCGGGTGTAGATCTGGACGATGCCCCAGATCAGCACGATGATTACGGCGGCGGTCCAAAAGCTCATTGCGCGGGTTCCTTGCCGGTGGTTTCGTCCAATTCGTGCAGGTCGCGCAATTGCTCGATCTGAGCAGCGAGTTCGGGGCTGCGGTCGGTCGCGATGCGCTCGAGTACGCGGACCCGCTCTTCCAGCCGGTCGGCCTCGGCATCGGACCTCTGCGCCGCGCTGGCTTCTGCCAAGCGCACTTCCAGTTCCAATTGCCTCTGTCGATGCTTCATTCTGCCCTCATAGGCATTGAGCCAGATGCCCGCAGCCACGATGAGGGCGAACATAAGCGCACAGAAGGCAATGGCGTCGGCGAAGTTCACTGTACCGGATCCCTGTGGTCGCGCAGGCGGTCGATCTCGCCGGTGAGTTGATAGCCGCTGTCGGTGACGATGCGCTCCACATTGATCAGGCGATCCTTCATCGCGCCAAGCTCGGCGCGCAATTCGGCGTTTTCCTGCGTCAGCAGCCGAACCCGGTCGGCGGTCTGCCCGTCGGTGGAGGGCTTGAGCGACTGGCCCCACATGCCCTCGAGCGGATAGCCGTGCTTGATCTTGAGCCTGGTGGTGTGGATCCAGCCCAGCGTGGTCATCGCGCCCAGCCCCAGTGCGGCCCCGACGATCCAGGGGAGGTGGGGGACGATCTGCGAAAACTCGTTCATCGGGCCTGTTCCGTCTGCTTGATGTTCAGCGGGGTGCCGCTGTCACTGAGAATGTTGCCGCGCTCGGCGGGCGGGGTGAGGGCGGGGCTGCGGTCGCGCAGCGCCTCGATCTCGTCGGCGAGCGAATAGCCCTTGTCGGTCACGATCCGCTCGAGCACCTGCATCCGCTTGTCGACCTTGCCCAGCAGCGTGCGCAGCTCGGCGTTCTCGGCGCGCAATTGCTTGGTTTCGTTGCTGTCGGCGCTATCGCCGATGCGCTCGGTCGTGCCACCCCATTCGTTTTCGAGCGAATAGCCATGCTTGGCGCGGATCCAGTTGTTGGCCAGCCAGCCCGCCGTGCTGAGCGCGATGATCGCGATGACGAATTCAGGTCCACCAAAATCCATTATGATGCCCCTCTTTGCTTCGTGTCGAGCGGGACGCCCGCTCCGGCCTCGTCGACCCGGCGCTGGTCACGCAGCGCCTCAATCTGGGCAGCAACATCGTAACCCTTGTCGGTGACGATGCGTTCGAGCACCCGAATCCGATCTTCGAGTTCGGTCACGCTGCTGGCATATTGAGCAGCTTTCTCTGAGCTCGCTTCGGCCGTGGCGATGATCTTCTTTTCTTCCAGCTTGCCCCGCTGGACGATCCACACGATCCCGATAACCATCACGAAGGGGGCGAACCCTATCATCCACTCCATTATCTATCTCCCCTGCTTAGTTTTACTCAGCGCAGCCGTTCGATCTCGGCGTTGAGCCGCGGATTGGAACTCACGTAGAAGGTCTCGACCTCGGCCAGCCGGCGATCGACATCCTTCATCTTCGAGCGGATCTGGCGCGCGGTGCGCTTGGGGTTCTGGCGCACGCCCTGCCAGTATTTCTGCTCTTCGGGCTTCTCGCGGTAGAGATATTCCGGCTTCTTGTTGAGCAGCAGGCCGGCGAGGAAATAAAGCGGCAGGACGATGGGGCTAAGTACGCCCGAGAGCACCGCTGCCAGAAAGCCGAGCCGGATCCAGAGCGGGTTGACCCCGGTGTAATCGGCGATGCCGGCGCAGACCCCCATCAGCTTGGCGTTCTGCTTGTCGCGGTAAAGCGTGGTGCGGGGGCTGTTCATTTGCTCGCTCCTTTTTTCTCGGCGATGAGCTGTTCGAGTTCGCGCAGCTGCTGGTTGTCGGCTTCGGCATCATGCACCAGCCGCGCGGGCTTGAATGCGGGATTGTCCGAGGCAACCAGCCGCTCGACCGTGTCCATCCGATCGTCGAGCCGTTTGGCGAGGCTGTAGAGCTCTTCGAGCAGCGCCTCGTCGTCGGTGGTGATCGAGGCGGAGGTCTTCCACTTGGTTACATAGTGAAGGATGATCCATGGCAGAAAAACGAAGATTGCAATGACCGCGAGTACTTCTTCCATGGCTCAATTCCCCTGTTTGGTGTCGCCGCTCTTGCCGAGCGCGCGTTTCATCTGTTCGAGCTCGTCGTCGATCGCATCGGCACCCTCGAGCGCGGAGATCTCGTCGGCGAGGCTGGCCTTGTTGGCGCCATCGGCAAGCGACAGCGATTCGGCGCGGCCCTCGGCGTAATCGACCCGGCGTTCGAGCTGGTCGAAGCGCGCCAGCGCGTCGTCGGTGCGTTCCGAGCTCATCAGCGTGCGCAGCTTGACGCGGTTCTCGGCGCTCTCGAGTCGTGCAGCGATTGCGGTTTGGCGGCTGCGCGCTTCGCGCAGGCGGTTCTGCAATTTCTGGATGTCCTGCTCATAGGCGCGCAGCGCATCGTCGAGCACCGCGATCTCCTGCTTGAGCTGATCGGAAATATCGACCGCCTTCTTCCTCTCGACCAACGCGGCGCGGGCCAGATCCTCGCGATCCTTGGACAGCGCGAGCTGCGCCTTGTCGCCCCAATCGTCCTGCAACCGGTCGAGTTGCACGGTCTTGCGGTGCATTTCCTTCTGGTCGGCGATGGTGCGCGCGGCGCTCGCGCGGACCTCGACCAGCGTTTCCTCCATCTCGAGGATGATCATGCGGATCATCTTGGTGGGGTCGTCCGCCTTGTCGAGCATGTCGTTGAAATTGGCGGCGACGATGTCGCGCGTGCGGCTGAAAATACCCATCAAAGGTGCTCCGTTGGAGAAGAAATCGGTGATCTTGTCGGCGGCTTCCCAGGGGTCGACCCGGGCATCGGCGCGCTTGCCATCGGTGGAGGTTTGCCGCGGCCGGGGGGAACGGCGCAGGCGGTCGACCTCCTCCTCGATCCGCGACGGGCGCGCGCCACGACCGGAACCGGGGCGGGCCGAAGCCTCGTCCGCGCTGGGGTCGGCGCGGTCGGGACTGTCGGGAGAGCGAGGCTCCGGCCCTAACGGGTTGGTCGGCTTGCTCACGCCAGTTCCACCTGCGGGTGGATGGCAAACGCGGGCAGGGGTTCGGTGACCGCGATCTGGCTGCTGAAGCCCACGAAGATCACCATCGCCCCGATGCTGATGAGGGCAGCGCGTCCCAGGCGGGTGGCGAAGAAGCTGCGATCGTACATAGTGTGGTCCTCCCGAAACGAATGTCTGTGTTGCAGGGTATTGTGCAAGCGGCGTGCCAACCGCAAGAAATGGCAGAACGGCGCGGGTTTTCAGGGCCCCATCTCCCAGGTGCTTGGTGCCTATTGCCAATCCTTGGGGAATTTCCCTATATCTTGGCGATGGAGCGCGAAAACCAGTTCGTCGGCCAGTCCGGCGCCTTCCTCGATGCGGTGGAGCGTACCAGCCGCGCCGCGCCGATGCGCCGCCCCGTGCTGATCGTCGGCGAGCGCGGGACCGGAAAGGAATTGATCGCGGAACGGCTCCATCGCCTGTCCACCCGCTGGGACGAGCCGCTGGTGATCATGAACTGCGCGGCATTGCCCGAAACGCTGATCGAGGCTGAGCTGTTCGGCCACGAGGCGGGCGCCTTCACCGGCGCGACCAAGCACCGTGTCGGGCGGTTCGAGGAAGCCGACAAGGGAACGCTGTTCCTCGACGAACTGGGCACGCTGTCGATGGGGGCGCAGGAGCGATTGTTGCGCGCGGTCGAATATGGCGAGGTTACGCGGATCGGATCGAGCCGCCCGGTGCGGATCGATGTCCGCATCGTCGGCGCCACCAACGAGGATCTTCAGGCCAAGGCCGAGCGCGGGGATTTCCGTCCCGACCTGCTCGACCGGCTGAGTTTCGAGGTCATCACCCTGCCGCCATTGCGCGTGCGCGAGGGCGATATCCAGGTGCTCGCCGATTATTTCGGGCGCCGGATGGCCGCCGAGATCGGCTGGGAGGGCTGGCCCGGTTTCGCCCCGCATGTCGCCGAACAGCTCGAGAACCATCCCTGGCCAGGCAATGTCCGCGAATTGCGCAATGTCGTCGAGCGCGCGGTCTATCGCTGGGACGACTGGAACGAGCCGATCAGTCATGCGGTGTTCGACCCCTTCGACAGCCCCTGGAAACCCGCAACCCCGTCCCATGCACACTCGCAGTCGGCCAGCCGCACGCCGGGTCCGGCGCCCGCCGCCGGCGATTTCGATTCGGTCGACGATCTGCGCGCTGCGGTGGACGAGCACGAGAAGAGCATCATCGAGCACGCGCTGGGCAAGCACCGCTGGAACCAGCGCCAGACCGCCAAGGCGCTGGGGCTGAGCTACGATCAGCTGCGCCACGCGATCAAGAAGCATGGCCTCGCCGACGACGGCTGATCGCACTTGCAATGCCGCGCATTTGCGCCTAGCTGACCGTCAATCCCGATACTGTTGCGACATTGAGGGGCTGGCGCCGCAAGGGGCCGGCGCGAAACCCTGTTGTCGCATCCCCGTTATCGCTGGACCGCACAAATGGAGACCGAATGGCCGATATCGACCGCCTGACCGAAGTGATCGAACCCGAAGCGCAAGCGCTGGGTTTCGAGCTCGTGCGGGTGAAGATGATCGCTTCGGAAGCCGGCGACGGCGGCCAGGCGCTGCAGATCATGGCCGAGGACCCGGCGACGGGTCAGCTGGTGATCGAGCAATGCGCCGCGCTCAGCCGCCGCGTTTCCGAGCGGCTCGACGCGCTCGAGGAAGCGGGCACGGTGCTGGTCCCCGGCGCCTATCACCTCGAGGTCTCGAGCCCCGGGATCGACCGGCCGCTGACCCGCGTGCAGGATTTCACCACCTGGGCCGGACACGAAGTCAAGATCGCGCTGACCGAGAAGGTCCAGGGCCACCGCAATCTGCGTGGCACGCTGGTGGGGATCGAAGGCGATATCGTCACCGTGGCGGACAACCGCGCCGACGAGGTTTCCTTCCCGCGCACGCTCATCCATTCGGCGAAGCTGGTCCTTACCGACGCGCTTATCGCCGCGACTCAGCCGCTCGACACCCAGGGTGTCGAGGACGTAATCGAAACCGAAGAAGAAGAGAGTAACAGCTGATGGCCAGTGCCATGTCTGCCAACAAGGCCGAACTCCTCGCGATCGCGCATGCGGTCGCCTCGGAGAAGATGATCGACAAGGAAATCGTCATCGAGGCGATGGAAGAGGCGATCCAGAAGAGCGCGCGCAACCGCTACGGTGCCGAGAACGACATCCGCGCCAAGCTCGACCCCGTCACCGGCGATCTGCGCCTGTGGCGCGTCGTCGAAGTGGTCGAGGAGGTCGAGGACTATTTCAAGCAGGTCGATCTTGCCGCAGCGCAGAAGCTCGAGGCCGATGCCAAGGTCGGCGATTTCATCGTCGATCCGCTGCCCGCTATCGACCTTGGTCGCATCGACGCGCAGAGCGCCAAGCAGGTCATCTTCCAGAAGGTCCGCGACGCCGAGCGCGAGCGCCAGTTCGAGGAATTCAAGGATCGTTCGGGTGAAGTCATCACCGGGGTGATCAAATCGGTCGAATTCGGTCATGTGATCGTCAACCTCGGCCGCGCCGAGGGCGTCATCCGCCGCGATCAGCAGGTCCCGCGCGAGGCCGCCCGCGTCGGCGAGCGCATCCGCGCTATCATTTCCAAGGTGGAGCGCAACAATCGCGGGCCGCAGATCTTCCTGTCGCGCGCCCACCCCGATTTCATGCGCAAGCTGTTCGCGCAGGAAGTGCCCGAAATCTACGACGGCATCATCGAGATCAAGGCCGCTGCCCGCGACCCGGGTTCGCGCGCGAAAATCGGCGTCATCAGCCACGACAGCTCGATCGATCCGGTCGGCGCCTGCGTCGGCATGAAGGGCAGCCGCGTCCAGGCGGTGGTCCAGGAACTGCAGGGCGAGAAGATCGACATCATCCCCTGGAGCGAGGATCAGGCGACCTTTATCGTCAACGCGCTCCAGCCCGCCACCGTCAGCCGCGTCGTCCTCGACGAGGAAGAGGGCCGGATCGAAGTGGTGGTGCCCGACGACCAGTTGTCGCTGGCAATCGGCCGCCGCGGCCAGAACGTCCGGCTGGCCAGCCAGCTGACCGGCAACCAGATCGATATCATGACCGAGGAGGAAGCGAGCGAGAAGCGGCAGAAGGAATTCGCCGAACGCTCCAAGACCTTCGAGGAAGAACTCGATGTCGACGAGACGCTGTCGCAGCTGCTCGTTGCCGAGGGCTTCGCCGAGCTCGAGGAAGTCGCCTATGTCCAGCTCGACGAGCTGGCGGCGATCGAAGGTTTCGACGAGGAACTGGCCGAGGAGCTCCAGAGCCGCGCGCTCGAGGCGCTCGATCGTCAGGAAGCCAAGTTTCGCGAGGAGCGCAAGGAGCTCGGCGTCGAGGATGCGCTCGCCGAGATTCCGCATCTCTCCGAGCAGATGCTGGTCGTGCTGGGCAAGGCCGGGATCAAGGAACTCGACGATCTCGCCGATCTCGCGACCGACGAACTCATCGCCAAGAAGCGCGAGGCGCCGCGGCGTCGCGTCAATCCCGATGCCGCCGCTGCCGGCCCGCCGATGCGGCGTCCACCGCAGCGCGAGCAGGACAAGGGCGGCGTGCTGGGTGAATTCGGGCTGAGCGAAGAGCAGGGCAACGAGATCATCATGGCTGCCCGCGCGCACTGGTTCGAGGACGAGACCCCGGCGCCTGCACCTGCGCCTGCTCCGGCCGAGGCGCCCGCCGCCAAGGCCAAGCCTGCGAAGAAGGCCAAGGCCGTTCCGGTCGAGGAGGCTCCCACCGAGGAGGCTCCCACCGAGGAGGCTCCCACCGAGGAGGCTCCGGCCGAGGAGGCTCCTGTCGAGGAAGCGCCCGCAGACGAAACCATCGAAGAGGCTCCTGCCGATGCGGACACCCCCGCGGCTGGCGAGCCCGACACCCAGGAGGCCGCCGATGCGGACTCCACCCAATGAGCGCCTGACGCCCGACATCGCCGAAGCCACGCAGCCCCGTAGAGCGGGGCGCGAGGAGCGCTGTCCGGAACGCCGCTGCATCCTCGCAGGCGAGACTTCGCCTCGCGAGGGCCTGATCCGGTTGGCGGTCTCGCCCGAGGGTCTGGTGCTGCCCGACGTCCAGGCCAAGGCTCCCGGCCGCGGTGCCTGGATCGGGGTGACGCGCGACGAATTGGCCGAGGCGCTCGCCAAGGGCCGGCTCAAGGGAGCGCTCGCGCGCGCCTTCAAGACCGGCGAGCTGGAAATCCCAGCGGACCTCCCGGCCAAGATCGAGGATGCGCTCACCAGATCGCTGCTCGACCGGCTGGGGTTGGAAATGCGCACCGGCGCGCTCATATTGGGTACCGACCGCATCGCCGAGACGGCGCGGGGCGGCGCGGTTTCGCTGCTGCTGCACGCCAGCGATGCCAGCGAAGGCGGGCGCCGCAAACTTGACCAGGCGTGGCGCGTGGGGTCCGACCGCGAGGGCTCTGCCTTGCGCGGAACGGTCTTGCCACTGGACCGGGCGGCTCTGTCTGTGGCATTGGGCCGCCTGAACGTCGTCCATCTGGCGCTTGCCGACGATGGAGCGGCCGGGCGAGTCTCGGGGCTTCTGCAGCGATTGTTGCATTTTACCGGCGGCATCGATGCCGCCTCCACCGACGACGCGCCTGCTTCCGCAGAGCGCCGGATTGACGATACGAATACCTGCAAGGACAGTTGAGCTAGATGAGCGACGAAGACCAGAAGCCTGCCCGCAAACCACTCGGCCTCAAACGGTCGGTCGAATCCGGCGAGGTCAAGCAGACCTTCAGCCATGGCCGCACCAACAAGGTCGCGGTCGAGGTGAAGCGGCGCCGCAAGCTCGTGAAGCCGGGCGAGGCGCCTCCGCCTCCGCCGCCGGCAACGCCCGAACCGGCACCCGCGCCAGCGCCAGCCCCGACGCCCGCACCGACGGCTCGGGCCGCTCCGGTCAAGAAGGACCCCTCGGGCGAAACGCCGCAGGAGCGCGTTGCGCGTCTCCAGCGCGAAGCCGAGGAAGCGCGTCTGCTGCAGGGCCAGGAAGCGCGCAAGCGCGAGGACGAGGCTGCCCGCCAGGCCGCCGAGGACGAGAAACAGCGCGCCGAGGACAACCGCAAGGCCGAAGCCAAGGCGGCCGAGGAGCCGGCACCCGAATCCAAAGTCGACGCTGCGCCCGACGCTCCCGCTGCGGCCAGTGCCGAAGCGAAGGCTGAAGCCGCGCCCGACGCCGGTCCCGAAGCGACTGCCGCCGAGCCCGAAGCCGATGCCGAAGGCGCGGCAGCGCCTGCGCCGCGCCGGTTCACCCCGGTAGCGCGCCCCGAGATCAAGCGCCCCAAGAAGGAAAAGAAGGACGAGAAGCCGGTCCGCGAGGAGCCCGACAAGCGGCGCGGCGGCAAGCTGACCGTCAACCGCGCGCTCAACGAGGACGAGGGCCGCCGCGCCCGTTCGCTGGCCGCGCTCAAGCGAGCGCGCGAGAAGGAACGCCGCACCCATGGCGGCCCCTCCACGCCGCGCGAGAAGCAGGCCCGCGATGTGATCGTCCCCGAGGCGATCACGGTGCAGGAACTGGCCAACCGCATGGCCGAAAAGGGCGCCCAGCTGGTCAAGGAACTGTTCAACCTGGGGATGATGGTCACCGTCAACCAGACTATCGATCAGGACACCGCTGAGCTGCTGGTCGAGCAATTCGGCCACCGCATCCAGCGCGTGTCGGAATCCGATGTCGACATTCCGGTCGAGCAGGATCTCGATCCCGAGGAAACGCTGCGTCCGCGCCCGCCGGTGGTCACCATCATGGGCCATGTCGATCACGGCAAAACCAGCCTGCTCGATGCGCTGCGCGGGACCAATGTGACCAAGGGCGAGGCCGGTGGCATCACCCAGCACATCGGCAGCTACCAGGTGAAGACGAAGAACGGCGACATGGTCACCTTCCTCGACACGCCTGGCCACGCCGCCTTTACCGAGATGCGCCAGCGCGGCGCCAATGTCACCGATCTGGTGGTGCTGGTCGTAGCCGCCGATGACGGCATCATGCCGCAGACCATCGAGGCCATCCGCCATACCCATGCGGCGGGCGTCCCGATGATCGTGGCGATCAACAAGATGGACAAGCCCGGAGCCGATCCGGACAAGATCCGTACCCGCCTGCTCGAGCACGAGGTCATCGTCGAGAAGATGTCGGGCGAAGTGCAGGACGTTGAGATTTCCGCGCTCAAGAAGGAAGGTCTCGACGAATTGCTCGAAGCGATCGCGGTCCAGGCCGAACTGCTCGAGCTCAAGGCGCGTCCCGATCGTCCGGCCGAAGCCACGGTTATCGAAGCGCAGCTCGACAAGGGCCGCGGCCCCGTCGCGACGGTGCTGGTGACGCGCGGCACGCTCAAGCGCGGCGATGCCTTCGTGGTCGGCACCCAGAGCGGCCGGGTCCGCGCGGTGGTCGATTTCACGGGCAAGCAGATCAAGGAAGCCGGCCCTTCGATGCCGGTCGAGGTCCTTGGTCTGGGCGGCGTCCCCAAGGCGGGCGACCAGCTCACCGTGGTCGAGAACGAGCAGCGCGCTCGCGAAGTGGCCGAATACCGTCAGGAAAAAGCCACCGAGAGCCGCACTGCGCTCGCGCCGACCAGCTTCGACACCATGTTCACCAACCTCCAGTCGAACGTCATCGAATGGCCGGTGGTGGTCAAGGCGGACGTCCAGGGCTCGGTCGAGGCGATCAACACCGCGCTGCACAATCTCTCGAACGACGAGATCAAGGTCCGCGTGCTGCATGCCGGCGCCGGCGCGATCACCGAGAGCGATGTCAGCCTTGCGGCCGCATCCAACGCGCCGATCATCGGCTTCAACGTGCGTCCCAATGCCAAGGCGCGCCAGCTGATCGCGCGCGATAAGGTCCGGATGATGTATTACGACGTCATCTATCACGTGACCGAGGAGGTCGCGAAGGAGATGGCGGGCGAGCTTGGTCCGGAGCGGATCGAGACCGTCGTCGGGCGTGCCCTGGTCAAGGAAGTGTTCCGTTCGGGCAAGAAGGACAAGGCCGCCGGTCTGCTGGTCGAGGAGGGCGTCATCCGCAAGGGTCTGTTTGCCCGTCTCACTCGCGACGATGTCATCGTTTCGGCGACCACCATCGCGTCGCTGCGACGCTTCAAGGACGATGTGGACGAAGTCCGCGCCGGTCTCGAATGCGGCGTGGTCCTCGAGGACACCAACGACATCAAGGCGGGCGACCAGCTCGAGGTGTTCGAGGTAGAGCTGCGCGAACGCACGCTGTAGCGGGAACCGGGCATGGCCTACCGACCGAGCCGCGGGTTCGCCATCCTCGGCCTTGTCGGGGCGGTGATCGCGGTGGCTCTGGGGGTGGTCTATTTCGCCGGGGACCTGCTGTTCGTGGTGCAGACCGGGTGACCGGGCCTGCCCTGCGCGCGCCGGGCGAGGTATTGAGGAACAGCCAGTGGACGAAGGGTTGATACGGGTCGATCATGAGTAACGCCGAACGCCCGCATAATCCGGACGCCGCGCATGCCGATCTGATGGGTGTCGAATTCGACAGCTTCGACGCGGCACGCGAGGAGATCACGCTGCGCTTCACCGCGCCTGCCAGCTTCATCACCCCGCGCGGCAGCGTGCAGGGCGGGCTGGTTGCGGGCTTTCTCGACGAGGCGATGGGCTGGGCGCATGTCTGGGCCACCGATCACGCCGAGGCGCCGCTCAATCTGGAGATCAGCATGAGCCTGCTCAGGCCGGTCCCTGCCGGGCCGCTGATCGGCAAGGGCAGGGTCGTGCGGCGCGGGCGCCGGGTCATCTTCCTCGAGGGCCAGTTGCTCTCCGAGGACGGCACGCTGCTCGCCAGCGCCACCAGCACCGCGATCCCGACCCCCCGTCCTGACACACCACGTCCGCAGGGAGCCTCCTGATGGCCCGCAATCCCGCCACACCCGAACAGCAATCGGTCCGCGTGCTCAAGGTGGGCGAGCGGGTTCGGCATATATTGTCCGAACTGCTCGCGCGCGGAGAGGCGCATGACCTTGTGCTCAGCGCCACCACCATCTCGGTTACCGAGGTGCGGATGTCGCCCGATCTGCGCAACGCCAAGGCCTATGTGAAGCCGCTGCTGGGCGAGGAAGAGGCGGTGGTGCTCAAGGCTCTGCGCACCAACACCGCCTTCTTCCAGCGCGAGGTTGCCAAGCGGCTGGGGTTGAAATTCGCCCCCAGGCTGAGCTTCCGCGCCGACGAGAGCTTCGACGAGGCGAGCCGGATCGAGCAATTGCTCAACGACCCCAAGGTGGCGCGCGACCTCGACGAGGAGTGATCCTCGCGCCGCGATAGTCCTGACGAGATTCCCGAGTGGCTGGCGCCACCCCGGCCTTCACCGGGGCGACGCCAGCCGTCTCGCCATCCTATTGCGCCGCGCTCGGCGTGGCGGGCGCGGTCGGGTCGATAGTGGTGGGCACTTCCATGAACACGCTCGCCCCCGGGCCGAGCGGCAGGTCGAGAGCGACCCAGGCTATGGTCATGGCGAGACCGGCTGCCATCAGCCCGATCGAATAGGGCAGCATGGTCGCGGCCAGGCTGCCGAGCCCGAAATCCTTTTGCCAACGCTGGCAGAAAATCAGGATCAGCGGGAAATAGACCATCAGCGGGGTGATGATGTTGGTGGCCCCGTCGCCCACGCGATAGGCCGCGGTGGACATTTCCGGACTGATCCCCAGCAGCATCAGCATCGGCACCAGCACCGGTGCGAGCAGCGCCCATTTGGCGCTTGCCGAGCCGACGAAGATGTTGAGCAGCCCCGAGACCAGCACGATCGCTCCGAGCAGCGCCCAGGCGGGCAGTCCGGACGAGCCGAGGAAATCGGCTCCGCCGACCGCAAGGATCAGCCCCAGATTGGACCAGGCGAACATCGCCACGAAATGCGCCGCGGCGAAGGCCAGCACGAGATAATAGGCCAGATCTTCCATCGCGCCCGACATCATCTTCACCAGATCGCGATGATTGCCGATCGTGCCTGCCGCGGCGCCATAGGCCCAGCCGGCGAGCAGGAAGAGCAGGAAGAAGCCGCCCACCAGGCTCTGATAGAACGGATTGAGCTGCGCCTCGGGGCTCGCGGTCTCGTCGATCAGCGGCGTGCCTGGGCCGAAGGTGAAGCCGGCCCAGAGCGCGATGACCGCGAGAGCAGCCAGTCCGGCGCGAACCAGCCCCTTGCGCTCCCCGGCGGTCAGTGCGCGGTCGGTCTGCTCCTCGGTCCCGGCACGACCGGCCATGGCCGGGTTCCAGGTGCCGAGACGCGGTTCGATCATCCGGTCGGTAACGAACCAGATGACCGGCAGGAACACCACCGTCATGGCGGCGATAAAGAACCAGTTGCCCGCGATGTTGGCGGTGAATTCGCCAAACACGGTCTCGACCGCCGCCTCGGTGATCCCGAACAGCAGCGCATCGAGCTGGCCGGGGACGAAATTGGCGGAAAATCCGCCGGACACGCCTGCGAATGCGGCCGCGATCCCGGCTACCGGATGGCGCCCGGCGGCGTGAAAGATGATTCCCGCAAGCGGGATGAGCACCACATAGGCGGCATCGGCAGCGAGGTTGCCGATCATGCCCACCAGGCAGACGATCGGGGTCAGCAGCACCGTGGGGGCGTTGCGTACGCCGGCGCGCATCGCGGTGCCGAACAGTCCGGCACGCTCGGCCACGCCTGCGCCCAGCATCACCACGAGCACGTAGCCCAGCGGGTGGAAATGGGTGAAGGTCATGGGCATCTCGACCCACAAGCGCTGGATATTCTCCGCCGACAGCAGGCTGGCGGCTTCGATAACCAGCGCCCCGCCGGTTGCCTCGTCGATCTCGGTCGGGTGGAGCGCGGACCAGCCGAGAATGCTGGCGATGATCGAGATCACCATCAGAATGGCGATCAGCCAGAAGAACAGGAACACCGGATCGGGCAATTTGTTGCCGCTTCGTTCGATCCAGCCCAGAACACCCTTCTGCGTCGACTCCGCCGCGATTGCCTCTGCCACCCTATGGTTCTCCCGAAACCGTTGCTGTCTTGCGCGTGGGGCTAACATTGCGGTTTGCACCTGTCGCCCCGCTTAACCGCGAAACTGTCGAAAAATGGCCGATCTGCGGACTCGCGCGCGGCGCAGCGCCGCGCTAGCGGTAGAGTCATGGCCAAGCTCTATTTCTATTATGCCAGCATGAATGCGGGGAAGAGCTCCACGCTGTTGCAGGCAGATTTCAACTATCGCGAGCGCGGGATGCGCACCATGCTGTGGACCGCCGCACTCGACACGCGATCGTCGGGTATGATCCGCAGCCGCATCGGGCTCGAGACCGGTGCCCATCGGTTCAAATCCGATACCGATCTGTGGCAGGAGGTGATGGAGGTCCATGCCGCCACCCCGATCGACTGCGTGATGGTGGACGAAGCGCAGTTCCTCACCCGCGAGCAGGTCTGGCAATTGGCTAAGCTCACCGACGAGGGCAGCGTGCCGGTGGTCTGCTATGGGCTGCGAACCGATTTCAAGGGCGAGCTGTTCGAAGGCGCGGCCGCGCTGCTCGGCATCGCCGACAAGCTCGTCGAGCTCAAGGGCGTGTGCCATTGCGGACGCAAGGCAACGATGAATCTGCGCGTCGATGGACAGGGCAGGGCGGTTGCCGAAGGCGCGCAGACCGAGATCGGCGGCAACGACCGCTATCTCGCATTGTGTCGCCGCCATTTCAGCGAGGCGCTGGCGGGCTGAGCGCCGAGCCCCTATCTAGCCCCCATGCTCGAAACCCTAATCCTCGCGGCGATCCTGATCCCGTGCCTGATCGTCGCGATCGTCTTCCATGAAGTCGCGCATGGCTGGGTGGCGCTGATGCTGGGCGACCCGACCGCCAAGGAGCAGCGTCGCCTCAGCCTCAACCCCATTCGCCATGTCGATCCGATCGGCACGCTGCTGGTCCCGGGCGCGCTGGCGCTGTTCGGCGGGCCGATCTTCGGCTGGGCCAAGCCGGTCCCGGTGCGGCAGGACCGCCTCGACAACCCGCGTTACGGGATGATGGCGGTGGCTGCGGCGGGGCCGGGGACCAATCTGCTCCTGGCGCTGCTCGGCGCGGTCATGGCCGGCCTCGTCATGGGGGCGAGCCAGGCAGCAGGGGTCGAACCCAACCCCTGGCTGTTCACGGGGTTTACCTATTTCATCCTCATCAACATCTTTCTGGCGCTGTTCAACCTGCTGCCGATCCCGCCGTTCGATGGCTCGCACATTCTGGGTGGGCTGCTCCCGCTGCGCTACCAGCGCCATTGGCAGCGGCTCCAGTCGCTAGGGATGGTGTTCATTGTCGTGCTCATCGGTGCAAGCTGGGCTTTTCCCGACAGCGGGCTGGTCGAGAACATCGTCCTGCCTCCGGTGCTGTGGGTGCAGGACATCTATTTCGCCATCGCCGACTGGATCGCGCGCGGGATCGCGGGATGACCGCTGCGCCCAATTCCACGATCAAGCCCGATGGCTGGCTGGTGCTCGACAAGCCGCGCGGGCTGGGCTCGACCCAGGCGGTCGGCGCGGTCAAGCGCGTGCTGCGCGAGGCGGGCTATGCCAAGACCAAGGTCGGCCATGGCGGGACACTCGACCCGCTCGCCGAGGGCGTGCTGCCGATCGCGCTGGGCGAGGCGACCAAGCTGGCGGGGCGGATGCTCGATGCCAGCAAGGTCTATGAATTCACGATCCAGTTCGGCGAGGAGACCGACACGCTCGACACCGAGGGCGAGGTGGTCGAACGCTCCGACCGGCGACCCCCGATGCTGGCGATCGGCGCGGTGCTCGAGCACTTCACCGGAGAGATCGAGCAACTGCCGCCCGCCTATTCGGCGCTCAAGATCGACGGCAGGCGCGCCTACGACCGCGCCCGCGCGGGCGAACAGGTCGAGATGACCCCGCGGCAGGTGACGATCCACGAACTGTCGCTGTTCCGCGATGCGGGGGATGACTGTGAGGATGTTGAGCAGGTCGATCTTGTCAGCACTTTCGCCACCACCACGGGCCGCCCCGATCCCTACGATCCGGGCGCACCGCTGGAGCTGGCGGACAGCGTCACGCTGGTCGCGCATGTCAGCAAGGGCACCTATATCCGCTCGCTGGCGCGGGACATCGCGCGTGCGCTGGGAACGGTCGGCCATGTGACTTATCTCAGGCGCACGAAAGCCGGTCCGTTCGCCGAGGAACAGGCGATTTCACTGGACACTCTGAACGAAATCGGTAAGGGCGCGCCTCTTCACCAATCGCTTCTGCCGCTGGAGGCGGGGCTGGACGACATCCCGGCCCTTTCCCTCGACCCCGATAGCGCGCAGGCGGTCCGCCAGGGCCGGGTGATTTCGGGACTGCCCCACAAAGACGGGCTCTATTTTGCAAAGCTGGAGGATAATCCGGTCGCGCTGCTGGAGATCGTCGGAGGGACGGCCAAGGTCGTCCGGGGTTTCAACACAGCCGATGTCGCGGAGTAGAATGCATGACGGTTACCGCCGAAAAGAAACAGGAAATCATCAAGGACAACGCCCAGGCCGAGGGCGACACCGGTTCGCCGGAAGTCCAGGTCGCGATCCTGACCGAGCGCATCAAGAACCTGACCGGTCACTTCAAGGGCCACCACAAGGACAATCATTCGCGTCGTGGTCTGCTGATGATGGTCAACAAGCGCCGTAACCTGCTCGCCTACCTCAAGAGGAAAGACGTCGAGCGGTACAACTCGCTGATCCAGAAACTGGGTCTGAGAAAGTAAGAGTTTCGTGGAAGGGCGGCTCCCGTAAAGGGCCGCCCTTTCGCTTATCGGCGCGAGGGCATCCGGCCCGCGCGCCCCGGGGGCAGACCAACGCCCTCAACCGGACCGGGACGGCATCCCCGGACAATGTAGGCCCCGCGCTGCAATGTGGCAGGCGGGATCAGAAGGAATTCAAATGTTCGACATCAAGAAAGTAGAACTGGAGTGGGGCGGAAAGACCCTCACGCTGGAAACCGGCCACATCGCCCGTCAGGCCGATGGCGCCGTGCTGGCCACCTATGGCGAGACCGTGGTGCTCTGCGCCGTGACCGCCGCCCGCAGCCTGAAGGAAGGGCAGGATTTCTTCCCGCTCACCGTCCACTATCAGGAAAAATTCTCCGCCGCCGGTCGTATCCCGGGTGGCTTCTTCAAGCGCGAACGCGGCGCCACCGAGAAGGAAACGCTCACCAGCCGGTTGATCGACCGTCCGGTCCGTCCGCTGTTCCCCGAAGGCTTCTACAACGAAATCAACGTGATCTGCCAGGTCCTGTCGTATGACGGCGAGACCGAACCCGATATCGTCGCGATGATTGCCGCGTCGGCTGCACTGACGATTTCCGGCCTGCCCTTCATGGGCCCGATCTCGGGTTGTCGCGTCGGCATGGTCGATGGCGAATACACGCTCAACCCGGCACAAACCTCCACGCTGGTGGATGGCCGCCTCGATCTCATCGTCGCCGCCACGCACGATGCCGTGATGATGGTCGAATCCGAAGCCAAGGAGCTGACCGAGGAAGAAATGCTCGGCGCGGTGATGTTCGCCCATGACGAGAACCGCAAGGTCATCAACGCGATCGTCGAACTGGCCGAGCAGGCCGCCAAGACCCCATGGGATCTCGATCCGGTCGAAGACAAGACCGCGACGCTCGACGAGCTGCGCGGCCTGATCGGCGCCGATATCGACGCCGCCTACAAGCTCACCGACAAGCAGCAGCGCCAGAACGCGATCGCCGATGCCCGCGCCAAGGCGCGCGCGCATTACGAGAGCCTGGATCATTCCGATCCTGCCGAATATCTCGGCAAGCTCAAGCTGGTGAAGAAGCTCGAAAGCGATATCGTCCGCAAGGCGATCCTCAAGGACGGTCGCCGTATCGACGGCCGCAAAGTCGATCAGGTTCGCCCGATCGAGGCGATGGTCGGCTTCCTGCCGCGCACCCATGGTTCTTCGCTGTTCACCCGCGGTGAAACGCAGGCGATCTGCACCACCACGCTGGGCACCAAGGATTCCGAGCAGATGATCGACGGGCTCAGCGGCCTGTCCTACGAAAGCTTCATGCTGCACTACAACTTCCCGCCCTATTCGGTCGGCGAAGTGGGTCGCTTCGGCGGGTCGAACCGTCGCGAGATCGGCCACGGCAAGCTGGCCTGGCGCGCTCTGCACCCGGTGCTGCCGTCGCGTGAGGATTTCCCCTACACGATCCGCGTTCTGTCCGACATCACCGAGTCCAACGGCTCGAGCTCGATGGCGACGGTCTGCGGCGGCTGCCTCAGCATGATGGATGCCGGTGTTCCGATCGAACGCCCGGTTTCGGGCATCGCGATGGGCCTGATCCTGGAAGGCGACCAGTTCGCCGTGCTCAGCGACATCCTCGGTGACGAAGACCATCTGGGTGACATGGATTTCAAGGTTGCGGGCACCGAAGCCGGCATCACCACCATGCAGATGGACATCAAGGTCGCCGGCATCACGCAGGAAATCATGGCCAAGGCGCTTGAGCAGGCCAAGGCCGGCCGTACGCACATCCTCGGCGAAATGACTAAGGCGCTGGGCACTGCCCGCGGCGAAGTCAGCAAGCATGCCCCGCGCATCGAGACGTTGCAGATCGACAAGTCGAAGATCCGCGACGTTATCGGCACCGGCGGAAAGGTTATCCGCGAGATCGTCGCCGAGACCGGCGCCAAGGTCGACATCGACGACGAGGGCATGATCAAGATCAGCTCCTCGAACGTCGACGAGATCGAGGCTGCTCGCAAATGGATCCTCGGCATCGTCGAGGAAGCGGAAGTCGGCAAGGTCTACGACGGCAAGGTCGTCAACATCGTCGACTTCGGCGCCTTCGTGAACTTCATGGGTGGCAAGGACGGTCTCGTCCACGTGTCAGAGATGAAGAACGAGCGCGTCGAGAAGCCGACCGACGTCGTGTCGGAAGGCCAGGCCGTGAAGGTCAAGGTCCTCGAGATCGACCAGCGCGGCAAGGTGCGCCTGTCGATGCGTGTGGTCGACCAGGAAACCGGTGAAGAGCTCGAAGATACCCGCCCCCCGCGCGAAAAGCGTGAAGGCGGCGGCGAGCGTGGCGGTGGCCGTGGCGGCGAACGCGGCGGAGATCGTCGTGGGCCGCGCAGCGGCGGTGGTGGCGGCGGTGGCCGTGACCGTGGCGGCGATCGTGGCGGCCGCGGCAATCGCGACAGCGACGGCGGCGGTTCGAGCGATGGCGGCGCGCATGTGCCCGACTTCCTCAAGGATTGATCCCTCAAGGAACGACATCTCAACCGGGTTCAAGCCCGGCTGAATTCACGATAAGACCGGGGCCGCGATCCATTCGCGGCCCCTTTCGTTTGGAGAACCTGATGCTGCCGCGCGAAACCCTTGCCACCGCCGAGATCCCCGGCGGCGACACGCTAACCCTGGTCAGCCATGGGCGTGATCACATCATCATGCTCGGCCGCGACGAGCTGATGGGGACGCGGATGCAGTTCAGCGAGGAGCAGCTCGCCGAGCTAACGCTCGAGCAGATCACAGGCCCCGCGCCGCGAGTGCTGATCGGCGGCTACGGCATGGGCTTCACCTATCGCGCCGCGCTGGCGGCGATCCCGGCGGCTGGCCGGGTGGTGGTCGCCGAGGTAGTGCCCGAAATCCTCGCCTGGGCGCGCGGCCCGCTGGCGCATCTCACCGGGTCGACGCTCGACGATCCGCGCGGCGAAGTCGTGCTGTGCGATGTCGCGGCGCTGATCGACGATGCCAATGACGGCACCAGCCCGAAATTCGATGCGATCCTGCTCGATGTCGACAATGGGCCCGACGGCATCGTGCGCGATGGCAACGAGCGGCTCTACACCCGTACCGGTATCGCCCGCTCGCGCGATGCGCTCAAACCAGGCGGAGTCCTGGCGGTGTGGTCCGCCGGTCCCGATCTGAAGTTTCGCGGGCGTTTGAAGGATGCCGGTTTCGAGGTCGAGGAGCGCCGGGTCCGCGCGCGGCCCAACAACAAGGGTCCGTACCACACGATCTGGTTCGCGCGGGCATCGTGACGGGCGCGGGCAGCTTCAGCCCTGCTTGAGCCGCATCCGACCGTTGAAATCCCGCTTGCCGATCGGAACGCCCAGCATCCGCAGGATGTCGTAGGCGGTGGCGGCATGGAAGTAGAAATTGGGCTGGCTGAAGCTCAGCAGGAATTCGTCGGCCGTAAACTCCAGCTTGTAGGCGCGGAATTCGAACCGCATGTCGCGCCCGATTGCCTGCTCTAGATCGTCCTCGGAAACCTGCTCGAGCGCGTCGCGCGCCCCGGCCAATTTGTCGCGCAGGCCGTCGAAGCTCTCGGGCGGCGGCGACAGGTCGGGCTGGAACACGCCGTTCGTCAAGCCTGCGAGCGCTCCGGCCGTATGCCCGGCCACACTCGCCACTTGATAGGTGAAGGGAAGCATGTCCTCATAGATACGGGCCGAAAGGACATGTGCGGGATCGTGCTCCTGCTCGCTGCACCAGCTCTCGCCGCGATCGACCAGACCCCTGGTGCTGTCGATGATCTGCAGGGCGCTGGGGATGAAGGCGGCGTGAAGCGATAGCGGCATAGAGTAACTCCCGATTGGTTGCGGCCTGCATAGCGGATCGCGCCTGTGCGCCAAGGGATTCGGTGCACAAGGTGGCTGTATTTGCCACGCTACTGGAGCGATGGTTCAGCCGATGGCGCGCAAGGGAGGTGGTGCGCTGGCACCCGAGGGAGAGCCGTCGAAGGGGATCATCGCCAGCGAGCGGTCGCGCCCTGCATCCTTCGCTGCGTAAAGGGCCCGGTCGGCGCGTTTCATCGCACTGGCGAGCGATTCGCCGTCGTGCAACTGGGCGATGCCTGCGCTCGCTGTCACGCTTGTGCCCAGGCCTGCGACATGCTCGATCACCGCCGAGGTGACCCTTTGTCGCGCTCTCTCCGCCAGGCTCTGCCAGTCGTCGCCATAAAGCAGGACGACGAATTCCTCGCCGCCAAGCCGCGCTGCAAAGACATTCTCGCCGTTCAGTCCCCTGCCGATCGCGACCAGCACCTCGTCGCCGACATCATGACCGTAGCGGTCGTTGATCCGCTTGAAATGATCGCAATCGATCAGTGCCACGCCATGGGGCCGGCCTCGCTCGCTCTCCTCGTAATGCCGCAGCAGCCCGCGCCGGTTGGCGAGCCCGGTAAGCGGGTCGGTGGCGATCGCCAGCGTGGCTGCCTCGACTTCGGCAAGCGCGGCATCGCGCTGGCGGCGCAAATCCATGAAGCCGTCGACTACCCCCATCGAAGTGACGATGAACTCGAGCGCCAATGCGGCAAGCACCGCGGTAGTCCAGAAGTCGACTTCAACCCCGGTAACGATCTCGTATATCAGCAGGTACAGGCCGACCGCGATCCCGCCGGACCAGGCGACCGCCTGGAAGGTCGCGGCGCGGCTGCCCAGCGAGATGGCCTTGCCCAGACCGAAAACGATGATCGCGATAAGTACCAGCAGCCCGGTCTCGGGGACATTGGTCAGGCCTGGCACATGCGGGACGAGCGGGATAATTCCCGCCAGGATCAGGCCGATGGGGAACACCGATCGCAGCAGCCGACGGGTTCCGTCGAGCAAATATTTGCGTTCGATGTAGGAGGCGAGGAAAGGCCCCGCGACGGCGATGCTGAGCGTATTCGCGATCCCGCCGATAAGCTTCACTTGCGCTTCGGTCAGGCCGATCGGGATGTCTGGCGACATGAACATCACCGCCATCAGCCCGATCATCGCGGTGCGCGCCGAAAGCCAGAGCAGGAACCGACGCCGGACCACCGGAAACAGCGCCAGCGTTATCAGGACGAAAATCGTCGCCGTCGCCAGGAAGGCGCCGAAGGTGATGCTCGCCCAGTCCATGACGCTGTGTTGAACTCCCCCGAGCGACACCCGCCCGGCGCTAATGCCGGGACGGGACCATCGCGCAGCCTACCCCGGGACAGCTGTCGCGAGAGTCAACGAAACTGGTTGCCAAAGCATGAACGAGAGCTCTTCCGACCGACCGGGTGCACCCGGTCGGTCGGAGGGATCATATCAGCGAACGCGCGGGCCGCCGAACGGCAGCGGGGGCGGGGGGCGGCGCGAACCGCGGGGCAGCTGCGCTTGATAGGCCCGGCCGCAATGTTCGACGCAATAGGGAAAGCCGGGGTTCACTGCGGTGCCGCAGAAGTGGAAATCGGGTTCGCCGGGATGACCCATCGGCCAGCGACAGACCTTTTCGCTCAGGTCGAGCAGGCTGGTCTTGTCGGCGATCTCGGGGCTCGGCTTGGCCGGAACCAGGCGACGCGGCGGGGCCGGCGGGATCGGGGGCTGCTGGTCGCCGGGACCCTGGCGCAGGAAACCACCGGGACCGACCGAGACGATCTTTGGCAGGTTGGAGGAGCGGTTGGGCATCGGTTGCGAATGGCCCGACGAGGCGCCTGCCGCCGGCTCGGCTTCCGGCTCGGGCTGGCGATCTGCAACCGGCTCGGTGGCCGGGGCGGCGCGTGTGGGCGCGGGCGAAGGCTGGGCAGGAGGCGCATCGGCGCTAGCTTGCGGTTTTTTCGCAACCGGTTTTGCCGCTGGCTTGGCCTTCTTGACGGCGACCGCCTTCTTCTCGGCCGTCTTGACCGGGGAAGGGCGTGCCTTGAGGTCGAGGCGATGCGCCTTGCCGATCACCGCGTTGCGGCTGACCCCACCCAGCTCCTCGGCAATCTGGCTGGCGGTCGAGCCGCCTTCCCACATCTTCTTCAAGGTCGCGATGCGTTCGTCGGTCCAGCTCATTCAGATCTTTCCATTTTTGGATAGGCGTCCGGCAGGTCGCGCGGAAGCGTGCTTGTCAGCGGGGCTGCATCGACGTAGGCGCGCGCCCATGGCCGATCAAGTCCCGAACTCCGCCCCGGACACGGCAGGCGCCGCGCCCCCTTTGATCGAGAGCGCTGGCAGCGCCGCAGGAGTCCGGTTCGCGCCGCACGGTCAGCCGGTGATCACCGGCATCAACCGCATCGGGCTGTGGAGCCTCTATATTAAGGAGATCCGCCGGTTTCTCAAGGTGCAGACCCAGACTATCTGGGCGCCGGCGGTCACCACGCTGCTGTTTCTGGTGATTTTCACCGTCGCGCTGGGCCGCGGCGGTCGCGAAGTGCTGGGCGTCCCCTTCGGCGATTTCGTCGCCCCGGGGCTGATCGTGATGGGCATGATGCAGAACGGCTTCGCCAATTCCAGCTTCTCGCTGCTCTCGGGGAAAATCCAGGGCACCATCATCGATCTGCTGATGCCGCCGCTTTCCGAAGGCGAACTGATGACCGGCATCGTTGCTGCAGCGGTGACCCGAGCGCTGGCGGTCGGCTGTACCGTGGGGCTGGCGATGGCGCTCTATCCCGGGGTCACGCTCCACGCGGCGCAACCCTTGGCGATCGTCTGGTTCGGACTGATGGGCTCGACCATGCTCGCGCTGATGGGGCTGCTGGCCTCGATCTGGGCGGAGAAGTTCGACCACAATGCCGCGGTGACCAATTTCGTGATTGCGCCGCTCAGCCTGCTCTCCGGCACATTCTACGTGATCGACAATCTGTCGCCGCTGTTCCAGGCGATCAGCCGCTTCAACCCGTTTTTCTACGTGATCTCGGGCTTTCGCTACGGTTTCCTCGGGGAAAGTGACATCGGCGAGGGCGTGCAAGCGATCGTCTGGGCCGGGGCGGGGCTCGCGGTGTTCAATTTGCTGCTGGCAGTCCTGTGCTACCGGCTGCTCAAGTCGGGCTGGAAGATCAAGAGCTAGCGTTTGGGGCCTCGGCCTTCGCCGCGCCGACCCTCAGTGAGTCAGCGACCGGAGCACGCGGTAGCGCCCATCCTCGAACTGGTCGAACATCTGGTCGACCTCGGGATGCTCGACCGGACCGCCCAGCGAATCGCTCACCAGGTTCTGCTGGCTGACATAGGCGGTGTAACTCGACTCGTCGGTCTCCGCGAAGAGATGGTAGAACGGCTGGTTGCGATCGGGGCGGATGCCCTCGGGGATCGAATCGTACCATTCGTCGCTGTTGGCGAAGACCGGGTCGATATCGAAGATTACCCCGCGGAAATCGAACATGCGATGGCGCACAACATCGCCGATGGCGAACCGCGTGCGGGCCAGCTCGGGCGCATCGATGGTGCGACCGGCTTGGGGCGAGAAGAACAGGGCACGATCCATGAGAGCACAGGATATGGGGTGCCGCGCGCCCGTAACAAGTAACCGCCTGGTTCCCATCCCCCGTTTTGCGCCTGCGCAGCCGATATTTCGACTTGCTCCCGCCTGGGCCTTGGGCTAGGCGCGCGGCTTCCCAACGACCGGGAGGCGGGCATTCGCCCCGCCAGCGTGCGCCAAACGGCGCTGCGGAGAGGTGCCGGAGTGGTCGAACGGGGCAGTCTCGAAAACTGTTGAGCGCGCAAGCGTTCCGAGGGTTCGAATCCCTCCCTCTCCGCCACTTACCTCTGATTTTATTGAAGTTTTCCCGGTGAAGCGGGCCGGTTCCCATAACCGTTCCCCGATAGGTGCGGCGCTTGATTGGTTGCTTGTGCTACGCATCCAAGTATCGTGGTCGTGCAACTCCGGGGGGACGGATGGCTAAGCGACCTACAGAGCCTAAGACGTATGAAACCAGTATCGTCGGGGAGTCGCATTATCGAGACGCGGTTAAGGCGACCAAGGTTGGTGACTATGTCGATCTCGTAATCGAACAAGGCAATCCTCATGCCGATGAGGGGATCGCGCTTCGCGTCGATAACATGGACGGCGACACTGTCGGTTATATCCTAAGCGACAGCTGGCTTTTTCGGGCAATTGTAAAAGAGGGAAAAGGTTGCCTCGCCAAAGTCGAATTTAAAGGTGGTCGCCCCGCAGGCTTACGTCTGCGAGTGCAGCTAGGTGGCGAAAAGCCCCCCACCGTTCAATATGGCGACCGGTTGACACCCTCAAAGCCCTCTGGTGGATGCCTTGGCGTTCTAGTCGCTTTGGTCGTCGTGCCAGCTGTGGGTGTCGTCGAAAAACTTGTTTAGGCAGCATCCGGCTAATCAGAGTGCCTTTCCGGTCCCCCGCAATCGTCCGGCTTCCTTGCGCGCACCCGCTCTCCATCCATCACTCACTTTCGCGCCTCCGCCAGAGACTCAGACAAGTGCTGCCTACCATCGGCATCTGTAAGCGGCGAGCCGTCCGGCTTTTCGATCATGTAGCGCATTCCCCTTTAGAACAGAGCGCGAACGATTCGAGCAAGCGGTTCTTTGCTGGCAAGCGATGCGGGTGGTAGCTGCCCTATGGGGCGACCCATCCAAAGCTGCCCGTCCGCTTATGGGCAATGCGGGATCGCTCGCTATGGTCCGAAATTGGGGTGGTTTTGCGACAGTCTGCGTTTGACAGTTTAATGGGAGGAAGCGGACTGCCTCAGGTGGCGCGACGGTCGATGGCGGTGGGGCGCGAGGTGAGAATGCTAAAAAACCAAATGTCTTGCAAGAATCATCTGTTACCGAATACATTAATTTGAGCACATGAAGCCTCATGTGCGGCATTCATACAGGAGATAACTATGGATCAGGAACTGAGCACAGACGAAGCAAAAACTAAAACCGCCGAACTTCTAAACGTTGATGAATCTGATTTAGATTACATAACTGAGGAGTACCTTCAGGAGGATGCCTCCGAAATTCCCGACGATGACAAAGGCGAATTTCGTTCGTGGTATGGATGGGATATGTCATACGGTAGCCGTAACGGCCGACCAACCTATGAGTTTAGGTCTAACTCCAACTGGTCGCTACCAGTCTGTGGCGCAAAAAGCCGGTATTACCTCTACCAGCATAACCATGACCACTCTTCGACCGGTCAGCGTTGTACATCGCACAACAATAGCGCGGTTCTCAAGTTTACGCTGCGCCGTTAGCCGGTATCTTTAACCTCTTACGGGTGTTCTGCGCTCAGGGCCTTCGGGTCCAGCGCGCAGTTCATACGATCAGTCGTCTTCGGACGGCTCGATCTTCTCGATGAGGTGAAAGCCTATCCGTCGGGGCTTTTCCTCAACCTTCGGGACTGCGGTTAGCAGTATGCTCATCTGCGTGTAATGTTGAAGAAGCTGCATCGGTTTGCCACGCTCGTTCTCACCGTAATAGATGAGCATATCTGGCCCCCAATATCCTACGTCCACAATGTGCATGACACTTGTATCAGGCGTCGCCACGAGGCGGAGACCAATCTCTTCTCCCTCGGACAAATCAGCCTCAAAGTCATTTATCTGACGAGCGATGCGCTCATAAGCCCAGTTTGCAGGTGCTTTTGGGATGTGAAGCTTCGGGATTTGAACCTCGGGCGCTGTTATTCGAGCGAAGGTGTCGTTCATGTAGTTTCTCCGAAGTGTTGAAAGAAGACCTATCAGACACTGAGCCGTTCCGCAGCGGCAGAAAATACGCTGAAAAGTACACTTATAGCAGCCGTCAGCCTTCCTGTATTCGCGGTTAAACTGCCGTATCTGTCAATGAAATATGGTAGACGCACTTGGGCTCGGATCTAGGATCCGTTGATCAAGAGCAAGGTTCCACGTAGTTCACAATCCGGGAATTTGCGAGTGCGCGGTCGCGGCAATGACTGCTTTCCGGGGGCGGCTAGGACTAATTGCTATGACCGATATTGGGTCGTTTGCCGACTGGCAGGTTTTGGCGCAGGATCGCAGCAAGCAGCCAGTCCGGTTTCGGTAGACGCTCGCCACTGCGCGAAGGTCCGAAATTGGGGTGGCTAGCAGTCATTGATCACGAAGCTTTCGGCGGTCATGGTAGTCTCTGAAATAGGAGAACATATGCCTGCCGAGACAAAGAGGCCGTGGTTCCCAGTGAAGCGTTTCGGATACGGCGTTGGCCTTCCTATCGCTTGGCAAGGATGGCTAGTATTGCTGACATACTCGGCTGCCATGATCCTGTCCGGTGCTCTGCTTTCAAAGCTAGCCTTTGTCATCACGGCCTTTCCGTTGTCAGCCGCAGTTGTTTATATCGCCTACACGCGGTCCGATGGTGAATGGCGTCACCGAAACGGCGAGTAAAAACGCCCACCCTCGGGTTCGGTTACTGGGTCGGCACCTGAATGGCAGGAAATCTCGGCGATCTGGAAAAAGCCGCCCTTCAGCTAGCGACCCAAATGCGGTCATGGGATGGCCTCTCTCGCTTACCAAAACCGGCCGCTCGTTTTGCATGCGCCTTTCGCTGGCAAATAGGCCGGTTGCAGACAGTCCGCTCCGCGCGCCTGACTTATGGAAAGCGGCCATCTCCGCCTGAGCGTGAAAGCGACTGTCTATTTAATCAGCAGGTCGCTGGTTCGAACTCAGCAGAGCTTACCACTCATTTACCATCGGCTTGAAACGGGAAAACCTCGGAAGTCTGCCGCTCCAGCAGTCTAAGTTAGGGGGCGATCCGGGTTAATAGCAGGCAAGAGAAAGGGCGCGGGGATTTCTCCGCCGCGCCCTCTCAGTAATTCGAATTTGTCAGGCGGTGGCAGTTGCCGCTTTCTTCGTCCCGCCGGCTTTTTGGCCCGGCTTTCTCCCCAACCCAATGCTCTTGGCCATCGCGGCGCGCTGCACGCTGTAATTTGCGGAGACCATCGGATAATCAGTGGGGAGGTTGAAGGCTTTGCGATATTGCTCCGGTGTGTAGCCGTAAGTGCCGATATGCCTTTTCAACGTCTTATACTGCTTCCCGTCGATCATCGAGATGATGTGGTCGGGATTTGAGAGGCTTTTGCGGACGGTTACAGCGGGTTCCGGCTTAGCTTCCGTTTCTTCGGGCTCTTGGCCGAGGGTGGAAAGGGTGTCGTAGACGGTGCGGATTAGCGCGCCCACGTCATCGGCGGACATCGCAGCACCTTCAACATTTGATTCTACAATCTGTGCGGTAAGCTCAAGCAATTCATTCTGTTGGTTCATTGGTATTCCCTTCGCGGAATAACCTAGTCATCACCCCGCCGGTTTTAAAGTTTGTTTCCTGCAATATTGCCGGAAATTTTCGCAAGTGGTCCAGCGGTGCGTGGCAAAAACGGCAGGTTCGGGCTCGCACCAGAACCATCGGAATGTCCGAGAAGAGGCCGCATTATTGCCGAGCGGGCCGATCAGCTCAACATCCGCTTTTAACGTAAATCCTTCTAAAACCGGACTGGAAGCTTCCCACCCCAATTGCGGCCATCCGAGGCCTCACCGGACGGCGCCAAAAGCCGACATAGACCACTAGCCGACCGCAATGGATCGGCACTCATACCTGCGGGCTGATGAGCGGAAATAAAATGGTTATGGTGCTGGTATCGCTAGGACTCGCTTTTGAGCCCGTTGGATCGCGGCGCGACTGACGCCGAATTCTTTGGCCAAGGCTCCAAGGGAATAGCCTTCCAAACGCCTTCGCACGATCTCGTCCTGTTGCTCTGTGGTAAGCGTGGGAGGCCTGCCCAGCATTTTCCCTTCCGCTTTGGCGCGATGGAGCCCGGCCTGGGTTCGTTCGACCAAAAGATCCCGCTCGAACTCCGCAACGGCTGCGATGACGGCCATGGTCATCTTACCAGCCGCGCTGGTCAGATCGACGCCGCCCAATGCGAGGCAGTGCACACGGACGTTCTCCTTGGCGAGCAACTCGACGGTGGATCTCACGTCCATTGCGTTCCTTCCAAGACGATCGAGCTTCGTAACGATCAACACGTCATCCCAATCGAGGCGTTCGACCAACTTTTTGAAGCCGTTGCGCTGCATGGCCGGAACGGAACCCGAGACAGTTTCAGCTGTGATCCGACGCGGCTCGATGCGGAACCCAGCGGCTATGATTTCGCGGATTTGGTTATCGGACGTTTGATCGACGGTGCTGACGCGGCAGTATGCGAATGTGCGCGACACAATCGACCTCCTGTATCGAAAACGTAGCTTGAAATATCGGCTGTATCGAGACTAATGTCAAGCTAAATTACGTTACATTACAGGTGGTTGTATCGGAAACGCTCCATTTTGAGCCAGCATAGTTCTGTGCCTCAGAGCTAGGCCTTCGGCTTGCCACGGGTGCGACCCGATCGGAACGTCTTCGAATGTTTGAGCGGTTTTGCGCTGGCGTGCTGCGCCTGGCCCCCTAGCGCCCATTGCCAAGCCCCTTTTGGTTGCGCTTGAAGCTAACTCCTCATTGGTGTTCCTGCGCGCTCCCACGGCCCCGACTCTGAGCGATTGTTGACGGCACATTACAAGGTGTCTGGCGGGCGCTGCCTGGAGGGGGATGAAGCGGTGGTAAAAAATCTGCCCGGTAAGCGGCTTGGTTGCGGTCCCTATTTTCTCATCACATTCTTCAGTGGCATCCTCTCCAATGTCGCGGGTAAGGTGCACGAAGCGTTTGATACGCCAGGCCTGGCTATTGCGGTTGGGGTCGTTGTTGGGGTTGTCGGTGTTTATGTGGGCATCGGGCGGGCCAAGGACACCGGCTCGACGGGCGCGATTTATGTCTTGCTGATCGCGACCGCTATTTTTATCGGCACTATTGCTTACGTGCAGATAGCAGGCGAAACCACTTTCACTAGTTGGATTGGGATCGGCTCGCTCGTGGTGCTTGTGCTGTTGCACATTGGCTTAGTTTTCACAGGTGGCACGGTCGGACCCAATCAATTTGGCGAAGACCCACGCGGGAGTAGGGCTCGAGACTAACGCATTCATCTTCCAATTCTGCACGGGTGCGCCGCGTCGAGCGGGCTAGTCGGTCTCAAAAGGTACGATCCGCTCTGAGGCCGGTTTTCCCTTTGAGCACTAGGTGCACAGTCCCGGCACTTCGTTGTCCAGTTGAGCCCGACGACCGCGACCGACCAAGGTCCTTTACCGAGTAGATCAGCTGCAGGCGGTGCGCTGGCCACGGTTGGAGAAAAGGCATCCGGTAAAACACTCCTGCGCCAACTTGGGCGTTTTTGAGATACGAGAACATTGAGATGCCAGATCTAGTACTGTCCCCAGAGGACTTCGAAGACATCGACCAATCCGTGCATTGCCAAGTTTGTCTCGAAGGGCAGATTGGTCGTGCGAGGCGCGCCCTCGATACCTACGTCAAGAAAGGTAAGCTCACTGAGGTGGACGCTGTGCGCAATCTGCTGCTCGACCTCATAACTTTGTGCACTTCCGAGGCCTATCCCGAGAACTTCGTCCATGACCTTTTGTGGGCCGTTCACGGGTATGAACTCGGGGAAGTTAGCTAAGGTCACTCGTGAGCGGTGGTCCGGTTGGGCTGCCGCTCACTTTTTCTCAGCCGCAGAGGTCGCAACGCCAACCGCGACAATCGCAGCCGCTTCGAAACTACCGGGTCGTCCGGTTTGCGCCCAATGCCGGTCATTCCCGCTCTCCTGCCGAGCGCCTGAAAGCGGACAAGATTGCCAATCGGTCTGGGTGGCCGGGTCTGGGACTTGTCTGCCGTTCGAAGGCGAAGTGCAGAACGGCGTGTTTCGCGAAAAGGCGACGACGAGCCATTATCAATCCTCGCGCACATCTCAGAAGGGGCGGTGGATTGGCCCACACCAAGCTCTGACCCCCCCGCAGCTTGCTTTGCGATCGAAATTCTGTCGCCTGCGACAAAACCTCTCAGAAAAATTGTATATACATATCATAAAACCGATTGACGGGACATTTCATCTGTAAGATATCAAGATATCACAGCGGAGAGTGAAATGGACCTTCCCACCCTTACCGATATCGACCTCAACCTGCGGCACTGCCTGCTGCTGAAGGCCGACGACCTGTTTTTCACGCTGGCCCAACCTCAAAGCAGCCAAATGCGCGACAGCTTCCTTGGCCTTGAGGTCGAAGGCCTTGCAGATGAAAACCTGTCGGCCGACGAGATCCGCTCGATCAACCTTGGCCGCTTCTCCATCGCTGAGCGAATCCAGCTGCTCCACGCCATGCTCGCAAATCGGCATCTATCGCTCCATGAGCCCAACACGCCCGATACCGAGGATGCCCGGAACGACGCGCTCCACTTCGTTGAGCACTTCCTCTCGACCCTGCCGACGGTCGCGCTCGGTGGACTCGACCTCACCTCCGCACGCAACCGCGAAGTGCGCCAGGTCTGGGAGCTTGCTGGCGCATGGCTGTCGCTGATCGAGATCATTGACTGCGCCTTCTATGAAGACACGAACTGGTTGCTCACCGTGAGCGATTTGGCGCTTCTGTCAGGCATCGATGTCCGGACCCTTCGCAACCTGTGCGGTCCCAGCAAGACCATTCGCACTCAAGCCACAGGGGAAGCCAAGCGAACCCCTTCAGACGCCAACGTCTTCGTATACCTCAACGGGACCGATGCACTCGACTGGCTGCGCTCACGCAAGGACTTCAAGATTGCGCCCATCGATACCGCTTGGATCACCCGGTCGCTTGCAAAGGCAGACAAGCGCAATGCCTCGCGCGGCCTTCTGATCTCGGCCATCTTAAATCTGGGGCCGCTGGAGCGCATTGCGCCTGCCATCGACATCACCGTCGAAAAGGCCCGGGCCTGTGCCAATGGAGAAGGGGAACTCTCAGCCCACTCATTCGAGAGACTGGTTCATCTCCTCACGGTCGATCCGACCCCTATCACACAGGACAGCGATACCATGAAGTACATCGCCGATCTCTCGCCGCCGACCGCAAGCCTCCACAAGCTTCTCATGAACGATCCGCGCGTCGAGGAACACCCCAAGGGACATTCGCAGTATGTCCTGCGCTACCGCACCAGGACCGGTCACGAGATCGCGGTCGAGAAGCGGGTCAAGACGCCGCTTCTCTACTTCACCCGCAGCCTCGCTGACGACCGGCTCACCGGGTTCGATCTCGAATACGTCCCTGCCACGAAGGGAGGACGCAACAGCAACCTCAACACTCTAGAAACCTTCCGCGCAAAGCCTTTGGCTTGCCTGCGTGTCAACGAGCTCGAAACCGCACGCAAGGCGCTCGATGCCTGCGTGAGCTCCTGACATAAGGCAAGCTGCTCCCTCGTAGACAGGGGAGCGAGCGCAGCCGGCGGTCGCGTATAACACCGGCAGTTCAGAGACGGGGGCCCAATCTTTCTCCCTGAGACCGATCCCCAGACGCGAGGGCACGCGTGACAGCTCGGAGAGACGGCAACCATCGACGCCATTACTGGCCCATCACCGTCATCTCGGCGCGAAATGCGAAGAGGGCCTTTCCACTTTTTCGAGGAATGTCATGGAATTCTCCGCACCAAACTTGCTGGCCCAGCTGCTTGCCGCCCCACACCGCCACACTTGCGAGGCCCCTAAGGACGCGCGTGGGCTCTATGGCCTGGTCGATCATTTGGGTTATTTGCGTTACATCGGCTCGACCAAATCTCCGGGGCAGACCTTCTACAGCCGAATCCACCAAAAACACCGGAGCGGCTCGGAGCATCTCAGCCATTATTTCTCGACCATGTACAACACCGGCAGGATGTGGCGACAGCGGCTCGACCGAGCCACCGAGGCCGATGGGGGCATCGCTAAGAAATTGCGCAATGCCTTTGTCGCCCGCCATTGCCGTGCGGTCTGGGTTGTCTTGCCCGACACTGCTGACATCGGCCGGCTCGAAGCCGAGGTGATCGCCATTGCGCCTGCCGAAACCACCGCGTGGAATGGGCACAAGACCGCAGTTTACGATGAGCCGGTGGACTTGGTCGACGAAACTATCCGCCATCTAGGCTGGGGCGAGCGGGAAATGGCAGCTCTCGAGCGTCAGCGCCAACACTCGCTTGCGCTTAGCGGGGGAGTGGCGAACGCGCGAGCTACCTATGCGCCCGAAGCCCATTTGCCGTCGTTCCCCAAGGGCCCGTTCCGATTTGTCGCGCTTGATGTCGAAACCGCTAACAACGACCGTGGCAGCATCTGCCAAATCGGCGTTGCATGCGTACGCCACGACAGCAGCATTGTCTCCTGGAAGACATATGTAGACCCACAAGTACAGGAGTGGCGCTTCACCGACCTGCATGGCATCAGCGCGCATACCGTCGCGGGTGCCCCGGTGTTCACCGAAGTGATCGCGGTACTACGCGAGGCACTGCAAGGACTCACCGTGTATCAGCACTCCAGTTTCGATTGCGGTTCGATTACTGCCGCTTGCCAGCAAATTAGGGTGTCGCCGCCAGCTTGGAATTGGCGCGACAGCGTGCAGATAGCGCGAAAGGCCTGGCCGGAATTGCAAGGTAACGGCGGCTATGGCCTTGCCAATCTGAAATCGGTCCTGTCGCTGAACTTTGTCCACCATGATGCCGGCGAGGATGCCCGGGCAGCGGCACAGATTGTGCTGCTGGCTGAGCAGGTAGGTCGGGGTTTGACCATCAGCACGTCACCTAGGCTACCATCCGGGCCAGTGTCGGTTCGCCTAGCTGTCGCTCACGCTTCAGCCTTGGCACGAGGAAGGGCTGGCACCCATGTCCTTGGCGAGGTGGAGATCACTCAAGCGAATGTCGATAATTCGCATATTTATCTGCGTGGCTTCTTCGATCAGTTCCCATCCGACGCCATCGGCGGATCCAATAAGGCCTCCATCGCGCCGCGACAGGTCTCAGTCGATTATGGTGGCGACGCGCCAGTGATGACGGATCTCGATGGTTCGAAGAAGTTCTTCAGAAATCGGTCCTTGGCTCGTGAGTTTTTTATGTTCCATTCCGTTCGGGCCGGTGACTTTGCGGTGCTAGAACGGCTCGCGCCGTACCAATATCGCCTGCGCCTGCGTAGATCATGACCTACTCGACAGTCCGCTCGCACACGATGATTTGTTGACCTGATGGTCAATTTGAAACGGCGTAGGGCAAAATGAACCAACGACTGGTGCACTGGCCCGAGTCCATGCCCTGAACGGCTAGATTGGCGGCATTTGCATCCCAGACGCAGCGGCAGGAATCAGAGTGGGCTGACGTTCATAGTGCCTGCTGGTAGCGACTAGGTCTGGGTCGGCAGCTGCCGTTGCCAATTGGCGGACTGGACGGCAGCTTTCCGCTTCTCGCCGCCCGGAACTTGCCATTCAGCAAACGGCCCAAAAAGCGACACCGTGGACGTAAGTTGCGGAAGGTGGGCACCTTCCGCAACTCATATTTCAATCCCAATTAATCGGTGGTCGCTTGCGGATCAGACCAACTGTTAGACTCGAAAAAACAAGCGCCCCACATATCGATGAATGTCCACACATCGTAGAAGCCATTAGGCGCGTTGCATTTACCGATCAGCACGGTATGCCAAGAAGTCCAGTCGGTGTCTCCGTCATTCAGGAACATTTCGACTGATCCATCGCATACCCGCAAAATCCCGTCTTCGTGTAGCCTTCTCTGATCGCTAACGGGTTCATCAAGATGAAGAACGCCGAGGCCGCAGAGCGATCCATGATCGAGCGGGTGGCCCCCCAGAAAGATACGAGTGAATGGCTGGATCGTTCGATGGTCCAGAACAACTGCAAAGCGCATCCCGACGCCGTCGCAAACCAGATAACTATTCTCCTCGGATCCTGAGAATAATCCGCGCGGCGTGTCACAGGTCAGTCCCATGGAGGACGAGAGACCTCGACCTGCGCTTTCCAATGGCTGAAAAATTGAATGCATGGTCATGGTGTATTCCCTTGAATGAACCGAGCGAAGCGTCGGCTTTCAAGGTTTACGGGTTGGGTTCCTCCGAGAAGGCGGGGCCAATCGAGCGCAACCCTGACGCTCAAAATTAGATTTTTCCGGGCCCCAAAAATTAGATTTTTCGGACCTTATCCCTGCTTCGCTTTGATGCGTGCCAGACCGACCAAATCGGTGATCTCTTGATGGACCGTGGCAGCCGACCGGACCGCATGTCGCACCGGCGTAAGTGCCGCTTCGAAGTTTCCGCTCTCGAACGCCTTGGCCAAGGCATCGGCTTCGACCTTGATGCCCAGCAGCAGGCGCGTCCTGTCGTCACGGAGTTCGAAACCCTGCTCGGCAAGCTTGGCCAACAGCTGCGGGCTAGATTTCAAGCAGGTATCGATCGGCGTCAGTCCGTTGCGGAATTTCAGCTCAAGACACATCTGCGCAGCGCCAGCACCGACTGCAACAGCAATCCAGCTGTGGTCATGCACGTCCTCAATGATGTCGCCCAGCTCGAGCCAGGCATCACCACGGGCCCGGCCACGGGTGCATTTCCAATCCGGCGAAGTGATAAAGAGCTCCCACTCCGTGCCATCAACCTCCCAGGTGTCATGCGCAGCCTTGCCTGCCACCTCGCCAATCTCGGTCATGAGACGTTCGCTCAGCGGACCGGTCGCCGAGATGTAGGACTGCTCGATCTCGCCGATGGTTCGGACGATCTTTGCGGCAGCCTTCGCATCGGGTTTCTTTTGGACACACGTCTGCTGTTCATTGGAATCCATGCCATATTCTCCACTATAAATTTCATGAAAGAATGCGAACAAGTTCGGCGCACTGTGAAAATCTGGCGCCGACTCGACCGCAATTCAAATCTAGTGGATGTCGACTTTCCAGTCAATAAACAGAGGAATTTCAACAGGTTAGCTGGGCCGATTGACTCCTGCGGGTTGACGCGGACCGGTTTGCAGGGGAATTGAAGATATGGACCAGCAGATCGCACCAGCCCCAAATGAGACCCAATGGATTTCAGCTAGACGGGCGGTAGACTACCTCTCCCAGTTTATCTCATTTGATGAGGCAGAAGAGGCCATACTGCAGGGTATAAGGACCGCAGCCCTCACTATAAAGGCCGACCTTTATGTACAGGAAGCTCATGTCGGGGCCACCCTAATCACGAGTGTTGATAATGCCGAGCCTTCGATGCTGAAGCGCCACATTATACCAGACATGTACATTCGAGAGCAATCATTTTGTAAAACACATGCTACTATGCTTCCAAGGGTATTAAAAAAGGACGAGTTTTTCTCCAAAATTGATGGATGGGAAATCGCAACCGAAGAAATCTCGTGGGACGAAGGGCGAATTTTGGCGTTGAGGCCCACGAAGATGAAACCTTATGGTGAAGGCAGGCTGAAGATCTATAACAATAAAAAGCGCCCAACGGTTGAAGTCGCTTCGCATGCGCAATCAAGACGCTTCATAATTGGATTAGCACTTAGAAATACAGAAATTGCTCAAATACGATTAAACAATAATTGGAGTATAACGCCACTTCTCCAAATTCTTGATGGACCGGACCAAATGGCGGAATTAGGAAAAACGTCGACGCGGGGCCACGTTGCAGTTCCACGTCCCGGTACAAATCGCAGTTATCAAAGCGGCTCCGAGGCTACGGTTATGAGCGAGATACTTGCTGATATTGAGAATGGCGTATTTGTCCAAAAGCATGGGGAGCCGATTAGAACCTTAAAAAAGGCTGCCTTTGGAGAGATATTTGAAAACCTGCTTTCCGAAAGAGGGATCCCGGAATTATCTGAAAGTACGGTAAGGAGACGAGTAGATAGGGTTTTCGGCGAATACGATTCGTGGAAAAAACGGCAGCGCTAATGACGTTTGACCAGTCTTGACGTTTTTTGGCCAATCTTGACCATATGACCCAAACTGAGCCGACAGACTGGATTCAATTCGGCAAAAGCCTCTCATCGCTTCGCAATCACGCCAGCGGTTAATTGAAGAGGTACAACAATGAACCAGCATATTTTGTCCATCACGGACACCCGGGCATACCTGGGTGGGCTCGGCAAAACTCGCGTTTATGAGTTGATCAAGGAGCGCCGTCTGACGAAGGTCGTAGTTGGGCGTCGCACTTTCGTGACCAGGGCCAGCGTGAAGAAGCTCATTCGCGAGGGCACGACCCCGTAAGAAACGGGCGATTCAAAAGCTAAATACCGAGTGATGCTTCGGACTCACTCGTAGTGTTCACTACACCAACCACAACCAACCCATAACCCACCAACAAGCCACCAATCAGCCTCCTTATGGGGCCGATGAAGGTCGCCTGCTGTCTGGGAAAGACAAAAGGAAAATTCAATTATGAAAAAGTCGCCTGAATCCAAGCGTATCGGGAAAACCAATTCCACGAAAAAGCCCAAGGCCAAGGTCAATCCAGGAAAGCAGAACCTGGCCTTGCGCTTTCCCGATGGGGAGCCGCCTGATCCGGGTTCCCTCTGGGATTGCGAAACCGTCGAAGCTCCCCGCATCTGGCTGGAACGGGGATACCAGCGGTTCAACTACAAAGAGTTGAAGGGGATCGAACGGCGGACTCTGCCTGATGATACCCGGGGCAAGGTCGATAAGCTTCTTTTCGATCCTAGCGCGACGTCAGCCCTCATGATGGCCAACACGGATTTGATGCTGATGGCCTTCGATCTTCTCGCTGATTATTTTCAAGCTATGGCGATTGCCGATCCTGAGATGAAATTCGCTCTTGTCACCATCATCGATGGCGAAGATGGCACTTCTCTGGATCGTCCAACGATCAAGCTTGGGACCTCACAATCCAAAGCCGGAAAAACGCTTAAGTCCCTGGCACCGGAAGGGGGGTATTTTGCTGTTACGGAATCTTCTTTCTTCAACAGCAAGCGGCACGAAACTGGCGGGCGGTTTGTTCAGCCCCACACTCATGCCGTACTCTTCACCCGTGATGTTTCGAAGTTTGCCAAGGTGACCGCAAAGCATACCCTCCGGTACTCTTCCAACATAACGGATGCAGAGCCCATCGTCATCAAGCCTGTTGCGTCGAATCCGGCTAATCTGGCGCGGATGGCGGCCTATGTGTTGAAGGCGCCGTATAAGGCCTGCAACTGGTGTCCGCCAAAAGACGGCAAGAAGGGCTTTATGAACCACAGCGAAAAGGGTGATCGGAACATCCGCTACTTCCGGATGGCACTGCTCCGCATGATGCTCACGTTCGAAGATTGCACCTTCGCATCGGGCAAAGGGCGCGAGATCCGTACCACCTTGATCAAGGCGCTGCGGACGTTGGCCAGCACCAATGTGATTTGCAACGGGCGGGCTCTTCACCCTGATGCGATTCCGACATTCGTGACCGAGATTTCTAAGCAGCTCGGGAAGGATCGCTGGGCATTGCCGGTGATCGAACGGACATAATAAGATGGGGCGGGTAATTTACCCGCCCCATTTTAATCAGGCAGGCCACCCGAACAATACGCCGACCACGCTGCCATGAGATCCCGCCGCTTTTCAAGGGCCCGCCCACGACGGTAGGCCCTTTCCGTCGCCGATCCGATGGTATGAGCCAACGCCAACTCGACCTCTTCACGGGCGAACTGAGTCGTCTCGCCAGCCCAGTCTCGGAAGGTCGATCTGAATCCATGCACGGTGATGTCAGGTTGTCCCATCCGCTTCAGCAATTGCGCCAACGCCATGTCTGACAGATGACCGCCACGAGGCGCTGGGAAGACAATATCGGTCGGTCGGTCATCGGGACCCGCTACGGCCATCAGAACGGCCGCTGCTGGCCCGCTCAGGGGCACTTGGTGAGCTTCACCAGCCTTCATGCGGCTACCGGGCACAGTCCAGATCTTCGCTTCCAG
The DNA here is from genome assembly GCF_001678665.1 of Erythrobacter sp. QSSC1-22B. Lineage (GTDB taxonomy): Bacteria > Pseudomonadota > Alphaproteobacteria > Sphingomonadales > Sphingomonadaceae > Qipengyuania. The sequence continues at coordinate 353,696 of NZ_LZRP01000003.1, forward strand.
ATCGACTTCCGACCACGTCATGCCGCGGGCCTCGCCGGACCGTGCAGTGGTCAGGATCGTGAATTCAAGGGCCCGAGCAGATAGTGCGGGTCGCGTTCGCAGCTCGGCCATGAACGCGGCAATCTCGACGAACGGCAGAGCGGCGTGATGTTTGACCTCGGCTTTGCTCCGAGCCGGTAACAACAGATACAGATGACCACGGCCACGGGCCGGGTTCTCACCGGTCCTGAGGCCCTTGGCCTTGGCCGCATCCAAAACACGTTCGATCCGACCTCGCACCCGAGATGCCGTTTCTGGCTTTGTCAGCCAGATCGGCTGCAGGGCGGCCAGCACATGCTCCGTGTCGACGTCGGTGACGGGCAGATCGAACAGCGTGACGGCATAGGTTTCGAGCGTGTTGCGCCATTGCTGGCGATGCTTCGGGTTTCGGAAGCCATCCTCGATGTCATCGATAAACTGCATCGCAAATTTACCGAAGGTGATCACCGGTTGCGCTTGCTGAGCCGCTTCATCTCGCACGGCGCGTGGATCAATGCCCTGCAGGGTCATAGCGCGAAACGTCGAAGCTTTCTCACGCGCCTGAGCGAGTGACACATCGAAAACCGAACCCAGGCCAAGCTCGATCCGCTTGCCATTCAGTCTGCCAATATAGAACCAAGACCGCCCAGATGATCGCACACGCAGATAGAGACCGGCCCCGTCGGAATAAATTCCGGGTCGGGAAAGGCTCGCAACCTGTTTCACATTGAGTTTGCTTCGCGCGCGCGTGGCCATGTTGGCGACGAGCTTAGCTGACCAATATACCTGCGCAAGCCATAAGTTTAGCCATAAACTTGGCAGCGGTCTGCCGCGAACTTTCCCGAACTAAGCCGAACGTGGCAAACCTATCGAGCGGCAAAGCCTCGTTATTTTTCAGTGGTTTAATCTGTTCGTGGTGGTTCGCGATCGTCCGCTGAAAAACAGCGTCTGGCGGAGACGGAGGGATTCACAATAAGGTGGTATATATCTGATTCCTAACTTTATATGAGCCTCCCCTATCGGTATATACCCCCATTCATACCCCAACTTTTTTGTCGGCAGATGTCAGCTTCGCGCCCCAAACATTGCCTTTCCCTGTGCCTCGCCTTGATCCCAAAAGCAGTCGATCTTTTAAGAGTGGTTATGCAGAAGCAGCGGCCATTGTGCGAAGGGCTTTCCCGCCGAGAGCCACTGATTAAAGCGTGAGCGGGCCGTGCTGGATATGCGGCAGCACATGGCGCGCGAACAAATCTGCTTCCTGCATATGCGGATAACCTGACAGAATGAACGCCTCGATCCCTTCGTCCTGGTAGGCGGACAGCTTGGCCCGCACCTGATCGGGAGTGCCGACGATCGCCGCCCCGCAGCCTGATCGCGCACGGCCGATGCCCGTCCACAGGTTTTCTTCGACGAACCCGTCACCATCAGCCGCACTACGCAACTCCTGCTGGCGCTGAACACCGTAGTTCTTGGCATCCAGTGACTTTTCGCGGATCGCGCGACCGGCCTCGACATCCAGTTTTGACAGCAGCCGGTCGGCATAGGCGCGAGCCTCATCCTCGGTTTCACGAACGATCACGTGGGCGCGGTAACCGAATTTGAGCTTGCGCCCGAACCGATCAGCCCGCGACCGCATATCAGCAATATTCTCGCGCACCTTGTCCATGGTGTCGGGCCACATCAAGTAGACATCGCAGGCTTCGGCAGCGCACTCGCGAGCCTCGTGGGACAGCCCACCGAAATAGAACGGCGGGCACTTGCCAGACAGCGTGGTGATGCGCGCCGGATCAAGTTCAAGTTTGTAGAACTCGCCTTGAAAGTCGAGATGCTCGCCATTTAGGAGTGTGCGCACGATTTTCATGATCTCGGTCCCGCGAGCATAGCGCGGGCCACTAGCGATGCTCTCGCCCGGCATGTCAGAGGAAATGATGTTGACGTTGAGCCGCCCCCCAGTGCCCGCAGCATTGGGGCCAAGGATGCGGTCGAGCGTGGCGATGCGGCGCGCCAATTGCGGCGGCCAATCTTCGCCCATGCGGGTTGCCCAAAGCAGCTTGATACGCTGCACCTGCGTAGCAACCGCTGCCGCGAACACTGTCGTATCGAGACCTAACTGGTAGCCCGACGGCAGCAGGATATTGTCGAACCCGCCCTGTTCGGCGCGCAGCACAATGTTGCGGCAATGCTCCCAGCTAGATTGGAGATACTTGTCAGGAACACCGAGAAATTCGTAGTCATCGTCGCACAGCGCCGAAAACCATGCGATTTCGCATTGTCGTGTGTCAGTCATCAAGGAAGCCTCTCTCCACGTGCGGCAACCAACACCGCGTACCAATCCTGTCGCGTCCAGCGTACCGCAAGCGCCTGCGCGCCCTGGGCAATACGCTCGGGATTCTGCGAGCCGATGATCGGGATGATCCCGGCGGGATGTGCCATTAGCCAACTGTAGGCCGCTACCGTGCGCGAGACGCTCTGCGCGTTCGCCACTGCGTCAAGCGCTCCTGCCACCGCCTTATCGCGCGCGCTTTCAGGTGCAGCCAGCCGGCCGCCGCCGAGTGGTGACCACGCCATTGGGGTAAGGCCCAGCATCATTGCTTGCTCGAGCTCACCATTTTCAAAACAAGTAATCCGGAGCGGGCTGATCTCAGGCTGAGTCGAAACCAGCTTGTGGCCGAGAAAATGGTTGAGCGCTGCGGTTTGCTGGGTGGTGAAGTTTGACACACCCAATGTGCGCACCTTGCCCGAAGCAACCGCATCATCAAGCGCGCGGGCGACTTCCTGGGGGTGGATTAAAATATCGGGTCGGTGAATCTGCCACAGGTCAACGCTGTCGACCTTTAATCGGGTCAGCGAAGCGTCGATCGCCTTGCGCAGATAAATCGCGCTCTGATCATAGGGTAGCGGCGGTATAATGCCGCCCTTGGTCGAGAGCACCATGCGGCTCCGCAGGCCCGGCTCTGCCGCCAATACATCACCAAGTAGCGCCTCCGCATCTCCGAATCCGCCCTCGCCATCGAAACCATAGATATCAGCGGTGTCAAGAAACGTGATCCCGGCATCCAGCGCTGCGTGCACCAGCTGCGCCGCGTCTGCCGCGGTGCGGCCATTCTCGGCAAAACGCCACATGCCCCAGGCGATGGACGAAACGACAATGCCGCTCGTACCCAGGCTGCGCGTCGCGGGCGGTGGGGGCAATTCACTCATCAGAAATTCCTCTGCGGCGGAGCAACAGAGGCGCGCTCCACAAGTTCATGGGCCAGACGGCGGTGGGTGATATCTCCGCCGGCGATAAGGATGCGGGCGGCAGTGCGGGCGAGATCGGCCATCGGCTGGCGGATGGTGGTGAGCGGCGGCCAGACCGTGCGCGCAAGCGTGGTATCATCGAACCCAGCAACCGAAAGTTCGATCGGGACAGCTATACCGCGGTCATGTGCGACTGCCAGGACGCCTGCTGCCATATCATCGTTTGAGGCAAAAATTGCCGTAGGGCGCTCTGACAAATCGAGTAATACGCGCGCGCCCTGCACCCCAGAATCGAAGTCGAACTCGCCCTCGGTCACCAGTTGCGGTTCAAATGGAATGCCCACCCGATCAAGGGCGCGGCGGTAGCCGAAAAGACGGTCATCCGAAGCCATGTGATTGGCGTGGCCCCGTATAAATCCAATGCGACGGTGCCCGGCATTTATCAGGTGGGTAGTCATGTCATCGCCAGCCTGCGCGTCATCCATGAACACAGAACTGGTCAACGCATGGTTGGTCCCAGGCGAAATGCGCACAAACGGCACATCCATCGTCTCGAGCGCACGCAGCACCGGATCACAATCGGTCACCGGGGAAGATAGGATGATTCCATCCACATGGGTTTCGCTCACTAACCCGCGCACTTGATCGCCGACGCGCGGATCGGCCACATCGACTGGTTGGGCCAGCAGGCGAATGCCGCTTTCGTTGCAGACCTCCCAGCAGCCTTTCTGAATTTGGAACATGTAATAGGGGCTGTGATTGTCATAGATCAGCGCCACCTGATTAGACTTAGCACCCGACAGGATGCGTGCCGCCACGCTAGGGCGATAGTCGAGTTCGGCCATCGCCCGCTCGACCTTCTCACGCAAGGCGACGCTGACATAAGGATGGTCATTTAGAACCCGGCTGACGCTTTTGACTGCTACCCCGGCGCGCGCGGCGACATCGCGGATATTGGCCCGGTCGCTCATGCGGATAACGCTCCTGCTTCGGCCAGCCCTGCAAACAGGCCGGCAAAAGCGCTATCCGGGCGGAAAAATACTGGTGGTTGACCCAGTCTTGCGGCCACCTCGTGCCAGCCTGGCCCGAACGCTGCGCCTGTCCACACATGCTGCCATACCTGCGCAGCTTCGCCCGGAAGGTAAACTCTTCTGCTCACCGCTCCGGCTTCGATAACCGGGGCCACCATTAGATCGGCACCATACAGAAACTGATTCTGGATAGTGAAGGTCTCCCGATCCTGCGGATAGTGCAGAAACAGCGCGCGCTGGGCGGGCAGGCCGCTCGCTTGCGCTTCTACCACCAAATGCGCCAGGTAGGGCGCAAGGGCGGCGTGCGTGCGACTCCAGCGAACAAAACCAGCGAGCTGTTGAGGCGTGCTATCGATCTGGATGTTGTCGTCAGGCCGATTGCCTTCGTGCGTGCGCATCACCGGGCTAAATGCACCCAGTTCATACCAGCGCAGCATCAGTTCGGTGGTGCGGGTATTGCCGAAAAGGCTGGTATAGCCGCCAACATCCGAATGGCTAAAAGCATTGCCGACAAGGCCCGATGACAGCGCGGCGGTAATCACAGTGCCAATGCCATCGTGTCGGCTGAAATCGACCGATTGGTCACCGGCCCACAGCAGGGGGCAATGCGTCTGCACTCCGGTGTGCCCGGCGCGCATGAACCACAACACATCACCTGTCCGCCCGCGCGATTCGACGGCGCGTGTATTTACCTCGGCCCAGCGTACCGGCCAGCGATTATGTTCCTGCATCGGGTCGCCGGCGTACAGACGCAAATCAACCGGCAGGTACTCGCCGAAATCGGCCATCCAGCCATCCAGCCCGAAATCGAGCATCCGGCGCCCGATCACCTCTTCGGCGAACCATTCAGCAGCGATGGGATTTGTGAAATCGACAACGCCCGCATCGAACTCCCCGAAATCCACCAGATAAGGCGCGTCGCTGTCCAACCGACGCGCGAAAAAGCCCTGCGCCGCAGCCTCTGTATATAACGGGCCATCGGCTGCGAGGTAGGGGTTCACATAACCGAGGAAGCGGATACCGCGCGCTTTCAAAGCCGCGATACGTTGCGGCAGACCGGGATAACGCTCGGGATTCCACTGCCAATCCCAGAACAATCGACGCCCGAAGCTGGTCTGGCGAATGCCGACCCAATCCTCGCACCACAAACCCGATACCTCTGCACCTGCATCGAGCAAGCGCTCGAGCCGGTCAAAGCTGCGGGTCCCGTCCTTGAGGCCAACCACCGCCCCGCCCAGCGCCCATGCGGGCAGCGGATGGCGCGCACCGAACCGCGCGCCCAATTGGCGAGTCAGTTCGGCAGGCGCCCCGGCGTACAAATCAATAACCACTTCGCCTGACCAAACATGCACCCGCAGCCGCCCCGGCTGGGTTGCATCCAGCTCACAATATTCGGCATTGGTGAGGGACAGGGCCCATCCTGCCGAGCAAAGGACACTCGGTTCAGGATAATTGGTAGTCCAGTAATCGCCTCCGCCAAAGGAGCCATCGGCGCTCGCCTCATCAGTCAGCGAGGTACCCGGTTCGCGCCCGACGCCCGGCTCGCTAGTCCAAATGGGAAATTTGCGGCCATTCAGCGCCAGATAACTCATTTGCTCTCCGCCGCCCCAGAGCACATCATCCACGCCGATCTGGAAATCCAGCGTCATGCGATTTTGCGGAGTCAGGGCCTTAAGGCTGAGCCGCCCGGTATTCGGCGAAACGTGCAAAGCCATCCTCGCTGCGCCGTCGGTGCTGGCAAGCTCAACCTGCTCGTCATCAAGCACTTTGCACTTGGTGAGCGAAGACGCGCCCAGCGGCGCATCTTCCAAGCGGAAATTTCCGCGTATCATCGTGATCTTGGGATCCCCGAACCCGAGCATAATGGCAGGCGCGGCTGATCGGTGACGGAGGATACTCATCCCGCCCAACAGCAGAATAAAGCCGTCTTCATTTGCAGCCAACTGCAACGCCAATACCCTGAACTCCCCTCTTTGACGGTTTATGACACCGCTTGACACATTGAGACATAGAGCGCAACAAAAGCGTTCAAAGATCGACCGCAAGGGCGATGATCTAACAGGTCGTCAAAATGAGTTGATCAGGATGGAGGGGAGAGAAACATCATGTCTGTCAACACCCGAATTACGCTTAAAACGCTTGCCGTTTCCGCTAGCTCGCTGGCGCTGATGCACGCCGCGCCGGCAATGGCGCAGGTCGAAACCATCATAGTAACTGCACAAAAAGTCGAAGAAAATGTGCAAGACGTACCGATTGCTATCACCGCGGTTTCAGGCGACCGGCTGGATCAGGCGGTAGTTTTCTCCCTCGAGAATATCTCAACCGTCGTGCCGTCGGTAACCTTCCGCAAAGGCACCACCAGCGCCAACAGTGCGATCGTGATGCGTGGAGTCGGCACAATCACATTCTCGGTCGCGGCCGAACCCAGTGTGTCCACCGTTGTCGACGGTGTGGTGTTATCGCGTTCAGGCCAAGCTTTTATGGATCTGGTCGATATCGAACGGTTGGAAGTGCTGCGCGGCCCGCAAGGCACGCTGTTCGGGCGCAATGCCTCCGCGGGTGTTGTGAATATCGTATCGCGGGGCGGCAGTGACGAATTTGAAGCCGAGGGCCGGGTCGATTGGTTCGAAGGCGATGAATGGCGGCTGCGCGCCGCCCTCGCTGGCCCGCTGGGTGAAGGGCTAACCACTCGCGTGACTGGTTTCTACGGCAGCTTCGATGGCAATATCACGAATATCAACGGCGGCCGGAACCAACAGGTCAACGGCTACGAACATTACGGTGCGCGCGGGATCCTCGATTATGAAAGCGGCAGCAGCGACCTGCGACTAATCGCAGATTATTTCCGTGCCAATGATGATTGCTGCGCCGATGTGACGGGGGTGAGCCGCGGTCCAGTGCTCGATGCCGAACTAGGCCTGCCGGGCGGCTCCGCTCTGGGTGTTGAACAGCGCTTCATCAATCACAACCTCGTAACAGAAACGCGGGACAAGCAGTGGAGCATCACCGGATCGGGCAATTTCGACCTTACCGACACCCATACGCTTAGCGTGGTGCTGGGCTATCGCAACTGGTTCAATCGAGAATTGCGCGAAGGCGATTTCCTGCCGCGCGCGATCGTCGGCACCGCCGGGTTGCACGATAATGGCGAAGTGCGCACCGAGCAAGTTTCGTTCGAAGCGCGTGTTGCCTCGGATCAGGCTGCACCGTTCTTCTATCAGGTCGGCGTGTTTGCTTGGCAATCAGATAACAGCCAGATCTTCACCCGGCGCAACATCACCTGTGCCCGATCAACCCTTCCGGTCGATCCTGCTACGGGCGCAAGGCCCTGCAACGTAGCTGACACGGTCAACACTATCTTCCCAACCGCCACCTCGTTCAGCGATGTCACATCACAAAACTTCGCAGTGTTCGGTCAGGCGACCTACCGGTTCACCGACCAGTTTTCGCTGACCGGAGGGCTGCGTTATACTTTCGATGATCTCGAATTCACGCACACACGCGCACCGGGTATCAACGCAGTAACCGGATTGCCCGCGACTGGGCCAGGTGTATCGGGCAACCCGGCGGGTGGCAGGATTGTTAGCGGCGGCGATGGCACTAACACCTCGTCCGGTTCGACCGACACCGGCAACCTGTCAGGCAGGGCGGTGCTGCAATACGAGCCTAGCAAAGATGTAATGCTCTACGGCAGCTACACGCGTGGTTACAAGGGCCCAGCGTTCAACGTTTTCTTTAACCACACCGCCCCAACCAATGCGATTCCTATCGAGGAGGAACTCTCCGACGCTTTCGAAATCGGCATCAAGTCTCTGTTCTTGGATCGGCGGGTGCAGCTGAATGTGGCAGCCTTCAGCGTCGAGTATGATGGCTTCCAAGCGAACAACTTCGTACTGCTGAACGGTGCGGTGGTGTCAAACCTGACAAATGCAGGGACGGTTAAGAGCGAAGGATTCGAAGCAGATCTGGTAATTGCGCCCATCAAAGGGCTAAACTTCCGCGCCAGCGCGGCCTATGCCGACGCACGCGTCAAGGAATTTAATCCCAACCCTGCGACCAATGCGCCCGATGCTCGCAACGGCACGCAGCTGCCGCTCGCGCCCAAATTTGTCTACACGATCGGTGGCGATTACGAGACCGATGTGGGCGGCTTCCGGATGTATCTGAACACCGATTATCGCCACACCAGCCGCCAGTTCTCCGACCTTGGTGAACAAGGCGTCATTGATCCCTATGGTATCTGGAACGCATCGATTGGATTTTCTGATTCGGAAGATATGTATCGCCTGACGTTCCACGCCCGCAACATCACCGACAACAGCTACGTGCTGCTCAATGTGTCGGCCGGGCAGCGCTTGCAGATCCCGCGTGATGCCGACCGTTACTTCGGGGTCAGCCTACGCGCACGCTTGTAATGGAGCACCTTCCGGCCGCAATATGAAGGAAGGACCGCCGGAGCGATCCGGCGGTCCTGTTTTCATGCTCCGACCATGCTAGTCTTGTCTCTGTTGCTAACGCCAGGAACCTGTAATGGCCGCACAATCTTCGCCTTTGTCGGGTCGCCTGCGGTGGTCGCTGTTTATAGTGCTTTGCATCGCGGGAGTGTTCAACGCGATGGACCGCCCAATCATCGCGATACTTAAGCCCGACGTGATGGAGGATTTTGGCTGGAGCGACAGCGATTTCGGCGATCTGGCTGCCATCACGCAATTTTCGGCTGCCTTTGCATTTCTGTTCACTGGCTGGCTGGTTGATCGGCTGGGGGTGCATCGTTCTATGCAGGTCGGCGCATCGGCGTGGAGTCTGGCCGCAATCGCTCATGGCTGGGCAATGACTACGTGGCAGGTGATCGGCGCACGCGTCGGCCTGGGCGTAACTGAAGCAGTCCAGACTCCGCTCGTTATCAAGACCGTTGCGACCCTGTTCGCTCCCGACAAACGCTCGTTCGCCTTCGGGTTTGCCACTATGTTGGCGGGTGCGGGCACCATCGCGATGCCGTTCGTAATTCCCGCGCTGGCGCTGGCGGTGGGCTGGCGCGGTGCGCTGGTGGCAGGCGGGGTTGGCGGATTTCTCTCGTTGATCGCGTGGATGTGGCTGGCGCGAGGACTCAGCCAGCTGCGCGAACGCACTGTCGAGGAAGCGTCGGAGCGAGAGGATGGCGAGACCACAGGCTACGGCCCGATCCTGAAGAACCGTAAGACCTGGGCTATCGTTGGAGCCAAGGCGCTTTCGGACATGACATGGTGGTTCATCAACTTTTGGCTGGCTGATTATTATCGCAAAGAATTCGGCCTTTCGACGTTGGAATTGGCGGTGCCGCTGGCAATTGCCTTTGCCGGGTCGGGCCTTGGCGCGTTGTTGGCGGGCTGGGGCTCGACCAAGCTGCTAGAGCGGGGCTGGTCGGTCAACCGTGTGCGTAAGACTGTAATGCTGATCTCAGCGCTGATGGTTGCGCCCTTGCCGCTGGTGCTAGAGCTCAATTCCTTTTGGCCGGTCGCCTGGATGATCGGCGTGGTGATGGCAGGACATCAGGGCTTTTCGCTCTCGATTTTTTCAACGATCACCGATGTCGTGCCTAACGCCAAGGTAGGCCGAGTTACTGCGTTTGGTGCGTTTATGGGGAATATGGGCGGCGTGGCGATCAGTCTGGTGACCGGCCGCGTACTGGATGCTGGGTTCGGGTTTGTGCCGTTGTTCATGTTCGCGGCTGCATCCTACCTGATCGCGCTGGCGTGGTTCCAATGGCTGCTGCCTACCATCCGCCGTGATGAAGGCGCACTGGCTGTGGCGATATAAGCGTTCCAATTGTATTTAGAGAGTGCGAGACATAAAGCTGTGACACCGTAGGACAGATAAGCGGGGGGGGACGTCTAAGCCGACATGTGCACGTTCATATTGACATGATGGATAAGCCGCGACCCGACTTTGACGCCTTTGCCGGTGACCTGTTCGGTGAAATTATGCTGGCCGAGACGGCGCCCGCCGCGGACGCGCCGCGAAAGCCGCTCACCCGCTTCATCCCCGGTTTTGCCATATGCGCGATCGCTAGCGCGGCGGCTGCCTGGTTGAGCCAAAATTACGACGTACCGATCATCCTTGCTGGCTTACTGCTGGGGCTCGGGCTCAATTTCGCATCGGGCGATCCACGCACGCATAAAGGGCTGGATGCGAGCTCGCGCCACGGGCTGAGGATCGGAATTGTGCTGCTTGGACTTCAAGTGACGGTGATGCAGGTCGGCGCGATGGGCATCGTCCCATTCCTAGGCCTTGCACTGGTAATGTCATCGGCGATTGTCGCTGCAATGCTGGCTGCCCGCGTTACCCGCCAAAACGCTTCGGTCGGGTTGCTGGCTGGAGGTTCAACTGCCATCTGCGGCGCGTCGGCGGCGTTGGCGCTGTATGGCGTGATCGGACGCGAACGGATCGATCAGGCACAGTTTACACTAACACTAGTGGTACTTGCCGCGGCTAGCGCGATTGCCCTCGCCAGTTATCCGGTGCTGACGCAGATGCTCGGTTTCAGCGATGAGCAGGCAGGTTTCCTGGTGGGGGCATCGATCCATGATGTCGCTCAGGCGATTGGCGCAGGGTTTGCCGTATCGGACAGCGCCGGAGCGCAGGCGACCGTGGTCAAGCTGACACGTGTAGCAATGCTTGCCCCGCTGGTAACACTGGCGGCGCTGGGGATTGCGCGTATCGAGCCCGTCGCCGCCTCTGGCACCGACACTCGTGTCCCGATGCTGCCTGGGTTTATCCTCGCATTCCTTGCGTTGGTCGGGGTCAATTCGTTGTTCGCAATGCCCCCCGAAGTCGCACCGGCCGCGCTGGTTGCGTCCAAGACCTTACTGCTGCTGGCCGTCACGGCCACGGCGATGCGAACCCAAACTGATTTGCTGCTGCAACTTGGCTGGCGTTCCGTGATGCCGGTGCTAGCGGCGACGATCGCTTCGCTCGCTGTTGCGCTCGGCTTCGCCCAGTGGGCTTTGTAATGGGGGCCGTCTTTGATCTTGCGGTCGCTGGCGGCGGCATCAACACTGGAACTGAGTGCGATTGGACCGGCTGGGCTCGCTTGGTCGACGTTGATTTCGGACGGGGCGAAGCGCCTATCAAGGCGCGCGCGAGCCGGCGCGCTACCCGTTTTTTGAGCTTTGCGAAGGCTCAGCCATTGATCCGGCCTCATGGCGCCCGCGTCGCGGTGATTTTGGGTCAAGCGCGCGCGATACGCGATCTGGACAAGAATTTTGATCACGGGCTTTGCGCCGCCGACGTCGATTACTCAATCACCCATAAATGGCCGCAAACAGTTGAGGACGTTCTTTGGCGGCGAACAAAGTTCGGCCTAGAATTCATGGTGGAAAAAGCCAACCTCCTCAATCGCTACATCACTGAAAGGATGGCGCAAATATGACCAGCATCGTGGCCCTTGGTGGCACGGTCAATTCTGGCAGCTCCACGGAGCAAGCGCTGCGCCTTGCCGCCGGCATCGCCGAGGCAGAAGGTGCTGAGGTTCAGGTCTTCGGCGGGGATTATCTCACGGCTCTACCCCACTATCTCGGCCCGACGCATAATTCTTCTTACGGGGCGGAAATGGTCGCGGCTGTGCGCAAAGCCGATGGCCTGCTGGTCGCCGCACCCGGTTATCACGGCACGATTTCAGGCGTGGTCAAGAATGCGCTTGATTATCTCGAGGATTTGGCGCGCGATGATCGCCCTTACCTTGATGGGCGCGCGGTAGGTCTGATTGCGACCGCGTTCGGTGATCAGGCATCTATGAGCACGCTGTTGACGATGCGCGCGATCACTCATGCTCTGCGCGGCTGGCCGACCCCGATGGGTGCCACTATCCGAACCTATCGCGGATTATTTTCGCCCGACGGCGAATGCCTTAATGAGCGCGCGCGCGGACAGTTGGAACTCGTGGGCAAGCAGGTGGTCCTGGGTGCACGTAGCTTTGCGGCAGGAAGGGATGTTGCATGACGGGTCGCGTAGAATTCGACCATGCTCTGGCTGAGATTTCTGCGGGCCGTATTGTGGTCCTGTCGGGTGATCGCTTACGCGGCGGCGACCTTGACCTGATGATCGCCGCGCGCCACGTCACTCCCGCAACAATCAATTTCTTGGCCACCCACGGGCGTGGGCTGATTTGCCTTGCGATCACACAGGGCCGTGCCGATCAGCTCGGCCTCAGCCTCGTCAACCCAGGGACTTGTCGGCAGACCGGGCGGCCCTTTGCGCGATCGATTGAGGCAGCGAGCGGAGTTTCCACTGGCATCTCCACGGCCGATCGTGCCCACACGGTGCAAGTCGCGATTGCCGAGGGGGCGAGCGCGAATGACATACACTCGCCTGGCCATGTCTTCCCTTTGATTGCGCGTGCAGAGGGCGCGTTGGTGCGCCCTTCGGCGGTCGAGGCTTCAATTGACCTCGTCCGCATGGCGGAGGCGGGCGATGCCGCCGTGATCTGCTCAATAATGCGCGACGATGGCGAAATGGCGCGGATTGATGATATTGATCAATTGCTGCTTGAGTCCAAGCTAGCGGTGGCGGACATCGGAGAGTTGATTGAGCGGCTGGCCGAAGCCAAAAACTAAGGCGGGGAAAGCTTGATGATGGCGCCCAGTGAGGTGGCTCGGTTTGTCTGAACAGTGATTGGCAATAGCTAAGTGGATTGTCTGCCGATTGTTTCCTCGAAATGCCGATGTGGGGTGTCATGCAGGGAGGGCGTAGCCCGACCGGAATGACGCCCCATATCGGCGGCCAAATTCATGCTGCCATCTTCACTGGCAGGTTGTCAAAATACGTTTGATCCGGTGTCCTGGCGGCCAGGCTCGAATGCGGCCCGCGGCTGTTGTAGAAGCCCAGATACCGGCCGATCGACGACCGGGTTTCGCTGACCCCGCCATAGGCGTGCAGATAGACCTCCTCATACTTCACTGAACGCCACAGACGCTCGACGATGACGTTGTCGCGCCAAGCGCCTCTGCCGCCCATGCTGATGGCGATCTTTTCGCGCAGCAGCACGCCGGTGAAAGCTTGCGAAGTGAACTGGCTACCCTGGTCCGTATTGAAGATCTCCGGTTTGCTAAAGTGCGCCAGCGCTTCTTCCAGAGCCTCGACGCAAAAATTGGCCTCCATCGTGATCGATACCCGCCAAGCCAGAACCTTGCGGCTGAACCAGTCAACGATAGCCACCAAATAAACGAAGCCCTTCGCCATCGGGATATAGCTGATATCGGTTGCCCAGACCTGATTGGGCCGCACAATCCCCAGCCCTCGCAGCAAATTAGGGATAGATCTTGTGGCCCGGCGCCGGCTTGGACGTGTTCGGGCGGCGGTAGATGGCTTCGATCGCCATCTTCTTCATCAAGGTGGCGACGTGCCGCCGGCCGATCCTGATGCCCTCTTGCCGAAGCAGATCGCGCAGCATTCGGCTGCCCGCGAATGGGAACTCCAGGTGCAGTTCGTCGATCCGCCGCATGATCGCCAGGTCGGCGGCGGACACCGGCTTGGGCAGGTAATAGACGCTACCCCGGCTGATCCCGAGTTCCTGTGCCTGCCGCGTCAACGGAAGCGCGTGCGAACGGTCGATCATCGTTTTGCGCTCGGCAACAGTCCCGCCTTGCCGAGCGCCCCTGACAAAAAATCGTTCACCAGCGTCAGTTCGCCAATCTTGGCGTGCAGCGTCTTCACATCAATCGCCGGTTCCGCCGCTGCGGCAGCGCCTTCCGAGCCGAAAACACCAGCAGCCCCCTCCAGCAACTGCGTGCGCCAAGTCGTGATCTGGTTCGGATGAACGTCAAACTGCTGCGCTAGCTCGGCCAGCGTCTTTTCGCCCTTCACGGCAGCCAACGCCACCTTCGCCTTAAATGCCGGGCTGTGGTTCCGGCGTGGTCGTCTGCTCATATACGCTCCTGTCATGCGGCCGCTCTGGCCGCCGTTAGACAGAAAATCTACTTATCCCGCTGTGCAGTTTTGCCGAGCCACCTCTAACCACCCTCTCCGCCAAAGGGTCTAGAAGGACGCAGGAAAGCTGGAAATGACCGGTTTTCCGTGGCCGATGCGAAAGCCCTCAAATCGCAAATCGGGGGTGAGATAATTTTCCTTTACTGGTTCCTTGCGAACCAGATCGGTCGATAGATATTTCGTTTGGTTGTCGCACAAAACAGTGCCGATCACCGCCGTACGACCAGGGTGTTCCCGCAATTGCAATTGTGCCGCCTTGACCGCCGCCACGATGTTGCCGCCAGACGATATGCCGACGCCGACGCCCAGTTCGCGGGCCAAGCGTTGCGCCATCAGTATGGCGTCGCCATCGTCCACCGCGATGATGGCCGACAGTTCGTCCAGCTTGACGATCGCCGGGATGAACTCATCCGATATTCCCTGCATCCGGTGCTGACCGACCTTGTGGCCAGTGGATAGAGTTGGCGACGAAGCCGGTTCGACTGGATGGACGGGCATTTCCTGGCCTGCCCTAGCGAAATAGCGTGCGGCTCCCATGATCGTGCCCCCAGTCCCGACACCGGCGACGAAGCCGGTCGGACCGAACCTCCACGGTATCATGGGCGCCAGGATCGGCGCGCAAGACGGATATGTCTACTCGTCCGCTCTCGCACGAGCCGACGGTGTCTGGACGGAAGAGCTGCTCGATTCCTGGCTGGAGAAACCCCGCGACAGGTTCCCCGGCCACAAGATGGCGTTCGGCGGATTGCCGAACCCTGACGATCGGGCCGCCGTCATCGCCTACATCGAAGCGGCGGGACGATAAGCGAAAGCGGGTAGAGTTGCGGATTTGCGAGCGGCATAGTCACAGGTGTCCTGTCCAAATGCCGCGGTCGTCGGAGAGGTCCGCTACGCGCCCCAATTTCGGTCATTCGATGAATCGCGGCGCGATCCTGAAACCCGCCATTCGTTCAGGTGAAAGCGGGGGCAGCATGGCGCCTCCATTCCAGTCATGAGAGCTCAATAGTCGCTCGCCTGAAAGCCGACATCCATTGGGAAATCTATGGGCTT
>NZ_LZRP01000004.1 GCF_001678665.1 Erythrobacter sp. QSSC1-22B
GTCGTATCGCTGCGGGAATGTGCGCTATGTTGCTCAAGGGCAGCGCGGATCGCGCAACGGCGCACCACTGCCACGGGTCTGCCAACTGCCATCGGGCGCCTGGTATTTTTCACCCGGCGACGTCTTGAGGATCGCCTGGCATCCGGCAGCAAAGGCGTATTCCTCGAGCGTGGCATTGGCTGCCTGCGCCTTGTCCGAATAGACCGCCCGCCGCTTGATGTTGATGCTGTTGACGATCCGACGCAGGGATTCGGACTCCGCCACAACGATGCCCAGATAGCCGTCCATCTTTTCGCCGATCTGACCCGCAGAGCGCGCGCTGTCGTAGGCCGGATCGCGCTGCGCAAAGGCAGGCGCGGCAATTCCGCCGACCGCGAGCGCCGCTGCAGCAAGCCCGAGGGCCGTTTTGGTAAGTCTGTTCATCATGTTACCCCTACTGCGGCATCAGAAGATATCCGCGTTTTCCTCGATCGTGTTGCCCGCATCCGCGGCGAGCCGGTAGATCACTTCCTGGCGGATGTTCACGTTGAGCTCGATCACGATCGCTTCCTCGGGCGCGTTCACCGTGATGCATCCTGCCAGCGCGAGCGAAGCCAGGATCGGCAACGCCATCCTGTTCCTGCCCGCCTTCAGGCCACGCTCGTTCCCGATCCCCTGCATTGTGCCGGGTGTCGCAAGCCGCGCGCGGCCCGTCAATTGCTGCCCTGTCATAGCGGTCACTCGCTTTCCTGCTCCTGAATGGTGGGTTCGCCCGGATCGGCCGCAAAAGGATCGCCCGGGTCGATTTCCGGTCCGGCCTCTTCGCCGGTTATCTCGCGCCGCAGCAATCTGGTGCCGTCGTCCGATACGAGGCCAAGCCCTCGCGGGTCGCGCACGGCTGCGGGGTCGTAGAGCGATTTCATTGAATTGATCAGCTGGTAGAACTGCGCGCGGATGTTGATCCGGAACTGCAACGGCAGGCGAGCCAGCCGCCTGGTGATGAAATTGTTGCTGGTGCCCTCACCCTGGCTGACACCGTCGAACCGTACCCGGGTAACGATCTCGCCCGTCAGCGGTCCGTCCATCAACAGGCGCATCTGCGAATAGTCGAGGCTGCGCAGCGCATCGAAGGCAAAATTGGCCATCGGCGAAAGGTCTTCGTAGGTCAGCTCTCCGACATAGGAGATATTGCCCCCTGGCGGCCGCGAGATCAGCACGCCGTCGTCGATGCGGCCATTGCCCGACGCATCGAAGACGATCGGGATCGTCCCGTCGAAAATGCCGGTCGCGGCGAGATTGCCGATATCCATCCCGTCGACGAAAACGCCCGCATTCAGTCCGACCACCTCGAAAACATAGCGTCGCTCTTCCTTGATCCCGAAGTTGAGATCGACCTCGCGCAGGATCAGGTCGCCGCCCATGAAAGGCCAGCTACCGCCCTCGACCGAGAGCATGGTCCAGTCGCGCAGTTCGAACTGGAACGTTCCATCGATAACCTCGATGCCGGGGTTGACCGAAGCAACCCTGATGCTTTGGTTGGGAGCGGTGGTCAGGCTCAGGAGATCGGTGAAGACAATCGTTCCGCTGGCCCCGCGGACCGGGCCGAAGGCGGCGGCAAAATCGAAATCGTTGGTGGCGAATACGCCCGAACTGGTCACGCCGTTTTCGCCCCATGCGACCCTCCCGCTGCCGGCCATGATGCCATCTGCATTGGCGACGACGCCAAGCGCCAGTCGCGAAAGATCGTCGGGCTGCAGCTGTCGGTCGAACTGCAGACCGGCCACGGCCAGATCCGCATCGCCGCGACCGGTCGAAAGATCGTGGCGGATATCGGCAGCGGTGACCACGCGGTCGCTGCCCGGATGGCGCAACTCGGCAAAGGCGGTGATGAGATTGTCGACCAGCGACAGCGTCGCATCGCGCGCTTCGAGCGGCTCGAACCGGTCGGGCTCCGCGCGGTCGAGCAGGGTGAAGCTCCCTCCTGTCATATCCAGCCGCCCATCGGCATAGCGCCATTTGCCCCTGGTGCCGCGAATATCGAGCGGCACCGCTTCGATCGTCACGTCGGCGTCGGCAAAGCTGCCTGCAATCGCGTCGCCGAAGCGGGCATCGAGGTCAGCAATAGCGAAACGGGTGGCGGTCTCCTCCGGGCCGAGCACCACATCGATCTGGCGCGCGGTCATAGCGCCGGGATAGGCGAAGCCGACGGCCCCGGTGGCCAGCCGGATCGGGGTGCCACCGAGCATCCCTGTCAGGGAAAGCCGGGGCGCTCCCGCGGCGATCCGCAGGCCGCGCGGTCCGTTCTCGACGATCGCGCTTCCCGGAGGCGGGCACAGGGTCAGCGATTGACGGTCCAGCCTGAGCCCGGAAAACTGCAATTGCTCGAAGCGGATATCGGTGCATTCGCGCCATAGCGCGAGCGATCCGCCGGGCGCCCAGCGACCCGACAGCGGCAATTGCAGCTCGCGCGCTGATCCGCCGGGCAAGGCGCCGCTCAGAACAGCCTCGCCCGAGAAACCGAAAGCCCCGTCGGCGCCCTGCGCCAGCGTGAGCCGGGGAATAGCCAGAGACGATCCACTCGCCTCGTAGCGTGCCATCGCCATGCGGAATACCAAATCGCCCCCGGCGCCGCTTTCCATTCGACCGTTTACGCTGGGCAGACCCGAACCGCTCATGGCGAAATTGCCCGAGTATCGTGCGGAACCCTCCCCGGTCCGACTGGCTTCGACTTGCGAGAACGAAGCCAGCCGTCGGCCTCTGCCCCCCCGCAACTCCGCCTGCGACATGAAGACAGACAAGCGCTCGCCCCGCTTGCGTGCGGTCAGGTCGGAAGTGAATGCGCTTCCGCGGGCTTCGTTGCGCAAGGCTGCGGCGATCCGCCGGGCTATCGGTTCGACCAGTGTCCCCGCCCCGGTCTCTGCCAGTCCGGCCAGCGCCGCTTCAGTCTGTCTACCGGGGCG
Source organism: Erythrobacter sp. QSSC1-22B (assembly GCF_001678665.1). GTDB lineage: Bacteria > Pseudomonadota > Alphaproteobacteria > Sphingomonadales > Sphingomonadaceae > Qipengyuania. Next base: position 2,940 of record NZ_LZRP01000004.1, read on the forward strand.
CAAGCCATTGGCTTCGACATCCCCCTGCCAGGATGCATTCTCGAGGGCCGATTCGGCACGCGCGGTCCCGTCGAGCGTAAGCAGAGCCCCCGACAGCTGGGGCGTGCTGACGCCGCGCAGGGCAAGGCTGTGGCTGGAGGCCAAGACGCCGTCGCGCCAGCTGGCCCGAAAAGTCCCGTCGAGACCGTTCGCGGCGATGGTTTGGGCGGCGATCCGATTCGACCGGACTGAGGCCCGGCCGCTGAAATCCTCCAGGTCGGGGCTGGCCTTTGCCCGAACCCGCGCCGCGAATTGCGCCAGCGTGATCCCGCCGCAATCGGCGGAACCCAACCGCACCGGGCCGGCGAAACGGGGTTCGCCTGCGCTGGTCGTCAGCGAGCCATAGGCACTCGCCCCGCGCAGCGCGCAGTCGGGCAGATCGAGCGAAGGCGCGGTGGCGGCAAAAATGCCCGAAAACCCATCGTCGATCCGCCCCTCGCCATCGAGCTTGAAGCCGATCGGGCCATAAGCGCTTTCAAGCAGGCCGCGACCGTCGCGAATCGCGACATCCAGTTCGGGCAGGCCCGGCTCGCCGTCGGTCTCTGCAAAAATCAGCGGATCGAGCGTCCCGAAACTCGGCGTCGTTCCACGCAGCACGCCGAACAGGCGCGGCTTGACGAGGATAACGCGTTCAATCGTCGGGGTGCCGAAGCGGTGGCGCAGATGCAGTTCCACGCGCTCGGCGGTGAAGTCGGGCCGGGCGGGATCGCCGAGCACGACATTGGTCAGGATCTGACTCTGCGCACCGATCTGCGCGATGTCGTAGCTAGCGGGGATATCGTAGAGGGCGAGCTGGTCCTCGATGATGTCGCCCGCGATCCGTTCGCGCATCAGCCACGCGCCAAGCGCCGCCAGCAGCATCGCCAATACGATGCCCAGCGGACCCAGCCAACGTTTCTTGCGCCAACGCGACCGATATTCGCGAGGCTGGTCCGCCTCTGCGGTCACTTGGGTATCGACCCCATCCATTCGCGTGCCCTTGCGCGCATGACCGACGAAAGGCAATGCAACGCGGATCAACGTCAAGCGGAGCAAAAGGTTGCCGCAAGAGGCGGATACAAAAACGGCCCATCCCGGTAGCGGCCATCGCGCGCGTCTGCGCGAGCGGTTGCTTGCCGGTGGACCGGACGCGCTCGCCGATTACGAATTGCTCGAGTTCCTGCTCTTCGCCGCTGTGCGCCAGGGCGACACCAAACCGACCGCCAAGGCGCTGATCGCGCATTTCGGCTCGCTCTCTGCGGTTCTCAGCGCGGAGCCCGCGGCGCTCAAGCAGGTCAAGGGTGTCGGCGACGCCGGCGCAGCGGCGTTGTGGAGCGTCTCGCTGGCGGCGCGGCGAATGGCTCGGGGGCGCGTGCAGAACGCGCCTGTGCTGGGCAGCTGGCAGGCGCTGCTCGATTACCTCGCGCTGGACATGGCGCACCTCTCCCACGAGCGCGTCCGGGTGCTGTTCCTCAATTCGCAGAACCGCCTCGTACTCGATCATCTTGCCAGCGAGGGCTCGGTCGATCAGGCCGCGATCCACCCGCGCGAGGTGATCCGCAAGGCCTTCGACATCGGGGCAACCGCGCTGATCCTGGTCCACAACCATCCCAGCGGCAATCCCGAACCCAGCCGCGCCGACATCGAGATCACCAATCGTATCGCCGAGGCCGGACGCCATCTCGACATCACCGTCCACGACCATGTCATCGTCGGTGCCAACAGCCATGTGTCGCTGCGCGCGAAGGGCCTGATCTAGGGACCTGATCTAGGGTGTCAGACCCCACACCGCATATTGCCGCTCGACGCTCGGCTTCATGACCTTGGCCTCGGCGATCGAGGCCTGCCCCGCCTGCCGGTCACCCATCGCGATCAGGATCAGCCCCTTGAGAAAGCGGGTGTCGGGCATCTGGCGATATTCGCCCAGCGCCGCGTTGGCATCGGCCAGCGCGGCTTCGTAATTGCCGAGACGATATTGCGCCAGGGCGCGGCTATCGAGCGCGGATGGCGAATAATCGGATTTCTCGACCGCCGCGACGCAGGTCTCGAGAACTTCCCCGGTCACGAGGTTCCATTTGCCGCTCTCCCAACACAGCGTGTTGAGCAGATTGCCATCGCCGGGCCGGGCGGCGAGCGCCGTGTGAATCAGCTCGGTGCCTTCGGCGGCGTCTCCGGCCCAGCCCAGCGCGACCCCCAGAATTTCATCGGCGTGATGCGGTGCCTGCGCGAAATCGGCGTAATCCTCGGCCAGCGTCCGGGCTTCCTCGCCCCGGCCCAGCAGCCCGAGCAGCTCGATCTGCGAGGAATAGGTGCTCCCGTCCGGATCGGTGTCTTCGGCCATGCGGTAGTCTTCCAGAGCGGCCTCGTAATCGCCCAGCATGAAATAGCCGCTGGCGCGCGCGAGATAGAGATCGGTGGTCGGATCCATGGCGATCGCCTCGTCATAGTCCGCGATGCTGCCCTCGTGATCGAAGGTGCCCCTCCGGAACGATGCGCGATTGATCAGTGCCGAACTGTCGAAATCCTCGGCATCCTCGATTAGCGTGGCATAGGCTTGCTCCAGCGCCGCCAGCGCCGATCTGTCGGCGGCGTAATCCCAGGGGCGGCGGGTGGTTTCCGGCGCCCGGACGATCGGCAGCGCGCGAAGATGCTGCGCCAGCTGTCGCTTCACTGCGGTGAGTTCGGATGCCGGCAGCTCTTCCCTGTGGGACCGGCGCGACTGGTTGATTGTCAAAGATTGCCCGGAAAGAGCCACATCCGAGCGAACTTCGACCCCGCCGATATCGGCCGCGATGCGATCGCCATTGCGGAGCGTAAATCCTTCGCCCGCTTCTGGCAGGATAACCTCCAGATCGGACCTGCCGAAATAGGGGCCGTTAAGGCGAATCGGGATGTCGCGCCATTCTGCGCGTCCGCGCGCCGCGTTGAAATCGAGCTGGGCCGCCACCTGCGCCGGGGGCGAGAATTCGTAAATCCCGCGCTCCGCCTGCCACGGCGAAGTCATCACCCCCTTGGCGGTGATCCGGGCAAGCCCCGGCTCGTCATCGTAGGAAATCGAGTAGTCCACCATCTGCACCGGACCCAATTCGGAACCGACGACATTCTCGATCGCGTCGCGCTGCAATTTGCCTTCATCGAGATCGGCGGTCGAGCGCAGCGCCGCGCCCATCGAGCCGCTGCGGACGATTTCGACCTCGAACAGCGCGGGCACGGCCACGCCTGCGCTCTGATCCAGCGTCAGCCGCACGGTCTGGTCGGGGAAAGATTGCGGGCGCTCGTCCAGTTCGACAAGTTCGGCCCCGCCCTCGCGAACCGGGAGAGCATGATGGAAACGAGGAACCTCGTCGATGTTCGCCAGCCGCGTTCCGGCTCTGGTACCATCGAGCCAGTAATTCCTGCCGGCAATCTCGGCGCGCACGATGATGTGATCGAAGCTGCTGGCCATCGGCAACAGGTCGGGCACCGCATCGCCGCCGCTGCTGCGGACCAGCGCAGCCTCGCTCTCGATGCCGAGTTCGTGGAGCATCGCGAGGAGCAGAAAGGTCTTGGCCTTGCAATCGCCGTAGCGAAGCTCCCAGGTTTCCTGCGGCGATTGCGGGAGATAATTGCCGCCCGCCATGCCGTTCGCAAGGTAGCTGATCTGATCCTGCACCAGCCGCGTCGCGATCGCGGCCCGTTCGAGCGGATCGGCGGTTTGAGCGGCAATCCTCGCGACTTCATCGGCGAGTGGCGCACCCTGCGGGATCGCCCCGGCAGTGCGATAATGCGGTGCCATGACGGCGGACACCGCCGCATAATCGGCAAAGCTCGTGGCCTGGATCATCGGGCCCAGCAGAAAGCGGAACGGGGCGCTGTCCGGGGTTTCCGGGGCCTTGGGCAAAGGCAGAGCGATATCGATTACGCGATAGCCTGCGTCGGTTTGCGGCGCGATCGCCTGCTCGACACCGCGGATCTTCCACTGGATGTCCATCTCGTCCGGCCAGGACACGATGACCCGTCCGCTCTCCAGGGGGATCGGCTCCGCCATCAGCTGGTCGGTCCACTGCAATTCGCGCCCGAGCGCCTGGTCGGTCACCGTGGTCGAGGTCGTGAGGCGCAGGACATCGCCGATCTGCGCGCCCGACAAAGGCATCGTGGCGGTCAGCATGCCGTTGAGTTCGCGCTGTTCGAGACGCGATTCGCGGCGCAGAACCTCGAAACGGCTGCCCTGCGCCAACACGTCGATAACCTCGTCGCCCCGGAGCAATTCGACGCGATGCACGGTCAGGTCGCCCTTGTCGGGCAGCCAGCCTGTTTGCAGCGTCCCCATCTGGGTCAGCGCTTCTGGCGAATCGAGCCGGATCGCGAAGTCGGAATAGACCCACAAGCGCCCCTCCTCCAGACGCACCTGCTTTTCGGCCAGCAGCAGCGGACCGCGGCTGTCGCGCAATTCGTCGAGCTCGGCGACCTCGACCCAAGACGGCGGCGCATCGTAGAGCGGGACCTCCCCGGCGTAGGCCGGACAGACCGCAAGAGCGGCGCAAGACGTGGCAAGCGCGGCGGCAACCCTGTTGAAATGCATTGTTTTCCCCTGACCGGGTGTCCCATCCCGGCATCGTGCGACATTGCCTCTCCAATTCGCAAATATCAATCGCCGAACGAAGGCGCCCGACTTGCCAACCCGCCAGCGGACTTCTAGCCGCGCTGCATTCCTTCAACCGGAGTTTCCGATGGTCCCCCGCTACGCCCGCCCTGCCATGACCGCCATCTGGGAACCGGAGGCCCGGTACCGGATCTGGTTTGAGATCGAGGCGCATGCGACGCAGAAGCTGGGTGAGCTCGGCGTGGTGCCGGTGGAAGCGGGCGAGGCGCTGTGGGCCTGGTGGGCCACCGATCCCACGATCGACGTCGACGCGATCGACGCGATCGAGGCGGTCACCAAGCACGATGTCATCGCCTTCCTGACCTGGGTTTCCGAACAGGTGGCAGCACATTCGGGCGAAGACTGGGCGCGGTTCATGCACCAGGGCATGACCAGCTCCGATGTACTCGACACCACGCTGGCGGTGCAATTGGCGCGCGCGACCGATCTCCTGCTCGAGGATATGGACGGGTTGCTCGCCGCACTGCGCGCCCGGGCGATGGAGCACAAATACACCCCCACCATCGGGCGCAGCCACGGCATCCATGCCGAGCCGGTGACCTTCGGGCTCAAGCTGGCGCAGGCCTATGCCGAGTTCGAGCGCTGCCGCGCCCGGCTGTGGGACGCGCGCGCCGAAATCGCCACCTGCGCGATCTCGGGCGCGGTCGGCACCTTCGCCAATGTCGATCCCGCGGTTGAAGCCTATGTCGCGGAGCAGCTCGGGCTGGTTCCGGAAACCATCTCCACGCAGGTCATCCCGCGCGATCGGCATGCGATGTATTTCGCCACGCTGGCGGTGATTGCCGGATCGATCGAGCGGATGGCGGTCGAGATCCGCCACCTCCAGCGCACCGAAGTGCTGGAAGCCGAGGAGTATTTCTCGCCGGGACAGAAGGGTTCGAGCGCGATGCCGCACAAGCGCAATCCGATCCTGACCGAGAACCTCACCGGGCAGGCGCGCATGATCCGCGCCTATGCCCTGCCCGCGCTGGAAAACGTGGCGCTGTGGCACGAGCGGGACATTTCGCATTCCTCGGTCGAGCGCTTCATCGCGCCCGATGCCACCGTCACGCTCGATTTCGCGCTCGCGCGGCTGACCGGGGTGATCGAGAAACTGCTGATCTACCCCGAGCGGATGCAGACCAACATGGATCGCATGGGCGGGCTGGTCCATTCGCAGCGCGTGCTGCTGGCGCTGACCCAGGCCGGGGTGAGCCGCGAGAATGCCTATGCCATCGTCCAGCGCAATGCGATGAAGGTGTGGGATTCGGACGGCCGGCTGCAATTGCTCGAGCTGCTCAAGCAGGATGCCGAGGTGACCGATGCGCTGCCCGAAGGCGAGCTCGAGGAGAAATTCGACCTCGGCTATCATTTCAAACATGTCGATACGCTGTTCGCGCGGGTGTTCGATCAGGAACCGCAGGGCTGAGCTTGCGGCTTTACGCAATCGCCGCCGGGGCCTAGCATCGGGCTTAGAGAACGAGGAAGGACTACGAGACCATGCAGATCATCCGCACGCTCGTCTGGGTGCTGATCCTGGTCATGCTGCTCGTCTTCACGGCCTTCAACTGGCGGCCGGTCGAAGTGACGATCTGGACCAACACCGTCCTCGAAACCAAGATTCCGGCGTTGGCGATCACCGCATTCCTGCTCGGACTGGTGCCGATGTGGCTGATCCATCGCGGCACGAAGTGGCGGCTGGAGCGGCGCATCGCGGCGCTGGAATCGGTTGCGCGGGTCGGCAGCCGGTCGCGCGCGCCGACGCAGCCCGATGCGGTCGCGCCCGCCGCAACTCCGGCACCGGCCCGGCCCAAGCCCGAACCGGCCGATCCGCTGACCCCTGCGCCGACAGCACCTTCCTCGCCCGGCCCTGTCACCCCCACGCCATCCACGCCGAACGCATGAGCAATCCGGTCTATCTTGCCCTCGACGAACCTCGTCTGAAGGAAGCGCATGCGCTCGCCGAGCGCGCCAAGCCGCATATCGGCGGGGTGAAACTGGGGATGGAGTTCTTCTACGCCCACGGTCACCATGGCGTGCTCGACATCGCGCATCTCGGGCTACCGATCTTTCTCGATCTCAAACTGCACGACATTCCCAACACCGCCGCGCGGGCGATGCAGGCGATAGCCGTGCTCGAACCGGCCATCGTCACCGTCCACGCCAGTGGTGGGCAGGCGATGATGGAGGACGCCAAGGCCGCCGCGGGCGAACATTGCAAAGTGGTGGCGGTGACCATGCTCACCAGCCTCGACGAACGCGATCTGGATCGCATTGGAGTTGCAGGTTCGCCGCACGATCATGTCATGCGGCTCGCCGATCTGGCGCGCGAAGCCGGGCTCGACGGCATCGTCTGTTCCGGGCGCGAGGTTGCGGCCGTGCACCGCGACTGGAAGGATGGTTTCCTCGTCGTCCCCGGCCTGCGTCCAGCAGGCGGCGCGGCGGGCGACCAGAAGCGCGTCGTCACCCCCCGCCAGGCGCGCGACGACGGGGCGAGCGTGCTGGTGATCGGTCGCCCGATCAGCCGCGCGGACGACCCGCTCGAGGCCGCACGAGATATCGAAGCGACATTGTAGGATTTCCATGACGACGCAGATCAAGATTTGCGGGCTTTCGACGCCCGAGACGATGGACGCCGCCATTGACGCGGGCGCCACCCATGTCGGGCTGGTTCATTACGAAAAGAGCCCGCGCCACGTCGCGCTCGAAGACGCCGCCAAGCTGCGTCGGCGGGTGCCCAAGGGCGTCAAGCTGGTGCTGGTGACCGTGGCGATGCAACCGCAATATCTCGCGCGGTGCTACGAGGCGTTGCGGCCCGATGTCATCCAGTTCCACGGCTCCGAGACGCCCGAATGGATGGCGCTGGTGCGCAAGACCATCGAGACCGAGACCTGGCGCGCCGTCGGTCTGCGCGAGGCCGCGACGCTTGAACGCGCACGGCAGTTCGCGGATTCCAGCGACCTGCTGCTGTTCGATGCGCCCGCAAAATCGCTGCCCGGTGGCAATGGGGTCTCGTTCCAGTGGGACCTTTTGCAGGGTTGGGAGCCATTCATGCCCTGGGCGCTGGCTGGCGGGCTGACCCCGGAGAATGTCGGCGAGGCGATCGCCATCACCGGTGCCCCGCTGGTCGATGCCTCGAGCGGGCTGGAAACCGCCCCGGGCGAGAAAAGCGTCGATCTGATCCGCGCCTTCTGCGAGGCCGTGAAGGCCGCATGATCTCGTCAGGTGACGGGTAGCGGGCGCTGGGTATGAAGCCGAAATGCGCGGGTGCAAACGCAAGCTGTCTCGACTTCGCCCGGCACTACCGGCAAGGGAGCCCCATGGACAGCAAGCCCAATTCCTTCCGCACACAACCTGACGAACGCGGCCATTTCGGCGATTACGGCGGACGCTATGTCGCCGAAACGCTCATGCCGCTGGTGCTCGAGCTGGAGCGCGCATATCGCGCCGCGCAGGCCGACCCGGCGTTCAAGGCGCAATTCGACGATCTGCTCGAGCATTATGTCGGCCGCCCCAGCCCGCTCTACTTCGCCGAACGGCTGACCGAAGCGCTCGGCGGCGCGCAAGTATGGTTCAAGCGCGATGAGCTCAATCACACCGGCGCGCACAAGATCAACAATTGCATCGGCCAGATCCTGCTTGCGATCCGGATGGGCAAGACCCGCATCATCGCCGAGACCGGCGCCGGCCAGCACGGCGTCGCCACCGCCACCGTCTGCGCGCGCTTCGGCCTGCCGTGCGTGATCTACATGGGCGCGGAGGATATCCGGCGGCAGCAGCCCAATGTGTTCCGCATGAAGCTGCTCGGCGCGGAGATCGTGCCCGTCACCAGCGGGCGCGGCACGCTCAAGGACGCCATGAACGAAGGGCTGCGCGACTGGGTCGCGAATGTCCACGACACCTTCTACATCATCGGCACCGCGGCGGGCCCCCACCCCTATCCCGAGATGGTCCGCGATTTCCAGAGCGTGATCGGCAAGGAAGCGCGCCAGCAGATGCAGGACCGCGTCGGCCGGCTGCCCGATCTGCTGGTGGCCTGCATCGGCGGTGGCTCCAACGCGCTCGGCCTGTTCCATCCCTTCCTCGACGATCCGGAGGTGAAAATGCTCGGTGTCGAGGCAGCGGGGCATGGCCTCGACGGCGACGAACACGCTGCCAGCCTGCTCGGCGGTTTCCCGGGCGTGCTGCATGGCAACAAGACCTATCTGCTGCAGGACGAGGACGGCCAGATCACCGAGGGCCACTCGATCAGCGCCGGGCTGGATTATCCCGGCATCGGCCCCGAGCACGCCTGGCTGAAGGAATCGGGTCGTGTCGAATACACCGCCGTCATCGATGACGAGGCGCTGGAGGCATTCCAGCTGCTGTGCCGCACCGAGGGGATCATCCCCGCACTGGAACCCGCCCACGCCATCGCCGCAGTGCAGAAGCGCGCCAAGGAGATGGACCGCGACGCGATCATTCTCGCCAACCTGTGCGGGCGCGGGGACAAGGACATCTTCACCGTGGCCGAGAAGCTGGGAGTGGAAATCTAGTGTTCTCCTTCATCTCTCGTCATTGCGAGGAGCCCGCAGGGCGACGCGGGAATCAAAGGACCGGCGCCGCTCCGTCCCGCACCCCTACAAGCTGGATTGAAGCAAACTCGAACTTGAGTGCGTGCCCCTTCGATGACTGACCGTCTCTCCACCGCTTTCTCCGCTCCCCGCCCCGCGCTCGTCTGCTTCGTCACCGCGGGCGATGGCGACACCGCAGCCAATCTCGACGCGTTGGTCGCGGGCGGCGCCGATGTGATCGAGCTGGGCATGCCCTTCACCGATCCGATGGCCGATGGCCCCGCGATCCAGGCGGCGAACATCCGCTCGCTCGGAGCGGGGACGACCACCGCCGATGTTTTCGCCATCGCCGCCGCGTTTCGCGCGCGTCATCCGGTCGTGCCGCTGGTGCTGATGGGTTATGCCAACCCGATGGTGCGGCGCGGGCCGGACTGGTTCGCCGACCAGTGCGCCGCCGCGGGCGTCGACGGGGTGATCTGCGTCGACATCCCGCCCGAGGAAGACGACGCGCTCGGCCCGCAATTGCGCGCCAAGGGCGTCGCCCCGATCCGCCTCGCTACCCCGACCACCGATGCCGCGCGCCTGCCGCGGGTGCTCGAAGGCTCGGAAGGCTTTCTCTACTACGTCTCGGTCGCCGGGATCACCGGCCAGCAGCAGGCCGCGCAAGGCTCGATCGAAGAAGCGGTAGCGCGGCTCAAATCGGCGACCGATTTGCCCGTGGCGGTCGGCTTCGGCGTCCGCACACCCGAGCAGGCCGAAGCGATCGCGAAAGTGGCCGATGGAGTGGTGGTCGGCTCGGCGCTGGTCGAACTGGTCGGCGAGCATTGTGGCGATGCGCCGCAGCACCTGCGCGCGCTCACCGCCGCACTTGCCGAGGCGGTTCACACCGCGCGCTGAAACCACGTCATTGCGAGCGTCCGTCAGAACGCGCGGCAATCCATGGGCCGGCATTGCCAATGTCGCGAGAGTCGCGAGGGCGCTCCATGGATTGCCGCGTCGCCTCGCTCCTCGCAATGACGAACGGGGTTAGCAACGACCAGTCTTGGCGGTTTCGGGTGAGCGCTCTATAGGCTTGCGCCATGAACTGGTTCAACCGCGTCCGCAATTCGCTCGCCTTCCTCCCCAAGCGCGAGACCGACAAGGATCTCTGGGTCAAATGCCCGGGATGTCAGCAGATGGTCTTCGCGCAGGAATATGCCGAGAACCTCTCGGTCTGCCCGCGCTGCGAGCACCATGGCCGGATCGGCGCCGACGAGCGGCTGCGGCAATTGCTCGACGCCGGCTTCGATGTCCTGCCCCAGCCCGAGGTCCGCGAGGATCCGCTCAAGTTTCGCGACACCAAGAAATACACCGACCGCCTCAAGCAGGCGCGTGCCAAGAACCCGCATCGCGATGCCTTCACCGTGGGTTCCGGCACGATCGAGGAGCGCCCGGCGGTGGTCGGGGTGCAGGATTTCGGGTTCATGGGCGGCAGCATGGGCATGGCGGTGGGCACCGCCTTTTGCCAGGGCGCCGAGCGCGCAATGACCCGGCGCTGCCCCTATATCGTCGTCACCGCAGCGGGCGGCGCGCGGATGCAGGAGGGCATTCTCAGCCTAATGCAGATGCCCAAGGCCACCGTGATGACCCGCCGGCTCAAGGAAGCGGGCCTTCCCTATATCGTCGTGCTGACCGACCCCACCACCGGCGGCGTCACCGCGAGCTACGCGATGCTGGGCGACATTCAGATCGCCGAGCCGGGCGCGCTGATTGGCTTCGCCGGCCAGCGGGTGATCCAGGACACGATCCGCGAGCAACTCCCCGAAGGTTTTCAGCGCGCCGAATATCTCCACAAGCACGGCATGGTCGACATGGTCGTCGACCGCCATGATCTCAAAGACATGCTGGCGACGGTGCTCGACTATCTGCAGCCCAAGGTTGCAGCGTAACCGGCACCTCCGCGAGATGAGGTCGTGAAGGACTTCGCCACCTCCGCCGACCCCGCCGTCCAGGCACAGCTCGATCGGTTGGCGGCGCTCAGCGTGCCCGACGGGCGGCTCGGGCTCGAGACGATTCGCGCCCTGCTCGCGAGGCTGGGCGATCCGCACAAGCGCCTGCCGCCGGTGCTCCATGTCGCCGGGACCAATGGCAAGGGCAGCACCTGCGCCTTCCTGCGCGCCATGCTCGAGGCCGACGGCCAGCGCGTCCACATGACCACCAGCCCGCATCTGGTGCGCTACAACGAACGCATCCGGGTGGCCGGGTCGCTGATCTCGGACGAACGGCTGGCCGCGCTGCTCGAAGAGGTGCTCGATGCCGGGCGCGATCTGGGGCCCAGCTTTTTCGAGGTCACCATTGCCGCCGCTTTCATGGAATTCGCGCGGGTTCCGGCGGATGTCTGCATAATCGAGGTGGGTCTCGGCGGGCGGTTCGATGCGACCAATGTGATCGAAAACCCTTTCGTTAGCGGGATCGCAGCGCTGGGTATCGATCACGAACGCTTCCTGCTCGCCCCCGAGGCCGGCGTGCCGCAGATCCCGCTCGCCCGCATCGCTTTCGAGAAGGCAGGGATCGTCAAGCCGGGGGGCTCGCTGGTGACCCTGTCCTATCCGCCCGAGGCGCAAGCCGAGATCGAACGCGCGGCAATGGCTGCCGGTTCGCCGCTAGCGATGCGTGGCCGCGACTGGCATTCCAGCACCACCGGCATCGGCCTGCACTATGCCGACCGCGACGGCGAACTGGTCCTGCCGCTGCCGACGCTTCCCGGCCCGCATCAGGCCGAGAACGCCGCGCTGGCGGTGGCGATGCTACGCCATCAGGATTTCGTCACCGTGTCGCGCGATGCCATGGCCGAGGGGATTCGCACCGCCAACTGGCCGGCGCGGTTGCAGCGCCTTGCGCCCGGCACCTTGCGCGGATCGGCAGCCGGGGATCGACCGATCTGGCTCGATGGCGGCCACAACCCCAGCGCGGGCGAAGCGCTGGGGCGGCATTTCGCGGGCGAACGGCTGCACCTGATCGTCGGGATGCTAGATGCCAAGGACCCGCGCGCGCTCACCGGGCCGCTGGCGGGATCGATTGCCAGCCTGACCGTGGTTCCCGTACCGGGCCACGACTGCCATCCCGCGAGTGCGTTCGGGCCCGAGGCGCGACCGGCAGCGGACATACCCGCCGCCCTCGCCGCCCTGCCGGACGACGGCCTGCCGGTGCTGGTCTCGGGCTCGCTCTATCTCGCCGGCGAAGTGCTGCGGCTCAACGGAACGCTGCCCGACTAGGCGCCCGTCGCCACCTTGCCCGCGATGTCCGGCGCCACGACGCCCGAGGCCCGCCCGGCGCGGTTCTCGCGGATCCATTCGAGGATACACAGCACCACCGCCACCATGCCGATCAGCATGGTGAAGATGAAGACGTCGTAATAGCCGCGCTCCTCGATCATCTGGCCAAGTGCACCGCGCCCCAGCGTGCCGACCAGCAGCGTGAGCGAAGCGAGCAGCGCATATTGCACCGCCGAATAGCCCTTGGCGACAATCGACGAGAGCCAGGCAATATACGCCGCGCCCGCGATACCGATCGCCAGGTTTTCGCCGCCGATAGTGATCATCAGCCGCGCCAGCCGCTCGCTCCCGCCGGGGAACTGCATCACCGCCCAGGTGAAGCCGGTGAAATCGCTGACCGCCTGCATGTTCGCACCGCCCAGCGCCAAATCGGCATAGAGCAGGTTCGTGGCCGCAGCGAGGAATGCGCCCAGCGTCAGCGTGAACATCCGACCGAACGCGGTAATCATCCAGCCGCCCAGCGCCAGCCCAAGCAGGATCGCGCCGACACCGAAGAATTTCGACGCCACCGCAACCTCGTCGAGCGTGTATTCCAGCTCACCCAAGTAGAACGGGTAGGCGAAGGTGCCCCAGATGGCATCGGTGATGCGATAGGTGAGCACCAGCGCGAACACGAGCACCAGCGACCAGCCCATCCGGCCGACGAATTCGACCAGAGGCAGCAGCAAGGCGCGATAGAGCTGGTCGAGGACCAACCCGTCCGATTTCTTGGCAACGCGTCCTTCCTGGATAACGTGCTTCCCATCGCGGTTGAGCTTGACCAGCCAGGCGGCGATGAAGGCGGGGACGATGATCGTAGCGGCGATAATCAGTGGTCCGTAGGTCGCAGTGAACAGGGTCGGGTCGGGCCGGTCTTCGGGCAGCGCGGTGAGCGAGCGGACCATGAAGATCAGCACCGTGACGATCGCCCAGCCCCATAACAGTCCGACTGCAAGCAACGCCCAATTGCGCACCCGTGGCTCGATCTCGCCGATTTCGTACAGCTCGGCAGTCTTTTCCTCGTTCATCAGCGTCGCCGCCGCCTTGTCGACATCGGCGTCTGGGGCGAACAGACCGGCGACACCGATCCCGAGCATGACGATCCCCATGATGACATAAGTCTGTGGCCAGCCAATCCGCTCCGCGATGATCAGCCCCAGCGCCCCGCCCACCAGCGCGGCTAGGCGAAAGCCCATCTGCGTAACGGTGGAAAGGATGTCGATCGTCGCCTCGTCATCCGCGATATCGATGCGCCAGGCATTGATGACAATATCCTGCGTCGCACTGGCGAAGGCGCCGATCCCGGCCAGGAGGCTGAACCAGCCGAGCTGGCTTTTGGGGTCAAGCAGCGACAGCGTGACGAGGATGATCCCGAGCAGCAATTGCATCGGTGCGATCCACTGCTTGCGCTTGCCGAGGCGGCGCAGGCCGGGAATGTCGAGCCGGTCGACCAGCGGCGACCACAGGAACTGGAAGGCGTAAGCCAGACCGATCAACGAAAAGACACCCATTGTCTCCAGATCGACCTCGGCCTCGCTCAGCCAGGCGTAGAGCGTGCCGAGGAACAGCGCGAAAGGCAGGCCGCTGGCGAAGCCGAACAGCGCCATATAACCCGTCTTGCGGTTCCTCAGAGCAAGTTTCAGGACGCTCCAGCTCGAAGGCTTCACTGGTTCGGCAGCTTCGGCCATTCGTCTGGGTCCTTTCGATTTATTGAATTTTTTGCGACACTAGGTGGATTGCAGGAAAAGGAACAGAACGCATGGGCGTTCCCAGCACGCTAGCCCCCCACCACCGTCCCACCGAAGGCCAACTCGCGCTGGCACGCGAAGTTGCCGCTGGCGGCAGGGCGCCGGAGCAGCCGGTAACGCGCGTGCCCGCGAGCGTCTACACCGATCCGGCGCATTTCGCGCGCGAGAAGGCCGCGCTCTACGAGCGGATGCCGCAGATTCTGTGCCCCAGCGCGCTGCTGCCCGACCCGGGCATGGCGCTGCCGCACGATGCCACCGGGCGCCCGTTGCTGATCACCCGCGACGCGCAGGGTGCGGTGCACGTCTTCCTGAACGTCTGCCGCCATCGCGGCACAAGGCTGGTCGAGGGCGACGCAGTGCGCTGCGCCAAAAAGCTCGTCTGCCCCTATCACGCATGGACCTATTCGGTGGATGGCCGCCTGCTCGCCCTCCCTCGCCCCGACACCTTTCCCGGGCTCGACAAGGATTCGCACGGGCTGGTCGAGCTGCCGAGCTGCGAGAGTGGCGGACTGATCTGGTTCGCCCCGGTCGAGGGCGCGGACTTCAGCCACGTTCGCCAAATCGGCGAGGATATGGATGCTTTCGGCACCGCGGATCACGTGCTGTTCCGGCGCAGGACCCACTCGGTCAAGGCGAACTGGAAGCTCATCATGGACGCCTTCCTCGAGAGCTATCACGTCACCCGCCTCCACGCCGCAACCATCGGCCCGTACTTTAAGGACGGCGTCACCTCGGGCGATCTGATCGGCCCGCATCATCGGGCAGCAGTCGGTCGGCTCGAGGAGATGGACCGTGTCGACCTCACCGACATGGCCGCGCTGCGCCGGGTGGTGACCTTCGCCTATCAGCTGGTGCCCGGTGCTCTGATCATCCCCAGCCCCGACTATCTCAACATAATGGTGATGATGCCGCAGGCGCATGACCTAACGCTGGTCGAGGATTTCATGCTTATCCCCGAGGAGCCTGCCCCCGGAAAACTTGGCGACAAGGCCCGCGACCATTGGGAGCGCAGCTGGGCGCTGCTCGACGGCGGGGTGTTCGCAGGCGAGGATTTCCGCGCTGCCGAGCTCGGGCAGCAGGGGCTGGAGACCGGCGCGGTGCCCGAATTGACGCTCGGTTCGCTCGAAGGCGGGATCGCGCGCTATCACGAGACGGTCGCGGAAGCCTTGCGCGCCGCCGAGTGACCGCGTAGCGGCGCGCAGATGGCCGAAAGACTGCCCGAAGCCGGTGACCGGATCGCCAAGCTGCTCGCGCGCGCCGGCGTGGCGAGCCGCCGTGAGATCGAGCGTATGATTGCCGATGGTCGGGTCGCGATCGAGGGCAAGGTCCTCGACACCCCCGCGGTCAAGCTGCTCAATTTGCGCGGCGTGACTGTGGACGGCAAACCGGTCGGCAGGGCCGAGGAAGCCAGGCTCTACGCCTTTCACAAGCCCTCGGGCCTGATTACCGCCGAACGCGACCCCGCCGGACGTCCGACGATCTACGACGCGCTGCGCAACGCGCTGCCCAAGGGCACACCGCGGCTGATGCCGGTGGGCCGGCTCGATTTCACCACCGAAGGCCTGCTGCTGCTCACCAATGACGGCGAGCTCAAGCGGGCGATGGAGCTGCCCTCGTCCGGCATCCCGCGCACCTATCGCGCGCGCGCATTCGGCGATATCACCCAGGCGCAGCTCGACGACCTCTCGCACGGGGTCGAGATCGACGGCATGCGCTATGGCAGCATCGAAGCCGATCTCGAGCGCGGTTCGGGTCGCAACCGCTGGATCGTCCTGACGCTGACCGAGGGCAAGAACCGCGAAGTGCGCAACGTGCTCGAACATCTCGGGCTCGAGGTGAGCCGCCTGCTGCGCACCGGCTATGGCCCCTTCGATCTCGCCGATCTGCCGCGCGGGCAGGCGGTCCAGATCCGCCACGCGGATGTGGAACGCTTCATGGGCACCTTGCCCAAGCCCAAGAAACCAAAGCCGCAGGCATGAGAATCGTCGCGGGCGCCTGGCGCGGGCGCAAGTTGGTCTCTCCCAAGGGCGAAACCACGCGTCCGACCGCAGACCGGACACGTGAAACGCTGTTCAACATGCTGACCAGCCGGCTCGGGAGCTTCGAGGGGCTGTCGGTCGCCGATCTGTTCGCGGGTTCGGGCGCTCTCGGGATGGAAGCGCTGTCACGCGGTGCGGCGCATTGCCTGTTCGTCGAGCAGGAGCCCGAAGCGCTCAAGGCGATCCGCACCAACATCGCGGCCTTCGATGCGCGCAGCCGAACCAGTGTGCAGGCGGGCTCGGTGATGGCGCTCGGCGCCGCGCGTTCGGCTCACGACCTTATCCTGCTCGATCCGCCCTATGGCACCGGCGCGGGCCAGGTCGCGCTCGACCGGATGATGCGCTACGGCTGGTTCGACGCCTCGAGCTGGATCGTGCTCGAGACCGGCGCCGACGAAATCGTGGCGATCAAGCAACTCGAGATCGAGGCGGAACGCCGCGTCGGCAAGGCCAAGCTGACCTTCCTGCGGCTCGCCAGCTAGCTCACTGTTGCGGCGGAAAGCGCTCGAATTTGGGCAGGCGATGCGCTTCAGCCATCCACGAAAGCCGCTCTGCAGTCTGAATATGCGCCTGCGCCGGGAGCTCATTCGGTTCGTCGAGCGTGGCGGACTGCACATCGACCAGCCCGGGAAGCATTTCGGCATTGGTGTAGAACAGACCCGTCCCGCACTGGATGCAAAAATGTCGCCGTGCGTGCTCGGACGAGGCGTAGGTCGATGGCTCGCCAGAGAGCGCAAGTTGCTCCTGCGCCATCATCGCCCAGCCGACCATCGCTGCGCCCGCGGTCCGGCGGCAGTCCACACAGTGGCATAGCGAATGGTTGAGCGGCTCGCCGGAAATTTCATAGCGAATCGCGCCGCAATGGCATCCCCCGGTCAGCACGATCGACCCTCCTCGATGGTTCAGCCGCAGGTATGCACATGCGCAGGGCAATAGAAAAGGGCGGCACCGCATGCGCGGTGCCGCCCTTTTTCTTACGTGTCACGCAAGCTTACATTTCGCTGGCAGGTTGACCCGGCCAATAGTCCAAAGGCCGGGCGACGCCAGGGCCCCGCTTGCCCGCTTCCCATGCGTTGATGCAATTGTCCTGTTCGTTCGCAGAACAGATCGGCACTTCACCGGTGGGGGGGCCTTGATCGCCCGGAGTAGCTTGAACCCGCTCTGTACTCCGGTACTGGATATTCCCCGACATGGCGGTTGCCGCTCGTGGTGCCGTGGTGGTTCGAGCGCTCGAAGCGGCCTGGGTGGCCGGCATCGTGGTCGCGCCGGTCATTTGGTTCATGATTGCGGTCCAGGCGGCAGCGCGCTGCTGCGGCGCCAGCCCCTCAATCTGCACACGCTGCTCGTCGGTGAGTACCCACCAGCCGCGCGTCTGGTCTTCGTTCAAAGTCCAGTAGTATTCCTGAACGTTGATTGGCCAACGCGTGTAGGCGATCCGCTGATCGTCTTCCCAGCTCATGAACATCTGCTGCTGGGCCGGGCTCATATTGTATGCTCCGGCATCCATGTCCTGAGCCATATCTTGGGCCATCGCAGGAGCGGCAGAGAATGCCAGCGCAGCCGCGCCGGCGAGAATGAGATTACGCATAGGACTGTCTCCAAATCTGTTACTGTCCCATTCTCTACGCTGAACAAGTGCAAGGGTTCCGTGGCTCTTGCTTCCGTGGCGGCCGTTCCCTACCTGTTCGCCCAGATCATGACTTCGCACGAAACCTCTCCGCCGCCCGCCAGCCCCGGCGCGCTGCCCGCCTATGCGCAAAATCTCAATGGGCCGCAGAAGGATGCGGTGCTGACCACCGAAGGCCCGGTGCTGATGCTGGCGGGCGCCGGGACCGGCAAGACCGCCGCGCTGACGGCGCGGCTGGCGCATCTGATCGCCACAAGGCGCGCCTGGCCGAGCGAGATTCTCTGCGTCACCTTCACCAACAAGGCCGCGCGCGAGATGCGCGAACGGGTCGGCAGGCACATCGGCGATGCGGTCGAGGGGATGCCGTGGCTGGGCACCTTCCACTCGATCGGCGCCAAGATGCTGCGCCGCCATGCCGAACTGGTCGGATTGCAGAGCAATTACACCATCATCGATACCGACGATCAGCTGCGGCTGCTCAAGCAGCTGATCCGCGAGGCCGAACTCGACGAAAAACGCTGGCCGCCGCGCCAGCTCGCCAGCCTGCTCGATCGCTGGAAAAACCGCGGGCTCAACCCCGGCGATCTCGATGCGGTCGAGAACGAGACCTATGCCAACGGTCGCGGGAAGGAGTTCTACGCGCTCTATCAGGCGCGGTTGAAGACGCTCAACGCCTGCGATTTCGGCGACCTGCTGCTGCACATGCTCAACATATTGCGCCGCCACCGCGATGTGCTTGAGCAGTATCAGCGGCGCTTCAAATACATCCTGGTCGACGAATATCAGGACACCAATCAGGTCCAGTATCTGTGGCTCCGTTTGCTGGCGCAGCAGCGCCGCAACATCTGCGTGGTGGGCGACGACGACCAGTCGATCTATTCGTGGCGCGGCGCCGAGGTCGCGAACATCCTCAAGTTCGAGAAGGATTTCCCCGGCGCGGCGGTGATCAAGCTGGAGCAGAACTATCGCTCCACACCGCAGATCCTTGCCGCCGCATCCGGGTTGATCGATGCCAACAGCCAGCGGCTGGGCAAGACGCTATGGACCGATTTGCCTCCAGGCGACAAGATCAAAGCCATCGGGGTCTGGGACGGGCCCGAGGAAGCCCGGCGGCTGGGCGAGGATATCGAACGCCTCGAACGCGAGGGCGCCTCGCTCGACGAAGTGGCGATCCTGGTCCGCGCGCAATACCAGACCCGCGAGATCGAGGACCGTTTCATCCAGATCGGCCTCGGCTACCGCATCATCGGTGGGTTCCGCTTCTACGAACGCGCCGAAATTCGCGACGCTCTCGCCTATCTCCGCGTGATCGAGCAACCGGCGGACGATCTCGCCTTCGAGCGTATCTACAACCAGCCCAAACGCGGGCTTGGAGCGAAGACGCTCGAAGCCATGCGGCGCCACGCGAAACGCACGGGCATGCCGCTCGCCGCCGCCTCGATCGACCTGTGCGACAGCGATGAGCTTCCCGCCCGCGCCCGCAATTCCCTCAAGGGCATGCTCCAGCAGTTCCTGCTGTGGCGTGAGGGCGCGCACAAGGAGTCCTCGGCCAATCTGCTGCGCCGGGTCGTGACCGAGAGCGGTTACGAGGACATGCTGCAGAAGGATCGCGGCCCGGAAAGCGCGGGGCGGCTGGAGAACCTCTCGGAGCTTGCTCGGGCGATGGAGGATTACGACACGCTCACCGATTTCCTCGAGCATGTGAGCCTCGTGATGGAAAACGACAGGCGCGACCAGGGCGAAAAGGTGACCATCATGACGATGCACGCCGCCAAGGGCCTCGAGTTCGATCATGTCTTCCTGCCCGGCTGGGAGGAAGGCGTCTTCCCGAGCCAGCGCTCGCTCGACGAAGGCGGTCTCGCCAGCCTCGAGGAAGAGCGCCGGCTGGCCTATGTCGCGATCACCCGCGCCAAGCGCCGCTGCACCATCCTCCACGCCGCCAACCGGCGGATCTACGGGCAGTGGACCAGTTCGATCCCCAGCCGCTTCATCGAGGAATTGCCCGCCGAGCATGTCGAGCAGGAAACCACTCTCGCGGGCGGGGCCTCGCTATGGCGCGCCAACTGGAGCGAGCAGGAGGATCCCTTCGCCCATGTCTCGACCGCCCGCCCCGACAAATCGGCGACGCGCGGGCCCGGCTGGCAGCGGGCCTTGGCGACGGGCTATGACGGCAAGCCGGTCAGGATCGCGGAGAGCAAGCGCAGCGCCGCCAGCTTCGCCGCCAAACCACGCAGCGACATCGCCATCGGCGCGCGCGTCTTCCACGACAAATTCGGTTACGGGAACGTGGCCGGTCAGGACGGCAACAAGCTTGAGATCGCGTTCGAGAAGGCAGGCACCAAGCGGGTGCTCGACAGCTTCGTCAAGCTGGCCGAGTAACAGGGCTAGCGGTCAGCGCGGCTGGCGCTCAGCGGAAACCCACACCGAGGAAATCGGGACGAGGGCCGTTCCATTCGCCGTCGGCGGCCGGTTCGTCCTTGCGCTCGCGGGATGCCGGCTTTGCGGCTACCTTGGGCTCATCCCTGGGCGCGCGCGGGGCACGTTCGCGCCGCGGCTTGGCGGGACGTTCCTTGCGGGGCTCGACCTGCGCGGCGATCGGCTCTGGCTCGTTTTCAGACGGAGCTTCCTGCGGAGCTTCCTGACGGGGAGCCTCGGCTCCGGCGCGCGGCTTGCGCGCCCGCCGCGGCTTTTCCCCGGCAGGCTTGTCGTCGGCAGGCTTGTCTTCGGCTGCGGTCTTCGCAGCAGGCTTGTCGGCCGCCGGCTTCTCGCCGGTCTGCTTGGGCGCGCTGCCCTTGAGTGCGACCCGGACGTCGTCCTTGCCGAACACCGGGATCTTGTGACCGGTCAGTTTCTCGACATTGTCGATCGCCTCGGCGTCATCGTCGGTGACGAAGGTGAAGGCCCGTCCCTTGGCACCCGCCCGCCCGGTGCGACCGATACGGTGGACGTAATCGTCGGGATGCCACGGCGTGTCGTAGTTGAAGATGTGGCTGACACCCTTGATGTCGAGCCCGCGTGCCGCGACATCGCTGGCGACGAGGATGTTGATATCGCCCGACTTGAACCGGTCGAGTTCCTGAATCCGGGTCGACTGGTCGATATCGCCGTGGATTTCGCCACTGGAGAAACCTTCGCGCTGCAGATGCTTGTTGAGCTCGCGCACCGTGGTCTTGCGGTTGGAAAACACGATCGCGGTTTCGACATGATCGTTGCGGAGCAGCCATTCCAGCGTCTCGCGCTTCTTGCGCGCCGACACCTGGATCTTGAAGGCGGTGATGTCCTTGTTGGTGGACGCCGCGCGACTGACCTCGATCCGCTTGGGATTGTTCATGAATTTCTTCGAGAGCTTCTCGATCGGCGGCGGCATTGTGGCCGAGAACAGCATCGTCTGGCGCTGCTCGGGCAGCTTGGAACAGATGAACTCGATATCGGGAATGAACCCCATGTCGAGCATCCGATCGGCCTCGTCGATGACCAGCAATTCGCAGCCGTTGAGCAGGATCTTGCCGCGCTCGAACAGGTCCATCAATCGGCCCGGAGTCGCGATCAGCACATCCACGCCCTCGTTGAGGGCCTTGATCTGGTCGCCCATCTGCACGCCGCCGATCAGCAGCGCGAGCTTGAGATCGTGGTTCTTGCCGTATTTCTCGAAATTCTCAGCAACCTGCGCCGCGAGTTCGCGCGTGGGTGCGAGAATCAGCGAACGCGGCATCAGCGCCCGGCGCCGACCGCTCGCCATGATGTCGATCATCGGCAGGACGAAGCTGGCGGTCTTGCCGGTGCCGGTCTGAGCGATACCGACGATGTCCTTCATCATCAGGATCGGCGGAATCGCTTGGGCCTGGATGTCGGTGGGTACGGTATAGCCAGCGGATTCCACCGCTTTCAGCAAGGTCGGGGAGAGGCCGAGGTCGGCAAAGGTCATGCGGTTTCGCGGAGTCCGATAATGGTCAGGAGTATTGTGCGCCGAGGCTACAAATGCAGCGCAAGCGCCGCGCCCATCGCCGGAAAGCGCGCCAAAGTCAAGAATTCACGGTGTGGGCCGATGGCAAATCGTGGCTATTCGATTACTCTGACCAATTGGCTCAGCCGCGCCACTTCGCACTTCGCGCCGCTGCGGGCGTGCAACTGGTCGCGATCGACGCAAAGCTGCCCGTCCCGGCTGTTTTCCATGTAGAAGCCCGAATAGAAGTCCCGAGCCGAACAAGCTTTTTCCAGCGTGGCGGAAATCAGCCGCCGGTCGCGCAGGAACAGCAGCAGACGATTGCTGCCTTCGGCATGGACGCCGGCGATGCTCTGCACCGGCAGGCAATCGCCGATGGGGCGTTCCAGATAGCGCGGCTGCGAACCGCGCGGTGCCAGGCTGGTCACCAGATTCTCGCGCACCGGACCGGGCCGCGGGGCGATCCGGACGGTCACCCGCCGTTCGATCCGCACCTGTTCGAAAACCGGGGGCTGCTGCGGCGCAAGAAAAGGCAGATAGGCGGCGGGCAGCAGGCGTATCGCCCGGCCCTGCGAGAGGCTCGTCAAAGCTGCCTCTTCGGTCAGACGCACGCGCTGATCCTCCAGCGCATCCGGATGAAACGGAGCGCTCGCGACGGGAAACACCAGCCCGAAAGACGCGAGGATGACGGCAAGCGAATTCATTGCGTAATCGGACTATGCTCCCTGACCACGCCGGTTGCGGCGCGGTCGATGAAACCCGCTGCTGGCCTTCCCTGCTTGAATAGCGGCTTAATCCCTCACTGGCCTTTGACAAGTGCGGGGACAAATGGTGGCGGGCAAACCCGCGGATGTGGCATGAGAGCCACCATGGCTGCCGAACCCGAAGCGAATCGCCCCTTTCTTGCTGCCATCGCCGAGCTGCTGGGCGAACGCGGCTTCACCCGCGATCCCGAACTGGTGGAGCCGTGGCTGACCGACTGGCGCGGCCGCTACACGGGTGCCGCCATCGGCCTTGCGTCTCCGCGCAACACTGGAGAGGTGAGCGCGCTGGTGAAATTGTGCGCCGCGCATCGGGTGCCGATCGTCGCGCAGGGCGGCAACAGCGGCATGTCGGGCGGCGCGACGCCAGACCGAAGCGGCGGTGCCCTGCTGCTGAGCCTTCGGCGGATGGATGCCATCCGCACATTCGACACCGCTGGTAGGGAGATCGTCTGCGAGGCGGGCGTCATCCTCCAGGACCTGCACGACGCCGCCGCGGCGGAGCGCCTGCGGTTTCCACTGACGCTGGGCGGCAAGGGCTCGGCGACGATCGGAGGTCTGGTATCCACCAATGCCGGCGGGACTCAGGTGCTGCGCCATGGCACGATGCGCGCGCAAGTTCTGGGGCTGGAAGCCGTGCTCGCCGATGGCAGCATTTTCGATTCGCTGACCCCGCTCAAAAAGGACAATCGCGGTTTCGATCTCAAACAATTGCTGATCGGTTCCGAAGGGACGCTGGGGATCGTGACCGCGGCCAGTCTGCGGCTGCTGCCCGAGACCGGCGGCCGGCTGGTTATCTGGGCCGGACTGTCGTCGATTGCCCAGGCGCGACAATTGCTGCTTCTCGCTCAGAAAGAAGCGGGTGAGTTTCTGGAGGGCTTCGAAGTGATCCCCGCCCATTCGCTCGCCGCGGTGCTCGATCATTTGCCCGACGCTCGCGCGCCGCTGCAGGGCGAGCATGCCTGGCATGCGCTGATCGAGCTGGTTGCCGAAGCCGGTGAGGCCGAGCGCTTGCAACCGCTGGCGGAAAGCGTGCTCGATCAGGCGCTCGGTCTCGGATCGATCGAGGACGCCACCATCGCCGCCAGCGAAACCCAGGCCGAAGCGTTCTGGCTCTTGCGCGATTCGATATCGCCGGCCGAACGCGCGATCGGCCCGGCGATGCAGCACGATATCTCGGTGCCGGTGGCGAGCATGGCCGACTTCGTCGCAGCAACCATCCCACAGGTCGAAGCGCGCTTTCCTGGCACCAGCGCGATCGCCTTCGGCCATCTCGGCGACGGCAATGTGCATTATCACGTCCTCGCCCCACCCGGTGCCGTGCGCGGCGAGTGGGAACGTGATCAGGGCCAGGCGATCAGCGGTTTCGTCCACGACCTCGTCACCCGATGGGGTGGATCGATCAGCGCCGAGCACGGGATCGGCCAGGTCAAGGTAGAAGAGCTGGAGCGGCTGGGCGATCCGGTGGCGCTCGCGATGATGCGTGCGGTCAAGCAAGCGCTCGACCCCCACGGCCTCCTCAATCCGGGCAAGCTGGTCCGGGTTGCACGCGCGAACGGCAACGCCTAAAGCGCCCTATTTCCACGCGTCTCCCGGATCCGTCCGGGAGACGCAAACGACATTCCAGCTCGATCCGGAGACGCTTCATGGCCAGCGCGCCGCAGCCCAGCCTGCCCCTGTTCTACAACGACCTCATGCCGCTCAACAGCCGCGACCACGAGAAATGGCGCACGCGCTCGCTCGACAGCGCGGACTTCATGAAGAAGGCGCACGCGATCCCGCTGACGGTGGACGAATTCGTCCAGGCTCAGCGCAATTATCCGATCGTGTTCTCATCCGGCGACAATCCGCTGCCGCTGGCGCTGATGGGCATGAACGAGGGCGTGAACACCTTCGTCGACGACAAGGGCAAGATCAACGAGCCGGTCTATCTGCCAGCCTATATCCGCCGCTATCCCTTCATGCTCGCCAAGCTCCAGCAGGACAAGGACGAGCTCTCGCTCTGCTTCGACCCGACCAGCGAGGCCATCGGCGAGTTCGAGGAAGGCGAAGCGCTGTTCAACGACGAAGGCCAGGCCTCGGACAACACCAAGCGGATCCTCGAATTCTGCGAGCAGTTCGAGCAGTCGGGCCAGCGCACCAAGGCGTTCATCGACGAGCTCAAGAAGCACGATTTGTTGATGGATGGCGAGATTTCGATCCAGCAGCAGGACAATCCGGACAAGCCCTACATCTATCGCGGCTTCCAGATGGTCAATCAGGAGAAGCTGCTCGAAGTTCGCGGCGACCAGCTGCGCACCTGGAACCAGAACGGGCTCCTGCTGCTGATCCATGCCCATATCTTCTCGCTCGACCTGATGCGCACGATCTTCTCGCGCCAGGTGCAGCAGGGTACGGCTCCGGCTGCCGCTTCGGCACCCGCCCCGCAGAGCGTCAACTAGGCGAGGCTTCGCCCCGCCCGACACCGGCCCTGGAACGGATGCGACAGGACGGTGCGGGCGTGCGCTGATCGGGCGTCGACTCCCCCGTGCCGACCACTTGAAACGGGCGGGTAGCACAGCCATCTTGCAGGGAGCCGGGCGGCATCCCCCCTCATAGCTTGCCCGGCCGGGTGCATTGATATGCACCCCCTCCCTGAACCTTTGCCACCTCGTGCATTCTTGCGCGAGGTGGTTTTTTCTTGGGCGCAGCCCCTACTCTGCGGCGTGACGCATCCTGCCGTCCGCTCCGAGCGCGGCGGTTTCGGTCGCCAGCGCCCGCACCAGCCCGGACAGCAGCCGCACCATCCCCGGAAACCGCGGACCGGCGTCGCGCAATTCGGCTTCGAGATAGGCGGTGCGGCAGACCTCCAGTTGCAGCGCGTGGATCCCGCGGCGGGGCGAGCCGTGGCGTTCGAGGACATAGCCTCCCGCATAGGGCCGGTTGTGCGCCACCCGCCGCTCCGCCGCTGAAAGGTGCCGCAGCGCAGTGGCCGCAAGCAAGTCGCTGCAGGATGACCCGAAGCGATCGCCGATCACGAATTCGGCCGGTCGATCCTGCCCGCTGCGCGGTTTGAGCGGCGGCATCGAATGCAGATCGAGCAACAGCACCGCGCCCCATTGGTCGCGAACCTGCTCGAGCACACCGCCCAAGGCAGCGTGATAGGGCCGATGGATGCTTTCGATCCGCTCGGTCAACGCCGCTGGCGTCAGCGCGTCGCGCCAGATCTCGCCCAGCCCGGGAAGGCGCCGTGGAACCAGCCCCAACCCGTTGCGCGACCGGCGATTGGCCGAACTCGCCAGGCGGTTGGCGCGGGGTGCACCCTCGCCCTGCACCATCGACCAGTCGATATCGTCGGGGGCACGGTTGAGGTCGAGCAGCGCACGCGGTGCATGCGCCACCAGCAGCGCCGCCCCGCTGGCCGCGGCCACCTCGCGCGCCAGCCGGTCGACCAGACGGTCCTCCAGCCGCAGCTGCGACCATTCGGGCTCGCGCATCGTGGCCTCGA
This sequence comes from Erythrobacter sp. QSSC1-22B, assembly GCF_001678665.1. Taxonomy (GTDB): domain Bacteria; phylum Pseudomonadota; class Alphaproteobacteria; order Sphingomonadales; family Sphingomonadaceae; genus Qipengyuania. The sequence continues at coordinate 29,030 of NZ_LZRP01000004.1, forward strand.
TACCGGGTGGATAATGGCGTCCGCCATGCGGCGCCGCGATCACGATCGGCAGCGTCAGCCGCTCGGGAACGTGCAGGGTGAAGGCGGGGTCCTGCGTGCCGGGGATGCATCCGCCTTCGGAAGTGCCGGAGACCGGCCAGGCGATGATCCTCGATGATGCCATACCCGGTTGCTGGACGGATCACGGGCGCAAGTCAAAACCATTCCCCGCGGCAGACCTGCCCCAGCGGTGGACAGGTGCAAATCCTCCAAGGCTTTTTTAAGGTGGATGGCCTATGGCATTCGGCATGACAGATTTTCATCGCGCCCAAATCCTTCTCGCCGAAGACGACGATGCCATGCGGTCCTATCTGGTGCGCGCGCTGGAGAAAGCCGGCTTCGCAGTCGATGCGGTCGACCGCGGTACCGCGGCACTGCCGCTGCTCCATTCGAAGCACTACGACCTGCTGCTGTCCGACATCGTCATGCCCGAAATGGACGGGATCGAGCTGGCGCAGCGCTGCAACGAGATCAGCGCGGATACGAAGGTGATGTTCATCACCGGCTTCGCCGCGGTGACGCTCAAGGCCAGCCGCGAACAGCCGCTGGCCAAGGTGCTGTCCAAGCCCTTCCACCTCAAGGATCTGGTGCTCGAGGTCGAGCGCGTGCTCGAAGACCGGATCTCGGCGATCCTCTAGCCGGACCTCTGCGGGCAAAGCTTCGAATTCACGCGAATGACCTCTTGCGTGTGCAAGGACCTCTCGCTAAACGGCCCGCCTGTCGCAGCACCCTTACAGGGCTGCGATATATTCGATATCGTGGGCGTATAGCTCAGTGGTAGAGCACTGTGTTGACATCGCAGGGGCCGGGAGTTCAACTCTCTCTACGCCCACCATTCGAAAACCCCGCAAATCGCTGGATTTGCGGGGTTTTTCTTTGTCGGAAAAGCAGGCTGGCGCAGCAGGGCGGCAAGCGCTCTCGCTTTCAACCGCGGGCCGCGATTGCTCGGTGAAGCCGAGGAGATGCGGCGTCGGGCTTGGCCGAATTGGATTTCAATCAGAGAAAAGCTTCCAGCGCAGCATTGAGCTGGGCTTGATCGTAGGGCTTGGTCAAAGTTGATACACCCCTGAATGCCTCGGGATGCTCGGCCTCGCCATATCCGGTCGCGAACACAAACGGCACACCCCGACTGACCAGAGCTTCTGCCACGCCGTAGCTTCGGTCACCCCTGATGTTGACATCCAGAACCGCAGCGCCCGGAGTGAACTTTTCGAGACATCGATACGCTTCGTCCAAGGTCGTGGCCACGTGCACCGGATCGAAGCCCAGATCGATCAGCATATCTTCCACCGCGAAGGCGACGATCGGTTCGTCCTCGAGGACGAGCGCGGAGGTGCGTTCAATCATTTTGGTTGCGGCAGCGGTGCGTCGATGACGCACCGCACTCCTGACGGCTCGTAATTGAGGGTAACGTCGCCCTGCAATTCCGACGCCAGCGCTCTTTCTATCATACGCGATCCAAAGCCTCTTTTGGGTGGAGCTGTTACTGCGGGGCCTCCAGCCTCCGTCCATTCCAGGTGCAAATGCGATCGGCCCTTTGTCTCGGCAATGCTCCATCGCACCGTTACGGTGCCGGATTCGTTTGAAAGCGCACCGTATTTGATCGCGTTGGTGCACAGCTCATGTATCGCCATCGCCCATGTAACTGCCGTTTGCGGAGGCAGGACGACATCCGGTCCTTCTGCGACGATGCGGCTGGCGGTCTCGCCAGCAGCCGCAGTGACTGCATCATGGATGGTTTCCGAGAGAAGAGCCGCCTCCCAGTTCTGGCGCGTCAGCAAACTGTGCGCCGCGGCCAGCGCGTTCAGCCGAGCTCCAAAGGATGCCTTTGCATCCTCGGTCGGAAGGTCCGTTTTGAAGGATTGCTGTGCCAATCCCTGCACGATCGCCAGGGTGTTTTTCACCCGATGGTTGAGCTCGTTGATAAGCAGGACCTGCCGCGCCTCGAACTTCTTCCTTTGAGCGATTTCCATCTCGGCTTCGCGGTATAGCTGAGCATTGTCGAAGGCACTGGCGGCCTGGGAGGCAATACCGAGGATCAACTCCTCATGAGCCTCCGAGAACATGGCGGGCTCTTCATGACCGAAGAACAGTTCGCCGATCACTTCGCCCGACCGGGACTTTACCGGCACCGAGAGATAGCTCCTTACCGGTAGATCATGCTCGGGAATACCGAATGGGGGATCGGTGTTGCCGTAGCGGGGGTCGCTGGTGATATCCGCGGAGCGAACGAGGCCGGAGCTCTCGGCATCGGGATTGAAGACGTCGGTTTCGCGCGGAGGCCCAAATTTGTCGAACTGGGAGCGCTCTGCACCCGAGAGGTGATAGAGGGTAAGCTTCTCTCCCTCGGCATCCTTGGTATTGTAGAAAAAGGCTCCGACCTGAGCGCCCGTAAGCGCCACCCCGGCATCGGTCACGTGGCGTACAACCTTATCGAGGTCGAGTTCGGACGAGAGTTCCGTGCCCGTCCGGTTCAGGATGGCGAGTGTGCGGGCATGGGATTCGAGGCGCGCCTCAACTGTCCGCTGCTCCGTGACATCGTAGCCTTCGGCGAAAATGCCGGTAACCTTTCCGTCGGCGTCCTTAACAGGCTGATAGATAAAATCGACGTAGGCCTGCTCGATCGGCCCATCCGTCGTTCTCTGCAGTCGGACCGGTTGCTGCCGACCGATATAGGGCTGGCCGCTTTGGTAAACCGTGTCGAGCAGTTCGTAGAAGCCTTGATCCACAAGCTCGGGAAGCGCCTCCCGGATTGTCAGCCCGATCACCGGCCGGTCTCCGATCAATCGCTGATATGCCTTGTTGACGAATTCGAAGGTATGTTCCGGCTCCGAAAGCATCGCCATAAAGCCCGGCGCCTGCTCGAAGAGGTTCTCGAGCCGCGCCCGTTCGGCCTTGATGCTACGGATCGCGAGCACCTTCTCGGTGGTCTCGGTACAGGCGCAAAAAAGGCCACATATCTCGCCGCTCTCGCCTCTCACGGGAGAATACGAAAATGTGAACCAGGTTGCCTCGTCATAGCCGTGCCGGTTCATCGTAAGCGGCAAATCTTCGAGCCACGACGCCCGCCCTTGCAGAGCACTTTCGACCAAGGGGGTTAGATCATCCCAGATTTCATTCCAGACTTCCTCGAACGGTCGTCCCAGCGCCCGGGGGTGCTTCTCACCCAGGATTGCCGCGTAAGCATCGTTGTAGAGCAGGCTGAGTTCTTCGCCCCAAGCGACGAACATGGGAAAGCGCGAATTCACCATCAGAGAGACGACCGATTGGAGAGAGGCCGCCCATTTCACCGGCGATCCGAGCGCGGTACTGCTCTGATCGAGTTCCCGCATCATTTGCGCCATCGTTCCACCATCCGCAAGAAAGTCCAGTGGATCAGTGGGTGATTTGGCACTCATTAATGGGACCATTCAATAGGTTGCCTAGGGGCGGAGGCCAAGCTCTCGGCACGTCCGTTGTCGAATGGGATCCTTCTAACTCCAACTCACGATCGAATTCAATCTCTGACCCTTGATGAGATCATCCCGGGATGAGGGATATCCCGCCGCCTCTGGCGACCGCGCAAAGCTCGGCTTCACTGCAAAAGACGATACCGAATGCGAAGAGGGCGTCTGAGCAAACGCAGCGATCTGTCGGTGAGGGCTGAGGCAATCTCGCTTGCCGAGACGGGGTGCGACAGCGTTCAGGACGCTCCGAAGTCCAGCCCGCTCCGCCTGGCGCAAAATCGGTACATACCGCCATAATAGGCATAGACCCGTTCGCCACACTGACGGGTGAACTCGGGCTCCGCGCCACGCTTGTAAGAAGGCGCCCCGTTGAGCCTGTCCTTGTCGATCTCGACCAGATAGCCGCCCTCACCGGTATCGTAGTCGTGAGCGCGCCATGGCAGCGGATAAAGGTCTTCGCCGATCCCGAGCACAGCACCAAAGCTCATGACTGCATTGACCGTTGAGAACTGCCCGGGCCGGGCCGGGCCGGCGATTAATTCCCCAGCCGCTTCCTTATCGCGTCCGACAGTTTGCGGAGACGCTCGGCGTTGTAGCCAAGATCCGACAAGCCGACCCGGCTGGCCGAGCGCATGTCGATCCGCCCGTCGCGGATCCGCACGATCACATCGTCGCGAAAGCCATAGGCGAAGGTTTCAGCCACGCCTTCGACGGTTCCGGCGGCGGGATCGCGGCGGATGTCCTGCAGGCCGATGTCGGCCATCGCGGCAACCGCGGCGTCGAGCGCCTGTTCCTGGCTGACCTGCCCGGTCGCGATCGGCTGCAGATCGCCGTAGTTCTCGGCGATCACATCGGCATGCGTCTTGATGGCAAGGTTAGGGTCTACCCTGTCCTGCCACATTTCGAGTCGGCCGAGCGGGGTCGAATAATCGTTGAGCGCATTGGCGCCCCATTCCTCGCGCATCGCCAGCGTCTGCGCCGAAAATTGCGGCGGGTCGTATACGTCGGTCGCCACATCGTGGATCGGCGGGGCGGCATCGCCCTGCGCGCGGACCGACAGCAACCCGGCGAACAGCACAACCGGTATCGCGAGGGCGAGCGCTGCTTTCCACCACACCCCGCGCGGCGTGCGGAAGAACGCCAGCGCCAGCGCGACAAGCGCGACCAATGCCGCGATTCCGAGCAGGATCGGCCCCGCCTGTACGGTCATGAAGCCAAAGCCGGTTTGCCAGCCGATCACGCCGAGCTTGGGCGCGAACACCGCGAACACGAACCAGGCCAGCACCGCCAGCGACAGCCACAACGCGTATTCGGGCAATCTGTGCAGAAAGTTCTTCATCAACCCCTCCCTCGATAGGATGCGACCCCTTGATCGGGGAGCCAGAGTGCTTCGGGCGGAGCAGCGCTCTGCCAGAAGACATCGATCGGTATGCCGCCCCGCGGATACCAATAACCGCCGATCCGCAGCCACTTCGGCTTCATCTCGTCGAACAACCGTTTGCCGATCCCGACGGTCACATCCTCGTGGAAGCCGCAATGGTTGCGGAAACTGCCGAGGAAGAGCTTGAGGCTCTTGGATTCGACAATGGTCTCACCGGGGGCGTAGTCGATCACGAGATGCGCGAAATCGGGCTGACCGGTGACCGGGCACAGCGAGGTGAATTCGGGCACCGCGAAGCGAACGAGATAGAGCTCGCCGGTGCGCGGATTGGGGACATAGTCCAGTTCGGCCGCTTCGGGCGAAGCGGGAAGCGAGCTGTCCTGTCCAAGAAACTTGGGGTTTGGTGTGGTGCCCATGCCGCGCTCCTGCCGCTTCCGACAGATATGCGCAAGGGATCGCTTGGAAGCCTGCGCTTCACAGCCTATTCAGCGCGGCTTCCCGACACGCTCGGTTCCTCCCTACCTAAGCTTGGCAATGACCCGCTTCACATCCAGACTTTCGCTGTTCGCCCTGGCCCTCGCTGTCGGACCGGTGACTGCATCGGCGCAATCGGTGCAGGATTTTCAGCTGCCGCCGAACCCGGCGCCCACGGCCACGCCGACCCCGACCGTTCAGGGCCCGGTCGATAGCGAGAGCGGCGCACCGGTGCGGCCAAGGCCCATCCCCACCCCGGTGCCAACCCCGGTAGCGACCCCGACCCCAAGCCCCGTGCGCAGTCCGGTGGCGACACCGCCCCCTCGCACCCAGCCGCGCCCCCAAGCGACGCAGACCATCACGCTGCCGGCAAACCGTGACGCCCCGGCAGCACCACCGAGCATGGCGACACCCGATGCGAGGCCCGAGGTGCCCGATTTCGAGGCTGACAGCGGCGAAGCCGCGCCGCCCCCCGATACGCCAGCCGTTGCCGCTACGCCAAACCCCGCCCCCGGTGTTGCGACGGTGGAGGAGGAGGGTACGCCGGCATGGTGGTTGTTCACCGGGCTGGGTCTGCTCGCCGTGCTGGCGATCGGAATCGCTTGGTGGCTCCGCCGATCCCGCGCCGTTCCGTTGCGGATCGAACCCCCGGTGGTGCGCAAGGATGGCGGTGCGGCCATTGCCTCGCCCCGCGCTACGCTCACCTTGCGCCCTGAGGCGATCCGGCTGAGCCGCAGCGTGATGGCCGCGACACTGAGCTATCGCCTCACCGTGCTCAACCGTGGAGCCGAGGCGCTGACCAATGTGGTAATCGAGGCAGATCTGGGTTCGGCGAGCGGAGATCGCCCGGTCGAGGAGCAGGTTGCCATGGCAGCGACCGCGCTCGAGCCGCGCCACACCATGCCCCGCCTCTCCCCGGGTCAGTCGGCGCGCTTCGAGGGCCGGGTGCAATTGCAATTGTCCCAAGCGGGAATCCTGCGTCAGGGCAATACCCCGCTGCTGGTGCCGCTGTTGCGGCTGCGCGCCACCGCAGAAGGCATCGATCCGCAGGCGCAGACGGTGGTTGTCGGGCAGCAAGGCACCGGTGGCAGCAGTCGACTCCAGCCGTTCCGGCTCGACGAGGGTCCGCGTGGCTACGAACCGCTGGCGCAACGGGTGCTCGACTAGCGCGCTCGACTAGGAACCCGCGGCCCGCTAGTTGAAGCGCATGGACCCACTCGTTTCGACGCATTGGCTGGCAGCGCATCTCGCCGAGCCCGATCTCGTCATCCTGGACGCGACCAAGCACCTTCCCGATGTGACGCGCGACCCGCGCGACGATTTCGCTGCCGCCCATATTCCCGGCGCGCGCTTTCTCGACCTTCCCAGCCTTCACGATACCGCCGCGCCTGTCGCCAATACGCTGCCCACGCCCGAACAATTCGCTGCTCGTGCCTCTGCGCTGGGGATCACCCCGACGAGCCGGATCGTCATCTACGATGACAGCGCGATCGCCAGCGCCGCGCGCGCCTGGTTCATCTTTCGCATGTTCGGGCTGACCGATGTGGTGTTGCTCGATGGCGGCTGGGCCAAGTGGCAAGCCGAAGATCGCCCGACCGAGAGCGGTGCGGTCGAACCGCCTGCGTCGGATTTCACCGCCTCCGCGCCCATGGCGCGCATCCGCAGCAAGCGAGACATGCTCGACAATATCGCGACCGGCGCCGAGCAGGTTATCGATGCCCGCGATGCCGCGCGCTTTCTCGGTACCACTGCCGACGCGGTCCATGGGCTGGAGGGCGGCCATATCCCCGGCGCGCGCAATCTGTTCTTCCGCGACCTGTTCACCCCCGACGGCACCTACAAATCCCCGGACGAATTGCGTCTTTTATTCCGCGAGGCCGGGATCGATCTCGACCGGCCGATCACCGCCAGTTGCGGGAGCGGGATGACCGCCTCGGTGCTGCTGTTCGCGCTTCATCTCGCCGGTGTGGAGGATACCGCGCTCTACGATGGCAGCTGGGCCGAATGGGGCGCCGATCCTGCCACACCCAAGCAAACCGGAGCCCCGCGCGCAGCATGAGCAAGAACAATCGCAACCAATTATCGCCAGCCACGAGGCTGGTCACTGGCGGGCGTAGCCCCGATCCGCATGTCGTCAGCCCGCCGGTTTATCGCGCCAGCACGCATCTCTACACGGATTGTGCCGAGCTGCGCGCGGGCACGAAGAGCAATGCCGATGGCAATTTTTTCTACGGCCGCCGTGGCTCGCCAACGCAATGGGCGCTGGCCGAGGCTCTGACCGAGCTCGAACCGGGCGCGCATGGCACGGTGCTCTACCCCAGCGGGGTCGCAGCGATCGCCGGTGCACTGTTGGCGGTTGTGAAGCCCGGCGATGTGCTGCTGGTGGCCGACAATGCCTACGATCCCAGCCGCTCGATGGCGACAGGCCTGCTTAAACGTCTCGGGGTGGAGGCGCGATTCTTCGACCCGCTCGATCTAGACGCCTATCGCGAGGCCTTCTGTAACCGCACCCGAGCGGTGTGGCTGGAGAACCCCGGCAGCCTCACCATGGAGGTCTGCGACATTCCCGCGCTGGCCGCCGAAGCGCGCAAACGTGATGCCGTGAGCCTGATCGACAACACCTGGGCCACTGCGCTCGGCTTTCCAGCGTTGGAGCGCGGCTGCGATATCAGTGTGCAGGCGCTGACCAAGCATGTCGGCGGCCATTCCGACTTGATGATGGGCGCGGCGAGTGCAGGCGAGCGCTGGTATCGCGCGCTGCGCCGGACCGCGCAGGATCTCGGCCATGTGGTCTCGCCCGACGATGCGGCGCTGGCGCTGCGCGGCTTGCGCACGATGAAGCTGCGGTTGGAGCGCACCACCCGCACCGCGCTTGCGCTTTCTGAGTGGCTGGCGGCGCGCGCCGAGGTCGCGCATGTACTGTGCCCCATGCGTCCGGGCGACGCTGGGCATGAGCTCTGGCAACGCGATTTCACCGGCGGCTGCGGCCTGTTCAGCTTCGTTCTGTCGGGACGCTACGACGCCGCACGCTGCCGGCTGATCGATGCGCTGGAACTGTTCGGGATCGGCTATAGCTGGGGCGGGTTTGAAAGCCTCGCCCTGCCCTTCGATGTGGAACCCGTGCGCGCGGCGATGGACTGGCCGCGGCGGGGCTGGCAGGACGGTGATCGCTACGCCATCCGCCTGTCGATCGGGCTCGAGGACCCCGAGGACCTGATCGCCGATCTCGAACGGGCCTTCGCCGCCATGGACACCCTATGACCGTCACGACACTGCCGACTCCTGCCGATACCGGCGACGAAACGGAACCGGCAATTGACCAGGCTCCGGTCGACGAGGCTCCGGTCGAGCAGGCCTGGAGCCTCGCCGACCCGGCCCCTGCAGCGGACAGCGTCGCCGCGTCGGAAGACATCCGCGAGCGGGTTTCGGCGCAGAGCGAGATCGCCGGCGATTTCCTCAACACGCTCGATGCTCTGGCGATCAGCGTGGGCGACTTCCGCCTGTCGGTCTGGGATGTGCTCGTGGTGCTCGCGATCCTCGCCTTCGTTCTTACGGTGGCATGGCTCACAACCAGATCCCTGAACTGGCTCCTGCGCCGTTTCACCGGCTTCGACGATACGCAGCAGCTGCTCGGGCGCAAAATCCTCACCATCGTCGTCTGGGGGATGGCGTTCTTCATCGGCATCGACCTCCTGGGTGTCGACCTCACCGCGCTGGCGGTCTTCTCGGGCGCTTTCGGTCTCGCCATCGGCTTCGGCCTGCAGAAGACCTTCGGCAATCTGATCGCCGGGATCATCCTGCTGATGGACAAGTCGATCAAGCCGGGTGACGTGATTGCGGTAGCGGATATGACGGGCAAGGAGACCTTCGGCCAGATTCGCAAGATCGGCGTCCGCGCGGTCTCGGTCACCACCCGCGACCAGCGCGAGTATCTGATCCCGAACGAGAACCTGATGATCAATCAGGTCGAGAACTGGTCCTACTCGTCCAAGAACGTCCGCATGCAGATCCCGGTCGGGGTCAGCTATGGCGCCGATATGAAGAAGGCCGAAGAGCTGATGCTCGAGGCGGCGAAGGATGCGCCCCGCGTGCTGAAGACGCCGCCGCCCACCGTGTGGATGAGCGAATATGGCGACTCCTCGGTCAATTTCGTCATCCATACCTGGATCCAGGACCCGGAAGAAGGCGTCGGCAACGTGCGCTCCGCGGTCCTCAAGCGGCTGTGGTGGCTGTTCAAGGAGCACGATATCGAGATCCCGTTCCCGCAGCGCGACATCAATTTGCGCGACAGCGAGCAGTTCGAACGCCTGATCGAGGCGCTGGCCCAACGCCAGGCGGCAGATGGCACGAGCGGCAAAGGCTAGCTTCGCGGGCGGCTAGCCCACATTTCAAAAGCAGAACTGTGCAGACGCACAAGCATTCTGATTGGCGCCGAAGCCACCGCAGAGGCATTTTCCCCACATGCGAGAAACAGGCATCATCCATCTTGTGGGCGCCGGGCCCGGCGATCCAGACCTGCTGACGCTGCGCGCGGCGCGGCTGATCGCGCGCGCCGATGTGATCGTCCACGATGGCCTGGTCTCCGACGAGATTCTCGACTTTGCCCGCCCCGATGCCGAACGCATCTCGGTTGCCAAGCGCCGGGCGCATCACAGCATGGCGCAGGACGAAATCAACGCGCTGCTGGTCCGCGAAGCGCGCGCCGGACGGATGGTGGTGCGGCTCAAGGGCGGCGATCCACTGGTGTTCGGACGCGGCGGCGAAGAAGCCGAAGCCGCGCGCGCCGCCGGGGTTGCGGTCGAGATCGTCCCCGGGATCAGCGCCGCCAATGGTGCCGCCGCCGCCGCCCAGATCGCGCTCACCCATCGCGACGCATCGAGCGCGGTCAGCTTCGTCGCCGGCCAGTGCAAGGGGCTCGCCGAACAGGACTGGGCCGGACTCGCGGGCAAGGGCCGCACGCTGGTGATCTACATGGGCGTCAAGACCGCGCCGCAGATCGCCGAGAAGCTGATGGCCGATGGCCTCGCCCCCGATATGCCAATCGCCATTATCGAAAACGCCACCCGTTCTGCCATGCGCGTGCTCCGTGGCCCCCTCGCCGCGCTCCCCGATCTGGTCGAGCGCGAGCGCGTCGTCAGCCCGGCGCTGATCGTCATCGGCGAAGTGACCGCGCGCGAGGATGCAACGCTGGCGAACCTTGTACAGGAAACCGCGCAATGAGAATTCTGACCGGCAACGACCTCAAGACCGGAGCAGTCACCTGGTGGACCGGCAGCGACTGGTCGCTGCGCGTGGAGGATGCCGTCGATGTCACCGGCAACGAGGACGAGATCGCCTTGCGCGAAGAAGCGGCCCGCCGCGTCAACGTCCCCTATGCGATCGACGCCGAACTCGACGCGGGCAGCGCCCGCCCGGCGCATATCAAGGACCGGGTCCGCGCACTCGGCCCGACCGTGCGCCTCGACCTCTCTCTCAAGCCAACCGATCCCGATATCGGCAAGTGGGTGATCTGATGTACCGCTACGATAGTTACGACCAGGCAATGGTCGACGCCCGGGTCGAGGAATTCCGCGACCAGTGCCGCCGTCGCCTCGAGGGCAAGCTCACCGAGGACCAGTTCAAGCCGCTGCGGCTGATGAACGGGCTCTATCTCCAGCTCCACGCCTATATGCTCCGCGTCGCGGTGCCTTATGGCACGCTCGGCGGCGATCAGATGCGCGCGCTCGCCGATATCGCGGAGAAATACGACCGCGGATACGGCCATTTCACCACCCGGCAGAACATCCAGTACAATTGGATCAAGCTGGAAGATGCGGGCGACATCCTTGCCGATCTCGCCAGCGTCGAGATGCACGCCATCCAGACCAGCGGCAATTGCATCCGCAACATCAGTTCCGACCATTTCGCCGGAGCCGCCGCCGATGAATTGGTCGATCCGCGACCCTATGCCGAACTCCTGCGGCAGTGGTCGAGCTTCCACCCCGAGTTTGCCTATCTGCCGCGCAAGTTCAAGATCGCGGTGATCGCGTCGACGACAGATCGCGCGGCGATGAAGCTGCACGATATCGGCATCCGCATCGTCGAGCGCGATGGCGAGCAGGGCGGCGAGCTGGGCGCGCAATTCTATGTCGGCGGCGGGATGGGCCGCACGCCGATGATCGCGCCCTGCATCAACGAGTTCGTGCCGCTCGACCGGCTGATCACCTATGCCGAGGCCTGCCTCAGGGTCTACAACCGCCACGGCCGCCGCGACAACAAGTACAAGGCGCGGATCAAGATCCTCGTCCACGAACTCGGCGCGGAGGAATACACCCGTCAGGTCGATGCTGAATACGCGCATATGCTCGACCAGGGCGTCGAACCGCCGTTCGCCGAGCTGGAGCGGATCCGCACCTTCTTCGCCGATCCCGAGTTCCGCGCAGCCGACGAAGCTTCGGCTTCCAATGAGCCTGCAAAGACCGCGTCCGAGCCTGCATTCCAGCGCTGGGTGCGGCGCAACACCAACCCGCACAAGGCGCCTGGCTACGTCTCCGCGGTGATCAGCCTCAAGCCGGTGGGCGGCATTCCGGGCGATGCTACTGCCGAACAGATGCGGCTGATGGCCGATCTCGCCGAGCGTTACGGTTTCGACGAATTGCGGGTCATGCACACCCAGAACATCGTCCTGCCGCATGTCCACCAGTCCGATCTGCCCGCGGTTTGGCGCGCGCTCGACGGGGCCGGGCTCTCGACCCCCAATCTCGACCAGATCGGCGACATCATCGCCTGCCCGGGGCTCGACTATTGCAGCCTCGCCAACGCCCGCTCGATCCCGGTGGCGCAGAAGATTTCCGAGCGGTTCGAGGCGAGCGGCAAGGGTGAGGCGCTGGGCGAGCTGAAGCTCAAGATCTCGGGCTGCATCAACGCCTGCGGCCATCACCACGCGGGCCATATCGGCATCCTTGGGGTCGATCGCAAAGGCGTCGAGAACTACCAGCTCTCGCTCGGCGGCAGCGAGGCGGAAGACACCGCGCTCGCCAAGATCACCGGCCCGGGTTTCTCCGAAGAAGGGATCGTCGACGCGGTCGAAACCGCCGCCGATGTCTACTTACGCGAACGCACCGAAGGCGAACGCTTCCTCGATACCTACCGCCGCATCGGCATGACCCCGTTCAAGGAGGCGCTTTATGGCTGATCCGGTTACTCACAGCGATGGCCCCCAGAGCGATGGCCAGGGCCACAACAGCGGCCTGCTGCGCTACCGCGACGACAAGGCGGCCAGTCACGCGGCAGTGACCGTCGATGCCTTCGTCGATCAGGACGATGCGCTCGCGGTGCGGATCGAACCGGGCGACGAAGCGCGCGAGCTGATCCCGCATCTCGCCCGCGTAAAGCTGGTCGAGGTCAATTTCCCCGCTTTCGGCGACGGGCGCGGCTATTCCGCCGCCCGGATCCTGCGCGAGGCGGGTTACGATGGCGAATTGCGCGCCGTGGGCGATGTGCTGGTCGATCAGCTCGCCTATATGCGCCGCTGCGGCTTCGATTCCTTCGATCCCGACGCCCCGCTCGATGCAGGCGATGTCGAGGCGGCGCTGGCGCGCTGGCCCGATGTCTACCAGTCCGCCGCAGACGATCGCACCCCGATCTGGACCAAGCGTCACGCATGAACGAGCTCCGCGCCATAGACCGGCTCGACACGCGGCCGCGCTTTTCGGAGCACGACGCGATCCGCCTCAACCGCATGTTCCGCGGCAGCGACACGCAGGAGATGCTGCGCGCGGTGATCGACGACGATTTGATCGGCGATCTCGCGACCGTCTCCAGCTTCGGCGCGGAAAGCGCGGTGCTGCTGCACCTGCTGTCGCAGATCGATCCGGGCATTCCGGTGCTGTTCCTCGAAACCGGCAAGCACTTTCCCGAAACGCTCGCCTATCGCGATGCGCTGGTCGAACGACTTGGGCTGACCAATCTGGTCAACCTGTACCCCGATCTGGACGAACTAGCGGCCAAGGACGATACTGGCCTGCGCTGGTCGTTCGACCCCGATGGCTGTTGCGAGATCCGCAAGGTGCGGCCACTTGCCACAGCTCTGGCGGGCTATGATGCCACCTTCACCGGACGCAAGGCGTTCCAGTCCTCGACCCGCGCCCAACTGCCGCGGTTCGAAATCGATACCTCCGATGTGCAGGGGCGGCTCAAGATCAACCCGCTGATCGACTGGGATGCCGACCGGATCGCCAACTGGTTTGCCGAACACGAGCTGCCGCGCCACCCGCTGGTCGAGCGTGGCTATCCGTCGATCGGCTGCTCGCCCTGCACCGGCAAGGTCGCTCCGGGCGAAGACCCGCGCTCGGGCCGCTGGAAGGGTTGGGACAAGGTCGAGTGCGGCATCCACCAGCCTGGCGAGGAACCATTCCTCTGACGCTCTAGAGCCAACCCTCGCGGCGATACCATTCCGCGGTCTGGCGCAATCCGGCCTCACCGTCGATGGACGGCCTCCAGACCGCCTCGGGGACATTCTTCGACGAACGCGCGACCCAGTTGGGATGGACCATGTAACCCACGCGGTCTGCCGTCAGCCGCGCCCTGCTGCCGCGGATCAACCGGTCCGCCCGCGCCGCCAGGTCGAGCAATGGTCTGGGCAGATTCGGCGCCCAAACCCTGCGCCCGATCGCGCCGCCGATCGCCTTTGCCAGCTCCGCGTGGCTCCACCCGCCCTCGCGCCCGTCGTCGGGTTCGAAAACCCGATTGCGGACCAGCGCCAGCGGGGCATCGACCAGCGCCAGCAGCAGCCGCGCGAGATCGGCGACATGGATGATCGAACTGGCCCCGCGCGGCGGCAAGGGCACGAATCCGAACCGGGCGCTGCGAAACATCTCGAGATAATCGACATCGCGCGGTCCGTAGACGCCCGGCGGGCGCACGATGGTCCAGTCCAGCCCGCTGCCCTCGACGATCGCCTCGGCTTCCGCCTTCGAGGCGCCATAGGCGGACAGGCAGGGCTCCCGAGCGGCGAGAGAGGATACGAAAACCAGCCGCTTCGCCCTGGCCGCCTTCATCGCGTCGATCAGCCGCGCCGTTCCATCGACATTGGCTGGCCCAAACGCGCTCGGGTCGGTGGAATTCGTCAGGCCAGCGATATGGACGACCGCGTCCGCTCCCGCGACCAGCTTTGCCAGCGCGGTCTCATCGGCAAGATCGCCCGCGATCCACTCGACCCCCTCGCGTGGTGCCTGCGGCTGGCGGGCCAGCGCGCGCAAGCTCGCCGAGCCGCACTCGGCCGCATCGAGCAGCGCCCGCCCGACGAAACCGGTCGCGCCGGTCACCGCGAGAGTCACGCCCGCACCATGTGATCGCGATGGACAACCGCGGCGCGCGGCGCATAGCCCAGCTGTTCCGCCTGCTCGGCTTCGCGCAAGCCCATGATCGCGCGGCATTCGTCGCTGGCGTATTCGACCAGCCCCTGGCCCAGACGCTCGCCCTTAGGCCCGTGGATGGCCACCAGATCGCCGCGTACGAACTCGCCCTCGACATCGCTCAAGCCGGCGGCAAGCAGGCTTGCACCCTCGCCCATTGCCGCAACGCAGCCCTCGTCGACGCTGAGCACCCCGGCAATCGCCAGCCTCCCACCCAGCCAGGCCTTGCGCGCACCCTCGTCGCGCTGGGGCAGAAACAGCGTTCCGCGCCCCGCCTCCAGCGCCTTGCCGAGCGGCGCATGACCCGTGCCGTTGATGATCGCCAGCGCGATCCCGGCGCGCTCGGCGATCCGCGCCGCCTCGATCTTGGCGACCATGCCGCCGCGCCCCAGTCCCGATCCCGAGACGTCGGAAGCCATTGCTACGATCGCGGGCGTTACGCCATCGACCCGCTCGATCATCTCGGCCCCTGCTTCGCGCGGATGACGGTCGTAGAGCCCGTCGACATCGGAGAGCAGCACGACTGCATCCGCGCGCGCGGCCTGCGCCACCCGCGCCGCCAGCCGGTCGTTGTCGCCAAAACGGATTTCCTCGGTGGCAACGCTGTCATTTTCGTTGATCACCGGGACCGCGCCCTGCTCGATCAGCCGGGCGAGCGTGGCCGAGGCATTGAGATAGCGGCGCCTGTCCTCAAGATCGCCCAGTGTCACCAGCAATTGCGCGGCGATGATGCCATGCCGGTCGAGCGCCTCGGACCACAGCCGCGCCAGTTCGACCTGCCCGACCGAAGCCGCGGCCTGCGCATCTGCAAGGCTGCCGCGCCCGCCCTTTGCAAGCCCCAGCCGCGCCGCGCCCAACGCGATCGCGCCCGAACTGACGACGATGATTTCGGTGTGTTCGCGCAGCGCCGCCAGTTCGCCGACCAGCGAGCCCAGCCATTCAGCGCGCGGCCTGCCGTCCTCGATCAACAGCGCCGAGCCGATCTTGACGACCAGCCGCCGCGCGCGGCGCAGGTCCGAAAGGTTGGCGATCTCCATCGGCGGCAGACCTAGCGCAGACCCGTCAGATCGGCGACCAGACGATCTGGTCTGCCGCTTGGGTATCCTCCACGGCGGCGGCCTTGGTCTCGGTCGTGGTGCGGTCGGGCAGATAGCTCAGCACCGCGTCGAGCAGCGCCTCCATGCCGGCGCCGGTCGCCCCAGAGATGCTAAACACCCGTTCCGCGCCCGCTTCGCGCAATTCCGCAGCGAAGCCTTCGGCCAGCTCGTCATCGGCGAGGTCGATCTTGTTCAGCGCGATCAGCTGCGGCTTGTCGGCTAGCCCGGATCCATAAGCCTCGAGTTCGGCCTGGACGATCTGCATCGCTTCGGCGGGATCGTCGCCCGAAATATCGACCAGATGGATCAACACCCGGCAGCGCTCGATATGCCCCAGGAAACGATCGCCGATCCCGGCGCCATCGGCGGCCCCTTCGATCAGTCCGGGGATGTCGGCGACCACGAATTCGCGCGCACGGTGGCGCACGACGCCCAGCTTGGGCACCAGCGTGGTGAAGGCGTAATGGCCGACCTTGGCGTTGGCGTTGGAAACCTGGTTGATGAAGGTCGACTTGCCTGCGTTGGGAAGCCCCAGCATGCCGACATCCGCGAGCAATTTGAGCCGCAGCCAAACCCACATCTCCTGCCCGGGAATGCCCGGCTGGTGCTGGCGTGGTGCGCGGTTGGTCGAGGTCTTGTAGCTGGCGTTGCCGCGTCCGCCGATCCCGCCTTCGAGAAAGACGATCCGCTGGCCGACCTCGGTGAAGTCGGCAAGGACCTCTTCCTTGTCCTCGGACAGGATCTGGGTGCCCACCGGGACCGGGATCACGAGATCGTCGGCGCCGGCGCCGGTGCGATCCTTGCCCATGCCATGGGTCGCCGCGCGCGGCTTTTGAAGTGCTGCGAATAGCGGAAGTCGATCAGCGTGTTGAGGCCCTGGACCGCCTCGAAGATGATATCGCCGCCCTTGCCGCCATTGCCGCCGTCAGGGCCGCCGTATTCGACGTATTTCTCGCGCCGAAAGCTGACCCCGCCGGGTCCACCGCCGCCCGATTTGAGATAGATCTTGGCCTGGTCGAGAAAATGCATCGTCGTTTTGCCTCTGTAGCAGCGCTAGAACGGACCCAGAAGGACCGCAAGGGCGAGCGGGCGCCCGCAAATCGTAGACAATGCGGAAGCCGCAGCTTGTGCGGGACGAAAACGACTGTGTTTCCGGGTGAAATCAGGGACCTGGTGGAGCCGAGCGGGATCGAACCGCTGACCTCGTCATTGCGAACGACGCGCTCTCCCAACTGAGCTACGGCCCCGTTCCAGGTCGCTCGCTCCCGCGTCTGAACGGTGGCGTCCGGACGGGAACGAGCGCGCGGCTTAGCGAATGCGCGCGTCGCTGCAAAGCCTTAAACGCGGGATCGCTACTCGCTGCCTGTGGTCTCACCGTCCTGCTGGGGGCCGTAATCCGATCCTGGCGACTGCAAGATCTCTTGAGGCAGGATGATCGGCCCCTGCGTCGGAAGCGGCGCGGGCGGTGGCACGGCATCCGAGGCGGGAGTGGCCGTGGTTTCGATCGGGGTGGCTTCCTCTTCGGTCGCCGCAGGCAGTTCGATCACGGTCTGCCCCGCGGCCGGGTTTGTAGCCGAGCCGACCGATGGTGTGCCGTTGGAGTTGCTGTAGAAGGTCGTCCTCACCTCCGGTGTCGGCGGGCCGTAGCGCGCATCCCATGCTGCGAGATCAGTGCGATATTGCTCGTAAGCGCGAAAGAAGGTCTCGAACTCGCGTTCGATCCGCGGCAACGCCTGCATGGCGAAGAGATCGAGATCGGTCGTCTCGGGCGCCAGTGCCTCGGCGCTGACCACCAGAGCGGCATCGCAGAACCGGTCCTGCGCCGGGGGCAGCGCAAAGTAATTGTAGACCCGGGTCATGTAGGAATCCTGCACGTCTCGGAAGGTCGGCCCGTATTCGGTACGAAATTCGCTCGCGAGCGCGCGGTTGGTAGCCGACAGCTTGCTCTTGTAGCGATCCAGGAAGGAAACGTAGTTCGCCAGCAGTCCGCCATGTTCGGCTGTCATGCAGTTGAGCGCCGCGACATTGAGCGCCGAGCGCAGGTTCCAGACGACCTGTGCCGTCGACAGGCCACTGTTGACCGTTTGCCGCACGCCATCGACGCCAACGGTCGGAATAGTCATCACCGCTGCGGCGCCGCCCGGCGGCAATGGCCGTGCCGGGATCACCTCGACAGGCGGGGGAGGAGGCGGAGGCGGTGGCGGAGGCGGTGGCGGCGTGGCGCAAGCGGCAAGAGTGGCCAGTGCGGCGGCAACGGCGGCCAGTCGGATGTGAACTATTCGTGCGCGGCGCATGGGCTGCGACCCTCCCTGATGCATTTCTGGCATGCTTGAATCTCTCGGTGCCTACATTCGCTCGGATTGATGCAGGCTTAAGCGATGGGTCTTAACCGCCCCTGCCAGATATGAAAATGCCCGGGATGCAAATAGCACCCCGGGCCCGATCAGTTGAGTCCGTCCTGCGACGGGGCGAGTGTGCTTACTCGCGGTTGACGCCCATGAAGCGCAGCAGGAACAGGAACATATTGATGAAGTCGAGGTACAGGCTCAGCGCGCCGAGGATGATCGCCTTGCCGGCAAACTCGGTCCCGCGCAGATGCTCGTACTCGCGCTTCAGGCGTTGCGTATCATAGGCAGTCAGACCGGCGAAGATCAGCACGCCGAGGAAGCTGATCGCCAGCTCCAGCATGCTCGACTGCATGAAGATGTTGATCACCGACGCGATGATCAGACCGATCACGCCCATCACAAGGAAGGTGCCGAAGCCCGACAGGTCCTTCTTGGTCGTGTACCCGAACAGGCTGAGGCCAGCGAAGGCGCCCGCGGTGGCAAAGAAGGTCGCTGCGATGCTCTCGCCGGTGTAGATCAACAAGAGCGAACTGAGCGACAGGCCCATCGTGATCGCGAAGCCCCAGAACATCGCCTGGAGCGTACCGCGCGAGAACTTGTTCGCGCCAAAGCTCATCGCGAGGACAAAGCCGAGCGGGGCCAGAGCCACCACCCAGAACAGAAGTCCGCCCTGAGCCAGCGTATAGGCAAAGCCCGAACGCGCAGTCAGCATCGCGACGATGCCGGTAAGCAGCACGCCCGATGCCATGTAATTGTAGATCGACAGCATATGCGAGCGCAGGCCCGCGTCGAAGGTTTCGCGCCGGGCAACGGCGTCGCCAGCGCGCGGGACCGAGCTGAAGCCCGTCCGTCGCTGTTCAGTGTCGTTCCAATCGGCCATCTTAAATCCAACTCCTTTGCGCGGAGATTTGCGCACAATGCGCCCCGCTCCATGTCCGTAATATCGGCGTTGCGACAGTGTTTTTCAAGGAAAACCGAAAGGCTTCGAGACAAAGCGAATTAACCCTAATTCGTTGCCTGCCCCCCGGGCGGGTCAAGCTTCGCCCGCGGCATCCACCATTGCCGCCTCCAGCGCGTCGCGAGGGCTCTTGCCGCCCCACAGCACGAACTGGAACGCAGGGTAGAAGCGATCGCATTCATCGACCGCGATTTCGATCAGCGCCTGCGCCTGTACAAGGCTGAGCATGCCATTGTCGGCCAGCAACGTGCCGTTGCGATAGAGCAGCACGCCGCCGTTGGACCAGATGTCGAAATGGCCGAGCCAGAGCTGTTCGTTGACCAGCGTGGCCAGCTCGTTCGCCGCCGCGCGATGCTCCTTTGCAACGCGGACATCGGGCAGGCACAGCACCTGCAGCACATTGTCTTCCGCGCGCCAGATTCCCTTGACCTGATAGGTCGCCCAGCTGCCCTGAATCTCGCCGCTCAATTCGTCGGCGGTCGATTCGCAGGGCCAGCCACGCGCCTCGAACAATGCCGTAAGCATCTCGATCGGCGCGCAATCTTCGTCGACTTCGTAGCTTTCCACCGCTCTCACCGATTGCGTCCCGTCCAGATCATGGAGGGTAAATGCCGGAAGGCCGCGGCGCTTGGCAATCGGGCGAGACCTCGGTGCTGGGGAGAACCGGTCTCGCCTGTGCAAACGCTGTGCACAAGCGCCCGCGCCGCCTAGTCGAGCGTCTCGATCTCCTGCCCGCGCGGGCTCTGGAAGGTGAAGGAATCTATCTCAAGCTCCTTGAGCTTGGTCACCACCGAACGGGCCTCGGCAGCACTGGGGTAGGGACCGGCGAGCAGGCGGTTGGCCTCGACCCAGGGGGTGACGAAGGGGCCCTTGCCGTCGAGCAAGGTCTGGGCGTTTCGCGAAATGCGCCGCCAGTCGAACTTGAGCGCATCGCGATCGCGTCCGGTCGCCACCTGTACCCAGTGGCGCGAGGGATGCTCGACGACGGGCGGAGCAGCTCGTTCGGGAGCGGGCGGCGGCGGAGCGGCGCGCTCGCGCGGTGGCTGGATCGCGGTGACATCCACCGCCCCCAGCGTGGCCCCGGGCGATGCTGTGGGGAGTGCCCCGAACTCGGCGAAGACGTCTTCAAGGGTCCCGGTCGGAAGCGGCCCGGGATCCATCGATGCAACGAGTTGCGGTTCCGAGGCCGGACGGCCGGTGGTGGCCGGAGGCAGGTCGAAGGTTTCGATACCCCGCTCGGCCGCTACGGTCGGCCCCTGCAGGGGTGCAGGCGAGACATTCGCTGGTGGCGTCTCGGCGGGCAAGGCGATGGCCAATTGCGTCGCAGCTGGCTCGGAGGTCGGGGTCTGCACCGGTGCTGGCGTGTTGGACTGGATCGGTGCCGCGGCAGGAGCGGGCGTGGGCGCTGGTGCTGGTGCTGGTGCCGGTGTCGGTGCCGGCGTCACCCGGGCCTGTTCCGATCTGGCCCGCGCGCGCGACATCGGATCGAGGCCCGCCAGCGCCTGGCGTTCGCTGCGTTCGGCCTGACGTCGCTCGGCACGGCTTGGCGGGCGCGCCGGGATGGCGGGTCGGCTGGATGCCTGCGCAGGACGGTCCGATCCCATGACCGGGCCGCTGGGCGTTAACGAAGCATCGGCTTGCCGGGAAATCGCGACACCCTGAACCGAGTAACCGGCAATCCCGGGCATATCGCGCCCGATATCGCTCGCGCGCGGAAAGGTGCCAAGATTGGCTGCTGCAGCCTGCTGCGCCTTGGTCAATCGCGCCATATAGCGCAGATAGGGGGTCATCCTCAGCGCCAGATCGGTGGGCATCAGCGCCTCGGCGATGGAGATCGCCTCGCGCTCGTCGCCAAGTATGGCCAGACCGAAGGCGCGAGTGCGGAACCCGGCGCGGTCTTCGTCCTTTAGCTGCGGCAGCAGAACTCGCTCGAACTGCGCCCTCTCTCCCGATATCGCGAGGCTCAACGCCAGACGACGGCTGGTCGCCGGGTCGTCGTTGCGCGCCAGTGCGAGGCGGTAGAGTTCCTGTGCCCTGAGGTTGTCGCCAACCAGATCGAAAGCAAGTCCGCGATCGGCGGCCATCTCGACCAGCGGATAACCGGAGGTTTCGGCCTCGGCGAAGAAGCGCAACGCTTCGATTGCACGTCCCTCGGCAAGAAAGACCCGCCCCAGCCCGGCTTTCATGCGCGCGTTACCGGGCGAAATATCCTGAGCGCGAACGAAGAACCCCATCGCCGCGTCGCCGTCGCCGAGTGCAATCGAGGCCTCGCCAGCTTCGAGCAGCGCATCGAGATCGGACGGGCTCCGCGACAGGCGCCGCAGCGCTTCGTTCAGATCCTCGGCCTCGGGTGGCGGCAGCGGCTGTACCATCGCGTTCTGCGCCGCCGCGGTCTGCGGGAGCGCGGCGAGTGCCAGCCCGCTCAGGGACAGGCCCAGGGTCAGGCTCAGGGAAAGTCGGGCAAGCGATTGCAAGAGTTACGCTCCGTCGTTGCCGTGTCTGGCGCGGCGCGATGTCGCCCCGTTCGGGATCCCGATCGGTTCATGATCGAAATCGTGTGCTGCCCCCAGTGGCTTGCGCGCCCTACTGGTTGTTCTGACGACCGAGGAAACGCGGAATGTTGAGCGCCGAGCCGCCATCCTCGTCCTCGTCGTCCTCTTCCTGCGGCCGCGTGCTGGAGCCGCGCGAGAGGTTCGCCATGCGTTCGAACAGCGTGCTGCCCGAGGCGGCGCCACCAGCGGCAGCAGCGCCGCTGCGTCCCGCCGGTGCTGCGGCCTGTGCGGGGCCGGGTGCAGGAGTCGGTGCGGCGTCGCCCGAGCCGGGCATGCGCCGCCGCGTCGGCTTGGAAGCCAGCGGGCTGTCCGCTGGCTCCATCTGGTCGGCGTCGAGCTCGAGCTCGTCCTGCGAAGCGCCTGCCCCGAAACCCGAGCTCTCGCTGGTGGCTCCACGGCTTTCGCTGCCACCTGGGGCTGGCGAGTGCTGCGCGCTGCCTTCCGACGAAGGCGTACGCGGCGGAGTGTCACCCGCATCAGTGTCGAAATCATCGAAATCGTCGAACTCATCGTCGCTTTCGTTGCGAAGACCGGCGAGGGGATCGACGATGTCGTCGACATCCTCGACATCGTCCTCGTCGGCGTCGGGATAGGACGCGCCAAAGCTCATCCCGCCCCCGGCGCGCCCGGCAGCCGAACCGCTCTGGTCAGCGGACTCGTCGGAACCGGCATATTCCGCTTCGGTGAGCTCCATCGGTTCATCGTCGCCATAGTCGGGTTCGCTCGAGGTCTTGGCAGCGCCGCTGTCGAAGGGTTCGGATTCTGCAGAAAGGCCCTCGCTGAGCTCGAACGGCTCGCTCTCTTCGGCGCGGCGCGGCAGGTCGAGTGCGGGGCGCTGAGGCGGACGCGATTCGCCCATCGAGAACGGGCGCGTGTCGGAACGTGTGGGGGCCGAGGTCTGCGCATGCTGGTCGATGCCGGTGGCAACTACCGAGACACGGATCTTGCCATCGAGATCGGGATTGAAGGCCGAGCCCCAGATGATGTTCGCATCTTCGTCGACCAGTTCGCGAATGTGGTTCGCCGCCTCGTCGACCTCGAGCAGCTTCATGTCTTCGCCGCCGATGATAGAGATGATGACGCCCTTGGCACCGGCCATCGAGACACCGTCGAGCAGCGGGTTGGCGATGGCGCGTTCGGCGGCTTCGAGCGCGCGGTTCTCGCCCTCGCCCTCGCCGGTGCCCATCATCGCCTTGCCCATCTCGCTCATCACCGAACGCACGTCGGCGAAATCGAGGTTGATGAGACCCGGCATGACCATCAGGTCGGTGATCGAGCGGACGCCCTGCTGCAGCACTTCGTCGGCGAGCTCGAATGCCTGCTTGAAGGTGGTATCGGCCTTGGCGACCAGAAACAGGTTCTGGTTGGGAATGACGATCAGCGTATCGACGTGCTTTTGCAGCTCCTCGATCCCGGCTTCGGCGGCGCGCATCCGACGCGTGCCCTCGAACAGGAACGGCTTGGTGACCACGCCGATGGTGAGCACGCCCTTCTTGCGCGCAGCCTCGGCGATGACCGGGGCAGCACCGGTCCCGGTGCCGCCGCCCATGCCAGCGGCGATGAAGCACATGTTCACGCCCTCGAGCGCGTGTTCGATCTCTTCAACCGTTTCCTGCGCGGCAGCCTTGCCCACTTCGGGGCGCGCGCCTGCGCCGAGCCCGCCCGTGATGTCCGGGCCGAGCTGGATGCGCTTTTCGGCCGAAGCGCTGCTGAGCGCCTGGGCATCGGTGTTGGCGACGATGAAATCGACACCCTCGATCTGGGCCTGCATCATGTTGGCGATCGCATTGCCGCCCGCCCCGCCGACACCGATCACGGTTATCCGCGGCCGCAGATCGTCGGAAGATGCGGGTCCGATATTGATGCTCATCGAGGTTGGCTCCGGGGAAATCAGATATTTGAGAATGGTTCGTTACAGTTTGGCACAGTTTGATTCGACCTTGCAAAGCTTTAATCGGCTTTTCCACAAGGGTCGCGCACTGTTGGTCGCCGTTACGGCAGGCTCAGAAATATTCGCGGACCGCCTGGAACACGCGATTGACCAGACCCATCCCGCGATAACGCTTGGTGGGTTGGTAGCTGGGGCCGACCGAGCGGATGTCGACCGGGTCGTCCGCAGCATAGAGGCACAGCCCCGCAAGCGTTGCGAATCCAGGGGTGGCATGCGCTTCGGGCAGCCCTTGCAGCCGCGGCGGCTTGCCAATCCGAACGGGGCGACCGAGCGCCGCCTGCATGAATTCGGCGATGCCGTGGAGTTCCGCACCCCCGCCGGTAAGCACCACCTGGCCACTGCGCGCGCCAGAGAAGCCCATCGTTTTCAGTGATTTGTGGATTTCTCCGGTGAGGTTGGACAGCCGCTCGGTCACCACTGCAACCAGTTCGGCGCGGGGGACGCGGTTGTGCTCGTCCGCGCCGCGCGCCAGCCGCCCTTCGACATCATCGCCCGGCGCGTTGACCGGGATCATCTCGCGATGGTCGGTCGGACTGCTCATCGCCGAACCGGAAACGCATTTGAGCCGCTCGGCCTGCCCGCGGCGAATGCCGAAGTTCGAGGCGAGCGCATCGGTGATGTCGTTCGAGCCGATCGGGATCGAGGTCAATCCGAGCAACATGCCCGCCGCATGGACCGAGACATTGGTTACGTCGGCACCGATCTCGATCAGCGCGACGCCGAGATCGCGCTCTTCCGGGCTGAGGCAGGCATAGGCGCTGGCCAGCGGGCTCGCCACCACCGCCTCGACCTCGAGATGGGCCATCTGGACCGCCTCGATCAAATTCTTGACCGGCGCGCCTTCGGCCAGCGTCACGTGAATATCAACCCCGAGCGCCTCGGCATGGAGGCCTTGCGGATTGGCGATGCCATGCGCGCCGTCGAGCGTGTAATGCGCAGGTTGCGCGTGCAGGACCATCCGCCCGTCGGGCTGGATGTGATCGCGTGCGGCATAGAGCAGGTGCTCGATGTCGTCGTCCTCGATCCGGCGGCCGCCGATGGCGATCTCGACGCTGGCGATGCGGCTGTAGAGACCGGCCCCGGCGCAACCGATCCAGACACTCGAAACATTGGTTCCGGCGCTCTGTTCGGCCTTCTCGACCGCCTGGCGGATCGCGTGGCTGGCGGCGCGCATTTCGGTGATGTAGCCGCGCTTGACGCCTTCGCTCTTGCGGTGGCTCGATCCCAGCACCACCATCGCGCCGTTCTCGTCCTCGCCCATGATCATGGCCGAAACCCGGAAGGAACCGATATTGACCGCGGCAAAGGCGCGGATGATGCGCGGACCGGCCATCAATTGTCGGTCTTGACCAATTGGCCGAGATTGCACGGCCCGTCGCTGCAGCGGAAATAGGCCTGATCGGCCACCCGCATGTCGATCGCTGTGGCGCGCCCGCCGAGCAGGCGATGGCGCCCATCGAGCGTCGCAAAACGCACCAGCGCGGCGGGTGCCTTCTCCTCGGGAAGCGCCAGCACCTGGCCGGTCTTGAAGGTCAGGTTCCAGCGCCGGTTGCCGACCCATTCGGCCTCGGCAACCTGCGATTTCAACGCCGGCGCGGCTTTCAGCAGATCGTCGAGCGCCGCGACCTGCGTCTGCGCGCCCGGCCCGCCGATCAGCAGCTTGTCCTTGGCATTGGTTTCGGAGATCGGCTCGAGCTCGTGACCCTGCACATCGACCAGCATCAGCCGGCCCGGCTTCTTCAGCACCGCGTGTTCGCGGCGCTCGACGATGTCGACGATCAGCGTATCGGGCAGCTGGCGCGAGACGCGCGCATCCTGGACCCAGGACAGGTCGAGCAGGCGGGCGCGCACCGCCTGCAGATCGACCAGCGGCATCGGCCGGTCGCGCTCGGCCAGCGCGCGTTCGTAGACCTTGAGCTCGTTCATCCGCTCGACGCCGGTAACCTTGACCTTGCGCACCTCGAAGCCCGCATCCGAAGCGGCCACCGCCATCCGCGCCTGAGCCATCTGCGGCACGCCGGCGAGGCTCGCGACCAGCCAGGCTGCCGCAAGCGCCGCCGAGATGATGAGGAACAGGAAAATCTTGTGCAATTGCTCGTCGGTGAAGGGCAGCAGCGCCATCACGCGGTCGAACAGCGTGACGGTGTGCTTCCTCGCCGCGCGGGTCTTCTGCTGACGGTTGCGGGTGGCCGCGGAACGGCGCACTCCCGAGGCCGAGCGAGTAACCTTAGCCATCGCGATCCGCCCTGCGCGCCTGTTCGCGCGCCTGTTTTCCAGCATATTTACGAAGCGCCGCGGCGATGATCATCTCGACCAGCTCGCCATATTCGATCCCCGCATGGCGCGCCTGTTCGGGCACCAGGCTGAGCGGGGTCATGCCGGGCTGGGTGTTGGTCTCGAGCACGAACAACCCGTCCTCGCCCAATTCGTCGTCCCAGCGAAAATCGGTGCGGCTGGTGCCCTCGCAGCCCAGCAGGACATGCGCTTTCAGCGCATATTCGCGGCACAATTCGGCGATCGGGTCGGGGATTTGCGCCGGGCAGACATGCTCGGTCATGCCGTCGGTGTATTTGGCGGCGAAATCGTAGAAGCCCGATTTGGGCACCAGTTCGGTGACCATCAGCGCGCGCGGACCCTCGGGGGTGTCGATCACCGCCGTGGTCATCTCGCGCCCGCGAATGAAGGGCTCGGCGAGCAGGCGGTCGAACTGCTGCCACGGCCCTTCGGCCGACGGATCGATCGGATTGCCGTAATTGGCCTCGTCGGTAACGATCGCCACGCCGACCGAGGAGCCCTCGTTCACGGGCTTGAGCACATAGGGGCGCGGCAGCGGATCTTGCCGGTGAATCTCTTCGGTGGTGACGATCCGCCCACCGGGGAAAGGAATTCCCTGGCTACCGAGCACCTGCTTGGTCAGCTGCTTGTCGATCGCGACCACAGATGTGGCGAGGCCGGAATGGGTGTAAGGAACGCCCATCAGGTCGAGCATGCCCTGCACGGTGCCATCCTCGCCGGGGACGCCATGGAGCGCGTTGAAAACGACATCGGGCGCAGTCTCACGGATGCGCGCTGCGACATCGCGATCCATGTCGATCCGGGTCACCCGGTGCTGGCGTTCCTCGAGCGCTTTGGCAACGCCTTCGCCCGACATCAGCGAGACCTCGCGCTCGTTGGCCCAGCCGCCCATCAGCACGGCAACGTGAAGTTTGCGATCGAGTATCATGGTCGGCCCACCCGCTGGATTTCCCATTCGAGCTCCACTCCGCAATGCACATAGACGCGGCGTTTCACCTCCTCGCCCAGCCCTTCGATGTCGGCGCTGGTCGCACCTCCGGTGTTGATGAGGAAATTGGTGTGTTTTTCGCTCACCTGTGCGCCGCCCATGGTCAGTCCCCGGCAGCCCGCGGCGTCGACCAGCTCCCAGGCCTTGTGTCCGGGCGGATTCTTGAAGGTCGAACCTCCGGTCTTGGTCCTGACCGGCTGCGATTGCTCGCGCGCCTGCGCGATCCGGTCCATCTCGGCTCCGATGATTTCAGGGTCGCCCGCTTTCCCCTGGAAGCGCGCGCCAATCACCACCGTGCCCGCGGGCAATACCGAATGGCGGTAGGAATACTGCAGGTCGGCCGCGCGAAGGGTGTGGCTCTGGCCATCGGGCATCACCACGTCGCAATCGATCAGCACCTCGCTGACATCGCGGCCATAGGCGCCGCCGTTCATCCGCACGAACCCGCCAACCGTGCCCGGGATGCCGCGCAGGAATTCCAGCCCTGCGACGCCGGCATCGCGCGCGGTGCTGGCGACGAGGATGCCATGCGCGCCCGCACCGCAGGCGACCACGTGATCATCTCGCACTTCGACCTTGGCAAAGGCCTTGCCCAGCTTGACCACCACGCCGGGGACGCCGCCATCGCGGACGATGAGATTGGATCCCAGCCCCAGCGCCATTACCGGCAGGCTGCCCTCGAGCCGTTCGAGAAAGGTGCGCAGCTCGTCGGCATCCTCGGGCTCGAACAGCCAGTCGGCACTGCCGCCTGCCTTGAACCAGACCAGCTTCGCGAGCGGCGCGTCCGGCGTCAACTTGCCGGTCAGGCCCTGCATCGAGACCGGTGCATCGACGCCGCCCTCGGTCTCGCCACCGGGGGCGGAACCGGTGTCGTAATTCCACACATCGCCGGGTTGGGGGCTCATGTGCCACGTCCCTTGGCGGCGATCGCGTCGGCGAGCCCGGCGGCCCAGCGGGTGATGTCGCCTGCGCCGAGGCAGACGACGATATCGCCCTCGGCCACATGACCAGCCAGCAGCTCTGCCAAATCGCCCTCGTCGGCGACCGTGGCGGCCGAGCGATGCCCGCGCGACTTGAGCCCCGCCACCAGCGCTTCGGCGGAAACGCCATCGATCGGTTCCTCGCCCGCTTCGTAGACCGGGGTGACCAGCACCTCGTCGGCCTCGTTGAAGCAGCTCTGGAAATCATCCATCAGATCGTTGAGGCGGCTATAGCGGTGCGGCTGCATCACCGCGATCACGCGTCCTGCCGCGGCTTCGCGTGCGGCGCTCAGCACAGCGCGAATTTCGACCGGGTGATGCGCGTAATCGTCGATGATCGCGGCGCCGTCGACCTCGCCCACCTTGGTGAAGCGCCGCCGGACTCCGCCGAAACCGGCAAACCCGCTGCAAATGACTTCGTCGGAGCAGCCCATCTCGATCGCCACCGCGATTGCGGCGAGCGCGTTCTGGACGTTGTGGCGACCCGGCATCGGCAGGCGGACACCCTCGATCCGGCGATCCTCCTCACCGCGCTGGCGGACGATCACGTCGAAGCTGTTCCCACCCGTGTCGGGGCGCACGTTGACGCCGCAGATGTCGGCCTGGAGCGAGAAACCGTAGGTGATCGCCCGGCGGTCGCGCACCTTGCCAATCACCGCCTGCACCTCGGGGTGATCGATGCACAGGATCGCCGCACCATAGAAGGGCACATTGTGGATGAATTCGACGAAGGCGTCCTTCACCCCGTCGAAATCGCCGTAATGGTCGAGATGCTCGGGGTCGATATTGGTGACCACCGCGATTGTCCCGTCGAGCCGCAGGAAGCTTCCATCGCTCTCGTCGGCCTCGACCACCATCCAGTCGCTGTCGCCCAGCCGCGCGTTGGAGCCGTATTGCTCGATGATACCGCCATTGATGACGGTCGGATCGACCCCGCCGGTATCGAGCAGCGCGGCGATCATGCTGGTGGTGGTGGTCTTGCCGTGGGTCCCTGCCACCGCGATGGTGGATTTGAGCCGCATCAATTCGGCAAGCATTTCGGCGCGACGGACCACCGGGATGCGGTTTTCCAGCGCATATTCGACTTCGGGGTTGGTCCGCTTGACCGCGGTCGAGGTGACCACGACCGCGACTCCCTCGACGTTCTCGGGAGCATGGCCGATGGCAACCGCCATTCCTCGCGCGCGCAGCCGCTCGATAGTCGGGCTTTCCTTGAGGTCGGAACCCTGCACCTTGTAGCCGAGGTTATCCATCACCTCGGCGATCCCCGACATGCCGATGCCGCCGATACCGATGAAATGGATCGTGCCGATCTCGGTGGGAACGCCCTTCATTCGCCGTGCTCCCGCGCCGCGCCCTGCCCGGCGGGAACGCCCTGCGAAGCGCCGCGGGCGTTGTTGGCGCCGACGCGGATCACATCCATCATGTCCGCCCCGCCGAAGCCCTCGACCAGATCGGCGAGGTCCTTGACCGCATCGGGTCGGCCGCAATTCCATGCTGCGTGAGCGGCCCTGGCGAGGCCTTCGGGGTTGTCGGCCAGCGCCATGATCTGCTTCGCGAGTTCCTTGGCGCCGAAGCGCTCCTGACGGATCATCCGCGCGCCGCCGGCCTTGGCCATCTCGCGGGTGTTTGCGGCCTGATGATCGTCGGTAGCGATCGGCAGCGGGACCAGGATTGCCGGGCGCCCGACCGCGGTCAGTTCGGCAATGGTCGAGGCACCGGCGCGGCCGATAAACAGATGCGCGTCGCCAAGCCGGCCGGCCATATCCTCGAAATAAGTGCCGAGCTCGGCGGGAATGTCGTGGGTGCTATAGCGTTCACGCACCGCGTCGAGATCCTCGGCACGGCACTGCTGCGTGACCTGCAAGCGCTGGCGGACTGCCGGGGGAAGCATAGCGAGCCCGTCGGGCACCACTTCGGACAAGATGCGTGCGCCTTGGCTACCGCCGGTAACGAGCACGCGTAGTAGCCCCTCCTCGCCCAGCGGCGGGAATTCCTCGTCGCGCAAGGCCAGCACCTGCGCGCGCACCGGATTACCAACCAGCGCGACCTTGTCGCGATGCTTGGGCTTCAGACGCTCGATCTCGGGATAGGCGGTCGCGATCGCCTGGACGCGGCCTGAAAGCAGGCGATTGACTCGCCCGAGCACCGCGTTCT
Source organism: Erythrobacter sp. QSSC1-22B (assembly GCF_001678665.1). Lineage (GTDB taxonomy): Bacteria > Pseudomonadota > Alphaproteobacteria > Sphingomonadales > Sphingomonadaceae > Qipengyuania. The sequence goes on from NZ_LZRP01000004.1 coordinate 59,091, forward strand.
GTTCGTGCAACACGCTGGGGATGCCCGCAGAGGACGAGGCCAGCAGCGCAGGCAGCGAGGGGTAGCCGCCGAAGCCTACCACCGCGCTGGGCGCAAAGCTGTCATAGAGCCGCAGCGCCATCTTGCGGCCCTGCAGCACCGCGCGCAGGGCAGCGAACCATTTGAGCGGGTTCTTGCCGAAGCGGCCGGCGGGCAGGACATGGGTCGTGAGGAAATCGGGGCGCCCGGGGATCTGCTCGCCACGTTCGTCCGTGATCAGCGCGACGTGATGCCCGCGCCGTTCGAGTTCGGTGGCGAGCGCGAAGGCGGGGAGCAGATGCCCCCCGGTCCCGCCCGCAGCGAGGACGTAATGGCGGTTGGAGCCGGTCATGGATGGATCTCGCGTCGGATGGTTTCGACGGGTTTGGGTTCGCGCCGTTCGGCCAGGCCCAGCACATCGGCCAGCCCGCGCGTCTCGCGCTTGAGGAAGGGATTGCGCCGGGTGATGGCCAGCAGCAGCCCGACGGTCAGGCAGATCGCGATGGTAGAGGAACCGCCATAGCTCACCAGCGGCAGCGTCATCCCCTTCGAGGGAAACAGCTGCAGATTGACGAGCATGTTGATGAAGGCCTGCCCGCCCAGCAGCGTGACGAGACCCGAGCCCGCCAGCAGGGCGAACAGATCGTCTTCGTCGACCAGTTTCATCAAAACGCGTCCCACGATAGCCAGATAGGTGATTGCCACCAGCCCGCAAACGATAAGCCCGAATTCTTCCCCGATCACGGAGAAGATGTAGTCGGTATGGGCCTCGGGCAGGTTCATCTTGCGGATACCGAGCCCATAGCCGCTGCCGGTCCAGCCGCCTGCCAGCAGCGTGCGTTCGGCGAGATCGACCTGGTCGTAGGCGGTGCCGCCGCCGAGAAAGGAATCGATCCGGTGGCGCGCATTGTCGTAGAGGAAGTAGGTTGCGGTGAGCGCCACAATCCCGATGCCCGCGAGCGCGCCCATCCGCTGCACCGGAACCCCGGCGAGCAGGACCATCACGAACCACACCCCGACAAACAGCATGGTATCGCCCAGATTGGGCTGCAGCATCATCAACAGCGAGATGATACCCAATCCGATGAAGGTCAGCGCCATCACCGGCAGATTGGGGTCGCGCACCCGCCACGACAGCACCCAGGCGGTGACGATAACGAAGCCCGGCTTGAGGAATTCGCTGGGCTGGAAGCGCATCCCGAACTCGAGCCAGCGGCGCGCCCCGTTCACTTCCGATCCGATCAGCGGAACGAGGAACAGTGCGCCGAACATGAGGGCGCCGAGCACCACTCCGAAGCGCCGCGCATTGCCGCGATCGAACATCGAGACTGCCAGCAGCACCGCGACCCCGAGCAGCTGCCAGACCAGGTGGCGATAGAAGAAATAGAGCGGATCGAGCGTGGCCGCGGTGGTCGACAGCCGGTCGGCGCTGGCGGGCGAGGCGGCGGCGACCGCGACCGCGCCAAAGGCCATCAGCGCGAGGATGAGGCCAAGCAGCACCCGGTCGATCTCGCGCCACCAGATCTTGAGCTCGGACCAGCGCGACAGCTTCTGCTGCGCCAGCCGCGGAGCGCGGCGCCCGGCGCCCGGAACGAAGGCACGCTGCTGGCTCATGCTGCGAGCTCCCTGACGGCGGCGCGGAAAGCTTCGCCGCGCGCCTCGAAATCGGTGAACTGGTCGAAACTTGCGCAGGCCGGGCTGAGCAGGACGGTGTCGCCCGGGTCGGCGGCAGCAGCGGCATCGCGAACCGCGTGAGCGAGCGTCTCGCTGCGGGTGACGGGTAGGCGCGGTTCGAGCAATGCTGCGAATTGCGGCCCGGCGCTGCCGATGGTGTAGGCGGCCTTCACATGACCGAGCTGCGCCTCGCACTCCCCTAGACCCGGCTCCTTGGCGAGCCCGCCGACAATCCAGTGGATATTGTCGAAGGCGGCGAGCGCGGGCGCGGTGGCGGCGGTGTTGGTGCCCTTGCTGTCGTTGACGTAGGCGATGTCGGCGATGGCGGCGACCCGTTCCATGCGGTGCGGGAGGCCTTGATAGCTGGCGATACCTCGGTCGATCTCTTGTGGCATCAAATCGAGTTCAATGCAGATCAGTTGCGCAGCCATCGCGTTCTGCTGGTTGTGCGGGCCAGCGAGCACAGGGTTGCCTGCGGTTACACCATCCTCAAGTTCTACCGGATTGGTCGAACGTCCCTGGGCGACAAGCTCGCGATAAAGCTGATCCTCACCGACGAAGCTGAGGTGCTCGCCGGATAGCATATCGAGCAGCCTTAGCTTGGAGGCACGGTAAGCCTCGAAGCTCTCGTACCGATCGAGGTGGTCGGGAGTGATGTTGAGCAACACCGCCACATCGCAATCGAGGCTGAAGGTCAGATCGATCTGGTAGCTCGACAGTTCCAGCACATACACCCCGCCCTCGGGCAGCGGCTCCTGCTCGAGAATCGGCAGACCGATATTGCCGCCCATCGTGGTCGGCACGCCCGCGGTCTCGAGGATATGATGCACCAGCGCCGTCGTGGTGGATTTGCCATTGGTGCCGGTAATCCCGACCACCTTGTGCGGCGGCAGATGCGCGCGCGCCTGCGCGAACAATTCGATATCGCCGATCACCGGCACGCCGAATTTCGCCGCGTGGCCGACGATGGGGTGGGTGTTGAGCGGCACGCCGGGGCTGACCACCACGCCCGCATAGCCAGTCAGGTCCGCTTCGAGCAGATCGGCGAGCACCGCGCGTCCCGCAAACGGTTCGCGCGCTTCAGGCTTCATGTCCCAGGCAAGCACATCGGCTCCGCCCGCCAGCAGCGCCTCGACCGTCGCCCTGCCCGAGCGCGCCAGTCCGAGGACGGCGAACCTTTTGCCAGACCAGGCGGGGCTGACGATCATCGCAGCTTCAGCGTGGCCAGCCCCAGGATGGCGAGCACGATCGCCACGATCCAGAAGCGGATCACGACCTTGCTCTCGCTCCAGCCCAATTGCTCGAAATGATGGTGGATCGGCGCCATCCGGAACACCCGTTTGCCGGTGCGCTTGAACCAGACGACCTGGATGATCACAGACAGCGCCTCGAACACGAACAGCCCGCCGACGATACCGAGGACAACTTCGTGATGCGTCGCCACCGCGATCGCGCCGAGCGCCCCACCCAGTGCGAGGCTGCCGGTATCGCCCATGAACACCGCCGCGGGCGGCGCGTTGAACCACAGGAACGCCAGCCCGGCCCCGATGATCGCGGCGCAGAAGATCGCCAGCTCGCCCGCGCCCGCGACATGGGGAATGCCGAGATATTCGGAATAATCGACCCGTCCGACCAGATAGGCGATCAGCGCAAAGGTGCCCGCGGCGATAATCACCGGCATGGTCGCCAGCCCGTCGAGCCCGTCGGTAAGGTTCACCGCATTGCCCGCGCCGACGATCACGAAGGCGGCGAAGACATAATAGAAATAGCCCAGCTCGATGCCGAAATCGTTGAAGAACGGGATGTAGAGGAAGGTGTTGATCTGCCCGACCACGATCCAGCTGGCGATCCCGGCGACGAGGAATTCCAGCAGCAGGCGGGTCTTGCCCGAAACCCCCTTATGGCTGGATTTTGTGACCTTGTCGTAATCGTCGAGAAAACCGATCAGCCCGAAACCGGCGGTGACCGCGATGCAGGCCCAGATGAAGGGATTGGAAAGGTCCATCCACAAAAGCAGCGACAGGAACAGAGAGGTGAGGATCATCAGCCCGCCCATGGTCGGCGTGCCGCGCTTGGCGAGATGGGTCTGCGGTCCGTCCTCGCGGATTGGCTGACCCTTGCCCTGACGCACCCGCAGCATGGCGATGAAGCGCGGCCCGATCACCAGGCCGATCAGCAATGCCGTCAGCAGCGTCCCGCCCGCACGCGCCGTCTGGTAGCGTACGAGGTTGAAGACCCCTTCGAATTCAAACCATTGTGCCAGCAGATAGAGCATTCAGCTTTCCCGGCGCGTGAGGTGTTCCACCACTCTGCCGAGCCCGATCGAGTTGGACCCTTTGACGAGGATCGCATCGCCGGCGACGATTGCGAAGTCCTCCAGCGCCGCGATCGCGTCCGCAGCGCTGCCGCAATGGGTGAAACTGCCTCCAAAGCCAAGCGGAAGCGCGGCACCTTTCCCCAATTCGCGCGCCAGCGGAGCCATTTCCGGGCCTACCAGGATGGCATGATCGACTTCCGCCGCGATCAGCGGTTCGGCCAGCTGGGCGTGGAAGGCAGGCCCGAAATCGCCCAATTCCTTCATCGCGCCGAGCACCGCGATGCGGCGGACGGCTGGGGTGGCGCCCAACTGCGCAAGCGTGGCGCGCATGCTGGCGGGGTTGGCGTTGTAGCTTTCGTCGATCAGCAAGGCCTTGCCGCCCGGTGCCGCGACCTGATGGCGCGCCCCGCGTCCTTCGAGCCCGCCCATCTCGGCCAGCGCCAGCCCGGCAGCGGCCATGTCGGCACCGCAGGCCAGAACGGCGGCCATCACCGCCAGCGAATTGGCGATCCAGTGCTCTCCAGGCTCGGCGACGGTGAAACACATCCGGCCATCGGGATATTCGCAGGTGACCAGCGAGCCGCCATTGGCGCTGGGGATGGCGTCGAGCAACCGCATGGTTGCGTGTCGAGCACACCCGAACGACACGATCCGCGCGCCGGCCTTCTCGGCATGATCCCGCAGCCGCTCGAAATGCGGGCTGTCGGCTGGGATGACCGCGACCCCGCCCGGTTCCAGCCCGGCGAAGATTTCCGCCTTGGCATCCGCGATCGCCTCTTCGCTACCGAGGTTCTCGATATGCGCCGGGGCGATGGTGGTGACGACCGCAACGTGCGGCCGGACATGGTCGGTCAGCGTCGCGATTTCGCCGGCGTGATTCATCCCCATCTCGAACACGCCGAAGCGGCTGCGCGCGGGCATCCGCGCGAGGCTGAGCGGTACCCCGACATGATTGTTGTAGCTGCGGATCGAACGGTGCGCCTGCCCGCGGCTGGAGCGCTCGAGCGCGGCAAAGATCGCTTCCTTGACGCCGGTCTTGCCGACCGAGCCCGTCACCCCGACGATTTTGGCTTTGCCACGATTGCGCGCGGCGGCAGCCAGCGCGTGGAGTGCGGCGGTCGTGTCGGCGACCAGGATATGCGGGTATTCGACTGGCCGGTCGACCAGCGCGGCGCTGGCGCCACTGGCGAAAGCGGCGTCGAGGAAGCGGTGGCCATCCATGGCTTCGCCCTGCAGCGCGACGAACAGATCGCCGTTGCGGACATCGCGCGAATCGGTCTCGACCCCGGAAATCTGGAACTCGCCGCTCGCCACTCCGTCGGTCGCCGCGGCGATCGAGGCGGCATCCCACAGCGCCAGCGGCAGCTGGTCGGCGGGAAAAATCGGCCAGGCCTTCATGGCCGGATGGCGGATCAGCGCTGCGCTCATGTATCGTTGTCCCAATTGCCGTCATTCGCCGCCGCCGCACATTCGCGGGCCACTTCGACATCGTCGAAGGGCAGCACTCGTTCGTTCTCGCCCGATCCCACGATCTGGCCGCGTTCATGTCCCTTGCCCGCGATCAGGACGATGTCGTCGCGCCCCGCCATCGCTACCGCTTCGGCGATGGCGGCGCGGCGTCCAGCGACCTCGTGCGCGTTGGCGGCGGTTCCCGCCATGACCGCGCGGCGGATTTCCCCGGCTTCCTCGCCGCGGGGATTGTCGTCGGTGACGATCACCACATCCGATGCCCGCGATGCGACTTCGCCCATCGGGCCGCGCTTGCCATGGTCGCGGTCGCCGCCCGCGCCGAACACGGTGATCAGCCGGCCCTTCACATGCGGGCGCAGCGCCACGATCGCCGCCTCGATCGCGTCGGGCGTGTGCGCGTAATCGACATAGACGGGCGCGCCGCGCGGGGTGATTACCGCGCGTTCGAGTCGTCCGCGCACCGGCTGGAGCCGCGCGACCGCGTCCCAGACCTGGCCAGCGTCGATCCCGCTTGCCAGCGCCAGACCGGCGGCGGTGAGCGCATTGGCGACCTGATAGGCGCCGATCAGCGGCAAGGTGATGCTGCGGGTGTTGCCGCCATGCTCGATGGTGAGCGACTGGCCGAGTTGGCTGGTGCTGCGTTCGATGACGCGGATGTCGTCTCCCGCTTCGCCAATGGTGAAGAGCGCAAGCCCGCGCCGCTGCGCATGATCGATCGCGCGCGCGGTCCATTCGCTGTCGCCCGCGCCGACCCATACCACCGCGCGGGCATCGTCGCTGGCAACTTCGTCGAACAGCCGCATCTTGGCGGCGAAATACTCGTCCATGTCGGCGTGGTAGTCGAGATGGTCGCGGCTGAAATTGGTGAACGCCACCGCCTCGACCGGAACGCCCTCGTTGCGGAATTGCAACAGCCCGTGGCTCGAAGCCTCATAGGCGACATGGGTCACGCCTTCGCGCGCCAGCCCGCTCATATTGCTCAGGAAGGTGACGATGTCGGGCGTGGTCAGCCCGGTCGAGACGCTTTCGTCGGGAGTCGTGACACCAAGCGTGCCGATGCTCGCCGCGCGCTCGCCCGCCATCCGCCAGATCTGGCGGGTCATCTCGACGGTCGAGGTCTTGCCGTTGGTCCCGGTCACCGCGACGATATGCGGCGGCACCGGGGTGAAGAACCGCGCCGCCAGCTGCGCGAAGGTACGGCGTGGCTCGGTGCTGACGATATGCTGCGCGCCGGAGACGCTGGCCTCGGCGCGCGCGACCACGGCGACCGCGCCCGCCTTGACCGCGTCGGAGATGAAGGTCTCGCCATTCACCCGCGCGCCCTCGAAGGCACCAAAAACCGTTCCCGGTGCGACCTTGCGGTGATCGATCGCGAAACCGGTCACGGTGGCATCGTCTGCAGCCATGACTTCATGACCGCAGTCGAGCCCGGCGGCCGCGCAGAGTTTGGCCAGCTTCACCGGTCCGACGCCGGGATAAGCGGTCGAAGATCGGAAATATCGACATCACGGGTTTCGTCGGGCAGCACGCCGAGCATCGGTCCGATCCGTGGGACGAGCCGACCGACGATCGGTGCGGCATTCCAGGCGGCGGTGCGCTGGAAGCTGCTGGCGACCGTGCCGCGCGGCTCGTCGAGCATGGTGACTACCACGAAGCGCGGCTTGTCCATCGGGAAAGCCGCCGCGAAGGTCGAGATAAGCGAGGTGCGCTGATAGCCGCCTGCGCCCGGCTTTTCGGCCGAGCCGGTCTTGCCGCCGACGCGGAAACCCGGGGCATCCGCGCTGCGGCCGGTGCCGAAGATCGAGATCATCCGCATCAACTGGCGCATCCGGGCGCTGGTGCTGGCTTTGAACACCCGGCGCCCCTGCGGCACGTCGCCCGCGCCCAGCTTGTGCAGCGTGGTGGGGCGCATGATCCCGCCATTGACCATTGCCGCATAGGCCGATGCGAGATGCAGCGGGGTCACCGCGATACCATGACCGAAGCCGACATTCATATTGCGCAGGCGCGGCCAGTTGTCGCCGGGCCAGATCGGAAAGCCCTTGGCGGGCAGCTCGATATGCGGCCGCGCATTCATCCCCAGATCGATCATGGCCTGCCGCATCCGTTTGGGGCCGAGTTCGTCGGCGATCCGCGCGGTGACAGTGTTCGACGAATGGATCAGCGTCTCGGGCACGTTCAGGGTCGAACCCAGGAAATGGCTGTCCGTGATGGTGTAGCGGCCCATCTTGACGGGCGAGGCATCCCACCGCGCGGCGAAATCTCGCACGACGCCGGCGTCGATGGCTGCCGCCACGGTCAGCGGCTTGAAAGTCGAACCCAGTTCATAGACCTGGTTGGTGACACGATTGAACATGCGGTCCTGGCCAACGGCATCGATCTTGTTGGGATCGAATTCGGGCAGGCTGGCCAGAGCCATCACCTCGCCGGTTTCGACATCCAGCACGATACCGGCCGCGCCCTTGGCATCGACCAGCTTCATGCCGCGGCGCAATTCGTCCTCGAGCGCACCCTGGACGCGCATATCGATGCTCAGCGCAACCGGAGCGCCGCGGCGCGTCGGGTCGAGCAGCCGCTCGTCGAGCACCTGCTCCATGCCCACCCGGCCGTGGCCGTCTGCTGCGACATAGCCGAGGATATGCGCGGCCATGGAGCCTTGCGGATAGTGACGGTCGGTTTCCTGCGGCACTTCGAGCGCGAGCTCGCCCAATTCCTGCACGCGATTTGCTTCTTCGGGCAACACGCGGCGGCGCAGATAACCCTGCTGACCCGATGCGAGCTGGCGCGTCACCCGCGCAACGTCGAGATCGGGAAAAATAGTCTTGAGGTCTTGCGCAACCTCGGCTGGTTCGCGGACCAGCGGTGTCCCGGCTTCACCAAGCGCTGAAGGGTTGAACCACAACGCATAGGCCGGGAAGGCGCGCGCCAGCGGAACGCCGTTGCGATCGACGATTTCGCCCCGGCTGGGCAACAGCGCGTCCTCGAGCGAAGTTGCCGCCACCGCGCGGTCCGACATCCCGAGAAATCCGATCCGCATGACCGCAAGCAGGGCGACGAAGGCAAACGCGAGGACAATCCACAACACCCGAAACTTGGCCACTGCCAGCGAGTGCTGACGGATGGATACCAGCTGGATCCGGGCAGAGGGAACGGCGGTCCCGATCGGCGCGAAACCGGTCATCGCGTTCATTGGCCGGCATCCGACAGGCCCGAGGATACGGTCGAGGAACGGGCGAGGCGCTGCGCAAGGCTGCCACCCTTGGCGGAGAGGTCCGCGGCAAGCGCCGTTTCGCCGCCACTGGCTTCGCTGGTGAGTTCGGCGGCGGCGACGGGCGAGACCCATTCGGCGAACAGGCCTTCCTCCTCGACCACGGGTTCGCTGCGCGCGACCCGGATCGGGTCGGGAGCGTTGAGGCCGCGCGGCAGCCCGAGCGCGGCGAGCTGGCGCTCGCTCTCGAGAAAATGGCGCGCGCTCGGCGCGACGAAGCCGAATTCGACCGCATTCCAGGCGGCGAGCTGGCGCTGGCTGGAACGGGTCTGGAACTCGGTTTCTAGCATCAGCGCCTCGCGCTCCATGGCGATGATCTGGCGCTCGGTTAGCCGCACCTCGCTCTTCACCGCATTGACCTTGAAGGTCAGCGCCAGAAAAATGGCGACGCACAGGCCGAGCACCAGCGCCCAGCCGATCTGGCGGATACGGCTACCGGTCCGCACGGCTGCGGGGCGAGTGGCCATCAGGCTGCCTCCCTCGCCGGAGTTGCAGTGCGGACCGCACTACGCAGTACCGATGAGCGCGAACGCGGATTGCGCGCGATCTCGGCCTCGGAAGCACGGATCGCCTTGCTGACGCGGGTGAAGACCGGCTCGGGCGCATCGAGCTGGGGCAGGTGGCGCGAACCGGCTTCGGCCTGCGAGGCATCGCGCAGGAAGCGCTTGACGATGCGATCCTCCAGACTGTGGAAACACACCATCGCGAGCCGACCGCCTTCGCTCAATAGCTGCTCGGCAGCCACGAGGCCCTCGGCCAGCTCGTCGAGCTCGCCATTCACATGAATGCGGATCGCCTGGAAACTGCGGGTCGCCGGATCCTTGGGCGCGCCCGGACGATGGCCGAGCGCCTTGCGGACGACGCGGGCAAGTTCGCCGGTGGTTTCGAGAGGGCGCGCGGCGACAATCGCGCGGGCGACGCGGCGCGACTGGCGCTCCTCCCCATAGTGATAGAGCACGTCGGCGATCGCGGCTTCTTCGGCGGTGTTGACGAAATCGGCGGCGCTGTCGCCCTCCTGGCTCATCCGCATGTCGAGCGGCCCGTCGGTCGAGAAGGCGAAGCCGCGCCCGGCCTGGTCGAGCTGCATCGAGGAAACGCCGATATCCATCACGACGCCATCGACACGGGCGACGCCGGCTGCAGCCAGCGTATCGACCATCTCGGAGAAGCGCCGCGGGTGAAGCGTCAGCCGTCCGGCGAACTCGGCCTCCATCGCCGCACCGGCAGCGATGGCGTCGGGATCGCGGTCGAAGGCATGGACCTGCGCCCCGCGATCGAGGATCGCGCGCGAATAGCCGCCGGCGCCGAAGGTGGCATCGACGATGACATCGCCCTCGCCGGGGTTCAGCGCCGCGATGACCTCATCAAGGAGGACGGGAATATGCGGGGCGGCGTTCACTTGGCTCGGCCCTTGGCCTGGGCTTCGTCGACCAGTGCCTTGCAGGCCGCCTTGGCTGCGGCCCAGTCGTCACCCATGCCGAGCAGTTCCGCAGGGTTCCACAGCGTGAAAAAGCGTCCGCCACCCTGGAAGAACAGGCCCTCGCCGACATTGGCAAGATCGCGCAGATATTCGGGCATCACGAAGCGACCGCTGTCGTCGAAAGGCAATTCGACGAAGCCGTTGAGCTGGCTCGAACGCACTTCGCGATCGAACTCGCGATTGAGCTTGAAGGCCATTTCCTCCTCGCGATCGAGCTGCTGCTCGAGCTCGAGCTTGCGCGAGAGGCCAAATCCGACAAGGCAGTTCCAGCGATCGTGCTTGGCGAGGCAGAGGATGCGGGCGTCGCTGCTTTCCTTGACGGCCTTGCGGAACAGCGGCGGCAGGACGTAGCGACCCTTGTCGCCAGCCGGCGTAAACGCCTGTCCGCTGTAACCCCCGAAAAGCACGTTTGCTGTCCCCAATTGGCCTGCTTGCGCGAGCATCTCCTCCCCGAACAGACCTTCCCCGCCCCGCCCTGCGCAATGGCGGGCGGCTCGCATCGCAGGCGCGATGCGCAGCACGGCATGGTCTGTCCGATGGCTTTGCGGTTTACAGCGGGAGCGAGCGGGATGGAAGGGAAAAGTAGGGGATTATTGGGGATGAAGCCATAACCACCTGTTTTATTTTAATTTTACCACGGACTTGCGCAGAGAAAACCTTAACAACAAATTGCGAAAAGTGTCTGAATTCGTTCGACTCGCACACCGTCGGCGGACGCAGCGTCACCTGTGTCCCCGATAATCCCGGAATTGTGCGGATGCTCTCTCAGAGAGCGAACGATTGTTCCACCAGCTTGCCCAATACGGCGCGACGGCGCGGCAGGTCGGGATCCTCTTCGCCGTCGAGCAGCGCGGCATCGGCGAGCAGCGTGACCTGTCCTTCGCCGATCCGGCAGCGCGCTGCGACCCCCGACTGCGCAATGGCGCATTCGCCCGCCGCTTCGCTGACGAGCGGCACGAAGGCGCCCGCCAGATCTACCGGCACCGCCACTCCGAAAGCATCTTCGAGCCGTTCACCTTGCGGCTGGCCGGTGTCGAAAGTCAGTTCCAGCCCCCACCGTGCCAGGATCGGCGAGAGCAGCGCGACATCCTGCGGACGCCGCGGATCGCCGATCGAAAACTGCGAATGGCTGGTCAGCATCGGATCGGCGAACAGCAGCAACTGCCCACCGGCACGCACCCAATCGTCCAACGCGACGTTCTCGGCAGCCGAAAGCGCACGTGGCTGCGCCAGCAGAAGCCGGTCAAGCGGCGCCAGCGCCTCCGCGCTCAGGAAATCGAGCGGGGCCAGATCGAAACGCGTTTCGATTTCCTGTCGGACCCAGCCGGGCTCGCCCCCTTCTTGCAGCACTGCGCCGAATTCTGCGCTTTCCGGCCAGTAGATCGGCAGCGTGGTCGACAGCCCAACCGGAGGCCTGGGTGCTTCGGCCCCTCCACTACCTTGGTCGGTGGTGGCACCGCAGGCGCTACAGGCCAGCAGCGCGCTCGTCAGAAACAGGCGCATCCTATTGACCCGAGGAAGGCCGGGAGGTGCCTTGTTCGGGCATGACCGGGGCCGTCGCCGCGGACCCGGTCGGCCCGGGCGTCGGTGTGGCGGGAAGATCAGGGACCACGCCCGCCTCAACCAGCGGATCGGCGCTCTTGGGCTTGGGCTCGGGGATGTTGGTCGCGGCGGCCTCGGGAACCGCGTTGCGCTCGGCCTCGTCGGCCTGGTTCTGGATGACGCTTGCAAGCCCGACCAGCATCAGCACGCCGATCAGCACGCCGACGCCGACCTGAAGGCGGTTCATTGCCTGCTGGGGGGTTCCCCCGAGCGGAATGGGGGGCAAATCGCCCGAAGGCGCCCTCGCCTTGCTGTCGAAGAAGCGGGCCATGCCCTTTGGTAGGACGGGCAGGGCCACCGGGTCAATCCTTCGCCGTTCCGCCGGTTAGCCAGGGAAACACCGGGAGGCCCTTCGCCACGAGCCATTCGGGATCGTAGAGCGAGGAGAGATAGCGGAAACCCGTGTCGCACAATATGGTGACCACGCGCGGAGCCTCGCGCCCCTGCGCTCGCAACTGCTTGCCCAGCGCGACCGCCCCGGCAACGTTGATCCCGCTCGACAGGCCCAGGCACAGCCCTTCCTCGCGCAGCAGCCGGGCGACCCATTCGAGGCCTTCCTCGTCCGAGATCCGGAATTGCGTGTCGATCGGAGCGCCTTCGAGATTGCCGGTGATCCGGCCCTGCCCGATCCCCTCGGCGACCGAGGAGCCCTCGGCCTTGAGTTCGCCATTGGCGTAGTAATTGTACAGCGCGGCGCCGTGCGGGTCGGTCAGCGCAATGACCACGTTCTCGTCGAATTCCTTGAGCCCCATGCCGACGCCCGCAATGGTCCCGCCGGTCCCCGCGGCGCAAGTGAAGCCGTCGATCCGGCTTTCCATCTGCTCCCAGATTTCACGAGCAGTGCCTTCGATATGCGCCTTGCGGTTGGCCGTATTGTCGAACTGGTTGGCCCAGACGGCATTCTCGGTCTCTTCGGCCAGTCGGCGGCTGGTATGGACGAAATGATTGCAGTCGGAATATTTGGTCGGCGGCACGGTGACCAGTTCAGCCCCCAGAGCGCGCAGGGTATCCATCTTCTCGCGCGACTGGTTGTCGGGCATGACGATGATCGTGCGATAGCCCAGCGCGTTGCAGACCAGCGCCATGCCGATGCCGGTGTTGCCCGCGGTACCTTCGACCATGCATCCGCCGGGCTTGAGCTCGCCGCGCGCCTCGGCGTCGCGGACGATGGACAGCGCCGCGCGATCCTTGACGCTGGCGCCGGGATTGGAGAATTCGCATTTTCCGTAGATATCGCAACCGGCTGCCTCGCTCGGTCCGGCGAGCCGGACCAGAGGGGTGTTGCCGATAAGATCGAGCGGGCTGGCGCGTGCGGGAATGGCAGTCATCATCGCCGAGCTAGGCGCGCGGCCATTTCCCCGCAACCAAGATCAATCTTCAGGCGCGATAGTTACTTTCAGCCCGTCGAGTTCGGGTGTGAAGGGAATCTGGCAGCCCAGCCGCGATGTGGCGTTGCGATGCTCGGTGGATTCGAGCAGATCGTCCTCGTCCTCGCTCATGGCGGGCAAATTTTCAGCGAAGGCCGGATCGATATGGACATGGCAGGTCGCGCAGGAGCAGCAGCCGCCGCACAGCGCGAGCAATTCGTCGAAGCCGTTGTCGCGGATCGCTTCCATCACGGTGAGGCCGTTCTCGACCTCGATCTCGGAGGTTTCGCCTGCGCGGGTGGTGACGATCAGCTTGGGCATGGGTCTCTTCGCTCCTGGTGCTGTGGCTTCGGTTCGGTCGCGCTGCTAGGGCTGGCGGGGCGGTTTGGCAAGGCGGGCGCCGCGGGGAGGACAGATGGGTCTCACGGCAAAACAATTGCACCACGCGCTCGGCGAACTGGCGCAGCGCGAGCCCGCAGTGGCGGGCGCGCTCGAACGCTGCGGACATCCCGAGCCGCGCATCCGTCCGACCGGTTATCTGACCTTGCTGCGCACCATCGTCGGCCAGCAGGTTTCGGTCGCTTCCGCCGCCGCCGTCTGGCGCAAGCTCGAGGCAGAGCTGGGCGAGGATTTCCGTCCCGAAACCTTGCTCGAACGCGATTTCGACACGCTGCGCGCCTGCGGTTTGTCGCGCCAGAAGCAGGGCTACGCGCGCAGCCTCTGCGAACTGGTCGCGGCGGGCGAACTCGACCTTGAAAACCTGCCCCACGACGACGAGGAGGCGATCGCCGAACTAACCAAGATCAAGGGGATCGGACGCTGGTCGGCGGAAATCTACCTGCTGTTCGCCGAGGGCCGCCCCGATATCTGGCCGGCGGGCGATCTCGCGGTGCAGGCGGGTGTCGGCGGAATCCTCGGGCTGGCGGAGCGTCCCAACGAGAAAGCGCTCCGCGAGATGGCCACGCCCTGGCGGCCCCACCGCGGCGCAATGGCTATTTTTACCTGGCACGTTTACGAAAATCCGGCGCTGTAATACGCACACAATACCGCAAACCCGGATTGTCAGGCGTTCGTCGAATTGCCATCATTTTCCCGCGCATCTGGTCTATGGACAGTTCAGCGTAATTCGAGACAGGGGAACAATTATGATCAAACAGACAGCCGCGCTGCTCGCAGCGACTTCGCTCGCCATCCCATCGCTGGCAGCCGCCGACGATCACAGCCAGCAGGCGACTGCACCGACCATGGCTGCTCCCTTGATCCCGCGCGAAGACCTGTTCGGCAACCCGACCCGCACCGGCGGCCAGATCAGTCCCGACGGCAAATGGCTCAGCTGGCGGGCACCCAAGGACGGAGTAATGAACGTCTGGATCGCTCCGGCAAGCGACCCCGCAGCAGGCCGGGCGATCACCGCCTCCACGGATCGGCCCATCCCGCAGTATTTCTGGGCGCCGGACAGCCGCAGCGTGCTGTATGTCCAGGACAAGGGCGGCGACGAGAACTTCCTGCTCTACGGCGTCGACATCGCTTCGGGCAGCGAGCGCACGCTGACGCCGTTCGAGAACACGCGCGTTCAGGTCGTCGGCACATCCAACCGGATCAAGGACCGGATGCTGATCGGGGTCAACAACCGTGATCCGCGGCTCCACGATGTCCACATGCTCGATCTCAACAGCGGCGAACTGACGCTGGTCCAGCAGAACGACAGCTATGCCGGCTTCCTCGCCGACGACAATCTCGACCTGCGTATGGCGCTCCGCCCCAATGCGGGCGGGGGAATGGATTTCTTCCCAATCGTCGATGGCGAGATCGCCGCCGAACCGAGCGACACCACCGGGCTCGAGGATTCGCTGACCACCCAGCCCGCCGGCTTCACCACCGATGGCACAACGATGTACTGGATCGACAGCCGCGGCCGCAACACCGCGGCGCTCATCGCGCAGAATGTCGCCACCGGCGAGAAGACCGTGATCGCCCAGAACGACAAGGCCGACATCGGCGGCGCGATGACCGATCCGCGGACCGGCGAAGTGGAAGCCTACAGCTTCACCTATCTGACCACCGAATGGACCGCCACCGATCCGGAAACCAAGGCCTCGCTCGACTGGCTCGACGAACGGCTGGAAGGCAATTTCGGAGTCCAGTCGCGGACCGAGGACGACACCAAATGGGTCGTCTGGAACGATCCGCTGACCGCGCCGACCAAGGCCTATATCTACGACCGCGGCGCGCAGACGCTGACCGAGTTCTACAATGCCCGGCCCGAGCTGGACGGTGCGCCGCTGCAGACGATGCACCCGCTCGAACTGACCTCGCGCGACGGGCTCACCCTGCCCTCCTATCTCACCTTGCCACCGGGCAGCGATGCCGATGGCGACGGCACGCCCGAGGCCGCCGTGCCGCTGGTGCTGATGGTCCATGGCGGCCCCTGGGCACGTGATGGCTACGGCTACAACTCCTACCATCAATGGCTCGCCAACCGCGGCTATGCGGTGCTCAGCGTCAACTTCCGCGGCTCGACCGGCTTCGGCAAGGAGTTCATCTCCGCCGGCGATCTCGAATGGGGCCGCAAGATGCACGACGATCTGATCGACGCGGTCGACTGGGCAGTGGCCGAGGGCATCACCGATGCCGACAAGGTGGCGATCATGGGCGGTTCCTACGGCGGCTATGCCACGCTCGCCGGGCTGACCTTCACGCCCGAGAAATTCGCTTGCGGGGTCGATATCGTCGGTCCGTCCAATCTGGAAACCCTGCTCGAGACCATCCCGCCCTATTGGGAGCCGCTGATCGCACAGTTCCACGAGCGGATGGGCAATCCCAACACCCCCGAAGGCCTCGCCATGCTGAAAGAGCGCAGCCCGCTCAATTCCGCCGACAAGATCGTCAAGCCGCTGCTGATCGGCCAGGGCGCCAATGATCCGCGCGTCAAGCAGGCGGAAAGCGACCAGATCGTCGCCGCGATGCAGGCCCAGAACATCCCGGTCACCTATGTGCTGTTCCCCGATGAGGGCCACGGCTTTTCCAAGCCCACCAACAACATCGCCTTCAACGCGGTGACCGAGAATTTTCTCGCCACCTGTCTGGGTGGGCGCGCCGAACCGATCGGCGACACCGTCGCGGGATCGACCGCGCAGATCGTCGAGGGCGAGGAATACGTCCAGGGACTCGCCGAGGCGCTCGGCGGTTGACCCTCTCCTGAATCGAGTGGACAAGCGGGCCGCGCGGAGAGGATCTTCGCGCGGCCTGTCTGTTGGTGGAGAATTGGGTTGAGCGCGAAAAAGGCGATATTCGTTACCGGGGGCGGCTCGGGGATCGGGCGCGCGATCGCGCAGCATTTCGGCAAGCAGGGCTGGTTCGTCGGCCTCGGCGATATCGACGAACACGGCATGGAGGTCACCGCCGACGGCCTGCCCGGCGGGTATCACTACATCCACAGACTCGACGTCCGCGACCGGGCGGAATGGGATGTCGCGCTCGACGCCTTCTCGATGGCATCGGGTGGACGGATCGATGTCGTGGTCAACAACGCCGGGATCCCGCTGGGTGGTTCGCTGATCGAGAACAGCGCCGAGGAAATCGAGCGCTGCCTCGACATCAACCTCAAGGGTGTATTGTTCGGCGCGCAGGCCGCGCATCCGCATCTCAAAAAGACCGCGCCGGGCTCCTGCCTGCTCAACACCGCCAGCGCGGCGGGGATTTTCGGCTCGCCCGGCGCCAGTGTCTACAGCGCGACCAAGTTCGCAGTGCGCGGGCTGACCGAAAGCCTCGATGGCGAGTGGCACGAGGACGGGATCAAGGTCCGGTCGCTGTGCCCCGGGTTCATCGAGACCCCGTTGCTCGACAAGACCCCCAACCATCGCGCCAACGAGGCGATCCGCGACCGCGTCAACGCTGCCGGTCTGGAAATAACTCCCGTGGAAGATGTTGCACTGGCCGCATGGGCGGCAGTGCAAGGCGACGTGGTCCACACGCTGGTCGGCAAGACCGCGCGCAAGCTCGCCTTCGCAGTGCGCTGGATGCCCGGCCGGTTGCGCAAGATGTCGCGCGGCAGCTCGCGCGCGCTTGGCCGCTGACGGCTCCCCTCTAGAGCAGCGACTCGATATCCTTGGCCATGTTGACGTCGCGCAGGCTCAGCCCGTCGGCATCATGCGTGGTCAGCGTGATCTCGACCTTGTTGTAGACGTTGAACCATTCGGGATGGTGATCGCATTTCTCGGCCATCAGCGCGACGCGGGTCATGAAGGCAAAGGCTTCGCTGAAATCCGCGAACTCGAAACTGCGCGTGATCGCCTTGCCGTCGCGCGCCAGCGCCCAGCCCTGCAGCGCCCCGAGCCAGCTCTCGCGTTCGTCATCGTTCAATTGTCGAACCGGCATGAGCCATCTCCTTCGCTTGTCGGTTCGCGCGCTTTTGCCTATCGGACCTAGTCATGCAAGCCCGTCTCGCCGCGAAGGATATCGCCTGCCGCCGCGGCGACCGGTTGCTGTTCCGCGGCGTATCCTGCGCTCTCGCGCCGGGCGAGGCGCTGCATGTCGCGGGCGCCAACGGCATCGGCAAGTCGAGCCTGATCCGCATCCTCGCCGGCTTGCTGCGCCCGTTCGCAGGGGATGTAACCCGTAACGGCGGCATCGGTCTGCTCGACGAGCGTCCCGCTCTCGACCCGCAGGCCAGCCTGCAAGCCGCGCTCGGCTTCTGGGCCGCGCTTGACGGGACCAAACCGATGGCGCTCACCGAGCATGCCGATGCGCTGGGACTTTATAATCTGTTCGATGTTCCGGTGCGCTATCTCTCCACCGGCCAGACCAAGCGCGCCGCGCTCGCCCGGCTGCTGGGTCAGGGTGTCCCGATCTGGTTGCTCGACGAGCCGCTCAACGGGCTCGACACCAGAGGTGTCGCGCTGGTCGAGGAATTGGTGGCGCATCATCTCACCAATGGCGGGATCGCGGTGATCGCCTCGCACCAGCGCTTCACCGCCCCGGCCGCCACGCTCACACTGGCGGAGTTCGCCGCGTGATCGGCGCGCTGCTGCGGCGCGATCTGGCGGTCCTGCTGCCCGGCGGACGGCGCGGCGGCTCGCTGCTGCCACTGTTGTTCTTCCTCGCGGTGGCGATGCTCTACCCCTTCGCGGTCGGGCCCGAGCCTGAATTGCTCGCGCGCACCGGTGGCGGAGTGATCTGGGTCGCGGCGTTGCTGGCAGCGATCCTCCCGCTCGAACGACTGGTCAGCGCCGATCTGGAAGCCGGCGTGTTCGACCAGCTGCATCTGCGCGGGGTGTCGGAGGAGCTGGCGATGGCAAGCCGCCTGCTGGCGCATTGGCTCGCGTTCGCGCCGCTGCTGCTGCTCGCCGCGCTGCCCGCCGCGACGCTGCTCAACCTGCCTTCCGAGACGCTGCGCACGCTGTTGCTCGGCCTGCTCGCGGGTACTCCGGGGCTGGCAGCCATCGGCGTCGCCATCGCTGCGCTGACCGCCTCGCTGCGCGGCGGCGCAGCGCTTTCGGGGCTGATGGTGATCCCGCTGGCGGTGCCGATCCTTATTTTCGGCGCCGGTTCGCTGGCGCGCCCCGATGGCTCGGGACTGGCGCTGACCGCCGCGATCAGCCTCGGCCTGTGCGCGGTCGCCCCTTTCGCCGCCGGAGCCGCCATCCGCGCAGCGCGGGAAGGCTAGGCGGACTCTTTACGCGGAGGTTGCATCGGCTCGGCGACGCCCTCCATCCCCTTGCGATCGGCCCGCTCGCTGATCCCCAGCCGCGCCGCCATCCAGTTTATGCTCGGCCCCTGGATCACGCTCGACACCAGCACGACGAAGAACACCACGTTGAAGATGGTGAAGGCACCGGGCACCCCGGCGACGATCGGGAACGTGGCGAGCACGATCGGTACCGCACCGCGCAGCCCCGCCCATGAGACGAACAGCTTGGCGCGCCAGCCGAAGCGGCGGAACGGGGCGAGGCAAATGAACACGCTCAGCGGGCGAGCGACGAACATCAGGATGAAGGCGATCGCCAGCCCCGGCACCGCGACGTCGAGCAGATTGGTCGGCGCCACCAGCAGCCCGAGCGTAAGGAACATCACCACCTGCGCCAGCCAGGCCATCCCGTCCTGAAAGGTCGAGACGATCAGCTTGGCCTTGTAGGTGCGGTTGCCCGCAACCAGTCCTGCCAGATAGGCCGCGAGAAAGCCGTTGCCCTGCAGCAGCTGGGCCAGTCCATAGGCGATCAGCGCGCCGGCGATCGAGATCACGAACGCCAACCCGCCATGATAGAAATTGGAGCGCTTGAGCACCTCGGGGAGCAGGTAGCCGATCCCCAGCCCGATCACCGCTCCCATCGCCATCTGGATCGCGAAATCGGGGACCAGCGACAGTGGCGATGTGCCTGGGGTGAGGATAAACAGGATCGCGGCACCGACGAGGAAGATCGCCATCGGATCGTTCGAACCCGATTCCACCTCGATCAGCGCGGGCACCTCGCCATGCAGATCGAGCCCGCTCGAGCGCAGGATGGCGAAGACCGCCGCGGCATCCGTCGAGGCGACCACCGCGCCGAGCAGGAAGCCCTGCAGTGGCTCGAGCCCGAGCAGATACACCGCCGCCGCCGCGGTGATTCCGGCGCTGAGCAGCACGCCCAGTGTCGCCAGGACCAGTGCGGGCGAGACCACGCGCTTCACGTCGCGCCAGTCGGTGTCGAGCCCGCCCGAAAACAGGATGAAGATCAGGCAGGCGACGCCAATCCCCTGCGTCAGCGCGTAATTGTCGAACCCGATGCCGCCGGGCCCGTCCACCCCTGCCAGCATCCCCAGCGCGAGAAAGCCGATCAGTGCCGGCAGCCCGAAGCGGCTCGAGAGCGAGCCTGCGAACACTGTGGTCAGCAGCAGGATGCCCAGAACGAGGAGCGCGACATCGGGGGTGACGGATAGCATGCCAACCCTGAAAGCCGCCCGTGCCTGCGATGGCAAGGAGGAATGCGGAAGAACCTAGCCGAATGGCAATCGGTGAGGCGGGCTACAGCGGGAGCAAGCCCTTCAGACGCTTTCCATCGCGGCGGTCTTGCCGAGCCAGTCTGCGCTCTCGACCGCATTGGCGAGCACGAAGGCGACATCGCCACGCGCGGCCTTGCCCTTCGGATCGACGTCCTCGCCGAAGCGGATGTCGCGATTGCCGTCGGCATCGGTCAGCGCGACCGGCCGGACGATCGCATAGTCCAGACCCGACGCCTTGAGATGTTCGTCGGCCGCGTGCTTGGCCTGGAGATAATGCGCCAGCTCGCCATCTTCCGGCGGGTCTTCCGTTCCGATGCTGCTCAGCATCACGAAGCGTTTCGCGCCGGACTTCGCAGCAATGTCGATCAGGCGCATGGCTCCGTCGCGGTCGACCTTGTCGGTCATGTCCGCGCCGGTATGCCCGCCCGAGCCCGCGGCGAAAACGACCGCGTCGCAACCGGCGCAGACATCGTCCTGCAGATCGGTGAGATCGCCGCGCCGCCGCTCGGTTCCATCCGGCAGATCGCCGGTGTCCGAGCTTTCGCGAACGAGTGCGATCGGATCGTGCCCGCGCGTGGCAAGCTCCTTGACCAGCCGCAATCCGGTTTTGCCGGTAGCACCGGCGACAAGAATTTTCATATCAATCTCCAATAACAGCTCGGCGATCGCCTTCCCGGACCAAAGACGGCCCGATCGCAGGCGGCCCAATCACAGACGGCCCAATCACAGGCGGACCAGGTCGAAGGCGAATAGGGCGGTGGACCAGCGCCGAAACTTTGCGCGGGCGGCCCTCACGGCCGACCTTGGTGCCCGGCTCCCGGGCAGAGCGTTCCGGCAGAGCGTTCGTTGAAACGCTTCCAGCTCTTCTTGCACCCTAGATAATTTGTCGCGGCTCTCTTTCAACCGGCCTCTCTTTCCATCCGATCGCCCGCGGTTGCCGCCGGGCGCTCTATAATACCGATATCGGTTTTCTATTGGAGCGAAGGACCTTGGATTCGCGTATGGTCGGGCGGGCAGAGAAAGCGGCGTGACGCTCAGGCGCATCCCACGAGACCAGCTGCGGGTGGGCATGTATATCCATGCCTTCGAGGGATCGTGGTTCGATCATCCGTTCTGGAGCCGCAATTTCCTGCTCAGGCGCGAATGCGATCTGGCGACCGTGCTGCGCTCCGATATCGCGACGCTGCTGATCGACACCTCGAAGGGCAGCGACCTGCCGCTTCCGGCGCAAGCCTGGGTGGAGACGCCGGACCAGGATACCCGCACCCCCGACGAGAAAACTGCCGCCGCGACCCAGGTGGTCAACCGCGCCCGCGACGTGGTCCGCGGCGTTTTCGATTCCGCACGGCTGGGCAAGGCGATCGAATCCCGCGCCGTCACGAGCGTGGTCGAGGAGGTCGTCGCCTCGATCGAGAACAATCGCCACGCGCTGCTCAAGGTCCTGCGGCTCAAGAAGAAGGACGAATACACCTACCTGCATTCGGTCGCGGTCTGCGCGCTGATGGTCAATCTGGCGCGACAGCTCGGGATCGACGAGCAGGAAGCGGCGGTGCTGGGAACGGCGGGCCTGCTCCACGACATCGGCAAGGTCATGGTCCCGGCAGAGGTGCTCAACAAGCCGGGCAAACTGACCGCGGAAGAATATGTGCTGGCGCAAACCCATGCGCTGGAGGGCTATCGCCTGCTTGTCGAGGTCGACAATCTCCCGGACACCGCGCTGGATGTCTGCCAGCATCACCACGAGAAGATCGACGGGAGCGGCTATCCCCACGGACTTCGCGCCGATCAGATCAGCCGGGCGGCGCGGATGGGAGCGATCTGCGATGTCTACGACGCCGTAACTTCCAATCGGCCCTACAAGGACGCCTGGACACCGCTGGATGCGATCACCCGGATGCGAGAGTGGTCAGGGCATTTCGACCCGCAAATCCTTTCCGCATTCATGCTGAGCATCGGCGTGTTCCCATTGGGCACCGTCGTGCAATTGCGCGACGACCGGCTGGGGGTCGTCATCGAGGGTGGCCGCAATGGGACGCGGCCCAAGGCGCTGGCCTTCTATTCGACCCGCGAGCGGATGTTCACCCGCAACGAGCTGGTCGTCGTCGGCGACGAACGCTCGGGCACCGCCATCCTCGCCGAGGTCGATCCCGCTGCCTGGGACATCACGCGCGGGAGGATCGCCCGGCTGGTGCGGCTCGGAGTGCCCTGGGTCTAGGACGGCCGGACCGCAGCCGGTGCGATCGAACCGGCATCTCGCCGGCATCGACGCACTGTTGAAATTGGGGCGTGCCCCGGGGCTGCAGCTATCGCTTGGCCGCCATGCAGTTGAGTTCCCGATGCGGGTCCTGCAGAGGCTCCCGCATGCTGCACGATACACGATCACCCATCCGTCGATCTCTGCCGATGGGAAGCCACCATCCGCTGTTCGCGAGCCAGGCTGCCGATCTGCAAAGGCTCTCGGTCGAAGGCAAAGCGTGAAGCCTGCGGATGCCCGCAGGGATCGATTTCTCTTCGAACGACTATCTGGGGCTCGCAGGCTCCTCGCGGCTATCGCGCGCGATTGCCGACGCGCTGGCGCGCGGCGTCCCGGTTGGCTCGGGCGGTTCACGGCTCCTGCGCGGCAATCATTGCGAGCACGAAGAGCTCGAAGCCGAAGCAGCTGAATTCTTCGGCACCGAGGCTGCGCTCTACTGTTCGTCCGGCTTCGCTGCCAATTCAGCCCTGCTCTCGACTTTGCCGCAGGCTGGCGATCTGATCCTTCACGACGAGCTGATCCATGCCAGCGCGCACGAAGGCATGCGGCTGGCACGCTGTGATGCGGTGGCCGTGGCGCACAATGATACCGACGCTTTCGGCGATGCGATCGCCAGCTGGCGCAGCTCGGGCGGCACCGGGCGCCCCTGGATCGCGGTGGAGAGTCTCTACAGCATGGACGGCGCCAGAGCTCCGCTGGCGGACCTCGCCGCGCTCGCCGAGCGGGACGAGGCAATCCTGTTGATCGACGAGGCGCATGCAACCGGAGTTTTCGGACCCGACGGCCGCGGGCTGGCAGCGGCGCTCGACGGTCGTCCCAACGTCGTCACCCTGAAGACCTGCGGCAAGGCGCTGGGTTGCGAGGGCGCGCTGGTGTGCGGTCCGCGGATCGTCCGCGATTTTCTCGTCAATCGCGGACGAGGCTTCATTTTCTCGACCGCTCCGTCGCCGCTGATGGCGAGCGCGGTGCGCGAGGCGTTGCGAATCCTCGCCGACGAACCGGAGCGGCGGACGCAATTGGAAGCCCTGGTGGCGGAGGCTGAACGGCTGCTCGTCCCGCTGGGTGCGCGCCGGACCGGCTCACCGATCCTGCCGCTGGTGATCGGCGATCCCGCCCACACGATGGCCGTGGCCGAGGCGCTGCAGGGAGCGGGCTTCGATGTGCGCGGGATTCGACCGCCGACGGTTCCGGAAGGGACGTCGCGGTTGCGCATTTCGATGACGCTCAACACCGGCCCCGGCGACATTGCCGCGCTGGCGGACGTTCTCGCCGAGGTCCTGCCATGAGCGGATCGGCACTCGTAGTCACCGGCACCGATACGGAGATCGGCAAGACCGTCTTCGCCGCGGGTCTCGCGGGCGCGCTCGCAGGGCATTACTGGAAACCGGTTCAGGCGGGCATCGAGGACGGCAGCGATCGCGACCGCGTGGCAAGCCTGAGCGGGTTGCCGACCGCGCGCATCCTTCCCGAAGCCTATCGGCTGACCACGCCCTGTTCCCCGCACGAGGCGGCCGCGCGCGACGGTGTCGCGATAGACACTTCGCTTCTCGAACCGCCGGCGGCCCGCCCGCTGGTGATCGAAGGCGCAGGGGGCGTGCTCGTGCCGCTGACCGATGAGGTTCTCTTTGCCGATGTCTTCGCCCGTTGGCGCCTGCCCGCGATCATCGTCGCGCGCACCGGACTGGGCACCATCAACCACAGCCTGCTCACGATCGAGGCCTTGCGAACTCGCGGAGTGCCCATTCTCGGCATCGCGTTCGTCGGCGATGGCAATGAGGAAAGCGAGAGCGCCATTGTGCGGATCGGCGGCGTGCGCAGGCTCGGCCGGCTGCCATTGCTCGATCCGCTGACGCGAGACAGTCTTTCCTCCGCCTTTGCTGCGAATTTCAGGCTGGAGGACTTTTCTTGACCAACTCATCGATCTGGCATCCCTTCACCCAGCATGGGCTGGGCGAGCCGATCCCACAGGTCGCGCGCGCCAAGGGCGCGGCACTCTACACCGCCGATGGCCGGCGGATCGTCGATGCAATCTCGTCCTGGTGGGTGACGACCCACGGACACTGCCATCCCAGGATCATGGCAGCCATCGCCGAACAGTCTGCACAGCTCGACCAGATCATCTTCGCGGGATGGACCCACGAACCCGCCGAGACCGTCGCCCGCGGCCTTCGCGACTTGATGCCCGACGAATTGACGCGGATATTCTTTTCCGATTCCGGATCGACCAGTGTCGAAGTGGCGCTCAAGATGGCGCTTGGATATTGGGCGAACACCGGTCGGCCGCGGCACAAGATCCTCGTGCTCGAACATGCCTATCATGGCGACACGGTTGGCGCGATGTCGGTGGGCGCGCGCGGGGTCTTCAACGCCGCCTACGCGCCGCTGTTGTTCGATGTCGAGACGCTCCCCTTTCCCCATGGCGACGGCGCGACGACCCTCGAGAAATTGACTGCCCTGTGCCGTGAACACCCGGCAGCGTTGATCGTGGAGCCCCTGATCTGCGGTGCGGGCGGCATGAAGATCTACGACGCCGCCATCCTTGCGGAGATGCGCCAGATCTGTGCCCGGTACGATGTGCTGTTCATCGCCGACGAGGTCATGACCGGATGGGGGCGCACCGGTACGCTGCTGGCATGCGAGCAGGCCGGGATCGTCCCGGACATCCTCTGCCTCTCGAAGGGGCTGACCGGCGGAGCCATGCCGTTGGCGGTTACCATGGCGACCGAACCGATCTATGCCGCCCATCTTTCCGAGGATCGCGCGCGGATGTTCTTCCACTCCTCGAGCTATACCGCAAACCCGCTGGCCTGCGCTGCTGCGGCGGCGAACATCGCCATCTGGCGCGACGAGCCGGTCATCGAACGGATTGGCAAGCTTGCCGAACGGCAGGCGAAGCATCTCGAGAAATTGGCGCGCAACCCGCGGGCTACCAATGCTCGTCGCGCCGGTACGATCGCCGCCGTCGAAATCGAGGATGCCAAGGGCGGTTATCTCTCCGATCTCGGTCCGGCGCTCCTGTCCCGTTTCCGTGAGGCCGATTTGTTGCTGCGGCCGCTCGGCAACACGATCTACGTCATGCCGCCCTATTGCATTTCGGACGAGGATCTCGCGTCGATTTACACCGGGATCGAGGACGCCGTGGAAAGCTTGCGGCCCCAGCCGGAAATGTGATCGATCACAGAGGGCGGGTCATCGGCCCACTCCCGGTCACTGTAGCGCCGCCATCACAGCGACAAAGCTGCCGGTCCGGCGGAAAGATCATTCAGGGCAGCAAGCCTCAGGCGTAAGGCGGCTGGTGCAGGCCCTTCGCGCTCTGGGTGAATATCTCGTTGCCGGTCTCGGTGATGCCGAGCGAGTGCTCGAACTGCGCCGAGAGGCTCTTGTCGCGGGTCACCGCGGTCCAGCCGTCGTTGAGCAGCTTGGCGTGCGGGCGGCCGAGGTTGATCATCGGCTCGATGGTGAAGAACATCCCCGGTTTGAGCACCGGTCCGGTGCCCGCCCTGGCGGCGTGGATCACCTCGGGCGCGTCGTGGAACAGGCGGCCCAGACCGTGGCCGCAGAATTCGCGGACCACACCATAGCGGTACTGGCTGGCATGCGCCTCGATCGCCGCGCCGACATCGCCCAGTCGCGCCCCGGGCTGCGCTGCCGCGATGCCAAGCATCAGGCATTCATAGGTCACTTCGACCAGCCGCCGCGCTTTCAGCGGCGGTTCGCCGGCGAAATACATCCGGCTGGTGTCGCCATGCCAGCCGTCGAGCAGCGGGGTGACGTCGATATTGACGATGTCGCCCTCTTTGAGCAGCTTCTCG
Source organism: Erythrobacter sp. QSSC1-22B (assembly GCF_001678665.1). Taxonomy (GTDB): domain Bacteria; phylum Pseudomonadota; class Alphaproteobacteria; order Sphingomonadales; family Sphingomonadaceae; genus Qipengyuania. Next base: position 85,331 of record NZ_LZRP01000004.1, read on the forward strand.
CTCGGGATGCCGTGGCAGATGACGTGGTTGATCGAGATGCAGCAACTGTGCGCATAGCCGCGATAGCCCATGGTCGCGGGCACCGCGCCGCCGGCCAGCGTGAGCTCGCGCACCTTGTCGTCGATCGCCGCGGTGGAAACACCGGGCTGCACCATGGGCGCAATCTCGTCGAGGATGGACGCCGCGAGCTGGCCCGCGCGGCGCATACCGGCATAGCCTTCCTCGCCGTGAAGCTTGATGGTGCCGTCGCGAAGGACGGTCTCTGTGCCGTCGATGGTCTGATATTCGGTCATGGCCGCGATGTAGCGACAAGCGCGCCGAATTGCGAGGTTTTTGCTGCGTTTCCTAGTTCTGGGGCCCCAGCGAGAAGGCTCTCTCGTAGCCCGGTTTCACCGCATCGAGCAACGCGGTGTCCACCGGCAGGTCGAATTCGTACGATCCCTCGGCATAGGGACCAGCGACATAGGGCATCACCAATATCCCCACCCGGTCGAAGGTCTCGCCATCGGACGAACCCAGCAGCACGGTGATCTCCTCGACGCCCGGACAGGCGCTGAAATAGTCGTCGGCATCGGGATCGACCGGTTCGCCGCGCCGTTCGCCGCGTTCGGCATCGAGCATGGTGCAGAACCGCCGCGCGATCGCGTTCTGGAAGTTCTGCGGGTCGCGGAACAGGGCCAGCGGATCGCGAGCCACCCCGGCGCGCTTGTCCCACAACAGGCTGTCGAAGCCGGTGTTGGGATGCGCGCCGCCCGCATAGGTCGAGATCGTGCTCGAAAGGCTCAGCCAGCCGGGAAGATCCGCCACCAGCTGCCATTCGCCCGAGAAACTGTGTGGGCGGAAAGGATAGTCGGCTTCCGCCGCTGTCGCGCGGTCCTCGCGCGTCGTCTCGACCAGCTCGGCGCGCGCTGTGTCCGCGCGGCCCTGCAGCAGCCGGGCCAGCGCAGGGATGGCGTTCGCTTCGCCCGGCCAGGAATATTCGAATTCGAAATCCTCGGTGCTCTCGGCGATGGCGCGCGCATCGCCTGCCGCACTGCCCGGCGGAAGCGGTGTTGCAGCGGCTGCATTCGCCTCGCCCGAGGGGCCGATCCGCTCTTCCATCTCGTCGGCATCGGAGCACGCGGCACTCGACAGCAGAGCTGCAATCAGGAACAGGCGCGGGTTCATTCGCATTCCTTTGCCATACGCAAAACCAGATTTGCCATATGCAAAACCAGAACAGGGACAGCCGACCAATGGCCGATACCAGTGATTTGATCCAGCCGGATCGCGGACAGGACGCGATTTCGATCCACCTCGTCGCGCGCGACAGCTTCGAAGCGTGGGCGAAGCAGCTCTCGACCGGGCAGCGCAGCGCGCTCGCGGCACAGAAATTCGAAGGCGGCGGCTATCAGACCGCGATCGTCCCCGATGGCGATGGCTGGTTTGCAGTCGGCGGGGTCGCGAACCCCGCCGAACTATCGAGCTGGTGCATGGCCAAGCTCGCCGAGGACCTGCCCGCGGGCACGTATCGCCGGGCCGAGGGCGAACCAGGCCCGGCGTTGCATGGCTGGCAGACGGCGCAATACACCTTCGATCGCTACAAGAAGCCCGAACGCCCCACCGGTCCGCGCGTGCTGCTGACCAAGGATGCGGGCAAGATCGACGCCGCGATCGCCGAAGCGCGTGCGGTGTGTCTGGTGCGCGACCTCGTCAACACGCCGGCCGAGGACATGGGACCCGCTGCGCTCGAGGAGCATGCCGAACAGCTCGCCAAAACGCACCAGGGCGCACTGACCGTGGTGCGCGGCGATACACTGGAACAGGAATACCCGATGATCCATGCGGTGGGCCGCGCGGCGGCGCGCAAGCATGCGCCGCGGCTGCTGCACCTGACCTGGGGCAAGGAAAGCGATCCGGTGCTGGCGATTGTGGGCAAGGGTGTGTGTTTCGATTCGGGCGGGCTCGATGTCAAATCGGCCAGCGGCATGAAGCTGATGAAGAAGGACATGGGTGGTGCCGCGCATGCGCTGGCGCTGGCCGGTCTGATCATGGGCGGCGGGCTCAAGGTGCGGCTGCATTGCCTCGTCCCTGCAGTCGAGAATGCGATCTCGAGCAATTCCTTCCGCCCCGGCGATGTGCTCTCGTCACGCAAGGGGCTGACCGTCGAAATCGGCAACACCGATGCCGAGGGGCGGCTGGTGCTCGGCGATGCGCTCACCCGGGTGAGCGAGGAGAACCCCGACCTGATCATCGATTTCGCCACCCTTACCGGTGCGGCGCGGGTCGCGCTGGGACCGGAGTTCCCGGCGCTGATGACGCGCCGCGATGGCACCGCCGATGCGCTGATCGCAGCAGGGCGCGCGCATGACGACCAGCCCTGGCGGCTCCCGCTGCCCGAAGGCTATGCCGAATGGCTCGCCTCGGACATCGCCGACACCAACAACGCGCATGGCAATGCCTTTGCCGGGGCCAGCGTGGCCGGACTGTTCCTCGACAAATTCGTCGGCGAAGGCCTGGACTGGGCGCATTTCGACACCTTCGCCTGGCGCCCCGCTGCCAAGCCCGGGCGGCCCAAGGGCGGCGAAGCCTATGGCCTGCGCGCCGCCTGGCACATGCTGCGGGAGCGCTATGGGAACGCCTAGCGGCCAGCATGACCAGCCTCGCGTCGTGCGTAACAAAGGCGTCATGCTTGCCGCAGGGCGTCCGCGCGGCTAAGCGCCCCGCCATGCCCTCGACGAGGATCCCGACCGCGCTGTGAGTCAGCCTGCGCCCTATGATCTGCCCGACGGGATCGTCGGCCTGACCGGTGCTGTCGAACGCCCGGTACCGGGTACGCTGCCGCTGCGCGCCGATCTGGCGCATATCGCGCTCGCGCAGCGCTTCCTCGCGGTCCATTATGTGATCCCGCAGATCCGCATGATCGGGGCTTCGGACACGCCGCTGATGCTGGCTCCACGCGCGGATTGCGAAGAGCTGGCCGTTCTCGGGTCAGGCACCGCGATCGAGGCGCTCGACTGCTCGGGCGGCTGGTGCTGGGTGTGCCGAGGGCCCGAAGGGCCGAGCGGCTATATCCCCGCTTCCAGCCTCGCCCCCGACGGCGAGCCAGCAAGCGACGACCTCGCAAGCGGCCATGCCGCATAGCGTTTTCGTCGACGGCGCAGCGGGTACCACCGGGCTCGAGATTCTCGATCGCCTGACGGGCCGCGATGGCTTCACGCTGATCCAGCTCGACGAAACCCGCCGCAAGGACGAGGCGGCGCGCCGCGAAGCGCTCAACGACGCCGATATCGCCATCCTGTGCCTCCCCGATGAGGCCGCGCGGCAAGCGATGGAACTGCTCGATCCGGATGCGGGAACGCGGGTGATCGACGCTTCCTCCGCGCACCGCACCACCGAGGGCTGGTGCTATGGCTTCCCCGAACTGGTTGGGCGAACCCGCGTCGCCGAAGCGCGCCGGGTGAGCAATCCGGGCTGCTATCCGACTGGTTTCCTCGCGCTGATCGCGCCGCTGGTGCGCGAGGGGCTGCTGCCTGACGACTGGCCCTATACGGTCAACGCCGTCAGCGGGTATTCCGGTGGCGGGAAGGAATTGATCCAGCGCTTAGAGAGCGGCGAGGCACCGGCCTTCCGCGCCTATGGCTACGATATGGCGCACAAGCATGGGCCCGAAATGAAAGCGCATGCGGGGCTGAAGCACGGCGTAATATTCGCTCCCTCGGTCGTCCCCGCTTATCGCGGCATGATCGTCGAAGTTCCGTTGCATCTTGGTGCAATGGCGGGCGAGCCGACCGCTGATGCGCTACGATCCGCGCTGGCGGACTTCTACGCGGATTCGCTGGTTGTATCGGTACCCGACAGCAGCGTGCCGAGTGAGTTGGTCCTGGAAGAAAGCGCGCCGCCATCGGATGGCATGGAGCTTTTCGTATTCGGCAATACCGGCGGCTGGCACGCGCGCCTGGTCGCGCGGCTCGACAACCTCGGCAAGGGTGCCAGCGGGGCGGCGATCCAGTCGCTCAACCTGATGTGCGGCCTTCCCGAAACGACCGGGCTCCGGCTCCCCGCTGCCTAAACTTCGGGCAGCGGTCGCACAAGATTTGTGCACCCCCCTCGGTCGCTGCAATGCCGTTGCAATTTGCACCTTCCGACTTTTCGAAACTTGCCCCAAACCGGCCTTGCGCGCCCGCTTCGATGCTTTACGCTCGTTTGCGCGCCTGGCACGATTCTTGGAACATCTACCCTTGCGCATTCGTAGGTAGGCCGAAGACGGGGACGACCATCACGTGAAAAAAATCGAGGCCATCATCAAGCCGTTCAAGCTGGACGAGGTGAAGGAGGCGCTGCACGAAGTCGGCGTCTCGGGCATCACCGTGACCGAGGCCAAAGGCTTCGGCCGCCAGAAGGGCCACACCGAGCTTTATCGCGGCGCCGAATATGTGGTCGATTTCCTCCCCAAGGTGAAGCTCGAGGTCGTCGTCGCCGACGCGATCGCCGAGCGCACAGTCGAGGCGATCGCCAACGCCGCCCAGACCGGGCGCATCGGCGACGGCAAGATTTTCGTCTCGACGGTCGATTCCGCGCTGCGCATCCGCACCGGCGAGCGGGACGACGACGCAATCTGACCGCCCCGAACTGACCACTGCAAATCAGGGCGCGGCCTGCGCGTCCCACACAAATTTCATTCCGACGGAGAACACGATCATGGCAAGTGCAAAAGAGATCCTCAAGCGGATCGCAGACGAAGACATCGATTGGCTGGACCTGCGCTTCACCGACCCCAAGGGCAAGTGGCACCATCTCACCATGGTCGCGGGCGCCCTCGACGAGGACATGCTCGAGGACGGACTGATGTTCGACGGTTCCTCCATCGCCGGGTGGAAGGTAATCAACGAGAGCGACATGATCCTCAAGCCCGATCTCGAGCGGGTCTATCTCGATCCCTTCAGCGCCGAGGCGATGATGATCGTCTTTTGCGACATCGTCGAACCCTCGACCGGCGACTGGTATTCGCGCGATCCGCGCACCACCGCCAAGCGCGCCGAGGCCTATCTCGGCAATTCTGGGATCGGCGACACGATCTATGTCGGGCCCGAGGCCGAGTTCTTCATGTTCGACGATGTCCGCTTCGAGGATGGCTACGCCGGTTCGGGCTTCACGCTCGACGATATCGAACTGCCGACCAATTCGGGCCGCGAATACGAGAGCGGCAACATGGGCCACCGCCCGCGCGCCAAGGGCGGCTATTTCCCCGTCGCCCCGGTCGATTCCGCCACCGACATCCGCGGCGAGATGGTCGCCACCATGCTCGAGATGGGGCTGCCTTGCGACAAGCACCACCACGAAGTCGCCGCTGCGCAGCACGAGCTGGGGCTGACCTATTCGACGCTGGTCGAAACCGCCGACAACATGCAAATCTACAAGTATGTCGTCCACCAGGTCGCGCATGCCTATGGCAAGACCGCGACCTTCATGCCCAAGCCGATCAAGGACGACAACGGCTCGGGCATGCACACCCACATGTCGATTTGGTCCGAGGGCAAGCCGACCTTTGCGGGCAATGAATACGCCGGCCTGTCGGAGAACTGCCTGTTCTTCATTGCCGGCGTCATCAAGCACGCCAAGGCGCTGAACGCCTTCACCAACCCGACCACCAACAGCTACAAGCGGTTGGTCCCGGGTTTCGAGGCGCCGGTGCTGCTCGCCTACTCGGCGCGCAACCGCTCGGCTTCGTGCCGCATCCCTTACGGCGCGGGCGAGAAGGCCAAGCGGGTCGAGTTCCGCTTCCCCGATGCGATGGCCAATCCCTATCTCGCCTATGCGGCGCTGCTGATGGCGGGTCTCGACGGGATCCAGAACAAGCTCCACCCCGGCGAGGCGATGGACAAGAACCTCTACGACCTGCCACCCGCCGAGCTGGCCGATGTGCCGACCGTGTGCGGCTCCCTGCGCGAAGCGCTCGAGTCGCTCGAGGCGGATCACGAGTTCCTGCTCAAGGGCGACGTCTTCACCAAGGACCAGATCGACGCCTATGCCGAGCTCAAATGGGAAGAAGTCATCCGCATGGAGACCACTCCTTGTGCGGTAGAGTTCGACATGTATTACAGCGCCTGATAGGCCCAAGACTTCACCGAGGGGGGCGTCCGGAGCAATCCGGGCGCCCCTTCGGTTTTGTGAGTACAGTTTCGCCAGCTTCAGTTCGGCCCGCGCAGCATCAGCCCGCGGCGCGCGCCCTGCCAGAAACAGCCGATCAGCAGGAACACCGCAAACATCGTCAGCCAATCGAGCGGCGCGGGTGCGGCGACGAAGCCGGTGTGCGCCAGCAGCGCCCAGCCCCCACCAATCACCAGCAGCAGCGCGAAAGCGCTCCCCGTTGCATCGCGTGACAGCGCGCGCTGCATCTCGTCGGTCAGGCGCCGCGAGACCACGCTCAGAGCGGTGGCGCAGGCGATCAGGATAATCGCCCCGCCCGCACTTAGCAGTGGTGCCATCGGCCCGACCGGCCCCGACAGCGCCAGCAGGACGAGCGCCCCGCCCAGCGCCACCATGGCAAGCGAACTCAGGGTCAGCATGCGCCGCCCCTCGCGCAATTCGTCGGCATCCTCGACATTGAGGAATTTGGCGCCGGCCTTGGGACTGGCCGAGCCCAGCCCGACCGCCAGCCCGGTGAGGATGTAGAGTACCCCGACCAGACCGCCGATATCGCGCGAGGCGCCCAGCCCGTCCGCGCTGGTAATGTCGGTTAGGTTGAGAAACAGCAGCGAGGCGAGAAACCCGCTGATCGCACCGCCCGCGATCGGCAGCGCCAGCCGGCGAGCCAGCGATTTCTTCTTCGGGGTCGGTGCGGATGTTTGAGGTTGAGCAATCATTTTTCGGGCTCCCAATGGTCGATGAACAGGTCTGGCACCGCCACGCCAAACAGCTTGGCCGTGCGCAGCGCCAAAGGCAGCGAGGGATCGTATTTGTCGGTTTCGACCGCGTTGATGGTCTGGCGCGAGACGCCGAGCCGACGGGCCAGTTCGCCCTGGCTCCAGCCCTGCTGCTCGCGATAGCCCTTCAACCGGTTTTCCAACGAACCATCTCCTGCCTGACAAGAGCTCTTTACTGTAAAGACTTCTTGTCAGTCAAGAGCTCTTGTCAGGCAGGCGCTCTGCCGGGGAGTAAGGAGGCCGCAGGCCAACCCCTCGTAGGACCGGCGCGCTGGATTGCCGCGTCGCCTTCGGTTCCTCCCAATGAGGAGGTTGGAACCCGGCCAGCCCCGTTGGTGTAGAGCGCCGTCGCGACACGGTGCGCCGGCTCCGCTCGACTCCGCACGGGGCGAACGGATCGCGTAGAAACCATTTTCCTACACGCCCGCATTCTGCCTACTTATCGCGCCTCGATTCGGCTTGGAATGAGGTGGCAGCATGCAGCGCAGGACAATTTTCGATGCGGTACGGCGGATGCTCGGGCGCGGGTTCCGGCGGGCCGAGGTGGCGGCGCTCGACCGGGCCATCGACGCCGCGCTTGGCGATGCAAAGGGCAATGCATTGGCCCAGCCAAGCGCCATCGGCCCCGACGGCATAGCGCTGATCAAGCGCTTCGAGGGCTGCGCGCGGCGGCGCGGCGACGGGATGGTCGAAGCCTATTCCGACCCCGGGACCGGCGGCGATCCCTGGACCATCGGCTGGGGCGCGACCGGCGCGGGGATAGGACCGGGCACGGTGTGGACGCAGGCGCAATGCGACGAGCGGCTGGCCCGCGATCTGGAGCGCTTTGCCGCCGATGTTGCGCGCGCCATCGGAGGCGCGCCCACCAGCCAGCACGCGTTCGATGCGCTCGCCAGCTTCCACTACAACACCGGCGCGCTCGCCCGCTCGACCTTGTTGCGTTGCCACCTCGCGGGCGAATTTGCCGACGCCGCCAAGGAGTTCGCACGATGGAAGCACGCCGGTGGGCGAGTGATGGCGGGGCTGGTTCGCCGCCGGGCGGCCGAGGCGAAGCTCTACCTTGCAGGCAGATGAACCGCAGTTTGATGCGGGTTTGCCGGGTCGAATGCATTACCGACTGCTTGGAACCCGCTGGCTTGCGCCACGTTGGAAAAGGCAACCAGGAGTTAACCGATGTTTAGAATCAGTATTGGCGTTGCCGCGCTTGCGCTGGCCGCGTCGGGTACACTCGCCCAAAATACCGGCCAGCCAGCAGCGGAGCGGGCAGCGGAGCGGGCTGCCGAACAGCGCAGCGACCCACCCGGTGCGGAACGGCCCGGCAACGCCCGTGATCAGCGCGACGCGCAGCGTGGCACGGCTGCACCCGCCGAAAATTCGCAGCCTTCCAAAGTCGACCTGCGCCCCTTGCGCGAGATCGAACCCAAGGCGCAGCAGGTGGTCGGAGAAATACTCTCGAACCAAGACCGTCGCGAGGCGCGCGTTCCTCCGCAACCCGCCGCCGACCGGGCAGAGCCACCCGCGCGCAATCAACCCACGCAAACCGCAAACAGACTGCGCGACTTCTTTTCGCGCGACGGTCAGTCGCGAGACGGGCACGAAGGGGTATTCGAACGCATGCTCGCGGGCCCGCTCGATCGCACCGCGCGGATGCTGGTCCGCTGCCCGCCCGGGCTGGCGAAGACCGGCGGCTGCCAGGCTCCGGGACAGGCGAAATCCCGGTCCAGACAGCGCGAGAGCTTGCTGGGTACCGCCTATACGCCGCAACTGTTCGGGCTGCCCGGCTTCGATCCCGGGCGTTATCTCTATCGCGACGGTTTTCTTCTCCGGCTCGCCAATGGCGCCGCTGCTGACAAGGGGATCGCGGGCTATATCCCGCTGCTCGGCGGGGCGCTGGCGGGCGGCAACATATGGCCCGGCTCCTACGGCAGCCAGACCGTGCACGCCTACCTGATCGATTTCTACAATCTGGGCCAACCGGGGAGCTACCGCTATGCCGACAACACCCTTTACCGCGTCGATCCGCAGAGCGCTGTGATCCAGTCGGTGGTCGCGTTGCTGGTCGACGAGGACATCTCGGTCGGCGAGCCCCTGCCCGCGGGTTACGATGTCTACAACGTGCCCTACCCGCTCCGCGATCGTTACGCCGATTCGGCGGAAACGAACTATCGCTATGTGGATGGCTATGTTTACCGCGTCGATCCGGACACCCGGCTGGTCACCGCGGCGATCGATCTTTTGACATGAAGAAAATACGCCCGACAAGCCGCCCGATCCGGAACTGGCTCGGCGCGGCGCTGGTGCCACTGGTGCTGGCAACCGCCGCCTGTGGTTCGCCTGAAGAGTCCGAGCCCGCACGGCTGACCACCGATGGCGAGACGCTCTACCAGTCGATCGCCAGGCTTCAGGATCTGGGTACCACCTCCGAAGCGCTCTTGGTCGCCCAGCTCAGTGAAGTGTTCGATGGCGCGGGCAGCTACACGGTGCTCGCCCCGACCGATCCCGCCTTCGAAGCCCTGGGCGAGAACGCGGAGCGGTTGCTGACGCTGGAGGAACGCCCGTTGTTGGCGGGTCTGCTGCGCGACCATGTGCTGCCGGGCCATGTCACCCCGATCGCTATCCGGGCCGCGATCGAGCATGGCGGCGGCAGCGCCGCAATGACCACCCTCGGCGGCGGTGCGATCACTTTCCAACTCGACGGCGAGACCATCGTCGCGACCCACAGCAATGGTGCGGTCGCAAGGTTTGTCGGCGAGGCGGTCGAATCGAGCAATGGCGTGGTGGCCCCCATCGACGCAGTTCTGACTGCGCCAATGGCCCGTGCCGGGCCTCCTGCTCAGTAGTCGCGGCTGATTTCGGCGAGCACGCTTTCGCGTCCGATGGTCGAGATCGAGGCCAGCAGCGAAAGCCAGCTGGTAACGCGGAACTCCACCTCGGTCGCCGAATAGCCCTGCCCGTCGGTGATGATCTCGACGTAGAACCGCCGTCCGAAATTCTTGCCCAACGCCACCGCGGTGCCGCGGTTGAGCGCCGGATCGGCGCCAACGATCCGCAGCCGGTCGAGACCGATCGCGCTGCGCAGCTGGTTGATCGGGTCCATTCCGCCGCCGCCACGCAGACTCGCCAGCGCCGCGCCGAGCTGCAGGGCGTCGGTTGCCGAAAGCGTCGTGATCGAGCCGCCGAAGAGCAACCGCGCGAGGATCTCCTCCTCGGGCAGCGCGGGGTTGGATGAGAAGGTGATCTCGGGCTGCATGGCGTTGCCCGCCACCCTCACCTCGACATCGATACCGTTGGCTTCCGACTCCGCGAGGATATCGATCCGCGGATCGATCGGCCCGTTGACGTCGAACTCGATCACCCCGCGTTCGAGTTCGAAGCGTGTGCCGGCAAAGCTGTAGCTGCCGCGCACCACCCGCGCTTCGCCGCCGATGCGGGGCTCGTCGGTGGTGCCGCGCAGAATGATGTCGGCGCCCCATTCGCTGTCGAGACCCATGCCGTCGACATCGATCCGGCTCGGGCCCCGCGCATTGATGAGATAGCGCCACGGACGGCCCGCGGCGACGCGCGGCCCGGTGTCCGACGGCACGTTGATTTCGCGCGTGCTGATCCGCGGCAGCGCCATGTCCTCGGCACCGCTGCCCAGGCTCCAGCTCGCGCGATCGATGATGACGCGTCCGGCGATGGTCCCGCCCAGACCGTCGGAAACAATCCGCAGCGGCCCGGTGATTGTGGCGTCGAGCCCGTTGGCATTGAGCAGCCGCGCGTTGTGCGCAGAAGCGCGCAGGTCCAGTGTCGGTCCGCGCACCTCGAGGAACCGTCCTTCGACCCGTTCGCCCAGCCCGGCGAGATCGACGATGCCGCTGCCGTTGACCGTGCCGTCGTCACCGACCCGGCCCGAAAAGCTGGCCAGCCGCAGGCGCGAGCCGGTGAAGCGGCCCCTCACGCTTACATCGCGAATATCGGTGCCCGAGAGCGAACTGCGCACGCGCAGATCGTCGCTGCTCACCGAGCCGCGCACCTGCGGGTCGGCCAGCGTGCCCGTCGCGTTCGCAGCGATCGCCACCGGTCCGGTCAGGTCGAAGGCATCGATCGCGGCGAGCCGCCACAGGCTCTCGGCAGCGCCCTCGTAGCGCAATTGCGCAAACAGATCTCCTGCACGCAGGCGTTCGAGCACCAGCCCGGATTGCGGCAGGTCCGTGATCAGCGCCTGCAGCCGGCCCTGGCGGATATCCTCGTTGCGCAGCACTGCACGGGTCTGCAATTGGTTCGCGGTCAGCGTTGCAACCAGCGAGAGATCGACCGGGCGGCTCGACAGCACCAGCCCCGAACGGGTGAGATCGTCGACCTTTACCCGTGCCCGCCCGCGCGGCAATCCGTCGGGCCCGAGCGAATAGTCGATCGCGCCCGAGATCGTCCCGCCCAACCCCAGATCGGCGACGACGATATCGGCCAGCGACAGCGGCATTCCCGCCAGCTTGAGGTCGAGGCTCAGCTCCCCCCCGCCGAAGCGGCCAGCGGCAACCACAGCGCCATCGCCGTAGTCGAGCCGGGTCTGTTGCAATTCCCAGCCGCCGCCTTCGATCCGGTTCAACACCGCGCGACCGGGCATGGCGATGTCCTTGCCAGCGAATTCGCCGCGCGCTGCCAGCGTCACCCGCTCGGGGGTGATGCCCGCCTGAAGATCGAGCCGCAGGCTTCCACCACGACGCCCCGCCACCGAAGCATCGACCCGCCCGGTGCCATCGGTGACCTCACCCTGCGCAGCGAAGCGGCCGAGGAACAGCGTGCCATAGGTCAGTCCGGCACCGCGGGCGCTGCCCGAGAAGGTCGAGCTGCCCTCGGCGATCAACCCCTGCGCCTGGATATCGGCTCGGGCGATACGGATCGGGGTCGCGCCGCCGAAATTGGCGTTGCGGGCGCGTACATCGATGTCGAAGCCCTGTCCGCCGCCGCGCGGGGCCAGCGCGATGGTGCCATCGAGCCCGCCGCCGCTAAGCGCCAGATCGCCCGCGATACCGCCATCGAGCAGAGTGAGGTCCCCGGTGACTTGGGAGTCCGAGACGGTCAGCCGTTCGATCTCGATCCGCACCGGCGCACCCGCGGGAGCGACAAGCCCGAGCACGCCGTCAAAGGGACCCAGCGTCGAGCCGCCCTGGGTTTCGATCCGGAAGCCATCCCCGACCGGCGAGATCGCCACGCGGACGTCGGTCAAGCCGGCCGCCGGGAGCGGATCGGCAAACACCAGCACCGCTTCGGGTCCTGCGTCGGTCAGTTGCGCCTCGACGGTGAAGGGTCCGTAATCGACATGGCGCCCGCTTCCCGCAACCGTCGTGCCGCCCGGTCCGACCCGGCCATCGAGCCGGGCGGTGAGCTTGGCCGCATCGATCCGCAATTCCTGGAACACCAGAGGCGCGTTGGCCCCGATGCGGATCCCGCCGCGGACCCGGATCGGATCGCCCGCCAGATTGGCAAGGGTGGCATTGGCGACCGGCGCAATCCGCGCATCGACATTGGCCGCGATATTCCATGTCCCCGGCCCGATCGCCACGGTAAAGCGCGCGCCGCCGTTGACCCCGCCGACATCGTCGAAAGCCAGCTGGCGCGCCCGGACATCGCCCATCAGATTGTAGGTACCCGCCCCCAGATCGCCCTGCAGCGCAAGCCGCGCATCTGCGGTGGGGAAGGAAAGTTCGAGGTTGTCGGACAGCAGCCGGTCGCCCTGCAGCACCAGCGTGCCACCCACGCGCCCGCGCACGAGCCGCGGGTCGAGCATATCGTTGCCCGTGGCAATCCGCTGCACCGCAGCGTTGATCGGTACGGTCCAGCGGACCCCGTCATAGGTCGCAAGGCCACTCTGGGTAAGCCCCTCGATGCGGGTTTCGCCCGAGGTCAGGCGACCGATCTCGAGTGTGTGTTCGATGGCAATATCGTCGAAGGCACCATCAAGCGTCGCGATCACCCGCGTATCGTCCAGACGCAGGTCTTCGCTGAACACGGTCGGTTCGAGCAGCCGCGCGTCGAGCGAGAAATCGGAGATGCGGTTTTCGGCGAGATCGACGACGCCGCGCGCGCTCCCCGCCAGTGCATCGGAGCGGAAGGCGTAGCTGCCTTCGACCCGGCGATCGTCGATAGTCGCTACGGCCTTGAGCGAGACGGTGCCGCCGGCAAGCCGCGCGGGCAGGCCCTCGAGCAGACCATCCGGGCGCGCCTGTCCGACCAGCGAGAAGCGGCCGCCGCGATTGGTCAGCTTGAACGCGCCGAAGCTCTCCTCCTCGCGCCGCACCGCCAACGCGCCGTCCCAGCGGCTCCAGCTGCCCGCACCTGCGACCCGGGCGCGGTAGGCGGCATCGGTTCCGAGCAGCCGCGAGATCGTACCGCCTTCGGGTGCGCGATAGTCGAGCCCGAGATCGAACACATCATTATCGGGCGCGGCATCGACGAGCATCGCAAATCGGTCGGTGCCAAGACCGCCCCGCGCCGTCAGCTTCAGGCGCCGGTCGCGAACCTGTACTTCGGCGAGCAGGCTGAGCGTCTCGGCGCGATCGCCGACGATCCCCTCGGCCAATGTCAGGCGGTCGATCTCGAACCGATCGATTGCGATGTCGAAGCCGGGCAGGATCGGGCCGTCTTCCTCACTCGGGAGGAATTCCGGAATCCGCATCAGCGTGGCGCGGCGACCAGTGAAGCTGTCGATGTCGAGCGTATTGTTGAGCCAGCCGCCCGGGTTCCAGTCCACCTCGGCGCGAGGGATGGTCATGAAAGGGCCTTGTGGGTCGGACAGTACCACGTCGTGCAGCACTGCCGCGCCGTAGAGATTGCCTTCGATCCGGCCGATGCGGATGTTGAGCCCGTTGGGCAGCGTCTGCTGTGCAATGCGATTGGCCAGAAAACGCTCGCCGATCGGCGTATTGAGGAGAACCACTGCACCGACGATCGCCAGGACCAGCGCGCCGAGGATGCCCACCACCCATTTGCTCACCCGCTTGCGCCGCGTCCACGGCCTGCGCCCGGCAGGTTCCTGCGCGGTTTCCGGTTCGGCTTCCGCCTGGGGGGGCAGTTCCGTCTCGTCGGCCATCAGAACGCCTGTCCGAGCGAGACATAAACCGCGACCGGCGCATCGCCCTCTTCGGGGTTGAGCGGGACGCCGACATCGACGCGGATCGGTCCGAAGCCGGTGTAATAGCGTACCCCGATGCCAGCACCGATCTTGATCTCGGAGAAGTCGGGGGTGACCGAAGTGCTGACCGAACCGGCATCGATGAAGGGCACGATCGCGACCGCACCGTCCATGAAGCCGGTGCGGATGCGGGCTTCGATGCCGACCTCGACTACGCTGCGACCGCCGCTGGGCTCGCCCAGATCGTCGCGCGGGCCGATCTCGCGGAAGCCGTAGCCGCGCACTGAACCGCCGCCGCCAGCGTACAGCCGTCGCGAGGGGGCGATGTTGCGCAGATCGGTCCCGACGATCGAGCCGTAGGCCGCGCGTCCGGCGATCACGAAGCCTTCGCGCAGTTCCTGATAATAGCTCGCATCGGCGCGGCCGCGCAGATAGAAACTCTGCACCCCGCGATTGCGCGACACCTCGGGCGAAAGCCGACCCGAGAGACGGAAGCCTTCGGACGGATCGAGCAGATCGTCGGTGGTATCGATCTGCGCGTAAGCGGGAATGGCAGCGATGAAGTAGGTCTCGCGCGGCTGGCTGACCCCATTGGTGGCCGGGGGGCGTTCCTGCGTCGCGACCAGTTCGCCGCCTATCGACCAGCTCAGCGGCTTCTGGAACAAGAGCGTCGAAATCCGCTCGTAGGTCGCAACCAGCGCGGCGGTGCGCGCTTCGAAGGCGGGACTGTCGATCGTGCTGGCGTAGGCGTCGATGTTGAGGATCCGGTCGCGACCGCCGAAATTGTTCTTGCGCACGGTGACGCCGGCAAGCTGTTCCTGCGTGCCGGCGATGCCGCGAATGCGAAGCATGCCTTCGGGCGGGAAGAAATTGCGGTGCTCCCAGCTCGCCTGGAGCCGGATGCCTTCTTCCGAGCCATACCCGATCGCCCCCGCGATGGTGCGCAGATCGGCCTGCTCCAGCGCGACGTCGATATCCACCACACCCGGCTGGCCCTCGCTCGGAGGCGTGACTTCACGTGGAGTGATCGTGACCGTCGACACAAGCCCCGTGGCGGTCACCGCGCGGCGCAGGTCGAGTTCCAGGCTACGCTTGAAAGTATCGCCCGGTTCGAACCGCGCGATAGTGCCCAGATGGCGGCTAGAGAGGAAGTCCGGATCGCTGCTGACGACATTGCCGAAAACATACTTGCCGTTCGGCGTCACCGGCAGGGTAAGATCGCCCTCTTCGCGCTCATGGTCGATCAGCAGTTCGGGCGCGTCGATTTCGGCGAAGGGATAGCCGGTCTCGCCCAGCGCGGTATCGAGATCGAGCTGTTCCTCGATGATCTTGTCGCTCTGGAGGAAATCGCCGCTCTGGATCTCGAAAGCCGCACGCAGGGCTTCGGCGTCGGGGGCTGCCGACAGCGAACCCAGATCGATTGCGCCAAAGCGATAGCGTTCGCCGGGAATGATGTCGAAGCGCACGATCGGCCGCTCGCTGGCGGTGTCTTCGCCTGCATCGCGCGAGCCGATCGAACGGATTACCCGCCCGTCGTAATAGCCATAGACACGCAGCAGATTGTCGAGCAGCTCCTCGTCCTCGCGCGCCCGCGCGGAGAGCTGAGCGATATTGTCGTCGTCGGTATCGAGAACCCGAATGGTGGACAGCGCCTCGAACCGTTCGATGAAATCGACACGCCCGCCGAATGGCGGCTCGCGCTGCGGAAAACCGAGCACCAGATCGTCCGAAATCTCGATGATTTCAGCACCGCTGAATGCGACCTGCGGTCCGGCGATTTCGAGGTCGACGAACTCGACCTCTTCGGGCGCTTCGACATCCTCGATCGGCGGCAGTTCGATGTCTTCGGGCCAGGCGAGATCCATGCCGGGCGGATCGGCCATCGGCGTATCGGGATCGACTACAGGGTCGTCAGGCAGGTCCTCGCCCTCGGCACCCAGATCTGCCCATGCGTCGGGATTTTCGACCGCGCTGTCGGGAATCAGTTCCTCGAGCGAGGGCTGACCGCTTTGCGCCTGAACGGAAACCGGCGCCACCAGCGCTATCACGCAGGCAGCGGCCAGCAAACGTGCAGGCAAAGAATGGGCGTCAGCCGACCAGGTCGAATGCGGCAGGGAGCGCGTCCTTCTGCGGGCGCCCATCGATACGCTTGCGAGCGGAACCGGTGTCGGAATCACCCGATCGGGGCGCGGTGGCCGCGGCGATAAGCCGTCCGTGCTCCTCATCGGAAATGCGCTCCCATCCGGCACGTGTCAGCCGCTCGAGCGGCCGGAACCGCACCTTGTATTGCATGCGTTCGGCGCCCTCGACCCAATAGCCCAGATAGACATAGGGCAGGCCGCGCGCGGCTGCGCGCCGCATATGATCGAGGATGATGAATGTGCCAAGCCCAGAACGGTCCTCATGCTCCGGGTCATAGAAACTGTAGATCATCGACAGCCCGTCACCCTGCTCGTCGGTGAGGCATGCGCCGATCAGGCGACCCGGTTGCGACCCTACACCCGGTTCCCTGTATTCGATCACATAGCTGGAAACGGGAGTGTGTTCCACCATATCCGCAAAGTCGCTCTCCTCCATCTGCGTCATGCCGCCACCGGGGTGGCGAACAGAGAGGTATTTCTGGAGGAGTTCGTATTGTTCCGGCGTTGCCCAGGGGCGGCATTCGGTGGTGACGATGTCGCGGTTGCGCTTCATCAGCCGCTTCTGCGAGCTCGACGGCTTGAACTCTTCCGCCACAACGCGGACCGATACGCAGGCCTGGCAATCGAGGCAGCTGGGGCGATAGGCGACGGTCTGGCTGCGACGGAAACCGATCCGGCCGAGCGCCTCGTTCAGCTCATCCGCGTTCTCGCTGCGCAGTTCGGTGAAGACCTTGCGCTCGCTGCGGCCCGGCAAATACGGGCATGGCGCGGGCGAGGTCACGAAGAAGCGGGGGAAGCGGATCGGGGCGGTCACTGTGTGCTCTTTCCTCTCGCGGGATCGGGCGGATTAGCCTGCTAGGCCAATTTATGCATGTTTCGCCGCGCCGTTAAAAGCTTCTTAACCACGAAAGAGAGATTTCGGCCCCCAAATGCGTCGCGGGGTTCCGGTTTGGGACAGGCCGTGGCCGATTGTCGCCGAGCGGTCGATTTGTCAGTCGAGCTCAACCTTGCCCACCGAATAGCCCTTGGCGCGCAACGCCTCGATCAGGCCCTCGAGCTGGGCGGCGTCGCGCGCTTCGCATTCGATCTCGGTGAACAGTCCCTTCGCGGGAAGCGAGGTGAATATCCGCTGGTGGTGGATCTCGAGAATGTTGACATTGTGCGCGTCGAACACGCCCATTACCGCATAGAGAGCCCCCGGCCGGTCCTGCAGCTGGATCTTGAGCCGCGCGATCCGCCCGGCCCGCGCGAGGTCGCGCAGCAGCACATTGGCGAGCAGCCGCGTGTCGATATTGCCCCCGCACAGCACCAGTCCGACCTTCTTGCCCCTGAAGCGCTCGGGATTGGCCAGCACCGCGGCAAGCCCGGCTGCGCCCGCGCCTTCGACCACGGTCTTCTCGATCTGCAACAGCAGCGCCACCGCGTGCTCGAGCGCGGGTTCGCTGACCAGCAGGATGTCGTCGACCAGCGCCGCGATGATCTGCGAGGTGAATTCACCGGGCGCCTTGACCGCGATCCCCTCGGCCAGAGTGTCGCCGCCGCAGACCGCCTCCTCGCCGCGCAGCCTGGCGAACATGGACGGGTAAAGCTGCGCCTGCACCCCGACCATCTCGATGGCCGGATTGATCGCGCTGGCGACGGTCGCCATCCCGCTCATCAATCCACCGCCACCGATCGGCACCACCAGGCAATCGAAATCGGGCTGCGCCTCGAGCATCTCGAGCGCGACCGTCCCCTGGCCCGCCGCGACATCGGGATGGTCGAAAGGATGGACGAAGGTCAGCCCCCGCTCCTTCTCCAGCTGGCGGGCATGGGCATAGGCCTCGTCGAAGGTCTCGCCGAACAGTTCGACCTGACCGCCGACGCTCTCGGTCTGCATCACCTTCACCGTCGGCGTGGTCTTGGGCATGACGATGGTGACCGGCACGCCCAGCCTTGTGCCGTGATAGGACAGCCCCTGGCTGTGGTTGCCCGCCGAGGCCGCGATAACCCCGCGCGAACGCCGTTCCTCGTCGAGCAGCAGCAAGGCGTTGAGCGCCCCGCGCTCCTTGTAGGCGGCGGTGAACTGCAAATTCTCGAACTTGAGCCAGATATCGGCGCCGGCGATCTGCGACAGCGTGCGCGAATGCAGCATCGGCGTCGCGACCACCTGCCCCGCGATTCGCGCTGCGGCAGCGCGCACGTCGGCCAGCGTCAGTTGCTGGGTGGCGGAGGTGTCATCGGACCGGCTCATGCGCGTCGCCCTAGTCCGGGCATCACCGACGCGCAATCGTGGAGGCGCGCAATCGCGGAGCCGCGCAATCGTGGAAAGGTCTTGCGGCTTTCCCGCTTTGCCGTAACCCCGGCGCTTCGCACTTCCACAGCAAGCCACGATTTCGGTGTCTCTCGCATGATCCGCATAACCCTCCTCGCCTGTGCCGCCGCCCTGTTCGCCACTCCCGCCGCCGCCGACCAGCTGATCGAGAATGTCGATGGCGTGCGGATCGACGAAGACGGCAAGATCGATCGCTTCACCGCGCTGCTGATCGACGACGGTGGCCGGGTGAAGGCGGTCTACGATCGCAACGACGAGCGGCCCAGCGATATCGACTATCTGCTCGACGGCGAAGGCCGGGTGATGCTTCCGGGCATGATCGACGCGCATCTCCATGTCATGGGGCTCGGCCTCGCGCGGCTGACGCTGGATCTCTCCGATACCAATTCGCTCGACGAGGCGCTGACGAAAATCCGCGAGTTTGCCGACGACAATCCCGGTCGCCCGTGGATTCTCGGACGCGGCTGGAACCAGGAAAAATGGGGCCTGGGCCGCTTCCCGACCGCCGCCGAACTCGACAGTGCCGTGTCCGACCGACCGGTGTGGCTGCAACGCGTCGACGGCCATGCCGCCTGGGGCAACACCCGTGCCTTGGAAGCCGCGCAGATCACCGAAGCAACCAGCGATCCCGCCGGTGGCCGGGTCGAACGCCTCCCCGGATCGCGCATGCCTTCGGGTGTCTTCGTCGATGCCGCCGAAGAGCTGGTCCAGCGTGTAGTCCCGGCCCCGCGCCCGGCCGAGCGCGATCTCGCTTTCCAGCGGGCGCAGGAGGTCCTCCATTCGATGGGCGTGACCGCCGCCGCTGACATGGGCACCTCGATCGAGGACTGGCAGACCTTCCGCCGCGCCGGGGACAACGGTCGGCTGACGCTGCGGATCATGTCGTATGCAACCAGCGCGGACACGATGGAACTGGTTGCCGGCTCGGGCCCCACGCCCTGGCTGTATGACGACCGGCTGAAGCTCAACGGCGTGAAGCTCTATCTCGATGGCGCGCTCGGTTCGCGCGGGGCGTGGCTCAAGCAGCCCTATGCCGACGATCCGGGCAACACCGGTCTGCCGCTGATGAGCCCGGCGCAATTGCGCAACATTCTGGTCCGCGCCTCCAACGGCGGGTTCCAGGTCGCGTTGCATGCCATCGGCACCGCAGCCAATGCCGATGCGCTGAGTGCGGTGCATGAAATCGCCGACAGCTTTCCCGGCGACCGCCGCTGGCGCATCGAACACGCGCAGATCCTCGATCCGGCGGATATCCGCCTGTTCGGCGAACACGGCATCATCGCTTCGATGCAGCCGGTCCACCAGACCAGCGACCGGACCATGGCCGAAGCGCGGCTGGGCCCGGATCGCCTCGATGGCGCCTATGCGTGGCGCAGCATTGCCGCCACTGGCGCGCCGCTGGTCTTCGGATCGGACGCTCCGGTCGAATCGCCCGATCCCTTCGCCGGGCTCGCTGCCGCCTTCACCCGCACCGACGCAGACGGTCAGCCGTTCGGCGGCTGGCGCCCGGAAGAACGGGTCGGCCGTGAAGACGCACTGGCCGCCTTCACCAGAGACGCTGCCTTCGCAGGCTTTGCCGAAGGACGCTTCGGGCAGCTTGTTATCGGCGAACGGGCGGATTTCGTGCTGGTCGATCGCGATCCGCTGCTGGCCACGCCGGAAGAGCTGCGCAACACGCGCGTGCTGCAGACCTGGATCGGCGGCAGACAAGTGTATAAGGCGGAATAGTTGCGCGGCGCGCTCTGGCCTCGATAGGCTCCCTGCGTTATGACCCAGATGGCTGGGCAAATAAGGCAATTAAGGTTGTGGCAACCACTTCTCATCTAGGGCGCCGTCCGCTCTGCGAAGGTGGTGCTCGGTTGCACTTCGCGGGGCAAAATCTGTTCGGAAGGTTGCGCCAGGCCCGTCCCGAAACACTCCTAACGACAAGGGTTCGTTGCATGGTTCGTAAATTACTGATGGCCGCAGCCGCCGCTTCTCTGATTGCCGGCCCGATCGCCGCGCAGGAAACCGCGAGCACTACCCGCCAGAGCGCCCCCGTTTCCGGGGAAAGCGAACTTGGCGGGGATTCGCCGCTGATATACCTCATCGGCATTGCCGTGGTGGCCGCTTCCATCGTCTTTCTTTCGGAAGACGATGATCCGGTAAGCCCCTGATTCGGCAACTCCAAGCAAATTGGGGTGATCGTTTCGCCCGGGACGCAGGATGGCCCCCAAGGCTCTTTATGCTAGCCCGATTTTATGTTGCACTTGGCCGATAGTTCACTTAAAGGCCCCTGTGATCGAGACAGGTAAAGTTCTCGTAAGGAGATTGAAGAATGAAGTTCCGTTTTCTCGCCGCAGCCGCTGCTGCCGTAACCATGGCCGCTACCCCGGCAATCGCCGCCGACCGCGTCTCTGCGCCGGTCGAGGGTGAATCCGAAATCGGTGGCGGTGTTTCGATCATCGTCGCTCTGCTTGCCGCTGCTGCGGTTATCGGTGGCATCTTCATCGCCGTCGACAATGGCGACGACGACGCCGTCAGCCCGTAAGCGACTGCGACATTCTGATTAACGGAACGGGGCCTTCGGGCCCCGTTTTTGTTGTGTCCGGTGTTCGCGGCTCTGTATCAGCCGGTTTCGGCACCGGCGTCTGCGGAGGGCACGGCAAGCACCCCACCCAAATGCAGTGGGGTACGGATCGCGATACCAAAAGTGGGGAAGCCAAGAGCCGAGCTACTCGGTCGCGGCATCCTCTGGTTCGGCCGCTTTGCGGTCGAAGAACCACATCATCGCCAGCGACAGCTCGAACAGCAGCAGCAGTGGCACAGCCAGCAGCAATTGCGATCCCGGATCGGGGGGCGTGATGATCGCTGCGAACGCGACTACCAGCACGACCACATAGCGGCGCGCGCTCACCAGTTGCGCGCGGGTAACGATCCCGGCGCGATGGAGCAGCAGCAAAAGCACCGGGAGCAGGAAGCTGATCCCGAAGGCCAGGATGAACTGCATCACCAGGCTGAGATAATCGCTTGCGCTTGGGAGCGCCTGGATAGTCATCCCCCCGGCCTCGCCCTCGAAAGCCAAAAACCACCGGAACGCGGTCGGCATGACCACGAAGTAGGCCAACGAGGCGCCCGCCGCAAACAGGACCGGGGTAGCGAAAAGAAACGGCAGGAAGGCGCGCTTTTCCTTCGCATAGAGCCCGGGGGCGATGAAGGCCCACAACTGGTTGGCGATGATCGGGAAGCTGATGCAGAACGCCGCAAAAAGCGACACCTTCAGCTCGACGAAGAACACTTCATACAGCTTGGTGAAGATCAACTGCCCCTGATCGCCCTGAAACGCGCCCTTGAGCGGCTGGATCAGGAACCCGAGGATGTCGTCGGCAAAATACAGACACACGCCGAACGCCACTGCCAGCGTAAGCACGCAGCGCACCAGCCGTCCGCGCAATTCGACCAGATGGTCGAGCAACGGGGCCTGGCTCTCGTCGATATCCTTCATCACGGTGGCTCAGCCGTCCTTCTTCGGGGCTGCGGGCTTGGGGCCTGCTGGCTTGGAGCCTGCGGGATCAAGAGGCAGCGAGGGCTGTTCGGCGTCCGTCGGGTCGGTTGGGCTGCCATCTTCGGCTGGGCCTTTGGGCCGGGCGCGCGCGATGGCGGCTTCGGCGCGAGCGTCGTAATCGTCGGTTGCCGCAGCGTCCTTGCTCGAAGCCTGCTGCGGGAGCGGTTCCATCGCGGGCGGGACGTCGCTGCCGGAGGATTCGGCCATGATGCGATCATTGCGTTCGCGCCATTCCTTCTCCGCATCCTCGAGTTCGGCCTCGCGGATCATCGTGTCGATCCCGCTGCGAAAATGCGCGGACATCCGCCGCATCTTGCCGATCCAGCGCCCTGCCGTCCGCAAGGCGCGGGGCATTTCCTTGGGACCGATGACGAGGATCGCAACGATCACGATCACCAGCAGTTCGCTGGCGCCGATATCGAACATGGCGCTAGTCCTCTAGACCGGGCTTCAACGCCCGGCTTCGGTGGGGTCGGCGGGCTTGGTCTCGGTCACCGTCTCGCCAGCCGGCTTGGCCTCGTGCCCTGGGCCTTCGATCCGCGGAGAGGGGCCATCCGAGGCCTGCTCTTCCTCGGTCATGCCCTTCTTGAAGCTTTTGATGCCCTTGCCGAAATCTCCCATCATTTCGGAGATTCGCCCGCGCCCGAACAGGACCAGGATAACGAGGGCGATGATGATGAGCTGCCAGGGGCCGAGCGACATGGGATTACCTTTTTCGTAGCGTTGCGCCCCATATAGCGATCCCCGCGGGTTCGCGCCAGTCAGGCTTCACTGCGCCCGCCTTCTTCGAGGCCGGATTCATCCTCGTCGTCGGGATCGACCACCTCGTCATCTCCGATCAGCGCGTCATAGGCCTCCTCGACCGGATCGAGCAGGCCGGTGGCGCGCAATTCGTCGATCCCCGGCAGGTCGCGGCGGGTGCTGAGACCGAAATGGTCGAGAAACTCGGGAGTGGTGGCGTAGATCGTCGGGCGCCCGGGCGCTTCGCGCCGGCCAGCGATCTTTACCCAGCCAGCCTCCATCAGGACGTCGAGCGTTCCTCCCGAGGTCTGCACCCCCCGGATCGATTCGATCTCCGCGCGGCTGACCGGCTCGTGATAGGCGATGATCGCGAGCACCTCGGTGGCGGCGCGGCTGAGCTTGCGGGTCCGTTCGCTCTCCCGGCGGAGCAGGTGGGCGAGATCGGGCGCGGTCTGGAAATGCCAGCGCTTGCCGCGCTCGACCAGGCGGATGCCGCGTTCGCTATAATGCTCCGCCAGATCGCGCAGGCTGGAGCGGATCTCAGCCAGCGGGGCGTCGCCGAGAAAGCCCGCCAGCGCTTCCGCACTCATCGGCTCTTCGGCAGCGAACAGCGCCGCCTCCACCCCGCGCGCGAGATCGTCCATGCTCATGCCTTGATCCGGCGCAGGCGCAGCGGTCCGAAGATTTCGTCCTGCGCCAGCTCGGCCCGGCCCATCTTGGCCAGTTCGAGCGCGGCGACGAAGCTCGAAGCCAGCGCCGAGCGGCGCAGCCGCGGCTCGGCATGCGGCGGCAGGAACTCGCGCAGTTCCATCCAGTCGAGCGTCACTCCGAGCATCGCGGAGACCCGGCCAAGCGCGCTGTCGAGCGACATCACCGGTCGGTCGCGGACCATGTGGACCGCAGGCGCGGTGCGCGCCTTGACCCGGCCATAGGCCTCGATCAGCGCGTATTGGTCGCATTTCCACCGCGTCAGGTGCTCGATCCGCAAGCCCTCGGGTGCACCGCGCAGGAAAACGTCGCGCTCCAACCGGTCGCGCCCCATCAGCCGCGCCGCCGCCTCGCGCATCGCGCCCAGCCGTTGCAGGCGCAATTGCAGCTTGAGCGCCAGTTCTTCGGCGGATGGCTCCTCCTGCTCCTCTTTGGGAAGCAGTAGCGAGGATTTGAGATAGGCCAGCCAGGCTGCCATCACCAGATAGTCAGCCGCCAGCTCCAGCTTCAGCGCGTCGGCCTGATCGATGTATTCGAGATATTGATCAACCAGCGCAAGGATCGAGATCTGGCGCAGATCGACCTTTTGGCGCCGCGCAAGGTCGAGCAGCAGGTAGAGCGGCCCGGCCCAGACATCGAGGTCGAGATAAAGCGCATCCTCGGGCTCGTTCGTCCTGTGCGCCGTATCTTCGGACCAATCCTCGCCCCCAGCCGCTCCCGCCGCGGCCTCATGCGGCAGATCGAGGAGCAGCTCGTCCTGTTTCACGCAGCCTCCCCGGCGAGCGCCAGCAGCGCGTCGCGCTTGGCGATCAGTTCGCGATGATCGAAACTCTCGGGCGCCTCCCCCATGGCAGCGAGCGCGCGTTCGAGCCGTGCCAGGCCTGGCGCGCCCATGGCGCCGCAGCGCTCGGCGATGCCGATCATGTCCTCCATCCGCGCCCAGCAATTGAGAACGACATCGCAGCCGGCGGCGATCGCCTGTTCCGCGCGTTCCGGGATGGTCCCGTTGAGCGCTTCCATGTCGATATCGTCGGTCAACAGCAGGCCATCGAAGCCGATCCTGCCGCGGATTATCTGCTCGATGATGACCGGAGACAGCGTGGAAGGCCGTTCGGCGTCCCAGGCGGTGAAGAGCAGGTGCCCGGTCATCCCCAGTGCCGCCCGGTTGAGCCGGATAAAGGGCGCGAGATCGTGCGCGAGTTCTTCGTCGCTCGCCGTGACCGCCGGCATCTCCTTGTGGGTATCGACCACCGATCGCCCGTGCCCTGGCATATGCTTGATGCACCCCAGCACCCCGGCCTTCGCGAAGCCATCGAGGATTGCCCGGCCCAGCGCCGCGACCTGCATCGGCTCGTGGCCGAGCGCGCGATCGCCGATGACATCGTGCGCACCCGGCTGCGGCAGATCGAGCGGCGGATGGAAATCGACGGTAATCCCAACTTCGGCGAGTTCGAGCGCGAGCGCGTGGGCGTTGATCCGCGCCGCCTCGATCGCGCTGGCCGGGGCTATCCGGTAAAGCCGGTCGAACACCGCACCGGGCGGAAAGGCGCTCCATTCGGGCGGCTTCATCCGCGCGACCCGCCCGCCTTCCTGATCGATACCGATGAAAAGCTTCTCGCGACCGTGGATGGCGCGCAGATCGTCGGTCAGTGCGCGCAATTGGGCGCGGGTCTCGCAATTGCGCGCGAACAGGATGTAGCCGACCGGATCGGCCTCGGCGAAGAAGGCGCGCTCATCCTCCGTCAGGTTGGGGCCGCCAATTCCGAAGATCGCAGGTGTCATCGGAACAGAATCGCAGCTTCACGCTGCTTTCGCAAGCGAGCCGTCACGCCGGATGTGGAAATCGACCGGGCTTTCGCTGCCCTGCCGCGCCTATTTTACGGTGCAGGGCAAACCATCGCCATTGAGCGCCTGGCACATCCGCCGCGCGTTAGCTGCGTCGCCGGCGGCGGCCTGGAGGCGGAACACGGTGCCGATATCGGCACGCCCCTCGACGATGCGATAATCGACACCGGACAGGACTTCGGTCTGTCGGATCAGCGTGCTCCAGCCGGTCTCGGCATCCGCGCGACTGGAATAGGCGCCGACCTGCACCGCGGTCCCCGCAGGGAGCGGGCCGGAGCGCGGCGGAGCCGGTTGGCTCGGCGCGTCGTCGGTCGGTTCCGCAGCAGGCTCGGGTGTCGCCGGTGCCAGTCGGCCCTCGCGGGTCTGGCCCTCGCCCACCGCAAAGCTGGTATCGCCGGTCCCCGCAAAAGTCTTGCCGCCTTCATTTTCCGGACGCACGCGATAGGGCTCGGTGGGTGCCTCGATCAGCGAACCATCGGGTTCGGGGCCGCCCGTTGCGCTGTTGGTGGCCCACCAGATGCCGCCCACGATCAGCCCGAGCACCACGATCATCAGCAGACCGATCCCGATCAGCCGGGTGGTGTCGAAGCCCTGCTCGTGGCCGTCGTCGTCATCGACCGATTCCAGCCACGGCAGGCTTTCGCCGTCACGGCCCAGATCGAGCTCTTCGCCCGGATAGGTCTGTGTATCTCCGTCTTCGCCCGCAATCACCCGACGCCCCTTACATTTCCTCGACGGCCTCGACGCCCAAGATGGCAAGGCCGTTGCGTATCACCTGCCCCACTTGCGTGGCCAGGAACAGCCGCGCTGAAGTCAGTGTCTCATTGTCGGACTGGATCATCCGCAGCGAGCTATCGTCGTTACCCGCGTTCCAGAAACTGTGGAAGGCGCTGGCGAGGTCATTGAGATAAAAGGCGATCCGGTGCGGTTCGCGCGCCTGGGCGGCGGCTTCCACCATCCGCGGGAACTGCGCCGCCTCACGGATCAGCGCCAGATCCGCCTCGCCCAGCAGCTCCAGCGCGTCGGAAGCAGGCGCGAGGCCCTGTTCCGCCGCCTTGCGCAGCGTCGAATGGATTCGCGCATGGGCGTATTGCACATAGAAAACCGGATTGTCCTTCGAGGCTTCGACCACCTTGGCGAAGTCGAACTCCATCTGCGCATCGGGCTTGCGGGTCAGCATGGTGAAGCGCACCACATCCTTGCCCACTTCCTCGACCACATCGGCGATGGTGATGAAATTGCCGCTGCGCTTGGACATCTTCACCGGTTCGCCGCCGCGCATGAGCTTGACCATCTGGACCAGCTTGACGTCGAAGGGTACATCGCGCCCCGCACCCTTGGTCAGCGCGGTGACCGCGGCGGTGATCCGCTTGACCGTGCCGGCATGATCCGCGCCCCAGATGTCGATCAGCGCATCGGCGGTCTCGGCCTTCTGGAAGTGATAGGCCAGATCGGCGCCGAAATAGGTCCATTTGCCGTCGGACTTGCGGATCGGGCGATCCTGATCGTCGCCGAACCTGGTGGAACGGAACAGCGGCAGTTCGACCGGCTCCCAGTCTTCCGGCGGAGCCTTGCCCTTGGGAGCCTCTAGCTCGCCATCGTAAACCAGATCCTGCGCACGCAGCCAGGCTTCCGCCTCCTCTGGCTTGCCCGCCGCCTGCAGCGCCGCTTCGGACGAAAACACGTCGTGCTCGATGCCCAGCTTGGCCAGATCGGCGCGGATCATCTCCATCATCGCCGCGACCGACGCGGCACGGAACTGCGCGAGCCACTCCGCTTCGGGAGCCTCGAGATAGCGATCGCCATATTCGCCCGCCAGATACTCGCCGACCGGCTTGAGGTAGTCGCCGGGATAGAGCCCCTCGGGGATGGTGCCGATATCCTGCCCCAGCGCCTCGCGATACCGCATATGCGCCGAGCGCGCGAGCACATCGACCTGGCCGCCCGCATCGTTGACGTAATACTCGCGGATCACGTCATGGCCCGCGAAGGCGAGCAGATCGCACAGTGCATCGCCCACCACCGCGCCGCGGCAATGGCCCATATGCATGGGTCCGGTCGGGTTGGCCGAGACGAATTCGACGTTGACGCGCGTGCCGCGCCCCTTGGTGGAGCGACCGTAACCGTCGCCCAGAGCGGCGATGGTGGCCAGTTCACGCAACCAGACATCCTGCGTCAGGCGGATGTTGATGAACCCCGGCCCGGCGATATCCGCCGCAGTGATGTCCGGATCGCGCGCCAGATGCGCGACGATCTTGTCCGCCAGCGCGCGCGGATTGCTTTTCGCCTGTTTGGCCAGCACCATCGCGGCGTTGGTCGCCAGATCGCCATGCGCCGGATCGCGCGGCGGCTCGACCGCGACATTCCTGCGGTCGCTATCGGGCGGAAGGTCGCCTTCCATCTCGAGCGCGTTGAGCACCGCATCGATCTTGGCGGCGTAATGGGCGTGGAGGGTCTGCGTCTCGGTCATGTCTCAGCCAGGCTGCGCGCCCGCGGGGAACGCGTACGGATCGAACCGTGGGGTGCAATGGCGCTGCCGAAGCGGCGTCGCCATGCGATCTAGCGCGTTGCGTTGTAGGCGAGCTGCTCTTCGGTCAGCTGGAAACCGACCAACAGCTCGAAGGTGGCGCGCTCAATCGCCGCGCGGACCGTCGGATCGGCCAGCGGATCCAGCGCGGCATCGGGATCGCCTGCGCGGCGGCGGCGGGTGATCTGCTCGCGGATTTCGGCCGGCAGCGTCGCTTGGGCGCGATCGACAAAGGCACCGGCGGTCGCACGGGCGCTCGCGCGGGCTTCACCGTCTGCAAACGCGAACGTCACCGTGCCGACCCGCTTGGTCACCACCGAGCTTCCGCCGCGCAGGACGGTGGAGAAATAGGGCAGCGTCACCTGGCGTGCACCGCGCGTGTCGCTGCGGCGCGCCTGAACGTCGAAACCGGCCTCGGAATAGATCCGGTCGCCCGTTTCGTTGCAGGTGGAACGGACATTGGTGATCGTTGCCGTCACATCGATATCGCTCGCCAGCCGCGATTGCGGATCGCGGAACACGGTGACGTCGCCGGTGTAATCGGGCACGCCGACCGCAGGGCAGACGCTTCGCACGGCGGTAATGCCGACACCCTGATCGACCACGAGATCACCTTCGCTGGCACAGGCGGCGAGGCCAAGACCGAGGGCGATCGCGGGAAGCTGGCGGAAGCGGAAAGTCATGCGTGTCGTATCCCTCGAATTCCTATGGTCGCATCCCCTAGCGAGGGCGCACGCAAAGCGCTAGGGGGAGGCTTATGAATGCCCCCTTGCAACCCGCGAGCCTCAGACCGACGCTCACCCTGCTCATCGCCGCGCCGCGCGGATTCTGCGCCGGTGTCGACCGCGCCATCGAGATCGTCGAGCGCGCGCTCGAGAAATACGGCGCTCCGGTCTATGTGCGGCATGAAATCGTCCACAACCGCTATGTGGTCGAGGGACTGAAGGCCAAGGGCGCGGTCTTCGTCGAGGAACTCGACGAGGTCCCCGACGACATGCCGGTGGTGTTCAGCGCCCACGGCGTACCCAAATCGGTCCCTGCCGAGGCGGAACGGCGCAAGCTGCTCTATGTCGATGCCACCTGCCCGCTGGTCAGCAAGGTCCACCGCCAGGCCGAACGCCAGCTCGAGAAGAAGCGTCATATCCTGTTTATCGGGCATTCGGGCCATCCCGAAGTCATCGGGACTATGGGCCAGGTGCCCGAAGGCCAGATGACCCTCGTCGAATCGGTCGAGGACATCGAGAGGCTGCCCTTCACCACGCAGGACGAGCTCTCCTATCTGACGCAGACCACGCTGTCGGTGGACGACACCGCCGAGATCATCGCCGCATTGGAAGCGCGCTTCCCGCAGATCCAGGGGCCCAAGGCCGAAGATATCTGCTACGCCACCAGCAACCGTCAGGCGGCGGTCAAGCGGATCGCCCCGGCCAGCGATCTGGTGCTGGTGATCGGCTCGCCCAATTCGTCGAACTCGCTCCGGCTGGTCGAGGTCGCCGAGCGGCTGGGCGCCAATGCGCGGCTGATCCAGCGCGCCGACGAGATCGAGCCCGAATGGCTCGACGGCGTGGGCACGCTCGGGCTGACCGCGGGCGCCTCCGCACCCGAAATCCTGGTCCGCGAAGTCGTCGAGCGCATCTCGCAATGGCGCGACGTCCACGAACAGACGATCAAGGCAGCGGAAGAGAAGATGGTCTTCAAGCTCCCGCGACAGCTCACCGATCCGGACTGACCTGCCCCCGTGGCGGTCTACACCCATCTCGCTTCGGAAGATCTGGCCACGCTGATCGCCGCCTATGATGTCGGCGAACTGGTGTCGGCCAAGGGCATCGCGGAGGGCGTATCCAACAGCAACTGGCTGGTTGAAACGAGCGGAACGGACGGTCCCGGTAAAATGGGGGGCGGCGCACGCTTTATCCTGACGATGTACGAAAAGCGTACCGATCCTGCCGAACTGCCGTTTTTCCTCGGCCTGCTCGACCATCTCGCGGCCCAAGGCTGCGCGGTCCCCGCGACGATCCACGACCGCGACGGCGCGGCGTTTCGCAGTCTCGGCGGCAAGGCGCTTGCGCTGATCGAATATCTACCCGGCATCTCGCCCGATACCCCCAGCCCGCAGCAAGCCCATGCAGTGGGCGCGGCGCTGGCGCGGGTGCATCGCGCGGCGGCGGATTTCGATGGTACGCGCGCCAATGATCTGGATGTTCACGGCTGCTTGGCAATCCTCGAACGGTGCGGCGAATCGCGGCTGGCGGAGATAGATCTCGAGCTGACGAAATGGCTCGGCGAGGCCCGCAAGCTCGTGGCGCGCTGGCCGCAGGACCTCCCGCGCTCGATCATCCATTCGGATCTCTTCCCCGACAATGTTCTCATGCTCGGCGCACGAGTGACCGGACTGATCGACTTCTATTTCGCCTGCGACGACATGATGGCCTACGATCTTGCGGTCACCCATGCCGCCTGGTGTTTCGATCGCCACGGCACGAAATTCGCGACCGAGATCGGGCAAGCGCTGGTCGCGGGGTATGAATCGGTGCGCCCGCTCGAGCCCGGCGAGCGCGAGGCATTGCCGCTGCTGGCGCAAGGGGCCTGCCTGCGCTTCACCGCCAGCCGCGCGCAGGACTGGCTCGACACCCCCGCCGACGCGCTGGTCACCCGCAAGGATCCGATGGATTTCGTCCGTCGCTGGAAATATTACGCCGAGCATGGGAATCGGGCCTTCGCCTAAGCCCGCGCCCGCGCTAGGGATTTCACCCATGAAACGCGTCGAACTGTTCACCGATGGAGCCTGCAAGGGCAATCCCGGCCCCGGCGGCTGGGGCGCGCTGCTGCGGCTTGGCCAGCACGAGAAGGAACTCTCGGGCGCCGACCCCGACACCACCAACAATCGCATGGAAATGATGGCCGCGATCAAGGGCCTCGCCGCGCTGATCGAACCCTGCGAGGTCGAGATCTATTCCGACAGCAAATATCTGATCGACGGCATCACCAAATGGGTCGCCGGCTGGCAGAAGCGCGGCTGGATCAATGCCAGCAAGAAGCCGGTGCGCAACGAGGACCTGTGGCACGAACTGATCGCGCAGACCGCGCGTCACACCGTGACCTGGCACTGGGTCAAGGGGCACTCGGGGCACCCAGAGAACGACCGCGTGGACCAGCTCGCCAGCGACGAAGCGGAACGCATCGCTGCCGCGCGCTAGGCCGCTTCGGTTCCCGGGCCTAGCCGAACCGGTCCGGTGCATAGAGCGCGGCATCGAGCCCCCTGGTCATCGGGTCGCGATCGAGCCCGAGCAGCAATTGCGCAGTCAACCGCGCCGCAGCGGGCGCGGTCTGGATCCCGAAGCCCCCCTGCCCCGCGAACCATGCGAAACCGCTCACCTGCGGATCGAAGCCATAAACGGGCCGCCGGTCGGGCGCGAAGCTGCGCAAGCCCGCCCAGCGATGCTCCACGGCCTCGACCCTCCAGTCGATCACCTGCGCCAAGCGCTCGATCGCTTCGGCCACATCCAGTTCCTCGGGGGCGGCATCGCAGGGCGCGCTGGGCACCTCGTCGTGCGGGCTGAGCCAGAGCTTGCCCGCCTCGGGTTTGAAATAGAAACCTCCGGCAATATCCAGCACCAGCGGCAGATCGGAGCGCGGCGGCGGATCAGTGCGCAATTGCACCACCGTGCGGCGCAGCGGCTGGATGCCCAGCGGACGCGCGCCCGCGAGCGCGGCAAGCTCGTCGGCCCAGGCCCCTGCCGCGTTGACCAGCGTGGTCGCGGTGAAGGTCTCGCCGCGTTCGGTCCGCAGCGCCCAGCCCTCGCGGTGCCTCGCCGCGGCGACCAGACGCGCGCGGGTTTCCAACCGCACTCCATGGCTCCGCCCGAGCGCCAGGTAATGGGCGTGCAGACCCGCAACATCGATATCGGAACACGCCGGTTCGCTTATCGCTGCGTTCCATTGCGCTTGCAGGTCGGGCAGCCTTTCGAGCAGATCCGCCCGGTCGAGCCGGTGGATCGTCGCCCCCGTTCCCGAGAATCGCCCCATGAAGGCGTCGAGCAGCCCCGCGTCCTGCTCGCGCCCGATATAGAGCGCACCGCGTGGCGTCAGAAACCCGTGATCACGCAGATATGGCCCCGATGCCAGCGTGAGCGGGACGATTTCCGGCCCACCATAGCACTCCTCCCAGAAGGCGGCGGACCGACCGGTGGCATGATAGCCGGGGCGATCCTCCGCCTCGATCAGCAGGACCGACGCGTCCTGCGCGAGTTCTGCAGCCAGACTGGCCCCGGCCATGCCAGCGCCCACGATGGCGAAGTCGTAACGCGTCATTGCGACAGCGCTGGTGCGACCTTGTCGAGGAAATCGCCGATCGCCGCCAGCGCGCGATTGCGAACCGGATCGGCCTCGCGCAGGATTTCGTGGCGCGCTTCCTTGCCAAAGGCGAGCAGTTCACCATGCGGCAGGCGTTCTGCCGCGCGGACGACCGCATCATGGCTGACGAGCTTGTCGTTCGAGGTAGAAACGAGCAGCACCGGGACCGTTACCGCCTCCATCGCTCCTTTGGCATCGAGCACGCGGCGCGAGGCGTAGGCGCGCTCGACCCAGCCCCAGCTACCCGGCCCCATCACCAGCTCGGGCCGCTTCTCGCGCCACCACAATTCGTCATCATAACGGGCCTCGTCATGCGTCAGCAGCGACTGGCGCGAAGACGGCATCTCGCCGGGCTTCTCGCTCCATTTCCACGCAGGCCGCGTTGGCGCACCGATTCTGGTCATCAGCTTGGCCACCCAGTGCTGCACACGCAGCGGCAGTGGGGGCCCCGCCATGCCCAGCATCGGCGCGGTCAGCACCGCGGCAGAAGGATCGACGCGGCGCTCGACCAGCGCACGCATGACCAGATGTCCGCCCATCGAATGGCCGGCCAGCACATGCGGCCCCGGCGTCGCGGCCTTCCATGCTCTCCACAGGCCCGCGAGATCGTCCACCCATGTGCCGAAATCGTCGATATGGCCGGTGACCGGGTCGGTGCCGAGCCGTCCTGAGCCTGCCTGCCCACGCCAGTCGGCCGCGGTTACCCGCCAGCCGGCGCGGTGCCATTGCTCGAGCGTTTCGAGGTATTTCTCGTAGGCATCGCCGCGACCGGGCAGGAACAGGATCGATCCGCGCGGACTGGCTTCGTCGCCGGGCCAGTCGATGCGCCGCAGCCGATAACCGTCGGCAGCGATCCAGTGCGATTCGCGTGCCGAGGCCGGAATTTCCCGGCGATCGATGGCCTCTCGAACGTCTCCACGAGCTTCGGCCTCGTCCTGTTGCTTCGCCGCGATGGTCGCCTCCGATGGTTACCGTTTGGTAAGCACGTTCCTGTAGCACGCTCCCAAAGGACGATCCTCGGGGACGAGATGCACGCAATTTTCACCTACGTATTGCTCGGGGCATTGGCAATCGCACTGCTGGTGGCGGTCGTCACCGATCTGCGCAGCAGGACGATCGGCAATCGGCTGAACGCGGGTATCGCGCTGGCCGCGCCGCTGTTCTGGTGGGCTAGCGAGCTGGCCCTGTGGCCCGGCGTCGCGATCCAGCTGGGTATTGCCGCATTGACCTTCGCCATATGCTGCCTGTTCTTTGCGATCAGGCAAATGGGCGGCGGCGACGTCAAATTGCTGACCGCGCTGGCGCTGTGGATGCCACCGGCAGCCTTTCTCGATCTCCTGGTCATCATGGTGTTGGTCGGCTGGGTGCTGACGCTCGTGATGGGTATCTGGCAGGTCGCGCGATCCGGAAGCGCTGAAGTCACCCCGCGCCGGGATCTCGGAGTGCTGATCGGCTGCACGCTGATTGCGGCTGCCTTCGCCAGCGCTGTCCTGGGCGGACCGACGGTCGCCATGCCGCCCGCCCTTGCCGAGTTCGCCTCTGGAGATCTGGCCGTGACGCTCGTGCTGGCCATGTTGCCGGTCCTGCTTCTGGCCGCGGTCACGCTGGCTTCGCTGCGGGTACTGCGCCGCCAGGATGAGCAAATTCGAGTGCCCTACGGTCTCGCCATCGCGACTGGGGGCATCTGGATTCTCGCCACCGGCGATCTCGTCTCCGCCATGCCCACCGCGGCATTGGGTTGAAAACGCGATCTTAACCAATCGGGCTCTATGCCCCGAAACCATAGTCGTCCGTCGCGTCTTGCAGGCGGACAAGCAAGGGGCCTTGTAAGCCATGGATAGGAAGAAGCTGGTTCTGTTGGTCGGCGCGCTGGTCATTGCGATCGGTACGGCACTGATTGCACGGAGCATGTTCGCGGGTGCTGCGGCACCACAGGCCGAGGCGGCGCAGGTCGTTGCGCAAGGTCCCAAGGTTCTGGTTGCGCAGCGGGCGTTGCCCGTGGGCACGATCATCACCGCCGACGCCATCGGGTTCCAGATGTGGCCAAACGAGATGGTCGCCGATGCCTATTTCGTCGAAGGCGAATCCGACATGACCCAATTGCTTGGAACGGTCGTGCGCCATCCGATCACCGCTGGTCAGCCACTTACCCAGGGCTCGCTCGTGAGCCCTGGCGACAGCGGCTTCCTCGCCGCCGCGCTGGGCCCGGGCATGCGCGCAATCACGGTGCCCGTCTCCTCAACAACTGGCGTCGCGGGTTTCGTCTTTCCTGGCGACCGGGTCGATGTCGTGCTGACCCAGACCGTCAACGGGGCCGAGGGCCAGCCGCTGAACGCATCGGAAACCATCTTGCGTAACCTTCGCGTTCTCGCGACCGACCAGTCCACCACCCAGGAGGTGGTCGAAGGCCAGACGGTCGTCAAGGAAACGCGGACCGTTACGCTCGAGGTGACGCCCAAGATCGCCGAAAAAATCGCCGTCGCCGAAAAAATCGGTACTCTCAGCCTGTCGCTGCGCTCGCTGGCTGACAGCCAGAGCGAGCTGGAACAGGTCCTCGCCCGCGGCGATATCGTCATTCCCGACGATGCCACCCCCGAAGAGGAAGAAAGACTGCTGCGCGCTGCAATGGCCCGACCGAGCGACGCGCGCGGTTCCTTTTCCACCGGCGGCGACGTCTCGCGCTTCCAGCGCTCGTCGATCCCGCCCCAGACAAGCTCCCAGAATATGGACCGGAGCATGAATATGCAGCCGGCGGGACCCGGTGCTCCTGCGCCCGCAGGCGAAACCCGCGTCGTTCCGCGCGGACCGACGGTGCGCGTTACGCGGGGACAGGAAACGTCCGAAGTCCCGGTAGGAAACTCTCGATGACGAGCAAACTGCGGACATCGCGAGAACCATGCGGTGACGCTGGAACCGACCGCGGCCGAACAACCCAAGCCATCAGGGGGCTTAGACCAATGAAACGCCGTCTCACTGCCAAAATGCTGCTCGCCAGCCTGGCGCTCGCGCCACTGGCCAGCATTCCGACGACCGTCGCCACCGCGCAAAGCTCGGTCCGGCCGTCGCAGAGCATCGTCATATCGATCGGCAAGGGCGAACTCATCAACGTGCCCGGCAGCATGGCGGACATCTTTGTCGCCGACGATACGATCGCCGACGTCCAGGTAAAGTCGCAACGCCAACTTTACGTCTTCGGACGCGCCGGCGGCGAGACCACGATCTACGCCAGCAATGCGGCGGGCGACATCATCTGGTCGGCCAACGTCCGCGTCGGTTCCAATCTCGGCAGCATCGACCAGATGCTCGCCCTCGCGATGCCGGAAGCCAAGATCTCGGTCGCCACGATGGGTTCCAACACCGTACTTCTGACCGGCACCGTCGCCGCACCCGAGGATGCGGCCGAGGCCCAAATGCTGGTCGGGGCCTTCGTCGGCGAAGGTACCAACGTGATCACCCGCCTGCGTATGGCGACGCCGCTACAGGTGAACCTGCAGGTCCGCTTTGCCGAAGTCAGCCGTTCGCTCGTGCGTTCGCTTGGCGCCAATCTGGCAACAATCGACACCACCGGCGGCTTTCAATTCGGCGTGTCTACCGGCAGCCAGCCCACTGTTCTGAACCCCGGCAGCGCACTGGGCGTCGGGGTGACTCGACCGGGTCAGTCATCCATTACCGGGAGCGACATTGGCTCAACGCTCGGCTTTGCTGGCCAACTGCTCGGTCTCGATATCGGCGCGGCGCTCGACCTTGCCGAGACGCAAGGTCTGGTGACGACCTTGTCGCAGCCCAATCTGACCGCCCTCTCCGGTGAGACCGCAGAGTTCCTTGCCGGCGGCGAATTCCCGATCCCGCTTGCCCAGGGTTTGGGCACCACGACAATCGAATACAAAAATTATGGGGTCAGTCTGGCCTACACGCCCACGGTGCTGGCGAATGGTCGGATCTCGATCCGGGTCCGCCCGGAAGTCTCCGAATTGTCCACCCAGGGCGCGATCAACCTCAACGGCTTCCAGGTTCCCGCCCTGATAACCCGTCGTGCGGAAACGACGGTGGAACTTGGGTCGGGGCAGAGCTTCATGATCGCCGGACTGCTCTCGACCAATTCGCAGAACTCGATCGAGAAGGCCCCTGGCCTCGGCGACGTGCCGATCCTGGGCAACCTTTTCCGCTCGACCAATTTCCGCCGCGGCGAAACCGAGCTGGTCATCGTGGTCACTCCCTATCTGGTCAAGCCGATCGACGGCAATCGCATCGCGCTGCCGACCGATGGGTATCAGTCGCCCAACACGGCACAGACGCTGCTCGGCTATTATGACAACGACGGGGTTTCGGGAGCGAGCCGTCCGGGCCCCACAGTATCCGACGCCATTCCCGTCGCGCCACAGGTTCTGCGCGCTCCGAATGCGCAGGCTACAACCCAGCCAGCGGCTCCGCGCCGCCAGGAGCGTGGTGCCGATGGTGTCGCCACTCCCGGCTTCAGCTTCAAGTGAGGGGATCTAGACCCATGCGTACCAGTTTCAATCGCAAGATCGCCGGGGCCGTCGCCCTTACGATCGGCGTCGCGCTCGCCGGTTGCGGCGGCATGGCGGACAACCGCTCGCTTTACAGCATCAAGCAACCGGTGGTCGAGCGCGCCAATTACACGCTCGACATCGCCGCCCCTCAGGGCGGCCTGCCGATCACCGAGCAGCAGCGTCTTGCAGGTTGGTTCGAAGCGATGGACCTGCGTTATGGCGACCGCATCTCGATCGACGATCCGGTCAATTCCGTGGCGACGCGCGAAGCGGTCTCCTCGCTCGCCGGACGCTACGGTCTGATGGTGGCAGAAGGCTCACCGGTAACCGAGGGCTATGTAGCCCCCGGTCAGGCCCGGGTCGTTATCACCCGTTCCACAGCTTCGGTTCCGGGCTGCCCCGACTGGTCGGTGAAGACCGAGGCGAATTACAACAACGCCACCTCTCCGGGTTTCGGTTGCGGCGTGAATTCGAACCTTGCCGCGATGGTTGCCAACCCGGATGATCTGATCGCGGGCCAGGCTGGCACTGGCGAAACCGTCGTCACCACATCGATCAAGGCGATCGACGCCTATCGCGCGGCCGAGCCAACGGGCGTCGGTGGGCTCGCCGAAGCCGACACCGGAGGGGAATAAGCCATGAACGCACCTTGGAAATCCGGCATGCCCGGCAACAATCGCGATCCCTTCGCGGCCTATATCTGCGACGAAAATGCGCTCGATGTATTGCGTCCGGTCGTCATCGAACTCGGCTGGGCGCCGGAGAAGTGCAACAAGGGCGGCCTTCGCAACGCCATCCAGTCGCTTTCGGTCAGCGCCAGCCCCAACATTCTGCTGGTCGATCTGTCGGAAAGCGGGGATCCGCTCAACGATATCAATTCGCTCGCCGAAGTCTGCGAGCCCGGTACGGTCGTGATCGCGATCGGGCAGGTCAACGACGTGCGGCTTTATCGCGATCTGCTCGCGAGCGGCATCCACGACTATCTGCTCAAGCCGCTGTCGGCGACCGCGCTGCGCGATTCGCTCAATCAGGCGCAGACGGTGTTCAGCGCGCCGCGCACCGGCGATGCGGAGACGGTCAAGAGCCATGTCTCGACGGCGATCGTGGGAACCCGAGGAGGTGTCGGCGCTTCCACGTTGGCGACTTCGCTCAGCTGGTACTTCGCTTCGAACAAGCACCTCTCCACCGCCCTGCTGGATCTCGATATCCATTTCGGCACCGGAGCTTTGGCGCTCGATCTGGAGCCGGGCCGCGGCCTGACCGATGCGATCGACAATCCCAGCCGGATCGACGGTCTGTTCATCGAACGCGCCATGATCCGCGCCCATGACAATCTTGCCATCCTGTCGGCGGAGGCACCGATCAATGCTCCGTTGATGACCGATGGGGCGGCCTTCCTCCAGCTCGAGGAAGAGTTTCGCCAGGCCTTCGAGATGACGGTCATCGATCTGCCGCGCAACATGCTGATCAATTTCCCGCACCTGTTGAACGACGTGAACATCGTGGTGCTGGCCACGGAGATGACGCTTGCTTCGGCGCGGGATTCGATCCGGTTGCTGTCATGGCTCAAAACCAATGCCAGTCACACCGTGCCCATCGTTGTCGCCAACAAGGTGCAAGCGGGTACCGCCGAGATCAGCAGATCCGATTTCGAAGCCTCGATCGAGCGCAAGATCGATTTCACCATCCCCTTCGATCAGAAGGGTGCCGCCACAGCGGCCAAGCTTGGTCAGCCGTTCATCGAAGCGAACAGCCAGAGCAAGGCTGCCTCGGCGATCAAATCGCTCGGTGAGCGCATTATCAGCGGCGTCGATCAACAACCCGATGACGATGCCGACGTCAGCAAGAAATCGTTGCTCGGTAGCTTCGATCTCAAATCGCTGCTGGCAAAGAAGCCAAAGCCCGTCTCCCCGGTCGCAGCAACCGCGGACTAGGCCCGATCTGCGGAGAGCGGGCATCGCTCGCTTGGCGCCCATAGGCGCATGATGGAATGAAGATGGACGGAGACGCAACATGAGCACGATCCAGTTCCTGCTGGTCATAGCCGGCACCCTCGGGATGCTGGTGCTCGGCTATGCCCTGCTCTCCGGACCGTCTCCGGCCAAAGTCGGCCAGCGCAGGCTGCAGCAAGTGCGTTTCCGCCATTCGGAGAGTACCGACACCAAGGTGGAGTCGCAGTTCAAGAAGGCGATCGCGGCGCGCAAGCCGAAGCTGCACAAGATCGCAGGTTCGACCTCGCGCATCGAAGCGCTGGCCATCCGGCTGGACCGGACCGGCAAGGGCTGGACCCTGACGCAATACGCTTACGCCTCGCTGGGACTGATGCTTGTGGTCACGGTAATTCTATACCTGCGCTCGGGGGCACTGCCCCTTTCGCTGGGTGTCGGCGTACTCTGCGGCGCGGGCATACCGCACATGTTGGTCGGCTATTTCGTCAAGAAACGCACC
The DNA here is from genome assembly GCF_001678665.1 of Erythrobacter sp. QSSC1-22B. Taxonomy (GTDB): domain Bacteria; phylum Pseudomonadota; class Alphaproteobacteria; order Sphingomonadales; family Sphingomonadaceae; genus Qipengyuania. Next base: position 124,482 of record NZ_LZRP01000004.1, read on the forward strand.
AACCAGTTCAATGCCAAATTTCCCGATGCCATCGAATTGCTCGTGCGCGGCCTGAGATCCGGCCTTCCGGTAACCGAGACACTGGCCGTCGTCGCGCAAGAAGTGGCCGGCCCCGTTGGCGAGGAATTTAAATCCATCGTCGAGCGCACCAAGATCGGCCGGACCATGGAAGAGGCGCTCCAGGTGACTGCCGACCGTCTCGGCATTCCCGAATTCAACTTCTTTTGCATCACGCTGGCCATCCAGCGCGAAACCGGCGGCAATCTGGCTGAAACATTGTCGAACCTCTCCGACGTTCTTCGCAAGCGTGGGCAGATGAAGCTCAAGATCCGCGCGATGAGCTCGGAATCCAAAGCCTCGGCCTATATCGTCGGCGCCCTGCCCTTCATCGTGTTCGGCATGATCTGGTGGATCAACCCCGAATATATCGGCGGGTTTTTCACCGAAGATCGCCTAATCGTGGCCGGACTCGGTGGGATGGTCTGGATGGGCATCGGGGTCTTTATCATGGCCCAGATGGTCAGCTTCGAAATCTAAGGGACGGAGAGCACACAATGAATACGCCCGCCGGTCCCACGCTTCTGGGCTTCGACGTCATCATGATCGGCTCGATCCTTGCCGGGATCGCCGCCGTTGCCGTGATCTTCGCGATCTACACTGCGGTGACGATCAGGGACCCGATGGCCCGGCGGGTCAAAGCGCTTAACGAGCGCCGCGATGAACTCAAGGCGGGCATCGTCACCAACAATGCCAAGAAGCGGCAGAAGCTGTTGCGCAATTCCGACACCACCGATCGGGTGAAGGGTACGCTCGACAGCATGAAGGTGCTGCAGCAAAGCCAGATCGAGGAAATCCAGCAGAAGCTGGCGCACGCGGGATATCGCAACAAGGAACTGGCGGTCCTCATCATCGGGCTCCGGCTGGCGCTGCCGCTCATCCTGGGCGGGCTGGTATTCCTTTACGTCTATCTGCTCAACAGCTTCCCCGAATGGGGCGACATGAAGAAGCTCTTCGCGCTCACCGCCGCAGTCGGCGTCGGCTACAAGGGGCCGGAGATCTATCTCAAGAACAAGGCCAAGAAGCGAACCGATGCCATGCGCAAGGGACTGCCCGACGCGCTGGATCTGCTGGTGATCTGTGCCGAGGCGGGTCTGACCGTCGACGCTGCCTTCAATCGCGTGGCCAAGGAACTGGGCCGCGCCTATCCCGAGCTGGGCGACGAATTCGCGCTGACCGCGATCGAACTATCCTTCCTCAACGAGCGCCGGAAGGCCTTCAACAATCTGGCCTATCGCGTCGATCTGGACGACATCAAGGGCGTGGTAACGACGCTGGTTCAGACCGAGAAATACGGCACCCCACTCGCCTCGGCGTTGCGCGTGCTGTCCGCCGAATTCCGCAATTCGCGGATGATGCGCGCCGAGGAAAAGGCTGCGCGCCTACCCGCGATCATGACCATCCCGCTGATCCTGTTCATCCTGCCGGTGCTGTTCATCGTCATTCTTGGCCCGGCGGCCTGTTCGATCACCGACGCTTTCTCCGGCGGAATAGGATAAACATCTTGCGATGATTGCAAGGAAAGTCTGGCGAATCTAGCCCACCAGGCTTTCGGCGTCGAAATCTCCGGCCGCTTCGCGAAGGCGCACCAGCATATTGCGCAACTGGTCGCGTTCGCCCTCGTCGAGCACGGAAAACAGTTCGGCCTCAATCTTCTTGGCCAGCGGCATGATGCCGGCATGGACCCCGCGGCCCTCGGTCGTCAGCTGCAACAGATGTGAACGGCCATCGGCTTCGTTGGGCGTGCGCTCGGCCAGACCGCGTTGCTCCAGCTCCTTGCAGGCGCGGCTCACTGGAACCTTGTCCATCAGCGTGAGCTGGGTGAGCTGGCGCTGGGTCAGCGGTCCGCTGTCGCCCAGCACCGCCATGATCCGCCATTCGGTGGTCCGCAGCGCGAACCGCCGCCGGTATTGCTCCGCGATCCGCGTCGAAACCGCATTGGATGCGATCGACAATTGATAGGGCAGGAAATCGGCAAGGCGCTGAGAAGGCTGGCGGGCAGGCTGGCGTTTCGACATGATACGGACACTAGCCCTCCTTCCCCGCTTGGCAAGACCGTTTCAACCGCAACTACTTATAGGCGGGCTCGTCCCACCACGGATAGAAGTCGGGCATGTCATCGCCGACTGTGTCGGGATAGGCAGGTGGGCGCTTCTCGAGGAAGCTGGCGATGCCTTCCTTGGCATCTGCACTGCGACTAAGGCGATAGATCGCCCGGCTGTCGATCCGGTGCGCCATCATCGGGTGTTCGGTCGCCGACAGCCGCCACAGCATGGCGCGGGTCATCGCGACCGAGACCGCCGAAGTGTTGTCGGCGATCTCGCGCGCGATCGCGCGCGCCGCGTCCAGCAGTTCGGCGCGCGGGTGGAGCGAGCGCACCAGCCCGCGCTCGAGCGCTTCCTGCGCCGAGAATATCCGCCCGGTCATGCACCATTCGAGCGCGGTCTGCATTCCGACCAGCCGCGGCAGGAACCAGCTCGATGCGGCCTCCGGGGTGATCCCGCGCCGTGCGAACACGAAACCGAACCGCGCTTCGTCGGCTGCGAGCCGGATGTCCATCGGCAGTTGCATGGTCGCCCCAACACCCACCGCGACCCCGTTGCAGGCAGAGATCAGCGGCTTCTTCGAATTGAACAGCCGCAGCACCAGCCGCCCGCCGCCATCGCGGACCCGTTCGTTCGACAGATCCTCGACCGGATTGGGATCGGAGAAGACATGGCCGCCGCCATCGGGCGTCAGATCGGCCCCGGCGCAGAAAGCGCGGTCGCCATGGCCGGTGAAGATGACCGCGCGCACGCTGTCGTCGGCATCGGTGGTGTCGATCGCGTGGATGATCTCTTCCATCATCACCCGCGTGAAGGCGTTCATCTTCTCGGGGCGATGCAGCGTCAGAGTGGCGATGCCATCGGCGATGTCGAGCTTGATCTGCGTGTAACCGGTCATGTCGGTCCTCTCCGTTCACTGGCCCCATTCGAAAGGCCCATATGAAAAGGGCGGCCCGCGAGCCGCCCTTCGTCTGTTTGGTGCTTAGCGCGGTGCCATCCGGATCGCACCGTCGAGGCGGACATCCTCGCCGTTGAAATAGCCGGTCTCGATCATGCACATCGCGACCTTGGCATATTCCTCGGGATTGCCGAGACGCTTGGGGAACGGCACGCTGGCGGCCAGCGCTTCCTTCACCTGCGGCGGCGCGGCGTTCATCAGCGGAGTGTTGAAGATGCCGGGCAGGATCGTGTTCACGCGGATGCCCTCGCGCATCAGGTCGCGCGCGATCGGCAGGGTCATGCCGACGACGCCGCCCTTGGAAGCGGAATAGGCGGCCTGGCCCATCTGGCCGTCCTCGGCCGCGACCGAGGCGGTGTTGACGATGGCGCCGCGGTCGCCGTCCTCGCTCAGCGGCTCGAGCGTGATCATCCCCGCAGCCGATTTGGCGATGCAGCGGAAGGTGCCGATCAGATTGACCTGGATCACGAAGTCGAAAGCCGAGATCGGGAAAATCTTGATTTCGCCCGATTGCTTGTCGCGGCTGACGGTCTTGATCGCATTGCCGATGCCGGCGCAATTGACCAGGATCCGCTCCTGACCGTGCGCTTCGCGGGCCTTGGCGAAACCGGCGTCGACTTCCTCGTCGCTGGTGACGTTGACCTTGCAGAACACGCCACCCAGTTCCTTGGCGAGAGCGGTACCCTTCTCCTCGTTCATGTCGAAGATCGCGACCTTGCCGCCCTTGGCAGCGATCGCGCGGGCGGTGGCCGCCCCGAGGCCCGACGCGCCGCCGGTGACGACTGCGGGGGTATTAGCAGAAACTTCCATGTGTTCTCTCCTGATATTCGAAAGTCATCCCGGTGAAATCCGGGATATGTTGTGAAAAATCCGTGCGCCTTGGGCAAGGGACCCTGCCTCTTATGGGGATGGCGCTGTTGGCTACATCCGTTCGACGATCGTGACATTGGCGACGCCGCCGCCTTCACACATCGTCTGCAACCCGAATTTCTTGCCATGGCGGTGCAGCGCATGGACCAGCGTGGCCATCAGCTTGGTCCCGCTCGCCCCCAACGGATGGCCAAGCGCAATCGCGCCGCCATGCACGTTGAGCCGTTCCGGATCGGCGCCGGTGTGCTTGAGCCAGGCCAGCGGTACGGGAGCGAAGGCCTCGTTGACCTCGTAGAGATCGATATCCTCGATCCTGAGCCCGGCGCGCTCCAGCGCCCGGTCGGTGGCGAACAGCGGCTCTTCCAGCATGATGACGGGATCGCCCGCGGTCACGGTGAGATTGCGGATTTTCGCCAGCGGGGTGAGTCCGTGCTCCTTGAGCATCCGTTCGGACACCACCAGCACCGCGCTCGAACCGTCGCAGATCTGGCTGCTGGAGGCGGCGGTGATCTTGCCCTCCTCGGACAGTTTCTTGACCGACTGGATGCCTTCCAGCGTGGCGTCGAAGCGGATCCCCTCGTCGACCGTATGCATGGCTTCGCCGTCGGCGGTCTCGATCGCGATTGCCAGAATCTCCTTCTCGAACGCCCCCGCCTCGGTGGCTTTCGCCGCCTTGAGGTGGCTTTGCAGCGCGAAATTATCGAGATCGTCTTTCGAGAGGCCGTGCTTGCGGGCGATCATTTCCGCGCCCACGAACTGCGACCACTGGATGCCGGGATAGTTCTCTTCCAGCCCCGGGGATTTGTAGTTCCCCAGCCCCTCTTTCATATGGAACATCGCGGTCGAGCCCATCGGCACCCGGCTCATGCTCTCCACGCCAGCGGCGATGACGCAATCCTGCGTTCCGCTCATCACCGCCTGCGCGGCGAACTGGATCGCCTGCTGGCTCGATCCGCACTGGCGGTCGATGGTGACAGCAGGCGTGCCCTCGCCCAGATGCTTGGTTGCCAGCACCGCGTTGCGCCCGACCTGCATCGCCTGCTCGCCGCCCTGACTGACGCAGCCCATGATCACATCGTCGATCGCCTTGGGATCGATCCCGCTGCGCTCGATGATCGCGTCGAGCGCTCGGGCAGCAAGATCGACAGGATGAACACCCGCAAGTCGCCCCCCCCGCTTTCCCCCGGCGGTGCGGACGGCTTCGACGATATAGGCTTCTGGCATTGCGGCTCTCTCCGGTTTTGTTTTGCTACTTGTTTTTCTATTGCCTAAGGCGCGGGTCGCAATGGGTCAAGCCGGTGAACCGCGGCAATTCGGCAGCAGGTCAACTGTATGGTCTGCGGTGAGCTTCAGCCTGCATCTGCTGCAATGGCGCGGACGGATGCCGCGACCTGTCCCCCCAAATTTACCGCTCTGTCAAACTTAGTTATGCCTCCAACACGAAAGCCACGATCCCGTAAGCCGGTCGGGAAAAGCGAAGGGTTTATGTCATTCCTTGAATGTTGCAAAATGGCGACACGTGCTGCCAATCTTCACGGCCGCTGGGAAACGGATTTGCGGCCACGGAGCGACTAGAGCATCTCTGGCTGCAGCTAGGCACGCATCCAGTCGTATATCGTGTTGGGGCATAACGTACGAAACCGGAACCGCATTTGTGGTAAAATTTAAAGGGGACAGAATTCATGAAAAAACTCAACCTTCTCAAGGCTAGCGCAGCGCCGATCGCGCTGGGCCTTGCGCTTGCAGCGCAACCGGCGATTGCTCAAGTTGCGCCTGTCGCAGAAGAGAGCATCGATGGAGAACAGGTCGCCGAGACCGGCGCGATCATCGTCACGGGTTCGCGCATCGCGCGCCCCGAGGTGGAAAGCGCCAGTCCAGTTACCGTCGTCGGTCAGGAAGAGATCGCCAAATCTGGTGCGGTGCGCGTCGAAGATCTCCTGAACTCCTTGCCCCAGGTCCTGGGTGGCCAGAACGCATTCATCGCCAATGGCGCCAGTGGAACAGCGACAGTGGATGTTCGCGGGCTTGACCCGGAACGTACGCTTGTCCTGATCAATGGTCGCCGCCTGCAGCCGGGCGATCCCGCTTTGCCGGTCGCCGATCTTAACCAGATTCCTGCAAGTCTGATTGAGCGTGTCGAGGTACTGACCGGCGGTGCCTCAGCGACCTACGGTGCGGACGCCGTGGCCGGCGTTGTCAACTTCGTGATGAACACTGACTTCGAAGGGGTCAGTCTCAACACGCAATATGGTGTTTACCAGCATGACAATGGCACCAGCCAGGTCGTAAGCGCCGATGACGAGACCATTCTCGATCTGAACGATGCGCGTGGCTTCAATCCACCCAGGGGCAACTCCGTAGGCGGCGCACAATTCAGCGCCGAATTGACTGTGGGTGCTGGTTTTGACGACGGCCGTGGTCACGTGACCGCCTATGCCGGATATCGTCAGGTTGACGCCTTGTTGCTCGGCTCGCGCGACTATTCGTTCTGTGCATTGACGGGATCGGGCAGTGGGGTCGGCTGCGGCGGTTCGTCGACTGCGCCCAACGCAACGATTACCGATCCGTTCTTCGATCTTTTTGGCACGCTCGTGGCCGACGGGGCGGAAGACTTCAGCTCCCCTTATCAGCCTTATAACTACAATCCCATAAATCACTTCCAGCGTCCCGACACCCGCTATACTGCAGGCTATTTCGCCGATTACGAAATCTCGCCTGAAGTGACTGTCTACTCTGAATTCATGTTCATGGACGATCGCTCAAAGGCGCAGATTGCACAGTCGGGTACGTTCTTCGCCGATCAGTACAATCTGGCTTGCGACAGTCCGCTCTTTACCGCCACCCAAGGCGCCACCCTGTGCGCGGCAATCGACGGGCAAGAGGCAAGAGGCGACTTCATCGACACGAACGACGATGGCGTCGCTGACACCGATCCGACCGGGGCGGGCGTCGTGCCGATCCTCATCGGCAAGCGCAACGTCGAGGGTGGACCGCGCTTCGACGATTTGCGTCACACCGCCTACCGCATTGTCGGCGGCCTGCGTGGGCAGATCACTCCTACGATCCGCTACGATGTTTCGGGCCAGTTCGGGACGACCATCTTCAGTCAGGTCTACAACAACGACTTTTCGAGATCGCGCCTGCGCAATGCATTCAACGCAACCGTGGATGCCGATGGAAACGTTGTCTGTCAGTCCGTCGTCGACGGCACAGACCCGAATTGTGCGGTTTACAATCCGTTCCAGGGAGCGGGTATCATCGCAGGCACCGACCCGCGTCAGGGCATCACTCAGGCCGCGATCGATTATGTCAACATCCCGCTGCTTTCGCAGGGTGAAGTCAAGGAAACGATCGTCAACGCCTACATCGCCGGCGACCTTGTGCGCATGTTCGATGCGGATCCGATCGGCTTCGCAGTCGGTGCCGAATACCGCAAGGAACAGCTGAGCACGACCAACGATCTGGCGTTCCAGACGCAGGATGGCGCGGGCCAGGGTAGTCCCCAGCTCGACGTTGACGGCTCCTTCGATGTCAAGGAAGTGTTCGGCGAACTCCGTATTCCCGTGATCCAGAACGGTTTTGTCGATCTGCTCGCATTCGAGCTTGGCTATCGTTACTCCGACTACAGCACCGGTGCCACGACCGATACCTACAAGGCTCTGGTCGAATTCGCCCCGATCCCGGAAATCAAGTTCCGTGGCGGCTACAACCGCGCTGTTCGCGCTCCGAACATTCTCAACCTGTTCTCTCCGCAGCGCATTGCCCTGTTCGATGGTAGCGATCCTTGTGCCGGGACCACTCCGGACTTTACTGCGGCGCAGTGTGCGAATTTGGGTGTTCCGGCAAATCGCTATGGATCGATTGTTGCCAGCCCGGCCGCGCAGTACAACCAGGTCATCGGTGGTAATCCGAACGCCGAGCCTGAAATCGCGGACACGTATACGGCTGGCGTGGTCTTCGACAACCTGATCCCTGGACTGGTCGCTTCGGTCGACTATTTCGATATCTCTGTCGCCAATGCGATTTCGACGTTGGGCGCCCAGGTCTCGATCAACCAGTGCGGCCAGACCGGCGAGGCTCAATTCTGCGACCTCGTCAATCGCGCACCGGGAAGTCTCACTCTCTGGACTCTGGGCAGCTTCGTCACCAACACGACGCAGAATATCGGCGGCGTGTCGACGAGCGGGATCGATGTCTCGGCCAGCTACATTCGTCCGGTCGGTTCGGGCCGGGTTTCCCTGAGCTTCAACGGCTCCTGGCTGAACGAGTTCTTGTTCGACACGGGTATCCCCGCTGCGGGTTCAGACGGTGTCTATGACTGTGCCGGCTTCCATGGCAGCAGCTGCCTGACGCCACGGCCGGATTGGCGTCACCAGTTCCGGGCTGGTTACGAATTGGACAGCGGCGTCGGCTTTTCCGTCCGCTGGCGCTATTACGGTTCTGTCGATTGGGATCAGCGCAGCAGCGACATCGATCTCGGTACTGGTGCCGCTGCCTCGGTTGGCGATATCGGCGCACAGAGCTACATCGATCTGACGACGTCCTTCGCGGTCGAGCCGTTCACTCTGCGGCTTGGCGTGAACAACGTATTCGACAAGGAACCCCCGATTATCGCTTCCGGCTACGGCGGAAGCAACGGCAACACCTACGTCGAAACCTACGATCCGGTCGGCCGTTACCTCTTCGTCAACGCGACGCTTGATTTCTAAAACCGGATTTCAACATCGATCAGGAAAGGCGGGCTTCGGCCCGCCTTTCTTTTGCGTGTCGCCCTTTCTCTTGTGCGTCGCAAAGGGGTTCCCAGGCGCCGCGAAGCTGCCCATAGCTGGGGAACTGTCTGTTCACGGAGGCTCCAGCATGTTCAAAACCCACCCCGCCGCCCGTCCTCGCGGGCGCGCACATCCTAAGGGCCGCAGGTTCAGTCACAGCCTGCGCTTCTCATTGGGCATCGCAATGGTGTCCGCAGCGTCCGTGGCGGTCGCGCACGATTCCCCGGCCAGCCAGGTCTCTTCTTCCGACCATATCGCAGAGCTCAAGGCCTGCCGCGGCATCGCCGTGGAGGCTCAGCGGCTCGCCTGTTTCGATAGATCCGTCGGCGCGATAATCGCTGCCGCCGACAGCGGCGAAGTCAAAGTCGTCGACCGCGAAGACGTCCGCGAAACGCGCCGCAGCCTGTTCGGCTTCGCCTTGCCCAGGCTCGGCATCTTCGGCAGCGTCGACGACGAGGAAGACATCTCGATGCTGACATCCTCGATTACCGGCGTCCGCCGACTTCCCCGCGACACTTACATCATCACCATCGCCGAGGGCAGCAAATGGCAGGTGAACAATGCCCCGCTGCGCCTGCGTCCACCAGAGGTCGGGAATTCGATCGTTCTCAAGAAAGCCTCGCTTGGCTCGTTCTTGATCCGCATCGACGGGCAGATCGGGGTTAAGGGACGGCGTATTGAATGAAGCGCCCGCGTATTCCCGTCGCTACCCCCGCGCTCCAAGGCCAAGAACCGCGAGATTTCCTGGCGAGCGACTGTTGCATTAACGTGACATTCGCGATCGAAGCACCATCGCCTGCCGGAATTCAATTGCGACCTCACTGCTAGAGATTAAACCGTCATGCACGAAAGCAGAGGGCATGGGTCCGCGGACTCGCAGCGTGGCTCTGCAGCGTTAATTCCGGCCGGGTCGCACCGGCATCTCTTGGGGAAGTATCAATCATGAATGCATCACGTGTTTTTGCGGGTCGCGGCAAGGGTCGCCTGTTTGCGACCGCCGGTGTTCTCGCGCTCGGCATCGCCGGATATTCCGCTCCTGCCTTCGCGCAGGATGCCGATGAGGACGAAACTGCCCAGGAAACCGAAGTCCTGCAGCCCGGAGATGCGGTGCTGCCAGGCGGCCCGATCGTCGTTACCGGATCGCGTATCCGGAGGCCCGAACTCTCGTCGCCGGTCCCGCTGACCACTTTCGGTGGTGACCAGATTTATCGCCAGGCCGAAAACAACGTCGGCGAGCTTTTGAACGATCTTCCTGCCCTTCGGCAGACGGTTTCGCAGTCGAACCCGGGCCTCAGCATCGGCATCGCGGGTCTCAACCTGCTTGACCTTCGCGGCCTTGGTACTTCGCGGACGCTCGTTCTCGTCAACGGTCGGCGTCATGTCGCGGCCGACATCTCTTCGACCGCATCTGCGGTTGATATCAACTCGATTCCCTCTGCACTCATCGAGCGGATCGATATCGTCACCGGCGGTAATTCCGCCGTTTACGGTTCTGATGCCATCGCCGGCGTGGTGAACTTCGTACTGCGCGACAAGTACGACGGCATCGATCTGCGCGCCAATGCCGGGATCACCGAAGTGGGTGCGGGCCTGAACTACTCCCTCTCGGGCGTCATCGGCAGGAATTTCGCCGACGGTCGCGGCAACATCACGTTCGCAGCCGAGTACACCGAGCAGGAGCGCGTATTCGCCTCCCAGCTGCCGCATCTCCGGTCGAATGATGGCCTGTTCCAGACCAGCCTCGATCCCGCCGGCAGCAGCTCGGACGGCATCCCGGACTCGGTCTTTGTTCGTGACTCGCGCTCGGGCACGATCTCCCAGTTCGGTCTCGTAGCATTCCCGCAGCGTACTGCGCGGAACGAATGCGGCGGAGCTACGCTGACCGGCGGTGCTTTCAACTGCAACTTCCTGTTCCTGCCCGACGGTAGACTCGTCCCGCAAACCTTTGACGGCCGCGTGAGCACGTCGCAGTTCGGCGGCTTTTTCGGCGGCAATGGTGACACCGGTCGGGAAGGTCGTCGCACATCCGTTCGTCCGCAGAACGAGCGTATCGCAACGAACCTGTTCGCTACCTACGAATTCTCGCCTGCATTCGAGACCTTCATGGAAGCCAAATACGTGCGCGCCGCCACTCAGGGCTCGAACTCCGGCCCTGCCTTCTTCCAGGGTCGCTTCACCTTTTCGGATCCGCGCGTTCGTTTCCGTCTCGACAATCCCTTCCTGAACCCCCAGGCTCGTCAGCTTATCACCACCGAATTGCTCCGTGACGGTCGCGTCAACGACCTGATCGCGGGTGGTCCGATCAGCCAGGCTGCAGTTGCCGACGGAAGCCAGCGCTTCACGGTCAACAGAAGCCTGATCGATCTTGGCCTTCGTGACGAGGATACCGTTCGGGAAACCTATCGTCTCGTTCTCGGCGCACGCGGTGAAATCACCCCGAACCTGAGCTACGAAATTGCCGGGAACTACGGTCGGACCGAACAATCCATCGACGTGCTTGGCAACGTGTTCACGCAACGCCTGTTGCTTGCGCTCGATGCGGGCCGCGATCCTGCCGACGGTCGGATCAAGTGTCGCTCGCAGTTCGACCCCACCGCAGCCTTCGGTCAGGCAGGTATTCCTGCTTCCACGCTTGCCGGCGACATCGCCGCCTGCGTACCTTACAACGCTTTCGGTGCCCCGGATAACCGTGCTGCCGCCGACTACATCACCGCCGACGCCGGCAATTTCGGTAAGCTCGAGCAGTACAATGCGCTCGCGTTCCTCTCGGGCACGACGGCGAGCTTCTTTGAATTGCCTGGAGGCCCTGTCGGTTTCGTCGTGGGTGGGGAATATCGTCGCGAAGATGCTTTCTTCCGGGCGGACGACGCGATCGAGCAGAACCTGACGTTCACCAACCCTCTGACGCAGTTCAACCCGGAAGAACCCTTCGAGGTTAAAGAGGCTTTTGCAGAAGTCGACTTCCCGCTGCTATCCGAAGTTCCGTTCTTTAATGAGCTTTCGGTCAGCGCTGCTGGTCGCGTTTCGGACTACACAGGCCCGATCGGCACAACCTATGCGTACAATCTGGGTGTCCGTTGGTCTCCCGTTTCGGACCTTTTGTTCCGTGCCAATTACGGTCAGGCCGTCCGCGCTCCTAACTACACGGACACGGCTGGCGAGCCGAATGTAACCTTCATTACGGTTACAGATCCGTGCGGATCAGTCCGTATCAACCAGGGTTCTCAGTTCCGCGCCGCCAATTGTCGGGCAGACCTTGGTGCAATTCTGAACGATCCGGGTTTCCAGTCGATCGCCAATGCGGCCGTTTCAACGGAAGGCCTCAACGGTTCGAACCCCAACTTGTTCGAAGAAACGTCGATTTCGTACACCATCGGCGGCGTTTACCAGCCAAGCTTTCTTCCTGGCTTTGCTATCACTGTCGACTACTACAACATCGAAGTGGAAGACGTGATTGCGGCGGTTGCTGGTAACACCATCATCGCCACCTGTTATGATCTCCCCACGCTCGACAATCCGTTCTGCGCCAACTTCCAACGCAATGGGGCGGGCACGGGCCCGCAGGGTGAGGAACCGGGCCAGGTGCTTCAGGGATCGATCCTCCAGTCGCCCTTGAACTTTGCAAATCGCGTCCGCGAAGGCATCGACTTCGACGTTTCTTATCGCAAATCCATTGCCGAGGACACTTTCGTAAATGCGAGGGTAATCTACACGCACGTTCTGACGTCGAGCAACTTCCAGGATCCAACCAACCCTGACTTCGAAAACCGGATCCTCAGTGAACTCGGCGACCCGAAGGACCAGTTCGTGTTCGACCTCGATTTGACGTTCGGTCAGTTCACTGTCGGATATGGGGCACGGTATATTGGCCCGCAATTGACGACGTCGTACGAAGCTCAATTCCCGCTCAATGATGGTCCCGCGCAGAATCCGGACGCCGCCTTCCCGCTGGAATATCCGGAAACACTGTACCACGACCTTCGCTTCGCCTTCCAAGTCGAGAACGCAGAGAACGAGAACTCGTTTGAATTCTATGCCGGCGTCGAAAATCTCCTCGACACCAATCCCCCGCTGGGCCTCACGGGACTTGGTGACGGAAGTGCAATTTATGAGACATTCGGAAGAAAGTACTTCGCCGGTGTGCGCGCTCTCTTCTAATCGTTTCTGCACGAATGGATAAAAGAAAAGGCCCCGGGTAACCGGGGCCTTTTTCGTTCGGCAATTCACATGGAGCGCGCAAACCCGCCTAGCGCACGTCAATCTGCAGCTTCCCATCCCCCTCGTCGATCTCCACCGTCGAGCCATCGGGCACCTCGCCCTTGAGTATCCGGTCCGCCAGCGGATCCTGGACATAGCGCTGCACCGCGCGTTTCAGCGGCCTCGCGCCATAGACCGGATCGTAGCCGACCCGCCCCAGCCAGCGCAGTGCGGCATCGGTGAGGTCGAGCGTGATCTTGCGGTCGGCGAGCAGTTTCTGCACCCGGGCGACCTGGATTGCGACGATCGGCGCCATGTGTTCCATCTCCAACCGGTGGAACAGAATGATCTCGTCCAGCCGGTTGAGGAACTCGGGGCGGAAATGGCCGCGCACCACATCCATCACCTGCGGCTCGACATCCTCGACCTTCTGGTCGTCATCCATATTGGCGAGAAACTGGCTGCCCAGGTTCGAGGTCAGGATGATCAGCGTGTTGGCAAAATCGACCCGGCGGCCCTGCCCGTCGGTCAACCGCCCGTCGTCGAGCACCTGCAGCAGCACGTTGAACACATCGGGGTGCGCCTTCTCGACCTCGTCGAACAGCACGACCTGATAGGGCCGGCGCCGCACCGCCTCGGTCAGCACCCCGCCCTCCTCGTAGCCGACATAGCCGGGAGGCGCGCCGATCAGCCGCGCGACCGCGTGCTTCTCCATGAACTCGCTCATGTCGATGCGGACCATCGCGTCGTCGTCGTCGAACAGGAAGGTCGCGAGCGCCTTGGTCAGCTCGGTCTTGCCCACGCCCGTGGGGCCGAGGAACAGGAAGCTGCCGAGCGGGCGGTTGGGATCCTGCAGGCCCGCCCGCGCACGCCGCACCGCCTTCGACACCGCGTCGATCGCCTGGCGCTGGCCGATCACCCGCTTGCCGAGGATTTCCTCCATCTGCAGCAGCTTCTCGCGCTCGCCCTCGAGCATCCGGTCGACCGGAATGCCGGTCGAGCGGCTGACGACGGCGGCGATGTCGTTCTCGGTCACTTCCTCGCGCAGCAGGGCATTTTCGGTGTGGCCCGAGGCTTCTTCGATCTGCTTCTCCAGCTCGGGAATCCGCCCGTAGGACAGCTCGCCCGCCTTCGCGAGATCGCCACCGCGCTGCGCCTGTTCGAGCTCGATCCGCGCTGCGTCGAGCTGTTCCTTGAGGTGGCTCTCGGCGTGGATCTTGTCGCGCTCGTTCTGCCACCGCGTGGTCAGCTCGCTCGATTGCTGCTCGAGCTCGGCGAGCTCCTTGCGCAAGGCCTCGAGCCGGTCCTTCGAGGCGCGATCGCTTTCCTTCTGGAGCGCCTGCTCCTCGATCTTGAGTTGGATGATGCGCCGGTCGAGACCCTCGATTTCCTCGGGTTTGCTCTCCATTTCCATGCGGATCCGGCTTGCGGCCTCGTCCATCAGATCGATCGCCTTGTCGGGCAGGAAGCGGTTCTGGATATAGCGGTTCGACAGCTGCGCCGCCGCGACGATCGCGCCATCGGTGATCCGCACGCCGTGGTGCAGCTCGTATTTGTCCTTGATCCCGCGCAGGATCGAGATCGTGTCCTCGACGCTGGGCTCGTCGATATAGACCGACTGGAAGCGGCGTTGCAGCGCCGGGTCCTTCTCGACATATTTCTGATATTCATCGAGCGTGGTCGCGCCGATGCAATGCAGCTCGCCGCGGCTGAGCGCGGGCTTGAGCAGGTTGGAGGCGTCCATCGAGCCCTCGCTCGCGCCCGCCCCGATCAGCGTGTGCATTTCGTCGATGAACAGGATGATCTGGCCGTCGGCGCGCTTGACCTCGTCGAGCACCGATTTGAGCCGCTCCTCGAACTCGCCGCGGTATTTGGCGCCCGCGATCAGCGAGCCCATGTCGAGGCTCATCAGCGTGCGGCCCTTGAGGCTGTCGGGGACATCGCCATTGGCGATCCGCAGCGCGAGGCCTTCGGCGATCGCGGTCTTGCCGGTGCCGGGCTCGCCGATCAGCGCGGGGTTGTTCTTGGTCCGGCGGGCGAGAATCTGGACGGTGCGGCGGATTTCCTCGTCGCGGCCGATGACGGGATCGAGCTTGCCGTCGCGCGCGGCCTGGGTGAGATCGCGGGCGTATTTCTCCATCGCGTCGTAGGTTTCCTCGGCGCTGGCCGAAGTGGCCCGCCGCCCGCCGCGCAATTCGGAGATTGCGGACTCGAGCTTGACCGGATCGATATCCGCCGATTTGAGCGCCTGTCCGGCGGAGGTGGTGGTGGCGAGCGAGAGCGCGACCAGCAGGCGCTCGACGGTGACATAGGCATCGCCCGATTTCTCGGCGATCTGCTCCGCCTGATCGAGCACCCGCACCGCGTCGTTGTCGAGCCCGGGGGGCGCCTGCGCACCGCTGCCCGAGACCGCGGGGACCTTGGCCAGCGCGGCGTCGATCTCGTCCTCGGCCATGCGCGGATTGCCGCCGGCGCGCGCAATCAGCCCCGAGGCCATGCCTTCTGCGTCCTCGATCATCGCCTTGAGCAAGTGAGCGGGCGAAATCCGCTGGTGGTTCATGCGGATCGCAACGGTCTGCGCGGCCTGGAGAAAGCCCTTCGCGCGATCGGTGAATTTTTCCAGATTCATTGAACAACCCCTCTATGGATGACCCGCCAGATATGGTGTTGCCCTTTCGCAACACAAGGCCTTCTGCGGCCAGGCTCGCGAATTTCCCGGTGTATTACCCGGATATAGGGTTGCCTCGCACCGCCGACAGGGGCCGCTGAGAAAAATTCTTCGCGCGCGGGCTTGTACGCGGACGCGAGGCGGCTACTCATTTGCCGCAAGAGAGGAATTTCATGACCAAATGGCTGTCGCGCATGGGCTTCGCCCTGCTTCTTGTCGTGCTGCTCGCGTTTGTCGCGCTGGCGAGTTGGGAGCCGTTCTGGGCCAAGCGCGATGGCACCGCGCCGCCATCGCAGAATTACACCGCTGAGATCATCCGCGACGATTTCGGCGTCCCGCATATCTATGGCGAAACCGATGCCGATGTCGCCTATGGCGTCGCCATCGCCCATGCGGAGGATGATTTCTTCACCCTGCAGGATGTCGCCGCAATGAGCGTCGGGCGCTATGGCGCGATCGCCGGCGAGGATGGCGCGGCGGTGGATTACGTCTACCATCTGCTCGGCGCGCGCGACACCGCCGAGCGGCACTACCCCACCCTTCCCGCCGACACCCGCGCGCTGTTCGAGGCCTATGCCAGCGGTCTCAACCAATACGCGCGCGAGCATCCCGGCGAGGTCAAGCTCGCCAACCTGTTCCCGCTCGACGGGATGGATATCGCCGCCGGCTTCGCGCTGCGCCAGCCGTTCTTCTTCGGGTTGAACAACATCATCGAACCGCTGGTGGCGAACGAGCCGATGCGGCCCGAATTCGGCCCGGCGATCACTCCCGATCCGGGCGCGGCTGACGATGGCATCCCGCCGGCACGCGTCATCCGCGCCGGTGACGAGCCCGAGACGACCGCCCGCGCATTCCCGCTTCCCATGGGCGAGGACGGCGCGCTGTCCGGCTCCAATGCCTTCGCGGTCACCCCGGAAAAATCCGGCGGCCCGACCGTGCTCATCTCCAACGCCCACCAGCCGTGGCGCGGCGGCGTCGCCTGGTACGAGCTGGTCGTCGAAAGCGGCGAAGGCTGGCACTTTGCCGGGGCCAATTTCCCCGGCAGCCCGTTCCCTTTCCTTGGCCATAACGAGAATCTGGGCTGGACCAACACGGTCAACCGACCCGACATGGTCGATGTCTACAAGCTCGTGCTCGACGACAGCGGAACCCGCTACAAGCTCGGCGATCGCTGGCTCGAGCTGGAAGAGCAGACGGTCACCCTGCCCGTGCGGATAGGTCCCATCACGCTGCCGATCCGTCGCACGGTGCACCGCAGCGTCCATGGCCCGGTGATCGTCAACGACAGCGGCGCCTTCGCCATTCGCTATGGCGGGATCGACGATCTCGGCCAGCTCGATGCCTATTACCGGCTCAACAAGGCCGAAACGCTGGGGCAGTTCGAGACCATCCTCGCGCGGATGGACATCCCCAGCACCAATTTCATCTACGGCGACCAGGAAGGCAATATCGCCTATATCTACAACGCCGCGCTGCCCGATCGGAAGCCGGGGGTGAACTGGCGCGGTATCCTGCCGGGCGACGATCCCTCGCTGATCTGGAACCGCTCGGTCGATTACGAACAATTGCCGCGCTATGTGAACCCGGCGAGCGGCTGGCTCTACAACGCCAACAACACACCCTTTACCGCGGCGGGCGAAGGAAGCGATCTGTCGCCGGAAGATTTCGCCCCCGAACTCGGGGTCGAACTCAAGCAGACCAACCGTTCGCGCCGCGCCTGGAGCCTGATGAGCGAAGGCGGGCTGCTCGACCGCGCCCGGCTCGAGGCAATCAAATACGACAAGACCTATGAGCGCTCGGGCTATGTCGCCCGGCTGTGGGACGCGCTCGAGGCGATCGACCTGTCGGACGACAGCGAACTCGACCGCGCCCGCAACCTGCTGCTCGATTGGGATTTCACCGCCGACAACATCGGCGCGGCCGATGCGATCGCGCTGCTGCTGATCCGCGATTTCATGTCGGCCGAATACCAGAACGAGCCCGAGCCGGATCTGCGCGAGGAACTGCGCGAGACGGTCGATCATCTCAACACGCACTTCGGCCGCATCGATCCGCCGATGGGCGAGCTACTGCGGTTGCGCCAGGGCGAGGTCGATCTGCCGCTCGATGGCGGTTCCGACACCTTGCGCGCCTCGACCAGCTGGGACGTGGACGACGATGGCCGGCTGTCGGTCCGCCACGGCGACAGCTTCATCCAATGGGTCGAATGGACGCAAGGGCAGCGGGTCTCGTCGCGGTCGATCCAGCCCTTCGGTGCGGCGACCACCAGGCCCGAGAGCAAGCACTATGCCGATCAGTCCGCGCTGTTCGTCCAGCACCGCTTGAAACCGGTCCATTTCTGGCGCGAGGATGTGCTGGCCAATGCCGCCAGCCGGAAGATCGTGACCAATCGCCGATAAGCATTTAGTCAATAGCAGTACTTCCAAGGGGATTCGCCATGATACGCATTCTATCGACCAGCCTGATCGCGCTGAGCGTTGCCGCCTGTTCGACCACCGCCAGCGACCCGCTCGCGAGCGCTTCGGCCACTGCCGCTGCGGATCATCCCGCGACTGCCCCCGCAACGCAGTTCGAACCCGCGCCGCTGTCCGATCTGGTTGCCGAAGTCGACCTGCCGTTCGAGAAGTTCACGCTCGACAACGGCCTGACCGTGGTTGTCCACGAGGATCGCAAGGCGCCGCTGGTCGGCGTATCGGTGTGGTACGATGTCGGCTCCAAGCACGAGCCCGCGGGCAAGACCGGCTTTGCGCATCTGTTCGAGCACCTGATGTTCAACGGCACCGAGAACGCGCCTGCGGACTGGTTCGAATATATCCAGCAGATGGGCGGCACCGACGTCAACGGCACCACCAGCCCCGATCGCACCAATTACTTCCAGACCGTACCGACCGGCGCGCTCGACCGCATCCTCATGCTCGAGAGCGATCGCATGGGCCATTTGCTCGACGCGGTGACGCAGGAGAAGCTCGATAACCAGCGCGGCGTCGTCCAGAACGAGAAGCGCCAGGGCGACAACAGCCCCTTCGGCCTGCTGCGTTACGAAATCTTCGAAAACCTGTTCCCCAAGGGGCACCGCTACCACCACTCGACGATCGGCTCGATGGGCGATCTCAACGATGCCTCGATGGCGGATGTCCAGAGCTGGTTCCGTGACCATTACGGGCCGAACAACGCGGTGCTGGTGCTTGCAGGCGATATCGACACCGCCACCGCGCGCGCCAAGGTTGAGCAATGGTTTGGCGACATTCCCGCCGGCCCCGAAGTGGTTCACCCCGATGTGACGGTGCCCACGCTGCCCGCAGACAAGACCAGGGTCACCACCGACAATATCTCCACCACGCGACTGTTCCGCATGTGGACCGTGCCGGGCTCGAACTCGCCAGCGGCAGTGCCGCTCAACCTCGCTTCGGCGGTACTTGGCGGACTATCGAGCTCGCGGCTCGACAACGCGCTGGTGCGCGAGGATCCGGTGGCGGTGTCGGTCTCGACCTTCAATTACTCGCTCGAGGACGCCGGCGTGTTCGTCGTCCAGGCCGATGTGAAGCCGGGGGTCGATCCGGCGGAAGTCGCCGCCAAGCTCGATGCGCAGATCGCCGAATTCCTCGCCACCGGCCCGACCGCCGACGAGCTCGAGCGCGCCAAGGTCAGCACCATGGCGGGCGTGATCCTCGGGCTGGAATCGGTCGGTGGCTTTGGCGGCAAGGCCCCGCAGCTGGCCGCCGGTGAACTGTACATGGGCGATCCCGGCCAGGTCGAGAAGGAGCTCGCGGCAATGGCCGCGGCCACGCCCGAGGAGGTCCACGCGCTCGCCCGCACCTGGCTCTCGCGCCCGGTGTTCAACCTGGTGTTCAATCCCGGCGAACGCACCGAAGGCGGCGAGAACCGCGGCGGCGCGGTGACCGGGAGCAACCCCGAAGGCCCCGCCAGCCTCGCCGACCTGACGCAGGCCAACTACTGCAAGCCCGAGGTCTGCGACCTCGAGGCGCTGGCCGTCTTCGCGCAGGCAGATCGCTCCACGCTGCCCGAGATCGGCACGCTGGTCGATCTCGATTTCCCCGACATCGAACGCGCGACCCTGTCCAACGGCATGGAGGTCTATTTTGCCCGCCGCGACGCGGTGCCGACGGTGTCGGTGATGGTCGAATTCGATGCCGGACGGGCGGCGGAAACCCGCAGCGATCTGGGCACCCAGCGGTTGATGCTGGCGACGATGGACGAAGGCACGCAGCGGCTCAACTCGACCGAGTTCGCCATCGCACAGGAGCGGTTGGCAGCCGATATCTCGGCCGGCGCGAATGCCGACTGGACGACCTTCTCGCTCAGCGGCCTGTCGCCGAACCTGGCTCCATCGCTCGAACTGCTGGCCGAATTCATCCGCCAGCCCGGCTTCCGCACCGCCGATATCGAGCGCAAGCGCGCGCAATTGCTCAATGCGCTCACCGCCGAGCTCAAGGAGCCCAACCAGATCGCCGACCGGGCGCTGCGGCGCACGCTCTACGGCGACCACCCCTATGGCCTGCCCTCCTCCGGTCTTGGCAAGGCGGATCGGCTCCAGGCGCTCACCGCAGCCGATCTGCAGGGTTTTCACGACCGCTGGCTGCGTCCCGACAATGCGCGGATCTATGTCGTCGGCGATACGACGCTGGCCGAAGCCACCGGGCTGCTCGAAGCCAGCTTCGGCGACTGGCAGGCTCCGGCGGGCGGATCGCCCGAGCGGGGGTACGATGCCGCGATCCCCGAACCGCGCCAGCGCATCGTGCTGCTCGACCGTCCCAATTCGCCGCAATCGATCATCTACGGCGGGCTGGTGCTCGACGCGCGCGGCGAGACCGACGATCTGACCCGGCTCAGCGCCTCCAATGAAGCGCTGAGCGGCGGTTTCCTCTCGCGGATCAACATGAATCTGCGCGAGACCAAGGGCTGGTCCTATGGCGCCGGCGGCGGGGTCGGCACCGTGCTCGACCGCGTCTTCTACGGGGTCCGCGCCCCGGTCCAGGCCGACCGGACTGCAGATTCGATCGTCGAGGTCCAGCGCGAGATCGACGAGTTCGTGGCCACCCGCGGTGTCCAGCCCAACGAACTGGAGCGCATCATCAACAGCAATATGCGCGAGCTTCCGGGCCAGTTCGAGACTGCGGGCGATGTCCTCAGCGGGCTGGTGACGATCGTGCGCTACAATCGCGACGACGATTATTACGAAGGTCTCGCCGAGACCTATCGCAATCTCAACGCCGCCGATCTCGACACAATCGCGCGCCAGAACTTCGTCGAGGACGACATCGTCTATGTCGTGGTCGGCGATGCCAGCGTGGTCCGCCCCCAGCTCGAAGCGCTCGATCTCGACGTCGAGGAGATCGCTCTCGAAGAGTAACTTGCCCCGTGTTGACATCGATGTAAGCAACGTCGATGTCGCATGACGTTTAAAACCCGGCCCGCAATCGCGCGCCGCCAGACAGGAGAGCATACATGTCCGTAGCCGGTACGTACGACACCGTAGTCAAGAGCCCGATGGGCGACCAGAAGGGCACCTTCACCGTGGTCCCGGGCGATGATGGCAAGACCTTCACCGGCTCGATGGCCGGCGGCATGGGTGCGATGGACGTCAAGGATGGCACCATCGACGGCGACACGCTGAAGTGGAAGATGGACATGACCGTCCCGATGCCGATGACGCTCGATTGCACCGCCGATGTTACCGGCGATCAGCTGACCGGCAAGGTCAACGCCGGCGCGTTCGGCGACATGGCGCTGACCGGCGAACGCCAGGGCTGATCGCCCCGCCAGTCTGACCAAACAAAAGGGGCGCCGGAGGATCACTCCGGCGCCCCTTTTTCATGTGCCCAAGCCGATCGCGGTCAGTCGACCACGTCCATCTCGGCGATCAGCGCCTGTGCGCCGTCGACCTTGTCCATCACCCACAGCATGTAGCGGGTGTCGACATGGATCGTCCTTGTGGTGCGCGGGTCGAAATCCCAGTCCGAATTGACGCTCTCGAAAGTGCCGTCGAACAATAACCCGACCAGCTCGGCGCGCGCATTGAGCGTGGCCGATCCGGAGTTGCCCCCGGTGGAATCGAGGTCGGAGAGGAAATTCACCGGCACCGAACCGATGCTGTCGAGCGCATAGGGGCCGTAATCCTTGTCGCGGATCGCCTCAAGCTGGCTGGCGGGAGCGTTGAAGGGATCCTCGCCGGTGTCCTTGGCCAGCAGGCCTTCGAGCGTGGTGAACGGCAGGTAGGCCATGCCGTCGCGCGGCGAACCGCCGAGCACGGTGCCATAGGTCACCCGCAGCGTGCTGTTGGCATCGGGATAGGCGAGCTTGCCCTGCGAAGCCTGCCAGCCGGTGATCGCCTCCATATAGGCGGGCCGAAGCGCGAGGCTGCGGCCCGTTCGCGCCTCGGACTGGGCCTCGAGCGTGCGTTCGTAATCGTAGAGCGCAACCGCGAGCTCAATGAAGGGATCCTCGCTCGCTTCGAGCTGCTCGGGCGTCGCGTCGAGCAGGCTGGCGCGATACTCAGCCTCGTCGAGCTTGGTGGCGGCGTAATAGCCATCGATCCGGCGCTCCAGCGCGGCCATATCGACCCCATTGCCAAGGCCAAGCTGGCGATCGAGCACCTCGACCCGCGCCTGTGCGGGTTGCGCGGTGTAGCGGTCGAGGAACAGCAGCCACTCGGCCTTGTCGACCTCGGCATCGTAGCGCCGGTCGAGCGCCTGCAGACCCTGGCGGAAGAAGGTCATGTCGCGTTCCTGATAGCCCGGCTCACGCTCGGCATCGGGCTTCAGCCGTTCCTGCGACAGACGATAGATCCGCTCGGCCGCCGAGAGCATCTGCGAGCTGGTCGCGTAATTGTACCAGAAATTGGTCCGCGCCGCAGTCGCGCTCTCATCGGCGAGTTCCGACAATTGGGCGATCGCCGCACCAAAGGGCGTGCGGCTGTCATCGGCGGCAATCCATTCGGCCAGCGCAGCTTCGCGCATCCGCCGCCGCTCGACCAGCCCGACGCGGCGCGCGCCCTCGATCTGGCCGCGCAGGTTCTTCTCGTAATTGTTGAGCCCTGCGAGCCGCGATTCGTATTTGACCCGCGCGTCCGAATCCGCAGGCGCGGCTTCCTCGATCGTGTCGATCCACTCGTTGAGCAGCGTCACGAAGGTCGGGTACTGCCAGTCGAAGGTGTTCTCGACCTCGGCAAGCATGGTGTAGCGCGAGGTCGAACCGGGATAGCCCGCCGCCATCACGAAATCGCCTTCCTCGAGCCCGCTGGCGCTGACCTTGAGGTGATGCTCGGGCTGGTAGGGGACGTTCTCCTCGGCATAATCCGCCGCCGATCCGTCGGGCGCGACATAGGCGCGGTAGAAGGCGAAATCGCCGGTGTGGCGCGGCCACTGCCAGTTATCGATATCGCCGCCGTATTTGCCGACCGAATCCGCGGGGGCATAGACCAGCCGCACGTCGCGCACTTCGAGCCGCTTGATCAGCTTGTATTGCGCACCGCCAAAGAAGCTGGCGACCAGGCAGCGATAGCCCGCGTCCTGCTCGCACTCGGCGACGATGTCCTTGTTGCGCTGCTCGACCAGGTCGTAGCGCGCCGCGGGCTCGAGGCTCTGGGTGCCTTCGCGCATCCGCGCGGTGACGTCTTCCTCGGCCACGGTCACATAGATCCGCGAGCCGGGCGCGGCGGGAAGTTCGTCGCCCTTGGCCCCGGCGAGAAAGCCATCGACCAGATAATTGTTCTCGGCGGTGGAATTGTACTGCACCGACCCGCGCGCGCAGTGGTGGTTGGTGACGACCAGCCCTTCGGGCGAAACGAAGCTGGCCGAACAGCCGCCCAGAGAGACGATTGCGCCCATCGGGAAGCCGGTGAGATCCGACAGCGCCTCGGGATCGATCTCGAGCCCGGTCGCACGCAGATCCTCCGCGATCAATGGCAGCTGGTCCGGGGTAAACATGCCTTCCTTCGCCGCGAGCGGCGGCGCAAACGAGAGCGCAGCGGCGGAGACCCCGGTCAGCAGCGTGGCGGTCAAAACGGATTTCAACATGGTAGAAGTATCCTTTCTCCGGCACACTCCAGGCGCGCCTCGCGCTTGCGCTAGGACGCTTGGAAGGCGCGTTCAAGCTCTTGTGAGCGTATCCGAGGGCCCGTCGCGCGAAGCCCGCCCCGCCCCGCGCGGCCTCTTCATCGGGAGGTCGGGATGACGGCACGCACCCGGTAGTTTCCGGGGGGAAGCAACAGCGGGATATCTTCGCCGGGTTCAAGATATACGCGATCCATCGGCACGGCGTCGAACGGCTCGCCCGCGACGAAGGCTTCGATGATCAGAGGCTGGTTTGCGCGGCGCAATTCGACTGGAACCCGAATTGCGATATCGCCTGCGTCCCGGCGCCAGGCGGCCCGCTGGTCCCGAAACCGGGTTACCGGATGCGAGAGGACGATATCGACCATGCCCGCCGGCCGGTCCGCAGGAAGGATGGCCAGAAAGGGTTCCCCGCCCTCGCTCGAACAAAGCGTCTGGGACACGGTCAGGGGATCGATCCCGGTGAGCGCTTTCAGCCGGGCGGCCATCCACAGATCGCCGTTCTCGCCGAGAGGGACTTCTGCGGCATGGGAATAGCCGACATGGACCAGCAGCTTCTCGTCCGGCCCCATGCCAGCGAGAATTGCCGCGAGATTTGCGGCTTGTGCGGTCTCACGGGCTGCAATCGATGTTGCCCGGTCGGCACCATCCGGTGCGGATTGCGACGGAGTTTCTTCGTAGGCGACCATTTGGTATCCAAGGCGCTTGGCCTCACGGACGGCCCGCCCGAAGGCCGGTTCGCGGCTGTAGTAACCGTCGTGGACATGCGGCCAGGCAAGATCGGAATGTTTAGCGACGGGGTCCGCTCCATCCTCGGCGTTCGAGAAAGTCTCCGCGGCATAGACGGTGAAGCCAAACGGTCGCAGGGCCTCGAGCAGCTCGCGCACGGTTTCGCGGTGACGCGTGACCTTGTGGCTTTCGTTGACAATCACGATCCGGCTCGTCGCCGCCCGCGTCGCAATCGCCTCGACCACGCTCTCCCGGTCCCGGGGCGTCGTCGGCATCGAAGTGCAGGCTCGCGGCAGATACTCGGCATCGCCAGTCATCGCCGCGCGATCCTCGCGGCCCAGCATCGACCATGTCTGCGCCGCAATACCGGCGGGATCGTCGGATCCGGGCAACCGGTAGAAAAACGCCTGCCCGGTTTCCTCGGCGCTTAGCGGCGCCCCTGCGATTTCGAGTGTGACCGCAGGGCTCGGCGGCGGAACGGATGCGCAGGCGGAAGCGAGAATTGCAATTCCCGAAACCGCCTGCCGCCAATTCACCCCAGCTTGGCCTTGAGCAGATCATTGACCACCGCCGGATTGGCCTTGCCCTGCATCGCCTTCATCGTCTGGCCGACGAAGAAGCCGAACAGCTTGTCCTTGCCGCCGCGATACTGTTCGACCTTGTCGGGGTTGGCGGCGATGACCTCGTCGACCGCGAGCTCGATCGCGCCGGTGTCGGACTGCTGCTTGAGGCCTTCGGTTTCGGCGATCTCGCCCGGTTCGCGCCCCGTCTTGAGCACGATCTCGTAGATTTCCTTGGCCTGCCCGCCGCTGATTGCGCCCGCGGCCTGCAATTCGAGGATCGCGGCCTGCGCCTGCGCGGTGGCATATGCGGGATCGGCGTCATCGCCCAGCGACTTGAATACGCCCGGCGCCACCGACAGCGCCCAATTGGCGACCTGGGTGGCGACCTCCGCCTCGCTCTTGCCGGCGCGGCGCGCGGTCTCGGCCAGCAGCGTTTCGTAGCGCGCGAAGGTCTCGACCTCGGCGGTCAGTTCGCGGGCGTTGTAGGGCGTCAGGCCCAGTTCGCTTTCGTAACGCGCGCGCTTGGCGTCGGGCAGTTCGGGCAGGCTGGCGCGGCATTCGGCGAGGAAATCCTCCCCCAGTTCCAGCGGCAGCAGATCGGGATCGGGGAAATAGCGATAGTCGTGCGCATCTTCCTTGCTGCGCATCGTCCGCGTGGTGCCGGTACCCGGATCGAACAGCCGCGTTTCCTGCACCACCGTGCCGCCATCCTCGATGAGATCGACCTGGCGCTGCGCCTCGAACTCGATCGTCTGCATCACGAAGCGTACAGAATTGACGTTTTTGGTTTCGGTCCTGGTGCCCAGCTCGGGATCGCCGACCTTACGCACGCTGACGTTGACGTCGGCGCGCATCGAGCCTTCTTCCATATTGCCGTCGCATGAGCCGACATAGCGCAGGATCGCGCGCAGCTTGCGGACATAGGCGCCGGCCTCGGCAGGCGAGGTCATGTCGGGGCGGCTGACGATCTCCATCAGCGCCACGCCGACGCGGTTGAGATCGACATAGGACATGGTGGGATGCTGATCGTGCATCAGCTTGCCCGCATCCTGCTCGATATGGATGCGCTCGATCCCGATGATCTTGTCTTCCGGGATGCCGGCCTTGTCGTCGGCATCGATGGTCAGCGAGCCTTCGCCGACGATCGGATGGTAGAGCTGGCTGATCTGGTACCCTTGCGGCAGATCGGCGTAGAAGTAGTTCTTGCGGTCGAACCGGCTGTATTTGTTGATCTGCGCTTCGATTGCCATCCCGGTGCGCACCGCCTGGCGGACGCATTCGGCGTTGAGCACCGGCAGCATCCCGGGCATCGCCGCATCGACGAGGCTGACCTGCGTGTTGGGCTCGGCCCCGAAGGCGGTGCTGGCGCCCGAAAACAGCTTGGCGTTGGAGGTGATCTGCGCATGGACCTCGAGGCCGATCACGACCTCCCAATCGCCGGTGGCGCCGTGGATGCGGTAGCTACTCATCTTCGATCAACTTTCCATCTTTGTCGAAGCGCGCTTCGCCTGTCTTGGCGCGGCTCGCGACCCATACCGGGACGACGAACAGCGTGATCGCGACCGCGATCGAAGCAATCCATTCGAGGGGACCGAAACTCAACACCACCATTTGTCCGGCTGAGCGCTGAACCCTGCGCGCTGCTCGATCGCCAGACCCGCGTTGAGCACGCCCTGCTCGTCGAAAGGCCTGCCGACCAGCTGCAGCCCAAGCGGCAGGCCGCCTTCGTTCTGCATCGCGGGCACGCTCATCGCGGGCAAGCCGGCGAGGCTGGCGGGGACCGCGAAGACATCGTTGAGATACATCGCCAGCGGGTCTTCGCTGTTCTCGCCCAGCGGGAAGCTGGCGGTGGGGGTGGTTGGCGCGAGGATCAGGTCGCACTGCGCGAAAGCCTGCTCGAAATCGCGCGCCACCAGCGCCCGGACCTTCTGCGCTTGCGTGTAATAGGCATCGTAGAAGCCCGCGCTCAGCACATAGGTGCCGATCAGGATCCGGCGCTTGACCTCGTCGCCGAAGCCCGCCTCGCGGGTCTCGGCATACATGTCCTGCAGGCCGGCCCCATCGGGCAGATCGCGCAGGCCGTAACGCACGCCATCGTAGCGCGCGAGATTGGACGAGGCTTCGGCGGGCGCGATGATGTAATAGGCCGGCAGCGCGTATTTGGTGTGCGGCAGCGAGATGTCGACGATGGTCGCGCCGGCATCGCGGAGCCATTGCTTGCCGCGCTCCCAGCTGTCGAGAATCGCCGCATCGGTGCCTTCCATCCGGTATTCGCGCGGGATGCCGATCGTCTTGCCCGCCAAATTGCCATCCAGCCCGGCGGCCCAGTCGGGCACATCCATCTTGAGGCTGGTGGCATCCTTGGGATCGAACCCCGCCATCGCGCCGAGCATGATGGCGCAATCTTCCACGCTGCGCGCCATCGGCCCGGCCTGGTCGAGGCTGCTGGCAAAGGCGACCACGCCCCAGCGCGAGCAGCGGCCATAGGTCGGCTTGATCCCGCAGATGCCGGTGAAGGCGGCGGGCTGGCGGATCGAACCGCCGGTGTCGGTCCCGGTGGCGGCGGGCGCGATCCGCGCGGCGACCGCGGCGGACGAACCGCCCGAGGAGCCGCCCGGGCTCATCGGCGCATTGGTGCCAGTGCGGCGCCAGGGCGAGGAGACATTGCCGAAATGGCTGGTCTCGTTGGACGAGCCCATCGCGAACTGGTCGAGATTGAGCTTGCCGAGCATGCCCGCACCCGCATCCCACAGCTTCTGCGAAACGGTGCTCTCGTAGCGCGGCACGAAGCCTTCGAGGATGTGGCTGGCGGCGGTGGTCTGCACGCCTTGGGTGCAGAACAGATCCTTCATCCCGATCGGCACGCCGGCCATCGGCCCGAGTGCTTTGCCTGCGGCGCGGTCGGCATCGACCTTGCTCGCCGCATCCAGCGCATGATCCGGGGTGGTGACGATGAAGGCATTGAGCGCGCTCGCATCGGCGACCGCGGCGTTGAACGCCTCGGCCACTTCGCGCGCGGTGAATTCGCCCGCAGCAACGCCATCGCGGAGCGGCTTGATGCCAAGCTGGGTAAGGTCGGTCATTCGATCACCTTGGGCACGCCGAAAAAGCCATGTTCGGCCGCGGGGGCGTTGGCGAGGATGTCCTCGCGCCGCCCGCCGCCGGTGAGCGGATCGGCATCGACGACATCGGCGCGCAGCCGCAGGCTGTTGGGGATCACCGCGGTCATCGGCTCGACCCCGGCGGTATCTACCTCGCCAAGCTGCTCGACCCAGTCGAGGATCTGGCTCAGCTCGGGGGCCATGCGTTCGAGTTCGCCATCGCTCATGCGGATACGCGCGAGCGAGGCGATCTTGGTGACTGTTGCTTTATCGACGGACATGAGCGCCGCGTTAGCCGCGCGGGCCCGGCGCTTCAAGCGAGGATCGAGCGCAAGATTACTGCAGCGGCGCCGGTGCGGGCTGGATGCCGTCCTGCGGAACCGCCTGGCCCTCGGGAGCGGACGGATCGCCCCCCATGTCGCCGGGCGCGCCCATCTGCATCGCCTGCTGCAGCGTGGCGAGGCGGCGCTCGAAATCGGGCATGGTCATGAAATCGACCAGTTCGACCTCGAAGGTCAGCGTCTCGTTGGGCGGGATCACCACATTGCCCTGCGGATCGGTGCGCCCTTCGGCGCCGTAACCCTGGCTGGCGGGGATGGTGATGCGGTAGGTGCCGCCCTTCTGCATCTGCTGCGCGCCCTCGGTGAAGCCGGGGACCATGCGATCGAGCGGGAGCGGATTGCCCTCGGGAAAAATGCCCTCGATCGGGAGCGGAATGTCCTGCGACTGGTCGAACACCGAACCGTCTTCCAGCGTGCCGGTGTAGCGCACGAACACCACGTCGGTCGCGCCCGGGTTCGGGCCGCTGCCCGCGGTCACCGTGTCGACATCGACCCCCCTGGGCGCGGCGTACCAGGCCAGTGCAGCGGCAGCCAGAACCGCCACGACGATGCCGATCCACAGCTTGGTGAGCGAACCCTTGGCGATGGGCTGCAAGGGTACGCGGGTGACTTCGGTCATGGTGTGTCCCGGAAAAGCGAGAGGAAAACAGGAATGCGGCAGGAGTGCGCCGGGAATGCGAAAGGGCGCGGATAGCGATCCGCGCCCTCATGGCTTAGCTTGGCAAATGCTTCAAGTCCGGCGCCTCAAATCGAGCACTGGGCGCGTCGGAGCAAAATCAGCCGTCGCGTTCCATCCGCTTGCGATCCATCTTGCGCGCACGGCGCACGGCAGCAGCCTTTTCACGGGCGCGCTTCTCGCTGGGCTTCTCGTAATGGCGGCGCAGCTTCATTTCGCGATAGACGCCTTCGCGCTGCAGCTTCTTCTTGAGCGCGCGCAAGGCTTGATCGACATTGTTATCGCGAACCATGATCTGCATAAATTCAAACACCTTGCTAAGCGGGCCAGAGCCCGCCGCGGCGGGGTATGCCTCCTTGAAAACCAGGTCGGGAAGACCGTATCGTCGAATCAACGACGACTGAGCCGAATCCGTTCCGGACCGGCAATAACGCTGGCCTCATAAACCCGGCCCCGTGGGAATGCAAGCGTGCCTGCACCCGGCTGCTGCCGGGCTGCGACATCGGCCCGCTGCGGCTTTTCACTTGCCGCATGCGCGGCTAAGGCAGCAGCCATGTCCACCCTCTCCCCTTTCGCCGCTACCGTCAACGTCGCCCTCGGCGGCGCCTTCGGTGCCGCGCTCCGCTATCAGGCGGGCCGCGCGATGACCGGCTGGCTCGGCGCGCCCGCCATGTCGGTCTTTCCTTGGGCGACGCTGGCGGTGAATGCGCTGGGCAGCCTGCTGATCGGGCTGCTGTTCGGCTGGCTGGCGCGATCCGGGCAAGGCGGCGACCAGCTGCGGCTGCTGGTGGGAGTTGGCCTGCTCGGCGGCTTCACCACCTTCAGCGCCTTCAGCCTCGAACTGGTGGTCCTGATCGAGCGCGGCCAGTTCACCATCGCCGCGCTCTACGCATTCCTTTCCATTGCGCTGGGGGTCTCCGGCCTGTTCTTCGGCCTGACCGTAACGAGGTTGTTCGCATGAGCTCCGCCGATACCCCCCAATCCGATGTACCCCAGTCCGATGGCGCCCAGTCCGATGGCCCCCAGTCAGATGGCCCGCAGTCCGAGGTCCGGCAGTTCACCGTCGGTCCCGACGACAACGGCATCCGCCTCGACCGCTGGTTCAAGCGGCACCTGCCGCAGATCGGCTTCAACACGGTCAGCCGCTGGGCGCGCACCGGGCAGATCCGGGTCGACGGCAAGCGCGCCAAGCCCGACGACAGGCTCGAGACCGGCCAGCAATTGCGCGTGCCACCCGGTGGCGAAAGCGACACCCGCAAGCTGCGGGAGAAACCCGAGCTGAGC
The DNA here is from genome assembly GCF_001678665.1 of Erythrobacter sp. QSSC1-22B. Taxonomy (GTDB): domain Bacteria; phylum Pseudomonadota; class Alphaproteobacteria; order Sphingomonadales; family Sphingomonadaceae; genus Qipengyuania. The sequence goes on from NZ_LZRP01000004.1 coordinate 154,812, forward strand.
GACGCGGATCGCGAGCAGGCCGAGGGCATGGTCATTTTCGAGAACGAGGCGGCGATCGTGCTCAACAAGCCGCCGGGCCTCGCCACGCAGGGCGGCACCAAGACCACCCGCCATGTCGACGGGCTGCTCGATGCTTTCGTCGAAGGCGACGAGCCGCGCCCGCGGCTGGTGCACCGGCTCGACAAGGACACCAGCGGCGTGCTGCTGATCGCGCGCACCCCGGGCAGCGCGGCGCATTTCTCGCGTCGTTTTTCCGGGCGCAGCGCGCGGAAAGTCTATTGGGCGCTGGTGGTCGGGGTTCCCGATGTCCGCGAGGGCACGATCGAGGCACCGCTCGCCAAGCAGCCGGGCACCGGCGGCGAGAAGATGCATGTCGACGAGGAAAACGGCCAGATCGCCAAGACCCGCTATCGCGTGGTCGAGAACGCCGGGCGCCGCGCCTCGTGGCTCGAACTCGAACCGCTGACCGGGCGCACCCACCAGCTGCGCGTCCATTGCGCAGCGATGGGCAATCCGATCGTCGGCGATGGCAAATACGGCGGGCAGGACGCCTTCCTCACCGGCAGCATCAGCCGCAAGATGCATCTCCATGCGCGGCGGCTGGTGATCGGTTCGCCGGGCGGCGGCAAGATCGACGCAGTGGCCGAACTGCCCGAGCATTTTGCCGCGACGATGGAGCAGATGGGGTTCGACCTCACGCTGACCAACGCCGAGCCGCTGCGTGACGAGCCGCCGCCCAAATCGCGCGAAGAAAAGAAGCAGGCCGCGCGCCAGCACGCCAAGTCGATCCGCAAGGACCGCCGCGGCGAGCGGCGCGGTCGCGGCGCAGCGGTGGATGCCAAGGGGCCCGCAAAGGGTTCGGCCAAGGGTGCTGGTAAAGGCCCCGGCAAACCCGCCGGCAAGGGTCCCAGACCCGGAGCCGCCAAGCCGACCCGTGCAAGAAGGCCCAGCCCGAAGAAGCCGAGAAACGACGGATGACGCGGCTGGCGGTGTTCGATTGCGACGGAACGCTGGTCGATGGCCAGGCGTCGATCTGCGAAGCGATGGAAGCCGCCTTTGCCGGGGCAGACCTGCCCTGCCCGCCGCGCGCGCAGGTGCGCCGCGTGGTCGGGCTGAGCCTGCCGCAGGCGCTGGTCCAGCTCGCCCCCCGGGCGAGCGAAACCCAGCGCACCGAGATCGTCAGTGGCTACAAGAGCGCCTTCTTCAACGCGCGCACCGAAGGGCGGCTGAGCGAGCCGCTGTTCGAGGGAATGCGCGAATTGCTCCACCGGCTCCACGCGGCCGGCTGGCTGCTTGGCGTTGCGACCGGCAAGAGCGACCGCGGCCTTACCTCCTGCCTCGCCGGACATGAAATTTCCGAACTTTTCGTCACGCTCCAGACCGCCGATCGCCATCCTTCCAAACCGCATCCCGCGATGCTCGAAGCCGCGCTGTTCGAGGCGGGTGTCGAGGCGGGCGCGGCGGTGATGATCGGCGACACCAGTTTCGATATGGAAATGGCCAGCGCAGCCGGGGTGCGCGCAATCGGGGTCGACTGGGGCTATCATGCGCCCGACGAACTGATTGCGACCGGCGCAATCGGAGTGGCAAGCGACATGCTGGCGCTCGAAGCGCTGCTCGGGGACCCGGCGCATGGCTGAACGCGACCCCGTTTCCGGCCCCGATCCCGTCTTCGGGCCCGTCTCCGGGCCCGGCGGTGACCCCGGTCCTGGCCGCGATCCCGCAATGGGGCCCTATATGGCGCTCCAGCTCGTGCGGCTGGGCTGCATCTTTCTGGTGATGTTCGGCCTGCTGATCCAGGAGAACCGGATCGAGGGGCCCGCGCTGCTCGGTGGTGTGCTGCTGGTCGGCGGCGCGCTGGGGTTCTTCTTCGGGCCGCGCGCGCTCGCCAAGCGCTGGAAAAGTCGCGACGAATGAAGCGCTTTTATTCCGAGGTTTCCATCACCGGCGAGACCGACGGCTGGACCGTCCGGCTCGATGGTCGTGCGATCAAGACGCAAGGCGGACAGCCCCAGCTCTTGCCGACCCCCGCGATTGCCGAACTGCTCGCCGCCGAATGGCGCGACCAGGGCGAGACACTCGATCCCAAGCGCTTCGTTCATCGCGATCTGGCGGATTATGCGATCGATATGGTGGCGCGCGATCCCGATCCCGTGCGCGACAATCTGCTCGCCTATGTCGAGACCGATACGCTGTGTTATCGCGCCGATCCCGACGAGCCGTTCTGGCGCCGCCAGCAGCAGCAATGGGAACCGCTGGTCGCCGGGTTCGAGGCGCGCGAACAGGTGGTGCTGGAACGGGTCAGCGGTGTGATCCACCGTCCGCAACGGCCCGAAACTCTGGCCGCTTTGCGCGAACGTCTCGGCAGATTCACGCCCTTCGAACTGGCCGCGCTCGAGACGCTGACCTCGCTCGCTGCTTCGCTCTGCGTCGGCCTGTCGGTGCTCGACGCCGAGGCCGATGCGCAGGCGTTGTGGGATGCCGCCAACCTCGAAGAGGACTGGCAGATCGAGAACTGGGGTGCCGACGAAGAAGCGCAGGAGCGGCGCGTTCTGCGCACCGGGCAATTCCTCGCAGCGCTGGACTTTGCCCGCGCCGCCGCGATCGACTAGCTCAGCCGATCCACGCCGCGACCTGACCGGCGACATCATTGGCCGCCTGATTGAGCGCGACGCCCACGGGGCCTGCCTCGGCGGGAACTCCGGGCACCACCGCTTCGAAGCGCCGCGTGGTCACCGAAGTGCCCTCGCCTCTGCGGACCGCGTCGAAGCTGACGACCACCGAACCGGTCGCGACATCGTAGCCGAATTCGCGCAACACGCCGCTCAGTCGGGCATCCGCCAGCACGCCGGGATCGTCACCATCGATAACGACGCGATCGCTGCGGGTGCGGATCGTCTCGGCCAGCAGGCGGCGGAACAGCCGGGCGGGCTTCTCGACCCACACTGCATCCACGAGATAGGCGATCTCGCTGTCCGTTACCTGCACGGGCACGCGGGTGACGTCGAGCCGCGCGGGCGCTTCGAATTCGCTCAGCACCAGCGCGGAGTTCGCATTGCCGCTTGCGCCCGCACCGGCAGGTGCCGTCGCGGTTGCCGTCAGCGTCAGCAGGCTCGGCGGTGCGTCGGCACCGAAGCTGATGCAGCCAGTAAGCACGAGCGCAGGGGCCAGGCAGGCGAAAATCTTGGCACGGGTCATGGCATGTCTCATGGTTCGTAATCGGGCAGGGGCGGCCCACCCACCAGCGCGCCGGCGCCGTCTTGTTCGATGGTCTCGGTGATATCGCGCAGCGACTTGCTGGTGGCGCGCAGGTCGCGCAGCGTCGCTTCGGCGGCGGGCAGCGTGCTTTCGGTCAGCTGGCGGGTGACCGGGCGCGCTTCCTCGAGCGTCTGCTCAAGCGCGGCGGCTGCGCCGCTGGCGGAGTTGAGCGTATCGCGCAATTGCTCCGAGATCGCCAGGCCTTCCTGGTTGAGCAGGCGGTCGGTGGTGGCGGTAACCTTCTCGAACTGGTCGAGCGCCTCGCTCGATTCGCGCAAGGTCACCTGCAGCTCGAGCATGGTGCGTTCGATCTGCGGGGTCGCACTGGCGAGGTCCGCGGTCATTGTATTGGTATTGGCGAGAATGCCCGCAATCTCGCCCTGATTGTCGTCCGAGAGCAGCCCGGTCAAACGTTCGGTAAGCGTCGCCAGCCGCTCCAGCAGCAGCGGTGCGTTGGCAAGGATCTCGCCGAACCCGCCCGCCTTGGGAGGAATGATGGGCACACCTTCGGTGCAGGCGGTGGTCTCGCAAGTGATCGCCGGCTGGCCGCTGCGCGCGCCGTCGAGCATGATGGTCGAGACACCGGTGAAGCTGGACTGGATGGTCGCGGTGGTGCCGACGAGGATCGGCACCTCGTTCTTGACCTTGATCCGCACCCGGACGAATTCGGGATCCTTGTCCCACAACACGATCTCGCTGACCTGACCCACGGGGACACCGGCGAAGGATACCTGCGACCCGGTGGCGAGACCCGCGACCGAGGTCTTGAAGAAGATGTCGTATTCGTCCTGGTCGCCCTGCCCCAGCCGCGCGATCCACACGATAGCCAGCGCCAGCGCAGCGAGCAGCAGCAGCGTCACCGCCCCTACCCATACATGATTGGCCCGCGTTTCCATTGCCTCGCCTATGCCTTCCTATCCGGCGCATTGTCCAACGCTTTGAGGGTCTGCGCGTCGATGGGCTTGTCCATATGCTTGCGCAATTCCTCGAGCGCCTGCGCGCTGAGCGCCGCGCGTCCGCGCGGGCCGTTGAAATATTCCTGGATCCACTCGTGATCGAGCGCCATCAGATTTGGCACGGTGTCGACCGCGACCACCTTCTTGTCGGCGAGCACCGCCACCCGGTCGCAGATCGCGTGCAGCGTGTCGAGATCGTGGGTGATCAGGAACACGGTCAGCCCCAGCGTTTCCTTCAACTCCAGCGTCAGCCGGTCGAAGGCCGCGGCGCCGATCGGGTCGAGACCGGCGGTCGGCTCGTCGAGGAACAGCAGCTCGGGATCGAGCGCCAGCGCCCGCGCCAGACCGGCGCGCTTGCGCATCCCGCCCGACAGTTCGGATGGGTACTGGTTGACCGCTTCCTCGGGCAGACCCGAAAGCAGCACCTTGAAGCTGGCGATATCCTTGCGCAATTTGTCCGACAGCTCGGGATAGAACTGCTTGAGCGGCACCTCGACGTTCTCGCCCACGGTCAGCGTCGAGAAGAGCGCGCCGCCCTGGAACAACACGCCCCAGCGGTCGCGAACGCCCATCACCTCGTCGGGCTGCGCATCGGTGAGCGAACGACCGAACACCTCGACCTTGCCCTCGCTCGGAGGCTGCAAGCCGATGATCGAGCGCATCAGCACCGATTTCCCCGAACCCGAACCGCCGACCACACCGAGAATCTCGCCGCGCCGCACCTCGAGATCGAGGTTCTCGTGGACGACATGATCGCCAAAGCGATTGACCAGCCCCTTGACCACCACGGGGTGCTCGCCGCGATAGCGCTCGTGGCGACCGGGACGGCTGTCGGTTTCCTCGGCCATCAGGCCCACCCCAGCTTGGTGAAGAACACCGCGAAAAAGGCGTCGATCACGATCACCGCAAAGATCGCCGAGACCACCGCGAGCGTGGTGCGCAGGCCCACCTGTTCGGAATCGCCCTTGACCTGCATGCCGTGATAACAGCCCGCCAGCCCGACGATCAGCCCAAACACCGGGGCCTTGATCAGCCCGACCCACAGATCGTAGATCGGGACGACATCCTGGATCCGTTCGAGGAAGTTGAGGAACGGGATACCGAGCGCGAAATTCGAGATCGTCGCGCCGCCGACAATCGCCATCACCGAAGCGTAGAAGCCCAGCAGCGGCATCATCAGCGTGGCGGCGAGAATACGCGGGATCACCAGCGCCTCGATCGGCGCAATGCCGATCGTGCGCATGGCATCGACTTCCTCGGTCAGCTTCATCGTGCCGATCTGCGCGGCGAAGGCGGAGCCCGAGCGGCCCGCAACCATGATCGCGGTCATCAGCACACCCAGTTCACGCAAGGTGATCCGGCCGACCAGATTGACCGTCAGCGTCTCGGCGCCGAATTGCGACAGCTGTACCGCGCCCTGCTGGGCGATGACGATGCCGATCAGGAAGCTCATCAACCCGACAATGGGCAGAGCGGCGACGCCGACCAGTTCCATCTGGCGCACCAGCGCCTTGCCGCGAAAGCGACTGGGATGGCGAATCAGCGTGCCCGAAGCCGACAGGATCGCGCCGAGAAAACCGACCACGCCATAGATGCCCGCGCGCGCGCTGTAGACTTTTTCGCCGGTGTTCGCGGTGATGCGTTTCCACACCGCTTCGCGCGGCGCGGCCAGCTTCAGCCCGCCTCCCAGATCGCAGACCGCTTCCATCAGACGCGTTGCGCGGTCGCTTGCGCCGACCACCTCGGCATCGAGCCGTTCGGCAAGGTCGCAGGCGACCCATGCGCCGACGGTGTCGATCTCGCTGACGTCGCTCAGATCGATCCGCGCCAACGGGCCTTCGATGTCGTGCAGATCGCGCTCGAGCGCGCCGATCGAGGACACCAGCCACGGGCCCGAAAGCGCCAGTGTGCCGTGCCCTTCCCCTTCTTCGGAGATCGTGAATCCGGCTTCGCTGTCCATTGGCAAAAGCCTATGCGGGTAAATCGCGCGCGCTACAAGGCGCACTCTGCGCGCGGGGGCTATCGCGAGCGCTTGTTGCGGGCAGTTGTTGCGCGGGGGCAGACCCGCTGGCAAAGGCCCAGCCATGAGCACCGATCTTCCGACGACTTTCGACCCCGCCGATATCGAGGCACGCTGGTATTCCCATTGGGAAGACAACGGGCTGTTCCGCCCGGCCCGCCCCGGCGCCGAGCCCTACACCATCGTCAATCCGCCGCCCAACGTGACCGGCTCGCTGCATATCGGCCATGCGCTCGACAACACCCTGCAGGACATCATGATCCGCTACCAGCGGCTGCGCGGCAAGGATGCGCTGTGGGTGGTCGGCACCGACCACGCCGGGATCGCCACGCAGATGGTGGTCGAGCGTCAGCTCGAGGCAGCGCAGGACAAACGCACCAATCATTCGCGCGAGGATTTCATCGCCAAGGTGTGGGAATGGAAGGAAGAAAGCGGCGGCACGATCACCCGCCAGCTGCGCCGGCTTGGCTGCTCGATGGACTGGTCGCGCGAACAGTTCACGATGGACGAGCATTTCTCGAAAAGCGTGCTCAAGACCTTCGTCGACCTCCACCGCGACGGGTTGATCTATCGCGACAAGCGGCTGGTCAATTGGGACCCCAAGCTCAAGACCGCGATCTCCGATCTCGAGGTCGAGAACCGCGAGACGAACGGCCAGATGTGGCATTTCAAATACCCGCTCGCCGACAATGCGACCTACACCTATGTCGAGCGCGACGAGGATGGCGCGATCGTGTTCGAGGAAGAGCGCGACTACATTTCCATCGCCACCACGCGCCCGGAAACCATGCTCGGCGATGGCGCGGTGGCGGTGCATCCAAGCGACGCGCGCTACGCCTCGCTGGTTGGTAAATTGTGCGAGATCCCGGTGGGGCCCAAAGAGCACCGCCGCCAGATCCCGATCATCACCGACGAATATCCCGATCCCGATTTCGGATCGGGCGCGGTCAAGATCACCGGCGCGCACGACGAGAACGACTATGGCGTCGCGCAGCGCAATGGCATCCCGATGTATCGCCTGATGGACGAAGTCGCCGCCATGCGCAGCGATGGTGAGGCATACGCCGAAACATCGCAGCGGGCCCGTGCCCTCGCTCGCGGTCAGGCGGCGAGCGCGGCCGACATCGACGCCATGAACCTCGTGCCAGAGGAGTACCGCGGTCTTGATCGCTACGAGGCGCGCAAGCGGGTGGTCGCCGATATCGATGCCGAAGGTCTGATGATCGGCGTCGAAGACAAGGTCATCATGCAACCCTACGGCGATCGCGGCGGGGTGGTGATCGAACCGATGCTGACCGACCAGTGGTATGTGAACGCCGGCGAACTCGCCAAGGCACCGATCGCGGCGGTGAAGAGCGGCGACGTCGAGATCGTACCCAAAAGCTGGGAAAAGACCTTCTTCAACTGGATGGAGAACATCCAGCCGTGGTGCGTCAGTCGCCAGCTGTGGTGGGGGCACCGGATCCCGGCTTGGTACGACGAGACCGGAAAGGCCTATGTCGCGCTGACCGAGGCCGAGGCCCGCGAGCAGGCGGGCGAAGGCGTCGAACTGACCCGCGACGAGGACGTGCTCGACACCTGGTTCTCCAGCGCGCTGTGGCCCTTCGCCACGCTCGGCTGGCCGGAACAGACCGATCTCGTCGATAAACACTACCCGAATAACCTGCTGATCTCCGGCTTCGACATCCTGTTCTTCTGGGATGCGCGGATGATGATGATGGGGCGCCATCTGACCGGCCAGAATCCTTGGCCCAAGCTCTATCTCCACGGTCTGGTGCGCGCGGCCGATGGTCAGAAGATGTCCAAATCCAAGGGCAATGTGGTCGATCCGCTGGGGCTGATCGACCGCTATGGCGCCGACGCCCTGCGCTTCTTCATGGCGGCGATGGAAAGCCAGGGCCGCGACATCAAGATGGATGACCGCCGGGTCGAGGGCTATCGCAATTTCGCAACCAAGCTGTGGAATGCGACGCGGTTCTGCCAGTCAAACGGCATCGGCGCGAGCACGCAGATCGCCGCGCCTGAGGCCACGCTGGCGGTCAACAAATGGATCATCGGCGAGGTGGTGGAGACGCAAACCGCGCTCGACCGCGCGCTCGCCGAGCTGCGCTTCGACGCGGCGGCGAACACGATCTACCATTTCGTCTGGGACCGCTTTTGCGACTGGTATCTGGAACTGATCAAGGGCGTTTTCGCGCTAGAAGCCGACGAAATTGTCGAACCTGCTGCGCGCCAAGAGCGCCACAGGCAAGCGAACGAAACCAGGGCCGTAGCGGGATGGGTCTTGGACCAAATATTCGTATTACTTCATCCGTTTATGCCATTCATCACCGAAGAACTTTGGTCAAAACAAGGCGAACGCGCCAATTATCCACTTATAACAGCGGAGTGGCCCAATCCAGCGGTAGTGGTCGATACTGACTCGAAAGAAGAGATCGACTGGTTGATCGAAACGGTCAGAGAAATTCGCTCCGCGAAAAATGAAGTTGGCGTGCCATCCGGATCCAAGCCTGCGATGACCATTTTTCATACCGATCAAAAACGCGATCAATGGCTCTATGATAATCAAACTGCTTTCAAACGCCTAGCTCGGGTCGAACTATTCCTAATTTCTGATCGACTTGAACCAGATACGAATAACCGACTTCAAACCCGTCGTGCCCAGAAGGGTGCAATTCTTATTGAAAAGGAGGGCTTTGCAGCCACAATCGAATTGAAAGGCGTGATCGATATCGCCGCCGAAAAGGCACGGCTCGAGAAGGCGCTGGTGGTCAGCCGCAAGGAAGCGGGATCGCTCAAGGGGCGGCTGGGCAACGCCAGCTTCGTCGAACGCGCCAAGCCCGAAGCGGTCGAGAAAGCGCGCGCCGATCTGGCGCATCACAGCGCCGAGGTCGAACGGCTCGAGGCGGCGCTGGCGCGGCTGGGCTAAGCCGGTTGGCGGACAGTTTTCCTACAGCGGTTTTGTCTGCCATGACATGGCTGTGAGGCTCGCGGGCCATGTGATTGCGGACATTGTGTTTGCGGGCGGTCTGATTGGCGGGGCCGAGGGTTGGACTGGTCGTGAAACAGTAAGATGTGTCACCCTGTTAGGAAAATATATATCTTAGACAAAGGGTTGTTATGAAGATCAGGGTGACATGCGTGTAACCCAGTGTCACCGTTGAGAGTAATTTTTGGAAAGCTGTGTGAAACTTACGCTCGCCACGGATGATACGGGAGGACCAGAGATTTTCTCTTCGGTGCAGGGCGAAGGGCCGTCTGTCGGCATGCCGGTCGCGTTCCTGCGACTGTCGCGCTGCAATCTCGCCTGCGTCTGGTGCGACACCGCGTACACCTGGCATTTCACCGGCGACGAGCGCCCGCACCGCTCCGATACGACCTTCGAGCGCGAGCCCAATCAGGTAAAGCTGCCGGTCGGCGAGGTGGCCGAGCTTATCGCCGGGCTCGGCCAGAAGCGGCTGGTAATCACCGGCGGCGAGCCCCTGCTTCAGCCCGCAGCGCTGGCCGAACTGCTCGAACTGCTGCCCGACATGGCAGTAGAGATCGAGACCAATGGCACCACCAAGGCGCCGCCGCGGCTCGATATCCGGATCGACCAGTACAACGTCAGCCCCAAGCTTTCGCACAGCGGCAATCCGCCCGAGCTCGCGCTGATCGCCGAGCGGCTCCACGCCTATGCCGGCGATCCGCGTGCCTGGTTCAAATTCGTGGTGGCGAGCCCTGAGGACGTGGCCGAGGCCACAGCGCTGGTCCGCACCCATGCAATTCCGCCCGCCCGCGTTTTCCTGATGCCCGAAGGCACCGACAGCGCGACCCTGCGGACGCGCGAACGCTGGCTGGTGCCGCTATGCCTCGATCATGGCTTCCGGATGAGCGACCGGCTGCATATCCATCTGTTCGGCGATACCCGCGGGACCTAGGCCCCGGAGCTCAGCCTTGCGAGCGCCAGCGCTGGACCACCCGCTCGACCGCCTCTTCCTCGCCGCCGCTGCTGCTCCACAATTCGACGAAGCTGGGATCGTCGGAGGCCGGGCGCTTGGATTCCTCGAGATTGTCGAAACGCACCCGGATCGGGATCGCGACGCCTTCGCCGCAGATGATGCATTCGCGATTGCGCAGTGCCGGGATCGCATCGAGAAAGCCGCGCGCGCCCTCGGGCATGGCGGCCTTGACGAAGGCCTGGTCGCGTTCGTTGTTGAGCCGCATCGAAATGATCGTGCCGCATTGCGACAGCACGCCTTCGGCAAGGTCGGAGGGGCGCTGGGTGATCAGGCCCAGGCTGATACCGTATTTGCGGCCCTCCTTCGCGATCCGGCTGAGCACCCGGCCCACGCTCGAACCGTCGGCGTTCTTCTCGTTGGGGACGTAGCGATGCGCTTCCTCGCAAACCAGCAGCACCGGTCGGGTCTTCTCCTCGCGCCCCCAGATCGCGAAGTCGAATACCAGCCGGCTGAGCACCGCGACCACGGTGGCGGTGATGTCGGACGGTACGCCCGAGACATCGATGATCGAGATCGGCTTGCCGCCACCGGGCATGCGGAAAATCTTGCAGATGAAGTCCGCCATCGTGTCGGCCACCAGCATGCCGGAGAACATGAACTGGTAGCGCGGATCCGATTTGATCTCGTCCAGCTTGTTCTTGATCCGCATGTAGGGGGCCGAATTGGTCGCCTTGTCGAGCCGGCCCATCGCATCCTGCAAGGCGGTCGAGAGGTCGGACAGCAGATAGGGGATCGGCGAATCCACCGTGATCTTGCCCATCTGTTCGGCCAATCGGCTTTTGCCGCGCGCATGGAGCAGGCAGCGGGCAAGGATATCGGCGTCGACCTGCCGCTCGTTGCCCGCACTGGTGAGCAGCACTTCGCAATGCTCCTCGAAATTCATCAGCCAATAGGGCATCTGCAGGTTCGAGACGTCGAGAATAACACCGGTATGCCGGAAGGCCGCCGAATATTCGCCATGCGGATCGATCATGACGATATGACCTTCAGGCGCCGCTTCGCAGATCCGGTGGAGGATCAATGCGGCGCTGGTCGACTTGCCGGTGCCGGTCGATCCCAGCAGCGCGAAATGCTTGCCCAGCATCGCGTCGATATAGAGCCCGGCACGGATATCCTTGGTCGGATAGACCTTGCCGATCGTCACCGAACTACGACCGTCGCCGGCGTAGACCTGCCTGAGATCCTGGGTCGTGGCCGGATAGATCTTGGCGCCGGGGACGGGGTAGCGGGTGACCCCGCGCTTGAAGCTGTGGAGCTTGCCGGTGAGGCGTTCTTCGGCGCCCTCACCGAGAAAATCGATATTGGCGACGACCGAACCGCTGACCTTGCGGTCCTGCTTCTGGTTGCGGACATTGGCGAGCAGCCAGCCGTCCCCGACGCGGATCTTGATCTGGCTGCCGACCTGGCCCGCCATGGCGATCGCCGGGTCCTCGTCCTGCATGCATTCGTTGAGCCGCTTGAGGTCGATCGCGATGCGCGATCCCGAACCTGCGATCTCGAGCACCTGACCGATCGGCAGCACTGCATTGTCGATTTCGCCACCCCCGGCGCCGCCACCGCCGCCGCCGCCACGGCGCTCTGCATGAGCGACTTCCCTGTGCTCGGCCTGGCGGGGCTGAGTGGCTACCGAACGCGGTCGCGGCGCTTCGCCATGCGCGGTGGTCCCGCGGAGCTGCTCTGCCGTCGGCCGCAGCGGCGCCGCACTTGCCGGCTCCGGCTCGGGAGCGCGGACCCGGTCCCGCGCAATCGGCTGAGGCGGTGCCGCCTGCCGAAGCGCCGCCGAACGTGGGGCGTCGTGCTGCGCTGGACGCTGCGGCACCGATGCCGAGGCGGTGGGTGGCAATGCTGGGCGGGCATCCGAAGGAGCGGCGCCTCCACGACGGATCCGGTCGCGCAGCGCATTGCACTGCGGCAGTTCCGCTCCGCCTTCGTCAGGAAGGTCGGGAGTGCGGAAATTCTGATGGGTCATATCGGTCATGAAGCTTCCGCTCGCTCGGCTGTTGTATAAAATGGCCTAAGCGCTGACGGTTAAAATGTCGTAACGAGCGAATTGCGTACCGGCACACAAGCCGCGGAAAAAACTGCTAGATCATCGCGTAGAAGCGCCCTGCAGCCCATCCCATTCCGATCGAGAGCAGCACCGCGGCGAGGCCATAATAAAGGCCCCAGTCATTGGCGGAGTTTTCGATGAAGCGCTCGAACCCGACCTTGCGTACCGCCACTTCGGCCATCGCCGAGGCGATCACGCGGCCATCGGTAACGGCAAAGGTTTCGGCGGTGTAGACACCGGTGCTGACGTTGGATGGCAGCGAAATCCGCGCCTGATAGAGCACCTGCTCGCGCAGTTCGACGCCGCCCACCAGCTCCTGATAGAGATTCTGCCGCGTCTTGAGGTCGACCAGCCCGGCGGCGAACCGCGCCTGCTCTGCCGGATCGATGATCCCCGTCGGCGAAAGCTGGATATAGTCGGTCCCGAATTCGTAGATGGCAGCGGTCTTCTGATCGACGATTTCCTCGACCGGCCTCGAGGAGGCTACCGCAAAGAACGAGGGGACCGAGCGAAAGTCGGTGTTTTCAGCATTGATCCAGACGCCCGCGAAGCGCGCCTTTTCCCGCAACCGGATCGGTTCCGGCGGCCCCTTGAGCACGACAACGATGTCGTACTGCCCGCCTCCCCCTCGCCCGGCGGGATCGATGATCGCCCCGAACAGCAGCAATTCCGTGCCGGTAAATCCCTGCCGCACCTGGACTTCGTGCTGCGAGACTTCGGGCACCAGGATCGGATCGCGCTGGCCCGAGAGCATCATTGCGAACAGCAGGATCAGCAGCACCCTCACAGCGGCGCAATCGTGTAGATTTCATCGGGCTGTACAAGGAGGCCGAAGAACATCCGCAACGCGATCGCGAGCACGATCGATGCCAGTATCAGCCGCAGAACTTCCGGTTTCACCCGTGAAGCAACCTGCGTCCCCATCTGCGCCCCGGTGACCGAACCGATCAGCAGCAATCCGACCAGCACGATATCGACCGCCTCGGTGGTCAGCGAGTGCATCATGGTGGTGGCGATGGTGACGAAGAGGATGTTGAACAGGCTGGTGCCGACCACGACATTCGCGCTCATCCCGAGAATATAAAGCATGGCGGGGACGAGGATGAAGCCACCGCCCACACCCATCAGCATGGTTAGTATCCCGACCAGCACGCCGAGGATGAGCGGTGCCAGCGGCGAGATGTAAAGCCCGGACCGATAGAAGCGCCAGCGCATCGGCAGCGAGGCGACCAGCGGATGGTGCCGCCGCCGCTTCGCGACTGCACCGGAGGACTTGCCGCGCAGCGCCTGGAATGCCTCGCGCGCCATCATCATTCCGATCGATCCCAGCAGGATGACATAGAGCGCGCTGATAACGACGTCGATCTGGCCCATCGCGCGCAGCCAGCGGAACAGCAACGAGCCAATGCCTGCGCCGATCATCCCGCCGACGACCATCACGCCGCCCATGCGATAATCCACCCCGGCGCGTTTGGAATGGGCCAACACACCCGACACGCTGGCACCGGTGACCTGGGTCGAAGCCGAGGCGGCGGCAACCGTGGGAGGGACACCGTAGAAGATCAGCAAGGGCGTGGTCAGGAAACCGCCGCCGACCCCGAACAAGCCGGAGAGCAGGCCCGTCACGCCGCCGAGCGCGACGATCCAGAGCCCGTTCACGGACAGGTTCGCAATGGGCAGGTATACGTCCATCCTCAGCCCCTATCCCAGCACGCCCCCCGGTGAAAGCGGCGAGGCGTCAGAAACTGGTCGACAGGGTCAGCGCGGCTCCCGACGAGGGTTCCGCCCTGCCGGCGACCCGCAGGCGATAATCTGCGGCCACCCGTATTCTGCCCTGCCCGAGGCTCAGGTCCACGCTTGCGGTCGGGCCGAGGTCCAGCCGCGAGGTCCCTTGCTGCGCCCCGCCCCATGCGCCTGCTCCCACGCTGAGCGCGCCCCGCTCGAACCGCGCCGCATCGCGCTCGATCACAAGGCTGCCATCGGCAAAGGCGGTGGCGAATTCACCCCCGACATAACCGGCTTGCGCATAGCCCCGGACCCGGGCGTCGAGCGGCTTCAAGCGCTCTTCGATCCCAGCGGTTATGAAGGCGGATGGGCGCAGTTCGACCCTGTCGCCGAGCCGGGAAAGGCGGACCTCGCCATGCGCGCGAAGCGGGAGCCCCGACACGGGCCGGATGCTGATTCCCGCCGCAAGTTCCGCTTCGCGCGATTCGATGGAGCCCGCAGCGCGCAGATAGGCCTGCGGCAGATACGCGCTGCGCGTCCCGAAATCATAGCGGAGCACGGCCCCGAACTGGCTCCGGCCATAGGTCGGGGCGAGCGGCCCGGCGCCCGCATCTGCCACCCCGCCTGCGCGCAGAAACAGCCAGCCATCGATCGAGAGCCGGCGCGGTTCGCTGGAGCGGCTCCTTCCGGGTGGCAGCGAGAAAGGCGCAGCGGCGGGACGGAATTGCTCAAGTTTCCATGGCGAGGTTTGAGCCTCGCCGGCCAGGGCAGGCGAGCGGTCTACCGGAAAAGCTCCAGGTTGCGACCCGCCGGACAAGGCCGCAAGTGAAGCAGGGCGAGATGGCACCGTGGGCATGGTAACGATGCTGGCAAGGCGCCTTCCTACGAGCGCGAGGGTGTCGAAAGATGCAACGCCCTCACCAAACGAGGGAGGCAGGCTCTCTCGCCCAGGCGAATCGTCCACCCCTGTTGCACGAGCTCTGGCACTTGGAGCTGCAAAGGGCACCAGAGCGCCGTCGATCTCGATCAGCGGTGACCAGTAGCTGGCTCGCAAGCCGATCCAGAGCGCGAACACCAGCAGGATGATCGCCAGTGGTTGGCCGCGGAAGGAGCGTGAGTTCGGCAAGGACCCGAGGGTCGGCCGAACGATCATGCCGCGCCGGGCTCGTGCAGCAGGGAAGCGGGATGGTCGTCATGATCGGTCTTGTCCCACTTCGCTTCCGCACCCCGCAGCGTCGCGACATAAGCGACAATCGCACGGCGCCCCGCCATGATCGCGATGCCATTGGATACCGGTATCCGCAGGATCGCCAGCAAACCCTCGCGCCAGCCAAACTCGCGGCTGGTAAAGGCCGCGCGGACCAACGCGCGCCAGACAAAGGCAATGCTACAGATAATCAGCATCGTGGTGAGCAGCGGCGATGCCTTGACGGGAAAGAAAAGGCCGAACCATCCGGCAATCGCGATCAGCCCGGACCCCAGCAAAAGCATATAGGCGATCGCCAGGAGGAGCGCCGCGAATGGACCCTGCCGATCCCGCAGCTTCATCCATCCGCGCAGCATCCCGCCGCTCCAGCCCAGCCGATCCCACCCTTGCAGGGCGATGCCATGAATCCAGCGCGTTTTCTGGCGCACGGCAGTGTCGATCCGCGAGGGGAAATAGGCCCGCGTTGCGATCAGCCTCCCTTCTCGGGTCCGCAGGCGCAGGAACCGGTCGCGTCCGCCGATGGCCGCGACATTGAGCCCGAACTCGTAATCCTCGGTCAGAGAATTCGCCGCGAAGGGGCCGCCACCGCCCGCAAGCTCGGCCAGCCGCGCGAGCGTGTCGCGCTCGACAGCGCTTCCCACTCCCGCACCGGGAATGCCGGCACCCAGCGCGCTGCGCACCACCATCACCTTGCCATGCGCTTCGGCGAACTCGTCGCAATAATGGCTCCCGACAAACCGCGAGCCGGGTTGCGGCAAAGCAAGCACCGGGAGCTGGATGAATTCGGCATGATCGAGTGCGATGTCGAGCGCAGCAAGCGCCGCCGGATCGACCATGTCTTCCGCGTCGTGAAGCACGACCATCCGCGCCCGCTGACCGATGCGCGCTTCCTCCGCCACCAGCGCTGCAAAAAGCGCGTTCAGGCAGTCGGCCTTGCTGGTAGGACCATCGCGATCGTGGAGCACCAGATGAACGCGAGAATCCGCCCGCGCGACGATCGACGCTTCGGCCAAGGTCGCGGGATCGTTGCGATAGCAGCCGATGTAGAAATGCGCCTCGGCCTGCGGCCATGCCAGCAGAGCGTGGGTCAGCATCGGACGGATGACCTGGGCCTCGTCCCATGCGGGGACGAAGATAGCCACGATCCCGGAAAGCGGACGCGCGCGCAGTTCCGCTTCATCGACGCGTTCGGTCGCGACCTTTTCACGGACCCGCAACCAGACGAAGGCTAGGTCGATGGCGAATTCGTCCAGAGCCCCGAGGATGAAAAAGAAGGTCGCAAAGAGAAACAGCTCGTGCTGAACTAGCGCGATCCATTCGACAGCGTTGAGCTGAGGCAATACCTCCATCGCCAATCCCCCTGAGAATTGACGTATAGAGGATTTCGATTACTTGCAACTACTTCGGAGAGATGTGATGCTGAGGGTCGCATTGGAAAAGCGCACTACCGCCGAAACAACCTGATCCGGTTTGGACCCAATAGAGCGGTGCAACACCAATCGTTGGTCGGAAATCCGTGATTTTCATGAGGCCTAGAGTCAATGTGGGCAAGAATGCAAACGGGGGCAGATCATTGCCCGCCCCCGCTTGAGATTGATGATCGAATTCAGAAGCTCGCGCTGAGCGTCACCACGAAAGCATCGTCGACGAAATCATAGGCACCGACCGGAATGTCGCCCTCGGCGCCGACATAGGCGGCGCTGAGCGACAGCGGCCCATAGAGCGCCGCTTCCGCGCCGATCGACCAGTCGAAAGCCTTGCTGTCGTTGGTGAAGGTCAGGAAGCCGTCGGTATAGCCGACATGGCCGATCACGCTCACAGGAGTGCCGGGAATGCCGACTCCGAGATCGGTGTAGATGTAGAAATTGTCGGTGCCGCCCAGCGAATCCTGATCGGGTGCATAGGCAACGCCGACCGTTGCTTCGGCGGGACCCATGGCGAAGCCGACCGAGCCGTAGAATTCGACGTAATCGAAATCGCCTGGCCCGGCATCGGGGTAAAGATAGCCGATCACCCCGACATCGGCGGAAAGGCCGCTGGCGAATTCGCCGCTCCAGCCGCCATAGACATCGACTTCGGTCGAACCGAAACCGACCGTCGTTTCGTCGAGCGACGAAGCCCAGGTGCCGACGTAGAACCCGGAATCGGTTGCGAGGTCGAACCCGCCCTGGATGGCTATTTCGCCACCGGACAGGTCGACACCGCGGAAACGGTATTCGCTTGCCAGCGCGACATTGGCGGAGATCGTGATCGGACCTTGGGTGTCTTCCGCGACCTCGTCGGCCGGGTTGACTACCTGCGCGAAGGCAGGAGCGGATAGGGTAAAACTCGCCAAGACGAGCGATGCGGCGAGGCCGCGCGAGGACGTGAGCATGACAGACTCCTGATGGTTGTCGCTTCGTCCCACCTGCAAACGCGTCGGGCCCTGATTGTGGAGCGGGTTCCTCTAACGTGTTCGCAACCATATTTCACAAACCCGCCTACGAAAGCAAGTTTCAGACGCAATTATTACCAATTGACGACCAGCACCGTGGTTTTTGTGCAACTGCGAAGATCTTGGCGAGTTTGTGGAGAAGCATCGCACAGTTGCCCGCTCGCCCGTGCGCGCCTATGCGGCTTGCAGCGCTTTGCTTCGGCGCCATCTTAACGACCATGCTCAACTCAATTCTCCAGATATTCCGCAGGCCCAAGGCGCCAGTCAAGCTTACGGCGGTGCCCGAGGGCGAGCGTTATTACGTCGTCGGCGATGTCCACGGTCGGCTCGACCTGTTCGACGCGCTTCGCGGCGCGATCGAGGAGGACGAAAGCGCTGCTGCGCAAGCCAACTCCACCGTCGTGCTGCTCGGAGACCTGATCGATCGCGGCCCCCAGAGCGCGGGCGTCATAGCCGCGGCGCGCGAATGGCGGGGCCAGCGTCCGCTGCGCTGCCTCGCTGGCAATCACGAGGAAATGTTCCTCGATAGCTTCGAGGATAAGGACGTGTTGCGCCACTTCCTCAAGCATGGCGGCCGCGAGACCATCATGAGCTACGGCATTTCGCGCAAGGACCTCGATGCGCTGACGCTGGGCGAGTTGCAGGACGAACTCGCGCGGTTGATCCCGCAAGGCGATCGCGATTTCCTCCAGTCGCTGGACGAGATGATCGTGGCCGGAGACTACGTCTTCGTCCACGCGGGCGTCGATCCCTCGCGCGCTATCGAGGATCAGAGCCGCAGCGACCTGTTGTGGATCCGCGAGCGCTTCCTGCGCCATCCCGACCCGCTCAGTCATGTCATCGTCCACGGCCACACCATCTTCGAGGATATCGAGGATCGCGGCCACCGTATCGGGATCGACACCGGGGCGTTCCGCACCGGGGTGCTGACCGCGCTGGTGCTCTATGGCACGCAGCAGCGCTATATCCAGGCGGTCGAAACCGACGGCACGATCACCATCCGTCACACCGGAGGCACGACATGAAGATCGCAATGGTAGGCTCAGGCTATGTCGGGCTGGTTTCGGGGGCCTGCTTTGCCGATTTCGGCCACGAGGTCGTCTGTATCGACAAGGACCAGGCGAAGATCGCGCGGCTGCGCGAAGGCGTGATGCCGATCTACGAACCGGGGCTCGACAAGCTGGTCGACAGCAACGTCAGGGCCGGACGGCTGAGCTTTACGACCGATCTGGCCGAGGGCATCGCCGGGGCGCAGGCGATCTTCATCGCGGTTGGCACCCCCAGCCGCCGCGGCGATGGCCATGCGGATCTTTCCTTCGTCTATGCGGTCGCCGAGGAAATCGGCGCGAGCCTGTCCAACGACGCAGTGGTGGTGACCAAATCGACCGTCCCCGTCGGCACCGGCGACGAGGTCGAGCGAATCCTCGCAGCCAGCGGCACCAGCCATCGCTTCGCCGTCGTTTCCAACCCGGAATTCCTGCGCGAGGGCGCGGCAATCGGCGATTTCAAGCGCCCCGACCGGATCGTTATCGGCGCGCAGGACGAGTTCGGGCGCGAGGTCATGCGCGAGGTCTATCGCCCGCTGTTCCTCAACGAATCGCCGATCCTGTTCACCGGGCGGCGCACCAGCGAGCTGATCAAATACGCCGCCAACGCCTTCCTCGCCACCAAGATCACTTTCATCAACGAGATGGCGGATCTGTGCGAGCGCGTCGGCGCGGATGTCCAGGATGTCGCCCGCGGGATCGGGATGGACAACCGGATCGGCTCCAAATTTCTCCACGCCGGACCCGGTTATGGCGGCTCGTGCTTCCCCAAGGACACGCTGGCGCTGCTCAAGACCGCAGAGGATTACGACAGCCCGGTGCGGATCGTCGCCGCGGTGGTCGAGGCCAACGACGCCCGCAAGCGCGCCATGGGCCGCAAGGTGCTCGATGCTATCGGCGGCAAGGACGATGCGCGCGGCAAGAAGGTTGCCCTGCTCGGGCTGACCTTCAAACCCAACACCGACGACATGCGCGATTCGCCCGCGATCGCGGTGGCGCAGACGCTCACCGATGCCGGGGTCGAAGTCTTCGCCTACGACCCCGAGGGCATGGAACTGGCCGGGCCGCTGATGCCCGAGGTGACCATGTGCGAGGATCCCTACACCGCGATCGAGGGCGCCGATGCCGTGGCCATCGTGACCGAGTGGGACGCCTTCCGCGCGCTCGATCTCGACCGGGTCAAGCAGATCGCCAAGGCCCCGGTGCTGGTCGATCTGCGCAACATCTATCGCCCCGAGGATGTCCGCGCGCGCGGCTTCGACTATGTGAGCGTCGGGCGCAGCTAAACGCGGCCCCCGCGCCCGGTAGCGACCGGACGCGGGTTTATCGCCTCAGGCCCCGCCCGCCGCGATCCAGCGATCGATCTTCGCTTCGAGCACCGGCAGCGGCAGCCCCCCGGTGTTCAGCACCTGCTCGTGGAAGGCCTTGATGTCGAAGCGATCGCCCAGCCGCTGCTCGGCGCGCTGGCGCAGTTCCTGGATCTTGAGCGCGCCGACCTTGTAGGCCAGCGCCTGGCTGGGGATGGCGATATAGCGCTCGACCTCGGCCACCACTTCGGTGCGGGTCATGCCCGAATTTTCCAGCATGAAACCGATCGCCTGCTCGCGGGTCCAGCCTTTGGAGTGCAGCCCGGTGTCGACCACCAGCCGCATCGCGCGCAATTGCTCGTCCTGCAGGGTGCCGTAGCGGTTCCAGGGATCCTCGAAGAACCCCATCTCCTCGCCCAGGGTCTCGGCATAGAGCGCCCAGCCCTCGACGAAGGCGGTGGTCCCGCCAAAGCGCATGAAGGCGGGCAGCGCCTCGTTCTCCTGCGCCAGGCTGATCTGGAAGTGATGCCCCGGCGCGCCCTCGTGCAGATAGAGCGTCATATTGCCCGTCGTCAGCCGGCTGGGCAGGTCGTAGGCGTTGAAATAGAAGATCCCGGGCCGCGATCCGTCGGGCGCGCCCGATTGGTAGGACCCGCCCGCCGAGAACTGCTCGCGGAAGGCCTCGTAGGGCCGGATTTCCAGCGGCGCCGCGGGTTTCAGCGAAAACAGTTCGTCGATCCTGGCATCGACCTGCTCGCCGATATCGTAATAAGTCTGCGTCAGAGCCTCGCGGCTTTCCGGCTTGAACTGGGGATCGGTGCGGACATAATCGAAGAATTCGTTGAGCGTGCCTTCAAAGCCAACCTCGGCCTTGATCTCTTCCAGCCCGGTCTTGATCCGCGCGACCTCGCTCAGCCCTAGATTGTGAAGGTAATCGGGTTCGAGCGGCAGAGTGGTCGTGCTCTCGATCAGCTGGCGATACAGCGCCTCGCCGCCCTCCATCTGCGCCAGCCCCACGCTCGTCCGGGCGCGCGGCAGATATTCGTCGCGCAGGAAATCGCGCAGGCGAGTGTGCACCGCGTAAATGTCTCGCGTACCCGCGCGATACTGCCCGGTCAGCCGCGCCTTCTCGGCGGCGGAAAAGCTGTCGGGAAAGTTCGTTACCGGCATCCAGAACGGCGCTTCTTCGATTGGCATCTCGATTTGCGTATCGAGCTGCTCGATCACATTGCCGATGGTCAGCTTGGTCTCGAGCACGCCGCTGTCGAGCCCTTCGCGAAACAGCCCGATCGCCCGATCGGTGATCGCGATGTAATCCTCGTGCCGCTTGAGATTGTTCTCGTAATCCTCGACCGTCTTGAACGGCGCCGCGCTCTGGCCGCTGGCGAAGCTCGGGTAGAAGGTGTGGAAGCCCGAGAAATGGTTGACCGGACGAACCTCGGTGACCGCGAGAACCTCGTCTGTCAGGCCCTTGAGCGCCTGCCGCTGATTGTATTCGAAAACATCATAGGCGAGCCGGTCGGTGTCATCGAGCGCGGCCCGGTCGATTGCCCGCAGCCGCGCCAGATTGGTCTGCGCATCGGCGCGGCTGGCGTCGTTGTACTCGTCGGTCAGGAAATCGCCGAGCCGGTCGGCGTAGCGCATGTCGCCGCGAAACAGCGCCCCGATCGGGTTGAGCCTGAGATCGCGTTCGTCGGCATCGGCGAACAGCGCGAACAGCCGGTCGCGCTCGGACTGCGTCGCCGCGGCGGTCGCCGCGCCCGTCGAGCCCGCTTCGGGCACGGTGGTGGCGCAGGCGCCAAGCGAAAGCGCGGCGCTGGCCAGCAACGCGATGCGGATTGTTTGCATAGTAGATTCCTCTCTCGAAACGTCATCGCGAGGAGCCCGCGTGGGCGACGCGGCGATCCATGGATTGCCGCGCCTTGCTGGCGCAAGGCTCGCAATGACGAAACCTCTAACGCGATTCAATCGACCAGCGTCCGTGCAATTCGTGAAACGCTAATCGATTATCCGCCCGCGCACCATCACCCAATCGACGTTCTCGAGGACGGTGACATCCTCGAGCGGATTGCCCGCCACCGCGATCATGTCGGCGGAGTAGCCGGGCGCGAGGCGGCCGATCTCGCCTTCCATCTGCAGCACCCCTGCCGCGACGGTGGTGGCGCTGGCGAAGGCTTCGCGGTGCGACATGCCCTGCGCTACCATCAGCGCGAATTCCTCGGCGTTGCGGCCATGGTCGAACACCCCGGCATCGGTCCCGAAGGCGATCGGGACGCCCCAGCGATAGGCCTTGCCCATGAACACCTTGGCGGTTTCGGCGACCGCGCGGATCTTGGCCTCGACCACCGGGGTGTAGATGCCCTGCCCCAGCCGTTCGGTGACGCCCTGGAACGCCATCAGCGTCGGCACCAGCACCGTGCCATTGGCCTTCATCGCATCGGCCGCAGCCTCGTCGAGATAGGTCGCGTGCTCGATGCTGTCGATGCCCGCACGTGCTGCCGCTTCAATCCCGCGCGCGCCATGCGCATGCGCCATCACCTGCAGCCCGAGCGAATGCGCGGTGTCGGCGATGCTGGTCATCTCGGCATCTGAGAAATGCGCCTCGAGCCCGCGGCCCTGCTGGCTCAGCACGCCACCGGTGGCGGTGATCTTGATCACGTCGGAACCGTTCTGGCTCGCGCGGCGAACCTTCGCCGCGCATTCGACCGCGCCGGTGCAGGTGTAGCCAGAGGTCAGCACCGCGTTGACCTCGGGGCGGAAGCCCGAGACGTCGCCATGCCCGCCGACGATCGCCAGCGACGGTCCGGCGGCGACGATCCGCGGCCCCTCGATCATCCCTTCCTCGGTGCCGCGACGCAACGCGAAGCCGCTGTGCTGCGCGCTCCCGGCCTCGCGCACGGTGGTGAAACCGGCGCGCAAGGTCTTGGCCGCATTCTTGGCGCCGACGACCACGCCCCATTCCTCGGGTTCGACCGCGCCCTTCCAGAAATCGCCGCCCGGATCGCCGGTCAGATGGACATGGAGGTCGATCAGTCCCGGCACGACGGTCATGCCTTCGAGCCGGACGGTCTCGGCGCCCTCGGGAGCGGCGTTCCAGCCGCGCGCCACGCTGACGATGCGGCCATCGGTGACGGTGATCGTCGCCGGTCCCATCGGCTCGCTGTCGGCATCGGTGATCACATTGCCGGCATGGACCACGGTGGTGTCGGCCAAAGCGGGCGCGGCGACGAAAGCGGCGGCGAGCGCCAGCGGATAGGTGAAACGCATGATAATTCTCCCTGTTGACGCCGTGATGCCGCGTGCACGTCCCGGGCACAAGCGCCGGTTTGCCATGCACGCCTGTCTCGCTATGAAGCGACTACCGCCATTTTTCATGATCGAGAGAGGATCGCCCCGCCCATGACCCGCCGCACAATCGCCACCTTGCTGCTCGCCTCCAGCGCGCTCGCCGCCACCTCCGTCTCGGCGCGGCCGATGACGGCGGAAGACATTGCCAAGATCGAAAGCGTCGGCGCGATCGCGCTCGCGCCCGACGGCAACCGGATCGCTTACACCACCGTCAGCCTGCCCGATGTGACCGAAGGCGAAGAGAACGGCGGCCCGCGCCAGCAGCTGCGGCTCGCATACGGGCCGGGCAATGTTCGCGATTTCCTCCCCGGCGACATGAACGTCGGTTCGATCGCCTTCTCGCCCGATGGCCGCTGGGTCAGCTTCCTGTGGACCAAGGGTGACGAAAAGCGCGCGGTCTGGGGCATCCCGGTCGATGGCGGCGCGCAGCGCAAGCTCGCCACGATCGATGGCGCTGCGGTGCGCAGCTATGCCTGGAGCCCCGATGGGCAGCACATGCACCTGCTCGCCGGTGCCGCCGAAGACAAGCCGCGCGCCAGCCAGAGCAAGGCCGGCTTCAACGCCATCGTTTATGAAGAGGAAGCGCAGCTCAACCGCCTGTTCCGCGCCGCCATCGGCGAGATGCCCGACGCCGAGCCGCAAGCGCTTGCGATCCCCGGCTATGTCAGCGATTTCAAGATCGCTCCCGATGCGCGCTACGGCATCATCGAAAGCGCTCCGACCCCGCAGGTCGACGATAGCTATACCTCGAAGCGGGTACAGGTGCTCGACCTCGCCAGCGGCCGGATCAGCGCGGTGGTCGAGACCCCGGGCAAGATCGGCGATGTCGAGATTTCTCCCGACGGTGCGCAGCTCTCGCTGATCGCCGGGATCGACATCAACGATCCCGCCGCGACGACGCTGCATTTCGTCGATGTCGCAACCGGACGGTATCGCGCGCTCAATCAGGGTGCGCCCGAGGCGGCGGTTGACGCCGAATGGCTTCCCGACGGGCGGCTTGCGGCAGTGATCCACAAGGGCGCGCAGTCGGCGCTGCGGATCTACAATGCCGACGGAAGCGTCGAAGCCGAACACGACAGCGACGAGCTGATCCTCACCGCGGTCGAGGCCGCGGGCAACCGGATCGCGGTCACGGCGAATTCTCCCAGCCATCCCAGCGAGCTGTTCGTCTGGGACGAGGGCAATTTCGAGCGCTGGACCGCGCACAATCCCTGGCTGTCCGAAATCGACATGGGCCAGCAGCGGACCGTGACCTACACCGCGCGCGACGGGCAGGCGGTCGAGGGCGTGCTGATCGAGCCGGTCGGCGGCGCGCCGCGCGGCGGCGCACCGCTGATCCTCGATGTTCATGGTGGCCCAGAAGCGCATGATTCCAATGGCTGGAACACCAATTACAGCGGTCCCGGCCAGGTCGCGGCGGGACAGGGTTATGCGGTCTTCCTGCCCAATTATCGCGGCTCGACCGGTTATGGCACTGCGTTCTCCAAGCAACACCAGGGCAATTACACCGATCCCGAATTCACCGATCTGGTCGATGCCAAGCGCGCGCTGGTGGAGATGGGCGTGGCGGATGCCGACCGGGTCGGGATCACCGGCGGTTCCTACGGCGGCTATGCCACCGGCTGGGCCTCGACCTATTTCAGTGAGGAATTCGCGGCGGGGGTCATGTTCGTCGGAATATCCAATCAGGTCAGCAAGTTCGGCACCACAGACATCCCCTACGAGATGTACAATGTCCACAGCCTGGCCTGGCCCTGGGATGATTGGCTCAAGATGCTCGAGGTCAGCCCGATCTATCATGTCGACAAGGCCGAAACCCCGCTGCTGATCATGCACGGGGCGGAGGATACGCGGGTCTCGCCGAGCCAGAGCTACGAGCTCTATCGCTCGATCAAGGTGCGCAAGCCCGAGACCCCGGTGCGGCTCGTGCTCTACCCCGGCGAGGGTCATGGCAACAACCAGGCCGCGTCGCGCTACGACTACAATTTGCGGATGATGAGCTGGTTCGACACCTATCTCAAGACCGGCGACCGCAAGGCGCAGATGCCCGATTCCAGGCCGGTTTTGGCCCCAGGAACGGTCGGGACGCCGTCCGCGGACGAGGAATGATCCTGCAACGAAAGTGCCGGTGCGCTGCAATCACCGGGTGCTGACACGACAAGGGCGGCTAGACGAGCCGCCCTTGGTATTTGGGAGCAAAATATTCGGGGGCAGGCGCTAGCGGCTCAGAATGTGTAGCCGATCCCCAGGGCGCCGAGGAACTGATCGGCCTCGCCGCGGATGCTGGTGAAGGGCGAATCCTTGGCATCCCCGAGCATCCGAGAATAGCCGCCCAGCGCGATCAGCGCGAGCCCGCCATCGGTGACATCGCCGTTAAGGTCGAAGGCCATGAATACATTGACGCCCGCGCTTTCGAACCCGCCATCGGCCTGAAACCCGGGCAGGACATCGGCAGCAGGGAGCGCCGCGTTGGTGGCGGGCACCGAGTAATAGTAATCGGCGTAATCGTCGTCGATGTACTTGGTGCTCAGCGATAGCGAGGCGGCGATCCCGCGGCTCAGCGGGGTGAAATAGGTGATCGCCGGACTCACCGACATGCCGTCATGCGCACCCGCGACATCCCAAGCCGCTTCGACCGAGAAGCTGAGGCTGTCGAAGGCGTTGAGCACTTGCGGGAAGCTGACCCCGGCGCTCGGTCCGACCTCGATCGCAGTGTCGAGTTCGCCATAGGCCTCGACCACGGGATCCTTGATGCCGTCGAGATCGGCGCGGTCGCGGTTGAGCTTGATCACCGGCCCGAAGGAGAAGGACACGCCCTCGTCCGGATCGGGGATGAAATCGAGCGCGACACCCGCCGGGCGCGGACTGATATCGACACCGGCCAGCGAGCCCTGCACGATCGGCAGAACGAAAGTCCGGTAATCGTCCGAACCCGAATAGCTCGCGCCATAGCCAACCCCGATACCGACGGTGAGATAGTCGCCATCGAACACAGTCGATTCGGGCAGTTCGGGCGCTTCGGCGCGAACTCCGGGGGCACCGGCATCCTGTGCCGCGAGCGGGGCAGCAAGCAGCATGGGTCCAGCGACCAGCAGGCCAGCAGCAAGTGTTTTCATGATTTTCCTCGATTGACGTTTCAACGCAACAACGGGTCGCTTGCGCGCACGTTCCATTGCATTCCTTTGCATTGCCCTTATCCGCGTTGCTGCTTAGGGCAAAGCCGTAATGAACGGGCGTTCCCTCGATATCGCCGTGGTCGGCGGCGGACTTGCCGGTGGTTTGATCGCGCTGGCCATCCATCGCGCGCAGCCCATGCAGCGAATCGCCCTGATCGAGGCAGGGGGCAGCTTTGGCGGCAACCACCGCTGGAGCTGGTTCACCGGAGATCTCGAGACCGAAGGCGACGCGCTGATGGCACCCTTCCCCCAGACCAGCTGGCCCGCGGGCAATACGGTCCGCTTTCCCGCGCACGAACGACATCTCAGCGGAGAATACCGCTCGCTCGCCAGCGCCGACTTCGATCGTGCCCTGCGCCGCTTGCTACCCCAGGATGCGATCATGGCGGGGACGCGGGTCGAGCGTCTTTGCGAACATGGCGTCGAGCTCGCCGGCGGCGGGTTCCTCGATGCCGCCACGGTGATCGACTGCCGCGATGCCGTCCCCTCCGCCCATCTGACCGGCGGCTGGCAGGTCTTCATGGGGCGGCACCTGCGCTGCGACAGCCCGCATGGCGTCGTGCGTCCGGTGATCATGGATGCCACCGTAGCGCAACTGGGCGCCTATCGCTTCGTCTATGTCCTGCCGCTGGGCCCGCAGGACATCTTCGTCGAGGACACCTATTACGCCGATGAGCCGCTGCTCGACCGGGCGACGCTGTCCGGTCGGATCGCCGCCTATTGCGCCGCGCACGGCTGGACGGGCGAGACGATTGGCGAGGAAACCGGGGTGCTGCCGGTGGTGACCGGCGGGGA
Organism: Erythrobacter sp. QSSC1-22B; assembly: GCF_001678665.1. Taxonomy (GTDB): domain Bacteria; phylum Pseudomonadota; class Alphaproteobacteria; order Sphingomonadales; family Sphingomonadaceae; genus Qipengyuania. The sequence goes on from NZ_LZRP01000004.1 coordinate 182,135, forward strand.
TTTCGCCGCCTATCGCCGCGAGATCGCGGTTCCGGGCGTGGCGCTGGCCGGGGCGCGCGGCGGCTTCACCCACCCGCTGACCAGCTACACAATGCCGATTGCGGTCGCCAATGCCCTTGCCATCGCAGGCAACGCCCATCTCGCGGGCGGCGAACTGGCGCGCTTCGTCGATCGCCGCGCGCAGGATCATTGGTGCGCCACGCGCTTCTATCGCATGCTCGGCAAGATGCTGTTCGACGCCGCCGAGCCCGACCGCCGCTACAAGATCTTCGAGCGGTTCTACCGCCTGCCCGAACCGCTGATCGAACGGTTCTACGCCGCCCGCTCGACCCGTCTCGATCAATTGCGTACGCTCACGGGCAGACCGCCCGTGCCGATCCCCCGAGCCATTGCCGCGTTGCTTGGCAAAGGCAGGCCTCTCGTCCAAGGATAGCCGCCATGAACGCATCACCCCCCAATATCACCGCCGCGCCGGCCGAGACCCCGCGGGTCGCAACCACGCCGACCGGCAAGACCGCCTGCGTGATCGGCTCGGGCTTCGGCGGGATGTCGCTCGCGCTGCGCCTGCAATCGGCGGGGATCGCCACGACGGTGATCGAATCGCGCGACAAACCGGGCGGCCGGGCCTACGTCTGGGAGCGCGAAGGCTTCACCTTCGATGGTGGCCCCACCGTCATCACCGATCCCGATTGCCTGCGCGAATTGTGGGCGCTTTCGGGGCATGACATGGCCGAGGATGTCGACCTGATGCAGGTCATGCCGTTCTACCGGCTGACCTGGCCCGACGGGACCGAATTCGACTATTCCAACGACGAGGACCAGCTGTTCGACGAGATCGCGCGGATCAACCCCGCCGATGTCGCGGGCTACCAGCGCTTCCTCAAATATTCCGCCGAGGTCTACGAGGAAGGCTACGTCAAGCTGGGCCACGTGCCGTTCCTCGATTTCAAGTCGATGCTCAAGGCGGCGCCGGCGCTGGCGCGCAAGCAGGCCTGGCGCAGCGTCTATTCCATGGTCAGCCATTTCATCGAGGACGAGAAGCTGCGCGAGGCGTTCAGCTTCCACACGCTGCTGGTCGGCGGCAGCCCGATGAAGACCAGCGCGATCTACGCGCTGATCCACAAGCTCGAGAAGGATGGCGGCGTGTGGTGGGCGCGCGGCGGGACCAACCAGCTGGTCGCCGGGATGGTCCGCCATTTCGAACGGCTTGGCGGGACGATGCGGCTCGACGATCCGGTGGTCCAGGTCCACACGCTGGGCACCGTGGCGACCGAGGTCGAAACCCGCTCGGGTTTCCGCCAGCGTTTCGATGCGGTCGCCAGCAATGCCGATATCATGCACAGCTACAAGGATCTGCTGAGCGGTTCCGGGCGCGGCAAGAGCTACGCCAAGAAGCTGGCGCGCAAGAAATTCTCGCCCAGCCTGTTCGTGGTCCACTTCGGGCTCAAGGGGACCTTCCCGAACATCGCCCATCACATGATCCTGTTCGGCCCGCGCTACAAAGGGCTGGTCGACGACATCTACAAGAACGGCGTGCTGCCCGCCGATTTCTCGGTCTATCTCCACCACCCCAGCGTGACCGACCCCAGCGTCGCACCCGAGGGGATGAGCACCTTCTACGCGCTGGTCCCCGTCGCCCATACCGGCAAGCTGGCGGTCGATTGGGAAGAAACCGGCCCGCTGCTCGAGAAGCGCGTGCTCGACGAAGTCGGGAGGCGGCTGGATATCCCCGATATCCACGACCGCATCGTGACCAAGTTCCACTACAGCCCGCGCGATTTCTCGCAGGATCTCAACGCCCATCTCGGCAGCGCCTTCAGCCTCGAACCGCTGCTCACCCAGAGTGCGTGGTTCCGTGGCCACAATCGCGACGATGTGATCGGCAATTTCTACCTCGTCGGCGCCGGGACCCATCCGGGTGCGGGCATCCCCGGGGTGGTCGGCAGCGCCAAGGCGACCGCCGGACTGATGATCGAAGATCTGGTCGGAGCTGCCCAGTCGTGAACCGGATTGCCGTTTATTGCGGGTCGGCGACGCCGCAGGATGGACGCTATATGGAGCTCGCCCGCGAGATCGGCGGCAGCCTCGCCCGGCGCGGGATCGGGGTGGTTTATGGCGGCGGGCGGCTCGGGCTGATGGGCGCGGTCGCCAAGGGCGCGCTCGATGCCGGCGGCGAGGTGATCGGGATCATTCCCGAAGCACTCGCCAGTTCCGAAGTCGCCAATCACGATTGCACCGAGCTCCACACGGTTTCCGGCATGCACGAACGCAAGCAGCGCTTCACCGATCTGTCCGACGGTTTCGTCACCATTCCGGGCGGCGTGGGGACGATGGACGAATTGTGGGAAGCGATCAGCTGGGCGCAGCTGGGCTATCACACCAGCCCGGTCGGACTGCTCAATGCCTTCGGCTTCTTCGACCATCTGCTGGCCTTCAACCGCCACATGGCCGAGGTCGGCTTCATCCGGCCCGCGCATCAGGGGATCATGATCGCCGACGAGACGTTGGATGGTTTGCTGGAGAAGATGGGCCGCTATCAGCCGCACACGCCGATCTTCCAGATGACCGCCGCCGACCTTTGACCAAAGCCGAGTTGAGCAGAGCCGCCCCTTGAGCAAACAACGCCCCCTCGCCCCATCGAGCTATATGCGCTCCACGCCCGCAGTGGCAGGCGGCGGGCGCGAGCGTGCCTCGCTGGTGCGGCAGGCGCGCGGCGCGATCGAGGAAGGTTCGCACAGCTTCGCCGCCGCCTCCAAGCTGTTCGACCGTCGCACGCGCGAGCGCGCCTGGCTGCTCTATGCCTGGTGCCGCCGCTGCGACGATATCGCCGACAATCAGGACATGGGCGGCCCGCTGGGCGATCAGGGCGATGCCAAGAGCGCGGAGGACCGGGTGCAGGCGATCCGCGTGCTGACCCGCCGCGCTTTCGAGGAACAGCCCACCGCCGACCCCGCCTTCGATGCCTTCGGGCTGGTCGCCGACGAGTGCAATCTCTCGCCTGAGATGGCGAGCGACGTAATTTCGGGATTCGCGCTCGATGCGGGCGGCTTCACCCCCAAGAACGAACGCGACATGCTGCGCTATTGCTACCACGTCGCCGGAGCGGTCGGGATCATGATGGCGCGGCTGATGGGCGTGCCCGAGGACGATGGCGAGACGCTCGACCGCGCCTGCGATCTCGGCCTCGCCTTCCAGATCGCCAATATCGCGCGCGACATCGTCGAGGACGACGCCGCCGGGCGCTGCTACCTGCCTGCCGAATGGCTGGCGGAAAAGGATTTCGCCCCCGGCGAACACGCCAAGCCGCACAACCGCTTCGTGCTGTCCAGCCTGATGCCGCGGCTGATCGGGATGATGGAGACCTACGAGGCGGCGGCGCGGCTGGGCGCGGCCAGGCTCGGCTTTCGCAAGCGCTGGGCGGTGCTCTCGGCGGCCAACATTTACGGCGCGATCGGGCGCAAGGTCTTGAACCGCGGGCAATTGGCCTGGGATCGCCGGGTGGTGGTGCCGGGCTATCAGAAGCTGTGGCATGTGGTCCGCGCGCTCGGCCAGGCACTCGTCAACCGCCCCCCCGGACCCGAGGTCCCGATCACCTGGACCCGGCACGACTTTCGTCCCGTCGCTGGCTGGTAGCTTGATGCGCGCCAGCGGGGCGGCTAGCGCGCTGGTATGATCACCAAGCTCCTCATCGCCAATCGCGGCGAAATCGCCTGCCGCATCATTCGCACCGCGCGCGAAATGGGGATCGCCACCGTCGCGGTCCATTCCGATGCCGATGCCAAGGCGCTGCACGTCCGGCTGGCCGACGAGGCGGTCCATATCGGTCCCTCCCCCGCCGCCGAAAGCTATCTCGTCGGCGAGAAGATCATCGCTGCGGCCAAGGCAAGCGGCGCCGGGGCGATCCATCCGGGCTATGGCTTCCTGTCGGAGAACGCGCAGTTCGCGCAAAGCGTGATCGATGCGGGGCTGATCTGGGTCGGGCCGAAACCCGCCAGCATCAGCGCCATGGGGCTCAAGGACGCCGCCAAGAAGCTGATGCGCGCCGCCGGGGTGCCGGTGACACCGGGCTACGAGGGCGAGGACCAGTCGGTCGAACGGCTGGCGAAAGAGGCCGAGGCGATCGGCTATCCGGTGCTGATCAAGGCGGTCGCGGGTGGTGGCGGCAAGGGGATGCGCAAGGTCGACGACCCCGCCACCTTCGCCGAACTGCTCGACAGTTGCCGCCGCGAGGCCAAGGCCAGCTTCTCCAACGACGAGGTGCTGCTGGAAAAATGGATCACCGCACCGCGCCATATCGAGGTGCAGGTGTTCGGCGATAGCCACGGCAATGTCGTCCACCTGTTCGAGCGCGACTGCTCGCTCCAGCGGCGCCACCAGAAGGTCATCGAGGAAGCCCCCGCCCCCGGCATGGACGAGGACACCCGCGCCGCGATCTGCGCCGCCGCGGTTCGCGCCGCGAAAGCGGTCGACTACGAGAGCGCGGGCACGATCGAATTCATCGCCGACGCCTCGGATGGCCTGCGCGCCGATCGCATTTTCTTCATGGAAATGAACACCCGCCTGCAGGTCGAGCATCCGGTGACCGAGGAAATCACCGGGGTCGATCTGGTCGAGTGGCAGCTGCTGGTCGCGAGCGGCGAGCCGATCCCGCTGGCGCAGGACGAGCTTTCGATCCAGGGCCACGCCATCGAGGCGCGGCTCTATGCCGAGGACCCGGCCAGGGGCTTCCTGCCCAGCACCGGGCGGCTCGACCATCTCGATCTGGGCCGTTCGGGACGGATCGAAACCGGGGTCGAGCAAGGCGATACGATCTCGCCCTTCTACGACCCGATGGTCGCCAAGCTGGTCGCCTGGGGGGAAACCCGCGACGATGCCATCGACACGCTGCTGGCGATGGCCGACGGCGTCGAGATCTGGCCGGTGCGCACCAACGCCGCATTCCTCGCCAACGCGCTGGGCGACGACGATTTCGCCGCCGCGCGGCTCGACACGGGGTTCATTGAACGCAAGGGCGAGGCGCTGATCGCCGATGGCGAGACCGACTCCTCGGTCCGCGCCGCCGCCGCTGAGCTCGTGCTGCTCGCAGCCGGAGCCTACCGCGATCCGCTGGCGGGCTTTCGGCTCAACCGTGCCCCCCGCTTGTCGGTCGCGCTGACCCGCGACGGCGAAACGCAGGTCGTCGATCCCGCCGGACAGGCACCGTTCGAACCGCTCACCGGCTTTGCCGATGCCGACCGGGTGGTGGTGTTCCACGAAGGCCAGGCGCATGAATTCGGGCTGGCGACGCGCGGCTCCGGAGCAGCCGCGGCGGGCGATGGCGCGATCATCGCCCCCATGCCGGGCAAGGTCATCGCGGTCGATGTCGCCGAGGGCGATGCGGTGAAGAAGGGCGACCGGCTCATGGTGCTCGAGGCGATGAAGATGGAACACGCGCTCACCGCGCCCTTCGATGGCACGGTCACCGCGCTGTCCGCCAGCGAGGGCGGGCAGGTGCAGGTCGATGCCGTGCTGGCGGTGGTCGAACCGGCGGAGTGATCCCGTCCTCACCGGTCGGTTAAACCCCGCTGGACGGCACAATTGTTCATGCTATGTTCCCCATATCGCGAGTCGCCCGGAGGATGGCATGGCCGAACTGATTTTCTATACCAATCCGATGTCGCGCGGGCAGATCGCCCGCTGGATGATCGAGGAGACCGGCGCGCCCTACGAGCAGCGCCTGGTCGAGTATGGCGAGGCGATGAAGGGACCGGAGTATCGTTCGGTCAACCCGATGGGCAAGGTGCCCGCCATCGTCCACGACGGCAGGACCGTGACCGAATGCGCCGCGATCTGTGCCTATCTTGCCGAGGCCTTTCCCGAGGCCGGCCTGGCCCCGATCGCAGCCGAGCGCGCCGACTATTACCGCTGGCTGTTCTTCGCCGCGGGCCCGCTCGAACAGGCGATCATCAACCGCTCGATGGGCTGGGAAGCGCCGGAAGATAAACAGGCGATGCTGGGCTATGGCCAGTTCGAGCTGGTGGTCGATGTGCTGGCGGGCTGGCTGGATAACCATGACTACGTCTGCGGCGAGCGCTTCACCGCCGCTGATGTCTATGTCGGCGCGCAGGTCGACTGGGGGCTGGCGTTCGGCTCGCTCCCCGCGAACCCCGCCTTCGAGGCCTATGCAGCCCGGCTGCGCGAACGCCCGGCGTATCTACGCGCCAAGGCCATCGACAACGAATTGATCGCGGCGGCGCAGGCGGCCAGCACGGACGCCTGAGCGCGGCCCGCAAGCGCGGATCGGACCCCTGCCTCGCTCGTAGGATTGCGCGTCCCTTCCCGGCTCACGGGCTCGATCCGGCGCTCGCCTGGCGGCCCCCAACCGGGCGACAAAAACAGTTGAAGCCAAAGCGGCGCCTTTGCTGTATAGGCCCGCCCCCAGAACAAGGCGATGGACCGTGCGGCAGTGGCTGCGCTGGCCGAAGCCTGTGCGCTTCGCCGCAAAATCCCTCAATCCTGCCTGTCGCCCCGCGCGGCCTGGCCCATCCCCGTGAGCATCATGACCTTTTCCAATCTTCCGCCAGTCCTGGCCACCGCGCTCGCCGAGCGCGGTTATGAAAAACCCACCGAAGTCCAGGCCGCCGTGCTGGCGCCCGAGGCCGCGGGCCGCGATCTGGTGGTTTCCGCGCAAACCGGTTCGGGCAAGACCGTCGCCTTCGGGCTCTCGCTGGCGGCGCAGTTGCTCGAGCGCTTCAACCAGGCGACCGAACTGCCGCTGGTGCTGGTGATCGCGCCGACCCGCGAACTCGCGCTGCAGGTCAGCCGCGAGCTTGCCTGGCTCTACGCCGGGACCGGGGCGCGGATCGCGACCTGCGTCGGCGGGATGGACGCTTCCAAGGAACGCCGCGCGCTGCGCAATGGTGCGCATATCGTCGTCGGCACGCCCGGCCGGTTGCGCGATCACCTCGAGCGCGGCCCGCTCGACCTGTCGCAGCTCCACACCGCGGTGCTCGACGAGGCCGACGAGATGCTCGACATGGGCTTCCGCGAAGACCTCGAGGAAATCCTCGACGCGACCCCCGCCGGGCGCCGCACACTGCTGTTCTCCGCGACCATGCCCCAGCAGATCGTCACGCTGGCCAAGCGCTACCAGCAGGACGCGCTGCGCATCGCCACCGCGGGCGACAAGCGCGGGCATGGCGACATTGCCTTCCAGGCGGTGACCGTGTCGCCCGCCGAAATCGAGGCCGCGACGATCAATCTGCTGCGCTACCACGAGGCCGAAACCGCGATCCTGTTCTGCGCCACGCGCGACAGCGTCCGCCGCTTGCACGCCACGCTGCAGGAGCGCGGCTTCGGGGTGGTCGCGCTGTCGGGCGAGCATTCGCAATCCGAACGCAACCAGGCCATGCAGGCGCTGCGCGACCGCCGCGCACGGGTCTGCGTCGCCACCGATGTCGCCTCGCGCGGGATCGATCTGCCCAGTGTCAGCCTGGTGATTCACGTCGAAATCCCGCGCGATGCGGAGACGCTCCAGCACCGTTCGGGCCGCACCGGCCGCGCGGGCAAGAAGGGCACCGCAGTGCTCATCGTCCCCTACCCGCGTCGCAAGCGCATCGAATCCATGCTCCGCGGCGCCAAGATCGACGCCCAGTGGATCGATGCCCCCACGCCCGAGAGCATCCGCGCGCAGGATCGCGAGCGTCTGATCGGGGCCATGCTCGCTCCCGCCGAATTCGACGACGAGGATCGCGCGCTGGCACAGCGGCTGATGAGCGAGCGTTCCCCTGAGGACATCGCCGCCGCGCTGGTCCGCGCGCATCGCGCCGCGATGCCGCAGCCCGAGGAAATGATCGAGAACACCCCCGAAGCGCGTCAGGCCGCGCAGAAGGAGCGCCATCGCCCCGGGTTCGAGGACACGGTGTGGTTCAAGATGGATATCGGCCGCAGCCAGAACGCCGATCCGCGCTGGATCCTGCCGCTGCTGTGCCGCCGCGGCCATATCACCCGCAACGAGGTCGGCGCGATCCGCATCGGCGGCAACGAGACCCATTTCCAGGTCCCGCGCGCCATTTCCGAGCGCTTCGCCGAATCGATCCAGCGCACCGCCAATGGCGACAGCGAGGAAGACGGCGTCAACATCGAACCCTCCGAAGCGCCGCGTGAATCCGCGCGTGTCCATCGCACCGCGGGCGCCAAGCCCGCCAAGCCGCACCACCGCGGCAAGAAGCCCAATTCGGGCGGCTTCGGCGGCGGCGTTGGTGGCGGAGGTGGCGGAGGTGGCTACAAGGGCAACAAGCCCGGCGGCGGCGGCTACAAGGGCAACAAGGGTCCACGCCCCACCGGTCCGGTGAAGACCAGCGGCGGCGCCACCATCAAGCCGAGGGGCAACAAGGACTGACTTTCGTGAGCCTGCGCGTTCTGGTCGATGCCGACGCCTGCCCGGTGAAGGACGAGATCTACCGGGTCGCCAAGCGGCACGGTGCGGGGGTGACGGTGGTCAGCAACGCCTGGCTGCGCATCCCCGAGGATCCCTCGGTCGAGCGGGTGGTGGTGAGCGACGGCTTCGACGCCGCCGACGACTGGATTGCCGAACACGCGGGCTCCGACAGCGTGGTCGTCACCTCGGACATATTGCTCGCCGGTCGCTGCCTCGAAGCGAGAGCCACGGTGCTGGCACCCAATGGCAAACCCTTCACCGCCAATTCGATCGGCGGCGCGATCGCGACCCGCGCGCTGATGGCCGATCTGCGCTCGGGCGGCGAACAGCTGGGCGGTCCGCCACCCTTCGCCAAAGCCGATCGCTCGAACTTCCTCCAGGCGCTCGACCAGGCGATCGTCCGGCTCGCCCGACGCTGATCACCGAGGGCCGATCAGTCCGATTTCTTCGGCGTTACCCAGATATCGACCTGCGCCGCGAACTTGCCCGGCGCGGGCTTGCCGACATCGATCCGCTCGGCGGTAACCAGCTCGCCGCTGGTGAGATTGAAGCTCGCCCAGGGCTTGGGCATCCGCCCGAATGTCATCGTCTGGATGGGCCGCCCGGTGGCGGTGTTCATGATCGTTGCGGTTATGGCCATGCGCAAGCCTGTGCGAGCGCGCGAGCCACCTGTCCATCGCGGAAATAGTCTCGTCAACAGTGGCAGGCGTCGGCCGATCAGCTCTCTTCGGGCAGCTGCGCATTGCGCCCATAACCGTCCGAGCCCACCGCCGCATGGAACGCCACAAAGGAGCTCGAAAGCGCCGCCTCGCTGTCGATCAGCGACTGGCGGCTGGCGATCAGCTGACGCTGCGCGTCGAGCACGTCGAACAGCGAGGCCAGCCCTTCGCGGTAGAGCGCGTTGGATTGCGACAGCGCGGTCTCGCTCTGCTCGATCGCCTCGACCAGCGCGGCGTTGCGCTGGCGATAGGCGTCGATGGCCACCAGCGCGTTCTCGACTTCGCCCAGCGCATTGAGGAAGATGCCACGGTATTCGGCCATCCGCGCATCGGCCAGCGCCTCCGCCGCCTCGATCTCCGCACGGCGCCGTCCGCCATCGAACAGCGGCAGGTCGATGGCGGCACCCAGCGTCAGCAGGAAGTCGGAAAACAGCCCGGTCAACGACCCGTCGCCGATCGCCAGGCTTCCGGGGATCGTCAGCGAGGGCAGCAGGTCGGCACGCTCGATCCCGATTTCGGCAGCGGCGCGCACCAGCCGCGCTTCGGCGGCGAGGATGTCGGTCCGGCGGCGCAGCAAATCGGCGGGAGTCCCGGCCGCTGGCCCCATGGCAAAATCGGGAATCCCCCCCGTATCGCGCGCCGGGGGCGGCGCGAAGGTGCCGGGCGGTTCGGCGATAAGCACCGCCAGGGTATTCGCCGCATTCGCGCGCGCGATGGCGACCAGCCCGCGGCGGGCGCGGGTCTGTGCCAGATCGGCGGCGGCGCGGCGGACATCGAGATTGGCGGACAGCCCCGCCTCGAAGCGCAGCGTGACGATCCGCAGCGTCTGTTCCTGCAGATCGGTGGATTCATCCACCAGCTCGAGCTGCGCGCCGCTGCGGCGGTATTCGAGATACTGGCTGGCGATCGCCGCGGCGACGAGCCGGCGCTGGTCAGCCACCAGATAGTCCGCCTCGGCGTAATCGGCGGCGGCCGCGCGGATTTCGGCGGCCAGCCTGCCGTTCAGATCGGGATTGAACAGGCCGAATAGCCCGCCCGATGCCAGCGCATCATTATCGCTGCCCAGCACCACCCCGGCATCGCCCGCCCCGTCGAGCGACGGCAACCGGTCCGAACGTTCGGCACGCAGCAGGGCTTCGGCGGCGCGCAACCGGTCGGCGCCGGCCTCGACATCGAGATTGGCGGCCAGCCCGCGTTCTATCAGGGTATCGAGCACCGGATCGTTGAAACCGCGCCACCAGTCCTGCTCCAGCCCCGAAGGCGGAAGGTCGGTGGCGTAGCTTCCGGGGGCAAACACCGGCGGCGCGACCGGCTCGGGTGCCACCGTCGCGCAACCGCCAAGCAGCATCATGCCGACAAGAAACGGAGCCAGCCGCATCAGGCGGGTGCCATCGTCATGTCTTCGTCGACGCCCTCGATCTCCTCGCGCAGCCGCTCGAGATCGACGGTACGCGGCTTGCCGTATTGCGCGACCGCAAGATAGATCACCGGGGTGAGGAACAGCGTGAACACGCCGGCCAGCCCGAGCCCGCCGAAGATCACCCAGCCGATCGACTGGCGCGCTTCGGAGCCCGCGCCGCTAGCGAGGATCAGCGGCACCGCACCGAGCACGGTCGAGATCAGCGTCATCGCGATCGGGCGCAGGCGGATCGCCGCGGCCTCTTCCGCCGCCTCGCGAACGCTGCGACCTTGGTGGCGCAACTGATCGGCGAATTCGACCATCAGGATACCGTTCTTGGCCATCAGCCCGATCAGCATCACCAGCCCGATCTGCGAATAGATGTTGAGCGATATGCCCGACAGGAACAGCGCGAACACCGCTGCCGCCAGCGCGAAGGGCACAGTCATCAGCACCACCAGCGCGCTGGTCAGGCTTTCGAACTGGGCCACCAGCACGAGGAAGATGATCACCAGCGCGAAGAAATAGGTGAGGAGCAGATCATTCGAGGTTTCCTCGAGGCTTTCGGCATCGCCTTGCAACAGCATATCGATATCGGGCGCGACGCTGTCGACCGCCAGCCGCTCGATCTCGTCCACCGCGTCGCGCAGCGGGGTCCCAGCCGCGATATTGGCGCTGACCTCGATCGCGCGGCGCTGCGCGGTGCGGTTGAGTTCGGCGGCGATCCCCTGCTCCTCGATCGTGGTGACGGTCGACAGCGGGATCAGCGTATCGCCGGTGCCACGGACGTAGAGATTGCGCAGGTCGTTGGGGTTGGTGACCGCAACCGCCTCGGCGGTCAGGAAGATCGGCACCGCCTGATCGCCGACGTTGAGATCGACCAGATCGTCGCCGCCGACCATGGTCCGCAACGTCTGCGCAAGATCGTCGAGATCGACCCCGAGGTCGGAGGCGCGCTGGCGGTCGACCCGGACCGAGAGCTGGGGCTGGGTCGGCTGGTAGGAAATCTCGGCGTTGGAGAGAATGTCCGACTCGGTATCGATCGCCGCAGCGAGTGCTTGTGCCGATTCGAAGATCACATCGTAATCCACCCCGGTCAGCGCGACCTCGAGCCCTTCGCCTCCGCCACCGAAGCTGAGCGTGCCGCGCCCCCTGGCATTGGTGCGTGAGCCGGGAATTTCCTGCAGCGGCGGGTTCAGTTCCTCGACGATCTCGGTCTGGCTGCGGTCGCGATCGTCCCACTCGGCCAGCTGCGCGGTCACCCGCACGCGGTTGGGATCGTAGCGACCGACAATCGAAAACGTGCTCTGGATCTCGCCGCTGTCGAGATAGGGCTGCAGGACGCGTTCGACCTCGTCGAGTTCGCCATCCATAAACGCGATCCCGACCCCGTCCGGCCCGGTCGCATCGATCGTGATGACGCCGCGATCCTCGTCGGGGACGAGTTCGTTGTCGAGCTGGAAATAGAGCGTGCCGGCCAGCCCCGCGAGCACGACCGAGACGATCCCCACCAGCCGAGGCCGATCGAGACAGCGGTGCAGCTGCTTTTCGTACCAGCCGTTTGCCTTGCTGCCCCATTTGGCGAGCCGACCCGAATCCTGCTTCGCACTGGTGAGGTCGAAGCGCGCGGCGAGCGCGGGGACGAGTGACAGCGCGACGAAGGAGGAGATGATCACCGCAATGGCGAGCACCAGGCCGAACTCGCGGAACAGCCGTCCGGTCTCCGAAGGCAGGAAGCCGATCGGGACGAACACCGAGACCAGCACCGCAGTGGTCGCAACCACCGCGAAGAACACCTGCCGCGTCCCCACCACCGCGGCGGCGCGGCGGCCCAGCCCCTTGTTCTGCAATCGCTGGGCATTTTCCAGGACGACGATGGCGTCGTCGACGATCAGCCCGGTGGCGAGCACCAGCGCCAGCAGGGTGAGCAGATTGACCGAAAAGCCCATCGCCCAGATCGCCGCGACCACCCCGACCAGCGCCACCGGAATGGTCGCGCTGGGAACGATGGTCGGACGCAGCGCGCGAAAGAATACCAGCATCGTGCCGATCACCACCGCTATGGTGAACCCCAGCGTGATCAGCACTTCGCGCACCGAGATACGGATGAATTCGGCATCGTCCGAGACCACTTCGATACCGAGCCCGTCGAAGCGCTCGTTGATGCGCTCGACCCCGTCGCGGATCGAACTCGAAATCTCGATCGTGTTGGAACTCGCCTGACGGACAACGCCGAGCCCGATGATCGGTCGCCCGTCGAGCCGGACGAAATTGGTCGCGTTGGCTGGCGCGAAGCCGGCCCGCGCGACATCGCCGACGCGGGTGTTGCCCGAGACGATGACATTCTCGATCAGTTGTGGGCTGATCGCGCTCGCCTCGGCGCGCACCACCAGTTCCTGCGCGTCGGAGCGGAACGAGCCGACCGGCACGTCGTAAGGCGCCCCCTGAAGCGCGTCGGCGACATCGGTGATGGTCAGCCCGAAGCGATTGAGCCGCGCAGGATCGATCGACACCCGCATCTGCCGGACCCTGGTGCCGAACTCCTCGATGCTCGCGACGCCTTCGGCGGTGAGCAATTCGGGGATGATGTCGTTCTCAACGATACGGGTCAGCTCGGCCTGGTCGTAGCGGGTCGAAACCACCGCCAGCGTCATGATCGGTTGCGCATCCTGGTCGGCCTTGACCACATTCACCTGTTCGACCCGGTCGGGCAAATCGCGGGTCACCCGGCTCACCGCTTCGCGCACATCAGACGCGGCAGTATCGAGATCGATGCCGGGGTTGAACTCGACGCGGATGCGCGAATTGTTCTCCTCACTCGAGGCATCGATCTGGCGAACGCCGGAAACGCGCGCGACCGCGTTTTCGAGCACGCTGGTCACTTCGGAATCCATGGTTTTCGGTGCCGCACCCGGCAAATTGGCCGTGACCGAGACGATCGGCCGGTCGACATTGGGAAGTTCGCGCACCTCCACCCCCATGAGCGCGGCGACGCCTGCAATCACGATCAGCAGGTTGAGCACGCCGATCAGCAGCGGCCGCTTGACCGCCAGCATGGGAAGATCGGTTCTATTCTCCATCGGTTGCGGGCGTCGCAGGACGGACGCGGACCTCCTGCGGCGGGGCGCCGCGGGGCTGGACGATCCTGATCTCCTGACCTTCGCGCACCTTCTGCACGCCTTCGACGATCACCCGGTCGCTGGCTGCGACCCGGCCATCGACAAACACCAGCCCTTCGCGGCGCGCGGTGATCGTGACCGGAACCCGGCTCGCCTTGCCCTCGCGAACGACGAAGATGTGCGAGCCTTCGCCGCCCCAGACGATCGCCTGTTCGGGCACCGCGGCGCGGGTCTCGCCATTGCGGGTGAAGACCACGCGAAAGCTCATTCCCGGCCGCAACAGGTCGTCGCGATTGGGGATCGCGGTGCGGACGATGAAATCGCGGCTGTCCTGCGAAATACGGCTGTCGGTGGTCAACACGCGGGCCTCGATCGTGCGCGCGGCATCGGAGAATGGCGTCACCTCGACAACCTGTCCGGGGCGCAGCGCGTTGAACACCGCCTCCGGAGCGGAGAAATCGACATAGAGCGTGCCGCGCTGGTCGATCTGGGTGATCGGGGTGGAATCATTGACCCGGTCGCCGCGGTCGATCTGGGTCAGCCCGACATGGCCCGAGAACGGCGCGCGGACGACCCGGTCGGCCAGTTCGGCCTGCGCCTGCTCGAGCGCGACCCGCGCCGATGCCAGCGCGGTTTCGCCCGCCTCGATCTGGCTGTCGGAGATCGCCCCGGTGTCCTCGATCCGGCGGTAACGGCCCAGCAACTGGTCGGCCTCGCGCACCTGCACCCGCGCGGCATCGACCGCCAGCTGTTCCTGCCGCGCATCGAGCCGCAGCAGCGGCGCTCCCTCACGGACAAAATCCCCCGACGCGAACAGAACCGCAGTAACGCGGCCCGCGGTCTCCGGGAAAATCTCGGCGGAGGTCGCCGCACGCGCCGAACCGATCGCCTCAATCTCGAGCACTTCGGGAAGCATGCGGACGGGTTGAGCCACCACCGGGACGGGATCGCGCTCCGTCTCGGGTTCGGCATTCGAACACGCGACGGTCATAAAACAGGAGAGGACCGCCGCGATGCGAGCAAGGGGTAGCGCCATGCGAGGCCGTCTAACGAACAAGTGCCCAACGACAAAGCGCTATTAACCTGCACTTTGGGGCAGGTATCAGAAGGAAAACTCGATCCCCACAAGCGGGACATGACCAATCTGGTCGGACCCGGCATCCTTGAAATCCTGCTGACGAAGATAGGTCAGACTGAGCGAGAGATTGTCGCTCGCCGCATAGCTCGTGCCGACCTGGGTGCGCAATCCGGTAAGACCGTCGTCGCCCCCCACGGAGGTGCTCTTCAGCGTGAAGAACAGTTCGGCATTGGTGTAGAACGACCAGCGCCCTTCCGTATCCAGAGGCACCGCGACGCCCAGCCGCGGCTGGAGGCGCAGCCCCATTCTTCCGGTTCCGTCTACGAAACGCTCCTCGAGCCGAAGCCGGGTGCGAAGCAGTCCGTGCTTGGTCGACAATTGCTGCATCAGTCGGGTCTCGTTGCTGGCCCCATCGTTGATACGGCGCTCGATCGCGCCGCCCAGCGTGACATTGTCGGCGAGCGCCTGGGTAAGCCAAAGTCTGGCGAAATAGGTATCGACCCTGCCGTCCGCCTCGCTGCGCAACCGCTGGGCGGTTTCCAGTTCGAGACCGGTATCGCTGTCGAGATCGACCGATATCGAAGGGTTGAGCCAGAACTCAAACGCCTCGTCCGCCGCATGGGCGGGAGCGGCGACGACCAGGGCATACAAGCCTGCAAAAGTCCACGCGCGGAAATGTGTCAGATTCATGATCACCGCCTAGTGCCCCCAGCCCGGCCGGTCAAACCGACCTTATCCAGCAGATGCATGATGCACCTGCTGGATAAGGTCGCCAGCCAGTTTGGATTATTCGGGCAGATCGAAAAAGTCGACTTCGCCGGTGTCTAGCTTGTAATAGGCGCCGACGACCCAGAGCCGCCCGTCGCGCTGGGGATCGAGCATGATCGGATCGGTCTGCTCGCGCAGCTGGCGCACCACGCGGCGGACGTTGGCGCGCACCGAATTGTCGACGAGATCGCCCTCTTCGTTTTGTGCCATCAGCACGGCCGGGATGATCGGCTCGACCATCCGACCGATCGAGCCGGGGAAGGTGGCGTTGTCGGTGACCACCTTGGCAGCCGCGGCAACCGCGCCGCAGCTTTCATGGCCCATCACCACCACCAGCGGCGTCTCGAGGACAGCGACGGCATATTCGATCGAGCCAAGCGCGACCGTGTCGACGGTGTTGCCGGCGTTGCGAATGATGAACAATTCGCCGAGCCCGCGGCCGAACAGCAATTCGGGCGGAACCCGGCTGTCGGAACACGTGACATATGCGGCAAAGGGAGCCTGGCCGCGAGCCAGATCGAGCCGCCGCTGGGCATTGCTGATCCCGCTGGGCTGCTCGCCGCGCAGGAAGGAGGCATTACCTTCGCGCAGCAGCTCGAGCGCCTGCGCCGGGGTCAATTCGCTCGCAGGTGGGGCGGGTGGCAAGACCGTGCCTCCCGCCGGAGCGGCGGCGAGGCTGGAGCCGCCACCCACCAGGGCCGCCGCGCCAAGCGCGCCGGTACCGCCGAGTATCTGTCGTCTGGTATTCATGTCTTCACTCCTTGGGCTTCATGAAAGTCGTAAGGGTCGAGAGAGGGCCTCATGCCGTGGCCACGAGCAACGCCAGAAAGGCGGCGTACCCAAGTACCAACGCGATTCCGGCGATACGGTTCACGCCCGATAAGAACCAGGCCAGCGCCATCACCGCGACCGCGGAGAGCGCCATGATCCCGATATCGAATGGCAGCAGGTCGGCCGGTATCGCCTGGGGTGCGACCATCATGGTCACCCCGCCGATGCCGAGAATGTTGTAGATGTTGGAGCCGACCACATTGCCGAAGGCGACCTCGGGTTCGCCCTTGCGCGCCGCGATCACCGAGGTGACCAATTCGGGAAGCGAGGTGCCGATTGCCACGATGGTCAGGCCGATCAATGTCTCGCTGAGCCCCGCCATCTGCGCGAGATCAATCGCGCCCGTCACCAGCAGCCTGCCGCCGACCACCAGCACCGCGAGCCCGGCAAGGGTCAGCAGCACCGGACGCAGCCATCCCGGGCTGGCGGGCTGGTGGAGGGTGGGATCGGCCAGTTCCAGCGCCAGCGAGCGATCATAGGGCGCGTTGTGGATCACTTCGGGTGCCTGAACGCGCTCCTCGCGATAGCAATAACCGACATAGACGATCAGCGATGCGAGCAGGGCGAGGCCCAGACCCAGCCCCGAAAGCCCGGTCCAGGCGATGCCCGCCAGCGCGAGCGTGGCGACCAGCGCCACGCCGGTGTCGCGCAAGGCCGCGCCCTGGCGGATCGCAATCGGCGCGAGCACCGCGGCGGCGCCGAGAATGAGAAGGGTGTTGGCGATATTGGAGCCAACGATATTGCCCCAGGCGATAGCCGGCGAACCCGCCATGGCAGCTTCGACGCTGGTCACCAGCTCGGGCATGGAGGTGCCGAAGCCGACGATCACCAGTCCGATCACCAGCGGAGTCACGCCCAATCGTTCCGCCAGCGCTACCGCGCCGCGGACCAGCAATTCGCCACCGGCGACGAGCAGGATCAACCCGCCGATCACCATCAGTGCGGTGACGATCATGGCTGCATCTCGCGAATCGGACGGACGGAAAAGGATAAGGCCAGCCGATTCGCCGGTTCAATCTTGGTCGTTGTGTAGCTGCGGCACATCGGCGCAAATCTCCCTGTTCGTGACATTCACAATCGGAGGCCGATGATGTCGCAGGTCAGGGAATACGAGCCCGGGTCTTGCGTGCATCGGTTGTCCGATGCGGTCCGACATCACGCGCGCTCAGGAAGCGCGCGCCAGAGGGGCCCGGTCCGCGACGCAAGTAATAGGGACAGGGAACGCCGGTTTCAAGTCCGGGTTTTGGTCGGCCACCTGTTCGCGCCTCGTCAGGCCGCTTTCTGCGACCTCCGGCGCCTTGCCGTCAGGCTGCCTTTGCCCCCTCGATCGCCTCGGACGCCGCGATCCAGCGCGCCTCGGCGGTCGCGATCCCGGCGACGGTATCGGCGCGCAGTTTCATCAGCTCGGTCATGCTGCGATCGGCATCCTGTCTCGCGGCCGAGCCGGGATCGAACATCGCGCGGTCGAGCTCGGTCTTGCGCGCCTCGAGCTTCGCGATCTCGGCCTCCGCCGTCTTGACGGTCTTGCGCAGACCCTGCGTCTGCTCGCGCGCCTCTGCCGCAGCGCGGCGCGCATCCTTGCGGTTGCCCTGCGGCGCGGAGGCGGGCTTGCCGGCCTTCTTCGGATCGCGGCCGAGGATCATGTCGGTGTAATCCGCGAGGCTGCCGTCGAATTCGGTCGCGGTGCCGCCATCGACCAGCATCAGCCGGTCGGCGGTCAGTTCGAGCATGTGGCGGTCGTGGCTGACCACCACCACTGCGCCCTCATAGGCGCCCAGCGCCTGGACCAGCGCCTCGCGGGCATCGACATCGAGGTGGTTGGTCGGCTCGTCGAGGATCAGCATATGCGGCGCGTCGCGGGTAACCAGCGCCAGCGCCAGCCGCGCGCGCTCGCCGCCCGACATCTTGCCGACTTCGCGCATCGCCCGTTCGCCCGAGAAGCCGAACCGGCCCAGCTGCGCGCGCACGATCTTGGGGGGCGCATCGGGCATCAGCCGCGACATATGCTGCAGCGGGCTGTCGCTGCCATCGAGCTCCTCGACCTGGTACTGGGTGAAATAGCCGACCCGCAGCTTGCCGCCCGCGAGGATCTCGCCCGCCATCGGCTCGAGCTGGCCCGCGAGCAGCCGCGCCAGCGTGGTCTTGCCATTGCCATTGCGGCCCAGCAGCGCGATCCGGTCGTCGGGATCGATCCGCATGTCGAGCCCGCGCAGGATCGGCTCGCCCTCGGCATAGCCGACCGCGGCGCCTTCGAGCACCATCAGCGGCGGGCGCATCTCGTTGGGGCTGGGAAAATCGAACGACAGGCTGGGATCTTCCAGCGCCGCCGCGACCGGCTGCATCCGTGCCAGCGCCTTCATCCGGCTCTGCGCCTGGCGCGCGGTGTGCGCCTTGGCGCCCCAGCGATCGACGAAGCTCTGCAGCTTGGCGCGCTGCGCCAGCTGCTTCTCGCGCGTCGCTTCGGCCTGCGCCATCCGTTCGGAGCGCTGGCGCTCGAAGGCATCGTAGCCGCCCTGATAGAGCGTGGTCTGCCCGTGATCGAGATGCAGCACATGGTCGACGACATTGTTGAGCAGGTCGCGTTCGTGGCTGACCACCAGCATGGTGCCGCGATAGGCCTTGAGGAAGCTTTCGAGCCACAGCGTCGCCTCGAGATCGAGGTGGTTCGAGGGCTCGTCGAGCAGCAGCAGGTCGGGATCGGAAAACAGCAGCGCGGCCAGCGCCACGCGCATCCGCCAGCCGCCGGAGAAGCTGTCGAGCGGGCGCGCCTGCATCTCCTCGTCGAACCCCAGCCCGACCAGAATCTTCGCGGCGCGCGCGGGTGCGGCATGGGCATCGATCGCGTTGAGCCGTTCGTGAATATCCGCCAGCCGCCCGGCATCGGTCAGCCCCTCGGCCTCGGCCAGCAGCCGGGTGCGCTCGAGATCGGCGTCGAGCACGGTCTCGAACGGGCTCGCCGCCCCGCCCGGCGCTTCCTGCGCCAGATAGCCCAGCCGCGCCTTCTTCGGCATCTCGATCTCGCCATCGTCGGGGTCGATCTCGCCGGTCAGCACCCGCATCAGCGTGGACTTGCCCGCACCGTTGCGACCGACCAGTCCGACCCGCGCGCCGGTGGGCAGCGCGGCGCTGGCGCCATCGAGGATGGCATTGCCGCCGAGGCGGACCGTGATTCCATTCAGATTGAGCATCGCGGCCCGATAGCAATGCGCGGCGCGCTTGTCATGCGGGCGCTTGCGGCCATGCTGTGCAGCCCGATATTGGGGCCGGGAGTGCTACGGGATTACGCCGGGTTACAGCGGGTTACACGGGTGTCACCCTCGCCGCCTCGCCCAAAGCATTGAAATTACTGAACCTTATGTGCGCCAGGGTGACGAACCGGGGGTAAGGGGGTCCTCCTCGCGAGCTTCCCCGCCCTCCCCGGCATCCCCGGTCTCCTCGCCCTCCCCGGCCTCCCCGCCCTTCCCGGCATTCTCCAGAGCGAGCACCACGTCTTCGGTTTCCCAGCTCTCGAAGCGCTGCGGCCCCAGTTCGACGCGCCCCAGCAGGGTGGAGAAATCGTCGAGATCGTAGCAACTGCCCGGCATGTCGCACGCGACCATGCCAAGCGGCGGGGCGGGCATCTGCAGCAGTGCGAGCGTCAGCCGCTCGTCGAACTTGCGCGAGGTGCCGACCAGCTCGCCGCCCGCGTAATGCGGCATCTCGACGCCCGCGATCGCGCGTTCGAGCGCGGCGCGATAGAGGCTGTGCGGCGCGCTGGTATAGGCCGCATCCCAGGCCCGCGCGAACGGCTGGCCGCGTAGCCGCGTGCGCAACCGATAGGCCGACTGGCGCGACATCCCCGCGATGCGCGCGGCCTCGACGACGCTATGCGTGTCCGCCAGCGCGGTGAGGAACGCGACCTGCCGCGCCGTGGTCCAGCGCGGCTCGCGCGGCATCGCGGCAGCCGCGCGCCGACGCCTGACCGCAGGCAGCGCCGCCTGCGCCGCGGCGAGCACGCTGAGCGAGAGCCCGGCGGCGAGCGCTGCGGGGGTTGTGGGAGTGGAAGCGGGCGCGTTCGGGGCGGGCCGGTGCGCGCTGCTTCGGGGCGGAGTGCGGGGCGGGGTCTGCGGAGGTGTCTGCTTCATCCATCAGGATAAGCCACAGATGGGGGTCTGTAGGAAAATGGTTTTTGTGGGACCCCTGAGCCTACTCCGTGGCGAGGTGCTGCCGGAACCAGTCGGCCAGTTCGTCCTCCGCCAGTTCTCCCGCCGCTAGGGTCAACACGATGGCGATTGCCTCGCGCTCGGTGAAGTCGATCTCGATGCCGTTCTTGCGCAGGAACAGACGCGCAACGACCCAGGCCGTGCGCTTGTTGCCATCGGCGAACGGGTGATTTCGCGCGAGGCCGAAAGCATAGGCTGCGGCAAGCGCGCAAAGATCATCCTCGCCACAGGCCCACTGGTTGATCGGGCGCGCGAGGGCCGAGGCGAGCATCCCGGCATCGCGCACGCCGGAGGGTCCGCCATGCTCGGCCAGTTGCCGATCGTGCAGCGCCAGCGCGCTGCGCTCGCGCACCCAGCGCGGCTCCTGCCGCTCGCTCACCTACTTCGCCAGCGCGCGCAGGATGTTGCGATCCTTGCGCATGATCTCCTCGGCCAGCGCCATGTCTTCCGCAAAATCGGGATCGGCGGCCGTCAGCCGCATCCCATCGGGCGCCTCGGTCAGATGGATCATGTCCCCCGGCCCGACGCGCAGGCGCTCAAGCACCTCCTTGGGCAGGACGATCCCGGCGGAATTGCCGATGCGGGTGATCTTGAGCTGCTTGTTCATACGGGCGTTATAACATTGGAGCTCCGTTGCGGCAATCCTGCGCCCGCTCTCGCTTCACCAATTCTCAAACATCGCGGCGTAAATTCATCACCGATGGAGACCGTCAACTTTTTGCTCGACCGGCCGCTGGCGCTGTTTATCGTGCTGGCGCTGGGCGCAGCGATCGGGATTGCGCTGGAGCGCGTGCTGGCCAGCGCCGACCGCGAGCGGCGCAAGGCCTATTGGCGCGGGCGCAATGCGGCCAAGGGCGGCAAGCCGAATGGTCGGCAAGTGGGCGAGGCTGCGAAGGGCTCCCCCGCCGGTTCGGCGGATTTCGCCGCCGACCAGTTGAAGGCGGTCAGCCGGGCGACATTCACCGCGCGCAGCCTGCTCAACAAGTCGGAGGCCAAGGTGTTCGCCGCGCTCGATCAGGCAGTGATCGCGCGCAATCCCGGCTGGCAGGTGATGGCGCAGGTGAGCCTTGGCGAATTCCTCCAAAGCCGCGACGACGATGCTTTCCGCGCGATCAATTCCAAACGCGTCGATTTCGCGCTGATGGACGAGCACTGCCGCGTGGTTCACGCGCTCGAATATCAGGGCTCGGGCCACCACGCAGGGCCATCAGCCGCCGCGCGCGATGCAGTGAAGAAGGAAGCGCTGCGCAAGGCGGGGATCGGGTATCACGAGATTGTCGCGGGGCACACGACGGCGCGGGAGCTAAGGGCACTGGTGGAGAAGTTGGTTGTGGGGAATTAGATACACTGTCAACCGGGTCCACAAAACGTTCGCGGCCACCAACAATTTACTTAATTCTCGACGCCTTTTCGCATGGCGATCATCTTCATCGTCTGCGTTTCCCCGAAAGGAGTTAATTTCCAATAAACGTTCTTGTCGCTCACAGTCCTCTTCTTGTCTCCTTTTACAATTAAACCGAGTGCGATCAACTGAACCTTCATCTTTTGAAAGCTGTCTTCACTCGATTTTACGGTCTCAATAGTACGGCCTTGATATTCCGGTATCTCAAGTATTTCTGGCACGAGCGTCTCGCGACATGCATGGTCCACCGCCGCCTTTAGCGTGGCCTCCGGAACCTCTTCCAAGAGCTTAGGGCCAACCTTCTTGAACAATAATTCGAATGGTAGAGAAAAATTAAACGTCGTATAATCCGTTCTATACGACTGTCGTAAATTCTCCATTCCGGCAATTGCAGAAACAGGAAGCATATCCCCTATCTGGAGCAAGTTGTCCGTATTTTCTGGTTTCGAGGTCGCGCGAGTTTGCAAAAGACCTTCAAGCTCATCTATCTTTTTACGAAGTTGGACTATTTCTCTGTTTGCGTCATCAGAGGCAACCGCCGAGCCCCTTATCCAGCCGATAGCAGGCCGATCTTTGATGAGCCTTACAATTGATCGGCTTACCACAGATCCAAGGCTTTGCGGGCCGTCCCAGTACTTGACAACGCGCTGTTGGCATAGCTCCCGAAACGCTTCTAATCTCTCAGCACCATCTGCGTTAACCTCAGTCTTTTTTGCGGCTAATTCATCAGGCTTTTGATGAAGGAAAGCGACAATAGGTTTTCCAATTTCAAGGGCATAGCGATATTCCATCTCGGTGTAGCTTATACCGTCTGGACCGAGAGACCCGTACCTGCCGCCAATTATGA
Organism: Erythrobacter sp. QSSC1-22B; assembly: GCF_001678665.1. Taxonomy (GTDB): domain Bacteria; phylum Pseudomonadota; class Alphaproteobacteria; order Sphingomonadales; family Sphingomonadaceae; genus Qipengyuania. The sequence continues at coordinate 204,919 of NZ_LZRP01000004.1, forward strand.
CCATGTAATAGTCACAATCATCTATCACTCGCTTGATCAAAGACCATTGATCCTCGTCTGCAGCTTGAAACAGTTCCATCCCGGCTGGAATGCAATCAAGCTCCAAGAGTGCCTGCATCACTTCCTTTCGTTCTTCGACGAGATCTAAATAAGTCGAACTCACAAAAACCTGATAGCGCTTGTCGTCGCTCATTCCCTCAATCCCTTTATTCGCGCAATGGTGGTTGATGCGATTGCCGCCGAAAGTTGTTCGATTTCTGCTTTGCGGCGAAGGCACCCGAGCGTGACTATCTTCTATAAAAGATGCTCGGTAGCCAAGCTCACCGCCGGGCAAGTGAGGTCGCGATATTGCTCTACAGTGTTCGCATCAAGCTGCTAATTTACCCTGAGCTGAGGTAAGTCCATCCTAATTAGCTCTCGCGCATCACGCCGCCTCCCGGAACCCCCACCCCCGCCGCGCGCTTAGGCTCGACACTCGCCCAAGGAGCGCGCCATGACCGACAAGACCCAGCAGCAGCATCTGACTCACATCGCCGAGGCGATGAAGGACATCGATTTCGTCATGCTCAACACCCACACCAAGGATGGGCAGATCGGTGCGCGGCCGATGAGCAACAATCGCCAGGTCGATTACGACGGCGACAGCTATTATTTCACCTGGGAAGACTGCCTGATGGTGGACGATATCAAGCGCGACCCCAAGGTCGGGCTGTCGCTGCAGGGCCGCGGTTCCGCCGATGGCGCGCCGGGCATCTTCATCTCGGTCGAAGGCCGCGCCGAGATCGTGCGCGACAAGGCCGCCTTCGCCAAGCACTGGACCAAGGATCTCGACCGCTGGTTCGAGGATGGCACCGAGACCGAGGGCATGGTCATGCTCCACGTCAAGGCCACCCGCGCCGCCTATTGGGACGGCGAAGAGGAAGGCGATTTCGATATCGCGGGCTAGGTGCCGCCGGGGTCGGGAATGCCGGGCGCGAGGTGGGCGGGGTTCCGGCCCGGGCCCCTCGCCCGGCCCTCTCGCCCGGCCACCTCACCCGGCCCGCTCAGTCGACGTCGCGTCGCCCGTCGGGTTCCTTCGCGACGCCCTTGAAGGGTTCGCCGTCCTGTTTGACTTCCATGAATTGTCCGGCTTCGTCCGAACCCTCCGCGCGGTTGCGCTTGGTCCAGTTGCCGGTGACCGGGTTCTTGACCTGAGTGCGATCGTCGACTGAGCCGGTGCGGTGACCGTCATCGGTGTTGCGGGCCATGTGCCTCTCCTTCTCCCGATCAACGGGCGGGGATTCGCCGGGGTTCCCGACACTTGCGGCTTGTCCCCTCAGTCGCGAGCGGATTGCCCACCCGCATCACCGCCCGCATCGCCGCCCGCCAGCCGCCGGTGTTCGTCGACGCTGCGGCGCATTTCGCTGGCCTGCAGGTGCAGCGCCTTGCCGCTCAGCCGAATCTCGCGGCTTTGCTGGAAGAAGCCGAGCACCAGCCACAGGAAGGCCAGCGGGCTGGACACCCCGCCGAGGAAATCGCCCAGCTCGTTGAGCCGGAGATCGGCGGGGTTCTGGCCCTGCATGAACAGATAGAGCGTCACCCCCGCGACATAGAGCGCCGAGAGGACCAGCCCGACCAGCGGCAGGCGCCGCCGCTCGCGCCGGTCGTCCAGTATCGCTTTCGCATCGGTCTCGGCCATCGGCGCTCTCCTGTCCCAGCCAGACTGCCTGCCTGGCTAGCCTGTTTCGCCAGCCTATTTGGCGGGCGCGGCGTCGTCCACCTCGTCTTCGGGCAGGTACAGCCGGTCGCCCTTTTCCCGGTAGCGGCGCGACATCTCTTCCATCCCCTCCTCGGCATTGGCGCGCGCCTCGGGCGGGGTTTCGGACCGGATGTTCTCGGCGGCGAGATAGCTGTCCGTATTCTGCTTCGCGGCGAAATCGCGGACTTCCTGGCTGATCTTCATGCTGCAGAACTTGGGCCCGCACATCGAGCAGAAATGCGCGGTCTTGGCACCTTCGGCGGGAAGCGTCTGATCGTGATATTGCTCGGCGGTGTCGGGGTCGAGCGACAGGTTGAACTGGTCGCGCCAGCGGAACTCGAAGCGGGCTTTGCTCAAGGCATCGTCGCGGACCTGCGCCGCGGGATGACCCTTGGCGAGATCGGCGGCGTGCGCGGCCAGCTTGTAGGTGACCACGCCCACTTTCACATCGTCGCGGTCGGGCAGGCCGAGGTGTTCTTTCGGCGTGACGTAGCAGAGCATCGCGGTGCCATACCAGCCGATCTGCGCCGCGCCGATGCCGCTGGTGATGTGATCGTAGCCCGGCGCAATATCGGTGACGAGCGGGCCGAGGGTGTAGAACGGCGCTTCGCCGCAGGCCTCGAGCTGCTTGGTCATGTTCTCCTTGATCTTGTGCATCGGCACATGGCCGGGGCCTTCGATCATCACCTGGACATCCTGCGCCCAGGCGCGCTTGGTCAGCTCGCCCAGCGTGTAGAGCTCGGCGAATTGCGCCTCGTCATTGGCATCGTAGATCGAGCCGGGGCGCAGGCCGTCGCCCAGCGAATAGGCGATGTCGTAGGCCTTGCAGATCTCGGTGATCTCGTCGAACCGCTCGTAGAGGAAGCTCTCCTTGTGGTGCGAGAGGCACCATTTCGCCATGATCGACCCGCCGCGGCTGACGATCCCGGTCATCCGCTTGGCCGCCATCGGCACATAAGGGAGCCGCACCCCGGCGTGGATGGTGAAATAGTCCACCCCCTGCTCGGCCTGCTCGATCAGCGTGTCGCGGTAGATCTCCCACGTCAGGTCTTCGGCGACACCGCCGACCTTTTCCAGCGCCTGATAGATCGGCACGGTACCGATGGGCACGGGGCTGTTGCGGACGATCCATTCGCGGGTGTCGTGGATGTTGCGGCCGGTGGAGAGGTCCATGACCGTGTCGGCGCCCCAGCGGATCGACCAGACCATCTTGTCGACTTCGTTGGCCACGTCGGACGCGACGGCGGAATTGCCGATATTGGCGTTGATCTTGACGAGGAAATTGCGCCCGATCGCCATCGGCTCGCACTCGGGGTGGTTGATGTTGCTGGGGATGATGGCGCGGCCGCGCGCCACTTCGTCGCGGACGAATTCGGGGGTGACGTAATCGGGGATCTGGGCGCCCCAGTCCTCGCCGTCGCGGGTGTATTCCGCGAGGCGGGCGCGGCCCAGATTCTCGCGCTCGGCGACGTATTCCATTTCCGGCGTGATGATGCCCTGGCGCGCGTAATACATCTGGCTGATGTTGCCCCCGGCCTTGGCGCGCAAGGGGCGGCGCAGCGCGGCGGGGAACGGAGGGACGCCGCCCGAACGGTCGGGGCCGAGCTGGCCATTGTCCTCGGGGCGGACTTCGCGGGGGGCGTATTCCTCGACATCGCCGCGCGCCAGTTGCCAGTCGCGGCGCAGGGGCGCGAGGCCGGCCTGAATGTCGATGGTGGTGGCGGGATCGGTGTAGGGGCCAGAGGTGTCGTAGACCCGCACCGGCGCCTCGCCGCCCGCCAGATCGATCTCGCGCATGGCGACCCCGAGCTTACCGACATGGACCTTGCGGCTGCCGCGGATCGGGCCGGTGGTGACGGTGACGGGCTCGCCGGTGGGGCTGATTTCGTGCGGGGAATTCACATCGGCCATGGGGTCTATCTCCTCAGGCGGGAGAGAGTTTTCCGGCGGTACGCGAAGCGACAGACCGGGCCCTCCCTCCGCCCGTGTTAACGGGTTCAGGTTCAACGGGTCGGGCAGCATGACCTGCCCCTCTCAGCCAACACTGGCTCCCCGGGGATGACAAACTTCTAGGGCATCGCCCCTTCGCTGTCCATCGCTGCGGAGCCGTTCTGCCACCCCAACCGCCTTGTCGAAAACTGCAAACCGCCAAAATTGCGAACAATTCGCAAGAGGGAGCTTGACGCCCAATCTCATCATATTAGTAATGCGACTCATTCGCATTCTCAATTGCGCATTCCAGAACCATAAGGGGCAAGCATGATTTCCGACCGCACCGGCGCATCACAAGACAGCAAGACCATTCACCTGCGCGAGGATGCAGCAGGCGCAGCGTCGGGCGGGCGCCAGCGTCCGGTGGTGCAGGAACGCGCGAGCCACAAGACCCCGCTCGGCTGCAGCCGCTGGCCGGCTCAGCGCGGTCCGCTGCAGCGCATTGCCCGGCCGCTGTGCGCATCGCTGGCGCTCGCAATGGCCATGCAGGCGCATTCGCTGCGCGCTGCCGAGGAAGCGGAGACCGAAACCGATCCCAAGCGCTCCGAGATCGTCGTGACCGCTACGCGTACCCCGCTGGCCGAGGAAAAGGTGCCGGCGACCGTCACCGTGATCGACGCAGAGGAAATCGCCGAGCACTTCGTCACCGACATCAAGGATCTGGTGCGTTACGAACCGGGGGTTTCGGTGCGCCGCGCCCCGGCGCGCTTCGGCGCGGCGATGGGCACGACGGGCCGTGCCCGCAACGAGGAGTTCACCATTCGCGGGATCGGCGGCAACCGCGTGCTGATCCAGGTTGATGGCATCCGCTCCCCCCAGGGCTTCAGCTTCGGCGCGCAGGAAGCGGGTCGCGGCGGCTATGCCGATTTGTCGCTTATCAAATCGGTCGAAATCCTGCGCGGCCCCGCATCGGCGCTGTATGGCAGCGATGGCCTCGCTGGCGCGGTCAGCTTCACCACCAGCGATCCCGCCGATCTGATCAAGGCCGGCAATACCGTCGGCGGCTTTGCCACCGGCCAGTATTCGAGCGCCGACGAGGAATGGGCCGAGACCGCGGCGCTTGCCGCCCGCAGCGGCAATGTTTCGGCCATGCTCGCCTATTCGCGGCGCGATTTCGCAGAGCTCGACAATCAGGCGAGTGTCGGCGGGCTCGGCGAGACCCGCACCCTGCCCAACCCACAGGACGGTTCGTCGGATGCGCTACTGGGCAAGATCGTCTGGGAAACGGGTGGCCACCGCCTGCGCCTGACCGGCGAACATCTCGAAAGCACGCTCGACAGCACCATCCTGTCGGGTGAAGGCCCCGCCTTCCTGTTCGGCCCCAGCCCGAGCTGGATCGTCGACAGCCTGACCGCCCACGACACGACGCAGCGTTCGCGCCTCTCGCTCGACTGGACCTGGGAGGGCGAGGGCTTTCTCGATTACGCCCATGCCGCCGCTTACTGGCAGGATGGCCAGGACGTGCAGTTCACCGCCGAGGACCGCTCCCCTGTTGGGGCCACGCCGCGCCCCGATCGCGAGCGGCTCAACACCTTCGACAACGAAGTCTATGGCGCAACGCTGGAGACGCGCAGCAGCTTCGATCTGGGAGGTGCCAGCCATGTTCTCGCCCTTGGCGGCGACGTCAGCTGGACCCGGCAGGAGGGCCTGCGCGATGGCACCGAACCGCCCGCAGGCGAGGTCTATCCGACCCGCGCTTTCCCCGCGACCGATTTCACGCTGGGCGGGATCTATCTCGCCGACGAACTGAGCCTGTTCGATGGGGCGCTCGCCATCTTCCCGGCCCTGCGGTTCGACTTCTACGAACTCGATCCCACCGACGACCCGCTGCTGCCCGATTTCGCCGGATCGGGGCAGAGCGGCAGCCGCCTGTCGCCCAAGCTCGGGATCACCGCCCAGGTCGCGCCGCGCATCCTGCTGTTCGGCAATTATGCGCAGGGCTTCCGTGCACCCACACCCTACCAGGTGAACAATTTCTTCGAGAACCTGGCCTTCGGCTACACGTCGGCGCCCCATCCCGATCTCGGCCCCGAACGCAGCGAGAGCGTGGAGGCGGGTATCCGCTATCTCGGTGACAATCTTGAAGTGAGCCTCGCCGCCTTCCGTGCCGATTACGAGGATTTCATCGACCAGCAGGTAGTCGGCGGATCCTTCACTCCCAGCGATCCCGCGATCTACCAGTTCGTCAATCTGAATGCGGTCGAGGTCGAAGGGCTCGAGGCGAAGGCTTCGGTCGCGCTCGACAATGGCGCATTCGGCCGCTTCGCCATCGCCTATGCCGATGGCAAGATCATCGATCCTGCGGGCACGAAGACCCCGCTGGCTTCGGTCGACCCGCTCAATCTCGTGGCCGGAATCGGCTGGCGCGCGCCCGACCGCAATCTGGGGGCCGAGCTGATCCTCACCCACCACTCGCGCAAGGCTGAGGAGGATGCGCAAGGCGTGTGCACCACCGACTGCTTCCGCCCCGCCGCCTTCACCATTCTCGACGCGACCGCCTTCGTCCGGCTGCGCGAGGATGTGACGCTGCGCGCCGGCATCTTCAACATCACCGACGAGACCTACGCCTATTGGTCGGATGTGCGCGGGCTGAGCGCATCGTCCACCACGACCGATGCCTACACAAGGCCGGGCCGCAATTTCAGCGCCTCGATCGGGGTGCGTTTCTGAACGCCCACAGCATTCCACCGCGACCATTCCAACATCGATTTCAAGACACTGATTTGAAGAGAAGGGGACCTTTACCATGAAAAGCCTGAAAACTCTGGCGAGCGCATCGCTGCTCGCCCTCGCCCTCGCCGTACCAGCCGCACCCGCGCTGGCCGATGGCCCCATTGCCCCGGGCAGCGAAGCCGAGGAGCGAGCCAGCTTCGAGGCGGACCGCGAAACCATCCTCGCGATGGCGGGCGATTACCGCGTGCGCTTCGACATGCAGGAATCGACAGCGTGGCGGCCCGGTTACGAGCCGCTCGAGCGCAAGATTTCAGGCGGCCACGAATCCGTCCGGGTAATCGAGGATACGGGCGACAAGATCGTGCTCCAGCACCTGCTGGTGGCCGAGCATGACGGCGAGAGCTTCGTCATCAAGCACTGGCGCCAGGACTGGGCCTACGAGCCCGAGAAAATCCTCACCTATGATGCGCCCAATACCTGGGTCTGGTCGGAAGTGCCCGAGCGGATGCGCAACGGCCGCTGGTCGCAGACCGTCTATCAGGTCGACGACAGCCCGCGCTATGCCGGCTGGGGCGAGTGGGAGACGACCAATGGCGTGCGCCGCTGGCGCTCCAACTGGACCAACCGCCCCCTGGCGCGGCGCGATGCAGTGCGCGATCCGGTCTACGATCTCTACACCGCGATCAACTGCCACCAACTGACCCCCGATGGCTGGATCCACTGGCAGGACAACACCAAGCTGGACCTCGTCGGCGACAAGGCCGAGCCGGTGGTGCAGGAATATGTCCTCAACACCTACACCCGCTTCGCCGATTACGATGTCGCCGCCGCGGACTCCTATTGGGCCGCGACCTCGGGCTACTGGCAGGCTGTACGCTCCACTTGGGACGATACCTTCGCACGCCATGGCGGCCTCGTGCTGGAGGAGGAAGCGCAGACCGGCACCGTAATCAGCGGCAGGTTGCTGGAAATGGGCAGTGCGATCGAGGCGGGCGAGATGAGCGAAGCCGATGCCATCGTGGAGGCGCGCGGCCTGATCCGGAGCCATACCTCCGCGCCCTGAGCGGAGCTGCGGGAGCGAGGGGGGCTATTGGCCGGACCGATGCCCTCCTCGTAGCGGCCTAGCCGTCCTCGGGCTCGGGCGGGCCAAACAGCGTGCCGCGTTCGGAGAACAGCACGAAGAAGAGGCTCAGCACCGCGGTCACCAGCAGCGCCAGCGCCAGCGGCCGCGCGGTGCCATCGTAGGCATAGCCGATATATGCACCCAGCGCCGCGCCCCCGGTCATCCGCAGAAAGCCCTGCGCCGAGCTGGCGGCACCGGCGATATGGCGGAATGGCTGGAGCGCGATCGAGCCGAAATTGGCGCCGATGAAGCCGAGCAAGCTCATGTTGGCGGCCATCAGCGGGACAAAGGTCCACAAGCTCTCGTCGGGCTGGTTGGCGAACCACAATTGCGCCGCGGCAACGAGGATGAAGACGAACAGCGCCGCATGGCTCACCCGCCGCGCGCCATAGCGCTCGACGATCCGGCTGTTGAGCCAGTTGGCGATGGCCATGCAGCCCGCGCAGATCGCGAAGATCAGCGGGAAGTCGTCACCCGCACCGAAGGCCTCGCCGATCAGCTGCTGGCTGGAATTGATGAAGCCGAACAGGCCCCCGAACACCAGAGCGCTGCCCAAAGTGTAGCCCACGGTCGAGCGCAGGCTGACCGCGCTCGCCATGTTGCGCGCGATCTGCGGGATGTAGATCGGCTGGCGATCCTCGTCGTGGAGCGTTTCGGGCAGGCGGGTGAAGACCCACGCGGACATCACCACCCCGGCCAGCGCCATGGTCACGAAGATCCAGCGCCAGTCGCCGGTCAAGAGCAGCACGCCCTGCCCGATCGAGGGGGCGATCGCGGGGACCAGCAGGAAGATCACGAAAATCAGGCTCATCATCCGCGCCATCTTGTCGCCGCCGACGCGGTCGCGGATGATGGCAGGCGGGAGCGCGATGATGCTGGCGGCGAAGAAGCCCTGCGCCGCGCGCAGCAGCACCAGCGCGTCGAATGTGGTCGCCAGCGCGCAGGCGAGCGAGAGCGCGATATAGGCGGCAAGCCCGACGAACAGCACCGGGCGGCGCCCGAAGCGGTCGGCGAAGGCGCCGGGAACCAGCGTGCCGATGCCGGCCGCGAGCAGATAGACCCCGATTACGAACTGGCGGTCGTTGCCCTGCGCCCCGAGCGTCACCGACAATTCGTCGAGCGCGGGGAGGATGGCGTCGATGCCGAAGGCGTTGAGCGCCATCAGCATCGCCATCATCCAGATCAGCTCGCGCTCGCGCAACGGCTTGCGCTGCGCCGACCCGGCGGGACGGCGGGCCTGTTCGGCCGGATTGTGGGGCTCGCCACCCGCGGAAAGATTGTTTCGCATCTGCACAATATGCGAATTGGAACGAACGGTTCCGATTTGCAACCCGCTGGCCTATCTTTGACTCGTGATGAGGCACGATGAGCACAGCGAGAACAGCGCCGGGGATGGCGAGCAGAGCGAGGCGCAAGGCGCCGAAGCCGCGGGACTGCGCAAGATCATCCATGTCGACATGGATGCCTTCTTCGCCAGCGTCGAGCAGCGCGACCATCCCGAATTGCGCGGAAAACCGGTGGCGGTGGGAGGTTCGGGCGGGCGCGGCGTGGTCGCGGCGGCAAGTTACGAGGCGCGGCGGTTCGGGGTGAAGAGCGCGATGCCCTCGGTCACCGCCAAGCGATTGTGCCCCGACCTGATCTTCTGCAAGAGCCGCTTCGAGGTCTATCGCGAGGTCAGCCAGCAGATCCGCGCGGTGTTCCGCCACCACACCGAACTGGTCGAACCCCTGAGCCTCGACGAGGCCTATCTCGATGTCACCTCCGACAAGCTCGGGATTGGTTCGGCGACCCGGATCGCCGAGCTGATCCGCCAGGAAATCCGCGCCAAGACCCGGCTCACCGCCAGCGCCGGGGTGAGCTACAACAAGTTTCTCGCCAAGATCGCCAGCGACCAGAACAAGCCCGACGGGCTGTGCGTGATCCGCCCCGGCGAAGGCGCGGCTTTCGTCGCGCAGCTCCCGGTGCGGCGCTTCCACGGGGTCGGCCCCAAGGGCGCGGAGAAGATGGCGCGGCTGGGAATCGCCACCGGCGCCGATCTGGCGGACAAGGATATCGCGTGGCTGCGCGGACATTTCGGCAGCTTTGCCGATTATCTCTACCGCGCGGCGCGCGGGATCGACCTGCGCCCGGTGCGCTCGAGCCGGATCCGCAAATCGGTCGGCGGCGAGCGGACTTTCGGTTCGGATATCTCGAGCGGGCCGGCGCTGCGCGAGACGCTGGAGGATATCATCGACATCGTCTGGACCAGCATCACCCGCGCTGAGGCGCGCGGGCGGACGGTGACGCTCAAGCTCAAATACACCGATTTCCAGATCATGAGCCGCGCGAAATCGTTGCCGCGGACGATCGCCGACAAGCAGGAATTCGCCGGGCTGGCGCGCGCGCTGCTCGACGAGCTGTTGCCGCTGCCGATGCCGATCCGGCTGATGGGGCTGACGCTGTCGAAGCTGGAACGCGAGGGTGCGCAGGAGGAAGCCCCCCGCCCCGATGCGCAATTGTCGTTGCTCTAACGGGGGCCGGTAGCGCGGGTTCTAGTCCAGCGAGCGATGGCCGACCGCAGCGTTCGCCGGGTCGCGCCAGAAGGCCAGCCGCGCCGCCGTGCGCGGGCTGAGCGGTTCGGGCAGCGAATGGGTGGGGAAGAACCGCGCCTCGATCACCTCGCGGCGGTCGGGCTGCGGATCGTCATCAGTCAGGCAGGTGACGATATGCGCGGTATGCGGCGAGCCCGAGACCTGTTCCTCGAAGCTGCCGACCAGCCGCGTGCCTTCGGCGACGCAGCCGGTCTCCTCGCGCAATTCACGCACCGCTGCCTGCTCGGGCCTCTCGCCGCGCCCGATCCCGCCACCGGGGAGGAACCAGCCGCGCGGCCCATAGCTGTGGCGGACCAACAGCACCTTGCCCTGCAGATCGCAGGCGATCACCGTCACCCCTTCGAGCGGAGTGCGGCGCAGCACCCGCCAGCGGTGCCGCAGCGCGTGCGCCATGCGCAGTGCGAGCCGGTGGAGCTTTGCGATCATCGCGTGATCATCCGGCGAATACCGTCACCGGCTGACGCGCAGCCGCGAGCAGGCGCGCGACCGGCAGGTCGCTGGTCCCCGCCAGTGCCGCCGCCATGACGTCGCTCTTGTCGGCGCCGCGGATCACGAACACGACCTCTTCGCTGGCGAGCAGCGCGGTTATGGTCAGGCTGATCCGGTCGTAGGGCGCTTCGGGCGGGAGCGGATCGGGGGTGAGCTGGACCATGCTCCGCGGATCGTCGGCGCTCGGATCGGTGTTGGGGAACAGCGAGGCAATATGGCCGTCAGCGCCCATCCCCAGCCACGCCAGCGCGAAATGCGGAACCTGTTCCATCACGCTCAGCGTCACGACCTCGACCCCGGCGGGCTCGAACAGTGCCCGCAGCTTGCCGGTGTTGCTGGCCTCGTGGTCCTCGGGGACAACGCGGTCGTCATTGGGCCAGACCACCAGCCGCTTCCACGGCAAATCATGCGTCAGCAGTGCCTCGATGATCGGGAACGGGGTCGATCCACCCGGGACGGTGATCGCCACCGGCCCTCCAGACGCGTCGAAGGCTCGCCGCAAACGTGCGGCGAGCCAGTCGGCGATCATTGTATCCGAGGCGGCGTCTATGCGGGTGACGGAATCCATTGCCCCGCCATAGGAGCGCCGCGCGCCTCGCGAAAGGGTCTTGTTTTGCCTGTCTATTTCGCAGTCTGGCCGAGGAACCAGATGCGCTCCTCGCACTGGTCGATCCAGTCGTCGACGATCCCGCTGGTGGCGTTGTCGCCGACGCCGTCGGCCTCGTCCTTCACCGAGACCAGCCGCTCGTGGAGCTTGCGATTGGAGTCGCGCAATTCCTCCACCATCGCATCGGCGCTGATGGTGACGTCGTCCTGATCCTTGACCTGGGTGGCGCTGGCGATCGAGCCGATCGAGGTCAGCGTGTTCTCGCCGTTCTTGCGGACGCGTTCGCCGATGTCGTCGACCGTACCGATCAGCTGGGCGGCCTGTTCGTCGAACAGCAGGTGCAGGTCGCGAAAGCGCGGTCCCGCGACGTGCCAGTGGAAGTTCTTGGTCTTGATATAAAGCGCGAAAGTGTCCGCGAGCGCGCCGTTGAGCGCCTCGACGAGGCCGGCTTTTGCGTTGTTTCCGAGTTCGGTCATAATGCCTCCTGTTTCCGCCGCGATTGCGCAGGCGTCGTGTGTATCGAATTTAGAACGGGACAGTGACCGCTTTGTTTCATGCAGACACCCGCTTGCTGAGATCGAGTGGGTCGATCACCCGATAATCCCGCGAGCGGTCAGGCCGATCACCAGCGCAGTCAGCAGCGTCATGACGCCAAGCGCGATCCGGATCGGGCGCAAGGGGAACTTGCGCTCGAGCGCATGGCCCAGCGCCCAGCCCATCGCCAGCGCGGCCCCGCTGCCGATCGCGCCGCCCAGCGCGGTCATCTGCGGCGAGGCGGTGGCGGCGGCGATGGCGAAGATGCAGAAGCGCGCGCCGTCGCCAAGCTGGCGGAATAGCAGCACGATCGCCAGCGCGACGAGCGAGCGGGTGGGTTCGCGCGCCGGCGCCACCTTGATCGGCCAGAACAGTTCGAAGGCCGCAGCCGCCAGCGCGAATGCGACCAGCATGACCTTGGCCGAAGCCGACAGCATGGCCCCGATCTGCCAGCCAGCCCAGGCCATCGCCGCCGCGCTCAGCGTGGCGCAGGTAAGCCCCGTCGCCAGCACCAGCGGCGAACCGCCGAAATGCCCGCTCAGCCGCGCGACGATCAGCTGGTCGCGCGCGCCGATCCCGGCGAGAAAGGCGGCGACCATGGCGAAGTACAGCGATGCGGTCATGGCGGCGTGGTCGGCATGGATGGTCCTGTCTGGCGGTGCGCGGCGCCATGCGATAGCACCCGCGGCGACGAAAGCTAATCAGGGAGAGAGAACGATGGAATTGACGCAAGGCATGGCGGCGGTGGTGACCGGCGGCGCATCGGGTCTGGGCAAGGCGAGCGCGGGCGCGCTGGCGCAGGCCGGGCTCAAGGTGGCGATCTTCGACGTCAACCGCGAGGCGGGCGAGGCGCACGCAAGCGCCATCGGCGGGACTTTCCATCATGTCGACATCACCGACGAGGATTCGGTGGTCGCCGGCTTCGAGGCGGCGCGCAGCGCGCATGGCCAGGAGCGGGTGACGGTGCATTGCGCGATGGCGAGCCGGCGCGGCAAGACGCTGGGCTGGGACAAGGAAAGCGGCGGCTACAAGCGGCTCTCGACCGAGGACTATGCCTTCGGAGCGCAAGGCATACTCGTCTCCTCCTACCGGATCGCCAGCCTCTCGGCGCTGGGGATGGCCAATGCCGAGCCGCTGAACGAGGATGGCGAGCGCGGCTGCATCACGCTGACCGCCAGCGTGGCGGCGCAGGACGGCCAGATCGGCCAGGTGATCTACGGCAGCTGCAAGGCCGGGGTGAACGGACTGGTGCTGCCGATGGCCCGCGACCTCATGGATATGGGCATCCGCGTGAACTCGGTGATGCCGGGGATCTTCGCCACCCCGCTGATGCTCGGGATGAAGGATCGCAACCCGCAGATGTGGGACCAGCTCAACGCCAGCGTCCCCTTCCCCAAGCGGCTCGGCCATCCGGAGGAATTCGCCTCGCTGATCGTCGAGATCGCGCGCAACACCTATCTCAACGCGCATCAGTTCCGGCTCGACGGCGCGATCCGCATGCCACCGCGCTGACGCAAGAGGGATATTGACGCCGGCGCGCCATCGCGGCACATGCGCCACGACGCGGGTATGATGTAATGGTAGCCTGCCAGCTTCCCATGCTGGACGCGCGAGTTCGATTCTCGCTACCCGCTCCACTCCCTATTTCCAGACGAAGCTGCAGCACCGCCGGTTGCAAATGTAACCGCTTGCGTTCGGACCCCTCGCGCGCCTAGGCCGTTGGGGAGAAAAGAGAGGTATTCATGCGCATTATCGACCACGTCATCTCCGGGGGCACCAGCGGCCTGACCGGTACCGGCCGCACCCACCAGATCTGGAACCCTTCGACCGGCGAGGTCCAGGCCGAGGTCGCACTGGGCGACGCCGCGCTGCTCGACCATGCGGTCGGGATCGCAAAGAAGGTCCAGCCCGGCTGGGCCGCAACCAATCCGCAGCGCCGCGCGCGGGTGATGTTCGCCTACAAGCAGCTGATCGAAGACAATATGCAGGAGCTCGCCGAGCTGCTCTCCTCCGAGCATGGCAAGGTGGTCGACGACGCCAAGGGCGACGTCCAGCGCGGGCTCGAGGTGATCGAATACGCCTGCGGCATCCCGCAGGTTCTCAAGGGCGAATACACCCATGGCGCAGGCCCGGGGATCGACGTCTATTCGATGCGCCAGCCGATCGGCATCGGCGCCGGCATCACCCCGTTCAATTTCCCGGCGATGATCCCGATGTGGATGTTCGGCATGGCGATCGCCGCGGGCAATGCCTTCATCCTCAAGCCCTCCGAACGCGATCCATCCGTGCCCGTACGGCTCGCCGAACTGTTCCTCGAGGCCGGTGCGCCCGAGGGGCTGCTGCAGGTCGTCCATGGCGACAAGGAGATGGTCGACGCGATTCTCGACCATCCCGATATCGCGGGCGTCAGCTTCGTCGGCAGCTCGGACATCGCGCATTACGTCTCGAAGCGCGGCGCGGCCGCGGGCAAGCGCGTCCAGGCGATGGGCGGCGCCAAGAACCACGGCATCGTCATGCCCGACGCCGACCTCGACATGGTGGTCAACGATCTTGCCGGTGCCGCCTTCGGCTCCGCTGGCGAACGCTGTATGGCGCTGCCGGTGGTGGTGCCGGTGGGCGAGGACACCGCCGACCGGTTGCGCGAAAAGCTGATCCCCGCGATCAACGCGCTGCGGATCGGCGTGTCGAACGATCCCGAAGCGCATTACGGCCCGGTGGTCACGCCCGAGCACAAGGCGCGGATCGAGGGCTGGATCGACACCGCCGAGAAGGAAGGCGCCGAGGTCGTGATCGACGGGCGCGGTTTCTCGCTGCAGGGCCACGAGAAGGGCTTCTTCGTCGGCCCGACGCTGCTCGACCGTGTCACCACCTCGATGGAAAGCTACCAGGAAGAAATCTTCGGCCCGGTGCTGCAGATCGTCCGCGCCAAGGATTTCGAGGAAGCGGTCCGGCTCCCCAGCGAACACCAATATGGCAATGGCGTCGCGATCTTCACCCGCAACGGCCACGCGGCGCGCGAATTCGCCAGCCGCGTGAATGTCGGCATGGTCGGGATCAACGTGCCGATCCCGGTGCCGGTCGCCTATCACAGCTTCGGCGGCTGGAAGCGTTCGGGCTTTGGCGACATCGACCAATACGGCACCGAAGGCCTGCGGTTCTGGACCAAGACCAAGAAGGTCACCCAGCGCTGGCCCGATGGTGGCGGCGACGGGTCGAACGCCTTCCTCATCCCGACGATGGGTTGAGCGCGATGCGGATCGCCTTTGTTGCCACGCTTGCTCTCACGCTCGCCGCCTGTTCGCAGGAGCCCGACGCGCCGGCGGAGAGCGAGCCCGAGCCCGCCGCGCAACCTTCGCCAGTGGCACCGGCACCGGCACCCGAGGCCGAACCCGAGGTGCTCGGCGCGATTCCGGCGCGCTTTCGCGGTGCCTGGGATGCGATGGATGGCGATTGCTCGCTGTCGTCCGACCTCAGGATCGAGATCGGCGCCAACACGCTGGGCTTCTACGAGGCGCGCGGTCAGGTGACCGACATCATGACCGATGGCGAAGATGCGATCATCGCCGGGATGGCGATGGAGGGCCAGGGCGAGCGCTGGACCATGACACGCCGGTTCGCGCTGACCGATACCGACCGCCTGATCCCTTCCCCGGTGGGCGAGGAAGCGGGCTTCGAACCAATGACCCTCAAACGATGCGAGAGTTGATATGACGATTGTGAAACTTGCCCTGACCGGGTCGCTTGCCGCTTTGACCGCGGGCTGCATGAGCCCTGCGCAGACCGGGGATGCAATTGTCGAGCGGATGCCGGGCGATGGCGGGATGTGCCGCGCCGAGAGCAGCCAGGAGCTGATCGGCCAGCGCGCAACCGCCGAGATCGGCACCCGCATCCGCGAACAAACCGGTGCGGAGATATTCCAGTGGGTCCCGCAAGGCAGCGCGGTGACGATGGACTATCGCGAGAACCGGGTCCGGGTCGGCTACGACCGCGCCATGGCGATCACCACCATCGCCTGCGGATGACCATCGCCAGCCATCCGATCGCGACCAATTCCGCGGTGGAAATTCCCGCCGCTCCAATGCTAGGGGCCACCCCATGACAGGACAGTTCCAGCTTACCGACGACCAGCTCGCGATCCAGGAAATGGCGCGCCGCTTCACCGCCGACAACATCACCCCGCACGCCTCGCAATGGGACGAGGACCACCACTTCCCGCGCGATGTGATCAAACGCACCGCCGAGCTCGGTTTCGGGGCGATCTACGTCTCGGAGGAATCCGGCGGGATCGGGCTCGGTCGGCTCGAGGCGGCGCTGATCATGGAGGCGATGGCCTATGGCTGCCCCACCACCAGCGCCTTCATCTCGATTCACAACATGGCCAGCTGGATGATCGACCGTTTCGGCGGGGACGAGATCAAGCAGCGCTATCTCCCCGAACTGGTCACCATGGACAAGATGGCGAGCTATGCGCTGACCGAGCCGGGTAGCGGCTCGGACGCCTCCGCGCTCAAGACCAGCGCCCGGCTGGATGGCGACCACTATGTGCTCAACGGCACCAAGCAGTTCATCTCGGGCGGCGGCTTCAACGATGTCTATGTCACGATGGTCCGCACCAGCGAGGACAAGACCAAGGGCGTCACCTGCCTGGTGATCGACAAGGATACGCCCGGCGTCTTCTTCGGCAAGCCCGAGAAGAAACTCGGCTGGAACGCCAGCCCGACCGCGCAGGTCATTTTCGAGGACGCCCGCGTGCCGGTGGCCAACCGCGTCGGCGCCGAGGGCGAAGGGTTTCGCTTTGCGATGATGGGGCTCGATGGCGGACGGCTCAACATCGGCGCCTGCTCGCTGGGCGGCGCGCAGCGCTGTCTCGACGAGGCGGTCGCGTACACCAAGGAACGCCAGCAGTTCGGCCAGCCGATCGCCGATTTCCAGAACACCCAGTTCATGCTCGCCGACATGGCGACCGAGCTCGAGGCGGCGCGCGCGCTGCTCTATCTCGCGGCGGCCAAGGTCCAGGACGATGCCCCCGACAAGAGCCGGTTCTCCGCGATGGCCAAGCGGCTCGCGACCGACAGCGGCTCCAACGTGGTCAACGACGCGCTGCAGCTGTTCGGCGGCTATGGCTATCTCAAGGACTACCCGATCGAACGCTTCTGGCGCGACCTCAGGGTGCATTCGATCCTCGAGGGCACCAATCAGGTCATGCGGATGATCGTGGGCCGGGATCTGCTGCGCCAGTAAGGGGTCAAACCATGGTCGAACCGCTGCTCGTCGTGCTCATCGCGACGGTCGTCTATTACGGACACAATATCCTCAAGGAACTGCGTGAACGCAAATGACCCATGAAGTGAACATCCATTCGCACGGCCGCGTCGGGCATATCTCGCTCGACCGGCCCAAGGCGCTGCACGCGCTGACCCTCGACATGTGCCACGCGATGAGCGCGGCGCTGGCCGGCTGGGCCGGCGACGCGGCGATCGAAGCCGTCGTGCTCGATCATGCCGAGGGGCGCGGATTCTGCGCCGGGGGCGATATCGGGATGCTGCGCCACTCCGCGCTCAACGATGGCGGCAAAACTGGCCGCGAGTTCTTCCACGACGAATACCAGCTCAACCATCAGCTGTTCGCCTATGACAAGCCCGTGGTGGCCTTCATGGACGGCATCACCATGGGTGGCGGCGTCGGCATCGCGATGCCGTGCAAATACCGCGTCGCGACCGAGAACACGCGCTTCGCCATGCCCGAAACCGGGATCGGCCTGTTCCCCGATGTCGGCGGCGGCTGGTATCTGTCGCGGCTGGAAGGGCGGCTGGGCCAGTTCCTCGCGCTGACCGGCGCGCGGCTGGATGGCGCCGAATGCCTCTGGGCCGGGATCGCCACGCATTACCTCCCCAGCGAAAAGCTGGCGGAAGCCAAGGCGCGGATCATCAAGCATCCCGACCGGATCGGCGGGATCCTCTCCGATCTGGCCGAAACCCCGCCCAAAGCCCGCCTTGAGAGCAATCTGGACCGGATCAATCGTCACTTCGCCTCCGACCGCTTCGAGGATATCCTTGCCAGCCTGGAAGCCGAGGCCGGCAATGACGACGGCGAATGGGCTGCCAAGGAACTGGCCACGCTGCGCACCAAAAGCCCGCAGACCTGCAAGGTCGCGCTGCGCCAGCTGGCCAATGCCAAGGGCTTCACCGATTTCGCCGACAATATGCGCCAGGAATACCGCATCGCCAGCCGGGTTATTACCCGCCCCGATTTTGCCGAGGGCGTGCGCGCGGTGATCGTCGACAAGACCGGCGATCCGGCCTGGAACCCCGCGACCCCCGAAGGCGTGAGCGAGGAGCTGCTCGACAGCATCTTCGCCCCGCTTCCCGCCGATGAGGAATGGAAACCACTATGACCGACACCGACGCGAGCTACGAAACCATCACCGTCGAACGGCATGACAAGGTCACGCTGATCACGCTCAACCGCCCGCAGGCGCTCAATGCGCTGAATTCGCAGGTGCTCGCGGATCTGATCGCGGCGTTTGCCGCCTATCAGGCCGACGACAGCCAGTTGTGCGCGGTGCTGACCGGGTCGGGCGACAAGGCCTTTGCCGCGGGCGCCGACATCAAGGAAATGAGCGACAAGCAGGCGGCCGATTTCTATCTCGACGATTTCTTCGCCCCCTGGACCAGCGAGATCGTCCGCAAGACTCGCAAGCCGTGGATCGCCGCGGTCAACGGCTTCGCGCTGGGCGGCGGCTGCGAGCTGGCGATGATGGCCGATTTCATCATAGCCTCGGACAAGGCGAAATTCGGCCAGCCCGAGATCAAGCTGGGCGTCGCGCCGGGCATGGGCGGCTCGCAGCGGCTGACCCGCGCGGTGGGCAAGAGCAAGGCGATGGAAATGTGCCTGACCGGGCGGATGATGGACGCCAAGGAAGCCGAGCGCGCCAATCTCGTGGTCCGCGTGGTGCCGCATGAGGAGCTGCTCGGCGAGGCGCTCAAGACCGCGAAGACCATCGCGTCGATGCCGCCGATGGCCGCGATTGCCAACAAGGAAATGGTCAACGCCGCCTTCGAGAGCAGCCTCGACCAGGGATTGGTGATGGAACGCCGCATCTTCCAGATCCTCGCCGGGAGCGAGGACAAGAAAGAAGGCATGGCGGCGTTCGTGGAGAAGCGCGAAGGGAAGTGGCAGGGGCGGTAGGGTTTGCTGCCCAACCTCGTCATTGCGAGAAGCGCAGCGACGAAGCAATCCAGCGCCGGACGATCCCGCAGACGTACCACATTGGATTGCCGCGCGACCTGCGGTCGCTCGCAATGACGAGATAAGAGGGCGGGTCATCCGCAACGCATCGAGAGGACACACAGCATGAAAATCGCCTTTATCGGCCTCGGCAACATGGGCGGCGGGATGGCTGCCAATCTGGTCAAGGCGGGCCATCAGGTCCGCGCCTTCGATCTCAGCGAAGAGGCGCTCGCCGCCGCCAAGGGCAATGGCTGCGAGACCTTTACCGTCGCGCGCGAGGCGGTCGCCGGGGTTGAGGCGGTTGTTTCGATGCTGCCCAATGGCGGGATCGTGAAAGCGGTCTATCAGAACGACGTGATCGGCCATGCGCCCGCGGGCGCGGTGCTGCTCGATTGCTCGACCATCGATGTCGCCACCGCGAAGGACGTCACGGCGAGCGCCGAAGCGGCGGGCTACGACATGGTCGACGCGCCGGTTTCGGGCGGGATCGCGGCGGCCAATGGCGGAACGCTGACCTTCATGGTCGGCGGGACCGAAAAGGCGTTCGCGCGCGCCGAAGCGGTGTTGAACGGCATGGGCAAGGCGGTGATCCATGCGGGCGATGCAGGCGCCGGCCAGACCGCCAAGATCTGCAACAACATGCTGCTCGCCATCTCGATGATCGGGACCGCGGAGGCGATGAAAATGGCCGAAAAGCTCGGCCTCGATCCGCAGAAATTCTACGAAATTTCCTCGCAATCCTCGGGCTATTGCTGGTCGCTCAACGCCTACACCCCGCTGCCCGGCGTCGGGGTCGAAAGCCCGGCGGACAAGGATTATCAGGGCGGTTTTGCCACCGGGTTGATGCTCAAGGATCTCAGGCTGGCGATGGAAGCGGCCGAGACCGCCGGCGCCAGCACCCCGCTCGGCAAGCATGCGCAGGAACTCTACGAAGCCTTCGCCGAGGAAAACGGCGGGCTCGACTTCTCGGCGATCATCAAGACGCTGTGATCGCGGCGATCACGCCGCCGAGCCAGTTGCGCGGGGCCTGACGCCTGCCCACATCGGCGACGAATTCCTGACCCCGCGCCACGCTGCGCAACCGCTGGCCCGGCAGCCAGCGGTCGGCGCGGTCGTGATAGCTCAATCCGCCAGGGCGCAGCCATTGAGGCCGGTGCCACAAAGTCGGCGGGCCCCCCGCAACGGTGAGCCTCAGGGTGTCGGGTGCCGTGCGCGCGGTCGCCCCCGGGCCGCGATAGACGGTATCGTTGCGACCATGGGGCGCGAGCGCATGGGGATGCCCCGCTGCGACCAGTTCGGGCGGCGAGGCTTTCGTCAGATCGACGATTTCCGCCACTTCCATATAGCCGAAGATGCGGTGGTGCGGCTCGCCGCTCGCCTCCTCGCGGAACAGTCCGAAAAACACGAACACATCCCCCTGCCCGACCCCCTGATTGACCAGATGCGTCTGCGCCGCGCCGCACTGGCCGAACAGGCAGGTGCCGCCGCTGTCCTTTTCCTCGAGGAACATCGGATCGTGGTGGCACAGGTCCGCGCCCGCGATCCTGCCGCGGCTGGCGCGCTGCGCATGTTCGCCCAGTCCCAGATCGTCATAGCTGGTGCGCGAGGCGGCCCCGGCAGGGATCGGCAGGCTAAGCGGGCGGCCATCGACGATCGGCGAAGGCCCGCCGCCTGCCGCGCTGTCGAAACCCTTGCGTGAAAAGACGATCCGCATCGCACAGTGCGCTGCCCGCCCCGCCTGCGCCTGACAAGGGCGCGCCCCGACAAAACTTTGCCCGAGAACTTTGCGCGGGCCGACATTCGGGCCTAAGGGCCTTGGCCATGCAGCAACAGGCCACCGCAATCGTCATGGCGGGCAAGCGCTCGGGCACGCTCGATCCTCTCGCCGCCGCCGCCAACGTCAGCCAGAAAAGCGTCGTCCCGGTCGCGGGCAAGCCGATGATCGAACATGTCGTCGCCGCGCTGGCCGCTTGCGAGCGGATCGGCGAAATCCGGATCGTCGCGCACGAGGCCGGTGAAATCCGCGCGATCCCGCTGGTCGGGCGGCTCGAGAACGAGGGCCGGCTGGTGTTCCGCCCCGGCGCCTTCAACCTCGTCGACAGCGTGCTGGCCGGCGCCGAGGGTGCGACCTTCCCGCTGGTCATCACCACCGCCGACAATTGTCTGGTGACGCCCGAAGGCTATGCCGAATTCGTCGCAAAATGCCTCGCCGCGAGTGCCGATGCCGGAGCCGCGCTGGCGCGCAAGGAGGACGTCATGGCGGCCGATCCCGAAGGGCAGAAGAAGTTCTACGAATTCTCCGATGGCGGCTATTCCAATTGCAACACCTACTGGATCGGCAATGAAGCCGCGCTCTCGGCCGCCGAGATCATGCGCAGCGGCGGGCAGTTCGTGAAATATCCCGGGCGGATCGCCAAGGCCTTCGGTGTGCTCAATCTCGCGCGGTTCTATTTCGGCTGGGGCGACAAGGACCGGCTGTTCGCGCAGATCTCGCGCCGCTTCGGCTACAAGCTCGCGCCGATCGTGCTCTCCAACGGCGAATTCGCGATCGATGTCGACGAGCCGCGCTCGCACCGGATCACCGAAAAACTGGTCGCCGCAAGGTCCGCGTAGCGGAGCCCGGTTGGCGCGATGAAACGCCTGTTCGGCAATATCGGCTGGCTGCTCGGCGGGCGCGGCGTCAACGCGGTGCTGAGCCTGGTCTATCTCGCGCTGGCGACGCGTACGCTTGGGCTCGACGGCTTCGGCTATTTCGCGCTGGTGGTGGCGCTCGGGCAGACGGTGACAGGGCTCGCCAATTTCCAGACCTGGCAATTCGTGGTCCGCTGGGGTTCGGGCGGGGATGGCCCGGGCGAGGCGACCGGTTTCGCGATCGCGCTCGACATGGTGTCGGTGGCGCTGGGCGCGGTGCTGGCGGCGGGGCTGGTGTGGAGCGCGCAATTCTGGCTGCCGCTCCCCGACGATTTGATGTGGGTGGCGTTTGGCTATTGCCTGATCTCGCTGTTGTCGATCCGCACCACTCCGCTGGGGCTGCTGCGGCTGCGCTTCGCCTATGGCGCGGCGACTGCGGCGGAAGCGGTGCAGCCGGTGATCCGCGCGCTGGGCGCGGTGCTGGCGGTGTTCTTCATGCCGACGGTGCTGGGCTTCGTGCTCGCCTGGGCGGCGGCGGAGGTGGCCGTGGCCGCCACCTTGTGGGTGGTCGCCGGCCTGCGCGAACGGATCGACCTGTCGCAGATCAGCCTGACGCGGATTCCCCGCGCCCATCCCGGCGCCTGGCGTTTCGTCTGGGCGACCAACATGTCGGGCAGCCTCAATGTCGGCGGCAAGCAGGTCCTGATCCTGCTGGTCGGCGCGATCGGCGGCGAGGCGTTTGCCGGGGGGTTCCGCGTCGCCAGCCAGCTCGGCCAGGCGCTGGTCCAGCTGGCGCAGGCGGTCTCCAAGGCGATCTATCCCGAGCTGGTCCAGGCTGCCGACGCCGCGCACGACATGGCGCGGCGAATGGCCAATATCGCGCTGATCGGCGGGGTGCTGGCGGTCGCAGTCGCGCTGCTGTTCGGGCGGCAGGGGCTGGTGCTGATCGCCGGCCCGGAATTCGGCGTGGTCTATTGGGCGATGGTCATCCTTGCCATCGCGGGCGCCATCGAGCTGGTCGGGGCGAGCCTGGAATCGCTTCTGGTCAGCGCCGGGCGCGCGGGCACCGCCTTCCTGGTCCGCGCCGGCCCAACGCTGCTTTCGCTGCTGCTGCTCGATGTCGCGATGGGCTGGAACGGGCTCAAGGGCGCGGCCTTCACCGTGCTCGGCTCCAGCGCGCTCTCGGTCCTCGGCTTCTGGGTAGCGATCATCTCGCTCCAGCAGATCCGGATCACGGTGAAGGCCAACGACGAACCGCCGCGCTAGCGCTCCGGCTTAGCGCCCGCCGCGTTCGCTCCGTGACGGTGTGCCCGCCGGGGCGGACGAGGTCGCGGGCGGGTCCTGCCACGCCAGCACCGGCTTGCGCGCTGCCTGCGTCTCGTCGAGCCTCCGCCGCGGCGCGTAATGCGGCGCGGATTTGAGCGTTTCGTCGCCCGCCTTCGCGCGCTCCGCGACACTGCGCAGCGCGGCGATGAACTGGTCGAGCGAGGCCTTGCTTTCGGTCTCGGTCGGTTCGACCAGCATCGCACCGTGAACCACCAGCGGGAAATACATCGTCATCGGATGGAAGCCCTCGTCGATCAGCCCCTTGGCGAGATCGAGCGTCGACAGCCCCCCGCCGAAGCCTTCATCGCCAAACAATGCCTCGTGCATGCAGTGCCCGCTGTGCGCAAAGGGCGCGGCAAGCACGTCCTCGAGGCTGCGCAGGATGTAATTGGCGTTGAGCACCGCATCCTCGGCAACCTGCTTCAACCCGTCGGCACCATGGCTGAGGATATAGGCGAGCGCGCGGGTGAACATCCCCATCTGGCCGTGGAAGGCGGTCATCCGCCCGAAGGTGCTGGCGTGATGCTCCTGCGCGGTTTCTTCCTCCACCAGGTGGAAGCTGCCGTCATCGAGCTTTTCGACGAAGGGCAGCGGCGCGAAGGGTGCGAGCGCTTCGGAGAAAACCACCGGCCCCGAACCGGGGCCGCCGCCGCCATGGGGGGTGGAGAAAGTCTTGTGCAGATTGATGTGCATCGCATCGACGCCGAGATCGCCCGGGCGCACCCGGCCGACGATGGCGTTGAAATTGGCGCCGTCGCAATAGACCAGCCCGCCCGCGGCATGGACCGCATCGGCGATTCGCTTGAAATCGCGCTCGAACAACCCGCAGGTGTTGGGATTGGTGATCATCACCGCCGCGATGTCGGGGCCGAGCCGCGCTTCGAGCGCCTCGAAGTCCACGCGGCCATCGGCATTCGCGGGGATGTCCTCGACCTCGTAGCCGGCGAAGGCGGCGGTGGCGGGGTTGGTGCCATGCGCGCTCTCGGGGCACAGCACGACCTTGCGGACATCGCCGCGCGCCTCGAGCGCGGCGCGGATCGCGAGGATGCCGCACAGCTCGCCATGCGCGCCGGCCTTGGGGCTCATCGCCACCGCGGGCATTCCGGTCAGCGCTTTGAGCCACTCGCTCAGCTCGTGGATCACGCCCAGCGCGCCCTGCACGGTCTGGATCGGCGCGAGCGGGTGGCAGTCGGCGAAACCGGGCAGCCGCGCGACCTTCTCGTTGAGCCGCGGATTGTGCTTCATCGTGCACGAGCCGAGCGGGAACAGCCCGAGGTCGATGGCGTAGTTCTGGCGGCTGAGCCGGGTGTAGTGGCGCACCGTCTCGGGCTCGGACAGGCCGGGCAGGTTGATCGGTTCCGAGCGCTCGAACCCACCGAGGCGGTTCGGGAGCCCCTCTCCTTCAGGTGGTGGAGAAGAGAAATCGACACCGGTCGTCTCGCTGTTCCCGATTTCGAAGATCAGCGGTTCCTCGAGCATCAGCGCGCGGTTGCCGGTGACCGTTGGCGGGCCATCCATGGCGTGGTCGACAGTGACGGGGGTGCCGGGCTTCCAGCCCGAGGCATTGGGGGCGTTCATGCCAGGATCTCCGTGAGAGCGGCGCAGAGCGTGTCGATGTCTTCCTCGGTGGTGGTCTCGGTGACCGCCACCAGCAGGCCTTCGGCCAGCGCGCTCGCCTGCGGATAGAGCCTCCCAAGCGAGACGCCCGCGAGTACGCCGCGATCGGCCAGCCTGCGGACCACGTCGCGGGCATCGCGGCCCAGCGTCACGGTGAATTCATTAAAGAAGCTCTCGTTGAGCACCGCGACGCCCGGAACCTTGGCGAGCCGCTCGGCGGCTAGGCAAGCAAGGCGGTGGTTCTCCAGCGCCAACTGCCTCAGACCTTTCTCGCCCAGCAACGTCATGTGGACGCTGAAGGCCAGCGCGCAGAGCCCGCTGTTGGTGCAGATGTTGCTGGTCGCCTTCTCGCGGCGGATATGCTGTTCGCGGGTCGAGAGCGTGAGCACGAAGCCGCGCTTGCCCTCGGCATCCTGCGTCTCGCCGCACAGCCGCCCGGGCATCTGGCGGACATGCTTGGGGTCGCGGACCGCGAACAGGCCCAGATAGGGCCCGCCGAACTGCAGCCCGACCCCGATTGACTGGCCTTCGCCGACGACGATATCCGCGCCGCATTCGCCCGGCGATTTGAGCGCGCCCAGCGCCACCGGCTCGGTGTTGACCACCACCAGCAGCGCGCCCTCGGCATGCGCTGCCTCGGCGATCCGCTCGAGATCGGGGAGCCGCCCGAGGATGTCGGGATATTGCACCACGACGCAGGAGGTTTCCTTGTCGATCCGCGCGATCAGCCCGTCATCGTCGGGCCGCGCCTGGAAGGCGGGCGGGGCATCGGCGATGGTATCGGCTGTGAACTTGGCCATGGTCCGTACGACCTCGGCGTAATGCGGGTGCAGCGCGCCCGAGAGCACGACCCGATTGCGCCTGGTCACGCGCGCCGCCATTGCCACCGCTTCCCAGCAGGCGGTCGAGCCGTCGTACATCGAGGCGTTCGCCACCGCGCAGCCATAGAGCCGCGCGACCTGCGTCTGGAACTCGAACAGCATCTGCAGCGTGCCCTGCGCGATTTCGGGCTGGTAGGGCGTGTAGGCGGTCAGGAACTCGCCGCGCTGGATGATGTGATCGACGGTCGCGGGGACATGGTGGCGGTAGGCCCCCGCCCCGAGGAAGAACGCCGCATCCCCCGCCGCGAGATTGCGCTGCGCCAGCCGCCGCATGTGTTTCTCGACCGCCATCTCGCTCGCGTGATGCGGCAGGCCGTGGATCGGCCCGTCGAGCTGCGCTTCGGCAGGCACATCGGCAAACAGCGCATCGACGCTGTCGGCACCGATGGTTGCGAGCATGGTCGAACGGTCGGTGGGGGTCAGGGGCAGGTAGCGCATGGGAATTCCTTTTCCCCTCCGGCGAACGGGAGGGGGAATATGTCACAATTCGTCGCAGAAGCTCTTGTAGGCTTTGGCGTCCATCAGCCCGTCGAGCTCGGCCTTGTCGGCGATGGTCAGCTTGAAGAACCAGCCTTCTTCCTCGGGGTTGGAATTGACCAGCGCCGGATCGTCGTCGAGCGCATCGTTTGCCTCGATCACCTCGCCGCTGATCGGAGCGTAGACGTCGCTTGCCGCCTTGACGCTCTCGACCACTGCGGCGTCCTTGCCCTTGGCCAGCTGGGCGCCGACATCGGGCAGTTCGACGAAGACGATGTCGCCAAGCTGTTCCTGCGCGTAATCGGTGATGCCGACCGTGGCGGTATCGCCTTCGACATCGATCCATTCGTGTTCATCGGTGAAGTAGCGGGCCATCGGGTCACTTCCCTCGGTAGTAGCGGTGGGGGACGAAAGGCAAAGCGGCGACCTTTGCGGGTAGCCGCTTCTTGCGAACCTCGACTTCGACCTCGGTGCCTACCTCGGTGAAATCGGCGGAGAGATAGGCCATCGCGATCGGATGGCCGAGCGTGGGCGAGAACCCGCCGCTGGTGACGCGGCCGATCTCGGTGCCGCCCGAATAGACCGGCGCGCCTTCGCGGGCGGGCAGCCGCCCTTCGAGCACCAGCCCGACGCGCGTATTGGCGCAGCCTTCGGTCAGCTTTGCGGCGCAGCCGGCGTGGCCCATCCAGCCGCCCTGTTCGCGGCGGCTCTTGGTGAGCGCGAAAGTCAGATCGGCGGTGACCGGATCGATCTCGGCGGTGAGGTCGTGCCCGTAGAGCGGCAGCCCGGCCTCGAGCCGCAGGCTGTCGCGCGCGCCCAGCCCGGCGGGACGGACCTCGATCTCGGCGCAGAGGCGATCGGCGAGCGATTCAACGAATTCGGCGGGCACGGAGATCTCGAAACCGTCCTCGCCGGTGTAGCCCGCGCGGGTGATCCGCAGCGGCCATTCGCCAAACTGATAGTCGAGCGCCTGCATGAACACGAGCCGTTCGGGCACCCCGCGCATCACGCGGTTGAGCGCGGTCGCGGCATTGGGGCCCTGCAGCGCGATCAGCGCCTGGTCATCGAGATGGGTAAGCGTCACATCGTCGTCGAGATGTTCGCGCAAATGGGCGATATCGTCCCATTTCATCGCGCCATTGACCACGAGGTAGTAGGTCGGTTCGCCCCAGTGGCCCTCCGTGCCCGCTTCCTCGTCGCCATCGATCCAGGGGGTGACATTGGTCACCATCAGATCGTCGAGAATGCCGCCGTCCTCATTGAGCAGCAGCGAATAGCGCACGCGGCCCGGCTTGAGCGTGGCGATCGCTCCGGGGAGCAGCTTTTCCAGCTCATCCGCCGCGCGTTCGCCCGAAACCAGCAGCTGGCCCATATGGCTGACATCGAACAGCGCGGCCTGTTCGCGCGTCCAGTCGTGCTCGATGACGATGCCTTCGTACTGGATCGGCATTTCATAGCCCGCGAAGGGCACCATGCGCGCGCCCTTGCCGCGATGCCAGGCATCGAGCGGCAGCTTGGCCGGGGTTTCGTCCGGAAGGTCTTCGGCGGAAAGGTCTTCGGCTTCGCTCATCAATCGTCCCGACAGCATGCATATTCGCGCCCGGGCTGGGCGCGTTCCAATCCATGCCCCCTCTGTCGGGTGACCTGAGAGACTGGCCCGTGAATGGACGGGCTTACCCCTTCGGTGGCCGCCCCTTGAAGGAGCGACGCTTTCCAGAGTGTCGAAGAGGCCCGCGCGGTCCGTTGGCCTGAGAGTTTCCGGGGCGGTTGCTCCTTCGGCGCCGGGGGCCTGCCCGGCCCCGCGATCTCTCCCGCGCGTGCCCGCAGCAGAATCGCTCCTGCCGCCGACCGCACCGCCCTGCGCGATTGCGCCCCGCCGGTCAATCGAGATTGGGGCGCAGCCAGCGCTCGGCGGTGGAAATTTCGACCCCGCGCCGCGCTGCATAATCCTCGAGCTGGTCGCGGCCGATGCGGGCGACGCCGAAGTAGGCCGCCTCGGGATGCGCGAAATAGAACCCGCTGACCGCCGCGGTGGGGAACATGGCGAAGCTCTCGGTCAGCTCGAGCCCGACGTTCTTTTCGGCATCGAGCAGTTCGAACAACGCGGGTTTGAGGCTGTGATCGGGGCAGGCGGGATAGCCCGGCGCGGGGCGGATGCCGCGGTACTGTTCCTTGATCAGCGCCAGATTAGTGAGCTGCTCTCCGGGTGCATAGCCCCACAGATCGGTGCGGACATGCTGGTGCAGCCGCTCGGCCAGAGCTTCGGCAAAACGATCGGCGAGCGCCTTGAGCAGGATGTCCGAATAATCGTCCTTGTCGGCCTGGAAACGGGCGGAATGCTCGTCCAGCCCGTGGATGCCGACCGCAAAACCGCCCATCCAGTCGCCCGCCGGGTCGATGAAATCGGCGAGGCAGAAATTGGCGCGGTCGCGGCTCTTCTTCACCTGCTGGCGCAGGAAGGGGAGGACGACCGGATCGCCGCCATCGGGCAGGTCGAGCGTGATGTCGTCCCCCTCGCGGTGGCAGGGCCACAACCCGCAGACCCCGCGCGCGGTGAGCCATTTTTCCTCGACGATGCGGTCGAGCATCGCCTGTGCATCGGCGAACAGGCTGCGCGCGCTTTCGCCGACCACATCGTCCTCAAGAATGGCGGGATAATTGCCGTGCAATTCCCAGGCGCGGAAGAACGGCGTCCAGTCGATATAATCGCGCAATTCTGCGAGCGACCAGTCCTCGAAGACATGGAGCCCCGGCTGCAGCGGCGCGGCCGGCTTGTCGGCGAAATCTGCGGGAAAGGCGCGCGCCCGCGCATCGGCGAGGGCGAGCAGTTCGCTGGGCACCCTGCCCGCGCGGGCATCGCGGACCCGGACATATTCGTCGGCGGTGTCATCAACAAAGCTATCGCGTTGCGTGTCCGACAGCAGGCGGCTCGCCACACCGACGGCGCGGCTGGCATCCAGAACGTGGATCACCGGGCCGAGGTAGGCGGGATCGATCCGTAGTGCGGTATGGACCTTGCTGGTGGTCGCCCCGCCGATCAGCAGCGGCATGGTCATTTGTGCACGCGCCATTTCTTCAGCCACGGTTACCATCTCGTCCAGCGAGGGGGTGATCAGGCCCGACAATCCGATCATGTCCGCCTGGTTCTCGTTCGCCGCTTGCAGGATTTGCGACCATGGCACCATGACGCCCAGATCGATCACGTCGTAGCCGTTGCACTGCAACACCACGCCGACGATGTTCTTGCCGATATCGTGGACGTCGCCCTTCACGGTCGCCATCACGATCTTGCCCTTGGCCTTGCGCTGGCTTTCGGGGAGGAGATCCTTCTCCGCCTCGATGAAAGGGATCAGGTGGGCGACCGCCTTCTTCATCACGCGCGCGGATTTGACGACCTGCGGCAGGAACATCTTGCCGCTGCCGAACAGATCGCCGACCACGTTCATCCCGTCCATGAGCGGGCCCTCGATTACCTCGATCGGGCGCCCGCCGGCCGCTTCGGTGGCGGCGCGCATTTCCTCGGTATCGTCCACGACATGCGCATCGATCCCTTTGACGAGAGCATGTTCGAGCCGCTTGGCGACGGGGTAGCTGCGCCATTCCGCAGCCTGTTTTTCCGCCACTGGATCGGTACCGCGAAACCGCTCGGCCAGCGCCACCAGCCGCTCGCCCGCATCGGGATCGCGGTTCATGATCACATCTTCACAGGCCGTCCGCAATTCGGTTTCGATCTGGTCGTAGACGTCGAGCTGGCCGGCGTTGACGATGGCCATGTCCATACCCGCCGGAATGGCGTGGTACAGGAACACGGAATGCATCGCCTTGCGGACCGTATCGTTGCCCCGGAACGAGAAGGACAGGTTGGACAGTCCGCCCGAGATATGGACATGGGGACACCGCGCCTTGATCTCGCGGCAAGCCTCGATGAAATCGACGCCGTAATTATTGTGCTCCTCGATCCCCGTTGCCACGGCGAAGACGTTGGGATCGAAGATGATATCCTCGGGCGGGAAGCCGATCCCGACCAGCAGCTTGTAGGCGCGCTCGCAAATTTCGACCTTGCGTTCCTTCGTGTCGGCCTGTCCGACCTCGTCGAACGCCATCACCACCACGGCGGCGCCGTAGTTCATGCATTTGCGCGCGTGATCGAGGAACTGCTCCTCGCCTTCCTTCATACTGATGGAATTCACGATCGGCTTGCCGCTGACGCATTTCAGCCCCGCCTCGATCACGTCCCATTTCGAACTGTCGACCATGACAGGGATCCGCGCGATGTCCGGTTCGGCCTGGATCAGCTTGAGAAACGTCGTCATCGCCTCGTGCGCGTCGAGCAGGCCCTCGTCCATGTTGACGTCGAGCACCTGCGCACCGGCTTCGACCTGCTGGAGAGCCACTTCGACGGCGGCGGCATAGTCGCCGGCCATGACCAGCTTCTTGAACCGGGCGGACCCGGTGACATTGGTTCGCTCGCCAATATTGACGAAACTGGTCGAGGAGGCGGCTTTATCGAGCGACACGATTGGGTTTGCCTTCGTTAGCGGGCGAAGCGGCTGCGAATTCGGAGAACGACAAAACGCGCCTACGCAGCCATCGTGAACGGTTCGAGGCCGGCAAGACGTGTCCGCACCTCCGGCGTGGGAATTGCTCTTGGCGGGACGTCCCGCACTGCGTCGGCGATCGCCCTGATATGATCGGGCGTCGATCCGCAGCATCCGCCCAGCACATTGACCTGGCCCTGATCCGCCCATTCGCCGACCAGTTCTGCGGTGGTATGCGGCAATTCGTCGTATTCGCCGAGTTCGTTCGGCAAACCGGCGTTGGGATAGACCATGATCAGCGTATCGCAGATCGCGCTCAACGTCTTCACATGCGGCCGCAACTGCTGCGCTCCGAACGAGCAATTGAGCCCGATCGTTACCGGCTTCGCATGACGGATCGCATGCCAGAACGCCTCGACGGTGTGTCCGGAAAGATTGCGTCCCGAAAGATCGGTCAGCGTCATCGACATCATGATCGGCAGATCGCGTCCCAGGTCGGTCGCCGCCTCCATCGCCGCCATCACCGCTGCCTTGGCATTGAGCGTGTCGAAGACCGTTTCGATCAGGATGAAATCGACCCCGCCTTCGACCAGGGCATCGATCTGTTCGCGGTACACGTCCTTGAGGAAATCGAACTCGATCTCGCGATACCCCGGATCGTTGACCTCGGGCGACAGCGACAGGGTCTTGTTCGTGGGCCCCAGCGCGCCGGCGACAAAACGGGGTCGGCCATCCTTCGCTGCGAACTCATCCGCGATGCTGCGCGCCAGCCGGGCCGATTCCACGTTTATCTCGCGCACGAGATGTTCGGCCCCGTAATCCGCCTGGCTGATCCGATTGGCGGAAAAGGTGTTGGTTTCGGCAATGTCGGCGCCCGCTTCGAAATAGGCGCGGTGGATCGACTCGATCACCTCCGGCTTGGTAATCACGAGGATATCGTTGTTGCCCTTCTGGTCGTGCGACAGGCCAAGATTGCCGGCATAGGCCGCCTCGTCCAGTTTCCAGTTCTGGATTTCGGTGCCGAACGCCCCATCGGTAATCAGGATGCGCTTGGCTGCCTCCGCCTGCAACAGTTCGCGAGCGCCCATCACGAGTCTCCTTCGGGCCGCAGGCCCAGCATGTGGCAGATCGCGAAGCTGAGATCGGCGCGGTTGAGCGTGTAGAAATGGTATTCGCGCACCCCGCCCGCATAGAGCCGACGGCACAACTCGGCGGCGAGGGTCGAGGCCACCAGCTGACGCGCAGCGGGACGGCTGTCGAGCCCTTCGAACAGCCCGTCCATCCAGTCGGGAATCGCCGCGCCGCACAATCCAGCGAACTCGCGGGCGCGCGCGACATTGGTCACCGGGAGGATGCCGGGCACGATCGGCGCGTCGATACCGTGGGCTTGCGCGGCATCGCGGAAGCGGAAGAAGGTGTCGGGCGAGAAGAAGAACTGCGTGATCGCGCGCGTCGCCCCGGCGTCGAGCTTGCGCTTGAGATTGTCGAGATCGCTGGCGGGGCAGTCGGCCTCGGGATGCGTCTCGGGGTAGGCGGCGACCGAGATTTCGAAATCGGCCACTTCGCGCAGGCCGGCGACCAGTTCGGCGGCGCTGGCGAAGCCTTCCGGGTGCGGGGCGAATTTGCGCGCCTGATCGGGTGGATCGCCGCGAAGCGCGACGATGTGGCGCACGCCCGCTTCCCAATATTGCTCGGCGATCTCGCGGATTTCGGCCTTGCTGGCATCGACGCAGGTGAGATGCGCCGCGGCGGGCAGACCGGCTTCCTCGATGATCCGCGCGACGGTGCGATGGGTGCGCTCGCGGGTGGTGCCGCCCGCGCCATAGGTTACCGAGACGAAGCTGGGATCGAGCGGTGCGAGCTCCTTGATCGAGGCCCACAACTGCGCTTCCATCTTCTCCGATTTGGGCGGGAAGAATTCGAAACTCACATCGATATCGCCGGGCAGGCCGGAGAACAGCGGCGCGTCGAGCGCGGTGCGCGCTTCCTGCATCTGGTCGAGAGTGGGGCTCACGAGGCTACCTTCCGTTCGTTGTCGGATCGGGCGTTATCAGAACGGGCCGGATGCGCGTCCAGCCGGGCGCAGACCCAGATTTTTACAACCAGCTCGCCGCCCTCGAGCGCTTGGGGGTCGCTCGCCACAAAGCCCGCATCGACCAGAAATCCTGCCATCTGATCGTCGCGAAAACCAAGCCGTGCATGAGCGTGCTTCTCGCGCAGCTCCTCACGTTGATGCGCCGCGAAATCGACGATCGCGACGCGCCCCCCGGGCCTGAGCACCCGC
This sequence comes from Erythrobacter sp. QSSC1-22B, assembly GCF_001678665.1. Classification (GTDB taxonomy): domain Bacteria; phylum Pseudomonadota; class Alphaproteobacteria; order Sphingomonadales; family Sphingomonadaceae; genus Qipengyuania. The sequence goes on from NZ_LZRP01000004.1 coordinate 237,650, forward strand.
CCCGCCTCAGCCAGAGCCGCAGCGGGATCGGGGGCGAAATGTAGCACCTGGTGAAACAGCACGGTGTCGAACACCGCGTCGGCAAATGGCAAGCCGGCAAAATCGCCCTGCACCAGTTCGACGTGGTCGGTCGGCAGGTGCTGGAGCTTGGCACGCGCGACCCGCAGCATCGCCAGGCTCTTGTCGAGCGCGACGATATGATCCGCCGAGCGGGCGAACAGCTCAGCCATCCGCCCGGTTCCGGTGCCGATATCGAGCAGGCGCCCAAGGCCTTGGGTGTCGAGCGCCTGCGCGAGCGCGGTCTCGACCTGCTCGTCCGAGGTGTGCATCCGGCGCAATTCGTCCCAATCATGCGCATGCGCGGCGAAATAGGCCGCCGCCTGCTGTTCACGCGTGGAGCGGATGGCCGCCAGACGCTGGCGATCCTGCACGCAGGCGCGGGCGAAATCGGAATCTTCCTGCTCGGCGCATTCGAGCATGGCGGCGATCGCTTGCCGCAGCGGCGTGGCGTGATCGCCCGCAGCCGCCGCGCGGAGGAACACCCAGCTGCCTTCGCGGCGCCGTTCGGCGAGGCCCGCGCTGGCGAGAATGCCGATGTGGCGCGACACGCGCGGCTGGCTCTGGCCGAGCACCTGCGCGATCTCCCCGACCGCGAGCTCCATCGAGCCGACCAGCCGCAGGATGCGCAGGCGGGTGTTGTCGGCCAAGGCCCTGAAGGTCGTTTCGATAGCCATTGCCGTAAGCATATAAAGGTATCGACAATTGTGTAAATGGGCTTCTCGTACCGAAGGGAGCCATACCGGTGGGCGCATTCCCGGGCCCCAATCTGCGGAAACGCGTTTCCCCAAGCTGACTTCGGCATACAGTGGCCGTTCACGGCCAAAGGCCCAGACGCGTCGCAAGATGGAAGTGTGGAGCGTGCGCGAGCGCTCCGCAGACGGCGCCTACCAAACCCGAAATTAACTTCTTTCACCGACTCTCGGAGCTGGCCTCGGTCGCGCTCTGGTGGCCCGCAACGATTTTCATGCCCCGACCCTTGCGTCGACGGCCAGCGACTTGCGCCAAAGGAGCACTATGGCAGCACCACTCATCAATCGCCGGGCAACCGGCCCCCGCTACGCGGCTCACGGCTGCACCAGCTTTCCATCGCCCGGAGCGCAGGCTCAATGACGGCGCCCGGGATCGACAGGACCGGTCGCGCGCGTCTGGTCGAGGATATGCTCAGCTACATGACGCTGGAGGAGAAACTCGGCCAGCTGCGCGTCGTCCGGCTTGCCCAAGGCAACCGCACGAGTTCCGGCTCAATCACCGAGGAGGTCCTTGCCGCGTTGAGGGCCGGCCAGGTGACGGCGATCGAGGGTGTCGGGGACCGCGAGGAGGCGCTCGAGCTGCAGACCATGGCAGTCGAACAGTCGCGCTTCGGCATTCCGCTGTTGTTTTCCAGCAAGGGTGGCTCGGCCACGCAAGGGCTCTGGCCGCAGCCTCTGGCCATGGCGGCAAGCTGGGACGACAAGGCGATCGCAAGCGTCGCACGTTCGGTCGCCGCCGAGGGAATCCATCGGGGCTGGAATCTTGTGGCCACGCCTGCCGTCCACCATCTGTCCAGTGCCCCTTGGGATCCCGCATCCAGTTTCGGAACCTCGCGCCATCTGGTCGAACAGATCGCACGTGCGATGATCGAAGGCCTGCAGGGCAATTCGCCATCCGAGCTGGAGAATGTCCTCTGCCTGTTGTGCTACGGCCCCCTGCCGCCGGCGGGTCCGGAGCGGGAAGCGAGCGAACGGTTGATCCGCGTGATCCTGCGCAAGAGCGATCCCGCCGGAATCGAGGAACTGCCCGCGATCCCTGGGGAGTTGGAGGATGGTTCGGTTTCGGATATCCACCTTGCCTATGCTGGCATCGATCTGGGAGCATGGCGGCGGCTCGCGCGACTCGGCGCCGCGCAGTCGCATGAAACCGATCGGCAAGAGCTCGCCAGCGGCATGAGCGAGGGCTATCTTTCGCAAACCATGATCGACGAGGCCGTCCGCAGGGTACTCGGGGCAAAAAGCGACCTCGGCCTGTTCCGCGACCCCTATCTGAAGCTGGGGGCAACGGCGAAGCGGTCTACCAACGCGATCTTCGCGGGCCGCGCGGCGATCGAGGACCTCGCGCGCAAATCCATGGTGCTGTTGCGCAACGAGGACGAGCTGCTGCCGTTGTCACGCGATTTGGGTCGAGTGCTGGTGGTCGGGACGTGCACCGAATCGACGGTCGGACTGCGCAAGGCGCTTGGCGAATTCGGAATCGAGCACAGCGCGGTTTCCGGATTGGCATTGCGGAGCGAGGACTGCGCGATTCCCTTCGCGCCGATCGCTGCCGACGGGCTCGCCATCGGCATTGCCTGCGACGCGGCGACTCGCAGCGACACCGTCCTGCTGGCGCTCCGCGATAGCGATTGCGAACCGATCGACGGAAAGCCGATGCTTGGGCTGGGCGCGGCTGCCAATGCTCTGATGCGGGCCCTGTTCAACGCAAATCGGTGTTTCGCGCTGATAGAATTGACCCGGCTGCCGGTCGATCTGGGCGATCTCGCGCAGCAGATCCCGGCTCGCCTGCTGGCCTGGACCGGATACGAAGGCTGCGAAACCGCATTGGGTGAAGTGCTGGTCGGGCAGGTCAATCCTTCGGGCCGCATGCCGCTCGCGCTTTTGGCCGACGACCGGACCGCGAGCCTGCCGTTCGGCCACGGCCTGGGCTATTCGCCCGTCACCTACAGCGACATGGCCGTCGAATTCGGTACCGATCGCTTGATCGCGGGGACCAGCCTGCACAATTGCGGCGAGCACGACTGTATCGAAACCGTGCTGCTCTATCTGCGCTCTCCCGCGTGGGAGGCGTGTGCCGAAACCCAGCTGCGCTGTTTCCGGCGGGTCGCGCTTGCCGCAGGCGAAAACCGGCGCGTGCAGTTCGAACTGGGGCTGGAAGAGCTGGGCGACATTCACGCGGACGGGCGAGTGATCATCGAGCCGGGGAGCTATGAAATCCTGCTGGGCAAGGACGCCGCACATCTTGCGGGTCGCGAGATTGAACTGCAGGGGCCGATGATCCGCGCCATCGAGGGTTTGTCGCGCAACGCCCGGCTACGCTCGGTCGGCTTCTGACCGGATCGGCGCAAGCCAGCGGACGCAAAGTCGGGGTCAGCGCTCGACCACGTCGCCCGACATCGGCGCGAGCTTGGACAGCAGGCGGTTCTGGGCAGCGAAGGGCACCCCTGCCTCCCGCATCGCCTGCTGGAGATTTTCGACCAGCGCGTTGAGGTCCGCGGTGCGGATGCCCAGCCCGTCATGCGTGGCGCGCATATCGCGCCCCGTGTAGTCGCAGCCCGCGCCCAGCAGATAGCAGAACTGTTCGGACAGCGTGCGCTTGAGCCGCACCGTGTCATGCGCGACGAAGATTTCCGCGATCCGCGGATCGGCTTCGCTCAGCTCGACCGTGCGTTCGGCGATCCGGCGGATGCCCTCCCGCCCGCCGAATGCCGCCGCCAGCCTGCCATTGGCGAAGGGTTCGGCCCCGGCATTTGCATTGCTTTTTTCGTAGGGATCGACGGGGAATTCCCCGGTTGCGGGATCGCGCTCGCGCTCCTCGACACCGAACTCGGCGTCCCAGTCGATATCCTCGGCTGGCGCCTGCTGGAGGAAGATCAACGCGATGGCGGCGGCAGCGGTGGCGAGCATGGACAAATCCTAGAAGGCGACCTGCGCGGACAGGAAGGCCCCGCGCTGGTCTTCGAAAGTGGCGATCGAGCCGAGATCGACATAGGCGGCGGTCACGGTGATGTTGTCGGTGACCGCATAGGCGGCGAACAGGTCGAACCAGTCGTCCTCGCCGAGCCCGAGATTGTCGGGCTTGGTGCGGACTTCAGCGCCGATCACCGCGCGGCGCGACAGCTGGTAGCCGAGCGAGCCTTCGAACTGCAGCGAATGGCCTGCCCCTGCCGCACTGCCGAAACCGAGCAGCCCGTTCTGGTTCGCCTCGGTCAGCCGCGCGGTGGCGTTGACCAGCACGCTGCGCGACAGGAACAGCTTGGTGGCGCTGAGCGTGTAATCCAGCCCCTCGGCCCTCGCCGCGCCGACCGCAGCGGCGACATCGCCATCGAGGCTGCGCTTGTATTCGACGCCGAGGCTGACCTGCGGCAGCAGCGGGTCGCCATAGACGACGTCGCCCAGCAGCCGCAGCTTGGCGGCGAAGATGTCCTGGTTGAGAACATAGCCCTCGCCCAGCCCCAGCGCGGTGCCGACATCGCGGGTGTCGAAATTCTGGCGGGCGTAGGACAGCTCCACGCGGTTGGCGATGCCGACAGCAACACCGTGGCTCTGCCAGCCGTAATCGGGGAGTTCGATGATCGTGGCATGGCCCGAAACGCCCACGCCATTGTCCATCTCCAGACCGGCAATCGTCGCCCAAGTGGCGATGCCGCCCCCGCTGGTGCCTTCGATGGTGGTCACGCCATTGGTAAGCACGAGCTTGCCGCCCTCGAACCATTCGAGATCGTCGGCATGGGCAGGCTGGGCGGAGAGTATTGCCAGCATCAGGCCGGTCGCAACGCATGGGGTTCGCATGGCGGATGAGCTAGCCGCTCGGGGTTAATTACGGGCTAAGCATCGGTGGAGAAGTTCTTAACGGGTGGCAGCTAGGTGCTTCGAGCATGACACGCCTGCGTTCTCTTCTCGTTGCGATTCTCGTGGGTTCGGGCTTGGCCATTGCCGCGCAGGCCGCGCCGGGCAATTCGCTGCGGGTCCAGATCGTCGACGAGCGCGGCATGCCGGTGCGCGATGCGGTGGTCGAACTGGCGTCCTCGCGCAGCCCCGCGGGCCCGATCCGGTTCCCGTGGCGCATGGCGATGGCGCAGAAGGACCAGCAATTCGTGCCCGGCACGCTGGTCATCGCCAGGGGCAGCACGGTCGCCTTCCCCAATCTCGATCGGGTGCGCCATTCGGTCTACAGCTTCTCGAAGCCCGCGCGGTTTACAATCGACCTCTATGGACGCGACCAGACGCGCACGCAGAATTTCCCCATCGCCGGCACCGTCGCGCTGGGTTGCAACATCCACGATGCCATGCGCGGCTACATCCGCGTCACCGACACGCCCTTTGCGGGCAAGACCGATGCGAATGGCTATGTCGCGCTCGGCAACATTCCGGCCGGGACCGCCAATCTGACCGTTTGGCACCCGCGTCTGCGCGCGCCGGGCAATGAAACCAGCAAGGGCGTCACGATCGCCGCCGGAGCTCAATCGCGCAGGCTGGGAGTGCGCCTGCGGTGATCGCAATGCCGTTCCGCATCGACGCCCTGCGTTTCGGCTCGCTCAAGCTGCGCATCGCGGTGCTCTATGCCGGCCTGTTCGCGCTGGTGCTGGCCGCCACCGCTTTGATCGCCGATCAAGGACTGTCGCGCTTCGGCGAAAACAGCGCCGCGCGCGACATGGCGGCCAATGCGCGGGTGTTCGACGAGATCCTGACGCTGCGCGCCAGCCAGATGCGCGGCTCGGCGGATGTGCTGGCGCGCGATTTCGGGTTTCGCGAGGCCGTTGCCACCGGAGACGGCGCCACCATCGGCAGTGCACTGGAAAGCCTCAAGTCGCGCTCACGGAGCGATGCCGCTTTTGTCGTCGGGCTCGATGGCAGCCTTGTCGCCGCAGGCGATGCCCGGATCGGATCGACCGAGGCCATGTGGTCCGCGCTCGACGAAGGACGCCAGCGCGGCATCATCCGTGTCGGCGGGCAATTGTCGCTCGCCGCCGCATCGCCGATCATGTCGCCGGACCTCACCGGCTGGCTGGTGCTCGCCCAGCCGCTCGACCGCGCCGAACTCGACCGCCTCGTCCAGCTCGCCGCAATCGAGCTCGATGCGCGGGTCGAACTCGCGGGCGACCTGCCCGAATGGATGCGGCTTGCCACCAATGGCGAGGTGTTCGAGCGGACCGCAGACGAGCGCTTTCTCTACCAGGTGTCGAGCGTTCCGGCACTGCAGGAGGGGCTCGAACCGCGACTGGTGCTGCGCCACTCGCTGAGCCGCTCGCTCGCGCAATATTCTTCGCTGCAATATCTCCTTGCCGCGCTGGCATTGGGCGGGATCGTGCTGGTCGTGGGCTTGAGCTGGCGCGTTGCGCGCACGGTCACCGGCCCGCTGCAAAAGCTCGACGAGGCCACCCGCCTGATTGCCGAGGGTCGCGATGTCGATCTGGCCACCGGCTCCGACGACGAGATCGGAAGGCTCGCTACCAGCTTCAATGTGATGGTCGCCGCGATCGAGGAGCGCGAGCGCAAGATCATGCATGTCGGACTACACGACGACCTCACCGGGCTGCCCAACCGCAAGTTCTTTCTCGAGCAGCTCGACCAGGCGCTGCCGCGGCTCAAGGACGGCGATCGGGTGATGGTCGTCTATGTCGATCTCGACGATTTCAAGCTGGTCAACGACACTTTGGGCCACCCGGCCGGCGACGCCCTGCTGCGCGATATTGCCGCGCATCTGGAGGCCTGCCTGCCCGAAGCCTTGATCGCGCGGCTGGGCGGCGACGAATTCGTCCTCATGCTGGCGATCCCCCCCGGAGCATCGAGCCTGGCAGCAGTGGCCGAGCGCATCAGCGCCTGCTTCGAACGCCAGGTCACTATCGACGGGCAACAGGCCGAATGCACTGCCAGCCTCGGCATCGCGATGGCACCCGGCGATGGCAGGGATGCCTCCACGCTTATGAAAAACGCCGATCTGGCGCTCTATCGGGCCAAGAGCGAAGGCAAATCGACCTATCACTTCTTCGAGCCCGAACTCGACGAACTCGCACGCAAGCGGCGTCAGACCGAACTCGATATGCGCACCGCGATCCGCGAGGGCGGCTTCGTGCTGAACTTCCAGCCGCTCTACGACATGGCCGAGGAAGAGCTGAAAGGCTTCGAGGCGCTAATTCGCTGGCCGCATCCCGAGCGCGGGCTGATCGGCCCGATGGATTTCATTCCGCTGGCCGAGGAAACCGGGCTGATCATTCCGATCGGCGACTGGGTGCTGCGCGAAGCCTGCCGCCAGGCCGCGCAATGGCCCGGCGAGGTCTCGGTCGCGGTCAATATCTCGCCCAAACAGTTCGCAGCGCCCAATCTGGCGCAGACCATCCTGCAGGCGCTGGCGACCAGCGGGCTGGCGCCCAGCCGGCTCGAGCTGGAGATCACCGAGAGCATCTTCATCGTCGATATCGAGCGCACGCTTTCCACGCTCCACAATCTGCGCAGTCTCGGCGTGCGGATCGCGCTGGACGATTTCGGAACCGGCTATTCCTCGCTGAGCTATCTGCGCTCCTTCCCCTTCGACAAGGTCAAGATCGACCGCAGCTTCGTGAAGGACCTCGGCCAGGGCGGCAACGCCCACGCCGTGATCCGCGCGATCACCACGCTGGCCGACGCGCTGGGAATGGACACGCTCGCGGAAGGGGTCGAGCTCGACGAACAATTCGACATCCTCAAGCGTGAGGGCTGCCAGTACATCCAGGGGTTCCTGTTCGGAAAACCCATGGCGGGCGAGGATGTGTTCGAACTGTTCGGCCACAGCGCGGTCCGGTCCTACGGCCACGGCGGCTGACGGCACGGAGCCGGTGAGGAGGCTTGTCGCGCTATTCTGGCGCGCGCTGAACGCCGTTCGCTTCGATATCCGCGATCAGCGCCTTCATCTCGGCGATCTCGCGACGTTGCGCGGCGATGATCTCGTCGGCCAGTTCGCGAACCCGGGGATCGTCGATATTCGCCCGTTCGCTGGTCATGATCGCGATCGAATGATGCGGGATCATCGCCGACATGTAATCGGTATCGTCGATGGTCGTCTGGCTGCGCATCAGCCACACAGCCAGGACGAAGACGACCGCAGCGACGCCGAGGATAACGAGGTTCTTGGTCCGGTCCTTGTACATCCCCCACATGAAAAGCAGCATCACCGCCATCATCATCGCGCCCATCATGAACATCATCCAGAAGCGCGTCTCGCTCCAGAAGACATGATCGACGACATAGGTGTTGGCGTACATCAGGCCGAACATGATCACGGTCGAGGTCGAGACCATCGCCATGAAGCGCCAGTAGTTCGACCCGCCTCCGCCGTTCGGGTGATCCTTGCTTTGTGTCGTCATGGTTGAGTCCTCCTGTTTGCCTCGCCTTAACCTCGTCTGCCGCGCTAGGCCGCGATCCAGCCCAGCGCCCTGGCGCCCATCCACAGCCCCATTCCGATCATGAACAGGTTCTCCGTAAGAGAAACGAACCCCAGAGGCACGTTGGAATTGCCGCCGACGCAGGCGCATTTGAGCTCGCGCTTATCGATATAGACCGCCTTGAACACGCTGACCGCACCGACGCTGCCGATGAACAGCGCGACCGGCACCGAGACGATCGGCAGCGCATGCGCGACCATCAGCACGCCCGCCAGCGCCTCGCCGAAGGGATAGATATAGCCGTAGCGAACCCAGCGCCGCGCCAGCAGGTCGTAATTGAGGAACATGGTCGAGAAGCTGCGCAAATCCTGGAGCTTCTGGACCGCGAGGAAGCACATCGAGAGGCTGACGAACCACTCCACCGCCGCAATCGTGAAAATGGTGTCGAACACATACCAGCTGATCGCGAGCCCGATCAGGAACGCCACGCCGAAGATCGCGATCACCGGCTGGTAACTGGTCTCACCCTCCTGCGCGACGGATTTGCCGAAATGCGCGCGCAGATCGTCATAGCCGCCGATCCGCCGGCCATCGATGAAGGTCTGCGGCGTGGTCGCGACCCCGTGCTCTTCCTTGAAAGCGTCGGTCTCGCCGCGCGTCGTCAGATGGTGATCCTCGACCGTAAAGCCCTCGCGCTCGAGCAGGTCGATGGTCTTGAGGCCATAGGGGCAAACATGGTCGGGCATGACCATGCGATGGACGCTGGCGGTTTTCGCGGTGCTCACGATCCGGCAGCGGGTTGCGCGGGATAGCTCGCCCAGACCCGCATGCCGTCAGGGCCGAAGGCGACGACCTGATAGGCCTGGCGATGATCGCCATGCTCCATTCCCGGCGAACCGACCGGCATTCCGGGAACCGCCAGCCCGGTAACGCCCGCAGGACGCTCGGCCAGCAACCGCTCGATATCCGCGGTGGGGACATGGCCCTCGATCACATAGCCCTCGACCACCGCGGTGTGACACGACTGGAGCCGGGCGGGCACGCCGTGCTCGGCCTTGACCGCGCGCATGTCCGGGTGGTTGACCGTCTCGACGCTGTGTTCATCGCCGTGCTCGACATGATCGGCCCAGGCGCTGCAGCAACCGCAGGAGGCGTCGCGGTACATGGTGAAACTGGCCGCCTGAGCGCTGCAGGAGACGAGCGTGCCGCCGGCCATGAGCGCACCGGCAAGGCTGCGGCGGAATACGGCGGATCGGATGGTGGCAAGCATGGTCAATTCCTCGATGGATTGGCGGGATGGCGACAAGACCGGGCCTATCGTTTCGCCCGTTCGAACAGGTCGATGAGTTCGTCGAACTTGACCTTCTGCTCCGACGCATCGCCGCTGGCGATCGCTTCGGAGACGCAGCAGGCGGCATGGCGCTTGAGGATCTCGCTTTCGGCGCGGCCGAGCGCGGCCTTGACCGCCTGGACCTGCGTCAGGATATCGATGCAATAGCGATCGTCCTCGACCATTTGCGCGACGCCGCGCACCTGGCCCTCGATCCGGCGCAACCGGTTGACGATCAGCGTATTGTCGGGTTTCACTGAATTTCCTCGCAAACGGGTGCCCGGATCGGACGGACACAAATACCGTATAGGGGTATATATGCCCATGCGCCCGGTGCAATCAAGGGCGTGTCGCAGCCCGCGACCGGTGCGAAAATCCCAAATCCGGTGGCATTGCGCGGCCCGTTATGGTTATGGGGCGCACGAAAGCTGTGCGCCCGAAGGATGAATTCGTACCGACGATGCCGATTTCCCTGACGCTCTTTATCCTTGCCGGCCTGCCCTTCGTCGCCGCCCTCCTGATCGCCGTGCTTGCCGACCGCGGCAAGGCGATCCATGCCGGCATCGCCGCCGGCGCCAGCGCCCTGGGCCTGGCGCTCGCGCTGTCGCTTGCAAATCAGGTTCTGGCTGGCGAAAGCGTCGCGGTGTCGGCCGCCTGGGTCCCCGCGCTGGGGCTCGACTTCTCGCTGATGATGGACCCGCTGGGCCTGATGTTCGCAGGGTTGATCCTCGGGATCGGCCTGCTGGTGATGATCTTTGCGCATTACTATCTGGCGCAGGGCGAGGCGACCGGACGCTTCTTCGCCTCGCTGATGCTGTTCCAGGGTTCGATGCTCGGGATCGTGCTTTCGGGCAATGTGCTGTTGCTGCTGGTGTTCTGGGAACTGACCAGCCTGTCCTCCTTCCTGCTGATCGGCTTCTGGCGCGACAAGCCCGAGGCCCGGCAGGGCGCGCGGATGGCGCTGGCGATCACCGGCGGCGGCGGGCTGGTGCTGATCGCGGGCATGATCCTGCTGGGCGTGGTGGCCGGCTCCTTCGACCTGATGACCATCCTGCAAAGTGCGGATGTCGTTCAGGCATCGCCGCTCTACCCGGTGATCCTCGGGCTGATCCTGATCGGCTGCTTCACCAAATCGGCGCAGTTCCCGTTCCACTTCTGGCTCCCGCACGCGATGGCTGCCCCAACCCCGGTCAGCGCCTATCTGCACTCGGCGACGATGGTGAAGGCGGGCGTGTTCCTACTGGCTCGCCTCTGGCCGGTGCTGGCGGGGACCGAGCTCTACACCGTGGTCGTGACCAGCGTCGGACTGTTCACCATGCTGTTCGGTGCCTGGGTGGCGCTGTTCCGGCACGACCTCAAAGCCATCCTCGCCTATTCGACGATCAGCCAGCTCGGGCTGCTGGTGATGCTGCTGGGCTTCTCGCTCGAGGCCGCGGCGATCGCGGCGGTGCTGCACATCCTCAACCATGCCGCGTTCAAGGCGGCGCTGTTCATGACCGCGGGGATCGTCGACCATGAAGCCGGGACCCGCGATATCCGCCACCTCGGCGCGCTCGCCAAGGTCATGCCGGTAACCGCGCTCGTCGGTACGGTGGCGGCGCTGGCGATGGCGGGGATCCCGCCGCTGGGTGGCTTCATCTCCAAGGAAATGATGCTCTACGAAGCGCTCAACATCTCGCTGTTCGGCCTGCCGTGGCTGGTTCCGGTGGTGGCGACGATCGCGGCGACGCTCTCGGTCGGCTATTCGCTGCGCTTCGCGGCGCATCTGTTCTTCGGCCAGCCGCGCGATGCCGAGGCGCATGCCCGCGCGCACGATCCTGGCACCGGAATGCTGGCGGCTCCGCTCATCCTGATGTCGATCGCCGTGCTGCTGGGCCTCGCGCCGATGTTGATCGCCGGAACGCTGGTGGCTTCGGTCGCCGGCGCGGTTATCGGTGCGCCCGCGCCCGAACTCGACCTGTCGTTGTGGCACGGGTTCAATCTCGCGCTGGGGATGAGCGCGCTCGCCGTGCTGGTCGGCGCAGCTCTGCTGTGGCGCCATGCCGCGCTGCTGCGCAGCTACGCCGCCATGCGCCACGCCGATGCGAAGGCGCTGTTCGAACGCGCGCTGACCGCCACCGATCTGGCGGTGCGCAGGCTGGTCGTGGCAGTGCACGCCCCCTCGCTCCAGCGGATGGTCTTCGCGGTGTTCACGGTGATCGTGCTGCTGGTCGTCGAAGGCGCCAGCAACGGCAGTGGCGGGTTTACGGGTCCGCGCGAACTCCAGCAGGCGCCGCCCATCGCCGTCGTCGCCTGGCTGCTGCTGGTCGCGGCAACGCTCGCCGTGCTGGTGGAAGAGCGCCAGCGGTTTCGCGCGCTGATCTATATCAGCGTGATCGGAATCGTGATCGCGCTGGCCTTCGTCCGCTTCTCGGCGCCCGATCTCGCGCTGACGCAGATTTCGGTCGAGGTGGTGACTATCCTGCTTCTCCTGCTAGCGCTCAACCTGCTGCCCAAACGACCGAAATTGCTCTCCAGCCCGAAACGGCGCTGGCGCGACGGAGTACTGTCGGTGCTTGGCGGGCTGGGAGTGGGCGGTGCGGCCTGGGCCATGCTCACGCGCAATCCCAACGATCCGATCTCCGCCTTCCATCTCGACAACAGTTACAGCGGCGGCGGTGGCACCAATGTCGTCAATGTCACGCTGGTGGATTTCCGCGCTTTCGACACGATGGGCGAGATCATCGTTCTCGGGATCGCCGGCCTCGTGATCTACGCGCTGCTCGACACAACCTCGCGCGGTGCCGCCGGGGCGCGGTTGCGCTCGTGGCAGGAGGACATGCCGCATTCGCCCGAGAGCCATCCGGTGATGTTCGTGATGTCCACCCGCATCCTGCTGCCGCTGGTGCTGGTGGCGGGCATTTTCATCTTCCTGCGCGGCCACAACGAGCCCGGCGGCGGTTTTATCGCCGGGCTGGTGGTGGCGATCGCCTTCCTGCTGCAATATCTCGCCTCGGGCTTCGACTGGACCGATTCGCGCCGCCGGATCGGAGAACACATGCTGATCGGTTTCGGCGTCCTGATCGCGGTTTTCACGGGGCTCGGCTCGCTGCTCTTCGGGGCGAATTTCCTCTCCACTGCGTTCGACTATTTCACCCTGCCGCTGGTCGGCGAGTTAGAGCTCGCGACGGCAATGCTGTTCGACCTTGGCGTGTTTTCGGTAGTGCTGGGCGCGGTCATGCTGGCGCTGGCGCAACTCAGCCATATCGCGAAACGGGCTGCCCGCGCGCACGCCGCCCATGAAGCCGAGCTGGAGGACAAGGAATCGTGATCACCCTCGAATTCCTTGTCGCCAGCGCCATCGGCGTATTGGTCGCTGGCGGAATCTATCTGAGCTTGCGCGGGCGGACGTTCCAGGTCGTGCTCGGGCTGACGCTGTTTTCCTACGCGGTGAACCTGTTCCTGTTCGCCTCGGGCCGGCTGGTCGTGAACCGGGCGCCGATCTGGTCGAAGACGGTGACCGAATACGCCGATCCGCTGCCGCAGGCGCTGGTTTTGACCGCGATCGTCATCACCTTCGGCATGACCGCGCTGGCGGTGATCCTGATGCTGCGCAGCTTCCTCGAAACCGGTAGCGATCAGGTCGATGGCGTGCCCTGCGATGATGCGGAGGACGAACCCTCGTGAATCTCGCCATGCATTTTGCCATCGCGCCAATCGTGATCCCCGCGCTGGCGGCACCCTTGGCGCTGCTGGTCATGCGGCGAAGACGCCGTCTCGGCATCACGATATCCTTCGTCTCGTGCTTAGCCATGCTGGCGGCAGCCATCGGCCTAATGATCCAGTCGCGCGACGGGATCGTCCGGACCTACGAGCTGGGCGGCTGGGAGGCCCCCTTCGGCATCGTGTTGGTGACCGATCGCCTCGCCGCCATCATGCTGGTGCTGGCGGCGGTGCTGGCGCTGCTAGCGCTGCTCCACGCTGTGGTCACCAAAGCCGATCGCGACGGCTGGCATTTCCATCCGCTGCTGCAATTCCAGCTGCTCGGGCTCAACGGCGCGTTCCTGACTGGCGACCTGTTCAACCTGTTCGTGTTCTTCGAAGTGCTGCTGATCGCCTCCTATGGCCTGATGGTCCACGGACAGGGCTCGGCGCGGCTCAAGGCCGGGGTGCAATATGTGGTGGTGAACATCATCGGCTCCTCGCTGTTCCTGATCGCGCTGGGGCTGCTCTATTCGCTGACCGGTACGCTCAACATGGCGCAGATGGGGCTGCGCATCGCAGCGATCGGGCCCGACGATCAATGGCTGCTGCGCGTCGCAGCGCTGCTGCTGGTCAGCGTCTTCGCGCTCAAGGCAGCGCTGGTCCCGCTGCATCTCTGGCTGCCGCGCACCTATGCGGTCGCCACGCCCGCAGTCGCCGCGCTGTTCGCGATCATGACCAAGGTCGGGGTCTATTCGCTGATCCGGGTGGTGCCACAGGTGCTGGGCGACGATGCGGGTTCGGCCGCATGGGCCCCGGCGCCGTATCTCCTGCCCGCCGCGATCCTCACCGCGGTGGTGGGCTTCGCCGGGGTGTTCGTCGCCCGTCGCCTGTCCGAACAGGCCGCCTACGCGATCATCGGATCGACCGGCACGCTGATGATCGCCGTGGCGGCCTGGCAGGTCGATACGCTGGGTGCGGCGCTCTATTATCTGATCCACTCGACGCTCGCCGGGGCTGCGCTGTTCCTGATCGCCGATGTCGTGGCGCGCCGCCGCGCCAGCTTCGCCGATACGATCAGTTCGGGTCCGGCGTTCTGCCAGCGTCAGACGGTCGGGCTGCTGTTCCTCGCTGCGACGATTGCCACTGTCGGATTGCCGCCACTATCGGGCTTCATCGGCAAGCTGCTGATCATGGAATCGGTCGCCGACACCGCCAGTTGGGGCTGGGCCTGGGGCGCGATCCTGTTGACTACGCTGGCGGGCGTGATCGGTTTCGCCCGCGCGGGCAGCGCGATCTTCTGGAAGGAAGGCCCGGTCTCGGATGGCGCCGAGCCTTCGCATCCGGCACGCTCCGACATGGCAGCCCCGGTCATCGCACTCATCCTGCTGGTTGCGCTGTCGGCGGGCGCTGGACCGGCCACCGGCTTTGCCAACTCCGCCGCCGCGCAGGTTCTCGACGCGTCGGCGACCGCACGCGCCGTATTGGGAGACGGATGAGATGCGCCGCGTGATCCCCCATCCCGGCCTTTCGGTGCTGCTCGCTCTGGTTTGGCTCCTGATGGCGAACAGCCTGTCCTTCGGCGCGCTGCTGATCGGCATTATCATCGGCGTGCTGCTCCCGCTCTTCACCGCGCCGTTCTGGCCGCGGCGACCCGATGTCCGCTTTCGCTACGGGATCCCCTACGTCCTGCTAGTGCTGTGGGACGTGGTAATCGCCAATTTCGAGGTTGCCGCGATCATCCTGTTCCGGCGTAACCGCGACCTGCACCCGCAATGGCTGGTCATCCCGCTAGAGCTCGACACCCCCGAAGCGATTACGGTCTTCGCCGGCACGATCAGCCTCACCCCGGGAACGGTCTCGACCGATGTTTCCGCCTGCGGCAAATATCTGCTGGTCCATGCGCTCGATGCAGCCGATCCCGAGGCGGAGATCGCCCGGATCAAACAGCGCTACGAAGCGCGTCTGAAAAAGGTGTTCGCATGATCGGCTATGCGGTGATGTTCGGCTTCGCCTGCCTCGTGCTGGCCTTCGCGCTAAATTTGTGGCGCCTGCTGCGCGGCCCCACCGTGGGCGACCGTATCGTCGCGCTGGACACCATGGTCATCAACGCCATCGCGCTGATCGTCCTGACGGGCATCGCGACCAACAACGCCGTCTCCTTCGAGGCGGCGCTGCTGCTGGCGATGGTGGGCTTCATCGGGACCGTCGCCTATTGCAAGTTCCAGCTGCGCGGGGACATCATCGAATGATCCAGCCCGGTCTTCTCGCTGAAATCCTGACCAGCCTGCTCATCGTGATCGGCGCCATCTTCGCGCTGGTCGGCAGTTGGGGCCTCGTCCGCCTGCCCACACTGATGGAGCGGCTGCACGGCCCCACCAAGGCGACGACGCTCGGCCTGGGAGGCATCCTGCTGGGTTCGGTCGCCTATTTCCAGCTCGCGCAGGGCGTCTGGTCGGCGCAGGAACTGCTGGTCTCGATCTTTCTGTTCATCACCGCCCCGATCTCGGCGAACATGATCGCCAAGGTCCACCTTCACGGTGTCCGGCTGAAAGATGCCGACGGCATCGAAGGCCCGGCTGGCCTACCGCCGAAATCCCCCGGCAAGGGCGACTGGGCGACCTACGAAGCCCCGCACCGCGACACTCCGGTGGCAACCTCGGAAGAGTAGCGCTGCGGTTCGCAATAATCCCCAAGCCGAAACCGATAGCAACGGCCTTGCTGTCTGGATACGCTGCCTTGATATCCGCCTTTCGCGCCATCCCGAGTATGACCTGATTTTTCAACTCCTGCGCTTTTTCGGCCATGAGCCGCAGCGCAAGCGGTCTTGGCAGCGCGTTGTCCGCAGTCGCCGAACGACAGGGATTTCATCATGAAGCGGAAAATTAATGCTGCCTCAGGCGGGCCAGGGCATCCTCGACTGCAGTGACGACTTCCGCTTCGGAGAATGGCTTCGCCAGCCATCCTATCGGGCTCGCTTTCTCACTCGAGATGCGCGTCCCCGGATCGGAATGAGACGTGGCGAAAAGGCTCGGGATGCCCTTCGCACGCAATTTCAGGGCTGCATCTATTCCGCTCATCTGCCCAGCGAGCCGTATATCCATCAAAACCAGATCCGGCCGCAATGACACCCCTGCCTGCAAAGCTTCCTCACCGGTCGCGACCACTCCCACAATGTCATGTCCCGCTTCGAGGAGTGTCTCTTCGATGGTCATCGCCACCAGAAACTCGTCTTCCACGATCAGAATTCGTGCTTTGACACCTGACATTGAACCGCGATCGGGGCTGAATTCACTCCCCGTGCCGGTGCCGGGTGGAATGGCCATCGCGTGGTGAATGATTTGGGTGAGGATCATACGCTGTATCTCATTAGGGTACATGGGGAGCTGGAAAGGTCGCTATGCAGCGACTTCCGCCGCCCCGTTCCACTTCAAGCGATCCGCCAAGCTGGCGAAGAAGGCCACGAACCAACCCAATACCAGAAGCTCTCTTGTGCGAAACCTGTGGATCGAAACCAACTCCATTATCTTGGACGGCGAGCTGAATTTTGTCTTCGTGGCGAACGAAATCCACCCTTAGCCTCTGAGTACCCGAGGCTGGCTGACCGTGCTTCACCGCGTTCGTCAAAAGCTCATTGAGAATCAGACCGATCGGCACTGCCGACTGGATCGGCAGGTCGATCGGCTCGATGTTGACCTCTGTTTCCATCGGCTCCACCGAAAGCGCTCTAACAGCTTCGATCAGGGTCCTGACCATTGGCTGGGAGCCAATCGCCTCAAGATCGTCAGAGCGATACAATAGCTGCTGAACCGTCCTCACCGCTCCGAATTTCAGCGACGCATCCCTGAGCGCCGACTTGGCCTCCGGCGAGCTTGCCTCCCGTTCGGCGCCGCTGAGCAATGCCGAGAGCATCTGCATATTGTTTTTTACACGGTGCTCGAGCTCGCGGAGCAGAAGCTCACGCTCGCGCACCGACTCTTCCAGCATCGCCTCCGAGCGCCTACGGTTTTTCAACTCTTCCCTGAGCTCGACGAGCGTTTCGGTGAGCGCGGCGAAGCGCGGGGCGCCCGAATCCAGCAGCCTGAGGAAAACAAGATTGTCGTCGCCGAAACGAACGGCATTTCCTTTGCACTGCAATTTCTGGATGTGGCCCTCTGTCCGCAGATTGGCGCTACCGATCAGGGGATCGCCCGACCCCAGACAGCGCTCGAGATAGCGACCGAAGTTGCCGGCATCATCCTCCACGAAATCGGACAGCGCGCGCTCCGCGACTTCCGCACCGAGAAGTCGCTTTAGCGCACGATTGGCGTGAACGATCGTACCGCTACGATCGATCAACATCGTTGGTTCGTGCAGCGCTTCCAGCAATCCGGCGACTTGCGATCCGATCATGGCCATCAGCGCTGGAAATATTCGCGGGCAGAATCGGGTATCGATGCGGTCGGGCGCAGATAGACGACCACTCTGCAACCCGGGTCACCCTCAGCGATCGTTTCCTCCAGATCGACGGCCGCATAGCCCAGGTTCTGCCCCGCGATGTGGCCAAAGACATTGGACGTCATCATGCACAACGACGGACGATCGAGCACTTTGTCGCCAAAAGGGCATGCACGGTTACCGAGAACGAGCCTGTCTTCGGTCTCTTCGATGATGAAGAAATCACCTTGGATACGCCTCTTGAGGTCTACGAGCACCTCCGCCACCTGCTCACGCGATAGCCGATCGACCGCGAGGGCACCCTTGTAGGAAGCGTCGAGCTGTTCTCCGATCGCGGTTCCCACCACGCTGATATAGCCCGCAGCGTCGTCAATCCCGACGACCTCCTCGAGCGTTCCAGCCAGTTCGCGAATGAGGCTGCGGCTGAAACCGTCCCGCTCGAGAGGGATATCGACTTCAGCCGCTTTGGGGGACGCACCAGCCAATTTAAATTCTCCCTACCCGCCCACAGTGTCCTCCGACACCTACCGTCCGGTTAGCTTGTTGCCTAGCCGAACTGTTCGGTCAACTTTCCTCGAAATGCCAACCATTTCCGTGCGTTCGACCAACCACTCTGACCTGATCGGCCATCAGGTGCGCCCGCTCTTCGTTGGTTGTCGGGAGTTTTGCCCCAGTTGGGTGACTTTAAATCGTTCGTCGTTTGGATCAAAGCCCGGCAACGAAAAGCCCGGCAGCGACAGGATGTTCTGCACCCGCTGCGTCGGGGATACGCCCACGGCGGCAAAAGACTAAACTTAGCGAAATTTTATAGATTTATGTTAAGGACCATGTGTCCCGCAACTCCGGAAATAAACGGCTGCAGCAGCGTCGCGGGGTTCAATGATACCCGGACGGCCTGAGCGGCGGATGGTTCGTCAAAGCTCGGGCCGGGCACGGGGTTGTCGCCAGTTCGAAGGTGGGCGTTCGAGCTGATGGGCCGGATTGATTCAAGAGGGGGTTGCATTCATGAAGCCTGCCATTGCCGACGATCTCAAGCGCTTGAATTCGCTCAACGACCTTCACATTCTAGACACCCCTCGCCAAGCCTCGTTCGATCGCATCACGGCCCATTGTGCCGATATTTTCGATTGCTCCATCGCCCTCATCTCGCTTGTCGATGAACACCGTCAGTGGTTCCTCTCGTCCGTCGGTATCGATGAGAGCGAAACGCCGCGCAAAGGATCGTTCTGCAATTATGCGGTTGCGTCCGGATGCCATTTGCTTGTCCCCAATGCGCTCGAAGACGAACGGTTCTGCGACAATCCGCTGGTCCTCGAAGCACCAGCGATACGCTCCTATCTCGGGGCACTCATCAAAAGTCCCGATGGCGCATTGATCGGCACACTGTGCGTCGCCGACCATCGCGTCGGTCGCTTCGAAGAGCGTGATATCGCAAAACTCGAACTCCTCGCGGCGACAGTCGAGGATTTGATCGGTGCCCACTCGCAAGCGGTGGGTGCATCGTATCTCAACTCTCGCCTCAGCGCGCGAAGCAGCTGGCTGAGACGATCCCATCGCATATTCAAGCAGGCGGAAAAGATTGCGAAGATCGGTTCGTGGGAACTGGATCTTGAGAGCCAGGCACTGACCTGGTCGGACGAGGCCTTTGCGATTTTCGGTTCGCCCGAAAATCCGCCGGCCTCGCTGCAGGAAAGCTTTGCCTACTACGCCGCCGAGGATCAGGAGAAAGTGGCAGGGGCCACATTGTTGCTCGAGCAGAAGGGCACTTTCGTCTTCGAAGCGGGCGTGAATGCCGCCGATGGCACAACGAAACGCGTGAAAGTCATGGGCGACCGTCTCGAGGCCGACAAACACAGTCCGGCGCGGGTGATCGGCGTTGTCCAGGATATCACGGAATCGTTCCATGCGAACCTGGCCCTGCAGCGCGCGGCCGATCGCGATGCCCTTACCGATCTGTACAATCGCAATGCCTTCGATCGGTTTCTTCAGCAGACCCTTCGCGAGACCAAGAATTCGGACTCACATGCGTTCTTGATCATGCTCGATCTGGATGGCTTCAAGGATATCAACGATACCTTTGGTCATCTGGTTGGCGATGTCGTTCTGGAGGAAATCAGCCGTCGAATCGTGGGCGCGCTTCCCACCGGTGCCATCGTCGCCAGATGGGGTGGCGACGAGTTCGTGATCCTGGCGACACCCGCCATCGATCTGGAGGGCGCCCGCGAACTCGGCGATGAAATCCTCGCCGCCGTCGAGCGCCAGTTTGAAATATCGGGGCGCAAGATCGGCGTCAGCGCAACGTGCGGCCTGGTGGAAATCGACGAGCGATCGAATGCCAGAGAGATCATTCGCCAGGCCGATCTGGCGCTTTACCACGGAAAGGACCGTGAGCCGGGTCGGGTTCACAAATACGTCCCCGAGATGGAGCGAGCCAATCATCATCGCCAGGCTGCGATTGCGAAAGTCCGCGAAGCTCTGGATCTTCATCGTGTTTTCGCAGGGTATCAGCCCATCATCGATTTGGGGACAAATCGGTTGGTCGGGCTTGAAGCCCTCATGAGGCTGAGCAGTTCGACCGGTGAGCAGATTACCGCATCCGAAGTTCTCCCGGCAATTCTGGATCCGATCCTCTCCCGCGAGATCGGAGACCGCATGCTGGACTGCATTTGCGGCGAGTTGGCCCAGATTGAAGCGGCCCAGCCGGAGTTGCGCTATATCAGTATCAATGCGACCGAAGCCGATCTGTTGAGCAGGGATTTTGCGACGAAGTTTTTGCAGAGGTTGGACCAGGCTGGAGTTGGCGCGGAAAAAATCCTGCTTGAGGTCACCGAAACCATGCTGATGGTGAACGACACGGCCACGGTGCAAAAGGTTCTTTCTGACCTGAGCACGGCGGGCGTGCGCGTGGCGCTCGACGATTTTGGCACCGGATTTTCGTCGCTTTCACACCTTCGAGACTTTCCGATCGACAAGGTGAAAATCGACAGCAGCTTCATCCAGTCGATGCATGGCGAACACCAATCGAGAATGATCGTTCAAGCTCTTATCAATATGGCCAGCAATCTGGGCATTGAGGTGATAGCCGAGGGTGTCGAGACCGAAGAGCAGCGCAGCCTTCTGGTCCAGCTGGGCTGCAATCTGGGCCAGGGCTTTCTTTTCAGCCCAGCCCAGACCTCATGCCGGATCAACGCCATGCGCTTTCAAAACACGGGCAGCGAAGCGCTCAGTACGAAGAAGTTCGCGTAAAACCGATATATTCCACGCGGAGACTCGGAACCCTTGCTTAAGATCTAACCGATCACAACACAGCGCAACGGCTATGGAATCGACTTTTCATCGAAGGTGCCCAAAGCGACCTGTCTCAAAGCGAACCGCACGGCATCAGGCCGGCGGATAAAGGTTCCGTAAACAGCTCACGTGGTATCAAAACGACCTGTGCAATAATGATTTTAAGACTGATGCATCGTCAAACTGAACCGATCAATGTTTACAAGGCCTTGGTATCGGCTTTGTCCGATAATATGCTGCCCACAGCGGCGATCTGGGCGGTCTTTTCCGGCATCGGTCTTTATGCCTACAGCGAGACTGGCGCCGCAGTTGCCCTCGGCACCACGGTCGTCGGAGGCCTTGCCTCGGCTCTCAAGCTCCTTCTAATCCTCTTTCATCGTCGGGCCATGGACGTTCGATCGCTCTCGCTTGCAACCACCAAACGGTTCGAAGTGGGTCACGCTGTAGCCACATGGTGCATGGCGGCCCCTATCGGCGCACTCAGCGCGCTCTTGTTCTCTCTGCCCGCGCTCCACCTGCAAGTGGTTGGAACCGCCTTGCTATTTGGATACTGCGCGGGCGTTGCGACCCGCATATCAGTGCGCCCGTTGATCGCGGTGGGCGCGGTGACACTCGCCGCGTTGCCGGCAATTGCCTCTGCGTTGGTGTTTATCCAGGACGCCAGGCTCCTGATCGGCGCGGTCTTCGCGCTGTTTCTCCTAATCGCTGTGGAGACGATCTGGCATAGCTACGGAAACGCCAGCCGCCTCATCACGATGCGCCTGCAAATGACAAATCTGGCGCGGCTCGATCCACTAACGTCGCTCTGTAACCGCCTGGGATTACGCGAGGCATTCGACGCATTGCCGCGTCATACGGACGACTTGATAGCGGTCCACGCCTTCGACCTGGATGGTTTCAAGGCGATCAACGACCAGTTTGGCCACGCGACAGGGGATCGGCTTCTGAAGGCTCTATCCGAAAGGCTGCATCAGCTTGTCGATCATAACGATGCTGTCGCCCGGGTCGGCGGTGACGAGTTCGTGGTCCTGCAATCAGGATTCGACAGTCAGTCCGACCCCGGAATTCTGGCAGGGAACATTCATCATCAACTGACAGAGCCCTATGAAGTAGGCACCCACCAGCCGATCAGGGTGGGGCTCAGCCTTGGTTTTAGTGTTGCCCCCGTCAGCACGGCGTCGCTGGACGCACTCCTCCGCGAGGCCGACGCGAAAAGCTACGAGGTCAAGCGAAGCGGCGGCGGTTGGGGCGCAGAGCCGACATTAACCAATCCCGCTGACACGTTAGCAATTGGTTCGGTGCCGGCGGGTGGAATTGTGGCCACCTGAAAATGGTCCCGCCGATCACGGGCCACTGCTTCCCAAGCGAAATTTTCCATGCACAGGGACCAGGCACGGTGACGCCCAATTGAAGCACACCTTCGTTTTAGCACTAGGCTTCGTGGAAAAAGGGCGTCCAGAGTTTGATTGAAGCGTAAGCTACGATGCCGAGGCAGGTTTCTTTGGTTTTCTTGTAGCGGATGGCATCGGCATCATAGGCGCGATCGGCGAGGAATGCCCCTATCCGGCCTTCGATCATGCGGAACAGCGGCGCAAAGCCTTGCACATCGGGCGCCTGGCTTGGCGTCAGCACGAAGGAGAGCGGGAGGCCTCGGGCGTCGCACCGCGCGTGGAGCTTGGTGGTGAGGATAGTACGCTGAGAACCGCTTATCTGCGAAAGCTCGTTCCCATAGCCATGATTTCAAAAGAGCGCGCCACGATCAGCGGACCGAGGTCTGTGCTGGAACGCGGACTTGCAAAGGGTCTCCCCCGGTCTGAGGGGAGTGTTCCAATCTTTGACCAGAAGTGGTGCCGCTTAGGTGCCTCCGCCGCCATTGCGGACCAGACTGACCAAGAAGGTGAGTTGACCGCGCGCTACGGGGGCGAGGAGTTTGCAGTCATCCTGCCTCACACCGATCACAAGCGCGCCCTTGCTACGGGCGAACTAATTCGGTCCGCGGTGGAAGCTCTGGCCGTTCCCCATCTCGACACCGCGATAAGCTCGGTTGTAACGGTCAGCGTCGGGGTGGCCACCGCAATGGCGGCAAGCGGCGGCACCATCGAAATGCCGCATGGCTTGCTTCGGGCTGCTGACGTGGCCCTTTACAAGGCCAAGACCGGGGGCCGTAACCGTGTCGAGGGTGCGCTTCTCTTTTTGCCCAAAGAGACGTTCCCGACCGCTGTACTCCCTTCTTATCAACCTTGAGCCCCCTGCCTCGGTGTGGGCTTTTTGACCGCGATCGCGCCCCCGCAACGGAGCATTAACATTTTCAAGTCAGAAGCTTAACCGGGGCGTCACATCCTGATCCCACCGATGCTTTCGGCGCCCCACCCACACCGACTTGTCAACGCAAAGGTGCGGAGCGTCAGGGAAATCCCGGTCAAGCTAGCCCGATTATTCTGAGCGCATCCAGGCGCGCCGTTCCATCCTAACTTCAGCTCCCGCAAGGATGGCCCTCATATTCTCAACGAGGGATCCACAGAGCGGTTGTTGGAACTCGAGGCCTATTGCACCATTCTGAGTCCAGCGGACGGAGGCGTAAATCGGATCAAGGTTACCAACGCGAATGGATACGTTGGAGTCCGCTTTGATTCTGATATTTGCCTGGATAACACGGCAGCCTCCTTCGGAGAGGTCGGTTATTGCTACGCGCTGCGGAATGCCGCGACCCATTCTAATCTTGCCAGGGAGTGAGAGAGTTTTGCGCGTCTTGTCACGCCGGCCGATGTCGGAATCCATGATGGCGATCCGTTCAATGGATAATCAAGCAATGCCATTAAGGTTGGAAAACTGAAGAAAAAGATGAGCTAAATTATTCTGCGAGATCTTTTTCCCTTCAGCTATCGCTCACAATTTACCGGCTATCGATCGAGGAAATATCCTTACAGGAGGCCGCCCGCGGGCGCGCAGCGGTGATGCGCCGATACGAGTCAATTCGACATTGCGCGGATACGTACCCGCAACTGTGCTACTGAGGCGGCGTGAGCAGGGACAGATCATGAGAGCGCAACAATATTGGCAAAGCGAACTGCGGGATAGTGCGTCTTTGGCAACTTCTTGCTTGTGCGCCAAAGAAGTGATGCTTTGCTCGCTTTTATCTTTCGCCTCCACGAGGCGAGGAGCGGTTTTATGTGTTGCGGCGACTGTCTTGGTCGGAAGCCTTGCGGGAGAGGTGAGCGGCCAAACTTCGACTGCGAAAAAAGAATCCTCGGCTGTAGGGGCCTGGCTTTCGCTCGATAAAGAGCCTTTAGAAGCCAAACCTTTGCCAGAGCCGGGATCGCCCCCCACCGCAGGTTCCTCTCCGAGGGCCGGGACACCTCCTCAGGTGGGAGCTCCCATTAAAGCCGGGGAAGATCGTCAAGCGCTAACGTCGCAGACGAACATGAGCTCGCACGGTTTGACTACGAACCTGAGTCCACCTCCAACTGCTTCAGACCAAACGTTAGTGGCGCGTTCCGTTGCAGGCAGCTTGGCATCAGCAGAGCGCGCAACTGCGCCGGTGCGACTATCGCCCCGCCCCTTCACCCCAGTCCCCAAGGCGGCGCCGACTATGAAACTGGAGCGGGTGAGAATGCTGCCCCTTCAGATACAGCCTATCGAGCCTGCGCCATCACCCCGGACGGCTGGTCCGCTCTACATCGGTGATCCGCCCCGGACTGGGCCTCCTCCCAAGCTCGTTCCACCGCGCGGAACTGTGCCCCCTCCTGAGAACAAGGCGGGAGAACGTGATCAGCGTGCTTCGGAATAGAACTGTGGCACTGTTTCGCGCACCGCTTCTCGTAGCAGTCTTATGCGTCGGCCTCGCTGGCGCACTGGGCCCGAGCACTGCCTTCGCCTCCCCGTCTCAGACTTCCTCGGCAGCTTTGCCTGACCCTGGACCACTTGCAGCAGATGCGAAGTCCGGTTCCCTGCAAGCGGACGACCTGGCCCAGAAGATTACAGCAGCTCGGGACGCTCTGAGTGCCGAACCCGCGCTTGTGAGCGAGGCAGAGGCGCCTTCACTTGAGCGTAGCAGGCCCGCCATTTCGACTCCCTCAGGTATGCCCATTGCGGGCGTTCGGCTCAGTAGCAACTACGGCGTCCGTTTGCACCCAATCCTCGGGACTTGGAGCCAGCATCACGGAGTAGACCTAACCGCTGAAGTCGGCACTCCCGTCCGTGCAACCGCAGATGGGACGATCACCCAAGCTGAGTGGGCCGGGAATTACGGTTTGCTGGTAAAGATCAGTCACGGTGGCCACATGGAAACCCGCTACGCGCACCTATCGCTTCTTGGGGCTGCTAAGGGGCAACGTGTGCGGAAGGGCGACGTGATTGGATATGTAGGTTCAACCGGCCGCTCTACCGGACCGCACCTGCATTATGAGGTTCGAATTGCCGGCACGTCCATCGATCCCAACCCCTTCCTTGCTCTACGGAACGACGAACGCGACCACGATCACCCGAGGACTCCAAGCATGGGGACGGTACGGCCGTTGGTAAGCTCGAGCAGTCCCTAAAGTTGGTGCCGAGAGTAAGTCGCGTTTAGTGGACAAATGGGTAACCTGCGCATGATGGCCGGTGAATCGGATGAGTAGCCCCAGCGAGGACTTGGCACCCGACTAATATCTTCGCTTGTTGCTCAATTGGAAGGCACGATAAGCCGTCATTCGGAGGCGGGAACCCAGGCGGCAAAGTCGCGGGTTTTGGCAGATGTGCACATGAACGTCGCAAAATCCCGGCTGTCAGGAAAACTGGGCCGATGCCATTAAAAGCCAAACGGCGCTAATTTAGGCGCTCCGGCTTGCAACTTTGGACCTACCGCTGCGACCGCTGTCGCCTCATTCATCTCACGAGCCGCACGAAAGGCAAACGCATTCCTAGCTTCGCAGACTGATGATTGCCGGATGCGCCGACATTTTGCCACATGGCCGCCGGTCTGATCGTGGAGCCGCAGACCGGCGTAGCGCCGGCCCCCTAACTCGTGGCGCTAGCCTTGCGGAAGAGCCAAGCCGAAGCCAGCCATGCCGCCGCAAGGACAAGGGTGAACACCCACGCAAATTCGCCGTTGAGCTGCACCATCACCCCCACAGCGATCTGCGCGGCTGCAGTGGCAGTCATAGCGACTGCCATCCCCCTAGCCCAAAAGCGCGCGCCGATCGCGGCGAATAGCGCCAGCAGCGGGATCAGGTTGAACCACAGATTGATCAGGCGGTCCTCGTCGCCGACGATCCCCACTGCCGCATTGGCCCAGAGGGTAATCAGTCCAGCGCCTAGCGCCAGCGCCGCCCCGCCGCGGTAGGCCCAGCTGCCGCTGGCGCGCACCGCAAGTTCAAACGCCAACCCGACGCCGCCCAGCATTACGGTCGCAAAGACGAAATCCTCCGATGTCCAGTCGACCTCTCCGGTGAACCGCATGGCAATAGCGGGCAGTGCAATGAGCCCGGCGATGGTTCCCCAACCCAGCAAGCGCCAGGGGTTGAGCAGCGAGCGAGAATGTTTGGCTTTGGTAATGGTCATGGTCTTGTCTCCCGATTGGCGAAGCGCCATCAGTGGCCGGACCCAGGGGTGAGCGGCATGAGCGAAAAGTGAGCAATTGCTGAAATGAGCCATTTGGCCATCCACTTCGGGCCGTTTCGGCTTGATCCCGGCGATCGCAAGCTGTCGCGCGACGGTGCGCCGCTCGAGCTCAACGCCCGCTATCTCGACGCCCTCATCCTGCTCGTAAAAGCGAGCGGCGAGCTCGTCACCAAGGAGCGCTTCATGGAGGAGGTCTGGCGCGGAATCCCGGTGACCGACGAAGCGCTGACCCAAGCCATCCGCACCCTACGCCGGACGCTGGGCGACACCGCGGTGGCGCCGCGGTTCATCCAGACCGTGCCCAAGCACGGCTACCGCTTCATTGCGGACGTCGAGAAATCATACGGCGCGGCGGCAGTCCCGCCACCGCATTCCCCGCCGCCGCTTCCTCTCGAGAAGGATCTGGACACCTCGCGCGCGCTCTTTCTTCACGACACGCTGGCGGCTACCGGCGGCGCAATGCTCGCCGGGGCGCTGGTCGGACTTTGCTATGGCGCGCTCGGCGCCACCCAGGCCCAACTTGGCGGCGGTGGCGGCGCGATCTCGCTGCTGCTGGTGCTGGTGTTAGTATCAGTCGGCTGCGCCGGGGTGGCGGGTGCCGGGATCGGCGCGGGGGTGGCTTTGTCGCGCTTCGTCAAGCCGCCGCGCTGGTATTGGTGGGTTGCCAGCGGCGCGCTCGGGGGCCTCGCGCTAGGAGCCTTCGCCAATCTGCTCGGCGGGGACGCGTTTCGCCTTTTGTTTGGCCGCGAAGTCGACGGGTTTGCAGGCGCGACTGAGGGTTTCATCCTTGGCGGCACGGTCGGATTGGCGGTCTTTCTCGCCAAGCATAGGTCGCTCCGCGCTGTGGGCATCGCCGCGCTCTTAGGGGCCGGGGCCGGGCTGGTGATCGCCCTGCTAGGAGGCCGGATGATGGCCGGAAGCCTGGAGAGCCTCGTTGCGGCTTTCCCCTCGTCTCAGTTCCAGTTGACAGTGATCAGCCGGGCGGTGGGGGGAATCGGTCTCGGTCCGATGGGCGAGGCGCTGACCTCGGCCTTCGAGGGGGCGGCGTTCGCCGCCGGAATTGTCTGGGGCTCGGCAGGCCGAAATTGCGACACCGCTACATTGTCACGCCGGATTTAGGCCGCGGCCCTGTTGCGTTTCGACGGTCCGCTGTGGTTGGCGCTTGGCGACGAGCCATAGGCGGGCCGTCGCTGATCGACCGTCGCCAGAAAGGTGGCGGGGCCCCTTTTCGAGCCCAAGGTGACGAAGGGGATGAGGCGGAGTTTCGACCTGCAAGGCCCAAGCGTCGGGCGAATCCATTTTTGATACGCGGCGGCTGATGGCGTGGTTGTAGGGATGGCCTTCCGTCCGATTTGGTCGCCATCTGAACGGCAGCAAACGCTACGCTGAACCTGCAAAGCGGAATGGCCGCTCACGACCCATAAGCGGTCAAGGGATGGAAATTCTCGTTCACCAAAACCGCCGGTTCGTTTTCCGTGCACCTTTGGGCGGCACTAGGGCCGAATGCTGAAAGGCAACTTCTGGCTCGGAAGGCATTGTCCATAACCACGCGGGTCGGCAAGAACTCGTCCTTCTCTGCCTGGGCAGGGGTCGGCTTAGGCTCGGGCACAGTGGGCGCGCGTAGCGGCGTCCAGATCGTCTGGAAGCGACCGGGCCGAACCGTGAGCGGAACACCGAAACGAGGCCCAATTTGTCTCGTTTCCTGTCGGCCGGCGGGGTCCTAGAACTTGAAGAACGAGAACTGTTTTGTCTCGATCCATTGCTCATCCTCGGGCCAGCTGCCTTTTCCGCCCGACCAAGCAGTTTCGTAGAGCGCTTCGGGCTCAACCTGTTCGTCGGCGATCGTCGCGTTGCAGACGATGCCGGTCAGTGTCGAGCGCATATCGATGCTGAGCTCGTCGTCGCCGATCGGGGTCAGCCACGGCTCCTTGAAGGAACGCCGGAAGGAAAACCACGCGCCTGTGCGGTGGAGCGGCTCGCCATTCACCACCATCCGCTCTTGCGCCCAGCCGATCCAAGCAAAACCGTTGTCGACATCAACGAGGTGATTGCCGATCCGATACCGCCATCGCTGACCACGCATTTTCATGGCCTTAGCGTGCCAAATCGCCGCTCAGCACGCAAGGTCTTGGGGGGCACGGGAAACGGGCGTTTACCGGACGCGGACTGACTGCTTGTCAGGATTTTGTGCCGAAAGCTGCCCGTAGGCAAACGACCCAATTCAAGGCATCTTTGGATTAAAGAGCTAAAATAGAAAAGCGGCGACCGAAGCCCCGCTTTCCTTATTTCAAATCTTTAGTGAGGTGTGAAGGGCCTCAGAAGGCGTAGCGCAGACGCACCTTATCCTCTCTGCGGCGGCGCATTGCGAAGCCGATGGCACCGAAACCAAGGAGCATCATGGCCCACGTGCCGGGCTCAGGAACAGCAGGCGTAGCGGAAGTCCAGA
Organism: Erythrobacter sp. QSSC1-22B; assembly: GCF_001678665.1. Taxonomy (GTDB): domain Bacteria; phylum Pseudomonadota; class Alphaproteobacteria; order Sphingomonadales; family Sphingomonadaceae; genus Qipengyuania. Next base: position 266,600 of record NZ_LZRP01000004.1, read on the forward strand.
ACGAGAGATGAGATATATCGGGCTGATTACCGCCTTGGTTCAACATGCCCAAGGTATTAACAAATCCCGTATTGGCTCCTGCGCCGGTCAGTTGGTAAACCTTGAAGTCACCTGCGGCCTTGACGGTAACATAGTTGATCAAAGTGCCGTCTAGGACCGTCCAGTTTGTAAACTGACCGTCCTCTGGTTCAGGGTTGGGTAAAAAGCTGATCAGCGAGGGATTATCGTCGCTCTTACCGTAAAGAACGAGGTCAAGAATACTTACGTTGGTTCCGGTCGCTGCGGCGATAGCCGCCTCCACCGATGCCAGGTTATCGTTGCCCAGAGCAATACATTGATCGGTCGTAAGGTCGATGCCCGGACCGCTGCTGCATGGGAAAACCGCTGCGGCAGCGGGCGAAGCGATAGCGAATGCGGCGCTCGCGGCTGCAACTGACAACATATTCTTCGAAAAATGAGACATGGTCTAAACCCCCGATTCTCAAGAACGACCCTGATTATCAAGAACGACTCGACCCCACCAAGCTTTTAACAATTTTCTAAGACTTTCACTACAAGTTATCTTAGAAGCCGCCTTGTTCTCGTGAAGCGTCCCAAGTTGAAACACTATCGGGCCATCAACACGTAAGCATGTGGACGCTCCCTCCGGTGGAAACGTGGTGAACCGGGCACTGGGGCGATGCTGCTACTTGGATTTGGATACGTAGGTGGAGCTATGCGCTCCCTTAAACGTCGACAGAAGGTGGCTGTCTCCTACGCCGGAGACCGTCCACTCTATTTAGCAATTTCTCGTGTCGAAAGACTGGCGGCGTTCTACTGTGCGAGAGAATGGCAGCTTGCCACCCCAAAGGCAGCCATGCAGCCTCCAACTCCAGTATCCCAAAAGCTGCCGCTCAAACGGCAGCATCCTTCAGAGAGTTTGGAGCCCGTGGCCTGCGTAGGTTTGGCATGGGTGGAGCCCAGTTGCATACCCAAAGTGCCCCAAACAGGACCCAAACCCGCGGCCAGCCGAATGGGCCTTCCGCTGGAAGCTTGCTATTATCCTACTGGAAGGGGTGGTGCCGCTTAGGTGACTCGAACACCTGACCCCATCATTACGAATACGGGTGACAGATTTTGCTTAAATCATATATATCAATAGCTTAACAGCAGTCCAGTTGTCTCAGAAGGGTGTTTCCCATGCAGGACCCAAAGTGAGTTAATTTCGATGCTGCCACTTTATCTAGGCAAAGCGCTTTGGTTCAATATCAGAGCGTCACTCGACCTCAAGCAGACCTCTTGGCCTCCTACCATTCGGGCCGGCTCACCGGAAGTTCCGCCAAGCGTAAGATGACGCCGAACCCCCGCCTCTAGTCGGCCATGAAGGGCACGAATGCCCATGCAATCAAGAAGGCTAGGGCCGCTGCCATCACAACCATGACAGCAATAACCTTGGGCGTGTTCGAGCCGTTCTTCATCGAGAATCCTCTACACGGTTGAGCGCCTTGCGGACGCAATGGACGTAGCGTAAACCTGCCTTTCCCATCGAGTAAGGCATTGTGGCGGGCCAGCACTGGATCTCTCCTCCGGCTGGCCCATCCCGATTTTCGATCAGTTAGTTACCGGCGAAGTTGTCGCAGTTTGGACCGTGGCTTTGTCGCTGAGCGGACCTCCGGCGACGGCATTCTGCGAGGTATCGCTACGCGAGCTCTGCGTAGTGTTCTTCTGGTAGTATTTATATCCAGCGTAACCGAGTGCCCCGAGGGCAGCGAGCTTGATCATAGTTGGTCCTTTCATTGTGAGACTGACCAACGCTTCATTGTTTCGAAGGGTCCAATCTTGCCGGTGTTTTGGCCGCGATTCTTTGTAACGTGACCCCCTTCGTGCGCACCCATCACCAGAGGCAGCCGCGAAACAGCCGGGGTATAATTATTAAGGCGCCTGCCCTACTCTAGGCTGTGTTCCCGAGAAGGACTGAAAATATGAAAAGCCCACTTCGATTTGCGAGTGCGCTCTTGAGGAAGCTTAAAAATAGGACCGGGGAGGAAAGCCGTACGTCATATGAGCAGGAGTCGCTTCGTCTCCTTGCCGAGAATTGCGGTGACGTCATCTTTCGCTTCGGTGTGGACGGGCAGGCCCGCTACATATCCCCCTCTGTTAAACGACTCTTTGGTTGCTCTCTCAAGGAAATCTACTCGATGGGCGGTAATGTCGTCGAGAACGGTTTTGTCTACGAAGAAGACCAGAATGCGCTTGCCCAGGCGGTCCAAGGTCACTTCTCAGGAAAGCTTCCAGAAACGAAGCTTGAGTTCCGTGTAAAGCAGCGCGGCGGCGCCCTCATCTGGGTCGAGACGAACTGCAGCACGGTGCTCGATCCAAAGAGCGGTCGCCCGACAGATATTGTCTTCACTATGCGAGACATCTCCGAAAAGAAGGCTCTTGAGGCTCAGTTGGAGGCTTTTGCCCGTAAGGACGGTTTGACCGGAATCGCCAATCGCCGCGCGTTTGACGAGGCCTTCGAAAGAGAGTGGCGTGGGGCACTCAGAGAGGATGGTGCGCTATCGCTCCTCATAATCGATGTCGATTGCTTCAAGGCGTTCAACGATGCCAACGGACATCAGGCCGGAGACGACTGCCTGCGCACAGTAGCTGCCGCCATTGCGGAACATGCCGAGCAAGAAGGTGAGTTGACCGCGCGCTACGGGGGGGAGGAGTTTGCAGTCATCCTGCCTCACACGGATCACAAGCGCGCCCTTGCCACGGGTGAACGAATTCGTTTCGCGGTGGAAGCTCTGGCAGTTCCGCATCCCGACACAGCGGTCAGTTCGGTTGTAACGGTGAGCGTCGGAGTGGCCACTGCCATGGCGGCAAGCGGCGGCACTATCGAGATGCCGCATGGCTTGCTTCAGGCCGCTGACACGGCCCTTTACAAGGCCAAGACTGGCGGACGTAACCGGGTCGAGGGCACGCTGTTGTTCTCACCGAGGGAGGCGATCCAAACCGTCGCGTAAGCCGCTGTGACCGGTTCAAGCTGGGTGGCAAGCGGATATTTCCGTAAGGTATCTAACGATAACCTGATGCGGTTCAATCGTCCTTCACTCTCAAAAGCGCATCGCAATCTGATGGCGCATCCTACGGAACGGGCACCTCGGCAGATGGCGATGCTGAAGGTCAAGATAGCAGATGGTGACCGATGGATCGACGTGACCCTCGCGAATATCTCTCCGACTGGATTTATGGTGAGGGCTACGGTTGTCCCCCCTGTCGGCGACACTGTGCACATCCAACATCGCGGCACTATGCTCAAAGGCGAAGTGGTCTGGGTCACGAGGACCCGCTTCGGAGTGCAAAGTTTCGGAAAGATCAACCTGTCAGAACTTCTGGCAAAGGTCGCCATAGATGTGAAACCGTCGCTCAGCACTTCCCGCCAACAAGGGAAGTGGTGGCACTGGCGCAATAGATGATTGCCTGCCACGCGACCACGAAGGCAAAAGCCTTATTGGCGCCGATCAACGGGACGGTGGATGGAACCTCTCCTTGGGATCTGCCGACGAATCACACAAATGGGAAGCTAGCGGACTGTCGGCAGCTCAAAGCTACATTAATGTTTATTGCGGCCACCTTGAGTGGATTCAAAGGTGCTCAGCAGCAACCCCGGCTCGGGAAACCGATCCAGTAAACCAGGCACTTTAATTGCTGGAATTGCTGCACTGTATAGAAAACCTTGCGCGAATTCACAGCCGAGCCTGTGTAGAAATTTATGCTGTTGGGGAGTCTCTATCCCTTCGGCCACAACCTCAATCTCGAGATTTTTACCCAACCCAATGATCGCTTCTATGATAGCCTGCCCTCCGGCTCCTGTCTGGATGTCTTGCACAAAGGAACGATCAATCTTGATAGTATCGACCGGATACTGCTTGAGATGTGAAAGGGATGCATAACCGGTCCCGAAGTCGTCGAGGGCCAACTTCACACCCTCTTTACTCAGCGTTGACAAGCTTTCTGCAATCCGGTCACCGCCGCGACCGAGAAATACGGTCTCTGTCACTTCGAGCTGAACTCGGTTCGGTGGTATTTCCCTTTGAGCCAACCGATTGAGGAACACGTCAACGAAGTCGTCTCTGCGCAACTCCACTGAGCCGGCGTTCAGCGCAACATGCCCGAATTCGACGCCTTGCGCGAGCCATGCGGCCACGTCCTCTAAAACGGCCTCCATCATCCGATCACTGATCTTTGTAGCAAGTTCCACGTCATCGAATGCCGCTGCAATGGTGAGGGGGAGTTGAAGCCGACCATTACTATCCTGCCAACGCATCAGAGCTTCGAAGCCGCAAACGCTTCCATTAACCAGACTGATCTTTGGCTGGTAATGTGGCGCGAGGGATCGCCGTTGCAGAGCGCTCCTGGCAAGGCTCAACATGGAAAGCCTCCGCTGCACCTGATCGCGCATGGAAGGGTCAAAGATTTTTAATTGGCCCCTGGCAGTCTTTTTTGCTGAGTAAAGTGCTACGTCTGCGCACTTCATAAGTTCGGTCCGTTGGCGACCGTGCAAAGGAAAAATTGCAGCTCCCAAGCTTCCTTGGCAATCAATGAGTGTTCCACCATGCGCAAAAGGTGCGGCTAAGTGTTTCTTGATAGAATCGACCATCCTTTCGACGGATGCAGCGTCTTGGACGCGGGATAGCAGGACACCGAATTCATCGCCGCCGAGGCGGGCCACCACATCGTCACGGTAGAGAGATTTTGAGAGGCGAGCGGCAATCTCCTGCAGAAGCGCGTCACCTGCGTCGTACCCCATCCCGTCATTGACGCTCTTGAGGTAATCAAGATCGAATAAAAGGAGGGCAAATTTGCCTTCATCTTTCGCCGCCTTTGCGATCTCCTCCTCCAATCGCCTGTGAAAAAGAAAGCGATTCGGCAATTTCGTCAGAGAGTCATGGTTCGCGGCCCATTGCGCCTTTTCTTCGGCTCGCTTGCGCTCGGTAAAATCGCGCGAGATGACCACAAAATTCACGAGGCCGCCCTCAGCATCGGTAATCGGCGCCACTGCGATGTCATACCAGCGCTCGTCGAAGGGGCCTCCTCGAACGATCAGACGGCCAACGCCGCCTCCCCTTGCCACCTTGAGAGCGCGCGCGGCTTTGCGTTGCATCCTCTCGAGGAAGCCCCCGCCCCACGGCCGTCCCACCAAGGAATTTGCATCATCGACCCCATAAGCTATCACCGTCGATGAGTTGACGTATAGGACGGTTCCCTCGGCATCCAGCACAGACATGCAGTCAGGGCTTGCCTCCACAATACCGCGGTTCAACTGCTCGCTGTGTTGCAAAGCCTGCTGAGCGATTATCTGTTCGTGGATGTCGGTACAGGTCCCGAACCAGCGGAGGATCCCGCCGCGATCATCTTGTTCCGGTTGCGCTCTCACGAGAGTCCAGAGATAATCACCTGACGGCTGCCTCAAGCGAAATGCGGTTTCGTACGCGTCACCGCTTTGGACGCATTCCTTCCACCTCAGTCTGGCCAGAGACCGGTCTTCGGGATGCACCACATCTAACCAGCTTCCACCCAACAAGCCCTGACCGCTCCCTTCAGTTTCCTGCGGCCATTGGTCGCTGATGAAGTCGAGGTTTCCATGAGAATCAGCACACCAGATGATCTGCGGGATCGAGTTCAAAATCGCGTTTGCCTGGGCTTCGCTAGATTGCAGAGCTAGCTGACCAAGAAGTCGCTCATGAACATCGGTACAGGTGCCATACCATCGCACAATCGATCCTTCTGAATCAATCTCCGGGCGACCACGACTTGCCACCCAACGATAGTCACTGTTCCGGTCCCGGAGGCGGTACTCAGCTTCATAGGGTTCGCCGGTTTCCCTGCACCGCCGCCAGAGAGAAAGACTTTTTTCGCGATCATCCGGATGAAAAAGGTCTATCCACTTTGGTCCCGCAACGGAACCGAGGGGCAGCCCTGTAAACTCATACCACCGATCATTGTAGAAGTCCGGTTGCCGCGCGTCACCCGCCATCGACCAGACCATTTGGGGGATAGTATTGAGTGACGCTTTCCAACGCTCAGCATTCTTCCGCTCCAATTCGCGAAGTTCTTGCTGCTCGGTCGTGTCCCTAAAAAAGACCGTTATTCCGCCGGGTGTTGGGACCACCCGAAGTTCATACCAATTTTGGCGGGATTCCAAAAAGCCTCCGATTTCACTACCTTCGCGTAGGTCCATCGCCCGCACAAATGCCTCCTGAAAGGGTGAACGTTCATCCGTGAAAACCTCCATAATGGGCTTCCCGAGGAGGCTTTCTTCCCCGAAATAGCTCCGCGCCTTGCTGTTGGTATAAGATATCCGCCAGTCGCGATCCAAGGAGTAAACGCAGTCATTCGTGCCCTCCAACACTTGTTGGAGAGCCTCCAACCTCTGTTGGGCGTCGTCTTGGGCAGCTCGAGCGCTATGTTCAAGCTCTCGCTCTGGCGTAACGTCCTGAATAAATCCTTCCAGATACAGCTTCGAGCTTCCGCTACGAACGACCTGCGCCTGATCTCGAACCCATCTTACAGAGCCATCAGCATGCAGCAGGCGGTAATCGGCAGTGAAATCTCCGGGTCCTCTGCTCGCCTCCTCAACTTTTTCTTTAAGAAGATTTAAGTCGTCGGGGTGGACGATTCGTTCCCACGCCAGCCCGCTCTCGAACTCATCTGCGCCGCGGCCGGTCAGATCGCGAACCCTTTTGCTGATGAAGGCTATGAACCAGGGTGCCTCCGCCTCTGATCTGTAAACCACGCCTGGAAGATTGGTGAGCAGGCATGAATATTGCTGGCGTAAGTCGCGCAACGCATCGATAGTGGTGAGCTGCCTCGCCCCCCTTGGTTCCGAGTCTGCCGTGTCGCCAGGCAGGATTACTCTTTCCGAAATTCCCATTTCCTACGTCATCTTATCCCAAGTTCCTTATCGGCCCTCGGCCATATAGCAGGCCAATTTACGTAAGAAAAACAAAGCACTGTATCGGCACTATGGAACATGAGTTTTGCGGTTAGGTTAATGACAACCGCCGGTTAAAACCATTGGGTCAGGGCGGGCAGCGTCAATGCAGCTGCCGCTCCATGCGAGGGAGAGTGACGGCCGATGGCGCTGCCGGTTGGACGTCGGCGTACCCGATGCCACTTAAGCAAGAGGTCCAATCAAGGCGGATGTCGAGATTGCCCGCTGCTACACTCAGCCTTGGCACAGTAAGCCGGTTCAGCAGGCCGTCTCTTGACCGATGGAGGAAGCGGCAAGTTCGCCGGGCTCAAATCGTCAGATACCCGACATACCCCGCATAAAGTACCAGGAATACGCCGCCCTCCCATCGTTTGAGGGTCCATCCGGTCCGCAGGAACAACCCGAGCAGCGCCGTCGTGCCCAGCAGCACCCAGATGTCGAACGCCGCGATTTCCGGCGGAATTTCGATCGGATGAGCAATCGCCGTTACGCCCAGAATGCCCAGAACGTTGTAGATGTTCGAACCGATAATATTGCCCAGCGCAACATCCGCGTGACGACGCAAGGCTGCGATGACGCACGCAACCAGTTCTGGTAGCGATGTACCCACCGCGACCACAGTCAAGCCGATCACGGTCTCGGTTACTCCGAAATCGCGCGCGATTTCAATGGCACCATCGACCAGCAGACGTGCGCCAATAATCGTACCGATGATCCCGACGGCAGCCAGGCCAAGGGCGGCGATCAGGCTCATTCCGGGTGAAGTCACGTCCGCAGCGACGTGTTCGTGCATAACCGATTCCGCATCGGGGTGGCGGCGTTCGCTACGGTACGCCCAGACAATATATCCCACAAGCAGCGCCAGAAGCGCGAAGCCGACCGGACGGCTGAGAAAGCCGAGGAGCACGACCGCTAGGCAGGCCAAGGTCGCCACCGCCAGCGCGAGCCCGTCGCGCCGGAATGCCGCCGGATCAATCGCCAGCGGCAGGATAAGCGCCGACACGCCCAGAATAAGCAGAATATTGGCAATGTTGGAGCCAACTATATTGCCCACCGCAATACCGGGCGCACCGTCGAAAGCGGCAAACAGGCTGGTAACGAGTTCGGGCGTCGAGGTGCCGAACCCGACAATGGTCAATCCGGCAAGCAGGGGCGATACACCGAGCCGTGTTGAGACGCCGACAGCCCCTCGCACAAGGACATCGCCGCCAACGGCAAGAAGGACCAGCCCGACAATTATAAGGAGAATGGTCATATAATAACCTCGGCAATCATGGTTCCGGACAGGCGAATTGCGGCCAATATCCCGGCGGTGGCCGTCGCGACGGCCGCTCGCGCATTCAAAATCTGGGTTCGGTTGTGAGCGACTACCATCCGGTTGAAATCGGCGTGGTCGAGTATCTCGCTGCGGCATATGTGCCGCAGCCGTTTCCGGCTGGCCAGCCACCAGAACATGCCGGAGAGAAACGCCGCCGCGACAATGGATAGGTCGAGCAGTAGGAATAGTATGGTCATAGATGGACCTTGAATGCGCAAGCTCACGGCGATTGCATTGGCGGAAGAGGGGTCGATCCTCTTGTCAGGAGAACCGGCCACCGCAAAATCAGTCGAAAAATTCGGACAATAGCGACTTCTTCTTCCGAGGACGCCGTTCATCATATCGGTCATCGCGGCTGCGATCGTACCGGTCATCTTCGCCCTGAAGCATGGACGCTGCCATTCCCATCAGCCCGCCGGGACCACTGCGCCGATCGGGGCTTGCCGCTCTACCGGTTTCACGAACGGGCGGTGCAGTGGTTCGTTCGATAATCTTGTCTAGCTCGCCGCGGTCGAGCCAGACTCCCCGGCACGAGGGGCAAAAGTCGATCTCCACACCGCTACGATCAGACATGGAGAGGCCGGTCCTGCAAACCGTGCACAGCATCGAAGCGACGGTTTCCTGAATGCGCATTATTTATCCTTCCTGCCGCTGGCCGAACAGGCTCAGCAGCATCTGAAACAAGTTGATGAAATTGAGGTAGAGGGAGAGAGCTCCCATCACCTGAAGCTTGCCCAGGCTGGCTTGCCCAGCGACCGCATTCGTCCCGCTATAGGCGAAATATTCGCTCCGAAGGCGCTGCATGTCCCACGCAGTCAGTCCGGTGAACACGATCACGCCGATGATCGATACTATTAGGGACAAGTTACCCGATGCCAGAAACAGGTTCACAATTGATGCACCGATCACCCCGATTAGGCCGATCATCAGGAAACTGCCCCACCCTGAAAGGTCGCGCTTGGTCGTGTAGCCCCACAGCGCCATCGCCAGAAAGATGACCGCAGCGCTCAGGAATGCTTGGACGATGCTTGCGCCCGTGAAAACCAGCAACGCGCTGGCCAGGGACACACCCATCAGCGCAGCAAAGCCCCAGAACAGGCTCTGCAGCGCGCCCATCGAGAGTTCCTCAAACCGGAAAGAGGCGAACATGACGAGCGCCAACGGAGCGAAGATGGCCACCCATTTGAGCGGCGTGCCGAAAATCATCGCGGCAAGAGGAGCAATATTCGCCACGGCAAAAGCGATCGCTGCCGATAAGACCAGACTGCCACCCATATAGGCAAACACGCCGGTGAAATGCTTCCGCAATTCCGCGTCGTACTGAACGCCCGTGACAGAGAACCTGCCGTGCGGTCGCACAATTTTTTCCATAGAAACCTCCTTCGATGTCAATCCGAAGGGGGAGCGGTGGTTCTGATGTGTGAAACGTAAACACCAGTCGATCAGCCCCCCTTCTAGGGAGCGATCCGACATCACGGTCGATGCGTTTCGACACATCGTCCGCCAGAGGGGCCCGGCTCGCCGCTAACAGATAGTTTCCCTTCAAAAAAGTTTCAATAGAGTTTTGAACGATCGCGAAGTTCCGAAGCAACATGTCATGGAACTCATTGCCTCAAGGGTTCGTGGGGTTCGAATGGCAGGTTTCGAGAATCGAACTCGCCGCAGGGAGCGGCGACAACTGGGTCAACAAATGAAATGCGGCTTCTGGGAATATCCGGGCCGAAGCTGCCTGACCGGTCCTGGGATCGTGGACGACTACCGGGAATGGCTCAAACTGGGTGGGATGCCGACAGTGGGATGCCGACAATCGCCATAGGTCCGGCTCGTGCCGAGGAAACTCGGGAAATGCCAAGATTGCGCTCCGACCTGGATCCAAAAGGCCGCGCCCTCTGCAGACGCGGCCTTGAGTTGCGCTATCGTGCTGAAGCTCAGCTACGAGGCATCAGAACACCGTTGATGGAATGGATAATGCCATTCGAGTTCAGGATGTCTGCATTTTCTACATAAGCGGATGCCCCGGTTGCGTCTGTAATCTTCACGTTATTGCCTTCTAGGGTCGCCCTTAGCTGTGTCCCTTGCACGGAAGTAAGCGTGGCGGTTCCGCCGCCGCTCCGGATGCGCTGCGTCAAATCTTGCGCGGAGTAGCGCCCCGGAACGACATGATACGTCAAAACGCCGCGCAGCATTTCGCGATTGGATGCTTGCATGAGCGCATTTACGGTTTGCGACGGTACTCGATCGAAAGCCGCGTCGGTTGGCGCAAAAACAGTGAACGGGCCATCGCCTGAGAGGGTTTCGACCAATCCAGCGCTCTTAACGAGGCTTTGCAGGGTGGTGTGGTTCGGCGAGGCGACGATCGTCTCTACAACATTGACCGAAATCATCGTGGGGTCGCCTGCCATTGCATCGGCTGCGGCTGCGCCGTCGTACGAATCGTTGCCATAGGTCGTGCAGGCCGTAGAGGCGAGTGCGGCAGCAAGTGAAAGGGTAACGGCTGTCTTCTTCATGAGCAAACTCCTGATTGACGGTGAATATTTTCACCTAACCAATCGTGAGCGCCCCTCGAAGTTCCAAAGACCTGATCATTCCTTGTAATAGCAAAATATCGTAGACGCTTGGGCAGGCGAGGAACCCGAAGGCATCAATAAAGGTTCGGGCCCCCAAGAGGGACGCGCGTTTAGCGCAACAACCGAGAGGAACCGTCATGAAAATGAACAAGCTCCCATTACTTGCGACCTTGGTCGGCAGTGCCGCGCTGGCTGGCTGTGCCACGCTGGAAGAAACCATCGCCGAAGAAACGGTTGATACCTATTACGCTACACTGACCGGCGCGCAGGAAGTCGGCGGCGGCGATCCTGACGGCGCAGGCCGCGCGGAAATCTCGATCTCGGACGGCTTCGGGCAGGTCTGCTGGGACCTCAACGATATCAGCGGAATTGGTCCGATAACGGCTGCGCATATCCATGTCGGCGCGGCTGGGACCAACGGCCCTCCGGTCTTCCCCCTCCGCCCTACCAATGAGGGCGGCTACAAGGGTTGCACCGATGGCGCAGAATGGACCCAAGATCGTATCGAGGACAATCCGCAGGCGTTCTACGTCAACGTCCACACCGCCCAATATCCCAACGGGGCGATCCGCGGCCAGCTGCGCCGCTAAGGCCTAAGCCAAACCACCCGTGAGCCCGGCCTGCCGCTGCAGGCCGGGCTTCGTTGCCTATGGTTCGGCGGAGGATCCAAGGCTCCCCGGACTCCGAAAACCTCAGAGATGAGAGCGAGTCGCTGCCGAGGATGCTGTTGGCCCAATGACAGCTTTGTTGGGCCGGGCTCCTGAAAAGAGACCGGAAGCTATCCACCCCAGTATCGGTCATTCAGCGTCCAACTCCAGCATCCCAAAAGCTGCCGCTCAAAGGCGGCAAACTTCAGAAAGTTTAGAGGCCATGGTTTGCGTAGCTTTCGCGTGGATGGAGCCAAGTTTCCTACCTAAAGCGCCCCAGACAGGACCCAAACTCGCGACCAGCCGAACGGCCCTTCCGCTGGAAGCTTGGGATTATCCTACTGGAAGTGGTGGTGCCGCTTAGCAGACTCGAACTGCTGACCCCATCATTACGAATTAAGGGTAAGCTGAGAGATAAAATAATATATTTCAGATGGTTGATGCATCTGAGGATCCTTTTGCGCGGCGCGACCCACGGACGACCCAAAGGCGCTAGTTTGTGTGCGACGACCTTTTCCTAGCCAAAGTGCTTTGGTCGGATCATCGGCCGGAATGCGACCTCCGCTGGACCTGCGCTTTGGATCTAGACTGGCACTGAATGGCACGCAGCAAATTTCAGCTTAGTATAGAGAGAACTAGGATCGAGCCGATCGCGAGCGGCACGACATAGCGCATGATTGGTAGGAACGCCAAAGCAGCAAAACGCCCGCTCGTCGCCAACTGCTCTTCCCATGTTTCTTTCCGGGCAACCCATCCGACGAACAAAGCGATTAGCAACGCGGCCGATGGGAGGAGGATGTTTACTGCGATATAATCCTGGACGACATAGATCGTTGCATCGGCTAGGACGCCGATTGAATTAAGTGGGTGGAAATCGGCCCAGTGATTGAACGAAAGTACGGTTCCCACGCTGACTACAGCGATAAGCGCGCTCACAACAATCGCCGCCGTCGGCAGGCGAACGCTAAACATGTTCATTGCCCGTTTGGCGAGTGGTTCGAGAAGCCCAACGCAGGACGTAATTGCGGCGATGAACAGCAACGCGAAGAATACCACGCCCACGAATTGGCCAGCCGGAATTGCGCCAAAGGCCACGGGGAGCGTCTCGAAAACCAGGCCCGGACCGGAGGTCACCTCAAGTCCATACTGAAAAACGAAGGGGAAGATGGTCAATCCGGCAACGAGCGCCACCGCTGTATCTGCAGCAACAATTATTCCTGCCGTCGAGGCAATCGAAACATCCTCGTCCAGATAGGAGCCGAAGCTCACCATCGTACCAAACCCTACACCGACCGAGAAGAACGCTTGGCCCACTGCCATTGCCACAACGGTGCTGTCGATCTTCGAGAAGTCAGGTACGAAGAGAAACTCGAGCGCGCTCGCCATGTCGCCAAATACCAGCGCGTAAAAAGAGAGGAGGATGAGTCCGACGAAGAACACCGGCATCATGATGCTCGTGACTTTCTCGATTCCGCCCTTGATGCCGCGTGCCACGACGAGGCCGGTGACGGCAACGGTGACCAAAGTCCAAGCAAGCATCCGCCATGGGCTTTCCATTAGCGACGCAAACACCGCGGTAGAGCCCTCCCGCTCGACGCCAGTGAACTCGCCTTCAGCCAGCCGCAGCACATAGTCGAGCGTCCAACCTGCGATCACGACGTAGTAAGCAAGGATAGCGAAGGTCGCGAGCAAGGCCAACGCGCCAATCCAGCTCCAACGCTGACTTGCTCTACTCTGCGCGGCTACCGCGCGCAGCGATCCGACAATTCCGCGCTTCCCCTGTCGCCCAAGCATCAGCTCCGCCATAATAAGCGGCATTCCGATCCCGAAAGCACAAACTAGATAAATTAGCAGAAAGGCGGCGCCGCCATTCTCGCCGGTCATGTAAGGGAAACGCCAGATATTCCCCAGTCCGATCGCGAAGCCGCTTGCTGCGAACACAAAGGAGAGGCGCGAGGACCACCTGAATTGCGGCTGGTCGCCAGTAGTTATGCTCATCGCCAATATCTCTCTTCGTTTAAAATCGTCGGAGATCGGAAACACCCGCGCCCCAAGGGCGCAAAGGCGCTATCGCCGACTTTTGCGGTGTGGGTCGGCCAGCTCCACCTCAGCAGGCCAGAAGCCCTGCTCGTTTTCTGTCACGAGCTCACGCAATAGCCTGACCGCTTCGGCTTCCTCACCGGTGAAGCGACGTTCCATCGCGAGCGCAAATTTGACTAAGGTGCCATCGTCCTCTGTGAGGTCGGAAGGCTTCAACCGTCCCTGCAAAAGCTTCACTGCACGGTGGTACTCTTGGTTTTCCGTAAGGTTCAGGTCGGCCGGAATTTCAGACACCGCACGGCGCGCCTTCGCATCCTCGCCCATCTTCCGATAGGCAAGATAGGTCCAAAATGCCGTCGGTGGCAGCATGTCATCGCGTGCGAATGCGGGCACCAACGCATATGCACGAGCAAGACCTTCCGCCATTCGGTCATAATCACCGACCGCAAAGCTGGTCTGCGCGTGATAATAGATGATGTTTGACTTGTAGGTTCCGAGAGTCAAACCAAGTGCGTTGGGGAGGCCGTCAGGTTCGAAGCTGTCGGGCTCGCCGCTCATTAGCTCCATTGCGCGCTCGTAGTCTGCTAGACCAAAATCGAACTGACGGACTCGCGTCAGGTGTCGTCCGCGATATCGCAACAGACGGTAGCTATCTGGAAAGCGTTCGAGACCCTGCGTAAAGACATCGATAGCGTCACAAAAGCGCCCGGCATAACCGAGCCTCCGTCCCAGCCAGAAGAAACTCTCCTCGCGATCGGGTGCTATCCGCAACGCGGCTTCTGCAATCGCGATATCCTGGTCCAGCCGTTCGCGCAGTTCAGGCGAGAAGTCTGGCGTGCGCAAAGGCGTGCCGATCAAAGTGCGTTGGCAAAACCCAGCCGCAGCTGTGTCTGCAGGAACCGGACTCTGTGCGAGCGACGTGGACGACAGCGTTAAAGCAAGTACGGAGAATGCGGCGCACAGCCGCGCGCTCATCCGACCACCTCGGTGTATATGCGGCGCAGGTTTTCACCCATCACCTTCTCTACCGCCGCCTCGCCATAGCCGAGCTTGCGGACGCCGTCCCAAACTACCTCCATACGGCGCGGACCATTCAGTTCGTCAATGAAGAGAGGCCAGTCTGCTGGGTTGAAATTTGCACCTTCTTCTCGCTTAAGCTCGGCCATGTACTCGTCGGACATTTCGATCCGGCGGTGATCGCGATCGCTACCTATCGCCACGTGATCGACACCCGCCACACGGATTGCATGATCGATGTGGCGAAAATAGTCGGCCAGCGCACCTTCACGCTTGTCAGTGAGAAACGGGCGGATCTGGCAGATACCAACCACTCCGCCCTTGTTCGCAAGGCGCCGCATATTCTCGTCGGTGGTATTTCGCTCGTTGCTGTGCACGGCCATGCAAGCAGTGTGCGTAATGACCACCGGGACCTTGGAATATTCGATCGTGTCGGCCATCGTGCGCATGTTGGAATGCGACAGGTCGATCAGCATTCCGCGCGCATTCATTCGTTCAACTAATTCGCGACCAAAGACGGTCAGGCCATTTGACCCCAATTCCTTGCACCCGGAACCAGCCCAGTTCTGGTGATTGTAGGTGATCTGGGAGGTGCGAACGCCAAGGTTGTAGAAAACATCGACATTGTCGAGATCGGGTCCAAAGTGGGTGCTATTTTGGAGAAGATAGTAGACTGCGATCTGGCCCGCTTCGCGCGCTCGCTCGATATCAGCGACGCTCGTCGCCTTGCGGAACAGCTCAGGGTGCTGAGCAATATGCCGATCGTGCGCTAACACAGCATCCATTGCTAGGTCATAGGCTGCGTCCCCGCGAGGTTTGGGATCGCACAGCGTCACGGCGATCGCATCTAGCCCGCTGGCGTGCATTTCGCGCACCAGCTCGGGTGAGTAGTTAAACCGCACTTCGCCCATCGCATCGAAGGTCAGCGGTCGCGCTGTCGGTGCGCCACCCTGCTCCGATGCAGCGGCGGCCATCCCAGGAACCGCCAAGACCCCCAGTGCAAGACCAGAACCAATGAAACCCCGTCTATCCATCGCGCATCTCCCTCACCTGTTTTTTCTATGGGCAAAGAAATAGCGTATCGGGAAATTTATTGCAAGAAGGCTATTCGCCGGTGTTCACCCACATCACCATCGCGTCTTCTGCGCTCGTGGAATAGCAGACGTGACGCATGCTCGCGTCAATGTAGATACTGTCGCCCTTACCCAGCCGGACCGGCTCATAATGTTCGGTGTGGAAACAGACCTCACCCTCTAGGACATAGAGGAACTCTTCGCCTTCATGACTGGCCCAGTCAGAAAATTCTTCGAGACCGCGCGCCTTAATTTTGCTGATGAAGGGCAGAATCTTTTTATGGCTCAGCTCCGACGCCAGCAATCGATGGTGATAGACGGGAGTCTCCATCAATCGCCCGGTACCGCTGAGTGTGACGCTGCGGCGGCTGCCGGGTCGGCTTCCATTGTCACTCTCGAAAAGATCGGTGATGTCGATGTCGAACCCGTGCGCGAGCTTCTGGACAACGTCGAAGGTCGGCGACATTTGGTCGTTTTCGATCTTTGAAAGGGTCGAGGCAGCCAATTCGGTGAGCTTGCCTGCTTCCTCGAGCGTCAATTTACGGTCACGCCGCAATTGTCGGATGCGTTCACCGAGGTGAAAAGTCGTCGTCCGCCGGCGGCGTGGCCCGCGGATTTCGCTCAGATATTCCGCCGGTTCATTCTTTGCCGTGCTCAAGTTCTTCTCCACAGCGCTGAGACGTTGATCCGGTCTTGCAGAGACTCGCCGGCTCTGCTGGCCCGGCAAAGGCGATATAATGCGCACAGGATTTCCCGATCGGCAAGGGCACGAATGATTTCACATCATGCCCCTCACCGATCGGGCCTTGGACCTTCGCGAGGATTAAAAATCTATTTTTGCATTGAGGTAGTAGAACCCTCCACTAACTCCGAATACGCTGTGATTATCGTAAATAAGACCAACACGCTTCAAGCCCTCTCCGCGATCAGGCGGAAATTTGTTGAAGAGATTCCGTGCCCCCAGACTAAGGTCTACGACTTCTAGTCCAGTATAGGTAATCTCTGCGTCGAACAAAACAGCAGGCTCGCGCTCAAGGAATTCGTTCCCGTTACGGCGTCGCCAGCTGCCATAGTAATTTGCCCTCGTCATTATCTGGAAGTCGCCAAACTCGTTATTAAGGGTCAGATTGCCGCGCCACCGCGGAAGACCGCGCTCAAACTCGGTTATCGTTCCGGCACCGAAGAATTCAGTCGGATCGGTGCGTAGCTTCTGTTCATTGTAGTTTACGGCAAGGCTCACGTTGGTTTCGAATGCGGGGCCCCAGTCGAAACCATAAGTCGTGATCAGGTCGAAGCCACGTACTCGCGTGTCCAACCGGTTTTGAAAGAAGCGCACTTGTTCAACCGACGCGCCATTCGTAAATCCAATCGCCGCGAGTTCCCCGCGCTGCGCAGCCGTCGTGGTGATTGGAGGGGTTAACAGGAGGCGGTCATCGACATCGATCTGGTAAAAATCCAGCGTCGTGGTGAAGCCACTATCCCCTGTGACCACGATCCCAGCCGACATGTTGAACGAGGTCTCTGGTATTAATGGCTGTGAGCCGAAAATCTGAGCTGCGGGCGAACCAGGGATTAGCACAGCGTCCAGAATAAACTGATTCTGCGCATTGATCTGCGACGTCTGGCTCGTGCCGAACAACTGACCAGCAGCCGGGGCGCGGAAGCCCGTGCTCACCGAGCCACGTACAGCTAGCAGATCCGACAGCTCAAACCGTGAGGCAAGCTTGTAGCTAAAGTTGCTACCGAACTGTTCATAGTCTTCGTACCGCCCCGCGAGACCGATATTCCATGCTTGAGTTAGATCAACGTCGGTCTCGGCAAAGAAGGCAAAGCTGTCTGAGGTGAAGCTGCCCGCGATGTCGGGACTGAAGCCTTGGAAGCCGTTCGATCCCACTGGCAGATCGCGCAAAGGGCCCACCTCGTAGGAGGCCGGTTCGCCTGCGGTAATTTCGTAGGTCTCCTTGCGATAGCTGGCACCGCCAAAAACGAGGATATCGCTCGCGAAGATACCGTTGGGGATCCCGTACGATACATCCCCCTCGAGCTGGAACTCTCGCTGCGTCAGGCCGCCAGGATCAAAGCTCGTCGGTGAAGCCGCACCCAACGAAGGGTTGATCGTATTGTAGATTCTATAGTCAATGTGATTGTTACCAAGACGGGCCGAAACGTCCCAGTTGAAAGCACCTTCATCGTCACGAAGGCCTCCGACGATGCTGAAATCCTCGGTTTCGCCCGCAAATTCCGGGGTGAAGCCGCCCGGGTAGATCGAACGCAGATCGAAGGTTTCAGGATATGCCGGCGTGTTGTCGAATGCTGAATCACGGAATGTGGAATGCGCTGGCAACCCGCCAGCAGCCATCGATTGGCGATAGAAGAAGGTCACGGAGCTATCGGACTTCAGGTAGTTGCCAAACGAGTAGGCCTCCAAGTCTCCGCCCAGTCCGACACCTGCGTTCCAGACGGTCTTGATAGCTTCGTAAAACGGTTCGCCATTGCCGGCGGTATGAACCGGTACGTCCGCAACCCCCATTTCCCGAAGTGCCTCAGCACCCACATTCTTGCCGCCTAGGAAGGTCTTGTTTTGATGCGTGTACTGACCGCTGACGTTCAAATAGCCGGTCTCTCCGAGGCCGAAGGCAAGATGACCTTGCACGTCATAGGTCTCGCCACCAACGTCATAGTACTTACCGGCCTGAGCCATAACCGAGCCGCCGCTGGTGTCATCTTTCAGAACTACGTTCACGACCCCCGCAATAGCGTCGGAGCCATATTGCGCCGATGCGCCATCTCGCAAGACCTCCAATCTTTCAAAGGCGATCGGCGGGAACACATTGAAATCTTGGCCTTGAGACCCAGAAGTTGTGGCATGACCGGTGCCGATCTGCACGACAGCGGCGCGGTGCCGACGCTTGCCATTGAGGAGCAGAAGTACGTGATCGGGTGGCGAGCCACGTAGGGTGACCGGTCGCACGAAGGACGAACCGTCATTACCCTGAAGCCTCTTGACGTTGAAGGCCGGCACGAGCGTGCGCAACGCGTCGTTGAGATCTGTATAGCCGGTCGTGCTGATCGCCTCAGGCTGAATTACGTCGACTGCTACCGACGTATCGGTGATCGACCGATCTTTCCGGCGCGATCCAATCACGGTGATCGCCGTATCTGCACCTGGAGCTTCGGAAAGCTCTTCCTCATTTGCATCGACGAAGCTTTCATCTGCAGCTTGCGCAAAAGCGGGCCCCGCGACGGTCACTGCGGCGATCATCGACGGCCAGATTAGGCGTGACATCAACTTGGTCATATTACCCCTCCCTTGATGGCTCAGCAGAGCTCGCATTTTTGCCATTGCCCTACGGTCAGATTTCTTTCCTATCAGAAATAACCTGTCCGTCCAGCGCTTTTTTGCGAGGGAGGTTACCTCAGTCTTTGCAAAACAATGGATAAATAGCCTATCGCATCCACTCGAAATCAATAGTCCGGCCGGGTTCCAAGGCGAAGACAACGATGCTCGGGGGTCCGCCCGGTGCGCCCCATCACGAACGGTGGCTTTAGCAAACTTTCCTATATGAAATTTCTTTCGATCTTGTATGGGTGGCATATTGGCCCGGACGAGCCGCGATATCGTTCTCTTTGCTGTTTTGCAGATTGATTGGAGGGACTATGAAAAAGAGGTTTTTGAGCATGGCGCTTGGCGCCGGGCTGCTACTTACAGCGCCGGTGATGGCGCAGGAAGGTGGCAGCTTCCAGGGCACGTCGCTATTCGGGCAACGGATGGTGACCCCGGCGGACGGCAACAAGAATGTAGCCGACTCGGCTGTACTTGCTCGAGCCGCCGCAGACGCCAAGGCCGCTTTCGAGGCAAACATGACCGTGGACACGGCCACATGGTACGGCCGTGTACTCTTTTACCAAGGGTATGCGCGCGAGTCCGCCGAAGTATATCGCGAAGCCCTCAAGCGCTATCCGAATTCTCCCAAGTTGCTTCGCCATCTGGCGCATCGCCAGTTCTCCCTGCGCGAATTTGACAAATCGATTGAAACCGGGCTGCGCGCCGCCGAACTCTATGGGGACCTTCCGCTCGAGCGCGAAAAGCTCGGCCCGGACTATTTTCCCAGCACGCCAGATGTCGTTCAGTATTATCTCTACTATCATCTGGGCCAGGCTTATTTTGCCAAGCACGACTTCGATAACGCCGCGAAATGGTTTGCGGAATCTTCCCAAGCGGCGGGTTTCGGTTTCGATCCCGAAGCACGGACTGCAAACACGTATTGGGAGTTTCTCTCACTGGCACGCGGAGGTCGGCTGGACGAAGCGCTCGACCTCCTCGATGGCTATGAGCTGACCCTTTTCCAGGTCCATCCCGAGGGTGGATCCGACAACTATTTTGACGGCATTCAACTGTACAAAGGCCATCGCGACGCTGGCTCCTTCTTCAGTGCGCAGGACAGCGGTCGGCCTTTTGCTGATGCGGATGGCATGGCCGCATCGACTGCCTATAGCCTAGCCAACTACTACTTGCTGAAAGGCGATCGCGACCAGGCGCGCACTTGGCTTAAGCGTGCGATCAACGTCGATAGTTGGAGCTACTTTGCGCGGATCCAGGCCGAAGCCGATTGGGTGGCTTTGTTCCCCGGGGAAAAGCCCACCTTGATGGATCAGTAAGCTAAACAAGACGTCATCGGGCATGCGCAGGAAGGTTTTCTTGCGCATGCCCCGAAGTCGACGCTCGAATCGGAAGCGCGAAAAAAAAATGAGAAATTCGACGTACAAAACCGAGCTCGCGGCCGCCGGGCTGACCGAGTCTGATCTGGAAGGAGGCGATCTTCCTGTCACGACCCCCGTCGACGGCTCAACGATTGCCCATCTCAATACTGTCACGCCAGAGACCCTGGATGCGATGGTTGACACAGCACGCAGCGCTTTTGAGGCGTGGCGGCTGGTGCCACCTCCCCGGCGTGGCGAGTGGGTCCGCTTGCTGGGCAATGAGCTGCGACAGGAAAAGGAAGCGCTCGCCCGTCTTGTCGCCCTGGACTGCGGCAAGGTCGTGCAGGAAGGCCTAGGCGAAGTGCAGGAGATGATCGACATCTGTGACTTCGCCGTTGGAATCTCGCGCCAGCTCTATGGGCGAGCCATAGCGTCGGAACGTCCGGGTCACCGAATGCTCGAAACATGGCATCCGCTGGGTCCGGTGGCGGTCATTTCCGCCTTCAACTTCCCGGTAGCTGTCTGGAGCTGGAACGCTGCGCTCGCAATCGTTTGCGGCAATCCAGTTATTTGGAAGCCCTCGGAGAAGACCCCGCTAACCGCTTTGGCGGTTCAGAAAATCTGCGACCGGGTCAGTGCCGCGTTCGGGTCGGACGCTCCCGCGGGTCTGTGTCAGACTGCGATTGGCGGGCCGGGGGTCGGCGCAACACTGTCCAAGGATCGAAGGATAGCTTTGGTATCCGCAACAGGCTCGACGCGAATGGGCCGAGAGGTTGCCCTTACTGTCGCCGATCGGTTCGGTAAATCGCTACTCGAACTGGGCGGTAACAACGCCATGATTGTGAGCCCCTCAGCCGATCTCGATCTCGCTTTGCGTGCCATCGTGTTTTCAGCAGTTGGCACGGCAGGCCAGCGCTGCACTAGCCTGCGCCGGCTGATTGTTCACGAAGACATCTACGACGCGCTCATCCCACGAGTGAAAGCAGCTTATCGCAGCGTCGCGATCGGCAACCCGCTCGAAGAAGGAACGTTACTCGGACCGCTGTTCGACCACGCGGCGCGCGAGGCGATGGGAGAAGCGCTCGACGCAGCCCGACAGGATGGCGCGACTGTATGGGGTGGAGAGCCTGCGCTGACCGACAGTTTCCCGGAAGCCGCTTATGTTCACCCCGCGCTGGTCGAGCTTGATACACAAACGGCCGTTGTCCGTCGCGAGACTTTTGCTCCTATCCTTTACGTACTTAAGTACCGCGATCTTGAGGACGCCATTGCACTGCAGAATGCGGTGCCACAGGGTCTTTCCTCGTCGATCATGTCCACCGACCTTCGCGAAACAGAGCATTTCCTTTCGGCGGCAGGGTCCGACTGCGGAATTGCGAATGTGAATATCGGTCCTTCAGGAGCCGAAATTGGGGGCGCATTCGGCGGCGAGAAGGAGACCGGCGGCGGCCGCGAAAGTGGTTCCGACGCTTGGAAGGGATACGTGCGTCGTCAGACCACAACGATCAACTACTCGGAAGATCTGCCCCTCGCCCAAGGCATCACCTTCGAACCTGGTGGGTCGTCGTAAAAGGTTTTCGCAGCGGCCAATTCAGCTCATATAATACCGCTAGTCCGAATATATAAATGGCCCCCGGCCCCGCACAGCTTCAAGCCATGCAGGGCCGGGGCTCATTCAGTTAGGCCATCCGAAAAACGACTATTTAGCGAAAATCTGCAATGGCTGTCGTTCGCTCTCGAGTGAGGCTGCGCTCAGGCCCATCTATCCAGGTCAGGAAACAGCGGCAGGGCTCCGGGCGCCGGCCGTTCAGCCACATTCGCGTCGAACAAGGAGGCGGTGACCCATTCCACAGGCGAATCTACGACCACGCGGTCACCATCGACGCGAACACGGCCCGCCCCATCTCGCGTCACTTCCCATGCGCATCGCAGGCGGTCGTCGTAGGTTCCCAGCAACAAGGTCCCGTCGCTGACGCCGAGCAGGAACCGATCATCGTCCTCGAAGGGTACCCTCAGAACAGTTTCGAGGTCGCCAGTGACGCGCAGACGGTGGCTGCCGGGCATGGGTTCGATCTCAACGGTCATCACAGGATCACCTTTCCAGCGCCGGAACATATATAGAACGTCAAGGAAGGGAAAGGGTGTTCGGCCGCTAAGCATGTGCGGATTTCGCTGAGGAGACTTACTGGGCTTGCACCCGAAAAAAAAATTAGAAGGAAAGGTCCCCGAACCCACGCGGCGAAAGCCTAGCGAGTCCGGGGTGAATTAGGTTATTGATGTGCCTGATAGCGGTCGGCATCAAGACGGTTCCATGCACTCAGCTGCGGAGAAGACCCCGCGTTCGTTTCAAGCACTTTTCGGACGTGTTCCCGATTGTAGCCCAACGCCGCCAACGTATTGCGCAGCTCGGTTCCGGCCTGAGGCCCCTCATCGAGACACGCTTGGATCAGAGTGATTGCAGCCTCATGCTTGTTGCAGCCGGAGCTTACCAAGTGCGCGTGCAGGTCCGCTAGGCTCATCGGCTGGACCCTTTCGTCATACCAGCCGCACCGGCCTCAACCGCCGCCATCAACGTGTCATTCGCCAGATGGCTGTACCGCATCGTCGATTGATGATCGGCATGCCCCAGGATGCGGCCCACCGTGAACAGGTCGATTCCGCCGTTGATCATAAACGACGCCGCCGAGTGGCGCAGGTCATGCAGGTGGAAGTCCCCAAGCTTTGCCGCATCCCGTGCCGTTGCCCAAGCCCGCTTGATCGTATCGTAGGGTTTGCGGGTCTTCGGATTGGGCAGCAGGTACGGACAGCCATCGAACACCGGCAGGTTCTCGATAACGTCGATGGCAGACTTCGACAGGGGCACGTGGCGGGACTTCCCGGTCTTGCTATCCGGAATGAACCACGCCTTCCGCGCCAGATCGACGTTGCGCCACTCAGCTTTCAGGAGCTCCGACTTCCGAGCCCCGGTCAGCAACAGCAGCTGAATGATCGGCTTCAGCTGCGGATTGAACGAGGTCTCCGCCGCCTGCAGCAACCGCTCGGCCTCCTGACCGGAGAGGAACCGCTCGCGGGCATTGCTGAACTTGAACCGAGGAACGCCCCGCACCGGGTTGATGTCGCCTCCGACAAGCTCCCACTGTCTGGCAAGCTCGAACGATCGTCCCAACATCAAACGGATTTTCTCGACCGTGGCGGGGGCAAGCCCTTGCCGTAGCTCAGACAGCCACTTGGCCACATCCTGCTGTTTGATCTCATCGAGGCGCAGGCGACCCCAGCGCGGTAGCAGGTGCGTGTTGATGACCGACGCGGTGTTTTCCGGCCGCTTCTGGTATGTCGATGCATGGTCGATATGTTGCTGCGCAAGTTCGGCATAGGTCAGCACCAGCCGCTTGCGCTTCCTCTCACCGAGCGGATCACCGCCCAAGACAACCTGAGAGCGCAGGAGTTGGGCTTTCTTTTTGGCCTGGGCAAACGTGACATCCTGCCAGCCGCCGATCTTCAGCTGACGTTGCCGACCGTTCGGCTCCAGGTAACGCAGGTAATAGCTCTTGCCGCCGGACGAGCGGACTTCCAGGACGAAGCCCTTCAGCTCCTTGTCGTAGTAGTCGATCTTCTTCTTGCGACTTGGGCATTCGGCGGCCGCGCAAAAGGCCGCATCTAAAGTTGCTATGGGCATGTTTTATCCTTATTTATCCGTATGTTAATGATACCGCTAGGCGGCAGAAGCGGGTTCGATGGGGGTGGCCCGGACGGGGCCGAGTTTGTGCCGAGACGGCCTCAGAGGGGGCAGCTCGGGCCCGTTTTTGGGGGTGGGTGTCCCTGCGCCGGGTAGCCCGCGCGACGTCGGGTTGGGTACAGCAACGTTTTTGGCCAGTTGAGGCCCCCTCCCCCCACCCCGTCAGGTTGCCCTTGCGGTCCAATGGCTTTCGTCTGGGGGGAGGGAGGGGGTAGCGGTTAGTACTCGTCCTGCGCGGGATCTTGCTTCTGCCAAGCACCTTCAGGCGACTTGAGAGGCACCTGCCATCGCTCCCTGCCCCTGATCCGTTTGGGCTGGCCGAAGCGAGCGCGAAGGATTCCGCCACACTCCCGGCATTGCTGGTTGCTGGGATGATTGAAGCCGATTGTCCGCAACACTTCGATCGGAGTCATGGATCTCGGCTTGGCGGGTTCGCAATCCATGTGCTCGAGCAGGCGTTCTTCGATGACGCTGACGGCTTTGAACCGTTCATTGTGTTGTTCGAGAAGGGCTTCCTCGCTAGGCGAAAGCCACCAACGCGCACCATCCTCGATTTGCTTCGCGAGCTGGGCAAACACCTGCTGCATGTCGACCTGGTGCTCATAATCCAGACTGTCGACCGGTATGGTCCAGAACCGACTGTTGCCCGTTCGGTCGATCAGAAAATTTTGCTCGTTCACGCTGGCCGCGAAGACCGTGCGCCGCTTCATTTCGATGGGTGCTTTGGCATAAGGAAGGCGTAGCTTGTCGCAGTCGTTCGTCAGGAAACCCTTGAGACGCGCCACGTCATTCCTGAACGAACTGTCGAGCTCACCGATTTCCGTGATCCAGTGACTGACTCCGATAAAGACCGAATCCTTGTCATGTGGGTTCAAATGGTGGTCGAGTTTGACAAGCTCACCCCGGAGTGTCGGGGGCACCAGTCGCGCGATCCAGCTCGTTTTCCCGCATCCTTGTGAACCCTGAAGGGTGAGTACGCCGCGCGTCCGGAAATCTTCCTTCAAGGCCGCCGCGACTGCACTTTTTAGCCAGCGGTCAATGAGGAGGCATTTGAGTCCGACCGGAAAGTCCTCATCTGCCACAACCGTTGCATAGATTGCTGCCAGACGATCCGTGCCGTCCCAGGGCACGCTGACAGTCCAATCGGCTACCGGATTAATGAGATTTGCTTCACCTATCTCGCGGACGAAATCCGCAAACCAAGGGGCGTTCTGACCATTGAGGTTGGCAAGCCCGATAAGATCGCTGAAGCTTAGCTCTTCATTCTCCCTCGTGATGAGCAGGCGCTTCTTGATTACATCGTAGCGGACCTTGACGCTGGTGGTTTCCAGCAGGTGAGCGACGTTTTCCTTGGTGCTCGGTAGTTTGGAACTGCCTTCTGCCGGTTGGTGGGGAAAGGCACCGCGGTCGATTCGAACAGGGAAAGGGGTGGTCTCCGTTGCACAGTTTGGCGTGAAATCTTGCGATGGCAATGGGAGGCCCGAAGGCCCCCCAGCGTTGTTTCCTTCAAACATCACGCGTCCGTCATAAGCTCAAGGCTGCCACTGACACACTTAAGCCAGTGGATGTTCTCGCCCTCCATGAGGAGGCTTTCAAAGGCGCTCTCAACGCGATCTCCGGCGATTGCGCAGGCTTCCGCGACGATCTCATCGGGCTGAGTGAGACCGGACCAGATGCAGGCCTTAGCGAAGCTTACGCGTCCGTCCTGACCCGCCTCATTGAAGGCCAGTTTAAGGTTCTGCGCAGCACGGATGATTCCGAAGCCATGCTCCAATGCAGTCAGGCCAGGGGCTGTGTCGGTAGCGGAGTTTGCCGCAGTTTTCAGCGGCCTTAGATGGCCCTCATCACGGATCCAGTAGCGGTTCATTCCTTCGACCACCGCGTCATAAACTTGTTGGCGGATGTCCTCTCCGCAAATGGCGACCGCTTCATTTTCAATTTCGAATTCGCAGCCCTGCCCCTGTTCAACGAAGGACAGAATGAAACTAAGCCGTCCGTACTTCCCCGAAGATCGTAGTTTGAATTCTGCCGTTTGCGAATATTTGCGGATCTCTCGACCCAAATCTGGCTTAATCTCATGTGACATGAAGCTTCTCTCTCGTTGAATTATTCAATGGTTCTAATTTGCGATGTACGATGGGTTCGGCCCAATCGTGACCTTTGCCATTTTTTCGATGGCTCTCTTTTGGTCATGGGTTGCGGACCACAACGGCAACCGCGCTCAGAGAGATGCCTCCGCCGGCCATCGCAGGAAAGTCACATGTGTGTCACTTTCGAAAATGGGCCCAAGCCGGCTCCAGCGCCAGAACCCATTCGAGCGGGCACTGAGTTAGACGCCAGAGAAGTAAGACAGATTATAATTACTGGATGGGAGAGGAGCGTCGTCCAAGACTATTTTACAGTTCATCGCTTTTAATCAATCGCCACATTTCGCAATCGAAAGTACTAGACATTAAAATCTGGTGTCCATTCACGACCCTACCAGATACACGCCTTAAATATGCTTTAAACCAAAATCTGTTTATTTTTCCCCTTTCCATGACCGGCAGTCTCTTTATAATCTCATGGATTATTGAGCACCGTGGATCGCTGAGCATTCGATTAGGGTCTACCAAATATTCTCCAAAGGTAGAATGCCACGCGACTAGAAGTTGGAGCAGAGTATCCTCGTCAATTTCTCCGTGGCTGATTTCAATTGGGCCGGCCGGGACGGTGGGTAATGTCGGCCGGGGGCGTTCAAGCGCTTTCACGTTCCAATCCGGCCCAAGATCTAGCTGCGCGATATCTAATGCTTCAGCCAAATGATAAGTGATATACTCCAAAACCTTTATGCTATGAAAGTTATCTCCCTGCTCTAGTACACGGCGCAAGTGGCAACAAACATCTATATCTAGGCGAAAAGCTTCTTCTGGAATAGATTTACCCAAGTCACCAACCTCAACGCCGAGCGATTCAGCTATCTTTAATGCGACGAAGTCTCTTGTGCGTTCTTTGCCTTCACCATTTTCTTTGCTAATTATCGTCTTTCGATGAATACCCGCTTCTTCCGCGAGTTTTTGTTGACTCCAACCAAACCGGTCGCGAAGCGTTTTCAGTGTTTCAGGCAAGATATCGTAGTACACAAAGCCTCCAGCGCCTGTTTTCCTGTATGCATATCGTCGCGTCGCATGAGCATCACACCGGTCAGAGGGGCGAGCAAGCGCGTATCGGCGGCAAGCAGGCAGATTTGCGGCGATGTAATGATGCTCCGGTTGGTCTCGACGTAGGTTTTATCGAAAGGGTGCCTGTAGGATTTCGGCTTGAACGCCCCAGCCCTACGCCAAATTGCGAATCACTTGGCGCTCAGCTTTCCGCCCAGAATAATCAGAATGAAGAGCGCGAGCCCAAGCGCCGGGTGAGCGGCGAAAGCGCAAAGCAGGAGCCAGCCGAACAGCACGGATAGCGTTTGAACCGGTGCCCGGATCAGTGCGACCACCAAGCCGAACACCATGGCCGCGGCGATAACGGCCACAGCCCAGCGAAGGGCAGTGAGAATGAAGCAGGCGAGCAGGATCTGGCCCAGCAGCTTCACCCTGCCCCTCCCCGTCGACAGAGTTGGGCGAGAGGTGATCCCTCGGCATCTTCGACGAGCAGGATGTAGGCGAAGCCGCTGTTGCCCACGGTGTAGAGCAGCTCCCACCAGCCGTCGTGCCGCTCGATCCAATCCCAATCGGGACATTTCGGTCGGTTATCAATTCGAGACTGGAGCGGGGAGAACCCGATCGCATCAACAATTTGCTGTTCGGTATCGCCTGCTTCGACGACCAGGATGCGGGTGAGCTCCTGCAGCCCACAGTGTATTGTATCGGCAAGCCGGTCTTCGATTAGCACCCTCAGGACCTTGCCGAGCGGCTGGTCGAGAACGGCGCGGATGCTTTCGATCGTGGGTAGGTTAAGCATGTGCGGTTCCTTTTTGGACAAAGAAAAAGCGCCCGAGGCGAAATGCCTGGACGCGGTTCGGTTCGGTTTTGGTGGTGAGTTGGTTAGGTGCTGTGAGTTTTGCAGATCGCCAGTAGTTCGGGATCGGTGTCCGGCTGGTCTGGGATCAGGACCACATGGCCAAAGCCATCATCGCTGATCACAAAAGTGGCCGAGTACCAGCCGTCGTCACGGTCGATGAACTCCCAGCTCTCGAATGGTCGCCGACGGATGGCTTCCAGACAGCAGGCGGTGTCACCGGGTTGCAGAATGTATAGCCAGGCTATCGGCTCGGTTTGGAGCATCTCTCTATAACGTTGTAGGGTTTGGACCGGCACGATGGTCGAGCAGTGTTGGATTGCATTCGCTATGGCCTGCGGCCGCATCAGGATAATCATGGGTATCTCCAAACGAAAAAACCCCCGGAGGTTATCCGAGAGCTTGGTGGGGGAGGGGGCGGCAGATTTGGCCACCTCGCGCCGAGAACAAGGTTATTTGTACTTGTTTTGTTCTCATATAAGCTACTCGGATTTGCGCGTTTGTCCGCAGCCTCAGAAGCACCGCGGTTTGCATTAACCACCGTACGATTGCACCCCATGCGCCCGTCTAAGCAGCGGGTTTCATCCTCTCCCAGCTTGTGCTGTAAGGCCTTAAATTCTTTGGGGGCACACCTGTGAAAATATCCGTCGCACTCGACAAAATCGATGAGAAGCAGCTTTTCGTACCAGCTTTCCAGCGCGAGTACGTCTGGAGGCGAGACGACGCGAAGCAGCTAATTGATTCCTTGCTAAAAGAGTATCCCACGGGGACGATGCTCACGTGGGAGACAGCGAACCCACCTGAGCTAAAGGGCCCACATAAGTATGACCAACAGCAAGGGGCTGTACGTATTCTCCTAGATGGCCAACAGCGTCTTACAACACTTTACATGCTCATCCGCGGTGATTTGCCGCCATATTATACGCCCCCCGAAATTATCCATGATACTCGGGGCCTTTATGTGAACGTTGAGACTCTTGATCTCGAGTACTTCAAAAAGCAAAAAATGGAGAAAGATCCGCGTTGGCAGAACCTGACCGCTATCTTCCGGGACGAGGTTTGGGATCAGGATATTTTCAAAGGGCTCGAAGAACGAGGCGAAGAAGTTGACAAAGACAGAGCACGATTGATTTCGAGTAACATCAAAACGATCGAACGTATTCTGGATCGCGAGTTTCCCGAGCAGACCATTCCAGTCAAAGCCAGCATCCGCGAAGCGATCGACATATTCTACAAGGTTAATGCAAGCGGCGTATCTCTGACAGACGCGGAACTCGCGCTAGCTCAAATTTCGGGTTACTGGCCTCAAGCTCGAGACACCTTCAAGGCCAAGCTTGCCGAGCTTGCCGAGCGGGGTTACGTTTTCAAGCTCGACTTCGTCGTTTACGCGCTTCTGGCTTGCCTGTTTAATGCTGGTTCGAACATGCGCCTGTTGCATGACCAAACGAACGAAGAGCAACTTCGTGCAGTCTGGAAGCGACTGGACGATCAAGTTTTGGACTACGTCGCCAATTTGATGCAGTCGCACGCGTATGTCGATCACACCGACGAGATCAACTCCATCTACGCTCTGATCCCGATCATCGCATACTGCTATCAACAGGACGGACATCTCTCCGAGATGGAAATTCGCAAGGTAGTGAAGTGGTTCTACTATTCGCAAATCCGCTATCGCTACGTGTCGCAAACCCCTCAAAAGCTCGATCGTGACCTCAGAATCGTTAAGGAATCAGACCAGCCGTTTCACGAACTACTTCAAGTAATTAAGGATGAGCGGCCGCTGGAGATACTTCCCGACGAGTTTGTCGGCAGGGCCATCTCCCACCCTTTGTTCCCGATGATGCGATGGCTTTTCAAAAGCCGCGGCGCCACCTGCCTAACGACAGGCGTGAAATTGTCGCAACCGATGGGCAAAAAGTACGCTCTGGAAAACGATCACATTTTCCCGTTTTCCAAGTTGAAGGTTGCTGGTTATGGCAAGGGCAACCGGCTCAAGTACTCCCTAGCCCAAGAGCTAACCAACAGAGCAATCCTGACCCAGATCGCCAATCGCTCGAAGAGTGCTACTACCGCCGAAGATTACTTGACCGGAATCGCATCGAAAAATCCTGCGGCGCTCAAAAAGCAGTCGGTCCCGATGGAACCGGAACTCTGGAAGGTAGAGAATTACGATCGTTTTTGGCTGCTCGGCGCATCCTTCTGGCTGAGGAACTAAACGCCTATCTTTCGTCGATTACGGAGACTGCTGAGTCTCACGAGGCCATCACCCTCGAAGAAATGATCGCAGAAGGTGAAAGTGAGGAGCTTGAGTTCAAGCAGACTCTGCGTTGGGATACAAAAGAAGGTCGTGTAAATAAAGAATTAGAGCAAGTCGTCTTTAAAACAACAGCGGCTTTAGCCAATAGTTTTGAAGGGGGCACCCTATTAATTGGCATTTCTGACTCTGGCGAGGCGGTGGGCCTTGATCAAGACTACGCCTCTCTAGGCGAAGCCGATAGGGACCGCTTTGAGCTGCATCTGCGCAATCTCTTTTCGAATGCGTTCGGTCAGGGCTTCACGAGCACTAAACTCAAGATCACCTTCCCGCACGTTGCGGATGTGGAAATTTGCCAGATTGATGTGAAGCCAGCGGATGCAGCGTTGATCGTTCGTGGGAAGGACAAGAGCGGTGTTGCTTTTGAACGCCTTTACGTTCGAAGTGGCAACTCATCGCCGGAGATGCCCCTTTCTGAGCTCCAGATGTTTATGGCCAAGCGATTCCCCACCTCAGCTTAGCCATGGGCCAGCGTTTTGCGCGCCCAAATTGAGAGTTTCTCCGCTTGGCACTCGAGGTGGCGGGATCACGTAGTCCAGCCGTTCCGATCGAGATCCCGCATGGCCGTAGTGACCGCATTGGTCTCCACGCTTAGGCCCTCGCTTCGAACAGCCTTTGCCATTGTGGTTTAAAATGGCTGGCATTGATGCGCTGCAGATGTGGGCCGATAAATCAAACTTCGCTAGCCGAAATTTCCATAGCGTTGATCATCAATCTCTTATTCTCGTAGTGCAGCACGATATCCGGCCCTAAGAGCTTTGGTGCCAGCCTCCGCAGCATCGCACCATTGACACGGATCGGGGATGGCCATGATCCATTTGAGGGAATGTCACACGCCATATTGGCGGTGCAGAACGACAAGCCTTCTGTGCACGCCATGATCAAGACATCCGGTTCGAGTTTGATCCCTTGCACACGAAGTCCTGCCTTTGTGCGGACGAAGCCAATCGCCTCAAGCAGGTCATCCTTAGTGACCGTCGAATGCCAAACCGGTGCGTTCACGCTCATTCTATTTCGGCCCAATCGGACCGATCAAGGTCCTTCATCGCGTTCGCAATCTGGACAGTACCAACACTTACTTGCACAACCTTAGCGAGCAAGTTGATCATGCTCTCTTTGTAGTCGGCGAAGCGGTAGGTGTTGAATTTCGCGGCGATGGTCGGGTCGCGCGGCTTCTTTTCCTTGTGCTGGTCGAGCACCCAGTCGATCGCACTGCGATTGCCAAGACTATAGCCCCACGCCTCCACCGGGATGCCGGTGAGCTGGGTATCCTCATCCACCACCACCGTGCCGGTCTCCGCACCTTCCGCGAGTAAGGACTTGAGCTTGGGCTTAGGCTGAGAACCCTCGGCACGCTTGGGGTTGGGGGTATCGATCCGCTCCAGCGGGTACGGTTGGACGTCCTCGTAATCGATATGCAGGGCGAGCAGGGTCTCGCCCCACGCCACCCATTGCGCGAAATCGGGATAGAAGGGGATGCGCGGGAATTCGCGTTTGAGGTTGAGCCCGTATTTTTCGCGATAGACCGGATCGTGCAGCACGGCGTAGCAATAGGCGAAAATTGCGTCCTTGGAGACGGCACCTTTCTTGCCATAGTGCTGGGTGAACTTTTTGAGCGCCCAGTCGGTGATATTATCGATACGCTCTTCGGAGTTGGCGAAGCGGTAGCGAGTAACCTGCTGATAAGCGTCAATAGCTGCTCCAAAGTGCAAATCAGCCAGGCCGTTGATGGCCTGAATGCAATAGCCGGTACGTGAGCCTAAATCTGAGAAGCAAATGCCTTGGTTTGAACTTTGCGGGGGGAACAGTTCGCGACTCAAGCCAGGCCGATCGACGAAAAGCTCAGACTGATAAAGGTAGCGATAATCGAATGGCCGGTAAGCAGCACGCCTCACCCGCTCGGGGCTAAAGGCTTCGCTTTGCCCAGCACGTCTGCGTCGAGAAAGTGTCTCCGACCACTTGATTTCACTCGCCTGACCAGTTTTGTCATCTTGAACTTCGTCGTATGCAGAGGTGAGGAATGCAGCTTTTGAACACGCCTCATCCCGTGTTCTGCTGTAGAGCCATTCGTCACGATTTGTAGATATACCTAAGGAGTATATCTTGAAAATCGCATTAGCTTGACGCCTTCCTGCTTTTGTCGCCTTTGTCGCGATCGGCAAAAAATTAGACCATTCATCGTCAGCCGCCTGATTAAGCCATTCGCCTTCGTCATTTGGCTTCAAAATTTCGAATGCGTCCTTAGAAAGATCGCGGGTGGCTATGAATGATCTTTTTTCTTCTTCGTCGGTGTAGTCATCGACTGCCAAATAATGTACGCGGAAAGGCTCAGCATTCTTTTTCTTCACGAAGAATGCCACCGCTACTCCCACTTTTATCTTGTCCTCGAAAACGTTGCCTCCTTCGCGTCGTCGCTGTTCGCCGCTGGCTCGGGCGTTGCCCTTCAAATCGATTACCCATGCTTCGTTAAACGTTTCCGCAATCGTCTTCCGGAACCCGTCGAAAGTGCGCGCAGCAATGAAGCTGTTGTTATTCACAAAGGCGATGATGCCTTCATCGCCCAGCCGATCGCTCGCCCATCGATAAAAGCGTGAATACATATCGTAGAGCTTCGTTTTTTGCGCAGCGCTCTCTTTTATGTAAGTCCGTTTTATCCGGTCATCGATATGCGGGTATTTGCGGTTCTGGTTGTTCTATCGCTCGTTCTGCTGGTTCGCGTTGTAAGGTGGGTTGCCGATAATCACGCTGATCTTGCGCCGGTTTTGCCGCTTCACGCGCTCGATATTCTCGTCGCTCAGCGCGCCCAGCATGTCGAACTGGTGGCCCGAGTGGATGCCCAGCCCGTCCACGTTGTCCAGCGTATCGACTAAGCACAGCCCCTCAAACTCCGCGAACTGCCCGGTGATAGCCTGATAGGTCGCCTCGATGTTCAGATTGGCGACGTAATAGGGCAGAATGGCCACCTCGTTGGCGTGCAACTCCTCCTTGTATTTGTGCCGTAGCTTGTCCGGCTGGCCGCGGAAATATTCCAGCAGCTCAACGATGTAGGTGCCTGTGCCGGTCGCCGGGTCGAGGATTTCTACGCCGGGATCAACGAGGTTCTTGCCGAAATGCTGTTCGCAAAGCCAGTCGGCGCTGCGGATCATGAAGCGCACGATCTCGCCCGGCGTATAGACCACGCCCAGCCGGTCCGCCGCCTTGGGATTGTAAACCTTGTAGAAATTCTCGTAGAGCGACTTGAGGAAATTCTGCTTCTCCGAATGGCTCTGGATGAGATGCGCGGTCTCCTCGATCCCGGTGTAATAGGGCCTCAGCGCCTGCAGCAGCTTGGGTTTCTCGCCATAGCCGAAAAGCTCGCGTTCCAGAGCGTAGAGCTGTTTCGCGATATTGTTGTCGCGGTGGTAGTCGCGCATGTCGAACACGCGGTTGAAGATATCCTCGGTCAGAATGTGCTGGATCAGCATCTCGGTGACATCGGCCCGTTCCAGTGCGGGGTTAATCGTCTCCTTGACCTGCTTGAGAAACGCCACCTCCGCCGCTGAATATTCCGTGCTGGCTTCGCGCTTCTCGCGGATGCGCTCGCGCAGCGCCTCCAGGATAGCAGGCAGGTCTTCGGCGAATTTGCCGATGGCCTTGCGGAAATCGCGGATCGATTCCTGCTCATAAGCAAAGAACCGGGTCATCAGTGCGTGGAGTTCGTCGGTGTCGGCCATGTCGGCCTCGGCTACGCGAACGCGATCCTGGATCAAGACAGCGCGCTTGGTGTCCTCGTAGATGATGTTGGTCCGCGGGTAGCCCTTGGCTTCCTTTTTGCGGATTTCCTCGTCGAGATCGTCCTTGCTGTCCTTGGCTTCCCAATAGCCGAAGGGCACGCGGATATCGTAAACCAGCGCGCCATCGACATAGATGTTGCCGCCCGAGCCGGTCATTTTGTGTTCGGACAGATAGGTCAGGTCGTTGGACCGCCCCCAGCTCTTCAGCAGGCCCTGAAAGGCGTCTCGAACCGAACCTTCGTTGAGACTGCCCCCGA
Source organism: Erythrobacter sp. QSSC1-22B (assembly GCF_001678665.1). Lineage (GTDB taxonomy): Bacteria > Pseudomonadota > Alphaproteobacteria > Sphingomonadales > Sphingomonadaceae > Qipengyuania. The sequence goes on from NZ_LZRP01000004.1 coordinate 301,000, forward strand.
CTTTGACGATGCGATCGAGCTCGCTGCGGTATTCGTTGATTAACTGACGGCTCACACGCTCCTCCTCGGTATGCCTCCTAGCGCGCCTAATGAACCGATGGATACAGGCTCGGCTGCCTCTCTCCATAGAAAAGGCTCCCGGATGTCTTTCGAGGGCTTGGTGGGGGGAGGGGGCGGCAGATTTGGCCACTCAAATAAGTGCCGGAAATGCGCGCCTGGCGCACTCGAAGTTTTGCACCTGTTGATTAGACGTAACCCGGCTTGCAATCCTATCGCTGCGCGGCGATTGACATAAAACAAATATAGGGCGGGCAAATGAGCAAGCAAAAGCAAGCTACCAATCCGATTATCCTCAGGGAGGGCATGTCGATCGGTACAGGCAACGCTGAGAGCGACGACGAGTTTCTCTTCAAGTGCTTTGTAGATCATCCCGCTCTAAGTGACGCCAAAAACCCTGATTCCGCAGGTATGATCATCGCTGGAAGGACTGGCTCCGGAAAAACAGCCATTTTGCGTGGCGTTCAACATGCCAACAACCACAGTATTGAAATCGATCCGGCTGAAATGGCTATGGATTATGTCGCCAATTCCGACGCGCTAAGATTTGTTAATGCTATTGGTGGCGACCTTAATTTATTATTTCAAGTACTTTGGAAGCACGTTATTTGCATAGAATTCATCCGTCTTAGATACGATGTTAAGACCGAGCAAAAATCCAAAAATATCTTCTCTACAATAGTAGACCGATTTTTAGGTGACCCGAGAAAGAGTAAGGCAGTTGATTATCTTGCAGAGTGGGAAGGTAAATTCTGGATCACAATGAACCAGAATATTAAAGAAATCACTGAAGACGTGGAGAAGAAGCTGGCAGGTGAGTTTGGTGGTGAATTAGTCAAATTTAAGGGCGGTGGACAATATGAAAAGCGCCTGAGCAAAGGTCGAAAAAGCGAGCTTGTCGCGCGTTCGAGGAAGATAATTAATTCTGAACAGCTCTCTACGCTACACGGCGTAATAGACATGCTCGCCCAAGAGGCTAGAACTGATCATCTGTTTTTCATTCTCATCGACAGGCTGGATGAGAGCTGGGTAGATAACTCAATTAGATTCAAAATGATTAGGGCGCTTGTCGAAGCCTTAAAATCATTTCGTAAAATCACAAACTTGAAGATACTCGTAGCACTAAGAACGGACGTTTTGGAGCGAGTCGTCCAAGAGACAGCGGATTTATCTTCTCAACGGGAGAAATTTGAAGACTATTTTATAAAAATGAAATGGTCCAAGTCTGACTTAAAGCGGCTTGTCGACTTGAGACTTGTTGAACTTTTTAAACGCCAATATACTGGTGATGATATTGCATTTGACGATGTATTCCCTTCTACGATGGGTGGCCGTAAGACTTTTGATTGGCTCCTCGAGAGGACACTATTGCGTCCGCGAGATATGATCGCATTTGTCAACGAATGCATCACCGCTTCCGATGGGCGCTCAGAAATATTGGTGAGTGATATCAGGAGTGCTGAGGTTGAGTTCTCCCGTAAAAGACGTGATGCTCTTGAGCAAGAATGGCGCAGTTGCTTGCCTAGCTTGAAAAAAATATTGGATTTCTTTGGAGGTTTTCGCGAAGTTTCGTTGTCATTGCGCGAGATGAGTACTTTGGCCTTGGACGATCTGGCCTTGGCGATCTATACGGCTGGAAGAGTTGACTATGACCCACTTTATGATCTGGCAGAGCGCTATGTGGAAGGAGCCGACGAAGATAAGGGCGCGTTGATCCGTCAGGTCGCTGCGGAGCTATACCGCGTGGGGGCAGTAGGGCTAAAGGTAGGGACCGGTGAGCGGTTGATTTACTCCCACTTGGATGAGCCTCTGGTGTCCCCGGCCATCTTGACTGAGACAAGCGTTCTGAGGCTTCACCCGATGCTTCACGCTGCGTTTCGCCTTCAAAGTAGGGGTAGCGACGGCTAGACGATAACGACGTTTGAGGCGTTCAAAACGCTTGGCGCAGTTGCAATCATCAGGGGTTCCTATCGGAGACTTCAGAAAGTTCGGAGGCCTCGGTTTACTGAGGTTTGGCGTGGGTGGAGCCCAGTTCGCTACCCAAAGTGCCCCAAACAGGACCCAAACACGCGACCAGCCGACCGGCCTTTCCGAAGGAAGCTTGGGATTATCCTGTTGGAAGTGGTGGTGCCGCTTAGCAGACTCGAACTGCTGACCCCATCATTACGAATGATGTGCTCTACCAACTGAGCTAAAGCGGCACAGATCGCGCGACCGTCTGGCATTGCGGCTGGTCGCAATGCCGGTGCGCGAGGATTATCAGATTGCACTAAAAACCCCTCAAATTCCATCTGGAATCAAAGGAAGTTTTCACAATCGCGCTGGGGCCGTTTGCAGTAGTTTTCCCTCAAATCAACCCATTTTTGCAAATGTCATGCAAAGACGCACGTATGCAACGAGGGCCATCTAACAGAAATCTCAAGGGAAATTGGTGCGGGTGGGGCTCGTCGTCAGGCCACCCCGAAAGGCTCAAAGTGCCAAAGAGAGCTGAGCGTCCCGCATGACGGCAGCTCGGGTGATCAATTCGAGCGCATGAACTCGGTCCCATCCGCCGGGAACGATCTCTCGCACGCGCGCCGCTCTCAACAGGCGGAAGGTCCGGGTCGGATCGAGATTCAGCCGTCCCCCTACTTCTGCCGTCGCGATGACTTCCCGCGCACGCTCGACGATCTGCCTGAGTGGGAATAACTTGGGATTGATACCTGTGCTCGCAATTCCCTCAAGCATGCCGAGACTCGAAGCGGAGCAGTTCAAAATTTCGAGCGCATCGGACTGGGTGATCAGCGGCGTCAGTTTGACTAAGAATTTCGAGGTATTGCGGACCCACTTGCTGGCAAGACACCCTGCAGCATCCCTCTCAATCAAAAGCCGTTTAGCGAATTGATTGTCAGCACCTGGCTCGAGCGTTGCGGAAAGACGACCCGTCGCAATAGCCTCCAGCACCTCACCCCACGGTTTCAATGCGCCCGATACCTGCCGCATCAAGTCATGCAGACTGATCGTAGGAACATGAGGTCCGGGCGCTCGCGAAGAAAGAGCGATGCCGAAATGATCGATAGGATGTTTCGAGAATCGATAGCCACAGCCCGGCACAGCGAGGGCGCTGGCACTGATCACACCCAGAATCGCGCACTGCTCGATCGCATAGGTCGGAAGCCCAAACCGATTGCCGACAGTGGCTGCGCTTACTCGCGATTTCCATACCTCGGCGAAGCGGAGCAGTTCTTCCACTTCGAAGGCTGGCAGGAGTCTGTCTCCGTGTGCACGATAACGACGAGTGACCAGCCGTGCCTCCCAGACGGAACGCAGAGTATCATCATCCAAACCTGAGATCGCCGACGCCTCCCTGATGCCCACAACCCGGGCACATTCTCCGACAGCGGAAAGGCTCGCTGAATCGGCAACGGGCGCGGCTCCCGCATATTCTGCATGGGCCGCCTCGGTCGCGGCCTCCGCTCCTAGGTTCGCGTAGCTTTGGAGGAGCGGGGGAAGTGTCTGACCCTGCGGAGAAGCGCTGAACTCGAGACCTTCAAGGCCGCGCGGCCAGCTCTCGACAGCCATGCAGGCGCGATGGAGCCGAATGACGTCCACAGTTTCAGTCGTAGACGTCCAAGGCGTCTTCATATGCTTCGCGAGACCGAGGATCACGTCCAGCAGAGTTTGTGGGGAGGTTTGCTGTAACGCCGCTGGCAATATGTCGAAGACTGAGGCGCGCTCGGCATCCGTGGTGCTGACGAGGCGGGCGATGATTTCGAGTGTCGGACGCAGTTCCTCGGAGACGGCCGTGGTGATCCTATCGGCCAATTTTCTCCCGCATTCGTCGCAACGGTCAACGGGCGTCAGGGTCCTT
>NZ_LZRP01000005.1 GCF_001678665.1 Erythrobacter sp. QSSC1-22B
GCATCAACCTCGACCGCTCAACCCCTTTCGAAACGGCCTCTAAGGGTCCTGAATGGTTGCCGGGAACGGCATGAGCTGGGTTGATTTGCGACAGTCGCTACTGGCTGGTCGACTGGCAAACCTGTCAATCGTTGTGCAAACGGGCGCCCCCTTGTCGGGCTGGCGCATGTTAGATCTGACGCGCTCCCTTGCGTTGCGCGCGGCGTAGAGAGGGCGTTGCCCGACCGGAGGCGCGCGCAGCGCAAGGCATCTTTTGATTGGGTGCTGTTGGGGTGGATCAGCTGCGGTTTTTGAAGTGCCAGCTGTCATTGCCGGTTTCGACGATGTCGCAATGATGCGTGACACGATCCAGAAGCGCGGTGGTCATCTTGGGATCGCCGAACACGGTGGGCCACTCCCCGAACGCGGTGTTGGTGGTGATGATGACGCTGGTCTGCTCGTAAAGTTTGCTGATCAGGTGGAACAGCAACTGGCCGCCTGATCGAGCGAACGGCAGATAACCCAGCTCATCGAGCACGAGCAGATCGAGGCGTGAGAGCTGGGCGGCGAGAGCGCTGACCGGTAAGAGCTGCGAGCCGAGCCTCCATGGGTGGCTCAAAGTGGGTGGATAGGTGACATTTCATCCGGGTGGCGAAACGCCGCTAGCTTTTCGGCTAGCGGCGCTCCTACTACGCTCGGGGTCGCAATCAAGCGTAGGAGACGATGAGCTTCTGCCTTCTCTTTGCGGATCGCATTGCGCCGCCAATAAAACCGAATCCCAGTAGCATCATGGCCCAAGTGCCGGGTTCAGGGACTCCCGTAGGAACGCTAATCTGATCGACGGAACTTGCAATAATCGCTGCGTTACCGGTTGCGAAACGTGCAAGAACTCGGTCTGGGTTTTCGCCAGAAAGTTCTGCACCGAACTCTACTGCTGCCGGGTTATAGGGGAAAGTCACTCCTGCAGTCACCGGGCTGACCATTCCCGCAGCAGTGATATCAATATCAGTGTCAGATCCCCCAAGCCCAAAACCAGATGGACCAGCCGCCCCTTGCACAAGACCGATTGGGCTGTAGCCATCACCATTGGCGGAATATGCAGAGAAAGCGCCAGTATACTCCCCTATGTAACCGCCAGCTCCCCCGCTTAACACGAAATTCAACGCGTTAATAAAAAGTGTGTTCGTATCAGGGTCCCCTATGTCATCCTGGAAATCGCCATTGAAGAGTACTACATTACCAGTGACGTAGGATTTAACGTTAGAGGCGGCCAAGGGAGAAAGTCCCACGCCGAAGCTGGCACCATCGCGGGTGTAGACGAAAGCATCATAGGTGGCGAGGAAGCCGGGAGTCGCCAGTTGCGCGTCGGTTACATATGTTACAATGTGGCTGTCGTCGTAAAGATTACCGATGTTGTTCATGCCGAAAATCGCCAAGTTTGCGGCAGAGATTGGCGACACGAACAAAGCAGCGCCAGCTAAAAAAATCGCGATCTTCCTCATTTTAATCTCCTGAGCAATATACAAAGCACGGCGACCCAAAGCTTACGATTCGAAAGGAGTATTTGGCCTTATTAACACACAAATCGATGATCGTTAAGGGAAATATCGGGAGGCCTAGTGTCACTTATAAAAGTCGGGGTGTTGATGTGGCCGTGTCATTGAGTAAATAATTGATACGCCTTGTCTTTAAAATGTCCGGGTTGGTTGGGCGCACGTAAAATGCTATGTCCGATTAAGGGTCGTTACTCGACAGGCAGCTTTTAGTGAAAATTAGGAGATAGCACCCTGATGGGTTTCAGGGTCATGACGGGTCACCGGGAGCGACTACAATTGGGGTGGATTGCGGACATTCAAATGAGCCTAGCGTTTTCTCTCATCGGCGCTGCAAGCAGCTTTCTCTGACCGTGCAGGCTATGTTGAATCTGCTAAATGTTTTGGAGCGGACGTTAGAGCGTCGGGCTCTCGTGGGTCGTCAAAAGGAGTTGTATAACAAGCCTCGCCAACGCTCAGCGGCAAGCGGAAACAAACAAAGATTAGATGGCAAAGGCAGTAGAAAGTTTCATGGATGCCAAGGGTCATCTCCATCAGCCGCCTTCTAATTCGGAGAGGTCAGGCATCGCAACCATGTTGGGGCGTGTAGTAGAGGAAGGCGGCCTTACCGATGGTGTCGCACGGCTGATTCTTGAAAAACTTTGCGAAATAGAACAGACCTCTGCCGATATTGACAAACTCGAAGTTCACCACGCTACCAAGCTTAAAGTAATCGAGCGTAGGTCAGAGCCAGCCTAGCAGCATTACTCATGGACCCTACCAAATTGGAATTGCTAACTAGATTGTTAGCTGACAATCCGCATTTCAAAGCCATTTTATGGCCCTAATTTATGGAATTGGGTCGGCGGGAGAATTTCTGGTCATGGCGGAATCCGGGCCATGGCCGCCGGGCCTGTTTCAGGGTCATGGCGAGTGATCGGGAATGGCATGAGCTGGGGTGGGAAGTGGCCATTTCCATTGACGGCTATACGCCGATCAGACGCGCTTCGACCATTGCGGTGGGACGCGCTCGCGACTGTGCTATTGAGGCGGCATGACCAGGAACAAATCATGAGAGCGCAAAAACAGCGGGGAAGCGAATGGCTGGATAACGCGAATTGGGCGACTTCTTGCTCGTGCGCCAAAGGGACGCTTCGCTCACCTTTTTCTCGCGCCTGCTCCAGGGGAGCCGCCATCTTATTCATTGCGGCGACTGTCTCGGTCAGCCTTGCGGAAGACGTGGGTGGCCAAACTTCAACTCCGCAGAAAAAAACTTCGGCTTTAGGGGCCTGGCTTTCGCTCGATGAACAGTCTCTTGAAGCTGAACCTTTGCCGGAATCGGGTACACCTCCTCAAATTGGTTCCTCGCCGACGGCTGGGACTCCACCTCATATAGGAGCTCCGCTTGAAGCTGAAAAAGATCGTCCATCAGTACCTGCGCAGACGAGCGTGCGCTCGCAAGGTTCATCTACAACGCTGAGTCCACTACCGGCCGCTTCAGTCCGAACGGTAGTGGTGAGTCCCGCCACAGGCAACTGGGCATCGGCAAATCGCGCAATTGGGCCGCTGCAAGTGTCGCCTTTCCCCTTCGCTCCGGTTCCCGAGGCGGTGCCGTTTGTGGAATTACAGCGGGTGGGATTGGCGCCCCTCCAAGAGCAGCGGAATGAGCCTGCGCCATCCCCCCGGACGGCTGGCGCGCTTTACACGGGTGCTCCGCTCCGGACGGGGCCTCCTCCCGGGCTGGTCCCTCCGCCCGGAACTGTGTCCCTTCCTGAGAACAAGGTGGGACAAGGTGATCAGCCTGCCTCGAAATAGATCTGAGGCACTGCGTCGCGTTCGGCTTCTCGTAGCAGCGCTAGGCTTTGGTTTCCCTGGAGCCCAGGTCCCCACGACGTGGCCTCCAAGGGGATACGCTCGCGCCTCCTCACGGTGCTTCAGGCTGTCGGCCTAATTGAAGACGAGACCAACGCAGATTTTGAGCGCCGCCTTAGAACCTCGGAAACGGATTTCGGATTCGCGAGCGTCGTTCGGTGCTCTCTCACCGGTTTTCACAAAGGCAAAGGCTTACATAACGCTGATAGTCTAAACGTCCTCCCTGCATTCCGAGAAGATAGACCCGGCTATACGTTTGTCTCCAACTGCGTTGATACTCATTTAACGCGATTGCCGATGCGGACGAAACTTGTCGTCTTGCTTGGGAACACTGACGCATACATCAACGCCTTACGCCGAGCAGTGGCGGCGCACCGAGGCCCAGCAGTCGAAATCAACGCTGTGGGTTGCTGGTAGAGCGGCGTGCGCTTCGTGCATGTGGCACACCCCTCGAAAGGCAATGGACACTTTGGAGCCTTCATCCGAGCCGAGGGCACTGCCGGAAAAAAGCTACATCTCTCAAAGGCTGCGATCGCGTAAAAATTCTCGACATAGATCGGTCTGCCGTCTTTGGCTCAGACGAGGTGAACGGTGGCGGCGCCTTGTCATCAGCCACCAGATCTGTTCGGCGGACGCGGGTCAGAGGCGGGCGCGCAGGCCCACCAGCCACAGGCGAGGGGAGCCCGGTCGGGCTCCCGAGGGCGAAAAGCCGGCGTTGTAGGTCTCGTCGAACAGGTTCTGGACCGTACCGAACACCGATAGGCTGTCCAGGACGTCGTATTCCGCCGAGAGATCGACCAGCGTGCGCGCGTCGATCCGGTCGGATGCGGCGATCGCGCCCTGACCCGCGGTCGCGCGCGTCGCGCTGACGCGGTTGATCGAGGCGTTGAGGCGGGCAGCCGGCAGTTCGACCCCGGCGGTGAGCGTCAGCTGGTGCGCGGGCAGATAGGGCAGGCGGTCGCCTTGCGTCACCGCACCCCAAGGCTCGTATCCGCTCACGAAATCGGTTTCGAAACGAGCGTCGGTATAGGTGTAGGCGAGCGACACCGGCACGGCGAAACCGCCCTCGGCGATGCTGCCGAATGTTCTGGAGGCGAGCACTTCCAGTCCCTGCACATCGACTTCGCCGCCGTCGAACTGGTCGCCGATGTCGCAATTGCCACCCGTCGAGGCGGTGCAGGTCCCGACCAGATTGGCGTAGTCGTTGAAGAAGCCGATCGCCTCGACCTGCCAGCCATTGGTCCCCAGCCGCACCCCAGCCTCGTAGTTCCACGAGGTTTCGATATCGACCGTCGAACCCGGGCCGGGTGTGCTGAAGCCCTTGTGGACGCCCGCCACCAGACGGACCTCGTCGGTCACGCGGTAGGTGCCCGAAATGCCGGGAATAAAGACATCGACATTGCGCTCTGCAACCGATGTCGGGGTCGCGCGGGTGGCATCGCCCGGCGCCCAGCGGGTTTGCCTGAGGTCGATGGTCTCGTAGCGCAACCCGGGCACCAGCGTGAGCGGCCCGGCTTCGATCGTGTCGCGGATGTAGAAGGCCCAGGCCTTGGCGTCGCCGCGGCGATTGTCCTGGCTGCCCGGCGCGCCCGGGGTGGTCAGTCGCATTGCGCCGTCGACGATCTGGTAGCGGTCGTCCTGCTGGAAGCGGTCTTCGGAATCCTCGTGATAGCGCGCCGACAGTTCGAGCGTGTGATCGACTGCTCCGGTGCCGAATCCGGCGGAGAGGACCGACTGGACGCCCGTGCTCTGATACACCCGGTTGTTGTTGCGCACGCGCAGCGCGCCCGCCCGTCCGGTGTAGCCTTCGGCCCCGACCAGATCGGCGAAGGGGATGGCAAAACCGGCCGGATTGGCGAGCACGGCAGAGAGCGAGTTCCAGCCGGTATTGGCGGCGTTGCGGACATCGTTGAGCTTGTACCACGCGCGCGCGGTGTCGGTGCGGTAAACGACGGTGCTGAACGAAAGCTGCGGTGCGAGCTCGAGGTAATGGCTGAGCTGGAACGTCTCGTGCGCGACGTTCATCTCGTCGAGCTGGCTGGCGTTGTAGCGGCGGTTGGGCGAGACGGCGAAATCGGCGAGCGTCAGCCCGAGATAGGTCTCGTCGCTGCGTTCGTCGTTGCGCTGGTATTTGAACTCCAGGGAATGGCTGCCGTCGACCGAGCGAAGGCCGAGCTTGGCGGTGTAGTCCTCGATCTGGAAACCGGTCGAGCCACCGATATCGATGGATTTGAAGCCGTCCGAATGCTCGTAAAGCCCCTCGGCCAAGGCACCGATCTCGATGTTGCCACCCAGCGGTGCCCAACCGCCGACCCAGCCATGCAGGCGCTGGCTGTCGTGATTGCCGATCAGCGCGGTACCGCGCGCGGCGACCGTGCCCGCCGGCACATCGGGAATGGGAGTGGAGAAGAAATTGATCGCCCCGCCCACGGTGGAGGGGCCATATTTGATCGCAGCGGGACCCTTGGCGACCTCGATCGCATTGATGCGCGTCATCCGCGGGAAGTAATAGGCTGCAGGCGCGGAATAGGGCGCAGGCGCCTTGAGTACGCCATCTTCCATGATCGTAACGCGCGCGCTGCGATCGGTGCCGGAACCGCGGATGCCGATATTGGGGCGCAGGCCGAACCCGTCTTCCTCCTGGAGGAAGACGCCCGGGACCTGCCGCAGGATGCGGTTGACGTCGCTATAGGCAAAGGTTTCGAGATCCTCTGCGTCGATCCGCTGGACCGAGCCGCCGATGTCCAGAACATCGTCCTTCGAGGCCGTCACCGTGATCGTGCCGATCGCCGGGTTCTGGTCCTCTGCAGCTTCCTCCGCCATCGCTGGAGAGGCCAGGACAGAGAAGACGGCTGCTAGGCTGACGCTGGTACGCAAATACATTCCGGGGCTTCCTCATACGGCAGATTTGCCGCGCCCCTAATGCATCTGATAACCATTCGCAATAAATATCCTGAGAACTCTTCGCAAAAAGTGGAAGGGCCGGAGGATAAGCCTCAGAGGAAAGGGTCGTCGCGCTGCCGGGCCCGCCCTTAGCGCCTAGTCGCGCAGCGCTGGAGCGAGGGTCGCGGCGTCGCCGTCGGAGGGTTGCGGAGCGATCTCAAGCATCTGTGCGAGCAGCGGATAGATTGCGACATTGTCGAAGATCGGCAGGGTAAGCCCCGATCGGAACGCCGGGCGCGGATGGGTGCCATAGGCGAAATGGGCGGGGATTTCCGATTTGCGCCAGCATTCCATATTGGCGTGTGGCTTGAGCAGCGCAGCGGCGACTTCCGCTTCGCGGCCGGGTTGCGGTTCAAGCGCAATATAAGGACCGTCGGTGATCGCGCGAAACGCGGTCGGGTCGAGCAGGTGATCGACGCGCACCACCCGCTCGCTGCTGGTCTGCGCCATGCCGTGATCCGAGGTGATGACGAAATTGACCGGCTGGCCAAGCGCGATGAGTTCGGCCTGCAGTTCGCCGATCCGCGCATCCACTTCGCGGATCGCCGCCATCGTTTCGGGGGCTTGTGGCCCGTGGCGATGCCCGGCGGTGTCGACGGTGTCGAAATAGAGCGTGACGAAGCGGGGACGGTTGGCCTCCGGGCGGCGCAGCCAGTCTACCACTGCCTGGACCCGCTGCGGGTTGGTGATGTTCTGGTCGAAGCGCTGCCAGTCGGATGGGCGGGTGCCGCGGATCGCGACTTCGGAGCCGGGCCAGAACATGGTCGCGGTGCGGACGCCCTGCTTCTCGGCGGTGACCCAGATCGGTTCGCCGCCATCCCACCAGAAGGGATCGAGCGCCTGGCTGGCATTGCCCATCGAGAAGCGCTCGTCGGGGCGCGCGGCGTCCTCCATATTGTTGTCGACGATACCGTGGTGGTCGGGGCGCAGGCCGGTGACGATGGTGTAATGATTGGGGAAGGTCTTGGTCGGGAAGGAGGGGCGCATCTCGGCGGTGACGCCGGATGCCGCCAGCGCATCGAGATGCGGGCTGTCGCCGCGCCCGAGATAGTCGGGCATGAACCCGTCGATCGAGACCAGAATGGTCACCGGCTCGCGGTCCAGCGCCGCGACGGACTGTGGCGGCGGAACGGCGGCGGTGGTGCAGCCCATGAGTACGAGAAACAGGCTGGCGAACAGAGAGCGAAGGATCATCATTGGGTTTCCCGGGAGGTCGCGGCGCGGCCAGTCGGGCCGCTGTTTCGCCCGCCGGTTACAGTGCGACTACAATTGCGACAACTTTTCCGGGAGCGCGCGACGGGCTTGACCCTGGATGGTCGGGCGGGAATGGCTGACAGGCGCGACGGCTCGATCGAAGGGCCGCGAAGAGGAGCCCGACCGAGCATGACCGACACTGCCCCGATAAAATTGCGATCCTGGCTGTTCGCCCCCGGCGACAGCGAGAAAAAGATGACCAAGGCGGTCGGCGGCGCGGCGGATGTGGTCATCCTCGATCTCGAGGACGCGGTCGCGCTGGAGAGCAAGCCCGCGGCACGCGAAGCCGTTTCGGATTTCCTGCGCGCCAATCAGGAGCATCGCAACCGGCTGTTCGTCCGCGTCAACCCGCTCGACGGGGCCCATACACTCGAGGACCTCGCGGCAGTCATGCCGGCGCGGCCGGGCGGGATCATGCTGCCCAAGGTTTCGGGCCGCGAGGATATGGAAGTGCTCGACCGCTATCTCGAGGCGCTCGAGGTGGCGAACGGGATCGAGCAGGGTTCGACACCGGTGATCGTGCTGGTCACCGAGACTGCGCGCAGCATGTTCCATTGCGGCGATTTCAAGGGCGCGCCGCGGCTGGTCGCGATGACCTGGGGGGCGGAGGATCTCGCCGATTCGCTGGGTGCGAGCGCGAACACCGGACCCGACGGCCAGCTCGGCTTCACCTATGAGCTGGCGCGCAGCCTGTGCCTGCTCGGCGCGGCGACCGCGGGCGTGCCCGCGATCGAGACGATCCAGGCCGATTTCCGCGATCTCGAGACGCTGAAAGCGAGGGCGGAGCAGGTCCGGCGCGCGGGCTATCGCGGGATGCTGGCGATCCACCCGGCGCAGGTCGAAGTGATCAACGCAGCCTTCACCCCGAGCGCGGAGGAGATCGACAAGGCACGCGCAATCGTCGCGCTGTTCGCAGCCAATCCCGGCGCGGGGACGATCGGCCATGAGGGCGGGATGCTCGACCGCCCGCATCTCTCTCGCGCGCAACAATTGCTGGCGCAGGTCGAGGACTGATGGGCGGCGGTTTCGCCGACTGGATCGGGTGCAGCGTCACCGCGCACGACCGGATCGAGCCCGCGCGCAGCAACGCGCTGCTGGCGGCTCTGGGCGCGCAGGGCGGGGGCGCGGCAGGAGATTTGCTGCCGTTGCTGCACCACTGGCTCTATTTCTGGGATGTCCGCCCGCCCGCTGGGCTGGGCGCGGACGGGCATCCGGCGAAAGGCGATTTCCTCCCACCGATCCCGCTCCCGCGGCGGATGTGGGCCGGCGGACGGATCGGCTTTCACGCTCCCCTGGCGCTGGGCGAGGACGTCACAAAGACCTCGACGATCCTTGCTATCGAAGAGAAGCACGGGCGCAGCGGGACGTTGGTGTTCGTGACTCTCGAACATGCGATCAGCAATGCCGACGGGCTCGCGATCCGCGAGGAGCAGGACCTGGTCTATCGCGCCGCCGCCGGTTCCGGACCGCAATTGCCTGCGCCGGCACCTGCGCCCAATTGCGGCTGGCGGGAGAGCATCGATCCAGATTCGGTGCTGCTGTTCCGTTATTCGGCGCTGACGATGAACGGGCACCGCATCCATTACGACCGTCCCTACGCCACGAGCGAGGAAGCCTATCCGGCGCTGGTGGTGCACGGCCCCTTGCAGGCGACGCTGCTGATGGCGCTGGCGGAGCGGCATGTGTCGCGGCCGATCACCGCGTTCGAATTTCGCGGGGAAGCGCCAGCCTTCGACGGGATGACGCTCAATCTGTGCGGCGACACCACGGATGACGGGGCAAGCATGTGGACGCAACAGGGCGACCGGGTCGCGATGCGGGCGCGCGTGACCTGCGGCGGCGGGTCAGCCGGGTAGCGCGGCGATCTCGGCCAGAACCCGCTCTGCCAGGTCGATCCGGCAGATCAGCAAATCGGGCATGAAGGTGTCGCGCGCATTGTAGACCAGCGGCGTGCCGTCGATCCGGCTGACGTGCAGGCCGTGCGCCGCGGCGACCGCAGCGGGAGCGCAATTGTCCCACTGGTGCTGGCCGCCCGCGTGGAGATAGATTTCCGCTTCGCCGCGCACCACCGCCATCGCCTTGGCGCCGGCGCTGCCCATCGGGACGAGCTCGGCACCGATCGCTTCGGCAACCGCAAGTGCCTGCGCGGGCGGGCGACTGCGCGAGACCACCATGCGCGGGGTCGTCGGCCGATTGGGCAGGGCAATCGGTTTGTCGGTGCGCAGCACGAGATCAAGCGCAGGGAGCCCGACCGCGCCCACCTTTGCCACTCCGTCGATCGCCAGACCGATATGGACCGCCCAGTCGCTGCGTCCCTCGCCATATTCGCGCGTCCCATCGACCGGGTCGATGATCCAGACGCGCTGCTTGCCAAGGCGCGCCTCGGTGTCGGCGGATTCCTCCGACAACAGCCCGTCCTCGGGGCGGTGCTGCGCGATCGCGCGGCACAGGAAGCGGTTGGCGGCCTCGTCGCCCGCATCGCCCAGCGCCCGGCCCGCGATCAGGCCCGAGTCGCGGATCGCCAGCGCAATCCGGCCAGCGTGGTGCGCCAATTGCGCGGCGAGTTCATAATCGTCCATCGAAATCCTGTTATTTCAGCGGCATGATCTGGCGGATGATGTATTCGGCGGCCTCGCCGGGGGTCATCTCGACGGTGTTGACCACGATGTCGGGATTTTCCGGCGCTTCATAGGGGCTGTCGATTCCGGTGAAGTTCTTGAGCTTGCCTTCGCGCGCCTTCTTGTAGAGCCCCTTCACGTCGCGCTGCTCGGCGATCTCGAGCGGGGTATCGACGAAAATCTCGACGAACTCGGTATCGGGCAGCATGTCGCGGACCATCTGCCGCTCGGCGCGGAACGGGCTGATGAAGGCGGTCAGCACGATCAGTCCGGCATCGGCCATCAGCCGCGCGACCTCGCCGACGCGGCGGATGTTCTCGATCCGGTCGGCATCGGTAAAGCCCAGATCCTTGTTGAGCCCATGTCGGACATTGTCGCCGTCGAGCAGGAAGGTGTGGCGGTTCATCACCGCCAGCCGCTTCTCGACCTCGTTGGCAATGGTCGATTTGCCCGAACCCGATAGGCCGGTGAACCACAGCACCCGCGGGGTCTGGTTCTTGATGCCCGCATGGTCCTCGCGGGTGACGTCGCTGGGTTGCCAATGGACGTTCTGCGCGCGGCGCAGCGCGAAATGGAGCATCCCGCCCGCGACCGTGCGGTTGGTGAGCTTGTCGATCAGCACGAAGCCGCCGAGTGTGCGGTTGTCGGCATAGGGCTCGAATACGATCGGCTTTTCGGTGTGAACCTCGGCGACGCCGATCGAATTGAGTGTGAGCGTCTTGGCGGCGAGATGTGCCATGGTGTTGACATTGATCTCGTATTTGGGTTCCTGCACGCTGGCCGAGACGGTCTGGGTGCCCAGCTTGAGCCAATAGGCGCGGCCGACCAGCATGGGGTCGTCGTCCATCCACACCAGCGTCGCCTCGAACTGGTCGGAGACCTGCGGCGGATCCTCGGCTGCGGCAATCACATCGCCGCGCGAACAGTCGATCTCGTCGGCAAAGGTCAGCGTGACCGACTGGCCCGCCACCGCCTCTTCGAGATCGCCCGAGAAGGTCACGATCCGCTCGAGCGTGGTGGTTTTGCCTGAGGGCAGCACCCGCAACGCCGCGCCCGGCTTGATCGTCCCGCCGGCGATCAGCCCGGCAAAGCCGCGGAAGTCGAGATCGGGGCGGTTGACCCATTGCACCGGCATCCGGAACGGCCGGTCCTGCGCATCGGCAGCGCCCAGTTCGACGGTCTCGAGATGCTCGATCAGCGACGGGCCGGTGTACCAGGGCATATGCTCCGAGGGGCCGGCGATATTGTCGCCCTTGAAGCCCGAGATCGGCATCGCGGTGAAGGCCTCGATCCCGATCTCCGCTGCGAAGCGCGCGTAATCGGCGACGATCGCATCGTAGGCCGCCTGGTCGTAATCGATCAGATCCATCTTGTTGACCGCCAGCACGATCCGGCGAATGCCCAGGCGATGGCACAGGAAACTGTGCCGCCGGGTCTGTACCAGCACGCCCTTGCGCGCATCGACCAGGATCACTGCCAGTTCGGCGGTGGAGGCGCCGGTGACCATGTTGCGGGTGTATTGTTCGTGGCCAGGGCAATCGGCGACGATGAACTTGCGGCGGTCGGTCGAGAAGAAACGATAGGCGACATCGATGGTGATGCCCTGCTCGCGCTCGGCGGCGAGGCCATCGACCAGCAGCGCGTAATCGAGCTCCTGACCCTGCGTCCCGATCCGCTTGCTGTCGCTCTCGAGACTGGCGAGCTGGTCCTCGAAGATCATCTTGCTGTCGTAGAGCAGCCGCCCGATCAGGGTCGACTTGCCATCGTCCACGCTGCCGCAGGTGATGAAGCGCAGCATGGTCTTGTGCTGGTGGCGGGTCAGATAGGCGTCGATGTCCTCGCCCGCGAGCGCATCGGGGCGGTAGGCGTTTTGAGGGCTTGGCCCCTCGGAACTGGAGTGGTCGGCCATCAGAAATAGCCCTCCTGCTTCTTCTTTTCCATCGACGAGCCGCCCGCATCGCGGTCGATGGCTCGGCCCTGGCGTTCGCTGGTGGTGGTCAGCAGCATTTCCTGGATGATCTCGGAGAGCGTCGAGGCGGTGCTCTCGACCGCCCCGGTGAGCGGGTAGCAGCCCAATGTGCGGAAGCGGATCCAGCGTTCGATCGGCTGTTCGCCCTCGAGCGGGAAGCGGTCGTCGTCGACCATTACGAGCATCCCGTCGCGCTCCACCGTGGGGCGCGGCGCGGCGAAATAGAGCGGGACGATCTCAATGTTTTCGAGCTGGATATATTGCCAGATATCGAGCTCGGTCCAGTTGCTCAGCGGAAAGACGCGGATGCTCTCGCCGCCATTGCGGGTGCGCGGCGCCTTGCGGGCGTTGTAGAGGTTCCACAATTCGGGGCGCTGGTTCTTGGGGTCCCAGCCGTGGGTGGCGGTGCGGAACGAGAAGATGCGCTCCTTCGCGCGGCTCTTTTCCTCGTCGCGCCGCGCGCCTCCGAAAGCTGCATCGAAGCCATATTTGTCGAGCGCCTGCTTTAATCCCTCGGTCTTCCACATGTCGGTGTGCAGTGCGCCGTGATCGAAGGGGTTGATGCCGCGTTCGATGGCTTCGGGGTTGCGATGGACCAGCAGCTCCATCCCAGCTTCGCGTGCCGCCTTTTCGCGCAGCGCGTACATGGCCTGGAACTTCCAGGTGGTGTCGACATGCAGCAGTGGGAAGGGCGGCGGGGCGGGATAAAAGGCCTTGCGCGCCAGATGCAGCATCACCGCGCTGTCCTTGCCGACCGAATAGAGCATCACCGGCTTTTCCGCCTCGGCGACGACCTCGCGCATGATGTGGATACTCTCGGCTTCGAGCCGTTGAAGATGGGTGAGGATACGGGTCATAATGGTCCGGTCCTCTAAATCTTCGCGTCCGCGCGGCGAAACACAGCATTTCTATCAGGCGGCTGCGCGGCTCTTTGTAGCCCCGCCCGGTTTCTACGGCGAGGGATGGACGATTGCAATTTGCCGCGATTGCGGGTTTCTTTGCGCGCAACGCGTCACGCTGGGATTGGTGGATTTCTATGAACGACTGGATCGAAACGGCCCACCGGGCCTGCGCCGCCGCGCGCCTCTATCGCGATGCGGTGCGCGCAGCGACCAACGCTCTTGTCGCCCCCGATGGCCGCGCGGACCCCGTGCTGATCGAGCGCGAACAGCGCCGCGTCCACGGTTTCGCCTGGATCGGCACGACCGTCGCCGCGCTCGAGGCGGTCGCCGAATGGGCAGTGCGGGTCGAGGACGCCGGCCGCTTCGGCGAGGTCGAGCGGCTGGCGCTGGCGATCGGTTTCGGCGAATATTGCCACCAGCTCGCTTCCGCGCTGCCGATGAGCCAGAGCGAGTTCGTCCGCCCCGCCGAACTCGGCGTCGCCGATGCGGCGCGCGACTTTTCCGAGGATCCTGCGGTGCGGCGCTTCCTCGAAGGGGGCAGCACCGCCGAGCACCGCGCCACGCTGGCGGGGCATCTCGCCGAGGGGCGCGTCCCCGACGAAGGCTTCGACGACGAGACGCTCGACATGATCCGCGGCCAGTTCCGCGCCTTCACCGCGGATCGCATCACTCCGCATGCGCAGGGCTGGCACCTCGCCGATGCACTGATCCCGATCGAGCTGGTCGACGAGATGGCCGCGCTGGGCGTGTTCGGGGTCTGCATCGACGAGCGCTATGGCGGGCTGGGGCTGGGCAAGCTGGCGATGTGCCTGGTCTCGGAAGAGTTGTCGCGCGGCTGGATCTGCGCCGGTTCGCTGGGCACCCGCTCCGAGATCGCCAGCGAGCTGATCGGCGAGAACGGGACCGAAGAACAGAAGGCGCATTATTTGCCTCGCCTCGCCGATGGATCGATCCTGCCCACCGCGGTCTTCACCGAGCCCGACACCGGCTCTGATCTCGCCTCGGTCCGCACCCGCGCGATGAGGGACGAAGCGGGTGATTGGGGGGTGCATGGTTCCAAGACCTGGATCACCCACGCCGCGCGCGCCGATCTGATGACGCTGCTGTGCCGCACCGATGCGGACACGCCGGGCTATGGCGGACTGTCGATGCTGCTCGCCGAAAAGACCCGCGGCAGCGATGAAAAGCCCTTTCCCGACGAAGGGCTGGCGGGCGACGAGATCGAGGTACTCGGCTATCGCGGGATGAAGGAATACACGCTCGGCTTCGACGGTTTCGCGGTGCCCGGCGATGCGCTGCTCGGCGGCGCCGAGGGGCAGGGGTTCAAGCAATTGATGCGCACCTTCGAGGGCGCGCGGATCCAGACCGCGGCGCGCGCCATCGGGGTCGGCTGGCACGCCTTCGACCTCGCGCTGCGCTATGCCGGCGAGCGGCGCCAGTTCGGCAAGCCGCTGATGGCTTTCCCGCGCGTTGCCGACAAGCTGGTGCTGATGGCGGTCGAACAGCTGATGGCGCGCGAGCTGACCTATTCGGCGGCACGTCACAAGGACAAGGGCGAGCGCTGCGACATCGAGGCAGGCATGGCCAAACTGCTCGCGGCGCGGGTCGCCTGGGCCAATGCCGACAATGCGGTGCAGATCCACGGCGGCAATGGCTATGCGCTCGAATACGAGGTCAGCCGGGTGCTGTGCGATGCGCGGATCCTCAACATTTTCGAGGGCGCGGCGGAAATCCAGGCGCAGGTGATCGGCCGCGGGCTGCTGGCGACGCCCAAGGCCGCCTCATGATGCGATCCGGCGAGCGCCAGGCCCGACCCGGCGATGGCCGCTGGCGCTCACCCGCACGAAGGCCTAGTCTCATATTGCAACCGAGATTCGCGTTCCCAGCTTAGGCCCAGCTTATGCGGGAACGCCCACAGGAATCCGCTGACACAAACGGGAGAGAGACATGACCAAGACCTATTCCAATCTCATCGACGGCGAGCTCGTCACCACATCGGGGACGATGGACGTCATCAACCCGGCGACCGAGGAGGTCGTCGGCCAGGTTCCTTCCGCGGGCAAGGACGAGCTCGACCGCGCGGTCGCCGCTGCGCGCCGCGCCTTCCAGAGCTGGAAGAAGACCACGCCGGAGGAACGCCAGAAGGTGGTCCAGGCGATCGCCGCGACGATCAAGGAGAACGCCGACGAGCTGTTCCGCCTGCTCACCAGCGAGCAGGGCAAGCCGCACAACCAGGCGAAGCAGGAAATCTACGGCGCCGCCGGGCTCGCCGCGGCGCAATCCACGCTCCGGCTCGAGGATGTGATCAACCAGGACGACGACACGCGTCTGTCGCGCACCCGCCGCGTGCCCGTGGGCGTGGTCGCCGGGATCGTGCCGTGGAACTTCCCGATCATGATGGCGATCCAGAAGATCGTTCCGGCGCTGGTCGCGGGTTGCACCATCGTGCTCAAACCTTCGCCGTTCACCCCGCTGACCACGCTTCGCATCGCCGAGCTGATCAAGGATGTCGTGCCTGCGGGCACGGTCAACATCATCACCGGCCCCGACGAACTTGGCCCGATGATCACCAGCCACCCGGGGATCGACAAGATCACCTTCACCGGCTCGACCGCGACCGGCAAGAAGATCATGGAAGGCGCGAGCAAGGATCTCAAGCGCATCACGCTCGAACTGGGCGGCAATGACGCGTCGATCGTGCTCGCCGATGCCGATGTCGAGAAAGTCGCCGAACAGCTGTTCTGGTCGAGCTTCTCCAACGCCGGGCAGGTCTGCATCGCCGCCAAGCGGATCTATATCCACGAGGACATCTACGACGATCTGTCCAAGGCGATCGCCGCCTATGCCAAGACGGTGAAGGTCGGCGACGGCGCCGAGCAGGGCACCGGGGTCGGCCCGATCCAGAACAAGAAGCAGTTCGAGCGCGTCTGCGAGTTGATCCAGGACGCCAAGGATGAGGGCTACCAGTTCCTCACCGGGGGCGATGTCGATCCTTCCGGCACGGGCTATTACGTCCCGATCACCATTCTCGACAATCCGCCCGAGAATGCGCGGATCGTCGCCGAGGAGCAGTTCGGCCCGGTGATGCCGCTGATGAAATTCGCCACCGTCGACGAGGCCATCGAGCGCGCCAATGCCTCGGAATACGGGCTCGCCGGCGCGGTCTGGACCGCCGATGCCGAGCAGGGCGTCGCGGTCGCCGAACGGATGGAAACCGGCACGGTGTGGGTCAACGAGTTCATGCACCTCTCGCCCTTCGCCCCCTTCGGCGGGCACAAGCAGTCGGGCATCGGCGCCGAATACGGCATCGATGGCTTGAAGGAATTCACCTACCCGCAGGTGATCACGATCAAGCGCGACGCCTTCGCCTGAGGCGCTGGCAAGCAGACAAACGGAGGGGGCGGCCAGTGTGCCGCCCCTTTTCGTTTCAGTCTGGCTCGTTTCAGTCTGGCTTTTGGTTCAGCCCACCGGCGCTCAGGCGCCCTTGAACGCGGGCTTGCGCTTCTGGAGGAACGACATCGCGCCCTCCATCGAATCCTGGCTCATCCCGGCCTCGCGCTGGCCCTGTGCTTCCATCAGCAGCGTGGCGGTGAAATCGCTCTCCAGCCCGGCGCGGATGTTGCGCTTCATCAGCCCCAGCGCGAGCGTCGGACCATTGGCGAGCTTCTCGGCCAGCGCCTCGGCTTCGGCGGTGAGCGCTTCGTCCTCGACGCATTTGTAGATCAGCCCGATCCGCTCGGCTTCCTCGCCGTGGATCTTCTCGCCCAGCATCATCATCCGCGTCGCCTGTGCGGTGCCCACCAGACGCGGCAGCATCCAGCTCGAGCCGCCATCGGGTACCAGCCCGATGTTGACGAAGGCCTGGAGGAAATAGCCGCTCTTGCCCGCGATCACGAAATCTGCCGCCAGCGCGATCGAGCAGCCAACGCCCGCTGCCGGACCTTGCACCGCAGAAACCACCGGCACGGGCACGCTCGCCAGCGCCTGGATCATCGGGTTGTAATGCCGCTGGAGCGAGGTGAAGGCGCGGTCGCCGCCGTTGATCGGGCCGGTGCCCGACTTGTCCGCATTGGCGGCGAGATCGGCGCCCGAGCAGAAGGCGCGGCCTTCGCCGGTCATCAGCACCGCGCGCGCGCCATCGAGATCGCGCACCGCATCGAAGATCTCGTCCGCCATCTGCGGCGGGCAGGCGTTGAGCCGTTCGGGGCGGTTGAGGGTCAGCTTCAGCACATTGCCGGTGCGGGTGGTGGTGATGGTCTCGTAGCTCATGGCGCTCTCCCGGGCGTCTGGTGGATTGGTTTCGATCGCGAACTTATCGCCACCCTATCGGCGCAGGCGAAAGGCGCAAGCCGTGTGGTGCGGGGTAGCCCGGCCGGTCAGCGGTTCTGGCGCCCCTCGACCAGCCGGTCGACCAGCGAGGGGTCGGCGAGCGTCGAGGTGTCGCCCAGCGCGCCGAACTCGTTTTCGGCGATCTTGCGCAGGATGCGGCGCATGATCTTGCCCGAACGGGTCTTGGGTAGGCCGTCGGTGAACTGGATGTGGTCGGGCGTGGCGATAGGGCCTATCTCTTTGCGAACATGCTGGCGCAGTTCTTTCGCCAGTTCGTCCGAACCTTCTTGCCCCGCATAGAGGGTGACGTAGCAATAGATGCCCTGGCCCTTGATGTCGTGCGGACAGCCGACCACCGCCGCCTCGGCGACTGTGTCGTGCAGCACCAGCGCGCTCTCGATCTCGGCGGTGCCCATGCGGTGGCCCGAGACGTTGATGACGTCGTCGACCCGCCCGGTGATCCAGTAATAGTCGTCCTCGTCGCGGCGACAGCCGTCGCCGGTGAAGTATTTGCCCATATAGGTGCTGAAATAGGTCTGCACGAAACGGTCGTGATCGCCATAGACGGTGCGTGCCTGGCCCGGCCAGCTGTGGGTGATCGCCAGATTGCCCGCCGCGGCACCCTCGATCACCTCGCCCTCGGCGTCGAGCAATTGCGGGCGAACCCCGAAGAAGGGCTTGCCGGCGCTGCCCGGCTTCATGGCGTGCGCGCCGGGCAGGGTGGTGATCATCGCGCCGCCGGTTTCGGTCTGCCACCAGGTGTCGACCACCGGGCAGCGCTTCTCGCCGACCACCTCGAAATACCACCGCCAAGCCTCGGGATTGATCGGCTCGCCCACCGTGCCCAGCAGTCGCAGCGAGGACCGGTCGCGGCTGGTGACATGGTGATCGCCCTCGCGCATCAGCGCGCGGATCGCGGTCGGCGCGGTGTAGAGGATGGCGACCGAGTGCTTGTCGACCACATCCCAGAACCGGCCATGATCGGGATAATTGGGCACGCCCTCGAAGATCACCTGCGCCGCGCCGTTGATGAGCGGGCCATAGACGACATAGCTGTGCCCCGTGACCCAGCCGATATCGGCGGTGCACCAGAACACCTCGCCCGGCTGGTAGTCGAACACATAGTGGAAGGTGGCCGCGGTCCAGACGCCATAGCCGCCGGTGGTGTGGAGGACGCCCTTGGGCTTGCCGGTCGAACCCGAGGTGTAGAGGATGAACAGCGGGTCCTCGGCGCGCATTTCGGCGCAGGGGCAGTCCTCGTCGCTGGCGAGTTCGTGCAGCCAGCGATCGCGCGGCGCTTCCATCGCGGTCTCGGCACCGGTGTGGCGCACCACCAGCACCCCGTCGACCGCGACGCCGTCATGCGCCAGCGCGGCATCGACATTGGCTTTGAGCGCCACCGGCTTGCCGCCGCGCATCCCGCCATCGGCGGTGATGACGAAGCGGCTGTCGCAATCGACGATCCGCCCGGCCAGCGCCTCGGGCGAGAAACCGCCGAACACCACCGAATGGACCGCGCCGATCCGCGCGCAGGCGAGCATTGCGGTGACGCCCTCGACGATCATCGGTATGTAGAGCGTAACCCGGTCGCCCTTGGCGACTCCCAGCGCTTGGAGCGCATTGGCCATCCGAACGACCTCGCCATGCAGTTCGCGATAGCTGAGGCTGCGGCTCTCGCCCTGAGGATCGTCGGGTTCGAAGATCAGCGCGGTGCGATCGCCCTTGTCCGCCAGATGGCGATCGACCGCATTGTGGCACAGGTTGAGCGTCCCATCGCCGAACCATTCGATGAACACCGGATCGTAGGACCATTCGCCGCCCAGCGTGGGTGGGGTGAACCAGTCGAGCCGCTGGGCCTGTTCGAGCCAGAATGCGTCGGGCTGCTCGAGTGAGCGGCGATAGAGCGCCTCGTATTGCTCGGGTGTGCAATGGGTTGCGCTGTTACTGCGCGGGGGCTCGACGAATTCGCTCATGACCACTCTCTCCTTGGGCCTGAGCATAGCGGCTCGCGCGCCCTGTGAAAGCCCTGTGAAGGCCCGGCGCAAGCCCGGCTAAAGCCCGAGCGAAAGGGGATCAGGACGAGGCGCCGCGCGCCAGTTCGACGATCCGCTGCATCAGCCGCCTCGCCTCGGCCAGCTCCGCTTCGCCCAGCTTGCCTTCGACCACGGTTTCCAGCGCGCGTTCGAGCGACAGCGCCTCGTTGAGGATATCCATGGTTTCTTCCGCTTCGTCGCCAGCGGGTTCGGAATCGGGCTGGTGGCGCGCGTAGCGGCCGGCAAGGAACAGCAGCGGCGCGACGGGACGGGCCTCGAACTCGACCACCTCGCCGACCAGGATGATATGATCGCCGCCCTCGTATTCGTGGCGGGTGCGGCATTCGAACCGCGCGGCGAACTCGGGAAACACCGGCGCTCCCAAAGCGCCGCGCAGCCAATCGACCCCGTCGAACTTGTTCGCCCCCGAGCGCGCGAAACGGTCGGACAAGGCGCGTTGCGAAGCGGCCAGCACATGGACCGCGAAATGCCCGCTGGCCGAGAAAGCCTCGCGCGACAGCGAATTCTTGGCCAGCGACCACAGCACCAGCGGCGGATCGAGACTGACCGAATTGAAGCTGCTCGCGGTCACCCCCACCGGCTCGCCATCGGCGGCCAGAGTGGTGGCGATGGTCACGCCGGTCGCGAAGGAGCCAAGCGCGTCGCGGAATTCGCGTTGCAGCTCGCTCACCTGATGGCTCGGGCGGGTTTTGTCGGCGCGGATGGCATGTCGGTTCGCGGTGCCGCTTCGCGAGCCGAAAGACAACCTTTTTGCTTCGTTCTGCCGCGCGGTTGCGGGACAGCGCGCATCATGCAATGCGATGGCTCAAACAGGAGAGAGAAACATGGTCGATACCGGTTCCGCCGGCCCGCTGACGGGTCTCAAGGTCGTCGAATTCACCGGGATCGGGCCCGGCCCGCATGTCGCGATGCTGCTCGCCGACATGGGCGCCGAGGTGGTACGGATCGAGCGCGCGGGCACGCAGGTGCTCAACCCGGTGGTCGAGCGCGGCCGCAACCGCGTCGCGGTCGATCTCAAGACCGAGGAAGGCAAGAATTTCTGCCGCGAGGCGCTGCGCCATGCCGATGTGCTGGTAGAGGGCTATCGCCCCGGCGTGATGGAGCGGCTGGGGCTGGGTCCCAAGGTGCTGCTGAAAGACAATCCGCGGCTGATCTTCGCGCGGATGACAGGCTGGGGGCAGGAGGGTCCGCTCGCCAAGGCCGCGGGTCATGACATCAATTACATCGCCATTACCGGCGCGCTGGCGGCGGTCGGCCGAGCAGGCGAGACCGCCACCCCGCCGCAGAATCTGGTCGGCGATTTCGGCGGCGGTTCGCTCTATTGCGCGCTGGGTATCCTCGCCGCGCTCTACGAGCGCGAGCGTTCTGGGCAGGGCCAGGTGGTCGACGCGGCGATCGTCGATGGCGCAACCAGCCTGATGAGCTTCTTCTTCGGCGCGCGCCACGCACCGCATTTGAGCACCGAACGCGGCAAGGGCATGCTCGGCGGCGCGGCGCATTTCTATCGCTGCTACGAATGCGCCGACGGCCGCGAGATCAGCGTCGGCGCGATCGAGCCGCAGTTCTACGCCGAGCTGCTCGACAAGGCGGATGCACCCGAGGAATTGCGCCAGGGGCAAATGAACCCCGCCAATTGGGACGATTATACCGAGCGGCTAGCGGCGCTGTTCAAGACCCGGACCGCCGCCGACTGGACCGAGCTGCTCGAAGGCAGCGACGCCTGCTTCGCCCCCGTACTGCCGGTGGACGAGGCGCGCGAGCACCCGCATCTGCAGGCACGCGGTTCCTATGTCGAACGCGACGGCGTCTGGCACACCGCGCCTGCGCCGCGGTTCGAGCGGACGCCGGGCACCATCCGCGACAGCGCCGAGGACGGCGCCGATGTGGTGGCGCGCTGGGGGCAGGGAAGCTAGGGCGAATTTCGAGGAGTATCACCATGCGCGAATACACGAAATTCTACATCGACGGCCAATGGGTCGATCCGGTCGAAGCCGACGCGCGGGAGGTCGAGAACCCGGCCACGGAGCAGGCAATCGGCCATATCTCCTTCGGCAGCGCAGCCGATGTCGACAAGGCGGTCGTCGCAGCGCGGCGGGCTTTCGAGGACTGGCAGTTCTCGAGCCGCGAGACCCGGATCGAGCTGCTGCGCGCGATTCTTGCCGAGATCGAGAAGCGCCGCGAGGATCTCGCCTCCGCGATCAGCGATGAGATGGGGGCACCGATGTCGCTCGCCAACGGGCCGCATGTCGGCCTGCTGGCCGGGCATTGCCAGACTGCCATCGAGGTGCTCGAGGGTTTCGAGTTCGAGCGCCAGGACGGCGCGACGCTGCATCTCTATGAGCCGATCGGCGTGGTCGGGATGATCACTCCGTGGAACTGGCCGCTCAACCAGATCGCCTGCAAGGTCTTCCCGGCGCTGGCGACCGGCTGCACGATGATCCTCAAACCTTCGGAGATCGCGCCCTTCAACGCCGTCATCTTCGCCGAGATCATGCACGCGGCAGGGGTGCCTGCAGGCGTGTTCAACCTCGTCAACGGCGACGGTCCCGGCGTCGGCGAGGCGATCAGCGGGCATGCGGATATCGACATGGTGAGCTTCACCGGATCGACCCGCGCCGGTGTCGCCATCGCCGCCAACGCCGCCCCCACGGTCAAGCGGGTGGCGCAGGAGCTGGGCGGCAAGAGCCCCAATATCGTGCTCGACGATTCCGTTTTCGCGCAATCGGTTGCGCGCGGCACGACCGCGATGATGGGCAATTCGGGCCAGACCTGCACCGCGCCCAGCCGGATGCTCGTGCCGCACCGGCGGATGGACGAAGCCAAGGCGGCCGCGAAGGATGCGGCGGAGAAGGTCATTCCCGGCGATCCGCGCGGCAATGCCACCATCGGCCCGGTGGTTTCGAAAGCGCAATGGGACAAGATCCAGGGCCTGATCGAGCAGGGCGTGGCCGAAGGCGCGACGCTGATCGCGGGCGGTCCGGGCAAGCCCGAGGGGCTGGAAGCCGGCCATTATGTGCGCCCGACGGTGTTCGCGGATGTTTCCAACGACATGGCGATCGCGCGCGAAGAGATCTTCGGGCCAGTGCTGACCATCATCGGCTACGAGGATTACGACGACGCGGTGCGGATCGCCAACGACACCGAATACGGGCTCGCCAGCCATATCACCGGCGAGGATGTCGAGACCGCCAAGCGGCTCGCGCGTAAAATCCGCGCCGGGCGGGTGGCGATCAACGGCGGCTACGACATGCACGCCGCCTTCGGGGGCTACAAGAAGAGCGGTAACGGCCGCGAATGGGGCCGGTTCGGGTTCCACGACTTCCTCGAGATCAAGGCCGTGATGGGGGCCTCGTCCTGATGGCCGGCAAGTTTTTCGACCAATGGACCGTGGGCGACACGCTCGAACACGAGATTCACCGCACCGTGACCGAGACCGACAATCTGTTGTTCTCGACCATGACGCACAATCCCCAGCCGCTGCATCTCGATATCGAGGCGGCCAAGGCGAGCGGCTTCGGGCAGATCCTGGTCAACTCGACCTTCACCTTTGCGCTGCTGGTCGGGCTCTCGGTCGGCGACACCACGCTCGGCACGCTGGTGGCCAATCTCGGCTTCGACAAGGTGGTGACCCCCAACCCGGTGTTCATCGGCGACACGCTGCGTGCGCGCAGCGAGGTGATCGGCTTGCGGGACAGCAAGTCGCGCCCGGGGCAGGGCATCGTTACCTTCCGCCACGAGGCGCTAAATCAGCGCGGCGAGGTGGTCTGCAGCTGCGAGCGTTCGGCGCTGCTCAAATCCTCGGGCTGACGGCGCGGGAGCCGATTTGCGCCGTCACCCGTTGAGCGGCGGGGAGAATGATCGATGACGCATGAGCCGCACAGCGCCACCGAAACTGTCGAAGCGCTCGAGGATCTGGCGGAGAGCCGCGACGAGGTCCGCATCGGCGATGTGCTCGACGAATTTGGCAAGCGCAGCTTCGGCCCGTTCCTGTTCGTGCCCGCGCTGATCGAGCTGACCCCGGTCGGCGGGATTCCGGGTATCCCGACATTGCTTGCCCTGATTATCGCGCTGGTCGCGGTGCATTTGCTGCTCGGGCGCGACCACGTCTGGCTGCCACAGGTGATCCAGCGCCGTGCGGTCGGCGCCCGGAAGCTGATGAAATCGGCGCAGAAGCTCGAAGGCGTTGCCGCCTTTCTCGACCGCTGGTTCAAGGGGCGGCTGCAACGCTTCACCGGGCCGCAGATGCAGAAGATCGCCGCGGCGGTGGTGGTCTTGCTGTGCTGCACCGTGCCTCCGCTCGAACTGCTTCCCTTTGCCAGCAGCGGCCCGATGCTGGCCATCGCCGCTTTCGGACTGGCGATCCTGGTGCGCGACGGGTTGCTGATGCTGGTAGCGCTGGCGCTGTCTGCGCTGGCAGTGGGGCTGGGCGGCTATTTCTGGTTCACCTCCGATCCCTCGGGAAGCATCCTGCCCTTCTAGCATCCGCTTGACTTCGCACTCCCGGATTGCGCACATTCGCGGCGGGATTGGGGGAGGATGCGATGCACAGGATCATCACCGGCTTGGCGTGGGCGAGTCTGGTCGCGGTGCTGGGGGGCTGCGGCGCGGACGCCGGTGTCACCGAAGCGCAGAGCGGCGACGGCAGCGGAGCGATCGAACTCGCCGAATTCCCCGACCGCCCCTATTGGGGCGACACCCATCTCCACACCGACAATTCGATCGACGCTTTCGGCTTCGGCGTCCGGCTGGGCCCCGAAGAGGCACTGCAATTCGCCAGCGGGCGCGAGGTCACGGCGACCACCGGTCTGGCCGCGCAGCTCGATCGCCCGCTCGATTTTCTCGTTATCGCGGACCATTCCGATGCCCTGGGCGCGACGCGGCGGCTCTACGATGCGCCGCGGATTCTGGTGCGCGATCCCACGCTCCGGCGCTGGTACGACATGATGCACGAGGGGCCGCAAGGCTCGCAGCGCGCGATTGCCGAGCTGATCACCGCCGCTTCCAACGACGAGCTGCCCGCCGCGCTGACCGACCCCGAACGCCAGCGCGAGGCGACGCGGACGATCTGGGACGCGCATCTCGCGATGCTCGACCGCTACAACCGACCCGGCGAATTCACCGCGCTGGCAGGGTTCGAATACACGCTCATGCCTGATGGCAACAATCTCCACCGGGTGGTGATGTTTCGCGACGGCAGCGCCACGACCGGGAAGGTGCTGCCCTATCCCGGCATCGACACCGAGGCCGAGGGGCTATGGGATTACATGGCAGCCTATGAGAAAGGCACCGGCGGGCAGGTGCTGGCGATCCCGCACAATTCCAACCTCTCCAACGGCTTGATGTTCGAGCTGACCATGCCCGGCGGCGGGCCGATGACTGCAGAATATGCACGCAAGCGCGCACGCTGGGAGCCGGTGGTCGAGGCGACCCAGATCAAGGGCGACAGCGAGGCGCATCCCTTCATGTCGCCCAATGACGAATTCGCGGGCTTCGGCGTGACCGGCTGGGAACTGGGCAATCTGCCGCTCACCGCCGCGACCACGCCGGAAATGCAGCGCGGCAATTACGTCCGCGAGGCGCTCAAGCGCGGGCTGTCGATCGAGCAGCGCACCGGCGCCAACCCCTATGCCTTCGGACTGGTCGGCTCGACCGACAGCCACACCGGGCTGGCGACCGGGGATGAGGACAATTTCTTTGGCAAGCACACCGGCAACGAACCCGGTCCCGACCGCGCGATGGCGCCGCAGAATCTGGGCACCAGCGAGGGGCGTTTCGGCTGGCACTATCTTGCGGGCGGCTATGCCGCGGCCTGGGCGCGCGGCAACACCCGCGCGGAAATCTTCGACGCTTTCAGGCGGCGCGAGGTCTATGCCACCACCGGGCCGCGGATGGTGCTCCGGGTGTTCGCCGGGTTCGATTTCACCGCTGCCGACTGGCGCGGCGACTGGGTGCGCGCGGGGTACAATCGCGGCGTGCCGATGGGCGGCGAACTCTCCGCCACCGGGCGTGCGCCGGTGCTGATGATCTCGGCTTTGAAGGACCCCGACGGTGCCAATCTCGACCGGGTGCAGGTGGTCAAGGGCTGGGTGGACGAGACCGGCGAGGCGCAGGAGCGCGTTTACGACGTGGTCTGGTCCGACATGGCCGAACGGGCGCGGGTCGGCGGCAGGGTGCCTGCGGTCGGCGATACGGTCGACCGTGCCCGGGCGAGCTACAGCAACACCATCGGCGCGGCCGAGCTGCGCGCGGCTTGGACCGATCCCGACTACGAAGCGAGCCAGCGCGCGTTCTATTACGTCCGGGTGCTCGAAATCCCGACCCCGCGCTGGCCGTTGTTCGACCGGCTGCGCTTCGGGATCGAGCTGTCCGACGAGGTGGTGGAGTCCTCGGTGGCGCAGGAGCGGGCCTACAGCTCGCCGATCTGGATCCGTCCGTCCCCGATGTCGCCGCGTTCGACCGCTCCGGCAATCATGGTCGGTTCGTGATCCGCAATTGGGCGCGCGACCCGCTCGTCCATTTCCTCATCGCCGGTGCGCTGCTGTTCGTGCTGTTCGCCTGGCGCGGCGAAGAGCCGGATCCCGACAGCCGTACGATCGCGGTCGATCGCGAGGTGCAGGCCAGCATCGCGCTGCAGTTCGAGACAATGATGCAGCGTCCGCCGACCGATGCCGAGCTCGACGGGCTGATCGAGCGCTGGCTGCGCGACGAGGTGCTCTGTCGCGAGGCGCTGCGGCTGGGGCTCGACCGCGACGATGCGGTGGTCAGGCGGCGGCTGGCGAAGAAAATGGACGCGCTGGCGAGCGCGCAAGCCGAAACCGCGGTGCCGAGCGACACCGAGTTGCGCGAATGGCTGGCCGCGCATCCGCAGCGATTCGCGCGCGGTGCCAGCGTGGGTTTCGACCAGCTCTATTTTGCCGATGAGGAAGCTGCGCGCGCGGCGCAGGCGCAATTGCGGCGCGGCGCCGACTGGCAGGGGCTGGGCGAGCCGCTATCGGTCCCGGTGTCGCGGGACAAGGCGAGCCTGCGCGTCGTGACCGACCGCTACGGGCGCCAGTTCGCCGCGGCGATCGCGGGGTTGGAGCCTGGGGAGGCGTGGCAGGGCCCGGTACCCTCTGGTTTCGGCTGGCATCTGGTCAGGTTGCGCGCGCGCGAGGAGGGCGCGGTCCCGCCGCTCGCCGCAATCCGCGGGGAGGTCGAGGACGACTGGCGCGGCGCGACCATCGCGGGGCGCACCGAGGCCGCCTACCGCTTGCTGCGCGATGCCTATCGGGTCGAGATCGCCGAGTGATCCTCCGCGCTGCGAGCGTCTTGGCCCTGCCCCTGCTGGCCGCGCTGCTGACCGTCGCGCTCGCATGGCCGGGCACTGCCCGGGCCGACGAACTGCGCCCGGTTGCGATCTCTTTCACCCAACTCGATGAGGACCGCTGGCGGCTCGACTGGAAGCAGCCGGTCGCCTCGCCCGCAACGCGGCTCGCCTATCCGAGCTTGCCCGACAATTGCCGGATGGCGGGGGAGCCGGTGGTTCGTAGCGCTGCCGCGGCGCTGATCGGCGGTGTCGAGGTCGAATGCGACGGCGCTGTCACCGACCAGCGCATCGGCGCGCGCGATCTGGTGGTTGCCGGCGATGCGCTGCTGCGTGTGGTTCCGCTCGGACGCGCGGTGCAGACCTATCGGCTGACCGCCTCCCAGCCCGAAGCGACGATCGTCGGCGTTCCCGCCGCCGCGCAGGTATGGCGCAGCTATTTCGGGCTCGGGGTCGAGCATATTCTCGAAGGCTGGGATCACCTGCTGTTCGTGATCGCGCTGGTGCTGCTGGTGGCGAAAGGCTGGACCGTGGTGAAGGCAGCGACCGCTTTCACCGTGGCGCATTCGCTGACGCTGGCGGCGGTCACCTTCGGCTATGCCGGACTGCCCTCGCGTCCGGTCGAGGCGCTGATCGCGCTGTCGATCGTGTTTCTGGCGGTCGAACTGGCGCGCGGCAGGCGCGACACGCTGACGCAGCGCCTGCCATGGGCGGTCGCCTTCGCGTTCGGCCTGTTCCACGGTTTCGGTTTCGCGGGTGCGCTGCGCGAGATCGGCCTGCCCGAGGGCGAGGTCCCCGCCGCGCTCGTGAGCTTCAATCTCGGGGTCGAGGCAGGGCAGTTGCTGGTGATTGCCGGGGTGCTGGCGCTACGCCGTGTGGTGCAGCGCTTCTCGCCGCAAGCCGAGCCCCATGCAGTGCGGCTTGCGGCCTATGGCATCGGCATCACCGGCAGCTACTGGCTGTTCGACCGGATTATTGCCTGATCTGCATCGCTCGATGCATATTTCGGCAACTTGTCATTCACACCCGTGCGCCTACATTGAAGGTCGCGAAAGGATGTGCGTGACATGAGAGATCAGAACGAGCCGGGCGATCCCCAGGAAAACGGTCCCAACCCCTGGATGAAAAGTCTGATGGTCTGGGGCGGGGTGTTTCTCGCCCTGCTGGTGGTGGTCTCCGTCTTCGGCGGCAGCGCCCAGCCCGCGGGCCAGGAACTCGGCTATTCCGAATTCCGTGATCGCGTGGCCGAAGGCTCGGTGCAGAATGTCAGCATTTCCGAGGATCGCATCACCGGCACGCTCACCAATGGCGAGACTTTCTCGTCGGTTCCGGTCGCCAATGATACCACGCTGACCCCTCTGCTCGAGGAGAACGGCGTCACCTATTCGGGCGCGGCCAAGGAAGAAATGGGTGTCCTCACCTATATGCTGATCCAGTCGCTGCCCTTTATCCTCATTCTCGGTATCGCCTTCTTCGCATTGCGCCAGGTCCAGAAGGGCGGCGGCGCGGGCGGCGCGATGGGCTTTGGCAAGTCGAAGGCCAAGATGCTCACCGAAAAGCAGGGCAAGGTCACCTTTGCCGATGTCGCGGGCATCGATGAGGCGCGTGAGGAGCTCGAGGAGATCGTCGAATTCCTCAAGGATCCGCAGCGTTTCTCCAAGCTCGGCGGCAAGATCCCCAAGGGCGCGCTGCTGGTCGGCTCGCCCGGTACCGGCAAGACCCTGCTCGCACGCGCCATCGCGGGCGAGGCGGGCGTGCCCTTCTTCACCATCTCGGGCTCGGACTTCGTCGAGATGTTCGTCGGCGTCGGCGCCAGCCGCGTGCGCGACATGTTCGAACAGGCCAAGAAAAACGCGCCCTGCATCCTCTTCATCGACGAGATCGATGCCGTGGGTCGCAGCCGCGGGCATGGCCTGGGCAATTCCAACGACGAGCGCGAGCAGACGCTCAACCAGCTGCTGGTCGAGATGGATGGTTTCGAGGCCAATGAAGGCATCATCATCATCGCCGCGACCAACCGCCCCGATGTGCTCGATCCGGCGCTGCTGCGCCCGGGACGCTTCGATCGCCAGGTGGTGGTCCCCGTTCCCGATATCGAAGGGCGCGAGAAGATCCTCGCCGTCCATATGCAGAAGGTGCCGCTGGCGCCCGACGTGAACAGTCGCACCATCGCGCGCGGCACTCCCGGCTTCTCGGGTGCCGATCTCGCCAACCTCGTCAACGAGGCGGCGCTGCTGGGCGCACGGCGCAACAAGCGCCTGGTCGCCATGCAGGAATTCGAGGACGCCAAGGACAAGGTCATGATGGGCGCCGAGCGGCGCTCGATGGTGATGACCGAGGACGAGAAGAAGATGACCGCCTATCACGAGGCAGGCCATGCTCTGGTATCGGTCAACGAGCCCGCCTCGGACCCGATCCACAAGGCGACGATCATCCCGCGCGGCCGCGCCTTGGGCATGGTGATGCGCCTGCCCGAGCGCGACAGCTATTCCTACCACCGCGACAAGATGCACGCGAACCTAGCGGTGGCGATGGGTGGCCGCGTGGCTGAAGAGATCATCTTCGGTCACAACAAGGTCTCCAGCGGTGCCTCGGGCGATATCCAGTACGCCACCGATCTGGCGCGCTCGATGGTCACCAAATGGGGCATGAGCGACAAGCTCGGCCCGCTGCAATACGAGGAAAGCCAGGAAGGCTATCTCGGGATGGGCCAGACCGCGCGCACCATGGGCGGATCCGAAACCAACAAGCTGATCGATGCCGAGATCAAGGAATTGGTCGAAGGCGGTCTCAAGCGGGCGACCGAGGTGCTGACCGATCAGGAGGACAAGCTCCACCTGCTCGCGCAGGCGCTGCTCGAATACGAGACGCTGACCGGCGAGGAGATTGATCGCTTGATCAAGGACGGCACGATCGACCGCACCGATAAGCCCGCCGGCGGGCAGGTCGCGATCAAGCCGATCATCGGCAGCGCGGTCCCCAAGGCGGGCAAGAAGTTCGGCGGCGAAGGCGGCGCGGCACCGGCGGGCGCCTGATCCCGGTACATCCTCGATGTAAGAACGGCGCGCATTGCTACTTGCAGTGCGCGCCGTTTCCGATTTCTGGCGTGCCAATTTATCGATTGCAGATGCTCGACTCTTCCGGGGAACATAGCAAGAACTGAACTGTTGGTCAGGCAAAGGAGATTGTCTAATGACCAGCACCGTTCCCACCCAGCATCCCAAGTCGGATCCCGTTACCAATGCCGAAAAACCGCCCGAGAACTGGACCACCGGCGAGGAGGCGATGACCGGAGCGCAGGCGAGCTACCTCAAGACGTTAAGCGAGGAAGCGGGCCAGCCCGACGCCTATGATGCCAAGCTTACGAAGGCCGAGGCGTCGCAGCGGATCGATGCGCTGCAAAAGGAAACCGGGCGCGGCGCCTGAGCGCTCAGTACGCTCCGAGCATGAGCAGGATCTGCAGGAACAGCATCACGATGATCGTGACGAAGGCGAGCAGTACGCCAAGCCGCCACAGCGCCGAGAAGCGCGACAGCGCATAGGTGCCACGCATCTGCTTGTAGATATGGATCGGTGGAATCGCGGCGGTCGCCGTCGCTACGATTCTGCTGGGCGCGCCCGCCATGCCGAGCACCGAGAGCACGATGAACAACAGCGACATAAAGGCTAGCGAGTAAGTAACGAAGATCGCGTGATCATAAGCCTTGAAATTGCGCTTCCAGGCGAACAGCAGCCACACGAACGGCACCGAAAGCGGGATCAGAAGCCAGCTGAACTTATAGCTGTTCGCCTGCAGCTTGTAGAGCATCAGACCCGGATTGGTCCGCCATTTGTCGAGGCCCTTGTCGATCCAGGCAGCGCCGGTTTTGACGGTCGAAGCCGTGGCCATGCCGTCACCACCGGCCAGCAGTTCTTCAGTCCCGGCGACCGCCTCCAGCCGTTGCTCGATCTCGGCCAATCGACGCTGTGCCTCTTCGAACCGGGGCGAGTCCGCTGGCTCTTGTGCGACAAGCTCCCGCTCCGCCACGAGGCTTTCCTGCACCTCGGCAAGGCTGGTATTTACGCCATCGCCAGTCTGGATATCGGTCGGAGGGGTCAGCCCGATCACCTGGAAGACCGCGAACATCAGGAACACAGCGAACAGGAACAGCGCCATCGGCGAGACGAAGCGGGCGCGCTCGCCATCGATATAGCGCCGGGTGAGCTCGCCCGGCTTGAACACGAGCTTGGGCAGCGTGCGCCAGGTCTTGCCATCGAAATGCAGGGCGCCGTGGAGCAGATCGTGGAGGAAAGCGCCGATGGTGCGGTGGAGATGCGCCTTCTGACCGCATTGGTGGCAATGCGGTCCGGTCAGCATGGTGCCGCAATTGAGACAGGTCGCCTCGGTGAAATGGCCGTCGCCAGGCGAACGAGCGTCGGCGCCGGGCTTGCGATGCACGGCAGAAGCCGCGCGGCTGACCGGGCCACGCTCGACTGCGGTACTGACCGCTTCGCCCAGATTCCCCATGCCGTCCCCTTTGGATCGCGCTTCTACCGCCCGCGCCGATCCGGCGCAATGCGATTGCCGGGCTTGCACCGCAACCCGTGGGCGCCACATAGAGCAGGATGGACCCGGATTCTCCCAGCATCCAGCTGATCGGCCTGGGCGCGATGGCGCTGGTTTTCGCCGCACTGGCCGCAGTGGAGCTGGTGGTGCCACGCCGCCGCCTGCGCCATGGCCGCGGTCGGCGCTGGGCCACCAATCTTGGACTCTTCGCGCTCGACACCGCGCTGGTGCGGGTTGCGGTGCCGCTGTTGATGGTCGGCACTGCGCAGCTCGCTGAGGTTCGCGGCTGGGGGCTGTTCAACCAGTTCGACCTGCCGTTCTGGCTCGAGCTGCTGTTGGCGCTGTTCGCGCTCGATCTGGCGCTGTTCTTCCAGCACTGGGCGACGCATCGCGTGCCGCTGTTGTGGCGGCTGCATCAGGTCCACCACGCCGACCCCGATTTCGACGTGACCACCGCGGCGCGCTTCCACCCGATCGAGATCGGGCTGTCGATGCTCTACAAGATGGCGGTGGTCGCGGTGCTGGGGCCGGCGGCGCTGGCGGTGTTCGTCTTCGAAGTGGTGTTCAACGCGGCGACGCTGTTCGTTCATGCGAATCTCTCGCTACCGCCCCCGCTCGACCGACTGGCGCGGTTCGTGATCGTCACCCCCGATATGCACCGCATCCATCATTCGACGCTGCAGCGCGAGACCAACAGCAATTACGGCACCATGCTGTCTGGGTGGGACAGGCTGTTCCGGACCTACCGCGCGCGCGCGCGCGAGGGGCAGGACGGGCTGACGATCGGCCTCGCCGA
Organism: Erythrobacter sp. QSSC1-22B; assembly: GCF_001678665.1. Classification (GTDB taxonomy): domain Bacteria; phylum Pseudomonadota; class Alphaproteobacteria; order Sphingomonadales; family Sphingomonadaceae; genus Qipengyuania. Next base: position 32,098 of record NZ_LZRP01000005.1, read on the forward strand.
ATATCAGGACGCTCGCCCGCTTGCGCTGGGGTGGAGCCTGCTGCTGCCCTTCCGCCACCGGGCGAAACTGGCCGACCAAGCAAAAGGGCCGCAATCCCGGTGAGGACGCGGCCCTTTGGCATCGGTAATATTGGAAGCCGTCAGCCTTCGTAATCGGCCCCGATCGAGGTCGAGCGCGCAGGCGCCGATGCGGTGATCCGCAGGGCTTCGGCCGACTGGCTGAGCGAACCGACTTCATCGGCCTCGTCATCATCGTCGGGCAGGATCTTCTGCAGATTGGTGACCGCCGATTCCATCAATTCCTTGGGCTTGACGGTCTGCTCCGCGATCTCGCGCAGCGCGACGACGGGGTTCTTGTCGCGGTCACGATCGATGGTCAGTTCGGCACCGCCCGCAATCTCGCGTGCCCGCTGGGCCGCCAGCAGGACGAGATCGAAACGGTTGGGGATCTTGTCGACGCAATCTTCGACGGTTACGCGCGCCATGCAGCACTCCGAAAAATTCGATGAAATCGGGAAAGAACGCCAAATACTCGGCAAGGGCGCCGGAGTCAAGAATTTGCACCGGGCGTGCCGCTGGCCTAGGGCTCCTTGCGATGAACGATGCCCCAGTGAAGGATCCGGCCCTGCCGGGAACCAGCTACAGCGATCCGGAGCCCTTTACCTGCGAGGCGCAGGGCCAGTCGCTGACTTTCTACCCCGGTGGAGCGGATCGTCGAGACCGGCTGTTCGAACTGGTCGCATCGGCCCGGCACACGCTCAAATTGTGTTTCTACATCTTCGTCGAGGACGAGGTGGGCAGAGACTTGCGCGACGCGCTGGTCGCAGCGGCGCGGCGCGGGGTCGATGTTACGCTGGTGGTGGACGGCTTTGGGGCCGATCTTTCCGATTCCTTCGTCGAACCGCTCCGCGAGGCCGGCGCGACCTATCAAATCTTCGGCGCGCTCTGGACTCAGCGCTACCTGATCCGCAACCATCAGAAGATGGTCATCGTCGACGATGAAAGCGCGATGTTTGGCGGTTTCAACATCCAGGACGATTATTTCGCTCCGCCAGAAGACAATGGCTGGAACGATATGGGGGTGGTGATCCAGGGTTCGGCGGTTGCGGGGCTGGTCGAATGGTTCGCTCGCCTGCAGAGTTGGAATGAAGACGTCGACGGCAATTTCAGGCGCATCCGCCGCGCGGTGCGTGATTGGGACTGGGCGGAAGGGACGGGGCTTCGCTGGCTGGTCGGCGGTCCCACCAGGGGCCTTTCGAACTGGGCCGGTTGTGTTGGACGCGATCTCGACCGCGGCAAGCGGCTCGATATGTTCATGGCCTATTTTTCGCCCTCGCGAAAACTGCTGCGCCGGATCGGCCGGATCGCGCAGGCGGGCGAGGCGCGGCTGGTGATGGCGGGCAAATCCGACAACAACGCCACCATCGGTGCGACGCGGTCGCTCTATCACTACCTGCTCGGCAAGCAGGCCGAGATCTACGAGTTCACGCCGTGCAAGCTGCACACGAAGTTGATCGTGCTCGACGATACCGTCTATCTGGGCAGCGCCAATTTCGACATGCGCAGCCTGTTCATCAATCTGGAGATCATGCTGCGGATCGAGGATGCCGGGCTGGCGACGCGACTGCGCGAATTTCTCGACACCCAGGTCGCCGCGTCGGAGCGCATCACCCCCGAATTGCACGAACGGCGCGCGACGGTCTGGAACCGGGTCCGCTGGAACCTGAGCTGGCTGCTGGTCTCGGTGCTCGACTACACCATCAGCCGCAAGCTCAACCTCGGGCTTTAGGGGCGCACCCCGAAGCGGCTCACTGTTCGCCCCAGTCGGTATAGTCCTTCTTGTTCGGGCTGGTGAATTTGGTGACCTCGGCGTGGAAGTGCAGCGGGACATTGCCGGTCGAACCGTGGCGCTGCTTGGCCACGATCAGCGTCGCCTTGTTGCGCAGTTCGAGATAGCGTTCTTCCCAGACGCTGTATTTCTCCCGCGCATCGGGCGAGCTCTCGGGGCCGGGCATGTCGGGGCGCGAGGCCTCGTGATAGTAATCGGCGCGGAAGATGAACCACACCATGTCGGCGTCCTGCTCGATCGATCCCGATTCGCGCAAATCCGACAGCATCGGTCGCTTGTCCTCGCGCTGTTCGACCGCGCGGCTGAGCTGCGACAGCGCGATCACCGGCAGGTTGAGCTCCTTGGCGAGTGTCTTCAACCCGCGGCTGATCTCGGAAATCTCGTTGACGCGGTTGTCGTTGGCGCGGCCCGAGCCCTGCAGGAGCTGGAGGTAATCGACCACGATCATACCGATATCGTGACGCCGTTTCAGCCGCCGCGCGCGGGTGCGCAACGCGGCGATGGTGAGCGCCGGCGTGTCGTCGATATAGAGCGGCAGATCGGCCAGCTTCTGGCTGGCGGCCGATAGCTTCTGGAACTCGTCGCGGGTGATCTTGCCCGAACGCAGCGATTCGCTGGTGATCTCGGCCTGTTCGGCGAGGATACGCGTGGCGAGCTGGTCGGCGCTCATCTCGAGGCTGAAGAAGGCCACCGGGGCGCCGAAATTGTAGGTACCGCCCTCGCGCTGCCATTTCATGTGCTCGGCGGCGCAGTTGAAGGCGATGTTGGTGGCGAGCGAGGTCTTGCCCATGCCCGGGCGCCCGGCGAGGATGATGAGATCCGAACTGTGAAGGCCGGCGGTCTTCTGGTCGATCACCTCGAGCCCGGTGGTCTTGCCCGAGAGCCCGCCACCCGAATTCATCGCCGCCTCGGCCATCTTGAGCGCGGCGAGCGTGGCACTGCGGAAATCGGTCGCTTGCGCATTGCCGGTCGCGCCCTCGGCGACGCGGAACAGGTCCGCCTCGGCCTGCGCGATCCTGTCCATCGGCGCGACCTCGTCGGAGGTGTCGAGAGCCCCCTCGACCAGCCCTCGCCCGACGCTGACCAGTTCGCGCAGCAGCGCCAGATCGTAGATCTGCTCGGCCAGTTCGCGCGAGGCGAGCAGGCCCTGGCCGTCGGCGGTCAGCTTGGCGAGATAGGTCACCCCGCCGAGCGATTGCAGCGCCTCGTCCTGCTCGAAATAGGGCTTGAGCGTGACTGGAGTGGCGACCGAATTGCGGTCGAGCAGGCGCAGCACCCGTTCGTAGACGCGCTGGTGGACCGGCTCGAAGAAATGCTCGGGCCGGATCGGGGTGCCCAGCTCCTCGATCACCTTGTTGTCGATCAGCACCGCGCCAAGGAAGGCCGCCTCGGCCTCGAGATTCGCGGGCAGGGCGCGGCCGGTGTTGTCCGGGCCGCTGGCTGCAGTGGTGAGCGCGCGCGAATCGGCGGGCGGGGCGAGAGTATCGGTTTCGGGCATGCCCGCGTGATGCGCGCGCGGACCCTTGGCTGGCAAGGCATCAGGGCAACAGATCGCCCCTCCGCCCCTGTGGATAGCGGGGATGCATTCGCAAGCCCTTGCCGCGCCACCGGTCTATCTGCGAAAGCGGCTGCCAGCGATGCCCGATTCCTCCTCCCCTCCGTCACCCGCCGATGGCGATTACCGCATCGCGCAGGTCGATCTCGACGAAGCGACGATCATCTGGCGCAATGCCGATATCGAGCAGGAGCGGCGCGTTGCGATCTTCGATTTGATCGAGGAGAACAGCTTCAAGCCGCTGCGCGCGGTCGAGCGCGGGGCCAGCGGGCCTTTCCAGCTGACGCTGGCGGTGGTGGACGGACGGCTGGCGATGCGGATCGCCGATATGGAAGGCGAAACGCTCGAAGAGCTGGTACTCGGCCTCGCGCGGTTCCGCCGCCAGATTCGCGACTATTTCGCGATTTGCGACAGCTATTATCAGGCGATTCGCAAGGCGACGCCCTCCGAGATCGAGACCATCGACATGGCCCGGCGCGGGATTCACAACCACGCCGCCGAACTGCTGGTCGAGCGGCTCGACGGCAAGGTCGAGACCGATTTCGCCACCGCGCGGCGGCTGTTCACGCTGATCTGCGTCCTGCACATCAAGGGTTGAGCGGATGGTGCGCAAGGCCCCTCGCAAATCGCCGCGTCGCCGGGCGGGCAAGTGCGGTTCGCGCTGGCTGCCGCGATTGCTGGCGCTGGTGGTGCTCATCGCGCTGTTCGGCGGTGGCTGGGCGTGGTGGGAATCGCGCAGCTGGCGTCCCGACGAAGGCAAATGGGCCGATCAGGGCGCACTGGTCGGCGAGGTCGATGGCACCGTTCGCTTCGCTACGCTCAAGGGACTGGGCGCGGGCTTCGTCTATCTCGAGGCAAGCCGCGGGGCCGATGGCAAGGATGCCGCCTTTCCGGATAATTTCGCCGCCGCGCGCGCCGCGGGCCTGCAGATCGGCGCGGTCCATCGCTTCGATCCCTGCGCCCGCGCGGACGGGCAATCGGCCAATTTCGTCACCACCGTGCCGCGCGATGTCGAACTGCTGCCGCCCGCGATCATGCTCGAGCGCACTGCCGAAGACTGCCCCGAGCGGGTCAGCCGTGCCGCCGTCCAGAGCGAGGTGATGACGCTGGTCAACCAGATCGAGGCGCACACCGGCAAGCCCGTGATTCTCGCGCCGTCCGAGGATTTCGAGCAAGGCTACGCGGTCGCCGCGCGGATCGACCGCAATCTGTGGCTGTCGCGCAATTGGAACGAGCCGACCTATGGCGGGCGGCCGTGGCTGTTGTGGACCGCCAACAGCGCGTTCCAGACCGAAGCCGCAGAGCAACCGTTGCGCTGGATGGTGGTGCGGCCCTAGGAGCGTGGCGATGACCGACCAGACCCCGCCAGACGAAGACCTGATCGCCGCCGCCCGCGCCGCGGCGGCGCAGTCCTATTCGCCCTATTCGAACTTTCCTGTCGGCGCTGCGCTGCGTTTCGCCGATGGCGGGGTGGTGACCGGCACGAATATCGAGAACGCCAGCTACGGGCTGGCGCTGTGCGCCGAAACGGTGGCGGTGGCCCTCGCGATGGCGCAGGGGCGGCGCGGCGGGCTCGAGGCTGTGGCGGTGACCGGGCCCGGCGACGAACCGATCACGCCCTGCGGGCGCTGCCGGCAGGTGCTCAACGAGCTCGCGCAATTGGGCGGTACCGATCCGCAGGTGTTGTGCGTGGGGCCGGATGAAGTGCGCCGCACGACGCTGTCGGCGCTGCTGCCCGACGCTTTCGGGCCTGCCAGCCTGGGCTGAACCGGGAAGATTTCTCGCTGCGCCGTTAACCCCGTTTCAGGGTCCATGCGGGTAGACGCTGCCGGGTCACAGGAGACCCGCAATCATGAAATTCATCCCCCTGCATTCGCGCGGCGGCAATTACCTCATCGTCGCTTCCAACGTCGCGTGGCTGCGCACCGGGGAGAACGGCCAGACTATGGTCGGCATCGTCGGCAGCAGCCCGTTACTGGTGACCGGCTCGATCGAGGAAGTCGCGGAGATCATCCTGAAAGGTTGATCCGCCCGGCTCCCGCCGGTACTCAGCCTTCCTCGGTGTCGAGCCATTCGACCAGCGCGGCGAGGCAGTCGCGCGCGAGCAGCTTGCAACGCTCGGGCGACCAGCCCTGCGCCGGGTCGGGCAGGTCGATCAGATCCTTGTAGGGCATCTCGAGCGTCATCGCGGTGCAGCCGAAGCAGTGCGCGACCTGATTGGTCGAGATCGCCAGATTGGCCTTGCCTGCCGCGGTCTTGGGATAGCCGAGCTTGGTCTGGAAATCCGGGGTGCGGCGGTCGAGAATGCGCTCGTAGCGGTAGAAACGCTCGCCCTGCTCGTCGCTCCATGAGGGGATGCCCTCGAAAGCGGCGAGAAACACCGCCGGGATCGCCTCGTCGCCGTGGATGTCCATCGCGAAGTGGACCCCGGTCTCGTCCATCGCATTGCGGATGGCGAGCACTTCGGGCGACTTCTCGGCGCTGGGCTCGGCCCATTCGCGATTGAGATTGGTCCCGGCCGCATTGGTCCGCAGATGGCCCCGGCGCGAGCCGTCGGGATTGCAATTGGGCACGATGTGGAAGCGGCACTTCTGCCGCAGCACCATGGCGATGGGATCGCTGGGATCGGTCAGCACTTCGAGCGCGCCTTCCATCCACCATTCGGCCTGCGTTTCGCCCGGATGCTGGCGGGCATAAAGCCAGACCTGCCGCTCGCCCTCGCCCAGTTCGAGGCAATCGATCGGCTGGCCGTCGAGCGTGGTGCCGAGATGGCGGTAGTCAACGCCTTCGGAAGCGGCGGCCTCGGAGATCAGGTCGTGGTGGCGCTCCATCGAATAGGGCGCGAAATAGGCGAACCAGGCGATTTCGCTGGCGGGGGTGTAGCGGATGGTCAGCGAGCCGCCATCGGCATCCTTGTCGAAGCTGGTTTCGGCGCGGCCCCAGAACTCGCGGTCCTCCGAAACGCAGGCATTGTAATCGGGCCAGCCGCCGGGATAGGCGCTGGTGTTGAGCCCGGTGATGACCAGTTCCAGCTCGCGCCCCGCCGCACCCGAGACGCGGAAATGGAACCACTGCCTGAATTCGCTCTGGTGGTCCGCCGGGATCGCCAGCGTAGCGCGCGCGCCATCCACGGAAAGGACTTCGATATTGCCACTGTCGAAAGCGGAATCGATCCTGATATCGCTCACTCGGTTACCTCTACTTGCACGGTTTCGCCATTGTTGCCGGGGAATTCGCTGAACAGCGCGGCGGCGACCGTCTGTGCGTTGGCGGTCCGATCCGCAAGGGCAGAGTTTTCGGCCACGGTGAAATCGGCGCGCCCTTCCCAGAGTACCTGCGAACTGGCGGCATCGCGGATTACGACGCGCATTTCGGTGCCGACCTCGTTGCGCGACCCGCCACCCAGATTGATGCCGACCCCAAGTCCGACACCCGAACCATAACTGCCGGTCGAACCGCCGACACCTACGCTGACGGGATTGCGGCCGCCATCTCTGCCCAGACGATAGCGTTCGACGCGGACTTCGGCGATTTGCGCGGCACCCGCGCGGGCGCTCTCGCGATAGCCCTGGCGGACCAGTTCGGCGGCGACCGCGGCTTTGTAGGGCGCGAGTTCGAGATTGTCCTCGCCGGCCGCGCTCTGGACGAAGATCGGTCCCTGCGCGAGTTGGGCGCTGGCGGTGGGGGCGACGAAGCGGGTGACCTCGACCGGACCGGGCGCGGTGGCGCAGGCGGCGAGCGAAAGCGCAAGCGCTGCTGCGGAAAGGGTGCGACGGATCATGTGACGACTCCTGTGCAAATTCATGCGTGGGGTGGGATCTTGGTCTTTGGCTAACGTTTGGATGGCAAAGCGGTGCCGCAGCGCGCGCCGCCCCGATGGCCGCGCTTCTAACGCGGCGGCGTTGCTGATAGCGGAGCGGTTATGAACGCAGGCGAAAAAGGCGCGGTGCTGGTCACCGGCGGGGCGGGCTACATCGGCAGCCATGCGGTACTGGCGCTGGGCGATGCCGGCTGGCCGGTGGCAGTGGTGGACAATCTCTCGACCGGCTTCCGCTTCGCGGTGCCAGACGAGGTGCCGTTCTACGAAGGCGATATCGCCAATAGCGCCTTGCTCGAACAGATCTTCGTCGAACAGGGCATAAGCGCGGTAATGCATTTTGCCGGCTCGGTGGTGGTACCCGATTCGGTGGCGGATCCGCTCGCCTATTACGACAACAACACTGCGAAAAGCCGGGCTCTGATCGGCGCGGCGGTGCGCGCAGGGGTGCCGCGCTTGATCTTCAGCTCGACCGCGGCGGTCTATGGAGTGCCCGAGCACTCGACCGTGACCGAGGACACGCCGTGCCAGCCGATCAACCCCTATGGCTGGTCCAAGCTGATGACCGAGCAGATGCTCGCCGATACCAGCGCCGCGCACGGGCTGGATGTCTGCGTCCTGCGCTATTTCAATGTGGCGGGCGCCGATCCGCAGGGCCGGACCGGGCAATCCACCGCGGGCGCGACGCATCTGATCAAGGTCGCCTGCGAGGCGGCTTTGGGCGGGCGCGAGCATGTGGCGGTCTATGGCAGCGATTACGACACACCCGATGGTACCGGGGTGCGGGACTATATCCATGTCAGCGACCTGGTGGCGGCGCATGTGCTGGCGCTGGAGGCGCTGGTCGAGCAGCCCGGCCGCTCGCTGACAATGAATTGCGGCTATGGACAGGGCTACTCGGTGCTCGATGTCCTCGATGCAGTCGACCGCGCCACCGGCGGACGGATCGAAAGGGTAATGCAGCCGCGCCGCGCGGGCGATCCGGCGGCGCTGGTTGCCGATCCCTCGCGAATCCGCGCCGCGCTGCCTTGGATGCCGCAATATGCCGATCTCGACACGATCGTGACGCATGCGCTGGACTGGGAACGACGGATAGCGCAGACCGATGCGACCTATCCGGACGCGGCAGGTAGTGCTTGACCCGACTCAGCCCCGTCGCTAACCGGCGCGCTTGAAATCCGCGCGTCGGAGTCTCAATCTCCGGCGCGTATTTATTTGTCATACGGAACCCGTCATGAAAATCCGCAACAGCCTCAAGTCGCTCAAGAACCGTCACCGCGACTGCCGCGTGATCCGTCGTCGTGGGCGGACCTATGTGATCAACAAGACCAACCGTCGCTTCAAGGCCCGCCAGGGTTGATTGGCGCCGCGGCGATGCGCCGCGGACGATGGTGAGGTGAACGGCCCGGCTCCCTTGATGGGAGCGCGGGCCGCTTCCGTTGGGGGAATGCGAAATGGTCGAGGCAGTGGTGTTCGATGTCGGGCGGGTGCTGTTTCAGTGGCAGCTGCGCGCATTGTTCGAAAAGCTGGTCGAGGATCCGGCGGAGCTCGATTTCGTGCTCGCCGAGGTGGTTACCGAAAAATGGCATTTCGAGCATGATGCGGGGCGCCCGCTGGCCGAGATGGTGCCCGAGAGAAAGGCGCTGTTCCCGGATCATGCACCGCTGATCGAAGCCTATGCCGCGCGCTTCAACGAGACCATTCCCGGCCCGGTGCCGGGCAGTCTGGCCATCGTCGAAGAACTCCACGCGCGCGCAATGCCGCTCTATGCGATCACCAATTTCGGCGCGGAATTCTGGGACGGGTTTCGCCCGACCCAGCCGGTATTCGATCTGTTCCGCGAGATCGTGGTCTCGGGCAAGGAGCGGCTGGTGAAGCCCGATCCGGCGATCTTCGCGCTCGCTGCCGAACGGTTTGGCCAGGCGCCGCAAGCCATGCTGTTCATCGACGACAATCGCGCCAATATCGACGGCGCGCGTGCCTCCGGCTGGCAGGTTCATCACTTCACCGATGCGCCGACGCTGCGCGCCGATCTCGAACAGCGCGGCCTGCTGGCCTGACGAACGCAACCCGACAAAAGAAAGCCCCGGCCGCCTGTCGGGACAGACGCGGCCGGGGCAGTTGGCCACCCGATGGAGAGGGGTGGGGGAGATCGGTCGCGGGTCAGCCGTTGCAGCGCGCCAGCTTTTCGGCGTCGAGCGTTTCGCCATTGGCAGTGAAGGCGGTGATATCGCCCATCGAGCGCTGCAGCTCGCGGCACATGCGCAGCGGGCGACTGGTGCCCTTGCCGGCGACGCAGGTGGTGCCCTGACAGGACCAGGCGACGCCGCCCGCGACGGTGCGGTTCGAGCTGGCCGGGGCAGCCAGTTCAGCAGTGTAAAAGGGACCGTTCGAGGAGGTGGCGGGGGCCGGGGCCAGAGCGGTGCCGAAAGTCAGCGCGGTGTAGCCGAGGCCGAGCGCGATGGCGGAAAGGCTGGAGAGGCGGGGGAGAGAGAGAGTCATGGGAGAGTCCTTCGAGCTTGCGTTTACGTCAACTGGGGTTTCCATAATTGCAACTAGGTTGCTATTTGAAACCTGTTGCGAATCACCACCTAGCTAACTAGGTTGCGCAATGCAACTTAAATCTTCAGCAACCGGGTCGATTTGCACCCGCGCGTTTTCCGGGTAGGAAGATCCCTTGAAAGGAATGTCATGGGCGAGATCAGAGAGCCGCTGCGCGAACTGACCGAATGCGGGCTTCCGCAAGCGCTGGAGGTGATGGGCGAACGCTGGAGCTTCATGATCCTGCGCGCCGGTTTCAACGGGCTGCATCACTTCGAGGAGTTCCTTACCGAACTCGGCATCGCGCGCAATATCCTTTCCAACCGGCTGGCCAAGCTGGTGGAGCACGGCATTCTGGCGCGCAAGCCAATGGCCGAGGACCGTCGCAAGATCGAGTACCGCCTCACCGACAAAGGCCTGGACCTGCTGCCGGCGATGATTGCATTGCGCCAGTGGGGCCAGAAATACGGTGGCGAGGTGTCCGAGAACCCGATGCTGGTCGACGAACGCGACCGTCTTCCGATCGGGCCGGTCTCGATCCTTTCGCATGACGGTCGGATTCTCGGGCCCAAGGACCTGGCGCTGATCGATCGCACACAGCGTGGTGTCCGCGCCGATGGCTGCAAGGCCGAGGAAGGCAAAAGTGCGCTGTCCCTAGAATTCGTCAAGCGCTCGGGTCCGCGCGAAGCCGCCTGAACACCGCGATCTGGAACCGGCGATGGCCGCGAGGCCTGCATGACGTCACCGTTAAAACGATTTCAACACGTTGCTGGCAATGCAAAGCTAGGCACTACCGCTCAACGGGAATCGGCGCAGTCACGTGATCGAGATCGAAGTCCAGAACGAGACCCATCAGACGGTCTTTCGCCTGAAGGCGTTCACTGTCCCGCGAATCGGCGAGGGCATCCGTCTCGAAGAACCCGACGGGCAATGGGTGTCTTACGACATCATCGACGTCTGGTACCAGAAGGCCGAATATGGCGAGGTCTGGGTGCCCTTCATCCATGTCCGCATGACCCCGGACGAGCAACGTGCGCTCGAACTGACCAAAGCCGTTCCGCTGGTAAACCGCGACCAAGCGGTTCCGATCGAGGATTTCCTCAAGAAATTCGAAGGCGACCAAGAGCACGAACCGGTCAAACTCAACCTCGATATGAGCGAGGCCGACTGACGCGCAAACGGCTTTTCAGTTCGGTTCTTTCCGTATGAGGCCGATCGTCAGGATGGCCCATCCCGCGACCAGCACCACACTCGACCCTGCGACCGCGACGCTCACCGCCGTCTCCATGGCTTCGCCTGCACTGTAACCTTTTCCGGCTATCGGGAGGCTGTCGCTGGCTCCGGTTGCGGCGGATAGCGTGAGGCCGAGCCACAAGCCGTACATGCCGGCTATGGTCGCCCACCGTCCGATCCGGTCCCATTGCAGGGAGAGCCGGGTCCAGCCCCAGACAGCACCGACAACCATGATGGCCGTGCCGCCTTGCACGGCGGTCAGATGTGCCGACAACCCCATCCGCGGGTTGAGGACATACGGAACGGCCGCACCCTGGAGCAGGCCGAGCAGGAACAGGATCGCGCCGGCGACGACCAGTTGCTTCGAAGCCTGGCTCATGGCTCCCATCCCGATTACCCCTCTTGTTATGCCCGCGGCGGTTGCCGCCGATAGCTGAGCGCCTCGGCGACATGGATTCGCCCGACCGTTTCCACGCCCGCCAGATCGGCGATCGTGCGCGCCACCCTGAGCATTCGGACATAAGAGCGCGCGGTCAGCCGCATCGCCTCGGCCGCCTGCATCAGCAGCTTGCGTCCAGCCTCGTCGGGCGTCGCGAATTCCTCCAGCGCATCGCCATCGAGCTCTGCATTGCTGCGCGCGCCGCTGACTTGCGAGCGGGCAGTCTGCCGTGCGCGGGCGGCGGCAACGCGCGCAGCGACCTCGGCGCTGCCTTCAGCCGCCGGGGGCAGCGCGAGATCGGCAGCGCGGACGGGATCGACCTCGACATGCAGATCGATCCGGTCGAGCATCGGGCCCGAGACCCGCGCCTGGTAATCGGCCGCGCATTTGGGTGCCCGGCTGCAGGCCAGCGCGGGATCGCCCAGATGGCCGCAGCGGCACGGGTTCATCGCCGCGACCAGTTGGACACGCGCGGGAAAGGTCACATGCGCATTGGCGCGCGCGACATCGACATGGCCGGTCTCGAGCGGCTGGCGCAGCGAATCGAGCACGGCGCGCTGGAATTCCGGCAGTTCGTCGAGGAACAATACGCCCAGATGCGCGAGGCTGACCTCCCCCGGCTTGACCCGCAACCCGCCCCCGGTCAGCGCCGCCATCGAGGCCGAGTGATGCGGCGCGCGGAACGGGCGGCGGCGGCTGATTCGTCCGTCTTCCAACATGCCGGCAACCGATTGCACCATGCTCACCTCGAGCGCTTCGGCCGGACTGAGCTCGGGCAGGATTCCCGGCAGACACGATGCAAGGAGCGACTTTCCCGCGCCCGGCGGCCCGATCATCAGGAGATTGTGAGCCCCGGCCGCGGCGATCTCCAGCGCGCGCTTGGCGGTTTCCTGTCCTTTCACCCGTTTCAGATCGGGGCCCGGCGGCGCCTGTTCCACCTCGCCCGGTTCGGGCTCGGCCAGCCGCTGCGTGCCCTTGAGATGGTTGAGCAGGCTGGCGAGGTCGGGGGCGGCGATCACGGGCACCCCGCTGGCCCAGCGCGCTTCGGCCCCTTGCGCGCGCGGACAGATCAGCCCGAGCTCCGCCTCGCTGGCGTGAATCGCGGCGAGCAGCACGCCGGGCGAAGCCACCACCCGCGCATCCAGCGCAAGTTCGCCGACCGCCACCCAGTCGATCAGCTGTTCGGATCGGTCACGCCCATCGCGGCGAGCAGCGCCAGCGCGATCGGCAGGTCGTAATGCGATCCTTCCTTGGGCAGATCGGCGGGGGAAAGGTTGATGGTGATCCGCTTGGGCGGCAGCGCCAGCCCCATCGCGGAAAGCGCGGCCTGGACCCGCTCGCGGCTTTCGCCCACCGCCTTGTCGGGCAGCCCGACGACACTGAAGCGCGGCAAGCCGGGCGCGACCTGACACTGCACTTCGACCGCGCGCGCCTCGAGCCCCAGATAGGCGACCGTGCGAACCAGTGCGACCAAGGCTGTCCCCCCTCAGGTGCTTGCCCTCATGCCGCCAGCATTTCGTAGCGGCATTGGCGCATCCCCTTTTGGAACGCGATTCGCTGCCTGTCGAGTGGGGGATGCGTGGGAAGCAGGGTTCCGAGCCGGTTCGCGGGAAACATGGTTAAGACCGGGTTATCCAAAGCCCTTGGCATGTTCGCAAGGTGGGGCGGCCCAGACCATCGGGCATGCTTCGGACCACCACCCTCTCGCTCGCCGCACTCGGTCTTGCCGGTGCCAGCCCCGCCGCCGCCCAGTCGCTGGCGCTCATTTATCTGCCGACGCAGCCAGTGGTGACGTGGCAGGCGCAGGGTCAGGCGCAGGCCGACCCGATCCGGTCGCAGCCGCTGCGTGCTGCAACGGCTCGCCCGTCGCGCGAACAGGCCACGCGCTTCGCCTTGCCGCGCCCGACTCAGAACCAGGCGATCACCTACTCGGCGGTTCCGCGCGATCTGCCCCAGTGGCGCGCGCCGGTGCAGCAGCCCGAAACGCAGGGTTTCGTGCAGGCGCATCGCCCCGCTGCTCAATATGGCGCTCTGCAGTACGGCCCCTTCCGCGTGGTGGGCGACCGGGTCGAACTCGTCGGCGAGACCGATGCGATGAGCCCGAGCTGGTTCGCACGCGTGCTCGCGGACAACCCCGGTCTTGCGCGGCTCGACATGATCGAATGCCCGGGCACGCTGGACGATCGCGCCAATCTCCAGCTCGGGCGGATGATCCGCAAGGCCGGCCTTGCCACCCACGTTCCTTCCCATGGCTCGGTGCGCTCTGGCGCGGTCGAGCTGTTCCTCGCCGGGATCGAGCGCAGTATGGAGCCCGGCGCCGAGTTCGCGGTCCACAGCTGGCGCGATGAATACGGCCGCGAAGCCGATGATTTCTCGCTCGATGCCCCGGAAAACCGCGTCTATCTGGACTATTACGCCGATATGGGTATGGCGCCCCACCAGGCCCGTGCCTTCTATGCGATGACCAATTCGGTGCCCCATCACCGCGCTCGCTGGATGGAGGCGGGCGAGATGGGGGAATGGGTCGATCGCTACGCCAAGATGCGTTCGCCGCGGATTGCCTACCTCTCGGTTCGCATGCAGTAGGCGTGTCGCGTCGCTTGACGCCGGGGCGCCGCTACACTATGCGCGCCCCCTAAGAGCGGTCGCCTCGAATGGCGGCCCTTTTTGTTGGTGCCGCGTGTAGCGCGCCCTTGAACATATTAGATAAGGACGATCCGATGAAGCGGACTTTCCAGCCTTCCAACCTGGTGCGCCAGCGCCGCCACGGTTTCTTCGCACGCAAGGCCACCCCGGGTGGCCGCAACGTGCTGCGCAACCGCCGCCGTCGCGGTCGCAAGACGCTTTGCGCCTGATGTGATTGCGCACGCGCCGATGCGCGTGCGTCATTCCCGTTCGCGCGGCCTCAGGCCTGCGTCGCAGCGGTCGGCCGTTTGGTCATGCGGGCTCCCCAAGGGGGCCCGTGTGGTTTCCGGCCTGCATTCGGGGTAAATGGCTCCCATGTCCAGGCACCCACAGGTCATAGCCAAGCGCGCCGATTTTCTCGCTGCGAATCGCGGGATTCGCGTGGCGCAGCCGGGCTTCGTGCTGCTGGTCTATCCCAATGGGGGGGGCGACGGCGGACCCAATAGCGGGAGGGGACGGCGCTACGGCATCACCGTCACCAAGAAGATCGGCAATGCGGTGGTCCGCAATCGGATGAAGCGCCGCTTTCGCGAGTTGCTGTGGGCGGCGCTGCCCGTACGGGGGCTGCCCGATCACGATCATGTGCTGATCGGCCGCGAGGGCGGGCTGGAGCGCGATTTCGCCAGCCTTGCCGCCGAGCTCGACCATGCGCTGGAGCGGGCCGCCGCAGGCAAGGGCGATCGCCGCCGCGGTCGTTCGTCGGGTCCATCTCGCGGGCCGCGACGGTGAAATACCCGCTGATCTGGATTGCGCGCCTGTGGCAGCTTGGCCCGAGCCGCATTATGCCGCCGACCTGCCGCTTTTCCCCCTCCTGCAGCGAATACGCCATCCAGGCGCTGGGAAAATACGGCGCGATCAGGGGTGGATGGCTTGCGACGAAGCGTATATTGCGCTGCCAACCCTGGGGAGGGCATGGGCACGACCCGGTACCCTGAGCACAAGCGAGCCATCCGCACACCGGGTGTATTGACAATATAATACAGCACCCCAGATCGTAGTTTTTGACGGGATCGACTTTGACCAACCAACGCAATCTCCTGTTCGCCGTTGTCCTTTCGGCCCTGCTCCTGCTGGGTTGGGACGCGGCCGTGGGTTATCTCTATCCGCAGCCCGCCAACAATTCGGCGGTCGAGGGGATTGCCGATACGCCTGCCGAGATGGCGGCGGTATCGGGTGCGACCTCTGGCGCGACGGCTAGCGGTGCGGGCCTGGCGCCCGGCGTTGCGGGCGTGGCGCCCGTGACGCTCGAAAGCGCGCTCGCATCGGGTAACCGCGTGCGAATCGATTCGCCGCTGCTCGCGGGCTCGATCAACCTCAGGGGTGCGGTGATCGACGATATCGTGCTCAAGGAATATCGCGAGACCACCGACGAAGACAGCCCGCCGGTGCGGCTGTTCGCGCCCGCCGGCACTCCGGTGCAGCATTTCGCCGAATTCGGCTTCCTCGCCAATGGCCAGCGCGTTCCCGCCGATGCGGTGTGGCAGGCCGATGGAGATGTGCTTTCGCCCGATAGTCCGGTGGTTCTTACCCATCAAGGCGCCAACGGACTGACCTACACGATCACCCTCACGATCGACGACCAGTACATGATCACGGCCGAGCAACGCGTCGCCAATGGTGGCGCCGGTGCCGCGGTGATCCAGCCCTTCGCGCTGATTGCGCGCACCAGCCGCACCGCTAGCGAAGATTTCTTCATCGCGCATTCCGGCCCGATGGGCGTGTTCGGCGGCTCGGCCAGCTATGACTATGGCTATGACGATCTGCCCGTCGGCGAGGTGACCAATCCCGAAGGCGCCGCCGAATGGCTGGGCTTCACCGACATCTACTGGCTCTCCGCGCTGGTCCCGGGGGCGGGCAACACCGAAGCCAGCTTCCGCGCGCTGGGCGACGACCTGTTCCGTGCGGATGTGATCCAGGCGCCGGTCACGCTGCCCTCGGGCCGCGCGATCACCAGCACCAACCGGCTGTTCGTCGGCGCCAAGGAAAGCACCGTCCTCGACAGCTACGAAGATGCCGGGATCGAGCGGTTCGGTCTGGCGATCGACTGGGGCTGGTTCCGCTGGTTCGAGAAGCCGCTGCTGTGGCTGCTGCGCCAGCTCTACGAACTGGCCGGCAATTTCGGCGTGGCGATCATCCTGCTCACCGTGGTGGTCCGCGGGGTCATGTTCCCCGTGGCGCAGAGGCAGTTCTCGTCGATGGCGGGCATGAAGGCGATCCAGCCGCGGATGAAAGAGGTGCAGGAGAAGCACAAGGAGGACCGCGTCAAGCAGCAGCAGGAAATGCAGAAGCTGTTCAAGGACGAGGGCGTCAACCCGCTGGCGGGCTGTCTGCCGCTGATCATCCAGATCCCGATCTTCTTCGCGCTCTACAAAGTGCTCTACCTCGCCATCGAGATGCGGCATCGCTCCTTCCTGTGGATCGATGATCTCGCCGCGCCCGATCCGGCGGTGATCCTCAACGCCTTCGGCCTCCTGCCCTTCGACCCGCCGGGCTTCCTGGCGATCGGCGTGCTCGCGGTGCTGCTGGGTCTGACGATGTGGATGACCTTCCAGCTCAACCCGGTCAGCGACCCGATGCAGCGGCAGATCTTCAACATCATGCCCTGGGTGCTGATGTTCGTCATGGCGCCATTTGCCGCGGGCTTGCTGATCTACTGGAACACCAGCAACATCCTCACCCTGGCGCAGCAGAAATATCTCTATTCCAAGCACCCCCAACTGCGCGCCGCGGCGGACGCCGAACGCGCCGAGAAGGAGGCCCAGAAAGCCGCGCAGAAAGCGGGGGTCAAGGAGTGATGGAAGAAGACGAACGCAAGGCGCTGACCAAGCGGGCCGAGAAGATGTTCTCGCAGCGGGTGGAATTCCTGCTGTCGGCGCCGCAGCTCAAGTTCCTGCCCGAACCGACTGTGCCCGAGATCGCCTTTTGCGGACGCTCCAACGTCGGCAAGAGCTCGCTGCTCAACGCGCTGACCGCGCGCAAGGCGATCGCGCGCGCTTCGGTCACCCCGGGGCGGACGCAGGAACTCAATTTCTTCGAGGTCGGTGAGCCGACGCAGATGCGGCTGGTCGATATGCCCGGCTACGGCTTCGCCAAGGCGCCGGTGGCGGTGGTCGACAAATGGAAGAAGCTGGTCCGAACGTTTCTGCGCGGGCGGGTCGTGCTGGTCCGCACGCTGGTGCTGGTCGACAGCCGCCATGGGCTTAAAGACGTCGATCGCGAGATGATGACCATGCTCGACGAGGCCGCAGTGGGCTATCGCGTGGTGATGACCAAGGCCGACAAGATCAAGGCGAGCGAGCTGGAAAAGGTCGTCGCCCGGGTCGAGGCCGAAGCCAAGAAGCACGTTGCCGCTTTTCCGGAAGTGCATGTCACCAGCGCGGAGAAGGGCATGGGCATTCCCGAATTGCGCGCCGCGGTGCTCAGCGACGCCGGGGTCTAGCCCCCGGCGCGGACGACTTTACGTTGCGAACAGCGCCGAATCGTCGGCGAAGGCTTTCATCTCCAGCGCATTGCCGCTCGGATCGCGGAAGAACATCGTCGCCTGCTCGCCGGGCTGGCCCTCGAAGCGCACGGTGGGTTCCATTGCGAACACCACATCCGCGCTGCGCAGCCGCTCGGCCAGCGCCCGCCATTGCGCCATCGTCAGAACCACGCCGAAATGCGGCACCGGGACATCATGTCCATCGACGGAATTCGCGCCGCGATCGCCGGCTGTTCCACCCAGATGGGCGACGATCTGGTGGCCGTAGAAATCGAAGTCGATCCATTCGTCCGAACTGCGGCCCTCGGCGCAGCCGAGCAATTCGCCATAGAAGGTGCGCGCCGCGGCGAGGTCGTGGACGGGGAATGCGAGATGGAACGGGCGTAGGGTCATGGCGAGGCACCTAGCCCGTTCGCACGGGCTTTCCTACCGTCTGGCTCACACTCGACAGTATCGGGCGGAAGCTCTACCGCCCGCGCGCCACAGGGGACCCGGCATGAAACTGATCATCGGCAACAAGAATTATTCGAGCTGGTCGCTGCGCGCCTGGCTGGCGGCGAAACAGTCCGGCCTCGCATTCGAGGAAATCATCGTCCCGCTTTACGGCGAGGGCTGGGAATCGGCCAAGCAGGACGACAGCGGGTTGCAGGCCTCGAGCGGCAAGGTTCCGCTGCTGTGGGACGGCGAGACGGTGGTGTGGGACAGCCTCGCAATCCTCGACTACCTCGCCGACAAGGTCGGGCGCGAACGTTTCTGGCCCAAGGAGGATGCTGCGCGCGGCATGGCACGATCGATGGTCGCCGAGATGCACAGCTCCTACCACACGATGCGCAGCCAGTTCCCGATGAACATCCGCAAGCGTTTCGAGGGCGTCCAGCCTTCCGAAACCACGACGCAGGAAGTGGTGCGGATTCTCGGGCTGTGGGCCGAAGCGCGCGCGCGGTTCGGCTCGGGCGGGCCGTTCCTGTTTGGCACTTTCGGCGCGGCGGATGTCTTCTACGCGCCGGTGGTCAGCCGCTTCATCAGCTACGGCGTTGCCGTCCCCGGTTTCGCAGGCGCCTATATGCAGGCGGTTTGGGAACATGATTGGATGCAAGCCTGGATCGAGGCTTCGGAGAATGAAGAATGGGTCATAGAACAATACGATTCGGCGCCGGCGGTCGGATGAGCGGCACCGGGACAAGCGGCATCAGGATGATGCGTGCCCTCGCGCTGTGTCTGGCGATGCTGGGTCTGGCTGTGCCGCAGATGGCGGCGGCCTGGGGCTTCTACGCGCACACGGTCACCGCCGATGTCGCCGAAGCCAATATCTCGCCTGCAACCCAGCGCGGCATCGCCCGGCTGCTGACCCATTCCGAGCTGATGGCGACCCCCGATTGCGATCTCGACACCCTGCAGGACGCCTCGGTCTGGCCCGATTGCGTGCGCCGCGATTCCTCGCGCTGGGGCTACACCGCAGCCTGGCATTACCGCACCGCGCCGGTATGCGAGGCTTTCAACCCGCGCGCCAATTGTTCGGGCGGCGCTTGCGTCACCGGGCAGATCGAGCGCAGCCATCGTCTGCTCGCCGACGAAAGCCTGCCCGCGCATATCCGGCTCGAGGCGCTCGCTTTCCTCGTCCATTTCGTCGGCGATGTGCATATGCCGCTGCATTCGGGCGATCATAACGACCGCGGCGGCAATGATCGCGAGGCCGATTATGGCATTGTGCCCGATCTCAACCTGCACTGGATATGGGACGGCCCGCTGGCCGAACGCGCGATCACCGGCGAACCGCCGGTGGTGCGGCGCTATACCGCTGCGGAACGCGCCGAGCTGGCCGGGGGCGGTCCCGACGACTGGGGGCGTGAAAGCTGGCAGACGGCGCGCGACATCGTCTATCCCAACGCCTTCGACCGCGATCCCTGTGAGGGCGAGCTGCCCGATGCCACCGCGCTCACGCAGGAGGATATCGTCGCGGCGGTCCCCGTCGCGCGGCAGCGGGTGGTCCAGGCGGGGCTGCGGATGGCGCGGCTGCTCGACGAAGCCTTTGCCCCGGGACCTTTGCCGGCTCGCGAGGACTAGCCGCAGTCAGGCCCGCTTGGAGCTCCTGCGGTCAGGGCAGTCGTTCGGCGGGATAGCGCGTCCCGTTTTTGCTGGCATACCCAGCGGGCCCGAACACCATGTCGATATCGGGATATTCGCCCGAATCACTCTCGCGGTCGCCGCTGCTGATCGCGACGAAGACGCAGTCTTCGGCGGAGCGGTTGTGCAGCCGGTGGCCGTTCTTCACCCCTGCCGGCCACGCCAGCACGTCGCCCGCGTGGACCGGGGTTTCGCCCTCGTCCTCGATCAACACCGCCTCGCCCGCGAGCAACACCACCAGCTCGTCCTGCGCAGCGTGCCAGTGCCGCTGCGACGAATAGGCACCCGGCTTGAGCACCACATGGCTCGCCCCCAGCAGCGTCAGCCCCGCTGCCGGCGCAAGGCGGCAGTACCAGCGACCCTCGACCTCGGTATCGAAGGGTGCGGGATAGCCGGTGGCGTTGGTTCGCACGATGGCGTCGAGATCGAGCTTGGGCATGAATGAATACTCCGCTAGCGGCGAGAGCATGACCCAAGTGCTCGAACTCGCCAAGCGCCTGATGGCGGCCCCAAGCGTCACCCCCGCCACGGGCGCGGTGTTCGACGAGATGGAAGCCATGCTCGCACCGCTCGGTTTCGAGGTGAGCCGCTTCGTATCGGGCGAGGCGCCCGACGGGCCGGTCGAGAACCTCTTCGCGATCCGCCGCGGGCCAGAGGGCTCGCGCCATTTCGCCTTTGCCGGTCATCTCGACGTGGTTCCGCCAGGGGGCGGCTGGACCAGCGAGGCCTTCGCGCCCGAGATCCGCCCAAGCCCCGGGGGCGAGCTGCTCTACGGGCGCGGTGCGGTCGACATGAAGGGCGCGATCGCCTGCATGGTCGCTGCGGTCGCCGATCTGCCCGCAGACGCCGGAACGATCAGCTTCATCATCACCGGCGACGAGGAAGGCCCGGCGATCCACGGCACCCGCGCGCTGATCGCCTTCATGCGCGAACACGGCCACCAGCCCGACCTGTGCCTCGTCGGGGAGCCCAGCAGCGTCAACCGGCTGGGCGACATGATGAAGATCGGGCGTCGCGGATCGGTCAACATCTGGCTCGAGGTCGAAGGTGTGCAGGGCCATGTCGCTTATCCGCACCTCGCCGATAATCCGCTCCCGAAGCTGGTGGCGATGCTTGCCGAGCTCGACGCGCTGGTGCTCGATGAAGGCACCGATTGGTTCCAGCCCTCCAATCTCGAGATCACCGATATCGAGGTCGGCAATGTCGCGCACAATGTGATCCCCGAAAAAGCGACCGCACGCATCTCGATCCGCTTCAACGATCTGCATTCCGGCGCGTCGCTCTCCGAGACGGTTGCCGCCATTGCAAAGAAGCATGGTGGGACGACGCTGCCGATCGTCTCGGGCGAACCTTTCCTTACCCCGCCGGGCGAATTCTCGGACAGCATCGCCATTGCGGTGAAGGATGAAACGGGTATCGAGCCCGAAGCCTCTACCACCGGTGGAACCTCGGATGCGCGCTTCCTGCGCGAGGTCTGCCCGGTGATCGAGTTCGGCCTGGTCAACGCGACCATGCACAAGCGTGATGAGGCGGTGGCGGTGGCGGACCTTTCTGCGCTAAGCCGCATCTATACGGCGATCGCGCAAGCGGGGCTGGGCCAATAGGGCAGGGTTTGCGAGGGGATTGCAGTTGAAAACTTGGTTGGCCATTCCGCTGTGGCAGCGGGTCATCGCTGCACTGGTCCTCGGCATTATCGTCGGCCTGTTGTGGGGGCCGGGCGCGGAAAGCATCAAGATCGTCGGCGATATCTTCATCGCCTTCATCAAGATGCTGGTGGTGCCGCTGATCTTCTTCAGCCTGGTCGCGGGCGTCGCGGCAATCGGCGATCTGCGCAAGCTGGGCAGCGTCGGCGGGCGGGCGCTGCTGATCTTCGTGGTGACCGGCCAGATCGCGGTCTGGCTCGGCCTCGGGCTGGGATCACTGTTCCAGCCTGGTATCGGTCTCGACACCAGCGCGATCGAGATGGGTCCGGTTCCGGAACCCACGGCGATGACCTGGCAGGACATGCTGCTCGGGATGGTGCCGCAAAGCCCGGTCCAGGTGATGGCCGATGTCAACGTCCTGCCTCTGATCATCTTCTCGCTGCTGATCGGCATCGGCATCTTGATGGCAAAGGATGAAGGCCTGCCGGTCCAGCGGATCTTCGATTCTGGTTCGATCGTGATGCAAAAGGTCACCGCGGTGGTGATGGAGCTGACCCCCTTCGGCGTGTTCGCGCTGATGGCCTGGGTGGCGGGTACCGTGGGCGTTCCCGCGCTGCTCGCGCTGGGCAAGCTGGTCGCGCTCAATTACGCTGGTTGCCTGCTGATCATCATCATCATGTATGCCGGGATCATAAAATTTCTGGCCAAATTGCCGGTGATTCCCTTCTTCCGTGGGATCGTCGATGCGCAGGCGGTCGCCTATTCCACCGCATCGTCTAACGCGACGCTGCCGGTCACGATGCGCTGCGTCGAGCGCAATCTGGGCGTCAGCCGCTCGGTGACCAGCTTCACCACCTCGCTGGGTGCCACGATCAACATGGACGGGACCGCGATGTATCTCGGTCTCGCCACGCTGTTCGGGGCCCAGGTCTTCGGAGTCGATCTCTCGACGGGGGACTACCTCACTATCGCGGTGCTGGCGACGCTCGGCTCGGTCGGCGCGGCGGGGATCCCGGGCGCCGGGCTGATCATGATGGCGGCGATTTTCACCGCAGTGAACGTGCCGCTGGAAACGATCGCCTTCGTCGCCGGGGTGGACCGGATCATGGATATGATGCGCACCGTCACCAATGTCACCGGCGATGCCGCCGTAGCGGTCACGGTGGGCTCGATGACCGGCGAGATCGACCGCGAAGAAATGGCAAGCGCGGACGACGTCTAGGGCAGGCTTAATGTCGCATGGTGTCGATGTCGCGGTCGACATATTCGATCGGCACGAATTCGCCCAGACTGCAGGCCGCGCCGCGATCGAGCTGCCCGCCGATGGTGCGCAGCACGTAGATAATCTCCCCCGAGCACAGCCGGTTTATCGAGGTGCGATAGGTGAAGGATTTCTCAAATCCGAGGCCACCGCAACCCGGCCCCAGAGTGTTGCGATAGGTTCGGCTGCCTACCTCGAAATCGATCGTGCGATCATCGTGAACTCGCGACTGGCGCACCATCGCGGTGTTGAGGCAGTTCACCGGATCGCCGGTTACGCTCGCCATCGGAGCTTCGCTGACGAAGCGGTCCTCGCCCTCGGTCGGGGCGCACCCCGCGAGGAGCACGCCGGTGGCGGCGATGGCGGCGGCGATACGGATCATGGTCGCACTCCTCAAACGGACGGAACTAGGCCGACTGTTTCCGAACCCGGCCGCTGGGTTGTGGTTCCATGACCTTCTGGCGATAGCTGCACAGATCCACCACCGGACAGCGCCAGCATTCGGGCGTCCGGGCTTTGCAGATATAGCGCCCGTGGAGGATCAGCCAGTGATGAGCATGGCGGCGGAACGGCTGCGGAACGCGCTTCTCGAGCTTTGCCTCGACCGCTTCGGGCGTCTTGCCCTTGGCCAGCCCGGTGCGATTGCCCAAGCGCAGAATATGCGTGTCGACCGCGAAGGTCTCCTCTCCGAACCAGCAATTGAGCACGACATTGGCGGTCTTGCGCCCGACCCCGGGCAGCCGGATCAGATCCTCCCGGGTGTCGGGCACCTCGCTGCCGTATTCGTCGACCAGCAGTTGCGAGAGCGCGATGACGTTCTTCGCTTTGGAATTGAACAGGCCGATCGTCTTGATGTGCTGCTTCAGGCCATCCTCGCCCAGCTCGAGCATCTGCTGGGGCGTCTCGACCTGTGCGAACAGCGCCCGTGTCGCCTTGTTGACCCCGACATCGGTTGCCTGCGCGCTTAGCGCCACCGCGACCACCAACTGGAAGGCGTTGCCATATTCCAGCTCGGTTTCGGGTTCGGGATTGTCCTCGGCGAGCCGACGGAAGAATTCGAAGATGTCGTCCCGTGTCAATGATCGAGCACGTCGCGCATGCTGTAGCGGCCCGGTTCCTTGCCGATCAGCCATTGCGCCGCACGCAGCGCGCCACGGGCAAAGATGCTGCGGTCCTCGGCGCTGTGCGAAAAGGTCAGCCGCTCTTGCGCGCCCGCCATGATGACGCTGTGTTCGCCTGCGACAGTCCCGCCGCGCAGCGCAGCGAAGCCGATCGCGCCCGGCGCGCGTTCCCCGGTGTGGCCGTCGCGCCCGCTCTCGCGTCGCTCCGCCAGTTCGACCCCGCGCCCGGTGGCGGCGGCTTCGCCGAGCAGCAGCGCGGTGCCCGAGGGGGCGTCGACCTTCATCCGATGGTGCATCTCGACGATTTCGATGTCCCAATCTTCGCCCAGCCGGGATGCTGCCTCATGCACCAGATGCGAGAGCAGCGTGATGCCGAGCGAGGTGTTGCCGGTCTGGAGGATCGGCACCGCCCGCGCGGTGTCGTCGATCGCGCGATGATGGCGGTCTTCCAGCCCGGTGGTGCCGATGACGAGCGGGATCCCGGCACCGATCGCAGCGTGCAGATTGGCTTCCAGACTGCCGGGGGAGGAGAAATCCAGGAGCACATCGCTCGCATCGGCGAGCCGCGCGACATCGCCTCCCTTGTCGACCCCGCCGGCAAGCTCGTGTCCGAGCTCGGGCATGATGGCGGCGATAGCCTGACCCATCCGGCCCTCGCTGCCGACGATCCCGATACGTGCCATTGCAATTCCCCTTATCCGCATGCTTCATGGGGGACATGGCCCGCTTGCGCAATATCGTCGTCCTGACCGGCGCGGGAATCTCCGCCGAAAGCGGGATCGACACCTTTCGCGATGGCGGCGGGCTGTGGGAACAGCACCGGGTCGAGGATGTCGCCACGCCCGAGGCCTTTGCGCGCGATCCCGAGCTGGTCCAGCGCTTCTACGACATGCGCCGCGCCGCGGTGCTGACCAAGCAGCCCAATGCCGCGCATCTGGCGCTTGCCCGGCTCGAAGGCGAATGGCGCGGCGAACTGCTGATCGTCACCCAGAATGTCGACGATCTTCACCAGCGCGCCGGCGCGAGCGCAGTGCTGCACATGCATGGCACCCATCTCAACGCCTGGTGCACCGCCTGCGACGCGCGGCATCGCTGGACCGGAACGCTGGTCGAGAACCCGCCGTGCCCCGATTGCGGCGAACCCGCGCTGCGGCCCGATGTCGTGTGGTTCGGCGAGATGCCATATGAGATGGAGCGCATCTATGCTGCGCTGCGCGGGGCGGATCTGTTTGTCTCGATCGGGACCTCGGGCGCGGTCTATCCCGCCGCCGGGTTCGTCCAGGATGCGAGCCAGCTCGGCGCGCGAACGCTCGAACTCAACCTCGAGCGCAGTCAGGGTTCGCACTGGTTCGACGAGAGCCGCCAGGGTCCCGCGACGCAGCTGGTCCCGCAGTGGGTCGACGAGATGCTAGGCGGCTGAGCCGCAACCGGAACAGGCCGGGTCCTTGGCGATAAGGAAACTGCGCATCGCGGGCGCCATGCCGTCGAGCAGATGAACCGTGCCCCATTGCGGATCGCCGAAGTCACTGATGCCGTCGAGCAGGATCCGTACCGCGTGCAGCGCCCCGAAAGTGCCGACCCAGCCAGCCATCGCGCCAAGCATTCCGTCCTCGGCGCAGCTGTCGCAATCCTCGGCGTCGAAGGCATCGCCCACGAAGCACCGATAGCAGGCCTGGCCCGGCAAATGCCCCGAGAACGCGCCCACCTGGCCCTGGAAGCGGCCTACCGCGGCGGAGAGAAGCGGAACGCCCGCCGCCACGCAGGCATCGGAAACGGCCAGCCGCGTGGCGAAATTGTCGGTGCCATCGAGCACCAGATCGGCTCCCTCCAGCAGCGCGGGCGCGTTGTCCGGGCCGATCCGCCCGTCGTGTAATTCCGCCTCGATCGCCACATCGAAATTTGCCAGCCAGCGGCGGGCGGAGACGGCCTTGCCATGGTCGATATCGCGGGTCGTGTAGATCGTCTGGCGCTGGAGGTTGCTGGCATCCACCTTGTCGCCGTCCACCAGCGTCAGGCGCCCGATTCCGGCTGCGGCGAGATATTGCAGGGCGGGCGAGCCGATCCCGCCCAGGCCAACCAGCACCACATGCGATCGTCCAAGCGCCGCCTGTCCCGCGCCGCCGACTTCGGGCAGTACGATGTGGCGGGCGAAACGGGCCAGTCGTTCAGGTGGAAATGGCCGTTCGGGCGGCAGCTTCATCTCCGGCCTCATTTCAAATCGAGGTGATCGGGATGGCCGATCGGCCGCTCGCGCGCGAAGGTCCCCATCCCTGACCACCACATTGTCGCCAGCACTGCGCCCTTGGCGGGTTGCAGCAGCCCCAGCATCATGATCATGGCCAGCGGCAGGATGACGGCCAACGTCGCCCAGGTCGACATGCCGAATTCGCCGATGAGCGCGATGATCAAGGGGGCCATGACGTGTCCGGTCACGAAGATCGAGATATAGGCTGGAAAGTCATCCGCCCGTTCGAACGACCAATCCTGCCGGCAGGCCAGGCAATGATCGACGGGTTTGAGCCATTTGCGGAACAGCTTTGCCTCACTGCACCGCGGGCAATCCCCACGCAGTCCCCGCAAGGCTGCCTCGCGCCATGTGAAGGGCAGGCTGGCCGGGCCGGGCGGGGAACCCGTGCAGGGCGCCAGCGAAGCGAGTAGGGGCGCAGCGGTCATGCCGCTCCCCTACGCTTCGCCCCACGGCGCCGCAATGCCGCGATCAGCTCTCGAGCTGGCGCAGCAGACTGCGGACGTCGCCATCCATATCGGCGTCGCGGGTGCGCAGATCCTCGATCAGCCGCACCGCGTGGATCACGGTGGAATGATCGCGGCCGCCGAACTTGCGGCCAATCTCGGGGTAGCTTCGCGGGGTCAGCACCTTGGCAAGATACATCGCGACCTGGCGCGGGCGGACCACGGCGCGCGCGCGCCGCTTGCTGCTCATTTCGGAACGGTCGATGCGATAGAACTGGCACACCGTACGCTGGATTTCGTCGATGGTAATCCGGCGGCGATTGGCCGAGAGAATATCGGTCAGCTGCTCCTCGGCAAGCTGGAGCGAGACTTCCTGCCCGGTGAGCTGGGCATAGGCGATCAGCTTGTTCAATCCCCCAACCAGCTCGCGGATGTTACGCGTGATCGTGCGCGCGAGAAAATCGATCACGTCATCGGGCACTTCGAGCGGCGCGAAACGGGTCAGCTTGCTGACCAGGATCTTGCGGCGCAATTCGATATCGGCGGCCTGGATATCCGCGACCAGACCCATCGAAAGCCGGCTGAGCAGCCGTGGCTCGACCCCGTCGAGCGCCTGCGGTGCACGATCGGCGGCGAACACCAGCCGCTTGCCCTCGGCGAGCAACGCATCGATCGTGTAGAGAAGCTCTTCCTGCGCGCTGGCCTTGCCGATGATGAACTGAATGTCGTCCACCAGCAGCAGGTCGAAGCTGCGCAGCCGCCCCTTGAACTCGATCATCTGGTTCTGCTTCAGCGCCTGGACGAACTCGACCATGAAACGCTCGGCGCTGCAGTAGAAGATCCGGCTGCGCGGATGCGCCTGCAGGAAGGAATGGCCGATCGAGTGCAGCAGGTGGGTCTTGCCCTGGCCGGTCGCGCCCTTGAGATAGAGCGGCGAAAACTGCGGTTTCTCGGGTGCGGCCATCCGCTGCGCCGCGTTGCAGGCAAGCACATTGGCTTCGCCGGTGACGAAGGCGGCAAAGGTCAGCGAAGGGTCGAGCCCGACGCTGGAGGTAAAGCCCGCATCGTTCAGGGTGTCGGCGGAGATCGCCATCATCGACTGATCGGCGCCGTCATTGGCGGGGCGGCGGCCATCGGAATGCAATTGCAGGTCGGCGACCTTGCGGCGGCCCGGATGGACCGAGATGGCGATCTGGCGCACTTCGCCACGCGCGATCTTCCAAGCCAGCGACAGGCGGTCGGAGAAGCGATCGCGCACCCAGTCGGCGGAGAATTGCGTCGGGAGGTAGAGATCGAGCGTTCCGGTGTCGCGATCGAGCGCGCCGACCTGGATCGGCTTGATCCACTGGCTGTGCAATTGCTGGCCGAGATCCTTGCGCAGGCCATGGCTGATATCGGCCCAGTCGGCAGCCAGATTCACCGCTTCGAGGTCTTCCATGAGATCCTCCCGGCCTTTGCGTTTCGCACCGGTCTGTTCTGTCAATTTGCCCATCGTCTCGTCACCCAAAATCGGGCCGGCAAACAGCGCTGCCGGCGAAGCGTTATTGTATCTGGCGAGGACAGAGACACAGCGTCGCCATCTCCCGGAATCAATCCTTCCGGGAACCCCCATCACATATTCCAAATTGTGGAGCCCGGGCTGTCCCGCCCCAGGCAGTGCCATCTTCTAGGGTCAGCTTCGGATGAGTCGCAAGTGTGGATGCTGCAAAAAAAGCGAAATAAAAGCGTTGACTCGACCCTAGCCCGCGGGCCCCCGTGCAACTGGCTGAATTCCGGTATTTTTAGCGTATTTAAGCGCTGGAATCGCGGGTTTGTAAGGAGTCGCGAGCGCCGAACATTACAATTAGGTTTCAGTCTGACGACTGAATAGATCGGTCCGGGATCCTGGGCTTTGCGAACAAAGCAAAGGACCGCCGCGTTGCCGCGACGGCCCTGGTGCTATTTGGCTTCGTTGCGGCATCGCCAGCAGGCGGCCGCTTGAAGCGATTCGGTTCAGAGCGCGGAGACGCGCTTGCTCAGCCGGCTCATCTTGCGCGAGGCGGTATTCTTGTGCAGCACGCCGCGCGCGACGCCGCGCGCCAGTTCGGGCTGGGCCTGCTTGAGCGCCACGCTGGCCGCTTCCTTGTCACCCGCTTCGCAGGCGGTTTCCACCTGCTTCACGAAAGTGCGGATGCGGCTCTTGCGCGCGGTGTTGATCTCGGAGCGGCGATCGTTGCGACGGATGCGCTTTTTGGCTTGCGGCGTATTGGCCATGGTCGTCCTTGTCTGGCTCGAGTCTCGAGCGGTCGCATGGAGCGCGCCCGACGAGTCTGTCGAATCTTGCGAAAATCGGCGCATGACCGCCGGAAAGCGGGCGACATAGGTTGGTGGTGGCGAATCGTCAATCGTTTCTTGGCCCAGCCTGCCCGGGCTATTTCTGGCAGCGCGGGCAGTACCATGTGCTGCGGCCGCCCTGGACCACCCGGCCGATCGTGCCGCCATCATCGCGGTGGCATGGCTGGTCCGTACGACCATAGACGTCGAAGCGGGTAGCGAAATAACCCAGTTCGCCATCGGGCTGGGCGAAATCGCGCAAGGTCGAGCCACCGTCGCGGATCGATTGCTCGAGCACTTCGCGGATCGCCGGGATCAGGCGTTCGAGTTGCGGCCCGGTTACCCGTCCGCCCGGCGTGCGCGGATCGATCCGCGCACGCCACAGCGCCTCGCAGACATAGATATTGCCCAGACCCGCGACCACTCGCTGGTCGAGCAGCAACTGCTTGATCGCCGGTTTGCGCCCCTTCGTCCGCTCGCGCAGCCACGAGACGGTCAGCTCGGCGCCAAGCGGTTCGGGGCCCAGAGCGGCGAAGGCCGGCCAGGCGTCGAGTTCGGAGCCGAGCAGCAGATCGACCGAGCCGAACCGGCGCGGATCGTTGAGCGCAAAGCGATGTCCGGCGGTTTCCAGCACCAGATGGTCGTGCGGCAAATCGTCCTCGGGATCGATCCGCCAGCGTCCGCTCATGCCGAGATGGAACACCATGACATGATCGCGCGCGGTGTGGATCAGTCCGTATTTGGCACGCCGCGAAAGTCCGGAAACCTGCGCGCCGGTCAGTGCCTGGACGAGGCCGGGCGGAAAGGGGCGCCGCAGATCAGGGCGGTTGACGGTCACGCCGGTAATGGTTTCACCATCCAGAAAACGCGCCAACCCGCGCACGGTCGTCTCGACTTCGGGAAGTTCGGGCATGGCTGCGTCTCTAACACCCTTTGCCCGCCCGGCAATTGTCCCTAAGGCTCGGCGCCATGAACGACACTGTCTCCTTCGGCTATGAGGACGTGGCCCCCGACGAGAAAACCGAGCGCGTGGGTACGGTTTTCTCCAATGTCGCCGCCAAATACGACATCATGAACGATGCCATGTCGGGCGGGATGCACCGATTGTGGAAGGATCGCTTCGTGGCGCGGGTCAAGCCGCAGCCGGGCGAGGCAATTCTCGACATGGCGGGTGGCACCGGCGACATCGCCTTTCGCATGGTGGAGCGCGGCGCCGAGGTGACCGTGGCCGATATCAATCAGGACATGCTCGATGTCGGGATGGAACGCGCTCTCGACCGCGGGCTGACCGGGCTTGCCTGGTCGTGCCAGAACGCCGAGGTTCTGAGCTATCCTTCGCGCATTTTCGATGCCTACACGATTGCTTTCGGCATCCGCAACGTCACCCATATCGACCGGGCGCTGGCCGAAGCGCACCGGGTGCTCAAGTTCGGGGGGCGGTTCTTCTGCCTCGAATTCTCGACCGTCGAATGGCCGGGTTTCAAGCAGGCCTACGACCTCTATTCGCACAAGCTCGTTCCGCAGCTTGGCAAGGCGATCGCTGGCGACGAGGAAAGCTATCGCTATCTCGTCGAATCGATCCGCCGGTTTCCGCCGATGCCCGAATTCCAGAGCATGATCCGCGCGGCGGGTTTTACCCAGACGCGCGTCGAACCGATCCTGGGCGGACTGGTCGCGATTCACTCAGGATGGAAGACCTGACCCTGTGACCCGTCCGGCAACCCATATCTGGCGCCTGTTTAAATGGGGTCGCACCCTGGCGCGCCACGGCGCGCTGCGCGGGATCGAGCGCGACCCCAACACTCCGCCTCAGGTCAAGCGGCTGGCGCGGATTGCGCGGTTCGGTACGGTCCAGCCGGCGCAGCCCGACTACGCAGGCGCGTTTCGCGCCATCGGTCCGGCGGCGATCAAGCTGGGCCAGACGCTGGCGACCAGGCCGGATCTGGTCGGCGACGATGCGGCGCAGAACCTGCTCAGCCTGCAGGACAATCTCCCGCCGGTTCCCTTCACGGAAATCGAGGCTGCGATCGCCGCGACCTTTGCCCAGCCACTGTCCGAGCTCTTTCTCGAGATCGATCCGGTGCCGGTCGGGGCGGCCTCGATTGCGCAGGTGCACCGCGCGATCACCACCGATGGCCGGACCGTCGCGATCAAGGTGCTGCGTCCGGGCATCCGCGAACGGTTCGAACGCGATATCCGGACCTACGAATGGGCGGCCGCCCATCTCGAAGCGCTCGGCAACGACGAGGCGCGAAGGCTGCGCCCGCGGCTCACCATCGCCAATTTCAAGCGCTGGACCAATCGTGAGCTCGACCTGCGGCGCGAGGCGGCCTCGGCTTCCGAACTGGCCGACGCGATGATCGGTACCGAGCGCTACACCGTGCCGGAAATCGACTGGGACCGCACCAACGGCCGGGTAATGACGATGGAGTGGATCGACGGCATCAAGATCAGCCAGACCGAGCAGCTGATCGCCGCGGGCCACGATCTGCCCGATATCGCGCAGCGGCTGGTGCTGGCTTTCCTCAAGCAGGCGATCAGCGCGGGCTTCTTTCATGCCGACATGCATCAGGGCAATCTGTTCGTGCGCGGCGACGGCACCATCGTGGCGATCGATTTCGGGATCATGGGCCGGATCGATCGGCAGGCCCGCCAATGGCTTGCCGAGATCCTCTACGGGCTGACCACCGGCAATTACCGCCGCGTCGCCGAGATCCATTTCGAGGCGCAATATGTGCCCTCGCATCATTCGGTCGATGAATTCGCAACGGCGCTGCGCGCGGTGGGCGAACCGATGCGCGGCAAGCCGGTGAGCGAACTGAGCGTCGGGCAGATGCTCGATGGATTGTTCGCCATCACCCGCGATTTCGACATGCAGACCCAGCCGCATCTGCTGCTGCTGCAAAAGACGATGGTGATGGTCGAGGGGATCGCGACCCAGCTAGATCCGAAGATCAACATGTGGGATGTTTCCGCGCCCTTCGTGCGTGCCTGGATCCGCGACGAGCTCGGCCCCGAAGCTGCGCTGGCCGAACGCATCCGCGAAGACACCGAGACGCTGCTGCGCCTGCCCTCGCTGATCCGGCGGCTGGATGAGCATTATCCGGCGCGCGGGGGCGCTCCCGAACCGCCACCGGTGCCCGATATCGAGCTGATGTGGGAGCGGCGCGAGCGTCGCCGCAACGAAAGTGGTGGTGTGACCGGCTATATCGCCGCGGCGCTGGCCGGAGCTGCGGTGGTGTGGCTGGCAGCGGTCCAGGGCTGGCTGATCTAGATCAGCCGCGACGGTTTGCGATCCGGCTAAAGCCCGGTGCGGCGGGCGGGCCAGGCGCGGATCGCCAAGGCGAGCACGACGATATGCACCATCTCGACTGTCATCGGGATCCACCAATCGTCGTAGCTGCCCTCAACCAGCAGGTTGATCAGCCGTCCCGTGAAGGCGATCACGAACAGCGCCAGCGGGGCCAGCAGCAGTTCGCCGCGCCGCCGCCAGGCGCCCCAGGCCATGAACAGCCCCGCAACGAAGAAGAAGGCGGTGAAATCCGCACGCAGCGCCGAAGTCCCCGCATTGCCGACCGTCGAGAGACCGAAGTCGCTGCCCGCCTGCGCCGGATTGACGAAGAAGCCGACCCCGACGATGACGTCGATAATGGCCAGCAACACGATGATAGCGCTCAGGATAAGGTGCATTGCGAATAGTCCCCCCGTTGAAATCCCCTTGCGGCGATCGGCGAAACTATGCGCGCATGCGCCATGCGGTGCAAGCGGGTCCGGAAGGCCCGAACGCGCTGGCATTAGCAGACGCGGGGCGCTAGCAACCGCGTCGATGAGACGATGGGACAGCACAGGAACCGCGCCCGACGCGCAGTGGGTGGTTGCGGCAGCAGCGGGCGCGCGATGACGGGCCCGCGCATATTGCTGGTAATCGGCGGCGGTATCGCGGCCTACAAATCCTGCGAGCTCGTCCGCCTCATCCGCAAGGCAGGCGGCGAGGTCACCTGCGTGCTGACCGATGGCGGGCAGCAGTTCGTCACCCCGATGGCGCTCGCCGCGCTGAGCGAGAACAAGGTCTATACCTCGCTGTTCGATCTCAAGGACGAGGTCGAGATGGGGCATATCCAGCTTTCGCGGCAGGCCGATCTGGTCGTTGTGTGCCCGGCGACGGCGAGCCTGTTGGCCAAGATGGCGGCGGGGATTGCCGACGATCTGGCGACCACGCTGATCCTCGCGACCGACAAGCCGGTGCTCGCCGTGCCGGCGATGAACGTGCGGATGTGGCAGCACCAGGCAACAGTCCGCAATGTGGGATGGCTGCGCCAGGCGGGCGTCGAGGTGATGGAGCCCGACGAGGGCGCGATGGCCTGCGGCGAATACGGCCCGGGACGACTGCCCGAGCCGCCCGAGGTTCTGCGGGCAATCGCCAAGCAGCTCGATCTCGATCTCGATCTCGACATCGATACTGGCCTATCGACCGCTCTCACCGCCGCAGGCTCGGTGGCTGCACGCCAGCGCGAGGCCCAACGAGATGATCTCGGTGCCGAAGCGCTCGAGCCAGAACCCGAGGTCGAGAGCAAGGGCGCGTGGAATTCGCTGCTATCCGCGCTTATCCCGCGCAGCACGACAAAGCGCTCGCATGCCGAGATCGATGCCGAACTCGAGGCATTGCCCGAGCGCGGGCCTCTGGACGATCCATGGTTCGATTCCGGGAATACGGAAGATGACCACGCTCCGGAACCGGATTTCGGCGGTCCGTTGCTGGCAAGCAAGGGCAAGGCCGCCGCCGCGCCACTGACCGATCCGGCTGCGATCGACTTCGAATTTGCGGGTGCGAACGACGGCGCCTGGCCAGATCCGCCTGCAGACGATGGCGCCGACCCGCTCGCAGGACAGCCGGATTTCGATTCCGATCCCAACCATCGTCCGCTCTATGGTCGGCATGTGCTGGTTACCGCCGGGCCGACCTGGGAACGGATCGATCCGATTCGCTATCTCGCCAATCGCAGCTCTGGAAAGCAGGGCTTCGCCATCGCCGCGATGGCTGCGGGTGCCGGCGCGCGGGTGACGCTGGTTGCGGGCCCTGTACACCTGCCCACGCCGATCGGGGTCGACCGCATCGATGTCGAGAGCGCTGAGGAAATGGCTGCCGAGGTCAAGCAGGCGCTGCCAGCCGATATCGCCTTTATGGTGGCTGCGGTTGCCGACTGGAAAAGCAGCCATGTGGCGAACGAGAAGATGAAGAAGCGTGGCTCGGCCCCGCCGGCGCTGATCCTTTCGGAGAATCCCGACATCCTCGCGACGGTGGCTTCGGGCCGCAACCGCCCGACCCTGCTGATCGGTTTTGCCGCCGAGACCGAGAACCTGCTCGAAAACGCCAAATCCAAGCGCAAGCGCAAGGGAGCGGACTGGATCATCGCCAACAACGTCACCGATACCGGCGATGGCGGGGTGATGGGCGGCGACAACAATCAGGTCCAGATCGTCACCGAGGCAGGGGTCGAGACGCTCGAGCCGATGTCGAAGCGGGATGTCGCGCGCGAATTGATGCGCCGCGCAGCCGACGCGCTGGCGGCGAAGGACGATGGCGATGGCGATGACTGACCAGGTCGGCGTGCGCATCAAGCGGCTGGCTCATGGCGCAGGGCTCGATCTGCCCGCCTATGCCACGCAAGGCGCAGCGGGAATGGATGTCGTCGCCGCCGAAGCGGTCGAACTGACTCCGGGCGCAAGGCATGCGGTCGCCACCGGGTTGGGGCTCGCGATCCCCGAGGGGTTCGAAATCCAGGTTCGGCCGCGCTCGGGCCTCGCGCTCAAGCATGGTATCGGCGTACCCAACGCGCCCGGAACGATCGATTCCGATTATCGCGGCGAGTTGAAGATCATCCTGATAAATCACGGCACGGAAGTCTTCGCGATCGAGCGGGGCGACCGGATCGCGCAGCTCGTGCTGGCCCCGGTGGTCCGCGCGCGCTGGGAGGAGGTCGGCGATCTTGATTCGACCGACCGCGGGGAAAGCGGCTTCGGCTCGACCGGCGGACACGCGAAGCTGGGCTGATCTGGGCCACAAGGCACACAAAAAGGGCGACCCTTGGGGCCGCCCTTTTATTTTGCGATTTGATTGGCCGATCAGTCGATCCGGCGCACCGTGGTCTTCTCCGGAGCGATCGAGATGCGCACCGTCTCGCCAGAACTGCCTGGGAAATCGGTGAACATGGCCTCGACCAGATTGGGCACCAGATATTGCAGGCGGTCCGAAGTCGACATGGCCTCGGCCCTTCCTTCGAACAGCCGTTCGCCGGTCGCGGCGCGGTCGATCTTCATATCGATGCCGCTGGTGTAGACCGTCGTGCTGGTAACCTCTGGTCCGCCGAACCAGGAATCGTTGAAGCCATAGCCCCAGCGACTGCCGTAAAAGGGCGAACGATAGCCGAAGCGCGAGCGGCTGTAGCCATACCAGGGATCGTAGAACGGATCGCGGAAACCGGTGGTGCGGATTCGTTCGCGGCCATTATCGACGCTGTAATCGAAGCGGACCAGCAGGCTGGCGGCCTCGGGCGAAGCGGCCTGCGCGTAGCCGAGACGCTGCATCTGCTCTTCGACCCGATCG
The DNA here is from genome assembly GCF_001678665.1 of Erythrobacter sp. QSSC1-22B. GTDB lineage: Bacteria > Pseudomonadota > Alphaproteobacteria > Sphingomonadales > Sphingomonadaceae > Qipengyuania. The sequence continues at coordinate 67,455 of NZ_LZRP01000005.1, forward strand.
GCGTACATCGCAAATTCGAGCCCGCCTGCCAGCGCCGGATCGTCCGCCACCACGGCGAAGCTCTCGCCCGAAGGTGCGGGAAGCTGCGTCTGGAAGCGCGAGACATCGGCCTTGAAAGGCGTTGCGCAGGCAGCAAGACTGGCGAGGATGATGGGAACGGAGGCCAGCTTGATGGTGCGCCCCCAACCCTTGTTCGGGGTGGTCATGGTGGTATCCTTTCGAGGCTGACTCGCCGCATGCAGCCGGTTTGCAACGATACGCTGTCAGCATTCGATCAGGGTGTAAACCATCGGGCCTGAACCACGATTGAATGTGTGGCAAATCAGACGTTTGGTTAACTCCACCGGTTTTCGAGATCAGGCCCTTACCAGGCCCAGCGCGCGATAGACGGAGTCGAGCGTCGGGCCCGCCAGCGTTCGCGCCCGCGCGGCGCCCTTTGCCAGGATGGCGTCGAGCGATTCGCGGTCCTCGAGCAGTTCGGTAAACCGCTGAGAGATCGGGCGCAGCGTCTCGACCAGCAATTCGCCCAGCGCCGGCTTGAACGCGCCGAACCCTTGCCCGGCGAATTCGCGCAGCACGTCTTCGGCGCTGCGATCTGACACCGCTGCGTAGATGGTGACGAGGTTGAGCGCCTCGGGGCGGCCCACCAGCCCGGCCAGTTCGCCCGGCAGCGGTTCGGGATCGGTCTTGGCCTTCTTGATCTTGCGCATCACGGTCTCGGCATCGTCCGAGAGGTCGATGCGGCTGAGATCCGACGGATCGGATTTGCTCATCTTGGCGGAGCCATCGCGCAGGCTCATGATCCGCGCCGCGACCGGCGGGATGAAGGGTTCGGGCAGGGTGAAGATTGGCACATCCTCGCCATTCTCGTTCCTGGGGGCAAAATCATTGTTGAACTTCTGCGCGATGTCGCGCGCCAGCTCGAGATGCTGCTTCTGGTCCTCGCCCACCGGCACGTGCGTGGCCTGATAGAGCAGCACGTCGGCGGCCTGCAGCACCGGGTAGGAGAACAGCGCGACCGACTGGCCCTCGCGGTTCTTGCCGGCCTTGTCCTTCCACTGCGTCATGCGGTTGAGCCAGCCCATCCGCGCTGTGCCGCTGAGCAGCCATTGCAGTTCGGCGTGCTGCGGGACCTGCGCCTGGTTGAACAGGATCGAGCGCGCCGGATCGATCCCGCAGGCGACCAGCGCGGCGGTCATTTCCAGCGAGCCACGATAAAGCTCGGCCGGAACATGCGGCTGCGAGATCGCGTGCAGATCCGCGAGGAAGAACAGGCACTGGTTCTTTGGTGCGCTACCGCCTCCGGCTACTTGAGCGCGGCCGTTGCCATCGGCGGTGATCTCGTCCTGCATCCGCACCCAGTTGCGGATCGCGCCGAGGTAATTGCCGAGGTGGAGATTGCCGGTGGGCTGGATGCCGGAAACGACGCGCATGATATCAGGGAGCCTTCTTCTTGGTGAGGGTAGCGATCCGTTGCCGGTCGATCGCGCCGACGGCAAAGGCCACTCCGAAATAGACCACTGCGGCGCAGCCGACGAGCACCGCCAGAGCGAACAGCCGTTCGATGAGCCCGGCGGCGAAATAGCCGGTCAGCAGGTCGCGCGCGAACCACAGCGCCGCCCCCATGGCTGCGGCGGCGACCAGCTGGCGCGCGATCCGCAATACCAGCGCGGCGGAGGCGACATAATGCCTACGCCGGGCAAGGACGACCACCAAAAAGGTTACATTGATCCATGCGCCGACGACGCTGGCCAGAGCAATCCCGGGAACCCCGTAGCCCATTCCCTCCAGCACAATCGTCGGCAGCGGCAACGCCAACAGCCAGAGATCAAGCGAGCCGCCGATCGAAATGCCGAGGTTCAGCACACAGGCCGTGACAAAAACCCCCAGCGAAATAAACGCGGCCACAACGGGAGTCCTGGTGTCCGCCCGGGCGTAGAAATTGGGCACCAGCACCTTGACCAGCACATAGGCGGGCAGGCCGAGCACGAGCACCGCCAGCACATTGCCGGTCACCGCCGCATCCGCCAGATCGAAACGTCCGCCCTGGAAGATCATCGTCACGAACGGGGTCGCGCAGATGGCCAGCGCCACCGCCGCCGGGATCGTCAGCAGCATCGCCAGCTCGATCGCATCGGACTGCACCCGGTCGGCGCCCTCCTTGTTCTTGGCGCCGACGAATTTGGACAGCGTTGGCAGGATCGCGGTGCTCAGCGCAATGCCAATGATACCCAGCGGCAGCTGGTTCAGCCGGTCGGCGTAATTCATGTAGCTGACCGAACCGCTCTCGAGCTGGTTGAGGAAATAGAGCTGCACCAGCGTGTTGATCTGATAGGCGCCGCCGCCGATCGCCGCTGGGAGCGCGATGACGCCGAGCCGTTTTACTTCGGGCGTCAGACGCGGCCACAAAAGCTTGGGACGGAATCCTTCGACCCGGACCCAGACATAGAGCCACACCAACTGCATCACGCCCGCGCCGGTCACCGCCCAGGCGATGCCATAAGCGGTCTGTTCGACGCTGGCGCCGGTGACGGCCATCCACCTTTCGCCCAGCAGCAGCGCGGCGATCAGGACGATGTTGAGGATGATCGGAAAGCTCGCGCCCGGCGCGAAGCGCGAGACCGAGTTGAGCATGCCGGTGAACAGCGTCACCAGGCTCACCAGCACGATATAGGGGAACATGATCCGCGCGAAATCGACCGCCATGCCGAACTCGCCCGGATCGATCGGCTTGTCCGCCAGCAGCCAGATCACCCCCGGCATCGCCAGCAGCAGGATGGCGGTCAGCGCGATGAGCACCGGCAGGAATACGCTCAGCACATCGTCGCTGAAGCTGCGCGCTGCTTCGAGCCCGCCGTCGCCGTGGAGGCGCTTGGAAAACATCGGCACGAAGGCGGCCGAGAACGCGCCCTCGGCGAACAGCCGCCGGAAGACGTTGGGAATGATGAACGCCTGAAACCATGCGTCGGTCACCGCATTGGCGCCGAGCACGCGGCTGAAGATCATCTCGCGTGCCATGCCGGCGACCCGGCTGACCATGGTCAGCCCGCCGATCGTCCCGACGTTTTTGAGCAGGCTCACGCCCGAGCCCTGATCAGCGCGCCGTCAGGCGTTGCCACCGGGCAGGGGCTCCTGGCCTTCGCCCTGCTGCTGAGCGCGCGCGGCGAGCTGCTGCTGGTAGAGCGCGCCGAAATCCATCGGCTCCATCATCAGCGGCGGGAAGCCCGCATCGCGGGTCGCATCGGCGATCACGCGGCGGGCGAAGGGGAAGAGGATGCGCGGTGCTTCGGCATAGAGGAAGGCATGGGCATGCTCGTCGGGCAGGTTACGCAGGCCCGCAAGGCCGCAATAGCTCAGTTCGACGAGGTAGAAATTGCCCTTCTCGCCCTTGGCGGTGATGTTCACCTTGAGCTCGACTTCGTGCACTTCGCCGCTGACGGGGGTCGCGCCGATGTTGAACTGCAGATCGATCTGCGGCTGGTCGGTCCACTGGAAGCAGGCCGGCGCATTGGGGTTCTCGACCGAGAGATCCTTCACGTATTGCGAGATCATCCCGGCGGCGGGCTGATTATCCGCGCCGTTGGCACCGGCTGCGGGATCGGGATTGATGTCGGTGAGGATATCGCCTTCGTCGGCCATGATGCGTAGTCTTTCGTGTCAGTGTTGGCGCTGCGGTACCTGTCGCGGGCGGCTGGTTGGGCCCGGCACCGGTTCGGTGGCGCGCGTAGCACCTGCCAATCTGTGCGGCAACTGCGCTGCACGGGACGGGGCGGGCCCGCAAAGCGGCGGGAAGAAGCCGTGCGGCGTGTTGTCCATTTGAGTTTTACACCTATGTAGGGCAGGGGTAAGCTACGAAAATCTCGGGCCCGCGCCGCTTGTTCGATCGGGCCAAAACTGCAGGTGCTTGTTACGTGATACTGGAAATCGTCATCCTCGCCGCCGTCGCCGCCTTTCTCGGCCTGCGCCTTTATTCGGTGCTCGGTCGCCGTGCGGAACACGAGGAAGAGGTCGTGCCCCGCCGCATCGAACGTGGCGAAGATCGCCACACTTCCGATGAATCGGCGCGCTCCGTGCAGTCTTCGGTGCAATTGCGCCAGGCAGAGGTTCCCGCCGGGACCGAGGCGGGCGTGCGGGCGATTGCCGGTGCCGATCCGCGCTTCGACATCGTCTCGTTTCTCGACGGGGCCAAGGGTGCCTATGGCATGATCCTCGAGGCCTTCTGGGAAGGCGATCGTGAGACCTTGCGCGAATTGTGCGACGACGATGTCTATGAAAGCTTTGCTGGCGCGATCGATGCCCGCGAGGCAGCGGGCGAGACGCTCGCCAACCGGCTTGTCCGGATCGAGAACGCGACTATCAAATCCGCCGAACTCGACGGGCGCGTGGCACGCGTTGCGGTGCTGTTCGTGGCCGACATCGCCGCAGTGACCCGCGATCGCGACGAGACGGTGATCGCCGGTTCGCTCGACGATGCGGTCGAAAGCCGCGACATCTGGACCTTCGCGCGTCACGTGGATTCGCCCGAACCCAACTGGATTCTCGACGAAACCGATCAGGACTGATCTTCGGGCGCCAATGAATCCGGGTTGACGCGTAGCTGCTTAAGACCCTGCGGAAGACGACGATGGGAACCGGTGAGAACATGCGCATCCTCCGCTCTTCACTCGCCGTCGCTGCGCTTGCGCTGCTAGCCGCCTGCGTCCGCACCGTTTCCGTACCCGGTCCGTCCGTGCCTGGAACCCTCGCAGAGAGTGCTGCGCTCGCAGGCATCACGGCCGGTCCTGCTATCGCTTCTCTTGGATTGGGCCAGAACGATGCGTCCTCCGCGCTGTCGGGGTTTCGCGAATCCTGCCCCAAACTGCTGATCCGCACCGACCAGAGCGGGCTGACCCAGCGTGACGACTGGCGCCCCGCCTGCGAGGCCGCCACGACATGGCCGGCAAGCGATGCCGCGCGCTTCTTCGCCACCCATTTCGAGACTGTGCAGGTGGGCGACGGGCGCGCCTTCGCGACCGGCTATTTCGAGCCGGAGATCCTCGGCAGCCGCGTACCGGGCCCCGGCTACACGGTTCCGGTCTATCGCATGCCGCCCGATCTCGTTCGCGGCTGGCCGACCGACATGGCCCAGAGCGAGCGCGAAGGGCGCGCACCGCTCGGGCGCACCGATGCCGCGGGCAATTTCGTCCCCTATTACGAGCGCGCCGAAATCGAGCAGGGTGCGCTCGCCTGGCGCGGGCTCGAGATCGCCTGGGCGGCCGATCCGATCGAGTTCTTCTTCCTCCAGATCCAGGGCTCGGGCCTGCTGCGGCTGCCCGACGGCACGCGGATGCGGATCGGCTATGCCGGGCAGAACGGGCGCGAATATGTCGGTATCGGCAGCGTGATGCGCGAGCGCGGATTGCTCGGCGACGGGCCGGGGCAATACGCCGGTTCGATGCAGGGCATCGTCCAGTATCTGCGCGATTACCCCGAGGCGGGCGCGGATCTGATGCGGCTCAACAAGAGCTGGATATTCTTCCGCGAATTGACCACCGACGGCCCCCTCGGTGCGCTGGAGATCCCCGTGCGCCGCGAGGCTTCGGTGGCAGTCGATCCGCTGTTCGTACCGCTTGGCGCGCCGGTGTGGCTCGATCTCGACCGCGATGTGGCCAACGGGTTGTGGGTGGCGCAGGACACCGGCGGCGCGATCAAGGGCGCCAATCGCTTCGATACCTTCTGGGGCAATGGCGGGGATGCGCGCGAGATCGCCGGGGGAATGAGCGGCCGCGGCAGCGCGCTGGTGCTGCTGCCGAAGGGTGTCGTGGCGCGCCTCACCGGGCGATGAGTCCCCCGCGCGGGCTGACCGACGAAGAAGCGGAAGCCTGGCACCGCGTTGCCGAAACGGTGACCCCGCTGGTCCCCCGGAAGCTCAAGCCAGCCAGCACACCGCCGCCCCCCGTCGTCGAAAAGCGCGCGGGCCCGCCGCCGCCATCACCCAAATCCGCTGCGCCCAAACTTCCTTCGCAGCGCAAGCCGGTTCGCCTGCCGCCAAAACCCCCGGCCAAAAAAAGCAGTGATCTCGATTCGCATTGGGATCGCAAGCTCAAGGCCGGAACGGTGGCGCCCGATTTCACGCTCGACCTTCACGGTCTGGGGCTCGACGCCGCCTATATGCGGTTGATGAGCGGAGTGGCGCAGGCGCGGGCGATGAATGCGCGCACTGTGCTGCTGGTGACGGGCAAGTCGCGTCCGGTCGATCCGGCGGATCGCGGCCAGATGCGCGGCGCAATCCGCGCCAAGGTGCTCGACTGGCTCGCCGCCAGCGAACACGGCAGCGCAATCGCCGCCATCCGCAAAGCGCACCGCCACCACGGGGGGGACGGTGCGCTCACGATCGTTCTCAAGCGCGAACGCTAGGACTTGTTCGGCCGCTTTGCTTGGCCCTCGTCCGAGATCGATTTGGCGCTGGCCATGCCGGGCGCCTTGGACCGGCCCCCGATCTTGTCGCGCACCGTCTTTTCGATACGCTCACCGATGGCATCGTCCACGTTGCGCCAATACTTGAAGGCGCGGATCAGCACGCTTTCGCTGACCCCATCGGCCAGATGCCCGGCAACGTTGGAGACGAACCGGTCCCGCTGCGCGCCGTCCATCACCTCGTTGATCAGGGCGCGCGGCTGGCTCCAGTCATCATCGTCTTCGCGCAAGGTATAGGCCTGTCGGACCATATCGCCATCGGCGTACCACGTCGCCTCGCCGCCGACCTCGGGCTGAGCCGCGGGGCCGCCGTAGGAATTGGGTGCATAGACCGGATCGACCGCGTTGACCGTCCGCATGGCGCCCGCGCGCGAGTAGGAATTGACCTGGGCATTGCGCGCGGCGTTGACCGGGATCTGCTTGTAATTGACGCCGAGGCGATGCCGGTGTGCATCGGCATAGGCGAAGCCGCGGGCCAGCAGCATCTTGTCCGGAGACAGGCCGAGACCGGGCACCATATTGTTCGGCTCGAACGCGAGCTGTTCGATCTGCGTATCCCAATCGACGGGGTTTTCGTTGAGCGTCAGTCTGCCTACCTCGATCAGCGGGTAATCCTCGTGCGGCCAGGTCTTGGTGAGGTCGAACGGGTTGATGCGATAGGTCTTGGCATCGTCGTAGGGCATGATCTGGAACTTAAGCGTCCAGCTCGGGAAATCGCCGTCGGAAATCGCATCGAACAGGTCGCGGCGGTGATAATCGCTATCCTCGCCGGCTGTCTTAACCGCCTCATCCTGCGTCAGATGGGCGTTGCCGCTCATGCCACCGACATCGGTGTGGAAATGCCATTTGACCCAGAACTTCTCGCCGTCTTCATTGATAAGCATATAGGTGTGGCTGCCATAGCCATTCATCTCGCGCCAGTTCTTCGGCACGCCGCGATCACCCATCAGATAGGTGACCTGATGCGCGCTTTCGGGGCTGAGCGTCCAGAAATCCCACATCATGTCGTGATCGCGCAGGCCGTTGTCCGCGCGGCGTTTCTGGCTGCGGATGAAGTGCTGGAACTTCATCGGATCGCGCACGAAGAAGATTGGCGTGTTGTTGCCGACCATGTCGAAATTGCCATCTTCGGTATAGAACTTGACCGAAAAGCCGCGCGGATCGCGCCAGGTGTCGGGGCTGCCACGCTCGCCCGCCACGGTGGAGAACCGCATGGCGACGTCTGTCTTGGTGCCGGGTTGGAAGAACCTGGCCTTGGTGTATTTCGTGATGTCGGCGGTGGCTTCGAAATGTCCGAATGCGCCCGAACCCTTGGCGTGCGGCTGGCGCTCGGGAATACGCTCCCGATTGAAGTTGGCCATCTGCTCGATCAGATAGTGATCGTTAAGCACGATGGGACCATCGGGGCCGAGCGTGAGCGAATGCTCGTCGGACTGGACACGAATGCCTGCATCGGTGGTGGTGGGGGGTATGCTCTTGTCGGCCATGGCGACGCCTTTCGATAATGTCGGGAGTTCATACCAAGAACGTTCGCGCAGCCAGCTACGTTCCACCGGCAGCTGGCGAGAAAAGCGTTCGTCTGGATCGCATTTAGCGATGCTGCAGGTCGCATACAAAAAGGCCCCCGGCATCGCTGCCGGGGGCCGATTCGCAATCGCGCGGCGCGCAGGCTTACGCGTGGTACTTGGCGTAGCTCAGATCGAAACGATCTGCGTTCATCACCTTGGTCCAGGCCTTGATGAAATCGGTCACGAACTTCTGCTCGTGGCCGTTCTCGGCATAGACTTCGGCCACCGAACGCAGCTGCGAGTTGGAGCCGAACACCAGGTCGGTGCGCGTGGCGCGCCACTTCTCGTGGCCCTCCAGACGGCAGCGCCCGACGAATTCCTCGTCGCCGCTCTCGTCGATGACTTCCCAGACCGTGCCCATGTGGAGCAGGTTGGTGAAGAAGTCGTTGGTGAGCTGGCCGACCCGATCGGTGAAAACGCCCTCTGTCGGCGCGCTCGAATGGTTGGCACCCAGCACCCGCAGGCCCCCGACCAGCACCACCATTTCCGGGATGGAAAGGCCGAGCTGGCTGGCGCGATCGATGAGGAGATCCTCGGTCTTCACGCTCGCCCTGGTCTTGAGGTAGTTGCGGAAACCGTCAGCGAACGGCTCCATCGGTTCGAAGCTGTCGGCATCGGTGTGCTCGTCCGTTGTATCGCCGCGACCCGTGGTGACGGGCACGTTGACATCGAAGCCGGCATCCTTCGCCGCCTTCTCGACCGCCGCCGAACCGGCGATGACGATGGCATCGGCCATCGACAGGTCGCCGCGCAGCTCGTCGAGCTTGGCGAGTACCTTGGACAATTCCTGCGGATCGTTGACCTTCCAGTCCTTCTGCGGGGCCAGCCGCACCCGTGCACCATTGGCGCCGCCACGATGGTCGGACTTGCGATAGGTCGAGGCCGAGGCCCAGGCCGCCTTGACCAGCTCGGTCACGCCGAGCCCGCTGTCGAGCACCTTGGACTTGAACGAAGCAGCGGTTGCATCAGAAGCCTGCGTACCGGCGGGAACCGGATCCTGCCAGATCAGATCCTCGGCCGGAACCTCTGGACCCATGTAACGGATCTTGGGGCCCATATCGCGGTGGCACAGCTTGAACCATGCCCGCGCGAAGGCGTCGTCGAGTGCTGCCTGATCGTCGCGGAAACGCTCCGAAATCCGGCGATAGTCGGGGTCCATCTTCAGCGCCATGTCGGCGGTGGTCATCATCGTCGGCACCTTCTTGGAAGGATCGCGCGCATCGGGCGCCATGTCTTCCGGATCGGGGTCGATCGGCTGCCATTGCTGGGCACCCGCCGGGCTCTTGACCAGCTCGTACTCATATTTGAACAGCAGGCGGAAATAGTCGCCGCCCCACTGCGTCGGGTTGGGCGTCCAGGCGCCCTCGAGACCCGAGGTGGTGATGTGGCCCTTGCCGATTTCTTCGGGATCGGTGCTCCAGCCGAAGCCCATCAAATGCATGCCTTCGCCTTCGGGCGCACCACTCATCCCGTCGACCGGGACCGCGCCGTGGCACTTGCCGAAGGCGTGGCCGCCAGCGGTCAGCGCGACGGTTTCTTCGTCGTTCATTGCCATGCGACCGAAGGTTTCCTTCATGTCACGCGCCGAACCCAGCGGGTCGGGGTCGCCGCCGGGACCTTCGGGATTGACGTAGATCAGCCCCATCTGGATCGCCGCGAGCGGGTTCTCCAGCGCCTTGCCTTCATCGGGGATGATGCGGGTTTCGACACCCTGGTCGACCCATTCTTCTTCCGAGCCCCAGTAGATGTCGGTTTCGGGCTCGTAGACATCCTTGCGGCCGCCGCCAAAGCCGAACACCGGGCCACCCATCGATTCGATGGCGACATTGCCGGTAAGGATGAACAGATCGGCCCAGCTGATGTGCTGGCCGTATTTCTGCTTGATCGGCCACAACAGGCGCCGCGCCTTGTCGAGATTGCCATTGTCCGGCCAGCTGTTGAGCGGGGCGAACCGCTGTTGGCCGCTGCTGGCACCGCCGCGACCGTCGCCGGTGCGATAGGTACCCGCCGCGTGCCAGGCCATGCGGATGAAGAACGGACCATAATGCCCGTAATCCGCCGGCCACCAGGGCTGGCTGTCGGTCATCAGCGCGGTCAGATCCTGCTTGAGCGCCTTGTAATCGAGCACGTTGAAGGCTTCGACATAATCGAAATCCTCGCCCATCGGATCGGGCGAAGTGCCGCTCTGGGTGAGGATGTGCAGGTCGAGTGCATCCGGCCACCAGTCGCGGTTGGTCCGGCCGAGCAGGGCGCGAACGCCTCCGTCGCCATTGAAGGGGCATCCACCGCTGATATCACCTGTCTTCGCATCCATGGGCTCTCTCCTCAAAAATCTTCAATCGACTCAGGACGTACCCGAGCTACCAGAGGAGAATGACGGCTGGGCGATCATTCGTCCAATCGATTAAATGGGTCGAATTGATTGCCTGAAGCGATGGTGCGGCGAACAGTGCCTGCCATGCGAAAAGCGCCGCCACCCCTCAGGGGATGGCGGCGCTTTGCATTCTCGAGGCTGAACTCGTCAGGCGGCCTGCGCCACGTCCTCGACCGGCTCGTTGCGGATGAGGTAGTCGAAAGCCGAGAGCCCGGCCTTCGAGCCTTCGCCCATCGCCACCACGATCTGCTTGTAGGGCACGGTGGTGACATCGCCCGCCGCGAAGACACCCGGCAAATTGGTGCGGCCTTCCTCGTCGATCACGATCTCGCCATGCTTGGAGAGTTCGAGACCGCTGTCTTTGAGCCATTCGGTGTTGGGAACCAGCCCGATCTGGACGAAAACGCCGGCCAGTTCGATGCTCCGCTCGTCGCCCGAATTGCGATCCTTGACCACCAGGCCGTTGACCCTGCTGCCATCGCCGGTGATCTCGGTGGTCTGGCCCGAGGTGATGATCTCGACATTGTCGAGGCTGCGCAGCTTGGCTTGCAGCACCTCGTCGGCGCGCAGCTTGGTGTCGAATTCGATCAGCGTGACATGACCGACGATCTTCGCCAGGTCGATCGCCGCCTCGACGCCCGAATTGCCGCCGCCGACCACCGCGATGCGCTTGCCCTTGAACAGCGGCCCGTCGCAATGCGGGCAATAGGCGACGCCCTTGTTACGGTATTCGGCTTCGCCCGGAACACCCATATTGCGCCAGCGCGCGCCGGTCGAAAGGATCAGGCTGCGCGAAGCCAGCTTGGCACCGTTGGCAAGCTCGATCCGATGCATGCCGCCCTTTTCCTTGGCCGGGACAAGGCTGACCGCATTGGCTAGGTTCATCAGGTCGATTTCGTATTCGCCGACATGGGTTTCGAGTTGGCCGGCCAGCTTGGGCCCTTCGGTGTAGGACGTGCCCGGCAGGTTCTCGATCCCCAGCGTGTCGTGGAGCTGTCCGCCGAAGCGTTCGGCGGCGATGCCGGTGCGGAAACCCTTGCGCGCGGTGTAGATCGCCGAGGACGCGCCCGCGGGCCCGCCGCCGACGATCAGTACCTCGAACGGCTCCTTGGCGGACAGCTTTTCGGCGGCCTTGGCGCCGCTGCCGCTGTCGAGCTTGGCGAGGATTTCCGCCAGCTCCATCTTGCCGTTGTAGAAGCTTTCGCCGTTGAGGAAGGTCGCGGGCACGGCCATCACGCCGCGTTCCTCGACCTCGTCCTGGAAGGTGCCGCCTTCGATCAGCGTGGCGGTGATGCGCGGGTTCTCCAGCGCCATCAGCGTCAGCGCCTGCACCACATCGGGGCAATTGTGGCACGACAGCGAGAAATACATCTCGAAATTGTAATCGCCCTCGAGCGCGCGGACCTGCTCGATCAGGTCGGCATCGACCTTGGGCGGGTGGCCGCCGGCCCACAGCAGCGCCAGCACCAGCGAGGTGAACTCGTGCCCGGTGGGCAGCCCGGCAAAGCGGACCCATTTGGTCGCATCGCTGGCGCGGCGGATCACGAAGCTGGGCTTGCGCTCGTCGGTACCGTCGAAGTTCGCGCTCACATCGTCGTGCAACACGGCGATCTGTTCGATCAGCTCGCGCGTCTGCTGCGACTTGGCATCGTCGCCGAGCGAGGCGACGAGTTCGACCGGTTCGCGCAGATTGGCGAGATAGGTCTTCAGCTGCTGGGTAAGATTGGCATCGAGCATGGCAAATCCTGTTGGCGAAAGCCGGGAGGGAAAAGCAAAAAGGCCCGGAACGGGAGGGGGGGAGGGTCGCCCCGGGCCTTCCAGCGACCCGGGCAAGACCCGGGCGCTTCGCGGCCGCCATCGCAATGGCGGCCGCGGTATCAATTCAGATCCGGATGATCAGATCTTGCCGACGAGGTCGAGCGAGGGAGCCAGCGTCTCGCCGCCTTCTTCCCAGGCTGCGGGGCAGACCTGGCCCGGATTGTTGCGCACATACTGCGCGGCCTTGATCTTGCGGGTCAGCTCGTTGGCATTGCGGCCGACGCCTTCGCAGGTCTGCTCCATGATCTGGATCACGCCATCGGGATCGATGACGAAGGTCGCACGATCGGCGAGGCCCATGTCTTCACGCAGCACGTCGAAATTCTTCGAGAGCGTGTGGAGCTGGTCGCCGAGGAAGGCGAACTTCAGCTTGCCGATGCGCTCGCTGGTGTCGTGCCAGGCCTTGTGCGCGAAATGCGTGTCGGTCGAGACGCCGTAGACTTCGACGCCCATCTTCTGGAGCATGTCGTAATGCTCGCCGAGATCTTCCAGCTCGGTCGGGCAGACGAAGGTGAAGTCGGCCGGATAGAAGAAGAACACCGCCCACTTGCCCGAAATATCGTCCTGCGTGACTTCGAAGAAGTCTTTGCCGGCCTGGAAGGCGTTGGCTTTGAACGGTTTGAGCTGACTACCGATGATACCCATGAGAATCTCCAAAATTGGGGTGAAACTGAAGGGTCACAGATAGGCGGTGTTGCGCCGCACAAAAGCGATATTGTGCGATTGCTAACATCGGAATTATCAATCAGTGGCACGGAACTTTTGAAAAGAGGTGTCGGCCGCTGATTTCGTAGCGTTTGGTACGATTGGTATGCCGGCACAGTTGGTTGTGTAAGCCTCCGGCGGGTGGGAAGCTGAAGGATCGGTTATTCGACAGCCAGTGCTAATGCGAGGACACTCAGTCCTCTTTACATTTATCAATTGCCTTTTGGCGCGAGACCTTGTGATATCCTGTCCGCATTTGATCCTGCTGGTGCCTCGGGCAACCTGCTGAAATCAGTTTCGATTGACCTTGGCACAGGTCCCCCAAGCTTCGGACAGAAGGAGATCAGGCTCGGTACGCAGGGTGGCGGAGAAAGGTCGGGTGCCTGAGGATTGCCGACATCCATGGTGCTCGCGGCATAATCATTGCTCGCCTCTTCGCGGCTTTTCAGCACGTACTCGGTTTGATCTTGTACCTGCGCGCAGACCACAATCTCGTTGGAAACGATCGCATCAGGGTCGGCGTCGTCACAAGCGTTCTCGACTAGGGTCAGATCAAGGATAAAGCCGGAATCGCCCATCGTTCGGTCTTTATCTGCCGTATCAGCAGTTTGCGCGAAAGCCGTTGCAGGTTCGCACAGCGTCACGAGACAGATTATCAGCAAAGGTTTCCGCACAAACGAGCTTGTTGACAAAATGAAGGTGCTTGGCGAGCTGATATTCGGCGGCCAATATCTACGGAGGGTTCGACGATCTGCAGAGTGCGGCTGGCTCAGGCGAGCTCGATGGGTGGGCAAGGTATGAGCCGTTGCTCGACCGCCCTCTACCCGCATTGCGCGCGGTGCAGCAGTTTGTGGTCCGCCAGCACCAGCGCCATCATCGCCTCGACCACGGGTGTCCCGCGGATGCCGACGCAGGGGTCGTGTCGGCCCTTGGTTCTCACCTCGGTTGCCTCTCCCTGCCGATCCACGCTGGCTACGGGCGTGAGGATCGAACTCGTCGGCTTGAAGGCGACCCGGCAGGTCACCGGCTGGCCGGTGGAAATGCCGCCCGCGATGCCGCCTGCGTGATTAGCGGCGAACTCGGGTGAGCCATTCTCGCCCGGGCGCATGGCGTCGGCATTCTGTTCGCCCGTCAGCCGCGCGGCGTCGAACCCGTCGCCGATCTCGATCCCTTTCACCGCGTTGATCCCCATCATCGCCGCGGCAAGGTCGGCATCGAGCTTGGCGTAGATCGGCGCGCCCCAGCCGGCGGGCACGCCCGTCGCCACGCATTCGACCACCGCGCCGAGCGAGGAACCGGCCTTGCGCGCCGCATCGATCTTCGCTTCCCAACGCTTGGCCGCACCCGCATCGGGACACCAGAACGGATTGCGCGCGATTTCCTGGGGGTCGAACGCCGCAGGGTCGATGCCATCGCCGCCGATCTCGGCGACATAGGCGATGATCCGCACCTCGGGCAGCACCAGCCGCGCGACCGCGCCCGCCGCCACCCGCATCGCGGTCTCGCGCGCCGAACTGCGGCCCCCGCCGCGATAGTCGCGCAAGCCGTATTTCGCGTCATAGGCATAGTCCGCGTGACCGGGCCGATAGGTGTTCGCGATTGCGGAATAGTCCTTCGAGCGCTGATCGGTGTTCTCGATCAGCAGCGAGATCGGGGTGCCGGTGGTCCGGCCTTCGAAAACCCCCGAGAGGATCCGCACCTCATCCGCCTCGCGCCGCTGGGTGGTGTATTTCGACTGCCCCGGTTTGCGCGCGTCGAGGAAGGGCTGGATATCGCTCTCCGCCAGAGCCAGCCCCGGCGGGCAGCCGTCGACCACCGCGCCGATCGCGGGTCCATGGCTTTCGCCCCAGGTGGTGAAGCGCAAGACGCGTCCGAAGGTGTTCCAGCTCATGGTCAGCCACATGCCCGAATATGTGGGCGCAAGTCCATCGGCGCTGGACCAATCCTCTCTATTGCCCCAAGAACAAAGCATGTCCGGAACGATGAAATGATCGCGAAGCTCAAGGGCCTGCTCGACGAAACCGGCGCCGATTGGGCGGTGATCGATGTCGCAGGTGTGGGCTATCTCGTCCATTGCTCGTCCAAGACGCTGGCGGCGCTGGGCGCCAGCGGGGAGGCCTGTACGCTGTTCACCGATCTGCAGGTCAGCGAGAACGACATGCGGCTGCTCGGGTTCGCCGAAGCGGGCGAGCGCGACTGGTTCCGGTTGCTGACCGGGGTGCAGGGCGTGGGCAGCAAGGTGGCGCTGGCGATCCTCTCGGCGCTGTCGCCGGGCGAATTGCGCGGCGCCTGCGCGCGGGTCGATGCGGCCACGCTGGCGCGCGCGCAGGGCGTCGGGCCCAAGCTGGCGGCGCGGATCGTCAACGAATTGAAGGACAAGGCCGGCGCGCTGCCGGGTGGCGGCGAGGGCGCGGGGCTTGCGGCAATCCCGGTCGGCGGCGCCAGCGCCGACGCGGTCTCGGCTCTGCAGAACCTCGGCTTCAAACCCGCCGTCGCCGCGCAGGCAGTCGCCCGCGCGCAGAGCGAATTGGGCGAGGGCGCGAGCGAGGGCGAACTGATCCGCGTGGCCCTGAAACGGGCGGCGGGGTGACCGGCTTTTCCGTTTCTCGAAGCGTTGCTGCAGCCGTCTATGCACTGGCGGCTGTCGTTCTGATTTTTCGGGCCGGGGAGCCGGGCGATTCTGCTTGGTGGCCGAGTGGCATCCTGTTTGGTTTGTGGATTGCCTCGCCTGTCGTAACCGCGCTCTGGTTGGCCAAATTCGTCAATGGCATCGCCCGAAAGTTGGATCTCGCGATGATTGCTGCAATCGCCGGCTTCGGATTTTATTTGCAGTGGCGGGTCATGTTTATCGGTCCACCCGATGCGCAAAACGCGCTTATTCTGCTGTTTGTGCCGCTTTATCAGTGGATGGCGGTCGCTGTGACCTTCGTATTGGCATGGCTGGTCGGGCTGAATCTTCGTGAATCCTGATCTCTCCCCCTCCCGCCAACCGGACGATCCCGACGCCGCGCTGCGGCCCAAGTCGCTTGCCGAATTCGTCGGTCAGCGCGCCGCGCGCGAAAATCTGCGGGTGTTCATCGAGGCCGCAAGATCGCGCGGCGAGGCGATGGACCATGTGCTGTTCTTCGGGCCGCCGGGGCTGGGCAAGACCACGCTGGCGCAGATCGTCGCGCGCGAACTGGGCGTCGGCTTCCGCTCCACCTCGGGGCCGGTGATCGCCAAGGCGGGCGATCTCGCCGCGCTGCTCACCAATCTGGAACCGCACGACGTGCTGTTCATCGACGAGATCCACCGCCTCAATCCGGTGGTCGAGGAAATCCTCTATCCGGCGATGGAGGATCGCGCGCTCGACATCATCATCGGCGAAGGGCCCTCGGCGCGCAGCGTGCGGATCGACCTGCCGGCCTTCACGCTGGTCGGCGCGACCACGCGTCAGGGGCTGCTGACCACGCCCCTGCGAGACCGCTTCGGAATTCCGGTGCGGCTCAATTTCTATACCGAGGACGAATTGCTGAAAGTGGTTACTCGGGCGGCAGGCCTGCTCGACCTTGGTATCGACGAAGGCGGCGCGCGCGAAATCGCCCGCCGCAGCCGCGGCACGCCGCGCGTCGCCGGACGCCTGATGCGCCGGGTGCGCGACTTCGCTCATGTGGCGGGCGACGGGACGGTAACGGCGCAGGTCGCCGATGCCGCGCTGACGCGACTCGAGGTCGATTCGCTCGGTCTCGATGCGATGGACCGCCGCTATCTCACCATGATCGCGACGACCTACGCCGGTGGTCCGGTGGGCGTCGAGACGCTCGCGGCGGGGCTTTCCGAGCCGCGCGATACGGTCGAGGAGGTGATCGAACCCTATCTCATCCAGCTTGGCCTGATTGCCCGAACCGCGCGCGGACGCTGCCTCAACGAGGGGGGCTGGCGCCATCTCGGGCTTGCATCGCCGGGGCCTGCGGGGCAGTCGAACTTGTTCGACGAAGAGGGTTGATCGCGCGGTAATCTTTGCCAGTTTCGGGTCCCACTGCGGGACAGGGCGGGCAAACCCCTCGCTTTTCGGGCTGGAATTTACTTTTTAGCCATCACGCGGATAGTAAACGAATCTGTACAAAGGCTTTTTCGGTGTAAAGACGCTCTGGGCCAGAGTGCCGGTCGAAACAGGAATTGAAAAGATGTCGGTAAAAGCAGCTCTCGCAAAACTGTCGGCCACCGCTGCGGGTGGTGCGCTTCTGGCGGGCGGCGCGGTGCATGTCGCCGAACGGCCGATTACCGACAGCCCGTCTTTCAAATCGGCCAAGGCCGAGCCGCGGCAGATCAAGATGATCAAGACCCCGCGACCGGTGGCGAAGCGGACGGTGCCCCGGCGCGAACCGGTCCGAGCCCGGACGATTCCACGCCAGCTCGAATGCATCCCGGCGACTTCGCCGCAGGCCGCTTCCGACAGCGCCAACATCTGTCCGCCGGTCTATCGTACCGCGCTGGCCCCGGTTCCGGTTCCCCCGCTTCCCGATGCGCGGCCGCTGGCCGGTGGCGGTGGTGCGGCGCGCTCGATTCCCTCGGGTAGCGGCGGCTTCGGGGGTGGCTTCGGCGGCGGTGGCGGTTTCTTCGGAGGTTTCTTCGGCGGCGGCGGCGGCGGCGGTACCAGCGTGGTGGTCAACACCACCAGCGGCGACACCACCAGCGGGACGCCCGGCACGACCACGACCACAACCACGACCTCGACCAGCGGTTTCGACGGCGACATCATCGTCGATATCGACAATTCGAACGAAAATTCCAGCGGCGGGTCGTCGACCTCGACCACCACCGGCGGGGTTTCGACCAGCACGGGTTCGGTGAGCACATCGACCGGCTCGGTGAGCAGCTCGACCGGCGCCGTGAGTACCTCAACCGGGGCGGTCAGCAGCACCACCACCTCCAGCTCTTCTGGCGATGTCTCGAGCAGCAGCTCGGGTGACGTATCGTCGAGCACCTCGACCTCAGGCGATGTCTCGACCAGCACCTCGACTTCGGGCAACATCACTTCGAGCACCAGCTCATCGACCTCGAGCTCCAGCTCATCGAGCTCGAGCAGCTCGACCTCCACGAGCTCGAGCACCTCTGGGGACGTGAGCTCGACCAGTGGCACGACCAGCGGGACCACCAGCGGAACGGACGTTCCCGCGCCGCCGATGATGGCGCTGTTCGGCCTCGCCGCCGCAGCGGTGCTGCGCCGCCGCAAGCTGGCGTCTTTATTTGCGCGTAAGCGGGTCGCCTGACGCGATCGGTTCACGCCGGACAAGATCTGACCGGACAAGAAAAGGGCGGCTCCCCATTATCGGGGAGCCGCCCTTTCTTTTGAGCCAGTTGCCTGCCGCGCTCAGTCGGTGGCGAGCTTGCGCAGCACGTAGTGGAGGATGCCGCCGTTGCGGTAATATTCCATCTCGTTGGCGGTATCGATCCGGCATTTGGTGGTGAAGGTCTTCACCGCGCCATCGCCTTGGGTCACCTCGACCTCGACTTCCTGGCTCGGGGAAAGCCCGGCCAGTCCCTTGATGGTGAAGGTGTCGTCGGGGCCCAGCCCCAGGCTATCGCGGGTCTCGCCATTGGTGAACTGCAGCGGCAGCACGCCCATGCCGATGAGGTTGGAGCGGTGGATACGCTCGAAGCTCTCGACGATAACCGCGCGGACACCCAGCAGGATGGTACCCTTGGCGGCCCAGTCGCGGCTCGAACCGGTCCCGTATTCCTTGCCCGCGACGACCACCAGCGGAGTGCCGTTTTCCTTGTGCTTCATCGCCGCGTCGTAGATCGGCATCTGCTCGCCTTCGAAGGTGGTGAAGCCACCCTCGACGCTTGGAACCATCTCGTTGCGAATGCGGATATTGGCAAAGGTGCCACGCATCATCACTTCGTGATTGCCGCGGCGGCTGCCGTAGGAATTGAAGTCCGCCTTGGCGACCTGATGGCTGTTCAGATAGGCGCCTGCCGGGCTGTCTTCCTTGATCGAACCGGCCGGGCTGATGTGATCGGTCGTGGTCGAATCGCCCAGGATCGCGAGCAGCTTGGCATCGGTGATATCGGTGATCGGCGCCGGCTCCATCTCCATCCCGTCGAAATAGGGCGGGCTGGCGACATAGGTGCTGGTCGGGTTCCAGCGATATGTGTCCGAAGCCTCGACCTTGATCCCCTGCCAGTGCGCGTCGCCTTCATAAACGTTGGCGTAGCGGCGGGCGAACATCTCGCGGTCGATATTGGCGGCGCGGTGGTCGGCGATTTCCTGATTGCTCGGCCACAGATCGGCAAGCATCACGTCCTTGCCGTCCTGGTCCTGACCGATCGGGGTGGTGGTGATATCCTCGGTCACGGTGCCCAGCAGCGAATAGGCGACCACCAGCGGCGGCGAGGCGAGGAAATTGGCGCGCACATCGGGCGAGACACGGCCTTCGAAATTGCGATTGCCCGAGAGCACACTGGCAGCGACGATGTCGTTGCCATTGATCGCGTTGCTGATCGGCGGGGCAAGCGGCCCCGAATTGCCGATGCAGGTAGTGCACCCGTAGCCGACCAGATCGAAGCCCAGCGCATCGAGATCGGTCTGGAGGCCTGACTTGACCAGATAGTCGGTGACCACCTGCGAGCCGGGAGCGAGCGAGGTCTTGACCCAGGGCTTGGGCGTTAGGCCCCGGGCGTGCGCTTTCTGCGCGACGAGACCGGCAGCGATCATCACATCCGGATTGGATGTGTTGGTGCAGCTGGTGATCGCGGCGATGACGACATCGCCGTCGCCGATGTCGTGATCCTTGCCCTCGACGGCGACGCGGTGCGGGCCGTCCTTCTTGTAAACCGTCTTGAGGTCGGTGTTGAAAAGCTCGTTCACCTCCGGCAGCGCGACGCGGTCCTGCGGGCGCTTGGGGCCGGCGAGCGAGGGGACGACCTTGCTCATGTCGAGCGCGAGCGTGTCGCTGAACACCGGCTCATTCTCGGGCGTGAACCACATGCCCTGTTCCTTGGCATAGGCTTCGACCAGCGCCAGCGCATCTTCGTCGCGGCCGGTCAGGCGCATATATTCCAGCGTCTTCTCGTCGATACCGAAGAAGCCACAGGTTGCGCCGTACTCGGGCGCCATATTGGCGATCGTCGCGCGATCGGCGAGGCTGAGCGTGGAGACACCCGGGCCGTAGAACTCGACGAAGCTGCCAACCACGCCGCGCTCGCGCAGCATCTGGACACAGGTCAGCACCAGATCGGTGGCAGTGACGCCTTCGGCCATCGCGCTGGTCAACTTGAAACCGACGACTTGCGGGAGAAGCATCGAGATCGGCTGACCAAGCATGGCCGCTTCGGCCTCGATCCCGCCGACGCCCCAGCCGAGCACGCCCAGGCCGTTGATCATCGTGGTGTGGCTGTCGGTGCCGACGCAGGTGTCGGGATAGGCGACGGCGTGGCCGTCCGCATCCTCGGTCGACCACACGCCCTTGCCGATATATTCCAGATTGACCTGGTGGCAGATGCCGGTGCCCGGGGGCACGGCAGAGAAGTTCTTGAAGCTCTTGGAACCCCATTTGAGGAAGTCGTAACGCTCGGCATTGCGCGCATATTCGAGCTCGACGTTGTGCTCGAAGGCCTTGGGGTGGCCGAATTCATCGACCATAACCGAGTGATCGATCACGAGATTGACGGGCACCTGCGGATTGATCTTGGCGGTGTCGCCGCCCAATTTGCCGATCGCGTCACGCATCGCAGCCAGATCGACCACGCATGGAACGCCGGTGAAATCCTGCAGCAGCACACGCGCCGGACGGAACTGGATTTCCTTGCCGGTGCTGGGATCTTTCTGCCAGTCGGCGATCGCCTGCGCGTCATCGGTAGAGACGGTGAAGCCGCCATCCTCGAAGCGCAGCATGTTTTCCAGCAGGACCTTGAGGCTGAACGGCAGCTTCGACACGTCGCCGATCGTCTCGGATGCCTTGGCGAAGGAATAATAGGCGTATTCCTTGCCCTTTACCTTAAGAGTGGAACGGGTTCCGAGCGTGTCTTTGCCGACCTGGGTCATGCGTGCGTCAATCCTTCCTGTGTGGGGCCTTCACCCGACCAATGGCTGGGGCGGCGATATGTGCCGCGCACCTGCGCCGAAAACGGGCGAAAATCAAGGTCGCAGGATGGATCGGCCGCGCTAGAGTGCACGTTGTTCGGTCGCCGGCACGATCCGATCCGCGTGGGGGTTGCGCGCCGCCATCCAGCATCCGGCGACGATAATCGCTGTCCCGGCGATGGTCGGCAGGGTCACGCTCTCGCGGAAGAACAGCCAGCCGAACAGCGCCGCCCACAGGAAACCCGAATATTCCATCGGCACCAGCACCTGCGCCTCGGCGCGCGCATAGGCCCAGGCGATCGCCATCGCCCCGGCGACGGTAAGCAGCGCGGCCAGCGTGGTGTCGAGCAGCACCGCTTCGGCCGGCCAGACAAACAGAAAGGGAGCGGCCAAAGCCAATACCAGCGCCGCGACGCCCGAATGGAAGGCGGCGATCTCGAGAGGCCTTGCCAACTGCGACTGGCGGCGGATGACGATGAAGTTGTAGGCGTAGAGGAGTGCGGAAAACAGGATCGCCGCCAGCCCCAGCGCGGTGTCGCGGTCGAACCCGCCATCGCCAAGCTTGCCTCCGACGATCACCAGCGTGCCGACGAACCCGAGGATCGAGGCGAGGATCGCCTGCCTGCGGATCGTCTCGCCCAGCAACACCCGCGCGAGATAGAGCGCAAGCAACGGGGCGACGAAACTGATCGCGATGGCCTCGGCAATTCCCAGCTTGGTCAGCGAATAGAAGAACGACAGCGCCATGAAGGCCGACACCACCCCGCGTTCCAGATGAAGCTTCAGCACCGGCCGGGTCGGCCAGCGTCCGCCCAGCAGCAGCCAGACCGGAGCGGCGATCAACGTCCCGATCGCCGAACGCAGCAGCGTGGCGCTGTAGGTCCCCGCCGCCAGCGCCGCGCCTTTCATGAAGGCGTCCATCAACGACAGGCAGGCGACCCCGAGCAAAGCCGCGCCGATCGGGAGCAGGAGCCGGGATCGCATCATGCTAGCGGCATTATCCGCGAGCCGTTGCAGCGTCACGCAAATCCGGTCGTATCGATCCAGAGCGAATTATCCGCTGGCAGTTCACCTGCAGCTAAGCTGCGATATTGGAAGGTGACGACAGATCGCGTAAAGAGATGCCGACAGGCGCTTCCGGTGGGACTTATGAAA
Organism: Erythrobacter sp. QSSC1-22B; assembly: GCF_001678665.1. Classification (GTDB taxonomy): domain Bacteria; phylum Pseudomonadota; class Alphaproteobacteria; order Sphingomonadales; family Sphingomonadaceae; genus Qipengyuania. Next base: position 89,599 of record NZ_LZRP01000005.1, read on the forward strand.
AATTTCAAGATGATATTGGGCTTGGCGACGGGCACGGCGATGCTGGCGGTCAGCGCGCATGCGCAACAGACCGGGCCGCAGAACCTGCTCCCCCCCGAATCCGAGACGGTGAGCGAGCCGCTGCCCGACTACACCCAGCTGCAGGCGAGCGATCGCAACGACGCCACGCCTGCCGCGCCGGCGGCGGTGCAGCCCGCGCCCGCAAACCAGCGCCCGCTTTCCACCCCGCAGGCCGGGGCACCCCAACCGACCGTCGCCGAGAATTTCGACGATATCGCGCTTCAGTCGAGCGAAGTGGTGCAAGAACTGCCCGTCCTGGTGGGCGAATGGTCGCTGCCGCAGGCGCAGCAACTGGCCCGCTTCGTTGCGGAGCTTGCCGCCGAAGGGCTCGATCCGCAGGATTACGGGCCCGACGTGCTCGCCGTTGCGATTGCGCAGGGCGAGGGCGGGGCGCTCAACGAGATCGCCAGTCGCACCTTTGTCTGGCTGGTCGAGGATCTGCGCGACGGGCGCACTCCGATGGAAGGGCGCAAGCAGTGGTTCGTGATGGATCCCGATGCCGACCGCATGCCCACCGCGCGGCTGTTGAAGGATGCGCTCGCCGAGGGCACCATCGTCGAGACGCTCGAAGGGCTCGCCCCGATCCATCCCGATTACGCGCTGCTCAAGGCGGAACTCGCCGCCACGCCGGAAAGCCAGGCGTCCAAGCGCAAGCTGGTCCGCGCCAATATGGATCGCTGGCGCTGGCTCCCGCAGGATCTCGGCAGCAAATATCTGATGACCAACGTGCCCGAGTTCCAGGTCCGGCTGACCGTGCGCGACAAGATCATCAAGAGCTATCGCACCATCGTCGGCAAGCCGGGGCGGACCGCCACCCCGCAGCTCGCGCAGCTGGTCCAGGGGGTGATCTTCAACCCCAACTGGACGGTGCCGCAATCGATCGTCAAGGGCGAGGGGCTCGGCGAACGCGTACTCGCCAACCCCGCCTGGGCTCGGACGCAGGGCTATAAGGCGACTCGCGGCGCCAATGGCTGGATCAGCGTGGTCCAGCAACCGGGGCCGAAGAACGCGCTCGGGGTGATGAAGCTCGACATGCCCAACCGCCACGCGATCTTCCTTCACGACACGCCGTCGCGCGGTTTGTTCGCGAATTCCGATCGTGCGCTCAGCCACGGCTGTATCCGCGTCGAGGATGCGCGCGAACTGGCGATGACCATGGCGATTTTGGGCAATATGGAAAACAGGGAGGATATCCCCGCAATCCAGCGCGAGGTCGAGGCGATCACCGCCTCGGGCGAATACACCGCCTACAGCATCGAAAACCAGTGGCCGGTCTACATCACCTATTTCACGATGGCGCGCGATGTGGATGGCAAACTGACCACCTTCAAGGACATCTACGACCGTGACGCGGCGGTGATGGCCTCGTTCGAAAAGCCGCGCATGGCCAATCGTTCGCGGGTTCAGGGAGAGAAGATCATCCCGCTCGAGGCGCCGGGAGCCTGAGTTCGACCGAAAATTGAGTTGGATTAAAAATCGCTGATCGGTCCCCCCGCAGTCGTCGAATGGGTGGGCCGGTCAGTAGACCCCGGGGTTGGTCCGCTGGAAGGTGTTCTCGGTCTCGGGACGCAGCAGGTCGATTTGCTGCACCGGTGGGGTGATGGTGCTGCCATCCTCGGCAATCCCGTAACTTCCTGCCAGCACCAGACGCCCGCCCGAAAGATCGATCAGCGCGCGGTCGAACTGTTCGGGGCCCATCGCCAGACAGCCGTTGGAGCGGCCCAGCCGCCCCCAACGATCGACATGCTCGGGGGTCGCATATTGCGCCTTGTGCATCACGATCGCGCGGTCGAGCGCGTTGGAATTGGTCGGGTCGAGCCCGTCGAGCCGGAGCGACATGCCGAACCGCCCCATATACCAGCTGCGCGTGGTGTAGGCGCCGCGGCTGGTGGCGTGCGAACCCTCGAGGTTGGAATAGCGCTTGAGCCAGCCATCGTGCTCGCCATCCGAGCCATCGCCATGGCTGACGTGGTAGCTTTCCACCCGCTCGCGCTCGAGATCGACGAAATGGAACCGTCGCTGCGAGGAATGGAGCGCAAAATCGGCGATCCCGACGATATCGCTGCGCCAGACATGGTTGCCCAGCCGGGCGATTTCGCTTCGGGCCAGCTCGAACAGTTTGCGGTCGCGGGCCGAGGGGCCACCGACCTGCGCGGCGGCGCGCAGCGGCAGCGCGGCGACTGCGCCGGCCAGCAGTCCGGCCTTGATCAGATCACGGCGTTTCATCGTCTCTTCCTGTAGCAGCGTCTACCCTAGCACAAGATGAACGCGCAAAGCTGGCATTGGTCTCGGCCATCGCCAGCATCGAGGCGGCGTGCCGCTGCGCCACGGCGCGCTGGTCGGTTCCGTAGCCGCCGCCGAGCGCGCTGGCGATGGGCAGCCCCCGGCGCCGCGCTTCACCGACGACGAACCGATCGCGCGCCGCCAGCCCCTCGTCGCTCAGCGCCAGCCGCCCGAGTTTGTCGTCTTGGTGCGGATCGACCCCCGCCTGATAGAGCACGAGGTCGGGTGCGAAACGCTCGATGATATCGGGCAGGTGGCGTTCGAGCGCTGCGAGATATCCGCTGTCATCGGTCCCGTCCTCCAGGCCGACATCGCAATCCGAACGCGCCTTGCGCACCGGAAAATTCTTTTCGGCGTGGAATGACAGGGTGAAGATATCGGAGCGGGTCGCGGTCAGGCTGGCGGTGCCATCGCCTTGGTGGACGTCGCAATCGACGATCAGGATCCGCCGCGCATCGCGCTCGGCGATCAACCGGTTGGCGGCCACCGCGAGATCGTTGAACACGCAATAGCCGGCGCCGGTATCGTGCAGCGCGTGGTGGCTGCCCGCCGCGCTGTTGGCGGCATAGCCGTGCTCGAGCGCCAGCTGCGCCGCGAGCCAGGTCCCACCATTGGTGTGGCGCACCCGGCTGGCGATATGCGGCGTCACCGGGAAGCCGACCCGCCGCTCCTTGGCGCGCGGGACTGCGGCGCGGAACACCTCGTCGACATAGGCGGGATCGTGGACCTCTTCGAGCCAGCGGCGCGGCATCGGCTCGGGAGCGTGTTCGGTGATCGCTGCGCCGCTCGCGCGGAGCGCTTCCATCACCAGATAGTATTTGTCGAACTTGAAGGTGCCGCGCTCGGGCGGCGGCGCCATGTAATCGGTGTGATGGACGACATGCAGCATGGCGTCACAGATAGCCGCTGTGTTCGGCGAGGATCTTGGTCCCCAGCGCGATTAGGATGACGCCGCCCGCCCGCTCTGCCCAGCGCCCCAATCCGTCGCTCGCGATCCGGCCCGACAGGACACCCGCCGCCGACAGCACGAAGGTGACTGCGGCGATCAGCCCCGCCGCGACCAGCGGTGAAAGTTCGAGCGTCGGCAAAGTGATCCCGGCGGCGAGCGCATCGATGCTGGTTGCGATCGCCGCCACCAGCAGCGCCATCCCGCGCAGTTTGGGCGCAGCGTCGTCATCGCCGCTGCCGCGGATCATCTGGATTCCAAGCAAGCCGAGCAGCACAGAGGCGATCCAGTGGTCCAGGTGGGCGATGAAGACGAGGGCAGCCGCACCCAGCGCCCAGCCGATCAGCGGCATGATCCCTTGCGCCAGACCGAACGCAGCGGCGATGCCGAGACCGTGCCAGACCCGCGGCCGGAACCGCGCACCCTGCGTCAGCGCGACCGCGAAGGCGTCCATCGCGAGCGCGAAAGCGAGAAACAGCCCTTCGATCACGGGAAGGCGCGAATCACTCCGCCGCTTCGACGGCCTGGATGGGGGAGGCATGCGGGTCGAAGGCAACCTGTTCGCCGGCCTCGATCTGCGCGGCCTTGGCCTCGACCAGCCGGACGATATGCTCGAGCATATCCTCGCTCTGCACCGTGTGGTCGGTCACCCCCGAGAGATAGACCATATGCTTGCCATTGCCGCCGCCGGTGAGCCCGATATCGGTCTCGCGTGCTTCACCCGGGCCGTTGACGACGCAGCCCAGTACCGAAAGGCTCATCGGGGTCTTGATGTGCTCGAGCCGCTTTTCCAGCGCCTCGACCGTGCGGATCACGTCGAAACCCTGGCGCGAGCACGAAGGGCAGGAGACCACGCGCACACCGCGGGTCCGCAGCCCGAGCGCCTTGAGCATCTCGAACCCGACCTTCACTTCCTGCTCGGGCTCGGCGGAAAGCGAGACGCGGATCGTATCACCGATCCCGGCCCACAGCAGGCTGCCCATCCCGATCGAGCTCTTGACCGTCCCGCCGATCAGCCCGCCGGCTTCGGTGATGCCGAGGTGCAGCGGGCAGTCGACCGCTTCGGCGAGCCCGTGATAGGCGGCCACCGCGAGGAACACGCCGCTGGCCTTCACCGCCACCTTGAAATCGTGGAAATCGTGATCCTGCAGCAGCTTGATATGGTCGAGCGCGCTTTCGATCAGCGCCTCGGGGCAGGGCTCGCCGTATTTCTCGAGCAGGTCCTTTTCCAGGCTGCCGGCGTTGACCCCGATGCGGATCGCGCAGCCATTGGCCTTCGCGGCGCGGACCACTTCGGCGACCCGCTGCGACGAACCGATATTGCCCGGATTGATCCGCAGGCAGGCGGCACCCTTGTCGGCCGCCTCGAGCGCGCGCTTGTAGTGGAAATGGATGTCCGCGACGATCGGGACCTCGGCAGCGCGGGTGATCTTGTCGAAATGCCGGGTCGCCTCTTCGGTCGGGCAGGACACGCGGATAATGTCCGCGCCCGCCTCTTCGCAGCGGCGGATCTGGTCGATCGTCGCGCCGACATCCTCGGTCGGGGTGTTGGTCATGGTCTGGACGCTGATCGGCGCATCGCCGCCGACCGGGACCTTGCCGATCATGATCTGACGGCTCTTGCGGCGCTCGATATCGCGCCAGGGGCGTATAGAAGACATGCTTGCGATATAGAACGCCCAAGGTGAAGGAGCAATGACAGCGCATGAGCGATGCGCCATGATGTGACGATGACCAGCTCGCTCGACGCCGATGACACCCGGAAGCCACTGTTGTTCGGCCGCGTCCTAAACGGCGCGGGCGGGGCGCGGCCTATCGATTGGGAGGAGGCGCAGGGCTGGGTGCCGCTGGCTCCCGACCAGATCCTGTGGCTGCATCTCGATCGCGCCTCCCCTGGTCTCCAGGCGTGGTTGCGGAAGCAGCATGGAATGACCGGACCGACCGCCGAGCTGCTGGTCTCGGACCTGTCGCGGCCGCGCGCCTTTCGTGAGGGCGAGGCGCTTGTCGCCACGCTGCGCGATCTCAATTTCAATCCCGGCGCGACGCCCGAGGACATGATCGCGATGCAATTGTGGAGCGATGGCAGCCGCGTGCTGACGCTGCGGCGCGCGCCCCAGCAGAGCCCCAACGAGCTGCGCGATCTGCTCGATCGCGGCGCGGGCCCGCGCGACGCCGGGGCGATGATCACGCTGATTGCCGAGCTGATGATCGACCATCTGAGCGGCGCGGTGATCGACATCAACGCCGCCATCGATCGGCTGGAAGACAATGCCGACGATCTGGCGATCGGAGTCCGTGCCCGCGAGATCGCCGAAATTCGCCGCAACTGCCTGGCGTTGCAGCGGCACATCTCGCCCCAGCACGAGGCGCTGCAGCAGATCAGCCGCGATGCACCCGAATGGTTCGAGCCGCACGACCGCCGCGAAATAGCCGAATCGATCGCCCGGCTGCGGCGGCATGTCGACGACATCAACATCAGCAAGGAAAGCGCGGTCGTGTTGCAGGACGAGCTGCGCGTTCGCGCCCAGGCTGTCGGCCAGAACGCGACCTACAAGCTCGGCGTAATGGCCGGAGTGTTCCTGCCGCTGACCTTCTTCACCGGTCTGCTCGGCAGCAATGTCTCGGGCATTCCCTGGCACGACGAACCTTGGGCGTTCTGGGGGGTGATCGGCGCGTGCCTGGCGATCGCGCTCGCCATTCTGGCGATCTTCCGCAGCCAGCGCTGGCTCTAGCGCGCCGCCCGATTTGGTGGCGCTTACTCCCCCGAGCGCTGCGAAGGAATGAACTCGTCGCGTACCGCCTGTGCCATCAGTTCGAGCGGGATGATCCCCTGGCTGAGCAGGAAATCGTTGAACGCCCGCTCCTTGAAATCCGCACCCAGCGCGATCTCGGTCTCGATCCTGAGGTCGATCAGCTTACGGTAGCCGTAATAATAGCTGCCCGCCTGCCCGGGCGAGCGGAAGCTGTAGCGGTCGAGTTCCTGCTTCACCATTCCGGGCGAGAACAGCGCGTCCTCGCGCAGAATGCGGCCTGCCTCATCGCGGGTGATCAGCCCGAGGTTGAGCATCGGGTCGAGAAAGGCGCGTGCCGCGCGCAGCAGCCGGAACTGCTGGGCGATGAACTGTCCCTCGATCGGTTCGTAGGGCATCACCTCGGCTTCGGCGTAAAGCGCCCAGCCTTCGACGTTCACGCTGTTGAAGGCGTAGAGCAGGCGTGCCAGACTGACTCCCTGTTCGACCAGCGCGGCGAATTGCATTTCGTGCCCAGGGCGCGCCTCGTGCGCGCTCAGCGTCCAGCTTGCCGCCGCGTGGTTGAAATCGTCATAGGCATCTTCGGGCCCGGCGGTGGGGTTGCCCGCGGTCAACACAAATGTGCCGCGCTCGCCGGTGTTGCCGATCAGCCGGGGCGGGCGCATGTGCGGCGCGGGCTGCGCGGCGCTCTCGGCCACGGAAGCAAGCCGCATCGACATCTCGTAATCGGGCAGGCTGACAATGTCGTTTTCGCGGATTTTCGCCTCGAGCTGGGCGTTCACATCGCGATAGTAATCCTCGATCTCGTCATCGGGGATCGTGCGCTCCTTGAGCTTGCGCATGACCGAGACGTAATCGGTTTCTTCCCAGCCGTTCTTCTCCGCGATCTGTGGGGCGAGCGCCTCCATCTGCGCGCGGATTTCGTAATAGCCGCGCCGCGCCCGCGCCATTGCCTCGCGCGGTTCCATGTCGATACCGACATTGCGCAAATTGAGCGCGTAGAGTTCCTCGGGCAGCCGCGCCTCGGCGCGCGCGCTGGGGAGCACCGTGTCGCGCGTCCATTGGCCGTAATCGGCGAACTGGCTCTCCATCGCCGCGAGTGCGGGCTCCGCACCCGCGATCTCGTAGCGTTCGAACAGCTCGCGTATGCCCGCCACAAAGGTCGGGATCTTGGCGATCGATTCCTCGACCTCGACCGCATAGGGGCCAAGCTTGTCGGTCCCGCGGCTGGCTTCGAACCGCGCCTTGGCCAGCTCGGTATAGGGCTGCGTACCCTCGGCGAGCCCGGTATAGCGCTGCAGCAGCGTCAGCGCCGAAGCGCGGCGACCTTCCGCCGTCTGGTCCGACAGCATCCCGCCGATAGTGTAGAAGATGGTCTGCGGCATTTCCGACCATTCGAGCAGCAGGCGCTCATTGAGCCGGGTCGATTCGATGCTCCGGTCGAGCGAATCGATCAGGATCGCGAGATCCTGTTTGACGAACGCGTCGGTCTCGGTCTCGCGCGCCGCAACGAAGCGCTCGCGCAGAGCCTCGGCCCCGGCGAGATAGCGCGCGTTGCGATCGGCCGACATGTCGAAGGTCTGGCCGTCATATTGCTCGTAGCCCGACTGCGAGGCGCCTTCGGGGAAGAACTGCGCCTCGAACTCGATCAGCTGGGTCGTATAGGCGTTGCTGGTCTCGACCCATTCCGGGGTTTCGGCGGCGGCAGGGGAGCCCGCCTCGGCCTGCGCCAGGACGGGAGTGGGCGACAGGGCAATGGCTGGCGCGCTGGCAAGCGCAATAGCGGCGGCGAAGGTTCTCATCTGCAACTCCCGTGAATTTCGTGGGGGAATCCTGCGGCCCCGGATGGTTCTGCGCAAGCGGAGCCCGACGAAAGCCGCCCCCGACCGGACCGGCGACAGACGGCGGCCCGCTTGTGCGACTCGTCCAGCCCGGCATCAGGCTCAGTAAGCGAATGTCGCTCCGACCAGCTCTTCCGATGCGGACCACAGCCGCTCGGCTGCATCCTTGTCGAGTGCGTAGGAGCGTACGCCGCCGCTCGGATCGCTGTCGCTGTGATCGGCGACGGCACAATCCTCGGCATAGAGCCCGCCTTTGTCTTCGAGTTCCGGTGCGGTCGCGGCCCAGCAGGTCGTTGCCGCACCCTGTGGCACGGTCTTGAAGGTCATGCCCTTGTCTTCGGCATTGCTCTCCATCCGCTTGCGCAGATTGGCGATGTCTTGCTCGTCGAGATGGCGCCCGAGATTGGTCATGATCCCGCCGGGGTGCACCGCATAGGCATGGATGCCCTTGTCCGAGAGCCGCTGCTCGAGCGCCACGGCGAACAATATGTTGGCGGTCTTCGACTGCCCGTAGGCTTCCCATTTGTCGTAGTCGCGCTCGGCATAGTTGAGGTCGTCGAAATGGACCGAATCGAGATGATGGCCGCGGCTCGACAGATTGACGATGCGCGGGTTCTCGCCCTTTTCCAGCAGCGGCATCAGCAGATTGGTGAGCAGGAAATGGCCCAGGTGGTTGGTCCCGAACTGCAGTTCGAAGCCGTCGGCAGTGCGGCTGAGCGGGCAGGCCATCACCCCGGCGTTGTTGATGAGAAGATCGACATGGTCGAATCGTGCCAGCGCCTGCTCCGCGGCGGCCCGGATCGAACCGAGCGAGGCGAGGTCGCAGACCAGCGTTTCGACTTTGGCGCCGGTCTCGTCGCCGATCGTCTTGGCCGCCGCTTCGAGCTTGGATTCGTCGCGACCCGAGAGGATGAGGCTTGCACCTTTGGCGCCCATCGCGCGCGCGGTTTCGTGGCCGAGCCCCGAATAGGCACCGGTGATGAAGGCGGTTCGCCCGGTGAGGTCCTTGTCGGCGAGGACTTTGTCCGCCGTGCTGTCGAAACCGAATGTGCTCATGAAAATATCTCCGAATGAAGAAGGGGCGCGGGATGGTCTATCCCGCGCCCCTGCTGTTTGGCTAGTGGACTGTTGAACGATCCGTCACGCGCCGGGTGGAAGCGGGTCGTCGTCCGTAGGAGCAGCGGCCGGCTTGCGTCCAGGCCGCGACGGCGGGGTGGTGGTCGGCTTGTCGAGTTCGCCCGATCCCATGCTCTCGTCGAGCTCTTCGAGCTTACGCGCCGCCCAGTCGCGGCCGCCGAGCCCGAAGGCCAGCGCGCCGGCGACCGAGATGCCCGCCACGATGATCGTCAGTGCGGTGGTCGGGATCATACCGCCGATCCCGGTGAACTGCAGCCCCATGAAGACGAACAGCACGATGGTGATCCATTTGACGATGGTCGCCGGGGTGGACCGTGTCTCGTCGCCGGCGATGAGCCGCGCGAGCATGTTGGCGATCAGGAAACCGACCCCGATCACCACGGCGCCAAACACCACGCGTCCGCCAAGCTCGAGGATCTGGTCGAGGATCGCGGTCAGTTCGGGGAATCCCAGAACGCGGGTGGCAGCGATCGCGAAGAACAGGATGATCGCCACCTGGACGACTCGCGCGATGATCGCGCTGGCCCCGGTGGTGCCAGTCGTCAGGCCGCTTTCGCCAAGCGCCCGGTCGACGCCGAGGCCGGGGAGGATTTCCTTGAGCATCTGCGCCACGAACTTGCTGACGAGATAGCCAATGCCCAGCAGGATCGCCGCGGCCAGGATGTTGGGAATGGCTGCGAAGATCCGCCGCAACATGTCCGAAGCAGGCTCGGAAATCGACTGGATGTTGAGCGTTTCCAGCGCCGCGATCGAGACGAACAGGACGATCACGACATAGGCGATCGTACCGATGGTCTTGCTGATCGTTGCGTTGCCGGTGACGCTGTCGACCCCGCCGCGATTGGCCCATTTGTCGAAGCTGATCGCGCCAAGCGAGGTGACGATCAGATCGCGAACGATCTTCGCCACCATCAGGCCGATGAAGAAGATCAGCCCCGCGGCAACGATGCGCGGAATGAATTCGACGGTCGTTTCGAGCAGCGTATCGACCGGCCCGGCCACCGCGCCAAGCCCGAAGACATTAAGGATTGCGATGAGACCGAACAGCCAGATGAACAGCGCGACGATCTTGCCCAGCGATTCCCCCAGCGAGGAGCCGGTCCCGGTCGCGCGCTGGAAGAACGCAACATTGTCGACCAGCTTGGCGAAGGCCCATTTCGCGGCCTTCGCCAATGCCCATGTGGCGATAAGGATGAGGATTGCGACGACGGCTTTTTCAAGCACGGTCATCGCGACCTCCTCGTCGAAACGATAATTGCCGATTTGCATCGAAAGCTCTCCCCGTTGGTTGTTGTACGTCGAAGGGTACCACGTGGTCGCTGTTGTTCCAAAATCGATTTGTAGTGGAGTGGATAAGTTGCCGTGCTATCGCGCTGGCATGACCCGTTCTTTTATCGCTGTCGCCCTCGGCCTGCTCGCTTTGCCGACCCTTCTCGCCACCCCCGCCACGGCGCATGAAGCGGAGGCCTGGTCCTTCGCAATCCACGGCGGGGCGGGGACGCTCTCGCGCGAGAACATGACCCCCGAGCGCGAAGCGGAATACGAGGCGGCGCTGCAGGGTGCGCTCGATGCCGGTGCAGCGGTGCTGCGCGATGGCGGCACCGCGATGGATGCGGTCGAGGCGGCGATCCTGCTGATGGAGGACGACCCCAAGTTCAACGCCGGGCGCGGTGCAGTCTTCACCTGGGAAGGCGCCAATGAACTCGACGCCGCGGTGATGGACGGGCGCGATCGCACCGCGGGGGCGGTCACCGGGATCACCGCAGTCAAGAACCCGATTCTGCTGGCGCGCGCGGTGATGCGCGACGGGCGCCATGTCTTCCTGAGTGGCGCAGGCGCCGAGGAATTCGCCCGCGAACGCGAGATTGAAACGGTCGCGCCTGAATGGTTCCAGACCGCGCCCCGCCGCGAGGCGCTCGAGCGGATGAAGGCCGACCAGCTCTCGGCCTATGACGTGGATCACAAATTCGGCACGGTCGGCGCGGTGGCGCTCGATCAGGCGGGCAATCTGGCGGCAGGCACCTCGACTGGCGGGATGACCGGCAAGCGCTGGGGCCGGATCGGCGATGCCCCGATCATCGGCGCGGGCACCTATGCCGACAACCGCAGCTGCGCGGTATCGGCCACGGGCGCGGGCGAGTATTTCATCCGCGTCGGCGTAGCGCAGGAGATCTGCACACGGCTGCGGCTGGCTGGCGACACCGCGCTTGAGGAATTCGACAACGGCCAGAGCGAAGGCGGGGGCGAGATCACGCTGACCGATGCACTGGTGGAGAACGTCGCCGACGCCGTGATGGCCGAGGTCAAGGAGCTGGGCGGCGATGGCGGAGTGATCGTGGTCGCGCCCTCGGGCGCGGCGGTGTTCAGCTTCAACACCAGCGGCATGTACCGCGGGCGCGCGACCAGCAAGGGCGTCAACGAGATCGCAATTTTCGCCGAAGACTAGCCGCGATCAGCCCGTGGCCCAGCGGGCGATAATGCTCCCCGCCTGAGCCAGCACGGCTTCCGATACCGGATCCATGGCGCCATGGATCGTAGGCGCGCGGTAATAGGTCGCGAAGGTCAGCGGCGCACGCTGCTGCGGTTCGATGAATCCGATATCGACATAGAGACCGCCCATTCCCGGCCAGATCGAGGTGCCGGTCTTGTCTCCGGCATGCCAGCCTTCGGGCAGGCCTGCACGCACCCGCCGCAATCCTGTGGGGGTGTCGTGCATCCAGCCCTTGAGCCTCTCGCCCGCCTGCGCATCCAGCCCGCCGCCATAGAGCATCCGTGCCAGCGTGGTCGCCATGGCGCGCGGCGTGGTGGTGTCGCGCAATTCGCCCGGCGGCACGTTGTTGAGTTCGGGCTCGGTGCGATCGAGCCGGCTGGCATCGTCGCCCATGCGCCGCCAGAACGCGGTCAGCGCCTGCGGTCCACCGAGCCTCGCCAGCAGGATGTTCGCCGCGGCGTTGTCGGAATATTTCTGCGTCGCTTCGGCCAGTTCGTGCAGGGTCGCACCCTGTTCCAGCCGCTCGGTGGTAAAGGGCGACACCGCCATCAGCTGATCGCGCGTCCAGCGGACATGCTCATCCGCCGAGATGGTGCCATCGGCGTCGAGCTGCAGCACCATCGCCGCGAGCGAGGCCTTGAAGCTCGAGCAATGACCGAAGCGCTCGGTCTGGCGATGGCCGAGCCCGAGCCCGGTCTGCGTGTCGAGCGCAAAGACTCCCAACTGCCCACCGGCCCCGGCTTCCACTATCCGCAGCTTGGCTTCCAGCCGGGCGTTATTATCCGCCCCGATCGGCACGCAGGCCGCGCCCGCCAAGGCGAGACCGCCAAGCATGACGCCACGCCGGGTGGCCATGCTCATCCCCGCTTGCGCGCCTGCGCGTAGCTGCCGAGCAGGCGGACGCTGTTGCAGTGGAAGGCCAGTTCTTCCAGTGCCTGATCGACCCGCGGATCGCCCGGCGCGCCTTCGATGTCGGCGTAGAACCGCGTCGCGGCGAAGCTGGCGCCCTTCTGGTAGCTTTCCAGCTTGGTCATGTTGACGCCATTGGTGGCGAAGCAGCCGAGCGCCTTGTAGAGCGCGGCGGGCACGTTCTTCACCTCGAAGATGAAGGTCGTCATCGGCGGCGCGCCATCCAGCCCCGCCGGATCGCGGGCTTTCCTGGCGAGCAAGACGAAGCGCGTGGTGTTGTCATGCGCATCCTCGACCGCCTGTTCGACGATCTTCAGGCCGTAGAGTTCGGCTGCCATCGGCGGCGCGAGCGCGGCTAGTTCGGGGCGCCCGCGCTCCGCCACATAAGCTGCCGCGCCGGCGGTGTCGGCGTAGCTCATCGGTACGATCCCGCGCGCCAGCAGGAATTCGCGGGATTGCCCGAGCGCTTGGGGATGGCTGTAGGCGGCCTCGAAGGGGCCGTCGCCCAGCGCCATAAGCGCGTGGGTGATGCGCATGAAATGCTCCGCCACGATCGCCAGCCCGCTTTCGGGCAGCAGGAAGTGAATGTCCGAGACCCGGCCGTGCTGCGAATTCTCGATCGGGATCATGGCCGCGCCCGCCTGCCCTGCCTTCACCGCGTCGAGCGCGTCCTCGAAGCCGTAGCAGGGCAGCGGTAGCGCTTCGGGCGCGAACTGCATCGTCGCCTGGTGGGAATTCGAGCCGGGGGCACCGCCGAAAGCGATGGTGCGCGCCGGGTCGGCCTGCGCCGCGCTGCGCATCGTGTCGACCATAGCCAGGGCGGGTTGGGGGAATTTGCGCATGGCGGGCGTGCTATCGGGGCCGCTCGAGCGCCGCAAGCGAATTGCAGCTCCTGCAGGCCAAGGCGCGTCGGTCGCACTTGCGCGCGGGCTGCTGCGCCCCTAGAGCGTCGCCCAACCGACATCATCAAACAAGTTTGCGGACGATTCACGCATGGACGACAAGTTCAATACCGCCTCCGGATGGGTTCTCTTCGCCGGGATCGTCGCGCTCGGCGCCTCGATCGGTTCGGGTATGTATTTTCATGCCGACAGTCCTGAAATGCCCGAGGAACCGGGCTATTTCATCGATGCGCCCGAAGAAGGTGCCGGCGAGGATGCCGGACCGGACCTGGGGACCCTGCTGGCGTCCGCCGATGCCGCCGCGGGCGAAGCCGTGTTCGCCAAATGCACCGCCTGCCACACGATCGAGCAGGGTGGAGCGAGCGGTATCGGGCCCAACCTCTACGGTTCGATGGGCAAGGCGATCGCTGGCGTTGCTCCCGGTTTCGCCTATTCGAGCGCGCTGTCCGATCACGGCGGCCAGTGGACCTGGGAAAACATGAACGAGTGGCTCACCAGCCCCCGCGCGTTTGCCAGCGGTACGAAGATGAGCTTCGCCGGCCTGTCCAAGCCTGAAGATCGCGCCAATGTGATGGAATATCTGTCGACCTTCGGCGGGGCGCCGGCCAAGCCCGAGCCCGCGGCCCCGGCTGCCGAGGAGGGTGTCGATAGTCCGGGTGAAGGTCCTGGCGCTGTCGAGGGCGCCGCTGCGGATGCCCCCGAAGCAGTTGGTGCCATGGGTGACGAGCAGCCGGTTCCTTCCGGTCCGGTCGAGGCAAGCGAATAAACTTCGCGCTGAGCGAAATGGGCTTCGCGAATTGGTCGCGAAAACCGTCTCAGGAAAACGAGCCTAGGTAACGAGGGGCGCCCTTACTCGCGCCCCTTGAACCCCTGCGCCACCACATACCACTCCGACGATCCCTTCCGGCTGGCCGGAGGCTTGGCATGCTTGACCGTGCGGAAATGCTTTTTCAGCAGGTTGAGCAGCTCGGCATCGGTTCCGCCTGCCAGCACCTTGGCAATGAAGGCGCCGCCTGGCGCCAGAGTCTCGATCGCGTACCAAGCGCCGGCCTCGACCAACCCCATCGTGCGCAGATGGTCGGTCTGCTTGTGGCCCACCGTGTTGGCGGCCATGTCGCTCATCACCAGATCGGGTGCACCCTGTAGCGCTTCTTCCATCGCCTTGGGCGCGGCATCGTCCAGGAAATCCATCTCGAAGATGGTGACGCCCTCGATCGGTTCGGTCGGGAGCAGGTCGATCCCGACGATCGTCGCCTTGGGTGCGACCTTGCGGACGACCTGGCTCCAGCCACCGGGTGCAATGCCGAGATCGACCACCCGCTCGGCGCCTCTGAGCAGCGCGAATTTCTCGTCGAGCTCGATCAGCTTGTAGGCCGCGCGGCTGCGATAGCCTTCGGCCTTCGCCTGCTTGACGTAAGGATCATTGAGCTGGCGTTCGAGCCAGCGGGTGGAAGAGGCGGTGCGCCCCTTCGCCGTCTTGACCCTTCGGTCCGAATCGCGCCCTGAACGGCTCACAAATCTTCCTCGCGAATGCGCAGCCGACTTTCGCGGCTGCGTTCTGCCACTTCGTCCGCGGCCATCAGGCTGCGCAAGATGCCTTCGCGAATACCGCGATCGGCAACCGCGAGTTCCTTCGCCGGCCAGATATCGAGGATCGAGTCCAGGATCGCGCAGCCCGCCACCACCAGATTGGCGCGATCGTCGCCGATGCATGGCAGGGTGCGGCGATCCGCCTCGCTCATGGTTGAAAGCCGCAGCGAGATCTCGCGCATCGATTGCGAAGGGACAATCAGCCCATCGACCGCGCGGCGGTCGTATTGCGGGAGTTCAAGATGGATACTGGCCAGGGTGGTCACCGTGCCGCTGGTGCCCAGCAGGCGGATCGTTTCCGATTCGCGCGCCGTGTCGGCGATGCGTTCGGCGAAGGGGGTGAAGCTTTCCGATACCAACCGGCGCATTTCGGCATAACGG
Source organism: Erythrobacter sp. QSSC1-22B (assembly GCF_001678665.1). Classification (GTDB taxonomy): domain Bacteria; phylum Pseudomonadota; class Alphaproteobacteria; order Sphingomonadales; family Sphingomonadaceae; genus Qipengyuania. The sequence continues at coordinate 104,889 of NZ_LZRP01000005.1, forward strand.
ACCGCGCGGCCATGCCTGGTGCCATCGGGGGGCTGTACCGAATCGGTGAGCGAGACCACACCCCAAGGGACGCTCAGCCAGTCGAGGATGCGCGGCACCGGACCACCGGGTTCGATCAGCACCAGTTCGGTCGAGCCCCCGCCGATATCGAAGATGACCGCGGGGCCGACGCCGTCCTCGAGCAGGATGTGGCAGCCCAGCACCGCCAGCCGCGCCTCTTCCTGCGCCGAGATGATATCGAGCGCGATCCCGGTTTCCTCGCGCACCCGCTCGATAAAGGCCTCGCCATTGGAGGCGCGGCGGCAGGCCTCGGTCGCGACGGAGCGCGCCAGATGGACGTTGCGGCGGCGCAGTTTCTCGGCGCAGACATGCAGCGCGCCCAGCGTGCGCTCCATCGCCACATCGGAGAGCTTGCCCGAGGCCGCCAATCCTTCGCCCAGGCGGACCACGCGGCTGAAGGCATCGATCACGGTGAAATTTTCGCCCGAAGGCCGCGCAATCAGCAGGCGGCAATTGTTGGTGCCCAGATCGAGCGCAGCATAGGCCTGACGGCGCGGACCGCTTTCGTGGCGGACATGGCCGGGCGGTGCGTTGAGAGGGCCGCGGGAGTCGCGGGCTTTCTTGTCGGGCCGGGAGGGGAGCTTGTAGCGGAAATCGGCTACCTTGCCGGACGTCTTACCCCTGCGCTTGCCAGCCGCTGCGTGCAAGTCCGGCGGAGAATGGTCCGCCATGGCAAATCTTTCTGTTTCCTCCCGCGCTCCGAAAAGGCCGGCGCGGGGACCTGACAGGAGTGCTACAGCCGATGCGGCGCGGGAGCAAGGACTTGCGAGGCACGGCGCTGCGCGGTCTTGACCTGCCGGGAACTCCCACCTAGATGGCCGCCTCGCGTCGGGGGCGCAGGCGAGTCCCGCCCGACCCGGTGCCGATGCCCCGTCGTCTAATGGTAAGACTACGGACTCTGACTCCGTCAATTGAGGTTCGAATCCTCACGGGGCATCCATTTTTTCCCAACAAATTCAATAGCTAGTGTCTAAAAGCCTTGGTCCCAGCCGATTCCGAGCCGTTCCTTCTCTTTTCAGACGGTTACGGGCTTTTCCGCGCCATTCCCTCAATCTCCATGCAGCACGAATGCAGCATGGAGGGGGCCTTGGGCGCCTGTCAGGAGATGGAGACAACTTGCTGAGATCACCCATCAGACTTGCGCTTGACGTCATTCATTGGGTGCGATTGCGGGCCGTCCGCTTCTGGCCACCGAACCGCTAATGCGGACGTTCTGCTTCCGACCCATTTGTGGACATTGATGCCTTTGCCGGTTCAACCTACAAGCGGTCGTAAACGAGGGACGATAATTATGAATCAGGTAGTGAACCAGGCTCCGAAATCAAAAGGAGTGATATCCAAAGCTTTAGCATCGTTTGTAATCGCTGTCGGTGTGATGGCATGTTTTGGTTACGCCGTAGGAAAGGATATGGCGTTACGCGATAACGCGCGGGACGTAGAATTACAGATTGCTAATTAAAGGTCCGTATTCATGGTTTTCGAGTGAAGAGCTCGCCAGTCTGCTTCCCGCCCTAGTTCACGCCGTTCCCGGTGGCCATCCTCACTACCATGACCGGTCAGGCAGCTCCCACCCTGGATTTGCTAGGAGTGGAATTTCTGATGCCGACCTAAATCTTGCCCATTTATCGATGTGGCCTAAATCAATCGCACCCTAGTCTTCTTTGAGCCCCTTGCAGATAGTGGCCGCAATATATCCGCTCGCTAAATGTCGCCATTGGGTCGATATGTCGTTTGTGTGCAGAGCCTTGTTGATAATATGTCTTACGGTGATAGTTTCACCTGCGCCTGATTTCGCGCAGGCTGCCGATGCAGCCAATCTAGCAAATGTTGACGCAACGACGGGCGAGACCGGCTTTGTCCTTGATCTGAAGTTAGTCGAGAACGCCTGCGCTGATGCCGACCTTGAAACGACCATTTCCAACGAGATTGTGGTCTGCGCGCAGGTTCAAGATCAGCGCGATTACGTGCTGCAGAGCCGCGAAGAGGCGCGCCAGGATTATGCCACCAGTACTATGGATGCCGGCAATCCCCTGGCACCTGATCTGTCTCCGCCCCCCTGTGTGCCAAGCCTGATCTCTTTCTGTCCGAAGCTTGGAGGGCCCGTGCCAAGGTCAATCGAAACTGATTTTAGCAAACTGCCCGAGGCTCCAGCCGGATCAGATGCGGACAGAATATCGCAAGGCCTTGCGCCACAAGGCAATTGATCGATGTGGAAAGGATTATGCCCCTCCGAACTCGCCCTAGCTGTGCCGCACAACCGCTCCTTCAGTTTTCCACCCACTTGCAGACATTCCGCAAATTTCCCTAGCCGAGGGATTCCGATCGACGCGGCTCCATGAGCTCGATCCGATTGCCAAAGGGGTCGTCAACGTAGACCCGATCAAACCCATCGAGGGGTTGGTCTTCCACCACAGAGTGTCCACCTCGATGCAGCCGCCGGACGAGTTGGGGCAGATCGCTAACCAGGAACGCAGGGTGTGCTTTTCGAGCGGGCCTAAAGTCGGCTTCCACGCCGAGATGCACTTTTAGACCGCCATCCTCAAACCAGCAGCCGCCACGGCTAGCAAGATGGGACGGCTTCGGCACTTCCGGGATGCCCAACACACCAGTGTAAAAAGCCTGCGCAGTGTCTTCGCCCCCGAGTGGCATTGCAAGTTGGATGTGTTCAAGCCCTAGTATCGACATCACCTCTCCACTCTTGCGAACCGGTAGTTTGGACCGGAAAGGGAGTGCTGTCCAATGGCAGCTTCCCACCCAGTTGCGGCCATGAAATGTCCTGTGGCGGTTACCCGAAAGCCGACATGCGGCTTTGCCCCGATCCCAGCCAGGACCTGCCTTTCAGCCACCGGCCCAAATGCGGACAAAAGGTCTTCGTTTCTCCACGGAGCGAAGCCGAGCCCCAACCATATGTGGTGGCTACCGCATTTGATAAAAAGGGTGAGACCGGTCGCATAAATCTCTCCCCTCAAATATTACTAGCAATGTACTCAAAATCTTCAATCAAAGGCGATCAAGTCATCGGTGAATTGGCTTTCGTCCGCACGGTTGCTTTGTCGCTAAGTGGCCCGCCAGCAACGGCATTTTGCGTTGTCGTCGCATCGTCACGACCGCTTTGGTTCGAGCTCTTCTGGTAGTACTTGTATTTGGCGAAGCCGAGTGCCCCAAGGGCCGCGAGTTTGATCATGGTTGGTCCTTTCGTGAAGAGACCGCCAACACTCGGTCATCTTAAAGGGTCCAAACTCAGCGGCATCTCAGCCGCGGCGCCACGTCTCATCTGTGCGATCGACAGTCATGGCAGCGGGATAAGGCCGGCAAAGCTCCCGCACATCTTCCGGCGCCCCTCCACCCACTTTGCCCAGTCGTCGTGCTGCAGGACCACGGGCATGCGGTCGTGAATGTCTGCCACATGCACACAGGCCCGGTCATCACCATCGAATACGCCGAGCCCCATTCGTCAGTATCGCGCCAGATACCTGCGACGACGAATACGTCCTGATCCGGCAGGGAGAACCACGTGCGGGTCTTGCTGCCCGATTCACCCTCCGCCTCGGCAAATCTCGTCATAGGAATAAGGCATCGGCGCTCGGCAAAGCTGTAGCGCCACATGAAGCTATCGAGCTTGTCGGCGCGGGCGTTTTTGACCGGCTTGGGTTTTAGCGGTTGCCCGGTCTTCTTGCTTTTCAAAGTGAGCGGGAAGCCCCAGATCATACTGCGTAGTTCGCCACTGGCCACGACGATTCAAACGCGTATCTCAATGTCACGCCTTACCTCGGCCGCGCATTGCGCGAAAATTCGGGAATGCGCATTTTCGTGGGCCAAGGTTGGTACGATTTCGCGACCCCGTTCTTTGCTGCCGAATACGCACTTACCCGCACCGGTCTTCCCCAGGATCGGATCGAGTGGCGCTACTACGACTCTGGTCACATGATGTATATTCGCGATCAGCACCGAAAGGCGTTGTCGGCAGACGAACGCGAATTCATTCGCGCCCGCTGATTGCGCCGCTGGGTGGCGCGGCGTCTATTCAAACTCCTTGGTGTTTCATCTCAGGGTAAGACCGTTAGTGACCAGCACTCGGGCCAACCCAATTAAATGATGCCCCAGGGACGCACCGGAGTGCGCCCCCCTTCAGTCTCGTCTAGTTTTCGACCACCGCCGTCGTTTGTGCTGTTGCTGGAGCAGGCTCCTCAATAGCCGTTGCTGCTGCAGCGACCACTGTAGTAGACGTAGTTTCTACCACCATTGGCGCGGGAGCGGCGGCAACCATAGCGAGCTGAACGTCCTCATCGATAAAAGCAGGCACTTCGCCCCCCATCGGCAGAACTGCGCTTGTGCCGGTCACGAAGAAGCCCACAATTGGAACGAACGCGACAGCCCCAATGACCCCTGCTGTGCCCGTTACGCCCTTGTCGTCGAAGCTACCTGTCAGACGAATTTGACGCCCATTGACGCGCGTATAGAGCACGCGGGCAGCAAGATGACCCGACTTGCCCCACATGCCCTTGTTGCGCACCGAGACGACCTCGCCCTCGGCAGGACTACCAGCTGGTATCACGACCACGCCGTTGACTTCGACAGGCGCGGCCACTTCCATCTTGATGCGTTGACCGACACGAGCAGCCTTCTCCTTCGTGGTCACTTCTTCCAGTAGTCGCAGGATAATTGGCGTGCCTGCGCGAAGCACGGCGTTTGCGGTCGGCGGTGCTGCGATCGGCGATGGGACCGTCGCAGCGGGTGCGGGTTGCAGAGTGACGTTGGTTTCCTGCGCGAACACAGGTGCGGAGAGCGCGCACAACGCTCCCGCTAGGTAAAGCGATTTCATATTGGTATTCCCCCTGTCGACCGATGCTCTCTGGCACGGCCTCCCATCTCGTAGAGACTACCAACCCCATTAGGAGTCAAGCTGTTGCGCGAACGGCAACAGTCATAGTTACAATACGGTTTGCAGGACCAAGGGCATGCATATCGACAGCGCTGTCGCTGCCGAAGCCATCGCAGCTATTTCAGCGGCTAACCTATCGCATCGTTCTCGATCACTCGCGATCGGAAAATGGCCTAGCATTTATCCTATAGGCCGGTCTGAAACATCCAATCCAGATAAGCCGCCAGTCTGACGCCGCCCTGCTTTAGCCGCAGCTCGGCCGTTCCTAGATGCTGGAATTGGTAGTCATAGCCCAGGTTCGGCAATTCCCCGTCAGTGGTTGGGTAGATCGTGTCGCGGATCTGCGCGCTTTCCCCGATCCAGGCCTGCGGGTTGGCATCCCACCAGCTAATGGTCTGAGCCGGTTCGATCTGGCGATCGAGCCAAGCCGCATACTCGGTATAAGACAGACTCTTGCCCTCGATCATCTGGCTGTCCCAGACCCGGTGCAGATTGGTCTCTTCGCCAAACCAGCGAAGCCGCACATCATTACCACCGCGGTCCTCGCCATGGCCAACGTGAAGCGGCTGGTGGACGTCTCCTACGATGTGGACGATGAACTTCAGCGCGAGGGCCTTGTCTTCCCGCGATGCGTTCCGGTCGCGAACGGTGGCAGCAAAGCGCTCGAGTGCGCTCAACGCATCGCCTTCTTCGGGCGGACCTACCTCGTTATAGGTCTGGTCTTCGGGCACCGTCACATAGTGATAGGCGCCCGCCTCACGCTGCCAGAACTCCGCGGGGTTGGAGCGCTGCTCATCGGACCATGTGGACGCCTCGGCCAGATCCTCTTTGCCAAGGATCAGCTCTATCTCGGCGCGGGTCCTGCCGCTGATACGTTCGTCGGCGATCTCGCCGATCACGCGATGGCCCAGCTGCCCCCACGCAGCCGCAGGGCAGGGCAGGCAAATGGCGACCGCAGCAGCGACCAGGGCGGTTCGATAGGGCATCTCTTCTCCTCGATTGGACTTGCCATTCACCACCGCCAGATGACAATCTCGCGGCGATGAAAGATTGGGAGCCTCATAACCCGAAGGACGAGCGCCGGGCCTGGGTCGAAGCCACACTGCTAGGCGTCCTCATGATCTTCGCCGCAGGCGGCATGTTGCTGTTTCTGTTTCGTGGATGATGTAGCGGTGGCGGTCACCCGGAAGCAAGAAATCTGGGCCCTAGCTTTGTGGGTCGAGCGAACCCATGGCGATCACGGTGACACGTTCATCGCAGAGCGCCTGGCGCACTTCGAGGCTGCGGGCTCACCGCAGGCAGTGGCGCTGTGGGAGCAGGTCGCGAATGGCTACTCCCAGCTGGCCGAGCGCTCGCAACCGGCAGATTGAACTTTCCTACAGCGAACAAAATGTGAACATAGCGGACTTCCATCGACTCGGAAGACTGACATGCTCATTCTAGATTCGGCTGCCCTGGCAGCTATCGCCGCCGTCATAACAGCCTGCTCTGCGCTCATCTGGGCCATTCGGCGCAAGCCATGAGCTCGAAGCGGCTCGACACCATCTCGGACTACAGCAGACACGGTTTCACCCTCCGGGTCGATTGCCGGGTGTGCAGGCGGCTGGCCATCATCGACCCGCGCACGATCACATTGCTATGTCAGCAGCGCCAGTGGTCGAAACAGATCGCGGCGGTCGAGGGACGGCTGCGCTGCTCGAAATGCGGCAGCCGGGATGTGCGTGTAGGACCGGGGTTCAAGTCATGATGGGTCGCCTCACCACACACCGACTATTCATCTTTTTGCCCTAGGATTGCATGAATGCGTAGCCTTGCCATCGCCCTGGTATCGATAGTCGCAGTTCCTGCGAGCGCTCAAAATGTGAGCGGGCCGGCGCGGGTGGTTGACGGGGACTCGCTCGAGATTGCCCAAACCTATGTGCGACTGAAGGGTATCGATGCTCCGGAACTCGATCAGAATTGCACGCGAGATGGGCAACGGTGGAGGTGCGGCGAAGAGGCCGCGACCCAATTGCGCTCGCTGGCCGAGGGCCAGACCGTGACCTGCTTTGGGCAAGGCAACGATGCTCACGGGCGCGTATTAGCAGTCTGTCATGCGAACGGTCTCGAACTAGGCGCAACGATGGTGGAGTATGGGTGGGCGACCGCCTACCGCAGCTACAGCGCCGCCTACATCGGACACGAGCATCGCGCAAAGTCAGCACGGCAGGGGATTTGGCGCTCGGAGTTTGTTCTGCCGGAGTATCATCGTCTTGCAAAAGGAGAGGCAGCTGCGCCACCTGTCTTGGAAGATAGGCCGGCCTCTCGGCAGAGGCGGTCGCAGACTGCAGATCAGGTTGACTACGGGTGCACGATCAAGGGAAATCGAAGCCGACGCGGTGACTGGATCTATCATCTACCAGGCATGAAATATTACCAGGCAACTCGGGCCGAAGAAGTTTTCTGTTCCGAGACAGAGGCTCGCGCGGCTGGATACCGGCGGTCAAAGATTTAGGTCGGAGCTCCCCCAAACTCTCGTCGTTGGCTTTCACCGGTGCCAGGTCCGAAGATCGCCCGGTCCCAATAAAAAAATGCGACCAATGGGCGAGTGCACTAGGCTAAGGACTGCGATCTTTACTCGCCAAACGCTTCACATAAATGGTGTTATTTTCTCGGGCGGCTGGTTTGCGCCCTAATTTCGGCCATTCAACGGGTCGATGAATCTTTTTGAAAGCGGCCCATCGTTCAGATGAGTACCTGAGGCAGAAAGCTCCCCATTTGCGACTGTTGAGACTGAGCCAATGAGCGATCGTCCGCCAAAGCCCCCCTGAATGGGGCAGGTAGGTGCTGGCCAGCTTGATTGGATTTTCCGACGTCACTAGCGCGCATGATCGCGTGCTGCCCCCTTTAGGGCATCGGATTCTCAAAGTCGGGCAGTCCGATGGTGATCCGCGTCCCATCAACTTCCGCGCCGGCCATCCAAGCGGCGATAATTTGGGTTACCTCCGGCGAGACCATGAAAAGGTTATGGCCGGCATTGACCACGGTGACCTGGTCGACCTGTGTGAGGCCCGCTACGGCCTCTGCATGCTCATCGGGATAGGTGCGACCGTCGAGCGTTCCAGTGAGCAGCAAGGTGGGGACCTCGCTTTTCGGGGAGGCGCGAAAATCGGGGCCGAGGTCTACGCCGGCAATCGCACCGCGAAGCTGCGGCATGGGGAAATTGAGATACCGCCCGAGCAGTGCAGTTTTCGCCTGATCATCGACCAGTGCCAGGCGATCGTCGTCAATCCCCGAGGCCAAGTCCATGACGAGCTGCATCGCGTCGAGGGTGATTGGATTATTGGGCTGGAAGTAACCACCGACGACCATCGTGATCGGATCATAATTGCCGGCGTCGATCGCACGGTAGAGCGCAAGCAGCATCGCTGCGGTTGCAGGATCGGCGATCATTGCTGAGCCGATGCGCTGCATCGAACCCATGTCGAGGATCGCTTCGATATGCGAGCCGTCCTTTTGCGGCAGATGCAGCATCTTGGGATGATCGCGAAGGCGGACGTTCACCCGTCGGATCAGATCGACGATGTCGGGATAGATCGCCTTTGCGGCCGGCACACTATCGATCGCGGTCTGGAGCCGATCGAAATAGGCGTCGGTGCTCGCGGGCAGCTTGACCGTCTGCGCCAAGCCCTCTGCGCTTGCCAGAATGACCCGGTCGAGCCGTCCGTCCATCTGCCGCATCGCGGCGAGCGCGAGATGGGTGCCGTAGGAAATGCCCCACAGGCTGATCTTCTCCGCTTTGAGATGGCGGCGCAGCGCGTCCAGATCGGCAGCGCTTTCGGCGGTTGTATAGCCCGCCAAATTGACCCCCTCGCTTTGCCAGAAGGTCGCACATTCGTCGGTCGCGCGGCGGTAATAAGCGGTCAGTTGCGCCTCGTCTGCCGGCTGGGACGCGGGAATCGTGACCTGTGAGGTGCAACGCGGAATATCGCTCGAGGCACCGGTGCCGCGCTGATCGAATGCAATGACATCGCCGAACTTGCGCAGATCCATGAACAGATCGAAGCGGGCACCCTTCGCAGTGTTGATCCCCGATCCGCCCGGTCCGCCGGCCAGATATATGATCGGCGCGCCGGGCGTATCGGTCGTTGCCGGAAAACGGACATAATGGAGGGTAAGCGTGCGGCTTTCAGGGTCGGCACGATTCTCCGGCACGGTGAAGGTCCCTTCGAACGCGTCGGCGGTGCGGCGTTCGAAGGTTTCGAAGGTAATCGGACCTTCACCCTTCACCTGTGCCGCAGCGGGGCAGGTGAGCATCGAGGCGGCAAGCAGCAGGAGAGGAAAGCGGGTCATTGGGTCAGCCTCTAATCAGGATCGTCTGCATGGAAGGTGGCACCGCCTTCCGCTGCCTGTCACATATTTTGCGGCGAACGGTCATGCCCGTTCCGCGAATGGTCGGGCTTAACCGGTCAAGACCGGCTATGGGTGCAAGGGATGCCGCTGCGCCTGCTCTTAGTCCTGCTGCTTGCTATGTTTGCTGCTCCCGTGGCTGCGCAATCGGTCGCCACCGAGGTGAGCGATCTGCGGGCCTGCAGCGACGTGAGCGCGAAAAGTCCCGATGGCATAAACCCGGAGACCTGCAATGAGACGCGCATCAGCGAGATCGATCCGCAAGGGCGGTTGTTGTGGGTGCTGGGCACGGTCCACTTGTCCATGGAAAGCGAGGCTAGGCCTTTAGGACTCTATCTGTCGGGCAAAATGGCGGGCAGTGTCTGGTGGAACGGTTACAAGCTCGGCGACGATGGGCGCCCCGGTTCGAACGCGGATACCGAGCTGCCAGGACGGATGGACGCAGTGTTCTTCGTGCCGCCCGCGCTGGTCCTTCCCGGGGCGAACCACATCGCGATCCACATGTCGGGGATGCACGGCTATTTCCACCTCGACCAGCCGGTGCACTGGATCGGGGTCGCGCCCTATGAACAGCCCGCGCATTTGGCACTGGTTGCTTACTGGCCTTCGCTGATCACCTTCGGCGCGTTCGTGGCGGCCGCACTTTACTTCGGAGCGATGGCGGTGCGCGGGCGCGACACCGCCGGATCGGCGTTGCTGACGGCGATGTCGATCTTCGCAGCAGGGCAGCTTTTCGCCGAAGTGTCGCGCGGACTGTGGGGATATTCCTATCCAGTGCACGATCTGCGGCTGTCGGCGATCTTCGCCTGTTCGTTAGGATTTGGGCTGAGCCTGTTTGGCTATCTGTGGAGCCGGTTCGTAGTGCGCCGGCTTGCCCAGGCGCTGGCGGCAGTCGCGATTGTCGCGGTGGTGGTCGCACTCGTGACGCCAGGGTTCGACGGCAAGACGATGATGATGCTGCTGGTGCCGACAACCATTGGGATCGCTGCGCTTGGCTGGTGGTCGTTGCAGCGGCGACCGGGTGCATTGGTGTATCTTGCTGCGCTCGCAACTTTCGCCGGGCTGATTGTCTGGGCGCGCTTCGAGTTTCTCGATCGCCATTTCTATTTTGCCGTGGCGGCGTTGCTGGGTTTCCTGTTTGTCCGGCAGGCTGTTGCATTCGTCGCGGAGGAGGAGCGCCGGATTGAGGAAACGGCGCGCGCCGGACGGCTGGACGCGGCGCTCGACCGGGCGCGCCAGCGCGACAAACCGGTTCGCGTGTCCGTGGCCGCGATGGGACGCACCGATTTAATTCTTGCCGACGATATCGTCCACTGCCGGGGGGCGGACGATTATGTCGAACTGATACTTTCGTGCGGCAGGACGCTGCTCCACGGCGGGACACTGAACGAGCTTGAGGAGACACTTCCCTCGACTTTTCTCCGCGTGCACCGTTCGCACATCGTCAATACCGGCTTCGTGTCGGCACTGACGCGCGATCCGTCGGGTACCGGTAGCCTAGCCATGCAAAATGGAGACAGCGTACGGGTAAGCCGACGGGTGATGCCGCGTGTGAAAGCCGTACTGGTGAATTGAGAAACGAATCTGCTCGAGCCCACTGAAGGGGTCGAGGCTTAGCTAGAACTGGTGGAGCGTCGGCTTTCGCAACGCTTTTTTGCTACGGTCGCGCTTCCAGAACCATGTTGAAAGGTCCTTCGCTAGCCCTTCGGACATTGCCGAAGCCTGCACTTGTGATCACTTGCGTGAGCCTCTCCTGTCCAGCTTGGGCGCCAAGGGCTTCGCCGACCTCTTGGGCAAGCGATGTCGGCACACAAACCATTGTGGATGCATTGTAATAGAGGCGACTTACCGGGTTACCGATGTTCTCAGCAGGACTGTTTCCCGCAATCGGTTCAACGATCATCCAAGTGCCGTCTTTCTTGAGAATCTTGTGCAGGTGTTCAGCGCAGCCGCGCGGATCGCCCATGTCGTGCAGACAATCAAACATGGTGATCAGATCGAAATCGGCTTCGGAAATCTCTTTGGCGGGAGCCGCTTCGAACCTGACGCGATCACTCAACCCATGCGCCGCGGCATGGGCGTTCGCTTGTTCGATCGAAGGGGTATGAAAGTCGTAACCGATGAAGTGACTCTTCGGGAAAGCCTCGGCCATTAGGAGAGTTGAAAAGCCGACGCCGCAGCCCACGTCCGCAACCTTGGCGCCAGCTTCCAACCGCGGCACCATTTCTTCAAGGGCAGGAAGCCAAGACTGAACAATGCTGTTTACGTAGCCGGGTCGGAAGAAGGCTCCTACCGCACAAAACAGGCATCCTGCGCTCTCGCCCCAAGCCACGCCGCCTCCTGTTCGGAACCCCTGCTCGACCTTAGGCTCACCCTCGATCATGGCGGCGGCCAATTCGAAAGCTCCTTCTAGGTAAAACGGGCTGTCCTTGATGGCAAAGACCATCGCCTGCTCGGGAGAGATGCTGAAACGCTGCGTTTCCGGATCAAAATCAATGTAACCGTTGGCAGCCTGCGCTAGCGCCCACTCCCGGACATACCGTTCTGCAAGCCCGAGGCGGGTCGCAAGCTCGGCGGAAGCTGCTGGTCCTTGACTATGTAAAGAGTCAAACAGGCCCAGACGGATGCCAATGCGGACCGTCGGCACGCTGTAGGCACCGCCGAGATCACCCAGCATCTTGCCGACCAAGAGGTTTAGTGTGTCTGGATCGGGCTCAGTCATATCGATCTCCGACGGGCTTCGAGAGAGAAGCCGTTGCGCACGCTGGGATCAGCAAGCGAATGGAGCGACCGCATCCTCGTTGATGTCAGTTAGTGCGGCTTGAGGACTGAGTCCGCAGGCTCGGCCTGTGTTCCATTATTGTCAAGCAACTCGAGCGAAGGACCTGAGGTACTGCAATCAGATCGTGAGCGCTGGGCCCCTTGAAGCTATCGCTGGTCGTCTGGGCAGCGCTCACGAAGAACGAGGATTACAGGGCTCCGGTCGCGCTCGCGGCGTAAGCCGAGGCGGACCAGAGGTCGTCGGAAGGACGTAGGCGGACGAAGGGGAGTATGGCAAAACAGTCGGCGACCCTCGGGCGCTTCGATTTGTTCGAGGTCGTTAGCGGAATGGCAGGAATGGCATCGCGAGACCCGCGAACCGGAATGGCAGCTAACGGCCCATTAGCGGCGGTCGCGGCTTGCGCAGTGCGGATGAACCGGCCATCCGGCAGGCATGATCTTTACCGCTTCCCGCCGCGCCGTTCTGGGCGCCTCGCTCGCCATCCCCGCGCTCGCCTACGCGCCAATCCTGCGCGCCGCGCAGTCCGATCTGTCGCAGCTGTCGGACATGACCGGCGCGGCCAAGCCCATCACCTCAGCGGAACGACTGGAGCGGATCGCCCGTGCGCAGGCGCTGATGGAAGCGAACGACATTGCCGCCGTGGTAATCGAACCGGGCGCCTCGCTGACCTATTTCACCGGCGTCGAGTGGGGTCGAAGCGAGCGCGTGACAGGCGCAGTCCTGCCTCGCGAAGGCGAGCCGCTGATCGTGACGCCTTTCTTCGAAGAACCCTCCGTGCGAGAGACGCTAGATATTCCGGTCCAGCTGCGCGTCTGGCAGGAAGATGAAAGCCCGCTGGCGCTGATCGCCGCATGGCTGCACGAGCGCAACCTTGCAAGCGGGCGGCTGGGCATCGAGGAGACCGCGCGCTTCTTCGTGGCCGATGGTCTGGCGGCCCTCCTGCCACAGATGCGCACGGTGTCCGCCGATCCGGTGGTGCGCGCGTTGCGGATGCACAAGAGCGCGTCGGAAATCGCTCTGATGCAGCTCGCGACCGACGTGACCATGGCGGCCTATCGCTGGACCTGGCCGCGCGTCGAGGCCGGAATGACCGGCGCGCAGATTTCTGCTCTGATGAGCGGTGCGACGCGGGCGCTGGGCGGCACCCCGCAATTCTCGCTGGCGCTGGTGGGCGAGGCGTCCGCCTATCCCCATGGCTCGCGGCAGGTCCATAGGATCGCCGACGGCGAGGTGCTGCTGATGGATTGCGGCTGTGCGGTCCACGGTTACGAAAGCGATGTCTCGCGCACCTTTTCCTACGGATCGATCCGCGCAGACGTGGCGCGCGTATGGGAGACCGTAGCGCGCGGCCAAGGCATTGTGTTCGACGCGGCGCAGATCGGCACGCCCGCGGGCCGCGTGGACGATGCGGTGCGCGCCTTTTACGAGAGCATGGGCTACGGTCCTGGCTATGCGCTGCCTGGTCTCTCCCACCGCACCGGCCACGGAATCGGCATGGACGGGCACGAACCGATCAATCTGGTGCGCGGGGAGGAAACTCCATTGGCGCCTGGCATGTGCTTCTCGAACGAGCCCGGCATCTACCTGCCGGGCCGGTTCGGTGTTCGGCTGGAGGACTGCATCTATATGACTGAAAGCGGACCCAACTGGTTCAGCCAGCCCCCCGCTTCGATCGAGAATCCGATTTAAGCCGGGTATCTGTTTGCTGTTCCTTATCCTGAAAAGTTGGATCTCAGGACCTTTTCTTGCGGTGCCGGCGACAACTTCGGGTGCGTATCGCAGAGATTGGCCACCTTCATAGCTTGCTCGCCGGAAAGCAGATAGTCTTCGATCGACCCAAGAGCTGCCGCAAAGAACGACGGCTGGCACGAAGGCCACCGGTCCCAAATTTCCCGCGTGACCGCTGGGCAGTCGACTTCGCATAATCGCGGTTATCCTCCTGCGTCATATAAGGCTCTCTTGAGCGTCGCGCCGGATTAAAGAGGGTAGGGTACAGGCCCTTCCTTACAAGAAGCGTGTGCCACGCTTTCTTCTGTGGATAAAATTGAGGAAACCCAAAAAAAAGCAATTTTTTCGCTCAGCGTCCGTTCTAACCAGTATTTTAAAATATGCTGTGTTTGCCTCCTCTGCGACATACTCACTATTTCTTACGGCCTCTCTGGAGGTACAGTTATGCACGCTCAGGTTTTCTTCACTCAGTATGACTTAGCCAAGAGGTGGCGACTGAGTCCCCGAACCCTTGAGGGATGGAGGCTGAAAGGCAGTCGCCCCTCCTACGCCAAGATCGGCAACAGCGTCCGCTACCACATCGACGAAGTTGAGGAGTGCGAGCGCTGCTGGCGATCGGGTGAGCAGCTGTCGTGATGCACAATCGGGTTCCGCCAGGCGTTCACGCAGAAATTGAGGCGCGTAGTGAGGAAGCAGGGCGCGATCACGTCGCCCGGCAATATCTTCCATGAGCATCACTATCATGAGCAAAATTTGGCCCCTCAAAATGTCGCCTACGGACAAGTGGGTGCTTATGGCGCTGGCAGACGCTGCGAATGACGAAGAGGGCCACACGTGGATTGCTGTTAAGTCTCGCGTTGCTTTGAATCGGGCTGGGAACCCTAAGTTGAACCTCATGGTCAAGACTTCGTATTGTGAGCGAACCGTGCAAGCGGCTATCCAGCGGCTGGAGAAGGCTGGGCATATAACTCGTGAAGAGAAACTCGGGATCGGGTGCAATTACTGGATCCATCCGGTGGCGTTTGGCGAAGTATCGTCCCCCGCAGTAGATGCGGGCGTGCCGAAAGCGCCCACCCCCGCAGCTCCTGCGCCTACCCTCGCAGCTCCTGCCGGGGCCCCCCGCAGCTGCTGCGGGGAAACCCTAAGTAACCCTAATCAACCTAGCGCGCGCGCACGAGGCGGGCAGTCGCGCCCTGTTCGTTCGCCTGCAGGCCCCTTGGGTGGGCCTGCTACGACCGAACGGCTGGCGTTGCCCGAGGTGATCGAGAAGATGACCGAAGGCGTGGAAGGGCAGGCGGTGCGTGCGGAGATCATCCGTGCTGCTGGCAGTGAGCCCGATTGGCTTCGCCGCTCGGCCATCCAGGTCGATGCGCTTGGCGACGGCTCTGGGCCGGGGCCGTTCGGCATCACCGTAGTCTGCCCTGTCTCCGCTCGTGATGTTCTTGATCAATGCATCGATGGGGTTTCGAGCGCTGCTGCTTCTGCGCTTGCCGGCCGCGTCCATTGGTGTCGGGTTCAAATTGGGCGGATCCAACGTGGGTGACCCCGAGGAGCATGATCGCCCTGCGAAGGACTGCTCTCGCCAATGGGAGGGGGGGAGGTCGCTACCTCCGCTCATGGCTCAGCGAGGCCCACAGCCCTGGCGTCTCGACTTTTAACCGGGGAGGCGCGTTACGCGTGGTCGTTCGAACTAGGCAAGCATAGCAGACCGCTCATAGCGCGTTATTGAATTTAATTTCGAACATTTTTAAAAATTTACCTAGGAGGATTAAATGGCTGAAGATATTCAATTGGATAGCTACGAGCTTAACGTTTTAGATGGTGTTAGCGGTTCGCTGGGTTTCCACCAGCGCCGCTTGTTTTCCCAGCTCAACCTGAGCAGCTACTTGCAGCATCGCAACGACCTTGCACTGCGGCAGTTTAACGAGGGTTGCCGGGAGGCTGACTTGAATTTGCTTGTGGAGCGGACACATGAACGCTTCGGTAGTGTACCGCTATGGCTCGATGATGAAGTTGTTCTCCAGTCGAACTGGAATTTGTCTGACGGGTCCCAAGAGTTTCAGTTCGGCATCAAGTTCAGTGGTGATGCGCTCTTCTGGGAGTGTTCGCCGGACCCGGTCCACGATAGGCTTCCTGAGGGCAGCGAGTTCAGCAACTGGTTCCTGCCCCCCGGGGAAACCATGGAGCGTCCTTACGGAGAGATCTACCGCGATAATCTCGTGCTGATTGCTCGGGAGGAACCCCAAGCGAGCGACCTTGAAAAAATCCGTACCTTGATCGCCTGGCAAACCGTGATCATTGAGAAGAGCAACAAGCAGCTGGAGATTGAGCTGTATATGCTCGCAGAGACGTTCGAAGCTATGGATTACCGCTCCTTCACGAAGTGGGTGTGAGCTCGTAACCGTCTACTAAAGGCCGCCCCGCGCAGGTCTTCGTCACTGGAGACCTGTGCGTTTGTCGCACCAGTTCAATCCGCAACACCAAAGCGAAAAAACTTGGATAGAGCCGCGTGGTGGGGAGGGGGGTGTTAGAAACCTTGGGGAGGAAAGGACGGACACCGGCGGGGGGCAAAATTTCCCATTTGGTCGAAATTTTGAATTACGTGGATCTACGCGTCGCATCGCATCTCTCGCGATCCGCCCCGCTCGGTCTTGGTTTTGTCCGCCCCACAGGTGAGAATAGATGGCAAGGAGTTAGGAATGGGACGTCGTACCAAACCCACCCATCTGAAATTGATTGAAAACTCTCGCGACCGGCGGGCGGAAAGGCTGCGTTCTTGCGAGCCCCAACCGACGGATGGGCTATCTGCACCGCCCGATTGGCTGACGCCCGACCAGCTGCGGATTTGGGAGCACGCTGTAGCTGCAGCTCCATATGGCTTGCTCAAAGGGATGGACAGTGAGCTCTTTGTCTCCTGGGTCGTCGCCGTCGATCTCCGAAATCAGGCTGCGCAAAAGCTTGCGAACTCGGCGCTTCTCATTCGTACTTCGAACGGGAACGTGGTGCTCTCACCTTACCAGCGTATGTTCAATCAGCAGACTGCGAACATGAAGTCTCTCGCGGCAGAGTTCGGGTTTTCGCCTGCGGCTCGAACAGGGATCGCGATGGAAGAAGAATTTGAGAATGACCCGACCGATCGCTTCTTCAAATAGCGTGCTGTCGGTCTCGATCCACGAGCCTCCGAAAGCTTAGGGCGTTGCTTGCTGGTTGGCTTTAGCTCATCCACCGAAGATGCATCGCACATTCATCACACTTTCCGCCTCCGAGGTTAGAACCTTCAGCGATGCCGAAATATATGGGCAGCTTGCGGGGAAGCTTTCATTTCCTATTGAGCCGGCCCAGCGCTCAGCGTGGAATTACCAGATCAAGCATTTGCGTGAGCTTGCTCGAGACCTTCCCGACGCGCATTTCTCGATGGAATTTCTGATCCCGAGAATGGGCCGCAGGGCCGATCTCGTAATCTTACATTCTGGAATCATTTTTGTTGTCGAGTACAAGGTCGGCTCGAAGACGTTTGATCGCTCGAGCCTAAATCAGACGTATGGCTACGGCCTCGATCTAAAACATTTCCACGAACCGAGCCATGAACGAGATATCGTGCCGATCCTGGTGGCGACCGAAGCGACCGGCGGACAGGTCGCCGCTCTTGAGTGGGACGACCTTCGCTTAGCACGCCCTCTGACTGTAAGCCCTCAAGAGCTCGCTCCCCTGATAAACTTCACCAGCCGGATCTGGGGTGAGGGCGGCTCGATTGACTCATCTGTTTGGTTGGGTGGGAGATACCGGCCCACGCCCACCATCGTCGAGGCGGCGCAGGCCCTATACGGCGGGCACGGCGTCGAGGAAATTTCGCGCTCTGAAGCCGGAGCGCACAATCTGACTAAAACGGCCGACTATGTGTCGAGGGCCATCGAAGGCGCGAAGAAGGCTGATAAGAAGATAATATGTTTCATAACTGGAGTGCCTGGCTCTGGGAAGACGCTAGCCGGACTCAACATCGCGACAGCTCGCCAGCGCTCGCATTCGGACGAGCACGCGGTTTTCCTATCAGGCAATGGACCGCTGGTAGCCGTATTGAGGGAAGCGCTGGCGCTAGACGCTGTTGCACAGTCCAAGACGAGCGAAAATCCCAGTTCTAAGACCCTCGAAAAACGAAGGGCCTCGGCATTCATCCAGAACATCCATCATTTTCGAGATGAGGCACTAACCTCGCTACTCCCACCTGATGAAAAGGTGGTAGTGTTCGACGAGGCTCAGCGGGCATGGAATGTCGAGCAGACTTCCAAGTTTATGCAGCAAAAAAAGGGGCAGGTCGGCTTCTCAATGTCTGAGCCAGAGTTTTTGCTCAGCATCATGGACCGCCATCCTCAGTGGTGCGCGATCGTATGCCTCGTTGGCGGGGGGCAGGAAATCAACACTGGTGAGGCTGGCATCGACGAGTGGTTGAGAGCTCTGAACCGGTCGTTTCCACATTGGGAAGCACACGTTCCCAATGCACTCGAAACGACAATAGTGCTCCCGAACGAAGTACGTGCTCCGGCCCTGCACCTCGCAACGTCGATCCGCTCGTTTCGCGCCGAGAAGCTCTCGGATTTTGTCGGACATGTTATCGATGGAGATGCGGACGCCGCGAACGAAGTGCACGCAGAGCTCGGTGACTACCCACTTCTGATCACGCGCGATCTCGATCAGGCTCGCGAATGGCTTCGGTCTCAAAGGAGGGGCACCGAGAGAGCGGGGCTGCTGGCTTCTTCGAATGGCCATCGTCTCAAGCCGCACGGCATTTTCGTCAAAGCGAAGATCGAGCCCGAGAAATGGTTTCTGGCTGAACTAGACGACGTCCGATCCTCCGATGCACTCGAAGATGCCGCGACAGAGTTTGATGTCCAGGGGTTAGAGCTCGATTGGGCTTGCCTATCTTGGGACGCAAATCTCAGGCGCTTTAGAGACGGCTGGGAAATGCTCCAATTTCGTGGATCCCGATGGCAAGCGGTCAACGATCCCGCTCGGCGGGGGTACATCGCAAATTCGTATCGCGTGCTTTTAACGAGAGCCAGGCAGGGATTAGTCGTGTTTGTTCCGGAGGGCTCTGAAACTGACCGAACCCGGTCTCCTCAAGGATACGATGATATCTTTGATTACCTTTTGAGATGTGGTTTCATGTGCCTCTAAACTCACCCAAGGCAATCCTCGGCGCATGGCAGTAGCTGGGCCGGGAGCCGCCAAGCAGGGTTCGGATGGCGATTTGCGGAAAGCGGACCCAGGTTCACGCGCAGCATGGCTGTCACCCTTGCTCGACATCGGCGTTTACGTGACCGCGATGGTCGTTACGCCAGCTTTGTTCAAGAGCGCGTACAGCGTAGCGATTTTCGTGCGCCGCCCGCGTTGCGCGCAATATGTGAAGATAACTCGCTGCTTGGCGCGGGTGAACGCTACGAAGAATCCAGCAGTGGCCTCGATCTGGTCGTTCGCGAAGCTCCACCATGCCCCATCGTCCAGTCCCACGAATATCACGCTATGGTATTCGAGGCCCTTACTCTTGTGAATGGTCATCAGCGGAATGGCGTCGACTCCCTCGTAAATGTCGAGCACCTCGCTCCAAGCCCCGCCGCGCGTGGCAGACCCGGTCAGATGCGAACTAATTGCTTCCACGACCTTCCCGAGCCAGCCCCCTTGCGCATAGGACGTATGCACGGCGACCAGCCGTTGGCGACCAATGAAGTCGATGGCCTGCTCTACAATCGCCAAGCTGTCCGCAAACGATGTGGGCGCCTTTGGATGCGCAGCTGCTAACGTCGTGGCGAAGGTATCGAGCTTACGCGCCAGCTTCGCCTGCGCTGGCTCGTCGTCGATGGCGATGCCGCGCAACACACCGAGCTTAGCCTGGCATTCCGACCAATTGCGGCCCGCGTGTTTGGTCATGGCCAACCGCAGAAGTTGCACCACCAGCCGCGAAGCTTCTTCGGTCAACAGCTCCTGCAGCATCATCGGACCGACAAAACCGGCTTCGTTGCGCAGCGGGATGCCGGCTGCTTCGAATGCGGGGGCCAGCACGGCTGCATAGTCCGCCGGCTTCTGCCGGACCAACAGCGCGAAATGGCGGGGCACAAGCGTGTGGGTCTTTATTTCGTTCGCAACGAAGGCGGCGAGGCTGGAGGCCTCCGCTTCGGGCGTCGAGAAATCCCAGATCGCGCAACTGTCGCCCGCGACCGTTCCCACCGTTTTCGAAACCGGTTTGACTGTGTGCGCATCCAGTGCCTGAGCCAATACGTGCTGGATTCGGACCAATTCCGGCGACGAGCGGTAATTATTGAAGAGCGGTGTTCGCTTCGCAACAAAATGCTGATCGAACGCGGCGAACGGATCGTCCATCGCCATCGCCCAGCGCATAATCTGCTGCTTGTTGTCGCCAACCGCCGTTATCACCGTTTCGGTGCCCTTGAAGATGGTTCGCACCAGGTCATATTGGACCTGCGTCGTATCCTGGAACTCGTCCATGAACAGATGCGAGTAGGTGAGCCGCAACGCCTCGCGCGCCATCGGATTGACGCGCAGGAGCAGCTCGGCGAGCCGACCGATCATCGGAAAGGAAAGCCGCGATGTTTTTCCTTCATGCAACGACGACTGCCAAAAGCGATCCGCCGCCCATTGGCCGACGGTCGGGATCGGCCAACCGTCTTCGGGCAACGGTTTGCCCAGCAGTAACTCACGTTCGAACTCCCGCAGCGAGATCGCCTGAAAGTCGGCGTAGGAGCCGATGATCTTCGGTGGCGCACCGACCTCTTGGAGCAGAAATCCGCGATAAAGCGCGTCGCTGGTGAACATGATCTCATAGTCAGTACGCGGCCGCCACCGCTTGGGAAGCGCTTGGCCGAAACGGTCGACCAATCCCTTTGCGAAGGCATCGAACGTCATCGAGTCAAGCCGGGCGGCATGGCTGCGGTGGCAACGCTGGCCGACCCGTGCTGCCAAATTAGAAGCGGCATCGCGCTTGAAGCTGATCGCCAGGATGCGGCGCGGTGGCGGCGACGTTGCGGTCTGCAACAGATAAGCCGCGCGTTGAGCAAGAAGCTCAGTCTTCCCAGCGCCAGGCCCGGCGATCACCGAACGATTGTCTGTCGAGCGCACGACGGTCATGGCGTTCGCTTCGAGCGCCGCGACGCCAATCGGTTTCCATTGTTCAGGACGGACTCGCCGCGCCAGCACCGCCACGTTCAGTCTCGCCGCAGATTGGCGGCCACGTGCTTCAGCACATCGCGCAAGACCGCGGGCATGTCGTCGCGCAAAGCCTTGGACTCGATGTGGGTCAGGGCCGCGAGATGCGTCGCGGGCTTGCTGCGGGTCAAGAAGTGATAACGATATGCGGGCAGCAGCTGAGCATAGTCCTTGAAGGCGCCCGTGTAGAAAGTCAGCCCTGGCCCAGACGTTCCAAGCACGGCCTCAGCCGCTTTGTCGGGTGCCATTTTCGGCCCGCCGCCTGCCGGGATGATGGCTTCGTAAGCGTCCGGGAACGCCTTCAGCATGGCGAGGTCGAGATCGAGCGGAGCAGAGAAATAAACGCCGTAGGCCTTTAGGGTATCAACCCACCCCTTGAGGACCTTGCGGTCTTCAGTGTCTTGCCACGTGTGCATCTTTGCAAAATCAACGTCGGGCAACACGCCGCCCTCGATCTTCAGCAACTCAATCCTGGGCGCGCCGATTTCGATCAAATTCTCGATCGCTGTCTTGACGCGGCCAAAGCCCCCGCCCGCCCGGCCGAGATCCAGATCGAGCAAGGTGGAGTAGGGGATGCCAAGGTCGCTCAGCAGCCGCCAGAAGTGCTGCACATGGCGACCGCCCAGCGGTACGATTGCGACGAAGGCCGGATCGATCAAAAGGTTCAGGGCTTCGGCTAAGCGCGGCAGCACGATTCGTTCGGAATCGCCTTCGACGAGCAAGACGAAGCGCGCGAAATACAATTCCGGATAGGCCAGGACTGCGCCGCGGACGAACTTAGCCGCCTCGTCGGTTGCGGTAGGGAGCTTTATCTTCTTGACCGTGGAGATGCGGGTTTTGGGGTCGCAGCGGCAGTAGCGCACCTCGCGCGGCTTCACCCGGCTCAGGACCGCCGGCGAATGACTGGTAATGATTGCCTGTGCGCCGCCATCCCCGGTAAGTGATCGGACTTGGCGGACGATCCGCGCAAGGAAATAGGGCGACAGATGATTCTCCGGTTCCTCAAGCGCGAACAGCGTTAGCGCCGGGATGCGCAGCTGGTCGTCGAGAAAGCCTTCGACGTCACCGGCGACCACCTTACGTTCGAGATCGAACACCGCGGCCGCCAGCGCGAAGTAGAACAAGGATTGCTGACCGTCGCTGAGCGCGTCCAAACCACGTTCATGGCCGTCCGCACCCTGCTCGAAGATCACCACAATCTTGTTGACGATCTCTTCGAACCGGCGACTGACGAGGCTCAGCCGGGGTCTCGTATCGACGACCTCATCGTGTAGGTCTGACCAGCGTTCTGTCAGTGCCGTACCGATCGCTGCGATCGCCGTTTCGGCTTCAAACGCGGCATTGAGGCTTTTGCTTGCTTCCTGAACCGCTTCCTCGGTATCCGATGACCATTCGATCGCGCGCAGCAACCGCGCCGCCAGCGACCCCGTGGTTGCACGGATTTGGGCCGCTGCATCGCGACTGGCGGGGGTGTAATAAAGTTGGATCAAACCACGATCGGCAGCCGACACGCTGTGACATTTGTCTTCCGGCGGGTTGTCGTCGAGCGTGTCGACCCAAAACAGATCTTGGGACACTTCTCCTTCGGCGGTGCCGTCGTCTTCCCAGCGCGCTTCAAGCCGCATCCGGCAAACCGGCGCTGCGCCCGCGCGTTCTATCTGCATATGCCGGAACGAAGGTGCGACCGTCTCCGCCGTCGCCGTGCCGTCCTCCAATTCCGGCAAGCCGATTACTACGTCGATGAAGAGCTCCTTCCCCTCGCGATCGTCGGGATCGTCGTCGGCGCCAACGTGGAAATCCGAGCGTTGAACCGTGCGCTGCGCGCGCGATACTCCAAACAGCTTGGCCAGCGCCTGCAGTAGCGCGGTTTTGCCGGCCGCATTCGGACCGACGACGGCGGTGATTTCCGAGGCGATGGCCACCACGACGGCATCGGGGCCGAAGCAACGAAATCCCGAAACGGTCACGCTTTCTATTTGCACGCGCATCCTTCCAACTATGCTTTGTCGACTTTAGTGCTTAGATTCACCGTCTGAATGACTGCGGGAGACAATTGTCCGTGAGCGTCTACAGCCAACGCGTTCGCGAAAGCGTCCTGCCGCTTTCCGTGGCGAATACCCTGCCGTCGGCTTTCACGGAATGGTCCTTCACCGAAAACACTGTGGACCACGAGACGCCGATCGAAACTTGCGAACTCTGCGGTCAGCAAAAATTGCGCTATCATTTCGAGATCGCCAACCACCTGACGGCGGCAACCCTCTGGGTGGGATCGCATTGCATCCTCCAGTTCGACGTTGCCATCCTCGAAAATGGTCTGCGCCTCTCGCCCGACCAGGCCAAGCGGCATTTGGATAAGCTAACCCAGCTGATGCAGCTCAATTCCTGCATCCGCGCGTTGGAGCAACTCGCCGCCAAAGAGAACAACCCCATCTTGTCAGGGGCGCTCAAATACTATCGGCGCAACAACAAACTCACCCCCAAATATGCTGCCGTGGTCTTCTGGAAATTGCAGAGGTTCAGGATTGATC
Organism: Erythrobacter sp. QSSC1-22B; assembly: GCF_001678665.1. Lineage (GTDB taxonomy): Bacteria > Pseudomonadota > Alphaproteobacteria > Sphingomonadales > Sphingomonadaceae > Qipengyuania. The sequence goes on from NZ_LZRP01000005.1 coordinate 128,473, forward strand.
ATCATCCGTCATTCTTTCAGATCGAACTGCGCCGCGACCAGCACATCGCCGACCTCCGCGCCATGCCAACCCGGAGAGTGCATCGTTTCTGGCGCGCACTCTCCTCGGCGCAGCGCATAAAGGCGCAGGCCTTGGGCCACAGCGTGCCTAACGTCGGAAAGCGCGGGAGCTGACCGCCGCTTCCCAGTGCACAGCACGACGCCGCCGCAGGGCTATCGTAACGGCAAGGCGGGATCGAGCAATCTGGCTTCGAGGTCGTTCACCGCACGCACCGCGGCTCGACCGAAAGTCGGGCTTGCCACCAAAGCCCGCAATGTCGCGAGGTCGGTGACATCGCCAACGCGCGCCATCCCGCTGATCGCATAGTTTAGGATCGTTTGTAGATCGGTATGCGAAAAATAGCCGATTTGCAGTTCCGGAAACTGGAGACACTGCCGGAATATGCTGGCGACCTCGCTCCGGAATTCGGTTTCGAAAGACAGTCGCGGAGCCATTGCGCCCGGCAGGCGGTCCAATCCTTCGCCGATGTAGCAGCGTCCGATTTCGTAGAGGGCGGCGGGGGCGGCGCCCGCTTTATGGCGGGCCAATATTGCCAACGGACCGCTACATTGGCCGCGCTGATCCTCGCTCGCCAAGTCGAGCCGGTTAAGCCAATAGAGAATTTCGCCGCAGGCCGCGAGCGCCGCTTCCGACGGAAGTTGCGGTGGCGGGCGGTCGAGCGGCAGTTCGCGCTCCAGGCGCGCCAGCGCGATGTGCGCCGTCAGGAAATGCTTAATGGCGTCCTGCGGCATCACGCAGCGTTGGGGCGGCAAGGCAAGCCATCGGGCAACAAGAGCCCCTGACAAAGGATCGCCGAACTCGGCAAGTTCGACCATTAGTGGCCCGCAGAACGAGGCATCGAGCGGTGCAACGCCCGCGGCCATTTCCAGCATTTGCTTGCGGTCGGCGGCACCAAGTTCGTCATAAATCGTACAGTAGGCGCCGGCGTAGGGATGGTCGAACCGAGCGATCCAGAACGTGTAGGCGGTTTCAGCCATGGTCGAACCGGAGCGTTCCAGCGCACTGCGCAAGATTTGCCGCAGGGGTCCAATCTGTTCGGCTTCGGAATCTTCCAGCGCGCCAAGCGCGCTAAGCGCCTCGACCACCGAGGACGACAGAAAGATGTGCTGGTCGTCCGGCAAGGCGTGCAACGCGTCGATGATCGCTGCCTTCTCATCGTCGCTTGCGCGCCACGAAAAATGCGCCGCATGCAGGAGGTCAAGCTTCAAATGGTAGGGCGCGTATCGATAGGTCTCGCTCAGAAGCGCAGGCAGGGAAGGAGCGAGCAAATCCCCGTCGCTCCACGCCTTCCGGGCGAGCATTAGCAGCAAATACAGTTGGCCGTTCGTGAGGTCGGTACGATCCAGCCAGCTCTTGACTATTTCGCCGGCGCGGTGTGGCTGGTCAGCTAACGACAGGCTCAGGTGCAGCCGCTGCGCGATCGCGGCGATCGCGGGTGCTTCATGGGAAGAAGATACGTAACAGAATTCGAACATCGCGCTGCGTAGCGCGAGCTTGCGGCCGTCGAGACGCACGCGAAGGCGCGCGACCTCCGAAATCAGCTTTCTATCCAGTGTCGCGACGATGTCCATTATGCGATCGACGTCGCGTCCCGCGAAAAAATGGTCTGCCAGCGTCGCAATCACCGCGCGCTCTTGTCCCGTCCATTGCGCCATAAATGTATCGGTCCGGCGCACCATGGGGTAGCAGGTCTCGTCAATTTCGAACGCGATGGCGTGAGCCTCACGAAGGGCGCGATCGAGCACGGCGTCGATCCTCCCGCGCGCCCATGCCTGGGCATAACTGCCGCATTCCCCAGCCGAACATTCGGCAATAACGTCGGCGTCGTCGAGCTGCGCCAGAACGGCATGCTGAAGGTGATGATCGTCGATCGAGCCGACGATCTGGGCGGCGCGGTGGGCATGGAGGGGAGACGTGATGGCCGCCAAAATTAGGTCCGGCTGAGCGCCGGCCAGGCGCACAACTGATTCAGCCACGAACACGGTCAGAAACATCTCGTGGCTGAAGCTCGCGCGATCGCCGCGCAAGGTCAGCACATTCGCGGCGGTCAGCTCACCGACAATGGCTGCCGGCAAACCCTCGCTGGCGATCAACCGATCTAGGTCGCGCACTGACAAGCTGAAGGAAATACGGGCGGCCATAAGCGTTGCGATCGCGATGAGCGCACGGATGCCGGTCGACGCGGACTCGCCCAATTGCGCGCGAACATAGGTGTCGAATAGCGCGGTGCGGCTACCTGGTTCGGCAACCCGATGGCTCACGTCACCGAGCAGCTTGGCCTCAAGCCCACTCTTCACTACGTCGAGCGACACTGCGGCCGCCCGCGACAGCGCTCCACTAGCTTGCCGCGACGCGATTGCCAGCTTCGTATCGTGGCGCGGCGCCGACAGCGCCATCTCGGTCAGCGCCAGCAGGTCCGAGCGCTCGACCGGAATTTGCGAGGTGACGACAACCGAAACTTCGTACCGGCCGCAAAGGGCGGCGGCGGCTCGCGTCAATCGGCTGCGATGAGCATGGGCGCACTCGTTATAGCCGTCGACCAGCAATAGGATCGGCTTCGCCAGGCGGCGGCACGCGTCGAGCAGCAGCCGCAGCGAGGGCGCACCGAGCAGCGCGGCCTCGCGAGCGAGCACGTTACCCGCGCTTCCATTGAAATCTCTGGCATAAAGATAGATCGGCACCCGGCCGGCGTCGGCGGCGCGAACGCCAATCCGACTCGACCATAACGACTTGCCGCAGCCCGATGGCCCAATCAATAGGATGCTGTCGCCGCCGGTGCAGCGGTCGAGCAGATTAGTCGGCGAGACGGGTGTTCCATCGTCCGCGACGTCCTCGGGCAGCAGTTCGTCGGCGAGCGGCGTGTAAGTTTCGCGGAACGCCGCGAGGTAGGTCGCAAGGAGCAATTCGGCTTTCGCCAGGCTCAACTGGCACGCGGCTTCGATGGTATTTACGCGCGTCAGCCCCAGGTGCTTGGCGAATTCCCGCCACCGCGGCAAAGGCCAATGCAACTCGCTCTGTCGGGTTAGCAACCTTCCGACAGCGTCCAACGCGCAGACCGCTGCCTTGAAGTCCCCGCGCGGGATGGCAGACCCTGACGGGATAGTCGGGCAGTAAACGAGCGCGGCTTCGGGATAGCCTTGCCCATCGCCGTGAAACGCAGCCATCTTGTCACGCAAAGCGTACTTGGCGGCGATGGTTTGTCGCAAAGCATTGCCGGTCGGTTTCCAGCGTCCTGACCCGGTTTGCACCTCCCAGCACAAGCCGTTCTCGCTGCCGCGGACTGCCGTTCCATAAGTTTTGGCTTCGATGACCAAGGTCAGATCATCGAGCGCGACGACCAGATCGAGCTGGCGCCCGATCTCGAGGTTCGCGATGACGATCGCGGGTCGACCGAGGCGATCGAGCTGATCGACGACCTCAGCCAACACCATACGATCCGAGCCATGCTCGACTAATTCACCAACGAAAATTTCCAAATGGCTCATGTCGGTAGGATTTTAGACGATCAACTCTGCTTTTGTCTTCCAGGAGTTGATGGTGGTTGAGGCGGCTGGGCAGAGGCAAGAACTGTGTGAGGCCGACCAGCTTATCGCTTGTGTCTAAGGGGCTTTTTGACGTTCGACGGTGACGTTAGGTTTTAGGCGTAAATAACTCGACAGCGAATGGCCGATATTGGGGCACAAAGCGGCCGGACCATTGGCTCAGCTCGAGCCGCGAAGCTGAAGATCAATCAGCGCCGATATGTCGTTGGCCGCTTGCAGGACCGGCTGGTTGGCCAGGTGAGCATAACGGGCTGTAGTTTGAACTTGTGTATGTCCCAGAAGCTTTCCGATCATCGGCAAGCTTTGTCCGTTGCTCACTGCGACAGATGCGAAAGTATGGCGCAGATCGTGGATGCGGGCGTTCTTGAGGCCGGCTCGTCCCCGCAAGCGCTGCCAAAACGGCTGTAGATCGGTAAGATGCGCGCCTTCATTCCGGCCGACAATAACAAAAGGATTTTCGGGGATCTGCTCGCATGCTCGCAGTACACTCGCTGCGGCAGATCCAAGATGGACCACCTTCGCGCCAGTCTTGCTATCCGGCAGACGCAGTACGTTCGCTTCGAGATCGACGTGCTCCCAGCGCAGCGACATGATCTCGCCTAAGCGACAGCCGGTGAAGAGAAGCAGCCGGATTGCTGCGATCGCTGAGGGGAGTTCGATGCGCTCCTCTTCCATCTCGCCAAGCACCCGACCGACGGCTTGCAGCTCACTTGCCGAAAAGTAGCGCTCCCGTTTTTTCTCGGGATACTTCCTGATGTGCTTGCGAGGGTTGGTGCCGTCGGGCCTAAGGCTCCAGAGCTCGGCGAGGTTGAACATCTTGGAGATGATCTCGAGATTGCGGTTGGCCTGGTAGGGCCTGTGCCGCCAATCATGATGATATTTGGAAATGTCTGCCCGCGTCACATCGATGATGCGTAGGTGCCCGATCGCCGGCAGAATAAAAAGGTTCAGATTGCGCCGATACTCCTTCGCCGTACTAGCTTTGAGGTGGACCGCGATATGCTCTTCGTCGAAGCGTTGGGCGAGTTCCTTTACGAGCAAAGCGTCTCTGCGGCCGCGCTTTTCAGAAATCGGATCGATGTCGTTGCGAAGCTTCACAATCGCTTCGAGAGCCAGTCCCCGTGCTTGATCCGGCGTAATGGCTCCGAACCGCCCGAGGCTCATCCGTCGCGAGATCCGCCCGTAGCGGTATTGCACGACGAACTGCTTGCGGCCGGTGGGAAACACCCTGATACCGAACCCGGATAGATCACCATCCCAGACAAAATAGTCTTTATCGGTTGGCTCAAGCGCCTCGATCTGACGCTTTGTGAGCTTGGCCATTTTACCCCTCCTGTTACCAGCGGCGATTTCGAGGTCCGATCCGTAAGCAAATAGGAAGCAGGCGGGAGCGAACTGCAGCGAAACCGTGCGTAGCCACACAGCGAGCATTGGCCTCAAAAGTCAATCTAAGCTGCTGAAATAAAGGGCTTAAGCGTGAAAAAAGGTAGTGCAGGGTAGGGCCGGCCCAGAGCCCTCATAACCTGAAGGTCGTTGGTTCAAATCCAACCCCCGTAACCATTCATCGAAAATCATGATCCAATCGCCTCGCTGCTTCAGCGGGGTTTTTTGCGTTTCAGGCAGCAAGCCCATGCGAGAGCATGGCCGGGCGCTAGCGATGAACGCCCGGGCTGGGCGGTGCAAAGGGCCAATGTGGTTGGGGCCTAAGGGCCCCCGAGGGGCTGCAGTTGATCTCGCGAGAGCTCCCAGAAAGCTTCGATGATGAAATCCCGGAACTCCAATGACAAGCCTGCTCACTCGCGCTTAAGGTGGGTGTATCTAACAAGCTTGCTGTTCAATTACCGGAGATTTCGATGCGCCTTCTGGCTCTTACGGCCATGTGCCTCACAGCTGCTGCCTGCACCACGACCGGACCGGATAAGGCGGATCGTATGATCTCGCCGATTCTCGCCACGGTGGAGGCGCGCGACGATTATACCTTCGCCAGACCGCAGATCGCGCGCGTCACGCATTTGGATCTCGATCTCGAGCTGGACTTCAGGGCACAGACGGTGGGGGGCACAGCGACGTTGGACATCGCCGCCGCGCCCGGCGCCGAAGAGATCGTTCTCGATTCCAACGGCCTGCAGATCAACGAGATCATGGCAGCGGACGGCGCCCGGCTCGCCTACACGATCGGCGAGACCGTCGAGGGCAAGGGCGAGCCGATCACCGTGCAGATCGGCGATGCGCGGCGGATCACCATCGATTACACCTCCGCGCCTCAAGCCGATGCGCTGCAATGGCTTGCGCCGGAGCAAACGGCGGGCGGCGAACACCCCTTCGTCTTCAGCCAAGGGCAGGCGATCAACAACCGCACCTGGATTCCCACTCAGGACAGCCCCGGGATCCGGCAGACCTGGGAAGCGCGGATCACGGCGCCGGCGCCACTGGACGTGGTGATGTCGGGCATCCTGCAAGGAGAGACGAGCGATGTGGGCGGAGGCCGGCGTGCCTTCACTTTCGAGATGGACAAGGCCGTGGCGCCCTATCTCATCGCCATCGCCGCTGGCGATATCGACTTCCGCACCCTCGGCCCGCGCTCGGGCGTATGGGCGGAGCGCGCGACGCTCGACCGCGCCGCCGCCGAGCTGGTTGATACCGAAGCCATGATCGATGCCGCCGAGGAGCTGTACGGCGAATATCGCTGGGGCCGTTACGACATGATCGTCTTGCCGCCCGCCTTCCCATACGGAGGGATGGAAAACCCGGTGATGACCTTTCTCACCCCGACATTCATCGCCGGAGACCGCTCCTTGACTGGGCTCGTGGCGCACGAGCTGGCGCATAGCTGGTCGGGCAATCTGGTCACCTATGCCAGCTGGCGCGATGGCTGGCTGAACGAAGGCGTGACCTCCTACCTCGAAAACCGCATTTCCGAGGTGGTATTCGGCGAAACCCGCGCCGCGCAGGAGCGGGCGCTAAGCTATGCCGGGGTGATGGAAGCGGTGGAAGAGCTGGGCACCCAAGCGCCTGAAACCACGCTACGGACCCCGGACACCCTCGATCCGCTGAACTACAATTCCTCCATCACCTACGATAAGGGCGCGCTGTTCCTGCATACGGTGGAGAGCATCGTCGGACGCGAGCGGTTCGATCCGTGGCTACGCAGCTGGTTCGACCGGCATGCTTTCGAGCCTGCCACTTCGGCCATGTTCCTGGCCGATATGCGCGCCAACCTCATCGGGGACGACCGGGCGCTGGAACAGCGGCTGATGCTCGACCAGTGGGTTTACGGAACCGGCATTCCCGCCAATGTCACGCGGCCCGATCCACAGGCCTTCGCCACAGTCGATGCGGCGGCGCGCGCCTATGCGCAGGATCGTACCCTCGATGCGCAGGCATGGCAGGGCTGGAGCGCAGCCGAGCAGATGCGGTTCCTGCGCAGCCTGCCCGAAGCGCTTTCGGCCGAGGAGCTGGCGCAGCTGGACCGAACTCTTAGCCTGTCGACCACCGGCAACAACGAAATCAAGTTCCTGTGGCTGGAGGCGGCGTTGCGCAATCGCTACGATCCCGCGGTCGCTCAGGCGGAGACTTTCCTCTCCACCGTGGGACGCAACAAGTTCGTCGAGCCTTTGTTCAGGGCGCTCGTGGATGAGGCCGAATGGGGCCTTCCGATCGCGCGCCGCATCTATGACCGCACCCGGCCCTCCTATCATTCCTACACCCGCGGCAAGGTCGATCAGGTCCTGCGTGAGCAGGGCTGAGAGAAGCGGGGTCGGGTTTTTCGAAACGGGTGGCTGAAGCTAGATTCAGGCTAAGGTCCGGCAAGAATGGTCTGCATTTGGAAAGGGACTTCCTCATTCCGAGGGCACCTTCAAGCGAACGTAAATAAATTCGCGAGCGACTTTCGCGATCGGTTGACCCGTCAGCCGCCGATAGAATGGGGCTTCAGCTGCAGCTTTGGTTTCGTGCCAGAGGGTTCCCATTTGGGTCCAGTGACCGTGCGCCTACAAGTGACAGGGCACCACCTGGTCACCGCTTGGGTCTGGCGTTCGAACCGCCTTTCTCGCGCTGAAGGTCGTGCCGACAGTGAGCGGATTACTTCGCGGCAGCTTGCTTGCCCGCAAGCTTGGCTATCTTTCTGGGAGGGATCGTGCGGATGGTCGCCGCGTACTCGGCCACTAACACGAAAAGCCAAAACTCAATCCCTGCCCACTCCCCGGTCGTGACGCCCCTCATCAGATCCAACCCAAGCAGGAGCACTGCCAACAAGCGGAAGAACATAAAGCTGACCGTGGGGCGATCAGCACGGCTCGAAGCGGTCACCATCATAACCAGGCTGAACCCACCCCAGATGACCTGACCGACAAGCGTTTCGGCCCGGTACAGCCCGTCCAATGCAGCGATGAACCAAAACAGGCGCGCAACGGCGAACTGGCTTTGGCGAGTAAGTTGGCACAGCTTAATAATCGGTGGGACGAACAGCGTCTTACCAATCCAGTGATCGACCTTTGCAAATGACATCGTGGTACCATAGCGGGCGAGACGCATTAGCTCCACGTCCGTTTGGCGTGCAGATACGGCGATGGAGACCCCTATGTCCAAGATTGTGAATGGTGCCAGCCTGCAGCCCCGATCGGGAGGAGCACCCAAGCGAATCGTACTCCTTTTGCACGGCTATGGCTCCAGCGGCGCGGACATGATTTCACTGGCCCCGCACTGGCAGGAAGAGCTCCCAGACACCCTGTTTCTCGCACCTCACGCGCCACAGCGCTGCGGAATGACGGCAGAAGGCTATCAATGGTGGGGCTTATCAGGCTTTGCGCCGCAAGCACTCGCCGCCGGGGCTGCTTCGGCTGCACCAGCGATCAATGCGTTCATCGACCGCAAGCTGGAGCAGTACGGATTGACTGAAGCAGACCTGGCTCTGGTAGGCTTCAGCCAGGGCACCATGATGGCGCTCCACGTTGGGTTGCGGCGCGCTCGCCCGGTGGCAGCAATGGTCGGCTATTCAGGAATGCTGACCAGCACCGCCGAGTTGGCACGTTCGGAATTCTCAAAGCCACCCGTGATGTTGGCTCACGGCACCGCCGATTCTGTCGTCCCTGTTGCTGCGTTGCATGAGGCCGAAAGCCAACTCAAACGCCTGGGGGTCAAGGTGAAGACACATGTTTCCCACGGACTGGGGCATAGCGTCGATCCGGTTGGCCTCAGGCTTGGTCGGGATTTCGTGGCTGAAGCGTTTAAGGAAGGGCCCCGCGTTCGACCGTAAACCGTCCGTCTTCGGGGAAGAGCGAATAGGAGGTGCAAGCCGATTTCTGCGGTTGAGTCCCAATCGAGATTCATTGTGAGGAAGAGGATTTGCGCGAGTTCCTCAACCTTCTGCACCCAAGGCCTGAGAACCAGGCAGCCGTTGGCGTTGCAATCGACGCGGGAATTGGTGCTGACCTCGTCGTCAATCTACTTGGTTGCGCGGCTTTCTCGCGCTGCGCACCGGGGGTTCAGCAATCGGCAAACCGCCCCGCTTTGGGGCCTTCGAGTGACGATACCCAGTAGCCAGCGACTCCGCTCCAGGGCATAATATCTCTTCATCAACCCACTGGAATAGAGCGAGACAACTGCGGCAGCCGCTTGGCGGCCCGATGCATACCCTCGCCACACCAGCGGCAGGGAGCGGGCGTACACCGCCTCGCTGTGCCGGCCGGCAGCTTGCGGCTGAGAAAGGAACATCGAACATGACGAACAGCACGCCCGCCGGAAATGGTGTCGGAATCGATTTCGGCACAACCAATTCGGTCATCGCGCGCGCTTCGGCCGGGGGGCAAGCGAGCCTGGTCGAGTTCGCCACGCCCAAAGGTGCCGACGCAGTGTTTCGCTCCGCGCTCTGTTTTTGGCAGGATGAGGCGGTGCCTGGCGCATTGGGCCATGAGGCAGGACCCTGGGCTATCGCGGAGTTTCTCGATTTTCCGGAAGGCAGCCGCTTTCTGCAATCCTTCAAATCGATGGCCGCGAATTCATTGTTTGAAGGCGCCAGCCTGTTCGGCAAGCGACTGCGCTTCGAGGAGCTGGGGCAGATCTTCTTGGAGCACCTTCTGGCCCATGCAGGACCCGCCCTGGACGACTTGCCCGATACAATCGTGATTGGACGGCCCGTGCGCTACGTCGGGGCTCGCCCGGATCCGGCACTGGCACGGGCACGCTATGATGCGATGTTTGCCATGCTCGGCCGCCCGATCAACTACGTCTATGAGCCACTGGGCGCGGCCTATGGCTTTGCTTCGCGCCTTACCGAACCCGCTACCTTGCTGGTCGCGGATTTCGGGGGCGGCACCAGCGACTTCTCGATCGTGCGTGTCGAAGCCCCCGGCTTGGCGAAGCGTTGCGTCCCACTCGCTTCGGCGGGCATCGGAATCGCGGGAGACAGGTTTGATTCCCGGATAATGAATCACATGGTGCTGCCCCTGCTTGGCAAGGGCAGCACCTATCGTTCGTTCGACAAATTGCTGACGATACCGGCCGGTCACTATGCGGACTTTGGGGACTGGTCGCGTCTCGCGCTGATGCGCAACCGGCGGACCCTGGCCGACCTGTCGCGCCTTGAGCGGAGCGCCACCGACCCGGCGATGATCCGGCGTATGATCGCGGTGATCGAAAACGAGCTGGGCTACTCGCTATATCAGGCCGTCGGACAGTTGAAACGCGCCCTTTCGGCTGAAACCAATGCTGAGCTTTGCTTCCACGGTCCCGGCCTCACCATCCAGGCGGAGACAAGCCGCGAAGAATTTGAACGCTGGATCGAGCCCGATCTGCGGAGCATCGACCAAACGGTCGACGTGGCGCTGGCCAGGGCCGGAATGTTGGCTCAAGAGGTCGATCATGTGTTCTTGACCGGCGGCTCGTCGTTGGTCCCTGCCGTACGCAAGTTGTTCGAACAGCGCTTCGGCGAGGGCCGGCTTGCGCAGGGGAATGAACTCACCTCAATCGCTCAGGGCCTTGCCATGCTGGCCGTGGATCCGGACCTGCCAAGCTGGCTGGCGACCGAGGAGCAGGGTTAAGCATGCCGCGAAACTCACGTGAGGCAGCGAAAAACATCGACATCGGCGGGCGCTCACCATTGAATTGGGTAGAGGCCAGAATGGCAGCTTTCCGCTCATTGCCGATCCGGAACTGACCGGTCGGCTTACGGTCCAGCTCCTGTCAGTCAGCTTCGCGGCCTATTCTCGGTCATTCCGGTGTTCGCCCGCGATCTTTAAAGGCGGTCGCCCTTTCAAACTGATAACGCTATCCACTTTGAAGCCCAATCTGGGTCTTTCGTGATCTATGGAAAACTATCTGGATGCGGACTGTCCAATCTTCCTCCTACTCGCCACAGCCGATTAGGTCGTTCAGGTCGCTTGCCACCTGAGAAGTTTGGGGCGCGCTCCATGACAGCCGAAGTTCGATACAACTGGATTGTCGGCGCTCCTGACCCTTGGTTTGGGTTCGTTATCAGTAAGATAAGCGGATGAGGCAAAACCTGCAAACCTTGTTCGTTTTGCCTCAGGAAAACGGTGTCGCAGTGATAACCCGTTCCCTCTGCAAAACGCGTTCGCGCCATGCTGTGAAAAGCCCGCTTCCGCTGATGATTATTGCGCCTGCAAGAGTGTTCACGGTGGGCAAGGTCGAAAGCAGCGCCCAGCCCAGAACGACAGCGCCTACGATTTGCAAATAGTCGAAAGGGGCCAGCACCGACACGGGCGCCGACTGGAGCGAGGCGGTCATGGTGATCTGCATAAACCCCCCGGCCACTCCAGCGGCCGCCAGCAGCGCCATCGTCTCGCCATCGTGAACGCTACCGAAGAGGGGCAGGAGCGCCAGCCCCACCAGACCCGAACCGGCGAAAAACCAGAACACGATCGTGGCAACATGCTCGGTCTCCCGCATCTGGCGCAGCGCGACGGTGACCCCGGCAGTACCGAGGGCGGCGAACAGGCCGACGATCACTCCTGCCAGCGGCAGCGCTCCGCCGCCCCCTCCCGGACGCATGATGATAACGACACCGAACAGACCGCATGCCACCGCCAGCCAACGACGCCGACCGACGCGCTCACGAAGAAGGAGCCAGGCCAGCAGGGTCGCGAAGATCGGCATGGTGAAGCCGATTGTCGCAGCCTCGGCCAGCGGCAGCATCACCAGCGCTTGCAGGCTGCAAAGGATCGCCAGAATTCCCAGCGCGGTCCGTCCGAGATGCGCGAGCGGGCGTTGCGTCGAAAGGACCCCAACGCCGCCGGTCGCGAAAACCCATATGAGCACCACCGGCAGGCCGAACAATGCCCGATAGAACATCATTTCCGGCGCGACCACGCCCTGCTCCCCCGCCAGCTTGAGCAAGGCGGCCATGGTCGAGAAAGAACCCGCAGAAGCGATCCGAAGCCCGATCCCGCGCGCCACATTCTCCTGCCTGGCTGACGAAAGTTCGACGGTCATTGTCGGGTCGCTTTGCTGGATCGGCCCGAGGTCGTGCAAGCCGTGACGTATCCGGAAAGGGAAATCAGGCGAGCAACAAAAGGGTCAGGAAAGGCGGATCTAGAAGCGCGGGATTGCAGAAGGGTAAACAAGATCTTTCGCACCGCCGAGGGGAACTTAAATTTCCCGCCTCCGACCGACCCCCGGCATATCATCCTATAACTTCCCTACTAATCCAACATCTTCAGGGAAGACAATGAAAACCACCTATCTCCTTCTGGCGGCAGCGCCGCTCGCGCTGTTCGCATCCGATGCATTCGCTCAGGCAGCACCGACCACGGCCGATTCCGCCGAGGAGCAGGAGGCGCCGCGCGAAGTATTCTCGACCGGTGTCGCGAAAGGCCGCGACGTCCTCGATGCCGCAATTTCGACCAGCGCGCTGAGTGCCGAGGAAGTCGAGGAGCTGGGAGCCAATTCGGTCGCCGAGATCGTCCGCAATATTCCGGGCGTTCGCGTCGAAGCCTCGGGCGGCGTGGCCAACAACAGCTACACGATCCGCGGCCTTCCGCTGGCATCGACGGGCTCGAAATATCTCCAGTTCCAGGAAGACGGACTGCCCGTACTCGAATTCGGCGACCTTTCGTTTCTAGGCGCCGACGTGTTCATCCGCAACGACCTGAATCTGGCAGCGGTCGAAGCAATCCGCGGCGGTTCGTCTTCGACCTTCGCGTCGAATTCGCCCGGTGGCGTGATCAACTTCATTTCAAAGACCGGTGACGTCGAAGGCGGCGCGATCCAGGCATCGGTCGGCGTCGACCACGAGAATTATCGCCTCGACTTCGACTATGGCGGCCGTATCAGCCCGACGCTGCGCTTCCATGTCGGCGGCTTCTACCGCGAAGGCGAAGGTCCGCGGGCAACCGGCTTCACGGCTTTGCAGGGTGGCCAGATCAAAGCGAATGTCACCAAGGAGTTCGCCGGCGGCTATGTGCGCCTCCACGCCAAATATCTCGACGATCGCGTTCCCACTTACCTGCAGGCACCGGTCCGCGTCACCGGGACGAACGAAAACCCCAGCTACGAGGCGCTACCGAACTTCGACCTGCGCAGCGATACGCTGCTGTCGCCCAATGCCGCGAATTTCGTCTCGCTCGACGGCGACAACAATCTCGCACGCTACGACATGCGCAACGGCGTCCATCCGGTCGTCAAGTCGATCGGCCTGGAATCGAAGTTCGACATCGGCGAATGGACGGTCACCGAACGCTTCCGCTATGCCGACATTTCGGGCGAGTTGTTCCAGAATTTCCCGCTCACCATCGCGCCCGCCGCACTGCTGGCCCGCTCGCTTGGCGGCCCGGGTGCACAGCTCAGCTATGCCACCGGCCCCAATGCAGGCCAGGCGATCGCCGACCCCACGGCTCTGAACGGCAACGGTCTGCTGGCGATCTCACTGTTCGAGAATTTTCGCCTGCATAGCGTCGACAACATGACCAACGATCTGCGCGCCAGCCGTGTCTGGGACCTTGGTCGCGGCAAGCTGACTTTCACCGCAGGTTTTTATAAATCGCGTCAGGAGGTCCAGACCGACTGGTTGTTCAATTCGGTCATCACCGACGTACGCGGCGGTGGCGAACTTGCGCTCATCGACGTGACCACAGCGACGGGTATTCCGCAGACGCAAGAAGGCGTGTTCGCCTATAGCGCCGCAATCGTGACCGACGCCTATCGTCGCAAATACGATGTCGCCTTCAACACCAATGCGCCCTACGGCTCGCTGAACTACCATATCGGCAAGGTCGCGATCGGTGCCAGCGTGCGCTTCAACAGCGGCAGCGCCGAAGGCTCGGTGTTCGGATCCGAACTGGGCAACGGCCGGTCGGGCATCAAGCCGACCGACATCAATGGCGACGGCGTTATCTCGCCCGCCGAGAGCCGTACCGGGGTGGTCCCGCTGACGACGCCGGCGCCGGTCGACTTCGACTATGATTACATCAGCTATTCGGGCGGTATCAATTATCGCATCTCCGAGCCGTTGGCGGTGTTCGCCCGCTACAGCCGCGGTGGCCGCGCCGCTGCAGACCGCATTCTGTTCAGCCCGGCGGTTGACCCGGTCAGCGGTGGCCTGACGGATCCGTCGGACGCCTTTGACATCGTCAAGCAGGCCGAAGGCGGAGTGAAATATCGCCAGGCGAATTTGACGCTCAACCTCACAGGCTTCTGGGCCAAGACCGACGAGCGCAATCTGCAGATCAATTCGCGGCCCGACGGGACCACGCAGGTCGAGCAGATCTTCCGCACCTATCGCGCCTATGGCGTCGAGGCCGAGGGTGCCTATCAGCGCGGTGTCTTCAGCGTGACGGCGGGTGCCACCTATACGAATGCGACGATCGTGGACGATGTGTTCAACCCGGCAGTGATCGGCAACACGCCGAGGCATCAGCCCGACCTCATCTTCCAGGTGACGCCGCAGGTGGAAACCGAGCGGTTCACGATCGGCGCCAATTTCGTCGGCACCACCGAGAGCTTCGCACAGGACTCCAACCAGCTTCGCCTGCCCGGCTACACGCTGGTGAACGGCTTTGCTCAGCTTCGCCTGAACGACAAGGTGCAATTGGCGCTGGTCGGGAACAATCTGTTCGACAAGCTCGCGCTTACCGACGTCACGCAGGGGGCAATCCCGGCAAGCGGCCTCGTCACCGCGCGCGCGCTGAACGGTCGGACGGTGACCGCATCGGTTCGCCTTTCCTTCTAATGGTCTGGTGCCGGGGCGCATTGCGCGCTCCGGCACCGGCACAAACAGTCCACACGACAAGACCGACCGAGAGGCGAACAGTGCTGAAATCCATGAAAATTCCGCGAAAACTGGGGCTATCCTTCCTCGCGATCTGCGCGACCGCGGCGATCGTTATGCTGGTGTTCTTCGTCAATATTTCGTCGATCCGCAGCGCAACCGATGCCAACAATCTGAGCCAATCGATCTACGCCAAGGCGCTCGCGCTGGAGACCGCGCTGCTGCGCCAGAACAGCCAGATGCGCGGCTTCATCGTCACCGGCGACGAAGCCTACCTCAAATCCTATTACGAGGGGCGCGACGACTACGACCGAACCACCATCGAACTCGAAGAGATACTGACCAATCCTACGATGGAAGCAGCCCTCCTGACGTCGCGTGAAGAAACGCTCAAATGGCGCGAGGACTGGAGCGATCGTCTGATTGCAATGGTGCAGGCAGGCCAGCGCGAGGAAGCTGCCGCCGAGGCGCGAAACGCCGGCAAGGCGGTGCTGACCAGCGCGGCAGTACTTCCCCTGCGCGACATCAAGGACGCCGAGACAGCGCAAATCGAACAGAACAGTGAAAGCCAGGAAGCGGCAATCGCATCTGCCCTCGTGGTGCTGATCTTTGGTGGCATCGCGCTGATCGGGATCGCCATCACCCTCGCGATCATCTTGACGCGATTGATTGCCCGCCCGGTGACCGAATTGACCCGGACGATGGCCGATCTTGCTGCGGGCAAGAACGAGGTCGCTGTTCCCGATACCGACCGTGGGGACGAATTGGGTGACATGGCGCTCGCGGTTCTCGTGTTCCGAGACGCATCGGTCGCCAAGCAGGCCACCGATGCAGCCAATGCCCGCGCCGAGGCGGAGCAGAAGATGGTTGTCGAGACCATTTCCGAACGTCTCTCGGAGCTCGCCGGGGGCAATCTCACGGCCAGGATCGAGCAGGATTTTCCCGAGAGCTACACCGCCGTCAAGACCAACTTCAACGCCGCCGTGGCCGCCCTGCGCGACCTGATCGGCTCGGTGATGGAAACGACCTCGAGCATCCGCACCGGATCGGACGAGATCGCCCAGGCCTCGGAAGATCTGGCGCGCCGGACCGAAGCAAATGCCGCCAGTCTCGAGCAGACCGCTGCCGCCGTCACCCAGATGGACGAACGCCTCAAGGCCACGGCTGCAGCGGCTTCGAGCACGGTCCAGCGCGCCGACGAGGCAATCGGCACCGTGACCCAAGGCCGCACCACTGCCGACCAGGCGGTCGAAGCCATGAGCCGCGTAGGGGAAAGTGCCAAAGGCATCGACAGCGTCATCGAAGGCCTGGACAAGATCGCCTTCCAGACGCGGGTCCTCGCAATGAACGCCGCCGTGGAAGCGGGGCGCGCGGGCGAGGCGGGGCGCGGTTTCGCCGTGGTCGCCGACCTCGTCAGCGCTTTGGCCATGCGCTCCGAAGAGGAAGCCGCTCGCGCCCGCGACCAGCTCACCGCGACGCAGAGCGATGTAACTGCCGCCGTAGAAATGGTTCAGAAGGTCGATGGTGCGCTCGAGGACATCGCCGGCGATGTCGCGGAGGTGCATGAGTTGCTCGCTCGCATCGCACAGGACAATCAGGCGCAGTCGACGGCAATCACCGAAATCAGCACAGCGATCGGCAGCATGGATCAAGCGACCCAGCAGAATGCGGCGATGGTGGAGGAAACCTCCGCCGCGGCGCGCAATCTCAATACCGAGGTCGAGTCTCTCGCCGAAAAGGCCGGCCACTTCCAGCTCGAGAATGGAGCGGCGAAGCGTCCCGCAAGAATTGCGGAGCAGCCGGTGAAACGGTCGAACGGCTATGTCTCGCCCGTGAAGCCGTTGCCGATTGCCGCGATGGCGAAAGCCAATGGCAATGGCGCGCTGCACGCGCAAGCGGCAGACTGGAAAGACTTCTAGCCCACGTTTCTGCTCGGTGCCTTCCTCTCTATTCCGCTTCGCGCGGGATCGAGAGGTAGGCCGCCAGCGCGACCACCAAGCCACCCGCTGCCAAGGTCAGCGCCAGATCGTACGACAGTGTGGCATCGTAAAGCATTCCGAAGCCGACCACGCCCAGAGCCGTGCCGAGAAGCGAGATCGTCAGCAGCATTCCGAACATCAGGCCGAATTCGTCGCGGTCGAAATGGCGACCGACGAAATAGCCTATCGCATCCAGTTCGAGGCCCTGCATCAATCCGACGCAGACGATTCCCATGATCACCATCCATCCCGGCGCGCCGGAATAGAACATCAGGCATCCGGCGGCGGCCGCCATGGTTACGACGGCCGCCACATAGCGGGCGTCGGTGCGATCGAACAACCATCCGATCCCGATCCGCGCGATGAGCACGACTACGGAATACATCGCGATCAGCGGAGCGGTTCGCTCGATCCCGTTGTGCCGCAGGAGCGGTTCGAGCTGGGTCAGGATTCCCGAGGTCGGGATATTGGTTACGAAGACTGCCAAGGCGAGCGCGATGAAACTGCGACTGCGCAGCGAGGCCCAGATCTTCGAACGGCTCGCAGGGGCGGATCGCTCGATAGCGGCGAGCGAACCGAGCGCGCCCGTGCCGCTTTCTTCATGTAGCTCGGCTTCGGAAACCTCATTTTCGGCTACCCTGTCCTTCAGGCCAACCAGAATGACAGGTGCCCCCAGAAAGGCGGCAAGCGCAGCGAGAGTGAGCAACCCGCCCTCGGGGCCATATTGCCAGATCATATGCGCAATCAGCGGGGTAAACAGCAGCGCGCCGATCGAGGCGCCCGCCGCCATGATCCCCAGCGCCTGCCCGCGGGCGCGCTCGAACCAGCCGGTTACTGCGCGGGAAAATGTCATTCCCGTCGCGCCGGGTGCGACGATCCCGAACAGGGCGGAGAGCAGGACGAAATGGATATAGGGGCCCGGCATTTGCGACATGACGGCGAAAACCGCGGCGATCATCACGAAGCTGATCGCTGCGATGATCCGGGCGCCAAAGCGATCGGTCAGCCGACCGATCAGCGGCGCGGTGAGCGAACCGAGCAGGCCGAGTGCGGCGCCCATGGCGATATCGCCGCGGCTCCAGCCGTATTGTTCGGAGAGCGGAATGACGAACAGGCTCGAGGTGTAGAAATAGAGGCCCGCCCCGGTGGCCATCCCCACATGCGCGCTCGCCACCACCGAGCCGCCGCGCTGCCATTCCTGGAGAGCGGTGGGTCTTGCAGCGAACAGGGACGTTGGCTGCCGGTTCATTGCCCGGCAGGCTCGATTGTCAAAGGCAAGCCTGTCGCTCCCGCTCCGTCAGCCAATTGCCGAGCCGGGCTCGACTGCACTCTTGTGCTTCATTTTCAGGCTAAACCGGCAACCTTGGTTGGGCAAGGCGAAGGGCAGGGGCGGCGCAAACAATGGATGGGGGTCTCCGAACATCAAAAGGAAAGGCCCGCCGCCCCAGGGGGACGACGGACCTCGCCGCGTTCGATTGCTGTCTCGGGATTAACGAAGCAGCGAAAGGACGTTCTGCTGGCTCTGGTTGGCCTGTGCGAGCATGGCGCCCGAAGCCTGGCTGAGGATCTGCGCCTTGGCGAGAGCGGTCGTTTCGGCCGAATAATCGGTGTCTTCGATCCGCGAACGCGCGTCGGTCAGGTTCGTGATGTTGTTGTTGAGGTTGTTCACCGCAGAATCCAGCTGGTTCTGCGACGCACCGAGCCCGGCACGCGTGCTCGAGATAGTGGAGATGGCATCGTCGAATGTCGCAAGATCCGCACCAGCGGCAGCAAGCGCCGTCACGTCGACAGCAGCGGCAGCCACGATCGTGGCTTCTGCGGTCAGATTCACCGACAGGTCGAGCGTCACGGTGTCAGCCGCATTGGCGCCCGCCTGGATGCTGACTGCGCCGGCCGAGCCGTCGAACAGCTTCTGCCCGTTGAATTCGCTGTTCGTCAGCACGCTGGAGATTTGCGTGTTGAGAGCGGTCATTTCGGAGGCGATGTTGGTCAGGTCGTCGGCCGAGTAGGTGCCGTTGGAGGCCTGGACGGTCAGCTCGCGCTGACGCTGCAGCATGTTGGTTACTTCGTTGAGCGCGCCTTCGGCGGTCTGCGCCATCGAGATGCCGTCGTTGGCGTTGCGAATGCCCTGGCTCATGCCCTTGACCTGCGAGGTCATCGAGGTGGCGATGGCGAGGCCGGCCGCGTCGTCCTTGGCGGAGTTGAGGCGCTTGCCGGTCGACAGGCGTTCCATGGCGGTTGCAAGCGCCTTGCCGGCGGTGTTCGAAGCGTTGGAGGCCTTCAGTGCCCCGATGTTGGTATTGATGACATTCATGACAATTATCCCTCTTGGTCTACGATCACTGCCCCTGGTCAGGATGCGGCAGCCGATAACCAGACCGACCGGTTCGGGCAGGAATTAAGGGAAAAATCGTTTCGGCCGCAGGGTTCCGTTAACCATATCCGTAATTCTACGGGGTCTAAATTTATCCATTTGTTCGACGTCCCGGGTGCAATTGACCTCCCGTCGGTAAGACATGCCACCAGGGGGCAGTGATGGACGGGATTACGAAGACCACGAATTTTGCGAAGCGGCACTCGGCGATCGAGTCCCGGCTGGCGGGAATTGCGTCGTCGCTCTTCATGGATCGGCCGGTAACTCTTGCCGATAACGGCGAGCCCGCAGCAAACCGCGACGCCCGCACCATCTCTCTCGCCCGCGGCGAGACAGCCGAATTCTCGTTCGCCGGCACCGGCGGCGCGCTTACCTATAAGGACCCGATCGCCGAGAGCACCATCGCGGCACTGGTCGCGATGATCTATGCCGGGCAAGGTCCGGTTGCAGCCGATCCTGCCTCGCTTTCGGTAATCGCACTGGCCGACCGGCTCGCCCGGACCGACATTCCGGTGCTGATCAACGGGCCGACGGGGACCGGCAAGGAAGTCCTCTCCAACTTCATTCATCGCCGCAGCGAGCGCAGGGACAAGCCGTTCATCGCCCTCAATTGCGCCGCAATCCCCGAAACCATGCTCGAAGCCATGCTGTTCGGCCACGAGAAGGGCTCCTTCACCGGCGCCAGCGCGGCGGGCGAAGGCTTTTTCCGCGCCGCCGATGGCGGCACGCTGCTGCTCGACGAAATCGCCGAAATGCCGCTCTCGCTCCAGGCGAAGCTGCTGCGCACGCTGCAGGAAGGCGAGGTCGTCCCGATCGGCGCGACCCGGCCGATCAAGGTCGATGTGCGCATCATTGCCTGCGCCAACCGCGATCTCCCGCTCGAGGTGGCCGAGGGCCGCTTCCGCGCCGACCTCTATTATCGCCTCAACGTCTTTCCGATCGCGATGCTGCCGCTGCGCGAGCGCCAGGCCGACATCGCGCCGCTCGCCTTTACCATGCTCATGCGCCATTCGGCCAAGGGCGACCGGGTGCCGTGGATCGATGAGGCCGCGCTCGCAACGCTGCGCGCCTATCCCTGGCCGGGCAACGTCCGCGAGCTCGAGAACGTGATGCGCCGCGCGCTGCTGCTTTCACAGGGTGAGGGCGAAATTGGTACGCAGCACATCATCTTCGACATGACCGCACGCGCCGTCGCGCCGACAGCTCCGACTGCGCCGATGGCGACCGAGACGGTCCCCGAGGAAGCGCCCGCGAAACTGTCCAAGATCGTCAAGCTGTCCGAAGCGCGCGCCATCATGGAGACGCTGGATTCGGTCGGCGGGCACCGCGCCAATGCGGCCCGCGTGCTGGGCATCAGCGAGAGAACCTTGCGTTATCGACTGGCTTCCTTCCGTGAAGCCGGCATTGCAGTGGGAGGCACACGATGAACCCCGTAGGCGGCATGGGCGGAGGCGGATCGATCGACCAGATCATCGCGCTGCGCCAGCAGATCATCGATCGTTCGAAAGTCCTGCAGGAACTGCACGAAGCCAAGCCGGCATCTCCGGTCGAAGGCGCGGCGCCGCAGGGGGCAAACTTCGGGGATTCGCTGCGCAGCGCACTCGACAATGTGAACTCGACACAGGCGCGCGCCAGCGGAATTACCGAAGCCTACGAGCGCGGCGAAGTGACCGATATCGCCAAGGTGATGCTGGCCCGGCAGGAAGCCGGTGTCGCCTTCGAGGCAACCCTCCAGGTGCGCAACAAGCTGTTGTCTGCGTACCAGGAAACCATGCGGATGGGCATCTAAGCCATGACCGGACTCGTTCCCACCGCGCCCACCGGCGGCGGCGCGCTCACCATGCTCACAAGCGGGTCCGGCTCATTCGCCGAACGCGCGCGCGGCTTCGCGGGGCAACCCTCGGTTCGCAAGATGCTGCCGTGGTTCGCCGGTACGGCGGGCCTTGGCCTGCTGGCGCTGACCTGGGCTACGCTTTCCCCCGCGCCGCAGCGCGTCCTTTACTCCTCGCTCGACGATTCCGGGCGAGCGGGCGTGGTCGCTTCGCTCGATCAGGCGGGCATTCCCTATGAGATCGACAATGGCTCGGGCACGCTCACCGTCAATGAAGACGATGTCTACCGCGCCCGCATGCTGGTCGCCGCCGATGGCTCGCTGGCGGCGCCCGCCAGCGGGACCGACCTGATCGACAATCTCCCGATGGGAGCCAGCCGGACGCTTGAGGGCGACCGCTTGCGCGCTGCGCAGGAACGCGAGCTCGTGCTCACCATCATGGAGATCGACGGGGTCGAGGCGGTCCGCGTCCACATCGCCAAGGCCGAGCGTTCGGTCTTTGTGCGCGACGATGTCGCACCCTCGGCCTCGATCATGGTGCGAATGGCTCCCGGGCGGCAGCTCGCTGACAGCCAGGTGAGCGCGATCACCAACCTTATTGCCGGATCGGTCTCGGGCCTGGCGATCGATGCGGTCAAGGTCGTCGATCAGCACGGCAAATTGCTGACCCAGGCCCGCGACCCGAACAGCGGCCGGCTCGACTTGCAGGCGCAGATGGAGGCGAAGCTCAACGCGCAGGTCGATCAATTGCTTGCCCCGATGTTCGGCGACAGCGCCTTCTCCTCGCAGGTCCAGGTCGAACTCAACATGGACGAGGTCACCTCGGCCCGTGAAACCTACGACAAGGACGGCTCGGTCCGCCGCGAAACCACGCAGCAATCGCAAAACGTCGCGATGCAGGCTGGCGGCATACCCGGCGTGCTCGCCAATGCGCCACCCGCCGATCCCGAAGCGCGCCCTGGTGCGCCCGAGGATGCCGCGCAGGAGGAGCCCAACGGCATTGGCGAAAGCAGCGCCACCCGGGTCTACGAGATGGGCCGCGAGGTATCGGTTTCGAACCTCACCCCCGGATCGATCAAGTATCTATCGGTAGCCGTCGCGATCGATCAGGCAGCGCTGGCCAAGGCGAGCGCAGCGGATATCGCCAAGGTGAAGGAACTCGTTTCCGCCGCGGTGGGCGCGAGAGTCGATCGTGGCGACCAGGTAACCGTGATGATGCGTGCCTTCGAGAAGGTCGAGGCCGAAGGCATACCCTTTTACGAAACCAGCTGGTTCGGCATGGCGGTGCGCAATGGCGTGGCCATTCTCGCGGTCCTGCTGGTCCTGCTTCTGGCGGTCAGGCCGGCAATCAAGGCATTGCGGGGTCCTGCTGCGGGCAATCGGGACGCCGAGGGTGGCGATGGAACGCTTGCCCTGGCTGGATCCTCGCAAGCGCTCGTCCCCTACGACCGGGAGGCGCTCGATAGCCAGATCGAACTCGCCCAGCGGATTGCGCGCGAAAATCCCGACGATGCCGTCCTCGCCTTGCGACGCCTGCTTGCCGAAGACGCCAGAGCGGGGGAAGCGGCATGAGCCTGACCACCCCCCTGCCGCTCGGCGGCACCGACAAGGCGGCGATCATGGTGATGCTGCTCGCCGAGGAGGATGCTTCCAAGATTCTCTCGCAACTGACCCCGGACGAACTGCGCCAGCTTGCGGGAACGATGTGTGGCATCGGCGAGGTACAACCCCAGTCGATCATCGACGCCATTTCGGGCTTCTCCCGCTCGACCGAAGGCAGCGGCATTGGCGAGCATGGCCGCGTGGCCAGCGTCCGACGCCTGCTCGAGGGCGCAGTGGGTGAGGTGAAAACCGAAAACCTCATGCGCCAGATCGCCCCGGGATCGGAAGACGAAGGTCAGCCGGCGCTGGGCCTGTTACGCTGGCTTGATCCGCAGATCATCGGCGAGATGCTCGCCGACGAACACCCGCAAGCGATTGCAGTGCTGCTGCTCCAGCTCGATACCGAAGTGGCGGCGGCCGCGCTTGCGGCCTTGCCCGAGCATCTGCACACCCCGGTGCTCCACCGCGTCGCGCGGCTCGGACCCGTTTCACGTCAGGCGATCTCCATTCTCGAACAGACGCTCAACGCCAAGATAGAGAAGCTTCACGGCACGATCCCGCTATCCATGGGCGGCATCAAGCGGGCGGCCGAAATCATCAACCGCTCGCACCGTAGCGTCGAGAAGCGCGTGATCCCGTCGATCGGCAAGGTCGACAAGAAGCTCGCCAAGGAACTCGAGAACGAGATGTTCAAGTTCGAGCATCTGTTTACGCTCGATGTGAAGATGACCGGTGTCCTGCTGCGCGAGATCGAGAACGACACGCTGATCCTGGCGCTCAAGGGCATCGAGGCCGAACAGCGCGAACAGTTCTTCGGCGCCATGTCCTCGCGCGCGGCAGACGGGTTGCGCGACGATATCGAAGGCCGCGGCCGGGTAAAGAAATCCGAGGTCGAACAGGCC
The DNA here is from genome assembly GCF_001678665.1 of Erythrobacter sp. QSSC1-22B. Classification (GTDB taxonomy): domain Bacteria; phylum Pseudomonadota; class Alphaproteobacteria; order Sphingomonadales; family Sphingomonadaceae; genus Qipengyuania. The sequence continues at coordinate 151,984 of NZ_LZRP01000005.1, forward strand.
CAGAAGGACGTGGTGGCGATCGCCAAGCGGCTGATGGCCGACGGCGAGATTATCATGGGCGATGGCGACGAGGACTATGTCTAGAATAGCCTATTCCGCTCTCGGCAAGCCCGGTGGTTTCACCCCAAGCGCTCGCTATGCGCGGGTCGTTGTCGACGAAGCTTTGCCCGTTCCGGTCGATACCGCGGCCGAGGCCTATCGCAGCGGTTTCGAAGACGGCCAGATCTCGGCCAAGGCAGATGCCGAAGCCCAGCTCGCCCGCGAACGCGCGGAGCGCGCGCAGATCGAACTCGCCTTTGCGCGCTTCGACGTGGAGAGCGCGCAGACGCTGCGCGAAACCTTGCGCGCCACCGTCCATGCGCTCTGCGACGACGCGGTTTTGCCGCTCGCGCTCGATAGCCAAGCGCTTGCCAGCCGGATTGAAGTGGCCGCGGCAATGCTCCAGCGCAAGCACGACCAGCGGATCATCCATATCCACCCCGAAGACCTTGCGCTGGTGCGCGACAACGTCCCGCCCGAACTCGAACTGCGGCCCGATGCGACGATCGAACGCGGCGGTTTGCGTGTCGAAACCGACGATGGCGGGGTCGAGGACGGCCCGCAGCAGTGGCGCCGTGCGATCGCCGAAGCATTCGACTCATGCGCGCCCTGATCGACTCCGTACTGACCGAGGCCGCTATGGCTCCGCTCGATCTGGCCCCGCGCCGTTTCGGGCGAGTGGTGGCCTGCGACGGCGGGCTGATCGAGGTCTCGGGGCTGGGCGTGCCGATCGGCAGCCTGTGCCGGATCGCGCAGGGCAACAGCACCGAACACCGCGCCGAGACCATCGGCTTCCGCAACGGCCACACCATGATGATGATGCTCGGCGATACCGTCCTGCTGCGCCCCGGCGCGGTGGTGCGGCCCGAAGGGCAGCCGGGCATGCTCTATGTCGGCGAGGAATTTCTCGGGCGTGCCGTGGATGGCTCGGGCAGTCCGATCGATGGGCGCGGACCGGTCGGATCGACCATTGCCTGGCCCGCGGGCGGGCACCGCGTCAGCGCGCTCGACCGTTCGCGCGTAACCGAACCTTTCGACAGCGGGATTCGCTCGCTCAACGCGCTGACCACTTTCGGGGTTGGGCAGCGGATCGGGATCATGGCCGGTTCGGGCGTCGGCAAATCCGTGCTGATGGACATGATCGTCGAGGGCGCGCAGGCGGATGCCGTCGTGGTCGGCCTGATCGGTGAACGCGCCCGCGAAGTCTCCGATTTCGTCGGTCGCCATATGTCGGGACCGCGCGCCGCCGCCACCGCGATCGTCGCGGTCCCCGCGGACCATGCCGCCAATCTGCGGATGCGCGGTGCGTTGCTTGCAACTTCGCTGGCAGAACATCTGCGCAGTCAGGGCAAGCGCGTCCTGCTGATCCTCGACAGCCTGACCCGCGTCGCGCATGCCGCGCGCGAAATCGGGATTCTTTTACGCGAGCCCGGCGCGGCGCGGGGCTACCCGCCATCCGCACTCGCCACCATCACCAAGCTGATCGAGCGCGCGGGCAATTCCGGGGAAACCGGCGGCGCAGTGACCGGGGTTTATACGGTCCTCGCCGATGGCGACGACCAGAACGATCCGGTCGTCGACACCGCTCGCGCGATCCTCGACGGACATATCGTGCTCTCGCGCGAGATCGCGCAGCGCGGCCAATATCCCGCAGTCGACGTCGGCGCTTCGCTCAGCCGGGTGATGAACGATATCGTTTCGCCCGAACATGCGAAGGCCGCGCGACGGTTTCGGGCGTTGAGCGCCACCTATGAGGCAAACCGCGACCTCGTCATGATGGGCGCCTATCGCAAGGGCACCGATGCCCTGCTCGACGAGGCGATCGCGCTCAATCCGAAGATGGTCGATTTTCTCTCCCAGGAAGTCGGCAGCCATGTCGATATCGCTACGGCGGCAAATGCCATGAACGAGCTCGTCGCCGGTGAAAATTGATCCTCGAAAACTCAAACGCGCGCGGCTGGTCGAGCGGATCCGGGCCGTCGAACGCAGCCGCTCCGCGCTCGCCGCGTCGGAGGCCGAGGCGACCCGTCGACGGCTGTTCGGAGTAGCCGAAAGGACTCGTTCGCTCGCAGGCCATTATGCAAGGCAGGACGGCGCGATGATCGGTACCGATCTGCGCGGTGCGAAAGCGATGCAGGACCAGCTGCAGCAGCTCTGCGCGCTGAGCGAACAGCATGCCGAAGAGGCCGAGTTGCGTTCCGAAGCGACCATGGACGAACTCGCAAGCGCGGAGCGCCGCATGCGCCGTGCGGAAGAGGACAGGCGCAGCCTGGCCCGCGCGATCGTCGCCGATCTGGAGCGCTGAGTCCAAGATTGGCACGGTTCTTGAAGAGAGAGCCGTGAACAACAAACGGACTCACGATGATCGCGCTTCCTTCCTTCCTCGCCACATTCGACAAGCCGCAAGCGAAGTCCGTATCGGGCGAGGCTGAAGCGCCGGAAAACACGGAAAACGCAGGGAACGACGGCTTCGCAGCGCTTATCGCGCAGCTCATCCAGATCGTTCCGGCAGCGAACGGGCAAGACGCCGAGGGCAGCCTTTCGGCAGATGGCGAGAGCGGCAACCCGGCAAGCGGCAAGATCTTGCCGGTCGACAGCCACAACCTTGCCGCTGCAACCGCAGGTCCGGTCGCCAGCCAGGCGCTCCCCAGCACCTCGCCGGTGCCGGTCTCGGCTGCACTGATGAGCTCTTCCGCCACGATCATATCCTTCCAGCAGGCGCAAACGGCGCAGGCCGCCAAGCAGGGCGAGCCGATTGCTCAGGGCGCAACGGACGCCGATGTTCCCCAGGCGCCAGCCAAGGAAGGCCCCGTTTCCCAATCGACGCCGCGAGCGGATCAAATCCGCATGACCGTCTCGGTCGCACTTGCCGAAACGGCAGCGCTCCGCACCGCAGCGCTGCAGGATGCGTCTCCGCCGGTCGAGAAGCAGCTTGCCCAAGCGCTTGCGTCGCAATCGGGCGAGCCCAAGCATTCGGGCCGCGATCCGCAGACCCAGACACCCGCAATGGCAGAGCGGTTTCAGTCGGGTCGCGCGGCAGCGTCGGAGAAAGAATTCGGTGCAGGCGAACGTCCTGTCCAGGCCCCGGGAGCCGAGACCGCGAGCGCCGCCGCCCGTGCGATCACATCGGGCGATACCGGCAAGTCGGCCGCAATGCCGGTCGCCGCTGCTCCAGAACTCGCTGCACCGACCAGGGGTGACGCGATGCGGATGGCCGCTGCAGCGCCAACCAACGCCATGACCTCGGTCGAAGGTATCGAACGATTGGTGGAGCGTCTCTCGGTAGCGCGCGAATTCGATATGACGAAATCCGCGAGCATTTCCGTGACGCATCGCGAGTTCGGGGCGCTGACGGTGACCTTCGACAACGCCCGCAACGGCCTCGACGTCGAAATCGCGGCGAAGGACAACGACATGCAGCGGGCGCTGGCTCAGGCAGTTGCCGCCGATCGACCGACCTCGCGCACCGGCGAGCCGTTCCACCAATCGCTCCAGCAGAATGCGCAAGCCGCCTCCGCCGGCTCCGAGCGCGGCGCGGGTTCGACAGGGCAGGGTGCCACGTCGTCGGGCGCCGGATCGGAAGGCGACCGGTCGCCAAACCAGCGCGACCGCGATCTGCCTTCCCCGCCGCAGGACCCTCGCAATCCCGCACGCCCTTCGCCCGGCGACGACGCGCTCTACGCCTGATCAACGCCAATATTTCTGAACCAATAGGATCGCTCAATGTCGGACGACAAATCCACCGCTGACCCAAAGCCCAAGAAGAAGGGTGGCTTCATCAAGGCTGCGCTGTTCGGTCTCGTCCTGCTCGGCGCGGGCGGCGGGGGCACCTATGCCGCCTTCGCCAGCGGCATGATCGGCCAGCCCGCCGAAAAGGCGGAAGATCTCAAACCCAAGCTTGTCCTGAAAGGCGCCAAGGATCCCTTTCACTATACAGTCGACGGCAAGGACAAGGACAAGATCGAAATCGTCCACGGGGCGGGCGGCAGCAAATATCGCACCGCCTATTACAATTTCGACGACGAGTTCACCTCCAACCTCGCCGGTGGCGCGGCTTTGATCCAGATCAGCGTCGCCGCCTCGACCCATCATGACGGCCGCGTGCTCATGTGGATGCACGAGCATGAGACAGCGCTGCGCTCGCGGATCCTCGTCGAACTGGCTTCGACCGAGGAAGCCGAGCTGATGGGCGTGTCGGGCAAGGAGCAGCTGCAGGTGCGTCTCGCAGCGGCGATCAACGAAGTGCTCGAAGAGCGCGAAGGCTTTGGCGGCGTCGCAAACGTCTATTTTCGTTCGCTTATCATCCAATGATCAGCGCGACCTTCCCCAAAGCGGCGGCGCGGGCTGCCAGCCACTGCGACGAGCTGCTGAGCCGCGCTGCTACCCCGCCCGACTTCGCCAACGAGTTCGAGCGTTTCGCCCGGCAGTTCGCGGAGCATGCGCAGTCCTCGCTGGGTGAGCTGTGCGATTGCCGCAACCTGCAGGCCGAAATCGGCGAGATGGCGCAGCTTCCCGCGAGTGACTGGCTGACCCAGGTCGCCACCGGCAGCGTCCACTCCTTCTATGCCCTCGGGCAAGAGCGCTGCGGCATCCTCGTGTCTACGCCAGTTGCCGATCTGGTCGCCCAGTTCGAACGCATTCTTGGCGGGACCGGGGAGATCGAGGAAGACTATGCAGTCCTTCCGGCTTCGGCGGCGCGGTTCGCGCAGCAGTTCGAAGACCGCATCGCCGAGACGCTACGTTGCAGCTGCGACCGGCGCGAGATCGCCGCTTCGGCCAGCGGTTCGGTGGTCGATCAGGTCGCCCCGTTCGAGCCCGCCGAGCGCATCTGGACCGCGACGCTCTCGGTAACGCTTTCAGGGGGCAAGCGGGCCTGGCGGGTTCGCCTCGCGGCCAGCGAAGCGATGCTGGCGAAGATCGTCGGCTCGCGCGCGGTATCGCCCGCCACGGGTCGCACGATTGGCGCACGCGGCCTCGAAGGCTCGGCGATCGCCGAGGTCGAGATGCCGCTTCGCGCAGTGCTGGTCGACGTGCCGATGTCGATCGCCCGGCTGTCACAGCTTTCGCCCGGCCTGCTCATTCCCGTCGCGGTGCATCGCAATGTCCCGCTGCTGATCGGCAATACCATCATCGCCCACGGAACCGTCGGAGAAATCGACGATCACGTGGCGCTCGAACTCACGCAAACTTCCATCTCGAGGGATAACTGACATGTCGCTTCATTCAGACGGCTTCGGCCTCATCCAGGATATCGACGTCCGCCTCACGGTGGAACTGGGGCGCAAGCAGATGCGTCTGCGCGACGTGCTGGCGCTGGGCGAGTCGAGCTTCATCGAGCTCGATCGCCTCACCGACGAGCCGCTCGATATCCTCGTCAACGGCAAGATGATCGCGCGCGGCGAGGTGGTCGCCCAGGGCAACCGCTTCGCGATCCGTGTGCTCGAACTCGTCGGGGCTTCAGGCCACACTGGTTCAGGATCCAGCATGACCGCCGAACCCAGCGTCGAAGTGCATCAGTAATGTTCTGGTACGTAGCAAAACTGCTGATCCTGCTGCCGCTCATTTGCGGGATGATCTGGGGCGCGCTGAAGCTTGCCAAGCGGATGCAGGGCCAGTTCGGCGTCCCTGCAGGTGGCGAGAAATCGGTCAAGATCGTCGAGACCACCATGCTCTCGCCCACGCTCCGCCTTGCAGTGATCGAGTTCCACGGTCGCGAAATCCTCGTGTCGACCTCGCGCAACGGCTTGACCCTTCTCGGCGAAGCCCCGGCGCGGACGCGAACCGAAGTGGGGCCGGTCCAATGATCGCTCGCCTCGCCAGGATGGGGGCGGCGCTAGCCGCGATGACCTATCCAGTTATCGCCCAGGCGCAAACGGCCGCCGACGGTGCGGTCCCCGGTGCGCTCGACCGCGCCTTCGGACAGCTCTCCGGGGCAGGGGGCGAGCCTCTGAGCATGTCGCTTCAGCTCTTGCTGGTCATGGGGTTGCTCACGATCCTGCCGGCGCTGCTGTTGATGATGACCAGCTTCACCAGGATTATCATCGTTTTGGCGATCCTGCGTCAGGCGCTCGGCCTGCAGCAATCCCCGCCGAACCAGGTCCTCCTGGGGATCAGCCTGTTCCTGACGCTGTTCATCATGGCGCCGACGCTCGAGCGCGTGAACGAGACCGCCATCGCCCCCTATTCGGCGGGAGAAATCGGCGCCGAGGTGGCGATCGAACGCGGCGGCGACCAGTTCCACGCTTTCATGATCCGCCAGACCCGCGAATACGATCTCAGGATGTTCGCCGACATCGCGGACGCGCCGCAATTCGCCAGCCCGCAGGAGGTACCGTTCTCGATCCTGCTACCGGCCTTCGTCACGAGCGAGCTCAAGACCGCGTTCCAGATCGGCTTCATGCTGTTCCTGCCATTCCTCGTCATCGATCTCGTCGTTTCGAGCGTGCTGATGAGCCTTGGCATGATGATGATGAGCCCGATGCTCGTCTCGCTTCCCTTCAAGCTGCTGCTGTTCGTCCTTGTGGACGGCTGGGCGCTGCTGATGGGCTCGCTCGCGTCAAGCTTCGCGTAGCCGCCATGGACGAAGCATCCTCCCTTCTCGCGCTCGCCGATCGCATGCTGTGGATCGCTGCACTCGTCGCGGCACCGGTCTTGCTCGCCAGCCTCGCCATCGGCCTGGTAATCGGTCTGGTCCAGGCTGCGACGTCGGTGAACGAGCAGACGCTCACCTTCGTGCCAAAACTGGCTGCGGTGGCATTCGTCATGGTCATCTTCGGCGCCTCGATGATGGCGTTGGTAAGCGATTTCATGCTGGATATCTTCACCGAGATCGCACGGATGGGCCGGTGATCGGCCTCGACTTCGGCTTCGGTGCGCTCGAGCAGGACATGTGGCGGGTCGTGTTCCTCATGACCCGGATTGGCGCTGCGTTGCTGGCTGCTCCGTTCTTCGGAGCGGCCTCGGTACCGATGACCGTGCGCGTCGCGCTCACCGGGGCCCTGGCCATCTTCACATCGATCTGGCTGCCAGCGATCGAAACCCCCGCAGCGCTACTATCGCTCGATGGATTGCTCGCGATCTGCGGGGAGGTCATTGTCGGTCTGGCGCTCGGTTTCGTGCTGCAGTTGGCCTTCGCCGCTCCGACCATCGCCGCCGAATTGATCGGCGGCGGGATGGGGATGAGCATGGCGATGGCGAGCGACCCCATGGGCGGCGGCACAACGACGGCGTTCGGGCAGTATTTCCTCATTGTCCTGACGCTGATCTTTCTTGCGACCGGTGCCCATTTGCACTGGATCGCGCTGGTGACCGAGAGCTACCAGGTGTTTCCGCCCGGCGAGACCTGGCTGGGGCCCGACCGTTTCCTCGCCATCGCCGGTTTCGCAACGAGCATGTTCGAGACCGGATTGCGGATCGCGCTGCCAGTCGTTCTGGTCCTGCTGCTGGTCCAGGTTCTGACCGGCATCCTGAGCCGCTCGGCACCTTCGCTCAACCTTTTCGCGCTCGGGCTTCCGGCGGGCGTCCTCGCCGGGATCGCCGCGCTCGTGATCTCCGCCCCGCTGATTTATGACCAGTTCCTCGGGATCGTCGAGCGTTCGCTCGAGCAGACCGAAAGCTTGATGATCCGATGAGCGAGGAAACCCCCGGCGAAAAGACCTACGAGCCAACCGAAAAGCGCCTCGCCGACGCCGCCAAGAAGGGCGACGTCCTGCGTTCCAAGGAGACCGGCACTGCCGCTGTCATGATTCTGGGCGGCGCCTGGCTGACTTTTGCGGGACCCTGGCTTCTTGGCGATCTCGGCGGTCTGATGCGCGAGGCTTTCCTCTTCGATGTGCGCGACTTAAACGATTACAACGTCACCATATTGATGATGGAAGGGCTGATCCTGTCGGTGATCGCCATTCTCACTCTGGCGGTCCCGGTCATTATCGTAACGCTTCTCACCCAGCTCAGCTTCGGGCGCGGGCGGTGGGTGGTGGGCAATCTTGCTACGAAGGGATCGCGGATCAATCCGCTTTCCGGTCTCAAGCGCATGTTCGGCCCGACCGGGCTCATCGAAATGGCCAAGGGGTTGCTCAAGGTCGTCCTGCTCGGGGCGATCGCGCTGGCTTGGTGGTGGTCGAGCATCGACACCGTGGTCGGCCTTGGTCGCGGCTCGCTCGAGCTACAGCTGGCCGCAGCCTGGAAGGCGGTCGTCTCGCTGATCTTTGCCCTGTCGGGCGGCCTCATCGTCATCGCGATGATCGATCTGCCGGTCATGTGGCTGCGCCAGCAGAAGCGGCTCAAGATGAGCCACCAGGAAATGCGCGACGAGAACAAGGAAGCCGAGGGCTCGCCCGAAATGCGCTCCGCTCGTCGCCAGCGCCAGCGCGATATCGCGACCGGTTCGGTGATGGGGGCGATGCGCGAGGCGCAATTCGTCATCACCAATCCGAGCCATTTCGCGGTCGCTCTGACCTACGACCAGACCAAGGCATCGGCGCCGATCGTGCTGGCCAAGGGCAGGGGCGACAAGGCCATGGCGATGAAGGAACTGGCGCGCGAAATGGACCTGCCCATGCTCGAATTCCCGCAGCTGGCGCGATCGGTCTATTTCACCACGCGCGAGCGGCAGGTGATCTGCGAGGACCTCTATGGCGCGATCGCGTCTGTCCTTGCCTATGTGCTCTCGCTCAAGCGCGGAGAAACGCCCCAACCTCCGCAGATCGATGTGCCGGTTGCGTTGCGTTTCGACGCCGATGGTCGGCTGGCCGTTAATCCCGCAGCCGCTGCGCCGTTCTCAGAACGATGAATGTTCCCCCCTCCTCGATCGCAACCACGCTGGGTATCGGCAGCGGTATCGACATGGCCGGGCTGGCAGTCCAGCTGGCCGAAGCGCAATTCGCGGGCCGCAACGAGCGCCTGACTGCCAAGTCCGAGACGCTCGAACGCCAGATTTCGCTCGCCGGATCGATCCGCAGTTCGTTCTCGGTCTTCGCCAGCGCGCTGGGCGACCGCTTGCGGACGGGCGATCTCGCGCCGGTTCCGAACATCAACAACCCTTCGGTCGCCAGCGTCTCGAGCCCGCCGGGCTCGCTTGGCAAGGGCAGCTATTTGCTCGAGGTCAACAGCCTGGCGAGCAATCAGACGCTGACCGGCCCGGTCTATGCTTCATCTGCCGACATCGTCGGGGCGGGCACGCTGACCATTCGCTTCGGTGCGACGTCGAATGCCGGTTTTACCGAGAATACGGCGCGCCCGGCATTAGCTCTGGAAATCGCACCCGGCGCCAGCTTGGCAGACGTGGCTCAGGCGATCAATTCGCAGAACGCCGGCCTGACCGCCTATGTCGCGCAAACCTCGGCGGGCGCCCAGCTGGTCATGAAAGGGGCCGAAGGCCTTGAGAACGGGTTTGTCCTGGAAGCGACCGAGGACGGCACCAATCCCGGGCTATCCGCGCTCGCCTGGCAGCCCGGGGGCGATCCCACGCGGCTGATAAAGGCCTCCGCGGACGCCGAATATCTGCTCGATGGCCTTCTCCGTCGCAGCAGCAGCAACACCATTCCCAACGCCGCGCCCGGTCTGTCGCTATCGCTGACGGGCCTCAACGCCGGCGCGCCAGCGACGATCGGCTTCGCCAATTCGAACGGCGCGATCTCCAGCGTGATGCAGGACATCACCGGCGCGCTCAACGAGATTGCGTCCGAACTGCGCGCAGCGACCAATCCGCTCGGGGGCGATCTGTCGCGCGATCCCGGCGCCCGCGCGCTCAGCCGGAGCCTGTCGGCGCTCGGCTCGACAATCATCATGCCGGGCGCTCCCGAAGGATCGCCGCGCACGCTGGCGGAACTCGGGCTGGCGATCGAGCGCGACGGCAGCTTTCGCTTCGACAATGCCAAGCTGTCTCAGGCGCTTGAACGCGACCCCGCGGGGGTGGCTGCAATGTTCACCACCGGGATCAACGGTGTCTACTCGACAATCGACAAACTGGCCCGTTCGAGCAGCGTGTCGAGCGACCCCGGCTCGCTTGCTGGATCGATCACGCGCTACCAGTCGCAGTCGCAGCGGATCTCGAGCGACCTGACCAAGCTGGCCGAACAGCAGGAAACCCTGCGTGCCAGCATGGTCGCGCGTTTCGCCAAGGCCGACAGTCGCGTCGCAGCTTCCAAATCGACCCTGTCCTTCCTGCAGTCGCAGATCGACGTGTGGAACGCGCAGAAAAACTGACATGCTGGCCCGCTCGCAACCCGCCGACGCCTATCGTGAGGCCAATTTCGACGCCCGTCTGATGGGCGGCAGCCGCGACGACCTGGTAATCTTCTGCATCGAAGACCTGATCGCCAATCTCGGCGCGCTCGAAATCGCCGAGGCGCGCACCGACCGGGCGGCGCGTAGCAAGGCGCTCACCCGCTGCGTGACCGCGCTGACCGCTCTGGAACTGGGTATCGATCGCGGAGCGGAACTCGCGACCAGCCTGCTGCAATTCTACGGGGCCGCCAAGGTGTCGTTGCTCGACTCCGTTCGGGAAACCGACCTGTCCAACATCGCTGCCATGAAACAGGATTTTCGCGACATCGCCAAGGCGATGCAGGCGGCCAGACTCCCCTGAATCGAAAATAAATTTCGATCCGAAACTTTTCGATTGCGATGCGCGAATCGATTGGGCTAACGATCCTTTACGGACATGGTTAACAAATCTTAACAATGCCTCCGTCAGTGGGTTGGCTTGCTCTAGCCTGCTGAAAAGATTGAATGCGTCGGGTTCGTATTTCTGGACGGGGTAAGCGGGGGCTTTTCATTGATGTCGAAAGTGTACGTCGTCGATGACGACGCAGTGCGACGCGCGCAAATTTGTCGGCTTCTGGCGGGCGAAAATATTCACCCCGAACCGTTCGATTCGATCAACGAGCTTCTCCAATTCATGCCGTCGCAGGGATTTATCCTCGTCCACGACCAGGGCGAGGGGGTATTCGAATTGGTCCAAAGGCTCGAGCGTGGAAGATGGCTGCCTGTCATTGCCTATAGCGATCTGCCGGAAACCGCCCGGATCGTCAGCGCCATGCAATCAGGTGTCGCATCCTATGTCACCTATCCACTGACAGCCGTGGAATTCCGGCGCGAATACGACAAGCTCAACAGCGCCTTCGCAACCAAGTTCGCCAAACAGCAGCGCTCGACCGCCGCGCGCAAAATGCTCGAAACGCTGAGCAAACGTGAACGCGAGATTCTCACCTGCATGCTCGACCATGGCACGAGCAAGGCGATCGCCCGCCATCTCGGGATCAGTCCGCGCACCGTCGAGGCACATCGCGCAAGTCTCATGGCGCGGCTAGAGGTACGCACTGCGGCCCAGGCGATCCGGATCGCGGTCGAGGGCGATGCCTTCGGTCTGACGGCCGAAGTTTCGACGCTTCCGGACAATGTTACGTTGGGAATCGCCTGTCACGACCGTTACGAAGAGCTGGTCGAGCAAGTTTCCGCGTAAGTAACGGTTTGATCGACAAGCGAAAGTTCAGGGCTTCGTCGGTACATGCGCGCAGGCACCGCGGGCGTTCAGTCGCGGTCCGCGGCAGCGATGCTCAGGCGAAGCTTCTCCAGCGCAGCGGATTTGAGTTGATGGACGCGGGGAACGCTCACTTCCAGAACCGCCGCGATTTCGGTCAGATTGAGTTCCTCCACAAAGTGAAGCTTTATCACGAGCTGCAAGCGTTCGGGCAGCGCGGCGATCGCCTGCGCCAGGCCAGCGCGGTCCTCTAGTTGCAGCAAGCTCGTTTCGGCATCGGGGTCCTCGCACCGAAAGGCCGGATCGCTATCCGAATAGCAATCCTCGATCGAGCTCATCGAAGTATGGATCTGGCGGCGGGTGTCGTGGAGTTCTTCGAGCGAAATATGCATCGCGCGCGCCAGTTCGTCTGCCGAGGGTTCCCGCCCGAGCTCGCTACGCAACGCATCGGTCGCCTGCTCGAGCTTGCGCCGCATCTGCAGGGCGCCGCGCGTATGATGCGATTGCGACCGCAACAGGTCTATCATCGCGCCGCGCACCCGCATCTTGGCATAGGCGGCAAAGCCATCGTCGCTGGGGCGGTCGTGACGCTGCGCGCATTCGGTCAGCGCGATCAGTCCGGACTGCATCAGATCGTCAAGATCGATCGAACCGCTGCAGCTGCTCGCGTAATACCACGCGAGTTTGCGCACCATCGGCAGGAATTGCGCGACCCGATCGTCGATCCCGCTGGCGTAGGCGCGGCGCGCGTTGAAGTTCGAATGGTCGTGTTTCATGCCGCGAGAGCCTCCGTGTCATGGCCAAGTGCCGCGGGTTCTTCATGGGTTTCGCCGCCGACAACCGCGATCACCTCGATCGGTTGCGTAGGCGGGAGTTCGGTAATGGAGAGCACTGTGCAGCCCGGTGCGCGCATCTTGAGCAGCGCGGCGAGCGCCCGGCGGGCGCGCGGCTGGACGATCAGCGCGGGCTGAGTGGAGCCCGGTTCGCGGCCCGCCACGATCGCGGCGATGCGTTCCCCGATCGAGCGACCGAGGTCGGGCTCGATGAGGAGCTCGCCGGAAGCGGGGTCCTGCATTCCGCTCACGACCATCTCCTCGAGCTGGGCGGCAAGGGTGATCACCGGCAGCTTGGTATCGGGTGAGCAGGTGTCGCCGAGCAGCATTGCGCCCAGATCGGCGCGGATGATGTCGATTAGGCGATCGTGCTCGCCGGTCTGCTGGGCAGCGAGCGACAGGCTGGAGAAGATCGGCAGGGCATGGCGCAGCGAGATGCCGTCGGCCAGCAGCGCCTTGAGAACGCGGGTGACTGCGGCGAGCGAGAGCGGCTGCGGCGTGATCGTCTCGATGAGTTGGCCATGGCGCCCGCGCAGGTGATCGACGAGATCGCGCACCTGGTCGGGGCCGAGCAGATCCTGCGCGCGGGTCGCGATCAACTGGTGGAGCTGGGTGGCGATGACGCTCTCGGGATCGACGACCAGATAGCCTTCGGCCACCGCGAGATCGCGCGAGCCGGGATCGATCCACAGCGCCGGGCAGCCGAAGCTTGGGTCGACCGTGGCCTCGCCCGGCACCGCGTGAGAATGCATCACTTCCCCGGTGTCGATCGCCAACAGCGAGCCGGGCTTGAGCCTGCCGCTGCCGATGGGTGTGCCGCCCAGCGTGATGCGATAGCCCTCGGGGTCGATCTCGAAGGTGTCTTCGATACGGAATTGGGGAATCACGAAGCCAAAGGCCTGGCACATCTGGCGACGCAGGCCGGTCAGGCGCGCAATCAACGTCGCGCCGTGGCGCTCGTCGGTGAGGTGGATCAGCCCGTAGCCCAGCTGGATGGTAACCATGGTCTGGTCGGTGACATCGTCGATCGAGATCCTCGAAGGATCTGGCGCGACAACCGGTTCGATGAAGTTCTCGACCGCGTCGCGCCGGCTCTTGAGGGCGCGCCAGAGCAGGAAGGTGCCGCCGGCAAGCGGCAGGAAGATCGCCTGCGGCATCGCGGGGATGCATCCGATCGCGAACAGGATGCACGCGACCGGCAGCCAGATCTTGGGATCGGCCAGCTGGCCGCCGATCTGCCCGGTGAGGTCGCGCGTGTCCGAAACACGGGTGACGATGACGGCGGCGGCGATCGAGAGGAGCAGCGAAGGAACAGAGGCCACCAGCGCGTCGCCGATCGCCAGCGTGATGTAGAATTGTCCAGCCTCGCCCATCGACAAGCCGTGGGTGGTCATTCCGAGCACCAGCCCGGCGATGATGTTGATGAACAGGATCAGCAGCGCCGCGACCGCATCGCCTTTCACGAACTTGCTGGCACCATCCATCGAGCCGTAGAAATCGGCCTCGGTGGCGATTTCGCGGCGACGCGCCTTGGCTTCGTCCGCAGTCAGCAGGCCCGCGGCAAGATCGGCGTCGATCGCCATCTGCTTGCCGGGCAACGCGTCGAGGGTGAAGCGCGCCGAGACTTCGGACACGCGGCCAGCGCCCTTGGTGACCACCATCAGATTGATGATCATCAGAATCAGGAAGACGAAAATACCGACGGTGAAATTGCCGCCGATCAGGAAGGCGCCAAAGGCCTCGATCACCATGCCCGCAGCGGCCTCGCCTTCGTGCCCGTTGAGCAGCACGATGCGTGTCGAGGCGACATTGAGCGCAAGGCGCAGCAGCGTGGCAAACAGCAGGACCGAAGGGAAGGACGAGAAATCGAGCGGCTTCTGTGCATTCATCGCGGCCATCAGTACCGAAACCGACAGCGCGATATTGAGGACAAAGAACAGGTCGAGCAGGATCACCGGGATGGGCATGACCATCAGGAGGATGATCGTGAGGATCCCGACTGGCAGAGCAAGGGCGGGACTGAATATCTGACGCACGTTCACAGGCCGAATGCTCTCAATTTGCCATAGGCGGTCGCGATGGTCTCACTGGCGCGGCCCCCCATCGGGGCACCGGCGTTGCCAAAGGTGGATTTGAGCGTTTCCGACATCGAGGGTCGCGACGCGGCGGCTGGCAGGGCCGGGGAAGACCCGGCCGAACCCGAAAAGCCGTGCTGGCCGAAATTGCCCTGCGCGGCGAAGGCAGCGAAGCGTTCGGGCGCGCCGGTCACGCCGCTGGGCATCGGACTGTCGCCATAGGCGGAGGCCACCTTGTCGCGCATCACCGCCATGACTTCGCCGACCGACCGCGCGCGGCCGCCATCGTAGAAGATCGGGCGGTTGGCGCGCGCGGGCTGCGGCATCAGGGCTACCGCGGACTGGTCGGGGTTGGCACCCAGCGCGCCGAGGAACTTCTGCGCTCCGCCCAGACCGAGGAAATGCGCGAGATAGAGTTCGGAGGGTTCGGGTTCGCGACCAAGCGTGACCCGCAAGCCATCCGCATTCTCGCGGGCGAGCTCGGCAGCCATCAGTGAAGACGCGTCGGCATCGTAGCGCAGCGACATGACCTGTGCACGGGTGGCGGGATCGGCGATCCGGCCGCCCGGGCCGATCGCCTGGTCGGCCCATTCCATACCGTGCTTCGAGCCATGGCGGTCGACCATCCGTGTCCATGTGGAATCGATGAACTGGAAGAGGCCGGTTGCGCTGGAGGTGCCTGCCTTGGCTTGCGGGTCGAGGCCGGATTCCAGCTTCGCCTGCGCCAGCAGATAATTGAAGTCGACCCCCGTGCGCACCGAAGCGCGCGCGATGGCAGCCTGCACTTCTGTGTGTTGAACGGAATTGACGGTTGGCACGAAACCTCCGGGGATTGCCTTCCCGGATGTTCAGCAAGGTCCGTGCCAAACCCCTTGGTCTGGCCGAACCCGTTCAGGCGTCAGGCAAGTGCCACGCCTCCGCTGCGGCGCGGCAGCGCGGTGTAGGAATCGCTGGTGTTGGTCAGCGTACCAAGGCGATTCTGGACGTTGGAGGCGATGAGGTTGCGCAGGCGGCGGTTGATCTCGTTGAGCCGCCGGACCGCGTCGAGCGCGCCAAGGCATTCCTCGTCGAGCTGCTCGCGCTCGACCGCTTCGAGCTTGGCGCACAGATCGAGTTTGCCCGAGGTGGATCGGACGATCCCGTCGAGGTCGAGAGCGGCAAGCGCCTGCCGTTCGCCTTCGAGAAGGGCAACCATTTGCCGCAAGGTGGCGAGCGGGCTGGAGGTCAGGGTCATTTGCTGATCGTCCCGTAGAGGCCGGCGGCGATGATCGCATCGGCGATTTCGGTGGGGATGAGGGGATAGCGGTCGTCCGCGAGAGCCTTGCGGATCTCGGCGACGCGATCGTGATCGACAGGGTGCTCGCCTGCGGTGACCCGCGCGGTGGCAACCGGAGCTTCGGATTCGCGCGTCTCGGAGGCGGCTTTTTGCGAAGCGGAGATCCGCTGCGCAGGCGCAACGGATGCGCTCGCGCGCTGCACCGCTCCTGCAATTTCCGGCAATCCGACAATACGCATCGTTTCGCTCCACTATCTGGTCGATATGTAGAACGGCGGATGCTGCGCGGATTTAACGGCCCGGCAACAAATTTTGCCGCTTAGGGCAATTGGATGCCGACCTGGCCCGGTCGGATCACCATCGCGCGCAGGGTTTCGCTGCGCTTGCCATCGGCGCGCACCTGGATCCATTCGCCTTGCGCGCCGTCTTCCGCCGCTTCGCCCTGGCGGGTCAGGGTGAACCCCTTGCCACGCACGAGAATGCTGACGTTCTCTCCGCGGCGGACCAGTGTTTCGGCAGGAGCGGATGCCCCGCGTGCGCTGCCCACAGGACCGCCATCGACCGCGACATAGATCTTCCAGCCCGCAGTCGGGCAGGCGACCTGGACCGAGCGCTGGTCGCGCCCGAACCAGGTCAGATCGAGCGGAGTGCGGCAGGGCGAAAGCCTGAGACGGCGATCGACCGGCAGTCTGGCGCCGCCCGGCTGGCCGATCTGCGAACCGGTGAAATCGACCACCGCGCGGTCGATCATGTCGAGATCGGTGGGGGCTGCGACAGCCGCCGTGGCGAACAGGGCGGAGCCGATCAATCCGAGAGCAACAAACTGGCGCATGGCGTTTCCTTGGTCGTGAGAGGTTTACTGTCTCTCAGCAAGGAGTGTGCCAGCAAGGAGTGCGCCATCGTCCGGATCGCCCTCGTAGCCGATGAGCACCATGCTCTCGGCTCGGGTGCCTGGTTCGAGGATGCCTGGTTCGAGGACAAGGCGGGCCGTCAAACCTCGGTTCTCGATTTCTTCGAGCAGGTCGGAGCCGGCGTGGAACGCGTCTTCGCGTCCGCCGGCGGGGTAGCGCAGGAGCACGGTTGCGCCCTGTCGCTCGTCGGTCAGCGTCATCTCGAGCCATTCTCCGAGATCCGTTCCGGGCCCGGGGCGATAGATCGCCAGTCCGGCGCCGCTGCCATCCGTCGTTACCGTCGCAGCGCGCTCGGAGGGCGGCGGATCTGCAGGAGGGGTGCCGCGGGTGGCCTGTGCGGTGATGAGGAACAGGATCAGCGCGAGATCCGCGGTGACGGTCTGCCAGCCCGAGCCGAGACGCACGATCATGCGGCCACCTGCGCAGGGCTGTCGACCGGCGAAGTGCTGCCGGTCTTGCGCACGCCTTCGGCGAGCCATTCGAGCACTTCGTCGCGGTCACGCTCTTCCTGCCGCGAGCGCCGGGAGATGGCGGCGGCAATGGGGGCGAACAGGAAATTGGCGGCCACCAGCCCGTAGAGCGTGGTCACCACCGCCATGGCGATCGCGTCGACCAGGCCATCACCCCCAGGCGTGGCGCCCGGAGCCTGACCCAGCGCGAACAGGGTGCCCGCGAGGCCCAGCACCGGGGCGAGCTCGGCCGCGCTTTCGAAGGTCCGCGCGGCGCGTTGCGCAGTATCGAGCCGCCGTTGCTTGTAGCTTTGATGCGCGCCGTGGATGGATTGGATCGAGCGCTGGCCGATCATGATATCGGTGATGCGGTCGAATTCGACATCGCCGAAATGATGCGGTTCGGCACGGACGAAGCCGTCGTCGGCGATCTCGCGGATTTGTTTGGACAGCTCGGCCTTTGCCTTGGCTGCATCGAAGGCGGGGCCGAACATGCCGCGAACCGCTGCGAGCGCAACGCGCATATCGGCAAAGCCGCAGCGCAGCAGCGTTGCCGCCACGGTTCCCATGAAGACGATGGCGATCGCGACGGGATCGATCCAGTTTTGCAGCATTGGTACGGCTACTCCTCGCATTGCAGAACGACCGGTCGGAGGCGGGCTTTACCCCGGGGAAGAACTTTGCCGCCCTCCGGCAGAAGCTTGCCGCAGTTTGCCGCAATCTGCGGTTTCATCCGGGTCCGCACAGTTTGGCACGCCCCTTGCTAT
Organism: Erythrobacter sp. QSSC1-22B; assembly: GCF_001678665.1. Lineage (GTDB taxonomy): Bacteria > Pseudomonadota > Alphaproteobacteria > Sphingomonadales > Sphingomonadaceae > Qipengyuania. The sequence continues at coordinate 169,816 of NZ_LZRP01000005.1, forward strand.
CACGTTTCCGTAATTTTTGCGGAGGCTCTCATGAGCGAAGGTTTGTTCGGCATTCACGGTGCAGCGCTGGAGATCAGATCGCAGCGCATGGGCGTGCTCAGCTCGAATATCGCGAACGCCGCGACGCCCAATTACAAGGCGCGCGACATCGATTTCGCTGCGGCGCTCCAGGCGCGGCTGGGGGGAGTCGACAGCGAACGCGCGGCCGGTTCCGCCGCCAGCTATCGCATCCCCACCATGGCCAGTCTCGATGGCAACACCGTCGAGATGTCGACCGAGCAGGCTGCCTTCGCCGAGAACGCAGTCGCCTATTCGGCAACGCTCGGCTTTTTGCGCGGACGGGTCGAGACCCTGACCCGCGCGATCAGGGGCGATTGACCATGGCGGGACCAACATCCCTTTTCGAAGTGGGTCACCGCGCCATGTCCGCGCAGCTCGTACGGATGAATACGGCAGCGTCGAACCTAGCCAATGCCGGTTCGGTCGCGGGCAGCGAGGAGGCAGCCTACCGCCCCATGCGCACCGTCTTCGCGCAGGAACTCGATCGCGCCAGCGGGCTGTCCTCGGTGCGTGTCGATGGCGTCGTGCGCGAGGATGTCGCCCCGATCCGCCGGCACGATCCGGGCCACCCGCTCGCCGACGAGAATGGCGATGTCTGGGAAGCGCCGATCGATGAGAACGCCGAGATGGTCGAGATGCTCGAAGCCTCGCGCCAGTATCGCAACATGGTCGAGGCGCTCTCGACCGCCAAGCAACTGATGCTCGAAACGATGAGGATGAAATGATCACACCAGTCACCAACCAGCCGGCCGCCTCCAATGCGCCGGTCGCCGGTCGCGGCATGGACCAGCTGGGACAGGGGGATTTCCTCCGCCTGCTCACCGTCCAGATGCAGCAGCAGGATCCGATGGACCCGGTCGATAACAAAGAGATGCTCGCGCAGATGGCGCAGTTCTCCTCGCTCGCCGGCACTGCCGAGACCAATTCCATGCTCGAACGGATCGCCGAGAAGCTCGATCAGCTGATCGTCTCGACCCAATCCGCCAACGACCTTCGCAACGGAGAAAATTGATGTCCTTCTATACTTCGCTCAACGGCATGAAGAACGCGCAGACATCGCTCGGCGTGATCTCGCACAACATCGCCAACTCGGAAACCTACGGCTTCAAGCGCAGCCGCGCGGAATTCTCCGAGCTCGTCGCCGGTTCGGCGCTGACCAATCCGCGGATGATCCAGGGGATCGGTTCCTCGGTCGAGGCGATCAATCAGAACTTTGCGCTCGGCCCGGTGGAACAGACCGGTTCGGCGCTCGACCTTGCGCTGACCGGCGACGGCTTTTTCACCACCCGTTCCTCGGGCGACGGCGCCACGCTCTATACGCGCTCGGGATCCTTCTCGATCACCGGCAGCGGGCATATCGCCGACAGCAAGGGCAACCGCCTGCAACTGTTCCCGACCGATGCCAATGGCACCGTCACCTCGAACGCGCTGATCGATGCGGTCATTCCTGCGGCCAATGCCGCGGGCGCGGAGTTTGCCGGGGTCACCGTTTCCACCGAGGGTGCCGTCAACGTCTCCTATGCCGATGGCTCGGTCGAGGCGATCGGCAGCGTCGCGGTCGCCGGCTTCATCGCTCCGACCGGTCTCAAGCGCGTCGGCTCGTCCAATTGGGAAAGCACCGGCCTGTCTGGTGTGGCGAGCTATGGCTCGCCGGGCACCGGCCAATATGGTTCGCTGCTTTCGGGCGCGCTCGAGCGCTCGAATGTCGACATCGCCGAGGAGCTCGTCGGGCTGATCACAGCCCAGCGTAACTTCCAGGCGAACGCCAAGGCGATCGATACCGCAACCCAGATTTCGCAAACCGTCATCAACCTGCGGAGCTGATCGCAATGGACCGCCTCATCCACACTGCGCTTTCGGGCATGCGGGCGTCGATGGACAGCCAGCGCGTTATCGCGAGCAATATGGCAAACGCCAACACGCTCGGGTTTCGTGCCGAACTGGTCGATGCGCGCTCGGTCACCATCGAGGGTCTCCCCAACGAGGCCCGTTCGATGCAGACCGCCCGGGTGCGCGGTGCGGATATGAAGGCGGGCGAGATCATCGAGACCGGGCGTTCGCTCGATATCGCGATCGAAACCGACGCGCTAATGGCGGTTCAGGCAGAAGACGGCACCGAAGCCTACACGCGCCGGGGGGATCTCTCGATCTCTGCGACGGGGCTGCTGGTGAATGGCGATGGACGCCCGGTGATGGGCGACAACGGCCCGATCACCGTTCCTCCCACCGGCATTCCGGCGATTTCACCCGATGGTACGATCACCATCTCCGATCCTGCCGTGCCCGACCAGCCGCCCGCCGAAATCGGTCGGATCAAGCTGGCCGGGTGGCAGGGTTCGCCGATCCAGAAGGGCCTCGACGGGCTGTTTCGGGTCGAGGGCGGCGGCATCCTGCCGCTCGACGAGACCGCAACGGTCCGGGTCGGCGGGCTCGAACAGTCCAACGTCAGTACCACCGAAGTTCTGGTCGAAATGATCGATGCGCAGCGCCTGTTCGCGATGCGCAGCAAGATGATCGCGACGGCCCGCGAAATCGACGAAAGCGGCGCGCAACTGATGCGCCTCGGCTAATCCACGAAAGGGATCCAGCACATGCCCACTTCAGCTCTCCAGGTCGCACGGACCGGACTCGAGGCGCAGGACGCGCGGATGCGGGTCATCGCGAACAATCTCGCCAACGTCGGTACGACCGGCTTCAAGCGCGACCGCGCCAATTTCGCGACGCTCGCCTATCAGGATACGCGCGTCGCAGGACAGCGCTCCTCGGGCGAGACGGCCTACGCCACCGGGCTCAACCTGGGCACCGGCGTGGCGGTCCAGTCGACCAGCCAGATCATGACCCAGGGCGCGCTCGCGACAACCAGCAATGCCTTCGATCTCGCGCTCGATGCCGATGGCTATTTCCAGATCGAGATGCCCGGTGGTCGAACCGCTTACACCCGCGCGGGCAATTTCACCGTCTCGGCCGAAGGGCAGCTGGTCACCCAGCAGGGCTTCGCGGTGCAGCCGGCCATCACCATCCCCGAAGGCGCAACCGCGGTTGCAGTCGCCCCCGACGGCACGGTGTCGGCGACGCTGGCGGGCGAGGCCGAACCGGCGGAGCTTGGCCAGATCCAGGTCGCGCGCTTCACCAACCCTTCCGGCCTGCAGGCAATCGGCGACAACTTCCTGGTCGAGACCGCAGCGAGCGGGGCGGGCGAACTGGGCGCGGGGGGCGAGAACGGCCGCGGCAATATCCGCCAGGGAATGCTGGAATCCTCCAACGTCAACATCGTCGAGGAACTTGTCTCGATGATCGAAACGCAGCGCGCTTATGAAATCAGCTCGAAGATGGTCTCGGCCGTCGACGAAATGCTGCGCAACGCCAACCAGACGCTGTGAGGATGAGCGCTATGAAATCTTTCGCACTCGTCCTACCGCTTGCGCTGATGTCCGGCGCCTGCGGGGCAGGCGGGGCAAGGCCGGAAGGCTTCGCTGCCGCGCTGCCCCCGCCGCCGGTCGCCCAGCAGGCGCAGCCGGCCGATGGCGCGATCTTCCGCGTCAACCAGGGCTATGCGCCGCTCTATAACGGCAATCGCGCCTCGCAGGTCGGTGACCTCGTCACGGTGGTGCTCGTCGAGCGGACGCAGACCACCAAATCGACCGCCGGCTCGACCGATCGCGAAGGAAACATCGGATTGTCGCTGCCACGCTTCGTGGGAATCGACGATGCCGATCTTAATGCCTCGGGCGGCGGGTCGTTCAATGGTTCGGGCAATGCATCGCAGGCGAGTTCGATCCGGGCCGATCTCACCGTCACTATCGCCGAGGTCCGTTCCAATGGCACGGCGCTGATACGCGGGGAAAAACTCATGGAGCTGAGCCAGGGCGAGGAATGGGTCCAGCTCGCGGGCATCATCCGGCTTTCCGATATCGATCAGGACAACCGGATCCTTTCGATCCGGGTGGCCGATGCGCGCTTCTCGTATTCCGGAGCGGGTTCTGTTCAGCGCGCCAGCCGCGAAGGCTGGCTGTCGCGCTTCTTCGGCGCGATTTCGCCTTTCTAACAGGGAATGCCCATCATGATCCGCCGCCTTGCTCTTCTCTTCGCCGCGCTGCTTGCGCTACTGCCGGTTCCGGCCGCAGCCGAGCGCGTCCGCGATCTCGGCCAGTTTCATTCGGTCCGCACCAACCAGCTCACCGGCTACGGCATCGTCGTAGGCCTCGATGGCTCGGGCGATGACAATTTCGCCTATCTGACGCAGGCCATGCGCGGTGTTTCCGGACGGTTGGGGCTGCAACTGGCGCCGGGCGTCAATCCGGCGCTCAAGAACGCGGCGGCGGTCATAATCACTGCCGAGCTGCCCGCCTTCGCCAAGCCGGGTCAGCGCATTCCGGTTACCGTCTCGACCATGGGCAAGGCCAAGTCGCTGCGCGGCGGCGCGCTGGTGCTGACCCCGCTTTATGGCGCAGACGGCCAGATCTACGCCATGGCGCAGGGTAATCTGGCCGTGGGCGGCCTCGGCGTTTCGGGCAGGGACGGGTCCAAGCTGACCGTCAACGTGCCCACCGTTGGCCGCATCGCTGATGGCGCGACCGTCGAACAGGCCGTGGCGAGCAATTTCGATTTCTCTGAGGTCCTGCGCTGGAACCTCTATCAAGCCGATTTCCTGACCGTCTCGCGCGTCCGCGACGCCATCAACGGGGTGTTCCCGGGCATGGCGCAGATCGAGGACGGCGTGACTCTCGCGCTGTTCCTGCCGCCGGGCGCCAATTCGCGCGCCGAGATCATGGCGCGGATCGAGATGCTCGATATCCAGCCGGCCGAGCGCGCGGCCAAGGTGGTGGTCAACAGCCGCACGGGTACCATCGTGATCTCCAGCGCGGTCCGCCTGGCTCCGGCGGCGATTAGCCATGGCAGCCTGGTCGTGCGGATCGACGAGGATCCGCTCGTGGTCCAGCCAGAACCTTTCGCCAATGGTCGCACCGCGGTCGAACAGGATACCACGATCACCGCCACCCAGACCGATAACGTCGTGACGCAAGTCGGACCGGCGGCGTCGCTCGCCGAGGTGGTCGATGCGCTCAACGCACTGGGCGCCAGCCCGGCGGATCTCGTCGCCATCCTCGAGGCGCTCAAGCAGGCGGGCTCGCTCAACGCGGAACTGGAGATCATATGACGGTCCCGGCTATCCATATCAGTGGCCCGCAGGCGGTTCATTCGCCGGTCAAGGCCCAGAGCGAAGCCGATCCGGCCCGCACCGAGCTGCGCGAAACTGCGCAGCAGTTCGAGGCGATCCTGCTGCGCCAGATGCTGGCCAGCGCGCGCAATGTCGACTTCGGCGGGAATGATCTGTTCGGCGGCGAGAGCGACAAGACCTTCCACGAGATGCGCGACGCGCGGTTCGCGGAAATCACCGCGCAATCGGGCCAGTTCGGCTTTGCCGCAGCGATCGAGCAGCAGCTCGAGCGCTTCCTGCCGCAGGGTAACGACTGATGGCTTCGGACATGCTCTCGATCGCCGCCAGCGGCGCACGGGCGGCGCGCGGGGCGCTCGACGTTACCGCGCAGAATATCGCCAATGCCTCGAGCGATGGCTATGTCCGGCGCAGCCTGCGGATCGAGGAGGTCTCCGCCTCGGGCGGGGCGGGGCGCAATGGCGACATTTCGCTATCGGGTGCGCGGATCGCCGAAATCAACCGCAATGCGGACCCGTTCCTCCAGAGCGAGGTGCGTCGGACCAATGGCGATCTCCAGCGCGCCAACACCGAGCTGTCGGGCCTGAGCAACATCGAGAGCGCGATCGAGCAATCGGGCATTTTTACCTCGATCGTCGAGTTCGAGGCTTCGCTGCAGCAGCTTGCCGGCGATTCTTCCGATCCCTCGCGCCGCGCGGCAGTGCTTGCCGAAGCGGAGACCATGGCCAGCAAGTTCGAAATCACTGCGGCCGGTCTCGATTCTGTCGGTGACGGTCTGCGTTTCGACGCCGATGCGAAGGTCACCGAAGCCAATATCATCGGCGGCGAGCTCGCCCGGGTAAACCTGCGCCTGACCCGCGCCGGCAGCGGCAGCAGCGACCGTGCCGCACTGCTGGATCAGCGCGACCAGATGCTCGAGCGGCTGGCCGGGTTCAGCGCGGTCACCACGTCTTTTGCCAGCGACGGGACCGTAGCGGTCTCGCTGGGCTCGGCGCCAGCGCGCAGCTTCGTGCAAGGCGGCGCTTCGGGCGTGCTCTCATCCACGCCAGGCCCCGACGGAACCCTGAGCTTCGCGGTCGATGGTCAGCCGACCAATCCGGGGTCGGGCAGACTGGCGGGTGCCACGCTCGCGCTCGGAACGCTCGCCGCGACGCGCGCCCGGCTCGATACGCTGGCGAACGGTCTGGCCAATACGGTCAATGCCGCGCAGGCGGCGGGTGTCGGCAGCGACGGATCGCCCGGACAACCGCTGTTCGCAGGGACCACCGCGGCTACGCTCAGAGTGGTTCTGGCAAGTGGACAGGGCATCGCCACTGCACCGGCAGGGGCAGGTGCGGGCAGCCGCGATACACAGAACCTGGCCAATTTGCGCCAAGCGCTTGCGACCGGGAATCCGGCGCAACAGCTCAGCAGCCTGTTGTTCGATGTCTCGAGCACGGTGGCCGGGCGCAACGTGACGCAAAGCGCGCTCGAGACGATAGCCTCTTCGGCGCGCATCTCGCTCGAACAGCAATCGAGCGTCAATCTCGACACCGAAGCCACCAACCTCATTCGCTTCCAGCAGGCCTTCCAGGCTTCTGGCCGCGCCATGCAGGTGGCGAGCGATATTTTCGATACTCTTCTGGGGATCGGGCGATGATCAATCTGAGCACGGGTGCCTTCTTCGAACGCAGCACGCAGCAAATCGGCGTGTTGCGCTCGCGCGCGGAAACGTTGCAGCAGCAGATCGGCACGGGCAACCGGATCGAGCGCTCTTCCGACGATCCCGTCGCCGCGGCACGGCTCCGGATGCTGGCGCGCAGCGAACGCATGGCTGCGGTCGACACCCGCAACTCGCAACTGGCGGAAGCGGATTTGTCGCTCGCCGACCAGTCCCTTGGTTCGATTGCCGATCTGGTGATCCGCGCGCGCGAACTGGCGGTGCGGGGAGCCGCACCGACGCTGAGCGACGACCAGCGCGCTGCCATCGGAATCGAAATGAAGGGGCTGCGCGATAATTTGATCCTGTTGGCGAACAGCCGCAACATTGCCGGCCATGCCCTGCTCGGCGGTCAGGCGACCGGCGCAGCCTATGTCGACGATGGCGTGACCGCACAATTTGTCGGGACTGCGGCGGTGGACTCGCTTGAGATCGGCGAGGGCCAGTCCGTCGTTCCGGGGCTGACCGGCCCTGAAGTCTTTGAATTCGAGGCCGCGGGTGGGCCGACCGACATGTTCAGCGTGCTCGGTAATCTGGCCGCCGCGCTGACGGTCGGTGGCGGCACTGCCACGCAGGCGAGCTCGGATGCGCTGGCATCGCTCGATGCGGGGCTGGCCAAGATTACGACGGCGCAGACCGTGGTCGGCGCGCGGCTCAACTGGGTCGATCTCATGACCGAGCGCCGCGACAATAATGCCGAGCGCCTCGCTGGAGAGCGCGCCGACGTGGGCGGAGCGGATATCGCCGTCACCATGAGTCGACTGCAGGAAACGCTTACCGTTTTGGAAGCGACCCAATCGAGTTTCGTCCGTCTCGCCAATCTGTCCCTCTTTTCGATGTTGCGCTGACCGCGCAATCAGCTGGAGTATTAGTTCAATGTTGGCGGCCATCGGAATAATCGTTCTGCTCGTTATGGTTTTTGGCGGGTTCACGCTCAGCGGCGGTGCGCTCGGCCCGGTCATGGCGGCGATGCCGTTCGAGATGCTGATCATCGGCGGCGCTGCGATCGGGGCGATGGTCGCAGGCAATTCAATGGACGGATTGAAGGCGATCGGCAGGGCCTTCGGAAAGATTTTCAAGGGACCCAAACACACCAAGCAGGATCACGTCGACGCGATCGCGCTGACCACGCAGTTGATGAAGACCCTCAAGAACGATGGGCCGGTTGCGCTCGAGAGCCATCTCGAAAACCCCGCCGATTCGACCATTTTCGGCGCCTATCCCGGCCTGCTCAACAACAAGCCGCTGATCGCCCTGATCAGCGATACGCTGACGCTGCTGGTGGTGTCCTCGGGCACGCTCGAAACCCATGCGGTCGAAGAGGTCATGGACAATGCAATGAAGACGCATTTCCACGAACTGCACGAGCCGCAGCACGCGCTGGAATCGCTCGCCGACGCTCTACCCGCCCTGGGCATCGTCGCCGCGGTGCTCGGCGTGGTCAAGACGATGGGCTCGATCAACGAGCCGCCCGAGGTTCTGGGCAAGATGATCGGCGCGGCGCTGGTCGGAACCTTTCTTGGCGTGCTGCTGGCCTATGGCATAGTGGGACCGCTTGCGGGCCGGCTGAAACAGGTGCTCGAACAGGATGAGATGATCTTCCACGCGGTCAAGCAGGTCATCATCGCCTCGCTCTATGGCCATCCCCAACCACTGGTCGTCGAATCGGCCAGGTCGGGTCTCGGCCATGCGGTGCGGCCCGGTCTGACCGAATTGCTCGACGCCTTGCGAGGGCGCTGACATGGCTACCAAGGCGGGGCGCAACGATCCCACACCCATCATCGTCAAGAAGGTGACCATCGTCGCGGCGGGGCACCATGGTGGTGCGTGGAAAGTGGCATATGCCGATTTCGTCACTGCGATGATGGCGTTCTTCCTGCTGCTGTGGCTGCTGGGCGCCACCACCGAAGACCAGCGCAAGGGCCTCGCCGACTATTTCACTCCGACGCTGGTCAAGACCAAGGAACAGAGCGCGGGCGCCTATGGCCTGCTGGGCGGCTCGTCGCTGACCGATGTCGAGAACTATCCCCATGCTGCGGGACAAACGGGCACCAAGACCCTGACCATACCGCGCGACGCGACGGGAGGGCCGCGCGAAGGTGCGGCGATGATCAAGCGGATCGAGCAACGGGTGGAAGAGCGGATCGCGCAGGAGGAACGGCTGCGGCGCTTGATGCGTCAGGTACGGATGGTCGACACCACGGAGGGGATTCGCATCGATCTGGTCGACGATGCCGATTTCTCGATGTTCTCGCTCGGTACCACCGCGCTGACTTCTGACGCGCGTGATCTTCTTCAGATCATCTCCACCTCGATCGATCCTGAACCCAGCAAAATCACTGTTCGCGGCCATACCGATGCGCTGCGGTGGCGCGATCCCAGGCGCGTCAACAATTGGTCGCTCTCGGCCGGCCGTGCCGAGGCGACGCGTCAGATGCTGATGCAACACGGAATCGCCATGGAACGCTTTCGCCGGATCGAGGGCGTCGCCGACACCGAGCCGCTGATCCGCGCCGATCCCAGCGATCCACGCAACCGCCGGATTTCGCTCACATTGGCAAAATAGGGCGGGGGGACCGGGAGCTCTCGCACCGTCGGGATGGATACAACTTCTCAGCAGCTTTGACTCTTGCGGACGTGCGCCTAAACCGGCGCAAATCCGGGAGAGCCAATCCATGAAATTCACTGTCGCATCCGTCCTCGCCTCGCTGTTCATCGCGCAGGCTGCCGCCGCGCAATCCGCCGCGCCTCCGCCATCGCCCAATCCGGTCGAGGAGCAGGAAGTCGATGCCTCGCAGGCCGACGAGGCGCTGCCCGACGAAGGCACCGGCGAGGCGGTCGAGGCCGCTCCGGCGGTGGCCCAGCCGGTCACCGATGTGGCAGAGGCGTCGTGGGATATTACCGCACCGCGCGGTGCGACACTGCGCGAAGTGCCGATCCGCACCGACGAAGGCACCTGGATGGATGTCGATGTGTCGCCCGACGGGGGCACGCTGGCCTTCTCGCTGCTGGGCGACATCTATACCATGCCGATCGCAGGCGGCACGCCGACGCGCATCGCCGATGGTCTCGCCTGGGAAATTCAGCCGCGCTTTTCGCCCGACGGGCAGCGGATTGCCTTCACCTCCGACCGCGGCGGAGCTGACAACATCTGGGTCATGAACGCGAATGGTTCGGACAAGCGCCAGATCACCAAGGAAGACTTCCGCCTGCTCAACCAGCCGACCTGGAGCCCCGACGGGCGTTATATCGCGGCCAAGAAGCACTTCACCACCCAGCGGTCTGCCGGGACGGGCGAAATCTGGATCTATCACGTCTCCGGCGGCGGCGGCGTCGCGCTGGTCGAGCGGGCGAATGAAACTGCGCAGAAGGAACTTGGCGAACCGGTTTACTCCGCCGATGGCGCATCGATCTTCTACACCCGCAACGTGTCGCCCGGGGCAGTGTTCGAATATGCTCAGGATTCCACCCAGAGCCTGTTCGAGATCGAACGGTTCGATATCGCCACCGGTGAAGTGACCACTGCGGTGTCGGGTTATGGTGGCGCGGTGCGGCCCCAGCCTTCACCCGATGGCAAATACCTCTCCTTTGTCCGGCGCGACAAGGATCAGTCGCAATTGTGGATCAAGGATCTGGCGACCGGCCTCGAACGGATGATCTACGATTCGCTCGATCTCGACATGCAGGAGACCTGGGCGGTTTACGGCGTCTATCCGCTGATGGACTGGACCCCGGACAGCCGCGAGATTGTGTTCTGGGCGGGCGGCAAGCTCAACCGGATCGGTATGGATGGCGGCGCAGCGCGCGTGATCCCCTTCCAGGTCGACGACACGCGCAGCGTGGCCGATGCTCCGCATCCGGTGATCCCGGTCGCACCCGACAGTTTCGAGAGCAAGATTCCGAAATTCGCCAGCCTCTCGCCCGATGGACGTCGGATCGTCTTCGAGAGTCTTGGCCAGCTTTATGTCCAGAACGCCGCCGGCGGCACCGCGCAGCGGCTGACCGGTTCTGGCGATGCGCTCGAGCTGTGGCCGGCTTGGTCGCGCGACGGCGCGCGGATTGCATTCGTGCGCTGGACCGACGAGGGCCTGGGCGAACTGGTGGTCGCAGACGCCAACGGACGCAACGCGCGCACCGTCACCACCATGCCGGGGCATTATGCGGTCCCGCAATTCTCGCCCGATGGTCGCTCGTTGGTGTTCGAGAAGCGCGCCGGCGGCTATCTGACTTCGCCCGAATATTCGGAGAACGCCGGGGTCTACACCGTGCCGGTTTCGGGCGGCGCGCCCAAGCTGGTCTCGCGCGGCAACCGCGTGCCGCAATTCGGCGCCGACAACGACCGCATCTTCATGCTCGGCAATTCGGAGGGCAAGCTGCAATTGCTTTCGGCCGATCTCAACGGCGAGGCGGTCCGGGTGCATGCGGAAGGCGAACTGGCCAATGATTACCGCGTTGCGCCGGATGGCGAATATGTCGCCTTCCGTCAGAATTACGAGGTTTTCGCCATGCCGCTGCTGCCAGGTGGCCAGGCGGTTACCGTCGGCGAAAAGGCCAGTTCCCTGCCCGTTGTCCGCGCGAGCGAGGGCGGTGCGAGCTATATCGGCTGGGCGAACAATGGCGATACGCTCTACTGGTCGATGGGGCCGACGCTCTATCGTGCGAGCACGGCGGCGATGTTCCGCACCGCGCCCGCGGGCGAAGATGCACCCGCATTCTCGCAGCCCCAGACCGGCATCTCGCTCATTCGTACCGTGCGGGCCGACAAGCCGACCGGGACCTATGCGCTGACCAATGCCCGGATCCTCACCATGGCCGACGACGGAGCGGGAGCGATCGAAAACGGCACCGTGGTTATCCGCGGCGACCGGATCGTCGCGGTCGGCCCATCTGCCAGCACGCAGGTGCCTGAGGGCGCCACGGTAATCGACGCGAGCGGCAAGACCATCATGCCCGGCCTCGTCGATGCGCATGCCCACGGGCCGCAAGGGACCGGCGACCTGGTGCCGCAGCAGAACTGGTCGGCAGTCCAGGAACTGGCAATGGGCGTAACCACGCTCCACGATCCTTCTTCCAGCGCCAGTTCGATCTTCGCGGCCGCAGAGCGTCAGCGGGCCGGCACATTGCTGGCGCCGCGCATCTTCTCGACCGGCGAGATCATTTATGGGGCCAAGGCGCCGAGCGTCTATGCGCGGATCGACAGCTATGATGATGCGCTCGCGCATGTCCGCCGGATCAAGGCGCAGGGCGGCATTTCGGTCAAGAATTACAACCAGCCCCGCCGCGAACAGCGTCAGCAGGTGGTAGCGGCTGCACGGGCGGAGAACATGCTGGTGGTCGCCGAGGGCGGATCATTGTTCGGGATGGACATCAACCTGATCGCTGACGGGAATTCCACGCTCGAACACAACATTCCTGTCGATGTGATCTACGAGGATGTGCTGCAGTTATTCGGCCAGAGCCAGACCAACTACACGCCGACGCTGACTGTCACCTACGGCGGCCTCGCGGGCGATCCCTACTGGCGGCAGTCCACCGATGTGTTCGACAACCCCTTGTTGGTGCACACTCCGCCGCGGATGTTGCTGGCGCAAACCGCACGTCGCACCAAGGCGCCCGAATGGGCCTATGTCGATGACAATTCGGCGCGCGAGGCGAAGAAGCTAGCCGAACGCGGGGTCAAGGTCAGCATCGGCGCGCATGGCCAGCAGGCCGGGGTCGCGGCGCATTGGGAGCTGTGGAGCTTTGTGCGTGGCGGGATGAGCCCGGTTCAGGCGCTGCGCGCCGGGACGATTGAATCCGCGCGTTCGCTGGGAATGGACCGCGATATCGGCAGCATCGAGCCGGGCAAGCTGGCCGATCTCGTGATCCTGACGGCCGATCCGGCTCAGGATATCCGCAATTCCGACGATATCGAACGGGTGATGCTCGGAGGTCGGCTTTACGATGCGCGGACCATGAACGAGGTCGGGACGGGCGATGCCCGCCGTCTGCCGCACTGGTGGGAATGAACGCTTGAGCGCTGCGGGCGGAAGTCAGGCTTCCGCCCGTACCTTCGCGAGGAACGAGCCGACCTGCTGCCGAAGAGCGCTGGCCTGGCCCTCCAGCTCGGTCGATGAGTTGAGCACCTGGCTGGCCGCCGCTCCGGTGACGAGGCTGCTTTCACGTACCTGGTCGATATTCGAAGATACCTCTCCGGACGCTTGCGCGGCAAGATCGATGCTCCGCGCCAGATCCTGGCCCGCGACCGATTGCTGATCGACCGCACTGGCGATCGAGACTGCGGTCGTTTCGAGCTGTTTGATGTGCTCGCCGATCGAGCGCAGCGCGTTGACGCTGGCACCGGTCGAGTTCTGCATTGTGCGGATCTGCTCGGCAACTTCCTCGGTCGCGCGGCTGGTCTGGTTGGCCAGTTCCTTGACCTCGCTCGCCACCACCGCGAAGCCGCGACCCGCCTCGCCGCCGCGTGCCGCCTCGATCGAGGCGTTGAGCGCGAGTAGATTGGTCCGCTTGGCGATCGACTGGATCAGTTCGACGATCTTGCCGACCTGATCGGCCGATGCGGAGAGCGCGGAAATCGTTTCATCGGCGTCACCAGCGGCCTCGGTGGCCTTGCGGGCGAGCGAAGCCGAACTGGCAGCCTGACGGCTGATTTCGCCGATCGACATCGCAAACTCGTCGGAGGCCGCCGCCGCGGCGGTCACCCCGGCGCTGGCCTGCTCCATGGATTTTGCCACCTGAGTGCTCTGGTGGCTCGACTGGTCGGCGACGCTGGCCATCGAACCGGCGGTTGCCTGCAATTGCGTGGCCGCAGCGGCGACGCTGCCGACCACATTGCCCACGGTGGTTTCGAAATTCTGCGCCAGTTCGAGGAGAGTGCGTTCCTTTTGCAGGCGGACATCTTCCCGCTCCTGCTCCAGGGCGGCGCGTTCTTCCAGTTCGCGCTCGGCGCGTACCGCCTTCTCGGAAATGAGCTTTTCGAAACGCCAGGCAACCCGCAGGAAGATGTGCATGGCGTTGGCCAGTCCCCCGATCTCATCCTTCCGATCACGCCCGGGAATGGAAATGGCCTTGTCGCCGCTGGCCAGCTTTTCGGCGGCTGAGGTCAGTTCGACGAGAATATCCGAGAGATCCCGCGTCAGATATCGCGAGCTGAAAAAGATCACCCCGACCATCAGTACGCTGATCAGACCCAGAACCGCGAAGATCCAGACGATTGCCTGCGCCGAGCTGTCATCGATGGCCTGACCCTGATCGGCCAGCTGTCCACCGATGGCTTCGGCCTGTTCGGCAAAGCTGACGCCGCTCAGGAAAATGGCGTCGGCGATGGTCTGGGTGCGTTCGCCCGAGCCGTATCGCGCATAGGACGATCTCAGTGCCTGCAGCTCTCGATCATACCCCTCCAGTTGCTCGCTCAGATAGTCGATGTCAGAGATTGCATCCGGAGAGTACTCGGCGGCAGTCTCGCGGATTGTGTCTACGCGGCCGTCGGTGGCATTCAGCGCTTCACGTGCGGTCACGAGATCCGCGGGGTCACCGGTAATGGCGTAGCGCTGGCTGTGGAGGCGCGCTTGCTCGATATTTTTGGTCAGATTGGCCGCAGCGACCTGGGTTTCCGATACTGCCAGCCGGGCGTCCCGCATATCGAGCGCGATCAGGCTTGCGATGGCCGTGGCGAACAAGATGACAAAGACCGCCGCCATATTCGCCGAGGACAAGACCCGTAGCTTGCCAGCAATGGACATGTTCTGAAAGAGCGCGCCGACCCCCTTGGGCGCGGCCTCGCTGTGCGCTGGCTCACCTTCCATAGTGTCGGGTCGAGCGGTATCGGTGCCGGCGACTGCTCGTTCGGAAATCTCGCCTTGGGCGACGAGCTCTTTCGACAAATCCTGTAGCGCACTCATGCTATCTTGCCTTCCATGTTCTCTACCGCTGCCGTTACAGTCGTGGCAGCGATATCGATCGGTCTGTCGAGATATTGCGGGATTTCGCCGGCGGGCATTGCCCTGAAATAGAGCCAGCCCTGGATCTGGTCGCAGCCCGCAGCGCGAACCATCTGTGCTTGTTCCTCGGTCTCCACGCCTTCGGCGGTGACCCTCATTTTCATGGCGCGCGCTACTGTGATGCTCGAAAGCATCATGGCCCGACTGCCGTCGTCCTGACCTGCCTGCGACACCAGGCTGCGGTCGATCTTGAGCTTTTCGAAGCGGAACTGGCGCAGGAAGCCGATCGACGCGTATCCGGTCCCGAAATCGTCGAGGACGATGCTGACGCCGAAATTGCGGATAACCGAGAGGCTGCGCTCGGCCACAACCGGGTCGAGCACCAGGCAGGTCTCGGTGATTTCAAGCTCGAGCCTTTCGGGAGCGAAACCGGTCTCCTCGAGAATATGGCCGAGCTGGATCGGGAATTCGGGATTGCGCAACTGCGCGGCAGAGAGATTCACCGAGAGCGTGATACCGTTCCACTCGAGTGCATCGAGGCAGGCGCGGCGCAGGACGAATAGGCCGATCGGATTGATGAGGCCCGATTCTTCTGCGGCCGGAATGAATGTCTCGGGGGCGGTGAATGTCCCGTCCTGGCGCGGCCAGCGGATCAGCGCCTCAACCGCAACAACCTTGCTCGAATTGCAATCGATCAGCGGCTGATAATGGAGCGTGAATTCGCCATTCGCGAGCGCGGAACGCAATTCCTCGTCCATTTCGCGCGTTTTCTCACGGCTGGCGTCGAATTCGGGGCTGAACCAGGTGCACCGCGCTTTCCCACCGCGTTTCGAGGCATACATGGCCACGTCCGCCTGACGGAGCAGTTCGGGGGAACCGAGCCGGTGCGCATCTGTCGTTCTGGCAAGACCAATGCTGGCGCCGAGCGTCAGGCGGCGTTCGTCCACTCGGACGGGCTTGGCGAGCCGCTCGACGATCCTGCGACACAGTCCTTCGAGCAGCGTCGCAGCGACGGGCCCGGATTTGAGGACGGCGAATTCGTCACCCCCCAGCCGGTAGATCCGCGCCTCTCCCTGGCAAATCCCGGAGATAATGTCGGCCAATACGCGGATGGTGCGATCGCCGATTGCATGTCCGTAGTGATCATTGACGAGCATGAACCCATCGAGATCGAGCAGCGCGACGGCCAGTTCCTGCTCGTGGCGGGAAATCCGGGCGTAGTCGAGATGCAGGGCCCCGCGATTGGGCAAGCCCGTCAAGGCATCGGTGAGGCTGGTTACTTCGAGGCGGCGGGAATGCCGAAGCCCGTACCACAGCAGAGCGGCGACCACGGCAGCATAGGCAGCGACCGCGATAGCAACGAATTGGGGCGGAGAAACCAGCATGCCCGAGCGGTTCGCGACATAGGCCAGCAGGAGGAGAGCGAACACGGAAGACAGGATCGCGAGCGGGGCAAGAACCATGACCTGCGGAGAGAACCCTCCCTTGCCCGTCATATGTGTCACACTAGCCCCCAACAGAAGTCGAACCGACGCTGCCGGATTGGTTCTAGGCGGTCAGGTGCTAAGAATGGGTAAAGCGCAGGTTTACCTTCTTTACGAAACGACATCGTGAGATCGAACCGCTCGTGCGGTCAGCCGGCAAGCGCCGGCTCGACCGATCTCTCCCGAACGGCCCGCTGGCTGGCTCCGACCGGGTGGTAGAGCGTGGCCCCGCAAGGGGCGGGAACGAAGAAGCCGGTCTGCCCGATCACGGTTTCGCCCGCTCCCAGCATCAGCCAGCCATCCGCCGCAGTTGCCTGCGACAGGCGTTCGAAGACGGAACGACGGGTCGGCGGATCGAAATAGAGCAACACGTTGCGGCACAGCACGAGGTCGAAATTGCCCGGATGCGGCGGCGCATCGAGGACGCTGGCCTGCTTGAACCGCGCCATCGCGCGGATCGTGTCGTTGGCCTGCCAGCCCTCCGGGGTTTCGCTGAAGAATTGCAGCATCTGCCCGATGCTGATCCCACGCTGGATCTCGAATTGGGAATAGAGCCCTGAATTGGCGACAGCGAGCGCCTTGGTGGAAATATCGGTTCCGAGGATCTCGATGTTCCAGCCGGCCCAGCGCTGAGGTTGCCCGGCGAACAGCATGGCAAGCGACAGCACTTCCTGTCCGGTCGAACAACCCGCCGACCAGATGCGAATCCGCTTACTCGAAGCGCGCTTGCTGGCGATATCGGGCAGGACGGTGTCGGCCAGGATCGAAAAATAGGCATGGTCGCGGAAGAAGTAGGTTTCGTTGTTGAGCAGCGCTTCGACCACCTGGGTCGCAAGCTCGGCCTGGTCTCCATCGCCGAGTATGCAGACCAGCTGGTCGAGATTGGAGATGCCGCGTTCGCGAAACAGTCCGGCCAACGCCGATGAGACCCGCCACAAACGGTTGTCTGTCAGTTGCTGGCCAGTCCGCGCACAAAGAAGGTCGGCGACGATACGATGGGACGCGTCGTTCAGGGCCACGCCGACGTCCCGTTGGCCACCAGACCCGCCGCTGAGACAACGGCGTCGGCCAGCTGTTCGGGCGGCAGAACCGCAGTGGCGATCCCGCTTTCGGTTACGCCGCGCGGCATGCCCCACACGGCGCAGCTTGCCTCGTCCTGCGCGAACACGGCACCGCCGGCCCGCGCAACCGCGCCTGCCCCCTCGGTACCATCGCGGCCCATTCCCGAAAGCAGGACCGCCGCGACATGACCGTCGAAGCATTCGGCCAGGCTTTCGAACATCGGATCGACCGACGGCATGCAGCCGCTCGTGGCGCGATAGCGTGCCAGACCGGTTACCACACCGGTGTCCGATATCATGCCAGGGTGAGCCCGGCGGACCACCATATGCCCGTAGCCCGGCGCGATCACGATGCCTCCGCGCTCGATGCTGGTTCCTTCATCGGCGAGAACGGTTCGACGTCCGGCGGCAACTTCAACTTGGCGGGCAAACACCGGCATGAAGCTCTCGGGCAGGTGTTGGGTGATGAGGATGGGAAGGTCGAAGTCACGCGGCAGCCGCCGCATGAACAGGTTGAGCGCGTGGATCCCGCCGGTCGACGCGCCGATTGCGACGACCCGAGGCACTTTCGTGCGGCGGCGAAGGGGGAGGGCGGTTGCCGCGGGGGGCAAGTCGCCTTCGGTTAGCTGCGCCTGGCCGCCCAGAGCGCGAACCTTGGCAAGCAGCGCGTCGCGATATTCGTCGTTGAATCCGCCGGGGCGGGGCTTGAGCATGGTGTCGGCAGCGCCCATCGACAGTGCGGTAAGCGTGTGTTCCGCGCCGTCCTGCGTCAGCGATGACACGACCAGCACCTGCGCTTCTGCAGCACGCTGGAGGATTTTGGGCAATGCCTCGATCCCGCCCATGCCGGGCATCTCGAGATCGAGCAGGATCACGTCGACTTCGGTAGTGCGCAAAGCGAGCAGCGCCTTTTCGGCGGTGTCTGCATCGGCGACGACGGCAAGGTCGTGCTCGCGATCGATCATCCGCGAAAACACCGTCCGCACGGTCAACGAATCGTCGACGATCATCACCCGGATCTTGTCCGCATGCGTCGAACGCGATTGCGGGGCCACTGTCGGAGGATAGCGTTCGGGGCGGAGGACGGCGGCCATGGAAGTGGTCCTTCTCAGACCATGCCGACGAGCTGGAGCTTGATCTGCAGGGTTTCGTGATCGAACGGCTTCATTACATATTCGTCCGCGCCGGCGCTGATCGCCTCGCGGATATGGGCAACGTCGTTTTCGGTGGTGCAGAAGACGACTTTGGGCTTGTCGCCGCCTTCGCGCTGACGCAGCTGGGTGATGAATTCTATCCCGGTCATCACCGGCATGTTCCAATCCAGCAGGACGACATCGGGCATCGCTTCCTCGCATTTGTCGAGGCCGAGTTTGCCGTTCTCCGCTTCGTCTACTGCGAAGCCGAGGGATTCCAGAATGTGTCGGGAAACCTTGCGGATCACCCGGGAGTCATCGACGACCAGACATTTCTTCATTGCTCGCGCCCCTCGTGATTCTTTTGCCCTTCGCACCTAAAGCGGGACTGGTAACGATTCACTTAAGCCGCCTGCGCCCGATGACCGGCAACGAGCTTTTCGATCGCGATCAGCAGGGTTGGTCCGCTCGCGGTTTCGACCATTCCGACTGCCGCTTCTTCCCACACCTCGCCATAGCCGCCGGGGACCCGCTCAGGCTCGCCCTGCGCGTCGACGACATCGAAAGCCTCGTCGACGACCAGGGCATAGGCATGACCCTCGTGATCGATCACTGCCGCCCGACTTCCTACCGGATCCCCCCTGCTTTCGAAGCCGAGCGCCACGCGGCAGTCGATTACCGTCAGCGCCTGACTGCGCAGCGCGGTCAGGCCGGCAATGTGCGGAGCGGTGCGGGGAATCGGAGTGATCCGCTCGATTTCGATTACCGAGCGCACGTTCCCCGCTGGAAAGGCGACCCTTCGTTCGGCGATCAGACACATGAGCAGGGCCTGGGTCACAAGCCGCTCACTTTGAGGGTTGCGGCATTCTCGCTGGCACCGGGACTTTCGCTGGCAACGGGGCTGCCATGCTCGGCGAACAGGCGATGGACATCGACGACCGGGACCGGTCGCCCTTCGAGCAGAGCGATACCTGCATAACGCGGGTCCTTGCCTTGGGCGTGCATGTCCTCGTCGATCTCTGCGGCATCGAGAACATCGGCGACGATCAGCGCGATTTCGCTCTCGCCATCGGACAGGCGCAACAGGCGACAGCATCTCTCGGGCAGCGGGCCGTCGTTATGGCCCACCAGAGCGAAGAGCCTGTCGTCGATGACGACCTGTGCCCTCCCACCCTCGATGTCGATCGCGTTCCTATCGACGGTGTCGATCCGCTGCACCAGGTCCAGCCGCACGGCGCGTCGGCGCTGGTCGAGCCCGGTAAACAGCATCACCGGAACGCTGGGCTTGTCGGCTACCACGCTGGCGACATCTTCCACGGTTTCCCGCATGGCGCGCAAATCCTCCAGCAATCCGCAATCGCGTGCGATGTTGGGTACGTCGAGCAACATCATCGGGCGTCCATCGTCGAGCAATGTGGTCCCGGCATAGATGCCGGTTTCCAGGATCGCGGGCGGGATCGGCTTGACCACCACATCCTCGTGGTCGTGCACCCGATCGACCGCCAGAGCGAAAACCTCGTCGGTGGCAAGCCGAATGAGGACCAGCGTCGTATCCAGCCAATCGACCGGTTCTGCCTCATCCCCTGCCAGCACATGCCGTAGCGCGATGCATGGCACCCTGCGGTCACGGAAGGTGAGCAACTGACGCTCGCCGACCTGCGCGAGTTCGACGTCGCGCGATTTGGCAAAGACGATTTCCTGGATATAGGATCGAGGCAGGGCGTAGAGCCGCCCCTGGGATTCCACCGTCAGCGCGGGCATGATCGACAGCGTGAGCGGCAGCTGGAGATAGAAGGTCGTCCCTTCGCCCTGCTGGCTGAAAACGTCGATCGATCCTCCGACCTTTTCGATATTGGCGCGCACGACATCCATGCCGACCCCGCGTCCCGAGACCGAGCTTACCGCCTCTGCGGTGGAGAGACCCGGTTCAAAGATGAGCAGACGCTTCTGGCGCTCGTCCATCCGCGCGACTTCGGCACGCGTATAGATGCCAGCCGCGATCGCCTTGGACTCCAGCCGCGCAATATCGATCCCGCGACCGTCGTCCGAGATCGCCAGCGATATGCGGTTGCCGGACTGCCGAGCAGTGAATTTGAGCTGTCCGGTCTCGCCCTTGTCCGCCACGCGGCGCTGGTCGGGCGGTTCGATCCCGTGATCGATCGCATTGCGGATGATGTGGGTGAGCGGGTCGCGGACCATTTCGACCATCTCGCGGTCGAGCTCGACATCGCCGCCTTCGAATTCGACCGAAACCTGTTTGCCGAGTTCGTTGGAGAGATCGCGCACCAGTCGCGGGAGCGAGCCGAACAGATGTTCGAGCCGCTGCATCCGCATCCGCGTGGTGGCGTTGCGGACATCGGCGAGGATGGCGGAAAGCCGTTCGAAGGGTCCATCGAGCGTCGGCTGTTCCCCGGCTTCGCGCAGGCGGCGCGCCAGATCGTTGCGCGCCAGGACCATGTCGGACACGCCCTTCATCACTTCGTCGAGCAGGTCGACGGGAAGCCGGATCGAGCGCTGGACGGTTGTCGTTCGGCTCGAGCGGTGCGTTCCTTCCTCGGTGCTCGTGGCATCGGCGATGGGTGCTTCTGCGGGGTCATCCCCGCCGAGGCCGGGCTGCAGCGCCGCGATCAGAACGTCGTCGCCGCCGGCGGGATAGTCCTCGCCTGCCTCGATCGCGTCGTTCATCTGGCCGATGCGATCCATGATCGCGAGCACGGCCGAGACCAGCGCCCGATCGGGCTCGCGACGTCCGGCGCGGCAATCGGCCAGCGCGTCCTCCGCGGCGTGGCTCAAGCGCTCGAGGCGCGGGAAATCGAAGAAGCCGCAATTGCCCTTGACGGTGTGGACGAAGCGGAAAATCGTGTCGAGCCGGGCCTTGTCGGAAGGGTCGGCCTCCCAGGCGACGATTTCCTCGCCGCTCGCCTCGAGCATTTCGCGGGTTTCGGCGACGAAATCCGCCAGCAAATCATCCATTCCGTCACCGCCCCTTTGCGTATCAGGTCGGCTATGCCGGAGGATGGTTAACGATCGGTAAGGTCAGGCAGCTGTTTCTTGCGCAGCACCCGCCACACGATCAGCGCCGCGAGCGCACCCCCGGCGAGGTTCGCGACCAGCTCCGCTGCATAGATCGCATCGGCGCCCCAGCTGCCGCGCAGCAGCCAGGCGAAGGGCATCATCACGAGGAAGACCCGGGCGGCGCTTTGCAGCAGCGCCAGCGGCGCGCGATCGACCGCGTTGAGCACGCCATTGCCGGTGATCAGCAGGCCGAAACCGGCATAGCCCCACACGGCAATCGCGAGATAGGCGGCGAACTGGTCGATCACCGCCGGATCGTCGCTGAACAGGCCGGCGAAGCGCTCGCCGAAGGCAAACAGCAATACCGCCACCGCCAGCCCATAGAGCAGGCAGAACCCGCCCGCAAAGGCGACCGCGCGCCGCGCCCGTTCGGGCAGGCCCGCGCCCCAGTTCTGGCCGACGATCGCGCCGATCGACCCCGACAGCGCGAGCAGGGGTACGAGGGCGAAGCTCTGCAACCGGCCCGCTGCGCCGAACCCGGCAACTGCAGCCTGACCTTCGACTGCCACCAGCGCGGTCAGTACGGAAAGCCCGATCGGATTGATCGAATTAGAGAAAGATGCCGGTCCGGCGACCCGCAGGATCGCAACCAGCGGTTCGATCACCGCGCTCTGGCGGATCAGCATCGGTTTGAATGGCAGCGCGGTGCTGCGGATCAGCCAAAGCCCCAAGATGATGGCGATGGCCCAGCCCGCCAGTGTGGCATAGGCCGCGCCGGCGATGCCGAACCCCTCGAAACCAAAGGCCCCGGTGATCAGGATCGGATCGAGTATCCAGTTGGCGGCGGCGTAGCAGATCGAGATATAGCTGGTCTTACGCGCTTCGCCCTGTCCGCGCAGCACGCCGTTGAAACCCATGATCGTCATCAGCAGGGGAAAGCCGAGTGCGAAGGGCTGCATATAGGCGCGGATAAAGGGGCGGGTCTGCTCGTCGGCATTCATCAGGCCGAACAGCGGATCGAGCAGCGCGAACAGCGTCAGCCCCATGACGATGCCCAAGGCGATGGCAAAGACAATCCCGAGATTGGCGCGCCGGGCGGCCTTGGCGCTATCGCCTTCGCCCAGCGCCCGGGCGACGACCGAATTGATTCCGACCATGACGCCCACACCCATGCTGGTGAGCGCGACGCTGATCGGAAAGATGAACGCGATCGCGGCGAGCTGCGTGCTGCCGAGCTGGCCGATGAAATAGGCGTCAACCAGTCCGATCGACATGATCGCGGCGACGCCGATGATCATGGGCGTGGTCTGAGTCACGAGATGGCCGCGGATCGATCCCCGCGTCAGTTTGGCCGTCTCGCTCATCGGGGCAAGCCCCTATAGCGGCGGGGGTGGCTTGGGAAGCGCGGCTTGCCGATTCGCAGGCCCCTGTGCGAAGGAGCGCGCTGAGCCAATTCGCAGGAGAACGCCGCTTGCCCCGCATGACCGTCAACGGAAGGCCGGTCGAATATCTGATGGAGCCGGATACGCCGCTGCTCTGGGCGCTGCGCGATGCCTCCAATCTGACGGGCACAAAATACGGCTGCGGGGTCGGCGATTGCGGGGCGTGCATAGTCCATGTCGATGGCGAGGCGCTGCGCAGTTGCCTGATCACCATCGCGGAGGCCGAGGGGCGGTTCGTCACCACCATTGAAGGGCTGTCACGCGACCGCTCGCACCCGGTGCAGCAGGCGCTGGTGGCCGAACAGGCGATCCAGTGCGGGTTCTGCACACCCGGTATCGCGATGGCGGCAAGTGCACTGCTCGAACGCAATTCCGCTCCCAGCGAGGCCGAGATCATTGCGGCGATCCCCAATCTGTGCCGGTGCGGGGTCTATCCCCGGCTGGTCCGTGCGATCGAACGCGCTGGGCGAGTGGCGCGCCGCGAGGAAACGATCAGCGCGGCGCCTGCGCCCGGCATCAGCGCCGACGACGCCGCGCGGCGGGTGCCGGCGATGACTCCCCCCGCCAGCGCGGACGCGAACTGAACCACGACGGTGTTTCCGTAGGCGGCGCTTTCGATTATTGGCGCCGGGCGCAACCCCAAAGAGGACCGAATCCATGAAGGCGACGATCTGGCACAATCCGAAATGCGGCACTTCGCGAAAAACGCTGGCGATTCTTGAAAACCTCTCGAGCATCGAGCTTACCGTGGTAGAATATCTCAAGGAACCGCCGAGCCGCGAGAAGCTCGAACAGCTTTACAAGGATGCCGGGATCGCACCGCAGGAAGGGCTGCGGCTGCGCGGGACCGATGCCGAGGAACGCGGCCTGCCCGATGCCGACGCCGCAACCGTGCTCGAAGCGATGGTCGCGGATCCGATCCTCATCAACCGTCCGCTGGTCGAGACCGGGAAGGGTGTGCGGCTGTGCCGCCCGCAGGATGCGGTGCTCGAAATCCTCTAGCTACGATCGCGGGTCAGTTTCTCGTCGGGCTGGAGCGTGCGTAGACCGATCACGAATACCAATAGACAGAGCAGCAGGATGAGGCCGAAGCCGAGCCAGTCGGAACGGTTGTAGAGAAACACGCCGAGCGCTGGAGCGTAGATGAAGCTCGCCCCCGCCACCGAGGCGGTGACCCCGCTGGCGCGGCCCTGTTCGGCGCGGCTGACCGCCAGCGAAGTGCCCGCGGTGGTCCCGGGGCGGAACAGCCCAAAGCCGAGCGAGGCGATCGCATAGCCGAGCGCAATGCTGTGCAGATCCTGCGCTGCACCGAGCAGGGCGGCACCCACACCGGCCACCGCGATACCCCACAGCGACGCCGCGCGCGGCCCCAGATGCAACCGCGGGATCAACCCCCACTGCGCCAGCAGCGTCGCGAGCGCGCCGGCCATCAGCACCAGTC
Source organism: Erythrobacter sp. QSSC1-22B (assembly GCF_001678665.1). Taxonomy (GTDB): domain Bacteria; phylum Pseudomonadota; class Alphaproteobacteria; order Sphingomonadales; family Sphingomonadaceae; genus Qipengyuania. The sequence goes on from NZ_LZRP01000005.1 coordinate 194,267, forward strand.
CGACCGGACCGGTGCCCTCCGCCGGAGTATCGCGCAGGCCCAGCCGGTCGAGCACCAGAAATCCCGAGATGCCCAGGATCATGGCCTGCGCGTGGCCGCCGAGCAGGCCGACCATGACCCACGGGCGCAGCCGCGGGTCGCTCCAGCGCAGCTTGCCTTCGGGAAGGGTATCGTCCTCCGCGTCGGCCTGCTCCTTGGCATCCGCCCCGGTACCGTCGTGGCGGTGCCCGGCGGTAGAACCACCGGCATAGGGCGCATCATAGGCGTTGCCGCGGGCGGGGAATTGCGGCTCGTCATTGGGCAACCGCAAGCGCAGCGTGACGAGCGCCACCACGCCGATCAATGCGAAAATGATGAAGGGTCCGGTCAGACCCAGGAACGGCAGCACCATCAGCGGCGCCAGCGCGGGGCCGATCACCGTGCCGAGCCCGAAGCTCGAGGCAATCAGCGAGAGCGCCTGGGTGCGTTCGGAGCGCGGCGTGCGGCTGGCGACATAGGCCTGGACCGCGGGCGGGGCGGCGCTGCCGAACCCGCCATAGAGGCTGCGCGCCGCCGCGAATGCGATCAGTGCCCAGATGGCAGGCAGCGCATTGGTAAGCCCGAGCCACAGCGCCAGTCCGCAAAACCCCATCGACACGATGAAACCCGATAGACCCAGCGCCATCATCGCCTTGCGGCCACGTTGATCCGAACGGTCGGCCCAAATCGGCGCGCAAACCACCCACAGCAGCGCCGACCAGCTGTATGCGAGACTGATCCACACATCGCTGACGCCCAGTGCCGTGCCGATCGAGGGCATTACCGATTGCATCGCGGTGTTGCCCGCTGCGGTGACCAGCATCACCGTAAAGAGCAGCGCCATCCGCCCGCGCGGAATCGCCTGCGCGAGCGCGGGTGGAGGGGGCGCTACGGAGTGGGAGGGGTCGCTTTCGGCCATGGCGCTTCTGCGCTAGGCCCGCCCCCGATGGGTTGCAATGCCGCGTTGAAGCTGTAACCGGTCGTCGCTCCGTGGGTCACTGACCACAAACAAGGGTCGAATGGTGAACGATTTTCAAGGCTCAAGAGCGCTCCGCCGCGACGATCTCAAGGCGCGGACCGGGCGGTTGTTCGGCCAGTGGGGCGTGTTTTTCCGCGGTTTTCTCGAACATCCCAAGATGGTCGGTTCGATCATCCCCTCGTCGCGCTTCACTATCGAGAAGATGCTGGCGCCGGTCGAATGGGACAAATGCAAGCTGTTCGTCGAATACGGCCCGGGTGTCGGCACGTTCTGCCAGCCGGTGCTCGACAGGCTGCGGCGCGACGGGACGCTGATCGTGATCGACACCAATCCGCTCTATGTCGATTATCTGCAAAAGACGATTACCGACAGCCGCTTCCACGCGGTGCTGGGTTCTGCCGCCGAGGTCGAGGAGATTGTGACCGCGCATGGTTTCGATCAAGCCGATTACGTGCTGTCCGGTCTGCCGTTCTCGACCTTGCCCGATGGCGTCGCGCCGGCCATCGCCGAGGCCACGCACCGGGTGCTGCGACCGGGCGGAGCCTTCCTGGTCTATCAGTTCACCGCCCGCGCGCGCGACTACATGGCGCCCCATTTCCGCCGGATAGACAGCGGCTTCGAGTGGCTCAACGTGTTGCCGTGCAAACTGTTCTGGGGCTGGAAGAGCGACGAGCGCTAAGCGCTATTCCTCGCCGCCCGCGCGGGGAACTGTCGCGATCGCCTTGCCACCCAAGTGGTGATGGACAGAAGCCAGCACCGCGTAGGCCACGACCGAGAAGATCGCATTGATCAGCGCCCCGGAGATTGCCAGTCCGATAAGCTGCAACTCTTCCCCCAGCAGCGCCAGCGCCAGGCCGATCAGGAGATTGAGGACGGTCGAGGCCACCAGGAATGCAACGATCAACAGCAGGAAGAAAAAGAACAGCCGCAAGCTGTTGCCCTTGGTCAGTCCCCAAGAGCGAGTCAGCGCCTTCAGGGGATTGCGCGTCTGATCGATGGCGATGGCGGGCGAACTGAGAGAAAATTTGACCACGATGTAGATCACGACCGGGAGGCCGAGCAGCGTGAGCAGTCCGGTGATCGCTGCGGATCCGGTCGCCGCGCCAATACCCGAGGCCAGCACGATAGGCGCGAATATCGCCAGGGCGGCGACGATCTGCGCGCCGAGCTGGGTTGGCAGCAGCGAAACGCCGCGTCTGATGGCATCGCCCACGGTGGGGCGCGCATTGTCGCCAAGTACCGCAAGGCTGGCGAGGGCACCGACAGATTGAATCAGCGCCAACAGCAACAGCGCCCACCAGAATTCGGCATAGAATTCCATCACGATTGCCGCGATGGCATCCATGTCGCCTTCGTTCGCGGCGGATGCTTCGGCCATTCCGCTATCGGGAAGGAACAAGGAGAAGGCGAGATAGGGCAGGAAGAAGAACACTCCGGCCAGGACCAGCACGACTTCGCGATTGGTGCGGATCATCGCCATCGCTCCATCCCATGCGGCGCTGAGGTCCAATTTCATTCGCTTTGCTCCCCGGTGTGGTTCTTTCGCCCTTGATAAGCGCGCCGGCTCTCGCCACGCAATCTTTCATGACCGGCGCGTCCCCCGAAACAGTCGAAATTCGTCGCAGCGCGAACCGCATCCCCTATCGCGAGGCGCTGGCGACGATGGAAGCGCGCAACGAGGCAATCGGCCGGGAGGAAGCGCGGGAGCTGGTGTGGCTGCTCGAGCATCCGCCGGTCTACACCGCCGGGACCAGCGCGGTGGCGGGCGAACTGCTCGACCCGCGGTTCGAGGTGGTCGAGGCCGGGCGCGGCGGGCGCTACACCTATCATGGGCCGGGGCAGCGGATCGGATACGTCCTGCTCGATCTTAGGAGACGCGAGCGCGATGTCCGTCGCTTCGTCCAGGCGCTCGAAGGCTGGGTGATCGCCACGCTGGGCGATATCGGGGTCGAGGCCTGGCGCGCCGAGGGCCGTATCGGGATCTGGACGCGCGACATCGACGGTCGCGAAGCCAAGATCGGCGCGATCGGGGTGCGGGTGCGGCGCTGGGTGACGATGCACGGCTTTTCGGTCAATCTCGATCCCGACCTCGCGCATTTCACCGGCATCGTGCCCTGCGGTATCGAGGAATTCGGCGTCACCAGCTTGGCAAAGCTTGGCAAACCGCTTGCGCCCGAGAGCTGGGATGAGGCATTGCTGGCGCGTCTCGACGATTTCCTCGCCGCGCTGAACGGAAAGATGAGCGCCCTGCCATGACCAATCGCCTGCCTGTCTTCTTGCTCCCGCTCGCCCTCGTGGCTGGCTGCGGAGAGGAGCCCGTCGCGGAACCGACCGACAATGACGGCCGTACCGCCGCTGGAGAGGTGATCGGCGGGACGATCAGCGATGCGATGCTGCCGCTGGATACAGTGCGCTCGCAGGGGCCATCCATGGCAGAAGAGAGCGAGACGGGCTCGGCAGAGCCTGCAGGCAGTGCAGCCACGCCTGCAACGGAAGTTCAAGCCGATCAGGCCGCGCCCGCCTCGACCACCGATGAGCCAGAACCCGAAGGCGAAGCGGACGACGACGCCGCCTGACGCATCAGGCGACGCCTTCGTCCCGCTCAATACCGGGGTTTATTCGCCCAGTTTCGGGTAGTCGATATAACCTTCCGGACCGCTGCTGTACCAGCTGGCGGGCACATCGACATTGGGCGCGATCTCGGCGCCGGTGCGGATCCGCTCGGGCAGATCGGGGTTGGCGATGAACCAGCGGCCCCAGGCCACCGCATCGCAGCGGTTCGCGTCGATATCGGCGACCGCTTCCTCGGCGGTGTAATCCGAATTGAGCACCAGCGGCCCGGTGTAGATCTTGCGGATCAGCGGGCTCTGCTTGGGCACATCGGTCTGGCCGAAAGTACCTTCGGGGCCCGGTTCGCGCAGTTCGAGGAAGCCCAGCTTGAGCTCCTCGATCACCCGCGCCGCCGCGCCGAAGGTCGCCGCCGGGTCGCTGTCGTCGCACCCTTGCGTTTCGCCATTGGGCGACAAGCGGACCGAGACGCGGTCGGCGCCCCAGACATCGATCAGCGCCTCGAGCACTTCGCGCAGGAACCGGACCCGGTTCTCGGGCGAACCGCCGTATTCGTCCTCGCGAAGATTGGTTCCGTCGCGCAGGAACTGGTCGACCAGATAGCCGTTCGCGCCGTGCAATTGCACCCCGTCGAACCCGGCCTTCTTGGCGTTCTCGGCGGCGTGGCGATAATCGCCAACCACGCGGGCGATTTCGTCGAGCCCGAGTGCGCGTGCCGATTCGTGATCCTTGCGGCCCTCGAAGGTATGGGCGTGGCCCGGGGCCGTGGTCGCACTTGCCGATACGGGTGGCTCGCCGCCGAGGAACACCGGATGGACCAGTCGGCCCATGTGCCACATCTGCAGGACGATCTTGCCGCCTTCCTCGTGAACGGCCTTGGTGACCTGCTTCCAGCCCTCGACCTGCTCGTCGCTCCAGATACCGGGCGCTGCGGGCCAGCCGAGGCCTTCGACGCTGATCCCGGTTGCTTCGGTAATGATCAGCCCGGCGTCGGCGCGCTGGCGGTAATAGGTGACCATCATCTCGTTCGGGACCGAGCCGGGCTGGGTCGAACGACCGCGCGTGAGCGGCGCCATGATGACGCGGTTCTTCGCCTCGATCGCACCCAGAGACAAAGGTTCGAAAAGCTTTTCGTGCATAAACGGGTATCCAATTTTGCTGGTGTGTTGTGGCATGCGAGCTAGGGAGCGGCCATGAATGTGACAAGCGCGGCTCCAGCAAAGAAAGCCTATCAGGCCAGTGCCTGGCACTTCGTGGCGCTGCTGGGAGGCAATGCCGCGCTGGCGTTCGGCCCCTGGTTCGTCCGGGTCGCCGACACCGGGCCGGTCAGCGCCGGTTTCTGGCGGCTGGCGCTGCCGATCCCGCTGATCGCGTTTCTAGCCTGGCGCGAACGCAGCGGCGCACCGATCGACCGGCGGCTGCTGTGGCTGGCGGCGATAGCGGGGGTGTTCTTCGCGGTCGATCTGGCGAGCTGGCACATCGGGATCGAGATGACGCGGCTGGGCAATGCGGTGCTGTTCGGCAATTCGGGCAGCGTGATCCTGATGCTCTGGGGGCTGGTCGCGCTGCGCCGCAAGCCGTTGCCGCGCGAGGGGCTGGCGGTGCTGGCCGCGCTGTCGGGTGCGGCGATACTGCTGGGCCGCAGTCTGGAAATCTCGCCCACGAGCGTGATCGGCGATCTGTTCTGCCTGTTCGCAGGGCTGTGCTACGCCTTCTATCTGCTCCCTGCGCAACGCGCCCGGGCGACGCTCGGCGCCTGGACGGTGCTGCTGCTGGTGTGCTGCGTTGCTGCGCCGATCATGCTGGCGATGGCCTTCGCCATGGGCGAGCCGATCCTGCCAGGGGCGGCGGGCTGGAGTCCGGTGGTTGGGCTGGCTGTGTCGAGCCAGCTGATCGGGCAGGGCCTGCTGGTGTTCGCGTTGCGCCATTTTCCGCCGCTGGTGATCGGGATGGCGCTGCTGACCCAGCCCGCGATTGCCGCGAGCGTCGGATGGGTGGCTTTCGGAGAACTGCTGACCGTGATGGATATGGCTGGAATGGCGTTGCTGGCCGGGGCGCTGGCGCTCGCCCGTTCTGCTCCGCCGCCAAAGCTCGCCTAGCGTTCGATCCTTTGAAGGAAGAGCTGGTAGCGCGCTTCCACGGCATCGAGCTCCGGTCCGAGAAGATGTTCGCGCGCCTGGCGCGCCAGTTGATCGCCCTCCTGGCGGATTGCGGCGCGCCGACTTTCATCATCGACCAGGCTGGCGGCGTCGACCAGCGCGTCAAAGGTCACTTGCGTCGCGATCCGATTGGTGGCGATGCCGCCGCGAACTGCGCCAAAGCCGCGCGCGAGATAGTGTTCGAAATCGTCCTCGAGCAGGACAAGATGCGGTTCCTCGCCTTCCTTCGCATAGGTGCGAGTGAGATTGCGGTATCCGAGTTCGGCGGTGGCGGCGCCGAGCCAGTGAATTGCGGTCACCGCAGTGAAGGGATCGTTGATTCCGGGCGATAGCGCGCGCAGCGCGATCTCCACCAACTCGTCGATCAGAAACTGCATATCCTGGCTTGGGGTGCGCATGCTGCCGAGCGTGAAGCAGTCGCGCACTTCGTCGTCTGGACGATCCTCGCCCACATCCATGTCCGCCCAATAGGCGATCGTGACGCCGGGATGGACGAAATCGCCTGTCCGCACCGCCAGTTTGAGCTTTCCTTCCTCGCGCTGGGCGATCCGCTCCAGCCGCGCAAAATCTATCGCCTGGACATAGCCGGTGCCCTTCGCAACGAGGTGCGAACCTTCCGGCGACGATCCTGCGCGCTCGCCGGTGTTCTGGTCGGGAAAGCGTTTGGCAATGTCCTTGAGCAGCCGGGCTCCGATGCCCCTCAGCACCGAATTCACCCGTATCGAGGCCGGAATGTGGTTGAGGAAATAGACCAGCACCGCCACCGAAAGGCCCATTAGTGCGAAGGCCATCAGCAGCGACAATTGCGGCACATATCCGGGCGCAGTCGCGGTCGCCGCAAGCAACAGGCCGACCTGGGCCTCATCCTCGGCACGCACTGTACGGAGCACGGTGATCGCATAGACGAAAGTGCCGATAAAGGTCGCGAGGCTGAACTGGTTCCCACGGTCCTCCATGAAATTGGTCAGCAGCCGCGGGCCGTAATTGCCGCTAGCATAGGCGACTGCCGCGATCGTGATCGAGAACACGGTCGAAGCGACCCCGATCATCGCACCCGCGATGACGGTGAGGATATTGCTCGCGCCCTCGGGCCGGGCCGGTTGCAGCCCGGCGATCTCATCGAGAAATTCCGAATATCCGTTCTGGTCGAGCCAGAGAGTGCCCACGGCGAGCGCTAAGGCAGAGATCGCGAAAAGCGCAGAAAGAAACCAGTAGCTGGCGTTGATGCTCTGCCAGATCACGCGAAGCCGGGTCATGGAGCGGTTCCTTCCGGAGTTCGAGCCGCGAGCGAAGATTGAGCCAGCAGGAACAAGTAGCCGACGCTAGGAAACTTGCAAATTGTTGGGAGAGCCCCGGTCATTAAGATGGCGTCCGACCGGCGGTACGCATCTGCCGGAACTCATCGAAAGCCGTCAGTATATGCTCGCGATCAGCGTCGTGTTGCGCGCGTGCTGCGGCATGTTCGGACAGCGATTTCGCTTCGTCGTAGAGAAAGTTGATCAAGCCCTTCCGGTGCACTTGCACCGCGTTGGCGAACGGGATGTCGCAAATCCTGCGATAATTGCGGATCATATGGATCGCAACAGAGGGATAATCGGCCGCCGCCTGCCTGAACGCGGCCAATGGACCCTGGAACAGGCCTCGGAAGTCCTGCCCGGGCAGTTCCAACGTCCCCGATTGCCCAATGACTGGCATCGCGCCGTCATCGACCCAGGTTTCGCGATGGCCGACAATGACCTCGGTCAATGCATCCGCCACCGCCAGCGCGGTGTAGAAATCGTTTACCGCAGGAGACAGCGCCCGAGCAGCGATTTCCACGAGCAACCGTATCTGGAACACCGCGCCCTGGCTGTTGCTGCGAAAAGATCCGATCGGAATGTCACCGAGGATATCATCGGAGGTCGCAAGCTCGTGCTCGAGGGCGATCAGCGTCTCACCATTGAGAACGTGCTGGCCCGGAGCGACGCAGATGCGGATCGCTCCGGGATGGGCGGCCAGTCGCCGCTCGAGCTTATCCAGTTCCATGCCTTCGACATAACCATCGCGTGGAGCGGCAACCCGATACGCAAGCTTGCCGGTGAAGGGCGCTGCCCCTTCCAGCTTGAAGCGCGGACGCGCCGCATCGCGGGCAAGCTCGTCGATCGCACTATCGACAAACATGGTACGCCCAAGATCATGGAGCGCCACCGCGAGCATCGCGGTGTTGATCAGCAGGAAGCCAATGCACGCAGCGACTGCCGTGAGCGGCGTGTCGGCCAGCGCGGCCTCGGAATCGACGGACGCCAGGGTGAGCACCGTGAAGATCAGCGTGAAGGAAAGGCCGCCGATCGACACGCGAACCAGACGCTTGCCCAGCCAGCGGTCGATCAACCGCACACCAAGATTGCCCGCTGCAATCGTGAGGACGATTAGGGAGATCGAGAAATACAGGGTTATGTAGGCAGCATCGATCCCTGCGATGATCCCGACAACTTCCTTCGCCGCGTCAGCGGTCTCAACCGGAGCGAGGTCGCGATCGAGCAGCCAGGCGGTCAGCCCGTTGCGATCGAGATGGAGAACGGCTGCTAACGCAATCGGCGCCGAGATCACCGCGCACAGCGCCAGGAACCAGTAATTGGCGACGACACGGTGGAGTATCCATCCCGGCAGTCCGGTAACCGGGTTACCTGTCTTCAACGTTATTCCCCCCGCTTGAACGCTAGGCGCACACCCACGCACAGGAACCTAACCGCACACCAGCGATTTGGTTGCTATGTGCCATATGCCGAGGCGAGGTGCCGAGGCGAGGCGCCCAGGCGAAGTCTGCCGAACCCATAGGGCCCGAAGATCAACCCCCATGTGAAGGGTAGGGACTTGGTTACACCTGAACTTGCGAGCCAGCTCGGCAGCATCGAGAATCTTGTCGCACTCACCGTGGGGCAACACACTGCCGGCTCGCTGATCCTGATGGTCAGCTACGGTGCCCATTTTGCATTCATTCTATTTTTCCTGGCGATCGCTTGGCAATTGGCGCCGCGTTATCGCGTCATACCAATCATGTCGGCAGTGGTCATGGCTTCGGCAGGCCTAAGTATGATGCGTGAATTCAGCCTGTGGCAGGAAAGCTATGCGCTGGTCGGCAACCTTTATCAGCCGCTCGCCGAAAACTCGAGCTTCACCAACGCCTTCCGCTACGGCAATTGGACGATTACAGTACCGATCCTGTTGACGCAGCTGGCGATAGCTTTCGGCCTTCCGCGGCCCGAACTGCACAAACGGGCAATCCGAATGATCATCCCGGCCGTACTTATGATCTGGACCGGGCTTTATGGCCAGTTCGGGGAAACCGGTGATTGGGCCAGACTCAACATTTGGGGTGTGATTTCGAGCGTGTTCTTCGTTTGGCTGATCGTCGAGGTCCGCGGCGTTATTTCTCGCGGAGTGCAAACCAGCCCCACCCAATTGCAGGCTTGGCCCAAGAACATCTGGTGGTTCTTCCTCGCAACATGGGGCCTCTACCCGATCGCCTATGCTCTTCCTCAGCTCGGCTTTACCGGTGATGTGGTGGTTGTTCGCCAGCTGCTCTTTTCGGTTGCCGATATCTCGTCGAAGCTGGTCTATGGTATCATTCTCAGCCGGTACGTTCTGCGCCGCAGTGCGCTTGAAGGATATGTGCCTGCTGCCGAAGCCCTTGAGACTTCGCCCTTGGGATCGAGCGTGGCATCGCAGCGCGGCGACTGACCGGTTTGCGACCAGCCCGTATTTTGAATAACAAAGGGCCCTGGCACGATGCCGGGGCCCTTTTGTCGTGGATTGCGGTCGCAATTGCGTGTGTCGCGCAGCTTGCGGGCCAGGAATGGGCCGTGGGTGCCGGCCTTGTTTTCTTTCTTCTCGGTCTTGCCCACGGCGCGGGGGACGAGAATGAAGGTGCCATCGCTCGCATAACCCCGATCCACGCCGGCGCCTACATTCTGACCGGCGCGGCCGTGGCAGGCCTGTTTCTGTTTGCGCCGTTCGCCGGGCTGGCGTTGTTCCTGACCTTGTCGGCATGGCACTTCGCTCGCAGCGACTGCGCTTTTTCGCCCATCACTCGTTACGCGATTGCCGGGCTGGCGGTGGGTGGGAGCGCATTGTTCCGCCCCGAAACGACGGCGGACGTGTTCGCGGTAATTACCGGGACGGATGTACCAATTAACGTTGTCCGGGTGCTGGCGCTCCTCGGCCTGACCGGGGTGGGCTGCGCGCTCTATGCGCTGATGCGGGGCCTGCGCGGGTTCGGTCATGCAGTGATCGCGCTTGCCAGCGTCGCGCTGTTTCATCCGGTGCTTGCGGTCGGCCTTGTATTCCTGATCGCGCACGCCGTGCCGGTTCAGCAGCGACAGATGGTGAATTACGGCCGCAGGGCGGTCTGGCAAGCGGTGGCGTTGCCAAGCGCGGTCGCTGCTGCCGGTGCGATCACCATGGCGCTGCTTGTCGCAACCGGCCAACTGGGCATGTCCTTTGCGATCGCGCTCGGCTTTGGGATGGCCACGCCACACATGTTGACGGAGCGATTGGAGCGCTAGATCTTGCCGAGATCGCCATGACCAATCGTCCCGCTTGCCAGTTCGAGCATCCGGTCGAGGCTGCGCTTGGCCTGCAGCCGCAGGCCTTCCTCGATCTCGATCCGCGGTTCCAGATCCCGCAGGCAGGTGTAGAGCTTCTCGAGCGTGTTGAGCGCCATGTAGGGGCAGATGTTGCAGCTGCAATTGCCATCCGCGCCGGGTGCGCCGATGAAATTCTTGTTCGGCAGCGCTTTTTCCATCTGGTGGATGATGTGCGGCTCGGTGGCAACGATCAGCGTGTCGCCTTCGAAGGTCTCGGCAAATTGCAGGATGCCGCTGGTCGAACCGACGTAATCGGCGTGATCGACGATGGTGGGCGGACATTCGGGATGCGCCGCGATCGGGGCTCCGGGATATTGCTGCTTGAGCTTGAGCAGCTCGGTCTCGCTGAAGGCCTCGTGGACGATGCAGACCCCGGGCCACAGCAGCATTTCGCGGTCGAACTTGCGGCTGAGATAGCCCCCCAGATGGCGGTCGGGGCCGAAGATGATCTTCTGGTCTTTGGGGATCTGCTGGAGGATGGTCTCGGCGCTCGAGCTGGTGACGATCACGTCCGACAGCGCCTTCACCTCGGTCGAACAGTTGATGTAGGTCAGCGCGATGTGGTCGGGATGCGCCTCGCGGAAGGCCTTGAACTTCTCGGGCGGACAACTGTCCTCGAGGCTGCAGCCGGCATCCATATCGGGCAGCACCACGATCTTCTGCGGGCTCAGGATCTTGGCGGTGTCGGCCATGAATTTGACGCCGCAGAACGCGATCACATCGGCATCGGTTTCCGCCGCCATCTGGCTCAGCTGGAGCGAATCGCCGACGAAATCGGCGAGGTCCTGGATCTGCGGGCTCTGGTAGTAATGCGCGAGGATCACCGCGTTGCGCTCCTTGCGCAGGCGATCGATCTCGGCGAGCAAGTCGGTGCCAGTGGGCGGGGTGGTCTGGGCAGTCATCATGGGCCCCCTTCGGGTCGTGGATTTTGGTTCAAGAATATGAAACTCGCGCCGGTCGCGGTTTAGGCTGCGCGGTGATCGGGAGCAGCGCCCGCTTTCAACCGGTCTGCCATATGTCCTCCGAACGGGCGACGAGGCCGCGGCGTTCCAGATCGATGAGATGCGCGGTGACCGAAAGCGCTGCCGCCTTGGTCAACCGGGGATCGAGCCCCTTGTACATCTGCGGGACCAAGTCGCCGATCTGCTGCCGCTCTTCGCCGAGCAGCCGCAGGATCTGGTTCTCGCGCTGGCGGCGGTGGCCGATCATCGAGCGCACCAGCTGGCGCGGGTTGGTCACCGGCGGGCCGTGCGCGGGGTAGAGCACCCGGTCGTCGCGCTCGTGGAGCAATTGCAGGCTGTTCATATAGTCGCCCATATCGCCATCGGGCGGGACGACGACACTGGTTGACCAGCCCATCACGTGATCGCCGCTGAATAGCGCGCCGCTTTCGTCGAGCGCGAAGCACAGATGGTTGGAGACATGGCCCGGGGTGGCGACCGCTGTCAGCGTCCAGCCCGGACCGGTCATTGCCTCTCCGTCCGCCAGCACGCGGTCGGGTTCGTAATCGGCATCGAAGCCCTCGTCGGCACGCGGGCCCGCGGTGTCGAAGGCGACCGGAGCACAGCCGACAATGGGCGCGCCGGTGCGCCGCGCCAGCGGGCGCGAGGCTGGCGAATGGTCGCGATGCGTGTGCGTACACATGATCGCGCAGACATGCTCGCCGCCGATCGCCGCCTCGAGCGCGGCGAGATGTTCGGGCTCGTCGGGCCCCGGATCGATCACCGCGCAGCCATCTCCCTGCCCGACGATATAGGTCTGGGTGCCGGTGTAGGTGAAGGGCGAGGGGTTGGGGGCGAGCACGCGGCGCACCAGCGGCTCGATCTGTTCGGCCTGGCCGGTGGGCCAGGGTTTGGGCGGTGCCTTTGCCATGATCCGCATATGGGGACCCGGGCCGCGTTAGTCGAGCTTGCTATATGCCGCCTCGACTTCGCGCGGGTGCTCGGGATAAGGCTGCCCGCCATGGGAGAGACAATTCTGGTCCTCGACGAGGGCACCACATCCACGCGCGCGATGGTGTTCGCACCCGACGGCACGATGCAACGCGTCGTCCAGGCCGAGATCACGCAGCATTATCCGCGCCCCGGCTGGGTCGAGCACGATGCAGCCGAGATCTGGGAAAAGACGCTGGCTTGCGCGCGCGAGGCGATCGGCGAGGATGCCGCCGCCATCGCCGCGATCGGGATCACCAATCAGCGCGAGACCGTGGTCGCATGGGATAAAACCACCGGCGAGCCGCTGACGCGGGCCATCGTGTGGCAGGACCGGCGCACCAGTGCGTTCTGCGCCGCGCTGAAGGACGCCGGCCACGAGGCCGAGATCCAGAAACGCACCGGGCTGCTGCTCGACCCCTATTTCTCCGGCACCAAGATGCGCTGGCTGCTCGACAATGACGAGGCGGTGCGCAGCGCGGCCAAGGCGGGGACGTTGGCCTTCGGTACGGTCGAGAGCTGGCTGGTGTTCAAGCTGACCGGCGGAGCGCATCTCAGCGATGCGAGCAATGCCAGCCGTACCCAGCTGCTGGCGCTCGACGGCGCGCAATTCGATCCGGGCCTGTGCGATCTGATGGGCGTGCCGCTGGCGGCGCTGCCGCAGGTCACCGACACCCATGGCGAGCTGGCTGCCTGCGACGCAAGCTGGTTTGGGCGCGCCATCCCGATCTGCGGGCTGGTCGGCGACCAGCAATCCGCGACCATCGGGCAGGGCTGCCTGTCGTTCGGCGAGACCAAGGCGACCTATGGCACCGGCGCCTTCGTGCTGACCAACAAAGGGGCAGACATCCCGCGTTCGGAACATCGCCTGCTCGGCACCGTGCTCAACCAGCGCGACGGCAAGCGGACCTATGCGCTCGAAGGCTCGGTCTTCGTCGCCGGGAGCCTGGTCAAATGGCTGCGCGACACGCTCGGGCTGATCGAGAGCTCGGCGCAGACCGAGGAGCTGGCGCGCTCGGTCGCGGACAGCGGCGAGGTGGTGATCGTGCCCGCGCTTTCGGGGCTGGGGGCGCCGCACTGGCAGCCCGAGGCGCGCGGGGTTATCGCCGGGCTCAGCTTCGCCAGCGGCAGGGCGCAGATCGCACGCGCCGCGCTCGAGGCGATGGCGCACCAGACCCACGATCTGGCAGAAGCCTTCGCCGCCGATGGCGCGCCCTGGACGGCGCTGCGGATCGACGGAGGGATGAGCGCCAACGACTGGATGGCGCAGGATCTGGCCGACATGCTCGATATCGCGGTGGAGCGGCCCGATTTCGTCGAGACGACTGCCTTGGGCGCGGCGCTGTGCGCGGCGGTGGGGGCTGGGCTCTACGCCACGCTCGAAGAGGCGGCCAAGGCCATGCGGGGCCCCGCGCAGAGTTTCGCGCCGAGTTCGACCGAGGCTGTCCGGCAGGAGCGGTTGGCCCGGTGGCGCAAGGCGCTCACCGCCGCCTGAACCTGCCTCGACTGCGAGCGCCTACCCGGCGAGGGTTTGAGGCGCGAAAGCTTCGGCGATCCGGCTGTGCATGGCATCGACGGCACCGAGCCTCGCCGCCTGCGTTTGCGGCCAGTCGCGGTCGAGCCGCTCGACCCGTGCGTGGAGCCGCTCGCTCTCGCGCACCAGCTGGCGCGTTTCGGGCAGGAGCTTGTCCATCATTCCGGGCATCGACGGGCGCTCGGCTGGCAGGCGCCCGTGGCGGCGCAACTGATGTTCGTTGAGTTCACCCGCAAGATAGGCGCGCTGATTGAGCACCCAGGCAAGGACGTGCATCAGCCGCGTGGTGGTGCGCAGGCCCTCGATCGACAGCGCGACCCGCTCTTCGTTGCGACCGCCGTCGGGGGCCATCTCGCCGCGCATGTCGAAGGCGCCCCGTGCCTCGTCGGCCAGCAGCAGGGCCTCGGAATAGAGCTCTTCGATAATGGTGCGGCGGGCGGTGGTCGTTGCGATCATGGTGACGAGGGCTAGCCACGGCTGCGGATGCGCTCCAGCGCCATGAACGGGCTGTCCCAATTCCGTACTATGGCACTCAGACTGCCGCGCTAAGACTCGGGTCCCGTACTGCTGACCCAAGGTTGAGTGCTGTTCAGGCGATGATGTCGGGCAGCAGATTGTCCTCGAGATCGGCGATCTGGTCGCGAATCCGCAATTTGCGTTTCTTGAGCCGGGCGATTTGCAGCTGGTCGGGCGATCCGGCCTGGGTCAACGCATGGATCGCCGCATCGAGATCCCGATGCTCGCTACGCACCACCTCCAGCCGTTTTCTCAGCTCCTGTTCGGTCACGCATCCACCCTGGCTGATGCGGCGAATCCACTCGCCGCGATTACAATCCGTCCGAGCGCTAAAGCAATTCTGCCCCTTCGCAAACGCGGGTGAATATGTTTCATTGCTGTGACGCGGTTCGCCCGCGCTGGCGAGTCGCTCTTTCGGGGACAGTACACCCCCTATAAGGAGACGAACCTATGCAATCACCTCATGTCGAAGCGCTCCGTACCAGGCACGCCGGGCTCGAGGCCCGCTTGCGCAAGGAACAATCCCGCCCCGCGCCCGACGATGCGGAGATTCAGCAGATCAAACGGCAAAAGCTTCAGATCAAGGAAGAAATCTCCCGCTTCTGAGCCGATGCAGGCGCTGCGGCGGCTTTGCACCGTGCTCGGTCTGCGATAGACCGGCGCGATGAAAGCCGCCGCTAGCGCCCGCCTGATCCTCACCCGCCTTCACGAGGTGATGGCCTCGCGCCTGCACGCGCAGGCTAAACTCGACCAGGTGGTCGAGATTATCGGCGAGAGCCTGACCAGCGAGGTCTGCTCGATCTACCTGCTGCGCGAAGGCGCGCTCGAACTGTTCGCGACCCGCGGGCTCAATCCCGATGCGGTCCATGTAACCCGGCTGGGTCTGGGCGAAGGACTGATCGGCACGATCGCCAAGAACATCGAGACGCTCAATCTGGCCGAGGCCAAGGCGCATCCCGAGTTTCTCTACCATCCCGAAACCGGCGAGGAAAAATTCCACTCCTTCGCCGGGGTACCGATCGTCTATCGCGAGCGCGCGGTGGGGGCGCTGAGCGTCCAGCACGTCGAACCGCGCCGCTACGAGGATGTCGAGATCGAAGCGCTGCAGACGACGGCGATGATCCTGTCCGAGCTGATTGCGCACAAGGAACTGGTCGATCTGGAGCACCCGCTCGATCTCGCCGAATTGCCCAGCGGGCCCGAGATGATCGACGGTCTGGCATTGGTCAAAGGCCTTTCCGAGGGGGTGGCGGTGTTCCACCAGCCGCGGGTCGAGATCGATCAGGTGGTGGCCGAGGATACCGAAGCCGAACGCCAGCGGGTCTATCGCGCCTTCGACAAGATGCGCGACCAGATCGACGCGATGGGCAAGGAGCCAGAATTCGGCAAGGGCGGCGAGCATGACGATGTGCTCGAGACCTACAAGATGTTCGCCTATGACGAGGGCTGGAGCCGACGGATCAACGAGGCCATCGATTCCGGCCTGACCGCCGAGGCGGCGATCGAGCGCGTTCAGCAGCGCACGAGGATGCGGATGCGCGAGATCGACGATCCGCTGCTCGCGGACCGGATGCACGATCTCGAAGACCTTTCCAACCGGCTGCTGCGGATCGTTTCGGGTCAGCTGGGCACCGCGGCGCGGCAGGGCCTGCGGCGCGATTCGATCCTGGTGGCACGCAATCTCGGTCCGGCGGAACTGCTTGAATACGATCGCCGTCGGTTGAAGGGTGTGGTGCTCGAGGAAGGTTCGCTGACCGCGCATATGGTGATCGTCGCGCGCGCGATGGACATTCCCGTGCTCGGCCGCGCCAAGGGGGTGCTGCGCCGCGTCAACGAGGGCGACGAGGTGCTGCTCGATGCCGACAAGGGCTGCATCACGCTGCGGCCGAGCCCGCCGATGCGCGAAGCCTTCGACGCGCGCTTCGCCAAGAAGCGCGAGCGCCAGGCCGCCTATGCCGAGTTGCGCGATGTCGAACCGTTCACCCGCTGCGGCACGCGCATCAACGTGATGATGAACGCCGGTCTGCGCGACGACATGAGCTCGCTGGCGATGACCGGGGCCGATGGGGTCGGGCTGTTCCGCACCGAGTTCCAGTTCTTGGTTTCCTCCACCCTGCCGCAGCGCGATCGCCAGACCCGGCTCTATCGCGATGTGCTCGACGCGGCGGGCGACAAGCCGGTGATCTTCCGAACGATCGATATCGGCGGCGACAAGGCGGTGCCCTATATCGACGCGTCGATGGGCGAGCGCGAGGAGAACCCGGCGATGGGCTGGCGTGCGCTGCGACTGTCGCTCGAACGCGGCGGGCTGCTCAAGGCGCAGGCGCGTTCGCTGCTAGAGGCCGCTTCGGGGCGAACGCTCAATGTGATGTTCCCGATGGTCAGCGAGCCGTGGGAGTTCGACGCGGCCAAGGAAGTGTTCGACGAACAGCTCGCCTGGCTGAAGGATCGCCGCAAGCGGTTGCCCGAGGAGATCCGCTATGGCGCCATGCTCGAGGTGCCCGCGCTGGCCGAGGTTCTCGACCTGATGCTGCCGAAGCTTTCGTTCCTTTCGGTCGGGACCAACGACCTCACCCAGTTCCTGTTCGCCGCCGATCGCGCCAATCCCAAGCTGGCCGAACGCTACGACTGGATGAGCCCGTCGATCCTGCGGTTTCTCCAGCGTATCGCCAAGGGCGTGGTCGGCCATCCGGTCGACCTCAGCGTCTGCGGCGAGATGGGCGGACGAAGGCTGGAAGCGCTCGCGCTGCTGGGTATCGGCTACCGCCGGCTTTCGATTACCCCGGCTTCGGTCGGTCCGATCAAGGAACTGGTCCGTAAGATCGATCTGGATGAACTGAGTGGCGTGATGCAGGGCTGGCTGGCATCGCCGCCCCCGGACATGCGGGTGGCGCTGCAGGACTGGGCCGCCGAGCGTGAGATCGAAACCGACTGAGTTTGAACGTTTTTCCGGACCGCTTCAACGTTTGCGATGGTACGCCATCATGGAACAACGGTTGACTTCGACCTCAACCTGTCGCTTTTGTGCAGGAAATAAGGGTCCGGGTCGGCATCGGGGATTTGATGGAAGAAGTAACGCTCGTCGAAGAGGAAACGCACGCGCCCGTGCCCACGGCGGGCGAGCGCCTGCAGGCTGCGCGCCGCGCCAAAGGCATCGAACTTTCGCAGATCGCGGCCGAAACCCGCATCCCCCAGCGCCACCTCGTCGCCATCGAAAACGGCGATTATTCGCAGCTTCCGTCGCGCACCTATGCAATCGGCTTCACCCGGACCTATGCTCGGGTGCTCGAACTGGACGAGGCCGAACTGCTCGACCAGCTCCGCGGCGAACTCGGCGACGAACATGATCGTCACAACATGGCCCCGGCGCGCTTCGAGCCGGGCGACCCGGCGCGCGTGCCTTCGCGCAAGCTGGCGTGGTTCGGTGCGCTGGCCGCGCTCCTGCTGCTGGTCGGCGGCTTCGCCTTCTACAGCACCTATTTCGCGCCCGGTCTCGGCCCGGCACCCTTGCAGGACGATCGTGCACCCGCCATCGCTGCCGCCGATCGTGCGCCATCACCGGCCGATACGCCTGCGGTCGACCCCGATGCCGAAGTGGTCTTCACCTCCGAAATGAACGACACCTGGGTCAAATTCTACGATGCCAGCGGCGAAAGCCTGTATGAGGCGCAGATGGCCGCAGGCGAAAGCTTCACCATACCTGCCGATGCCGAAGGGCCGCAGGTCTGGACCGGCAGGCCCTACGCGTTCGCGATCACGGTCGATGGCCGCTCGGTGCCCAAGCTCTCAGAGGAAGACGAGATCCTGCGCGACGTGCCGGTGACCGCCGAGGCGCTTATGGCGCGTACCGAACCCTCGGTACCGGCAGTGGGCGACAGCTCCGGCCCCGATGTCACGGTGAACTGACGCGCTATCCATCGGCCCGACCCTGCGACGATCCGCTGGGTAAACTTGCGCTTCATCCCCTCGACAGCCAAGCATGGTTAAGGCATCGCAATGCTAACACTCGCGCGAAGGAGCCTTGCGACGATGACGGTTCGGACTGCCCGTATTGCCGGGTCAAGGAATTGGGGACTGCGTTTTGTCGGACTGGGGGGCACTGCGCTCGCTCTGCTCGCCCTTTCCGCGCCTGCCGTGGCGCAGGACAGCAATGACGAAACGCGCCTGCGCAAGATCGAGGCGGAAGTGCGCGCGCTGCAGCGCCGCGTTTTCCCGGGCGGCGACGGACGCTATTTCGAACCCGAGATCACCGGCCAGCCGCAGACCAACACCATGGTCACGCAGCCTTCGACGACCGCGGTCACCGATATCCTCGCGCGGATAGACGCGATGGAGACCCAGCTTCAGCGGCTGACCGGCCAGACCGAACAGAACACTTTCGCCCTGCGTACGCTGAGCGAACGCCTCGATGCGCTCGAATCCGGCGCGGTGACGGGGAGCCGTCCGGCTACCCCCACTCCCAGCGTCACCCCGACGCCGAACACTTCGGGCGCCTTGAGCACGCCGGCACCCGCTCTGACACCGACGCCTGTAGCGGCGGCACCCGACCCCGAACGTCTGGCTGCGGTTTCGGCAATCGCCAAGCCGCAGACCGAAGATCCGGCGGATGACGAATATTCCTACGGGTTCCGTCTTTGGGAAGCCGGCTTCTACCCCGAAGCGCAGCAGCAGTTGACGCTGTTCGTCGAACAGAACCCGCAACATTGGCGCGCCACCTATGGGCGCAACCTGCTTGGCCGGGCCTATCTCGACGACAGCAAGGCCCGCGAGGCGGCGCCGTGGTTCCTGCGCAATTACCAGGCCGACAAGACCGCGGCGCGTGCCGGCGACAGCCTGCTGTTCCTCGCCGAGTCGATGATCGCGCTGGAAGACACCAGCCGTGCCTGCATCGCGCTGGCCGAATTCGCCGAAACCTATCCGGCGCTGGCTGCCGGGCGGTTGCAGGACCAGTACGAACGCCATCGCGCGCGGGTGACCTGCAATTGATCGGGCGATCGACCCACAGCTGACCGCACGCTTCCGGGCCGACCTCGTCGAGCTCTGGCCAGAAGAGAGTGGCGAACTGCGATCGCTTGGAGTGGCCGTCTCGGGCGGGCCTGATAGCGTTGCGCTGCTGCTGTTGGCCCATGCAGCACGACCCGAAATTCTCGAGGCTGCGACGGTCGATCACGGCTTGCGCCCGGAAAGTGCCGCTGAGGCGCAATGGGTGGCGCAGCTATGCCGAACTCTCGATGTGCCGCATCGGACCGTCCGGGTCGATGTCGAGGCGGGCAATCTTCAGAGCAGGGCGCGCGAGGCGCGGTATCAGGCGCTCGACCGCTGGACGGACGAACGCCGTCTCTCTGCGGTCGCGACAGCGCACCACGCCGACGATCAGGCCGAGACGCTGCTGATGCGGCTAAATCGCGGGAGCGGCCTGCCCGGGCTGGCCGGAGTACGATCCAGCGCGATAGTCCCTGGTGGCAAGGGTCGCTTGTTGCGACCGCTGCTTGGCTGGCGCAAAGCCGAGTTGGAAGCACTGGTGCGGGGGGCGGGTCTTGAACCCGTCGCGGACCCTTCCAATCGCGACACCCGGTTCGACCGGGTCCGGGTCAGGGAGGCGCTGGCGGCAGCAGACTGGATCGATCCGCTGGCGCTGGCGCGCAGCGCGGCGCTGCTCGGAGAGGCGGAGGCAACGCTCGAAGAACTGGTCGCGGAGAGTTATTCAAGACAGGTGACGCGCGAGAACGGTTGTTTTCATTTCACAGTGTCCCGGACCGACTACATCCGGGTCGAAGTGGTCGGGCGCATTTTTGCTGAAATGGGTTTCGCGCCGCCGCGCTCGGAGATCGCGCGGCTCGTGGCCCGGCTGGGTTCCGGGGCGAATGCATCGCTGGCGGGGGTTCTTGGCGTGCCATCAAACGAGAATGGCATCGCCTGCTGGACGTTCCGGCCCGAACCGCCCCGTCGTCAGGATTAAAGCAGGCTGTCGCCCATTCCGATCCGCTGGCCTCGGGTGATCACCACCAGATCACCCTTGCTCGCAGCGTCGAACAATTTGTCGGCAAAGGGATCGGGTACTGCGATACAGCCATGGCTGGCATATCCGTTCTCGACGACATTGCCGCCGTGGATGGCGATCCCGTCCCAGGTTAGCCGCAGCGTCCAGGGCATCGGCGCATTGCCGTATTTCTCCGAGACGTTGTGGCGCTCCTTGGTGAGGATCGGGAAGTTCCCGACGGGAGTAGGGTGAGAGTCGGCCCCCAGCATGGCCACCGCCGCGCCGATCTCGTAGCCATCGCGAAACACCGAAATCACTCGCGCCTCGAGATCGACCGTAACCACCAGCTTGCCATCCTGCGGCGCCCCCTCGGCGTCCCAGTGCCATTCGCCGTATTTCATCGGCCCGTCGATGGGCAGGACGCGCTTGATAGTGAAACGCTCGGCGGCGCGGCGTTCGGCATCCGCCGCAATCTTTGCGTCGATCGCGGGTCGCGGGTCGATCCGCGGCTGCTCATTGGCGACGACGGCGATGGAATCGTCCGCAGTGGCGCTTTCGGCCATCAGCCCGCCGCCGACAGCCAGCGCGCCAAGGGCCAGTAAAACTGCAAGCGTCGTTCCGCCGATCCATTTGAATGTCGCGTCCATGGATCCACGAAATAGCGATCTTGCGGTTAAAATCCAGCACAGGCCACCGCGCGTCCCACAAGGGGACCGCTCGGGCGGCAGGGATTAACCGCTAGCCATGCGCGCCGAACAGATTGGCGATGGCGGTACCGATCCGCAGGTTGAGCGCCTGGGCACGCTCGATCGGATCGATATAGTCGCGCCCGATCTGCGCGTACCCCTCGCCCGCGCCGTCGGGGTAATCGCTCGGGTCTTCGATCGAGAAATCGGTCAGCTGAGGGAAGCTGGTGGGATAGGCGCGGCGCATCTGCGCCAGCGCTTCGTCAATCCGCAGCGTGAAGACCATTTCAAGGACATCGTCGCGATCGATGTCGTTGGCGCGGCTGAAGGAAGGAATCGACACCGCCTTGAGGAACATGTGCTTGAGCAGCGCCAGCCGCAGCGCCTGCAGCGCGCCGATGGTGCGGCGGATTTCCTCACGGCCCTCGAGCGGGGCTTCGTCGGGCAGGAAGGCGAACAGGCGATGCAGCTTGAGCGCATCGACGCGCAACCGCGAGGTCAGGCGCCGGAACACGCCGTTGCGATCGTCTCCGGTGAGGTATTCGGCCAGCGTCTCGCAGGCGGGCGCAAGATGCTGTTCGGTCCCGCGATAGGGGCGGCTCGCCCAATAGGCTGAGTTGAACAGCTCGCCATAGGCGGCCACCGTCTTGATGCTGGCGAGCGCGTTGGAGGCGCGCACCAGCCGCATGATCTGCCGCCCGCGCTCGCTCTCCTGCAGCAGCGCGGCGATATCCTCGTAATTGCCATCTGCGGCGCTGCCGATTCCGGAGATGATGTTCACCGGATAACCAAGCTGCTGGAGGATCGCATTGTGCGGGATCGCGCGGATCTGGCGCAGGCTCATCTCGCGATCGTTCGACAGATCGCCCTGCCGCCGCGACACCCGGCTGCCGGTCGTGTTGAGCAGTCCGAGCCCGAACGCAGTGACCGCGCGCGCGTAGGTGCGGCTCTCGAGATGGTCGCGCTGGTCGCTGCGGACCGCGCGGTAGAAATCGAGACTCAGATCGGTGCGGCGATAGAAGGGATCGGGTTCGACATCGGGATTGGCATGGCCGGGCCCTAATTGCGCGATCCGCGACAGCGTGGCCAACGCCAGTTCGGGAGTGGCGAAAAACAGATAGCCGTCGCCGCCCTGAAAGCTCGCCTCCGGTTCCATCGCTATCCCGGCGCGGGCGAAGCGGCGTCGCGCCCAGGGGCTGAGCGGCCAGGCGAGGCGGTCGGCGAACCCGCCGGGGTGCGCGCCGCGGCCCATGCCTTCGCCATGGGTGTTGAAGATCAGCGCCGCAACATCGGTCAGGCCGTTGGCTGCCATCGCATCCGCCATCCGGCCCTGCAGCCGCTCGATCGCGAGGCTGGCGGGGATCTGGCCGACAAAGCGGCCGGCATCGGAATAGCCGGTCTGGATGCAGACCCGTCCGCGCTGGCGCGCATAGGCCTGATAGGCCGGTTCGGCGCAGAGCGAGTCGAGGAAGCGACCGCCGTGTTCGAGCGCGCTCTCGGTCTCGAACAAGGGCGAGACATCGACCTTGTCGGCGATTCCGAACAGTTTGGCGAAATAGAGCGCGGCGAGCACGGTCGAGGGCTGTTCGCATTCGGCCACCAGCATCCGGATCGGCGCGTCGGCATCGAGATGCTGGATGATCTGCGCCATCACCAGGAACTGGCGGATCGCGGTGCTGCTCTCGATCGCCAGCGCTGCGAAATTGGTCCGCAGCGGTTCGACCTGTTCGAGCATGTCGCGCAGCACCGCCATCGCGCCCTTGCTGGCGATGTCGAGCGTATTGTCGGGATCGATCCGGCGGCGGATCGCATTGTGCAGCTGGCTGGCGTTGACGCGGAAATGGACCCAGCCCATCCCGAGCCCGTCGGCGCGCATTGCCGCTGCCAGCATTTTGCGGGGAATCGCGGCTTCGCGGTCTGCGCCAGCTGCCTCGCTCTCGAGAGCGTCGATGATGGCGGCGAGGCTGGTGAGCTTGTCGGGATGCTCGGCGGTCAGGCGGTTGGCGGCGGAGGAAAGCGCCTCGGGATCGGCGAGGTCGCTCCTGAAATCGCGTGCGTGTTCCGCAGCATGGGCAGCAGCCCGGCGCAAGCGTTCGAGCAGTGCGTGGCCGGGTGCGAAGCTCGCCAGAGTTTCGGCATATCGTTCGAGCCGCTGCGCTTTTTCCGAGAGGCGAAAGCCGATCGAGTGATACCATTTGATATCGGTGCGCCCGTCCATGTCGTAGCCTACCCAGGACGCGAAGCGAAACGGCAGCGGCTTGAGCGATTGCCACCGGCCGGGCCAGCGCTGCTCGGCATCGTCCAGAACCTTCCCGACGATGGTGTCGCGCGCATCCTGGGCCCGCGCCATCGCTGCCATCGCACGGTCGTGCTCATAGTCGAGCGTAATAATTGGACGGTCGTCCGCGACAGCGCAGGCGCTCTCGTCGATACTGCGTTCGCCGCTTGCTGCATCGGCGATCGCTTCAGTCTGGCCGGGGGTCAGAAGGAAGGTCGGGTGCGCGGTAAAGACCGCGTGCAGCGCGGGCGATTCCCAGCGCGCACGGAAGTGATCGAAGTCTTCCTCGCCGTCCGTCAGTGTGGCGAGATTCTTCTCGCGTGAAACCGGCGCCACCAGCGAGCGCAGCCGTTCGGCGCGGCTCTTGAGCGAAACGCATTCGAGCTCCGCGACCAGAGTTGCGCAGTTTTCGAGCGTCATCTCGCCCGATTCGAGTTGTCGCGAGAGGTCGAGCGAGAGCTGGAACACTGGATTGAACAGCGGGGTCTCGCGGGTCCGTTCGTGGAGCTCAGCGAGCCGGGCGGAGAGATCGGCTGTGGTTTTCATCGTGTCAGTCCAGCGGCTTCGCGGGCAAGGCGGGTGATGTTGTCGGAATTGACCGGTCCGCGCGGTGCCACCCAGCTGCCGCCGACGCATAGCACGGCTTCGAGCGCGAGCCAGTCGCGGGCGTCGTCGGGGCCGATCCCGCCGGTGGGGCAGAAGCGGCATTGCGCGAAGGGTGCGGCGAGCGCTTTCAAGGCCGGGATGCCGCCCGCGGCAGCCGCGGGGAAGAATTTGAAATGGGTCAGCCCGAGATCGAGCCCGCGCATGATGTCGCCGGCAGTGGCGATGCCCGGCAGGAAGGGCACCCGCTCGTGCGCCGCCGCTTTCGCCAGTGGCTCGGTGAGCCCGGGCGAGACGATGAATTGCGCGCCCGCCTCGAGCGCCTCGGCCAGCCCGCGCTCGCCGGTCACCGTGCCCGCACCGACCACCGCGCCCTCGACCTCGCGCATCGCGCGGATGGCGTCGAGCGCCACCGGGGTGCGCAAGGTGACCTCAAGTGCGGTGAGTCCGCCGGCCACCAGCGCCTCGGCCAGCGGGCGGGCGTGCTCGAGCTCGTCCACCACGATGACGGGGATCACCGGGGCGGCTTGCATGATCGCGGCGATCGGGGTCATTGGGCAACTCCATGTTCTGCGACGAAGGCGGCAGCGGCACCAAACAGCCCGGGCTGCGGATGCACGATCAGCTTGACGGGGATGGTGCCCATCAGTTCGGCGAACCGCCCCTTGGCGCGGAAGCGTTCGGCAAAACCGGAGCGGGGCAGGTGGTCGCGCAATCGGTATCCCAGCCCCCCGGCGATCACCACCCCGCCAAACCCGCCCTGTGACAGAGCGATATCGCCTGCCACGCTGCCCAGCGACAGGCAGAAGCGGTCGACGGCGGTGGCGGCGAGGCTGTCCTTGTCCTCGAGCCCGCGCGTCCACAGCGTGACGTCGTCCTCTTCGGTGAGCGCGCGCCCTTCCATCGCGGCGAGCGTCTGGCGGATCGGACCGATGGCCGGGCCCGAAACGACGCGCTCGATCGAGACGCGGTTGTGCGAGCGGCGCAGGCGGGCGAGGATCGCGTCCTCGATGCTGTCGAGCGGGGCGAAATCGACATGTCCGCCCTCGGTTGCGGTCACGCGATAGGTGCTGCCGGACCGCCACAGATGCGCCACTCCCAGGCCGGTGCCGGGGCCCAGCACGCTGATCGTGCCTTCGGCGGCGAGGGGCCTGTCGGGTCCGGTGACATGCACGAACTGGTCTTCGGCCGCGCGCGCCACGGCATGGGCGACCGCGGCGAAATCATTGACGATCGTGAACTTATCGACCCCCAGCTTGGACTGCATCAGCGAGGGGCGAATGATCCATGGGTTGTTCGTAAAGCGGATCACCTCGCCGCCTACCGGCCCAGCGACCGACAGCGCCACACGCGGGGGCAGGGATCCGCCCTGACGAAGCCGGAAATCCTCCCACGCGGTCTGGAAGCTGGCATGATCGCGGGTGTGCAGCGTCTCCGGCTCGCCCAGCGTCAGGCTGCCGTCTGCAGCTACGCTGGCGATCACGAACCGCGCATGGGTTCCGCCGACATCGACGGCGACGAGTTCGGTCATCAAATTGCCTCCGGTTGCGATCAGTCAGCCTGCGCCGCGAGGGCCCTCACAGCCCCGCCAGCGCCAGCATCGAGGAGCCGCCGCGCTCGGCCTCGTCGGCATGCGCGCGGAACATGGCGAAGAGCTCGCGGCCCACACCCTGTTCGGGTTGCGGATCGGGAGAGGGCTCGCGCGAAGCGAGATCGGCGCTGGTCGAGAGTTCGCCAGTCGCGGCGCAGACCCGGATCACATCGCCGTCGCGCAGCAAGGCCAGCGGGCCGCCGCCACGCGCTTCGGGGCTGCAATGGATAGCCGCCGGTACCTTGCCGCTGGCACCCGACATGCGCCCGTCGGTAAGCAAAGCGACGCGATAGCCGCGATCCTGGAGCACCCCGAGCGCGGGGGTGAGCTTGTGCAGTTCGGGCATGCCGTTGGCGCGCGGGCCCTGGAAGCGGACGACGACGACGACATCGCGGTCGAGCTCGCCTTGCGCAAAAGCTTCGGCCACAGCGTGCTGGGTGGAGAATACGCGGCACGGCGCTTCCACCGTCCAGCGTTCGCGCTCTACCGATGAGGACTTGAAACAGGCGCGCCCGAGGTTGCCCTGCAACAGCCGCATCCCGCCATCGGGCTGGAACGGCTCGCTGGCGGGGCGGAGCATCTCGGTGTCGCCGCTCGGTCCCGGATCGCGCCAGTCGAGCGCCTCATCGCGTTCGTAGGGTTCGCGGGCATAGGCTGGCACCCCGCCATCCCACACGGTAAGCAGATCGCCATGCGCGAGCCCCTCGTCGAGCAGCGTGCCGATGACATAGGCCATCCCGCCGGCGGCGTGGAAATGGTTCACATCCCCTGAGCCGTTGGGATAGACCCGGGCGACCAGCGGAACCGCGCTCGAGAGTTCGGCGAGGTCGTCCCAGTCGAAAGCGATGCCAGCCGCGCGCGCCATCGCCGGGATGTGGATCGCGTGATTGGTCGAGCCGCCGGTGGCGAGCAGGCCAATCGCGGCGTTGACGATCGCCTTTTCGTCGATGACGCGGGACAACGGACGATAGTCGTCGCTCTCGATCCCGATCGCGGCGAGGCGGTGGACCGCGGCGCGGGTTATCTCCTGCCGCAGCTTCTTGCCCGGCTGGACGAAGGCGGCGCCCGGCACATGCACCCCCATCATCTCCATCATCATCTGGTTGGAATTGGCGGTGCCGTAAAAGGTGCAGGTGCCCGGCGAATGATAGCTCGCCATCTCGCTTTCGAGCAATTGCGCGCGGTCCGCTTTGCCTTCGGCATAGAGCTGGCGGACCGCCTGCTTCTGCTTGTTGGGGATGCCGCTGGGCATCGGCCCGGCGGGCACGAAGATCGCGGGCAGATGGCCGAAGCGCAAGGCGCCGATCATCAGACCCGGGACGATCTTGTCGCAGATGCCGAGCAGCGCCATGCCGTCGTACATCTGGTGGCTGAGCGCCACCGAAGCCGAGAGCGCGATGACGTCGCGGCTGAACAGCGACAATTCCATCCCGTCCTCGCCCTGCGTCACGCCGTCGCACATCGCCGGGGTGCCGCCGGCGACCTGCGCGGTGGCTCCGACCTCGCGCGCCCAGATCTTCATCCGCTCGGGATAGCGGTAATAAGGTTGATGCGCCGAAAGCATGTCGTTGTAGGCGGTGACGATGGCGAGGTTGGGCCCGCTCGAGGCGCGCAACGCCTGCTGGTCCTCGTCGGCCCCGGCATAGGCATGCGCGAGATTAGAGCAGGAAACCTGCGAGCGTTCGGGCCTGCGCTCGCGCTCGCGCTCCATCAGTTCCAGATAGCGCGCGCGCCCGGCGCGCGAATTGGCGATGACGCGCTGGGTGACGCGGTGGATCGTGTCGTGGAGAGGTTTACTCGTCATGCCAGCTTGCTCCGTCACGTTCGATCAGGGCGATCGCGGCGCTCGGCCCCCAGCTTCCGGCGGTGTAGGGCCGGGGCTTGATCCCTTGCGCGCCCCATTGCGCGCGGATCGCATCGATCCACTCCCATTGCGCTTCGACCTCGTCGCGGCGGACGAACAGCGTCTGGTCGCCCTCGACCAGATCGAGCAGCAGCCGTTCGTAGGCGATCCGGCGGATCGTGTCGGAAAAGGCATCGGGCATGGTCACGTCGAGCGGGACCTGCCGCAACCGCAGCCCCTCGCGGTCGAGCCCGGGCAGCTTGGCCATCAGTGAGAACTGGATATTTTCCTCGGGCTGGATGCCGATGACGAGCCGGTTGGGCGTGGTGGTGGCGCCTTTGGCCTCGAAGATCGAATGCGGGATACTGCGGAACTGGACGATGATTTCGGTCACCCGCTCGGGCAGGCGCTTGCCGGTCCGCAGGTAGAAGGGCACGCCCTTCCAGCGCCAATTGTCGACATGCGCCTTGATCGCGACGAAGGTCTCGGTCGCGCTGTCCTCGCCCAGCTCCTCGTCATAGCCCGGGACCGCCGCGCCCGCGGACGCACCGGCGCGATATTGCCCGGTGACGGTTTCGCCCTCCGCCACGGGACGCAGCGCGCGCAGAACCTTGACCTTCTCGTCGCGCACCGCGGTGGCATCGAAGCTGGTCGGCGGTTCCATCGCCACCAGCGCCAGCAGCTGGAGCATGTGGTTCTGGACCATGTCGCGCAGGGCGCCGGTCTCGTCGTAGAAGCCTGCGCGGCCCTCGAGCCCAACTGTCTCGGCGACGGTAATCTGGACATGGTCGATATAGGTGGAATTCCACACCGGCTCGAACAGCAGGTTGGCGAAGCGCAGGGCGAGCAGGTTCTGCACCGTCTCCTTGCCCAGATAATGGTCGATCCGGAAAATGCGGTCTTCGCCGAACTCGCGGGCGACCGCGTCGTTGATCTCGCAGCTCGAGCCGAGATCGGTGCCGAGAGGCTTTTCCAGCCCGATCCGCGTACGCTCTCCGGTCAGCCCGGCATGCGCCAGCCCGCGGATAGTCGGCTCGAACAGTCTGGGCGCGGTGGAGAGGAAAATCGCCAGCCCCTGGCAATCCTTACCGACCTGATCGGCCAGCCGCTGGTAGCCGTCGAGCGTGGTCGCATCGACCGCCTCGTAGACCAGCCGCTTGAGAAATTCGCCGACCCCGCCACGGCGCGGGGCGGGCAGGTATTGCTCCAGCGCCTTGCGAGCGAATTCGCGGTACTCGTCGTCGGACATCTCTGTCCGCGCGGTGCCGACGATCTTGAGATCAGGGGCCAGCAACCCGTCCGAATGCAGCGCGCAGAGCGAGGGGAGGAGCATCCGCTGCGCGAGATCGCCCGTCGCGCCGAACAGCAGCAGCCTGTCCGCAGTGAAAATCATCGCGGTGTCGTCCCTCCCTAGTGAAGCTTCCCAGCCTAGCATCGTGCCGGGGAGCATGCCAGCGCGCCGCGCGGCCTAGTCGGTCCTGGTGACGTTCACCGAGCTGCGGCGGAAATTGTTGGGTCCGAAGCTGGTCAGGAAGCTGACATCGGCGGCATCGCGGCCGACGCCGATCTTCACCGTGTCGGCGGGATCGGCCATCTTGGTCGCATCGACCAGCTGCCACATCCCGCCGCCGGGCGTCTCGGGATCGTCGAGGAACACCTCGGCGATGGCGTGGAAATCGGGCGGCTCGACCCCGGGGGCGTAGCAGGCGACAAAGCGCGCCGGGATTGTGCTCGCGCGGGCCAGCGTGACCAGCACATGCGCATAGTCGCGGCAGATTCCGCGCCGCTCGACGAAGCTGTCGAGCGCGGTGGTGCGCGAATCGGACGTACCCGGCTCGTAGGAGAAGTGATCGGCGATCCAGTCGCGGATCGCGGCGATGCGCGCGCCGCCCTCGGTGCCGCCGAACTCCGAATTGACGAAGGGCTGGAACTTGTCCGCCTGGCAATAGCGTGAATCGAACAGGTATTGCACCGCCTCGCCGGGCATGTGGTGCGGTTCCATCCGCGCGAGCCCTGCGATGTCGGGCAACTGGCGCTGCGGGCGAACCAGCGCGGTATATTCGACCTCGAAATCGCCCTGGGCGCGGACCCAGATGCGTTCGCCGATATCGTCCTGCGCCGGGACCCAGGCGCAATGTTCGGCGTCGCTCATCCTCGTGTGGCGCTCGATGATCGCCTGCTCGGGGATCGCCGCCGCCTCAAACTGGAGCAGGACATCGGTCGGCCGTTCAAGTGTGAAGGCGAAACTGGCTTCGATTTTTATGGGCATGCGTGGTGGCAACGCCTCCCGAGTGTGACGGTTTCTCGTGGCGTGAAATATAGCCGGGTCAGGCGGGAACGCCGAACAGATCGTGTGCGTCGGCATCCTCGATATCGACATCGATCACCGCGCCGGGCACCAGCGTAGCGGGCACATTGCGCAGATAGACCTGGCCGTCGATCTCCGGCGCATCGGCCTGGCTGCGGGCGGTAGCACCGATATCGCCATCCTCGTCGGGTTCGCCGACCTCGTCGACGATCACCGGGATGCGGCGGCCAACCCTGGCGGCGAGCAATTCTGTGCTGATCCGCTCCGTCACTTCCATCAGCCGGGCGTAGCGCTCTTCCTTGAGCTCCTCGGGCACATGGTCGGGAAGCGCATTGGCGCGCGCGCCCTCGACCTGTTCGAAGCGGAAGCCGCCGACCCGGTCGAGCCGCGCCTCTTCCAGCCAGTCGAGCAGATAGCGGAAATCTTCCTCGGTCTCGCCGGGAAAGCCGACCACGAAGGACGAGCGGATCGCGATATCGGGGCAGATTTCGCGCCAGGCCTTGAGCCTCTCGAGCACCTTGGCCTCATTGGCGGGGCGGCGCATCGCCTTGAGCACCTTGGGGCTGGCGTGCTGGAACGGGATGTCGAGATAGGGCGTGAGCAGCCCGTCGGCCATCAGCGGGATCACCGCGTCGACATGCGGGTAGGGATAGACATAATGCAGCCGCACCCAGGGCACTTGCCCTTCGGGAGTGCGCAAACCGCCCAGCTCGCGCGCCAGATCGGTCATATGCGCGCGCACTTCGCGGCCCTTCCACTCGCGCGGATCGTGGCGGGTGTCGACGCCATAGGCCGAGGTGTCCTGACTGATCACCAGCAGCTCGAGCGTCCCCGCCGCGACCAGCTTCTCCGCTTCGCGCAGCACCGCGTCGATCCGCCGACTGGCGAGTTTGCCGCGCAATTGCGGGATGATGCAGAAGGCGCAGGAATGATTGCAGCCCTCGGAAATTTTCAGATAGGAATAGTGCCGCGGGGTCAGCTTGATGTCGGGCTGGGGGATCAGGTCGACATAGGGCCCCTGGCTCGGCGGGGCATGGGTGTGAACCGCCTCGACCACAGCCTCGTATTGATGCGCGCCGGTGATCGCCAGCACCGCGGGATGCGCGGCACGGATAGCCTCCGCCTCCTCGCCCATGCAACCTGTCACGATCACGCGACCGTTCTCGGCGATCGCCTCGCCGATGGCCTGCAGGCTTTCCTCCTTGGCGCTGTCGAGAAAGCCGCAGGTGTTGACCAGCACCACATCGGCGCCGGCGTAATCGGGGCTCATGGCATAGCCATCGGCGCGCAGCCGGGTGAGGATGCGTTCGGAATCGACCAGCGCCTTGGGGCAACCCAGGCTGACCATGCCGATCTTCTTCTGGTCGGGAAGGATGGTGGTGGCGGTGTTCATGATTGCGCGCGCCCCTACACCCGTCAGCGCAAATGCGCTAGCGTCGCGCGCATCGTGCGTCATGCGCGGCAGGGGATACAGGATGGGTGAGTTCAACTGGCTGGCGGTGGTGCTTGGCGCACTCGCCTTCTTCGTGGTCGGAGCGCTGTGGTACGGAGTGCTGTTCGGCAAGGTCTGGCAGAAATCCGCGCGGCTGAGCGACGAAACGGTGCGCTCGGGCAATATGGCGCTGATCTTCGCGCTGACCTTCCTGTTCGAACTGCTGATCGCCTCGACGCTGTGGCACGGGATCGAGCGCAGCGGCGCCAGCGCCCGCGCCACGATGATGATGGCGGTCGGTTTCGGTGTGACGGTAATGGTCCCGGCGCTGGGGATCCACTATCTCTATCTGCGCAAGACGCTGAGCCATTTCCTGATCGATTCAGGCCATATCGTGACCGGCATGGCGGCTATGGGCGGGGTTTTCCTGCTGTTCCGCTAGCCGCGTCGGGGTCGGCGCGACGGACGGCGAAAGCCTAGTCGCCCGGCTGAGGGCGACCGTCGCCCAGCGTCGTACCGTTGGGTGTGGGGACGATTTCGACCAGCACGTCACCTTGCCGCAGCGTTTGGCAGGCGTCTTCCCAGAACCCCAGTGCTTCGCCGTTGCGATAGACGCGCAGGCCACGCCCGCCGGTCTTGAGATCGGCGAGCGCGATCCCGTTTTCCTCCGCGGTGATCTCCCGCTCGACCAGCTGCACCCGGCCCGAGACCGAGGCGAGATCGGCGAGATAATCGGCGATATGCTCGCCCTTGGCCGAACCGGCCAGCAGCAGTCCGGTAAACCGCACCGGGTTGATCACATTGGTGGCACCTGCCTGCAGCGCGAGCGACTCGTTGTCGTTTGCGCGCACCACCACGCTGATCGGCACCTTGGGCGCGAGCGCACGAACGGTCAGCGTGATCAGGATCGTCGAATCGTCGCGTCCGGCCGAGATCAGCACGTTCTGCGCCTGATCGATCCGCACGGCTTTGAGCGTTTCGTCACGCGCCGCATCGGCGGCCATGATGTTGCAGCCCAGCGCCTCGGCGTCGGCAAGCCGCTCCTCGTTCGGGTCGATCACCACGATACAATTGGGATCGGTTCCGCGGTCGATCAGTTCGGCGACCGCTTCCGATCCCGATATTCCATAGCCCAGCACCACGATGTGGTCCGAAAGCTGCTCCTGGATGCGAGCCATGCGCCATTTCTCCCAGCTGCGTTTCATGATGAAATTGTAGGCGCTGCCTACGAAAATGAAGAACACCATAAAGCGGATCGGAGTGACGATCACTGCCTCGACCAGCCGTGCGCGGTCGCTGATCGGCGCGATATCTCCGAAGCCGGTGGTGGTGATCGAGATCATGGTGAAATAGACGACATCGAGGAAACTGACCTCGCCATCGAGATTGTCGACCAGGCCCTCGCGATCCCACCAGTGGATCAACACCACGATGAAGATCAGGAACAGCGCCAACCCGAGCCGGATGCCCAGATCGCCCCAGACGGGAATCTTGACCGCGCGCCGCAAGGGCGTGTGACGCGCGCCGCGGAAGATACGCTTGCTCTCGCTGGATGTGAGCGTGTCGAGTTGCTTCTTTTCTCTCATCGGGCCGGGTTTCTCACGGCTCGTAGCGTTCGGCTAGCGCGCCCAGCGAGGAATGATGGGTCAGATCGAGCTGGAGCGGGGTGACCGAGATAAAGCCATCGTCGATCGCTTCCAAATCGGTGCCATGGTCGAGCGTGTGTTCGATCGACTCAAGCCCGAACCAGTAATACTGGAAGCCCCGCGGATCGCGCCCCTCGACCACCGTGCCGCGAGCGTAATCGTGGAAGCCCTGTCGCACCGCGCGGATGCCCTTGACCTCGGCGCTGGGCAGCGCGGGGAAGTTGACGTTGACCAGAGTGCGCTTGGGCAGCGGCGTGTCGAGCAGTGGCCCCAGCACCCTGGCGCCCCAGCCACGCGCCGCGTCGAAGGTATCGGTTCCGGCCTCGCCATTGCGGCTGGTCACCTGGCTGAAGGCGATCGAGCGGATGCCCGCCAGCGCCCCTTCGATCGCCGCCGAGACGGTGCCCGAATAGGTAACATCGTCGCCGAGATTGGCGCCTCGGTTGACGCCTGAGAGAATGACATCGGGCGCGCCCTCCATCACCTTGCGCAGACCCAGCGTGACCGAATCGGTGGGTGTGCCAGTGACCGAGAAGCGCCGCTCGCCATGCTGGCGCAGCCGCACCGGCCGGGTGAGGGTGAGCGCATGGCCCATCCCTGACTGCTCCTCGTCGGGGGCGCAGATCCAGATGTCGTCGGTGAATTCGCGGGCGATGGCTTCGAGAACCTCGAGCCCGGGGGCGTGGACGCCGTCGTCATTGGTGAGGAGGATTTTCATGCCTGCGGCTCCAGCTTTGTGACGCCGCCCATATAGGAGGCGAGGACGTCGGGCACAGCAACGCTGCCGTCGGCCTGCTGGTAATTCTCCAGCACCGCGACGAGCGTGCGCCCGACCGCGAGGCCCGAGCCGTTGAGCGTGTGGACGAAGGCGGTCTTCTTCTCGCCTTCGGGCCGATAGCGGGCAGCCATCCGTCGCGCCTGGAAATCGCCGCAGTTCGAGCACGAGCTGATTTCGCGATATGCGCTCTGGCCCGGCAGCCAGACCTCGAGATCGTAGGTCCGCCGCGCGGTGAAGCCCATGTCGCCGGTGCACAGCAGCATCTTGCGGTAAGGCAGTTCGAGCGCCTGCAGCACGCCCTCGGCAGCCTGCGTCATCCGCTCGTGCTCGGCCTCGCTGTCCTCGGGGCGGGTCACGCTGACCAGTTCGACCTTTTCGAACTGGTGCTGGCGGATGAACCCGCGCGTGTCGCGCCCCGCGGCGCCCGCTTCGGAGCGGAAGCATTGGGTGAGCGCGGTCATCCTGAGCGGCAGTGCGGCATCCTCGAGGATCTGTTCGCGCACCGCATTGGTCAGGCTGACCTCGGCGGTGGGGATGAGCCAGCGGCCATCGGTGGTCTGGAAATTGTCCTCGGCGAATTTGGGCAATTGGCCGGTGCCGAACAGAGCTTCCTCGCGCACCAGCAGCGGCGGCGCGCATTCGGTGTAGCCGTTCTCGCCGGTCTGGCGGTCGAGCATGAACTGGCCCAGCGCGCGATGCAGCCGGGCCATATGTCCACGCAGGAAGGTGAAGCGCGCTCCCGAGAGCGCTGCGCCGGTCTCGAAGTCGAGCCCCAGCGGCGGGCCGAGATCGGCGTGTTCCTGAGGGGTGAAAGCAAACTCGCGCGGGGTGCCCCAGCGCGACAGCTCGACATTGGCGGCCTCGTCGGCACCCTCGGGCACATCCTCGGCGGGGAGATTGGGGAGCGCGGCGAGGAGATCGTGGAGCTGGGCCCCGAGGGTCCGGTCTTCCTCTTCGAGTGCGGGCATCGTCTGCTTTATCTGGGCGACCTCGGCCTTGAGGCTCTCGGCGGTGTCCTTGTCGCCCTTGCCCATCGCCTGGCCAATGGCCTTGGACGCCTCGTTGCGGCGGCCCTGGGCCTCCTGCAGCCTTGTGGCGACTTCGCGACGGCGGGCGTCGAGCGTCAGGATGCGATCGGAGGTAGGCTCGGCGCCGCGGCGCTGCAGGCCGGCGTCGAATTCACCCGGATGCGAGCGGATAAAGGCAAGGTCGTGCATGGTCCGCGCCTATGCCCGCTCGCCCGGCACTTGGCCAGAGGGCTTGGCCAGAGGAATGCGGGCTGACGATGACCGCGCCGGCTCCTGCTTTTTCGGAACGGCTTGTGGGCCAAGCCGTTGGTTGGCCAAAGGAGATTACACTATGATCGGCAAGATTATCGGAGCATTCGTGGGTGACAGGCTGGCCAAGCGGACCGGCGGACTGAGCGGCGCGCAAGGTGCTGCGCTGGGCGTGGTCGGCACAGCTGTGCTGCGCCGGATCAGCCTGCCTGCCATGGCCGCGATCGCAGCTGGCGGTTATGCCGCGAAGAAGCTCTCGGAAAAGAACGCAGCCGGCAAGTCCGGAACGTCCAAACCGACGATCTGAACGGCAGACCCTACGCGGTTCAAGATAGACGAGGCGTCGGAGGAAACTCCGGCGCCTTTTGCTGTTTGCGCTATCTACAGAGACCGCTGTGCATACATCCGGCGGCAGTCAGACGGAACCGGGTCCGGGCGAACCCCGGCAGGAGTTATGCCGCCTGCGCCCAATGCCGGGCGATCGGCTGCGACCAGCGCACCAGCCGCGGCGCTTCGCGCTTGGCGACCAGCCACTCGGCAAAACCGAGCGCTTCGGTTTCCTCGCCGCGCGCGATCGCCTGCATCATCGAATCGAGCAGCCGCTCCTGCGAAGTCCGCTTGATCGAACAGGGCGCGCTTATCTCGAGCGGCCGGCGGCCGGCCCGGCACAGCAATTGCATCACCCGCTCGACCGACCAGCGGATCTGGTGCCCGGCTGCGCGCGGGGGCAGATCGACGACATCATTGGCGGGCTGCATTGGGGCGGGCCCGGCGAGGCGAAACAAATCGAGCATAGCTGAAACTCATCTCCTGCTGGAAATGAGAATGACTTGCAGTAGCGCGCAATGCAAGCCCTAATGCAAAAAAGCCGGGTGAACCCATGTCGGGCCACCCGGCTTCTCGATCTGCGATTCGTGCGCCGGCTTCAGCCGGACGGAACCCTGGTCGTTACGCGACCTTGCGCTGGGCGTCAGCAGCGACGAATTCACCGCACCAATCATCCTGCGCGACATTGGGCCAATGCGCCTTCTTGTCACCCTCGGCGGGGGACGGGGCGTAGCGGCGGCATTCGCTGCTCATGGTCTGATAAAATTTGCAGTTTTCACAATGCATGGATGGTCTCCTGATTTGGCGGTCTCGGCTGTTGAAAGTTGGATTAGCGCAGGCGATCCTAAAAATCAAGTAAAATCAATTACTTAAGATTGATAATCAGTAGCAGCTATCGTTCGCTACTGCGAATTCGAGGCAGTATGAACTGGCAGATCAATCCAACGTGTTCATGACACACGGGATGATGCTGCGAGTTCGAGATGCGAGTTCGAGATGCGGGGGAGATGGTGGGCGCGGCAGGGATTGAACCTGCGACCCCACCCGTGTGAAGGGTGTGCTCTACCACTGAGCTACGCGCCCGCCCGGGCCTGCCGGGGCCATCAGGCCGCCGGTTCGGGCAGGGGCGCGCCTTTACTTGGACCGGGCGCGCTTGGCAAGCGCCCGCCGCCAGGATCAGCTCGCGAACAGCGCTACCAGTTTCGCCAGCCAGCCCGACAGCTTGCGGCCCCCGACCGTATCCGATTGCGGGGCCGGCGGGCATTCGAGGCAATAGGCCTGCGCGCCGCGCGTGGTCAGCAACCGCTCGAGATCGCCAACGAGTTGGCCTCCCAGCGCTTCCTGCTGGCGGGAAAACAGCGTTGCGACATCGGCCCGCGAGCTTTCGCCATCGCCGACCAGCCACTGACGCAGCAGCGTGTCGTAAGTGCTGGGTGTGCTGCCGAGATAGGCGGCATGCCAATCGCCGTCTTCCAACCCGGCCTGCGCCGCGGCCCAAGAGATCGCGGTGTCGAGCCCGCCATATTGATCGACCAGCCCGATCTGGCGTGCCGTGCCGCCATCCCAGACCCGCCCCTGGCCAATCCGGTCGACCTGATCAGTGGTGAGATTGCGCGCTGCGGCAACCCTGCCGATGAAATCGGCATAGCCATCGGTGACCGAGGCCTGGAGGATCGCATCGACCTCGGGGGTGAACCCGCCAACTAGATCGGGCTGACCCGACAGCGGCGTTGTCCGAACCCCGTCCACGCTCACGCCGATCTCGTTCGCCAGACCTTCGAAAGTCGGGATCACGGCGAAAATGCCAATCGAGCCGGTTATGGTCTCGGGCTCGGCGAAGATGCGATCTGCCGGTGTCGCCACCCAGTAGCCGCCGCTCGCGGCGACATTGCCCATCGAGACCGCGATCGGGATATCGCGGGCCTTGTGCCGCAGGATCGCGCGATGGATTTCCTCGCTGGCAAGCACCGAACCGCCCGGCGAATCGACCCGCACCACCAGCGCAGCCAGATCGTCCTCAAGCGCCTCATCGAGCAGATCTGCAATGCGTTTGCCACCTGCAGTGCCGGGGCCCGCATCACCGTCGACGATCTGTCCGGCGATGGTGATCACCCCGATCGCGGACCCGGTCTCGCTGATCTCATTGGCCTGAAGCCAGGGGCCGAGTTCGGTCTGGGAATAGGCGTTGAGTTCGCTGCTCCATTCGTCCTCGCCGACCAGTTCCACCAGCCTCGCTTCGAACTCCTGCCTGCTGCCGAGCTTGTCGACCAAACCGGCCGACAAAGCCGCCTCTGCCAGATCGCCGCCCGAGGCTTCGATCCAGGCGACCGGATCGCCGGTGACCCGCGCGATATCCGCCTGCGGGCGCGCCTTCTTTACCTGTGCCTGCCATTCCTCCCACAGCGCGCCGTACAGCGCGGCGTAATTTTCGCGCGCGGGCTCGGACATGGAATCGCGCAGATAGGGCTCGACCGCGCTCTTGTAGGTGCCGACCCGGTAGACGCGGGCATTGACCTTCAGCTTCTCGAGCAATTCACCGAAATACAGCTGCCCGCCGCCGGGGCCGGTCACGATGGCGCCGCCCAGCGGGTCGAGCCAGATCTCGCTGGCGTGGCTTGCAAGCAAGATGCCGTCGTCGGCAAAGGCGGTGGCGAAGGCGAGCACCGGCTTGTCCGCAGCGCGCACGCGATCGAGTGCCTCGCCGACTGTCTGCAGATGGACCTGTCCGCCTCCGATGAAGGAATCGAGATCGAGAACAACCGCCTGGATCCGGTCGTCGCCCGCCGCCGCATCGAGCGCGCGGACCAGCTCGCGCGCTTCGAATTCGCGCACGGGCGCGGTCTGGGACAGCAGCGCGGTGAAGGGATCGATCTCGGTCCGCTCCTCCACGATCAGCCCATCGAGCGCGAGCACCAGCGCGCCATCGCGCACTTCCGCCGGGCTGGGTCGCGCGGTCAGCACCGCGAACAGCGCGGTGAAGAACAGCAGCATGAAGACGAGCACCAGCCCGTCCTTCAATCCCACCAGCAAGCGCCAGACCCGGCCCGCGAATTTCATAGTCGATCCTTCTGGTAATCTGCCGCCCTACCTAGGCACTCGAAGCGGAAACGCCATGCAATTGTGCTTGAGCGGGTGATGGAGCTCGACTAGGGGCTTGGCTTTAATGACATCGTCGCCGCCCCGCATCGCTTCCGGCCGCTATCCTGCGGGCCGACAAGCCTTTCCGCATCGCGACCTGACCGGCATCGGCCAGCTCGAGCGCCACGAGATCCTGTACCTGCTCGACGAGGCGGAACAATGGGTCGAACTCAACCGCCGCCCGAACAAGCATCACGATGCGCTGGCGGGGCTGACGATCATCAACGCCTTCTTCGAGAATTCCACCCGGACGCTGCTGTCGTTCGAGATCGCGGGCAAGCGGCTGGGCGCGGATGTGGTCAATATGCACGCCGCGCAAAGCTCGGTGAAGAAGGGCGAGACGCTGATCGATACCGCGATCACCTTGAACGCGATGAACGCCGATGCGATCGTGATCCGCCACGGCTCGAGCGGGGCGACCCAGCTGATCGCCAGCAAGGTCGATTGCCCGGTGCTCAACGCCGGCGACGGCCAGCACGAACACCCGACGCAGGCGCTGCTCGACGCGCTGGCGCTGCGCGAGGCGCTGAGCGACCGGGGGGAGCCGAGCGAGGATTTCACCGGCCTGACCGTGGTGATCTGCGGCGATATCATGCATAGCCGGGTCGCGCGATCGAACCTGCTGTGCCTCCAGGCGCTGGGCGCCAGCGTGCGGCTGTGTGCGCCGCCGCCGCTGATGCCGCCGGGGGTCGAGGCGATCGGCGCGCAGGTGTTCCACGATTTCGACGCAGCGCTGGCGGGCGCCGATGTGGTGATGATGCTGCGCCTGCAAAACGAGCGGATGAGCGGCCAGTTCATTCCGTCCGAGCGCGAATACCACCATCTTTACGGACTGACCAAGAAGCGCCTGGATGCCGCCGCCCCCGAGGCGTTGGTGATGCATCCTGGACCCATGAACCGCGGCGTCGAGATCGACAGCGACGTGGCCGACCTGGTCGATCGTTCGCTGATCACGAGGCAGGTCGAGATGGGGGTCGCGATCCGCATGACCTGTCTCGATGTGCTGACCCGCAGCGCCCGCGGCGTCGAGGGCTGGGCGTTATGAAGCAGAATGTGCCGCTGACGATCACCGGGGGGCGGCTTGTCCTCGCCGATGGCGTGCGCGATGGCGCGGTCCGGCTGGTCGATGGCCGGATCGCCAGCCTGGGCGATATCGCGCCCGAGGATGGCGACGAGATCGTCGAGGCGAAAGGTCGGCTGGTCGCGCCCGGGCTGGTCGATTACGGCGTTTTCGCGGTCGACAAGCCGGCGTTCCATTTCGGCGGGATAACCCGCGCAGCGCTGATGCCCGACCAGTCGCCGCCGCTCGATCTGCCCAGCCGGGTCGCGTATATCGCCAAGAGCGGCAAGCCCGATTTCTGGGTCCACCCGCTGGCCGCCGCGACCCGCGGGCTCGAGGGCACGCAACTGGCAGAGATCGGGCTGATGCGCGAAGCGGGCGCGCGCGGGATCGCCACCGGGCGGCGCTGGATCGCCGATACCGGTGCAATGCTGCGGCTGCTGCAATACGCCGCCATGCTCGATCTGACCGTCGTCGCACACGCCGAGGATGGCGCGCTGGCGGGCGATGCGGTCGCCACCGCGGGCGAGATGGCGACTCGCCTCGGTCTGCCGAGCGCACCGGCCGAGGCCGAGGCGCTGGCGCTGGCGCGCGATATCGCGCTGGCCGAGATGGCCGGGGCGAGGGTGCATTTTCGTCAGGTGACCACCCGCGCCGGGCTTGATCTGGTGCGCGCGGCAAAGGCGCGCGGGTTGCGCATCACCGCCGGGGTGACCCCGGCCCATTTCATGCTGTCGGATCTGGCCACGGCAGAGTTCCGCAGTTTCATGCGGCTGTCGCCGCCGCTCCGGATCGAGGACGACCGCCAGGCGGTGATCGCGGCAATCGCCGACGGGACGATCGATGTGATCGCCAGCGGCCACGATCCGCGCGGGCCGGAGCAAAAGCGCCTGCCCTTTGCCGATGCCGCCCCGGGCATGGCTGGCGCGGAAACGCTGCTGGCGATGGTTCTGACGCTGGTGCGCGACGGCACGATCGACATGGCGCGCGCCTTCGATCTGGTCGCGACGACACCCGCCCGGTTGCTGGATGTCGAGGCGGGGGCGCTGGTCGCAGGCTACGAGGCCGATATCGCGCTGATCGATCCCGAGAAGCCATGGATCATCGACAGCGGCAAGATGGCGGCGACCGCTGGCAATACGCCTTTCGACCGCCAACCGACGCAGGGGCGGGTGACCGCGCTGTTCAAGGGCGGAATGCGGATCGGCGGCTAGCAGAAACGGAAAACCCCTCCCGAAGTGGAGAGGGGTTTTCTCATTCTAGCGGCTCGAATTCAGCGTGTCGCTACCCGGACATTGTTGTCGATCGTTCCGGGGAGCGGATTGCTTGCGGCATAGGCGATGCAGCCCGCGCCGCCGCTCTTGACCGACTGGCACAGGCCCTGCGCCGAGCTTTTGGCGAAACCTCCGGCCGCGACGCGGTAATAGATCTTGCCCTTGACGTTGGCCTTGGTGATGACCTTCTCCGCGCCGTCGATCTCCGGATGGCGTTTGAGGAAGACTTTCCAGGCCGTCTGGGCATCGGACATCGAGAAATACGAGCCGAGCTGTACGCGGTAGTCGCCCGAGGCCATCGCGAGTGCGGGCCTGGCAGCAGGAGCCTTGGGCTGGGCGACCGGGCGGGCGACCGGGGTCACCGACCGCGTCCTTGCGGGAATGCCTTGAACCACTTCGCGGCTGACGAAGCGAGCGTCCGGCGAGGCTGCGGAAATCGCTTCTGCCGAGGCGGAGCTCGGAACCGTGCGCTGGGCGGGTGTGCTCATCGCCAGCGCCGGGCGATCTGCCTGAGACACCGGCGCCTGAGACACCGGCGGAAGTTCCCCATTGCCGAAGCTGCTGGCAAAATCGCGACTCGGGGCGGGAGCTGCAGGTCCGTTCGGCACCAAGTTCTCGGCGGCAAGCTGTTCGACGCTGTCGAAATTATGCAGCGCCAGCATGGAAGGCTGGCCCGGATCCTGGACCATCTTCACGCTGAGCAGGTCGGCGATCCGGCGCTGGAACATTTCCGGCGCCGAAAGGACCGCCCACTTGCTCATCGTGTCGCCCAGCTTGTCGGCGGGGACGTCTTCGGCGGCCATGATACGGGCGTTGCGCCAATCGCCCTGCAGCGCGAGGCTATAGGCAAGGTTCTGGCGCACCTTCATCGTGTTGGTGCCGTTGCGCAGAAGGTTGCCGAGCACATGCACGGCTTCCTGCGGACGACCGGCCAGCGCGATGGCAAGGCCATAATCGGCTGGATCGAGCGCATCCATGTGGCGGCTCAGCGTGGCGAGCGCGGCGGCCTGCTGGCCGGCGGCGATCTGCGCCAGTGCAAGCCGGGTGAGAGTGCCCGAGGAACTGTCCCCCAGCGCGACCGCTTCGGCCAACGTGGTCGCGGCGGACTGGAACCGGCCCGCCTCGATATAGGCGGTGCCCAGCAGCGTGCGGGCTGCGGTGTCGCGCGGGGTCGCCAGGACGGCGGCCTCGGCATGGGTGACGGCTCGGTCGCCATTGCCCTTGGCAAGCGCATCCTGCGCCTTCGCCGTGGAAGCCTGCGCCGGGGGCGCGACATTGGCGGTGCAACCCGACAGGGCTACCGTCGCAAGCGCCGTCGTCAGGGCCAGGCCCATCATCCGGTTGCTTTTCGCTGTGATCGTCTTGCTCATTCTACCCCTCCTGAGGGTCTGGATATACGGCAAAGGTCAATCGCGCTTCACCTGCGCGGCGAGATGGTCGATGTCGGGCATTTCGGACAGCAGCGCGTCGAGCGCCTCGGTCACGAGTTGCTGGGCGCTGCGCCCTTTTACCGCACAGGCGAGACGCAGCTTGAGATGACGGTGCTGATCGAGACGCAGGGTGAAAGCGGCGCGTTTGCCGCTGCCGATGGTTGCAGCCCTCGGGAGCTGGGGCCGGGGCTGAGATTCCGGGGCGGTGCGCGCCATCGGTGTTTCCAGTTTCTGGGCGATGCGTTCGATCGTGTCGCGCACCGGGCTGTGCGCCTTGCGCTGCAGCAGGGGTTCGGGACTGTCCTGGTGTTCCGGCGTATCGTCCCGGGTTGCTGGGGCCCGGGTTGCTGGGGAGAGCGAGATGACCTCGCCGCCCGATGACGGTGTTTTGACGATCGGTTCCTCGCCCATGTCATTCCAGCCCAGATCTTCCAGGCTGGCGGCGGCTTCCTTGCCATCGACCAGACCCGGGGCGCCGTTTTGCGGGCGCATGGCCGGGCGTGCGCCGCCCTTGCGGGCCAGCAGCGTGGAGGAAAGGGAGGCGAAACCGGTGTCGCTCATGGCGGTATTCCTGCAGCCTTCCGGTTACTGGGCCACGCGGCGACCGAAGCCGCCTGCGGGTCGGTGGGCACCGGCCATCTGGGCCTGGTGGTTGGGCGCGGCGAAGATCGTGCGGCGGAAATTCTTCTCCAGTCGGTCGGAAACGTATTTCCACAGCGCGGTCACTTCGGCGGCGCTGCGGCTGTTTTCGTCCACTTCCATCACCGTGCGCCCGTCGATCATCGAGGCGGCGAAATCGGTGCGGTGGTGCAGGGTGATCGGGGCGACGGTGCCATGCTGCGACAGCGCGACCGCGGCTTCCGAAGTGATCTTGGCCTTGGGCGTCGCGCCGTTGACCACGAACACCAGCGGCTTGCCGGCGCGTTCGCACAAATCGACGGTCGCACCCACGGCGCGCAGATCGTGCGGGCTGGGTCGGGTGGGAACGACGATGAGTTCGGCCACCGCGATGACCGACTGGATCGCCATGGTGATCGCGGGTGGGGTGTCGATGACCGCGAGCTTGAAGCCCTGCTGCCGCAACACGTTGAGATCACTGGCGAGTCGCGCCACGGTGGTTTGCGCAAAAGCGGGATATTCCGCTTCGCGCTCGTTCCACCAGTCGGCCAGCGAGCCCTGCGGATCGATATCGATGAGAACGACCGGACCGGCACCCGCCCGCTGGGCCTGAACGGCCATGTGACCGGACAGGGTTGTCTTGCCCGAACCGCCTTTTTGCGATGCCAACGCCAGTATTCGCACGGCTTCGTCCCCCTGGATTGCGCCCTAGATCGATGTCGAATTCGCTCGCCACACGCGAGTTACCGGCAGAGAATTCGCAGACTACCCTCAATTTTGGGTTAACACCGGCGGGTAAAACGCTCCCTCCGCTTGCTCGAAACACAGCCAAGATTTTGCTAACGCGGGTTTTACTATATGTTCAGCGGAGTAAACGTAGGCGAAAGCATGACATTCATGGAGACGGCGATGCGCGACCCGATAGCGAAACGAACCGGCCTGACTGCGGGCGCCCTGGCGCTGGCCGGGCTGTTGATGGCGGCTGCCACCCCGGCGCTGGCCGATGTGAAACAGGGTGTCGATGCCTGGGCGGCAGGGGATTATGCCACTGCGGTGCGCGAGTGGTCCGGCCTGGCTGCGCAAGGCGATCCCGATGCCCAGTTCAACATGGCGCAGGCCTATCGCCTCGGGCGCGGGGTCCAGGCCGATCCGCAACAGGCCGAGGCGCTCTACGCTGCCGCCGCGGCGCAGGGCCATGTCAAGGCGGCCGACAATTACGGCCTGCTGCTGTTTCAGGACGGCCGCCGCGAAGAGGCGATGCCCTATGTCCGCGCGGCCTCGGATCGCGGCGATCCGCGGGCGCAATATCTGGTCGGCGTCGCCCATTTCAACGGCGATCTGGTGGAGAAGGACTGGGTCCGCGCCTATGCTCTGCTGACGCTTGCCAACGGCACCGGCCTGCCGCAGGCGCGCGCCGCGCTGGGGCAGATGGACGAATACATCCCGCTCGATCAGCGCGAGGAAGCGCAGGTGCTCGCCCAGCGGCTCGATGCGCAAGCGAACGTCACCCGCTCGCAGCAGCTCGCCACGGTCGATCTCGAACGCGGCCCGGTGCAGACCGCGATGGCGCCAGAGCCCATTCCTGCCGAACCGCAGCCGCCGATGGTGCTGCCGGCGCCGACCTCCGCGCCGGTGACCACCGTCGCTTCCGGTCGAGCGGGTGCGGATTACACGCTGCCACGATCGCAACCGACAGCTGTGCCGGGTGCGAGCCGGACCACCGTAGCACAGGTTGCCGCACCGAACCCGGCGGCCGCCATTCCCGCTACAGTTTCGGCCAGCTCCGCCATGACCGGGCCGTGGAAGCTCCAGCTCGGCGCCTTCGGGCAGGCGGGCAATGCCGATCGTCTGCTCGAACGGATGAGCACCCGCCCAGCATTGTCCGGCGCCCGGCTGGTCAAGGAGCCCGCCGGCCGGCTGACCAAGGTGATGGCTGCCGGTTTTGCCAGCCGCGCCGCGGCGCAGCAGGCCTGCAACGCGCTGAAATC
Organism: Erythrobacter sp. QSSC1-22B; assembly: GCF_001678665.1. Lineage (GTDB taxonomy): Bacteria > Pseudomonadota > Alphaproteobacteria > Sphingomonadales > Sphingomonadaceae > Qipengyuania. The sequence continues at coordinate 238,854 of NZ_LZRP01000005.1, forward strand.
CGCCGGGCAGGACTGCCTCGTTACCCAATAGACGAGTTTTAGCGCCTTCTCCTTCGTGTCAGGCTTGCTAAAGGTTGGGCACCAGGGGGATTACCATGACCGACACCGCCGTTCCGGCCCAGCCAACTGCCGGGGTCAATGCCGCTCCGGATCAGCCACGGCCGGTCGCCGGGAGCGGCAAGCGCATCGCCAGCCTCGATTTTATCCGCGGGCTGGCGGTCATGGGAATTCTCGCCGCGAACATTACCGTCTTTGGCCAGCCGATGGTGGCCTATACCTGGCCCGGCGGGTTCCTGGTCCCGACCGGCGATCCCGACGGCTGGATGTGGGCGCTCCAGTTCGTGCTGATCGACGGCAAGATGCGCGGGCTGTTTACGCTGCTGTTCGGCGCCGGGATCTACCTCTTCCTCGAAAAGGCATGGGAGCGCGGACGCGGGCGCGGGTTGCAGGCACGGCGGCTGGCCTTCCTGCTGCTGTTCGGGCTGATCCATTTCTTCTTCATCTGGAAGGGTGACATCCTCACCGGTTACGCGCTGTGCGGTTTTGCGGCGTTGCTGTTCGTGCGGATGAAACCGGTCAACCAGCTGGTGCTGGGCCTGCTCGGCTATTTCCTCGGCGCGCTGGCCTTCGCCGCGCTGTTCGCTGGCATGTACAGCTTCGACCGGATGGAGCCGGCCGATGCCGAGACCGCCGCTGCGCAGGTCGACATGCGCTTGCTGAAAACCGATGGCATCGCCGATGGCGAAACCGAGACCGCGCTGATTTCCTCCGGCGACTACACAGGCTTCATCGCGCATAATTTCGCCGAGCACTGGTCGGATCCGCTGACCTTCGTATTCCAGATCATATTCGAGACTCTGCCGCTGATCCTGATCGGGATGGCGCTGTACCGAATGGGTCTGTTCGATGGCCGGATGGCGGCGCACAAGGTCCGGCGCTGGGGCTGGATCGGACTGCTTGGCGGCGGCGCACTGTCGGCGGCGATCGCCTGGTGGACCGTGAGTGAAGGGCTGACCTACTTCGGCACCATGCTGGCCTTCGTCGGGCTGGCGGGCTTTGCGAATTTACCGATGGTGCTCGGGCTGGCGGCGTTGCTGTCGCTGGCGGGTGCGCGCGCGAGCAGCTGGCTGGCCGAGCGCGTTTCGGCTGCCGGGCGTGCCGCTTTCAGCAATTACATCGGGACCTCGGTGGTGATGCTGTTCGTCTTCCACGGCTGGGCCGGGGGGCTGTTCGGCGAACTCAACCGCCCCCAGCATTTCCTCGTCGTGATGGCCGTCTGGGTGCTGATCCTCGCCTGGTCCAAGCCCTGGCTCGATCGCTTCGCTTACGGACCGCTCGAATGGCTATGGCGGTGCCTGACTTACGGACGGCTCTTCCCGCTCCGGCGTTAAACTTCTCGGGTCATTCGTCGCGCGCGATACGCGGCGGTCCCTTGGCGGCGAGGCGTGTCTCGAACAGGAAGAACAACAGGCCGGTTACCAGCAGGCTCATGGTCATCACCCAGGCAACGGCAATGACCGTTCCGATCCGCGATTCGATATAGGCGCTGACGAACAGGAGGGCGATCACGATGCTGATAGTCACGGCTGAGGCGGTGCTGAAAACCAGAGCCCATTGCGATTGGCGCCGCCGCCTCCCGAGCCAGGCCAGTTCGCCCGCATCGGTCCCGGCCTCGCCATTGTCGATCCGTCGCCCAATACGTTCGATCCGTTGCGCGACCCAGATGAGCCGGCTCATCATGACGTTCATGATCGCCCCGATCCCGCTGAGCAGGAAGGCTGGGGCGAGCGAGAGCTGCACCATCTGCTGCACGCGTGGCGTGCTCGCAGTGCGTTCGAGCAGATCGAAGGCGAAACTGCCGCCGACGGTGAGGAGATCTAGCGTCATAGGCTAATCTTTGACGAAGGGGTTCTTGGGGCTTTTGAGGGTCAGGCGCACCGGCACCGCATCGAAACCGAGCTTGGCGCGGATGCCATTGACCAGATAGCGTTCGTAGCTGGTCGGCAGCGCATCGAGCCTGGTACCGAAAATGACGAACCGCGGCGGGCGGGTGCCGACCTGCGTGATATAGCGCAGCTTGATCCGCCGACCCTTGGGTGCGGGTGGCGGGTTGGTTTCGAGCGCATCGTCGAACCAGCGGTTGAGCGCGGCGGTGGGAACCCGCTTGGACCAGCTGGCGCGAATATCGAAGGCGGCACCGAGCATCGTGTCGAGCCCCTTGCCGGTCTTGGCACTGACCGCGAGCAGCGGCACACCGCGGACCTGCGCCAGGCCATCGTCGAGCGCCGCGCGCACGCCGTTGAACAGTCCGCTGGCGTCCTCGGCGATGTCCCATTTGTTGATCGCCACCATGAGTGCACGGCCCTCCTGGAGCGCGCGGTCGGCGATCTTGAGGTCCTGATGCTCGAGCCCCTGCGTCGCATCGAGCAGCAACACCACGACTTCGGCGAAATCGATCGCGCGGTGGGCGTCGGCGACCGACATCTTCTCCAGCTTGTCTTGCACCTTGGCGCGCTTGCGCATGCCCGCGGTGTCGACCAGATGGATGTCGCGCTGTTCGCCGGTCTTGGGGTCGGTCCACTGGTAATCGATCGCGATCGAGTCGCGGGTGATCCCGGCCTCCGGCCCGGTCAGCAGGCGGTCCTCGCCCAGCAGCCGGTTGATCAGCGTCGATTTGCCCGCATTGGGACGACCAACGATGGCAAGCTTGAGCGGGCCGAGCGTGACCTCCTCGTCCTCGTCGACATATTCGATCCGCTCGGCAGCCGCATCGGCCTTCTCGCCGATGATCGGCCACAGCGCGGCGAACAGATCCGCGATGCCGTCGCCGTGCTCGGCGGATAGCCCGACCGGCTCGCCGAAGCCGAGATTGTAGCATTCGAGCACGCCTGCCTCGCCAGCGCGGCCTTCGGCCTTGTTCGCGACCAGGATCACGGGAAGGTGCTGCTCGCGCAGCCAGCGGCTGATTTCCTCGTCGAGCGGGGTCAGTCCGGCGCGCGCATCGACGACCAGCAGCGCGGCATCGGCGCCTTCGAGGCTGACTTCGGTCTGCTTGCGCATCCGGCCGGGCAGGCTGGCGGGATCGTCGTCTTCCCAGCCCGCGGTATCGACGATGGTGAATTCCAGACCGGCCAGCGAGGCATCCCCCATCCGCCGGTCGCGGGTGACACCGGGCTGGTCGTCGACCAGCGCCAGCTTCTTGCCGACCAGCCGGTTGAACAGCGTCGACTTGCCGACATTCGGGCGGCCGATTATGATCACGGTCGGTTTGGTTGATTGGGTTTTCATGACGCGCCGGCAGGTGGCCCTTGTTGCGCGATTTGGCAAGGATATCGCGGCGCTTGGCGGCGACCGACCGGGCGCTGGCAAGATGGTGAATTCGGGTTAACCTCATTCGAAAGGTATGTTGCAAGGCCCATGCGGCAATAATTTGCCGCATGAGCAAACCCATCGCCTTCGGCCTTACCGCCCTCGCCCTGCTGGCAGCGTCACCCGCGCTGGCGCAATCTTCCGCCGATTTCGGCTTTGACCCGCGCGGTGCCGAGCTGGCCCCCTATCTGCAATGCGTGCCCTATGCGCGCGAGGTATCGGGAATCCGCATTTACGGCGATGCGCACACCTGGTGGCAGCAGGCCGAAGGCCGCTATGCGACCGGGCATGCGCCGAAGGTTGGGGCCGTGTTGGCGTTCCGACCGCATCGCTCGATGCAATTGGGCCATGTCGCAACGGTCAGCAGGGTCGTCGACGGTCGCCGGGTGTTGCTCGATCACGCCAACTGGTCGCCGATCGACGGGCGCCGCGGCCAGATCGAGCGCGATGTGCTGGCGGTGGATGTTTCGCCGGCCAACGACTGGAGCGCGGTGCGCGTCTGGTACCATCCGCTCGGAGGGCTGGGCAAAACCGAATGGCCAGTCGAGGGCTTCATCTATTCGGACCGCACGCGCAGCGCCCCGGTGCGGGTCGCGCAAGGGCCGACCCGGCTCAAAAGTTCGCGCCAGTTCCTGAGCGCCTTCAACGAATTCTCGAACTGAGGCGCTAAAAATCCGCTCTAGTCGGCCTTGGCGACCGGCGGGTTCTCGCCCAGATCCTCGTACCAGGCTTCGACCGGACCGGTCAGCTTGATCGTCAGCGGATTGCCCTTGCGATCCATGGTCTTGCCCGCCTGAACGCGAATCCAGCCTTCGGAGACGCAGAATTCGTCGACATTGGTGCGCACGGAATCCTTGAAACGAATGCCGACGCCGCGCCTAAGCAGCTCGGCATCGAAAAATTCGCTGCGCGGGTTCACCGAAAGGCGGTCGGGCGGGGTATCGTTGCTGGCTGTTTCGCTCATCCCGCGCCCCTAAGACGCAGCGCAGGGTCCCGCAAGTTCAATCGCCTTGCAGGATCGTTGTACCCGCGTTCCAGGATCAATCGGGGATCGATATCTCGTCGGGATTGCGACCGGGATTGTCGGTGTCGGGCTGGAGCGGCGTGATCTCGGGCGGTTCGCGCATCGGCGCCTCGTTGGGCGGGCTCGCGGGCGGCATTTCATTCGGGGCGCCGGGTTCGATCGTATCGGGGGAGGGGTCGGGTTGGGTAGCCATGCTTGAATTCCTCAGTCGGGGGGCAGGAGGGGGGCAGACCGCATCGCACGTTGCGAGGTGTCGCCCTTTCGGTCGGGTCTCTCGGTATCGATCTCGCTTTGGTCGGTGCGATGGCCGAGCGGCTCGCCCTCGGTCTCGCCATCCTCTTCCATTTCCGCAGCGGATTTGGGATCGACATCGGGATCGATCACCGGCGGAGTATCGGGCGGGGTCTTGGGCGTGTCGTAATCGGCCATTGAGCACCTTCCTTTGACTACCAACGGCGGAGCTGCCCGCACCGTTCCTTCCACCTATCGCCGCGCTTGCCCTTTTTGGCGCATCCGATTAGAGGCACGCGCCTACACGCGCGGCGTGGCTGTCGACGCGCGGCTTCATTCGGGTTGCGGGCGTGGCGGAATTGGTAGACGCGCTGGTTTTAGGTACCAGTATCGAAAGATGTGGGGGTTCGAGTCCCTTCGCCCGCACCAGTCGCCATCCGGCAGCCTCTCGCCCAGCACCGGTTAGACCCATTCAAGAGTACCCATTCATGCAGATCACCGAGACGACGAACGAAGGCCTCAAGCGCGGCTACAAGCTGACGGTCCCCGCCAAAGACATCGACGCGCGGGTTTCCGCCGAGGTCAAGAAGCTCGCCCCGCAGGTCCGCATGCCCGGCTTCCGCCCCGGTAAGGTGCCCGCCAATCTGGTGCGCAAGATGCACGGCGAGCAGATGCACGCGCAGGTCATGAACGACACGATTCGCGAATCGGTCGACAATCTGATGCGCGAGAAGCAGCTGCGCCCCGCGATGCAGCCCAAGATCGATCTCGACGAGACCTACGAGCAAGGCAAGGACGTCGAACTGACGGTCGAGCTCGAAATCCTGCCCAAGGTCGAGACCCCCGATGTCGACGGGTTGAAGCTGGAAAAGCTGACCGTGCCCGTGACCGACGAACAGGTCGACGAGGCGATCGGCCAGCTGACCGCGAACAACAAGAGCTATAAGGACGCCGCCAAGTCGAAGAAGGCGGCCGATGGCGACCAGCTGATCATCGATTTCGTCGGCAGCATCGACGGAGTCGAATTCGAAGGCGGCAAGGCCGAAGGCGCGCCGCTGGTAATCGGCTCGGGCCAGTTCATCCCCGGCTTCGAGGAGCAGCTCACCGGGGTCAAGACCGGCGACGAAAAGACCATCACGGTCACTTTCCCGGAAGATTACCAGGCCCCGCATCTCGCGGGCAAGGCGGCCCAGTTCGCCATCACCGTCCAGCAGGTGAAGGTCGAGGACGAGACCAAGGCCGACGACGAATTCGCCAAGAACCTCGGCCTCGAGAGCCTCGACAAGCTCAAGGAACTGCTGCGCGCGCAGCTTGAGCAGGAGACCGCCGGTCTCACCCGCACGCAGATGAAGCGCGCGCTGCTCGACCAGCTGGCTTCGGGTCATGATTTCGCGGTGCCGCAGGGCATGGTCGATGCCGAGTTCGAGCAGATCTGGGCGCAGCTCCAGCAGGAAGCGTCGCAGTCCGACGATCCCGCCGAGGCGATGAAGGAGATCGAGGCCGAGAAGGACGATTACCGCCACATCGCCGAACGCCGCGTGCGTTTGGGCCTGCTGCTGTCGGAGATCGGCCAGTCCAACGGCGTCGAAGTCAGCGGCCAGGAAATGTCGATGCTGATCCAGCAGGCGGCGCAGCAATACCGCGCCGAAGATCGCGAGCGCTTCATCCAGTATGTCCAGCAAGAGCCGATGGCCGCAGCCCAGCTGCGCGCGCCGCTCTATGAGGACAAGGTTGTCGATTTCCTGTTCGACAAGGCCGAAGTGACCGAGCGCGAAGTGACCCGCGAGGAACTCGAGGCGGCCATCGAAGCGGACGAGGATTCCGAGGAAACCAAGAAGCCCGCGGCCAAGAAGAAGGCCCCGGCCAAGAAGGCTCCGGCGAAAAAGGCTGCTGCGAAGAAGGGCGACGACAAGCCGGCTGACGACGAGCAGCCGGCCCCCAAGAAAGCCGCTGCAAAGAAAGCCGCCCCCAAGAAGGAAGCGGCCCAGACGGAAGGCGCCGAGAAGCCTGCTGCGAAGAAGGCTCCCGCGAAGAAGGCCCCGGCCAAGAAACCTGTCGCCAAGAAATAATTCAGCAACGCGCAGATACGAGCAGATAGGAAAAGGGCGGCGGGTCGTGATGACCTTGCCGCCCTTTTCTCTGGCTGGAGCCCCTTGCTAGCTGCCGGCGACGTGGCTCAATCGGTCTGCCGGGCTTGTTTGCCCGTCGGCTCTGCCGGACGCGGCGTCAGATGCGCCATGTCTTCCTTCTGCCCAATATGGATATGCGCCTTGCGGCCCTCGACATAAGCGATGAGCGGCCCTGCCAGCACCCCGTGAACCACGATGGACACGAGGATCGCGAAACTGACCGTAGCCCATAGCAGGGGCAGGCCCTCGAACTCGCCGTGGTTCTGGCCATAGGCGAGGTAGTAGATCGAACCCATCCCGCGCACGCCGAGGAAGGCGATTGCCACCTTCCCCGCCATCGGAAGGTCGGACCGGCTTTCGGCCAGCAACCCGGATAGCGGACGGATCACGAAGACCAGCGCCAGCGCCAGCAGCGCCGCGGGCCAAGTGAGCGCGTTGAGCACACCGCTGGCGAGCATGACCCCGAAGCCGAGCAGGACCGCGACCAGTACGATCTGTTCGATCTGGTCGATGAAATGATGGCTGATCTTGTGGTAGCGGCTGGCGTTCTCGCGCTGGCGCGCGGTGACCGCCGCGACGAAGACCGCAAGGAACCCATAGCCATGGACAAGCTCTGCCGACCCATAGGCGAGCAGCAGCGTGCCAAGCACGACAAGGCCTTCGCGGGTCGAATATTTGGGCGCCGCTTCCTCGACCTTGTCGATCGGCGCGTCAGCCTCGCGTTCGAACACATACCAGGCGCCAACCCGGCCGATGCCCCAACCCACTGCGACGCCTGCCGCGATCCGATAGACGAGGTCGAAGGCCGCCCATTCGAGCGTCCATGCCCCCAGTGCGGACATCCCAAGCGCCGCGATCGCGAGATGGGTGAAGGGGAAGGCCAGCCCGTCGTTGATGCCAGCTTCTACGGTCAGGCTGAAACGGACGTCGTGGCGCTTGCCTTCGCCCGGCGGGCCGACCTGAACGCTGCGCGCCAACACGGGATCGGTGGGCGCCAGCGCCGCGCCGAGCAGGATCGCGCTGGCTGGCGCGAGCCCGACCGCCCACCAGCCAAAGAACGCAACCGCAATGATGGTCAGCGGCATCGCAACGACGAGCAGTGGCCATATCTGGCGCCAATTGCGCCAGCTCACCGGCCGGTCGATGGCGATCCCCGCTGCGGCGAGGCTGGCGATGACGATGAATTCGGTGACATACTCCAGCGTCAGCGCGTCGAACCCGTCCCATGCCGGATTGAAGAACGGAAGCCGCAGCGGCAGCGAGGCGAGCAGGAAACCCGCGCCGACATAGAGGATGGGAAGCGACATCCACACTCTGGCCAGCCAGCGTTCCAGAGTGACCGCCAACATCAGCCCGAGGCCGAAGATGACGAACATCATGATGCGTGGGTCAAATTCCACGGATTATCGAACGGTTCTTTGTGTCATGGGACACCAACGCGCGAACCCTGATTTCGTGGCGTCGGTTTTGCACACGGCAATGGCACGAATATATAGAGTGAGGGCGGCGACTTGCGTGACCTCTGGCGGTACGGCGATCCATTCGCAAAATCCCGGCGGAGAATCCGCTCCTAAAGCGGGGCAGGACCGTTCCTTCGATCCCCGAGAAGGCGGCTTCTCCGCATTCCTCCGGGGAGACAAGGTTAAGCCCCTTGAATTCGCCCCCGCAGTCGCGACATAGCGGGTTCATTCATTCACGACAGGATTCGCACCGTATGATCGATCTGAGCGCGCAAATTGGCGATACCTACGGCTCGCAGGGGCAGTTTTCCCGTGACCCGGTGACCGGCGCACTGGTTCCGGTGGTGGTCGAGCAGACCAGCCGCGGCGAGCGCAGCTTCGACATCTTCAGCCGCCTGCTGCGCGAGCGGATCGTGTTCGTGACCGGCCAGGTCGAGGACGGCATGGCCTCGCTGATCACCGCGCAGCTGCTGTTTCTCGAGAGCGAGAACCCCTCCAAGCCGATCAGCATGTACATCAATTCGCCGGGCGGCGTGGTGACTGCCGGCATGGCGATCCACGACACCATGCAATACATCAAGCCGCGCGTCTCGACAGTGTGCCTCGGCCAGGCCGCCAGCATGGGCAGCTTCCTGCTCGCAGCGGGCGAGCCGGGGATGCGGATCGCGCTGCCCAATGCGCGGATCATGGTCCACCAGCCCTCGGGCGGCGCGCGCGGCATGGCTTCGGACATCGAGATCCAGGCGCGCGAGATCCTGCGCATCAAGAAGCGGATGAACGAACTCTACGAGAAATATACCGGCCGCACCCTCGAGGAGATCGAGAAGGCGATGGATCGCGACACCTTCCTCGAAGCGGACGAAGCCATGGCTTTCGGCCTTGTCGACAAGGTGTTCGAGACGCGCCCCGAGAACGAGGAAAGCGACGAGAAGCCCGGCAGCGGCGGCGCTCCGAGCTGATCGCCATTGCTTAACGAGCTCTAAAGCGTAGCATTTTGGCAACCTTGCTGCTTCAGCTTGCGGCAAGGCAGTTGCGCTAGAACCATTTATGAAGGAAACCGACCTGTCCGGTCCTTGTGGACCGATTCAACCAGCTGGGTCAGGCGGGGAAGTATCTAGGTATGACCGAATTGAGCGGAACCGATAGCAAGTCGACGCTGTATTGCAGCTTTTGCGGCAAGTCCCAGCACGAGGTGCGCAAGCTGATTGCGGGCCCAACGGTGTTCATCTGCGATGAATGCGTCGAGCTGTGCAACGACATCATCCGCGAAGAGACCAAGGCCGGCATCGCCGGGCGCAAGGAAGGGGACATCCCCGCACCTTCGGAAATCTTCGCGACGCTCAATGATTACGTCATTGGGCAGGACCGCGCCAAGCGCGTCCTCTCGGTCGCGGTGCACAACCATTACAAGCGCCTCAAGCACGCCGGCAAGTCGGGCGATGTCGAGCTGGCGAAGTCGAACATCCTGCTGGTCGGGCCGACCGGCTGTGGCAAGACGCTGCTGGCGCAGACGCTGGCGCGCACCTTCGACGTGCCCTTCACCATGGCTGATGCCACCACGCTGACCGAGGCCGGCTACGTCGGCGAGGATGTCGAGAACATCATCCTCAAGCTGCTCCAGTCGTCCGATTACAATGTCGAGAAGGCGCAGCACGGGATCGTCTATATCGACGAGATCGACAAGATCACCCGCAAGGCGGAAAACCCCTCGATCACCCGCGACGTGTCGGGCGAGGGCGTCCAGCAGGCGCTGCTCAAGCTGATGGAAGGCACCACTGCCAGCGTTCCGCCGCAGGGCGGGCGCAAGCATCCGCAGCAGGAATTCCTCCAGGTCGACACGACCAACATCCTGTTTATCTGCGGCGGTGCCTTTTCGGGCCTCGAGAAGATCATCGGCGACCGGCTGCAGAAGCGCAGCATCGGCTTCGGCGCGCATGTCGCTGATCCCGACAAGCGTCGCGTCGGCGAGCTGCTCGAGAAGAGCGAGCCCGAGGATCTCCTGAAGTTCGGGCTGATCCCCGAATTCGTCGGCCGTCTGCCGGTGATCGCCACGCTGCGCGATCTCGATGTCGATGCGCTGGTGACGATCCTGACCGAGCCCAAGAACGCACTGATCAAGCAATACGCCAAGATGTTCGAGATCGAAGATGTCGAGCTGACCTTCACCGACGAGGCGCTCAAGGCGATCGCCGACCGCGCCATCGCCCGCAAGACCGGCGCCCGCGGGCTGCGTTCGATCGTCGAGAGCATATTGCTCGACACGATGTTCGACCTGCCCGACATGGACGGGATCACCGAGATCGTGGTCGACAAGGATGTGGTTGAAGGGCGCAAGGATCCGGTCCGGGTCCATGGCGGCAAGAAGGACAAGGAAGAAGCGGCCTGACCAGCCTCTGGAGCGTGGGGATGCGCCGGCAAGCAAGTGCCGGTGCGCCTCCGCTCGCTTGTACTATAGCCTAGCTAACAGCCCGTAGCGCAGTCGCGGTCGCGCTCCACCTGCACGGTCGTGTGACCGATGCGGTGGCGATGCTCAAGCTCCGCGGCAATGTCGCGCAGGAAATCATCGCCGGGATGGCCGCCGGGCATGACCAGATGCGCTGTCAGCGCGGTCTCGGTGGTGCTCATCGGCCAGATGTGCAGATCGTGGACCGTCTCGACCCCGGGCAGGCCGGCGAGATAGTCGCGCACTGCGCTTTCCGAAATGCCGGGCGGGACCGCGTGCAGGCTCATCTTCACGCTGTCCTTGAGCAGGCCCCAGGTGCCCCAGGCGATCACCACCACGATCAGCAGGCTCACCGCCGGGTCGATCCACACCGCGCCGCTCCACAGGATCGCGAGCCCGGCGATCACCACGCCCAGACTGACCAGCGCATCGGCGACCATATGCAGGAAGGCGCCGCGGATGTTGAGATCGTCGGCGCGCCCGCGCAGAAACAGCAGCGCGGTGCCCGCATTGATGGCGATCCCGATCCCCGCGACCACCACCATTGTCATCCCCTCCACCGGCGCGGGTTCGGCCATGCGGTTGATCGTTTCGTAGAGGATCGCCCCCACCGCGATCAGCAGCAGCGAAGCATTGGCAAGCGCTGCGAGGATCGTGGAACTCTTGTAGCCATAGGTGAACCGCCCGGTCGGCGGGCGTTTGGCAGCCACGCTGGCCGCCCAGGCGAGCATCAGCGCCAGCACGTCGGAGAGGTTGTGCCCGGCATCCGCGATCAGCGCCATCGAGCCCGATAGCCAGCCATAGGTGGCCTCGATCGCGACGAAAGCGGTGTTGAGGATGATGCCGATCAGGAAGGCGTTGCCGAAATCGGCGGGGGCGTGGCTGTGGCCATGGCCATGCCCATGCCCTGCGTGAGAATGCCCGCCGTGGTGGCTGTGCGGGTGACCGGCGCTCATGGGCGCTACTGGTAAACGCAGGCGTCAAGCCCGTCACGCGAGACCACACCGATGCGTGCCGAGATGGTGTTGCCATGGCGCTGCAGCCAGCCCGAGGGATTGGTCACCGAACGCTGCTTGGGCAGCGGCAGCGCCGCCGCCATCCGCGCCGCTTCCAGCGGTGAGAGATCGGCGGCAGACTTGTTGAAATAGCGTCGTGCGCCGGCTTCCGCGCCGTAGGTCCCGATCCCCGTCTCGGCGACGTTGAGATAGACCTCCATGATCCGCCGCTTGCCCCAGACCTGCTCGATCAGCAGCGTGAACCACGCCTCGACCCCCTTGCGGGCAAAACCGCCACCCTGCCACAGGAAGACGTTCTTCGCGGTCTGCTGGCTGATGGTCGAACCGCCGCGGATCCGCCCGCCTTCGGCGTTGCGGCGAATCGCGGTCTCGATCGCCTCGCGGTCGAAGCCGTCATGGGTGCAGAACTTGCCATCCTCCGCCGCGATCACCGCGCGGACGAGATTGGGGTCGATGTCAGCCAGCGACTCCCAGTCCTTGGTGATACCGTTCTCGTCCATCAGCATTGTGGCAGTGACGGGAATGGGGACGAATTTGTAGAGAATCGTCACCGCCAGGCTCAACGCAACGAAGCCTACGATCAGCTTGACGAAGAAGGTGGCGACACGGGCTATCATCGCGACCGGTTAGGATCGTATGCCCTCGCGCGCAACCGCGACGAAGTTTGAGGGCCAAAGTCCTGCGCGCAGCGTTGGGCCACCAAGCGAAAAAAAGGGATGATTGGCATGAAAAACAGCGGCAACACTATTCTGGTTACGGGCGGGGGCAGCGGCATCGGGCGCGAATATGCCCGCAAATGGCACGACGCGGGCAACACCGTCATCGTCGCGGGGCGGACGCTTTCCAGCCTCGAAGAGACGGCGCAGGGGCGCGACAATATCCATGCGATGAAACTGGACGTGGCAAATGCGGAAGAGATCGTGGCTTTTGCCGAGGAACTTCGTGAACGCTTCCCACGGCTGAACGTGGTGATGAACAATGCCGGGATCATGCCGTTCGAGGACATCGACGGTGCTCGTGATTTGAGCGATGCGGAACAGGTGGTGGTGATCAATTTGCTCGGTCCGATCCGCTTGACTGATGCCTTGGTCGATCATCTGAAGGCTGCGGAAGATGCCGCACTGATCAATGTATCTTCAGGCCTCGCATTCGTGCCTCTGCCCAAAGCGGCGACATATTCAGCCACCAAGGCGGCGCTGCATTCCTACACGCTGTCGTTGCGCAAACGTCTGGAAGGTTCGGTCGAGGTGATCGAACTCGTGCCGCCCGGCGTTCAGACCGAGTTGACGCCAGGGCAGTCCGAGCAAGACCAATATATGCCGCTCGACGATTTCATCGCGGAATCGCTGGGCCTGCTCATGCAGGATCCCACGCCAAGCGAAGTGTGCGTTTCTGCGGTCAAGGCGTTCCGCAATTCCGAGGCCAATGGCAATCAGGCCGAATTGCTGGATATGCTCGCCGCGCGCTGAAGCTCCAGATAGCGAAAGGGCCACACATCGCGATGATGTGTGGCCCTTTTAATGGTATTCGACACCGTTAGTGGGTCAGGCGGCTACCGGCATCAGCCTCTCGCCGGCGATCGACTTCATCGCCTTCTGAAGTTTTTCGAACGCCCGCACCTCGATCTGACGGATGCGCTCGCGGCTGACGTCGTAGACCTTGCTCAGTTCCTCGAGCGTCTGCGGGTTGTCGGTCAGCCGACGCTCGGTGAGGATGTGCTTCTCGCGATCGTTGAGGCTGTCCATCGCCTCGACCAGCATTTCATGCCGGACAGTCTTTTCCTCCACCTCGGCAACCGTTTCGTCCTGCAGCGGACGATCGTCGGTCAGCCAGTCGAGCCATTCGCCCGAGCCATCCTCGCCATTGCGCATCGGCGTGTTGAGCGAGCCGTCGCCGCCCATCATCATCCGGCGGTTCATGTTGACCACTTCCTGCTCGGGCACGCCGAGCGTGGTCGCGATCGTGGTCACATCGTCGGGATGGAGGTCGCTGTCCTCGTACGCTTCGAGCTGCTTCTTCATCCGGCGCAGGTTGAAGAACAGCTTCTTCTGCGCGGCGGTGGTGCCCATCTTGACCAGGCTCCAGCTTCGCAGGATGAATTCCTGGATCGAAGCCTTGATCCACCACATCGCATAGGTGGCGAGCCGGAAGCCGCGATCGGCCTCGAATTTCTTGACGCCCTGCATCAGCCCGACATTGCCTTCGGAAATCAGATCCGAAACCGGCAGGCCGTAGCCGCGGTAGCCCATGGCGATCTTGGCCACGAGCCGCAGGTGCGAGGTGACGAGCTGCGCCGCGGCGTCCGAATCCTCGTGTTCCTCATAGCGCTTGGCGAGCATGTATTCCTGCTCGGCCGTCAGCACGGGGAACTTCTTGATTTCGGAAAGATAGCGGTTGAGGCTCTGCTCGCCGCCGAGCGCCGGGACGCTCAATGATCTTGAATTGCTCACGATTACCCTGACCTTTCTAGCGTCAGCCTCCATGCGCCAGACCCCTGCTGGGCATCTGGCCGTTCGGGCCACTGGTTCACTTATAGACTAAGGACGCGCGCCTGAAAGCGCGTTTCATCGATTTCAACGAGCGGTTTCGTCGATCAGTTCCCGCATGTCGTCCGGCAGTTCGGCGGTGAACTGCACCTGCTCGCCGGTCGCGGGATGGATGAAGCCGAGTTCCGCCGCATGAAGCGCCTGGCGGGCGAAACCGATCTCGCTAAGCAAGTCCCGCAACGCCTTTGGCGTGCGTCCGTATGCCGGGTCCCCCAATAGCGGATGACCGATTGACATCAGGTGAACCCGGACCTGGTGCGTGCGTCCGGTCTCGAGCCGGCATTCGATCAGCGTCGCATGGTCGAGCCGGCGGATCGAACGGTAATGCGTGATGGCGGGCTTGCCCCGTTCCGCATCCTCCTGGAGCACCGCCATTTTCTTGCGATCCCGATCCGAACGGCCGAGACGCGCCTCGATTCGGCCCGATGGCGGGTTGGGATGGCCGCTACAGACCGCCAGATAGCGGCGATGGACCGAATGTTCGGAAAATTGCGCGGCCAGGCTCTCATGCGAGGCGTCGGTCTTGGCGACCACGATCAGCCCCGAGGTGTCCTTGTCGATCCGGTGGACGATGCCGGGCCGCGCAACGCCGTTGATTCCCGACAACCTCCCCGCGCAATGAAACAGCAGCGCGTTCACCAGCGTCCCGTCGCGATTGCCCGCGGCGGGGTGGACGACCATCCCGGCGGGCTTGTCGACCACGATCAGATGCTTGTCCTCGAAGGCGACTCGCAGCGGGATATCCTGTGGCTCGACATCGAGCGGCTTGGCCGGGGGCAGCGCGATGGCGAAATGCGCGCCCGCGGCGATCTTGCGCGAGGGGTCGAGCGCGGCTTCGCCCGCCACGCTGACCGCGCCATCGGCGATCAGCCGCTTGACCCGTTCGCGCGACAGCCCGGCCGCGCCGGCCAGCGCCTTGTCGAGCCGGTCGGCCTGTTCGATCGTCCCGGTGATGATTTCCTTGGCAGTCATGATTACAGAGCCATGGGTGATGACCCTGCAAGTGACAAGCGAGCTGTGCGATGCGCTGGTGGCAAAGGCTGCCGCGGCGCATCCGCGCGAATGCTGCGGCCTGCTGTTCGGGCGCGCGAGGGAAGGGCGGATCGACGCCATCGCCGCTGCGGCGAACGTCCACCCGAATCCCGAAGCCCATTTCGAGATCGATCCGCAGGCGCTGATCGACGCGCACCGGGCCACACGGACGGGCGGGCCGGAACTAGTCGGCTATTATCATTCGCACCCCGATGGAAACGCGCGGCCATCCGCAACGGACGCGGCGATGTCTGCCGGCGACGGGATGATCTGGGCGATCGTCGGGGGCGATACGGTAACCTTCTGGCGGGCCGGAGCTGCCGGGTTCAGCGCGCTTCCCTATCGCCTTGTCTCTCGCTAATGCACGGGCCTGGCTTTAGAACTTTGGAAACCATGTCCGAAAACTCCTCCGTCGACCTTGCCGCGCTGCTGTGTTCCCGCCTGTGCCACGACCTGCTCTCGCCGGTCGGAGCGTTAAGCAACGGGCTCGAGCTGCTCGCCACCGAAACCGACCCGGCGATGCGCCAGAACTGCATGGAACTGCTCGAGCAGAGCGCGCTGGTCAGCACCAACAAGCTCAAGTTCTTCCGCCTGGCCTTCGGCGCCGCGGGCGGTTTCGGCGACCGGGTCCCGGTCGAGGAAACCCGCAAGCTGATCGACGCGCTGGTGGCGGACAAGGGCCGGATCGAGGTGAACTGGTCGCTCTCGCAGTCCAACCTGCCCAAGCCGGCCGTCAAGGTGATGCTCAATTTCGCGCAGATGGCGGTCGATTCGCTGGTACGCGGCGGGACGCTCGACATCGGCGCCGAGCTGCGCGACGGCGCCACCGAAATCGTGCTGCGCGCCAGCGGGCCACGGATCGCGTTCGACGAGGTGCTGGCGCTCGCGCTCGAAGGCAGGCTCGCTCCCGACGAACTCTCGAGCCGCACCGCTCCGGCGCACATGATCTACCTGCTCGCGAAGCAGTGCGGCGGCGGACTGCAGTTCGCGCGCAGCGAGGATGCGCTGGTTCTCGGCGCGGTCCTGCCCGAACCGGAGGGCATGATCGGGTGAGCGAATTGGGATCGGAATTCGGATCGGCTGGGGCGGAACTCCCCGTTAGCAAGGATGAGTTGGTCGATCGCGAGGTGCTTTCGCCCAATCACGACGAGCGCGCGCTGCCGATCACCATGGTGGTGATCCACTACACCGAGATGGAGGACAAGGGGTTCGCGATCGAGCGATTGTGCGATCCCGAAGCCAAGGTTTCCGCCAATTACCTGATCGGCGCTCAGGGCGAGGTCGTCCGGCTGGTGCCCGAGGAAAAGCGCGCCTGGCACGCGGGCGTTTCCTACTGGCGCGGGATCAAGGATGTGAACTCCGCCAGCATCGGCATCGAGCTCGATCACCCGGGCCACAAATACGGCTACCGCCCCTTTCCCGATGCGCAGTTCGAGGCTTTGGTGCCGCTGGTCGCGCGGATGGTGAAGCGATATGATATTCCGCGCGCCAATGTGGTCGGCCATTCCGATGTCGCGCCGGCGCGCAAGATCGATCCGGGCGAGCTGTTCCCGTGGGATCGCCTCGCCGAATACGGGTTGTGCCTGCCACGCCCGGAAAAGCTCGAACGCGGCGATCCGTTCGACAACGATGCATCCTTCTACCTCGCGCTCGAACGCTTCGGCTACGACATCACCGATGGCCACAAGGCGGTCGAGGCCTTCCAGCGCCGCTGGCGGCCCGAACGGATCGATGGCGAGATCGACGGC
Organism: Erythrobacter sp. QSSC1-22B; assembly: GCF_001678665.1. GTDB lineage: Bacteria > Pseudomonadota > Alphaproteobacteria > Sphingomonadales > Sphingomonadaceae > Qipengyuania. The sequence goes on from NZ_LZRP01000005.1 coordinate 255,852, forward strand.
GAACTGCGCGCGATCCTGTTCTACTTGCTGCTGGACAGGGACCGGGGGCGCACTAGATAGACGCCTGCCAGGGGGCTGGGCAGCCGCGTCGGGAAGCGATTTCCGCCGAGGAAAGTCCGGGCTCCACGAAGAAAGGGTGGCGGGTAACGCCCGCCGAGAGCGATCTCAGGGAAAGTGCCACAGAGAGCATACCGCCGATGGCCCATTAAAAGGCACAGGCAAGGGTGAAAGGGTGCGGTAAGAGCGCACCGGGGGGCTGGCGACAGCCTCCGCACGGCAAACCCCACCCGGAGCAAAGCCGAATAGGGGCGGCGCGCTCTACGGAGCAGGTGTGTTTCGCACCGACCGCCCGGGTTGGCTGCTCGAGCCATGGAGCAATCCATGGCCCAGATGAATGGCTGCCCCTGCGGCGCAGGTCCTTCGGGATACCGGTTGCAGGACAGAACCCGGCTTACAGGCCCCCTGGCATCATCCTTTGGACGGCGATCGCGTTCAGCCGAAGATCGCCACCGACTGCAACCCGTCCATGACCTGTTGCCCGGCTGCATTCCACAGCCGCAGCCGCTCGCTCGAATAGCCGGACGAGGCGTGCTGGCTGGCGTTTTCCGACAGCCACCAGCCGTCACTGGTCTGCGGCGCGGTGTCGAGCAGGTTGAACGACCAGTTGATCGAACTGAGCGGGCCGGGCCGGGCCATGACCCGCATCGCGCCCGGCGGAAGCACGTCGCCCAGCAGAATCAGTTCGCTCACCGGGTCGAGCCCGGTCGGCGGCTTGAGCCGCGCCCAGCGCCGCACCATCGGATCGCCGGGACCGCGCTGGTCCTGCGCGCGGCGCAGTTCGAAATTGTTCTGCAGGAAGGCCGGGCCCTGGTTGCCCATCACCGTTTCAGCCTGATCGGGCGGGCCGGGCCAGTCGGCAAGCTCGGCCGCAGCGTGACTGGCATTGGGTTCGCGTTCGGAGCCGAACAGGAAGAAGGCGGTGAGGGTGCATCTGCCGCCGCACCAGATCTCGCTGCGGACCTGCGCGACATTGCGACCCTGGCGGACGATCTCGCGGCGCAATTCGGCGGTCTCGTCGACCGGCGCGACGAAAGCGACCTGCGCCGCCCGCAGCGGCGGCAGGTCGGGGAAGGCCCGCGTGGCCGCGGTATAGGCGATCAGCGCCGAAGCGCCGCCGTAAAGCGTGCGGCCCTGCTGCCATTCGTCGAAACGTCCGAAGCGCACCTCGCCCCCGGCAGCGGTGATCGGATCGAGCAGTTCCTGGATAGCCATGCGGCAACGACATAGCCGCCTTCGCGGCGAGGTCCAGACTGACGTAACGGAAAGGCACCAGGGATGGGAGGCCAGTGACGGGAGGATGGAAGCGCATTGCCATGCGCGCTCGGTTTCGCTAATGCGCCGCTTCCCATCCGTCGTCTGGCGGCTGGAACCTCAAGGCCCGATGGCGGAGTGGTTACGTAGAGGACTGCAAATCCTCGCACGCCGGTTCGATTCCGGCTCGGGCCTCCACATCCTTATTAGTTTTCACTAAAAACCCCTCATCTTTGCAGATTGAGGGGTTTTCGTATTTCTAATTTGGTTAAACCGATAAGCATGCGCACAGCCAGGCCGGCACGTATTCCAAGGTCCGGATTGGATCAATGGCAGTGAAAGCGGTAGTAGGTCCCAATCTGCGTGGTTCTGCAGACTTTCAACGTCGGTGATAGGAATGGGATCTCGATTCGGGCCCTGACGGGCGTCCCGATTAGGGCTAAAGCGATTGCACTCGTTGATGCGACATCTACACACGCCTCATCGCCGAGCAGCGTCACGCTCCAATTCGGAGCAACGATGGCAGCGGACACAAATCCTTTGGAGCGCCGTAGCATCAGGCTCGCGCCAATGCGACAAGGCACCATGTCGAACGAAGCCTCGAGCTGTGGGGTTATTACCGTCCATAAACCGGTTCGGGCGCATCGCTGAACCAGCTTCGCAACGGTCCTCGCCGCATCTTCGACTCGTGTCGCAACGTAGGCTTCGAGTGATGCGGGGATCGGTCCCGACTCTCGATCCATCCAGTGATCGTCGGGGTTGCTCGGCTCGAGTATAAAGCCCTCCTCCATGACGATTGGCGCAGCTCCTTGCCATTTTCGGCCAGCGCCAAAATCGACGCGGCCACCACCCATCCTTCGCCCTGCATAAGCCGGATGGGTTAACGACGTTGGCAACGGCGATTTGAGTGAAGGCTCGGGCCGCTGCCTCTTACCATAAGCAAATGAGGAGCTTGGTGTTTGCACGCATGTCGCGGGCGGGCTGGTCCTGTGTGTGTTTGAAGGAGTTTCGAAAGGTGTGATTGAATGGAAAATCAGAGGAAAACGAATATGCAAGAGGATAACCCGCAGCCATTGCTAAGGCTGCCCGCGCAGTCAGAGGAGCAGCCCCGTCGATCGACGCTCACCTCACATGCCAACTCCGGCTGGCAACGCATAAGGATGGCCATCGCCAGTATTCTCCTTGCGATATCAAAGTGTTTGGAGAAAATAGCCAGAATGGCTCAATCGACAAAATTCAACGAGCTTCTCAGCTACGTTCCGAAGCGCGACAAGGTCGTGGAAGGCGCCCTCTGGCTATTGGAGCGAGCGCCGCAGAGTGGTGGGGTAATGACAACGGAAAAGCTGTCGACGGTCATGTTCCTTGCGGACAAGGCGCATCTGGATGCCTACGGGCGTCCAGTGTTCTTCGACAACTACGTTGCCACGGAAAATGGCCCCGAAGGCGTTGCTGCGATGGAAATGCTGGATGCAAATTACAACTGGACTTCAATTGGTAGTGCAAGCGCGCCCTGGACCCTCGAAAACGCAAACGGGGAGTCTTTCCCGCATGCGTCGCGCTCACCCAACATGCGGCGCCTCTCCGAAACTGATGTCGAAGCGCTGGAGAGCGCCATGGCAATGGTAACCGCGCTCGACGCCGACCAACTCCGCCTCTTCACCCATCGGGACCAAGCCTACGCTGCTGCTTGGAACGATGGCAAGGGGGCCGGTTCGAGATTAGATCCGCGACTCATCCCCGATACGCGAGACGACGAGATGATCGACGACCTGCTCTATGCGTCCCGCCACGCCTATATCGCTCCTTCTCGATGATGAGGCCCAATCCCAGTGAAGTATGGGGTTTCAAGAGTCCAACTGCTCCGAAGGGCGAGATCAAGTGGAAGTATCATTTGTGCATAGGTTGCGAAGCCGTGTTCCTTTTCGTGAGCACCCATCGCGTGCGTAGAGAAGACCACCGTGGCGTAATGGTCATTCCCAACAGCGAATTTGACTTTCTGGAGCCGACCGAAACCGGGCGAAGCGAGATCTCTTGCACAACGATAATTGAGCGAAAGTTCCCCGATAATACGGTTCCTCGGAAAAACCCTTGCGGCACCGTCGCTCGGCGTTTGATGAAAGACCTGGCGCACCATGTGCGCGATTCGAAACAGCTGACCGAGGACGAACGCGACGCGATCCTTGATTACATCCTCGACTTCTACGGCGTTGGTCTTTGGTGATCGACGAGGCGGTGTTCTGCAGGCCTTCGGGACGATGGGTATGCCCGCTGTCTTGGTCATATTCGCAGAGTAAGGCGTTTCCATTGTCCGCATAGGATGAGTTATGCGGTTGAGGACAAAATTCGGACTTGTTTCGCGAGAAAAGCTTCGCCTGTATCCACCGTCAATGCGAGGCTTCACTAAAGCGTGCCAATTAAATTCATTAGAACCAAATCGGCCGCGCTCTTTCCAATATCTCCCATGCCCGGAAGGCAGCAAAAAGCCGCGTTGCCTCGGTCGGCCATGCCTTGCTTATCACATAAGCCAACCATATCAGCTGCGCACGGACATCTGCACATCGTGCTTGGCCCATGAGGTCGGTATGGTAACTATCACGAAGACCGAAAGTAGAGGCGAGTTCGATTATGGCGCTCTCCGGCGTTCCGACGAGACTGAGATCCGAAGGTTGAACGCTATCGAGACCCGAGAACGCGTCAATCAAGCTAAGGCCGGCTTGGAGAACGTGTCGGCGATCCCAAAAGGTCTCGTATGCTTCAGGGGATCCGAGGACTACATGCCTACCATCACACAGATCGCCTAGACGAGAAATCACGTTGATGCGGTCCATCGCGGATGTGGTGCAAATATGGTGTTTGGTGAACACCGGATCACCGTCGACCATCTGAACGTGAAAAGCACCGTAGCAGGTGACAGGCCGATCCCGCCCGCCTTGGGTTGAGACGCCGTCGATGAAGACCACGGCCACCAGCTCTCCAGGGTATTTTCGGCCTCGACGCATCGCCCGTTCATGAGCGCCCTCGCGCCTGAAGGATTTATTGGGACGAGACGGACGCCCGCGCCGATCGTCAGCACCCATCTTCAGTGTCCACTTGGGCACCGGCGAACCGATCGCAAAAGGCGAGCTTCATGAAGTGCTCAGTCAGGGCACGCGCGCCATCTTGGGTTACCATCTCGCTCCAGTCATCCCAGCGATCGATGCGCTCGAGGAGCCACGGGTAGAATTGGTCGCGTGCAAACCGATCGCGAGTGGGCCAACTCATCGACCACAGAGTGCTCCGCACGGGAATCTCTGCCGTGATCCGGAGACCAATCAGCTTTACCACGGGCTCTCCGCCAATCATGTCGGTGGCGAAACGGTGAGCCATGAGGGCGGCAGCCCGTTCTCGCCTTTCCACTTGATCTGCTGCTGCCCTGCGCCGGGGACCACTGGCCGCCGTGCGTGTGGCGGTGATCCAGTCGAGACCGACGTTGTCGTCGATATCCTCCCGGACCCGGGTTGCGACGAGCATCAGGAGGACGGCGCGACCTTCCGCTGTGGGCCTACCGTCGGATTCCTGCAGCAGGCCCGCGGCGAACAAATATGCCCGGAAAAACTGCTCGAGGTGTCGATCACCTAGAAAAATGTCTGCAACGCGTTCTTCCGCTGCAACAAAACGACCATCGATGATCGCAAGGTAGCTCCCCATGAATTCCATGATCTCGTTAGCCCAGCGAGAGTGGATAGATGGCAGGCAGAGACGGCCGACCCAGAACGCCTCGCGAACTGAGGCCCATTCGCGACCGTCCTCGTCGATGAGAGGAGGCTGTCCCGGAACATCGGAGTCGCTGATCATCCAATAACCCCATGGCAGATCAGGATGTCGGTTCTCGCCGTAGCGTTCGTCGGTGTGGCGACTGAATGGTGAAAACGGCCCAGTCATGCAGCGCCACCGACGTTGTCATGGGGCGGCGGGAGCTGAGGCTGCTTGCCTCCATCGCTGTGTTGTTCGGCCGCGTTCGCAAGGGACTTAAGTCTGCGCGCCAGTTCAACGCACTGTCCGTAGACATATGACTGGTCACGGTAGACGTCACCCCTGCGCCGAACATTCCGGTGCCCCGCCGGGATGAGATCGCCAGGGTGATCGGTATCGAAGCCGAGCCACCAGAGGTCTTCATGGTCGAACTCATCCTTGGTGGTCTGGACGGTTCGGTATTCCTGCACGAGCCTGACCCTCGTGACGTGGCACACGGTGTAACGCTCTTGCCGCGGCTTACCGTAGGCTTCCCTTGCGAACCGGTTGACCTCGCATGCTTTTCCGTAGGTGACCCCTCCGTGCACGACATTCGAAACGTCAACGGGCACCGCATCGGCTTCAAATCCGAACAGTGGGTGCTCTGGGCCAATGCCCACATAGCCCGAGATCGTGCCGTTCGGCTGACGCAACATGATGCAGCCGAGCCCAGTCTCTTCATCGAGCCAAGCGACTTTATCCGCCTCCTGATCCCAAGGCCCGTCGTCGGACGGCTTGCGGTCCGGATTATGATACACCTGCAGTGCGGTGATGCTGGTATCAGCGACTGGATACGCAATCGGAGCCTCATTTATCAGCCCATCGGGCAAGGGTGACTTCGTCACCTGCCGGTTACTCGCTTTGCCTCGAGTGGGTTTCCTCGCCATGTGGCTCTCCTTCACTGCTTAATATTTCTGGGGGCGCTTGATCGATGATGTGACGTCACCGATAGCGGCTAAAGGCGTCGCGGCGGGTCATGCGAGGACCCATGCATCGCGCGCCCTTGCCATGCGCGTAGACTTCGCTCGCCAGCCAGGCCTGCTCTGAAAGCAACTCGGTATCGGAGACCTCGCGCGACCAGTGCTGGGCCTTCGCGTCCCATCGATACCCGCGCATGCGCAGTGCATCCTTGGTCGAGAAGGCGGATCCAACCGCTTCGATCAGCCAGCTGTCCGATGATGCCCGGCCGTCAAGCTCCGAGAGCAGAGGGCGACCATCAGTTCCCTCGTGCCGCAGGAGCTGGATCAGAGCGTCAACATCACCTTCCGCCCTGTGAGCATCGTAAAACCATCCTGCCTGCGCACAGAGCCACCCGAGCGAACGGCCCTCGAACCCGGCTGCCGCCCAGTCGATCTCAACGCACGAACACGCCCACTCCATTGTGGGCAAACAGGACAAGCGGCGCTCCACCATCGGGCGGTCGAAGGCCGCGTTGTGCGCAATGACGATATCCGCTGAGGAGATAATGTCGGTTGCGACGCGGTCGTCGATGCGGCGCCCGACGAGATCCTGGTCAGTGATGCCTGTAATGCGCACGATGTCTTCGGGTAGAGTGACCCCAGGATCCTCTCGCCAGCACCACGACTTACCGATTTCGACGATGTAACCCCGGTGGTCATACCGAAAGCGGCGCACCGCTAGTTCGATGACCCGGTCTTCGACTGGACACAGCCCCGTCGTTTCAACATCGACGACCGCAGCGACGCGTAAAGGATCGTCAGGGTCTCCGAGGCCGGTCTCGCCTACAACGAGTTCGACCCGACGCAGTTCGCGGATGCTGGGACGACCCGGATCAATCATGACCTTCTTCCCATCTTGCGGGACGGGGTGCCTCTGTCAAAATCTGATCCATCGCCGAGGGATCAGCGTCGAGGCCAAGACCTAGACCATGCAGCAAGATCGCCTTCGAACAGGCATCACGATCCATGCAGGCCTCAATCGGAGGGCGACCATTAAAGAGCTCAAGCGGCGAAACCATCCAGTCCACTGGATCGACCGCCAGACCGTCGCGCTGCATGCGAGCCCCCGTCTCAGCCGCGACACAAGCGATGCGCACCAAAGCGACACGCTGCACCGCCATCATCCCTCCGCTGTGGTTCTCGAGCGGGTCGAGAATCCAATCGGCTGGAGCTACTTCAAACGAGGGGTCGAATTCGTAATCCGCGGTATGGCTCATGGCACCGCTCCTCACGTAACGCATCGGACCTTCCGATGCCCTGTGGAATGGCACATAGCACGAACACATATTAATTCAATAGATATTGAAGCATTGAATTAACTTGCCGGTTGGGAGGGCCAGCGCTATCTGCTGGAGAATGGAAAAAATGGATGCGATTGCGAAGCTCAGTGCCTTGGCCCAGCCAACCAGGCTCGACATATATCTTGCCATAGCCCGCGCGAAGAAAGGCATCACATCTACCGAAGTCGCTGAGCAAACGGGCACGATGCCGACAAACACTTCGGTGCATTTGTCGATCTTGCGCAATGCGGGGCTAGTATCGTCAACAAAGGCAGGGCGAACGGTCACCTACAGGGCCGACGGAGATGCACTGCAGACGTTGTCGCGATTCCTTATTGATGCGGTTGGTTGAGTTCGTTCGCAAGCATGACATGTCAGAAACTCGACTGTTCCGGTCGCGTTCGCTTCTGCTTCGATCTTACCGACTGCAGAGCGGGACACACATTCCAAGTCCCTCAGCGGCGACCCCGGAATATACCCCCCACTATTTTCACCGTCAGGGTAGCCGATGCCACCGGAAGGCCATCCTTGATGACGTTGCAAGTCATGGTGTGAATGCCTTTATAGGCCGTGCTCGTCCACCATTGTGGGTCCTCGCTGGAGGCATCGCCCGACCAAGTCAGCTGCTTAGCCTGGCGGGCATCATCGCCTTCGTTTTCTACATCGTAGCGAATTGAAAACGGCGGCGGCACGTTCGTGTCTTCGACGAAAAAGCGCAAACCGAGGTTCTTTGGCACCACTTGGCCCCGATAGCGCGAAATGATCTTCCCCCGTTCCGACTTGGCTAAATCACAACTTATTCGCACCCAGTAACTGCCATCACTGAGGTCAGCTTTAGCAAGCGCGGCCTCGCAGAGCACCTCTTTGGCTGCCCAGAAAGCGTGGTTGAAGACCCAATCCCATGCCGACCGGGCTTTTTCGCGTGTGCAGCGGTCTTCATACAGAACGGCGAGCTTGGGCAGATTGGCCGACAGCTTATCTCTCAGCAAGGTAACCTGATTCAGATATTCGGCCTTGCCAGTCAACTCGCGGCCGCCGCCATTGGGGTGCCAGACTCGGCAATCTGTCCTTAGCCGAGCGTTGATCGCCACGAGGGTGTCGTAGAGCGCCACGTCGTCGCGGCTGCGATCAGGCCGGTAGCATTCGACTACGAGCGCTGTGGTGATCATGCCGCCTGGCAGGTTCCACGACGTGCGCGAGCGGCAAAACCATTTCACCAATCGCACCATCCGCCGCAGTTGGTTGACCCTCACCGTTGGCGCGTTCCCCCAATCGTCGGTTTTGGGCGATTTATTTTCCACTTCGTCAATGAACCAGGTCGTGACCTCTGCCGGGTCTCGTTCGACCCAGTCGGTGCTTGCGTGCTCGTGCGTAACGGTGCCCAAGATGTTCGAAGAGCGCCGATAAATTGCAAAATCGAGGTGGTAACCGTCAGCATACCAAACGGTGACCGCATTCGTCCGAGCCTCGGGATCGTGGAGAAAACTTGTGCCGCGCTTGCACAGCGCATCGCGCACACGTTGCCGAGCAGACAGAGCGCCACTGGGGAGTTCATCCTTCTCGAAGATCAGCGCCACGTCGATGTCATGGTTGCTCTCTCCAGCAGGGTCGTTGACTACCGTCCCCATCGCGTAGCCACCCTGATTGCGCCACGCTTTGAAGATCGGCTTGTTTAGATCGCCGAGCCCATTCCGAATCCGATCAAGATTTGTCGTCCGGACCTCCGCGAGCCGCTTTTCGGAAGCGGAGTCGAGCTTCACGTGCTGATCGTGGAACGACAGGATGTCTGCCGCCATGTTAAAAATTGCCATGCTAGTTCCTCACCACTTGTCCAGGGCCTGGCGGTCCGTTCACCTCGATCCCCCAAGGATAGGGCTTGGCCGCATTGCGATCGTAGGCGTAGACCCGCACTGGCGGGTGGAGCGTCCGGCTCACTGTGCGCCCGAGTGCAAAGCCAATGGACATCGGTGCCGAGCAGAAAACGTGCACTCGGGACCCGGTCGGCAGCGTCAGTGTGCTGTCCAATGCTGCTCGGAACTGACGGGCAAGTTCAGCAACTTGGCCTTCGTGCGTAATGCAGTCGAGCGAGGGAGCGGCAACTCCAACCCTGATTAGGCGGCCCACGTCAGGAACGCTCGTCACAACCTCCGCGGAAGCGATCGCATAGCTCACTTCGACCGCCACAGCGACGTCTTCTCCCAACCCAAGCACCTCGGTTCGGGTTACCATCCCAAGGTCAGCACCCGTTCCAACGGTTAGCGGGATCCAACGTTGTTCGTGCCGGTGCCACTCGAAGCTCTGCATTCGGATCCAGCTCGCGAGTTGATAACCCGCGAGCAGCTGGAGCGGCGCTTGAACGATTCCGCAGTAACCTATGTCGGCATCCGGATTGACGCCGAGGATAGTTGATATCTGGTCGGGCATCCTCAACTGCTTCTCCAAAGCAGCCTCAAGCCCAGGAGGATTGGCGCCAAGTTCACGGCTCTGATCGATAACTAGGGGCCGTAGGTCGCGGCGCGCCAGACCAGACGGCAGTTCGTTCTTTAGAATATCACGAACGATCGGTGCGAAGCCGAGGTGCTTGATGGCAACGAACGTTCCAACACGCGACCCTTGGCCATCGAACAACCTAACGGCCACGCGTTCAAGGCGACTCTGTCCTGCAAAGGCTGCAACGAGCAGAGATAAGCCGATCAAGATCAGGGACACACCGATCCAAAGAGGCGCATCAAGATAGAGGTCGAGACCAAACTGCCGGTTCAAAGCAGCGAGAAAAGCATCCTTAAGGCCCGGCGCGACAATGCCCACGCTGGCGGCAGAGAAAAGGCTCCCGAAAGTCAAAAGCCCAATTCTGGTTTTCGTGTCTGGATCGTTGATCATTTTTCGCCCCCTGCGATGGGCGAATAGCCGACGTCGGTCTCATAACACAAATTGCTGAGCCGCACCGTGCCCATCAATTCGCAAAAGGCTTTATAGCTTGCAACCGGTCGCTGTCTTTCGCGGGTCGATTGCGCTTTTATCCTGTCGGTAGCAGGTTGCCAAAAACCGCCACGGCCAGACTGACACCGATGGCCAGCGAAGTTTCTGTGCGGACGCCCTTGCGAAGGCTCGCCGAGGCACCAACAACTCTGCTCGCCGAGCGCGGAGTAAAGTGCCGCCTTCTCGCCGGCACAGCGATTTTTAAACATTCCCGGCGCCAAGTTTATCGGCTCTCTCGGCAGAACTTTGCTCCACCGGCAACATATCGGAGGGCCAAAACCGGTCGCCTCGTCGACATCGCTCCGGTTCCGCCCAATTGGAATTGCCTCAAGGCCAAGTGCGGACGCAGTCATAGCCAAGACCCCGACGAGCGCACCTGCGTCTCGCCAGAATAACGTCTCCTAATTTCGGTAGCATGCCTCGTTTCCCCAACGGTCAGCCGGCGGCGGACGACATTATCCTCTGGGGACCACGTGTGGCATAGTCGACATCATCATCGCCGGCCGAGGCTCTCGACGATCCTGCATTCGCCGACCCGGTCCGATTCGCAGGATTCCAGCATCTGCCCCAACTCCACCCGCAGCGAAGTGAGATCAGAAATCTTGCGCTCAACCTCTGCCATTTGTCGTTGCACAAGCTGATCGACGTCTGCGCAAGGCTTGTCGTCATGATCGGAAAGAACAAGCAGTTCGCGAACCTGAGCCATGCTGAATCCGAGCTCTCGTGCCCGCCGGACAAATGTCAGCGTCGCGAGGTGGCCGCTGGAGTAATCCCTGTAATTGCTGTCTGTCCGGTCCGCCGCAGGCAAGATGCCTTCGCGCTCGTAATAGCGGATCGTCTCCGCCTTGGTGCCAGTCGCCTTTGCCAGTTCGCCGATACGCATCGCTTGACCTTGTAGTAGCTACAAGGTGCATATGTCTCTGCGACTCGAACGTTGCAAGGAGAGTGGCATGGGCAAATCCTGCTGCGAGACCCCCGAACCCGATGTAGCCGCGCATAACAATCCGCGCTGGCGCCTGATACTTTGGATCGCTCTCGTGGCGAACGCTGCCATGTTCGTGGTCGAGATCATCGCTGGCGTCGCAGCAGACTCCCGCGCACTCCAGGCGGATGCGCTCGACTTTTTCGGCGATGCGGCGAACTATGCCATCAGCCTCGGTGTGGCCGGCATGGCGCTGGCTTGGCGGGCAAGGGCTGCCCTGGTGAAGGCCGCAACCATGCTGGCGTTCGGCCTATGGGTTATCGGCTACGCGATTTACGGTTTCGCTGTGGGTTCAAGCCCCGAACCGGAGACGATGGGGATCATCGGAGCGCTGGCTCTGGTCGTGAACATGATCGTGGCATTGCTGTTGTTTCGTTATCGCGAGGGCGATGCGAACATGCGATCGGTTTGGATCTGCTCGCGCAACGACGCGATCGGCAACATTGCCGTGCTTGTTGCGGCTTTCGGCGTGTTCGGCACCGGGCAAGCATGGCCCGACCTGCTTGTCGCCAGTATCATGGCTGGTCTCGCAATCTGGGGCAGCATCGAAGTATTCACGCAGGCACGCCGGGAGTTGGCGCATGGCTGATCATCCCACCTCACGGATCTCCGCATTTCTCGCTGAAGAGTATCGCGCTGCGAACCTTGCGGTGAGTGCCGGATGCATTGATCATGCGTGGCTTCATCTCAAACGCGCGCATATCCTCGCCCAGCTGAAACTGGTGTCGCATTGCCAGTCGCACTGGCGAATGCTGAGGCTGGCGGTGAGGCTGCGCGACTGGCGGGAGGCTGCCGGTCAGATTATCCGGTTCGGCTTGGCCCCTCCAGGCAATCTCACCGGGCGACTTCCCATTGGCAATACCGGTCGGGCGAATGAGCGCCTTTGCGCGGATGGTGATTCCGCCTGATCTCGAGACCATGCTCAATCCCGCAGCGGATTGAATACCAACACCCATCGATTCGCCCTCTTTAGAAAGCTCTCTCTTGATCCTTGATTCCCGCACGTCGCTCCTGCTGGTCGCAGTCTCGTTGCTCACGTTCTCCCATCCTGCCCACGCTCAAGATGCAGCGGGCCAGAATTGGTCTCCAATTCACGATGAGCACGAAGGGCATGATGAGGCCGAAGAGAGCGAAGAGAGCGAAGAGAGCGAAGAGAGCGAAGAGGTCATTATCGTTCAGGGCACGCGGCTTGGCCGGCGGGTTCAAGACGAACCACTTCGCGTCGAGGTGATTGCTGGCGAGGAGATCGAGGAGAAGGCGATCATGCGCCCCGGCAACATCGCCATGCTCGTCAACGAGACCGGCGGAGTGCGGGTGCAGGTAACTTCACCGGCGCTGGGCGCTGCCAATATCCGCATCCAGGGTCTGGAGGGTCGCTACACCCAGCTGCTGGCCGACAACCTTCCGCTTTATGGCGGGGGAGCGGGATCGCTCGGTCTGTTGCAGATCCCGCCTACCGATCTGGCCCAGGTCGAAGTGATCAAGGGATCGGTCTCGGCGCTCTACGGCGCCTCGGCGCTCGGCGGTGTGATCAATCTCTTTTCCAAACGCCCGGGCAACGAGTTCGAGGCCGAAGTGCTCGCCAATGCGACCACCCGCAATGGCCAGGACCTGACGGCTTATGCAGCCAGTCCAGTGAGCGGCAATGCCGGGCTTTCGCTTACGGCGGGGGCCCATCGCCAGAGCGGGCAGGATCTGGATGGCGATGGCTGGTATGATATGGCCGGCTATGATCGCCTCACCGCGCGCCCCAGAATTCAATGGAATGGTGATGAGGGGTCATCCGTTTATCTCACGCTGGGAGCGATGACCGAAAATCGTGTCGGTGGGACTCTGCCACATCGGACGGTGCCTGACGGCACGCCGTTCGTGCAGACGCAGGACACCGAGCGCTTCGATGCGGGATTGGTCGCAGAAACTCCTTTGGCGGAGATCGGCACGCTCAACCTGCGCGCTTCGGCGATGCGCCAGAACCATCTCCATCGCTTTGGCAACGTCGTCGAAGATGACCGCCATACGAACCTGTTCGGTGAAGCTTCGGTCGCTGGCAGCAGCGGTGCGACTTCCTGGGTCGGCGGCGTAGCATTCCAGTCCGACGGCTTCGCTTCGGAGACATTTCCGGCGTTCGATTACTCCTATGAAGCACCTGCCATTTTCGCGCAGGTTGAGCAGGAAGCTTCGCTCGACCTGACACTGGCAGCGAGCGCCCGCGTCGACTTCCACAGCGAATTTGGAACGCAGTTCAGCCCGCGCCTGTCGGCGCTCTACCGCCCCGGTAACTGGACGATCCGTGGCTCGTTCAGCCGAGGGTTTTTCGCCCCCACGCCTTTCGTGGATGCGATCGAGGCATCTGGGCTTTCGCGGCTCGAGCCGCTGGGTGATCTCGAAGCGGAAACTGCGCGCACCGCCTCGATCGACATTGGCTATGCCGATGGTCCGTGGGAAGCCAACCTTACGCTGTTTAGGGCCAACATCGATAATGCCACACGGCTCGATGAGATCGCAGGAGATCGTGTCCAGCTCGTCAACGTCGATGGAACAACGCGGGTGCGCGGCTCGGAATTACTGCTTCGCTTTAGGCAGGACGGGTTCACCATCACCGGCAGCTATGTCTTCGTCGATGCGACCGAGCCTGACGCTACGGGGTTTGCCCGGCGAAAAGTGTCGCTGACGCCCAAACATACCGCAGGGCTGGTGGGCATGTGGGAAGAGCACGGCAAGGGACGGATCGGCATCGAGGCCTATTACACGGGGGTGCAAACGCTTGAGGACAATCCCTATCGCACCCGCTCGCGTCCCTACCTGCATCTCGGCATCCTTGGCGAGATAACGATCGGCAAGGTCAGCCTATTCGCCAATGCCGAGAACCTGCTCGACGTGCGCCAGACTAAATACGATCCCCTACTGCGTCGGCAACGAGCACCGAGCGGCGAGTGGACGGTCGACGCTTGGGCACCCCTTGAGGGCTTCATCCTGAATGGAGGGATTCGCCTGCGTTTTGGAGGACACTGAAGTCAGCGTTTGGGCCAGGCAGATCAAATGCCATCATCTACGCCATCGCGAAGGGCGGGGCCCCATCTGTGCTCGCGACCCAACAGAGCTGAAACTGGGCAGCTCAGGAGGTGACCCGAGCCGCACCGAAGCGGGTTTCCGCCGCTCCGGACTTCCAGCGATCGGAACTTTCGGCGAGCCCGGTGAGAATAGGGCAGTCAGGGCGCTCATCGTTGAAGCAGTTCTCGGCAAGGTGGGTCAGAGTTGCGATCATCTCTTGCAGCTGCGAAACCTTTTTCGAAAGCTCGCGCACATGCGCCATAGTCAGAGTTTTTACTTCTGCGCTTGAACGGTCACCGCATCGCCAAAGTGCAAGCAGTTCATTTATACGAGCAACAGAGAAACCCAGATCGCGAGCGCGGCGAATAAATCTCAACGTATGAACGTCTTCGTTTGTGTATACACGATAACCCGCATCTGTGCGGTCTGCAGCCCCAATCAAGCCGGTTTTTTCATAGTAGCGGATCATCTTGGCTGAAACGCCCGATGCGGCGCCTGCCTCCCCGATATTCATACTGCTTCTCCGTGGGTTCGCGACGTGTAGATATAATTCTGCATTTGGCCTTGACCTTACCATGGTGGGAACCCCGATATGGTGACGGTAGAGGCCTCTCCAACCCCCAGGCAGGTTTGGGACACGGAAGGCTTAACGACACGATCACAACCGGCGGGCCGCGGTTTCATCTAAACGCAAGGATCGGCCCATGGGCCTTGCGAAGCAGGAGTGAATTACAATGACGACGTTGAAAATCGCCGCCTTGAGCGCGTTTGCTGCGCTTGGCATATCCTCTGCAGCCCTCGCGCAGACAAAGGATGAGCGCTCTGAGAAGAATGCAATGCCCGCAGATCATAGTGAAATGATGGCGGGCGACATGGGCGGAATGAAGGGCATGATGAATGACCCCGAAATGCGCGAGCAGATGAAGCAGATGATGAGCAACTGTCATAAAATGATGGAAGCGAAGCACGACAAAATGCCTGCCAAGTAACCCCGCTCTCACGAAGACATGGGGCGCGGTTCATCCCATGTCGTCTCGGTGGGGGCACCTATGCGCCCCGCGGATGACATGTCGCAGCTGCCGCGCCCGTTTTCGATAGGCTTTCGCTCTCGGCAACCGAGTGCTAGGTGATTTTCATGCAATTGTGGCGACTATTTTTAATGTTTGGAGCGCTTTTAGGCTTGGGGCTCTTGGCTCAGCCTTCAGCTTACGCTCGTCAGACGATCGCCGTGTCTGCTGCATCAGATTGTGAAAAGATGGTCCTCGACCGCGCTGTTGATGGCGCGACTGAAAAGACAATTGACTGCCATGACCCGAAGCTGGGCTGCGTCTCCGGCATGACCTGTATCTCCGCGCTTTACCGGTCCGAAGGAACCTTGCAGTCGCCTTCACCACTTCAGAGCGATTATCGATATACGAAACTGGCCTCCAGAGAGCCGCTGAGCGCTTGTCGCGGCCCCGAGCCTCCACCTCCCCAATTGCATTCCTGAACTTCTGCCGCGGCGCTCTGTCCGCGGTATCGCGAGACCGTGTGAGCGCAGCCGAGTGGCTGCGAGCATCGCCAATGCCCGCCGCGAGCGGCAAGCACTGCCGGTTTGGGAAAACACAATGATGAAAAAATCAACCAGCTGGCTCTTGCCCGCTGCCTTGCTTGCCGTTCCGGCTTCCGCGCAGCAGGTCGGTCCCGGTCTTACCTATGACGAGGCTATTCGCGCTGCTGTGATCGAACAGCCGGGCGTGCAGGCGGGTGAGTTACAACTGCAGGCGCGACAGGATGCGGCGGAGGCTGCCGATGAACTGCCGGACCCCCAATTGCGGGCCGGCATTATGAATTTGCCTGTTACAGGACCAGATTTTCTCGACCCGACAATGATGACCCAGCTTTTGGTCGGAATCGAACAGCGAATTCCCAATCGGGGAAAGCTGCGGGCGCGCACCAGGATGGCAGATGCAGAGATAGGCCTTGCGCAGGCGCAACTAGACCAAACCAAATATATGGCTCGGATCGCGTCAGGACGGGCGTGGATTTCACTTACCTACGCCCAGCGGTCGCTTGTGGTAGCGGATGAGGCGCTGAACGAATTACGGCAACTGGTTCCGGTGGCCTACGCGGCCGTTTCGAGCGGATCCGCTCGACCCGCCGAAACCCTTGAAATCCGCCGCGCCTTGCTTGAAGTCGAAGACGCGATCACTGCCCTCGAAGCGAACCGCGAGGCGGCACAAGCACTCTTGGTCCGATATGTGGCAGTTGAAAATCCAGTCGCTGCGGGGATCATGCCTCCAATCGAAGTGGATCCCGAGCAGCTAAGAGACACTCTGGGGTTTAACCCGCAGATCGTTCTTGCAAACGCAGCGATCCAACAGGCGCGGGCAGAAGTCGGCTTGGCCGAGGCGGAAAAGCGGCCCGACTTCGGTGTCAACGTTAGCTACGGCATCCGCGAGCGCAGGTTCGGCGACCTGTTCTCGGTAATGGGCACAGTGACCTTGCCGTTGTTTGGAGGACGCCGACAGGAGCCTCGCATTCGCGCTGCCGAGGCGGACGCCGCTTCGGCGAGCGCCGTGCGAGAGGATCGCCTGCGTGAGCTCCAAGCGCAGTTTGGAGCCGATCTCGCTGCCTGGCGAAGCGCCTACCAACAGTGGAAGCGTGCAAAGGATGAATTGCTGCCGCTCGCCCGTGACCGGGTTGAACTGGAGACGGCAAGCTTTGCCGCCGGGAGAGCCGACCTGCTTGACGTGATCGAAGCGATCAAGGCGCAGGCGTTTCTCGAACTCGAAATTCTTGAACGCGAGGAAGCGGCGGTGGAGGCCGCCTCCAAACTTCGGCTGACTTACACGGAGCAAGTGCAATGAAGGCAGCCTGGAAGGAACTGACGCCGCGTCAGAAATCATACGCGGCCGCAGCTGGCATTGGCCTAGCGATTGTCGTTGCCGGCTACGGGGTCTGGCAATTCAGGGACGGGGCCGATGATGATGCCGCTTCGGGAAGCACCGAGTGCGAGGACGTCCTTTACTGGTATGACCCAATGGTCCCCGGTCAACGCTTCGACGAACCTGGACCGTCACCATTTATGGATATGGCGCTGGTGCCGAAGTGCGCCGGAGAAACTGCCGGTGCAGGCGGCGTCAGCATCGACCCCACGCTGGTGCAGAACCTTGGTATCCGGACTGCGAAAGCAGAGTTCGGCATTCTCGAACCGGACGTCACAGTCACCGGCGTGCTCAGCTATAACGAGAGCGATGTCGCAATCGTGCAGCCTCGTGCCGGCGGATATGTGGAGCGCACCTACGGCCTGGCCCCGCAGGATGTCGTGAGCAAGGGCGCGCCACTGGTCGATATCCTTGTTCCAGAGTGGGGCGGAGCACAACGCGAGTATATAGCCGTTCTGGGCACTGGAAACGACGAGCTTGCCAGTGCATCGCGGCAGCGGCTCCTGCTGCTTGGAATGTCAGCTTCGCTGATTGCGCGGGTCACTCGCACTCGCGAGCCGCATTCGACGATTACCGTGAGCGCCCCGATTTCGGGCGCAATCACCGAACTCATGGTGAGACCCGGAATGACCGTTTCAGCCGGACAGACCTTAGCCCAGGTCGCCGGCTTTACACCGATCTGGCTAGAGGCCGCAGTTCCCGAAACACTGGCAGCCGAAGTGAGGGATGGCCAGCCGATCACTGCCACATTGACCGCTTTCCCCGGAGAGAATTTCACCGGGCCAATTATAGCCATTTTGCCAAGCGCGGCCGACGAAAGTCGCACGATCACCGTGCGCGCTGCATTGTCCAATCCAGGTCGACGACTGAAGCCAGGTATGTTCGCGCAGGTCTCGCTGGTCCCGCAGAGCGAAAGGGCACTGCTGGTTCCCTCCGAAGCGGTGATTCGCACAGGCGAGCGCACGATTGTGATGCTGGCCCAAAAAGGAGGTGGGTATCGTCCCGCAGAGGTGCGGATTGGTCGTGAAGCCAAGGGGCGCACCCAAATCCTGGCCGGTCTGGCACCCGGCGAGAAAGTCGTCAGCTCCGGCCAGTTCTTGCTGGATTCCGAAGCGAGCCTGGCCGGGCTCGATGTTCGCCCGATCGATGAAGTGCCGATGGCAAGCAGCAGTGGTGACCGGAAAGCGGACGAAAATGCTGCGGACACTTACACAGCCACTGGCACAAACAATGCCATTACTGCGCAGAAGATTACGCTGAAGCATGGACCCGTTCCTGCGCTCTCTTGGCCGGCTATGACAATGGGTTTTGCAACCAAGGGTCCGGCACAGGTGCGTGGGTTCAAGCGCGGTGACCGGGTCACCTTCACCTTTACGCAGAGTGATGCCGGACCGCAGATCGTTTCGATCCGGAGGAGCGGCCAATGATCGCGCGCATCATTGACGCGTCCATTGCCAATCGCCTGTTTATCGTCCTTGCGGCCATCGCGATTACGCTTGGAGGTCTGTGGGCCGTGCGGACAACGCCGGTCGACGCGTTGCCCGATCTGTCGGACGTGCAGGTAGTGGTCCGCTCGAACTATCCGGGTCAGGCGCCACGGATCATCGAGGATCAGGTGACCTATCCTTTGGCCACTACGATGCTTTCTGTGCCGGGCGTCAAGACGGTTCGCGGCTATTCAATGTTCGGTGACAGCTACGTCTACATCATCTTCGAGGACGGGACCGACCTCTACTGGGCACGATCGCGCGTTCTTGAATATCTGAGCCAGGCGCAGGACGATCTGCCCGACGGGGTGGCCACAGCGCTTGGTCCAGATGCAACCGGCGTTGGCTGGATTTATCAGTATGCACTCGTCGACCGGACCGGCCGACATGACCTTTCCGACCTCAGGAGCCTGCAGGACTGGTTCCTGCGATATGAACTGAAAACCATCCCCGGCATCTCCGAAGTCGCCAGCATCGGCGGCATGGTCAAGCAGTATCAGGTCGTGCTTGATCCTTACCGAATGGCCTCATTCGGTGTGACGCATGGCGAAATCGTCGATGCGGTTCAGGCGGCCAATCAGGAAACCGGCGGCTCGATCGTTGAGATGGCAGAATCTGAATACATGGTCCGAGCCTCGGGCTATCTCAGCGACCTCGACGATTTCCGCAAAATTCCGCTGAAGACCGCTTCTGGCGGCGTTCCAGTGACGCTCGGTGACGTAGCAAACATCCAGATGGGGCCAGAACTAAGGCGCGGTATCGCAGAACTGAACGGCGAAGGTGAGGTTGCCGGCGGCATCGTCATCCTGCGTCAGGGCGGAGATGCGCGTGAGGCCATCGCAGCTGTCGAAGAGAAACTCGAGCAGCTATCTGCGAGCCTGCCCGAAGGGGTCGAAGTCGTCACAGTCTATGACAGATCGGCCCTGATTGATGCTTCGGTCGAGAACCTGACGAAAAAGCTGATCCTGGAATTCATCATCGTCGGTCTCGTATGCGGATTGTTCCTGTGGCATGTGCGCTCGGCGCTTGTTGCTATCGTGACGCTTCCTATCGGGATCCTCGCCGCTTTCATGGTGATGCGCATCCAGGGGCTGAACGCGAATATTATGTCGCTCGGCGGTATCGCCATCGCGATCGGGGCGATGGTCGATGCCGCGATCGTGATGGTCGAGAATGCGCACAAGCATATCGAGCGCTGGACCCACGAGAATCAGGATGCGGTAATGTCCAATAACGAGCGGTGGCGGATTGTGGGCGACGCTTCGAAGGAGGTCGGTCCGGCGCTGTTTTTTAGCCTGCTGATTATCACCCTCTCGTTCCTTCCAGTCTTCACTTTGCAGGCACAGGAGGGCAAGCTGTTCGCTCCGCTCGCCTTCACCAAAACCTACGCGATGGCGGCCGCGGCTATCCTCTCGATAACGTTGGTCCCGGTGCTGATGGGCTGGTTGATACGGGGAAAGATCCCCGCGGAAGACACCAACTTGATCAACCGCGGATTGACCCGCGCTTATCGTCCAGGACTCGGCTGGGTCATGCGGCGGCCAAAGATGACGCTGGCAATCGCTGGACTCATTTTTCTGACCACGATTATCCCGTTCTCGCGCCTCGGCGGGGAGTTTCTCCCGCCACTCGATGAAGGTGACCTGCTCTACATGCCGAGCGCGCTGCCGGGCCTTTCGCCGCAACAGGCATCCGACCTGCTCCAGCGAACCGATCGCCTGATCAAGTCCGTGCCCGAGGTCGAGACCGTCTTTGGCAAAGCAGGCCGCGCGGACACAGCGACTGACCCGGCGCCACTGACGATGTTCGAAACCACCATCCAATTCAAACCGCGTGACGAATGGCGCGAGGGGATGACAGCCGAGAAGCTTGTCGATGAGCTCGACCGCGTGGTTCAGGTGCCGGGCCTGGCCAACGTCTGGGTTCCCCCTATCCGCAACCGGATCGACATGCTGGCAACGGGCATCAAGAGCCCGATCGGCGTCAAGGTCTCTGGCGAGGACCTGCAAGAGCTCGAGCGCGTGGCACTCGAGGTAGAGAGTGTCGCCAAACAAGTGCCCGGCGTTAGCTCGGCTCTCGCCGAGAGATTGTCAGGCGGGCGATATATCGACGTCGATATCGATCGAGTTGCTGCGTCCCGCTACGGCCTCAACATCGCCGATGTGCAGGAGATCGTCTCCGGTGCGATTGGCGGCGCCAATGTCGGTCGCACGGTCGAGGGTCTGGCGCGCTATCCGATCAATGTCCGCTATCCGCGCGAAATCCGCGATAGCGTGGAGGATATCAGAACTCTTCCGGTCCTGACCCCGTCGGGTCAGCAGATCACGCTCGGCACCGTTGCAGATATCGAAGTGACCAGCGGTCCGCCGATGCTCAAGAGCGAGCAGGGACGGCTGACAAGCTATGTCTATGTCGATGTGCGCGGACGTGACCTTTCGTCCGTTGTGGAAGATTTGCAGCAAGCTATCGCTGCGGGCGTGGAACTCCCCGCCGGTGTGAGCCTGTCTTATGCCGGTCAGTTCGAATATCTGACCCGCGCCTACGAGCGGATGCAAATCGTCGTCCCTGCCACGCTCGCGATCATCTTCCTTCTGCTCTACCTGATCTTCCGCCGCCTTGACGAAGCGCTGCTGATCATGGGGACGCTACCCTTCGCGCTTACCGGCGGCTTCTGGTTGCTTTACCTGATGGGCTATAACCAATCCGTGGCAACGGCGGTGGGCTTCATAGCGCTTGCAGGCGTCTCCGCCGAGTTCGGTGTGGTCATGATGATCTACCTCAAGGCTGCACTCGAACGCCACAGCGGCGAACTGGATGCAGAAGGTGTCGATGAAGCCATTCGCGAGGGCGCTTTGCTGCGGGTCCGGCCTAAGGCAATGACCGTGGCCGTCATTTTGGCAGGCCTGTTCCCGATCCTCATCGGAACCGGCGCGGGCTCTGAAGTGATGAGCCGCATTGCGGCCCCGATGATCGGCGGAATGATTACGGCCCCGCTGCTTTCGATGTTCGTGCTTCCCGCTGCATATCTGTTGATGCGGCGTCCCCGGGCTTCCGAGCCCAATCTACCCCAAGGAGAAGATCAATGCGCTATTCAACCCGTCTGACCGTGCTGGCGCCGACGCTGGCACTATCGCTAGCTCTGGCTGGATGTGACAATGCGAGCGACAGCGAAATGCCCATGGCAACTGAAGAGATGCCGATGGCAGTGGACGAGATGCCGATGAACGTTGAAAATATGCCGATGACGCAGTCTGGCGCTGTTCGAGCCGGTAGCGCACAAGGCACGGTCACTGAGATCGATGCCGAAGCTGGCACGATCACCCTCGATCACGGTCCGGTCCCGGCGATGGAGTGGCCGGCGATGACCATGGCTTTCGATGCGACACCGGAAGTCCGCGACGAAGTTGCCGTCGGCGACACGATCACTTTTGAGTTCGAGGCAAGCGATGCGGGCAATCAGATCACGTCAGTAAGCAAGCAATAAAGCAAAACCGGGTCCGGACGGCGCCCATCCGTTCGGACCCACCTTTCTGCCGCAATGATCAATCGCCGCTGTCTGCTTTCCCGCCGAACAGCGACCGCCTCGCCATCGCCAGAGTCACCATCGGAACGATCAACCACATCAAAATGGGCACCAGTCCGATGGTCGCTATCGTCGGCATAGTCTCGGAATAGGTCCAGCCCCAATCGCTCCTCAAAGCGAAATGCTCGACGACGATCGTTACAAGCATTCCGACGCTGAGGTAGGTCGCCAGCAGGCGAACGTGCCACTGCCGCAACCAGAGCCGATCGGGCGCAAACCGCGTCGCTACCCAATAGGCAAATACCATGATTCCTGCGTCTCCGAAGGTGGCGAAAGCGCAGTTCTTGGTCGCCTGCCAGGTCGAAAGACCCCCCATGTCGTAGACGGGCATTTGCAGCATTTCCCACAGAAATGCCAAAAGGAAACCATTTGTGGCGATCCAGATCTCCGGCATCTCGAGATAGTTTCGCATATACCCCTTACCCGATCTTCGGTTTTGATCGCCCGAAGGCCCGAGATGCGAAATTCACTCGCGCTCCTCACGGGATTGCCGCGACAGAAATATCCATTCGGCCGCAAATACCAGCAAGATGCCTCCGACGGCGTAAGCTACGATCATCGGATCCGAACGAAGCTTGATCATCGTGAAAGCCGCAAGGATCACTGCATCGGCAGCCAAGGCTGTCAGAAGGACCGTCGCCTTTGCGCCGATTTCGTGGCGCAGGTGACGAAAAACGCCCCAATGCACCAGCATATCCATGACAAGATAGAAGAATACGCCCAGCGAAGCGATCCGTGACAGGTCGAAAAGGACGGCGAGCGCTCCTGCGACCACGACTGTATAGACCAGCATGTGGCTGCGGATGCTGCCGCTCATGCCGAAATGGCTGTGCGGTATCATCTTCATCTTGGTCAGCATCGCGAGCATGCGTGACACGGCAAAAACGCTTGCGATGACGCCGGAGGTTGTCGCCGCAAGAGCGATGAGGACCGTGAAATAAAATCCAACCTGGCCGAGCGCGGGTCTTGCTGCCGCAGCCAGCGAGTAATCCCGTGCTTCCACGATCTGACCAATAGTCAGGCTCGAACCGACGGCCAGCGCGACGAGCAAATAGGTCGCGACGCAGATGGCGATCGAAAAGATGATCGTCCGCCCCACATTGCGGTGTGGGTCGACAATTTCGCCGCCGCTGTTGGTGATTGTGGTGAAACCTTTGAAGGCAAGGATGGAAAAGGCAACTGACGCCAGGAAGGATCCCCCGCTCGTCATCGACGCATCCTGGGTGAAGGCGCCCGAGAAGAGGCCGCTCGCCCAGATGGCGGTGACGGCAAAAATGGCGATGCCCCCAATCTTGATTGCCGACATGACCAGCGAAAATCCGCTGACCGAGCGGTTGCCTGCAGCATTCACCAGATATGCGAACACGATTAGGCCCAAGGCCAATACGGACAGAAGCAAGCTGTTCTGCTCCATGCCGAATGGACGCAGCGCGTATGTGGCAAAGGTTCGCGCGACCAGACTCTCGTTGATGACCATCGATAGCGCCATGAGGAGCGATGCGGACGCTGCCACCACTCCTGGACCATAGGTCTTTTGCAGTATCATCGCGATCCCGCCGGAGGACGGCCACGCATTCGACATTTTGATATAACTGTATGCGGCTAGAGCCGTAACTAGTGCCCCGGCCACGAAAGACAGGGGGAACAGAGGACCTGCAAGTTCGGCGATCTGGCCGGTCAGCGCGAAGATGCCCGCACCGATCATCACGCCGGTGCCCATAGCGATGCCTCCGTAAAGGCTTATCGTTCCCTTGTTCTCCTGATTGTCTTTTGTCGAATGCCCCTCGTGCCCGGTCTCGGTCATACCTTGGCGCTCCGCAGCCGCAGCGAGTTCAGCACCACCGAGATAGAGGACGCGCTCATCGCAAAGGCGGCGAACATCGGGCTGATCAAAATGCCGAAGAAGGGATACAGCACGCCCGCTGCAATCGGAACACCGGCCGTATTGTAGATTAGCGCGAAGAACAGGTTCTGCCGGATATTGCGCATGGTGGCACGGGCAAGTCGCCGCGCGCGCACGATGCCATCGAGGTTTCCTTTGACCAAGGTAATGCCGGCGCTTTCGATGGCAACATCGGCTCCGGTGCCCATTGCGATACCGACATCGGCCTGGGCCAGCGCCGGGGCATCATTCACCCCGTCGCCCGCCATTGCGACCTTGGCGCCCTTGGCCTGCAGCTCGCGAATAATTCGCGCCTTGTCCTCGGGGAGAACATCGGCACGGATCTCATCGATGCCGAGGCGCGCGGCTACGGCCTTGGCCGTTCGTTCATTGTCGCCGGTGGCCATGATGATCCGCAGGCCGAGCGCATGCAGTTCCTTGAGCGCAACAGGGGTGGTTTCCTTGACCAGATCGGCGACGCTGACCAGACCCGCAACCTTGCCGCCGACCATCACGAACATGACGGTCTCGCCGTCGTCACGCCGGGCATTGGCCTTACCTGTCAGCGCCTCTGCCTCCAGGCCCAGATCGCGGACCATGGCGATATTACCCAGCGCCACGGCTTTGCCGCCGACAGTGCCTTTCACGCCCTTGCCGGTGATCGCCTCAAACTCGCTCGCATCGCCTATTATCGCCCCACGCTCTTCGGCCCCGCGCACGATGGCTTCGGCCAGCGGATGTTCCGATCCGCGTTCGAGCGACGCGGCCAGGCGTAGGACTTCGGCTTCGTCGAAGCCCTCCTCGGGCATCACCGCGACCAGCCGCGGCTTGCCTTCGGTCAAGGTGCCGGTCTTGTCGACGATCAGCGTGTCGATGGTCTCGAACCGCTCAAGTGCCTCGGCATTCTTGATCAGAACGCCGACTTGCGCGCCGCGCCCGGTTGCGGTCATGATCGACATCGGCGTCGCCAAGCCAAGCGCGCACGGACAGGCGATTATTAGCACCGCAACCGCCGCGATTAAGGCGTAGGAGAGTGCCGGTGCCGGGCCCCAGATCGCCCAGCCGATGAAGGCGAGAACAGCGATCCCGATAACGGCAGGCACAAACAGGCCTGCCACCTTATCAGCATATTTCTGGATCGGGGCGCGGGACCGCTGAGCTGCCGCCACCATCCCGACGATCTGCGCCAACATGGTTTCGGACCCCACCCGGGTCGCTTCGATGATCAGGGAGCCGGTGCCGTTGATGGTCGCGCCGGTCACATCATCGCCCGCGACCTTCTCGACCGGAACCGGCTCGCCGCTGATCATGCTTTCGTCGACCGAGGAGCGTCCGTCGAGCACAAGCCCGTCGACGGGCATCTTGTCCCCGGGACGGACGCGCAGGCGATCTCCGACGGCAACATCCTCGAGCGCAATCTCTTCCTCGGTCCCGTCCGGCCGGATGATCCGCGCGCTTTTGGCCGCCAGATCAAGCAAGGCGCGGATAGCCTTGCCGGTGCCCTCGCGAGCACGCAGTTCCATCACCTGGCCAAGCAGGACCAGGGTCACGATCACCGCTGCAGCCTCGAAATAAACGCCGACATTGCCTTCTGCATCGCGGAAGCCAGATGGGAAGATATCGGGCGCAATAATTGCAACGACGCTGAACAGCCAGGCGGCCATTACCCCCATGCCGATCAGCGAAAACATGTTGAGGTTCATCGTCCGAAAGGAATTCCAGCCGCGCACAAGGAACGGCCAGCCGCACCACAGGACCACCGGTGTGCCCAGCGCAAATTCGATCCACAGCGTCGTGCGCTCACCAATAGTATCGCGAATGCCAAGGCCGAGAAACGGCCCCATGGTGAGGATCAGCAGCGGAATCGTAAGCACGGCGCCCACCCAGAACCGCCGGCTAAAATCGACCAGCTCGGGATTAGGGCCATCGTCGGCCATTCCAGCCGATTCCAGTTCCAGCCCCATGCCGCAAATCGGGCACGAGCCCATCTTGGTCTGCCGGACCTGGGGATGCATCGGGCAGGTATAGACCGTCCCGTCATGACCGGGCGGAACGCGGTCATATTCGCCGGTGTCCGCACCCTGCTGCCGCTCCGCGCCTTCGCTATGGCAGCATGCGTGTTCGCCTGACGCCGCGCCTTCCGAGTTCAGCAGGACGAGATTCATCCCGCATTTGGGGCATTTCCCGGGCGTGTCCTGCTGCACCTCAGGGTGCATCGGACAGGTATATGCGCTCATGATTTACGGCCTCCGCCAAACAGACGAAAGAGCGGCACGCCAAGCAGCGCAAAATACCACCCATAAAGAAAGCTTCCGATTGCCCCGGCAACGAATCCCTCCAGTGTGAGCCACTCAAAGCCTGGCAGAAGCGGAGCCCACGCTTCGTGCATGTGAACTCGCGCAGGAAATACAACGCCAAAACCGATACAAAGCAGATATGATATGAGCAGGAGGATACTCAAGGTCCAGCCCCAGCGAATGGCGCTTGTCTTCAAAGTCTGTTCTTGCATTTGAACCTCCTGTTTGAATTTATTATAGGCCGTCTGCGACACAGGTTGCGATCGAATAATATTGGGCGTTGCGCACCCGGGTCATCGCTTCACCTTGTCGAAGAGATCGACCAGTTCGGTAAATTTTGCCCGTTGCTCGTCGACGTCGCCGGACAAGATTGCTTCTGCGACGCAACAGGCAGCATGGTCCTTTAGGATCTCGCTTTCAGCTTTCCCAAGGGCAGCTTTTATCGCCTGCACTTGTTGCAAAATGTCGACGCAATAGCGGTCATCGGAGACCATTTGCGAGACACCGCGAACCTGCCCCTCGATGCGACGAAGACGATTTAAGATTGCAGGCTTGCTCTTGTTTATGCGCCAACCACCTTCATGGCATCTTATACCCTAGGGGGGTATAGTATCAGTTTGTGAATCGACAAGCAAGGTATTGCTCGAACGGCCTAACAATGCAGGTTAGAGCGGTTTCCACACGGACCGACTCGACCGAGATTCCCTTGCTCGTTGAAGTGAATCACGCTGTCTGCTGGTGGCAGAAGGCCAGCTTAGATGGCAGGAACGGTTTCACAAGACCTGGGGACCGGGTAATTCCGGCGATTGACGGCGGCATGGGCTACCATGAGGTTGGATGCGTCTTGGTGTCGGCGCGTCGAGCGCAATCCGCTCGCGGCAGCGTGCGCTTAAGGTATGCATCTAGACCGATTAGCCAGTCTCATTTCTTCTCTGCCAGAGCGCGCAGCTTGCCAGAACATCGCCAAAATTAAAGACCCGAGCCCATTTCGGTCAGCCGTGGCATTCCTGAGCCGATAAGCTCAGGGAGAGTGTAGCTGCCGTCACTAACGCCGCTAATTTTCACAATTTATATAGCCACGGTAGCCCAGTTCGTCCTCAGCGCCAGGCGGCACGATGACGATCTCCTGCGACTGCAATCCGGCGTTGCCCTCGTCATCGAGAGTGCGCATCGTCAGCAGCAGTTCGCCGCTCACATAACGATCCCGTCCTGCGGCCTGCATCGGGATCAGCTTTCCGTTCAATTTGACGAATGCCTGTGCGCCAGGCTCATAGACCACGGTGGGGAACCCGACCTCCGTCAAGCTGTAGACGCACCGTCCGCTCGTTCCGCCGATTGCCGCGATATCGGCTGCGCTCATGGTCTCCGGTTTCACCAGCGCGGTCGCGACATTCTGAAGCGCGCTAGATGCCGGTTCGATCGGCGAGGCTTCCGCAGGCGGGTCCAGACGCGCTTCGCGGTCATTCCCGATGGCAGTGTTCTGATTGCATGCGGCCAGTGTCGCAGTCAGTCCGGCGATGAGGAAAAAGTTCGTCTTCATTGCGCGGCTCCTTCGGCAGGGACAGGATTTGGCTGCGAGGCTGTAGAACCCGGCGCTTCTATCCCGTCCGGCAGGCGTCTTTCGGTTCGCACGCCGTTCTCCTCAATATCGGCGATCAAATACTTCATCTGCGCGATCTCACGGCGCTGAGCGAGGATGATGTCATGCGCGAGTTTGCGCACCCGCGGATCCTTGATGCTCGCCCGCTCGCTGGTCATGATGGCGATCGAGTGGTGCGGGATCATCGCCGCCATGAATTCCTCGTCGTCCACTGTGGTCTGGCTACGGACCAGCCACAGCGCGAGCGCAAATACGACCGCGGCGACCCCGAGAATGATGAAGTTCTTGGTCTTGTCCTTATACATGCCCCACATAAAAAGGAGCATGACGACCATCATCATGGCCCCCATTACGAACATCATCCAGAAGCGGGTTTCACTCCAAAACAAGTGATCGGCATCATAAGTGTTGGAATACATTAGCAAGAACATGATGACGGTCGATGTCGAGACCATCGCCATGAAGCGCCAGTAATTGCTTCCTCCTTCACCCTGATCGTGTTCCTTGCGTTGGGCCATTTCAGTCCTCCTGTTCGCTCATGGTCTTGTAGATGTATTGGGCCGTGCAACTGATGATCAAAAATCCGGTCAGCGCGGCGATACCGGAGATCGCCCGCATATGACCGGCCGGCAAAATATCCCCGAGCCCAACGGTCGAAATGGTGATCAACGCGAAATAGTAATAATCCATCCAGCTCTCGATGACGGCTTTCTCAAGGTTGCCGAGACCCCAGACCGACGCGAGATACATGCCACCTGCGAAAATACCGGCGACCATCAAGTGACTCAAAAGAACGATGCTGGAACCTGCAAGCAGGCGCAGATGGCGAGGATCCTTGCCGGGTGGCGACACGGACTTCGCAGCCCGTAGCATCCACAAGTGCAGGTAGATCGAGATCCCGAAAAGCACAAAGCCCAGAAGCAGAGCAGAGATCACAGGACGGCCCCCCACCAAGTCGGGGCGCAAGCTCGCCGACCCATGCCAAACTTGCTCAGATTCTCGGTAGTCGAGCCGAAGCCCGTCTGCCTTTTGCTGCCGCCCATGCGTTTAGCAATGCCCGGGACACGAGAGCGGACAGGGCGCTCGCTAGCTGCTGCGGCGAGGCAATCGGGGTGCCAAGGCTGATTGGTTGATCGAATAACTGCTACTCCAGCAAACTCACTGCGACCCCGGGTAGCTCGCATATACGCTTCGGCCAGCCGGACCAAAGGCGATTACCTGATATGGCTGGACCCTGCCGCCGGCCTCCATGCCGGGTGAGCCCAGTGGCATTCCCGCCACGGCCAGCCCTGCTATACCTTGCGGTCGCTCGTCGAGCAGGCGAGCGATTTCGCGAGCGGGCACATGGCCCTCGATCACATAACCCGCGACCTCCATGGTATGGCACGAAGACAGGTCATCGGGCACGCCCAACTCGGTTTTTACCTCTGTCATCGGGCGGTCTTCGCGCACCGCAACCTCGTGGCTCAAGCCGGCGTTGACATGCTTCGCCCATTCCTCGCAGCAACCGCACTGCGGATCGCGGAACATCACGTATGGACTACCTTGGGCAGCGCTTGTGCAGGCGGTCAGAAGAACTATTGCGAAAGTTGTGCTAGCTGTCCGAATCCTGCGAAAGGCGCTATCTGAAGACATAGCTTTCATCTCCAAACCTTTCACATCTGATCCATGTCGTGGTCGGACATCGAGCCCATATCGTGACCTGCATGCACATCTGCTTGTTCGACATCGGGAGCGGCCGAGAGCACAGGCTTCGGGGGCACGGGTTTCGGGGCCGCAGGTGTCGAAACGCCCGAAGGCGCGCTAACCGGGGCCGGACGTGCGCTCCCTCGCTCAGGCTCTGGCGCCTCGACGGCGGGCGCACCGACGGAACTCGCCTCGTCGGGCTGCTCGGTGGGTCGCTGCGTCGTCGGCGCTGAAGTCGATACCGTAGCCCCGGCGGATCCGGAGTCATCGTCCAGCGAAACCGGCTCGGCCTGTCGATCGCACGCTGCCAGGCCGGCCAGCGCCGTCCCCAGCAGCAAAGTTCCTGCCCGTCTGAGGCGTGTAGAGCGATACATCACGTTCTCCTTCAGGCCCACGAGAGGCCAAGATGATTGGGCCCATGGGCGAGCTCGCCGCCCAGGTAGCCCTGGAATAAGATCAGAGTGGCCGTGGTGAACAAGCCAGCGCGCAGGATTGTCCTGCGTTCGCGCGAGCTGCGGACATGTGCAGCAAGTGCAATTCCGATCACAACGATCAGCATCCCGTTCCAGCGATGCAATTGCATTGCCATGTCGCCTCCGAACCAGAGACCGGTGTGGATCCAACCGAACAGAGCAGCCAGGACGGCTCCTGCCGCGCCGCCGTAAATCATGACGCGAATGGCCGGTTCCATGCTGCCGCCTCTGCCCACCATGACGAAGAGTTCGGCTAACGCCGCCATCAGGAACAGGGCGATCGGGAAATGAACCGTCGCGGGATGCAGCTGTTCGAGAAGACTCACGAAACCGCCGTTGTTGCTGCCACTCTCATGGTCCCTGACAGACGCGTCATGGTCGGTGGATGGCTGGGCGGCCTCCGAGGAGGAGGTTGATGTAGGCTGACCTGGGCCTGCCATCGGGGTATTCTCGCTGTCTTGCGCACCAATGATGGCGCTTGCTTCGCCGCCGTGCGTCTCATCGCCATGGGCATAGGCTGGGCCGCCCACGAGAAATCCTGCGCAGACAAGCAGCAGCATATTGACGGCTTTCATACTAGAGGATGCCCCTTTTCACAGCTCGTTAACGAGACCTATGCTGCCCATTACGCAGCCCAACCTCTCTTCCCTCATCAGAAATTTAATAAGGGAAGCGGGTCAATCGCGCGTAATGAATGTGACGACCAATCAGTGAAGGATCGAGCCGAACCGATGAACCAGCATTTGGAACCAATCCTGGAAGCACTTGCCGGAGGTCCGCCGTCTGAGGTGTCCACCGATTTCATGGAAGGCGTGTGGGAGCGGGTCGGTGACATTAACGCGCGGCGGGAAAGGACCGTGCGCAGTGCGCTGTTCATTGGCTTGTTCGCCGTTGGATTGAGCGCGGGGGCATTCACGGTTCAAACGCCGGTCTACGCCCAGGATCGAAACTACCCGCTGCTCAATGAGGCGCGCCTCTCTCCATCCGCGCTGCTTCACGTCAATCGATGAAGAACGTGAAGCTTCAGATCGCGGTGGCTATCCTACTCGCCGCGCTGGCCGGAAGCCTTGGCGCTATCGCTGCCGAGCGATGGTTCACGCCAGCCCAGCCTGGCGGTCTCCACGAATTCGTCCATGAACAGCTCGAGCTCACTGCGGAGCAAGAAAACCAGATTGATCAGCTCGAGGAGCGGCATGCCATTGAGAACGCCCAACGTGAGTTCGCGGTGCGGCGCGCAAATGCCGATCTCGCGGCCGCGATGAACAGCGAACATGAATACGGCCCCGAGGTAAGTGCTGCCATCGACAAGGTGCATGCCAGCATGGGGGAATTGCAAAAGGCGAGTGTTCGGCATGTGTTCGCCATGCGCAGGATCCTAGACGAAGAGCAGCAACGCCAATTCGATCGACAGGTGGCCCGGGCTCTGACCGGCTCCCCGCCGGAATAATCGCAGGGTGCAGGGGCAGTCCGACAGTTACGACCAAAATCTCGTCACCAAGGTCGTCGCCGGCGACCGCCGCGCATTCACGCAGCTCGTAGAGCCGCTCATCCCTGTCTTGATGTCGACAGCGCAGCGGATGCTGGGTGTTCGTGATGAGGCCGAAGACGCAGTGCAGAACGCGCTCGCGTCGGCATGGATCGCTCGCGCTCAGATAGACCCTACACGGCCTATATTGCCATTTCTAACGACGATCACGCTCAACAAGTGCCGCGACAAGCTGCGGCGCAAGAAGGCTGCTCGGTTTTTGGGTTTCGGAACGGTTGCAATGCCCGAACTCGCCGTCGACCTGTCGCCATCGCCGGAAGCCGAGGCTGTTGACCGACAGCTCCTGCAGAAGACCCACGCTGAAATCCAGCGCCTGCCTCTGCGGTTGCGTGAAGCGCTAATCCTCGTGGCTATCGACGGGCAAAGCCAGAACGAAGCAGCTGTCCTGCTCGGCATCTCCGAAAAGGCGCTCGAGGCACTGGTGTATCGGGCGCGCAAGAGGTTGAGGGAAAAAATCCTGTTCGAATGAGGGAAAGGGCTTTGGGGCGCGTAAGACTGGATAAACCCCGGACAAGCAGGATCATTTTGATGCAGGCAATGAATCGCCGAAGTTTCCTCGGCTCGAGTGTCGCGACTGGCGGCCTGCTGGGTGCGAGTGCTGCAGTCCCAGCCTGGGCGCGCGGTGCGTCGCTGCAACATGGTGGGATAATCCGCACCGGTTTCGACGAGGTCTCCGGCCGCGACATTCGCCTGACCGTGGGCGAGGGCATGCGGGTCGTGCAGGGTCGCCGCGGCCACGCAGTGGCGGTCAATGGCACGATCCCTGGGCCGCTGGTTCGCCTGAGGGAAGGGGAGCCGGTCCGGATCCATGTCACCAACGCCCTTCAGGAAGATACCTCTGTCCATTGGCACGGCCTGCTGGTCCCGTTCCAGTTCGACGGTGTGCCCGGCGTCAGCTTCCCCGGCATCCGACCCGGCGAGACATTCGTCTACGACCTGCCCGCCATTCGGCAGTCGGGCACCTACTGGTGGCACTCGCACTCCGGGCTGCAGGAGCAATCCGGACATTACGGCCCGCTGGTAGTCGATCCTGCGGAGCCCGACCCGATCCAGGCTGACCGAGACTACGTGCTCCTCCTTTCAGAGTTTACGCCGCTGCATAGTCATACGATTATGGATAAGCTCAAAAAGGGCGAGGCTTATTTCAATATGCAGCAGCGCAGCTGGACGGACGATTACGACCTGACCGGCGAGGAACGGCGGATGTGGGCCAAAATGCGCATGATGCCGACCGACATTACCGATGTGTCCGGCTCGACATACACCTACCTCGCCAACGGCATGGGGCCGGAAGAAGGGCTGGAGTATCTGTTCCGCCCCGGCGAACGCGTGCGCTTTCGGGTGATGAACGGCAGCGCGATGAGCTTTTTCAACATCCGCATCCCGGGCGCGAAGCTGACGATCGTTGCCGCCGACGGGATCGCGGTGCGCCCGGTCGAAGTCGACGAATTCCAGATAGGCACGGCAGAAACCTACGATTTTCTCGTCGAGCCGACTGGCGAAGCGATGGCGGTGGTGGCCGAGAGCATGGACCGTTCAGGGATGGCGCTGGCACATCTCGTCAGCCGTCCCGGCGCGCGCGCAGCCGTTCCCGCGTTGCGCGAACCGCCGCTGCTGACGATGGCGGCGATGGGCATGGCTGGAATGGACCATGGCGGTATGGATCATGGCAGCAGCGCCACGGCTGGAACAGATCAGAGCATGGTGGACCATTCGGCGATGGGGCACGAGACGGTTCCGGCCCAGACATCCACGCCCGAGATGATGAGTGCAGCAGCGATGGGCGACATGAACATGCGCGATACCTCGCTCCTGCCGCCTGACGTTCACGTCGGGCCGGGCATCGACATGGTGTCGATGAACCCGGTCGACCGAATGGGCGATCCGGGCATTGGTCTCGACAAGGTGCCGCACCGGGTGCTCACCTATAATGATCTCGTGGCGCTGGAAGCCAATCGCTACGCCCGCACACCCTCGCGGCAGATGGAGATCCACCTCACCGGCAATATGGAACGTTATATGTGGTCATTCGACGGCAAGAAATTCTCCGCCGTCACCGACGACCCGATCCGCTTCGCCTATAATGAGCGGGTTCGGGTGAGGCTGGTCAATGACACCATGATGGCGCATCCGATCCACCTCCACGGCCACTTCTTCGAGCTGGTCAATGGAGCACCGGCGGAACACCAGCCCTTGAAGAACGTCGTGATCGTCCAGCCGGGCGGCAGCGCCACCTTCGACCTCACCGCGAATGAAGAAGGCGACTGGGCGTTCCACTGCCACCTTCTCTACCACATGCACTCAGGCATGTTTCAGATCGTAACGGTCGCGCCTAGGGGCGAGGAAGCCGAGGAACCGCGCGTGGGGAGCGATCGATGAGAACTGTGCTCTTCACGCTGCTGCTGACCACCGCTGCGCCCGCCTTCGCACAGGATCACGCTGGCCACGCCGAACATGAACCTGCCACGAAATCCGCAGAGACGGATTGCCAGAAGGAGGCCGAGCGCCACCGCGCAATGGGTCATCCCGTGCCTGAGGGGCAGTGCGAACCCGGTGGCCCCGCGGAAATGGATCACAAGGCGATGGACCATTCACAGATGGACCACGGCCAGATGGAAGGCATGGACCATGACCGGATGGACCATGACCGGATGAAAGAGATGGCCCCTGACACACCTCAGGCGATGGATCACGGCACTATGGATCACGGCGCTATGGATCATTCGCAGATGGACCACAGCCGAATGCAGGGCATGGACCATTCGCAAATGGATCACGGAGCGATGGAGCAACCCGGCGCTGCCGAGATCCCCTTCGCTCCGCCGCCGCCCGGGGCAGGCTCCGGCCCACCGCGCGCCGCCGATGCGATCTGGGGCGCGGACGCGATGCGCGCGAGCCGCGACGGTCTCCCGTCCGAACTGGGCGACATCCTCTACTATTGGGTGCAGGGCGACCGGATGGAATACCGCGCGCGTGAAGGCGAAGACGGATATTTGTGGGATTTGCAGGGCTATTACGGCGGTGATCTCGACAAGTTCTGGTTCAAATCGGAAGGCGAAGGAAGCTTCGGCGAAGAGATCGAGAGTGCCGAGGTCCAGGCGCTCTACAGTCGTGCGATTGCGCCATTCTTCGACCTCCAAGCCGGTATCCGACAGGACTTCGTCCCGATGGATCGCACCTATGCCGTGGTCGGTATCCAGGGTCTTGCCCCTTATCTCTTCGAGATAGATGCGGCTGCTTTCCTGTCGGACAGGGGAGACCTGACTGCGCGCGTTGAGGCCGAACTGGATCAGCGGATTACGCAGCGTCTGATATTGCAGCCTCGTGTGGAAGCCTCGTTTTCGGCGCAAGACGTCCCCGAACTGGGGATCGGAGCGGGCCTAGATTCGGTCGAGGCTGGCCTGCGTTTACGCTACCACTTCGCACGCGAGTTCGCACCCTATATCGGGGTCGATCAGGAATGGCGCATCGGCCAGAGCGCTGATTACGCGCGCGCCGAGGGTGAAGACCCTAGCGTCACGAATTACGTCGTCGGCATACGGTTCTGGTTTTGAGGAAAAGGAAAGTTCGATGCACATCATTATTGTTCGCAGCTTGATTGCTGCAGGCCTCGCAAGTGCTGCAGTCCCGACGATGGCACAGACCGTGGATCATTCGGCGCATGCGGGTCACTCGGCCGCCATGCCCATGGATCATCCCGCGCGGGATATGAATCATGCAGACCACATGGCGGCCATGAACCAGGACATCGCAGGCGCTCAGGCTGCGCTGATCGCCTATCGGGTAGCGCTGACAGAGCGCGACGCGGAGGCGATGACTGCCCTGTTCGCAGATGATTCACATGTTTTTGAAAACGGGAAGCCCGAAGGCAGTTTTACGCACTACATGGAGCATCATCTCGGGCCTGAACTAGGCGCGATCACTAACTTCACTTTCCGGGAGCCGACAGTCGAGATCACCCGGATGGGGCATATGGCATACGGACGTGAAACCTACATCTACCGAATCGAGCTGGCGGATGGCCGCGTAATTGAACGCGAGGGCGTTGCGACTTCGGTCCTTTCGCATGACGCCGATGGGTGGAAGATCGTCCAATACCATTCGTCGTCGCGCGCGCCGCGCGGCTAGGCGCATACCGTGGGAGAGCCCTCGGCGCAACGAATTCCGTCTCGCAAGCATCGCCTGCATGTATTCGGCAGCAAGCTCCACAAGTGGCTCGCACTGTTCATCGGCGTGCAAGTCCTGCTCTGGATGGCCACGGGCGCGATCATGTCGTTCCTCAAAATCGAGCAGGTGCGCTCCGAGCACGTCATATCGCGGCAAGCCAAACCATTGGTTTCGGACTTTCCAGCACCGCAGTGGTTGACCGACCGGCGAGGTATCGTAGCCCTGACGACGAAGTCGGTTGCCGGGCATCCGGTCGTCCAGGTCGAACGAGAGGATGGCTCGACCACACTGCACCGGGCTGATACCGGGAATAAGATATCCCCGCTGTCACGCGCGGATGCCGAGGCCGTCGCACTTGCCGCTTGGACCGGGCCGGAGACATCGATTGCCGGGGCAAAGCTGGTCGAGGATCCGATCGGAACTGAGTTTCGAGCCCCGTTCCCAGCGTGGCAAGTCACCTTCTCCGATGAAGACCAGACAAGGCTCTATATTGATGCCTCAAGCGGGACGACCTTAGCGGCGAGGAGCGATACGTGGCGCTTCTTCGATTTCATCTGGGGGTTGCACATCATGGACTGGACCGAGCGCGACCGGATCAATAGCTGGTGGCTGCTCCTGTTCGGCACTGGCGGCACGGTAATCGCCTTGTCGGGCTTTGTTCTCCTCGCGAACCGGTTCCCCAGAGTGCGACGCCGAAAGGCGCGACGTCCTGCACAGAAATAGCCGATGAGGGTTCGGGATGCGAGGGCAAATGAAACAAGGGATGCAACCGTAGCCGATCATTCAGGCCGTTCAGTCATCATCCTGTAGTGTGCGGCATGATCTGTTTTGACGAAGATCTTCTCGAACACTTCCAGATACCTGCGTGCGGTGCCTTCGTCTGTTGCAACCGACAGATCATCCATGATGGAGTGCGACCCGGCATTGATCCATGAGAAAAGCGATGCGCAGATCAATTTCTCGTCCCCCTCGAAGTGCTTCACGATATCGTCACGGTCCACCCCGCCGAAGATCGTGAAGTAGTTCTCCAGGATGCGGCGCAGGGTGTTCTGAATGGTCACGATGTTGAGCGAGGGCGTGCGCACCTCTTCCCAAAGCAGTTCGTAGGAACTGCGGATCGGATTGCGCTCGAAGCCGGTTATCTCGGATATCCCGCGTGTTTTCCGCACGATCCAGAACGTCTGCTTATGATCGAGAGATACTTCCTTATGGAAATAGATGTTGTGCGTGAGGATGAGGACCTGCTTTACCTGATCATGGCCACGGCAGGCCTCGTCTATCAAACTGCGGATCATCGCGCTGACGACGAACAAGACATCGCTGTCGAAGCTCGATACAGGATCGTCCAACACCACGAGCCGATCCTCGTTCATTCCGGTCTGTGAGAGGCTACCTTTGATACGGCTGAAAAAATAGAGGAAGGTGACGAACCCCTTCTCCCCCTCGCTTAATGTGCGGCCCACATCGGTGCCATTATCCCGAACACAGCGGTAGAAACCGGCCTTGTCAGGAGCAGTAGCCAATCGAAAATTAGTGAAGCCGAACGAGGCGAGGGTGTCGTTGATCTTCGTTACTGTCGGCTCGACACTGGTCACTTGGCTTTCGAGTTCCGCCAAGTCGCGTTCCTTGGCCCGTAGTGCCTGCCCTTTGCTGGCCAGGCCGGCATCGATGCCGCTCACGGCGGCATCCAGATTGCGTTTCTGCTCAAGATACAGATCGATCGCTGCAGCCCCATCGTGCAGCAGCGCCTTCCAAATCTCGGCCTTTAATCTGGTCCGCTCCGCGTCAAGATTTTCTACCGTCTGGTTGTGCTCCCGAGTCCGCCTATTCGCGTCGTCGATCAGTGCCTGGATTGCTTCGGCTACCGGAGCGATGCTCTGGAGGGCAACCGGAGAACTAGCTTCCTTCAGCTTTCGGTCCAGCTGACGTGCGTTGAGTTCCTGCCGGTCGGACAGCCGATCAGCCTCGGCTCGCAAGGAATCATTGTCGAGATAGGGGCTGTTCTGTTCCAGCAATTCGTCAAGCCGTGCTGCGATTGCTGCACCAGCAGTTCGATATACGGCACGAATCCGATCGATCTCGGCGATCTGCGACATGTAGGTCTCGTCGAAATACGCATTCAATTCACTGACAAGATCGGGCGGGACGGTTTGTTGGCAGAACGGGCATTCGGAATGGGTATCGGGCATGTAAGCCAGGCCCCGTTTTACCCAATCACTGTTGCCGAGCCTGCTTATCAGGCCGCCGATGTCGATGCCCTCCCTTCCGACGACCGCCATTGCAAGCACCGGCTCGCTTTCCGAGCCGATAAGGTCGTCAAACATGATCATGGGCAAAACCGGGATCGTCTCGACACTCTCGTCGAACACTCTCGCCGCGCGCTTCTTCAAGGCGTCGAAAGGATAGACCGTTTCCCTGTTCGTGCCGTGTTCGGCCAGCAACCGATCGCAAAACCTGACCTTGTTCGACCGGACACCTTCGAACGCATCGGCGAAATGCTCATCATGGGCCACCTTGTAGCCCCAACACGTCTCTTCAAAGGCGCGTCGCAGCTCCTTCAGGTCGCATCGCTTGCCACCGGTGCCGTCCTCACCTTCGCGGGTGCGCTTGAGACCACGGATCGCCGTTTCCAGCGTATCTATATCCTCCTTGATCCGCGCAATCTGCTCGCGCGTCTCGACATTGTCGCGACCCAGCGTAAAAATCCCAGGCACCGTCGCTTCGGCGAAATTCTCGCGGGTGAAATCGCTGTTGTAGACTAGGCACTCCAACGCGTCACCGTCTCGCCAAGTGGCTGAACACCGCGGGTGTCCGCCGGGATCGGCCAAAGCACGGCTGAGCGTGGTCTTTCCCGAACCATTAGACCCGTAGACGAAGTTGACCTGCTTCAGATCATGGAGGTTCTGGCCATCAGGTGAATAGGTGGCCGTGTTCGCAATAAGCAGTTCGTCAAGCACTCGACGGCATCCCCCAAACATCACACCGCCCTGCGGCAACCTTAGTGGCGGAATGAGAACAATCCCACAGTTCCGCCCGCCAACCGATTAAAACCGTCTGAAAGTCGAGAATGTAGAACGGCATCGCCTACTCACACCCGACGCCGTCATTGTCGCGATCAAGATGCGGGGCATAGCCTGGATCGCCGCGTCTGACCGGGGCCGCGCCTGCCGCGCGAGCAGCAGCGCAATTCGCATAATAGACATCCCCATGAGCCGACCGCCGCTCGCGTTGCTGCGAAGCGGACGCACGGTGGCAATGGCGGCCACCGTTCTTCCGATCGTTGTGACACCCATCCGCCGCCAAGCCGCCGGGATGCGCGGAAGCGGCGCCGGGCCAAAGGAGCGAGAGTGCTGCCAGCGAAAGCGCGATCATCCCGAAGGCACCTAAAAGTGCGAATTCGAACTTTACAAGCCAGCTCCGCCGATGCTCGGCGCGATCGCTCCAGTCTCTCAACGACATTCGTGATTCCCCCAATACCGATCCCAGCGCGCCGCCCAACCATTACGGACCATGGCGCAAGATATATCGCCGGACTTCGGCGAGACGCACCACGCGCCTGTCCGGTTGCCCCCTGCGGAACCGGTCGAAACGCATCGCATCGAAGGACCGCCCACCAAGACGTGCCCGTGACGCCCAACGCCAATGGGACGGCCAATTAGCTCGACCAAAGAGTCGCGAGCCGTGATTGGATCGGCATCAGGGCAGGGATGACCAGCGGAACACGAACCGTCCACCTCGCGCGCCGCGATGCCCGCAAGCCGAATACGCGGTCCCTCGGCACACCAGACCGGACCATCGCCGTCCCAAACCGCTTCCGGTGTGCAGACGAAGGTCTGCCCACCAGGAACGATCAAAGCGGCTAATAGGAGAAATCCCGACATTCAAACCTCTTACCGAAGCGCCCACGTCCATCAACGACCTTCGCATAGAATATCTCATCCGACCAGACGGCGATTTCCCGTCAGGCTGAGCGATTAGGACTCCTGAAAGAAGCAGCAATTGCGTTTTCACAAACCGGGAGTGGAGCCGAGCAAAAAACGTGTTCTAATACGAGCGTCCAACCCAACAATTCTTTTATCCGAACGGTGACTGGGAGAAGCTGAGGAGTCATTTCTAATAAGATTAAAAAAGATATTGAATTAACAGCGGGAAGGAAAAAATTATGAAAACTCTGAGCCAGGAGATCGCAACTATAATGGCCGATCTCGTCGATCGAGCATCGGATGCAGCCGTCACGCACGATTTACAGGTTCTGCAGGATTTCGCGCAAAAACTGCGCGGACTGGGGGATAGCCAGAGTGACGTTGAAGCAGTTGCTCTGCTGCCCGGGCTGCGAATTCCCGCTGGCTTCTGCCATGCGCGATACACTTTTTTCGAGGTCGTGGGGACACAACCTCACGGCGAAATTGTCCTCGGTCAGCCTAAGTATGCGGGCGAGCTCATCAGTGGTTCGTTGGCTCCGCTCGACCTGATATCGCTGGTGCGCACTGCGCTTGTATTTTCGGCGGACACAGGGGCAACCAGCATGGGGCCGGGCCGCTGGATCGAGAGCTTCGCCCTTCCCATAAAGGATCCTGGCATGCTCGAACTTGCGCTTGTCCTGGAGCCCCGTGAATCCAACGATGGATCGGAGACGGCGCGGATCGAGGCGGCAATTCGGATGGTGAAGGCACGACCTTGGCGGAAGGCCCCGGGGCAGTAGAAGCCAGTTACGCCGCCAGCACGTAATCACGCAGCCGAGCGCGCGTTTCGAATGCCCGACCCCCGAGCCTAAATGGTTGCTCGATCAGAATAAGCCGAATGGGAGTAATGCGATCAGCTAGAGTAAAGGCCTGATCGCGTAAATGCTTGAGATCGAGGTTTTTACAGTATCCCCCTGTCGTGATTTGCCGGTATATTAGGTCCGACGTCAACCGAAGCTCCACGTGCGTAACTTTACGAACGTAAGCATCTTCCAAAGCGATTTTCACCGCTTGATACGAGGCGCGGTGGTTCGTTCCTTGATAAGGATACGTCTTCAGGAACTTCTGGCCATCCCAAACCACGGGAAGGTGCCATCCCGGATTTGGCCGACAGCCCGCATCACAAAGATAGACCGAGTTTGGTGGCTGGGAAAAAGTCGGACGGCCTGCCATCGCGACCGGGTCGCCGTGTGAAATTCCCATCGAATCCGCGTTCTTCGTCATAGCACGAGCGTAGGCATCGATAGGTTCACGAAGAGTTTAGAACTGGTCCCCCGGAACCTCGCCGGAGCGCCATCGGCGGCCAGAACGCGCATCGCTGCTGCGCGAGCGCAACCATTACCAACCAGCAAAATCAAAGGAACTTAATATGACCGAACCGGATTTTTCCGGCGTCGAACCCACGCGTCTGCTCGAGGTGCATCGCCGGGTTAGCGTCATCGAGGATTATCTCGACATTGAAAGGCCAAGTGGGAAGCAGACTGTCGCAGCCGCGAATTCGCTTGGTCTGACGCGGTGGCAATTCACCCGGTTGGCCAAGGCATGGCGTGACCATCGCAATCCGACCATGTTGGTCAAATCTAAAACGGGACCATCCCGAAGGGACTATGGCATCGACGAGCGTGCGAAGAGAATAGCTCACGAAGAAATCACAAAGGCGGGAATGGGGGCGGAGATCAGCAACGTGGCACCGATGATCGAAGCCGCTTGCAGAAACATCGGCATCAATCCGCCGTCGAAGCCGACAATTTACAACTATATTCTACAGGAACGCCGCGAGGGAAATCTTCGGTTTGATCGACCGCCGTGCCTGATTATCGGAAGGATGTGGTTTCATCTACCGCTGCAGGACAGCGCCGTAAATACTATGCCATGCGCACTTTTGGCCGTCGCACTGCCCGAACGGGCCATCGTTGCTCACTCGATCTCGACGCAGCGAGCCCTTCCTTCGTCTGTCCCGCAACTCCTTGGTGACCTTTTCGATCAGTCGAATGTGGAAGGCGAATCCCGGGAGCTGCTTATGGATTCGACCGATTACGCAGCCGGCTCCGTTTCTTTAACGGAGCGCGGACACAACGACATCATTCCCAGCCGGGTCTCAATGCAGAGAATTCTCGCACAGGCGTTTGGTGATAGACTTGGGCAGTTGCAACCAGTCTACCGGAGGGGCAGCGCCCTTGCGAAGCCGAAATACGTCATGGGAATTCATGATAAACCGATAACTCGCGACGCGGCTGTGACAGTAATTGAAAAGGCCATCGCAGCAAACAATGGCGAGCGAGGCGAGGTGGCCGTCTATTCGATCTCAGGAAGTGGGAAGGGTGCGTCCAAATGCCCATAGGCCGAAAATCTGTGCGAGTGCCGCTTGAAGGTGTCCGACAGTAAACACGCCGCCTTGCTGTCAGGATGGTCACTGTGAGCACATAGCAGACCGCCAATCATTCCTCATTCCTCTCGGCGACCCGCTCCCAGGGCATCGTGTTTTGACGGCAGTGAGTAACGGCGCAACCGATCCGCGGCTAAGGCGAGCCCAAAATCGATCTTCTTGCGCGCGCCAGCTCTTCGAGGAATTTTAGCAGCGAGACCGGAGTTGTTGAATCCAGCGATTGGGTGAAATTGAATATTACTGAGGCGTTATGGTCGTCGAATGTTCGTCGGAGTTCATCTTCAACTTCAGTATCTGTCCAAGGGGTCATAATGCCATTGTCGGGAAGTGCTTCGCCTTCGAGCGTCCGTGCAGGTGTAATTTGAACCCGTCCAAGCCTCTCTCCAATGATCTTTCGAAATTGACTTCCGAACCGACGCGAGGCGCTGGCTCGCAGCACATTACCTCCGACCTCTTCTTTTATCATCCACTCGACAAGCTCTTTCGATGCGTCTCCATCTTGTCCGGAGACAAAGATTGTCTGGGTCAATTTCGGGGCCCAAGGTAGTTTTGAGGTGTTTCGCTCGATCCACGTCAAGGCGTCGGAGGCGGCAGCAGTATAACCTGACAGGACATCTACTGTCGCACCAAAAGAAAACCCCAATACGATCCCAGTTCCGGCGTCGATGATGACATACAGTATGTAAGGTCGGCGATT
Organism: Erythrobacter sp. QSSC1-22B; assembly: GCF_001678665.1. Classification (GTDB taxonomy): domain Bacteria; phylum Pseudomonadota; class Alphaproteobacteria; order Sphingomonadales; family Sphingomonadaceae; genus Qipengyuania. Next base: position 298,878 of record NZ_LZRP01000005.1, read on the forward strand.
AGATCGGGGCAAATTTATGGCAGTGCAGTCCAGACATATCTGGTGGCCCACCCGGCCCGTGGCATCAACCCGCCAGCGCTCGGTTTCGATTATCTTGCGCAGGGCGGTTGTGCCAATAGGCTTCTTGCTTCCAAATCCAGCAGCTTCGAGCAGAAGAGTTGCTTGCCGACTTACACTCGCATCTGCGTTGAGACGGACGACTTCGGCGACTTTAGCTTGAAGAGCATTGACGATCTCGGGAACTTGCCGGGTCTTGGAACGAGGCGCGCGTATCCCCACCCCAAGCGCATCAAGATTAGGTTTTTCCCTCCATTGCGCGGCAAGTCGATAGAACCGGCTTGGGCTCTTTCCGAATCTTCGGATTGCCTCATCCGCAGATAACTCTCCCTTCGCCCAAAGCTCGAAAAGGTCGAAACGCTTCACCGCGTCGCGTCGACGCGAGGGCGTAAGGGAATCCCACCTGTCTTGCTCTGCCTGGGAGAGGCTGTTCAGAAATTCTGTGAGCCGTCCGGTGGAGGCACTCATCTCGGTAGAGCTGTGGCGAGCATCAAAATCGAAGGCGCTTTCATGGACACGATCGGAGGCTACTGGATCGATTTCTAGATAGCAATGAATTCCACTCTTGACTTATAAGCCGCACCTTCTAGATACAAACGCACAAAGGAGCGAAGCGATGCTTGGATTCGAAGAGGACAGAAGCGAAAAGGGGAGGGGCTCTGATACCTCCATCAAAGTCGACGAAGTGGCCACGGGGCTGAGTGTCGGCAGCAGTGCCGATGCCGCTAATTCTGCTGACCGCGTAGCCACACGGGAAAGTGCCGTTTGCCCGTGCCGTCGATCAGGAAGACGCAAGGGGGTCTGTCGGTGGGATGGCAGAGGTGAATCTAGCTTTCAGGGCCGTTTCAATCGGACAACGTCGTGGCGCCTGCAGCCTTCAGCTGTGAGGCCCGTATCGTGAAGATCCGCACGCAACATCCGCAACGGGCGAGGACAACTCCCGACTTCTGCGACGAGAAGCATGCAGCCGACAGCCGTCGGGTCATTGCCGCAGGCAGCGGTGACCCCATCGATCCACCTCTAGGACGGATAGTCGTCTTCCGTCACGGCGGGGAAATACAGCCTGTCGTTACAAGGGGAGGGCTCCACCTGCGCTTCCGCATGCCCTCGGTTAAAACAGGAATGACCGAAGTCGGGGAAGGCAGGGGGGAGGAGCTTCTCGCCATGCAGTGCGAGATTGACGGCAACGTTTCGAATTTCAAATGTCATCCCTACAGGTTCGACATTGCCTTTGGCGGTCCGCACTTCACCTATCGCCCTGACCTCGCGATCCTCCATCCCGATGGGCGAGTCGAGATTGTCGAGGTCAAGCGCACCCCGGATGATCTCAGCGTCGAAGACAAAGTCAAGCTCGCGAGGGTCAAGGAATTCCTCCGTCGCTGCGACTGGGACCTCTCGATTCGCTATCTCGAGGATATCCGTGGCTCCAAATGGCGTGAGCATAACGTCGCCAACATCTTCGGTCGCCGCGCAATGGAACTTACGAGCAGCGAGATGTCGGGTGCCGAAGTCATCCGGGCTCAAATGCGTCCCATAGAATGGGGCGAAGTCGTCAGCCGCCTCGCTCCCGGCGATCGCCGACACGGTGACGCTGTGGTCGAACGCCTTCTGGCCGGCGGTCTCTTCACTGTCGATCTCGACGCGCGGTTCAACGATCGTGTCCTCCTCACTCCCACCGGAAAAGCGTGCCCGCGCACGCTGCCAGGGTTCGAGGCGTTGGGAGTATAACGATGGTGCTCGCTTACCATCAGGAAAAGGGAGATCACGTCGAGATCCTGTGCCGCGACTATTATTTCGAGCGCGTCGATCCGGATAAAGTCGTGACTTACCGTGCGCCTTACGGGGCTTATTACCCCGACTTCATGGTAGAGGGCGACGACGGCCACCCGCGCAAACCGACCACCACAGACATGAATGCGATTTTCGCGGGGAACGACATTTTTTTCCGGGCGAAACCTTCCAGCAACGAGAGTCGTCGTCTTGCACGTAGCATGGAGCTCGATGCCGAGCAGTGCCGCAAGATGGATGCGAAGTCGCCTTTGCGCGTTGCGATCACGCTGTTCTGCGACGAGAATTGCCATTCTCTGTCAGACGATGCGATGCTGCCGGTCATCCGTCGCGCCGTCGCCGAGCCGGATATCGCCGCGCTCAATCCGACCGGATGGGTGCCCCATCCCACAACGGTTCGTGAATGGATGCGGGAACGCGGCGAACATGGGCGCCGCAAGCCGCGGGACGGCGTATCGATGGCCGGACGTTATGCGCGGTCTATCGTGAGCAGACATCCTGTCGAACTGATGCTGTATCCCATGATGTCCGCATGTCTTGCGAACGACACTGGCCAGGTCCAGAGTTTCTACGATCGCTACGTTGCCGACCTGTGGAAAGTTAACAACGGCAAGCCGCTCGACCGTCCGATGCTCGTTGAGGGCGGAGACGGAGTATGGAGCGTCAGCAATGACGTCGCCGAATATCCAAAGCCTACCGAGCCCTACAAGCCGGTCAGCTATACCACCTTTTGGCGGAGAGTTGGGGACCATCGGACCCCGATACTCTTCGGTTTCGCGACCACCTTGCGCGGGCAGCGTGCGCGCTACGGCGGCGGGGGCTTCAGTGAACGCCCGGCTTTCGGTTCGCTGTGCGAAGCTGACGAAACCCCAGTCCCCAACGTCTTCCTCGTGGACGAAGACACGGGGATAGGGATGGGATCGGCCACGATGACCCTGATGGCAGAGTGCAGCACGACCGCACTGGTCGGCTGGGATTTGTGCGCGGAGGCGGCGTCCAGCGCCTCCCTCCTTCGAACCGTCAGGCACGCGAACTCAATCAAGGAAGTTCCCAAGGATCTGCTCGAGAAATTCCCCGACCTGCCCTATGTTAGGCTTCGTCCCGACCGCATCAAGGTCGACAACTCGTCAGGCGCACATTCCCGACATTTCGAGGATGCCTGCGCGGACGCATACATCCAGGTCAACTTCACTGGGAAAGAGCATCCCACTCACAAAGCTCTTATAGAGAGGACCATTGGGACGATCCTCCAGTTGCTCTTCAAGAAATTGCCGAGCCACAATTACGATATCGCGACCATGCGTAAGTTCGGGTTCAATCCGGATAAGCAGGTGCTCTGCACGATCTCGCAGGCCCGAGAGCTGCTGGATCGCGCCTGCTTCACATACAACATTTCGAGACACGAAGGACTATGAAACGGCAACCTCTCCTCATGTGGCGCAAAGCCACTGCCAGACGCGCGCCTAACGTAATCGAGGATCTCGATGAGTTCGACCGGAACATGGGGTGCGTCAAGTTCGACGCGGCCGTCTACGCGACCGGGGTCGTGTTCATGCACAATCGGTATTCGTGCAACGAAATGGGCGAGATCGCTGGGCTCTTCGAGCGTGGTGGAATCCCGGATGGCGACATCACGCCCAAGCAGCCCCGCAGGAATCAGAATCCTCACCGCAAGCTCTCCGGCAAAGGAAAGATTAAATACGATCCCGATGACATCGGTCGGGTCCATTTGTGGATCCCCTTCGGCGACGACAAGCGCTGGGTGACGCTGGATTGTGCCAATCCCGACATGAACGGCGTCCCCGTCTGGCTGCATAAGAAATGCATGGAGATGGCGAACATCGAGGCTGACGAATTCTGTTCCAGAGAGGAGCAGAGTGTATTCCGCGCCAGGCTGTTCGATATGATAGCTAACGTCAACGAGAAGGCATCGGCAAAGAACCGGAAGCTCCTCGGACGGGCGCTGGCAGACAAGTCCACTTCAGCGTCCCTGAGGCGCTTCGTGGAACTTATGCCCGAAGACGACGAAGCAACCCTGGCTACTGAAGAAAAGGATGTTCACCCTTTCGCGCCCGACACGTGCGTTGTCGGAAATGGCCTCGCGGGAAGCCGGCGCAAGGATGCCACTGATCGCACTCCGCGCCCTAAGAGGACGACTAAGCAGGCGCTCAAAACATGGGCACAGATGCAGCGCGCCAAAAACCGGGGCGTCCCGGTCCGTGGTCGCGACCTGAATAATGCCCGGTCGTCCAAGCCGCAGCGCGAAATTCCGTCGCGCCGATCCTCCGGAAGAGGAATCACATGGAAAGGAATGTCATGAGCAATAAGAACGAAAGCATCGCTCAAGGCACGGATGACGAGCATTTTGAACAGGTGGTCATCTCGCCGGCAATTAAGGACGCCTTCAGATCGCTGCGTGATCAGAAGGTGGCAATGCGCTCAACGGCGGCAACGCGTGCGATGGCAGCATTTAACACCATCCGACTGCCCTATCCGCGGCAACTCGAAGCCATGCTGACCTTTCAAGAGGCCCAGGACCTCGGAAGATCAATGAAGGGCGGGCGGCAGACGGTAGTGTGCGTCTTCGATCCGCCTCACACTGGTAAGACCACGGCGGCTGAGAATTTCACCGACGTAGCCAACGAAGGGGCCGAGCAAGGGAAATGCCCTGTTGCCCTCATCAGTCTAGGGAGCGGGGGAGGGCCGCTCTACATGTATCGCGCAGTGTTGAAAGTCCTAGGTGAGGGATTTCCCGCGACGAAGGATCTCGAAATTATGCGGGATAGGGCGTGCGAAGCCATGAGGCATGCCGGAACTGAACTCGTCATTATCGACGAAGCCCACGAAGCGGGGAAAGGATCGGCTTTCGGGCCGAGTCTCACCGCCGAGCTTAAGACTCTGCTCAACGGCGGTCACGTAGGCATTATTCTGCTCGGGACCGAGAAGGCTAATGAAATGGTCAGCAGAGACCAGGAGTTTCTCATGCGGACCATGGCGCCGTGTCGCCTCGGAGCCCTCGACTGGGCGGAGGACGAGGACAGGGACCTCTGGATTGGATTTCTGTCCAAGCTCGATGAGGAGATGGTCAGGATCGGAATAGTGGCCGAACCGGCGGGTCTGGCGGAAGATGACCTCGCCTTGGCACTTTGGCAGGCATGCGACGGAGTTATCGGCCAGCTCATGAGTGTCGTGAGGCAGGCATTGCGGATCTCGATCCACGATGATCGCGAATGCATTTGTGTAGATGATCTCGTCGTCGCGATCGACGACTGGTCCATTGCGCTCGGCCTCTGTAATACCAATCCGCTCGAGCGACTTCTGCTCGAGGCAGCCTGATGCTGGCACTGGCCGACATCTCGCAGGAATTGCTGCGCAGGGAGCGTTCGACCGACGAAGCCCCACGCCGTCTGCTGTTCAAAGAGAGAGATCCCTTCAATTTCCAGCACGGCGAGTCCTTGCGAAGTGGGGTGTCCCGCGCCTGCGAGTCCTCAGGCGCGCCGAACAGTTGGACCGTCCTGCGAGAAGTCGGGCTCAAGCATCGTAACCGGGTATTGGTATCTGAAGACGCTGATATCGACGTCGGCGTGCTCGCGGAAGCACTGGGTGTGACAAGAGGAGAGGTGATCGCACGGCAATACCCAGAAGCGGAAAACGGAGCGCGTGACTTCTTTGGCTTGCTGGTTCCTGCCGGCAGCATCGAGAGCCGAGTGAGAAGATACGCGCCAACGTTCCACCAAAGTCATGGCCACCATCTCGCTGCCTGGGAGTTGAAGTTCCTGTCATTTTGTCCCGTGACGTGGGACATGCTCCTTTCACACTGCGATGCATGCAAATCGCAGCCGCCTCAGATCCAGGCATGGGT
>NZ_LZRP01000006.1 GCF_001678665.1 Erythrobacter sp. QSSC1-22B
AGCGGCAACCGCGTTCTGGCCGATTTGCTCGGCGGGATTCTCGGTGGTCTGGTGCTCGGCTGGTTGTTTGACTGGCTGGCGGGTACCTTGCCCTGGGGCCTGTTGTCCGGACTGTTCCTCGGGATAGTCGTGGCCTTCAGAAACGTCATCCGTTCCGCGAACCGGAGTTCGGACGAGTGAACCCGTAACGGGAACACGCCGAATTCGGGACCACAAGGTTAGGGGTTTTTCTTCACGTGGCAGAAGAAGCCAAGGTCGATCCGATGCGCCAGTTCATGATCGAGCCGCTTGGCGGCACGGCAGGCTGGGAAGTCGCGGGCTACAATATCGCTTTCACCAATAGCGCGCTGTGGATGATGATCACCACGGTGCTGCTGGTCGCGTTCATGGCGCTGGGCATGAAGCGCGAGCTGGTGCCCGGGCGCTGGCAGATGATGGTGGAAAGTTTCACCGGTTTCATCGACAACATGCTCGAAGCGAACATCGGCAAGGCCGGGCGCAAATATGTCCCCTATGTCTTCAGCCTGTTCATGTTCATTCTCTTTGCCAACCTGCTCGGCCTGATGCCGCTGGGGCTTGTCGGCGTGCACCCATTCACCTTCACCAGCCATTTCACGGTCACCGGTATCCTCGCGGTGATGTCGTTCTCGATCGTGCTGGGTGTCGGCTTCTGGAAGCACGGCCTCAAGTTTTTCAGCCTGTTCGTGCCGCATGGCACGCCGCTGCCGATGATCCCGTTCATTGCCTTCGTCGAGTTCGTGTCCTTCATGGTTCGCCCCTTCAGCCTTGCGCTGCGGCTGTTCGTTGCGATGATGGCGGGGCACCTTCTGCTCGAGGTGCTATCCAGCTTCGTGATTGGTGGCGGCAATGCCGGCTTCGGGTTCAGCCTGCTCGTCGGCGTGCCCAGTTTCATCCTGATGGTCGGTATCTGCGCGCTCGAACTGCTCGTTGCCGGCATCCAGGCCTATGTCTTCGCGCTGTTGACGGCTCTGTACATCAACGACGCCGAGAATCTTCACTAAGCCTCAACCCACTCAAGTACTTCAACGAAAGGAACATCTCATGGATATGGAAGCAGCCAAAATGCTCGGAGCCGGCCTCGCCGCTATCGGTGCGGGCCTCGCTTCGCTCGGTGTCGGCAACGTCTTTGCCAAGTACCTCGAAGGCGCGCTGCGCAATCCGGGTGCCGCCGACGGCCAGCAGGGTCGCCTGTTCATCGGCTTCGCCGCTGCCGAGCTTCTCGGCCTGCTGGCCTTCGTCGTCGCGATGATCCTGATCTTCGTCGCCTAAGACACGAACAATCGGGCGCGGGCCGGGGATGCTCTCCGGCCCGCCTCCGCTGCAAGAGCCCGCCTCATGCCCCAGATTGCCCAGTTTGCCGAAACCTTCTCCAGCCAGCTGTTCTGGTTGCTGGTATTTTTCGGCTTTACCTTTTTCGTCGTCGGCCGTGGCATGGTTCCGCGGGTGATGGAAACCGTGTCCCTGCGCGACAAGCAGATCTCCGACGATCTGGCTGCCGCCCAGAGCGCACGCCACCGCGCCGACGAAGAGGAAGCGGCTTGGCGCGAGCGGGAAAACGCCAACCGTGCGGCGGCGCACGAGCTTATCGCCAAGGCCAAGGCGGATGCAGCGACCCGGTCCGGGCTGAAACTCGCGGAGGCGCAGGAGCGTCTTGACGCACGGCTGGCCGAGGCCGAGCAGCGTATCGACGTTGCGCGGACCGAAGCAATGACCGAAGTCGAAGCGGTTGCCGCGGACGCGACGCAGGATATCGTCCTTCGGCTCGCCGGGGTCGAGGTAAGTCGGCCGGTCGCGACCCAGGCCGTGAAGGAATCGCTTGCTCATGGCTAACACTGCCCCAGAAGTTTTCACCACTGAACCCGGCGAGGCCTACACCGAGGTCGATGCGGGTGCGGCCAAGCACATCGATCCCATGCTGCTGGGCCTCGCGCCCTATCAGTGGGTCTCGATCGCGATGATGGTGCTGCTGCTGATCGCCTTTTTTGGCGCCAAGGTGCACAAGACCATCGGTGGCGGGCTCGACAACCGGATCGCCGCGATCCGCGATCAGCTCGACGAAGCCAAGAAGCTGCGCGCCGAGGCCGAGGCCCTGCGTGACGAATACGCCGCCAAGATCGCCGATGCGCAGAAAGATGCCGAAGCGATGCTGGCGAATGCGGGGACCGAGGCCGATGCGGTAATGCAGCGCGCCGAGGAAGACAGCGCCGAGATGGTGGCGCGTCGCCAGCGGATGGCCGAAGACAAGATCGCCGCCGCCGAGCGTGATGCGATCAAGGACGTGCGCAACCGCGCCGCGCAGGCCGCGACCGGCGCGAGCCGCAAGCTGATCGCCGAACAGCACGACGCTGCCAAGGACCGCGAACTGGCCGACGAGATCATCGGCGGGCTCTGAGCGCTACGGTTCTGCGCCTTACGGCTCGAGCACGACCTTGCCGACGATCTCGCCGCGCTCCATCGCCTGAAAACCCTCCTGCCAGGCAGAGAGCGGGAGTACCCGATCGATATGCGGGGTAATCGCGCCCTCGCTCGCCAGCCGATCGAGAGCCGCGGCAATTCGCTTGCCGCGCTCGGGGAAGCGGCGGGCGTATTCTCCCGCGCGGACCCCGACCACCGAAAAACCCTTGATCAGCGGAATATTGACCGCAATCTGCGGTATCCGTCCGGCAACGAAGCCCACCACGAGCAGTTTGCCACCGAACGCGACGCAGCGGGTGCTTTCGTCGAAGACGTCGCCGCCAACCGGATCGACGGCGAGATCGCACAAGCGCCCGCCGGTCAGTTCTGAGACGTCCTCGCGAAACCTGCCAGTATTGAGTATCGTCGCTTCCGGTCTGGCTATCTCCGCCAGCGCCTCATATTTGTCGGTTCGATGGGTGGCGGCGATAACCCTTGCGCCGAGCGCGCGAGCAAGATCGCAGGCGGCGAGTCCGACTCCGCCGCTTGCGCCATGAACCAGCACCGTCTGTCCTCGCTCCAGCTGTCCCAGTTCGACCAGCGCGACATAGGCGGTGTGGTAGGCCGCCCCCATCGCTGCAGCCTGCGCGCAGGATAGCCCGTTCGGTACCGGGCGAAGCGCGCCAAGAGGCAGCGCAATGAATTCCGCCATCGCGCCTGTCTTCGCGCCGCCCATCACCAGTTGGCCGGGAGCGAAGCCGCTGGCGGTATCGGCCGCGACAATTTCCCCTGCCATCTCCAGCCCCGAGACGAAGGGCAGCGGCGGCTTGAACTGATACTCACCGCGCGTCATCAGCAGGTCGGGATAGTTGAGCGAAGCGGCGCGCACCCGAACCAGAACCTCGCCTTCGGCGGGTTCGGGTTGCGGTATGTCGGCTAACGCCAATCCCGAGAGGTCGGGGGTGAGCGCGGTGACCCGCAACGCCTTCAAGACGCCCTCCCGCCGGGGCCCTGCGGCCTAGAAATTGTCCTTGGCCTCGCGCAGTGCCGCAAAGGTTTCCGCCGGGGTCTCGCCGCCCCATCTTGCCCGCATCGCCCGATCGTCGGCGCGCAGGAAGGGGTTCGTCTCGAGTTCGCGCGACAGCCGGGTTGGTACCGTCGGTTCGGCTCGCTCGCGCTTCTCGTCGATCTCGCGCGCATAGGCCTGCAGGGCACTGTTGTCGGGATCCGCATGGAGAGCGAACCGGGCATTGGCCTGCGTGTATTCGTGCGCACAATAAAGCACGGTATCGGCGGGCATGGCTTTGATCCGCTGGAGGCTGTCCCAGAACTGCTGAGGCTCGCCCTCGAACATTCGCCCGCAACCCAGCGCGAAGACGCTGTCGCCGACAAAGGCGATGCCGTCGGCGGGCAGATGATAGGCGATATGGCCGTTGGTGTGGCCCGAGACGTCGATCACCCGCGCCTCATGCTCGCCAAGCGTTACCGTGTCGCCATCGGTTACTTCCCGGTCGATCGGCGACAGCCGTTCGACCTCCTGAGGGGCAACCACGGTCGCTCCGCTGGCCTCGACGATGGCCGCGTTGCCGCCCGCATGATCGGGGTGCCAGTGGGTGTTCCAGATCTGCGTGATCCGCCACCCTTTCGCCTCGGCCTGACGGAGATACTCCGCGCCGTCAGGGGTGTCGATCGCGGCGGTCTCGCCGCTGTGGGGATCGTGGAGCAGGAAACCGTAATTGTCGGTCAGGCAGGGGAATTGGTGAATCTGGAGCATGGCGGCAAGTTTACGCGGCCATGCCCAAAAGGAAAGGCCCGCCTTCCCGGATGGGGAGGGCGGGCCTTGCCGTTGTCGGTTGCGGAAGGGGCGGCCTGTGGCTCAACCCCCGCGCGGATCACGAATCGTCGGACTTCTTCAGCGCGGCGCCGAGGATGTCGCCGAGCGAAGCGCCCGAGTCGGACGAACCGAACTGCGCCACGGCTTCCTTCTCGTCGGCGATCTGACGCGCCTTGATCGAGAAGGTCGGCTTCTTCGAACGATCGAAGCCGGTGACCAGCGCATCGATTTTCTGACCGGCCTGGAAGCGATCGGGACGCTGCTCGTCGCGGTCGCGGCCGAGATCCGAACGCTTGATGAAGCCGGTCGCACCGTCTTCGCCGACCTGCACTTCGAGCCCGCCGTCGCGCACTTCGAGAACGCTGACGGTGACCGTCTCGTTCTTGCGCAGCGAACCGGTGGCAGCGCCTTCGCTCGGCGCACCCTTTTCGAGCTGCTTCATGCCGAGGCTGATGCGCTCCTTGTCGACATCGACATCGAGCACGATGGCTTCGACTTCTTCACCCTTGCGGTGCAGCGCCAGCGCGTCTTCGCCCGAGATCCCCCAGGCGATGTCGGACATGTGGACCATGCCGTCGACGTCGCCGGGCAGACCGATGAACAGACCGAATTCGGTGGCGTTCTTGACTTCGCCATCGACCTTGCTGCCGACCGGATACTTCTCGGCGAAATCGTCCCACGGGTTGCCCTGGGCCTGCTTGAGACCGAGCGAGATGCGACGCTTCTCGCTGTCGACCTCGAGGACCATCACATCGACTTCCTGCGAAGTGCTGACGATCTTGCCGGGGTGGACGTTCTTCTTGGTCCAGCTCATCTCGGAGACGTGGACCAGGCCTTCGATGCCGGCTTCGATCTCGACGAAGGCACCGTATTCGGTGATGTTGGTCACCGTGCCGGTGAGCTTCATGCCGATCGGATACTTGGCGCCGACGCCATCCCAGGGATCGCTTTCCAGCTGCTTCATGCCGAGGCTGATGCGCTGGGTTTCCTCGTTGATGCGGACGATCTGGACGGTCACGGTCTGGCCGATCTCGATGATCTCGCTGGGGTGGTTGACCCGCTTGTAGCTCATGTCGGTGACGTGGAGCAGGCCGTCGATGCCGCCCAGATCCACGAAGGCGCCGTAATCGGTGATGTTCTTGACGACACCGTCGATGACCTGGCCCTCGGCGAGATCATTGATCAGCTCGCTGCGCTGTTCGGCACGGGTTTCCTCGAGCACGGCGCGGCGCGAGACGACGATATTGCCGCGGCGACGGTCCATCTTGAGGATCTGGAAGGGCTGCGGCATTTCCATCAGCGGAGTAATGTCGCGCACGGGGCGGATATCGACCTGGCTGCCGGGCAGGAAGGCCACGGCGCCGTCGAGATCGACGGTGAAGCCGCCCTTGACGCGACCGAAGATGCGGCCCTCGACGCGCTTGCCTTCGCCGAACTCGCTTTCCAGCTTGTCCCAAGCGGCTTCGCGGCGGGCGCGGTCGCGGCTGAGCATCGCTTCGCCATCGGCGTTCTCGACGCGGTCGACATAGACTTCGACCTCGGAGCCGACGGTGAGGCCGTGCTCTTCGCTGCCGCGCATGAATTCCTTGAGATCGACGCGGCCTTCGCTCTTGAGGCCGACATCGATGGTCGCCATGCCATTGTCGATGGCGGTGACGGTACCCTTGACGACGCGGCCTTCGAAGCCGCCGTCATCGGCAGAGCCAAGCTGCTCGTCGAGCATTTTGGAGAAATCGTCGCGGGTGGGATTGGCTGCAGTTGCCATATATGTGGTCGTCCTGTTTCGAATTTCCGGCCGCCGGTTCTACCGGGGTCTTTCTCCACCGCGGCGGGATTGCCTTGGTGGGCCAAGAGGCCGTTGTCTGCGCGGGACCGGGTGCCGTCGCGCAGGTTCTGCGGGTGGATGGGGAGGGCGGCGGAAAAGCGAGGTGCGGGGCGCATGGCACCCTCGCGGAATATCGGTCCTGTCGCTTGACCTGCCGCGGACCTTTTTCTGCCCGTCGAACGGGGGCGCGCTTAGCGGAACAGGGCGCTGCAGGCAAGTGAAATGAGGCCGATCTCCGGGCGGGCGACGGGCTGATCCGGCGCGCGATCTGACACCTCTGACACGGACGTGGCGACACGATTTGGCGCCCCTTGTTGGATTACCGCAGGGGGAATCCAACTTCGGCCCAACTTCGCCCCGGCTCAGCGCTCCGCGTCGCCCAACGCCAAAGTGACGGACTCGATCGCCGCGGCAACCGCCTCGTCGCGGTCGAGTGCGCTGGTGTCGATTACCATCGCGTCCGCGGCGGGGCGAAGCGGGGCAACCGCCCGGTTGCGGTCGCGTTCGTCGCGACGGCGCAGATCGTCCTGGATCTCGATCAGCGCCACCTTGACCCCGCGCTCGCGCATTTCGAGGAAGCGGCGGTGCGCGCGCGCCTCGACGCTGGCGGTGATGAACAGCTTGGCCTCGGCCTCGGGAGCGATCACCGTGCCGATGTCGCGCCCGTCGAGCACCGCGCCGCCGGGCTGGGTGGCGAAGGCGCGCTGGCGCTCGAACAGCGCCTCGCGGACCTGCGGATGGACCGACACCCGGCTCGCGAGCCCGCCGGTCTCCTCGTCGCGCAGCACCGGATCGCCCAGCAGGCTGTCCTCGAAGCGGCACGCGGCCAGCGCGGCCTGCGCATCGTCGGGGTCGCCGCCGTCGAGCAGCACCTGCCGCCCGACCGCACGATAGAGCAGTCCGGTGTCCAGATGCGGGACCGCGAAATGCGCCGAAAGCGCCTTGGCGATGGTGCCCTTGCCGCTGGCAGTGGGGCCGTCGACGGCGATAATCATGTCTTACTCCTGCGGTCGCGCAGCGCCTTTGCCAAGCCCCACAGCGCGATCGCTGCCCAAAAACCTTCGAGCACCAGGCTGGGCCAGTTGGTGTGGACCACAAGCGATACCGTCAGCAGCGCTGCACCGGCAAGGTTGGTTCCGTGGAGCAGGAAGGGGTTGGGATCGGCTTTCCAGGTGAGATAGGCATAGGCGGCGATGATGCAGGCCATGCCAAGGAAACCGACGAAGGTGGCGACCTCGGGGGCAATCAATGCGGCAATCGAGGGCGCGATCATCGGGTGGCCTCCGCGAGCAGGTCGAGAAAATCGGGAAAGCTGGTCGCGATCGGCGCGGCATCGTCGATTGCGACACCCTCGGCGCTGGCGAGCCCCGCCACCGCCATGCTCATGGCGATGCGGTGGTCGAGCCTTGTCGCGACAGGACCGCCGCCCACCAGAGCTGCGCCTGCCGAACCTTCGATGACGAGCCCGTCGGCGCGCTCATCCACCTGCGCGCCCACTGCAGTCAGCGCCGCAGCCATGGTGGCGAGCCGGTCGCTTTCCTTGACGCGCAATTCGTCCAGCCCCGAGGTGACGGTGCGTCCCTCGGCCAGCGCGGCAGCGACGAACAGCACCGGGAATTCGTCGATCATGCTGGGCGCAATGGCGGGATCGACCTCCACCCCCTTGAGCGCAGAATGGCGCACGCGCAGATCGGCGACCGGCTCGCCGCCCACCTCGCGCCGGTCGAGTTCCTCGATCGATCCGCCCATCGCGCGCAAAACCCGGAAGATCCCGTCGCGGGTCGGGTTGAGCCCGACATTCTCGATCACCAGATCGCTGCCGGGCACCAGCAGCGCGGCAACTGCGAAGAAGGCGGCGGAAGAGGGATCGCCCGGCACGGTGAGCGTGCAGGGGCTCATATCGCAGGGCCCGTGGATCGCGATGGTCCGCGCGCCGTCGGCGTCCTCGCCGATTGCCACTTCGACCCCGAAGGCGCTCAGCATCCGTTCGGTGTGGTCGCGCGTCGGCACGGGTTCGATCACGGTGGTGGTGCCGGGCGTGTTGAGCGCAGCGAGCAGCACCGCACTTTTGACCTGCGCGCTGGCGACGGGGAGGCGATATTCGATCGGCACCGCCGGATGCGCGCCTTCCATCAGGATGGGGAGCCGGTCGCCGGCGCGCGCGGTGAATCGGGCGCCCATCTGCGAGAGCGGCGCGATCACCCGCGCCATCGGCCGCGCCGAGAGGCTGGCATCGCCGGTAAAGCTGGCGGCAAAGCCGTGGCTGGCGAGCAGCCCCATCAGCAGCCGGGTCGAAGTGCCGCTGTTGCCCATCTCGAGCGGGGCTTCGGGTTCGAGCAATCCGCCGACGCCGACCCCGTGGACTCGCCAGCGGCCTGTCTCGTCCTTCTCGATCCGCGCGCCCATCTGCTGCATCGCGCGCGCGGTGGCATGGACATCCTCGCCCTCGAGCAGCCCGTCGATCACGGTCTCGCCGATCGCCAGGCTGGCGAACATCAGTGCACGATGGCTGATCGACTTGTCGCCGGGCACGCGGATGCGACCCGTGAGCGGGCCCTGCGGGAGGAAACGATGGGGGGGGAAGGAGCGATGGGCGGACACGCGCGGCTTTCGCTGGGTCTGGTGGGCGCGGATGCAAGCCAGGCTTGCGGCGCGCCGGGGAGGGCGGGTAAGCGCCGGTCTTTGACAGTGGCATCGCCATCTGGCAAGGCGCGCGCGCAGTCGATCGCGCGCTTGCCCTACGCTTGATTCTGGGTCAGCGCGATCCCATCCTGTAAGTAGCAAATCATTCAGTCCCGCCGCGATCGGCGGGGCCCAGCCAAGGATTACACATGGTCAAACCGGAATGGGGCACCAAGCGGACCTGCCCGAAATGCGGCACCCGCTTCTACGATCTCAACAAGGACGAGCCCGCGACCTGCATCGAGTGCGGCGAGGAATGGAATCCCGAGCCCGTGCTGAAGTCCAAGCAGCCGATCCCCTTCGAGGAAGAGAAGAAGGAGAAGGAAGGCAAGGCCGACTCCGATCTGGCAGATGACGATCTGGAAGACATCGACGATGACGACGATTCGCCCGACAATGAAGTCGATCTCGGCGGCGATGACGATCTCGGCGTATCCAAGGGCAAGGGCGACGAAGACAGCGTAGAGAGTTGATTTAGCGGTTGCAAAAGGGAGGCGCCCTGCATAAAGGGCGCTTCCCGTAAGGGCTGCGCATCCGCAAGGGTGCCGTGCCCGCGAAATGTATGGGGCCTTAGCTCAGCTGGGAGAGCGCAACACTGGCAGTGTTGAGGTCAGCGGTTCGATCCCGCTAGGCTCCACCATTTCCCACCTCGCCGGTTTGCGGTGAGATGGCGAAGACAGATCAAGTCGGCTCTCATCGCGAGGTCCGCACGCTGGCCGACGAGTTTTCGTCCGCCGGCGTTTTTTGCTTATGTTCGGGCCATCGCGCTCGGAGTCGCTCATCGGGACGGGCGCGCTCGCAAGGAGTTGGTTCAGCATGTTCGACAATTTGTCAGATCGGCTTGGCACCGTCTTCGATCGGCTCAAGGGCCGTGGCGCGCTTTCCGAACAGGATGTCCGCGATGCGATGCGGGAAGTGCGGATCGCGCTGCTCGAGGCCGACGTTGCGCTTCCCGTGGTCCGC
The DNA here is from genome assembly GCF_001678665.1 of Erythrobacter sp. QSSC1-22B. GTDB lineage: Bacteria > Pseudomonadota > Alphaproteobacteria > Sphingomonadales > Sphingomonadaceae > Qipengyuania. Next base: position 9,720 of record NZ_LZRP01000006.1, read on the forward strand.
CGCTTCATCGATTCAGTCACCGAGAAGGCGATCGGCCAGGATGTACTGCGCTCGGTCACTCCCGGGCAGCAGGTCGTAAAGATCGTCAACGACGAGCTGGTCGAGATGCTTGGCGGCGACGAACCCGCGACGCTCAACCTCGATGCCAAGCCGCCAGTGGTGATCATGATGGTCGGCCTGCAAGGGTCGGGCAAGACCACCTCCACCGCCAAGATCGCCCGCCTGCTGAAGGAAAAGCACGGCAAGAAGGCGCTGATGGCCTCGCTCGACGTCAACCGTCCGGCGGCACAGGAACAGCTCGCGGTGCTCGGCCAGCAGGTCTCGGTCGCGACGCTGCCGATCATCGAGGGTCAGCAGCCGGTCGATATCGCCCGCCGTGCGATGGAGAGCGCCAGGCTGCAATCCGCCGACGTGCTGTTGCTCGATACTGCGGGCCGGCTGCATGTCGATGAAGCCTTGATGGCGGAGATGAAGGCGGTCGCCGGAGTTTCCAGCCCCATGGAAGTGCTGCTGGTGGTCGATAGCCTGACCGGGCAGGACGCGGTCAATGTCGCCAAGAGCTTCACCGACGAGGTCCCGCTCACCGGGGTGGTGCTGACGCGGATGGATGGCGATGCGCGCGGCGGCGCGGCGCTGTCGATGCGCTATGTCACCGGCAAGCCGATCAAGTTCGCCGGCACCGGCGAGAAGCTCGACGCGATCGAGGCCTTCGATGCCAAGCGCGTCGCGGGCCGCATCCTGGGCATGGGCGATGTCGTCAGCCTGGTCGAGAAAGCCGCAGCGGCGGTCAACCAGGAAGACGCCGAGGCGCTCGCGCGCAAGATGGCCAAGGGCCAGTTCGATCTCGACGATCTGCGGATGCAATTGCGCCAGATGCAGAACATGGGCGGGCTGGGCATGCTCGCCGGGATGATGCCGGGCATGAAGAAGGCCAAGGCGGCGATGGCATCCAGCGGGATGGACGACAAGGTTCTGGTCCACATGGATGCGATCATCGGCTCGATGACGCGCAAGGAACGCGCCAACCCCGCATTGCTCAACGCCAAGCGCAAGAAGCGTGTCGCGGCGGGCAGCGGGCGGCAGGTGCAGGAGATCAACAAGGTGCTCAAGATGCACCAGGAGATGTCCCGCGCCATGAAGCAGATCAAGAAGATGGGGGGCCTCAAAGGCCTCGGCGCGATGTTCGGTGGCGGCGGCGGAATGGGCGGCGGCGGCATCCCGGGAATGGATGGCCCCGGTCCGGGCGGGTTGCCCGGAATGGGCGGCAAGAAGGGCCCCGGCGTCGATCCCAACACGCTGCCCCCCGACCTGCGAAAACTGTTAGAAAACAAGTAAATTCAAATAATTGATCTTGAAAGGTAAGATACAATGGCAATTGCACTTCGTCTCAGCCGTGGCGGCGCCAAGAAGCGCCCCTATTATCGCATCGTCGCTGCCGACAACCGTTCGCCGCGCGATGGCAAATATCTCGAGCAGATCGGCATCTACAACCCGCTGCTCGCCAAGGACGATCCCGCCCGCGTGAAGCTCAACGAAGACCGTGCGCGTCACTGGCTCGAAGTCGGCGCGCAGCCTTCGGACCGCGTCGCCCGCTTCCTCGACGCTGCGGGTGTCCGCGAGCGTGCGGCGCGCAACAACCCCAACAAGGCCAAGCCGGGCGAGAAGGCGACCGAGCGCGCCGAAGAGCGTGCGACCAAGGAAACCGAGCGCAAGGAAGCCGAAGAGGCAGCCAAGGCCGAAGCCGCCGCCAAGCCCGCCGAAGAGCCCAAGGCTGAAGAGGCTCCCGCCGAGGAAGCCAAGGCTGAGGAAGCCCCCGCCGAGGAAGCCAAGGCTGACGAAGCGCCTGCCGAAGAGGCCAAGGCTGAGGAAGCTCCGGCTGAAGACGCCAAGGCTAACGACAAGAGCGAGGACAAGGCGGAGGGCTGAGCCTTCTGTCCAAGTCCGCGATGACCGACAAGCCCGTCACCCTTGCCGCCGTAACCGGCGCGCATGGCGTGGCGGGCGAAGTCCGTCTGAAACTGTTCGGCGATGGCTGGGAAAGCCTGAAGCCGCACAAGGCCTTCAACGGCGGCGCGCTGACGCTCGGAAAAATCCGCAGCGATGGCAAGGGCGGCGCGGTCGCGCGCTTCGCCGAGGTCGCGGATCGCAATGCCGCCGAGGCCTTGCGCGGCACCACGCTCACCGTCCTGCGCGCCAGCCTGCCGGCGCTTGAGGAGGGCGAGTTCTACTTCTCCGACCTGCTCGATCTGGCGGTGGTGACCGACGCCGGCGAGGCGGTCGGACTGGTTAAGGCGGTCGAGAATTTCGGCGCCACCGATGTCATCGAGATCGAGAAACCCGACGGCAAGACCGTAATGGTCCCGCTGACCCGCGAGGCGGTTCCCGAGTGGGACGACGAGCGGCTGGTGGTCGCGGCGGGCTTCGTCGAAGAGTAATCGCCGTCAGCGGCGCAGCGGGCGCTGCTCCCCGAGGAAATTGCGGATCGCAGTGGCGCCGACGCCTGCCTGGCCCATGGCATGGCTGATCTGGTCGAGCCCGACCACCACATCGCCCGCGGCGAACAGGCCCGGGACATCGGTCTCGAGATGGTCGTCCACCAGGATGCAACCATCGTCGGAGGTTGTGGCACCGCAAGCCGACGCCAGCCCCGAACGAATGTCCGACCCCAACGCCGGATAGACGCTGTCGAAGCGCATCCAGCCGTCGCCGGTTGCGACGCCGATCCCGCCGTGGTCGAGCGCGAACTCGCTGCAGGGGCCGGCGACGCGGGCGATCCCCGCCTCGTCGAGCGCGGCGCTGCAGGCGTCGGACAGGTCGTGATCGCCATGCGGCGAGATCAGCGTCAGATCGGCGGTGTAGCCGCGCAGGAACTGCGCCTCGGCGGTGCCGTGATCGCCCGTGCCCAGCACCGCGACGCGCTTGTCGGTGACCTCGTAGCCATCGCAGACCGGACAATAGCGCAGCAGCCCGCGCGCCAGTGCCTCGTCGTGGAACTCGTCCGCCATCCCCTCGGGGCGGCGATTGACCACCCCGGTGGCGAGCAGCACCGAGCGTGCCCGATAGGTCTCGTCGTCGCAGCGCACGGTGAAAATGCCGTCTCCGGAGCGCGCCAGTTCGGTCACCCGCTTAGGCTCGCGCAGCGCACCGTACTTCGCCGCCTGGTCGCGCATCCGCTCTAGCAGGTCCGGTCCGCTGATGCCGTCGGGAAAGCCCGCGTGATTGTGGCTCATCGGGATCCAGCTTGCGCGGCTGGTGCCGCAGTCGAACATGCGGATCGCAAGGTGATAGCGCGCCAGATAGATCGCCGCAGTGAGCCCCGCCGGCCCCGCGCCCACGATGATGCAATCGTCGATGGTGTCCGTCATGCCGATTGAACCCTCCTGATGGTGCGCTCGACTCTGCCCGGAAGCGCGGCTTGATGCCAGTACCGGATTTGTATATACTCGAAGTATATACGGAGAGCGCAAATGGGTGAAAACTATCCCGCCAAGAGTTTCAAATCCGGCAATTCGATCGCGATCCGGATGCCGGCCGAACTCGGCATCGAAGCCGGGGAGGAATTCCGGCTGGTCAAGCATGGCGACGGCTCGTTGACGGCGACGCCGGTCAGCCGCTTGAAGGAAGGCTTCCTGGCGCTGGCCGGGAGCATGTCGCAGGGGTGGATGGCAGAAGGCCGCCCCGCCAACGAGCAGGATCGCCGCGACTGGAGCGGCAGCGAGGCTTCGGCCAGCCGCTGATGTATCTGCTCGACACCAACATCTGCATCGAGTTCCTGCTTTCTCGCTCTTCGGACATTCCCATTCGAATGGCCGAGGAGTTCGGGCGGCTTTCGGTCTCGACGATCACCGTCGCCGAATTGCGGGTCGGGAGCAGATCCTCCGCCGATCCCAAGAATGACGAGCGGCGGCTGGATCTTTTTCTGGCCGGGATCGAAGTCGAAGCGTTCGATTCCGTGGCGGCATCCAGCTATGGGCAGATCATGCAACATCTCGAAATGAAACGGCGCAGTTTCGACCGCCTGATCGCCGCGCACGCTCTGGCACTCGACCGCACGCTGGTAACGAACAATCCGCGCGACTTTGCCGATATCCCCGGCCTCGCCACGGAGAACTGGACCCGATGAGCTTCGCCGCCACCATCCTGACGCTCTACCCCGAGATGTTTCCCGGGCCGCTGGGGGTGTCGCTTGCCGGGCGTGCGCTCGAGCGGGGGGACTGGTCGTGCGAGACGCTCCAGATCCGCGATTTCGCCACCGACAAGCACCGCACCGTCGACGACACGCCTGCGGGCGGTGGCGCAGGCATGGTGCTCAAATGCGATGTGGTCGCCGCGGCGGTCGATCGCGCGGTCGAGCTTAGGCCCGAGGCCCCAGTCCTGGCGATGACCCCGCGCGGTGCGCCGATCAGCCAGGCGCGCATCCGTGCCATCGCGGATGGGCCCGGGCTCACCCTCCTGTGCGGAAGGTTCGAGGGTTTCGACGAACGCCTATTCGAGGCGCGTCCGGCAATCGAGCAGGTCAGCCTGGGCGATCTGGTGCTGTCCGGCGGCGAGCCCGCCGCGCTGGCGATACTGGATGCTTGCATTCGGCTGCTTCCCGGCGTAATGGGCGCGCCTTCCAGCGGGACCGAAGAGTCGTTCGAGAACGGCCTGCTCGAGTACCCGCAATATACCCGACCTCAGCAATGGGAAGGGCGCACGATCCCCGAAGTGCTGCGATCGGGGGATCATGCGAAGATCGCTGCGTGGCGCCAGTCACGCAGCGAACACGACACACGGTTACGCAGGCCGGACCTTTGGGAATGCCGCAGTGGCGTTCGGGACCAGCCTGCCTCTGGCGCGCGGCATAAAGACTGAAGGACTTAGGTCGATGAACCTGATTCAAACGCTCGAGGCGGAAGCCATCGAGAACCTCGGCAAGGATATTCCCGAATTTCGCGCGGGCGACACCGTTCGCGTCGGCGTGAAGGTCGTCGAAGGCGCGCGCGAGCGTGTCCAGAACTTCGAAGGCGTCGTGATCGCGCGCTCCAACCGCGGCATGGGATCGAATTTCACCGTGCGCAAGATGAGCTTCGGCGAAGGCGTGGAACGCGTCTTCCCGCTCTATTCGCCGATCGTCGATTCGATCACCGTGGTTCGCCGCGGCATCGTGCGTCGCGCCAAGCTCTATTACCTGCGCGGCCGCACCGGCAAGCGCGCCCGTATCGCCGAACGCCGCGACAACGCGCCCAAGGCATAAGGCTTTCGCCATCGCAATACGAAAGGCGCTCCGGTTTCGGCCGGGGCGCCTTTTGCGTTGGGCGCGGCACTGAACCTTTGCAAACGCGCCTTTGCAAACCGGACAAATTGTCGTCATTGCGAGCAACCGGAGGTTGCGCGACAATCCAGGACGCGCCCTGGATTGCTTCGCTTCGCTCGCAATGACGAGGTTTGAATTGACATGCGTTCAATGCTGCTTGCCACCGCCGCGCTTTGCCTTGCCGCTCCCGCGCTCGCGGACGATCACGCGATGACCGCCGCTCCCGAACTGACATTCGAACGCGTCTTCGCCAGCCCCGACCTCGACGGGCCGAGCCCGCGTCAGGCGAAGCTGTCGCCCGACGGGCGGTTCCTCACCCTGCTGCGCAACCGCGAGAGCGACCGCGAGCGCTACGATTTGTGGGGCTACGACCGGACCAGCGGCGAATGGCGGATGTTGGTCGACAGCGAGGCGCTGGGGACGGGGCGCGAATTGTCCGAGGACGAGAAGATGCAGCGCGAGCGCGCCCGGGTGGGCAGCCTCAAGGGCATCATCGACTATCAATGGACGAGCGACGGTTCGGGCGTGCTGGTCCCGCTCGATGGCGATCTCTATCTCGCGCGGCTCGACGGCAGCACGCTGCGTCTGACCGACACCGAGGAAAGCGAACTCAACCCGGCGCTGAGCGAAACGGGTGAATATGTTTCCTTCGTGCGCGACCGGCGGCTCTGGGTGGGCGAAGTCGGCGGCGAGGCCGCGCCGATCACTCCGCAGGAGGAGAACGAGAACGTGCGCTGGGGCGAGGCCGAGTTTGTGGCACAGGAGGAGATGGCGCGGCTCACCGGCTACTGGTGGAGCCCGCAGGACAGGCGGATCGCGGTCGAACGCTTCGACGAGAGCGAAGTCGGCGTGGTTACCCGCGCGGCGATCGGCGCGACCGGTACGCGAGTCTATGACCAGCGCTATCCCGTGGCGGGCAGCGCCAATGCGCTGGTCGAGCTTTTCGTCATGGATCCCGACGGCCAGAACCGGGTGAAGGTCGATCTGGGTGCCGAGACCGATATCTATCTCGCGCGGGTCGACTGGGCGCCCGATGGCAGCGCGCTCTACGTCCAGCGCCAGAACCGCGAGCAGACCGTGCTCGACATGCTGCGGGTCGATCCCGCGACCGGCGCGAGCGAAGTGGTGTTCACCGAACGCGCGGCGGTCGAGGATTACTGGATCAACCTGTCCGACGATTACAAATGGCTCGACGACGGATCGCTGATCTGGTGGTCCGAACGCGACGGGTTCGGCCATCTCTATCGCTATGCCGATGGCGCCTGGACCCAGCTCACGCGAGGCGAGTGGATGGTCACCAAATTGGTCGGGGTCGATCAGCAGGCGGGCCGGGTCTATTTCCAGGGGACGATGGACGATGTGCTGGCGCAGCAGGTCTACAGCTTCGATCTCGACAATCCCTCCGCGATCGCGCGGCTGACCGATCCCGGCTATGTCAATTCGGCGAGCATGGATGGCAAGGCGCAGACGCTGCTGGTGAGCCGTTCCAGGCCCGACCAGCCGACGCAAAGCTATATCGCCGACACCGGTGGCGAGCGGCTGACCTGGATCGAGGAGAACGCGGTGGATGCCGAGCATCCCTACGCGCCCCACCTCGCCAGCCACCGGGCGCCCGAATTCGGGACCATCCTCGCCGAGGACGGCACCGAGCTGCACTGGAAGATGATCCGCCCCGCAATGGAACCGGGCAAACGCTATCCGGTCTATTACTACCACTACAGTGGGCCGGGCCCGCAGGTGGTGCAGCGGGGCTGGAGCGCGCCGCTCGAACAGGCGATCGTCGACAAGGGCTATATCTGGTTCGCGCTCGACAACCGCGGCTCGGCCAATCGCGGGGTCGCCTTCGAACAGCCGATCTATCGCGGGATGGGCGGGGTCGAGGTGCGCGACCAGAAGCTGGGCGCCGAGTTCCTCAAGACGCTCGATTTCGTCGATCCCGACAAGATCGCATTGGATGGCTGGTCCTACGGCGGCTACATGACGCTCAAGCAGTTGCAGGCCGATCCGGGGCTCTACGCTGCCGGGGTTGCGGGCGCAACGGTCACCCGCTGGGAGCTTTACGACACGCATTATACTGAGCGCTACATGGGCACGCCGCAAGCAGATGGACCTGCTTATACTGCCGCTTCCGCCATTCCCGAGGCGACCAGCATCATCGATCCGCTGCTGGTGATCCACGGCATGGCGGACGACAATGTGGTGTTCGAAAATGCCACCGAGGTGATCGCCGCGATGCAGGAGGGCAATGTGCCCTTCGAGATGATGCTCTACCCCGGCTACACCCACCGCGTGTCGGGCGAGCAGATCTCGCCGCATCGTTACAACACGGTGTTCCGCTTCTTCGAGAGCCATGGGGTGGCGCCGCCCGAGTGAGCGGCAGCTTGCGGTTGTGAACGGCGGCGGCATCGCTATGTCCCGCATGCAAACCTCTAGGAGACAGCATTTGGGTTATCGTGTGGCAGTCGTCGGAGCGACCGGGAACGTTGGGCGCGAGATAATGCAGGTGCTGGCCGAGCGCGAGTTCCCCATCGACGAGGTGGCGGCGGTCGCATCGAGCCGCAGCCACAACCTCGAGGTCGAATACGGCGACACCGGCAAGATGCTGAAATGCCGCAATATCGAGCATTTCGACTGGGCCGGCTGGGATATCGCATTGTTCGCCGCGGGCAGCGGCCCGGCCAAGGAATTCGCGCCCAAGGCGGCGGCGGCGGGCTGCGTGGTGATCGACAATTCCTCGCTCTACCGCATGGACCCCGATGTGCCGCTGATCGTCCCCGAGGTGAACCCGGAAGCGATCCACGGCTATTCCAAGCGCAACATCATCGCCAACCCCAATTGCTCGACCGCGCAGCTGGTGGTGGCGCTGAAACCGCTCCACGATGTCGCGCGGATCAAGCGCGTGGTGGTGGCGACCTACCAGTCGGTTTCGGGCGCGGGCAAGGCAGGCATGGACGAACTGTTCCAGCAGAGCCGCGCGATCTTCGTCGGCGATCCGGTCGAGACCGTGGCTTTCACCAAGCAGATCGCCTTCAACGTCATCCCGCATATCGACAGCTTCCTCGACGACGGTTCGACCAAGGAAGAATGGAAGATGGTGGTCGAGACCAAGAAGATCCTCGACCCGAAGATCAAGCTCACCGCGACCTGCGTGCGGGTGCCGGTGTTCGTCGGCCATTCGGAATCGGTGAACATCGAGTTCGAAGAGGAAATGACCGCCGAACAGGCGCAGGATATCCTGCGCGAGGCGCCCGGGATCATGCTGATCGACAAGCGCGAGGACGGCGGATACGTCACGCCCGTGGAGGCCGCGGGCGACAGCGCGACCTATATCAGCCGGGTGCGCGAGGACCCGACGGTGGAATACGGGATCAATCTGTGGTGCGTGTCGGACAATCTGCGCAAGGGCGCTGCGCTCAACGCGGTGCAGATCGCGGAACTGCTCGGCCGCGAGTGTCTCAAGAAGGGGTAGGGCTGCGATGACCATGCGTTGGACGATGATCGGCGTGGCGGCGCTGGCGCTTGCTGCCTGCAGCGAGAACGCGCCTGAGGATGCTGCAGAAGGCTCCGAGGTCGCGATGCAGGAAACTCCCAATCTGCCCGCCGATCCGGCTGGCGTCGTCCGCCTGCGCGGCGACGGGCTCGAGGTCACCGGCCCGCTCGGCACCATGCTGACCTTCGGAAGCCAGCGCGCGCCTGTCGAAGCGGAACTGGCCAAGGTCTTTAGCGAAGCTCGCGACGCCGGGACCAACACCGAATGCGGCGCCGGACCGATGGCCTTCACCGAATATCCCGGCGGTCTGACGCTGAACTTTCAGGACGGTGCGCTGGTCGGCTGGTCGCTGCGCGATGATGAAGACGGCGACAGCGCGGATATCGCCACCGCCGAGGGGATCGCGCTCGACAGCAGCGAAGCCGAACTCGCCGAGGCCTACGAAGTCGAGATGATCGCGGACAGCACGCTGGGCGAGGAATTCACCACCCCTGCGGGTGTCTTCGGTTTCCTCACCGGCGAGGGCGCCGCGCGGCAGGTGGAATCGCTCCACGCGGGCACGAATTGCTTCTTCCGCTGACCTGCGCGAGAATGGCGCGATGACCCTCACTGCCGAGCTCTATTTCAGCTTCCGCTCGCCCTATAGCTATCTCGCCGTGGGCCGCTACCGCGCGATGGCGGAGGCCTGCGATCTCGACATCGCACTGCGCCCGGTCTGGCCGCTGGCGGTGCGCCAGCCGGATTTCTTCGAGCGCAACCATCCCAACTGGCTGGGCTACACCATGCGCGACATGATGCGCGTGGCGCAATTCCACGATATTCCCTTCGGCCCTCCACGGCCCGACCCCATCGTCCAGGACACCGCCACAAGGCGGATCGCCGAGGACCAGCCGCATATCCGCCGGATCACGAGGCTCGGCCAGGCGGCGGCGCGTCGCGGCAAGGGCCTTGCCTTCGCGCATGAGGCGGGCCGGCTGATCTGGGGCGGGGCCGAGGGCTGGAACGAGGGCGATCACCTCGCCGGCGCCGCGACCCGCGCCGGGCTCGATCTCGCCGAACTCGACGTCGAGGCCGAGCGCGACGCACAGACGCTCGACGCCGAGATCGCCGCCAATCAGGACGCGCTCGAGGCCGCGGGCCATTGGGGCGTGCCGACGCTGGTGTTCGAGGGCGAACCCTTCTTCGGCCAGGACCGCATCGAGATGGTGCGCTGGCGAATGGAGCAGCGGGGGCTGGTCCAGCGATGAGCCCGCCCCATGGCGAACTGACCGGCGGGTGCAATTGCGGGGCAGTCCGTTACCGCCTGGCCCAAGGCATGCGGTTGCCGCCCTATGCCTGCCACTGCACGGATTGCCAGACCCGCACCGGAAGTGCCTTCAGCGAGCATATGCTCTTCGCCGAGAGGGACATAACTCTCGAAGGACCGGTGAAGGCGGGCACCATGGTCCAGCCCAGCGGTGCGGTCTCGACCATCCATGGATGCGAGACATGTCTGGCGCGTATCTATGCGACCAACGACCGCAATCCGGGCTTCGGCTCGCTGCGCTGCGGCACGCTCGACAACAGCGCGCTGCTTGAAATTCATGCGCATTTCTGGGTCGCCAGCAAGCAGCCGTGGATCATCCTTCCACCCGAAGCGAAAACGCACCAAACCCAGCCCGACACAAGCTCGGGCTGGGTGGCTTTCCTGACAGGGACAGATTGATGGATACGACCACCGAACGCTTTGCCAGTTTCGATGGCACCGAGCTCGCGCTGCACCGGGTGGGGGCGGGGCGGCCGCTGGTGCTGCTGCACGGGCTGTTCTCGAGCGCGCAGATGAACTGGATCAAATGGGGCCACGACCGCAGGATCGCGGAGCTGGGTTATGAAGTGCTGATGCTCGATTTCCGCGTTCATGGCGAGAGCGCTTCGCCGCGCACGCCCGAGGCCTATCCGGCCAATGTGCTGGTCCGCGATGTCGCGGCGCTGGTCGCGCATCTCGGGCTGGAGGATTACGATCTGGGCGGTTTTTCGCTCGGCGCGCGGACCTCGCTGCATGGCGTTGCCACCGGGGCGCTGACGCCGCAGCGGCTGATCGTCGGCGGGATGGGCACCGCGGGGCTGGGCGAGTGGCAGAAGCGCGTGGCGCATTTCAAACGCGTCATCGACGAGTTCGACAGCATCGGGAAGGGCGACCCGGCCTATTTCTCGGTTCAGTTCCTCAAATCGCAAGGGGTCGACCGGGTCGCGGCGCGGTTGCTGCTCGACACCATGCCCGATCTCGATCTGGCGCAGCTGGCGAATGTCGCCATGCCCACGCTGGTGGTGTGCGGCGACGAGGATCGCGACAATGGCTCGGCGGAGGAGCTTGCCGCGATGCTGCCCGATGCGACCTATGTCGAGGTGCCGGGCACGCATATGGGCAGCGTCACCAAGCCCGATCTCGGGCAGGCGATGGCCGAATGGCTTGGCCCGGCAGAGGACGCCGGGCGCCGCTTGTGAGCGTTGCCCCCTGCAGGTAGACTGGCAGTCTATCGCAGAAGGACGCGGCAGATTTTGCCGAATCACGGGAGCTCCACGATCATGCGCATTATCTCGACCCTCGCCATCGCGCTGGGCCTTGCCGCCTGCGCTCCGATCGGCCAGCCGCTCGCGGAGGCCCCCGCAGCTTCGGGCGTCGACGGGCAAACGGGGTCGCTGTTCGTCGCCAACAAGTTCGGCAACACGCTGACCAAGATCGATCTCGCCAGCGGCGAGGAGGTTGTGAGCGTTCCCAGCTGCACCAATCCCCACGAGCTGGCGACCTCGCCCGATGGCGCGCATGTGGCGCTGGCCTGCTACGGCGGCACCAGTCTCGATATCTTCCGCATCAGCGATCTGGTCCGGGTCAAGAGCGTGGAGCTGGGCGAAAACGCCCGCCCGCACGGGATCGTGTGGCACGCCAATGGCGCGCTCTACGCGACCGCCGAAGGGCGCAATTCGGTGGTCTGGGTCCGCGATCCGCTGGGCCGGGCAGAGACTTTCGAATCCGGCACCGGGCAGGAAGGCAGCCACATGCTCGCCGTCTCGGCCGATGCGCGCCACGCCTGGACGGTGGACATGGGCTCGGGGACCGTCACGCGGGTCGATCTGGTCACCCGCCGCGCGCCGCTCTCGGTCGCGGTCGGGGTGGAGCCCGAAGGGATCGCGCTTGCCCCCGATGGCCAGACGCTGTGGGTCAGCGCGCGCGGGTCCGACAAGGCTTTCGCCCTCGACCCGATGTCGCTCGAGATCCGTAGCGAGCTCGATACCGGCACCTTCCCGCTGCGGCTCGCGATCCGTCCGCAGGGCGATGTCGCGGTTACCTCCGACCTCGCCGATGGCGGGCTTTCGGTGATCGACCTGGCGCGCGCCGAAGTGACCCGCTCGATCGCGGTGAGTGGGCCGGACGGCGCGCAGGAGCGCATGCAGGTTACGGTGATCTGGTCGCAGGATGGGAATCGGATCTACGTTGCCGAAACCGGCGACGACACCATCGCCGAGGTCGATTACGCCAGCGGGCGTGTGCTCCGCCGACTGGCCGCCGGTGACGGTGGCGATGGCCTGGCGATCCTCCCGTGACAGACGAGCGCAAAGCCCTGCCGGTCGTCGGCTGGCGCGAATTGGTGGCGCTGCCCGAGCTCGGGCTGACCGCGATTCCGGCCAAGATCGATACCGGCGCGCGCACCTCCTCGCTCCACGGCACGATCATCGAGCAATTCGAGCGCGACGGCGAAGCCTATGTCCGTTTCGCGGTCGATTATGCGCAGCAGCATGTCCGGCAGGTCTGCGAGGCGGTGCATGTCGACTGGCGCGGGATCACAAGCTCGAACGGCGAAACGCAGCGACGGATGATCATCAAGACCCCCATCCTGATCGGCGATGTCGAATTCCGCGCCGAGATCAGCTTGGCCGATCGCTCCGACATGAAATTTCCGATGTTGATTGGGCGCTCCGCATTGCGCCGCCATTTCCTCGTCGATTCAGGCTATTCCTGGCTGCAGACCCATGGTCGCGATGTCGTCGCAGGCCACAAACCGTGAGGCTCCCCCGATGAAAATTGCCATGCTCGCACGCAATGCGAACCTCTATTCGCACCGACGGCTCAAGGAAGCCGCGGAGGAACGCGGGCACCAGCTCGACATCCTCAACACGCTGCGCTGCACAGTCCATATCGCCAGCCACCGGCCCGAAGTGTTCTACAATGGCGAGCCGGCCGAAAGCTACGACGCGGTGATCCCGCGGATCGGGGCTTCTATCACCCAGTATGGTCTCTCGATCCTGCGCCAGTTCGAGATGCGCGGCACCTGGTCGCTCAACGAAAGCGTCGCCATCGGGCGGAGCCGCGACAAGCTGCGCAGCATGCAGATCCTCGCCAAATACGGGCTGGGCCTGCCGCTTACCGCCTATGCCAACGATCCCAAGCAGGCCGAGGAAATCATCCGGGCGGTCAAGGGCCCGCCCGTGGTGATCAAACTGCTCGAGGGGACGCAGGGCATCGGCGTGGTGCTCGCCGAGACCATGTCCTCCGCCAAATCCGTAATCGAGGCCTTCCGCGGCGCCAATGTGAACATCCTGGTCCAGGAGTTCATCAAGGAGGCTGGCGGCACCGACATCCGCGCACTGGTGGTTGGCGGCAAGGTGGTCGCCTCGATGAAGCGCACCGGCGCGCCCGACGATTTCCGCAGCAACCTCCACCGCGGCGGCAGCGCGCAGCTGATCAAGATTACCCCCGCCGAACGCTCGACCGCAGTCAGCGCGGCCAAGCGAATGGGACTCAACGTCTGCGGCGTCGACATGCTGCGCTCCAATCACGGCCCGGTGATCATGGAAGTGAATTCCTCGCCGGGGCTCGAAGGCATCGAGAAGGCGACCGAAAAGGATATCGCCGGCCAGATCATCGATTTCATGGTTGCCCATGCCCAGGCGGGCAAGACGAAGACCAAGGGGGCGGGCTGAAGTCCGAAAGGGAGGGGTACTCGTGATGAAAATGAGATTGCTTGGTCTTGGTGCTCTCACGCTGGGATTTGCTCCGCCGCTGGCAGCGCAAACCGAGATGGCGCGCCCTTCTATTGCCGCGAACGAGACGATCCTGCGGGTGCAGGGGACCGGTCGGATTGCCGCCGTGCCCGAAGTGATGACAATCACCTTGGGAGTGGTCACCACCGGCGAGAGCGCGGCCGCCGCGCTCGATGCCAACAATCGCAAGCTCGCCCCGGTGATCGCGGCCTTGCGCGAGGCGGGCATCCCGCCCGAGCAGATCCAGACTTCGGGGCTGTCGGTCGATCCGCAATTCGCCGACACTCGAAACGCGAGTGCCGACCGCATCCTGGGATTTCGCGCGAGCAGTGCGGTGACGGTGGAAAGCCGCGATCTGGCAAGCGCCGGCGATCTGGTCAGCGCGCTGTTCGATGCCGGGGCCAATTCGATCAGCGGGCCGGAGTTCGCGGTCGCCGAGGAGAATGTCGAGCGCTTGACGCGGCGGGCCGAAGCCGAAGCCCTGCGCGAGGCGCGCGCCCAGGCGGATGCGACCGCGAGCGCGCTCGGGATGAGAGTCGCAAGGGTGCTGCTGGTTTCGGACAGTCAGGTCCAGCTCGGGAGGGGGAGCGGTTCGATCGTGGTGACCGGCGCGCGCATCGCGCAAACGCCGATCGAACCCGGCGAGATCACCATCGAGGCGCGTTACGGCCTCGAATTTGCGCTGGTGCCGCTTCCGGGGCGCTGACCCGCGCGCCCCCGCACCGCTGAGCCTCCGAACCGGAGCTTGTTGCTGTTGCCATGCAGGAAGCGCGTGGCAGCTTCCGCGCTTTGCGGGCGCCGAAGAACAAGCCGGCGGGGGGAGGGGTATTTGCCCCTCCCAGCCGGCTCAGCGGAACGGCGGTTCGTTGAAGGCGCGCAGCTTGCGGCTGTGGAGCCGCGGCCCTTCCTCGCGCAGTCGGCGGCAGGCGGTCACCCCGATCTGGAGATGCGCGGCGATCGCCTCTTCGTAGAACTTGTTGGCCTGGCCGGGCAGCTTGATCTCGCCATGCAGCGGCTTGTCGCTGACGCACAGCAGCGTGCCGTAGGGCACGCGGAACCGGTAGCCTTGCGCCGCGATGGTGGCGCTTTCCATATCGATCCCGACCGCGCGGCTGAGCGAGAGCCGCCGCGCCGAGCTGGTGTAGCGCAGTTCCCAATTGCGATCGTCGGTGGTGACGACAGTGCCGGTGCGCAAGCGCCGCTTGAGGTCGGAGCCGTGTTCGCCCGAGACTTCCTCCGCCGCGCCGGCCAGCGCCTGCTGGACCTCGGCGATCGCGGGGAGGGGGATTTCGGGGGGCAGCACCGGATCGAGCACGTGATCGTCGCGCAGATAGGCGTGCGCGAGCACATAGTCGCCGATCTTCTGGCTGGGGCGCAACCCGCCGCAATGGCCGATCATCAGCCAAGCTTCGGGGCGCAGCACCGCGAGGTGGTCGCAGATCGTCTTGGCGTTGGAGGGGCCGACCCCGATATTTACCAGCGTCACCCCGCCGCGGCCTTCGCCGACCAGGTGATAGGCGGGCATCTGGTGGCGCCGCCAGGCGGTGTCGGACAATTGCGCGCTGGCATTGGCGGTCTGTTCGGACAGCCGCAGTCCGCCGGCGCCGGCGAGCTCGGTATAGCCGCCCGTGCCAAGCTGTGCGCCCGCCCAGTCGACGAATTCGTCGACATAGCGGTGGTAGTTGGTGAACAGGATGAAGCGCTGGAAGTCCTCGGGCCGCGTGCCGGTGTAATGCGCCAGCCGGGCGAGGCTGAAATCGGTGCGGAGCCCGTCGAACAGCGACAGCGGAATCGGATCGTCCGGGTGCTCCAGCTCGATCCCGTCGGCCAGTTCGTCGCCGATGTCGGCGAGATCGGTTGAGGGGAAATACCGCGCAACCTCGTTGGGATCGACGCCCGCCAGTTCCGCGCCGGCCTGGCCGTCGAGAACATAGGGGAAGGGCATTTCCTGCTGCGACGAACCGACCTCGACCTCGATCTCGTAATTGGAGGAGATCAGCTGGAGCTGTTCTGCGAGATAGTCGCGGAACAGCGCGGGCCGGGTGACGGTGGTGGTGTAGAGCCCGGGCGCGTTGAGCCGGCCGAAGGCGCGGCTGCGATCCGCAGGCTGGTCGCCGCCGCGGAAACGCAGCCGCAGCTCGGGATAGGCGTAGGAACCGTCCTTGCGGCGTTCGGGCGGGGGCAGCGTGCGATCGCGTCCGAAGGCCATGACATCGCTGCGCAGCCGCTCCACCGCCGCATCGTAAACGGACTGCAGCTTGTCGAGGATCTGGTCGATCGATTCCATATTCGGCCCCTTAGCCCGGCTTTTGTTCTGGTGGCGTGACAACTAGCCGATTGCGCGGCTTACAAAAAGGGCGCGGAGACCGAAGCCGCCGCGCCCATTTGTTGTCGATGAGAGTGCGATCAGCTGTCGTCGGCGTCCGGGTCGGTCGCTTCGATCAGTGCTTCGCGCTGGCTCGTGTCGTCATCCGTGCTGACGCCGTCTTCGAGCATGTCGGACGGAATTTCGCCCGGCTCGAGGTCGGGATCGGTGCGGTTGGCGTCGGCCATCTTCTCGATCTCGGCCTGGTCGTCTTCGAATGCCTGGGCAAGAACGTCGACGCCCTGGCTCTGCAGGTCGGCTTCGTCTTGCGAACGAGCGACGTTGGCCTTGACCGTGATGTGGACCTCGGGGTGGAGGGCCACGGTCACTTCATGCATGCCCAGCATCTTGATCGGGCTGCCCAGAATGACCTGCTTCTTGTCGACTTCGTGGCCCTGGGCCTCGAGCCCGGCAACGATGTCGCGGACGTTGACCGAGCCATAGAGCTGGCCGGCGTTCGACGAAGCGCGGATCAGCACCACTTCGGCACCGGCGATCTTTTCGCCAGCAGCCTGGGCTTCGGTCCGACGATCGGCATTCTCGGTTTCGAGACGCTCGCGATTGGCTTCAAAGACCTTCTTGTTCGCGCCGTTGGCGCGCAGGGCCTTCTTCTGCGGGAGCAGGAAGTTACGCGCGAAGCCGTCCTTGACGGTGACGACATCGCCAATCCCGCCGAGGCTGCCGATACGTTCGAGGAGTATGATATCCATGTCTGTTCTCCTCAGCGCACGATGTAGGGCAAAAGGCCGATCTGGCGGGCGCGCTTGATCGCCTTGGCCAGCTCGCGCTGCTTCTTGCCACTGACGGCGGTGATACGGCTGGGGACGATCTTGCCACGCTCGGACATGAAGCCCTGCAGCAGACGCACGTCCTTGTAGTCGATCGCGGGAGCGCCCTTGCCCGAGAACGGGCAGGACTTGCGGCGGCGGAAAAACGGGCGGGCCATCAGTTGCGCTCCTCGCGGTCGCTGCGACGCTTCTTGTCGCGCTCGTTCTTGCGCATCATCACGCTGGGGCCTTCCTCGTGCTCGTCGACGCGGATGGTCATATAGCGGATAATGTCTTCGTTGATGCGCGTCTGGCGCTCGAGCTCGTGCACGACGGCGCCGGGGCCCTCGATGTTGAGCATCACGAAGTGTGCCTTGCGGTTGCGGTCGATCTTGTAGGCGAGGTTCTTGAGGCCCCAGGTCTCCGTCTTGGTGACCCGGCCTTCATTCTTCTCGACGATTTCGGTTGCATTGGCGGCCAGCTGGTCGACCTGACTCTGGGAGAGGTCCTGACGCGCCAAGAATACATGCTCATAAAGAGCCATGCCTTGGTCCTTTCACTAACACCGATCGCTGGCTTGTCCGCAGCGGTTCCGCGGGGCCCCTCCGGCTTTCTTCGAATCCCCGCGCAGGCGGGGAAGCCGGGCACATAACGCGGTCGGTGCAGAAAGCAAGGCTTGTCGGGATGATGCGGGCAGGGCAGGGGCCACCGCAAGCACACCACAAAGGATTTCTCGATGCCCGCTGGACTGGTCGCCCTGCTCGACGATGTAACCGTAATTGCCCGCGCCGCGGCCGCGTCGATCGACGACATCGGTATAGCCGCGAGCAAGGCCGGGACCAAGACCGCCGGCGTGGTGATCGACGATGCCGCGGTGACGCCGTCCTATGTCACCGGCTTCAAGCCGGCGCGCGAACTGCCGATCATCTGGCAGATCACCAAGGGCAGCCTCAAGAACAAGCTGCTGATCCTGTTGCCGGGCGCGCTCCTGCTCAGCTTCTTTCTGCCATCGGCGATCATCTTCATCCTGCTCGCCGGCGGCGCCTATCTTTCCTACGAGGGCGCGGAAAAGGTGATGGAGAAGCTGGGCGGCGCCAAGCATGGCAAGACGCTCGACGACCCGATCGAGGATCCGGCCAAGTTCGAGAAGCAGCGGGTCGCGGGAGCGATCCGCACCGATCTCATCCTCTCGGCGGAAATCATGGCGATCACGCTCAACGAGGTCGCCGCCGAGGATTTCGTCACCCGCGCCGGGGTGCTGGCGGTCGTCGGGATCGCGGTGACGGTGTTCGTCTATGGGGCGGTGGCGCTGATCGTGAAGATGGACGATCTCGGCCTGCATCTGGCCGAAAAGCCGTCGCAACTCGCCCGCAGCGTCGGGCGCGGGCTGCTCAAGGCGATGCCGGTGTTGCTGGTGGCGCTGTCCTTCGTGGGCACGATCGCGATGCTGTGGGTCGGTGGCGGGATCATTCTCCACGGGATGCACGAGCTTGGCCTGCACACCCTGTCCGACTGGGCGCATGATGCGCAAGTGGCGGTCGAAGGGGCCACCGGCGGTCTCGCCGGGGTTCTGGGCTGGGCTACCTATGCCGCTTTGTCGGCATTGGTCGGGCTGGCGCTGGGGGTGGTTATCGCCCTGATACTCCACAAGGTTCTCAAGATCGGAAACGAAGCGGGCGCTCACTAGTTCGACCGCCATATGGTTAAGCTATACGGAAACCGCTGGCCATTCGGTTTCCCGAATTGGTACACCAGCGACGGGAGAGGAAACGGCTGGCAGCAAAGTTGCCGGGCATGGCTCTCGAATGGGATGGGAGAGCCGGTGGGGCTGTATCGACTTCTGGCGACGATGGTGTGCGCGTTCGGCCTGCTGTGGGCCGCGCCGCTGGCTGCGCAGCCGCTGCCGCTCAAATCGCTGACCTGCACCGCCGGGGCCGAATCGGCCAGCGCCGCTTTCGACATCCCGCGCGGGCAATTGCGGTGCAGCGGCAAGCGCTTCAGCCATCGCGATCGCTTCGTCCGGACTTTCGTGGAGGTGCCGAGCCGGCTCCTGCCCGGGAGCAAGGGGCTGGTGTGGCAGACCGAGGCCTCGGATTTCTCCTCGATGCTGGTGCGTTTCACCTATGCCGACGGGACCCAGCGTCTGATCGATGTCGATCGCCAGATGGCCGCGCGCAACTGGTTTGCCGGCAACCGCTTCAGCGTGCCGATCCCCGACGAAGCCGCGCGGCTGGTCGCGGTGGATACTGTGGTGGAGCGGCCCTATTCGGCGGCCACCACCGCCAAGGCGCGAATCCTCACCCAGGCCCGGAGCGCCGAGGCGCATTATCTGCGTTCGCTGGCCTATGTGCTGGTTATCGGTCTGCTGATTCTCCCGCTGATTTACGACCTGCTGTTCTACCGCATCCTGCGGCAGCCTTTCGTGCTTTGGCATCTGGGCATGGTGGGCGCGATGACCTGCTACACGCTGCTCCAGTCGGGGCTGATCTTCGAACTCCTTCCCGATCTCGAACTGGGTCTGCGCTGGCGGGCGACGGCGCTGGCCTTCGTCCTCGCGCTGTCGAGCGCGGTGATGGTGGTGCGCGGGCTGATCGAGGACCGGTTGCTGAGCCATGGCATCAATGCGGCGCTGATCGTCGCGGCGATGATTCCGATCTTGGTGAAGATCGTCGCGCTGATCGGCGGCGAGGCGCTGCGGATAACGGTCAACGCCTGGCTGATGGCAAGTCTCGTACCCAGCGCGCTGATGGTCGCGGTCGCGGTCGCGCTGGCATTGTCGCGTGGCAGCCGCGGCGCGCGCTGGGCGGCGCTCGGGCTGTCGGTGCTGATGGCGGTCGGATTGCTGCGGCTGCTGGTCGCGCTGGGTCTGGTCGAATTCGGTTTTGCGCTCGAGGACGGCGTCTTCGTTGCGATGGTCGTGCTCGCCATCTTCACCTCGCTCGGCGTCGGCGATCGTTTCCTGGCGCTGCGCGACGATCGCGACCAAGCGCGTACCCAGGCGATCAGGCTGGGCCAGATGGCCAATACCGACGGGCTCACCGGCCTCGCCAATCGGCGTGCCTTCGACATGGTTGCGCGGCTCAAGAGCGGACAGGGGCTGCTGCTTGCCGATATCGACCGCTTCAAGGCGGTAAACGACGAGCACGGGCATCAGGTCGGCGACGCGGTGCTGTGCCACGTCGCCGCGATCCTGCGCGATGCGCTCAACGAGCAGTCGGGCGCGCGGGTCTATCGCCTGGGCGGGGAGGAATTCGCAATCGTCGCCGACACGGTGGACGGGCAGGAACTGATGCAACTCGCCGAGAAGCTCAGGCTGACCCTGATCAGGGTCGATGGCGCGGAGTCGCCGGTCGATCTGCCTGCGGTGACGGTCAGCATCGGAGCCGTGATGGGGCAGGGGCAATTGATGCACCAGGCCTTTGCCGATGCCGATGCCGCGCTCTATCGAGCAAAGGACGGCGGTCGCGATTGCAGCGTCTTGTACAATGCCGGGACCGCCAAGCGCCACGGCGGACGGCTTTACGATACCATGGACCCGGCCTAGCCGGTCGTGTTCACGCCAGCCGCCGGTAAAGCTCTCGTGCAAACACCGAGAGCGTATCGTCGCGCGCGCCCATCACCACGATCCGGTCGCCCGGTCGCGCCAGCTGCGCCAGTCGCTCGCCGACATCGGCTCGGCTCGGGATATGCTCTGCCATGCCTCCCGCCTGCTCGATCAGCCCCACGATCCGCTCGCTGCCCTCGCTGCGATCGACCGTGCCGCCGAAATAGACCGGATCGCACAGGAATACCCTGTCCTCGCTATCGAGCAGATCTGCGAAAATTGCAGCCAGCTCGTCGCCCATCTGGCGCAGCGGCCCGTAGCCATGCGGCTGGAAGAACGCGAGCACGCGGCCCTTATGCGATTTCAGCGTCCGCAGAGTCGCTGCGCATTTCTCGGGATTGTGGCCGAAATCGTCGATCACGGTGATGCCTGCGGGCGAAACGCCGATCAGTTCGAAGCGGCGCGACAGTCCGTCGAAACCCGCCAGCGCCTCGACCGCGGCCGCCACCGGAACGCCCGCCGCCGCCGCTCCGGCGATCGCGGCGAGCGCGTTGGAGAGATTGTGCCGCCCCGGCAGGCCCAGCCGCAGCGGATGTTCGCCGCCGTCGTGACGGTCCACCACCAGCGCCGCCTGGCGCATCGGCCCTTCGGCGATCGAACCGGGCACGATCCCGATCTGCGCCTGCTCCTGCGCGATCCCAAAGGTGATCGCCTCGCTTGCATGGGGCAGCAATGCGAGCGCCTCGGGATCGTCGGCATTGACCACCGCGATCCGGCTGCGCGCCAGATAGTCGCCGAACAGCTGGCGCAGTTCCTCCATGCTCTTGTGGTCGAGGCTGACGTTGAGCAGCACGCCGACCGCCGGCCGGTAGAGCGCGATCGAACCGTCGCTCTCGTCGACCTCGCTGACATAAAGGCTCTGGCCACCCACCACCGCGCTGGCGAAGGGGCGCTCGGGCGAGACGAAATTGGTCATCACCGCGCCGTTCATGATCGTCGGTTCGCGACCCGTGGCGTGGAGAATCCAGCCGAGCATCCCGGTGACGGTGGACTTGCCGCTGGTGCCCGCGACCGCAAGCCCGGCGCCGCTGGTGTTGAACAGGATCGAGTTGAGCTCGGCTCGTGTCAGGCGGAGGCAGTCGAGATCCCTGGCGCGGGCGATCTCGGGCACCGTGTCCTCGACCGCGGCCGAGGCGACCACGATCTGGTCGCGCGAGACGATGCCGCTGCCATCCTGCGGGTGGAGCGCGAAACCCTGGCTCTCAAGCGCAGCGAATTTCTCGGGCGAATGGCCCTGATCGAAGCTGCGGTCGGACCCCGCCACCACCGCGCCGCGCCCGCGCAGGATCTGCGCCAGCGGCAGCATTCCCGATCCGCCGATTCCGACGAAGAAAAAGGGGCGGGCCAGCAGTTCGTCGGGGGTGGGAAAGTCGCTCATTGTGCGATCCGCTATTGAGTTGTGCCGGCAATGACAAGCCGGGAGAGGCGCGCTAGAGCGGTGCACGATGAAACGCGTCGCCATCTGCGCCCCCGCCACCCCGCTCAAGCGCAAGCTCGCCCAGCGGGTCGCCGAGTTGGCGGTGAAGGACTATCCTCAGCTCGAGTTGAGCTTCCACGAACAGTGCTTCGCCAGCGAGGGGCATTTCGCCGGATCGGATGCGGTGCGGCTCGCCGCATTGCTCGAATGCGCCAACGATCCCGGTTTCGACGCGGTCTGGTTCGCCAAGGGCGGCTATGGTTCGAACCGCATCGCTCGCGCCGCGCTTGCGGGGATGAACCAGCACGCGGCGCGCAAGAGCTACCTCGGCTATTCCGACTGCGGCACCATGCTGGGCGCGCTCTATCGCGCCGGGATCGGCCAGCCGGTTCACGCACCCATGCCGGTCGATTTGAAGCGCGAGGGCGGCGAAGCTGCCGTGCGTCGCTCGCTCGACTGGCTTGCGGGGGACCCCTCGGGTCAGGAAGAGAGCGTCGGCGGTAAGCCTGCGGTGGCATTCAACCTGATGACGCTGGCGATGCTCGTCGGCACCGAATTCATGCCGCCACTTGCCGGACATGTGGTGATGATCGAGGAAGTCGCTGAGCATATCTATGCCATCGACCGGATGATGTTCCATGTGACCCAGCATCTTGATGGTGTGGCAGGAATCAGGCTGGGCGAGGTGACCAGGGTGCCCGAGAACGATCGCCCGTTCGGCAGCGATGGCGTGGCAATCGTGGAGGATTGGTGCAGCCGCTCGGACATCCCCTATCTCGGCCGCGCGCAGATCGGACACAACGCGCACAATCGGATCGTCCCCTTCGGACTTGTCGAAGCGCCGCACGCCGCATAGGGGCCTTGCCCCCAGAGGAGAACCGGCATGAAAGCATTCATTTTTCCCGGCCAGGGAAGCCAGAAAATCGGCATGGGCGTCGATCTCGCCGCGGCCAGCGCGCATGCGCGCGAGGTGTTCGAGGAAGTCGACGACGCGCTGGCGCAGAAGCTGTCCACGATCATGCGCGAGGGCCCCGAGGACCAGCTGACGCTGACCGCCAACGCCCAGCCCGCGATCATGGCGAATGCCATCGCCACCTTGCGCGTGCTCGAGCGCGAATTCGGCGTTGTGCTGGCCGAGAAGGCTGTTTGCGTCGCCGGGCATTCGCTGGGCGAATACACCGCGCTGTGCGCCGTTAACGCCTTTACGCTGGGCGACACCGCGCGGCTGCTCAAGCTGCGCGGCGAGGCGATGCAGGAGGCGGTGCCTGTCGGCGTCGGCGCGATGGCCGCGCTGCTCGGCGCCGATATCGACAAGGCGACGGCGCTGGCCGCGGCTGCCGCCATCACGCCTACAAACACTCGCGAGGTCTGCGAAATTGCCAATGACAATGATCCCACGCAGGTTGTCATCTCCGGCCATGCCGAGGCGATCGAGCGCGCGATTGCGCTGGCCAAAGATCATGGCATCAAGCGCGGGATCAAGCTCCCGGTCTCCGCGCCGTTCCATTGCTCGCTGATGCAGCCCGCCGCCGAACGGATGGCGGAGGCGCTCGAACGCACCCCGCCGCAGGGTTTTGCCGTGCCGCTCTATGCCAATGTCACCGCTGCGCGCGTCACCGACCCGCAGGAGGAACGCGATCTGCTGGTCCGCCAGGTCACCGGGCGCGTCCGCTGGCGCGAAAGCGTGCTTGCCATGCGCGCTGACGGGGTAGAGCATTTCGTCGAACTGGGCGGCAAGGTGCTGGGCCCGATGGTCGGGCGGATCGATAGCGATGCGCAGGTCAGCAGCCTGGTGACGATGGCCGACCTCGAAGCTTTTGCAAAGGAGTGCTCGTGATGTTCTCGCTCGAAGGAAAAACCGCCCTCGTCACCGGTGCCAGCGGCGGGATCGGCTCGTCGATCGCCTATGCGCTGGCACGGCAGGGCGCGCGGCTGGCGCTGTCGGGATCGAACGGCGGCAAGCTGCGCGCCTTTCGCGAGCAATTGATGGAAGAGGTCGGCGGCGATCATGTCGAGATCACCTGCAACCTATCGGACACCAAGCAGGTCGAGGAACTGGTGCCTGCCACCATCGACACGCTCGGCAAGATCGACATTCTGGTCAACAACGCCGGCATCACCCGCGACAATCTCGCGATGCGGATGAAGGACGAGGAGTGGGACGAAGTCATCCGGATCAATCTCGAAGCCGCCTTCCGGCTGATGCGCGCTGCTGCCCGGCCGATGATGAAGGCGCGCCATGGCCGCATCGTCTCGATCACCAGCGTGGTCGGCACGACGGGCAATCCCGGGCAGATGAACTATGCCGCCGCCAAGGCCGGGCTGACCGGCATGTCCAAGAGCCTGGCGCAGGAGCTCGCCAGCCGCGGGGTAACCGTCAATTGTGTCGCACCGGGCTTCATCCGCACCGCGATGACCGGCGAACTGCCAGAGGCGCAAAAGGAGGCGCTCAACGCGCGCATTCCGATGGGCCGGATGGGCGAAGGCGAGGATATCGGCGCGGCGGTGGCCTATCTCGCCAGCGACGAGGCGAGCTATGTCACCGGGCAGACGCTGCATGTGAACGGCGGGATGGCGATGCTGGGCTGAGCGTATCCGGCTGGCGGTGGCGCGAAAGCGTGCCGCAGGCCGGTTTCGCTTGCTTTATCCCCAAGGAATCCCGCGCACTACAGGTTGAACCTTGCCCGGTGTGGCAGCCCCGCTAAGGTCCCCCTGACATATTCCGGCGCTGGTGGGGCGATTCCGGCCTGTCCTGCGCCCTTCAGAGGGACGATAGTCGATACCATGAAGGCCACCATCGAACGCGCGACGCTGCTGCGCTGCCTCTCCCACGTCCAGTCGGTCGTGGAGCGGCGCAACACCATCCCGATCCTCTCCAACGTACTGATCGAAGCGGGCACCGACAGCTCGCTCAAGGTCATGGCGACCGATCTCGATCTGCAGGTGGTCGAGCACATGGCCGCCGCCAGCGTCGACGAGCCCGGCGCGATCACCGTTTCGGCGCACCTCCTGTTCGACATCGCCCGCAAGCTTCCCGAAGGCAGCCAGGTCAGCCTCGAAACCGCGGAAAACCGCATGGACGTCAAGGCCGGGCGTAGCCGCTTCAAGCTGCCGACGCTGCCGCGCGACGATTTCCCGATGATCGTCGAGGGTGACCTCCCGACCAGCTTTGCGCTGCCCGCCAAGACGCTGGCCGAGCTGATCGACCGCACCCGGTTCGCGATCTCGACCGAGGAAACGCGCTACTATCTTAACGGCATCTTCCTCCACGTCTCCGACGAGGATCAGCCGGTGCTCAAAGCCGCCGCCACCGACGGCCACCGGCTCGCGCGTTTCACGCTGCCGCGCCCCGAAGGCGCCGAGGGCATGCCCGACGTCATCGTCCCGCGCAAAGCGGTCGCCGAACTGCGTAAGCTGCTCGAGGAAGCGATGGACAGCGACGTCCGGATCGATCTCTCCGCCAGCAAGATCCGCTTCACCTTCGGCGGCACCGGCGGCGTGGTGCTGACCAGCAAGCTGATCGACGGCACCTTCCCCGACTACAGCCGGGTGATCCCGACCGGCAACGACAAGCTGCTCAGGGTCGACCCGCGCAGCTTCTTCCAGGGCGTCGACCGCGTCGCGACCATCGCCACCGAGAAGACCCGCGCGGTCAAGATGGGGCTGGAGAAGGACAAGGTCACGCTCACCGTGACCAGCCCCGACAATGGCACAGCGGCCGAGGAACTGTCGGCGGAATATTCCTCCGAGCCGTTCGAGATCGGTTTCAACGCCAGCTATCTGAAAGATATCCTGAGCCAGATCGACAGCGATACGGTGGAACTCCACCTCGCCGATGCCGGCGCACCGACGCTGATCCGCAAGAGCGAGGACGCGCCTGCGCTCTACGTGCTGATGCCGATGCGGGTCTGAACCCGGGCCCGGCGAGGCTGGGCTTCGCCTCAGATTACCATGGTGCGAATTTCGGCTGCCCGACCATGATGGCCGGGCAGCCGATATCGATTGCAACCGGATTCAAAGCCGATTGCAGGCGGTTTGCTATCCGATTTCCACCGCGATCTTGCCGAAGTGCTTGTTGGCCGCCTGGTGGCGGAAGGCCTCGGCGAGGTCCTGCAGGGCAAAGGTGTCGCTAATTATCGGACGGATGCCATTGGCCTCGATCGCGGCAATCAGGTCCTGCTGCATCGCCCGGCTGCCAACCGTCAGGCCCTGAACCTTGAGGTTCTTCGAGAACAGCAGCGCGGTCTGGACCGGTCCGGCCATTCCGGCCAATACCCCGATCAGCGCCACATGCCCGCCGATCCGTGTCGCCAGCATCGACTGGTCGAGCGTGCCGGCCCCGCCGATCTCGACGACGCAATCGACCCCGCGCCCACCGGTCAGTTCCAGCGCCTTGGGTCCCCAGGCCTCGACTTCCTTGTAGTTGATCAGATGGTCGGCGCCGAGTTCCCGGACCCGTTCGAGCTTGGCATCCGAAGAACTGGTGGCGATCACCGTCGCCCCCGCCGCCTTGGCCAGTTGCAGCGCGAAGATCGAGACCCCGCCGGTCCCCTGTACCAGCACCGTATCGCCCGGCTTGAGCGAATAATCGACGAACAGCGCGCGCCACGCGGTCACCGCGGCGCAGGTCAGCGTCGCCGCCTCGGCATGCGAGAAACCGGCGGGCGCGCGGGTGAAGCCGGAGGTTGGCGCGGTCACGCTCTCGCGGGCGTAGCCGTCGATCCCGTCGCCCGGCACGCGGGTGAAGGCGGATCGCAGCGGGGCGCCGTCGAGCCAGTCGGGGAAGAAGGTGCTGACGACGCTGTCGCCGACCGAAAACTCGGTCACGCCGTCGCCCACCGCGGTCACCTCGCCGGCGCCATCGGACATCGGGATGCGGCCCTGCGGGGTCGGGATCATGCCCTTCACCACCGCATAATCGTGATAATTCAGCGAGCTGGCCTTGATCGCCACGGTGATCTCGCCGGGGCCGGGGGCAGGGGCCTCGTCGATATCGACATATTCGAGCGCATCGAGGGTCGATGGCGCCGCGCCGGTGCGGATGGCTTTCATTCTGCGGCCTCCGCCAGCTCGACGCGTTGCGGACCGCGGATCAATCCACCGGGCGCGGCACCGGTCCATTCGCCCTCGCGGAAGGTGACCGCGCCGTTCTTGATGGTGGCCACATAGCCCTCGGCTTTCTGGAGCAATCGCTTGCCGCCCGCGGGCAGGTCGAAGGCGAGCCAGGGTTTGCCCAGCTTCAACCGTTCGAAATCGATGATGTTGAGATCGGCGAGGTAACCCGGCGCGATGATGCCCCGGTCGTCCAGCCCATAGAGCCGCGCGGTGTCGGCGCATTGCCGCTTGATCGCGTTCTCGAGTCCGATGGTCCCGCGCGTGCGATCGCGCACCCAGTGCTGGAGCATGAAGGTGGGCGAGGCGGCATCGCAGATCGTCCCGCAATGCGCGCCGCCATCGGACAGCGAATTGACCGTGTCATCGTCTTGCTGGAGCGTCTCGAGGAAATCGAGATTGCCATCGGCGTAGTTGAGGATCGGCAGGTAGATGAAGCCCTTGCCATCGTCGCTGCACAGCAGGTCGTAGGCGTATTCCTCGCCCGATTTGCCTGCCGCTTGTGCGTGCGCAGCCACGCTTTCGTCGGGCTGGGGTTCGTAATCGAAATCCGGGTCCATCCGGTACTGCATCGCCCAGCCACCGCAGACCACCATCACCAGCGGCAGGATGTCCTGGTTGACCTGCGAGAGGTCGTTCTGCTCGGCCAGTAGCCGGGCCTTGAACTCGGGGTCTAGCAGCTTTGCGCGCTGTTCTTCCCACGGCAGTTCCTCGATCGCCTGGAAGCTGGGGCGGAAGCGGAAGGGGTGGACCGTGCCCTGCCACGCCATCACGATGCCATTGCCGCGCAAGGCGATCTGCGCGACGATATTCGCGCCGTTGTCGTTCTCGGCGCGCATCGCGGCGATCTGTTCGTCGAGCGGCATTTCCTTGGCGATCGATTGTAGCGCGGCGAAGGTGACGGGGAGGCCGGTTTCGCGGCTCATCTTCCCCATCCAGCCGAATTCGTCCCATTCGCGCTTCATGTCGCTGGCCATCTCGAACACGCCGTGGCCTGCGCGGCCCATCGCACGGCCGATCTCGATCAGTTCCTCCGCCGTGGCGGTGGTGCCGGGAACGACCTCGCCATCGATATCGCGATGGATAACCGTGCGGCTGGTCGAAAAGCCCAGCGCTCCGGCGCGAACGCCTTCCTCGACGATCTGCGCCATCTGCGCGATGTCGTCCGCCGTGGGGACCGCGCCGGGCCGCTCGCGCTCGCCCAGCACATAGGCGCGCACCGCGCCGTGCGGGACGTGGGTGGCGACATCGACGGTCCGGGGGAGTTCTTCCAGCGCGTCGAGATATTCGGGGAAGCTCTCCCACTTCCAGGTCATTCCTTCGGCCAGGGCGGTGCCGGGGATGTCCTCGACGCCTTCCATCAGCCCGATCAGCCATTCATGCTGGTCGGGACGCGCGGGTGCAAAGCCGACCCCGCAATTGCCCATCACCACGGTGGTGACGCCGTGCCAGCTCGAGGGTGCCATTTCCTGGTCCCAGGTCGCCTGGCCATCGTAATGGGTGTGGATATCGACGAAACCGGGCGTGACCAGATGGCCTGCGGCATCGATCTCCTCGGCGGCGTCGCCGGTGACCGTGCCGACCTGCGCGATCAGGCCGTCCCTGATGGCGATGTCTCCGGTAAAGCGGTTGTCCCCGGTACCATCGACGATGGTGCCGTTGCGAATGATCAGGTCGAATGCGGGCATATTGTGCTCCTCTCTCCGCAGAGGAAGGTTCCACATTGCAACCGATGTGTCCAGACGCTTGTCGCGCGAGGCAGGCTAGGCCGTGCGAATGCCACGCTCGGGCATGCGCACGAACAGGAGCGTCGTCAGCCCGATCAGGAACAGGATGACGATCGAGGCCATGCCAATCCGCTGGTCGGTGAACCACAGCGTGAAATACTGGACCAGCAGCGGCCCCATCCACACGGTGATCGTGCCGGCGATGGCGTAGAGCCCGAAAAACTCGCCGCTGCGCCCCGGCGGTGCCAAGGTGACCAGCATCGACCGGCTCGAAGAGAGGCTCGCGGTGGCGGCTATTGCGACCACGCTGATGAGCGAGAGATAGACGATGTCGGACAGCGTCTGGAACGCCAGACCGTCCCACACGGTGTAGTTCTCGATCAGACCGAAGCCGAGGCTGTCGCGGGTGATGCTCAACTGCGCGGTCATGGCGATCATCATCGCGACGATCTCGACTACCAGTGCGCGCTTCACCCCGATCCTGGTGTCGAGCCAGCCGCCGAACAGCCCGCCGGCAAAGGCGCAGGCCGAGGCAAAGATCGCGTAGCAGAGCATCTCGAGGAAGCCCCAGCCCAAGAACAGCGCGACATAGACCGCACCCAGCGCCAGCAAGGCCGCCATCGCATCGGCATAGAACATCCGCGCCACCAGGAACTTCATCAGCTCGCGATATTTGGCCGCTTCGCGAAGCGTGCGCAGCACGCTCCTGGCGCCTTCGACCAGCGCCTTGCGCCAGCTGGCACCGGGCACGCCGGGGTCCTTGGCGTGGCGGAAGAAGTAGATCGAGAAGCCCAGCAGCCAGACGCCGCAGATCGGTCCGGCGAGGCGGATATGCTCGAACTCGCCGATATCGATCCCGAACAGCGGCGCGGCGAAGGGCCAGCCGGTCAGCGCGGGGAGGACGAACAGCAGCACCAGTGCGATAAAGATGAGCGTTGCGGCGAGATTGCCGAGCCCGAGGCCGAGCCCCGAAATCATCGACAGCCGGTCGGGTCGCCCCGAGACGCTGAGCATCGCGTTATGCGTGACCTCGGAATAGGTGAAGGCGACATAGGCGATCACCAGCAACGCCATGATCCCCGGGATCGGCAGGCCCTGTCCGCCGGGCATGGCGAACCACAGCAGGCTCGAACTCACCGCAATCGTCGTCAGCGCGACCGCGAGGACCGGCTTGAGCCGCCCGCCGCGGTCGAGTGCCGCGCCCAGGAATGGTGCGGTCAGCGCGGCGATGATGCCAGCCCATTTGGTGACCGAAGCGATCGTGGCCTGTCCTTGCGCATTGGCGATGGCCAGAGCGGTGTCGGGGTCGAGATCGGAAAGCGCGCCGCTGGCGAGCAGATCGGCGCCGATGATGTCGCGCGCGAAATAGGGTGCGAAGACATAGATGACGATGAGGATGTAGTATGGGTTGCGCGCCCATTCGAACACAGCCCAGGCGAACCCGCTCCGGTCGAGCGCGCCGCCTTCGCCGAGGGCGGCGCGGGAGCTTGCTTCAGTGGTGGGAGGGAATTGACTCGATATCGGCCTGATAAGCGGATCCGGTTGCGCTGACTCCATCGAACTCCCAACAGTAGTGGCCGACGTTGAACCGCCGTACCATGTGTTATGCCGCGCGTTTCAGCTCCGCCTCGGTGTCCGGGGCGTCGAGGAACTCACGCAGGCAGGCTACGCTTTCATCGCCATGCGTCAACAGGAACAGGTGCCCGCCGTCTTCGAATATCTCCAGTCGCGAATTGGGGATCGCGGCAGCGAGGATACTGCCGTTGATCGGGGGGACGAGGGTGTCTTCCGCGCCCATCATGATCAGCACCTCCTTGTCGAGGAAGGGCAGCGCCGGCAGGCTGCTCCAGCCCATCATGGCGAGCAGTTGATAGCCGAAGCCAAGCGGAGAAGGCGGAGTGAGCTTGCCGAGATGTTCGGCCTTGCTGCCCGCGCGCTTCGCCATCCCGCCGTAGAGCGACATGAAAAGCTCGTTCAGGAATTCCGGGTCGCTGTAGCGGCTCGGATCGATCATCTTGGCCATCGCTGTGGGATCGCCCGGTATCATCAGCATCCCCGCCGTGGTCGCCACCAGGACGACACGGCGGGTGCGCCCGGGATGCTGGAGCGCAAAATGCTGCGCGATCGCACCGCCCCAGCTGATCCCCATCACATCGACCTCGTCGAGGCCGAGCCGGTCGAGGATGCGCGTGGCGGTCCAGCTGATGGTGGAGGGATTGTAGGGCACCGAGGGTTCGGGGCTCTCGCCCGTGCCCGGCATGTCGAACATCACGAAGCCGCGGTCGGTCAGCCGCTCGGCAAGCGGAGCGACCGCCTCGATATTCGCGCCGATACCGTTGAAGAACAGGATCGGCGGGTGATCGGATGGCTCGTCGAGCCGCCAATGCGCCACGCGCAGTGTGCGCCCGCCTGCCTCGATCATTTCGATGGTGGCGGTCATCGCCTTCTTCTTGGATCGGGTCACGCGGTGTTCCTGTCTTGCGGGTTCAGGCGGCCTCATCGACCAATCAGTCGCGCGCGGCAATCATGCTGGCGATATCGACGAATTTCTCGCGCGGTGCGCCTTCGCGGGCGGCAGCGATTTCGGCCTGTTCGATCTTCTGCCAGTCGCTGAAGGTAACCACCTTCAGTCCGCGCGCCTGGGCCAGCTCGTCGAAGCCCTCGCGGCCGCGCTTGTCGGCGCCGTCAGCGATATCCTCGGCGACCAGATCGATCACCGCATAGCCATCGGGCCGGTTGGTGCCGATCGTGCCCGAGGGTCCGCGCTTGGCCCAGCCGACGCAATAAAGGCCGGGCGAGATGCGGCCATGCTCGTTGGCGAAATGGCCTCCGCGCTCGTCGAAAGGCACATCGGGAATGGGCGTGGTGCGATAGCCGATGCAGCTCACCACCAGATCGGCAGGCAGTTCGTAGGTCTCGCCGGTGCCGATCGGGCGCCCTCCCATCACCGCGGTGCGCTCGACCCGCACCGCCTGAACCCGGCCGTCATCACCAAGCAGAGCCTGTGGACTGGCATAGAAATCGAAATGGATGCCGACCGGCTTGCCTGCGTGCTCGCTCTGCGGGATGGCTGCGAAGCTGCGCAGATGGGTGACCGATTTGCGCAGGCCCGGCTCGAGGATGGCATCCTCGTCGATCGGCGGCAGATCGGCCGGGTCCACGCGCGGGCTGGCGCTTTCGAGTTGTGCCAGTTCGCCCAATTCCTTGGGCGTCATCAGGATGTTGTGCGGGCCGCGCCGACCAAGGATCGTGATGGTCTCGATCCCGCTCGTCTTGAGTCGGTCGAGCGCATGCGCGACGATGTCCGAAGCCGAGAATTCGCGCTCGGTCTTGGCAAGGATTCGCGCCACATCGAGCGCAACATTGCCCATGCCGATCACCACTGCGTGCTTGCCCGAGAGATCGGGGTCCAACGCTGCAAATTGCGGATGGCCGTTGTACCAGCCCACGAAACCCGCGCTGCCGAACACATTGCGCAGGTCCTGCCCTTCCAGGCCAAGCGTCCGATCTTCGGGTGCGCCCGTCGCCAGGATCACCGCGTCGTACAGCGCCTGCAATTCACCGACCCCGACCTGGTCGCCGATGGTGACATTTCCGACGAAGCGGACGTGATCGGTCAAGGCGGTTTTCTCGTAGCGGCGCGCCACGCCCTTGATCGACTGGTGATCCGGCGCGACGCCAGTGCGGATCAGGCCGAAGGGCACCGGGAGCCGGTCGAAGATGTCGACCCGGACCGCTTCACCCCAGCGCTTCTGGGCCGCCTCCGCCGTGTAATAGCCGGCGGGTCCGGAACCGATGATCGCAATATGGCGCATGTTCGACCCTCCAGTCGCGAACATGGCGCGCAGGTTCGGCGCTGGCAAGCGCAACGGCGAGTCGGTGTCGGTTATGCATTCGTCAAGAATTGGGCATTAATGCGGTGGCTTAATAACAACGGTTCGCGACCGGCAGCATGCAATTCAGGAGGCCTTGGCAGATGGCCATGGGCGGATTTTTTTCGCGCGTTTCGCGCAATGCAGGAGCGAACGACGGGGCGGGCCCGATGCGGCAGGTCGTCCCCATCGCGAGCGACGATGCTGTGCGTCGGCTCGAACTGCTCGATACCTTCGAAAAGGCGGGGCTCGGCTGGTTCTGGGCGACCGATGCCAATGGCCGGCTGACCTATCTTACCCGCTCCGCCTGCGAAGCGCATGGCTGGGCGCCCGAGGATATCATCGGAACGCCGCTGACCGAGCTTTTCACCACCGATTCCGATGGCGCCGACGAGCGCGAGGGTCGCCCGCTCGCGTTCCTGCTCGGCGCGCGCAACTCGATTTCCGAACTGCCCGTCACGGTCAAGCGCGCGACCGAGACAACTTTTTGGGAGATTGCCGGCAAACCGCAGCACGACGATGCTGGCGAATTCACCGGCTATCGCGGCAGCGCGAAGAATATCACCTCCAGCCGCGAGAAGCAGCGCGACGCCGAGCGCATGGCGCAATTCGACTCGCTGACCGGCCTGTCCAACCGCCGCCGGATGGAGATGCGGCTCGACAAGACGCTCAAGTCCTATCGCAACTCCAAGCAGTGCTGCGCGCTAATGATGCTCGATCTCGACCGGTTCAAGCAGGTCAACGATACCCTCGGGCACCCCGCTGGCGACGAATTGCTCAAGCAGTTCGCGGCGCGGCTGCAGCAGATGGTCGGGCATATGGGCGATATCGGCCGGGTCGGGGGAGACGAGTTCCAGATCATGCTCCCCAATATCGACGACCGCGGGGTGCTCGGAGATCTCAGCGGCCAGCTGATCCAGATGCTGTCGCAGCCCTATTCCATCAACGGTTTGCGCGCGGTCGTGGGCGCGTCGATCGGAGTGGCGATCGCGCCCTATGATGGCCTCGATTCCGAGGAGATCGTCAAGGCCGCCGATCTTGCGCTCTACAGCGCCAAAGGCAGCGGGCGGGGCAAATACCGCTTTTATTCGAGCGATCTGAAGGACGGTGCCAATCACCGTCGCCAAGTCGAGGAGGATCTGCGCGACGCGCTCGCCAAGGATGAGATGGCGATGCATTATCAGCCGATCATCGATGTCGAAACCAACAAGGTGTCGTGCTTCGAGGCGCTGATGCGCTGGGAGCACCCCGATAAAGGCAATATCCCGCCCGCCGAATTCATCCCGGTCGCCGAGGAAATCAACCATATCAAGGCACTTGGCGACTGGGCGCTGGAGCGGGTGTGCCGCGATGCAGCGGCCTGGCCGGTGCCGTTGCGCGTCGCGGTCAACGTCTCGGCGATCCAGTTCGTCCATGACGATTTTTCCGCTATCGTCGACCGGGTGCTCAAATCGACCGGCCTCGCCCCCGACCGGCTGGAGCTGGAAATTACCGAATCGGTGTTTCTGGGCGACACGGGGCGTACCCAGCGGATGTTCGAGGAGCTCAAGGCGATCGGCGTCCGGCTGGCGCTGGATGATTTCGGCACCGGCTATTCGTCGCTCAGCTATCTGCGGACCGCCCCGTTCGACAAGATCAAGATCGACCAGAGCTTCGTGCGCGGGGCGACCGAGTCCGGCAACAACAACCGCGCGATCATGAGCGCGATCGTTGGCTTGGCCGAGGCGCTGGGCATGCAGACCGTGGCCGAGGGGGTCGAGACCAAGGACGAACTCGAACTGGTCAAGAAGCGCGGCGCAAGTCACGTCCAGGGCTATATCTTTTCCGCCGCCATGCCCAATGACGAGGTCGTCGCGCGGCTCGAAAGCAATTCCCTCGAATACGAAGCGCGTGGGCCGGAGAAATATCGCGCGGACCGGCGCACCGTCTTTCGTCGCATCGGCGTTATCATCGAGGATTACCGCTACCGGGCGGTGATGCGCAATCTGTCCAAGACCGGTGCGATGATCGAAGGCCTGGCAGAGGTCCCGCTCGGTACCAATTGCGTGCTCGATCTGGGCGGCGGGCAGCTCGCGGTCGCGACCGTGCGTCGTTCGCGCAAATCGGTTCAGGGGGTCGAGTTCGAAACTCCATTGATCAGCGACGGTGCCGAGGGCTGGTGCACGCGTCATCGCGTTTCGCCTTACGAGATCGAAGCCGCGGGCCGACCGCTTACCGCTCTGCCGCAGGATGCCTACACCATGCTGTTCGGTGAACAGCAGTCGCGCAATTCCCGCGAGCGCAAGTTCGTCGAGGTCGAAGTGGGCCCTCCGCGGGCGATAACGGGCA
This sequence comes from Erythrobacter sp. QSSC1-22B, assembly GCF_001678665.1. Lineage (GTDB taxonomy): Bacteria > Pseudomonadota > Alphaproteobacteria > Sphingomonadales > Sphingomonadaceae > Qipengyuania. The sequence goes on from NZ_LZRP01000006.1 coordinate 44,717, forward strand.
CGCGTCACGCAGCCTGATCGAACAGGCTCCCTTATCGAAAAGCTAACCATTGGCGCTTACTTCCGGGCAGGCTCGCTAAAGGCCTGAAGGCTGGTCCGGAGAGACCCCGCGAGCGTCCGAGTTACATCGCAGGAAGGCTGACGGACCATGGGGGCGATGCCCTTTTCCGAATTGTTCAAGGCACGAAAAAGCACCGTCCCGCCGTCCGCCGAGGCTGCGGCAGACGGCGTGGTCGATCGTGTAGCCGTCGCACTGGTCGATCACGAGAAGCTCGCGCTCGTCGAGCAGCTCGAAGCGAGCGGGGCCAGCCTGTTCTGGTCCACCGATGCACAAGGCCGCATCGCCTATCTCAGCCCCTCAATTCCGGCCCGGTTCGGGCTCGCGGCCGAAGAGCTGGTCGGCGATCCGCTGCAGGCGCATTTCGTCCCTGCCGATGGCGAGGCCGACGGCCGCTCGCTCGGGCTCAAGCTCGCCACGCGCAAATCCTTCGCCAGTCTCACCGTGGGGTCGGCGATGGAGTCGGTCGATCTGGTCCTGCGGCTGTCGGGCCGGCCACATTACGACGCCGATGGAGAATTCCTTGGCTTTCGCGGCACCGGCTTCGACATCACCGAAGAGTTTCGCGGCGAGGAAGAAGCCGCGCGGCTGGCCAAGTTCGACTCGCTGACCGGGCTGGCGAACCGCCACCGGATGGAACAGCGGATCGATTCGACCCTGGCCGCCTTCCGCGCCGCCAAGCGCCAGGCGGCGGTCCTGATGCTCGACCTCGATCGCTTCAAGCAAGTCAACGATACGCTCGGCCATGCGGCGGGCGATCAGCTCCTCCAGCAAGTTGCCGAGCGGCTCCACGCGGTGGTCGCGGGGCGCGGCGAGATCGGTCGGCTGGGGGGCGATGAATTCCAGCTGCTGATCCCCGACATGGACGATCGCGGCGAGCTGGGCGAACTGGCCAAGAAGATCATCGCGATGATCTCGCAGCCCTATTCGGTGGACGAGGGGCGCTGCACCATCGGCTGTTCGGTGGGGATCGCGATCGCCCCCTATGACGGGGTGGAACGCGAAGAGCTGACCCGCGCTGCGGATCTGGCGCTCTACGCCTCGAAGAACGGCGGGCGCGGACAATTCCGCTTCTACGCCGCCGATCTCGAACACGAAGCCAAGCTGCGCAAGCGGATGGAAGCGGATCTGGCGCAGGCGCTCGAGAGCGGGCATTTCTCGCTCGAATACCAGCCGCAGGTCGCGCTCGCGGACAACCGCGTGGTCGGTCTCGAAGCGCAATATTGCTGGCAGGACGAGGAGCGCGGTCGGGTTGGCCCGGAGACCTTCCTCCCCGTCGCCGAGGGCAGCCGGCTGATCGTTCCGATCGGCGAATGGGCGCTGCGCAAGGCCTGCGAGGATGCGCTCGGCTGGCCCGCCAGCCTGCGCGTGGCGGTCAATATCTCCCCGGTCCAGTTCTTCGCCAACGGTTTCGCGGCCATGGTCGCGCAAGTGCTCGAGCAGACCGGACTCGATCCGGCGCGGCTCGAGCTGGAACTGCGCGAAGCGATCCTTCAGGGCGATGCCTGTGCGGTCGACACCACGTTGTCGGCGCTGTTCAAGCTCGGTGTGCGTCTCACGCTCGACGACTTCGGCACCGGCTTTACCTCGCTCGGCTATCTGCGCCGCGCGCCGTTCACGGCGGTCACGATCGGTGCGGGCTTCTTCGAGAGCTCGGTGCGCCACGAGCATGGCGACATGGGCATGGTCGGCGCAATCGTCGCGCTCGCCGGGGCGCTGGGGATGGAAACCCATGCGACCGGGGTCCACGCGCTGGGCCTGCTCGAGGAATTGAAGTCGCTCGGCCTTGCCGGAGCGCAGGGCTTCGTGTTCTCCGAAGCGCTTGCCGCGCCGCAGGTTCTGGAGGAAATCGCCTGCGGCGAATGGCGCCTTGCACCCACCGACAGCGGCAACCAGCGCGCCAGCCGGCGCACCGTCTTCCGCAAGGTCGGGGTAATCCACGAAGACCATTATTACGAGGTCACGCTGCGCAATCTGTCGCGCTCGGGTGCGATGATCCAGGGGCTGTGCGACGTGCCGGTGGGGACGCTGTTCGTGCTCGATTTCGGGCAAGGCCAGCTCGCGGTGTGCACCGTCACCCGGACGATGAACGATACCCAGGGTGTCGAGTTCGAGGAGGTGCTGGTCGACGATGGCGCGGGCGGACTGTGCACACGGTCTCGGGTCAGTCCCTACGAGCTCGCCGCTGCGGGTGCGCCCCTGCAAGCGCTGCCGCCTGGCAAGTCTAGCATCGGCGAAGCACCCCGCAGCTACCCCCAGTTCAAGCTGGCGAGCGAAGCCCCGGCACAACCCCTCCGCACGGACTGATCGCCCCGCCAATCTGTCGCTTGGCGCGGGGTGCCAGCGCGGCTATGCGCGGGGGGATGACTGACCTTTCCAAGATCCGCAATTTTTCCATTATCGCGCATATCGACCATGGCAAGTCCACGCTGGCGGATCGGCTGATCCAGCAGTGCGGCGGGCTCACCCTGCGCGAGATGTCCGAGCAAGTCCTTGATAACATGGACATCGAGCGCGAGCGCGGGATCACCATCAAGGCCCAGACGGTCAATTTGCGCTACACCGCCGAGGATGGCGAGACCTACCACCTCAACCTCATGGACACGCCCGGCCATGTCGACTTCGCCTATGAGGTCTCCCGCTCCCTCGCCGCCTGCGAGGGCGCGCTGCTGGTGGTCGACGCGGCGCAAGGCGTCGAGGCGCAGACGCTCGCCAATGTTTACCAGTCGATCGAGCACGACCACGAGATCGTCCCCGTCATCAACAAGATCGACCTCCCCGCCGCCGACCCCGACAAGGTCCGCGCCGAGATCGAGGACATCATCGGCCTGACCGCCAGCGGCGACTGGCGCGATGGCGGCGCGGTGCTCACCAGCGCCAAGTCCGGGATCGGCATCGTCGATGTCCTCGAGGCGGTGGTCAAGCGCATCCCGGCCCCCAAGGGCGACCGCGACGCCCCGCTCAAGGCCATGCTGGTCGACTCATGGTACGACCCCTATCTCGGCGTGGTCATCCTCGTGCGGGTCATCGACGGCGTGCTCAAGAAGGGTCTCAATGTCCGCTTCATGCAGGGCGGCACGCAGCACCTGATCGACCGCGTCGGCGCCTTCACCCCCAAGCGGGTCGAACTGCCCGAGCTGGGCCCCGGCGAGATCGGCTTCATCACCGCGCAGATCAAGGAGGTCGAGCAGGCCCGCGTCGGCGACACCATCACCACGGTCAAGGGCGGCGCCACCAAGGCGCTGACGGGTTACAAGGAAGTCCAGCCGGTGGTGTTCTGCGGGCTGTTCCCGGTCGACGCCGCCGAGTTCGAGAAGCTGCGCGAGAGCATCGGCAAGCTGCGGCTCAACGACGCCAGCTTCTCCTTCGAGATGGAAAGCTCCGCCGCGCTGGGCTTCGGCTTCCGCTGCGGGTTCCTCGGCCTGCTGCACCTCGAGATCATCCAGGAGCGGCTGACCCGCGAATACGATCTCGACCTCATCACCACCGCGCCATCGGTGGTCTACCGCATCCAGCTCGGCCACACGAAGAACGAGGACGCCAAGGTCATCGAGCTGCACAATCCGGCCGATTACCCCGACCCCAGCCGGATCGAGATGATCGAGGAGCCGTGGATCAAGGCGGTGATCTACACCCCCGACGACTATCTCGGCTCGATCCTGAAACTGTGCCAGGACCGCCGCGGGATCCAGACCGATCTCACCTATGTCGCGGGCCGCGCGCAGGTGAGCTACGAGCTGCCGCTCAACGAGGTGGTGTTCGACTTCTACGACCGCCTCAAAAGCATCAGCCGCGGCTATGCCAGCTTCGACTACGAGCAGATCGGCCTGCGCGAGGGCGACCTCGTCAAGATGAGCATCCTCGTCAACAACGAGCCGGTCGACGCGCTCAGCCTGATCGTCCACCGCGCGGTGGCGGAAGAGCGCGGCCGCGGGATGTGCGAGCGCCTCAAGGACCTGATCCCGCGCCACCTGTTCAAGATCCCGATCCAGGCCGCGATCGGCGGCAAGGTGATCGCCCGCGAAACCATCGCCGCGCTGCGCAAGGACGTGACCGCCAAATGCTACGGCGGCGACATCAGCCGCAAGAAGAAGCTGCTCGACAAGCAGAAGAAGGGCAAGGCCCGGATGCGCGAGTATGGTAATGTGAGCATTCCGCAGGAGGCGTTTATCGCGGCGCTGCGGATGGGGGAGGAGTAGAGGTAAGATGGCCTGCCGAAACTGATTTCAGGTCCAGTCGGTAAACAGGAGCACATCTTCTTTCTGCACCAGCGTTACGTTGTTGCCACCTAGCTGAGTTTTCCAGAATGGCTCACGAAGTGTAGCCGCGCCAGCGCCGAGCCATTCGACGACTCGAATGGGTTTATCAGCAGCACGTTGTGCGATCAGTCTATTCAGGTGGTTATCATTGCCACTGTAACCTAACAACACAACCTCACTGGCTTCGTCAATCGCTAGGCGAAGAAACTCCCAGTACGTTTCTAGTAGTCTTGATGCGCTTATCACACTCGGCTTCTGCATCGCGTGAGTGAGCACCACATGTGTGCCCACGCCTTTTAATCTTGACGTGTCACGACGCAGGGAAGCTTCGCTTAGCTTCCCAAATGTCTCAACTCCTTTGTCACGAAAAAGGGGGCACCCGTGCAAATGCATGTACCACCCACCGAACTCACCTTCGCGAAATAGGTTCGTCCGTGCAAAAGTATCATCGACGAACCCGTCTCTTAGAATTGGAGGGGCGCCATTAAAAAGCTCAGCTTGCCGAAAGCTCCGAACAAGAAGTCCATCATAGTTTAGAGTGGCAACATGTGATTGACTTGTGCGAACGAACTCATTTAGCGGTCCCGCGAAGTGTCCAGGCAACCCACACGACTCCCCCTCATTTAGACCATGAGGATGCTTCGCAACGTACATAGCGCGCGAAACTTCGAAAGCGAACCGTTGCACTGCATTTGGAAAATCCTGACCCTGCTCTGTTAGCCAGTGTTGAGGGCCTTCCGATCTAATTTTCAGGAGTGTTTCGCAAGCTGCCACAATTTCCTGTAGAGTTGCTAACTGGTCTTCCGATGAGGGTTCAGTTAGCCCCGCCGGAAGGCACGCCATCATCAATTCGCGTTGCTCATCCGACAAAAATTGGCCTCGCCAGACCTTGGTCATGACCAGACGGAGGTCGAAAGCCAACGGGGAGATGGACATCCCTAGCCCGTTGCCAAATATGAGAAGCTTTCTCACCGATGGCTTTTCGCTATACTAACTATATTTTTGGCAATTATATCAACTGCTTGGCTAGCGGTGTTGTTTGTGCCAGTATATAATTTCTCATTTACTGCGTCAAATAGGCAGTACTTGTAATTCGGGGCGGTTTTAGCAAACGATTGTTGTAAAATGTAGCAAGCTATGTTCGCCTTCGCCTTGTCCATTGGTGGCTGCTGCGAGCACCAAAAATGAACGACAGAGAGCGTTCCAGAAGCTTCGAATGAAATCAGTGGGGTTGAACGGACTTCCAATTGCCCGTCGGCCAATTGGAGTCGCCCGACCTTCGTGAAGTTTTCCAGGGTCTTCTTGCTTCCAAAACGTTTCTTAAAATTGGTGAAGGCAGCTTTGTTGTAGCTTACCTCGTCAGGGCGGCTGGCGCTTTCTAAAATGTAAGCAATTTCATCAGAAGATTTTTTGGAAGCGAATGCACGAACCGCCATCGCAAAGTTTTTGTAATAGTCGTATCCCGAGCCCTCGCCCTGTAACCTGCGTCCGATTTCTGAAATCTGTTTCGCGGTATCCATCGAGTAGATTTTGAGAAACGCATTCAAATTGAATGTGAGTAAAGGTTTCGACATTCTTGCTTGCCTTCCAATCTTCGCAGTCGATACGTATGGGCTCGTCGACGGCGGTTTATCAATCCCAGAGGGGAAAATGGACAGGTTTAAGTGACCTTTGGTGTTTTCATGCACAAGGATGGATCGATCTACGACGACATCCCCGAGGTGCATTACCAGTTTCCGAAGAGCTATCTCAGCCGCGCCAAGCAGGTGGTCGGCGATTGGATAGTCTATCGCGAGCCGGTCAAGCTGCCGCAGTCCAAGGGCTTCTTCGCTGTGGCGAAGGTCGAGCGGATCATTCCTGATCCTGACATATCGGATCGCTACCGCGCCCTGATCGAAGAGGGCAGCTATCTGCCGTTCTCGCCGACCGTTCCGCACGTAGTGGATGGCCAGCCAGTCGAACGCGATCTGGCCAACGCGCAGGCTGCTGTGCGCCCGCTCTCCAATTCCGATTTCGCGCGCATCATCGCCTTGGGCCTGCCCGAGGACGATACGCTGCCACGCACCGGCGATCTCCAACCGCTGAACCTTGTACGGGACAATCCGCAAATGCCGTTCGAGGTCGAGCGGCCCATGGTGCAGACGTTGCTCAACCGCCCGTTCCGCGACCGGGCGTTCCGGCGCGCGGTGCTGAACGCCTATGACGGGCGCTGCGCGGTGACGGGGTGGAAGCTCGTCAACGGCGGGGGCCGGCTGGAGGCCGAGGCGGCGCATATCCGCCCGGTCGAGCATGGCGGACCCGACAGCATCCGCAATGGGCTGGCGCTGTCAGGCACCGCGCACTGGATGTTCGACCGGGGGTTGATCGGGCTGTCGGATGATCTCGACATCATGGTGTCGCGGCAGGTCAACGATCCGGCAAGCATCGAGGCGATTATCAATCCGACGCGGCGGGCAGTGGCGCCAAGCCGCGAAGCGGAGCGCCCGCATCCGGCGTTCCTCGCGTGGCATCGGGAGCATTGCTTCAAGCTCTAGCGCTTGTGGCTTGAGTTTTTTGTTTGGGCCCTCAGGCGCCGGGCGGGGCGCATCCGCGCCCCTTGGCTTTCCTCGCATAAGCTCGGGCGGGCGGTCGCCCTTGCGGTCCGCTGGCGCGGCCCGGACTTGCGCTCTCCAGCTAGGTAGAGCGCATCAATCCCACCCCTCATCCTTGAACCCCCGCACACCCGGCTCCGCCGTTCGCCTCGCCACCGCTTCCGCCGCCGCCTTGTCCTTCGCGCGTTCCTCGGCGAGGAAGACTTCGGTCTCCTTGTCCAGTTCCGCCTGATAGTGGATGATCGTCGGCATCTCGCCGGTCTCCTCCGGGATCGGGGGGAGGCCGGCGGCCTCGCGGGCGCGGTCTTCCTCCTCGCGCTGGCGGTCCTGATAGGCGCGCGAGCTGGGGTGCTCGGGGTCCTGGCGGCAGTCGTAGCCCGCGGCCTTGTCCTCGTGCTCGAGCCGCGCGAATTCGTCGTAGGCGGCGCGGGTGCGCGGGCTCATATAGTACAGCCAGTTCTTGCGCATCGAGGCGAGCTTGCGGTCGATCGAGGCGAGCACCTCGTCCTCCGCCTCGTAGCTGTTGGCGCGCTTCTGCTCCTCCTCCCACTCGCTGCGCCACTGCTGCTTGCGCCGCCTCATCTCCGCCGCGTCGACCGCGTTCAGGCCCTTTGGCTTGCCCTCGGTGAAGCGCTCGGGCGCGCGGTTGCGCAGTATGAACATCAGCAGGCGGTCGTTGTAGACCACGCGGGTGCCGACGAGCTTGCCATAGGAATAGACCGGGACCTCGACCCCGTTGAGCGCTCTGTCCATCGCGACGTCCTCGATGCGGCGGATGCCGAGATCGAGCGCGGCATCCCAGGCGGCGCGGAACTCGTCCGCCTCGGGGTGGCGGCGCAGCAGATAGGCGCCGTGATCGGCGCGCGCGACCGCGCGGCAGGCGCTCGCCACGCTGCCGGTGTCGGCCAGCGCCTCGATAAAGGCGCATTGCACCGCAGCGGTCCAGCCGTTGGAGCGCTGCTTGAGCCGCGGCACCGGCGCGAAGGCCGGCAGCGTACCGCGCGGCGATTGCGGGGCGAGGGAGTCAGGGGCGGGGGGCGCGGTTTGCGAGTCGGGATCGGTCATCCGCGATGATGAAGCAGATTTGTCGCGTGTAGGAAAACAGATGTGGGCGGGCGGAGTTTTTTGTTTGCGCAAGCGCCTCCGCGCTCGCGATATCCTCGGCCCTCGCGGGCCTGCGGGCGGCCGGTCGGCCTTGCGGACCCTAGCGGGTCCGTTCTGCGGACCAGGCCAATGGCTCGCGCTCGGACGACGCCGCAAGCGTCGCAAGGCCGACCGCCCGCCCGAGCTTATGCGAGGACAAGCCTAAGAGGCCGGATGGCCCCGTCGGCGCCTGAGGCTAAACAAAAAACAAACTACGGCCGCGTCTGCCCGTCGCCATGCACCAGATATTTGAAGCTGGTGAGCTGTTCGAGCCCGACCGGGCCGCGGGCGTGCATCTTGCCGGTGGCGATGCCGATCTCGGCGCCCATGCCGAATTCGCCGCCGTCGGAGAACTGGGTCGAGGCGTTGTGCATCACCACCGCGCTGTCGATCGCGGTCATGAAACGGCGCGCGGCATCGGCGTCTTCGGTGAGGATGGCGTCGGTGTGGTGCGAGGAGTGCGTGTCGACCCAGGCGATGCCCTCTTCCAGGCCCTCGACGATCTTCACCGAGGCGATCGGGCCGAGATATTCGGTGTCCCAGTCTTCCTCGCTCGCGCGGGTGAGCCGCGAGTCGATCTTCACCGCCTCGGCATCGCCGCGCAATTCGCATTCGCCCGCCATCGCGTCGGCCAGCTTGGGGATCACCTGCGCGGCGACCGCGCGGTCGACCACCACGCTCTCGGTCGCGCCGCAGACGCCGGTGCGGCGCATCTTGGCGTTGCGGATGATCGCGACCGCCTTGTCGATGTCGGCGGCCTCGTGGACATAGCTGTGGCAATTGCCATCGAGGTGCAGCAGCGTGGGCACGCTGGCCTGGTCGCGGACCAGCTCGACCAGCCCGCGCCCGCCGCGCGGGATCACCAGATCGACGAATTCATCGGCCTGGAGCAGCGCGGCGACCGCGGCTCGGTCGGTGGTCTGGACGGTCTGGACGGCATCGGCGGGGAGCCCGGCGGCCTCGAGCCCGGCCTGCATGCAGGCGACGATCTCGCGGGTGGAATGGCGGCTCTCGCTGCCACCGCGCAGGATCACCGCATTGCCCGATTTGAGGCACAGTGCGCTGGCATCCGCGCCGACATTGGGGCGCGATTCGTAGATCATCCCGATTACCCCGATCGGCACCGCGACACGCTCGATCTTGAGCCCGTTGGGGCGATCGAACTGCGCCAGCTGGCGACCCACCGGGTCGGGCAGCTCGGCGATCTGCTCGAGCGCGGATGCCATGCCCTCGATCCGGGCCTCGTCGAGTTCGAGCCGGTCGATGAAACTGGCGTCCTTCTTGCCCGCAACGCTGGCGACATCCCTGGCATTGGCTTCCAGCAGCGTCGGCATCGCTGCGCGCAGCGCCTTGGCCGCCTCGATCAAAGCCTTGTTCTTGGCCTCGGTGCTGGCTGTGAGCAACTGGCGCGCGGCCTCGCGGGCGCGGCTGCCGAGTTCGTGGATATGGAGTTGCGGGTCGAGTGTCTGGTCGTTCATCGTGAGTTCCTTGCAGGAGGAGGGGCGGGAGAGGCGCTGATCAGCGCAGCTCGACCGCCCGGTTGTAAGCCGCAGCGAGCGTTTCGCGCATCCGGGCCGAAATGAGGTCGTCGCCATTGAGCGCGTCGAGCCCGGCGGCGGTAGTGCCGCCCTTGCTGGTCACCGAATTGCGCAGGGTTTCCAGATCGGGCGCGCCATGCGCTTCGGCCATGGCGACCGCGCCGCCCATCGTGCCCAGCACCATCGCGCGCGCCTCGTCCTCGGTGAAGCCTATCCCGGTCGCCGCGGCGACATAGGCGCGGGCGATCTCGAAGACATAGCCCGGGCCGGAGCCCGCAACCGCGGTGACCCTGTCGAGCTTGTCCTCGCTGTCGACGCTGACGGTGGCGCCTGCGCGGCGCATCATCGCCTCGGCATGCGTCAGCGGCGCGGTTTCGGCGGCAGGATCGGCGTAAAGCCCGCTGACCCCGCGACCGACCGCGGCGGGGAGGTTGGGCATGACCCGGACGACCGGCGCGCCGCCCATCGCCTGGGCGATCCGCGCTGCAGAGGTGCCCGCAGCGATCGAGAGCGCATAGCCGCCCGGTTCGAGATGGTCGCGATAGGGCGGGATCAGGTCGGCGATCATCTGCGGCTTGATCGCGACGACCACGACATCGAAACGTTCGTCGCCCAGCGCGGCGCGATCCGCCAACAGGCGCACTCCGTCGGGGGCGTGTTCGAGGCCCGGATCGACGATCGTGAAGTTCTCATCGCCGGTCATCCAGTGGTCGAGCAAGGCGCCGCCCATCTTGCCGCAACCGATCATGAGTATTTTGGAAAAAGTGATAAGTCGCTCCTCGCGATAATTTTTCGAGCTTCAATCTATTTCACCGGGTTTCCGATTCAATAGATAACGAATAGGTTTCGCTGCGCCAGGGTGTTTGATATATCGCGACGACCGAAGAGATTTCAATCACGCGGGTTGTGCACTGCACCATCGCTATCTATGTGGAAATCGTATCGTTTTCAACCCAGCGGAAATTCTATTGTGACCACCAAACGCAGCGTAGTCGTAAAAATCGGTTCAGCCCTGTTGGCCAACCAGGACCTGCTTACCCCACGGTTCGGCTTCCTCCAGCGGCTGCTCGAGGACATCAACCGGCTGCGCGCCGATGGCTATGACGTCATCGTCTGCTCCTCGGGCTCGGTCGCGCTGGGGCTGCGTCTCATGGGGGAAACGCCCGAGAGCGCCGGTCTTTCCGACAAGCAGGCGGCTGCCGCCTGCGGAATGCCGGTCCTGCTCAACGCATATCGTCAGGTGGGGCATGAATTCGGCATGGAAATCGCGCAGGTGCTGCTGACACTGGGGGATTTCGAGGACCATCGCCGATTCCTCAACACCCGCAACACGGTTCATCGCCTGCTGAAGGCGAGGGTGTTGCCGATCGTCAACGAGAACGACACCATCACCACCGAGCAGATTCGCGTCGGCGACAACGACCGGCTGGCAGCCAAGGTCGCGCAGATGATCGGCGCCAAGGATCTGATCATCCTCACCGGGGTCGATGGCCTCTACGACCGCAATCCCGACGATCCCGAGGCCGTTTTCGTACCCGAGGTCGAGGACGTCTCGAAATATATGCAGGCCACCAAGGGCAAGAGCACGCTGGGCACCGGGGGCATGGAGACCAAGCTGCTGGCCGCCAATATGGCGCAGGAGGCGGGTTGCACCACCTGGATCGCGCAGGGCGAGGCCGACCGCCCGCTCAGCACCGTGCTGTCCGGCGAGCGCCGCGCGACGAGGATCCTGCCGCATCCCAATCCGATGTCGGGCTGGGACAGCTGGATCGCCAACCGGCTGCAGATGGCCGGCAGCCTGTCGGTCAGCAAGGCCGTGGCCAATGCGCTGACCAGCGGCGAGCGGCCGATCTGCCGCGACGACGTGGTTTCGATGGATGGCGATTTCGCGCGCGGCGATGTGCTGCATATCTACGACGGCACCGGGATCGAGCGGGCGCGAGGGCTGAGCGATTTTTCCTCCGAGGAATTGCGCGTGCTGCTCAGCAATCCCGACACCGACGAACAGCAATTGCTCGGCTATCGCACCAAGGGCGAGATCATCCGCAGCAACAATCTGGTGCTGCTGGAAAACCGCCATCTGCTGTGGGACGCTCCCGAAGGGGTGAACTGAGCGCAGACAGCCAGCGCAGGTTCTGCGGCGGGCATTAAGCGCATCCGGGCCCACACCTTCACTTGGCGTTCAGCGCGGTGCTGGCTATAGGCCGTCCCCATGACAACAAAGCCGATCCTCGCCGCCGCGCTCGCGGGCGCCACCCTGCTCACCGGCGCCTGCGCCTCCACCGGGGGCGGCGAACAGGACACCGCCTATGTCGCGCGCGATGTCGAATCGCTGTATTCGGTGGCCAAGCAGCGGCTCGATCGCGGGCAGCCGACTCTGGCAGCGGCGCTGTTCGACGAGGTCGAGCGCCAGCACCCCTATTCGCCCTGGGCCCGCCGCGCGCAGCTGATGAGCGCGTTCAGCTATTACGCCGGCGCCGATTACAACAAGTCGATCCAGTCGGCGCAGCGCTTCCTGACGATCCACCCGGGCAACAAGGACGCGCCCTACGCCTACTACCTGATCGCGCTGAGCTATTACGAGCAGATCAGCGACGTCCAGCGCGACCAGAAGATCACCGAGCAGGCGCGCACCGCGCTGACCGAGGTCAACCGCCGTTTCCCGCAGAGCGAATACGCTGCCGATGCGCGGTTGAAGCTCGACCTGGTGGAAGACCACCTCGCGGGCAAGGAGATGGAAATCGGCCGCTATTACCAGCGCAGCGGCCGCTGGATCGCGGCGCAGATGCGGTTCCAGAACGTGGTCGACACCTTCCAGACCACCAGCCACGCCCCCGAGGCGCTCTATCGCCTGACCGAGAGCAGCCTGGCGCTGGGGATTCCCGAAGAAGCGGTGAAATACGCCGCGGTGCTGGGCTCCAACTATCCTGGCAACGAATGGTACGACCGCGCCTACGAGCTGGTGCAGGACCATGCCGCAGGCGTGACCGCGAGCTGATCGGGGCGCTACCGGTGGCGTGGGTCTCCCGAGCGGGATCCGTTGCCCCGGCCTTGTGATCTCCCTCGTCATTGCGAGCCGCCGCAGGCGGTGCGGCAAGCCACGACCGACGCCTTCCGCCCGACACGACCGCAGCGGCGGCCCGCGAAGTCGCGCCATGGATTGCCGCGTCGCTACGCTCCTCGCAATGACGAGAGGGAAGATACTTACTGCGAAAGTGGCAGTCCACGGTAGGGGGCTGGCTGGTTGATGGGATTTTTTCCAAAAGCTGCCTGTCGGCTAGCGACCCAATTGCAGACATCGATGATCGGCTATAACCTCGCTCTATGCGCTGATCCTTTCCGCTTAGTCTTGTTTTGAGCTTTGCCGTCTTAACAGCGATTTGGGTTGGTTCGGTGGGTCCAACGGGAAGCAACCCACGGGTTCGATTAGAATTACGAAGCTCCCAAACCGAAGCTGATATTCTTAAATGCCCCGCAATTCAGGCATTCATAAAGAGAAAACGGATGGGGGAATTACTGTCTACCCGAAGTTCAAAATTATGGAATAAGTCCTTCAGCGACCGGGGAAATGCAACTCGTTTAACGCTGATTGAAGATGATGGATCGACCGTCCTCAAAGTTAGCTCAGATGCCGCACTCGCAGACTCAATTGAGGCTTCGATTAGAGGCTGCGTTGATTGAAGATTCGAGTCGAATGTAAAGCGCTGAGCCTTCGGTCTGTGGCAGCTAACCACCCCAATTTCGGACATTCCGGCTTCAACCGGCGTTCACCGGAAGCGGACCGGCTGATTTCTGGGATTGGCTGCCAAAAGCGGCCTGTTGGCTAACGACCCAAGAGCGGTTTCTGGGCCTCACTCCTAAAAATGGTCCGGCCGCACTAACACTCTAACACTCCCGCGCTCAGCCGGCGATTGGTGAGACTCTTCAATCCTCACGCGAGAGATCCTGATTGAGCGACCGATGAAATCTCCAAATACCAATAAGGTTAACAGAGGGTTGTCGCTAAATAAACAATCTGTCGGAGGATGCACAGGCAAGCAAATATCAAAAAATAATTAAATGTTCAAGCTGCTGCATCCGGTGGGGCCTCTCCCGGGTATCTTCTTTATGGTCGCAGGTCGCACGGACCTGTCACGACGCCGCGGGTAAGTTTCGTTCACCACCCGCATCAGAAGATTACCTCAAGAATCGGAATTTATTTATGCAGTTAAAGACCCTATTGACCACGACAGCAGCGTCCCTCGCTGCAACGATAGCGGTACCAGCAAACGCCGCGACCTTACTGTTTGAGCTTACTGGAGGGCGCAATGTTACGTTCGAACTCGACTCAAACCCCATACCAGACAGCTTTGGAAGCAGCTTCGTAGGCGAGCAGGCAATTTTCAGAAATGCTCAGGGAACTGTCAACGGTCTGGAATCCACAATCAGCCTGATTAGCTTCGGAACATCTTTGATTGCTGACTTTAATGTCGTTGCTTCAGGACTTGGCTTCACTCAATTTGCGAATGGCGGGCCCCTCTTTTCAGGCCCAGGTAGTGCACCAGTCTTCGCACGTGGCACCTTTCAATTGACTAATCCGTTCGCGCCTTCCTCGAATAGCACTCTTGTCATCTCAGAGGTTGCCGCGCCAGTTCCTGAGCCTGGAACATGGGCAATGATGTTGCTGGGCTTTGGTTTCGTTGGCGGAGCAATGCGTTCTGCTAAGCGGAGGCAAAAGGTTACTGTCTCCTACGCTTGATCGGTACTCCAAGCGTAGTGAGGGCGCCGCTGGTCTAACGACTGGCGGCGTTTTGGTGTGCGAGAGACATGGCAGCTAACCACCCCAATTCACGCCGTTCCCGGTGGCTAGTGACGACCCTGGGACCGTTCAGGCTGCTATCGCCTGATTTTTATCAGAAGCTGCCTGTCGCGTAACGACCCACGAACAGAGTTTTTGCTTGGCGCGTTGTCCCGAGCCAGTGAGCAAGCGCTGAGCATTGCCTCTAGCGTAGGCCCTGCCAGACCTGTCCCAATTTGGAACACAGCTATTTGAGCGGCGAAACAGGATTGCGCATAATAAACGATAACTTAACGCAGCTTCACTCTCAAATCGCGCACGGTGTGTGATAGCTCCTAAGGCTTATTTATGTTGAAAAAAGCGCTGTTCGCTGCCTGCTTTGGTATGGCCGCCACCTCGGCCAACGCCGCGATTATCATTTCAGAGGACTTTGAAAGTGGACCGGGGGTCTTTACGCTCAACGGTAATGCACTTCTCAACACTAGTGCTGACTACGTCCAATGCTGCGGCACGCCGAATGACACGAGCAACACGTTCGTGACGTTTGGCAGAGGCAACGCGGCGAGCGGTTCGCTGGCGACGTCCTTCGACACGATGCTGGGCCAGTTATACTCTGTCACCTTCAATTTTAGCGCACTGGGCCAAGGGACCGAGCCACTCACTTTTAATGCGGGGGGGCAATCATTTATCTTCAATCCAGTTGCTAACAACAATCTGGCCTTCCAAAGCGGTGGCTTTTCATTCCTAGGCACTGGCGGCACCACAAACTTTAACGTGACTAGTGCTGGCTTGAATAACGTCGACGCGATCGTGGACAACATCACAGTTTCTAATGCTGTACCGGAGCCTGCTACTTGGGCGATGATGCTGCTTGGCTTTGGCTTTGTCGGGGTGGCAATGCGCCGCCGTCGCGACGAAAACCAAAATAAGCTGCGGCTGCGCTTCTCCGCCTGATTACATTCGTAACATGCACTTAGCGCCGCTGGTCGAAAGACTGGCGGCGCTTTGTTGTCCGGGGGAGCGGCAGCTTTCCACCCAATATCGGACATTCGCGCCGCGACGAGCATTGACCGAAAGCGGACTGGCAGCTTGCTGCAATCCTGTGCCAAAACCTGCCTGTCAGCAAACGACCCAGTTGCGGACGTTCAGGACGATCGCCGCTGTTCGCGACAGCGGTCGTTCGCTTGTCCGTAGACGGAAGGACCGCTGACACCCCAAATCTCGGACTACAGCTCCGATAGCAGTGCTGTTCAAAACGGACGCCCGTTCAACGGCCGTGGCACGCCCGAGCTAGGTATGTGCGCGGCATGATGTGTGCGCAACAGCCAGCTTCGATACCTCGGTCCCCCGAGCATGGATCTTGAGTAACTAAGCTGGGCAGCCTCCTTCGCATCACCGAGCGCATATCGACAGGAGCGTACCACCAGCAGCAAACTCGCCTATAATTACAGTTTGGGGCACCTCGAGCCAAATTAGGCTAGGCTTGAAAAAGCGACCGGGGATTGATGCTTCTCCCTCTTTATCCCGCGCAGGCTTCGATGTACCAGTTTCGGCTCTTCCACATTGCAAAGCCTCGACAGCGTTTTCTCGTGTTCGTCGCGCTACCTGCCATCTGCCTGGCTGGAGCACTGGTACTGTTCGGCCTCTGGAGTTTGTGGATCACTGCAGAGAAGAGCGATGCAGTGACCCGTGACAGGCAGGTGCGGGAGGTACGCCTTGCGATTGGCGCAACGCTCGACGAACTCGCTCAAAGTCAGGCAGGGGTTGCCATTTGGGATCCAGCCTTCGCCGAAGTGAGCAAGCGAAAGCCTGACCTGGATTGGCTGGACCAGAATGTTGGAACGTGGCTGAACTACGTGTTCAATCACGAAGTTGACATCATCGTGGACGGCCAAGATCGCCCTCTCTACGCGATGAAACACGGTGTTCGGGTCAATCCAGAGATATTCCTGCGCGTTCAGAAGGGAGTAGCCTTCCTGATAGCTGAGGCGCGCGGGCAAAGCAGCGACCAGGCAAACCCGCATGAGCGTCTTCCGAATCAAGAGATCCATCCACAAAGTACCGTCCGCACGTCCCCTTTTGCAGTGCATGCGACCGACCTGGTTGATATCGAGGGGAAAGTGGCGGCCGCGAGCGTCATGCGCATGATGCCAGATTCGTATGGAGCCGGCGCTACCACCGGCACAGAGCCGCTGCTCATTAGCATCCGCTATTTGAATACGAGCCTTATGCAAAATCTCCAGCGCGAACGGGGGATTGTCGGTGCACGTGTGACCAAGTCACCCGCTATCGATAGCTCCGCTGTGTACAGCGTCGCCCTATCTTCGTGGGACGGTAAGCCAATCGGCTATTTTACGTGGCTACCCGAGATGCCGGGCAAGGGAATTCTGCGTTCGGTGCTACTCCAGGGAGGAGTGGCGCTCCTTGCCCTATTGGGTTTACTCGCGGCACTGACTGCCAGCGTAGGCCGGCTAATGTCCAAGGATGCGAAGTCCATCCAGCGCCTTGAAGAAGCGCGATCGGAGCTGCAGGCTACAGAGGCGCAAGCTCTCTACCTCGCCAACCATGACGCGTTGACTGGTCTTCCAAACCGAGCCTCGTTCAGCAGGTTCGTCGATGAAGCGATCGGCGCAGCTGGATTGGATACGCTGCTCGGCGTGATGCTGATCGACCTCGACCGCTTCAAGCAGGTCAACGATACGCTAGGTCACTTGGCGGGCGACCAGCTGCTCCAGGCGGTGGCGGCTCGCCTCGTCAACTGCGTAGGCGACTGCGATGTCGTCGCACGCCTTGGTGGCGATGAATTCGCCATCTGCCTCGCCGATCGGCGTGTCTCGGATGATTTCTCGGACGCTGCGAACGCTATTCTCAGCGAGCTGCGTAAGCCGTTCGAGATCTTGGGCTCATCGGTGCATGTGGGTGGCAGCATCGGCATGGCGATTTCCCCCTTCCAGGGCTCTGAGAGGACCGAGCTGCTAAGGAAGGCCGACATAGCGATGTACAAGGCTAAGGAAGCCGGTCGCAACGACTATCGCTTCTTCACCGCCAAGATGGACGAGAGCATCGCCGGCCGACGCGTCATCGAAGACGAGCTGAGAGCAGCTTTGCGCTCGGGCGGAGAACTCTTCGTGGAGTATCAGCCGAAGCTAGACGCCACGGGGCGCCGCATATTGGGATTGGAGGCTCTGGTGAGATGGAAGCATCCCACTCGCGGAAATTTGGCGCCCGACGCGTTTATCCCGGTCGCCGAGGAATGCGGGCTCATCAATGCAGTAGGCGGCTGGGTGCTTGCCGAGGCCTGTCGCGTAGCGCGCCAATGGCCGAAGCTCTCGATGGCAGTCAACATCTCTCCTATGCAATTTCGAACCCCCGACGTGGCTCATTCGATCCAATCGATCGTATTAGAGGCTGGCGTTAAACCTGAGCAAATCGAGTTGGAGGTGACCGAGAGCATCCTCGTCGAGGATGATATAGCTGTGAAAACGGCGCTGGAGGGCTTGCGCGCCTCAGGATTTCGAATTGCTCTTGACGATTTCGGTACAGGGTATTCGAGCCTGAGCTACCTGAAGAAGTTCAAGGTCGATCGGATCAAGATAGACAAGAGCTTCATAAGACGTCTCGGCCACGATCCCGAGGCAAATGCAATCGTGCAGGCGGTGATTGCTCTAGGGCATGCGATGGCTCTTTCTGTCACTGCCGAAGGGGTAGAAACGGAGGAGCAGGAGTGCTTACTTCAGATCGCCGGCTGTAATGAACTTCAAGGTTTCCTGTTTTCGAAGGCGCTGCCTGAGAAGGACTTGCACGCCTTTTTTGTCGAAAAGCATATGGCCTTCGATGGCACTGGACCGGCGCCCAAAGTCAGGCGTCAAGTCCGCTTCGGTGCATGAAGCGCTTGGCACAACAAACGTTCACTTACACCATCTGAACGCCCGAAAACAGACGGCCAGCTCACCACCCCAATTCACGCCGCTCCTGATGGTCCTCCTCGACCCTGGAACCGGCCTGGCGGCTACGGCCTGAAATCCGCCAAGACCCGCATTTCTGGTGCCGACCCAATAGCGGCCAAAAGTGAAACCCCGGCCGCTGTTCGAAACCGGCCGTTTGTTCGACGCACGCCTATCATCCGCTCTTGGGCCGTTTCCTGTCAGGCTGCTTTTAGCACGGGATCGCAGCAAGCCGTCAGTCCGCTTTCGAGAAATGCTTGCCGCGGCGCGCCTTTCCGAAATTGGGTGGCAAGCGGACGTTCGGCCGTGACCCGGCAGATGACTGCTCTAGGGCCGATAGCCGCCATCCTGCTCACAGTGGACCATAACAAATTGGACCGTTTGCAAAGCGCTTTAGGAGGCGCCCGGTCTCGCGGTATAGTCGCGGGGGAGGAGTTAGGGACAATCCGGCGGGGAGTGTTGTATGACCGGCACGCAAGGGGCTACTCATTCAGGCGAGCCGACCTTGAGCTCGCCAAACGCACGCTGGGTCTGCCGAAATACGCTTCGAGGAGTCAGTCACGTATCATGGCAACACCCCCCATTCTCTATGGCCTGCCGCATTCGCTCTATACCGGGAAAGTGCGCAGCTATCTGCGCAAGCAGGACATCGCCTATCGCGAGAGACCCCCAAGCGACCCGCATTTCACAAAGATCGTGCTGCCCAAGATCGGCCGGGTCATCATCCCGGTCATAGAACTGGCCGATGGCTCCGTGGTGCAGGATACTGTCGATATCATCGACCACTTCGAACAGGCCGGTGTTCGCTATACGGCCTACCCCGAGACAAAGCGCCAGCGCGCTGTCGCGCATTTGTTCGAACTCTATTCAGCCGTCAGCCTCACGCGCCATGCCATGCACTACCGCTGGTCCTATCTGGCCCACCAGGAGCAGTTTCTGCGCGATGCCTTCGGTGTCGGCGGCAACCCAGAGCGAACCGGCGCAACGATGGCGCGAATGAACAGCTATCTGCCGATGCTGGGAGTGTCGGAAGACACTATACCAGCGATCGAGGAGAGCTACCGCCAATTGCTCGCAGGGCTGGATGCACATTTCGCTCAGCATGCCTACCTGCTCGGCGACCAACCATCGATCGGTGACTATTCGTTATTCGGACCGCTATTCGCGCATCTCGGGCGCGATCCTGTTCCGCTGGCTATCATGCAGAGCGAAGCGCCCAAGGTTTTCCGGTGGGTCGAACGCATGCATGCGCCGGATCTCGACCGGGTTGAATACTCCCCAGATGGCGATGCGGGGGGCTTTATGCCCGGCGACAGAATACCCGAAACCCTCGGCCCGGTTTTAAAGCAGGTTGCGGACGAATTGCTGCCAGGCTTGACCGATCGGCTTGAGGTCTTGCGCGCTCATGTCGCTGGCGGCGCTGCCGAACCCGGTCAGCCCGTGACTGCCAAACCCCATCAGCGGACCATCGGTCAGGCAGAAACGTCGTTTCGCGGCATTGCCTATACCGGCAGCGTGCAGCCCTACACATTTCTGCTGTGGCAAAGGCTGCGCGACGTTGCGGGTAACAGCGACGCCGTACGCGACCTGTTTGCAGCGCATGGCCTTTCAGCACTCCTCGAGGCGCGACTACCGATCCGCGTCGAGCGGAACGACAATATAGAAGTCTGGGGGAATCTCACCTGATTGGCTGGGCCAAGAATTGGGCCGGGGCTTCATAGGGAATGGTCGGAAGACCTTATCTGCGGGGCCTCTGCGAAATACGTTTTCATCGCAATAGCCAATAACGAGGGTGCGGTGGGTTCGGGTCAACTCGGCGCATTGCTCTGAGCTGTCGTCTTTTCATCGATCCAGCGATGGATCTGATCGCCCAGAGCACAGGCTATGGCATTTTCCGTTTCCGAAACGACATCCGGCAGAGCAAACGTTGTCACCTGAAGCCGGGTTTTGCCGATATCGGTGGTCGCGAGACCAACCTGGACCGCCGGAAAATCAACTCCTTGTCCCGGTTTTGAGTTCGAGAGATGCAAGTGTTCCTTGCAGATCTCTTCGCAGCGCCTCTGGGCTTCACTGGCGATTTCCTCGAGGCTGACACGCTCGGCAAACAAATTGACCACGGGCTCGAAAGTGAGCTGGAAAACATGGCGTACCCGGCCTCCTGCCTCCCCATCGACGCGGCTGGGTGACGTAAAAAGCAGACTATGGGGAATGATGACCGCGCGGCCGGTCGTCACGAAAGAACCGTCCCGGTTCTCGAACTCCTGCAATCTGGTGGCCAGCAAATTGTAGTCCAGGACCTCTCCCCGGATCCCGCCGAGTTCCACATGATCTCCCACCGAATAGGCTCGCGTAAAGGTCCTAAAGGCGGAGCCGGAAAGGCAAAGAATCAGTTCTTTGGTGGCTACCACCAGTGCGACGGCGACAGCCGTCAGCGACAGGGCAAAAGTCCTCAGCTGTGGCGCCCAGATCAGGATCAAGCCCAGTACGCCTATGAGCAGAAGCAGATTGCGGACGTTAGCGGTCCATCGGCGGACAACCTGCGGCGTCAGGTTTTCGCGGCCCTTCAACGCATGCCCTGCCACCAGCCGGAGGGTTAGCAGGAAAATAACGAGGACTGCCGACGCTAAGGCATCGGAGCTATAAAGTTGCTCAAAGATAGTCGAGTTCATCGGTCTCAATTCAATCAATTGTAGAATATCAGTGATGTGTTGACTTATGCCAGGTCACACTAAGGTAGGCGCCAAAGATTGGCTGAAGGGGCATTTCGCACCTATTCTGCCGTATCGACAATTTCCAGGATCCGGTCGTTGGCCTGAAGTGCCAGAAAGCTTGGATCGCTGGGCTTGAATGGCTTACCGTCGCGGATCACGCGCACTGCCTGGCCGGTGGAAATCGCAGATGGCGCATTGCCGACTTCATGCGACTCTACGAGCCGCTCGCGCAGCATGACCCCGCCTTCGGTGGTAACGAGATCGGTCAGATATTCGGCGCGATGGGGGCCCTCCAGCGAGCTTGCGAGCAACAAGCCCGCAAAGCTGACAGGGTTTACCACGGTGTCTGCGCCGGCTTGGCGCGCAATATCCTCGTTACCGCTGTTGCGTATCGTGACGCTGATCTTCACTTCTGGGGCCAGTTTGCGCGCGGTAAGTACCACGAGTATCGAGCTATCGTCCCGACCGGCGGAGACCAGCAGTGCAGAGGCGCGCTCGATATGCGCGGCCCTGAGAGTGTCCTCGTCGGATGCATCCCCGAGCAGGACCGCCGCGTCGCACTCGCTGGCGCGTTCCAGAGCTTCGCGGTTCTGGTCGATCACCACAATTTTCTGCGGATCGGTACCTCGAGCGATCAATTCCAGCATCGCTTTGCTATTGCTGACCCCATACCCCACCAGGACTACGTGTCCGCGCAAGTTCTTTTGGATAATACTCATAATCCATTTCCTCCAGATGCGCTTGATAACAAAAGAATAGGCCGTGCCTGCCAATATCAGAATGAAGAAAATTCGAATGGGCGTCACGATCAGAGCATCGAAAAGCCGCGCGCTGTCGGTCACCGGTACGATGTCGCCATAGCCGGTCGTGGTGGCGCTGATCATCGTGAAATAGATGACATCGGTAAAGCTGACGTGCCCATCGAGATTGTCGCGCAGGCTCTCGCGCTCCCACCAATGGAAGCCGACGATGAGAATGAACAATGCCAGCAGCAGCCCGAGCCGGATGGACAATTGTACCCACGGCCTGAGCGGCGACCTGCGCTGCAGCGTCATGTGCTCAAGCATGTCAAACGGCCCTCATTCTCAGAAGCAGGTTTCATTTAGATTAGACAAATACAGTAATAGCCAAGCAGGCAGCCACGCCGACCACAAAGGTCATGGGCAAACCGATTTTGACGAAATCCATGAAGCGGTAGTTTGCGGCCCCATACACGAGAGTGTTGGTCTGATATCCGATTGGCGTAGCAAAGCTTGCGCTTGCAGCAAACATCACCGCTACCAGCAGTTGACGTGGGTCCACGCCGGTCGTGGCCCCGAGCTCGATGACGACCGGGGTCATAATGACGGCAACCGCGTTGTTGGTGACCGTCGCTGTGAGCACGGAGGTGATTGCGTAGACCGTGATTAGCAGAACAAGCGGAGACGCGGACAGGAGCATGGGCTCGAGAAACGCAACGATCAACTCGATCGTGCCTGCATTTGCCAACCCCAAACCGAATGCCAGCATTCCGAAGATCAGGACGAGCACGTCGCCATCAATCGAACTCCAGGCCTCTTCGGGTTCGATGCATCTCGTGAGCAGGACAATGGCGACGCCGCCCAGTGCCAAAGCTTCGATCGGAAATCCGAAAAGTGCTGCGCAGATCACCACGAATGCAATTGTCGCGAGCGCAATCGGAGCCTTGGCGCGGCGGAAGGGAACAGCTTGAGCGTCGTCCACCACGGCAAAGCCCATGTTCCTTTTGAGCGACAATGCTGCGTCTGCTCCTGCAGCAATGAGAAGTCGGTCGCCGGGTCGCACCCGCGCGGTTGCAAGATCGGGTCCCGCGACGTGTCTGGGCCGGGAAAGCCCCAGCACCCGAACCTTGAGGCGTGACAGTAGCGGGATTTGCGAAAGCCGGCGACCTATCACGGGGTGAGAAGGCGAGACCACTGCCTCGATCAGCCTCAGGTCGTCGGGACGAGCAGGACCTGCCGTCGCCACGCTACCGCTAAAACCGGTCAAGCCAGTCATGAAATCGCCGGACTCTGCCAAGGATGCCAGTTCGGCAGGGCTCGCCGAAATCACCAACTGATCCCCTACCGCCAGCTTCCAAGACCCCAACTCACGCCTGCTCAATTCGGAGCCCCGCCGGATCGACAATATTTTGATACCGGGCCTGCGGCTAACGGGCGTTTCTTCGAGCCTTAGATCCACAAAAGAGCTTTTCTCGAGGACAATCAGATGGGAGAGATAAACGTCGCTTTCGCTCTCCTCGTCGAACATTCGCTCCGGTCTGTCGGGCAGCAGCTTGGGTCCAAGCAGGCCCAGTAGGGTCAACCCAGCGGCGGCTGCCACCAGACCCACTGCCGTTATATCGAATATTCCAAAGCCGAGCTGTCCTTCCTGTCGCGCGATCCCGTCAACCAAGAGATTGGTGGAAGTCCCTATGAGAGTCAGAGAGCCACCCAGGATAGAGACGTAAGACAAAGGCATGAGAAGACGCGTGGCCGCGATTTTGAGGATCCGCGCAAGCCGTTTCACTATGGGGATCATGACAATCACAACCGGTGTGTTGTTCATGAAAGCGGACGCAAAGAGAGTTCCCGCCCCTATCTCGGTTATCGCCATTCGCGGTCTGCGCAGGGTGCGACGGATCACCCATCCCGTAACCCCTTCAAGAGCTCCGGTCCGCAGAAGCGCACCGCTGAGTACGAACATTGCTGCAATCGTGACCGGAGCAGGATTGCCGAACACGCTGCCAAGTTCATCGGTCGAAAGATAACCCAAGGCAAGCATGACCACTCCGCCCAGCACGGCGATCACAACGGGAGGATGGCGCTCCATCGTGAAGGCGACAAGCGTCACGACAAGCAGCAGCAGGCCGATATAGGCGCTATGCTGCGCCAGAAAGGCTTCCATCATGGCTTTGCGACCATGCTTTTCAGGGGCAGGCGAGGAATCACGCCGCTATGCTTACATTGGCGATTGCACAGCTGGCTAGATGGTCAAGATGACAGACCGTTGGGTGGGACATCTGCGGAACCAGGGACCAAATCACAAATCAGACAAGGGCCTAGGTAGCGAAATTCGCACACGGCCCATGGGCCGCTAGTGGAACCGACCGACTGCTATCGGGAGCTTTCCGTATCCGAACGTCTGACCGCTTGTAGGGCGCGTAGCTGCCTAGCGGATGCTGGGCCGTGAGCGGACAGGCACCTCTCATGTAGTGCAGCTTGTTACGCGGGCGTCGCCAGATTGAAATTCAGAGCCTCCGTAAACCGCTGGCATCTATCTCGTCCCATGCGATCCTGCCGGTCAGCCTACTGCTGTATAAGCGGCTCGAGCAGGGTTAAGCCGACCACGATCAGAGCGAGCGACAGCCAGCGCCAGTGCCCCATGCCGCGCCACATCCCGGCAAAGCTGCGCGAGACGCGAATCTCCGCCTGCCGTTCGCGCGCGATCCGCAGCGAGTAAATCGCCGCACCCGACACCGCGAGCCCAGTCATGGCCAAGCCGAACAGGAACCAGGGGACCTTGGTCCAGTAACCGCCGAAATTGCCGAAATGCAGCGGGTCGGCCATTTCCCCGATCCGCTGGTGGAGCCCCATGTCGCGGCCATCGGTAGTCAGCAGCACTTGCGACGAGGCAGGATCGATCCAAACCGCATTGGCGCGCGGGCGGACCAGCAGTGCCTCGTGGTCGCCATGCAGTTGGAGATAGGGGCTGCCTTCGCGCGGGAACAGCAGCTGCTTGGCGCGTAACTTGGGATAGGCCGCCTGCGCTGCGCCAAGCGCGGCGGACAGGTTCGCCACTTCCGGCGCTGGAACATCCGTATCCTCGACGCTCGCTGTGGCCTCGACCCGCGGTGCGCGCGGGGCATCGAACCCGAGGCTTTCGGCCAAATACCAGATGCTGGTAAGCACGATCAGCGCGATAAACCACATCGACCACACCCCCGCGAGGCGGTGGAAATCCCCCCACCAGGTGCGCGCATCGCGCTTGCGCAGCGGCTTGGCGAAGCCGCGCCACCATTTCTTGTAGACCACGAAGGAGCTGACCAGGCTCGCCAGCAGCAAGAAGGCGAGCGAGGTCACGATCGGCACGCCCAGCCACACCGGCAGGTTGAGATGGCGGTGCATGTTGCGCAGGATCCGCGCCGCGCCGACCCAGGGGCCGACCCCCTGAATTTCGCCGGTGGTCGGATGCGCATGGAGAAAGACCAGGCTCCCGTCGGCTCTCTCGACCCGCACCCGCACGGCGAAGGCCGAGGCAACCGGCGCCTCGATCGCCAACACCTTGCCGGTCGCCTCGTGGCGCGCGGCGTTCCGGGCGATGGTCACCCAGTCCACCGGCCCCTCGATGGTGGAGGGGGCGACCCGCAGGCTGGGTTGGAGCAGCCAGTCGATTTCGTGACTGACAACCGCCAGCGTGCCGGTGAACAGAATGAAAGTCAGGAACAGGCTGAGCTTGAGCCCGACCCATTGGTGCACCACCCACCAGTTGCGCGCGCGTTTGGGGGCAGCGGGCTTGTTCCGCGGCCGTGCTTCGATCGCGGCGCCCTCGACGGCCATCAGAAGCGGTAGCCGACCTCAAGGAAGACCGAGCGCGGCGCGCCGGGGAAATGCCCGGTCCGGTCGATGAAGCCCGATGCGGCGTAGGTCGCGTCGAACAGATTGTCGACACGCAGCAGCGCCCGCACCGGACCCGTTTCGTAGATCAGCGAAGCGTCGAACACGATATAGTCGTTCACCGGCTGGTCGCTGATGCTGATCCGGTCGGAGACATAATCGCCGCCCAGCGCCACCGCCATACCCTGCGCCGGGAACTGGTAGCGGGTCCAGAAACCGAGCTGGTGTTCGGGTGCATTGGCAAAGCGCTCGCCGATCGCATTGGAAAAGCCGCCGCCGCCGTTGTCGCCGGTGATACGGGTGTCGTTGTAGCCATAGGCCAGCGTCAGCACCCAGTCAGGGGTGATGTCGGCGGCGATGTCGAGTTCGAAGCCCTTGCTGGTGATTTCGCCGAGTGAGACGAGATCGTCGACGCCGTCATTTCCGGTATCGCCGAGCGGATCGGTCTGAAGAATGTTGGTGCGGCGGATCTGGTAGGCGGAGAGTGAGGATTGCACCCGACCGTCCATGAGTGCGGTCTTGATTCCGCCCTCGATGATGTCGCCCGAGGTCGGAGCGAAAGGTCCGCCCGCTAGCGGGTTCTGCGATCCAGCGCTCTGCGGTTCGAAGCTGGTGGCATATTGGCCGAACAGCGAGATATCGTCGGTGACCCGGTACACGCTGCCGAGGCGATAGGTGATCTCCTCATCCTCGAACACCGTGCCATTTGAGTCATCGGTAAAGCTATCGAGCCGCACGCCGCCGGTCAGGATCAGCCGTCCAATGGTGAGTTCGTCGAGTAGATAGACGCCAAAACGCTCGCTCAAGGTAAGCGTCTCGCGGAACGGGCCCTGATTGTAGGTTGCCGGGTCGGAAAGTCCGTATTGCGGGTCGAACAGGCTGAGCGGGTTGGGCAGGCCGACGGTGTCGGTGGTCCGCCCACGCAGCGAACGGCCCATGAAGGCGCTCTCGGCCTCGTAATAGTCGAGCCCCACCAGCACGCGGTTAGACAGCGCGCCGCCCAGATCCTCGGCCCAGACCGCATTGGTGCCGAAGGACCATGTTTCCTGCTGGCGCATCTGGTCGCGGAATTCGCGAATGGTGGAGTCGATCGTGCCGTCGCCATCGGAATCGAACAGCCCGCGCGGTTCGTGGTAGTTCTGCGTCTCGACCGCGTGATTATAGCGCAGCGTAGCGTCGAAACTCACCCCTGGCAGCGGTTCGGACTCGATGCGCGCCTGCAGCACGTCGGAGCGCAGGTTGAGGAAATCGCCCGGCTCGTTGTGGTTCCAGCGGCGATCGGTGAGGAATTCGCCATTGTCGTCCACAGGCACCCCGCGCAGCCGGTTGGCGTCGAGCTCCTGATCGTAGCGGGTCGCCTGGAGGACCAGCTTCACCGGGCCCGGCTCCCAAGCCACCCCGCCATCGGCAATCATCGTGCGCGAGGCGGCGTTGAAGCGGAAGGTGCCGCGATCCTCGTAGAACAGCCCTCCGCGCACTGCGACATCCCCGCCGAGCGGCGCGTTGACCTCGGCCGATCCGCCGAAGCGCTCCTCAGTCCCAGCGATCAGCTTGACCTGCCCTTCGAAGCCCCTCTGGTCCGGTTTCTTGGTGATGTAGTTGAACAGCCCTCCCGGCGCGCCGGGGCCGTAGAGCATGCCCGCCGGTCCCTTGAGGAACTCGACCCGCTCGACGTTGAACAATTGCGGGACCGAGAAACCGGCATAGGGATCGCCGCGCAACCCGTCGTAGAAGATCTCCTCCTGACGGAAGCCGCGCGCGGTGACCCCGGCATAGCTGAAGACGCTGACGCCCGAGATGTTGCGGTAGAGATCCTGCGCATCGCGCGCGCCCTGGTCCTCGATCAGCTGCTCGGTGATCGTGGTGATGACCTGGCTCGATTCGAGCGGCGCGGTGGCAAGCTTGCCGCTGGTGGTCTCTTCAACACGGTATAGCTTCTGGGCGCGCCCGGTGACGATGATGGTGCCGCTCTGTTCGGCCTCGGTCGTCACTCCAGCAGAAACGGTTGCATCAGGCGCCTCTCCTGCGGTCTGCCCGACTTCTTGGGCGAGCAGGGAGCTGGGCAGGAAGGCGCCGGTAAGCAGAACGATTTTTAAGCGAGAAAAGCGAGACACTGGCACGAAAACCCCTATTTGCGAATCAATCGCAACGCTCGTAGGCGTGATGAAAATGCAAATCAATCGCAACTGAGGTGTCCCGCTCAGTTTGTTCGTTAGGGCTGGGACTTGAACTTGGACCGTTGGCGAACGAGTTCACCCAAATTGGATCGGGTTCGGGAACTACGCTGCGACCAATCGGATGATCGATCTTGGGGTTCGAAGTTGCCTTCGAGACCCCCATGAACGGACGGCCGCTTTCGGGCCCGCAGTAGAAACGTCGGAATGTCCGAGAATAGGGCGCAACGCCGTCATTCATCCTCGCACATCCCACCACTCCGGCCATTTGACCCTTTGTGGCGAGTGTGTGTTGCGCCATACCTCGCCCTGTTCCTCCTTGGACAGCTTACGAGAGCCCATTCGCTCCAGCGCTGCTTCTACGATCCAGGGGCTGATCTCCCACCGAGCCCTTTTTTCGTCGGTCGGATATTTGAGCCGCGCGAGGTCGAGCGTATCGAGTATGGAATCGGCACCACTGCGGATTGGCTTTAGGATGATGACCTTTAGCGGCTCATGATCTTCGCCTCTGGCTGCACGCGCGGCTTCAATCGCCTCAAGCGACGAGCGCGCTGCGGCGCTGTCACCGGCAAGCCCCTTTTGCGTCAATTGAAGCAGGAACGCCTCGGCGGCGGTCACGCGGCGCTCGCGTCCGTCCTCTCTAATCGTGACCATCTGCCCCAGAACGGCATCGTAGGGCATTTCGCGGTGACGGTTCTTCGGCCTGCCCTTCGGGTTGCCAGATTTGCCCTTGGCGAACCGGGTGGAGGATGGCGGCTGGCCGTAGCCGATCGGCTCTGCATCGTTCATGCGATCCGCCCGCGTGGCCAGCGCAGCTTGTCGGAATCGAAGGTGAAGAACTTGATGTCCTTGACATCCTTCCCGGCGAACTTGCGGCGTCCGGGACGGCTGAGCGCTGCCTGTGTCGCCCAGGTGTGAACCTTGATGCGGCTCGTGAACTCCGGGTCAACATCGGCGATCTCCAAGAGCCGCAGAGCCTCGTTCGCATTGTCCGAAGAGTGGTGGCAGCTGAGCTGGATATTTTTGGCAGGTGGCCTTGTCTTTTTCGCCAGCGCCGCCTCTCGCTTCTCGATCATCTTGAGAACCTTGCGCACTGCCATCTTGCTACCCTTGAGCGCGGCCTGGTAGGTCTGCATCTGCAGGGCCTCGTCGACCGTGAGCTCGCGCTCCTTTCCGCCCTGCGTCAACGTCAACGTCTTGTCGAAGATGATGTCGAACGCAGAGACATGCGGCCGCCGCTTCGCCGGGCGGCCATTGGGATTGCCGGATACGCCCTTCTCGAACCGGGTGTCGCGGCCCTTGCTCATGCGGCTGTTTCGCTGGCGGCGCGGTGCACCAGCTCAGGTGTCTTTCCGGTGAGATCCGACCAGCGGGTCATCGCCACCTCGACATGGGCGGGGTCGATGTCCAGCCCGCGGAATGCTCGGCCGACCCGCTCCGCGGCAATGAGGCTGGTGCCGGACCCAAGGAAGATGTCGAGCACGAGCTCACCCTGTCGTGACACGTCGCATATAGCATCGGCGACCATCGCCACCGGTTTTACCGTGGGATGGAGCGCCAGGTCCTCCCGACGGCTGCCACGGAGCGAGTTTACCGAGGCGTAGTCCCACACGTTCGTGCGGTTGCGGCCATGCTTGCCCAGCTCGACATTATTGGTGTGGGCGGCATCGCCCACGCGGTATACGAACACCATCTCGTGCTTGGAGCGATAGAGTGATCCCATGCCGGCATTGCTCTTGTTCCAAACGCAGATGTTGAGCAGATCACCGTAAAGTTTGTCTGCCGCCGCACTGACGTCATCTATGTGGCGCCAGTCCATGCACACGAAGTGCACCGCGTCGTTCCGGGATACCGAGGCACAAGCGCCGAGAGTGTCGCCTAAAAACTTGCGGAACTCGCTCTCGTCCATCTCACCCGACGCCATGGCGAACTCACGGTGCCGCCCCTTGGCGTTGACGTGGCCATTGACCTTCACGTTGTAGGGCGGATCAAGGAAGGCGCAGTCGACCTTCGCGCCCTCGCCGACAATGGCTTCAAGAAACGACTGGTCGCGACCGTCGCCGCAGCCGATCCGGTGCTCGCCCTCGGCTGGCTCAGGAAACCGGCTGCGCGGTTGTGCTGGTGCATCACACTAAAAAGCTGGGTGACCGGGAAGCGACTGCAGAGGACGGGCGCGGCGCTGTCGCCCTGCGCGATGCCGCGCGGATCGTGCTGCCTCTAAACGGCATGAGCAAGGCTGAGGCTGAGGAACTAGGCATTTCCGACCCTCAGGTGCGGCGCTCGCTAGTGCGCATCGATACCGGCAAGGCCAATCGCGCGCCGCCCGACGCTGCCACCTGGATCAAGCTGGAAGGCCAGAGTCTCGAAAATGGCGAAGGGCTGGAGCCGTCCGATTTTGTCGGTGTGGCCACGCTCTGGGAAAAGCCGGACGTATTCCACGGACTGACAAATTGGCACCTCTACATGGTGCAGCAAGGGCTTGCGGCTGGAGACTGGCGTGAAAGCGTACAGGCCAAAGACTGGGTGGGCCACCTTGTCGCCAGCGTGGCGGGTCTATCCATTGAAACCGACAAGGGGCGCATCAAGGCGATCATCCGCACGTGGAAGCGCAACGGTGCGCTGTCGGTCGAGCATCGAGCGGTCAATGGCCGGGACGTTCCTTTCGTGATCGTCGGGACGTCAGTTGACGCCAGCGAAGTTAGCACCCTCCCGCACCTCCAAACGTGTGGTGCGGGAGGTGCGGAAAGTGCGGGCAGCGAACCGCTGTGAAACCCGTCCGCACCACCCACACCCCTCTTTAGAGGGTGTGGTGGTGGTGTGGTGCGGTTGAGGGCTTGTGAGGATCAAAAGAAGGTGCGGACGAAATGACTGAAACTACCAAGGCGAAGCGCAAACAACCGGCGCGCAAGGGCAAGGCTGGCGACCAGCCGCAACAGCGGACGGTGACAATCCCGTTTCCAGATACGGACGACGAGGACGCGGCCAATAGCATTTTGGCGAGTGAGGTTCCCGGCTGGGATAATCTCGACAAGGATGATCGAGCGGAAATGTCGCGCCTAGTCCGCGATTTTCGCAAGCGCAGTTCACCGGCCAAGGTCAAGTTAAGCCATAAGTCCGATGGCAGCTGGAGCATCGAACCGGCTGGCAAAAGCGAAATGCTGGCGCTGCTCAAGCTGCACGAAACCTTTTCGGCCAATTCGATCGATCCGGTGAATGCGCGGGCAAATGAACTGCTGAAATATCTCGGCTCAGTCGGGGCCGATAATGAGAGCCGGTATAATGCCGCGCTGTCCTTCATCGAAAGCATGAAGCCGCAGGATCAGTCCGAGGCGCTGCTGCTGGTGCAGATGTATGTCACCCATGATGCCGCAATTCGCGCGCTGAGCCAGATCGGATCGGCGGAATGGGCACCGCAGGTCCAGACATTCGGAAACCTCGCCACGAAACTGCTGCGCACCTCTCAGGGGCAAATGGAAACGCTGTCGCGAATGCGCCGGGGCGGGGAACAGGTCGTGAAGCATGTCCACGTCGATAACCGGGGCGGGCAGGCCGTCATTGCCGAGAACGTCAATCAGGGGGGAGGAACACCGAAAAATGAGCATCAATCCCATGGAGCCGGAAATTCTGGCAGCGGCCCCTCGCTGCTTAGCGAAGACCCGCAGAGGAACGGCGTGCCAATCGCCAGCCGTGAAAGGGCGGAAGCGGTGCAGAATGCACGGCGGGACAAATCCCGGCGCGCCTAAAGGCAATCAGAATGCGCGCAAGCATGGCGGCTACTCCGCCAAGACGCTGGAGGCGGTGCGATACATGAAGGCCATTGCGCGGCTGGTGCGGGATGATTTGGCCTAAAACCGGTCAGGCTGCTATCGCCCGATCTTCACCAAAAGCCGCCAGTCGCGTTACGACCCAGTAGCGGACAAGCAGCAGATCCGCGGATAGCTCAACCTGCTCGGCGGAGGGGCTCTTGCTCATTCAGCCCAATCGCGCGGCCGTCTGGCACTTCCAGACCTCGCAAGCGGCTCAAGTGCGTGTCGAGTTCCCTTGGCAGCAACCGCCTGTCCAGACGGATCCCCGCGATACCCAAGCTAATCCAACGAATCCGGCCGCGCAGCTTCATGTCATCGCATTCGACGATGATTTGGTCATCGGGCGAAAAGTCGCAACTACCGAGTCCACTTATGCGGCACCCCTCGCTGGATAGCTCGATTATCAAGCCTATAGCCTGACTTCCGTCCAGTAGCCTCTTCAGACAAATTGATTGTCGAACAGCGAAGCGCTTATGTCCGCGCATTGTCATTATCATCGTCCGCCGTTCCCTCGCAGCACTCTCGAACAAGGATCGGTTGATTTGGTTTAAGAGTGGTTTATTTGCCGAAGTCAGATAAAATGAAGCCTGCTCTGTAGGCAGTGTGGACCAGCGGCGAGTGTTGTCGCTCTGTCTGTAGATCAGCTGGTGGTGTCCGCTTTCCACCCAATATCGGACATTCGCGCCACGACGGTCGTTGACCGAAAGCGGACTGGCAGCTCGCTGTAATCCTGTGCCAAAACCTGCCTGTCAGCAAACGACCCAACAGCTGCCGTTACTCGCTTCGCTCGATTGCATTCGAAACGAACATGTATAAAAAACTAAGGGTGATCCTTCGCGGCTTCATCGTTCTTGTAGCGCTCCTTTCTGCTCCGATCGGCTCAATCGACCGGGCATGGCAGCCGCCGTCGGCCGCGGACAAACCGGAACTCGCGCCGACAATCTACGACGTCAAAGTCGTCGCTCGCTATCCTCACGACGTTAGTGCATTTACCCAAGGTCTCCTGTGGCACGATGGGGCCCTCTTCGAAAGCACCGGGAGAGTGGGGGCATCAAGCATCCGAAAGGTCGATTTGGTCACAGGCCAGATCGTCGCATCCCAGAAAATTCCCCTAGGTCAATTCGGCGAAGGCTTAGCGCTGTGGAATGACGAACTCATCAGCCTGACCTGGTTGGATGGGGCAATCCATCGTTGGAGCCTGAAGGACTTAAGGCGATTACGCAGCGATGAAGGATACCCTTATGAGGGGTGGGGCCTGACACATTTCGAAGATGCTCTCGTTGCCTCCGACGGAAGTGACAAGCTGCGCTTCCTCGATCCACAAGATTACAGCATCAAGCGGACTGTTTCCGCCACCCTCAACGGCCGTCCGGTTTCGCGACTCAACGAGCTTGAACTCGTTGATGGCCTGATTTTTGCCAACCTTTGGATGAGCGACTTCATTGTTGGGATCGAGCCGCAAACAGGTGTCGTGCGGAAGGTAATCGACCTCCGGCAACTTGAAGGCGCGCGTTCGGGTGATCGCGATGCTGTCTTGAACGGTATCGCTTGGGACGCGGAAGGCCGACGTCTCTTTGTTACGGGAAAGCTGTGGCCATGGCTGTATCAAGTCAGGCTGGTGGAGCGCTCCGCAGGACAATGACCGCCATTCGGGTTCCCACCCCATAAGCTGACATTCTCGCCTGATCGGGTTTCTCCCCAAAGCAGACAGTCAGCCAGCCACCCAGTCTGGAAATTACCCAATCGCTGTGAGTGTGGTCAGACCATCGCCCCCGGCGCGCGCCTCCCCGAAAGGGACGAGCTCTTACCCCCCCCTCACCCGCCGGCGTGGTAGAAATCGTACACCTGCCGCGCCACGGCGGCGCTGATGCCGGGGACGCGGGTGAGGTCTTCGAGCGCGGCGGCCCGCACCTTGCCCGCGGTGCCGAAATGCAGCAGCAGCGCGCGTTTGCGCGATGGGCCGATGCCGGGGATCTCGTCGAGCGGGCTGGCGGTGATGCCGCGGCTGCGCTTGGCGCGGTGGGCGCCGATGGCGTAGCGATGGACCTCGTCGCGCAGCCGCTGGAGGTGGAACAACAGCGGCGAATTGACCGGCAGCGTCTTCTCGCGGCCGTCGGGGAAATGGAACACCTCGCGCCCCTCGCGGCCATGGTCGGGGCCCTTGGCGATCGCCACCAGCGGGACATCCGCGATCCCCATCTCGGCCAGCGTGTCGCGCACCGCGCTCATCTGGCCCTTGCCGCCGTCGATCAGGACGAGGTCGGGCCAGACCGCCTCGTGGCCCCGCGCGGGTTTGCGCGCTGGCACGACCGCACTGCCTTCGTCACCCTCTGACCCGGCCTCTTCCTCGCCCTCCGCCAGCCTGCGGAACCGGCGCTGCATCACCTCGCGCATCATCGCATAGTCGTCGTTGCCCGCAGCGGTCCTGATGTTAAACTTGCGGTATTGCCCGGTCTCGAACCCCTCGGGTCCCGCGACCACCATCGCCCCCACGGCTTTGGTGCCCTGGATATGGCTGTTGTCATACAGCTCGATCCGCTTGGGCGGCTCCTCCAGCTCGAGGAATTCCGCCAGCGCGCGGTTGAGCGTGGCCTTGGTGCCGGTCTCGGCCAGCCGCCGGTCGAGCGCCTCGGTGGCGTTGCGGCTGGCCTGTTCCATCAGCCGCCGCCGGTCGCCGCGCTGCGGGATCGAGATCGCCACCGGATGCCCGGCCTTGGCCGCCAGCGCTTCGGCGATCAGTTCCTGCTCGGGCAGCGCGCGGTCGGTGAGGATCATCCGCGGCGGGGGAACCTCCTCGTAGAATTGCAGCAGCACATCGGCGAGGACATCGTCCTTGTCGATCTCGCCGGTGTTCTTGGGGAAGAACGCCTTGTGCCCCCAGTTCTGCCCGCCGCGGATGAAGAAGGCCTGGACCCCGATTTGCCCACCCTTGGCCGCCAGCGCAAAGACATCCGCATCGCCGACGCCCGCGGCATTGACCGCCTGGCTGCCCTGGATGAAGGTCGCGGCGCGCAGCCGGTCGCGCAGCATCGCCGCGCTCTCGAAATCGAGCGCTTCGGCGGCCTTGGCCATCTGCTGCTCGATCTTCCCCTGCACCGCGCTCGACTTGCCCGCGAGGAAATCCTTGGCCTCGCCCACCAGCTCGGCATAGCCGGCCTCGTCGATCCGCCCGGTGCAGGGGGCCGAGCAGCGCTTGATCTGGTAGAGCAGGCAGGGCCGGTCGCGATTGGCAAAGAAGCTGTCCGAGCAGCTGCGCAGCAAAAACAGCTTCTGCAGCGCGTTGAGCGTCTTGTTGACCGACCCTGCGCTGGCGAAGGGGCCGTAGTAATTGCCCTTGGCGCGGCGCGCGCCGCGGTGTTTCTGGATCCGGGGGAAGCCGTGGTCGGCCCGCAGCAGGATGAAGGGGAAGCTCTTGTCGTCGCGCAGCAACACGTTGAACGGCGGGCGGAAGCGCTTGATGAACTGGGCCTCGAGCAGCAGCGCCTCGGCCTCGGAATTGGTGGTGACGATCTCCATGGCGCGGGTCTGGCCGACCATCCGCTGGAGCCGGTTGGTGAGGTTCTTGACCTGCGTGTAATTGGCCACCCGCGCCTTGAGGCTGCGCGCCTTGCCGACATAGAGCACCTCGCCGCGGACATCGAGCATGCGATAAACCCCGGGCTTGGGCTTCAGCGTCTGCACCGTCTCGCGGATCGCGGCGACGCCCGCCGCCAGATCGGGCTGCGCGCCCGCGACCGTCTTCGCGGCACGGCCCTCGTGGAAGCGCTCCTGGCCTCGGGGATCGTGCGGGGTTCCGGCGGGGGTGCGAGCCATGGGATGCAAGTATGCGCTGGGCGCGAAAATGTGAACCTCTGGCGCGCTGGCGCGCGCAAAAGGCCGCAAGCAAACTTCTGCTTGTTGCCAGCGTCCGGTTTCTGCTTTGATGGTGCAGCGAAGCCCACTGCATAGGCCCGCCGCTGCCCAAGGCCGCAAGGGGACGACATAATGGATACCAAGACCGCGCCTCCACGCACTCCCCCACGCACCATGGGCTTGTTCGGCACCGCGCTGCTGCCCGTCAACGGGATGATCGGCGCAGGGATATTCGCGCTGCCCGCGACGCTGTTCCTCGCGGTGGGCGAATTCGCGCCGTGGATGATGCTGCTGGGCGGGCTGCTGTTCCTGCCGCTGGTGCTGGTGTTCGCTTGGCTGTCGGCAAAATTCGACCACAGTGGCGGGCCGATCCTCTATGGCGAGGCCGCATTCGGCCGCTTCGTCGGCTTCCAGGCCGGCTGGGCGCGCTATGCCAGCGCGATTGTGACGGTGGCGGCCAACACCCATGTCATGGTCTCCTATCTCGCCACGCTGTTCCCCGCGCTCGACGGCGCGCTGCTGCGCCCGCTGGTGGTCGCAGGCTTCATCGGCTTCATCACGGTGGTGAACCTGTTCAGCCTCAAGAGCTCGGTGGCGACGCTGGGCGCGCTGACCGCGGTCAAGCTGCTGCCGCTGTTCGCGCTGATCGGCGCCGGGCTGTTCGCGGGCGAGCCGAGCGCCGGGCTGGTGCTGCCCGAATTCTCCGCTGCCGAGAGCGTGGTCCTGCTGACCTATTACGCCTTCATCGGTTTCGAATATGTCGTCCTGCCCGCGGGCGAGATGAAGAACCCCAAGCGCGACGTGCCGCTGGCGCTGGTCGCGATGCTGGGCGCGGTGACGCTGCTCTACATGCTGGTGATATGGGCCTATATCGCGATCGCCCCGGTGGTGAGCGAAGGCGCGGACAATCCGCTGGCGGTCGCAGCGCTCGACGCGATGGGGCCGGTGGGCGCTATCGCCATCGTGATCGCGGCGGCGTTCAGCATCGGCGCGAACAATTTCGCCGGCGGGATCAGTCTGCCGCGGATGACCTACGGCATGGCCGAACGCGGGATGCTGCCGCGCTGGTTCATGGCGGTTTCGCCAAAACTCGGCACTCCGGTCAATTCGATCCTGTTTTACGGCGGGGCGAGCATCGCCTTCGGGCTGTGGGAGGGTTTCATGGTGCTGGCGCTGGCGGGCACGCTGACGCGGCTGCTGACCTATCTGATCGCCGCCTTCGCGCTGCCGGTGCTCGAACACCGCGAGGGGCGCATCCACCCGGTGCGCGCCTTGGTCTGCGCGCTCACCGTGATCAGCACGCTGTGGGTCGCGACCCACGCCGAGGCGCAGAGCTGGGGCGTGTTCGGCGCGCTGGTGCTGGCGGGCACGCTGCTCTATTTCGTGGCGCGGCAGGAAGCCCCGCCCGCAACGGCGCCGAGCTGAGCCGAACTGGGAAAAGCATGACCGACTACGACGCCATCATTCTGGGGGCCGGAGCCGCCGGGCTGATGTGCGCCGCGCGCGCCGGGCAGCGCGGGCTCAAGGTGCTGGTGCTCGAACGCGCCGAGACGCCGGGCAAGAAAATCCTGATCTCGGGCGGCGGGCGCTGCAATTTCACCAATCTGGGCGCCGGGCCGGCGAACTACATCTCGGCCAATCCGCATTTCGCCAAATCGGCGCTGGCGCGCTACACCGCGCGCGATTTCCTCGATCTGGTCGAGAGCCACGACATCGCCTGGCACGAGAAGACGCTCGGACAATTGTTCTGCGACGGTTCGGCCAAGCAGATCGTCGCGATGCTGCTCGCGGAATGCGAGCGGGCGCGCGAGAGCGGCGGCGAGGTGACGCTGCGCTGCGGCGAGGAAGTGGCCGAGGTCGCGGCGGACGGCGGCTACACCGTGCGGACCCAGGCAGGCAGCTACCACGCCGCAAATCTCGTCATCGCCACCGGCGGGCCTTCCATCCCCAAGATGGGTGCGACCGGCTTCGCCTATGAGCTCGCGCGCCAGTTCGGGCTCAAGCTGGTCGAACCGCGCCCCGCACTGGTCCCGCTGACGCTGGGGGGCGACGATGTGCTGTTCCGCGAGATCTCGGGCGTCGCCGCGCCGGTAACTGCGACTGCCGGAAAGCAGGCCTTCCACGAAGCAGCGCTGTTCACCCATCGCGGGCTTTCGGGGCCGGTGATCCTGCAGGTCTCGTCTTACTGGAAGCCCGGCGATCCGGTGACGGTGGACTTCCTCCCCGACCGCAGCGAAGGCTGGCTGCTCGCGGCCAAGCGCGCCACCCCGCGGGGCACCCTACGCGGCCTGCTGCGCGAGGCGCTGCCGCACCGGTTGGCCGATATCCTCGCCGAGCGGATCGGGATTGCCAGCGAACTCGGCAACGCCCCCGACAAGGCCCTGCGCGAGGCGGAGGCGCGGCTGGCGCGCTGGAGTTTCAACCCCAATGGCAGCGAAGGCTACGCCAAGGCCGAAGTCACCAGCGGCGGCATCGCGACCGGCGAACTGTCGTCGCAGACGATGGCGACGAAGAAACACCCCGGCCTCTACGCCATCGGCGAGGCGGTCGATGTCACCGGCTGGCTGGGCGGCTACAATTTCCAATGGGCCTGGGCCAGCGGCGTCGCCGCAGGAGACGCGCTTGGGGAGTGATTGCGCTTGCGTCTCCTCCCGCTTGGGGGGGAGGTCCGGTGGGGGTGCCCGGCGCCCGTAGCCACACGCGCCGTACCCCCACCCCCGGCCCCTCCCCAAGGGGAGGGGAGACCGCCGGATGCGGCCAGCGCGTCGCGCCTGGATTGCCTTCGCCCGGAAGGGGGAAGCCAGACCGATGGTCGGCTCTTGGAGTTCTGCAGTTGGAGCGGGAAGGTCCAATATTGGGTGGTAAGCTTCCGGTCTCCTTTTGGGAGACCAGATTAGAGAGCTGCCGTTGAACCACGGAGCAAAGCTCGGCAGCAAAGCGCCCGCGACCCGGTCATTCGCCGATACCCGGAAGCAGTCATGCCTTGCCCAGAGGAGCTCTGCCTGGCGTTGGTAGCGACCTGCTTCAAACGTTGCTCGGTCTGCTTTGAAGGGAAAGTTCGGAGGCCTGGTAGGATACGGTATTAAGGCCGTATTGCCGGATCTGAACGCGCCGAATAGCAATGCCATTTTGCAACGCTCAACGGATATTAGGCCAGCCCGCTTTCCCCCATCTCAGAAGCCAAGGGCCGGCCCTCTTCTTTTGCTAATCGCTCAATCGGACATCCGGGCTGGGCGGCTTCACGGACGCTTGGCCATCAGCTGAAGGTGTCGCAGATAATGGAGATTTCTCATGCTCCCTCGCACTCTCATTCCCCTCGCTCTGTGTGTCCCTTTGGCCCTCATCTATTTGCAGGTGCAGCCGGTTTCTGCGGCGCAGCAGCGCGAAACGGAGTCCGCTAAAAAGACGCATCAACATCAGTCCGCGGCTCGCTACATCGCGGCGAAATACGGCCCGTTTCGCGTCATCTGCGGGCGGCTCGAACTGATCCGCGAGACCGATGCGATGAGCCCAAACTGGCTCAAGCAAGTGCTCGCAGACCACCCCAATCTCGACCGGCTGGACATTGTCGAAGGTCCTGGCACGGTCGACGATATTGCCAATCTCCAGCTAGGCAGGATGATTCGCGAGGCCGGGCTAAAAACCCATGTCCCCAGCCATGGCTCGGCGAGATCGGGCGCGGTCGAGTTGTTCTTGGCCGGGAAAGAGCGCACCATGGAAAGTGGTGCGGAATTTGCGGTCCACAGCTGGCGTGACGACTATGGCCGCCAGGCAGGTGACCCTTCACTCAGTGGGTTCAGAAAAGATCTCTATCTCGACTACTACACCGATATGGGCATGTCTCCGCGACAGGCGCATGCTTTCTACGAGATGACCAATTCGCCTCCACATCTGAGCGTTCGCTGGATGGAGGCAAATGAAATGGAGCAATGGATTAGCCAATATCCTTAAATGAGAACGCAGGCATCACCCATCGCCCAATGAGTGGCGGCCGTCGGAACGACCAGAACTGGGTCGTTTCCGGACCGGCAACAATAAGGGTCTGCTCTCATCAAGCAAACTTGCCACTGCTCTCACAAATCGCGGTGACAATCGGACACGCCAATCCGCTCACAAGCGTCAGCCAGCGCCCCGCTCGGCTTCCTTCAGCCGGCGCGCCAGGAAGGCGAAGCGGGCGGCTTTGCCGACATCGTTCTGGAACGAGGAATTGACGATCCCGCCCACCAGCGAGCCGGCGATCGGCACCAGCATCCCGGCGCGGCTGCGCATCGTCGCGAAGGCGAGCGCGCGCGAGATGCGCTCGACCGCCTGGTCGACCACCGGGGTGATGTGTTCCTGCCCGGCATGGATAAGGTCGCCATCGGCGCCGATCCCGGCCTCCAGCGCGGCGATCCGCTCGGCGCGCAAGTCGGGATCGTCGAGCGCGGCGAGCTCGAGGATCTGCAGCCGGAACAGCTTTTCCGAAGGGCCCTCGCCGGCAAAGCCATAGGCGCGGCCGGTGTCGCGGATGGTGCGCAATGCGATCGCCATGGTGGCGGGGATATCGGCCCCCATCGACAGCGCGCCGCCGAGCCCGGCAGCCGCCCCGGTCGAGGCGCTGACCGCACGCGCGGTGCGGACAACGCTGCTGGCGGCGTCATGCGCGGCCTGCAGGTCGGCGGTGTCGTGGGTGAAATTGACCAGCTGCTTGGCGCCGACCGCGCGGTCGAGCCCGGTCAGCACCGCTTCGACCAGCGATTTGGGTACGACGCTGGCAAGCGCCTTGCCGAAGGGGTGCGTCAGCCGCTCGATTCCCCGCCCGAGCATGGAGGGTTTGCTGGTCTTGTATTTTTGCTGGTCGCGCTGCCAATCCATGCCGATGTCCTTGTCTGTGCGGGCGGCAGGAATGCGCCCCTTAGATAGCATAGCGGCACAAGCGCCAAGCCGTTCCCGGACAATCGGCGCTTAGCCTCCTGTGGAGGTGGGCGACCGCTTGCGGCGGCGGACGACGCCTTCCTGCGCGACGCTGGCGACCAGCCGGCCCGCGCGGTCGAAGATCCGCCCGCGGTTGAAGCCGCGCCCGGCGCCGCTCCACGGGCTGTCGGTGGCATAGAGCAGCCATTCGTCGGCGCGCGCGGGGCGGTGGAACCAGATCGCGTGGTCGAGGCTGGCGCCGTTCAGCTCGCCGCGCGCCCAGCTCAGGCCATGGGGCAGGGCGGAGGTGCCAAGCAGCGTGTAATCGCTGGCGTAGGCGATCACCGCGCGATGGATCGCCGGGTCATCGGCCAGCGCGGGCAGCGGCGCGACCGTACGGAACCAGCTGTGCGCCTGCGGTGCGCGCGGTTCGCTGTTCATCCAGTGGAGGCTGTCGCTGGTCCGCATCTCGATTGGCCGTGGGCGCAGCATCAGCGCGCGCTGGAGCTCGGAAACATGGTCGAGATTGGCGACGAACTCGCGGCGCTGCTCGGTATCGGGGGTCAGTTCCTCGGGCGGAGTGACTTGCGGCATCGCGTAGTCGTCGTGGCTCAGCCCGTCCTCGGGCTGCTGGAAGCTGGCGGTGAGGTTGAGGATCGGGCGGCCCTGCTGGCGCGCCACCACGCGGCGGTTGGCGAAACTGCGACCGTCGAAATCGCGCGCGGTCTCGTAGGCGATGTCGACGCCTTCCTCGCCGCCGCGGAGGAAATAGGCGTGCAGCGAATGCGCGCCCATGCCTTCGGGTGCGGCGGCCTGCGCGGCCTGCAGCGCCTGGCCGATGACCTGCCCGCCGAACACCCGTCCGACCCCGCCGGGCTGCGGCTGGCCGAGGAAACTATCCTCGTCCTCGCGCGTCACGGTGAGCAGGCGGACAAGCCCGGCAACGAGTTGTTCGGGGGTGGAATCGTCGGGGATCGGTTCGGTCATGACGGGCGCTGTGCGGATCGCCCGGCGCAGGGTCAAGACCGCGTCAAGACAAGCTCAATCCACAGCGCGGAGTTTGCGCAGCATGCGGTAGGCGCTGGCCTTGGTCCAGTTCGAGCGCGGCCAGCGGGCGGGCGGGGCGGGTTGCAGCCCGGCGCGGCGCAGCAGGCTGTTGAACCCGCGGGCATCGGCCTCGGCATAGCTCCACTCGCTGCGCCAGGTCACCGACAGCGAGATCGAGACTTCGGGCCCGTTGCGGACGAAATGCGGCGACATCACCGGGACATAGACCGCGCGCCCGGGCTCGAGCGCCACCGCGCGGCCATGCTCGGCGAATTCGTCCTTCCACGCCAGTTCGGCGCCGCCGCCGCAATGATAGGCTTCGTGCATTTCGTGCGGCGCGAAACGCGGATTGCCGGCGGGGAAGATGGTGATCGTCTTGGTCCCGCGCACCTGCATCAGGATATTGTGTTCGGGGTCGAAGTGGAACGGGGTGATCCCCCCCGCCGAGGTGATGAAGATGAAGCTCTGCAGCGTGAGCATCGGGCCCGTGCAGGCCTCGATCTCGGGGCGCAGTTCGGCCAGCAGATCGTGGAGCAATTGCCGGTAGGCCGGATTCTGCTCGACCCGCTTGAGCATGACCCAGCTGCGCGCGCCGGCAATGTCGCGGATCGTGTCGCCGCCCGAACGGCCGGTCTGTTCGGGCGCGCCGTCGACCCCGATCGGCAGGTCGGACTGGAGGCATTCGACCGAATTCGCGGGCAGCGAATCGGCCAGAGTCGCAAGGCTCTCCAGCTCCATCAGCGGATTGTCGCCGAGCCTGTGCTGCAGCTCGCAGATCGATTCCGGATAGTGCGCCGCAAAGCGCGTGCGGATTTCGGGGGGAAAAACCGTCATGCGGGCGCATCCTTCTTCTGGCCGGTGTCTGCACTGGTCTCCGGGCCAGGGTCCTGCCGTCCCAGCTCCTGCGCGAGGATCGCCCTGAACGCGGTGCGCCGGACCGGTCCGCCGATCCCCACCGAGATCCGCCCGATCGCACGGCGCGCGGTCCACATCTCGCTCATCACTGGATGGTCGGGGGCGGCGCAGCTGTCGCACCAAGCGATGTCGCTGCGGTCGAGCACCTTGAGATATTCGCGCTCGAGCAGCACGCCGGGCGAATAGGCGCCGAAGCTTTCGTCGAAGGCGGTCTTGAAGCCGAAGGAGCCCGGCGCATCGACGAAATTGGCGAGCATCGCGATCGGGCGGCGGTCGAGCGTCAGGGCGACGCGGACCAGCTTGCCGCGCCCCGCCGCGCCTTCGAGCGCCTGGCAGAACAGCGCGCGCGTGGCGTCGGTACAGCCCAGCGCCGATCCCGCCTCGCCTTTCCAGCCCGAAGCCTCGAGACGCAGGAAGTCCTCGCACCATGGCGCGATCCCGGCATCGTCCCAGTGCCAGACGAATTCGACCACGCCGGAATCGGCCAGCCGGTTGAACTGGCGGCGCAGCTCGCGGCGGCGCTTGGAGGAATAGGCGGTTTCGAAATAGGGTTCGCTGGCGAGCGGCGAGGCCAGCACCGGGCGCTGCTGGCGCATCACGATCCCGCTCGGGCGGTTCTGTTCGGCGATCACTTCCTCGAGCGCATCGTACAATTCGCCCGCCAGCGGCAGTTCGGTGAGGTGGAGGAACAGCGCGCTGCGCGCATTGCGATCCGCCCAGTCGAGCACCGCGCGCCAAAAGGCCGTTTCGCAGCCGCGCGCCACCAGCGGCGCGCCGAGGAAGCAATTGGGATGCACCCAGCTGGCGGCATGGGGGAAGGGGTAGGAGTAATAGCTCCGGCTGCGCTGGAACGGCATCAGCCCCGCCAGTTCGCCATCGACGCTGAAGCACAGCAGCTGCACCGCACCTTGCGGGTCGAGCGCGCGCAGCGCAGGCAGCAGGAACCAGCTTTCAAAATAGGGATTGGGCTCGCTCGCGCGTTGCGCCAGCGCATCCCATTGCGCGATCTGTCCGGGGCAATCGAACTCGCGCCAGCCCGGCGCCGTGACGCGCATTTCGGATCTTGTAGCGTCAGCGGGTATCGCGGGCAGCCGGGCGGACTGGCTCCAGCTTTCGCTACCGGTGGAAGATGGCGCCGTGGTGGCCATTGGGAAAAGCTAACCCCGCTGCGGTTCGAACTGCTGCTTGCGCGGGCAATACCTAGCGCGGGCGGGTGAAGGAAAGCCTAATCGGCCGGTAAGCAAGACCCTGCCGGCCGGTCCCTGGCAAAAACAGGGAGCGCGGCGGGCAGGGCTTGCCTTGTGGCCGGTGGCGTTCTGGATCAGGCCGCGAGCGCCGCGAGCAGCAGCAGCGCGACGATATTGGTGATCTTGATCATCGGGTTCACCGCCGGGCCGGCGGTGTCCTTGTAGGGATCGCCCACCGTATCGCCGGTCACCGCGGCCTTGTGGGCTTCGGAGCCCTTGCCGCCGTGATTGCCGTCCTCGATGTATTTCTTGGCATTGTCCCATGCGCCGCCGCCTGCGGTCATCGACAGCGCCAC
Organism: Erythrobacter sp. QSSC1-22B; assembly: GCF_001678665.1. Lineage (GTDB taxonomy): Bacteria > Pseudomonadota > Alphaproteobacteria > Sphingomonadales > Sphingomonadaceae > Qipengyuania. Next base: position 88,580 of record NZ_LZRP01000006.1, read on the forward strand.
GAACAGCCCGCTGACGATCACGCCCAGCAGCAGGGCGCCCAGCGCGGCAAAGCCATTCTGCTGGCCGGCGATCAGCGTGATCCCGAAATAGACCACGATCGGCGCCAGCACTGGCAGCAGCGAGGGCACGATCATCTCCTTGATCGCCGCCTTGGTGACGAGATCGACGGTGCGGGCGTAGTCGGGCTTGGACGTGCCCGCCATGATACCCGGGTTTTCGCGGAACTGGTCGCGGACATCCTTGACCACATCGCCCGCCGCGCGGCCCACCGCGGTCATCCCCATCGCCCCGAACAGATAGGGCAGCAGCGCGCCGAGCAGCAGCCCGACGATGACGTAGGGGTTCTCGAGGCTGAAATCGACGTCCACGCCCGGGAAGTACTCGGCGAGGTCGGCGGTGTAGGCGGCGAACAGCACCAGCGCGGCAAGGCCCGCCGAACCGATCGCATAACCCTTGGTCACCGCCTTGGTGGTGTTGCCCACCGCGTCGAGCGCATCGGTCTTCTCGCGCACGCTGTCGTCGAGACTCGCCATTTCGGCGATGCCGCCGGCGTTGTCGGTGACCGGCCCGTAGGCATCGAGCGCAACCACCATTCCCGCGAGCGCCAGCATCGAGGTGGCGGCATAGGCGATCCCCATCAGCCCCGCGAACTGGTAGGCGCCGATGATCCCGGCGACGATCGCGAGCGTCGGCAGCGCGGTCGATTCAAGGCTGATCGCCAGACCCTGGATCACATTGGTGCCATGGCCCGTCTCCGAAGCCTTGGCGATCGAGCGCACCGGGCGGAAATTGGTGCCGGTGTAATATTCGGTGATCCAGATGATCACCCCGGTCAGCACCAGCCCGATAATCGCCGACCAGAACAGGTCCCAGCCGGTGAAGGGAGTGAGGGACGCGGTGCCTTCCTCCGCGAGCGGTGCACCGGCATCGATCGCGCCCAGATTGGCGCCGCCCATCACGGTGTTGAGATCGCCGAGCGCGAACTGCATCGCCAGCCAGATCGCCGGGACCGACAGCACCGCGGTGACGAGGAAGCCCTTGTACATGGCGCCCATCACATTGGTGGCTCCAGGGCCCTTGGCGCCCAGCTTGACGAAATAGGTGCCAATGATGCTGGTAACGATGCACACCCCGCCGATCAGCAGCGGCAACGCCATCATCGGCAGCAGCATGTCACCCAAGCCGCTGAGCAGCAGCGCGGTGAGCACCATGGTGGCACCGACGGTGACGACATAGGTTTCGAACAGATCGGCGGCCATGCCCGCGCAATCGCCGACATTGTCGCCGACATTGTCCGCGATCACGGCCGGGTTGCGCGGATCGTCCTCGGGGATGCCCGCCTCGACCTTGCCGACCAGATCGGCGCCGACATCGGCGGCCTTGGTGAAGATCCCGCCGCCAAGCCGCGCGAAGATCGAAATCAGCGAGGCACCGAAGGCGAGGCCGACGAGCCCGTCGATCACCTCGCGGCTGTTGGCCGCATGACCGCCGATCTCGACGAGATAATAGAAAAACACCGCGATCGCGAGCAGCGCGAGCCCGGCGACGAGCATGCCGGTGATCGCTCCGGAGCGGAAGGCGAGGGTGAGCCCCTGCTGCAGCCCGCTTTGCGCGGCGGCGGCGGTGCGGACGTTGGCGCGCACCGAGATGTTCATCCCGATAAAGCCCGCGACGCCCGAGAGGATCGCGCCGATGACGAAGCCGACCACCGGAATGATCCCGAGGAACACCCCGACGAGAATGGCGACGAGCACCCCGACGATGGCGATGGTGGTGTATTGGCGCTTGAGATAGGCCTGCGCACCCTCCTGGATGGCGCCGGCGATTTCCTGCATCCGCTCATTGCCCGCGCCTGCGCGCAGCACCTGGCGGCTGGTGACGAAGCCATAGACGATGGCCAGCAGTCCCAACCCGATCGATATAAGAACTAGGTTCACTAAATTTTCCCTCCCCGCTTATTGTTTATGCGCTCCCTCGCGAGTGTGTGGGCGCATGATGGGGGAAGGTATATCGCGGCATGTGGGCCTGACAAGCCCGAAGCCGAAGCGACCCGGTGCGGCTCAGCCGTGGGTGTAGCCGAGCCCGTCGTCGGGAGAGAGGGGGTGCCCGTCGAGCCGCAGCACGCCGCTATCGTGCGCAGCGACGGTGCCGATCCGGCTGGCCGCGACGGGCAGCGCAGCATCGGCGGGCGCTGTGAAGAGCAGCTGGTAGTCGTCGCCCCAGCGCAGGCATTCGCCTCGCCGGGCTTCGTCCGCGACCGGGATGGCCGCGCTGTCGAGTTCGAGCGTGACGCCGCTGGCGCTGGCAAGTCGCCAGGCGTCGAGCAGCACCCCGTCGGAGACATCCATCATGGCGCTGACAAGCGGGGCCAGCGCACGGCCCTCGGCGAGCAGCGGGGTGGGGCGCAGATAGGCGATGGTGTCGGCCTCGGCGCCGCCGGTGAGCGCGGCATGGCCGAGCATCGCCGCGCCGAGCGTTCCGGTGACGAACACGCCGTCGCCGACCTGCGCGCCGCTGCGCGATGGCGCGGGGATGTGGGTGGCGCGCCCGAGCGCGGTGACGCCCCAGCTGCGCTGCGCGCCGCCCTTGACGGTGTCGCCGCCGAGCAGGGGCACTCCATAGGCGTCGAGCACTGCGTGCAGACCCTGAAGAAACCGCTCGTCGCCATCGCCGAGCATATGACCAAGCAATATGCCGACCGGCTCGGCGCCCTTGGCGGCGAGATCCGACAGGTTCACCGCGACAAGTTTCCAGGCGATATCGGCGGGGTCCGAGGCGGGCAGGACATGCACGCCCTCGACCAGCACATCATGCGTCAGGACCAGCGTTTCGCCGCCGAATTCGAGCACCGCGGCATCGTCCGCCAGCCCGCGCGCCGCCGGATCGACGGCCAGCGCGCGCAGGGCCGCGATGAAATCGCTTTCGGTCAGCTGCGAACCTCTTTCGCAACCGCATCGAGGATGCCGTTGACGAATTTGGCCTCGCGGTCGTCGAAGAAGGCTTTGGCGACATCGACATATTCGCTGATCGCGCTGCCCACGGGCACATCGGGGCGGGCGATGAGCTCGTAGGCGCCGCAGCGCAGCACCTGGAGCATGGTCTTGTCGAGCCGCGCCAGCGTCCAGCCCGACGCGAGCTTGGCGATCAGCGCCTCGTCGATCTCGGCGCGGCGGGCATCGACCCCGGCGACCAGATCGTCGAAGAAATCGACCTCGGCATCGGCATATTCCTCGCCCTCGACCTCGTGGCCGAGGCGATGCATGTGAAATTCGTGGAGCAGCCGCGCCAGCGGGGTCTTCTCCATCTGCATCTGGTAAAGCGCCTGGACGGCGGCGAGGCGCGCGGCCGATCGGGCCTGACTGCGTGCGGGGCGGGTAGGCTTGTTCATTTCAATCTCAGTTCGATGGAGCGCGCATGGGCGGGCAGGCCCTCGGCATTGGCCAGCGCCACCGCGGCGGGGCCGATCGCCGCGAGCGCGGAAGGGCCGGCGTTGATGAAGCTGGTGCGTTTCATGAAGTCGAGCACCGACAATCCGCTGGCGAAGCGCGCGCGGCGCCCGGTGGGAAGGACATGGTTGGGCCCGGCGATATAGTCGCCGACCGCCTCGGGGGTGGTGCGCCCGAAGAACACGCTGCCGGCGTGGCGCAATTGGTCGAACAGCGCCTGCGGATCGGCAACCGCCAGCTCGACATGCTCGGCGGCGAGCCGGTCGGCCAGCGGCACGGCCTGCTCGATGGTATCGACGACGATGATCACGCCATGCGCTTCCCAGCTGGCTCGCGCGACCTTGGCGGTGGGCAGGTTCATCAGCTGGAGATCGACCGCATCCTCGACCATTCGCGCGAAGCCGATATCGTCGGTGATCAGGATCGACTGGCTGGTCGGATCGTGTTCGGCCTGGCTGAGCAAATCGGCGGCGATCCATTCGGGATCATTGTCGGCATCGGCGATGACGAGAATTTCGCTGGGCCCGGCGACCATGTCGATCCCGACGACGCCATAGAGCTGGCGCTTGGCTTCGGCGACCCAGGCATTGCCCGGACCGGTGACGACATCGACCTTGGCGATCCTCTTGGTGCCATAGGCGAGCGCGGCCACCGCCTGCGCCCCGCCGACGCGCCAGATCTCGTCGATCCCGGCAATATGCGCGGCGGCGAGCACCAGCGCATTGCTCTCGCCCTTGGGGGTCGGGGTGGTGACCGCGAGCCGCTTCACCCCTGCCACCTTGGCGGGAATCGCGTTCATCAGTAGTGAGGAGGGATAGGAGGCGCGGCCGCCGGGCACGTAGAGCCCCGCGGCATCGACCGGCAGCCAGCGCGCACCCAGCCGCATCCCGATGGCATCGGTGCGGTCGCTGTCGGCGGGCAATTGCTGCTCGTGATAGGCGCGGATGCGATCGGCGGCGAGTTGAAGCGCATCGCGCAAAGTGGGGTCGAGCGCATCGTAGGCGGCGCGGCATTGCTCGGGCGAAATCCGCCAGTCGTCGTCGCTGGTGAGCCGGTGGCCGTCGAAACGCATGGTGTATTCGACCAGCGCATCGTCGCCCCGCTCGCGCACTTCGTTGAGCATGTTGGTGACATCGCGACCGACATTGGCATCGCTGTCGCGATTGTTGCGGACGAGCCTGGCGAAGGCCTGTTCGAAATCCGCAGCATTGGCATCGAGGAACTTCATCACGCGGCCTTTCGGGCGGAAGCATCGGCGCGGAACGCCTCGACCAGCGCGCCGACGCGCGGATCGGTCTTGAGCGCGGCGCGGTTGACGATCAGCCGGGCGGAGATGTCCATGATGCGGCTGGTCTCGACCAACCCGTTCTGTTTGAGCGTGCGCCCGGTGGAGACCAGATCGACGATCCGGCCGGCGAGCCCGAGCACGGGGGCAATCTCCATCGCGCCGTTGAGCTTGACGCATTCGGCCTGAATCCCCTGGCGCTCGAAATGGCGCCGGGTGATGTTGGGATATTTGGTCGCGACGCGCAGATGGCTGGCGCTGCAGATAGTGTCGGAAACCTGCCCGGGCTCGGCGACCGCGAGGTGGCAGTGGCCGATGTCGAGATCGACCGGTGCATAGAGATCGGCGTAATCGAATTCCTCGATCACATCCGAGCCGACGATCCCGGCCTGCGCCGCACCATGCGCGACGAAGGTGGCGACATCGAAGGCGCGCACCCGGATCAGCCGCATGTCGTCGCGGGTGGTGCCGAAGGTCAGCGAACGGTTGGCCTTGTCGTGGAAAGCGTCCTCGGGCACCACGCCGGCGCGCGCCATCACGGGCAGCGCCTCGTCGAGAATGCGCCCCTTGGGCACGGCGAAGGTCAGCAGGTCGGGCATGGTCGCGCAGATAGGCAGCGGCAGGTAAAAGGGCAATGGCGATGACGGAGGCCACAGACGAGCCGATCGATCCGCAGGCGCGGGGTCCGGAGGCGGTGGCGCGCGCCTTCGCGAACCAGGTCGCCTATTGCCGCGACAATCAGGCGCCGATCACCGCCAGCGTCTGCGAGGGGCTGCGCGCGCTGCTGGACGGCGAGCGGGGCGGGGCGGCGATGCGGCGGGTGCGCAAATGGGCGGGCCCGCCGCTGGCGGATGCGCTGCCGTTGCGCGTGGCGGGCGGGCTGCACGCGCTGCAGCTCGCAGGCGCCGAACCCGCCTTGCGCCCGATCTACGAAGGTCTGGCGCCGACCGATGCCGCCGGGCGGATTGCCGACGCGCTGGAGCGGCACGAGGCCTTCCTGCTGCCGTGGCTCGACGGCCCGCCGCAGACCAATGAGGCTGGGCGCTCGTGGGGGTTCGCCGCGGCGATGCTGTGGCTTGCCAGCAAGGGCCTGCCGCCGCGTTTCGCGCTCCACGAACTGGGATCGAGCGCGGGAATCAACCTGATGATGGATCGCTACCGCTTCGATCTCGGCGGGGTCACCGCTGGTCCCGAGGATGCCGCGCTGCAGCTTGCGCCCGAATGGCGCGGGGACCGGCCGCCGCGGGGCAGTTTCGAAATCGTCGCAGCGCGCGGCTGCGATGTCGCGCCGGTCGATCTGACCGACCCCGAGCAGGCGCTGCGGCTGAAGGCCTATATCTGGCCCGAATTCACCTCCCGCTTCGCGCGGATGGATGCGGCGGTCGCGCTGGCGGGCGCTGCCCCGCCGCACATCGCCAAATGCGGTGCGGCGGATTTCCTCGAGGAGGTGCTGGCGGAGCCGAAGCAGCCGGGAGTGACGCGGATGCTGATGCACTCGGTGGTCTGGCAATATGTCCAGCCCGAGGAGCGCGCGCGGATCGAGGCGCTGATGGCCGAGGCGGGGGCGCGCGCGAGCAAGGAGGCGCCGCTCGCCTGGGTCTCGCTCGAGGCCGATCGCGACACCCACCGCCACGAACTCGCGGTCCGCTACTGGCCGGGCGGCGAGCAATGGCAAAACCTCGCCACGGCGCATCCGCACGGCGCCTGGGTGGAGTGGACCGGCTAGGCCGTCCGCCCCAGAAACGCGTCCATCGCCGCATTGACCGCCCCGGGCGCTTCCCATGGGACGAAATGGCCGCAATCGGGCACCTCGACCAGCGTGAGGTCTTTCACCACCTCATCGAGCCCCTCGAGGTTCTCGGGCGGCAGCGCGAGATCGTCCAGCGCCCAGATCACCAGCGTCGGGATGGTCAGCGGCGGCAATGGCGGCGGGGTCCAGGCCTCGGGCAGTTCGTAGGGGGCATCGGGCGCGGGAATGTCGATCGGGCTGGCGCGGTACCAGTTGAGCATCGCGAAGGCGGCATCGCGGTCCTGCCAGTCCGCGAGCAATTGCGCGCGTTCTTCGGGCTCCATCTTGTCGGGCGCATCCCAGCGGATTTCCTGCAGCAGCAGCCCGCCAAGCCCGTGTTCGCGGACCAGCGCGTCGTTGGCGGTGTCGCGGAAGCCGCGCATATACTGGCTCGCCTCGCGCTGGACCGGATTTGTATAAAGCAGCCGCTGGAAGATCGCGGGATGCGGCGCATTGGCGACCACGGCGCGGGTCACCCTTCCGTTCATCTGCCCCATCAGTGCCACCCCCCAGGCGATCGCGCCGCCCCAGTCGTGACCGATCACGGTGAAGCGCTCGACCCCCAGCGCATCGGCGAGCAGGAAGATGTCGCCCACCAGCTTGTCGGGTTTGTAGTCCGAAACCTCGGGGGGCTTGGACGAGCCGCGATAGCCGCGCTGGTCGGGCGCGATGCAGCGGAAATTCTTCGAGAAATGCGCGAGCTGGTGGCGCCAGGTGCGGTGGCTCTCGGGAAAGCCGTGAAGGAAGATCAGCACCGGCGCATCGCGCGGGCCTTCGTCCACCACGTCGAGTTCGATCCCGTTGGCGAGCGTGACGCGGGTCTGTTCCATCACGATTCCTCCGCCGTCATCTTGTCCATATAGCCCTTGGCGACCATCTGGGCGACCTGGTCGAACAGCTGGTCGGGGGTGCGGCGCAGCTCTCCCATCGCCTCCTCCATCCCTTGCGCGACGATGATCTCGCGCTGGTTCAATTCCACCGCATCGACGATGGTCTTTGCGGCGTCGCCGGGTGCGATGCCCTCGTCGATCGCCTTGTCGCTACGGCCGCGCCTGCTGCCGTCGCCGGTCAGCGCGTTGCGGCTGACATCGGTCGCGACCGATCCGGGGCACACCACATGGACCTCGATCCCGCTCTGCGACAATTCGCCGCGCAGCGCGTCGGCATAGCCGATCAGCCCGAATTTAGCGGCGCAATAGGCGGTCCGCAGCGGCACCCCGACCTTGCCCGCGATCGAGGAGATGAAGACCAGCTTGCCGCTGCCGCGCCCGGTCAGATGCGGCAGCAGCGCCTGCGTCGCGGCGATCTGCGCGGTGAGATCGATATCGATGATGTCACGGTAGACCTGCATCGCGGTATCGACCGCCGGGCTGCGCTGCGAGATTCCGGCGTTGGCGACGAAGATATCGACGCCGTGGCCCTGCGTCGCGGTTGCGGTCGCCTCGCGCATCGCGTCCTCGTCGCGGACATCGAAGGGCAGCACGACCGTCTCGGTGTCGAGCGAGGCGGCGACTTCGTCAAGCCGCGCCTTGTCGCGACCGGACAGGATGATGCGGGCACCGCGGCCCGCCCAATCGCGCGCCAGTGCTGCGCCGATTCCCGAAGAAGCGCCCGTGATCCAGACCGTCTTGCCTTCGAAACTCATGATACTCTCCCGATAGTTGGATTGCAGTTGCGTTGCCCGGTCGCCTTTGGACTTTTTGGAGCCGCTGCCTACGGATAGGTGACGGTCTTGGGCGCGCCCTCCGGGAGCGGAATCCGCTCCTCCAGATCGCCCGGAACTGCCGGAAAGCGCTGCTCGCGCCAGTCCTCCTTGGCCTGTTCGATCCGCTCGCGGCTCGAGCTGACGAAGTTCCACCACACATGCCGCGGGGTGGCAAACGCCTCGCCGCCGAGCAGGATCACCCGCCCGCCCCGGTCGGAGCTGAGGGTCATGCTGCGCCCGGGTTCGAGCACGGTCAGCGTGTAGAGATCGAGCGCGGTGCCTTCGATCTTCGCTTCCCCGCCGACCAGCATCACCGCGCGCTCGTCGGCGCTGACCTCGATCGGAATGGCGCCCTGCGATTCCAGCATGATCTCGGCGTAGATGGTCTGCGCATAGGTCGTCACCGGGGCGCGCTCGCCCCATAATTCGCCCATCACCACGGTGGCGCGGGCGCCGCCATCCGCGATCACCGGCAGATCGACCACCGCCTCGAACGCCGGGTCGATTTCCTCGCGCCCGTCGGGCAGCGCCAGCCAGGTCTGCATGCCATAGAGCCGCGGCCCGGCGTTGCGGTCCTCATCCGGCGAGCGTTCCGAATGTACGATGCCGCGGCCCGCGGTCATCAGATTGACCTGACCGGGGCGGATCGTCGAGTGGCTGCCAAGGCTGTCGCGATGATCGATCGCGCCCTCGAACAGCCAGGTCACCGTGGCGAGATTGATATGGGGGTGCGGGCGCACATCCATCCCGCCGCCGATATCGAGCTGGGCCGGGCCGAACTGATCGACGAAGATGAAGGGGCCGACCATGCTGCGTTCGCGTGCCGGTAGCGCGCGGCGGACCTGAAACTGGCCGAGGTCGTGGGTGGTCGGGACGATGGTCTGGGTGATCATGGAGCGTCCAGTTCGGGGTAATGGCGAAAGATGCCGTCCTCGTTGAAGGGGATGCGGCGATCCGAGTTCAGATAGGCAGCGATGCCGGGTAATTCGGCAACTTCATCGCGGCAGGCGCAAATCCGCGGGTAGTCTGCTGCGAGTTCGGCCATCCGGCGGGGAAAGGCGTAGCGCAGCCCCTCGACCAGCTGGAACAGCGAGGTGTCGACATGGCCGAAGCGATCGGCGCGGAAAAAGGCGCCCGGGTTCACCCCCAGCGCGGCTTCGAAATGATCGAAATACTTCGGTATCCGATCTTCGCGAAAACCCTTCGCCCGCGTCGCCGCAGCGTGTTTCTGATCCTCGTAATAGAGGCCCCCGCCCAGCGGATGATGGGTGTCGTGCGCCTCGGCGACCACATCGGTGATGGTCAGCTGGAGCTGGATCAGATGGAGATCGGTCTGCGGGTCGCCGCTGCCCAGATCGTGGCGGTCGGTCAGCCAGGCAAGGATGTGCGCCGCCTGCGCGATGGCGAACTCATCGGCTCCATCTTTGGCGACCAGATAGGGCGGCGCATAGGGCGCGAAAGCGCCGCTTTTTTCGCGCGCTTCCATATCCTCCACCAGCGCCTGCGCATCGCCCTGCCGCGCGCGGTCGCGATAGGGGATACCGGCTGCTTCCATGAACAGGCGGACGAATTCGCCGCGTCCCTGAATGCCCGGCCAGTACCACAGATCGTAGCTCATGGCGTCGGCGCCGAGGCCTGGATCGCCAGCGCGTGGACGCGTTCGCCGGGGATGTCGCCGAGCGCGCGATTGACCATCCGCTGGCGCTCGAGCCGGCTCTTGTCGGCGAAGGCGGGGGCCTCGATCACCACGGTGAAATGCGATTCGCCGCTGCCGTCGTCGCCCGAATGGCCGCTGTGCTTGGCGCTGTCGTTGACCACCTCCAGCCGCGTCGGGGTAAAGGCTTCGGTGAGCAGTCGTTCCATTTCCTGCTGAACGGTTCCGGCCATGGGTTTTCTCCTTTTCGGGGGTTTCCTAACGCGAATGGCGTCCCCATCCTAATGCGAATGCGCACCACAAGGTTTCATGGCCGCTACGAAGCGGAAGGGCGGATGTGCGACCATCCGGCCTGCGATGCGCCCGGCGAATTCCGCGCCCCGGGGCGCGACGGGCACGGGCTCGACGGGCCCGGACACTGGCGCTGGATGTGTCTCGATCATGTCCGCGAATTCAACGCGGGCTACGACTGGTTCGAGGGCATGAGCGCGGAGGAAATCCTCGATGCGCAGGGCGTCGCGGCGGGCTGGCGCACCGAAAGCGCGACCTTCCGCCCGACCGCCGGGGTCGACGGCATGCCGCGCTGGGCCGATTTCGACGATCCGCTCGAGGCGATCACCGCGCGCGCGGGCGGGATCCGCAGCCGCGCCCGGCGCGAGGCGGAGATGGCGATGGATGGCCGCTTCAGCCGCGAGGAAGCGGAGGCGCTGGAGGAAATGGGTCTCGGGCTCGATGCCGACCGCACCCGGTTGCGGCGGCGCTATTCGGAACTGGTGCGGCAATACCACCCCGATCGCAACGGCGGCGACCGCAAGTTCGAAGCGCGGCTTGGCCGCGTGGTGGAAGCCTACCAGCTGCTGCGCAAGAGCTCAGCGATCGGCTGAAAACGCGCTGACCTAAAGCTCAGGCAAGAATTAGGTTTACGGTGGCGCCATTCCGTTCGCCACCCGCTTCAATCCCGAGCCCGGTTCAATTCTGCCGGAACGCCCAGCGCAGCGTCTTGCCCATTCCCCAGGTCGCGGCGCGCGCGGGCAGGGCGATCAGCCCCGGCCGGTCGAGCCCGAGCATCGAGCGCCCGAACGGCGGCAGCAGCGCCACCGCCTCGGAGCCGAGGATGGCCTGCACCGCGGGCGGCGCGCCTTCGGGTCGCTGGTTGAGCACCAGCTCGGCGATCTCGCGCGCCTGCGGCGACGCCGCCAGATCATGGCGCAATTCGCGGAAGATCGCTTCGGCCTCCTTGCGGTCGAGCGGCACCGGATCGGCCCCCAGCGCCGTCGCGATCACCGCGAACTGGCGGTAATATTCGTCCTTGGCGTGATTGGGCATGTCGGGGCGGACATGGCGGACATAGGCGGCCAGAAAGCTGCTCGCCTCGGCGACATGGACCCATGCCAGCGTGCGTGGATCGCGCGCCGAATAGGGCGTGCCATCGGGGAGCGTGCCATCGACATGCGCGTGAATCCGGTTGACCCGCTCGATTGCCTTCATCGCCTCGTCGCGGTGCCCGAAAGTGGTGGTGGCGATGAAGCGCGCGGTCCGGCGCAGCCGTCCGTGCATGTCGCTGCGGAAGTTGGAATGGTCGAGCACGCCCTGCAGCGCATGCGGGTGGAGCATCTGCAGCAGCAGGCTGCGGATGCCGCCGACCATCATGCTCACCACATCGGCATGGACCAGCCGGATCGGCGAATCGCGCTCGAACAGGGCTTCGTCCGAGGGCGGAACCGATTTCTCGCCGCCCTCGACGTCGTTGAAGACTGCGCGAACGCTGCCAATCAGTCGCTGGCGGAGTTTTTCGGATAGGTCGGCTTGCCTCATCATCAGCCAATATAGGGTTGGCGCGGCGCAGATAAATGCTTAACCCGCCACGCGATGAACGACATGACCGAAAAGAGCTTCGACGCCTCCTCCAAAACCGTGCTGGCCGCACCCGACACCGAGGTCGATGTGCGCGAGGTCTTCGGCATCGATATCGACTGGAAGGTGCCGGCCTTTTCCAAACCCGACGAGCGCACCCCCGATCTCGACGAGAACTATGTCTTTGACGGCGACACCACGCTGGCGATTCTCGCGGGCTTTGCGCACGATCGCCGGGTCATGGTGCAGGGCTATCACGGCACCGGCAAATCGACGCATATCGAACAGGTCGCGGCGCGGCTCAACTGGCCCTGCATCCGCATCAATCTCGACGCGCACATCAGCCGGATCGACCTGATCGGGCGCGATGCCATCGTGCTGCGCGACGGGTTGCAGGTCACCGAGTTCCGCGAAGGCCTGCTCCCGTGGGCGCTGCAGCATCCGGTGGCGCTGGTGTTTGACGAATACGATGCCGGGCGGCCCGATGTGATGTTCGTGATCCAGCGCGTGCTCGAACAGCAGGGCAAGCTGACGCTGCTCGACCAGAACCGCGTGATTCGCCCCGATCCGCATTTCCGCCTGTTCGCCACCGCCAACACTGTCGGTCTGGGCGATACCAGCGGGCTTTATCACGGCACGCAGGCGATCAACCAGGGTCAGATGGACCGCTGGAACATCGTCATCGGGCTGAACTATCTCCCCGCCGAAACCGAGCAGGCGATCGTCGCTGCCAAGAACCCCGATGCCGATCCCAAGCTGCTGGCCGATATGGTCAAGGTCGCCGACCTGACCCGGCAGGGCTTCATCAACGGCGATATCTCGACCGTGATGAGCCCGCGCACGGTGATCACCTGGGCGCAGAACAACGCGATCTTCAAGAACGTCGGCTTCTCCTTCCGGCTCTCCTTCCTCAACAAATGCGACGAGGAAGAGCGGATGCTGGTCGCCGAATATTACCAGCGCGTCTTCGGCGAGGATTTGCCCGAGAGCGTGGTCGGCAAGAACTGAGGCCGGCGGGTCTGGCCCCGCCTGTGTTGTTCTGTTAACACAGTAGAGCATGGGCCTGTTCGATTCCTTCCGGCGCAAGCCACCCGAGCCACAGCCGGCGCCGCATCGCGGCTATTACTCGTTGCACGACGGGCTGGGCGAGGATCCCGATTACGATGATTGGGACGCGCGGCTCGATGCGGTCGACCGCCAGCTGTCCGGGGCGCAGGGCGATGGCGGGACCTATCGGGTGCAGCGCGAGCCACGCGACGGCGAGCGCTGGTGGCACCGTCCCTACTGGCGCGACCGCCGCAAGCGCTGGTGGGCCGGACGGATCGTCGCCGCCGCGCTGGCGCTGTTCATCCTGCTCGTGGCGTGGCTGGCATTTACCGCGCCGCTCAACAAATCGCTCCAGCCGATCGCGCCGCCGATGGTCACGCTGCTGGCCGCCGATGGCACCCCGATCGCGCGCAACGGCGCGGTCACCGACGAACCGGTCGTGGTCGCCGATCTGCCGCCGCATGTGATCGAGGCCTTCATGGCGATCGAGGACCGGCGGTTCTACGATCATTGGGGCGTCGATCCGCGCGGGGTCGCGCGTGCGGTGTTCATGGGGGTTGGCGGCGGCTCGACCATCACCCAGCAGCTGGCGAAATTCACCTTTCTTACGCCCGAGCAGACGCTGACCCGCAAGGCGCGCGAGATGCTGATCGCGTTCTGGCTGGAAAGCTGGCTGACCAAGGACGAGATCCTCGCGCGCTATCTCTCGAACGCCTATTTCGGCGACAATGTTTATGGCCTGCGCGCGGCGAGCCTGCATTTCTTCTATCGTCGCCCCGAGAACCTCACCACCAGCCAGGCGGCGATGCTGGCGGGGCTGGTCCAGGCGCCGTCGCGGTTCAATCCGGTCAAGCATTACGACCGCGCGGAGCGGCGCCGGCAGATGGTGGTCGCGGCCATGGTCGCGGCGGGCTATCTGAGCGATGCTGAAGCGCGCAGCCTGCGCCCGCCTGCGCTTGATGTGCGGCTAAAGAGCGACCTTCCCACGGGCACCTATTTCGCGGACTGGGCGCTTCCCGAGGCGCGCGAGCGGACCAGCTCGGGCTATGCGCGCCAGACGCTGACGACCACGCTCGACAGTCGCCTCCAGTCGATCGCCCGGGTGGTCACCGGGCGCAGCGAACTGGGCGATGCGCAGGTCGCGCTGGTTGCGATGCGCCCCAATGGCGAGGTGGTGGCGATGATCGGCGGCACCGATTACGGAAAATCGACCTTCAACCGCGCGACGCAGGCCAAGCGCCAGCCCGGATCGACCTTCAAACTGTTCGTCTATCTCGCCGCGCTGCGTGCCGGCTGGGACCCCGACGACCGGATCGCCAACACCGCGATCGAGGAGGGCAGCTACAGGCCGAAGAACTCGCGGGAGCGCTATTCGGACAGCCTGACGCTGCGCGAAGCCTTCGCCCAGTCGAGCAATGTCGCTGCGGTGCGGCTGTTCGGCGAGGTCGGCTCCGAGGCGGTGATCGAGACCGCGCGCGATATGGGCGTGACCTCCGCTCTGGCCGAGGGCGATCCCAGCCTGGCGCTTGGGACCTCGACGATGAGCCTGCTCGAACTCACCGCGGCCTATGCGGGGGTCGCGGGCAATCGCTATCCGGTCGAGCCCCATGCCTTCGCGCGTGCGGAGCCCAATTGGTGGGAGCGGTTGTGGGATGGCAGCGACACGCTCTCGGGCCGCGCCCATGCCGACATGGAGGACATGCTGCGCCACGCGATCAACCGCGGCACCGGGCGTGCAGCGATGCTGGCCGGGCCCAATTTCGGCAAGACCGGCACCACGCAGGACAATCGCGATGCGCTGTTCGTCGGCTATGCCAACGATCTCGTGGTCGGGGTGTGGGTCGGCAATGACGACAATTCGCCGCTCGACGGTATCAGCGGTGGCGGCTTGCCCGCGCAGATCTGGAAGGATTTCATGCGCCAGGCGGGCGGTGCCGCCGCACCGCAGGCCAATCCGACCCAGCGCGCCGATCCCGGCGGTCCGGTCGAGCCGCAGGACGTTCCCGATCTTGACGACATCCCGATGGAAGACGGCTCGCGGCTGCGCTTCGAGGATGGCGAGATGATCTATTCGACCGATGTCGAAGGCATCGATCTCGACCTGCGGATGGGACAGGACGGTGTCCGCGTCGATTCGCAAAGGTTCGAGGAGGTGCGCCGCCGCGCCGAGGAGGCGACACGCCTGCGGGTCGAACAGGAACAGGAGCGGATGCGCGAGCGGTACGAGGCCGAACGAATGCGGCTCGAAGAGCAAAACCGCTAGCTAGGCCGCGGCGTCCGCATCCACCATCAGGATGTTCATCACCGCGCTGGCGATCGGCTTGGCCTCGTCGTCCTGCCATGCCTCGACGCTGATATTGGCGGTGCGGCGCCCCAGCTTGACGATGCGCGCCCTGGCGAAGCTGGGCCGCGTCTTGCCGCTGCGCAGGAACTGGACGGTGATGTTGATCGGCTTCATCTGCGCCTCGCGTTCGCCCCGCGCCAGCTCGGCGCGCAGCGCGCCATAGCCGGCGGTTTCGAGCAATCCGCTGATCGCCCCGCCATGCAGCGCGCCGGGACGGCCTTGCACCGAATCGGAGAATTCGACCCGCAGCACGGGCGTATCGCCTTCCCAGCGGTCGAGCGCGATGCCGAGCGAGCGGGCGTAGGGGGTGACGATCTCGATATCGCGCGGATCAGCCACCGGGCAGCTCCGCGCTGCGAGGGTCGCTGCGGGCATCGATCGACATGAAGACCGCCTGCATATGCGCGACAGGATCATCCGGGTCGCCGTCATGCGCGATGCCGCGCACGAAGGCGGCCGAGCGGGTCAAGCGATAACATTGCGCGCGTCCGAAGACGCTCGACCGGCCGCGGGCGGGGCGGGTGTAGTCAACGCGTAAGTCGAGTGTGGCGATGGCGCGGAACTGGCCCATCCGGGTCCAGATCGCCAATCCGCTGGCCATGTCCATCAGGCTGATGATCGGCCCCGAAGCAAGCACCTCGCGCCCGTCCTCGCCCAGCAGGTCTTCGCGCCATGGCAGCTCGAGCTCGGCCCAGTCCTCGCCATGATCGCGATAGCTTAGACCCAGCCAGCCATTGTGCGACCGCGCCGTCAGAAACGGCGTCGCCTGCGCGGGATCGAAACGGGTTTGCTCATCGGCCATTGCCGCTCGCCCTGCCGCGCGTGGCGACCGATTACAATGGCAAAACCCTAATTGGTCAGCGTGTCGATCGCGCCCTGAAGGATGATCGCGGCGGCATGGCTGTCGATGCGTTCGGCGCGCTTGGCGCGGCTCATGTCCTGCCCGATCATCGCGGCCTCGGCGCTGGCGGTGGACCAGCGCTCGTCCCACAGCAACACCGGGAGCGACAGCGCCGCGGCCAGATTGCGGGCATAGGCGCGGCTGGCCTGTGCGCGCGGCCCTTCGCCGCCATCCATATTGCGCGGCAGACCGATCACCAGCCCCTTGATCGAGCGCTGCTGGACGAGCTCGCGCAGCTTACCGCAATCCGCGGTGAATTTGCCCCGCGGCAGGGTTTTCCCGGCGGTGGCGAACCGCCAGCCCGCATCGCAGGTCGCCAGCCCGATCGTCCGGGTGCCCAGATCCACCCCGAGCAGCACCCCGCCATCGGGCAATTGCTCGTCGAACGCGGCGGCGCTGTCGGTTACGAGCCCGCCGGTGTCCACGCCCGCACCCGTTCCAGCACGTCCTGTTGCACATTCGCCCAGAACAGCGGGATGTCGTAGACGTGGAAATTGTTGCCCGGGAGAACGCCTTCGCCCAGATCGGGAGGATCGCCGATCAACAGCAGGCCCGACGCATCGCAGCGCGCCGGCACCGCTCCGGGGACCAGTTCGCCGCGGCTCAGACCCTCGTCGGGTACCAGCGTGCCCAGATTGCTGCTGGCGGGCGCTTCGCCATTGGTGCCGCCGGTCAGCGGATTGACGCACAGGATCGGTCCGTCGCCGCGCGGCTGGCCGTTGAAGGCAGGGGTTGCGCCGTAGCGACGCATCAGGAAGCCGGGATCATTGTCGTCGGCAAAGCTCGACCAGCCCAGCACGCAGCCAACCTGCCCCGGCGCGGCGCAGGCCGGGAAGGGGAGCGCCGGCAGATCGTGCTCGACCGAGATCGGCCAGCCCGGAGCGTAGACCGCGACCACGCGGGCTTCGAGCCCGGACCCGGCGACTTCTTCCATTAGCAGCCGCAGGATATGCAGCGCACCCTGGCTGTGACCGGCCAGGACGATCGGCTTGGCCGGATCGACGCTTTCGAGGAAATAGGCAAAGGCTTCGCGGACATCGCGGTAGGCGGCGTCGATCGCCAGTTGCGCTTCGGGCCGGTCGGTCAGGAAGGCACCCACCGCAGCCTGGCGGTATTTGGGGGCCCAGATTTCGTCGGCGTTGTTGAAAGGGCTGGCGAGCCCTCGCAGGAAGATCCGCGCGCGCTGATTGGTCGAGGCATCGGTGAGGCTGGCATTCCAGTCGCCGCCGGCCTGGATGTAGCTGGTGGGGGGAACGAAGAAGACCGCGAAATCGGGCGTTTCGGAGGCGGTGACCGGCTCGGCGCGGCGGCTGCTTTCCGGGGTGAAGGAAGGCGCGGTCTCGCCCAGAGTGCGTTCGGCAGCGGGTGCTTCGGGGGATGGCTCGCGCGTCGCGGGATCCTCCGGCGTTTCGGCGATAGCGGGTTGATAGCGCGCCGGATCGTCGGTCCCGATCCCGGGCCGCGAGTACCACATGCCCGGGTCCTCATAGGCGTTCTCGGCGAGCGCCTCCTGCTCGACGAAATCGCCGCGCGGGACGAAGGCGATCTCGGTCGCCTCGCGCGACCAGATCGACAGGGCAATCCCGCCGAGGATCACCACAACAATGATAAATGCGATAAAATAAAGAAACTTACGCGCCATTCGTTTCCGCCTCTCGAGCGTCGTCTTCCGCATCGGCGGTCTCGGCCCGCCGTTCCAGCGCAACCTTGATCATCGCCAGCAGAGGATCGGCCAGGAACAGCCCGATGATCCCGAACAGGATCCCCATCACCAGCTGGGCCGCCAGCACCAGCGCAGGAGCCAGATCGACCGTCTTGCGCGCGATCATCGGTACCACGACATAGCCATCGAAATTCTGGACGAAGAGATAGACGAAGACCGTGTAGAGGCCCATCTCGACCCCGCCGGAGAAGCCGACCAGGACCATCAGCACGCCGGAGATGATCGCGCCGAGATTGGGAACGAAGGCAAGCAGTCCCGTCAAAATGGCCAGCAGCACCGCCATCGGCACCGCGCCAATCCCGATCAGCGGGGCGACGAATGCCAGCATGACGTAGGTGAACACGCCTTCGACGACCATGCCAAGCAGCCGACCGGCCATCAGCCGACGAAGCGTCTGTGCCATGCGGCTCGCGGTGACGTAGAACGATGCGCGGCGCGCGCGCGGCAGGGTCCAGGCGACGCCGCGCTCGTAAAGCTGCGGCTCGAGCGCGACATAGACCCCGATGATGACGATCAGCACTACCGTGGTCAGCCCGCCCAGGAGTCCTCCCAGTGCACGGGTGAGCGTGCCGATCCCGCTGGTGATACCGCCGGCGTAGTTCTGTAGCTGGCTCTGGCTGACCTGGAACCCCTGGGCCCTCGCCCAGTCGATGACCTCGTTCACCTGGCGTTCGACGATCTCGGGAAACAGCGCTGCCTCGCGCGAAATCGTCGATCCGGTGAAATAACCGAGCCAGACCAAGAAGGCGACGCTCAGGAGCAGTACGATCGCGACCCGCAGGTAGCGCTGGATCGGCAGGATCCGCCCGAGCAGCCGCGCGCCCCCATCGATCATAGCGGCAAAAACGAGCGCGCCGAAAACCACCAGAAGCGAACGGGAAATATAGATCGCGAGAATGAACCCGCCGACGACCAGCGTCCAAATGACGGCCCGCCGGACCTCGAATTGCAGTCGCGGATCGGACACGCGCGACGGGCTGTTTCCCAGATCCTCGCGCGCCAGTTGGGCGGGTGAGGCGAAACGACCGTCCTCCTCGCCCTGTCCGCCCGGAGTCTGGGAAGCCGTGGTCATGGCGCTACTCGGCCCGCTCGGCGAGCGGCGGGCGCAGCGTGGACCAGGCGCGATCGCCGCGCATCGAGGTGAACCAGCTGACCGGGTTGAGACTGGTGGTCCCGTCGAGCGAGAAGGTGATGAATTCGGCCCGCCCGCCGATGTTTTCCAGCGGCACCGGCCCGCCAAGGCCCTGCGCGAAGATTTCTGCGCGGCTGTCCGCCGAATGGTCGCGGTTGTCGCCCATCACGAAGACATGGCCCTCGGGCACGGTGATCTCGGCGTAATTGTCGAGATACTGGTCCTGGTGGTCGATGATCAGATAGGTCGCGCCATTGGGCAGGGTCTCGCGCCGCACCGGGATTTCGTAGGTCGAACCCCCGTCGGCTTCGCGCATCAGATAGGGCGAAAAATCGGCCATGCAGGGATCGCCATTGCACAGATGCTGGTCGTAATCGACGGGTATACGCAACGCGGGTTCGACGTCCTGCGGCACCGCTACGCCGTTGAGGATGATCCGTCCGTCGCGCACAGCAATGCGATCGCCGGGGAGCGCGACCACGCGCTTGATGTAATCCTCGTCGCGGGTGGGATGGACGGGGATGACCACATCGCCATATTCGGGCGTATCGGCGAGCACGCGCCAGTCGCCGCGCGGGGCGAGGTGAAAGCTGATCGAGGACCAGTTCCAGCCATAGGGATATTTGCTCACCACCAGCCGGTCGCCCACGAACAGATTGGGCAGCATCGAGGTGCTGGGAATGTAGAAGGGCTTGGCGACGAAGCTGTGAAAGGCGAACACCGCGAGCAGCATCAGCGCCAGCCCGCGCAGTTCGGCGAACCAGTTGACCTTCTCGTCCTGCTTCACAACGGGCTTGTCCGGCTTGCGGGCGAGCTTCTGGGCGGACGTATCCTCGTCGGAAGGCTTGGTGGGGGCGATGGTCTCGGAACTCATTTGGGCAGGGCCTCGATCACAACCAGAGCCTGTGCCCATGGATGATCGTCGGTGAGGGTCAGATGAATATGCGCCTCATGGCCGGGGGGGACCATTTCCGCAAGCCGCTTGGCCGCCCCGCCGGCCAGCGCCAGCGTCGGCGCGCCCGAGGGGGCGTTGATCACCCCGATGTCCTTCATGAACACCCCGCGCCGGAACCCCGTGCCGACCGCCTTGGAGAAGGCCTCCTTGGCGGCGAATCGCTTGGCATAGGTGCCCGCGATCGTGAACGGGCGCCGCCGCGCCTTGGCGCGCTCGGTCTCGGTGAAGACGCGGTTCTCGAACCGTTCACCGAAACGGTCGAGAGAGGACTGGATTCGCTCGATATTGCACAGGTCCGAGCCGAGGCCGATGATCACCGCACCCGCCTCATCTTGCGTCGTCCATCAGCTCGCGCATCTGGCGGACCGCCTGTTCGAGCCCGACAAACACTGCCTCGCCGACGAGGTAATGGCCGATGTTGAGCTCGGCGATCTGCGGGATGGCGGCGATCGGTTGGACGTTGTCGTAGGTGAGGCCATGGCCCGCGTGCGGCTCGATCCCGTTCTTGGCGGCCAGCGCGGCCATGTCGGCGATGCGGCGCAATTCGCGGGCGCGATCTTCGCCGGTGGCGTTCGCGTATTCGCCGGTGTGGAATTCCACCACCTGCGCGTTGAGCCGCAGCGCCGCTTCGAGCTGGCGTTCATCGGCCTCGATGAACAGGCTGACGCGGATCCCATGGTCGAGCAGCCGCGCGACGATCGGGGCGAGACGGTTGTCCTGCCCGGCGGCGTCGAGCCCGCCCTCGGTGGTGCGCTCCTCGCGTTTCTCGGGCACGATGCAGGCGGCGTGCGGGCGATGCGCCAGCGCGATGGCGAGCATCTCGTCGGTCGCTGCCATCTCCAGATTGAGCGGCAGCCCGGTCGCTTCCTGGATGCGCCTGAGATCGCCATCGCGGATATGGCGCCGGTCTTCGCGTAAGTGCGCGGTGATCCCGTCGCCGCCGACCGCCGCGACGATCTGCGCCGCGCGCACCGGGTCGGGGTGATCGCCGCCGCGCGCGTTGCGGATGGTGGCGACGTGATCGATGTTGACGCCAAGCCGCAGCGGCACCGGCCGCGACAAGTCGGGGCGCTGCCCACCTGCAAGAGGCGAGTCGGGGCGGGTCGGGTCGCTCAAGCCTTGCGGCTCCCGGGCTTGGTTATCGGGATCGCCGCCAGTTCGTCGGGCAATTCGTCCTCGGCATAGGTCGGAAAGCCGATGTCGAGCAACGCGAAGAAGGGCACTCCGAGGTCGATTGCACCATCCGAACGGTCGACGAGCGCGACCTCGGCGATCACCTCGCCGCCTTCGCGCGCCACCGCCGCGATCGCCTCGCGGCTCGACAGGCCGGTCGTGACCACATCCTCGACCATCAGTACCTTCTGGCCCGGTTCGATCCGGAACCCGCGGCGCAGGTGGAACTCGCCCTCGGGCCGTTCCAGGAAGATGGCGTCTTTTTCGAGGCAGCGCCCGACCTCGTGGCCGATGATGAGGCCGCCCATCGCCGGGCTGACCACCAGATCGACCTGCGAGCGCAGCTCGCGGGGGATCTTCTGGCACAGCCCACGCGCAAGCTGCGC
This sequence comes from Erythrobacter sp. QSSC1-22B, assembly GCF_001678665.1. Taxonomy (GTDB): domain Bacteria; phylum Pseudomonadota; class Alphaproteobacteria; order Sphingomonadales; family Sphingomonadaceae; genus Qipengyuania. The sequence continues at coordinate 109,975 of NZ_LZRP01000006.1, forward strand.
GGCGCGATCGGGGTTCATCAGCACCCGGGCGCATTGCAGATAATACCCCGAATGGCGGCCCGACGAGAGCAGGAAATGCCCCTCGAGCAGCGCTTCGCTGTTGCGGAAATCGGTGAGGATGTATTCGTCTGTCATGTCAGCGCGAGCACAAAGCGACTTGGCGTGGATTGCGCAAGAGGCAAACGACCTTGCGCATTTTTTGCCCCCTTCTGCTTGAGGCGCAGGGAAAGCCTGCCTATAGGCCACTCAACTCGGCCCCAGTGTGACTTGTGTCATACCCCGGGCCGGTATCAGCGGCGGTTATCCCGCCCGTGCCAGTGAAACGGGACTTTATGTCGAGCATTCAATCTTTTGCCGCCCATCGCGGGACCTTCCGGATCTTCGCAGCCTTGCTTGCTGCGCTTGTGCTGACCTTCGGCTGGCAAGCCGCGAGCGCGCAATCGACCCTTGAAAGCGGCGACCTTGTCGCGCCTGCGCCGGCGATTACGCCGCCCGCCGCGCTGGAACAGGTCGATCCGGCGGCCGCCGCCGATGTTGCCGATTCCGACGCGGTCGCAGCCGGGGCCGATGCCTACACGCCGATGGCACCGGTCGAGGGCAAGGGTATGCCGGTTGATGGCCTGATCGATCTTCAGGACCAGTTTTCGGACAACGGGCGGACCGCATATGGCCTGCACGTCGGTCTCGTGTGGATGATGGCGATCATCAGCGTTTTCGTGCTGGGTCTGTTGCTCTATGTCGTGGTGCGCTTCAATCGCAAGGCCAACCCGGTTCCCTCGAAGACCACGCACAACACGCTTATCGAAGTTGTCTGGACCGTCGTTCCGGTGCTGATCCTGGTCGCAATCGCGATCCCGTCGATCGGCCTGCTTGCCAAGCAGTATGAAGTTCCCGGGGAAGACGCGATCACCATCAAGGCGACCGGCTACCAGTGGTACTGGGGGTACACCTATCCCGATAATGGCGAGTTCGAGATCATCTCGAACATGCTCGACGAGGACGAGGCGGTCGCACGCGGCGAGCCTTCGCAGCTGGCGGTAGACAACCGCATGGTCGTGCCGGCGGGCGTTCCGATCCGTCTGCAGGTGACCGGGGCCGATGTCATTCACAGCTTCGCAATTCCCTCACTGTGGTTCAAGCTCGATGCCGTTCCCGGCCGCCTGAACGAGCGGCTGCTCGAGATCGAGGAGCCAGGCGTCTATTACGGCCAGTGTTCGGAACTGTGCGGTGCCCGCCACGCGTTTATGCCGATCGCGATCGAAGCGCTGCCGATGGACCAATGGCGCGCATGGGTTCGAGCGCAGGGCGGCACCTTCCCGGAGGATGAAGCGGCAGCGGCGACCGACGCTTCGCTGGCGCCGCTGCAGGCTCCCGAAAGTGCCGTGCCGGGCGCGCCCGGTGCCGGCGCTCCGCCGATCGAAGACACGTCGCCGACCACGTAAACCGAATTCCAGCGAACGAAGAGACCATCCATCATGGCCACCACAGCCGACGCATTCCAGGCTCATGCCGACGATCACGCGCATGATCATGCCGATCACAAGCCGAGCTTTTTCGCTCGCTGGTTCATGTCGACGAACCACAAGGACATCGGCACGCTCTACCTGATCTTCGCGATCATGGCGGGCATCGTCGGTGGTGCGATCTCGGGTATCATGCGGATGGAACTGGCCGAGCCGGGCATCCAGTACCTTACCTGGTGGGCCGAATTCATGGGCGGCAGCGCGGATTTCGACACCGCGCTGCACATGTGGAACGTCTTCATCACGGCGCATGGTTTGATCATGGTGTTCTTCATGGTCATGCCGGCGATGATCGGCGGTTTCGGCAACTGGTTCGTGCCGCTGATGATCGGCGCGCCGGACATGGCCTTCCCGCGGATGAACAATGTTTCGTTCTGGTTGACCGTGGCGGGCTTCGTCAGCCTGATCTTCTCGTTGTTCGTTCCGGGCGGTACAGGCCCGGGTGCGGGCACCGGCTGGACCTTCTATGCGCCGCTCTCATCCACCGGCAGCCAGGGCCCGGCGGTCGATTTCGCGATCTTCTCGCTTCACCTTGCGGGCGCAGGCTCGATCCTGGGTGCGACCAACTTCATCACCACCATCTTCAACATGCGCGCGCCGGGCATGACCCTGCACAAGATGCCGCTGTTCGTGTGGTCGGTGCTGGTCACCGCATTCCTGCTGCTGCTTGCACTGCCGGTGCTCGCCGCTGCCATCACGATGCTGCTGACCGATCGCAATTTCGGCACCACCTTCTTCGATCCGGCAGGCGGCGGCGACCCCGTCCTCTACCAGCATCTGTTCTGGTTCTTCGGCCACCCCGAAGTCTACATCATGATCCTGCCGGGCTTCGGCATGGTCAGCCAGATCATCGCCACCTTCAGCCGCAAGCCGGTGTTTGGCTATCTCGGCATGGCCTACGCCATGGTCGCGATCGGCGTGGTCGGTTTCGTGGTCTGGGCGCACCACATGTACACCGTGGGTCTCGACGTGAACACGAAGATGTATTTCACCGCCGCCACCATGGTCATCGCGGTGCCGACGGGCGTGAAGATCTTCAGCTGGATCGCGACGATGTGGGGCGGATCGATCGAGTTCAAGAGCCCACTGGTCTGGGCCCTTGGCTTCATCTTCCTGTTCACCGTCGGCGGTGTGACCGGCGTCTACCTTGCCAACGGCGGCATCGACGATGTGGTCCACGACACCTATTTCGTGGTCGCGCATTTCCACTATGTGCTGTCGATGGGCGCGGTGTTCTCGATCTTCGCCGGCTTCTACTACTGGTTCCCGAAGATGAGCGGCCGGATGCACTCCGAACTGCTCGCGCATCTCCACTTCTGGGGCTTCTTCATCGGTGTGAACGTGATCTTCTTCCCCCAGCATTTCCTGGGTCTGCAGGGCATGCCGCGTCGTTACCCCGACTACACCCCGGCCTATCAGTACTGGAACGAGATCAGCTCGCTTGGCTATCACATCATGGCCGCCTCGATGCTGTTGTTCTTCGCCAATCTGATCTACGCCTACACGGTCGGCAAGAAGGCACCGGCCAACCCCTGGGGCGAGGGCGCAACGACGCTGGAATGGACGCTGTCCAGCCCGCCGCCGTTCCACCAGTTCGAGACGCTTCCGGTGATCGAGGATCACCACGATTACCACGATCACCGTCAGGGCGATCAAAGGGAAACGACCGTCTAAGAGGCGGACAACCCGATAAACGAGCGGTCGGTCCCCGGGGGCCGGCCGTTTGTGTTTGTGATAGGCGTCGAAACGAATCGAACCTGCCCGAGGAGGAAATGACCATGTCCGCGACCAGCCCCGAAATGCGCATGATCGATGTCGGGGAGCTGTCGCTGCGCTGCGCAATTGCCGGCGAGGGACCGCTGGTGGTCTTCGTCCATGGTTTTCCGGAAAGCTGGTACAGCTGGCGCCACCAGATCGCTCCGGTCGCCGCGGCCGGCTTCACCGCCTGCGCCATCGATGTGCGCGGCTATGGCGGCTCGGACAAGCCCGAGGCGGTCGATGCCTATGCGATGGAGCGGATCGTCGGTGACCTCGTCGGGTTGCAGCAGGAGCTCTCGCCCGAGCGCCCTGCGGTGCTGGTGGGGCACGATTGGGGCGCGCCGATCGTGTGGAACTCGGCGCTTACGAACCCCGAGCATTTTCGCGCGGTCGCCGGCCTGTCGGTGCCCTTCGGCGGGGTGCCCAGCCGGCCGTTCACCGAGGTGTTTCGTGAGCATTTCACGGCCAAGGGACGCTTCTTCTACCAGGAATATTTCCAGGAGCCCGGCGTCGGGGAAGCCGAGGCCGAGGCGGACCCGCGCGATTTCGTCCAGCGGATGATGTATTCGATCTCGGGCGATGTCGCCCCGGGGAACTATTGGGACAAGCCGCTGGGTGCCACCTTTCTCGACGGCTTGCCCGACCCGCAGCCGGTCGGCTGGTTGAGCGAGGCCGATCTCGACTTCTACGAGGGCGAGTTCCGCGCCTCGGGATTCGCCGGCCCGCTCAATCGCTATCGCAATCACGAGCGCGATTTCGCGTGGCTGAAGCAATTCGCGGGGCAGCGGATCGAACAGCCCGCGCTGTTCATCGGCGGCGGCCGCGATCCGGCCTCGTTCCTGTTCGGCGCGATCGAGGATCCGATGGCGTTCACCCGCATGTTTGCGCCCAAAGTCGAAGGCACCGTGCTGGAGGGCTGCGGTCACTGGACCCAGCAGGAAAAGCCGGGCGAAGTGAACCGCCTGCTGCTCGATTGGCTGGCTCGGCTCTAGAGACTCGCGCTGGCCCCTTTCGCAGGCGGCATTGCACGGCTATAGCCCCTTCATACCATGACCCAGACTGCGCCTCTTGTCCTGCCCGCCGAATGGCGCGACTTCTTCGCCCTGACCAAGCCCCGCGTGATGAGCCTGGTGATCTTCACCGGTCTGTGCGGATTGCTGGCTGCCCCGGGCTCGATTCACCCGGTGCTCGGCTTTACCGCCATCCTGTGCATTGCGCTGGGCGCGGGCGGTGCGGCGGCGCTCAACCAGTGGTGGGAAGCCGATATCGACGCCGGAATGAAACGGACCGCAAAACGTCCGCTACCGGGCGGTCGCTTGCGACCCGACGATGCGCGCGATTTCGGCATCGCGCTTTCGGTGACCTCGGTGCTGGTGATGGGCTTGGCGATCGGCTGGCTCGCCGCCGTAATTCTCGCCTTCTCGATCTTCTATTACGCCGTGGTCTACACCATCTGGCTCAAGCCCCGGACCCCGCAGAACATCGTCATCGGCGGTGGTGCGGGCGCGTTTCCGCCGCTGATCGGCTGGGTCGCGGTGACCGGCGACATCACGGCGATGCCGGTGCTGCTGTTCGCGATCATCTTTTTCTGGACCCCGCCACATTTCTGGGCGCTCGCGCTGTTCGTGAAGTCGGACTACGCCAAGGTGGGTATCCCGATGATGCCCGTCGCTCGCGGCGAGGCCAGCACCCGGCGCCAGATCCTGGCCTATTCGATCCTGCTGGTCCCGATCGCCGCGGCGCCGTGGTTCATCGGCGGCACCGGGATGGTTTATGGACTTGCGGCGCTCGCATTGTCGCTTGCCTTCCTTGCGCTTTCGCTTCCCGTGGCTTTCCGGCAAACCGGCACGGATGATGCAATGAAGCCCGAAAAGCGGCTGTTCGCCTTCAGCATCCTCTACCTGTTCGCGCTGTTCGCGGTGCTGGTTGTGGATCGGCTGCTGGTGGTCAATGGAGTAACGGCATGACGCCGGAAGAAGAAACCGAATACAAGCGCCGCCAGCGCAGCCGCAGTCTCGTAATGGGGCTGGTGCTGCTGTTTTTCGCGGTGCTGTTCTACGCGATCACGATCGTGCGGATGGGCGACTGACCATGACCACGGCCAGTCTCGACAATCGCAATGCCCGAACCGCCTTCCTGGCCTTCCTTGGCGCGGCGGCGATGCTCGGGGTGGGTTACGCCGCGGTCCCGCTCTACGATCTGTTCTGCCGGGTCACCGGATTTGGCGGGACTACCCAGCGCGCGACCGAATCCGATGCCGCGCTGGCCGCGCAGATGGCGCAAAGCGCCGGCGGGCGCGAGGTGTCGATTCGCTTCGATGCCAGCACCGCGAGCAACATGCCGTGGACTTTCCGTCCCGAACAGCCGACCGACCGGGTCCAGATCGGGCAGCGCGACCTCGCCTTCTACACTGCCCGCAACGACAGCAACGTGCCGATCACCGGCACCGCCACCTTCAACGTCGAGCCGGCAAGCACCGGGCGTTATTTTAACAAGGTCCAGTGCTTCTGCTTTACCGAGCAGGTGCTTCAGCCGGGCGAGGAAATCCGCATGCCGGTACTCTATTACGTCGATCCGGCGATCCTGACCGACGACAACGCCAAGGATGTCGAGCAGATCACGTTGAGCTACACTTTCCACCGCGCGGAAACCCGCGCCGAGTAAGACACTGGACCCGAGGCGCGACGCGCTTTAAGGGCACCGGCATCCGATCCACAGGACCGAAAGACCCATGGCTGGCACCGTAAACCACGACTATCACATTCTCGAACCCGATATCTGGCCGCTGATTGCCTCGGTTTCGGCTTTGACCTTCACCACCGGCATGGTGCTTTTCATGCACGAGATGGCGGCCGCGCATCTTGTGCTCGGGCTTGGCATCGCCGGGCTGATTGCGACATTCTTCACCTGGTTCTCGAAAATTGTGAAGGAAGCCGAGCGCGGCGATCACACCCCGGTGGTGCAACTCCACATGCGCTACGGGATGATCCTGTTCATCGCTTCTGAAGTGATGTTCTTCGTCGGCTGGTTCTGGAGCTGGTTCGATTTCGCGCTGTTCCCGAGCGAACTCTCCGATGTCATCGGCGGCGTCTGGCCGCCCGAGGCGATCGAGGCGGTGATCGACCCGCTGTCGCTGCCGCTGCTCAACACGCTGATCCTGCTGTGTTCGGGCACCACGGTGACCTGGGCGCACCATTCGCTGGTCAATGGCGATCGCGAAGGCCTCAAGAAGGGCCTGTGGGCAACCATCATCCTCGGCGCGGTGTTCACCGCGATCCAGGCCTATGAATATGCGGTCGCGCCGTTCGCTTTCGGCGGCAACACTTACAGCTCGGCCTTCTACATGGCGACCGGCTTCCACGGCTTCCACGTTCTCGTGGGCACGATCTTCCTGATCGTCTGCCTGCGCCGTACCTATCTTGGGCATTTCACCCCGCGCCAGCATTTCGGCTTCGAAGCCGCCGCCTGGTACTGGCATTTCGTCGACGTGGTGTGGTTGTTCCTGTTCATCACCGTCTATGTCTGGGGCGGTTGGGGCGCCGCGGTACACTGATGCAGCCCGGTTCGCCGGACCCGGAGAAAGGGCGGCCTTCCTTAGCGCCATCGCTATGGGAGGCCGCCCTTTTCGGTTGCTGTCCGCGCTGCGGCGAGCGGACGCTATTCGGGGGAGTGGTCAAGTTTGCCCCGTGCTGCAGCGCCTGCCAGCTCGATTACGAGCGTTTCAACGTCGGCGACGGACCGGCCGCCTTCCTCACCCTCATCATCGGCGCGCTCGTCACCGGGCTGGCGATCTGGCTCGACGCCTCGCTGCGTCCGCCGTTCTGGGTCCATATCCTGTTGTGGGTGCCGATCACCATCGGCTCGGTTTTGGGCGGCTTGCGCGTTTCCAAGGCGCTGCTGATGATCGCCGAATATCGCAACAAGGCCGGTGAAGCCGGGCTCAGGAAATGACGGACCCGATGGCCAGACGGATCCCGATCATCTCCACCGTGATCGTTCTGGCAGCGGTCACGACGATGATCGCGCTCGGGTTCTGGCAGTTGGGCCGGATGGACGAGAAAGAGGCATTGATCGCGCGCTACGCCGCTGCGGGCGAGCGCGCCGAGGTTGTATGGCCGGTGGCGGCTCCATACGAAGCCGCGCTGTTCCGCCGCAGCACCGTGATCTGCAATGAAGTCACCGGTTTCGACAGCATTGCCGGCACCTCGCGCCGCGGCGAGAAAGGCTGGGCGCAGATCGCGCGCTGCTCGCTCGACGGCGGCGCGCGCGCGGATGTCGCCATGGGCTGGTCGCGCATTCCCGAACCGCCGGCCTGGAATGGCGGAACGGTTACCGGTCTGGTGGCACCCTATGGCGACTCGGTCCGGCTGGTATTGATCGAGCCGGTCGCCGGCCTGCAACCGCTGGCCGCGCCCGATCCCGGCGATCTTCCCAACAACCATCTTGCCTATGCCGGCCAGTGGTTCCTGTTCGCGCTAACCGCGCTGGTGATCTACGGCCTCGTTCTGCGCCAGAAGCTGGGACTGAAGACTGGCCTAAAGACTGGCCGAAAGACCGGGCAGAAGACCGACCGGAAAACCCGGCAAGATCCTGCTCCAGGGCGTGACGGGACTTCGCCTCGCTAAAGCGCGGCTTGCTTGCCCGCCGCCGGGCTCCAAGCTAGGCGCTGCTGCGATGGATTACATCTCGACCAGAGGGGGCGCACCGACGCTCGATTTCGCCGGTGTGACGCTGGCCGGGCTGGCACGCGATGGCGGGCTCTACCTGCCCGCAAGCTGGCCGCGCTTTTCGACCGCCGAGATCGCCGCGATGCGCGGGCTGCCCTATGCCCAGCTCGCGGCGCGGGTGATGCAGCCTTTCGTCGGCGACAGCCTCACCCCCGAACGGCTGCACGAATTGTGCGAGCAGGCTTATGGACGCTTCGCGCATGCCGCGGTCGCCCCGCTGGCCCAGCTCGACCAGCGCCACTGGCTGCTCGAGCTGTTCCACGGACCGACGCTGGCGTTCAAGGATGTCGCGCTCCAGTTGCTCGGCCTGCTGTTCGAGGAATTCCTGGCGCGCGAGCAGGGCACGCTGACTATCGTCGGCGCTACCAGCGGCGACACCGGCAGCGCGGCCATCGATGCGGTCGCCGGGCGCGACAAGGTCGAGATATTCATGCTCCACCCCAAAGGCCGGGTGAGCGACGTCCAGCGCCGTCAGATGACCACGGTGCGCGCGCCCAATGTCCACAACATCGCCATCGAGGGCAGCTTCGACGACGCCCAGGCGATGGTGAAGCGGCTGTTCGCGGACGAGGCGATGACCGCGAAGCACCGGTTGGGCGCAGTCAATTCCATCAACTGGGCGCGGCTGATGGCGCAGGTGGTCTATTATTTCGCCGCGGCGCTGCAATTGGGTGGGCCAGAACGCGAAGTCGCCTTCAGCGTGCCGACCGGCAATTTCGGCGATGTCTTCGCCGGGCATGTCGCGGCGCGGATGGGGCTGCCGATCGCGCGGCTGGCGGTGGCGACCAATGTCAACGACATCCTCCACCGCGCACTGACCAGCGGCGACTATTCGGCGGGCGAGGTAACCGCGACCGCCGCGCCGAGCATGGACATCCAGGTCAGCTCCAATTTCGAGCGGCTGCTGTTCGATATCGGCGGCCGCGATGGTGTGGCGCTGGCCGAACAGATGCACGGCTTCGAGGGTACCCGCGCGATGCAGCTCACCAATGCCCAGCGCGAGGGCGCGGCGGCGCTCTTCACCAGCGCGCGCGCCGATCAGAGCGACATGGCGCGGGCGATGCGCTGGGCCTGGGACGCAGCGGGGCAAGTGGTCGATCCGCACACCGCGATCGGCCTGCATGCCGCGCGCGCGCTCGAATTGCCGGGCGATGTCCCGGTGGTGACGCTGGCGACCGCGCATCCGGCGAAGTTCCGCGATGCGGTCGAGCGGGTCATCGGGCAGCGCCCGAGCCTGCCGCTGCGGGTGGGCGATCTGTTCGCGCGCGAGGAACGCTTCTCCGAGCTGCCCGGTGAATACGAAGCGGTGCGCGATTTCATCTTTGCGCATGCGACCCCGCGCGGCTGATGGCGCAGTTGCGCAGGGAGCCGCTGCTGATGGTGGGCGAGGGCTGGGACGCCTACCGCCTGCTCGATAGCGGGCATGGTCGCAAGTTCGAGGCTTATGGCCCGTGGCGCTTCATCCGCCCCGAACCGCAGGCGATGTGGTCGCCGCGGCTTGGCGAATGGGATGCGCATGGCGAATTCGTCCCCGGCTCGGACGAGGATGGCGGCGGGCGCTGGCAGTTTTCTTCGCCCGTTCCCGAGGAGGGCTGGCCGCTGGCCTATGGCGAGGCACAATTCACCGCGCAGTGCACGCCGTTCCGCCATCTTGGATTCTTCCCCGACATGGCGCCGGTGTGGGAGTGGATGGGCTCGCAATTGTCGACGCGCGCGGATGCCGAGACACTCAACCTGTTCGGCTACACCGGGGTGGGGTCGTTGGCATTGAGCCGCTACGGGCGGGTTACCCATGTCGATGCGAGCAAGAAATCGGTGGCGCAGGCGCGCGAGAACGCCGCGCTCTCGGGCATGGAGGATCGCCCGATCCGCTGGCTGGTCGATGATGCGGAGAAATTCACCGCGCGCGAGGTGCGGCGCGAGCGGCGCTACGACGGGATCATCCTCGATCCGCCCAAATTCGGACGCGGCCCCGGCAACGAGATATGGCGACTCGAGGAGGGCCTGCCCGGGCTGGTCGGCGAGTGCCGCAAATTGCTCGATGCCGAGAGCAGGTTCCTGTTCCTCACCGTCTATGCGGTGCGAATGAGCAGCCTCGCGCTTGCCGGCCTGCTTGAGGAAGCCTTCGCGGGGCTGCCCGGACTGGTCGAACATGGCGATCTCGCGGTCAGCGAGCAGGGCGAGGGCGCCCGTCTGCTCCCCACCGCGATCTTCGCGCGCTGGTCCAATCCGGGCTAGGGAAGCGCATGACCGATTCGCTGCATCTGGAAGTCGCCGATTTCGAACACGATGTCCTCACCGGCATCTATTCGGAGGAAACCGGCAAGCCCCAACCCTTGCGCTTTGCGATCACCGCGCGGCTGAAACCGCTGGCGCGCTACGAGCCCGAGACCTCGCTCGATGCCTCGAAGAACTACATGGACCTCAAATTCGCCGCGTCCGGGGCGCTGCCCGCGGGTGTGCATTTCAAGCTGATCGAGGCGGTTGCGGACCATGTCTGCGAAACGCTCTTCCTGCAGGATGCGCGGGTCGAGGCGGTTACGGTGAAGATCGTCAAGCTCGCCATCGCCGAGGCGGGCGAGCGAATCGGGATCACGCTGCACCGCGAGCGCCGCGGATGAAGCGGATCGCGGTCGACGATCTGCCGCCCGAGCCGCTGGCCGCGGCGGGGCTGTTCCACCAGCACTGGCTCCCGCATGTCGAAGGCGCGCTCGAGAGCGGCGAGGATGTGATGGTGACGCTGGCCGCCGCCGATCACAGCCATCGCGAATGGCGGCTCGCAATCGCCGCCGGTCTGGCGCGTGCGCATACGCCGCAGCGGATCAATCTGGTCGCGGGCGAAGGCGCGGCGCTCGATGGTTTCGAGGCATGGCTCGCCAACGCGCCGGGGATCACCGGACAATATTTCGAGAGCGACGGGACCGGTGCGGGCGATCCATTCGTAGAGGCACCATGAATGGCAAGCCGCTCGTAGACGCCTACCAGCGTCGTATCACCTACCTGCGCCTGTCGGTGACGGATCGCTGCGATTTGCGCTGCAGCTATTGCATGCCCGAAATGATGCGCTTTCTGCCAAAGAAAGATGTGCTTAGCCTCGAGGAATTGCACCGTCTCTCGCTCGCCTTCATGGCGCGAGGGGTGCGCAAAATCCGGCTGACCGGCGGAGAACCGCTGGTCCGCCCCGACATGATCGACCTCGTCCGCGCGCTGGGCCGCCATGTCGGCGAAGGGCTCGACGAGATCACGCTGACCACCAACGGTACCCAGCTGGTGCGCCATGCCAGGGATCTGGCGCGCGCCGGGGTGCGGCGGGTCAACGTCTCGCTCGATACGCTGGATGCGGCGCGTTTCGCGAGCCTGACCCGGCGCGATGCGCTGGCGCAGGTGCTGGAAGGGATCGCCGCGGCGAAGGATGCCGGGCTGGCGGTCAAGCTCAACAGCGTGGCGATCAAGGGGGTGAACGAGGCCGAGCTGCCCAAGCTGATCGCCTGGGCGCATGGCGAGGGTCATGGAATCACGCTGATCGAGACCATGCCGCTGGGCGAGGTCGATGGGGAACGGATCGATAGCTATCTGCCGCTCGATGCGGTCCGCGAGTGCCTCGAGGCGCGCTGGACGCTGACGCCGTCGGATCACCGCACCGGCGGGCCGGCGCGCTATTTCGACATTGCCGAGACCGGTGGACGGCTGGGGTTGATCACTCCGCTGACCGAGAATTTCTGCGGCTCGTGCAACCGGATGCGGGTGACCGCGACGGGCCAGCTCTACCCCTGTCTTGGCGGCGGCGAGGCGGTCGACCTGCGCGCCGCGCTGCGCTCCGATCCCGGCCCGCACGCGCTCGACGCCGCGCTTGACCGGGCGCTGGCGGTCAAGCCCGAACGCCATGCCTTCGCGATCCGCAGCCGCGGCGAGGCGCCGGCACTGGCGCGGCATATGTCGGTGACCGGCGGCTGATGGCGGTCCGGATCGTCTTTCTCGGTCCCTTGCGCGATCTTGCGGGGGTGGCCGAGCGCGATGCCCCGGCGCCGCTCGACTGGGCCACTCTCCTCGAAACGGTCGGGCCCCAGCTTGCCGAGCAATTGCGCGAGGAGCGGGTCCATGTGGCCTGCGCGGGCAAGGTGCTCGCCGACAAGACCGCTCTGCTCGCCCGCGATGGCGAGGAAGTCGCGCTGCTGCCCCCGGTCAGCGGTGGCTAGACTCGCGCTGTCCGGCGCGGCCGATGTCCGCCTGCTCGAGGCCGGACTCTCGGTCGGCGAGGCGCTGGCGGCGTTCAACGCCGCGCATCCGCAGGCGGGCGGGGTGGCGAGCTTTCTGGGCAAGGTCCGTCCCAGCGCGGGCGATTCGCCGGTCAAGGCGCTCGAACTGACGCATTACGAACCGCTCACCCTGCCGGGGATGGAGCATCTGGCCGAGCAGGCACGGAAGCGATTCGCGCTCGACGGCGTGCTGGTCTGGCACCGGATCGGAGTCCTGACGCCCGGCGAGGGGATCGTGCTGGTCGCGGCGGCGGCACGGCACCGGCGCGGCGCGCTGGAGGCGGTCGATTTCCTGATGGATCACCTCAAATCTGCGGCGTGGCTGTGGAAACGCGAAAAGCGCGGTATTGGCTGGCACTGGATCGAGCCGCGCGCCGAGGACCATGCCGCTCTGGCCCGCTGGCAATAATTATCCCCGGTTGATCGGGCGTTCGGGACCGGCAAGCCTTATGGCGTCACACGGGCACGCAGTTCGGCCAGCGCCGCGTCTTCCTGCTGGACCAGCGCAATAACCGTTTCTCTCGCCGCATCGATCTGCACCCGGTCCTCGGCCGCGATCGAGGCGGCGATGTGGAGAATGTCCAGATCGGCCAGCGCGATAGCGGTGTCGCTGCGGATCGATTCGAGATCAGACAGCGCGACCTGCGCCGCGCCCCAATTGTCGCTGCCGACCGCGGCTCGGCCCGTACCCGCTACCGTGCGGCGTGCGCTTCCTTCGCTGCGGGTAAAGCGCGCATGTGCCGCGCGGGCGGATTCGACCAGCGTGGCGAGCCGACCTTCTAGGCTACCCTCGTAGTTCACCGGTATTTCGGGGACATCGATGGGAGCGACCGGGATCGGTTCGAACTGGCCCTTCGCACGCTCGACATCGCGGATCGCGAGCGAGGGATAGTCCTCGCCGGTGCCGGCGCAGGCGGACAGTGCCAGGGCACAAAAAGCGGGCAGGGCAAGGCGGGCTGGGCAAGACATCGCCGGTCTGATAGCACGGGTATGCCGTCGCGCCACCGCGTTGGCGAGCGACCGGGTGAATTTTCGCCGGTCGAGCGTTGACTTCGGAGGGGCATTACCTTAACGGCACCCATCTTTCCGGGCCTCGTCATTTGGCGGGTCGACGGGCGCGCCGTGCCTTCGCAAGAACGCGGCACAGCATTTTGAATGAGAGAAAAGCACCATGTTCGCAGTCGTGCGCACGGGCGGCAAGCAATACCGGGTTGCCGCCGGAGACAAGATCGCAGTTGAAAAGCTCGCAGGCGAAGCCGGCGACACCGTGACGCTGGGCGATGTCCTGCTCGCAGGCGAAGGCGATGATTTCGCCGAAGCCGGCAAGGTGATCGTTTCGGCGGAAATCATCGCGCAGGCCAAGAGCGATAAGATCGTCGTCTTCAAGAAGCGCCGCCGCCACAATTACCGCCGCAAGTCCGGTCACCGCCAGCAGATGACGCTGCTGCGGATCATGCAGGTCGGCGACACCAAGGCCGAGGCCAAGCCGGCTGCGGCCAAGGCTGACGCTGCGCCCAAGGCTGCTTCCAAGACCGCCGACGCACCGGCGAGCGAGACCAAGACCGAAGCGAAGAAGGCTGCTCCCAAGAAGGACGGCGCGCCGTCCAAGTCGGGTGCGCACGCTACCGACGCCGAGCAGGCTGCTCCCAAGAAGGCTGACGCCGACAAGAAGCCTGCTGCAAAGAAGGCTCCCGCCAAGAAGGCCCCGGCTGACAAAGCCGAAGACAAGAAGTAAGGATACCCGACGATGGCACATAAAAAAGCAGGTGGTTCGTCCCGCAACGGTCGCGACTCCGCAGGTCGCCGCCTCGGCGTGAAGAAGTTCGGCAGCCAGGCGGTGGTCGCTGGCAACATCATCGTGCGCCAGCGCGGCACCAAGTTCTACCCGGCGGTCAATGTCGGCATGGGCAAGGACCACACGCTGTTCGCGCTCAACGATGGGATCGTACGATTCCACTCGGGCAAGCTCGGCCGCAAATATGTGTCGGTCGATCTGCAGGCGGAAGCCGCCGAATAACCGGACGGTTCGATAACGGGATCGTCCACCAGGATGGTCCCGGCCGGGTCAAACTCCGGCACACTCAGAGGGAGACGGCGCCATCCTGATTACAGGGGCCCCGTCTCCCTCTTGTCGTTTCTCCCTCTAAAATCCGCGGATGGGGTGTCCACGGAAGCGAAATTGTCATGCGCCTCCCCTAGCGGAAGCGGCGCAGGGCACAGCGGGGAGAAGTCCGATGTTCCATCGCAGCGACAGGATCATGCTGCGTCCGATCTGGCTCGAAGACGCGCCGGAGATCTACGAAGCCATCAACGACGAGGGTGTGGTGCGGAATCTGGCGCGCGCACCATGGCCCTATGGGCTGCAGGATGCGCGCGAGTTCACGCTGAGCAGCGCCGCGCCCGGCACGGCGCGGTTTCTGATCACGCTGCCCGACATTTCCGGTGCGCCGATCGTCGGGTGCGTCGGTCTGGACCCTACGGACGACGCCGGACACGAACTGGGATACTGGATCGCGCGCAAATACTGGGGCCAGGGGCTCGCGACCGAGGCTGCACGCGCGGCGCTGGATGTCGCGCGGGCGTTCGGCTGGAGCCGGTTGAGCGCGGCGCATTTCCTCGACAATCCGGCCTCGGGCCGGGTGCTGCTCAAGGCCGGGTTCGCACCGACCGGGCAGACCGCCGAGCGGTTCAGCCGAGCACGCGGCTGTACGGCGCGGGTGGCGTGTTTCGCGGTGGATCTCGGGCGCGGCGAGGAGGCTGAAGACCCTCCGCTGCTCGACGCGGCGTAGCCTGGCGCCGATGCGGGCCTATTCGGCGGGCATCAGCGCGGCTTCGAACTCGCCCTCGTATTTGCCGATCAGTGCGCGATCGTCGTGGTCCCAGGGGTGGAAGCCGGGGCGGAAGTAGCTCAGCCAGGCGGGGAAGATCCGCCGCAGCACGCCGGGCGCGACCGTGAGGTATTTGAACAGGCCCCAGCGCGCCTTCCAGCCGGTGATGCCATCCTGCGCCAGCAGATCGATCGAATCGATCCAGCGGTTGGTCAGGAACCGGCCTGTGACGATCATCATCACCACGGAGCGGCGCATCCAGCGGCGGAACGGGGTCCAGTCGCGGGTCGCGTGCTCGAAGGTGTCGTAGGCGACGCCCTTGTGCTCGATTTCCTCGACCGCGTGCCAGCGCCACATGGCGCGCACTTCGGGGTCGGAATCCTCGAAATGGCTGGGGTTGGCGAGGAATTCATGCGCCATCATCGCGGTGTAGTGCTCGAGCGCCATGGTCACCAGCAGATTGGCGATCGGCGGGCGGCCCTTGGTGAGCGCGAGCAATTGCTCGACGCGCTTGTCGATCTTGGCGATGTCGTAGCCGGCATCCTCGGCGAGCCGGTTGAAGGCTATGTGCTCGCGGGTGTGGTTGATTTCCTGGCGGACGAAGGCGCGGATCTCGCCCTCGAGCTTGGGATCGGCACCGGCGCGGTGCGCCTTGA
The DNA here is from genome assembly GCF_001678665.1 of Erythrobacter sp. QSSC1-22B. GTDB lineage: Bacteria > Pseudomonadota > Alphaproteobacteria > Sphingomonadales > Sphingomonadaceae > Qipengyuania. The sequence goes on from NZ_LZRP01000006.1 coordinate 125,723, forward strand.
CCGCCTCGATGAAGAAGGCCTCGCCGCGCGGGAAGGTGGCCGAGAGCGCGTTGTGCCATGCAGTTCCGAAGGCGTCGCCAGCCCACCAGCGGCTCGGCTTGGCATCGCGGTTGAAGCGCTCATTGCGCACCGTGATCTCGAGGCCCTCGGGCGTCGGCGGGGTGCGCAATGGCATGCGCTGGGCAGAAGCGGCATCGAACTGGGTAGGTGCGTTCATGGAACGGCTCCGTCGCTGAAATACAGCGAGAGAACTAGGCGTTACTTACATTAATGTCAATAAGGATCAGATGGCCTGTTCCGCTGGCCTACTCCGCGGGCATCACCGCATCGGAATAGGGGCTGGTGTCGAGCCCGATCAGCGCGCGGTCGTCGTGTTGCCAGGGGTGGAAACCGGGTTTGAGGATCGCCGCCCATTCGAAGAACATCCGCCGCATCATCCCGGGCTTCCACCACAGGAAGGCGCGCAGCTTGCGCCGTGCAGTGCGGCGGTCGAAGCCGTCCTGCATCAGCAGCCCGATCGCATCGCGCACCCGGTTGCCGAAATATTTGCGCGTGATCAGCACCGCGATCAGCGAACGGACCTTCCAGCGTTTCCACGCGCTCCAGTCGCGCGTGGCGTGCAGCCAGACGTCGTAGACCAGCCCCTTGTGCTCGATCTCCTCGGTGGCGTGCCAGCGCCAGACATCGGCGGCGACCGGGTCGGCGCCCGCGAGATATTCGGGGTAGGCGAGCAATTGGCGGCTGATGATCGCGGCGAAATGCTCGAGCGCGATAGTGATCGCGAGATTGAATTCGGGCGGACGGCCCGCGGTCAGCGCCAGCATGTCGTGAATGCCGCGATCGATGCTTTCGACATCGTAGCCATGATCCTGGACCAGCCGGTTGAAGGCGACATGCTCGCGGGTGTGGTTGATCTCCTGCCGGGTGAAGACCTTGACCTCGGCAGCGAGCCGGGGCGGCAGATCGGCACGGAAGGCTTTGAGCGTATCGATGAAGAAGGCTTCGCCGCGCGGCAGGCTGGCGCTGACCGAATTGTACCAAGCGGTCGCGACCGGATCGTTCGAATGCCACCAGCGCGCGGTCTTGTGTTGCCGGTCGAACCGCTGGTCGCGAACGATCAGCGCGTGTTCTTCGGGGGTGGCGCTGCGGCTGGCGATCCGCAGCCCATCCTGCGTCCTGTCGTCCGCCAGCGCGCCTTCAGGTCGCTTGTCGTCGGTACGACTGCGTTCTAGGCCCGGTTCGGGATCGAGGGAGCTGTCTCGGTTCACCATGATGATTAAGAATCTATTAGGGATGCGAATCGATGGCAAGCCGTAAACGCCTGAGCCCCGAAGCGTCGCGGCTTGCCGCGCTCGAGGCGGCACGCGCGCTGCTGATCGAAAGCGGTCCGCAATCGATCACGCTGAAGGCGGTCGGTGCGCGGATCGGGCGTACCCATGCCAATCTGCTCCACCATTTCGGCTCGGCCGCCGGGCTGCAGAAAGCGCTCGCCGGGCATCTCGCCGCCAATGTCTGCGATGCCATCGCCGAGGCCGTGCTGGCGAGCCGGGCGGGGCAGGGCTCGCCGCGGCAGGTTGTCGACCTCACTTTCGATGCCTTCGACAAGGAAGGCGCGGGTGCGCTGGCGAGCTGGATGATCCTGACCGGCAACGAGGACGCGCTGACCCCGATCGTCGAAACCATCCACGAACTGGTCGACGAGATCGCTCCCGAAGAGGCCGATTCACATGAAGAGATCATGCGCGTTCACGAGGAGACGCTGGCGCTGGTGCTGATGGCGATGGGCGATGCGCTGATCGGCGCCGCTCTGGCGCGTTCGCTGGGCCTGCCCGAATCCGCCGCGCGCGACCGCGCCGAGCGGATGTTGCTGAGTTCGGTACCCGGGCTCAGTCAGCCGGAATGACCGCCGAGCGCTGCCATTGCGGCAGCGTGGCGGGATCGAGGTCGGCAACACGCAGGTGATCGATGGCGTATCCCAGCTCGGGATAGGCGGCGCGGCGGCGCTTTTCGTCCGACGTCTCCAGCGGGACCACCACCAGCCGGCGGCTGACCTTCTGGCGCCAGTTCATCCGCGCGGTGTTTTCCTGTCCGATGTAGCAGCCCTTGTCGAAGGCCACGCCGTTGAGCTCGACCGCATTGGTCTCGAGCCACAGAATATCGCCCAGCTCGGCGCGACCCTCGGGCACGCCGAGCGACAGGCGATGCGCCAGCCATTGGGTATCGGCGGCCTGATCCTCCTCGCTGGCGGTTCCGACCCAGCGCTGGCCTAGTCCCGCGAGACGCGGATCGGGGGTTCCGCCATCACCCGAATGCGCCTCCCAATGGACCGCGACCGCGGGATCGACCGCGATGTCGATCTTGCGCCGCAGCCGGTAGAGCGAGAGCCGCTTGGCGAGTTCCTCGGCAGCGTCCTGCTCGCAATCTATCAGCAATTCGCCACCGCCCGCAGGCCAGACGATGAAGTCGAACATCGCCTTGCCCTGCGCCGAGAGCAGCCCGGCATAGGCGGGCAAGACGCCCATGACATTGTTGGTGACCAGTCCTTGCAGGAAGCTGGCAACGTCTTCCTCATCTGATTGCGGGGACAGGCGAACAATTGCGCGGTCGAACAGGCGGGTGGCTGGCATGGGTGACAGATAGGGCGGTGCGCGCCATAGGCAAACCTTATGACGGAAACATCTCGACCCGCTCCCGATTCCCTCACCATCCGCCGCCCCGACGACTGGCACCTGCATTTCCGCGACGGCGCGACGATGCGCGCGGTCGTCCCGCACACCGCGCGCCAGTTCGCCCGCGCGATCGTGATGCCCAATCTGTCGCCCCCGGTGACGACCACCGCGATGGCGGCTGACTATCGCGAGCGAATCCGGGCGGCGGTCCCCGCTGGGCTGGATTTCACCCCGCTGATGACCGCCTATCTCACCGATGACACCGACCCGGAGGATCTGGCGCGCGGCTTTGCCGACGGTGTGCTGACCGCAGCCAAGCTCTATCCCGCGGGCGCCACCACCAATTCGGCGAGCGGGGTGACCGATATCCGCCGCCTCGATGCCGTGCTCGAGCGGATGGCAGCGATCGGCATGCCGCTATGCATCCACGGCGAGGTGACCGAGGCCGAGGTCGACATCTTCGATCGCGAGGCGGTGTTCATCGACCGCGTGCTGGCGCCGCTGGTCGCGCGGCTGCCCGAACTGAAGGTGATTTTCGAGCATATCACCACCGAACAGGCGGTCGACTTCGTCGATGCTGCGGCTCCGCAGGTCGCGGCGACGATCACTCCGCAGCATCTCCATATCAACCGCAACGCGATCCTGGTCGGCGGCATCCGCCCGCATATGTTCTGCCTGCCGGTCGCCAAGCGCGAGCGGCACCGGCTGGCGCTGCGCCGCGCCGCGACTTCGGCGTCGGTGAAATATTTCCTCGGCACCGACAGCGCGCCGCACCATCGCCACGACAAGGAATCGGCCTGCGGCTGCGCCGGCATCTTCAACGCGCCCTTCGCGCTGGAGAGCTATCTGGCGGTGTTCGACGCCGAAGACGCGCTCGACCGGTTCGAGGGTTTCGCCTCGCTCAACGGCCCGCGCTTTTACGGGCTGCCGGTGAATGAGGAGCGGGTGACGCTACAACGTGTCGCAACGCTGGTCCCGGACGAGGTGGACGGCGGCGATGCGGCAATCGTCCCCTTCCATGCGGGCGAGACGCTGGGCTGGCGGCTGGTCGGCTAGACCGGCCCGATCGGCTTTGGCGCCCGGCTGCGGCGCCACAGATCCCAGCCGAACAGCGCGGCGGCGGCCCATATGAACCCGAAGCACGCGGCCTGCGCGGGCAGAAGTGGCAGGTCGAACACGGTCAGCCCGAGCACGAAGACGATGCTGGGCGCGAGGAACTGGATGAAGCCGAGCGTCGAATAGGGCATCCGCTTGGCGGCGATGGCGAACATCAGCAGCGGGATCGCGGTCAGCACCCCGCCGAGCACGATCGCGCCGCTCAATTGCGGGCTGACGGCGAAGGACGAGCCCTGCTCCATCGCATACCAGGCTGCGATCCCGATCGATGGCAGGAGCAGCAGCCCCGATTCGATCGTCAGCCCCGGCAGCGCGCCGACGGGCACCTGCTTGCGGACCATGCCGTAGATCCCGAAGCTGAACGCCAGCGTCAGGCTGATCCACAGCGTGGTCAACGCCCCGTCGAGCAACAGCGCGACGCCCAGCGCCGCCAGCCCGACCGCGACCCATTGCGTGCGGTTGAGCGTCTCGCCCAGCAGCAGCGTGCCCAGCAGCACATTGATCAGCGGGTTGATGTAATAGCCCAGGCTCGCGGCATAAACCTGGCCCTCCTGGATCGCCCAGACATAGACGAACCAGTTCACCGCGATAAGCGTGGCGCTCAGCAACAGCCAGCGCAGGCTCTTCAGATCGGCGATGGCGGCGCGCAATTGCGGTCCCTGGCGGCGCACCCAGACGATCAGCAGGCAGATCGGCAGCGTCCAGACGATCCGCCAGGCGACGAATTCGGCCGAGGGCACCGCACGCACCAGCAGCAGGTAGAGCGGCAGGAACCCCCAGATCACATAGGCGCCGATCGCGGCGGGCAGTCCGGAGGGCCGCGAGTCGGATTCTGTCTGGTTCATTGGCGGCGGCTAGGACCCGCCCGGACGCGGGGCAAGCTTCAACTTGTCGATAGGATCGGCTCGGTTCGTCGCACAAATTCAAAGCTGACGAGGTGGTTGCAAACCGTTCATAATCGGGGCGATATTGCTGAACAAATCGAGCGACGAGAGGTCGCATCGCAGAAAGCAAAGGACTGAAAAATGGCAAAATCATTCACCCTCGCCGGAATGGCCCTCGCCGCGACCGGTCTCGCCCTTTCTGCCCCCGCCGTTGCCGCCCCCGCCGCGCATTCCTCCGCCGCCCCAGCCGGCGCGTCGCTGGTCCCCAGCTTCGCGACCCCGCATGTCTTTCATGAACAAACCTCGCAGATGCAGCGCGACCGGCGCGACCGGCGCTACCAGAAACGGGGTCGCAACCAGAGTCGCGACAATTACGAGCGCTATTCGTCCAATTACGACCAGCCGATCCGCAACAACACCCGCATCTGGCGCGGCGACGACGGTCGGGCCTATTGCAAGAAGGACGATGGCACGACCGGTCTGCTGATCGGTGCCGGTGTCGGCGCGCTGATCGGCAACGAAGTCGCAGGCCGTGGCGATCGCACGTTGGGTGCGATCCTCGGCGCCGCCGGCGGTGCGCTGCTCGGCCGCGAGATCGATCGCTCCAGCACCCGCTGCCGCTAGACACGTTTCGGTTTCGTCCGGGCCCACCCCGGTCGAAACGCGGTTCCACCGGGCCGCGGAAGGCGCCGTAGTTCTCATTCCGAGAGCTGCGGCGTCTTCATGTTTACCGGCCATCCGTCCCGCAATGGCGCAAGGCGTGCTGGGCATCTGGCCAAGCGTGGCAGCGCTGGAGTATGGATCGCTCCGAATTATCACCCGGAGTTGTCCCGATGCGCTTTCCCTTTGCTACCCTAGCCCTGCCGCTCGTCCTGCTGGCCGCCTGCAGCAGCGAGCCCGAGGAAACCGAAGCGAGTGGCGATCTCGATCCGGCGAGCGAGCAGGCGCTCAACGACGATCTGATGACCGATCCCGATCTCGCCGGGAGCAATCAGGGCAATGCCGCGCTGTCCGGTTCGGACGATCGTTCGCTGCCCAATATCAATCGCACTCCCGAAGCCATCGCTGCAGCGCGCACCCGTGCCGCCGAACTCGTGGGCGGGGCCGACGCGCTGCGCGCGGTCCCCGCACCGCGCGATCTGGGCGCTGCTCAACCGGTGACCCCGGCGATGCAGAAGGCGGCGCAGGCCGCGGTCGCACCGGGCGGCACCAATTGCGAATCGCGGGTCGAATACACCACCGCCTGGGCGGCCAAGCTGCCCGGTACCTTCCCGGTCTATCCGCGCGGCAACACCCAGGAAGCTGCCGGGACCGACGAGGGCAGCTGCGCGCTGCGCGTCGTGTCGTTCCTCACGCCGGTGCCGCTCGACGATGTGCTGGCCTTTTACCACACGCGTGCGCTCGCCAATGGCTATTCGGCCGAACATGTGAAGGCCGGAGGCGACAACATCCTCAGCGGCACCAGCGGCGAGAACGCGTTTGTCGTCTACGGTCGCCGACTGCCCTCGGGCGTGACCGAGATCGATCTCGTCACCAGCACCCCCTAGGCGCGGCGCCCGGGTTCATTCCTTGAGCCCGACCCCGAGGCTGGCGCGAGGCTGCTGCATTTCGGTGCTGGTAACCGGGTAGGCGCAATAATCCGCGGCATAGAAGGCTGCCGGGCGATGATTGCCCGACAGGCCGACCCCGCCGAAGGGCGCGGCCGATGATGCGCCATTGGTCGGCCGGTTCCAGTTGATGATGCCGGCGCGGATCTCGTTCCAGAACATCTCGAAATCCTGCGGCGTTCCGCCGATCAGCGATGCGGAAAGGCCGTAGCGGGTCATGTTGGCCTCGGTGATCGCCTCGTTGAGATCGGGAACGCGGACCACCTGCAACAGCGGACCGAACAGTTCGATATCGGGCCGTTCGTGCATATCGGTGACATCGAGGATTCCGGGGGTGAGGAATGGCTTGTCCTCGTCGGGCCGCTTCATATGCAGGATCGGCCTGGCGCCGCGGCTCATCAGCGCGACGAAGCTCTCGGTGAGCAGATCGGCGGTCTGGTTGTCGATCACCGGCCCCATGAAGGGCTGCGGGTCGGCGAAGGGTTCGCCGACGATCAGCCGCTCGGCCAGCGCCTTCACGCGCGGGACGATCTCGTCATACATCGAATCGGTCACGATCAGCCGCCGCGCGGCGGTGCAGCGCTGGCCTGCGGTGGTGAAGGCGGACTGGATGATGGTGACCGCGGCATCGTCGAATTTGGGGGTGTCGGTAACGACGATGGCGTTGTTGCCCCCCATTTCGAGCGCAACGATCTTGCCAGGCTCGGTGGCAAGCTTGCGATTGATCGCAACGCCGGCGCGCGCCGAGCCGGTGAACAGCACTCCGTCGACCAGCCAGTGGGCGACCAGCTCCTTGCCCTCTTCGGGCCCGCCGATCAGCAATTGCACAACTTCCTCTGGGAATCCGGCCGCATGGAAGCATTTTACGAGGAATTCGCCGACCGCAGGCGTCTTCTCGCTCGGCTTGAAGATGATGCAATTGCCGGCGATCAGCGCGGGGACGATATGGCCGTTGGGCAGGTGCGCGGGGAAATTATACGGGCCCAGCACCGCCATCACGCCATGCGGCTTGTGGCGCACCGCTGCGGTGCCCTGCAGCGCGCTGTTGAGCTTCTTCTGGCCGGTGCGCTCGGCATAGGCGGTGATCGAGATTTCCACCTTGCCGATGACGGCCTCGACCTCGGTCCGCGCTTCCCACAGCGGTTTGCCGGTTTCGCGCGCGATGAGCTCGGCGAAGGGCTCGGCTTGCTTGCGCACTTCGTTGGCGAAGCGGCGGACCAGTTCGATCCGCTGGCCGAGCGACTGGTGGGCCCAATCGCGCAAGGTTTCGCGCGCCCGTTCGACGCAGGCATCGACATTGCCGATATCGCCGCGCCACAATTCTTCGCCCGTCGCGGGCTGGTAGGAAATGATCTGCCTGTCGGACACTGTGCTCGAACCCTCGTGATGTCGTATTTCTACAATCGCTCTACCGTTATAACTCCAACGCGCCAGAAGCGTTAGTGGGCCACGGCCCCGCTAGCCAAGAGGTTGTGAGTCGAAATCGCGCGAGCGTCAATTCGCGGGATGGCCCGCGGGCACCGGTGGAGCGCCATGAGCTTCGCCCATCCGCCGGATCGCCGCGATCTTGTCCTCCAGCGGTCGCCAGTCGTCCTGCTGCTCGATCGCGGACCACAGCGCCTCGACTTCGTCGATCAGCATGCTCTGAGGTGCGGAATCGTTCCAGTAGGAATGCTGACCGGTATCGCCGGACGTATAGGACGCCAATGCCGCCTTGAGTGGCCCTTGGGCCGCGCGGCCACCGCGATGGCGATGGAAGAAGGCGTCGGGCGCCTCGCCGCTTTCGACGAGAATTTTTTCGCAGGCGGATACCAGCTTTGCATCCTCTTCGGCGCCCCGGCTCGCCACGCCCAGCCGCCAGCACCAGCGCCGTCCGACCGCAGCCATGTACAGCTCACCGAAGCGCTCGAGCGCGGCGATCAGGGGAGGGGCGTCGACGAGGAGCCGCAACGCCACCGCCATTTGTCCACAGTTCCAGTGCAGGGCCTCGGGCTGTCGTCCGAAGGCATAGAGCCCCGAGTGGTCGAAATAGGCGGCGGTGAAACCCGGATCCCAGCGCGGCAGGAACCGCCACGGCCCGTAGTCGAAGCTCTCGCCAGAGACGTTCATATTGTCGGTGTTGAGCACCCCGTGGACGAATCCCGCGACCATCCAGCCGGCGGCGAGATCCGCCATTCGCTCGACCACCTGATGCATCAGCCGCACCGCGGGCTCATCGCGTCCCGGCGCGTCGGCGGGTGGGGGCGGACCGGGAAACTGTGCCATACAATATTCGACCAGCGCAGCCATGCTGTCCTTATCTTCGAGCGCGAGCAGTCGCTGGAAGGTGCCGATGCGGATATGCCCGTGATTCAACCGGACCATCACCGCCGAGCGCGTGGGGGAAGGTTCGTCATGGCGCTGCAGTTCCTCACCGGTCTCGATCACCGACAAGGTGCGCGAGGTGTGGACGCCCAACGCCTCGAGCATTTCGGTGGCGAGTATCTCGCGCACCGCCCCCTTGAGCGTCAGCCGCCCGTCGCCTGCCCGGCTCCACGGCGTCTGGCCGGAACCCTTGGTCCCCAGATCCATCAGCCGACCCGAGACATTGCGCAGCTGGGCGAAAAGAAATCCGCGCCCGTCGCCGATTTCGGGATTGTACACGCGGAACTGGTGGCCGTGGTAGCGCAGGGCGAGCGGTTGCGGGAGATTGTCGGGAAGCGGAGCGAAGCGTCCGAAATGCTGGAGCCACCCGGCCTCGTCCAGACTGTCCAGCCCGATCTCGCGCGCGGCCCGATCGTTGCGGAACCGCAGCACGGTTTCCGGGAAATCGGCAGGCGCGACCGGATCGCCCAGCCATTCGGCCAACGCGGCAATCGGCGTCTCGGCGCGATAGCTCGCGGCTTGCGGTTCTTCGCGCATGCAGCAATAGTGGGGACCAAGGCGACCCGGCACAAGGCCAGGCGCCGCAACTCACGGCTCACGCAGCGAAATGGACGACACTCCCTCCCCATGGACAAGCCCTATTCCGAGAAGAGCTGGCAGAGCCCCGACGGCCTGACGCTGCATTTCCGCGACTACCCGAGCCAGATGCCCGGAACCCAAGATCGCCCGCCGGTGCTGTGCCTGCACGGCCTGACCCGCAACGGCCGCGATTTCGAACATCTGGCGCTGCACCTTTCGGCGCAAGGCTGGCGGGTCCTGACCCCCGACATGCGCGGGCGCGGCAACAGCGATTACGCCACCGACAGCGCGACCTATACGGTGCCGACCTATGTCGCCGATGTGCTCGCGCTGCTCGAGCAGGAAGGCATCGCGCGCTTTGTGTCGATCGGCACCTCGATGGGCGGGCTGATGACGATGATGCTGGCCACGTTTGCGCCTGAGCGCATCGCCGGAGTGGCGCTCAACGATATCGGTCCGGTGATCGAGAGCGAGGGGCTCGACAAGATCAAGACCTATATCGGCCAGGGGCGCAGCTTCCCCACCTGGATGCACGCCGCCCGCGCGCTTGAAGACGTACACGGCGCCTCGCACCCGACTTTCGACACCGAGGACTGGCTGGCGATGGCCAAGCGCGGGATGACTTTGTGCAGCAACGGCCGGATCGCCTTCGATTACGACATGAAGATCGCCGACCCGATCCTCGATGCCGACAGCGATGCCGCGGCGGTTCCGCCCGATCTGTGGCCCGCCTACGAAGCGCTGGCGGGGCGGCCGGTGCTGCTGCTGCGCGGCGGTGATTCGACATTGTTCTCGACCGACACTTTTGCCGAGATGAAACGCCGAATTCCACGAGCGACGACACTGGTCGTCCCCGACACCGGCCACGCCCCGACGCTCGACGAGCCCGAGGCCCGCGCGGCGATCGACGCGCTGCTGGCCGAGATCGCATGAGTGCCAGGCCGGCGGCGGCAAAGCCGCATGTCCTCCATCTGCATTCGACCTTCGCGCCGGGTGGTAAGGAGCGGCGCACGGTCCAGCTGATCAACGGCTTCGGGCAAGCTCTTCGCCACACCATCGTCTCCGCCGAACCCGAGGAAACCGGGGCCGCCGCGCTGATCGACCGGGGCATCGCGATGACGCTGCAACCCGAGTTTCCCTCGCTCAAGGGCCTTCCCATGCCGGGGCGGCTCAACCGGCTGGCGCGTGCAATGCGCGGCTACGATCTGGTGCTGACCTACAATTGGGGCGCGATGGATGCGGTGATGGCGCATACGCTGTTTTCCGAAGCCTATGAGCTGCCGCCGCTGATCCACCACGAGGATGGGTTCGACGAGGAAGAGCTGCTCAAGCGCAAGCGTCGGCGCACATGGTATCGCCGGATCGCGCTGGGCCGGGCGGCGGGGCTGGTGGTGCCCTCGGAATTGCTCGAGGAGATCGCGCTGGTCGAATGGCAGCAGCCGCTCGGACGGGTGAAGCGCATTTCCAATGGCATCGACACCAAGGCTTTCGCCAAAAAACCGCGCAACGATGCGATCCGCCGTTTGCTCAAGCGACCGGGCGAGAACTGGGTCGGCACGCTGGCAGGGCTGCGCAAGGTCAAGAACCTGCCGCGGCTGGTTCGCGCTTTCGCGCCCTTGCCGGAAAACTGGCATCTGGTGATTTGCGGCGAGGGGCCCGAGCGCGCCGCGATCGAGGCGGAGGCGGATCGGCTGGGGATCAACCATCGCGTCCACCTGCCCGGGGCGGTTGCCGATCCCGCGAAGGTCATCGGCCTGTTCGACATCTTCGCGCTGTCGAGCGACAGCGAGCAGTTTCCTCTTTCGGTGATCGAGGCAATGGCCGCCGGACGCCCGGTGGTCGCGCCCGAGGTCGGAGACATCGCCGAAATGGTATCGGACGCCAATCGCAACTATCTCGCCGCCCATCTCGTCGACGAGGCTCTCGAGGCCGAGTTGGTGACGCTTTCGATCGACAAGCGGCTGCGCGAGGAGATTGGCGCTGCCAACCGGGCGAAGGCGCGCGCCGAATTCGACGAAGCGAACATGCTGGCCAGCTACCGCCGCCTGTATTCGAGCGCGATGCGGTCGGCAGGCAAGGATGGGTTCTGATCCGCCCAGCGGTGCGAATTGCGCCCGAGTGGTTTCAGCCGAGGTTAACGCCAACGGGGACAGGAGCGCCGGAGTGGGGCGAAACCATTGCCCTAAGTGGGCGCGCGTCCTAAGGACGCCGCCGAACGATTGACTTGAACGGGAACTCAGCCGCTCGTGGCCCTACCTCCAAAAACAACCGCCGAAACCCATCAGGAAAAGCTTCAGCGCCGCAAGGACGCCGAAGAAACCGCGCTTATGCGCGAGGTCGACGATGCGGTCCGTCAGGGCGATCTGGCGAATTTCGGCGAGCGCTACGGCAAGCCGCTGGCCGCGCTGGTGGTGCTGCTGATCGCCGCGCTGGCTGCTTTTCTGCTGTGGTGGCAACCGAGCCAGCGCGCAGCGGCCGAAGCGCGCTCCGAAACGCTGGTTTCCGCGCTCGACAATGTCGAGGCGGGCAATCTCCAGACGGCTTACGATGCGCTCGAGGAACTCGCGGGTGACGGCAGCGACGCCGCGGCGGCCAATGCCCGTATGCTGCGTGGCGGGATTGCCGCCGAGCAGGGCCGGACCGATGATGCGGTCGCGATTTTCGACGAACTGGCCAATGACACCGCTGCACCCGAGGCATTGCGCAATCTGGCGCTGATCCGCAAGATCGCTACCGGGTTCGACACGATGGACAAGGCTGCGGTTGTGGCTGCGCTGCAGCCGCTTGCGGTGCCCGGGCAGCCATTTTTCGGCAGCGCGGGCGAATTGGTCGCGATGGCCTATCTCGAACAGAACAAGCGAAGCGAAGCGGGTGCATTGTTCGCCGAGATCGCCAAATCCGAGGATGCGCCCGAAAGCCTGCGTTCGCGCTCGCGCCAGATGGCCGGTGTGCTCGGGGTCGATGCGATCGAGGATGTCGATGCGCTGCTCGAAGCGCAGGGCTTGGGACAGGAACCTGCTGTGGAGGGCCAGCTAGGCACGCCTCCGGCTCAGCCCGCACCATGATTCAGAAAGCGAAATTCACCCGATGATCCACAGCATGACCAAAGCCACGATCCGCGCCGGCGTTGCCGCGATGCTCGTCACCGGGCTGTCCGCCTGCAGCGGCGGGCTGTTCGGCGGCTCGGACCCGAAGACCACTCCGACGCTGGGCGATCGCACGCCGATCCTGTCGCGGATCGAGTCCGGGGCCGAAGTCGACCCCGCGCTCGCCGGTGTCTCGGTGGTGCTGCCTCCGGCTCAGGTCAACAGCGAATGGGCGCAGGGTGGCGGCACCGCGAGCAAGAACCAGGGCCATGTCGCGCTGGCCGCGCAACCGAGCCCGGCCTGGACCGCCACCGTTGCCGGTTCGAGCAACCGCCGCCGGCTTGGTGCCGCGCCTGTGGTCGGGGGAGGCCGGCTCTATGTCGTCGACACCTCGGGCAATGTCTCGGCCTTCGACACCCAGACCGGCACTGTGGTCTGGCGGCGCGATTCGGCGCTGGCCAACGATCTGGCCGATGTTGCCTTTGGCGGCGGGGTGAGCTTCGCCGACGGTCGGCTGTACGGGACCAATGGCGCGGGCGAAGTCCTCGCGATGGATGCCGCCACCGGTAACGAGCTGTGGAAGGTGCGGCCTGCGGGGCCGCTGCGCGGGTCGCCCACGCTGGCCTTCGGTTCGGTCTTCGTGATGACACAGGACAATCAGATCTTTGCGCTCAACGCGCAGACCGGCGAGCTCAGGTGGCAGGAATCGGCCTCCGCGACGCAGGCCGGCGTCTTCGGCGTCGCGGCTCCGGCCGCAGGGCAGGGCACGGTCATCGCGGGCTACAGCTCGGGCGAGCTGGTCGCCTATCGCTACGAGAACGGGCGCACGCTGTGGGCCGACGCTCTGGCGCGGACCAGCATCTCGACCTCGGTCGGTTCGCTGACCGATATCGACGCCGATCCGATCATCGACAATGGCCGCGTCTATGCGCTGGGCCAAGGCGGCCGGATGGCGGCCTACGAGCTGGTCACCGGGCAGCGTATCTGGGAACTCAACCTCGCCGGAATTTCGACCCCCGCAATTTCCGGCGAGTGGATATTCACACTCACCGACGATGCCCGCCTGCTCGCCATCGCCCGCTCCACCGGCAAAGTGCGCTGGCTCACCCAGCTGCCCGAATTTCGCGACATCGAAGACCGCAAAGGCCCGATCTACTGGCAGGGACCGGTGCTCGCCGGGGGCAATCTTTGGACGGTCAATTCCGAAGGCCAGATCTACCGGATCGGCGCGGGCGAGGGTTCGGCGACGCTGTTCCACGAGCTGAAACAACCCGTCACGCTGCCGCCGGTCGTTGCCAACAACACGCTCTTTGTGATCGACGACAGCGGCCGGATCACTGCTTTCCGCTGAGACGCGCGCGATTTTTGCGTCGCGTTAACCACTCTCTCGCTATGAAAAGCGCGAGATGACCGCGCTTGCGACACCAGAGGTTCCGGCGACGCGTCCGGTCAGCGATGTTTCGCCCATAGTGGGCGTGCTCGGCGTTATCAGCCTGCTTGGCTGGTTCGCTTTCTGTCGCCACTGGCCCGAAATCAGCAGCGCTTTCGATCTGCCCGGTCCGCGCGAGCGGATGGATGGCCCATTCGCGGTTCTGACCGGTCTGGTGGTGGCCTGCCTGCCGATGGTGGCCTGGTCGCTGGTGGTGGACAAGGTTCACCGGCGCCCGTCCACCGGGATCGACTGGTCGCTTGCCCGGACGCGGAAACCGGACCTTGCGCGCTGTGTCACCAAAATTGCCGGGCTGTGGACCACCTGGGCGATCATCGCTGGGCTTTATTGCGTCTCGCGCTGGTACTGGTCCGGCAGCTATGAATTCGCGATGTCGGTGCTGGCCGTCAGCATCATTCCGCTGGCATTGCTCTCTATCCCCTATGTGGTGTGGCTCGACCGGGTTCTGGTGGAACCGCGCGACCATGCCTGGCATTTCGGCGCGCTGCTGAGCGGCCGGGGCGAATGGGAGCTAGAGGAGGTCAAGAAGCACGGGCGCGCCTGGCTGATCAAGGGCTTCTTCGCCGCCTTCATGATCTCGATCCTGCCGGGCGGTTTCGTGAGCATCGTCAACACCGATCTGAGCGGCATCCTCGACGATCCGGTGCGGCTGGGTGTCGCCCTGCTCCAGCTGATGTTCGTGATCGACGTTCAGATCGGCACGATCGGCTATATCGTCACCATGCGCCCGCTCGATGCGCATATCCGCAGCGGCAATCCCTTTCTGGCAGGCTGGCTGGCGGCGCTGATCTGTTATCCGCCCTTCGTCTGGGGGATCATCGGCAACGGGCTGGTGCTCAATTACGAGAGCAATACCCGCGACTGGGCCTATTGGTTCGCCGGGAGCGAGGTGCTGTTGTGGGTGTGGGCGGCGTGGCTCGTCTTCCTCACTGCGATCTACGCCTGGGCGACCTTCGCTTTCGGCCTGCGCTTTTCGAACCTGACCTATCGCGGGGTAATTACCCACGGTCCCTACCGCTTCACCCGGCACCCGGCCTATGTTTCCAAGAACCTGTTCTGGTGGTGTTCGGTGATGCCTTTCCTGGTCACCACGGGGTCGCCGGTCGATGCGATCCGCAACGTCTTCTGCCTGCTGTGCGTCAACGCGATCTATTACTGGCGCGCGCGCACCGAGGAAGCGCATCTGCTGGGTGAAGACCAGAAATACCGCGAATACCATGCCTGGATGGGCGCCCACGGGCTGATCACGGCCCCGCTGACGAGGTTGACCCGGGCGATCATTGCGCTCCGGCCCGCCGCCAGGCCGCAACCGGCGGAGTAATCAGGCCAGCGGCAGGCCTTCGTCGGTCTCGAAGATGCGCAGGTCGCGCTCCACCGCCGGATTGGCGGCCATGGCGCGCTTGAACGCGTCCATATGCGGCGAAGCCGAATGCGCGTCGAGCGCAGCGCGGTCGCGCCAGCGCTCGACCAGATAGAGCACATCGGGATCGGTCAGATCCTGCGCGAACCCATATTCGAGGCAACCGTCCTCGGCGCGCGAGGCGCGGACCATGGCGACGATCGCTTCGCGCCCCCTGGAAAGCGTGTCGGGGGCCAGTTTGAGGGTACCGTTGATCTGGATCATCACGCCGTCCTTGCTTCGTCAGAAACTCTGTTTGTAGACCTGGCTCACATCGCCGTTCCACGACCCGTGATAGAGATCGAGCAGCCGCTGCGCCGGGACCTTCCCGCTCTCCACGATCTCGTCGAGCGTCTCGAGAAAACCGGTTTCGTTATCGCCCGAGGTGTTGAGTCGCGCACGCGCCGAAAGCCCGCTGCGCGCGATCGCGAGGACTTCCTTGGCGAGATCCTGCAACCGCCCGCCGCCGGG
The DNA here is from genome assembly GCF_001678665.1 of Erythrobacter sp. QSSC1-22B. GTDB lineage: Bacteria > Pseudomonadota > Alphaproteobacteria > Sphingomonadales > Sphingomonadaceae > Qipengyuania. The sequence goes on from NZ_LZRP01000006.1 coordinate 141,348, forward strand.
CAGCGCCGCGTCGAGCGCCTGTTTCGGCACCGCGTTGCGCAGGGTCTCGCGCTCTTCCATGCTCCAGTCCTTGACCAGATCCCATGCAGCATCGAGCGCAGATTGGTCGTAGAGCAGCCCGACCCAGAACGCGGGCAGCGCGCAGATCCGGTTCCACGGTCCGCCGTCGGCGCCGCGCATTTCGAGGAAGCTCTTGAGCCGCACTTCGGGGAAGGCGGTCGAAAGATGGTCCCACCAGTCGGCCTCGCGCGGCAGTTCGCCGGGCAGGGCAGGCAGTTCGCCCTTGAGGAAGTCGCGAAAGCTCATCCCCGCAGCGTCGATGTATTTGCCGTCGCGGAACACGAAATACATCGGCACGTCGAGCATGTAGTCGACCCAGCGCTCGTAGCCGAAACCCTCCTCGAAGACGAAGGGCAGCATTCCGGTGCGCTGCGGGTCGGTGTCGGACCAGATATGGCTGCGGTAGGAGAGATAGCCGTTGGGCTTGCCCTCGGTGAAGGGCGAATTCGCGAACAGCGCGGTGGCGAGCGGCTGGAGCGCGAGCCCGGTGCGGAATTTCTTCACCATGTCGGCTTCGGAGGAATAGTCGAGATTGACCTGGATGGTGCAGGTGCGCAGCATCATGTCGAGCCCCATCGTGCCCACCCGCGGCATGTGCCGCGCCATGATGTCGTAGCGGCCCTTGGGCATCATCGGCAGTTCGGCGCGGGTCTTGTCGGGCCACATTCCGAGGCCAAGGAAGCTCACGTCGCAGCGATCGCCGATGGCCTTGACCTGTTCGAGGTGACGACCGGTCTCGGCGCAGGTTTCGTGAAGGTTTTCGAGCGGTGCGCCCGAGAGCTCGAGCTGGCCGGCGGGTTCGAGACTGACTGCGCCGTCCACGCCGCGCATGGCGATGACCTTGCCACCCTCCTCGACCGGCTCCCAGCCGAATTCCTGCATGCTCAGCAGGATATCGCGGATGCCACCGGGTTCGTCATAGGATGGCGCGCGGTGGTCCGAACGGTGGAAGACGAGCTTCTCGTGCTCGGTGCCGATCCGCCAGTCGGCCTTGGGCTTTTCGCCATTGGCGAGCGGCGCGATCAGCTGGTCGCGGCTTTCGATGATGGGATCGGCGTCTTCGGATGCCTTGCGCGTACTCATGAGTCGCGCGTTAGGCAGTCCCCCTGCGCCGCGCCAGCCCTTTATTGGCCCCGGTCCGGATGAGTATCCCTATCAGTCCAGTCGCCGGCAAGCGCCATCCACACCGCCAGCGCGGCGAGCGCGGCGGTCTCGGCGCGCAAGATGCGCGGGCCCAGCGAGACGGGGACGGCCTGCGGCAGCGCCCGGATCGCGGCGCGCTCCTGGTCGTCGAAGCCGCCTTCTGGGCCGATCAGGAACCCGGCGCAGGCCGATGGGGTGCTGCCGATTGCTTCGGCCAGCCGCATCCCGCCGTTCTCGTCGGCGAAATAGAGCGCGCGGGTCTCGGGCCAGTCGGCCAGCAGCGCCGCGAGCTTCACCGGTTCGGCCAGCTCGGGCAGCGCGGTGCGCGCGCATTGCTCGGACGCTTCGGTGACGATGGCGCGCGCACGTTCGGGGTTGAGCTTGTCGGCGACGCAGCGGCGAGTCACCACCGGGGCGATCCGCGCGACCCCCAGCTCGGTTGCTTTTTCCAGCACCAGATCGAAGCGGTCCTTCTTGATCAGCGCCGGGCACAGCCAAATATCGGGCACCATCTCGCGTTCCCGCAGCAGTTCGACCGCTTCGAGCGCGACGCTGCGCTTGCCCGCCTCGACCACGCGCGCGGCCCATTCGCCGGTCGCATCGTCGCAGAGTACCACCGGATCGCCCGCGCCAACTCGCATCACCCGCGAGAGGTAATGCGCCTGCGGTCCCTCGATCGTGACCTGCGCGCCGGGGTGGAGCGTATCGGCGACGAACAGGCGCGGTGCACTCTTGGGGGGCCAGGCGGGGGTTGCGGGCATATGGTTTCCTCTATCGCCATTCGTCATTCGCCGCGAAAGCCGGAATCCTGCCGGTTTTCAACCATCGCGGCAAAGAAAGCGCGGCCCCCGCCTTCGCGGAGGCGGCGCAATTGGCTACGGGATTGCACTATGAGCGAAACGATAGTTCCCGACAGCGAACACCGCGGGCTGATCGCGCGGCTGCCGCAAGGCCCGCGCGATCTGGCGCAACTGGCGCGGTTCGACCGGCCGATCGGCTGGTGGCTGTTGTTCTGGCCCTGCGCCTGGGGAGTGTGGCTGGCGGGCGCGGGCTGGCAACTGGTGCTGCTCGCCTGGCTGCTGCTGGGCGCGATCGCGATGCGCGGGGCGGGCTGCGTCTACAACGACATCGTCGACGCCGATCTCGACCGGCAGGTCGCGCGCACCGCCGCGCGCCCGGTGGCGAGCGGGCGGGTGTCCAGGAAGCTTGCCTGGGTCTGGCTGCTGGCACTGTGTGCGGTCGGCCTCGCGGTGCTGCTGCAATTGCGCGGGCTGGCACAGGGCGTGGCGCTGGCGAGCCTTGCGATGGTCGCCGCCTATCCCTTTATGAAACGGATCACTTGGTGGCCGCAGGCCTGGCTGGGGCTGGTGTTCAGCTGGGGCCTGCTGGTCGGCTGGACCCAATTGCGCGCCGACAATTGGGACGCGCTGGCGGCGTTCTATGGCGGCGCGGTGCTGTGGGTGGTGGGCTACGACACGATCTACGCGCTGCAGGACCGCGAGGACGATGCGCTGGTCGGCATCCGCTCGAGCGCGCTGCGGCTGGGTGCGCGCGTCAAGCCGGGGGTGGCGCTGTTCTATGCCGGGGCGCTGGCGCTGTGGGCCTTTGGCTTCTGGCTGCTGCGCGGGGACTGGCTGGCGTTGCTGGCGCTGCTGCCCGCGGCGGGACATCTGGGCTGGCAGGTGGCGACGCTCGATCCGCAGGACCCTGCCAACCCGCTCGAGCGCTTCCGTTCCAACCGCTGGGCCGGGGCGCTGGTGGCAGCGGCGTGTTTCGTCGTCGGCAATGCCTGAAGTACGGCGATGTGCAACCTCTACCGCATGACAAAAAACAAGGCCGAGGTCGCGGCGTGGTTCGATGCGGTCGATACGCTCGGCGGCGCCAATTTCGCCGATGAGGTCTTCCCCGGCTATCCGGGGCTGGTGGTCGCCGGGGGAAACTTGCGCAGCATGGTCTGGGGCTTCCCGCTCCAGCGCAAGGACAAGACCGGCCAGCCGCTCAAGCCCAAGCCGGTCAACAATGCGCGCAGCGACAAGCTTGATGGTTTCTTCTGGAGGCAATCCTTCGAGCAGCGTCGCTGCCTGATCCCGCTGACCGCCTGGGCGGAGGCGGAAGGTCCCTCGGGGAGCAAGACCCGCAGCTGGATGAGCCTGCCGGGCGGGGAATTGTTCGCGGTGGCGGGGATCTGGCGCCCGAGCGACGAATGGGGCGCGGTCTATTCGATGGTAATGACCGAGGCCGAAGGGCCCGCCGCCGCGATCCACTCGCGAATGCCGGTGGTGCTGGCGCGCGAGGATCAGGCGCTGTGGACCTCGGGCGCGCCCGATCAGGCGCGGGCGCTGTGCAGTGCGTGGTCGGGCGATCTGACGATCGACCGCAGCGGCGAGCCCTGGTCAGGCCGTGGACAAGTCGCGCTGCTGTGACCCGCGCCGCTTGAGCGAATCGCCCACGCCTGCCTAGTCTGACGTCATGACGAACACCTTCACCGCGCTTTCCGATCCCACCCGCCGCAAGCTGCTCGACCGGCTGAGCGAGGCGGGCGGGCTGACGCTCGGGCAATTGGGTGAAGGCCTGCCGATGACGCGGCAGGCGGTGGCCAAGCACCTCGCGGTGCTCGAGGCGGCCGAACTGGTCGCCAGCCACCGCGACGGGCGCTGCAAGCGGCACTATCTCAACCCGATGCCATTGGCGAAGCTCGCGCGGCGCTGGCTGGGGCAATTCGAGACGGTGCCGCTTGCCGCGCTGGCCGGCTATGAAGGCCCGGTTGCGGCGTCGGGTGCGGAAGCGATGGCTTCGTAGCTGACCACTTCGAATTCGATTCCGTCCCAGTCGAAGAAATAGAACCGTCTGCCCGGCTCGTAATCATCGTGGCCGAAGGGCTCGAGCACATGGTTCTTCACGACCGCCTCAGCGGCGTCGAGATCGTCGACCACGAAGGCGATATGGTTGAGCGGCTGGCCCTTGGTGTAATCACCATGGACTTGGTCGCCGGTGTAGAGCGCGAGGTAGCAGTCCTTGTTGCCGATATGGACCGAGCGGCCGTATTTGAGCGAAGGCCCCCGCCAGCGCTCCTTCCAGCCGAGCATGGCGGTCAGCAGCGCGGCGCTGCGTTCGGGGTCGGTGACCGAGATATTGGCGTGTTCGAGATAACCCTTCGGCATCGGTGTTCTCCGTGCTTGCGTGACGCACGGTGCGGCCGCTTCGGAAACGTTGCCGAGGTCGATACGATCTCAAGCTCACTTGAGGTCAAGCATTTTTTGCGCTAGCGGCGGATCCGATGAACCCCACCGACCTTCTCTCGATCGGCGAGCTGGCGCGCCGCACCGGTCTCTCGGTCTCGGCGATCCGTTTCTACGAGGACAAGGGGCTGATCGCGCCGCTGCGCACCGCGGGCAACCAGCGCCGCTTCCTGCGCAGCGATATCCGCCGGCTGAGCTTCATCCTGATCGTCCAGCGGCTCGGGCTCTCGCTCGAGGAAATCGGCGAACACCTGCGCGCGCTGCCACAGGGACGCACGCCGAGCAGTTTCGACTGGTGGAAGATCAGCGAGGCGATCCGCGGCGGGCTCGACAAACGGATCGCGCAATTGCAGGCAGTGCGCGACAATCTCGATGGCTGCATCGGCTGCGGCTGTCTCAGCCTCAAGACCTGCAAGCTCTACAACCCCGACGATGTCGCCGCGCAGGGCGGGCCGGGGCCGCGCATCCTGCGCTAGTCGGGGGTCACTCTTCCGGGCCAAGCTCCGGATCGAGGTCGCGGGGGCGGGTGAAATGCACCAGCGTGCCGCAGCCCTCGGTGATATCCGCCCAATCCTCGATCGCGAGCTCGAACACCGCGAAGCTGGCGGTGGGGAACTTGGCCTTGGCCTCGTCGAACAGATCGTTCTCGGCGCCCGGTGCGACGAGCTGGAGGACCATATCCGCCAGCCCGGGATTATGGCCTGCGAGCAGCAGCGCATCTCCGTCGCCGCCGAATTCGCGGATCACTTCGCAGATCGTTTCGGTCGAAGCGAGATAGAGCCGCCGGTCCCATTGCGGATCCAGATCGGGGAGCGCCTCGGCGAGCGTCATCTTCACCCGCTCTGCGGGGCTGGCGACCAGCTTTTCCCAGGCGGTGCCCTGCGTGCGGATATGCTTGCCCATCAGCCGCGCCCCGCGCTTGCCGCGCGCGTTGAGCCCGCGATCGAAATCGCGCTTGTCCGCATCCGACCAGTCGGACTTGGCGTGGCGGATGAGCCCGAGAGTCTTCACTGCGTGTCCGCCTGTTGCTGTTCCATGCCGATCATTGCCTGCGCTCCAACACCTTGCGCGACTCGCTGTAAAGCCTCTTCGAGCGTCAGGCGTATGACCGGCGCGCCCGGCGGGAAGGCGGACAGCAGCCTTGTCGGGAAGGCCGCAGACAGCACCACGAAATGGCCCGAATCATCGCGGGTGCGGATCAGGCGCCCGAAAGCCTGCGCCAGCCGCGAACGGATGATCCGGTCGTCGAACCCCTTGGCGCCGCCGGGTTCGCCCGCCGCCGCGGCGCGGCGTGCGCGGTGGAGGATGGTCGGACGCGGCCAGGGGGTGCTTTCCATCACCACGCAGCGCAAGGAGCGGCCGGGGACATCGACCCCATCGCGCAGGGCATCGGTGCCCAGCAGGCTGGCGCGCGGGTCATCGCGGAAGATATCGGTCAGCGTGCCGGTGTCGATCGGATCGACATGCTGTGCGTAGAGCGGGAGACCCGCCCGCGCCAGCCGGTCGGCGATCCGCCCGTGGACCGCGCGCATCCGCCGGATCGCGGTGAATAACCCCAGCACCCCGCCATCCGAGGCCTCGATCAGCCGCGAATAGGCGCCCGCCAAGCCTGCGATGTCGCCGCGCTTGATATCGGTGACGATCAGCACCTCGGCGCGGCTGGCGTAGTCGAACGGGCTGTCGGACTGCGCGGTGCGCGGCACGAGATCGAGATGCGGCGCCCCGCTGCGCGCGATCGCGCCCGGCCAGTCGGGGCCGCTCTCGTCGCGATCGGTCAGCGTCGCGCTGGTCAGCATCACCCCGTGGGCCGGTTCGAGCACCACCTTGGCGAAGGGTTTCATCGGGTCGAGCCAGTGGCGGTGGACGCCGATGTCGAACTCGCGCGCATCATTGCGATCGACCGCCAGCCAGTCGACGAAATCGGGGTCCGCAGGCCCGCCCAGCCGCGCCAGCAGTGCTTCCCACGCGGCGAGCAGGTCGATCCGCCAGGCGAGCGAATGGCGCGCGCCCTCGATCCGCGCGCGGCCCTGGCCGTCGAGCCAGTCGGGCGCATCCTCGAGAACCGCTTCGAGCCGACCGGCGAGCTTGAGCAATGGCTGGCGGATCGCGGCGAGCGCCTGCGCCGCCAGCCCCGCCGCCTCGACCAGTTCGCCCGGAAGCTGCGCGGTTTCGGTTTCGATGCCGTAGCCCGCTTCCTGCCCGCTTTCGTCGCGCGCATAGGTGGTGGTGCGGACCTGCGCGAGCAGCGCCTCGACCGGCCCTGCGGGCATGGCCTCGGCCAGCCGCCCGAGCCAGCCTTCGGAGGGCAGCGCCTGCGCCGCCTCGACCGCCGCCTCGATCGCCTCGCCGCCGGCCTCGTCATAGCTCGCGACATCGGCAAGCCGCGCCGCCAGCCCGCGCCGCCGCCCGCGGCTGGTGCGTTCCGGGCCGACGATCCAGCGGCGAAGCTCGATCGCCTCGTTGCCGGTCAGCCCGGCGGCGAAGATTGAATCGGCGGCGTCGAAAACATGGTGCCCTTCGTCGAAGACGATCCGCGTCGGTCGGCCCGAAATGTCGCGCCCGCGCGCGGCGTTAACCATCACCAGCGCATGGTTGGCGATCACCAGATCGGCCTGCGCCGCGGCGCGCGCGCTGCGTTCGATGAAGCATTTGCGGTAGTGCGGGCAACCGGCATAGATGCATTCGCCGCGCTGGTCGGTGAGCGCCGCGATCCCGCGCTTGCGGAACAGCGTGCCCAGCCAGCCGGGCAGATCGCCGCCGATCATGTCGCCATCGCTGCTGTAGGCCGCCCAGCGCGCCACCAGCTGCGCGAGGATCGCGGGGCGCCCCGAAAAGCCGCCCTGCAGCGCATCCTCGAGATTGAGCAGACACAGGTAGTTCTCGCGGCCCTTGCGCACCACCACCGGGGGCGAACCGTCGGGACGGGCGGCGGGCCAGGCGCGGGTGCTTTCCTGGCGCAATTGGCGCTGGAGGTTCTTGGTGTAGGTCGAAACCCACACCGTCCCGCCCGAACGCTCGGCCCAGAGCGAGGCGGGGGCGAGATAGCCCAGCGTCTTGCCGATCCCGGTCCCGGCCTGCGCCAGCAGAACATGCGGACGCTTGTTCTTGTCGCGGGGCGCGAAAATACCGCCGGCGCCGCGCGAGAACTGGCGCTGCCCCTCGCGCCGCTCGGCGCCTTCGCCGGTCAGCCGTTCGAGCTGGCCCTCGACCTCGAGCTCGTCGAGCAGGACCTGTTGCGGCTGCGCGCGTTCGGGCGCTTCCTCCCATTCGGGGAGCCGGGCGAACAACCATTTCTCCGCGCGTTCGGGCTGGCGGATATGGGGGGCGAGCACCTGCGCCCAGGGCCAGCGCAGCCGCGCGAGCGACTGGAGCGCGGACCAGGCGCCCTCGCGCTCGGCCCAGTCCGGGCTTTCGCAAGTTGCGACCAGCGCCGCACCGGCCTGCTGGAGCAGCAGCGGCACCGCGTCGTCGCTGGTTGGCTCCTCCAGCCCCAGCGCATGCGCCAGCCCCTTGGGCGTGGGGACACAGAACTTTGCCGGATGGACGAAGGCGAAGAGTTCCAGCAGGTCGAGCCCCGAGAGATCGGGATAGCCCAGCCGGCTTGCCACCAGCGGCGCGTTGAGCAGCAGCAGCGGGGTATCCGCGGCCGCCATCACCGCCTCGCCCTTCGAACAGCCGCGCGTGGCGCCGCCCGCGACCTGCGGCGCGTCGCGCAGCCAGGTCCCGGCGTGGCTGGCATGCAGCGCTGGAAGGGGGAGGGTATTCGCCATGGGCGAGAATGCTATGGAAATGGCAGAACGAAAAGTAAACACGCCCGCGCGGTGTCGTGCTCAGAAGAACAGGATGATCCCCAAGCATGAGGCAATGCCGACGATGATGTTCATCGGCACGCCGATCTTGACGAAATCGATGAAGCGGTAATTCGCCGCGCCATAGGCGAGCGTATTGGTCTGGTAGCCGATCGGCGTGGCAAAGCTGGCGCTGGCGCCAAACATCACCGCCACGATCAGCGGTCGCGGATCGATACCGAGATTGTTTGCCAGCGCGATGACGATCGGCGTCATGATGACCGCGATGGCATTGTTGGTGACGGCTTCGGTGAGGACGCTGGTGAGCGCGTAAATGCCGAACAGCAGCAGGATCGGCGAGGCGCCGCGCAACAGCGGTTCGATTTCGGCCACCAGAAGCTCGACGGTGCCCGCGTTCTGCAACCCGATCCCGAAGGCGATCATCGCAAAGATCAGAACCAGCGTATTGCCATCGATCGAACGCCAGGCTTCTTCGGGTTCGATGCAGCGGGATACGAGGACCAGCGCCACACCCACCAGCGCGAGCGCGACGATCGGCAGGTCGAACAGCGCCGCGCCGAGCACTACCAGCGCAAGCGTGCCGATAGCGATGGGGGCTTTGGTACGCCGGAAAGCAGCGGTTTCCGCGACCTCGACATCGGTCAAGTCGATATTCGACTGGAGCGACTGGATCGAATCGCCGCTGCCCGCGATGAGCAGGCGATCGCCCGCGCGCACTCTGGCGCTGGACAGATCGGGACCGGCGAGATGCCGCGGGCGGGCAAGGCCCAGCACCCGGACGCGAAGCTTCGAGAGCAGCGGGATCTCGGCCAGCCGGCGGCCGATGATCGGGTGGGTCGAGGACACCACCGCCTCGATCAGCTTGAGGTCGCGCGGGCGATCCTTCCCCGAAGTCGCGACCCCGCCGCCGACGCCGGTCAGGCCGACCCGAAAATCGATCGCTTCGGCCAGCGAGGTCAGTTCCGCGGGGCTGGCGGCGACGATCAGTCGGTCGCCTCCCGCGAGGACCAGCATGCCGACATTGTTGCGGATCGTTTCTGCCCCGCGCATCACGCCGACGATTCGAACGCCCGGTCGGCGGGAGAGCGCGGTTCGGCCGACTTCCTGGCCGACGAGAGCGCTGTCGCGGTTGAGCTCGAGCGTCGAGAGATAGGCTTCGCTTTCCGTGAGCTCATCGCCCGCTTCTTCGTCGCGGGCGGGGAGCAGGAAGGGGCCGAGCACCAGCAGGGCAACGAACCCGGCAGTGGCCGTGATCAGGCCCACTCCGGTGATTTCGAAAATGCCGAAAGCGGCCTGACCCTGTTCGCGTGCGACCCCGTCGACGAGCAAATTGGTCGAGGTGCCGATCAGGGTCATCGTCCCTCCCAGGATCGAGATGTAGGACAGCGGAATCATGAATTTGGTCGCCGCGACCTTCATCACCCGGGCCAGCCGCTTCATGATCGGGATCATGACGATCACCACCGGGGTGTTGTTCATGAAGGCCGAAGCGACGAAAGTGCCGGCACCGATTTCCGCGATAGCGAGCCGCGGCTTGCGCAGGGTTCGTCGGATGATGATCCCGGAGATTTCCTCCAGCGCGCCCGTGCGCAGCAAGGCCCCGCTGAGCACGAACATCGCCCCGATGGTGATCGGCGCGCTGTTGCTGAAGGCCGAAACGATATCGTTGGGAGGCAGGAAACCGAGGACCATCATCAGGATCGCCCCGCACACCGCCACGGTAACCGGCGGTCGGCGCTCGAGTGCAAAAGCCACGAACAGGGCGATCAGCAGGACCAGCCCGACGATCGGCGCTGCTCCCGGCGTGACAGCTAAGAAAAGTGGTTCCAAGCGTCGGTCCGATCGTTCGGTGCGGCCGCGAATGGCAAGCCGAGGCAGTATTATGGGGTGTGGCCGCTTGCAATCCTAGCGGGAAAACGCAATTCGCCGCATCATGAGCGAACCCACATTGATCGAAGCCGCCCGCACCTCCAAGGCCTGGCCGTTCCAGGAGGCGCAGCGGCTGCTCAAGCGCTATCCCGATGGCGTCAAGCCTGATGGGTCTCCAGTGCTGTTCGAAACCGGCTACGGTCCCTCGGGCCTGCCGCATATCGGCACCTTCCAGGAAGTGCTGCGGACCACGCTGGTGCGGCGTGCCTTCGAGGCGATGATCGGTGCCCGGCCCGAGGACGGCAAGACGCGGCTGGTCGCCTTTTCGGACGACATGGATGGCCTGCGCAAAGTGCCCGACAACGTCCCCAACAAGGCGCTGCTCGAGGCGAACCTGCACAAGCCGCTCAGCCGCATTCCGGACCCGTTCGCTGCCGATGAGGGCGGGGGCCATGCCAGCTTCGCGCATCACAACAACATCAGGCTGCGCGAATTTCTCGACCGTTTCGGCTTCGACTACGAGTTCGTTGCTGCCAGCGATTGTTACAATTCGGGGGCTTTCGACGATGCGCTGCGCCAGGTGCTGCGCCGCAATCAGGCCATTCTCGACATCATGCTCCCGACCTTGCGCGAGGAACGGCGCCAGACCTATTCGCCGGTGCTGCCGATCAGCCCGACCAGCGGCAGGGTGCTGCAGGTGCCGGTCGAGGTCGTAGATGCCGAGGCCGGTACGATCCGCTTCACCGACGAGGATGGCAGCGTCATCGAGCAATCCGCGCTCGGCGGGAGCGCGAAGCTGCAGTGGAAGGTCGACTGGGCGATGCGCTGGTACGCGCTCGGCGTCGACTATGAGATGTATGGCAAGGATCTGACCGACAGCGGGGTCCAGTCGGGCAAGATCGTCCAGGTGCTCGGCGGGCGCAAGCCCGAGGGGCTGATCTACGAGCTGTTCCTCGATGCCAATGGCGAGAAGATTTCCAAGTCCAAGGGCAACGGCCTGACGATCGAGGAATGGCTGACCTATGGCAGCGAAGAGAGCCTGGGCTTCTACATCTTCCCCAATCCCAAGAGCGCCAAGCAATTGCATGTGGACGTGATCCCACGCGCGGTCGACGATTACTGGCAGTTCCGCGAACGGTTCGCCGAGCAGCCGCTCGACAAGCAGCTGGGCAATCCGGCGTGGCATCTGCTGCGTGCCAATGGCGGCTGGCAGGGTCCCGAAGCGCCTGGCGCGGGCGAGAGCTTGCCCGTGACCTATGGCCTGCTGCTCAATCTGGTCGGCGTGCTGGGCGCGCAAGCGGATCGCGCGCAGGTATGGTCCTATCTGGGCAATTATATCGCCGACCCCGATCCGGCCCGCCACCCCGAGCTCGACGCCCTGGTTGGTTCTGCGCTGGCCTACAATCGCGACTTCATCGCCCCGACACTGGTCAAGCGCGCCCCAGAAGCCAACGAGGCCGCGGCACTGCAAGCGCTCGACGACCAACTTGCGAAGTGCGATCCGGGGACCTCCGCCGAGGATATCCAGACCCTGGTTTACGAGATCGGCAAGGACGAGCGCTTCGGCTTCGACAATTTGCGCGACTGGTTCAAGGCGCTCTACGAGACGCTGCTCGGCTCGGCGCAGGGGCCGCGGATGGGCAGTTTCATCGCGCTCTATGGTATCGCCAACAGCCGCGCGCTGATCGCCGAGGCGCTGGCCCGGAAGGCCTAGGCGATCACTTCCATTTGCGCGTGCGGTACCATTTGGTCAGCACGTATTTCTCGCCACTGATCACCGGCGTTCCGGCGTGCAGCGTGGCCTCGTTGGGGGTGCCATCGGGAAGTGCGTTGTTCCACACCAGCAGCACGCCGGGTTTGGGTTCGATCGAGGCGCCGATCTCGCTGAAATCGGTGTGGCCGCCCTCGGCCACCTTGTTGAGGAAGGCCATCGCGGTCCAGCTGCGCTGACCGCCGCGCTTGCGTTCGCCCTGCCAGTATTTCTCGCTGGTGTGGAACCAGTCGTTGTGCGGCTTGAACTCCTGCCCCGGCAGATAGCGCTGGCCCTGGATCGTTTCGCCGCATTTGGAATTGATCCCGAGCAGATCGTCGATCCGCCGCGAGATACTCAGGACGAAGGGGTCTCCAGAATTGAAATTGCCCGAATAGGAGGTGCGAAACCCGGTGGCGTAGGCCTCTTCGTGCAGGGCGCTGGGCCGGGCGACGACATCGATCATCTGCACGAAGCGCTGACATTCCTGGGGTGAGAGGAAATTGCCGACCGCGAAGATCTCCGCCTTGTCGGTCGGAACCCGGTAGATATCGGGATCACCGGTCAGCCGCTTGCGGACGGTCTCGCCGGTGCGCCTGAGCGCGTCCTGATCGGGGATGATCTGTTTGGTTGCCATGCGGCCTAATTAGCAATTGGCGCGCACGCTGCAAGCGAGCGGCTTGCGGCTTCGTTATTGCGCGCTAAACCTGAGGCCAATCGAGGAGGCCGGGTACCATGAGCTTGAACGACACCGCCGCCCACACCGGAAACGGCCGCCGCTATTCGACCGGGGCGATGATCTTCCACTGGCTGATCGCGCTTGCGGTGATCGTGAACTGGCGCATCGCCGAAGCCGCCGAACACGCCTCCCGCGTCGATGCCATGCAATATTTTGCGAACCACAAGGCGCTCGGGATTACGATCTTGCTGCTGACACTGGGACGGCTGGCCTGGCGCTGGACGCATCCGGTGCCTCCGCTGCCAGTAGATCTTGCGCGCTGGGAGAAGGTGCTGGCGCGCAGCGTGCACATCATCTTCTATGTGCTGCTGATTGGCCTGCCGCTTGGCGGCTGGCTGGCCAATTCACTCGACGGGCGTACGGTCGAGATGTTCGGTCTCTTCACCATTCCCCCGCTGCCAGTCGGATCAAACGAAGGCCTGGGCGACACGATTTTCGACGCGCATGCGCTTGGCGGGCAGATATTCATCTACCTCATCGGGCTGCACATTCTCGGCGCTCTCAAACACACCTTTATCGACCGCAATGGCGGTATCTTGCGGATGCTGCCCTTCGGCAAGGTCCCCGGCTGAGCGCGGGACTCCCGAAGGGAACAAAAACCCCCGCCGATCTCTCGACGGGGGTCTCGGTGGCCTCGCCAACCCTGTTATCTAGGGGCGGGCAAGCTCGGTATGACGTTTACCAGAAGAAATCGTGAATTACATCGACGACCTGGCCGGAGTAGATATCGACCAGCAGCACGTCGTCGTAATAGCGGACCCAGCGATAGGGGCCGTAGACCTCGGGCAGGCGATAGCGCGACGGGTCGTTGAGCTGGTAGCGTGAGCCGAAGAACACGCTGCCCAGGCTGATCCCGATGCTCAACCGGCTGTAGCGGTGATTGCTGTAGGGCGAATAATAGCGTCCCGGCCGGAACAGGCTGCGATGGGATGTGCGATGGCGCTGCCAGTTGTAACGCTGATTGTTGCGCCAGTTCTGACGGTCCCACCGTTGGTAGTCGTTCCAGAGGCGACCGTCGTAATAGCGTGCCTGCCGGTTGGAGTGAGTGGCATCGCGTTGACCCGAGCGATAGGCCTGCCGTGTGTCGCGCCGGTCCTCGCGCCGGTCGACCCGCCGATCCACCCGGCGGCCATCGCGATAGCCTTCGCGTTCGCCAGCACGATAAGCCTGCCGCGCGTCGCGGCGATCCTCGCGCTGGTCTGCGCGGCGATCCTCGCGCTGGTCTGCGCGGCGATCCTCGCGCTGGTCTGCGCGGCGACCGTCGCGATAGCCCTCGCGTTCGCCTGTACGGTAGGTCTGACGCGCTTCGCGTCGGTCCTGACGGGCATCGGCCTGACGAGCCGCCCGATTGGCCTGCTGAGCGGCTCGGTTCTGCCGCGCATTGTCCTGGCGGGCCTGCTCCTGACCGCTGCGCTGAGCCTGGCGGATTGCTTCGCGCTGCGCGGCGAGGCCTGCATCGCCACGCTCCACCGCGCCGCGGCGGAACTGGTCGCCGCGGTTTTGAACCTGGCGCTGCGCCTGAGCCCGCGCCGCCTCGCGGCTGGCTCTTCGATCGCTGCGTTCCACCTGACGTTGCTGGGGAGCAACCTGAGGCTCGCTCTCGGGCGCCAATTCGCGCTGGCGTTGCGGCCGATCGGCCTGACGCGCTTCACGGACCTGCTGCCGCGCCGCGCGGCGTTCGTCGCGGGCCTGGCCGCGGTCTTGCGCCACCCCAACCATTGCCGCTGCCGCAGTTTCCGCCGCCTCGGCTCGCTCGGGGATCGCCGCGAACAGCATCCCTATGGTTAGCGCGCCGATCGCGGTGCCTTTGAGAAGGTCTGTCAAAGTCATGGAGCGTGTCTCCGTCCCTGTTGCCGCTCCACCAGCTGCGGCGTGTTGAACTCAGATGTCGATAGCGCCTTAGTAATATTTAGGGACTGACCCCAGACTGAACCACATTGGTCGCCTTCCGTTCATATAAGGGGGCACTAACCTGAATCCGCATTCTCGGATCCGCAGCTCTTTTGCTGTTTTAGACATCCTCTCCCGGCGTGATCTGTCCGACGACCCGGCGCACGGTTAAATAAGTGACCATTACCGTCGCGGCGAGCAGGCCGACCATGATCACCGCTCCTGCGAACAGCACTTCGTAGAGAGCCTTGTACCAGCCTGCGGGCAGTTCCTCGAACTCACCGATCGGGACGACAAAAGCCAGCAGCACCAGCAGGCTCATCATCAACGAGGCGGTGGCCAGCGTCGCGATGAGCGTAACCCGGCGGTAGGTTTCCTTGTCGAAATCGGTATCCAGCTTGCGGAGCATGCCGATCAGCGTGAGCATCAGCGCGAGCGTGGTGGCCGACGCAGTCGCGGTTGCGGAACCCAGATAGAGACCGGCGCGGGACAGAGCCTCGAGCAATTGCCGGGCCTCGGCGGTTCCGTAAACGCTACCGATTGCCTCGCGGGCGCCATACCCGATAGAGGCAAAGACCAAGAATGTAATCGTGGGCCAGATTTTTGCGGACATGCAGTCTCCCGGGTTGAGCGTGGGAAGCGCATGGCCGCGGAATGGCGGGCCGCAATTAACATCCATTGATCGGTCGTCCGCCACCCGGCATCGCAGGTGACGGACGACCGGATACTCGGATCAGCGCGTCAGCTTCTTGTAAGCCAGCCTCGTCGGGCGATCTGCCGCATCGCCGAGGCGGCGACGCTTGTCTTCTTCATAGGCATCGAAATTGCCTTCGAACCATTCGACATGGCTGTTGCCCTCGAAGGCGAGGATGTGCGTCGCCAGCCGATCGAGGAAGAAGCGGTCATGCGAGATCACCACCGCGCAGCCGGCGAAATTCTCGATCGCGTCTTCCAGCGCACCCAGCGTCTCGACATCGAGATCGTTGGTCGGTTCGTCGAGCAGCAGCACGTTGCCGCCCTGCTTGAGCATCTTGGCCATGTGGACGCGATTGCGTTCGCCGCCCGAGAGCTTGCCGACGTTCTTCTGCTGGTCGCCGCCCTTGAAGTTGAACGCGCCGACATAGGCGCGGGTGCTGGCGTCGTGCCCGTTGACCTTCATGTAGTCGTGGCCGTCGGAGATTTCCTCCCAGACGTTGTTCTTGGGATTGAGGTCGCCGCGGCTCTGGTCGACGAAGCCCAGATGGACGGTATCGCCGATCTCGACGGTGCCGCTGTCGGGGGTTTCCTTGCCGGTGAGGATCTTGAACAGCGTGGACTTGCCCGCGCCATTGGGGCCGATCACGCCGACGATGCCGCCCGGCGGCAGCATGAAGGACAGGTTCTCGAACAACAGCTTGTCGCCATAGGATTTGGTGATGTTCTTGGCTTCGATCACCTTGCTCCCGAGCCGTTCGGGGACCTGGATCACGATCTGCGCCTTGCCCGGCTTGCGCTGGCTCTGGGCCTCCTGCAGTTCCTCGAACTTGCGGATCCGCGCCTTGGACTTGGTCTGGCGCGCAGCGGGGGTCTGGCGAATCCACTGGAGCTCTTCCTTGAGCGCCTTGGAGCGGCCGCTTTCCTCGCGATCTTCCTGGTCGAGGCGCTTGGCCTTCTTCTCCAGATAGGTCGAATAATTGCCCTCGTAGGGGAAGTAGGAGCCGCGATCGAGTTCGAGGATCCATTCGACCACATTGTCGAGGAAGTAGCGGTCATGGGTGATCATCAGCACCGCGCCGGCATATTCCTTGAGATGGTTTTCCAGCCATTCGACGCTTTCGGCATCGAGGTGGTTGGTGGGCTCGTCGAGCAGCAGGATGTCGGGCTTCTGGATCAGCAGCCGGGTCAGCGCGACGCGGCGTTTCTCGCCGCCGGACAGCGTGTCCACGCCCATTTCGCCCGGTGGGCAGCGCAGCGCTTCCATCGCGATCTCGAGCTGGTTGTCGAGCGTCCAGCCATCGACCGCGTCGATCTTGGTCTGCAATTCGCTCATCTCGTCGCCGAGCTTGTCGAAATCGGCATCGGGTTCGGCCATCTCGGCAGAAATCGCGTTGAAGCGCGCGACCAGATCGGCGGTCTCCTTGGCGCCTTCGCGGACGTTTTCCAGCACGGTCTTGGTCGGGTCGAGCTCGGGCTCCTGCTCGAGATAGCCGACGGTGACGTTCTCGCCCGGCCAGGCCTCGCCGCTGATGTCGGTGTCGATCCCGGCCATGATCTTGATCAGCGTGGACTTGCCCGCGCCGTTGGGGCCGACGATGCCGATCTTCGCGCCGCGATAGAATTGCAAATTGATGTTGGCGAGCACCGGCTTGGGGGCGCCGGGGAAGGTCTTGGTCATGTCCTTCATGACGTAGGCGTATTGCGCGGCCATCGGGCGGGTCCTTCGGGTAACGGGAATTGGGGCGGGTAACGGGAATAGGGGGAATTTCAGCAGGCCAGATAGGCGCTGACGCCCTTTCGGGCAAGGTTGGGGTGGCAAGGTGGGCGCGGCAAGCACAATAGGCCTTGGCACGAGGCAAGGGCGTGCTAGCAGTCGCGGCCATGAGAACCCTTCTGATTGCGCTGGCCGCTGCTTCCGCCCTCCCGTCCATAGCCGCGGCCCAGACCATGGGAGCCGCCGAATCGCCCGCGCTGGCCGAGGCGGAAGCCGCGCTCGATTCCGACACCATCGCCTGGGATTTCGTCGAGGGCATCACCACCGAGGTAGGCCCCCGGATGCCCGGCACCGAAGCCGAGGCGCGCGCGCGCGCTTGGGCGATGGCCTGGCTGCGCGCCGAGGGGTTCGCCAATATCGCCAACGAGCCCTTCATGATGCAGACTTGGGAACGCGGCGCGGAAACCGCGCGCGTCACCGCGCCCTTCGTCCAGCCGATGCATATCGCCGCGCTCGGCAACAGCGGCACGACCGGTCCGGACGGGTTGACCGCCGAGGTGGTCTATTTCCCCAGCTATGCCGACCTTGTCGCCGCACCCGCGGGGAGCCTCGTTGGCAAGATCGCCTTCATCAGCCACGACATGCGGCCCACGCAGGATGGCTCGGGCTACGGTTTTGCGGGCCCGGCGCGCTGGACTGGCCCGGCGCTCGCCGCCAGCAAGGGCGCGGTGGCCACGGTGATCCGCTCGATCGGGACCGACAATCAGCGCGTCAGCCACACTGGCAACACCACTTTCCCTGAAGGTACCACGCCGATCCCCGCAGGCGCTCTGTCCAATCCCGATGCCGACAATCTCGAGCGCGTGTTCGCGCGTGCCGAAGGTCGTCCGGTAACCATGGAGCTGCTGATGACCCCGCGCTTCATCGGCGAAACCGAGAGCGGTAATGTCGTCGGCGAGATCACCGGGCGCGATGCCTCGCTGCCGCCGGTGCTGCTCGCCTGCCATCTCGACAGCTGGGACAATGGCACCGGCGCATTCGACGATGGCGCGGGCTGCGGGATCATCGCCGCGGCGGCCAAGCATGTCGCCACCTACGGCCAGCCGCTACGCACCATTCGCGTCCTGTTCGCCGGGGCGGAAGAAACCGGTTTGTGGGGCTCGCGCGCCTACGCCGCCGCGCATGCCGACGAGCCGGTATTTGTCGGGCTGGAAAGCGATTTCGGCGCGGACCGCGTCTGGCGGCTGGAGAGCAATTTCACCGGTAGCGATCCCGATCTTTACCGCCAGCTGGCGCAGGCCGTGGCCCGCTTCGGCGTCGGTCCCTCGACCAATGTCGCCACCGGCGGTGCCGATCTCAATCTGGTGCGCGAGCAGGGTGGGCCGCTGATCGACCTGCAACAGGACGGCACCCGCTATTTCGACCTGCACCACACCGAGAACGACACGCTCGACAAGATCGATCCGGTGCAATTGCGCCAGAACGTCGCGGTGTGGACCGCGGTGGTGGGTGTGCTCGCCAATCACCGTCCGGCGATCGTGCAAGGCGAATAAGCGAGCCGGTCAGGCGGGGAAGCTGCGCGCGGTCAACCGCCTGACCTGCACTGCCTGGAACACGGCCCGCGCCGCCAGGAACAGCGCGAACGACAGCCACAGCCCGTCATTGCCCAGCGGCCAGGTGAGCCACAGCAGCGCGGCGTAGAGCACTGCTGCGCCGATCATCGATCCCAAAAGCGCGCGGGTCCAGCTCGCCCCGACGAACACGCCATCGTAAACGAAGGCGGCGAAGCCCGCGACCGGGATCACCGCCAGCCACACCGCGTGCTGGCGGCCCATTGCGGCGATTTCGGGGGTGGCGGCGAAACTGTCGATCACCGGGCCCGCAAACAGCGCGAACAGCGCCGAGAGCGCCAGCGCGACGCCGAGCCCGCGCCACAGCATCGCGCCGATATACCGGGTGAAACCCTCGCGGTCGCCCGCGCCGAGCCGCTCGCCATTGAGGACCTGCGCGGCGTTCTCGAACCCGTCGAGCAGCAGCGCGGTGACCACGAACAGCTGGTAGAAGATGCCATTGGCGGCGAGCGAGACCACCCCGCGCTCGGCGCTGAGCCGGGTCAGCGCCGCCAGCGCCACCATTAGCACCACCGTGCGCAGGAACAGGTCGCGATTGACCGAGAGGAAGGGGCGCAGCTCTGCCCAGCGCAGGGTTCCGCGCTGCAGCAGCGCGGTGCGCAGTGCCTTGCCGTTGGTTCCAAACATTATGAAGCCCGCGACTGCTGCCAGCTTGGCTATTTCGGCGACAAAGCTCGACCAGCCGATCCCGGCGATGCCCCAGTCGAGGCCGAGCGCCAGCCAGGCGCCAAGCGCGAGATTGAGCAGATTGTAGGCCACTTCGAACACCAGCACCGCGCGCATCTGCCGCCGCCCGACAAGAAAGCCCACCAGCGCGAAATTGGCTAGCACCGCGGGCGCGCTCCAGTAACGGATCTCGGCATAGATCCGAGCCGCGCCCAGCACCTCGCCGTCGGCGCCCAGAACGGTCAGCAGCGCGGGCAGCAGCAGCGGCTTGGCCGCCAGCAGGGCCAGCGCGATCGCCAGTCCCACCGCCAGCCCGCGCATCAGCACCGCCGCCTGTTCCTGAGCGCCGTCGCGGGTGCCGGCCTGCGCGACCAGCCCGGTGGTCCCGGTCTTGAGGAAGTTCATCACCACAAACAGCATGGCGAACAGCCGCGCGCCGATATCGACCGCGCCCTGGGTCGGTGCATCGCCCAGCCGCCCGACGATCCACATGTCGCCCACGCCGATCATCGCGGTGGCGATATTGGTCACCATCGCCGGCAGCGCGATCGCCCAGATGGCGCGATATTCCAGCGAGGTGTTGGGTGCGGCGGGATAGGCCATTTCGGATTTTCCCTCCGCCATCCTTATTGGGGGGCCGCCTATCGCCCGGCGCGGGAACTGGCGCAACGTTTCAGTCGAGAAACCCCTCGGTGAGCGCGCGGACATCGACCCGCGCCTTGAGCCGCGCGGCGAGCAGGGCGGTGCCGCTGATCTTGCGCTGGACGAACAGGATGTCGGGCGGCGGCAGGTGCCAGCTGGCCTTGTCGGCGGCGATCTCCATGCCCTCGTCGCGCAGCGCACCGACGAAGCGGCGATCCCCGAAATCGAATGGCCCCGGACGGTTCAGTTCGCCCGCGATCACCTCGATCATCCGGTCGACGCGACCGCCGTGGCGAGCGATCGCCGCCTCGCCGACAAAGCCCGCCGCGATCGCCGCGTCGCGGATCGCCACGCGGTCGTCCGAGAGACCGGCCTCCAGCAGACCGCGATAGCCTTGCACGGTCGCCGGATCGATCGGCCGCGCGGCGCCGAAATCGAGCAGCACCAGCCGCCCGGTGTCGGGCTGGTAGCGGTAATTGGCAAAATTGGGATCGGTCTGCATCACGCTGAACTCGAACAGTTCGCGCAGCACCAGCGTGATCAGCCTGCGCATCATGGCATCGCGGGTGTCCTGCGGCGCGGTCTCGAGCGATTCGATCGGCTGGCCGGGAAGAAAGGTCATCGCCAGCACGCGATCGGTGGTGAATTCGCGGTCGAGCTCCGGCACCACGACATCGGGTGTATCGGCGAGCAATTGCCCGAACAGCGTCATCTGCGCGCCCTCGCGCTCGTAATCGGCTTCTTCCGCCAGCTGGCGCTTGGCCTCGGCAAGCAGCGGAGCGATGTCGAGCTCGCGCGGCATCAGCCCCGATACGCGCAGCAGCGTCGCGACATTGTCGACATCGGCATCGATGCTTTCGCGCACCCCGGGATATTGCACCTTGATCGCCAGTTCGCGCCCGTCGTGGGTGAGCGCGCGATGGACCTGGCCGATCGAGGCGGCGGCCATCGGGCGCGGCTCGAACCTTGCGAAGCGGGTGCGCCAGTCCTTGCCCCAATGCCGCGCCAGAACGCGGTTGAGCTGGGCGGGCGGCATATGGTGCGCGTTCTCGCGCAGCCGACCCATGATCTGCGACAGTTCAGGCGGCAACATGTCGCCCGCATCGAGCGAGATCATCTGCCCCAGCTTCATCGCCGCACCGCGCAGATGCGACAGCCGCTCGACGGCGCCGTTGATGTTGCCCGGGGTGAGCAGCATGTCGCGCATCCGCGGGCGCTCGCCATCGGCCAGCCGCCGCGCGCCCTCCGCCAGCATCCCGCCCGCGACTCCGCCCGCCAGCCGCCCGAAATGGCCCAGCCGCGAGAGCCGTCCGCGCGGGACCCGCCGCCCGCTTCCCTTGTAGGTTTCGTCGCTCAAACGATCACCAGAAGCGGCTTCCGGGCACACCCTTGAACGGTCCGGCGAGCTTGCTGGTGATCCAGCCGCCATAGAATTCGCCCGGCTGCGGGATGACCGTCTCGCCATCGACGCTGCAGCGATCGAACGGCGCGGCGTAGAAGGCGACATGATCGCGCAGCATGGCAAAGGATGCGGTCGGGCTGGGATAGCTCCAGCCGACCCGCGGGATCACGATGTCGCCGATCACCACATCCCAATAGACCGCCGCGCCTTTCCACTCGCAGAACGAACTGCCCGCAGCGCGCCGCAGCACGCCCGGAGTGATGTCGGCTGGCGGGATGTAATAGCTGGGCGGATGGCTGGTCTCGAGGGTGCGGACAGCCGACTTCGTGCTGGCGACGATAGTGTCCGCGTGTTCGATGGTAATGCGCGAATCCGTGGGCTCCGCGATTGCGGGGCGGGGATAGGCCCAGACGCTCTCCTGCCCGGGACCTGCGGAATCGGGGCGCGGTTTCACGTTGGTCGGCTCAAGGATGCGGCCATCACCGTGCGGCCGTGGTCATGCCGCCGAGCGATCCGGCCGAGCCAGCAGGTTTGGAAGCATCCGGCGCCAGACCGATCGAAGGCTCGTAATCGTCGCTGCGCAGGGTGAGCATATAGGCGACGAGGTCGTCGATCCGTTCTGCCGGGATTTCGAAATACATTTCACGGGGATAATCGTGCGAGGTCTTCAGCCACTGCGTCAGCGATTCCCGCGTTACACCCGGGACGTTCGCAACGGCTTCGAAGCTCGGAGCGGCAGGAACCGGGGAGCTATGAAGGCGCTCCACTGCGTGGCAATCGGCGCAGCGGTTCTGCGCGAAACTCATCCCGCGCAATTCGGGCGTATCGCGCTCGGTCGCAGCCATCGCCGGAGTGACGACCGAGCTGCCATCGGTGGGGGTAATCTCACAGGCGCCGAGCAGCACCGTCAGACCGAGGAGAAGAGACTTTTTCATGCGGAGGAGCATAGGAGCGCGCCGTGGCGAATGACAAGGCAATTGGCATCGGGAGAGCATGCGAGCTCTGCGTTCGGGTACGATCGGATACGGTCGGGCAAGCGCGCGGGTGACGGGTCGCAAGAGTGCCGCCGCCATCAGAAGGCCGCCACGCTGTTCCAGAGCATATAGCCGGCGACGGCAATGATGAGCATGGCGAAGAGGGTCGTCAGCCGCGCCTCCTGCCGCGCCAGCCGCGAGGCGAGCAGCGCGCCGAGGAATCCGCCAGCCACCCCGCCGCCGATGAAGACCGCGGCCAGCCCCCAGTCGATCAGTCCCGAGAGCGCGTAATTGGCCGCAGTGGTCAGCCCGAAAGCGGCGACCGCGACCAGCGACGAACCGACAGCGTAGAGCATCGGCATGCCGGTCGCCGCGACCAGGCCGGGCACGACCAGAAAACCTCCGCCGATCCCGAAGAAGCCCGAGAACAGCCCGGTGCCCAGCCCGTAGCCGACCAGCCGGGGTGCATTCTCGCGGCCGAGCACGACCGCAGGATTGCCTTCGCGGCCGCGATTGCGCAGCATCAGCAAGCCGACCCCGATCATGACGAAGGCGAACAGGAAGAGCAGTTTCTCGCCATCGATCGCCTTGCCCGCGCTCGATCCGGCGAAGGCCCCCGCGATACCGGCAGCCGCAAACACCAGCGCGCAGCGCCACTTCACAATGCCGCGGCGAACATGGGCGACCAGCCCGGTGAGCGCGTTGATCGCCACCGCGAGCGCGCTGGTGCCGATCGCGATATGCGGGCTGGGGACGCCGACCAGATAGACCATCAGCGGGACCGCGAGGATCGAACCGCCGCCGCCCACCAGCCCCAGCACGAAGCCGACAAACACACCCGATCCGGCGCCGAGCAGATATTGGATGGTGTCGAGCATAGGGTGCGTTCCGGTTGCGGACTGGGGATCAGGAAAGCAGCGTCTGCGCCGCCTCCCAGAGTGTCGATGACCGGTTGCCGGTGCGGCAGAAGGCCAGAACCGGCCCGTCTGCGTCGCGAAGGGCTGGGGCGAAGTCGCGTGTTTCGGCATCGGTCGTCGCGCCGAGAACGACGGGAATGTGCCAATAGGCCAGGCCCAGCCGACTGGCCTCCGCCGCAAGCTCGCGCGACATCGGCTGGTCTTGGGCTTCGCCATCGGGGCGATTGTTGACGATGCCGGTGAAGCCGTCCTGCGCCAGCGTCGCGAGATCCTCGATCTCGATTTGCGGACCGACCGCCAGCCGGTCCGAAATGCGGGTGTATTGCATAATTGCTATCCTTGTTTGAGCTCGGGTGCGCGGGTTGCCGTCGCGATGCGGTGGAGCGCCATGCCCGCCAGCATCGCGGCGACGAACAGCCACATCTGCCAGGCGCCAAGCACCAGCCCGGCAAGGGCTGGGCCGGGGCACAGGCCGACCAGCCCCCAGCCGATACCGAACAGCGCGGCGCCGAGCAGCAACGGGCGGTCGAGCCGGCGGCTTTCGGGGATGGCGAAGGTTTGCGCCAGCAGCGGTCGGTCCATGCGCTGGCGGATGCGATAGGCGATTGCGGAGGGGATCAGCGCTGCGCCCATCACATAGGCCAGCGTCGGATCCCACGCACCGGCGATATCGAGAAATGCCAGCACGCGCGCAGGATTGACCATGTCGGACAGCGCGAGTCCGGCGCCGAAGACGATGCCGACGATCAGGCCGGGAAGAAACTTGCGCATCTCAGCCTCCGATCGCGTGGCGCAGGACAAAGACGGTCGCGGCGGCGCTCGCCATGAAGATGCCGGTGGCCGCGAACGAACGGGGCGAGAGCCGCGCGATCCCGCAGACCCCGTGGCCGCTGGTGCAGCCATTGCCCAGCCTCGTCCCGAAGCCGACCAGCAGTCCGGCGGCGACCAGCAGCGGCGCCGAGGAGGTGACGATGACTTCGGGCGCCCGGACCAATAGCGCGATCAGCGCCGCGCCGAGCGGCAGGCCGAGGATGAAACCCACCGCCTGCAGTCGCGGCGCTCCGCCGGGAGCCATTCCGACGGCGGTTGCCGCCATCCCGCTGACCCCGGCGATGCGGCCGGAGAGCAGCAGCAACAGGCCCGCGGCGGTGCCGATCAGCAGGCCTCCCGCAATCCCGACCAGGGGCGAAAGAGTTTCCATCGGAGCCACCTTTCTAGAGCGCGTCGATCGGGAGCTTGAGGTAGCGCACCCCGTTCTCCTCGGGTTCGGGCAGGTGCCCACCGCGGATATTGACCTGGATCGACGGCAGGATCAGCCGCGGCATATCCAGCGTCGCATCGCGCTGGGTGCGCATGGCCACGAAATCGTCCTCGCTCACGCCTTCATGGACATGAACGTTGCCAGTGCGCTCGGCGAGCATCGTGGTTTCCCAGACGAATTCATCGCGGTTGGGCGCCTTGTAGTCGTGGCACAGGAACACGCGGGACTTGTCGGGCAGCGCCATCAGCCGGCGTACCGAGCGGTAAAGCTGGCGCGCATCGCCACCGGGGAAATCCGCGCGGGCCGAGCCGTAATCTGGCATGAACATGGTGTCGCCGGTGAACACCGCATCGCCGATCACATAGGCCATGTCGGCGGGCGTGTGGCCGGGGACGTGGAGCGCGATCAGCGGGATATCGCCGATCGTGAGTGTGTCGCCATCCACGAGCAGGCGGTCGAATTGCGATCCGTCGCGGGCAAAACGCGTGCCCTCGTTGAAGATCTTGCCGAACACGTTCTGGACGGTGACGATCTCCGCCCCGATTACGAGCTCGCCACCGAGCTTTTCCTGCAGGTAGGGCGCTGCCGAGAGGTGATCGGCATGGGCATGGGTCTCGAGCAGCCACGCCACGCTCAGCCCCTCCCGCTCGACATAGGCGATGACCGCATCGGCGGATTCGTAGCTCGTCCGGCCCGATGCGTGATCGAAGTCGAGCACGCTGTCGATGATCGCGGCGCGCCTGGTTTCGGGATCGTGCACCACATAGGTGGCGGTGAAGGTGGGCTCGTCGAAAAAGGTTTCGACATGCGGTGCGCGAATTTCGCCGCGCAGCACGGCTTCCACCTGCGAGGCGGCGCGAGCGAGATGGGAGTCCTGGTCCATAATCAGCCTTCCTTGGTCTTGGGGGCGGTATCGGGTTGGGAGGTCTGGCCGAGTTCCGGGCAGAACAGCTCGTGGAGCAGCGCCAGCACCCGCTCGGCATTGGGGTCGCAGACGCGGTAGAACACCGCCTGCGCTTCCTTGCGGGTGGCGACCAGGCCCTGTTCGCGCAGCTTGGCGAGGTGCTGCGACAGCGCCGACTGGCTGATCCCGACCTGTTGGGTGAGATCGCCGGCCGACATTTCCCCCGCCTCGGCAAGGTAGCACAGCACCAGCAGCCGCGGCTCGCTGCCGAGGGCCTTGAGCAGCCCGACCGCCTTCGCGGCATGGTGGCTGAACTGGTTTACGAGATCGTCGTGCACGGGCTTGTCCATAAGAGAACCCTAATTTAGAACTATCTAATGAAATTGCAAGGGGGGGGGGGATTTCTCAGGTGAGCCGGCCGCTCTCGAGCGATTTAGTAAGGCCTTCCCGGAACCGGGGATGAGCAATCGCGATCAGCGCCTCGGCGCGTTCACCCAGCGATTTGCCCTTCAGATCCACCATGCCATATTCGGTGACGACGATCCTTGTGTCGTTGCGCGGGACAGTGACGGGGCCATCCAGCCTGGGCACGATCCGCGACACCGTCCCGTCCTTGGCGGTCGAGTGGCACACGATGATCGACTTGCCCCCGCGCGATGCAGCGGCCCCGCGGACGAAATCGAGCTGCCCTCCCGAGCCGCTGTACTGGCGCCCGAGCAGATGTTCGGAATTGCAGGCGCCGCCCAGATCGACCTGCAGCGTCGCGTTGACCGAGATCACCTTGTCGTTCTTGGCGATATGGCGCGGGTCGTTGACCACCTGTACCGGCGCGCTGTGGATGGCGGGATTGTCGTCGAGAAAATCGTAGAAGGCGCGGTCGCCCATCGCGAAGGTGAAGACGCTGCGGCCCGGATAGGTGGTCTTGCAGCGGTTGGTCACCGCGCCGCAACGGATCAGATCAGCGAGCCCCGGGGTCAGCAATTCGGTGTGGATCCCCAGATCCTTGTGATCGCCGAGCATCGCGCAGACCGCATTGGGCAGCGTCCCGATCCCCATCTGGAGGCAGGACCCGTTCTCGATCAGCCCCGCGACCGTTCGGGCGATCGCCTCGTCCTCGGGGGTGCTCTCGGGAAAGGCGAGTTCGGCGAGCGGAGCCTCGTGCTCGACGATGGCATCGACCTCGGAGATGTGCAGCAGCGAATCCCCGAAAACGCGCGGCATGTTGGGATTGACCTCGACCACCAGCCTGCGGGCGGATCGCGCCACCGTGCTGGCGTAGTCATTGCCGGTCCCGAAGGTGAACCAGCCGTGCCGGTCCATCGGCGAGACCGCGACGACGAAGGTGTCGACCGCGACATCCTCGGAGAGCAGTTTCGCGGATTCGCTGAAGGCCACCGGCACGAATTCGATCGCGCTGCGCCCGTCCCCGGCGGCGCGCGTGATGATGTCGCGCTCGATCCGGGTCAGGAACATGCAATGCGGGCGCACGCGGTCGAGCAGATCGTAGCGCAGGATGGTGCGCGCGGCGTGCTCCATCGAATGGAAATACCACAGGTTGAGCCGTTCGAGCTCGCCGCCCTCTACCCGTGCTGCCAGTGCGGTCAGCAGAGCCGGCGGTTGCGCGACCGCCATTGCCATCGCGACATTCTCGCCCGAGCGAATCTCCGCCACGGCGGCTTGGGGCGTGGTCAGCTTGGAGCGATAGTGAGTTTTGGCATCCATCGACCGGCGATAGGCGGTGCGAGGGAAGGGCGATAGCCCGGGCATCGAGATAGGCCGGCGGGCTCTGGCGGGAAAGAAAGATTGGTCGGGGAGACAGGATGGGAATCAAGCATATTCCAAACCCCAGCTTTCCTGCTGAGTCGCATAAAACCTAGTGTTTCGCGGTCTCGGGTGCTACGATCGGTGTTACGATAAGTGCTACGAACGGACCCCTCTACATGGCATCGCAATCAGTCGGCTATCAGGTCACCAAGCGCAGAAAAAAAGGGCAGGAGCTAGGGCCTTGGCAGCTTCGGGTGTTTGTGCCGAAGGCGTTGCAGGCGAGCGTCGGGAAGGCCGAAGTGTGGCGATCCCTCCAGACCCCCGATCGTCGGCTTGCCGAACGCCGCGTGCATTCGAAACTGACCGAGATCGAAAGTGGATGGCCTACATCCGCACTTGACCCTCCGTCTGATGCACCGGCGAGATCGCCGAACATGGACCCGGCGAGTGTTGCCGTGCGTGTCGCCTTCGATGGCATGCTCGAAGCAATGGAAACCCGCCGTCGAGAATGGCCCTCCGATGATGACGAGTATGCCGCACGTCTCACCAAGCGAGAGGCCGATCTTCGCCGAATGACGCGACGCTTGCAGGACGGTGATTTGACTCAATGGGAAATTGCCGCCGACAACGCCATTGAACGCCGGGGCCTCGAATTCGTGAAGGGCAGCGCCGAGTATGCGGTGTTTGTGCGGGCAATTGCTGAGGCGAGCATAGACGCCGTGGGCCTGTTCAACCGCAAGCACTCCGGCGAGTTGGACGCGGCGCCACGTTCGGCGACCGTGTTAGACGCGAAGGCGAAGGAGGCTGAGAAAGCCAAGCCCGGCGAGACCATCCTTGATCTGTTTGAGGCATGGGGTGCCGAAATGATCGCCAAGAGCGGAAAAAACGGCCAGCGCGGCAAACGCTCCGACACTGTCAATCAGGACCGAAAGGTCATTCTTCAATTCGCGACATTCGTTGGCCGGGACCGCGCGGTTGACTCGATCACTCCGCTCGACGTTGCCGAATACCGGGACACGCTCCGCGACCTTCCGCCGAAGTGGATGAGCAAGCGGGAACTGCGCGATCTCGACATGCGCACGGCGGCAACGAAGGCGCGTGCAGCGGTAATGCCGCATACGGCGTTCACGACCATCAACAAGCACCTCTCGACGATCTCGCCGCTGTATCGATGGCTTCGCAAAAAACCGCGTTGGGCTGGCATGGCGAACCCCGTGGACGGGCTGTTCTATGACGATGTGAAGGGGACCAACCCGCGCCCACCGTTCACGACCGATGACCTCAACACCATCCTCGGCTCGCCCCTGTTCACCGGTTTTCAGGCCGAGGGGAAGGAGCATTTGCCGGGGAACGAGCAGACCCGCGACTGGTGCTACTGGATACCGCTTGTGGCCATGTTTACCGGCGCGCGCATCGGCGAAGTCGCGCAGCTACGTATCGGTGATGTCCGGCAAGAACACGGCGTCTGGTTCGTTCATATCCGGCATGACAAGGACGCCGGGCTCGCCACGAAGAGCGGCCAAAGCCGCCCCGCCGCTGTCCATGCATTGCTTGAGGCCATCGGGTTCCTGGAGTTCCGTGCCCAACAGGTTGAGCGCGCCGGTGGTGATCTTGACGCCGCCCTTTTCCCCAAGCTTACCCCGAATGCGCGTGGACAGATCAGCGGCACGCCGTCGCGATGGTGGCGAGATTACCTCGCGGCGATCGGCGTGAAAGACCCTAGCGTGGAAGGCGGCGACGGTTTTGGCTCGCACAGCTTCCGCCACACGCTCGCCGATCGGCTGCGCGACGAAGCGGAATTGCTCGATACCGAGATTGCGGTGTGTCTGGGGCACAGCATCAAGTCCACCACGTCCGGCTATGGAAGGCTGACACAGGGCACAGTCAGAAAATTCAAAGGGTGGATGGACGCAGTGACATTCGAGGGGGTCGAGCTGGACCACTTGCGAGTGGATGGGTAGCGGCGACCGGAAACTGCCACGGCGCGATTTAACCGGCACTGGAGCAGATTTTCTCGAAAATGGCACTCCGGGTTGCGTATCAGGCCAAATTTCAATGGAAGGCCCATTAAAACGGCTCCTACGCATATGCGGCGCGCCGCTGGCATGTCGTCGAACGGATTGCGGGTCAGGTGTTGGGCTTGAAGGCATTTCGGCCCGCTGGTCAGGCCCTCCGGGCTGCACTCCGCGAGCTTCTTGAAAGCTGTGACCCCCTAGCGCGTGCATGCGTGCTCGCGCGTCTATAGATAATACTATAACACTTACTAAGATTCAGAATCAAGATTCAGATTCATAATTTTTAAGATTCTGATTCAAAGTGTTCTTCTTCGAAGAACAGACTGCGTCTCGTTTTTTTGTCTAAACTTTTTGAGAGGGTGAGAGCGATGAACCTCTCGGTGTGTGCAGCTCGCAGAACCGAGGTCATAATCCCCAGACCACCCTCGGTCTTCAAACTTAAACCAGCGTCGGTGTGAGAATCTCACCGCTTGCGGGTTGGAATCCCTTTTCGGTTGAAGACCTTTGCGGTTTCAGGTAGACTATGCGCCATCGATCACTCCGGTGTTCGATCCTCCTCCTGAGGCTAACTGGGAAGGTTGGCGGCGATGACCTTAACCGCGCGCTCTGAGAAATCCTTAGCCACAGCCTGACGGCGTTTGGCAAACCCCCTTCAAACCGTGCCCGCCGGTCAATGCGTGGAACCTTGATTTTGGACTCCCAAGGCTGCCAATTGGCAAGCGCTCCCCGCGTTCGTGGCTGGCTCCCACGATCTCAGGTTCCAAATTGCCCTCCTCCGCTGCCCCTTCCACGCTAAAAGTCGGCCTTGCCGCATCTATCGCCACATGGCGGGATGGCAGCAAAGGCTTTTTCCAGTTCCTGTCTGACGTGCAGCCCCGCGTGCCCTCGGGTCGTGGCGGTTATGTGCCGTTCGCTCCGGGACCGGTGGAGCGCGCCGAGATCGAGCGAGCCCTTGAAGGCGACGAAATCTCGGTTGCGGTGTTTTGCTGGCCTCGGCGGCACGGCAAGACGCTGACCAGCGCCATGGTGATCGTCTGGCGGTTTCTGACCCGACCGAACGAAAACATCGCGGTGGTCGCGAACAGCGAAAAGCAGGTGGTCGATACCGCTTTCCGCACAATCCGCACGACCTTCGAGCAGACCCCGTTGCTCAAGCAGCTCGTGGCGAGCGGCACGGTAAAACTCGGCGTCGATCGCATCGAACTCGCGTCCACTGGCAGCGTCATTCAGGCATTCAGCTCCAACCCCTCGGCGTTGTGGGGCAAGCGTTTGACCTGTGCGCAGATCAGCGAGATTCATTCCGCCAAGAACGGCGGCGATGACGTGTTTGAAGCGCTGGCGGGCTCGTTGCTCGACACGGCGGGCTCGATCATGCTGATCGACTCCACGGTCGCCCCAAAGTCATCCAAGCTGTGGGAGCTTTTTCAGGCCGCAAACCACGCCGACGATCCTGACCGGTCGATATGCTTTTCGCATATCGAATACGCCGACCTGGACGAAGCTTGCGCGAAGGCGCCGGAATGGATCCACGCCGGCAAGCTCCGCTCACTGTCGCGGCAAATGTTGCCGACCAGATTCGCCTTGCTCCACCTGAATCGCTGGGGTGATGCTGCCAACCTACTTTTCCCCGCGACCATCCTAGACCCTTGCATCGAAGCCTATCCGCTTGACGTGGAAGCGCTCGCGGCGGGCTCGGTAACGATCGTCGGCGGTGGTCTCGATCGCGCATTCGGGGGCACCGTCCGGGGCGATAAGACTGTGACGGCCTGTGTGGCGAAAATCGCGATTGATGACGAAGAGCATATCTACGTGCTCGACGCCGACGCGGTGCCGTTCAGCCGCATGGGCGGGATCAAGAGCCGCTTCGAAACCTACCACAGCTCCCACGGCATGACCCGGCTCGCGCTGGAGTCCTACGGCGCGCAGGACGTTGCCGATTGGGCAGGGACGCGCCCTTACAGCGCAGGCACCGAGGTCGTGCATCCATCGCGCCGGACGAAATACGCCGCGTTCCTCGCGCTCTATCAGGCAGCGTCCGAGGGTCGGTTGCACATCCATCCCAAATTCGCCGACCTCATTGCCGAACTGCGTGTATTTGAGGTGCACGAGGATGGCCGGGCGTCGGATGGCGAAGCCGCCGTGCCCAAATTCACCCACCCGCGCGGCAAGCATGACGACTTTACCCACGCCGTCGTGTGGGCGGTCTATTCGCTGCGCAGCGTCACCCTGAACCCTTACGAGATCGAGGGCGTCCACTGCGCGGGCCGTGGTGCGGCGGTCTCTAACTGCGCGCTGAATGGCGGCGGTCATGTGCCGCCATGCGCCGATGCCTGTCGATCGATGGGCGAGGCGATACGTCTCCACGACGCCTATCTCGCGCGCGCTCCGCTGGTTCCCCTCGAACTGCCCGGCTTCATTGCCGAGAAACTAATAAACATCGGCGCGCATACGCTGCCAAGATGATTTTTCGTATTAACACAGAACCAAAAATAGGCTATACTGCCAACGTGCTTTATTGACCGAGAGAAATATTGTTCAGACTTTCACCTAGTGACGTAATTCAACTAACGTCGTCCTCTGCTGAACGCAAGAGCGATTGTGCGCGCCGTCTCGGTTATTACTGGGATCGGTCGCATGACGACGCGCGCCGTTTGATCGCGCAGCGCTTCAGCCGTCCCGAAACCTTCCGCATTTTCTCGATCAACCTTGTCCGCGCGATCGTCGATAAGCGCGCGAGCACTTACCGTCTCGCGCCCCGGCGCACCTTCACCGGCCTCGATCAATCCACCGGCGATCAGCTCTATCGCGCGATGAACGCCGACGCTGTGCTCAAGAAGGCTTCGCGCTACCTAGAGCTGTCCAAGACCGTAATGCTCCAAGTCGGTTGGGATGACGCGGCGGGCATGCCCACGCTTCACGTCCTGACTCCCAACGTGCTCGACGTGGTCGCGACCAATCCCGAACATCCCTCGCGTGTGATCGTCACCTATCCCGGCGAGCGCTCCGATGACACGACGTTCGCAGATTGGACGCCGACCGGCTTCAAGCTCTTGAATGACCGGGGCGCCGCGAAGCGCATCGATGGCAATCCCGGCAACTCGAACCCCTACGGGCGGCTCCCGTTCGTGCCGTGGTTCGATCGCCTGCCAGATGACAAGTTCTGGCTACCCGGTGGCGATGACCTTTTCGAAGCGCAGGACGCGCTGAATATCGGGCTCGCAAATTTGTGGCGCGCGGTCGAATGCCAAGCCCACGGCCAAGCATGGGCGTCGGGCATCTCGGCTAACGAGGTGCTTCAATTCGGCCCCGATCGCGCGATTGCGCTGCCGCAGGGCGGACAGTTCGGGTTCGCTACACCTAACGCGCCGATCGGATCAATCCTCGAAGCGCTCGAATTTTTGCTGCGCCAGATCGCCGCCACCTACGGCGTGGGCAGCGACATCTTTGATCTCTCGAAGGTCGCGGAATCCGGCTCTGCGAAGCACGCTGGTCGCCTCGATCTCAAAGAGGTCCGGCAAGACCAGATCGCACAGGCGCGCACCATGGAAACCCGCCTGTTCGAAACGCTCAAGGTGGTCGTCAACACGCACAGGCCGGGCACCATCCCCGACGCCGCGTTGATCGGCGTCGATTTCGCAGAACAGCAAGACCAGCTGTCCGAAGCCGAGCACCTCTCCAACGCTCAGATCAAATCCGACCTCGGCATTTGGAGCCCGGTCGATGTCTTGATGTCCATCAACCCCGACGGCTTCCCCGATCGCGACGTCGCTTACCGCGAGCTGCTGCGACGGCGTGACGAAGCCGGTGACCTCGCCATCCAACTCTAAGGAAAACCAATGTCGATCGAGAACGCCGATACTCCTGTGGAAACCCCGCCTGCCAACCCGCAGAGCGAAGCCGCGAGCGAACTTGCCGCGCTCAAAGCTTCGCTCGCGGAGACTGCTGCAAAGGTGCTGGCGAATGTGCCTGAGCTCCTTCGCGGCCTTGTCCCTACCAGCCTATCGCCGAGCGATCAGATCGCGTGGTTCGAACAGGCCAAGGCCACCGGCATTTTCGACAAGCCGACCGTGGCCCCGACCGATGGCGGCGTGCGGCCCGCGATCACTCCCACGACCCCTGATACCGCTTCCCTTCCGATCTATGCCCGGATGGCAGCGGGTTACCGAAACTAAGCATAGCGCAAACTAGAGGATACCTGAAAAATGCTCACCCAGACCGAATGGGCGAAATTGAATCCCGATCCGTTGCAGTCCGGTGTTGTCGAGATTTTCGCCAGCACGAACCCGATCATGCAGGCGATGCCGTTCCAGAACATCGCTGGTGCCGCATACGTCTACAACCGCGAACAGACGCTGCCCGGCATCGCGTTTCGTGGCATCAACGAAAGCTACACCGCCAGCACCGGCGTTATCAATCAGCTTAGCGACCCGCTGAAAATCGTCGGCGGCGATCTCGACGTGGACACGGCGCTTGTTGCGTGGGGCGTCGGCCCGAACGACACGCGCGCAATCCATGACGGCATGAAGGTCAAGGCGCTCGCGCTTTCGCACCTCAAGACCGTGTTCGACGGTGACAGCACCGCGAATCCGAAAGAGTTCGATGGCTTGAATGCCCGGCTGACTGGCGGGCAGGTTATCAACGCTGGCACGAATGGCGCGGTGCTGACCTTGAACATGCTCGACGATCTCGTGGACTCCGTCGCTGGCGAGCCCTCGCTGCTGCTCATGAACAAGAAGACCCGCCAGGTCATTCGTCAGCTCGCGCGCAGCGTGAACGCTCTGACCATCGCCAAGGACGACCTCGGTCGCGAGATCGATCTCTACTACGGCGTGCCGTTCGGTATCGTCGAGGACGATAACGAGGGCAATGCCATCCTCGGCTTCGACGAAGCGCAGGGCACTGCGAACAACACGGCGAGCATCTATGCTGTGAAATTCGGCCCCGGTGCGATGTTCGGCGCACAGACCGCGCCAATCAGCGTGCGCGATCTCGGCGAGCTGGACTCCAAGCCCGCCTACCGGACCCGCGTCGAGCACTACAGCACGATCGTGCTGGAGCACCCCAAGTGCGCCGCGCGCCTGAAAGGCGTGAAGCTCGCTTAGTTCACCGCCGCAATCAACTTGCACCCGAACTCCCGGCTGACTGGCGGGGAGGTTGGGAGCGAGCATGGCTTCGGGCCTAACCCGAAGGCGGACAAGCCGGTGAGTGTCCGTGCACCAACAACCCCGGTCGCCGGTCGGTCGCTGCCTCCTTGTGACCGACCGGCACACCCCCTTTTGTTCTGAAAATCGAGACCATGATTTCAACTCTACGCCCCCTGCTAACCGAGTTTGTCGAGCACTGGCAGCGCACCGCGCGCGACATCCACGGCACGTCAATCAAGACCGGCGCCACCCGCCACGCGGCACGCGTCATCTACTTCGACGGCGAGGTCGTCTCCCCCTTCACGAAAGCGAAGCTGGGCAACGCGCGTGCAGCAGTGTGGCTGATCGATCATCCCCGCCCGGTCGCGCTCGGCGATCATTTTGAGCTGCCCGATGGGCAGACACTCGCCGCAATCCGAACCGAGCTTCGGACACTGCCCGGCGGCACCCTCCACAAGGTTTTTCTGACATGACCGAACGTCTCACTGTCGGCATCAACAGCTATGTGTCGCTGGCAGAT
Source organism: Erythrobacter sp. QSSC1-22B (assembly GCF_001678665.1). Classification (GTDB taxonomy): domain Bacteria; phylum Pseudomonadota; class Alphaproteobacteria; order Sphingomonadales; family Sphingomonadaceae; genus Qipengyuania. Next base: position 176,097 of record NZ_LZRP01000006.1, read on the forward strand.
GCGAATGCGGTCGCGGAAACGCGGCTCTTCGCAGCGCCGTGGGATGCTGCAACCGACGCCACCCGCGAACGCGCGCTTGCAACCGCCACGGCCTTGCTCGACCGGCTGCAATGGCAGGGCAGGGTGCTGGCGCCCACACAGGCCCTCGCGTGGCCCCGCGTCGCGCAGCATGCAGCGCCGGGCTATCCGCTGACCACAGAAACCCCATCGGCGATCGTCGGCGCTACGGTAGACCTCGCAATCCACTTGCTGACAGCTGGCGAGCACGCCGGTGCGCCTGTGCGGCAACGCATGCTCGGTGACTCGCTGGTGATGTATTTCCCGACGATCGCCGACGAATTTCCGAAGCACGTCCGGCGCGCGATCGAGCCTTACCTTGAAGCCTCATCGGCGAATGTCGCGCAGGTGCGGTTCTAATGTCGATTGAACACATGGAAGCGCTCACAGACGCGCAGCAGCGACGCATCATCGCCGATCTCGAGGCGGCGCTCGCCGCATATTTGGACGGCGTCGATATTTCGCGAATGGCGAGCACGCTTGACGACATCGACTCAAACCACATTCGGGAACAGCTCGCGACACAGCTTGAGCTGGACGAAGCCGGGCAGCCAACGCCCACGCTGGACATTCTTTCGGTCTCTCTGATCGCTATTGCTTCATTCAGCGGGGCGATGGTCGCGCTTGCCGCTGCGCAAGGGCGCCACATCGTCAATCCGAACAGCCGACAGGTTGTGGCCGTTCGGGACGCCGCAACGGATTTCATGCTGCGCTACCTAGCGGACACTGCGCAAGGCATCCGGGCCGCGATCGAGACCGCGATTTTCACGCCGGGCAGTTTCGAGGCCCGCGCGGCACTGCTCAAACATTCGATCGGGCTTAGCGTTCGCCAAGCCGCGTCATACGAGGTCATGCATGATGCCCTGATGCAATTCGTGAACGCACCGCTGCGACGGGGGCCAGCGCGTATAGATGCGAACGGCGTGCGCCAACCGGGCACGGTCGTGCGTCTCATCAATGCGCGGGCCGTCCTCGCAAGCACCCGCGGCCAAATCTCCGGCGCGCAACGAAGGCTGCTGGAAAAGGCGATGTCCAATCCACAGCTCACAGAAGCTGGCGCAATCGAAATTCTCGACCGGCACGCCAGTGCCTTGCGTCGTTTTCGTATTCGCGCGGCCATGGGGGAGGGCATCCACGCGCTCGCTGAAACTGCCAAGCTTGCCGGTTGGATGATCGCGCGAGACGTTGGCGCGCTACCGACCGACCAGCGGCGCTATTGGCAGACAGCGGGCGATGAACGTGTGCGGCATTCCCACGCACAGGTGCCCGGCATGAACGCCAAGGGTGTCTTGCTCGATCAGCCCTTCGCCACCCCGCTAGGCCCGACCAAGTTTCCGCCGCTCGAATACGGTTGCCGCTGTCGCGCGGAGCTCCGGCGGGCAAAATGATCACTAAGGAAGCTCTGCCCGAGCGCCGCCTAATGCAGGCCATCATCCTGAATGCGATCGGCGATGCCACCGGTCGCAAAAGCGACTGCCGACGCCCGAACCAAGTCGCAAATGATCAGCGCGATGCACTCCGGTGGTTTGCCGAGGCCGGTCCCGATTTCAGGCGAGTATGCGAGTTTGCTGGCATGCATCCCGACGTGGTGCGGAGGCTGGCGCTTGATTTCATCGCAAGCGCCGAGCCCATGCCTCGCGTCGCGCGGAATACGTCAACGGTTCGTCGCCGACCTCGATTGCAGCCTACCGAGAGGCTCGCGGCATGAACAGCGAGCTGGATCCATTCGCCAACGAACCGCTGGTGATCGCTGGCCGGAAAATCGACGGGCGCACGACCGAGGCACGGCGCTTTCGATCGCTTGCATACGACCTGGCTGCGCAGCTCCAACGTAACCCAACCCCCGCCGAGCGAGCCTTGCTCTTGAATGCGGCGACGCTGGCGACCCTGTGCGAGCGATTCACCGCCGACTTGCTGGAGGGCAAGCCGGTGGAGGATGAACCCTTCCGGCGCAACGTCGCGGCACTGAGCGCGGTGCTAATCAAGCTTGGCATGGCGGCCAAAAGCCGGGACGTGACGAAGCGTGATCGCAATGGCGTGGATGAATTTGGCGCGGCATTGATAGAGGCGAACGCGCGCTAGTCCTGCGCTCCAAAGCTGGGAAACATGGGCAGGTCTTGCGGTGATGAGTCACTACTCTTCGCGGGCCGGGTCAACTCGAACTGCTCAAGCGCGCGGAAAACCCGTTGCGTAAGCGTGTCCACCGCAACCGTGCGATCGAGCGCTTGCCCCTTGAAGACATTGCGGATGGCGTAGTTCGGTGCCGTGGCGACCGCTATGTGGATTGCCATGGTGATCTCTTCGTCGGTTGCTCGAATCGTGTCCATGGGCACATGAGAACAGAAAAGGAACATGGGCGCAAGGCTCTGGCGCCACGAGGTCAATTTTGAGCGCCGATACTGACGGCGGTAACCTCCTTTTGCGTGGTGTGGTGGAAGGGCCGTATGACGAACAAACCGAAAAAGCGTTCGAAACGGGTTCAGTGGCAGATCAATGTCGGTGTTGAGGTTAGCGTCCACCGCATCGTAGGACCCGCACTTCTAGTCTGGGCCCTATCTAAGGGTGCTGTCATTATCGAGAGATTACCATGTCATTGATGATCGCCGACTCCAACGCCCTACGGGACCCGAGCCTGAAAGACTATTTTCTTCGCTCGCGTAAGAATGGCATTCTCCTCGCCGACACCACATTGATCGAAATGTGGAAGAGAAGTGCCCTGTTCACGTCCAAGAACTCCTTGCTCATCGCTTCGCAGTTTCTCGATCGGGTGTTTGTGCTGAAAAAAACTCACGAGGTCTTGGAGCTGGACATCACCAACGAGGAACAAGCCAACCTGCTAATCGACTATCAGGCTACAGTCGAGCTACGTGCAGTTTGCCACGATCTAATGACCTTGCCTGAGCCCCCCTTATTGCGGAGCTTCATGGCCGAGAAAGAAGAGATGGCGAAACACTATATATCAGAGCTACACGTGCAAACGACCGATCTCGAGGCTGCGCTGGTGGACGTAACCAAGCAGTTCAAGCCCGATCAGATCAAGCAGCTACGCACAGGGGAGGGCGTAACCGAACAGACGAAACGAATCCTGTTCCAACTGTGGAGGGACACCACGGCGCAGTTCATTGTAGATAATGGGGTGCCACATCATGAAAAGGGGACGCTGTTCAAAGACGTGCTCGGGCAGCTCCCAGCCCGTTATTCGTTGTGCATGTTGATATACTATGTTTTGTGGGTGCAGAAAGGTCGGCAGACTGGCCAGCAGCATCTACGTCTGAATGACATCATCGATATGCAGATCGCTGCGATGAGCACTTATTTCAACGGTATGCTAAGCAGAGATGCGCTGGCGTTCAACACCTCGCGAGCCGTCCGCGCAGTCCTCGCGAATCACGGTGCGTTTGTGGGTAAGGACTGGATGATAGAGCAGGCCCAAACTTAGCCGATCTCCGTCACCATCAACGCCGCCTGATCGTCGGCAATGAAATCTGATTTCGGGGTGCCCACCGCATAATGCCAAACCTCTTCGACCGTAAAAATGCGGACGCCGAAATCGTCCTGGCTCCCAGGTATGTGGATAGTGTCACCTACACGAGGGAAGGCCGGAAATTCGAACGAACCCACACGGTCGTTCGCGTCTGCCAATACAACAGCGGTGCGTTTCATCCTGCCACCTAGCCTTCGATCATCTCGCCGGACAGAATGTCCGATTGGGTCGTCATGGCTTCCACATACCAGAGCTACAGGGAGGTAAGTAACCGTGCCCCGCCGATAACCGGGGAAGGCGTGTGCATGGGCCGAATGGAAGCGTTCGGCTCCGTGGGCGGCGCGCGCACCTGAACCGCCTGCCAGAAATTCCCGACAAACCCACCGGCGTGATCGCAAGCGCGAGGCCAGACGATTTGCCCTTGCGCACCACGTTCGGGGTGTTACAACAGTGGCAACGAACGTAGCGACTCACGTAACAGGGGCATCATGGCAGACGGAAAGCATATCGCTTACTACCGAGTTAGCACCGCGAAACAGGGCAGATCGGGCCTAGGTCTGGACGCACAACGCAAAGGTGTGTCCGACTATCTGAATGGAGGTAGCTGGGAACTCGCCGGTGAGTTCGTGGAGGTCGAGTCCGGTAAGAACGACGATCGCCCTCAATTGCTTGAGGCGTTGAACCTGTGCGAACTGACTGGCGCGAAGCTGGTCGTTGCGAAGCTCGACCGGCTCAGCCGCAACGTGGCTTTCCTCGCAACGCTACAGGACAGCGACGTGCAGTTCGTCGCGGCGGACATGCCGGAAGCGAATGAGCTGACTGTGCATATCATGGCTGCTGTCGCGCAGGCGGAGCGCAAGGCAATATCACGACGGACGAAGGATGCACTGGCGGCTGCCAAGGCGAGGGGGGTGCGGCTAGGGGGCGCGCGTGGCAATCAGTCCGATCTTCGCAAAGGTCCAAATGCCAGCGCAAGCTCGCGAGCCAAAACATCGCAGGATCGCGCGGTAAAGGTTCGGCGACGTATCGACGCCATTCGCGCAACCGGCGTGCAGTCTCTTCGCGAGATCGCGCGCGCGTTGAACGACGCTGGTGTGACCACGCCGCGCGGCGGGGAGTGGCAGGCCGCGCAGGTCAAGCGGGTGATCGATGCAACCGAGAATGCTGGAGGGTAGCTCGCCATGCCAGTGCCGCGAATCTGGTAGCTAGCCCGGCCCAAATGGAGAGGGAGAATGGGACCGGCGAGCGCACTAGCAGTTGATGTCTGAAATACGACTCGTCGCGCAGCATTGCGCGGCAAGATCGAACCTGCCGACCTCAATTAGTCAAGGGGAACCTGCCGCGCCGCCGACGCCCCGGTTATGGTTTGCGCTCTCTCTAGGCACCCGAACGGTGCACTGATCTAAACATTCTTATTGAATCATATCAGACCGAGCGCAAACGACTGCTCACCGACGATCTCGAAAAAATCCTGCCGTCCGGCAAATGACCCATTTCGAGCAATCGCTGACATCGCGAGACAAGTTCATTTTCACCGCCAAAAAGGGACATGGGCAATGACCAATTCGTTCTGATTTTCATTAAATTGGCATCCGCTCAATCCCACCAGAGACGTCAGCTTCTCACCCCTGAAACCCAAAAATTAATAATGAGCGTATCAAAATGGGACGAGTCCATTTTTTGCGGTCAATTTGCTAAATTCCTGTTAACCACTAATAAGGCGTCCGGACGGGGAATATAAGTCAAGGAAACGAATCATGAAGTTTAAGACTCTATTAAGCGCGACAGCAGCCTGCGTCGCTGCGGCAACAGCTGTCCCCGCGAGCGCAGCGACTTTGTTTTTCGAGCTAACAGGAGGGCGCAACGTCACCTTCTCACTTGACTCGAACCCCACCCCCGACAGTTCTCAAACTTTTCTGGGTGAGCAGGCGGCATTCAATGCAGTTCCTGGGACGGTCAATGGTGTGGCCACAACAATCACCACGATCAGCTTCGGAACCGGAATTTTTGCTGATCTAAGCATCACCGCACCAGATCTTGGTTTCACCCAATTTTCGGGCGGTGGGCCGCTCTTTTCGGGACCGGGCAATGCGCCAGTCTTCGCGCCCGGCACCTTTCAACTGACTAATGCGTTCTTCCCTTCTCAAAACAGCACACTTGTCATCTCAGAGCAGGTTGCGGCCGCCGTGCCCGAGCCCGGCACTTGGGCAATGATGCTTATGGGCTTTGGCTTTATTGGCGGCGCAATGCGCTCCGCTAAGCGCAGGCAAAAAGTTACCGTTTCCTACGCTTGATTGGAACTCTAACCGTAGTGCGAGCGCCGCTGGTCGAAAGACTGGCGGCGTTTTCTATTTCGACGGTATGGCAGCTAACCACCTAGATTCACGCCGTTGCCGATGGCTCGCCATGATCCCGAAACCGGACAGGCTACTATCGCAAAAATTTCACCAAAAGTTTCCTGTCGCGTAACGACTCATGTGTGGACATTGAGGATCGGCTGAAAGGAAGAGGCGTCGGGAACGCCGCTATGATGCAAATGGGTGATCACGGCGTGGATCATGATGCTACAGACAAGGGAAATGAGCTTCCTTGAAGTCGCTGTCAAAACGATCGACGGCAATTCGCGCATTGTGTTGCGGCAAGCTAAGCAGATGCTCGTTACGCCTTAGCTGCTGTGATTGACGTTGAGGATTTAGACCTGTCGCTCCGCTGCATCGTTCTTTGAACGGCTTGGTGCAATTCACTCTTCAAGACCGGCTTCGTGATGATGGGCATGTCGCCAACCAAAGACTTGGCTTCTTCAGCATTGCTCACGACGAACAAGGTTGGGATCGGTTGGTCTTTGCAGATCGCAGCAACGGCATCGACGCCATTGCCGCGAACCAGGCGAAGACCGGCGGTGACTAAATCAGGCGTTTTTCGTCGAGCAGCTTCGACGGCTCTGCTCTGCGTAGTAGCGGTATCGAAAGAAGTGAATCCAAGATCGCGAAGCTCCTGTTGAAGCATCAAGCTGATCAAAACCTGTGGGTCAATGATCAGAGCGTGCATGTCGCTCTCCTGGGACAGCCGCGCATCCTATTGCGGACCCCCAATTTGAAAGAAGGACAATAAGCTAACAGGTTTCGAGATGACTTGCGAGTCCGACACTCGCAGAGTGATTCGTCGAGCGTTCGCTTTCCACCCTAATCTTTGACGTTCCCGTCGAAGACAATCCTACCCGAAAGCTGTCGGACCTCCGATGCCCTCACCAGCCGAAGCAACAGCTCGCGCCGCGCCACTGGCTTGGACCTGAACGCGACTCGCGCCAGTGTAACGAAAAGTGCTACGATCGGTGTTACGGTCGCCATTCTCAAAACCGCATAAATCTGCCGTTTTTGGCGATTGGTCGGGGAGACAGGATTCGAACCTGCGACCCTCTGCTCCCAAAGCAGATGCGCTACCAGGCTGCGCTACTCCCCGACTGAGACCTTTCCGCCTCGCTCCACCCGTCCGCCCCCATCCGGTGGGCCCGGCAGGATTCGAACCCGCGACCTAGCCGTTATGAGCGGCCAGCTCTAACCGCTGAGCTACAGGCCCCAACCATGCCGGATGGGCACATGCCGGATGAGCGGGCAGGCGGTTAGACCGCGCCGCGCCGCAGGGCAAGCAAAAGGCGCTTACACTTCCACGCTGGCAATGATTTCGGCCACGGTGGTCGGGCGTACCGAGCGCATCTCGAGATAGCCGTAGATCGCGCGCAGCCAGTCGTAGAGCGCGTCGAGATCGTCCTCGTTGCGGACGTAGGGGGTCTTGCCGACCATCAGCGAGGGGCTGTGGAAACTGAGCACCAGCAGCGGCAGCCCATCGTCGAGCGCGATGTCGATCCCGCGCAGCGCCTCGTCGCGGGTCACCCCCTCGGGGGTCAGCGCGATTTTTTCCAGCAGCGCCAACCGGCTGAGCAGGCCGTTGACCAGCGGATAGGCCGAGGCGCGGGGGTGAAGCCATTGCCCCTGCTTGCGCAGCAGGCCCCAGAACACGGTGGTCAGCGGCAGCTCGAGCAGCTGGCGTTCGGCATCGACCCAATAGGGTTCGATCGGATGGCGCGAATAGTCGACGCCATGCGCCGGGCTGTAATCGAAGCGCGCGCGCACCGAACTGTCGATAGGGACGCGTGCGTCCTTGAGCAGCTGCGCGGTATGCGGACCAAGCCCATAGCGCCCGGCGCGGTAAATCTGCGGATGGCAGCCGAAATTCTTCTCGATCGCATCGCGCAGCCGCATGAATTTCTCGCGTTCGAGCTCGGCGGGAAGATTGCCTGCGAAGCTGTTGTAGGGATTGACCTCTTCCTCGTGCGGAGGGTTGACCCAGGGGTGGAGCTGGATGCCGACCTCGGCGGTTCCGCGGCGCACGGCATCGCCGAGGATGTTCTGCGCGCGCGGAGACTGGGCGATCGGCCAGTCGATGAGATACACCGGCGGGACCCCGATCCCTTCGGCGAATTGCTGGAACTTGGCGAGCGCGCGAAATTGCTCGAGCCCGTATTCATGGGACTTGAAATCGCCGTCCCAGTCGAACTCTTCTTCGGTGTCGATGGTCAGCAGCGAGCGCTGGCCGAATCCGCTGTTAAAGCGAGCCTTTGCGCCCGTGGGCGGGGGAGAAAGCAGTGAATCCGGCAATGCGATAGGCCCCCCATGCCCCGGCGCGATGTTATCCCGTCGCGCTGTCCGGAGCGTCCACTCGGCTAGGAGGCACCAGGGCACCGGTCAAGAGCGGCAGGGTCAGCACCAGTGCATCGCCTTCGCGCGCCAGTTCGCCGCCAGCCGCACGCGCTTCCGCCCGCGCGAGCCGCAGCGAAAAGCCCGCGCCGAAGATACCGGGGCTGAGCGCGCCGACGCTGGGCCGCGTCTGGGTCGCGAAGAGATCGCCCGCTGCGGCAAGCGTTGCAGGCAGGGCGCAGCGCAGCGAAAGCTGGCCGTCATCCTGTCCCAACTGCAGCGCGATCCGCTCGCCCGCGCCGGTGGTTGCCGCAATGGTCGCGAGCAGCCGCCAGGCGAGCATTTCGGCCTCCTGCTTCTCGAGCGCGAGCACGGCGCTGGACAGCGCCCATTCGCATTCGAGACGCGCGACGCGCGAGGACAATACCGTCTGCAATTGTTCGATCTGTTTGCGCAGGATGGCGGCGAAATCGCTGCTGCCCGGCTCGAGATCGAGCACGCCGCCCTCGAGCCGGACCAGCCGGTCCAGTTCGTCGAACCCCGCCAGCATCCGCGCGCTGTCGCCCGCGATCGCCGCTGCCAGCGCACGGTATTCATGCGGGGTCGCGCCGAACAATTGCTGCTGGATGACCTCGGCAAAGCCCTGGATCGCATTCACGGGGGTGCGCAATTCGTGGAGCAGCTGGCGGATCCGGTCGGCTTCGCTCTCCGCCTGGTCGCGCGCGCTGGTATCGGCGGGGCGGCGGAAGCGACCGACATAGCCCGTAAATCGTCCGTCGGTGCGGGTGAAGCGCGGGGTGGCATCGATCAGCCAGGCGCCCGCGATCCGCGCGGCACCGGCGAGCTCGACCGGTGCTTCGCGCAGCGGCTGGCGGTTGATGAATGCATTGGCGAAGACACCCTGAGGCCCGACCGCGGAGCGATCCTGCCCGCGAACGAGATCGGTGCCGACCACCATCGGGGCGATCGGCGGGTCGGCCCATTCGATCTTGCCATCGACGTCGGTGGCGAAAGCGAACATCTCGCTGTGGCGGCGGGACCCGTCGCGTGGCTCACGGTCGAGCGGCAATTGCGGTGCGGATTCGCGTGCGACGGCGGTTGCACCGGTCTCTCCCGCCTTGTTGCTGGTCTCTCTCGCCCTGTTGAAAGCCTCGATGCGCCGGACCAGCGCTGCGATTCCACTGTTGTCATCGGAGCGGGCGCCCGCCGCGCTCGTGGCGCTGGCGGGTGCGGCTTGCGTGAGCGGTGGTGCGACAGGCTCGGGCGATGCCGACCGCTCGGGCAGCGGGAGGCCGCGATCGCTGACCCCCAGGCGATCGAGGATGGCGACCGCCAGCGGTGGCAGGTTGCGGCGATTGCGCAGGAAGCCGCGCGCACGGATCGGCAGTTGCGGAATGACCTGTGCCCATTCCTCCTCGCCGAGCCGCGCCTGCGCCAGAGCGGCCGCGGCCACATCGGGCTCGGCCTCCGCCAGCCATTCGACCAGCCCCACATTCCGGATCCGCACTCCGTCGCTCTGGACGATCCGCGCACGCTCACGAAAGGGGACCAGCGCCGCCAGGGCGTCGAGCCGCAAATAGGCCGCTGCTTCGAGGCTCGAATCGCGCCCGCCCGAAGGATCGCCGAGCAGGTCCAGGAGCTGGCGATACTGCGTCCGCGCTGCCCGTTCTCCGGTCGCCCGATGGCGCAGCACGGTTGCAAGGCGGTCGTCGAAATGCATGGTTCTCCGGGGTGTGCGTTGGGATCGACGCCTTACCTGACGCTCGGGTTCGACAGGCTTGTCGGTGACCCGGACGCCCTCTCACCTATGCCTTCATATCTGTGTAACGAACAGGCTGAACACAAAGTTGCACCCGCGTTGCAAAGCGGGACAATTGCTGGCAAGAACAACATTATTAGCATAACGCGCAGCGTCGCGGCACAAGCTTTCGCACTTGCAGCGAAACCTGTCGCGCCAGCCGTATTGGGGGCTCGTACAATGGCAAACCTCGACACTATCGATCGTCGCCTGCTGGCGGAATTGCAGGACGACGGGCGAATGACCAATGTCGAGCTTGCCCATCGCGTCGGCCTCACCGCGCCGCCCTGCCTGAGGCGGGTCCGCGCGCTCGAGGAACTGGGCGTGATTCGCGGCTATCACGCCGATCTCGATTCTGCGAAGCTGGGCTACTCGATCACGGTCTTCGCCATGGTCAGCCTGCGCAGCCAGGCCGAGGGGGACCTGCGGGAATTCGAGGCGGCGATGGCCGATCTGCCCGAGGTGCGCGAAGTGCACATGCTCAATGGCGAGATCGATTTCATCCTCAAGATCGTGAGCGAGGATCTGCAGCGGTTTCAGGAATTCCTGACCAGCAAGCTGACGCCGGCGCCCAATGTCGCCAGCGTCAAGACGTCGCTGACGATCCGCACCAGCAAGAACCAGCCCGGTGTCCCGCTGGGGTAGTCCCATGGCAGGCGCCGGGGACAGCATAGCGGGACGCTGCCTGTGTGGCGGCGTCACCATCGCTCTCGACAATCCCAAGCGTCAGGTCGAACTTTGCCACTGCGATATGTGCCGACGCTGGGGCGGTGCCTTCTACGCGGCGCTGAGCGGCACCGATTTCACCATTACCGGCGAGGGCTCGATCACGCAGTTCCGTTCAAGCGAATGGGCGGAACGCGCCTTCTGCAAGGTCTGCGGCAGCAATCTGTGGTATCGCTTTCTGCCCACCGGGAACCGCAGCTTCCTCGCCGGACTGTTTCCCGATGCCGTGAATTTCCCGATCGAGCGCGAGATTTTCGTCGATGAGCGCGCGGCATGGTGCGAGGTTTCCGGTGGCCATCCCAAGTTGACCGGTGCTCAGGCGATTGCCGAGGCCGAGGCGGCAGGGTTTACCTTCGACTGAGCGAGCGAAGCCGCGTCAGACCTCGCGCTCTTTCAGCCAGTCCTCGAGCCATTTGATCGAATACTCGCCGCTCAGGACATCGTCCTGAGCAAGCAGCGCCTGATGCAGCGGGATGCTGGTCTTGACCCCTTCGATCACCATTTCGTCGAGCGCACGGCGCAGCCGCATGATGCATTTCTCGCGGCTGCGGCCATAGACGATCAGCTTGGCGATCATGCTGTCGTAATAGGGCGGGACCCGGTAGCCGGCATAGAGCCCGCTATCGACCCGGACATGCATGCAGCCCGCGGCGTGGTAATAGGTCACATCGCCCGGGCTGGGAGCGAAGGTGAAGGGGTCCTCTGCGTTGATCCGGCACTCGATCGCATGGCCCTTGAACTCGACCTCGTCCTGCGTAACCGACAGTGGCTTGCCCTCGGCGATGCGGATCTGTTCGCGCACCAGATCGATCCCGGTGATCATCTCTGTGACCGGGTGTTCGACCTGCAGCCGGGTGTTCATCTCGATGAAGTAGAACTCGCCATCTTCCCACAGGAATTCGATCGTCCCCGCGCCGCGATAGCCCATATCGGCCATCGCCTTGGAGCAGATATTGCCCATCCGATTGCGGTCTTCCTCGCCCAGTACGGGGGAGGGGGCTTCCTCGAGCACCTTCTGGTGGCGGCGCTGGAGCGAGCAGTCGCGCTCGCCCAGATGGATTGCCGCACCCTTGCCGTCGCCCAGGATCTGGAACTCGATGTGGCGCGGATTGCCGAGATATTTCTCGATATAGACGGTGGCGTCGCCAAAGGCCGACTTGGCCTCGTTGCCCGCCTGCCGCATCAGCGTCTCGAGCGTGTCCTCGCTCTCGCAGACCTTCATCCCGCGCCCACCGCCGCCCGAGGCGGCCTTGATGATGACCGGGTAGCCGATCTCCTGCGCGATCTCCCGCGCCTCGTCGAAATCGCTGACCGCGCCCGCCGAACCCGGTACCAGCGGCAGGCCGAGCGCGCCCGCGGTGCGTTTGGCCTCGACCTTGTCGCCCATGGTGCGGATATGTTCGGGCTTGGGCCCGATCCAGGCGATGTCGTGCGCCTCGACGATCTCGGCGAACTTGGCATTTTCCGAGAGGAAGCCATAGCCGGGATGGATCGCATCGGCGTGTGATATCTCGGCTGCGGAGATGATATTGGCGATGTTGAGATAGCTCTCACTCGCCGGAGCGGGGCCGATGCAGACCGCGTGATCGGCAAGCCGGACATGCATGGCATCGGCGTCGGCGGTGGAGTGCACCGCCACCGTCTCGATGCCCATTTCATGCGCCGCGCGGTGGATTCGCAGGGCGATTTCGCCGCGATTGGCGATCAGGATTCTGGTGATTTCCATGGGCGCGCTCAGCCGATGACGACCAGCGGCTGATCGAATTCGACCGGCTGGGAGTTCTCGACGAGGATGGCCTTGACCGTGCCCGAGGCATCGGCGGCGATCGGATTCATCACTTTCATCGCTTCGATGATCAACAGCGTATCGCCCGCTTCCACGGTATCGCCGACCTTGATGAAATCGGCGGCGCCGGGTTCGGGCGCCATATAAACGGTGCCGACCATCGGCGATTTCATTGCATCGGCGTGCGCGGCGAGGAGCGCGGGTGCATCGGCTCCGGGCGCATGCGAGGGCGCGGCGGCGGCGGGAACCGCGGCGGGTTGCGGTGCCGCTGCGGCGACCGGCGCGGCACTGATCGTGCGCGCAACGCGGATTTTGCGATCGTCGTCTTCGACCTCGATCTCGGTCAGACCCGACTCCGCAAGCAGCTCAGCCAGCTCGCGCACCAGATCCATATCGACATTCATACCGGGTTTCTCACCGGAGCCGCTCTTTCGTTCCGCCATGGGATTCCTTGTTTGTTATTTGCCCGACCTATGCGCGTGAGGCGTCCGTGTTGCAAGGGGGGCACAAGGTCATGCACCCCCCGTGCGGCCCCGTTTTACAGCGCCGCGGCACGTTCCAGCGCCACGACATAGGATTGCGCGCCAAGGCCCTGCACGGTGTCCACCGCCGCCATGCCGACATAGGACAGGTGGCGGAATTCCTCGCGTTGCGACGGGTCCGAGAGATGCACTTCGATCACCGGTAGCGCGATCGCGCGGATCGCATCGAGCAGTGCGATCGAGGTGTGGGTATAGGCCCCTGCGTTGAGCAGCACCGAGGCAAATCCTTCACTCTCGGCCTGCTGCAGCCAGTCGAGCAGCACGCCCTCGTGGTTGGACTGGCGGCATTCGACCTCGAGCCCGAGCTCCTCGCCACGCGCTTCGAGCAGCGCTGCGATATCCGCCAGCGTGGCGCTGCCGTAGATTGCGGGTTCGCGTGTCCCAAGCAGGTTGAGATTGGGTCCGTTGAGGACGAGGATCCGGCGGGTTTGCGTCGCGGAGTGCGGGGGCGGGGGGCTGGAAGGCATGGCGCGAGGCCTAGCCCGATGGACGCCGGTCTGTCGACGGTTTCGATGCCGAACCGCGCTCTTGCCCCGCTGCAGCGCGGGATCGGAACCCCGCTGGCGGAACTTTGGACAATGCGCGGCAGCCGTTTGCCGCGACCATGATCGACACGATCCGACCAGTGCAGCAGGCGCCCGACGGGTGCAATGCCGGTCGGTCGAGTATGCTCCGTCGCGGGCACGAACAACCCCGCCGAAAAGAATTTCAATTTGAGCAAGACAGCATTGGTGGCCGGAGTGACCGGCATCGGCGGCAGCGCGACGGCGGCGCTGCTGGTCGAGCAGGGATGGACGGTCTACGGGCTCGCGCGCAGCGGGACCCAGCAGGACGGGGTCCAGTCGGTCGCTGCCGACCTGCTGGACGCCAGCGCGACAGTCGAAGCGCTCGCGGACATCAACCCCGATGCGATCTTCATCACCACCTGGCTCCGGCAAGAGACCGAGGCCGAGAATATCCGCGTCAACGCGGCGATGGTCCGCAACCTGCTCAAGGGTGTCCCCCGGGCGCCGCAGCACGTCGCTCTGGTTACCGGGCTCAAGCATTATCTCGGTCCGTTCGAGGCTTACGGCAAGGGCTCGCTGCCGCAGACTCCGTTCCGCGAGGAACAGGGTCGGCTCGACGTCGAAAACTTCTATTACGCGCAGGAAGACGAGGTCTTTGCCGCCGCCGAACGCGATGGCTTCACCTGGAGCGTCCACCGCCCGCACACGGTTATCGGCAAGGCGGTCGGCAATGCCATGAACATGGGGACCACGCTCGCGGTCTACGCCACGCTGTGCCGCGAGACAGGGCGGCCCTTCACCTTCCCCGGCTCCTCCGCGCAGTGGAGCGGGCTAACCGACATGACCGACGCCGGGCAACTGGCCCGCCACCTGCTGTGGGCCACCGAGACCGAGGCGGCGCATGATCAGGCGTTCAACATCGTCAATGGCGATGTCTTCCGCTGGCGATCGCCGAGTGGTTCGGCATCGAGGCGGCGCCCTTCGATGGCACCGAGCGCCCGCTCGAACAACAGATGGCGGATGACGCGGGCGTGTGGCGCGCCATCGCCGAGCGCGAGGGACTTGCCGAGCCAGACCTCGCCCGGCTCGCATCGCCCTGGCACACCGACGCCGATCTCGGTCGTCCGATCGAGGTGGTGACCGACATGTCGAAGAGCCGGCGGCTCGGCTTCACCGGGTACCAGCCGACCGACGATGCGTTTTTCACGCTGTTCGAACAGCTGCGCGAGCAGCGGCTGATTTCGTAGGAGGGCTGGGGCGCCGCAGCGAAAACATCTCGCACTGCAGCCGCGGTTGGGCGGTTGCGAGTCGACAAATCCGTTCGCGAGTCGAGTTTGGAACGGAAGTGCGGAGGTCCGGTATCAATCGTGTCGCGAAAAAGCGGCGTTTCAGCTAGCGACCCAATCACGGTCTTGGCTAGAAATTTTGTCGTTTCTAACAATTTGCAAATCAAACTTCCCGATCCAGCGGAATAGTGGCATCTTCCTAAATCAAAGCGCTTCGGTCTTATCAGCCGAGGCGCTGGGTCGTCGAACGCCTCTTCGCCTGTATCAACCGAAACCGGCGCCTCGCTAAAGACTTCGAAGCCTCGGTCGCATCGGCCAAAGCCTTCCTTTACGCCGCTTCCATCACGCTGCTCGTCCGCCGTATCGGTCGCTCAGCATGAGTTCTGAAGCCGACTCTAAGATAAAATCGTGTGCAGATCGCAGACGAGAAAAAAGGTTAAGCGATTCTAAATTTTGACTCGACTGCTGCGAGTCTGTGTGGTTTTCCTTTCGAAGAGAAGGAGAGCGAAGATGAGAGCCAAATTGAAACTAAGTGCATTCGCGGCCACCTTGACGATGACGTTGATGGCCAGTCCTGCCTACGCAGCGACCGAGATCAGTTCGATTATTGTGTTCGGAGACAGCCTCGTTGATGCTGGCAATATATTCGCGTCGACTGGTGGAACAGTGCCGTCGCCGAGCTTGGGCTACTTCGAGGGCAGGTTCACTAATGGCTACAACTATCCTGACCTTCTGAGCCTTGATTTGTTTGGTAGACCGACCGTCGCCTCTCTCGACGGCGGGACCAATTTTGCTTTCGGGGGCGCACGGGCAACAACAACCTCGGGCGTTCCAGATTTGGCAGAACAGTTCGGTTTGTTCTCTCGCTCTGGCCAACCTATCGATTCCACCGGCCTCTACATCCTCAATTTCGGCGGCAATGACATCTTCGCCACGCTAGGGGCCGGCGCTCCGACAGGCTATGCATCTGACGAAGCCTTTCTTCGCGAGGCGGCAGCCCTTTACGCGGGCGGCGTGCAGTTCCTCGCAGACCGGGGAGCCAACAACATCTTCATCACCGGTTTCCCGGTCGCCGGCCCTGGGCTGACCAGTTCACTTCAAGCGGAAGGTTTTCTGACCACCGAACTTGACAGAATTAACTTAAGTCCTGACGTCAACCTACTTCGCTTCGACTATCTCGACTTCTTTCAGCGTGTTAACACAGATCCAACCGTATTCGGACTTCCAGTAGACTTGAACTTTACCACGGCTTGCCAAGCAGCATCTGCTTTACCCGATTGCACCGGCTACTTTTACTTCGACAACACGCATCCGACGGCCGCAATCCAGCAAGCCGCTTATTCTGACATGAACCGGCAATTCCAGTTTGCTGCCATCGCTGCAGTGCCCGAACCGGGCACCTGGGCGATGATGCTGCTTGGCTTCGGCTTTATCGGCAGCGCAATGCGTTCTGCCAAGCGGAGGCAGAAGGTAACCGTTTTCTACGCCTGACAGCGATCCGCGCGTAGTGAGCAGCGCCGCTGGTCAAAAGACTGGCGGCGTTTTGCTTTGCGGACGGCATGGCACCTAATCACCCCAATTCACGCCGTTCACGGTGCTATGCCACAACCCTGAAATCGGACGGGCACTTATCGCCTGATTTTCACCAAAAGCTGCCTGTCGCGTAACGACCCACAAGCGGACATCGCCGATTAATGCAGTGGGTTGTCGCTGCGGAGCACTCCCTAACCTACATTTTACTTGGTTCGAAACCCAAACTTAGATGGAGCATTCCGTCCCGATTCTAATATCATTCGACACGAATAAAAATCCTATCGTTGTTTTTTATTAATTATGATATTCAAAACTTCGGCAAAATATAATCGCCGGGTCGCGCCCATTCTTTTGCGCTTTGGTTGATCGGTCATTGGCTCGCAATTTCAGTTATTTATGAGCCTCGAACTGGAGACCAAGAGCATCAACAAAGGAAAATAAAAATGCGCATTCCGATATTTATTGCCGCAAGCCTGTCCATTGTGCCGACCCCTGCTTCGGCAGCTGCATTTGTCGATGAAGCTGCCTGGCGTGCTGCCGTTTTCGATGTCTATGGCTTAGAGATCTTTGATGCTTTGCCGGCGGGCTCCGACGTGAACACTCTACCGGCACTTGGCATCCGCTTCCTACCGCTGAACGACGGAACTCAACCGACAGTTCAGGCTTACGCCAACACTGGTGGAGTGGTGAAGTCTGGCCCCAACAACCTTCTCAACGACCGCGATTTCAGTCTACCCGCGCGGGGCCCAATCAACGTAGTGCCACTTAATCTGGGCGATTCGATTTTTGGATTGGGTATGTGGAATGTAGGCGGCGACGACCAATTGCGCCTCACATTCTATGATTCCTCGGGTGGGATTATAGAACAGGTGACTTCCGCTCCTTCATTCGGCTTTTTTGGAATCGTAAACTCTATGGGCGCGGCAAGGGCTGAAGTCGACTTTGTCGGCGGAAATGGCTACGCACCGACGGATGATTGGCAAGCTGCGGCTCGCAGGGTAATCGTTCCAGGCGCTGTTCCCGAACCTTCAACATGGGCAATGATGCTCCTCGGCTTCGGATTCGTCGGCGGAGGTATGCGCTCAGCTAAGCGTCGACAGAAGGTTACCGTTTCTTACGCTTGATTGGAACTCCAAGCGTGTTGCGAGCGCCGCTGGTCGAAAGGCTGGTGGCGCTTTGCTGTTTTGCAGGAAGGGCAACTAACCACCCCATTTAGCGCCGTTCCTGGTGGCTCGTCACGACCCCGAAACCGGTCAGGCTGCTATCGCCTGATTTTCTCCAAGAGCTGCCTGTCGCATAACGACCCAATTCCAGCCTTTCGTCAATGCCGGGGTTTTATTTGTGGTCGGGACATGGAGGCAGTGGGATCAGCACCAGAACGCCAGACTCTGGTGAAGATCGGCACCTCTGCTCGAGGGAAAGCGCCGCCAGCCTTTCGGCCAGCGACGATTTCCAATAAATCATGCGTAAGAAACGGTAAGCTTATGCCGTCGCTTTGCTGACCGCATTGCACCACCAACAAAGCCAAAACCAAGTAGCATCATTGCCCATGTAGACGGTTCAGGCACAGCGCCTGCAACGTCTTGGGACACGGTAATGTCGTCAAACTGGAGGAAGCCGCCGGTGCCTACGCTCGGCCTGAAACTGAAGCTCGAAATTGCGCCCACGTTGAAACTCAGCAAGTTGCGATTAGCCACACCCGTAGAAGAGATCGTTTCGGTTCTCGTTACAGTCGATCCATCGCCGAGGTTGAAATTGAAAACCGCATCTTGTGTTGCAACGCCGAATCCACTTGAATTGTTAGTATTTGACGCAAGGACCAGCGACTCTAGCGTGAAAACGCTACCATCGATTCTCTCCAGTGAGACGACGGCACTTCCTGCGAAGTTGACTAGCGCTGCGCCAACGCGGTCAATATTGTTAATGGTATTTGCAGAAGTAACGAAGCACGAAGGCTGACCGTTGAAGTTGCTTACAGGGCAAACACTTGACGATAGGCGATACCCATTGCTCTCGTATGAACCATAAACATAAGTTCTGCCCCTGTCTGGCTTCAATTCATCGAAGTCGATGACGGTGGCGGCGCTTGCAGGAGTAGTCAAAACGGCAGCAGTGAGCGCCACGAGAATTTTTCGTGTTGAAATCATGTTGAGACCCTAATTAGCCGGTGCAGAATGCACCTAACGCAGCGCTAACCCTGCTTTGTGACGCCCACGCTACCAATCGTTGAAATTCCGTTTCGGGAAATGCCGCAAGGGAATGGCGATGCGGGGCGCAGTGGCAATTTTGCCAACAAGTAGCGTTCGGCACGGCTCTGTCAGAGCAAATGCACCGGGTGGTAAGGAGTGGCGGGTCAGGACGGTCCGATGCCCTGCCCAAAAAAGCCAGCCCGCCCGTTTCGCTACTTCAATTCGTCGCCGGAGGTGATCCGGCTGGTAGTGATGATGTACGTCCGCTTCCCGCTGTCGCTGCGCAATGTGGAAGACCTGCTGGCGGAGCGCGGCATCGACATCTGCCACGAGACGGTACGGCACTGGTGGAACAGGTTCGGCCCGCTGTTTGCTGCTGACATCCGCCGACAGCGGGTAAGCCGCATGCGAGGATTCCGCCAATGGCGTTAGCATCTCGACGAGGTCTACGTGAAGATCAACGGAAAGATGCATTACCTCTGGCGAGCGGTGGATCAGGAGTGCGAGGTGCTTGAGAGCTACGTCACGAAGACCCGGGACAAGGCCGCAGCGCTCAGATTCATGAAGAAGACGCTCAGGCGCCACGGTTCGCCCTCCATGATCACCACCGATGGTCTGCGATCCTACAAGGCAGCGATGAGCAAGCTCGGCTGCGAGCAGAAGCAGGAGATTGGCCGTTGGGCCAACAATCGGGTTGAGAACTCACACCTGCCGTTCCGACGACGAGAGCGGGCGATGCTGCGCTTTCGACAGATGAGCGCGCTACAAAAGTTCGCCTCCGTTCATGCCAACGTCCACAATCACTTCAACTCCGAACGTCACCTGATCGACCGAAAAACTTACAAGACCCGTCGCTCGGCCGCCCTGACCGAGTGGCAGAACCTTATGGTCTGAACCAGGCCGGGGAAGGGGATAGCCGCGCCGATCGGAGACAAGTTGCGATTAGATTGACAGCACCGTCCCGAGGCATAGGCCATGGGTTCGCGGATATCGACAAGGTGGGTTGCGTTGCTTTCGCGCAATTGCGCCAGGCTCAGATTGCTCGGTCTTGCGATGCGGGGCGCCGGTGTGCCGCCTTCGAGATTGAGGCGTTCCATCAATCGGAAATACGGCGGCTGATAGTGATTTTCTGCCACCTTGAAGTCGATGAAAGCGTCCCGGCTTGCGAACTGGAGACGCGGATTGTTGGTGCGCTCGTGACCCACGGTCGAGAATTCGCGTTCGGCCATGCCGGAGCCACAGACCGACCCTGCGCCATGCGCGGGATAGATGATGGTTTGGTCGCCAAGGGCCAGGATCTTGTGCAGCGAATCCCACAACAGGCCGGCTACCTCACGCTTGCGGTCGGGGTAGAAATCGGTGCGGCCGACATCGCCGACGAACAGGGCGTCGCCGGTAAAGACGCCCACCGGACCCTTCGGATATTCGCGATCATGGAGCACGTAGGCCAAGTTGTCGTCGGTATGACCCGGCGTTTCCATCGCCTCGATCACGAGCTGGCCGATTTCGAACCGATCGCCTTCGCGGGCGGTCTCGGCGTAAACCACCTCGCCCCCCGGATTGGGACCATGAAGAACCTTCGCACCGGTCCAGCCCGCCAGCACGGGCGCGCCCGAGACCAGATCCTCGTTGCGGTGAGTTTCGAAGATGTGGGTGATCGCAAGGCCTTCGGCTCTCGCCTTCTCGACATAGATCTCGCAATCGCGCCGGGGATCGATGACCGCCGCCTGTCCTCCCGAACCGATCAGGTAGGACAGATGGGACAGTCCCGGGGTCTTGATTTTCTCAAGCAACATGGCGGCATTCCCTTCGAACTGGAGTTTTCCTGTCGTGATTGAAGTGGATGAGGGGGCGCGGCGTTCCCACGTCCCCCTTATCGGTCAATTCACCTTGGTTGTCCGCAGACCTGCAATCCGCCTTGCATCGCCCGCGTAAACCGCTTCCATCACAGGGTGGCTGAGAACAGTGGGCATCAGATCATGCCTCTGGGCATGTCGGCAGGCGGCACCGCTTCGGATCCGCCATTCATCGACAGCTCGTGAAACGCCCGGTTCTGCGAAAGGAACACCCGGCCGTTGAGTTCTTCGACGAAGGGCGTGCGCAACAGGCGATCCATAACCGGCCCCTTGACCTCCGACAGGTGCAGGCCGATCCCCGCATCGCCCAGCCGGTGATTGATCGCCTCGATGCTCTCGAGGCCCGATGCGTCGATTTCGTTCACGGCGCTGCACATCAGAATCACATGCCGGACCTCGGGCTGCTCTGCCACACGCTCGAGGACGTATTCCTCCAGCCAGCGCGCGTTGAGATAGGTCAGGCTTTCGTCGATGCGGATCGACAGCACATGGGGAACGGTGAAGACCTTGTGCCGCTCGACATTGCGGAAGTGCTCGGTCTCCGGGACCCGCCCTACGATCGCCGCGTGCGGGCGGCTGGCGCGCCACAGATAGAGCAGCAGGCCGACTGCGACCCCCGCGATGACGCCCATCTCGACGCCGACGAGAAGCGTCACGACGATGGTTGCCATATGCGCCGCGAAATCCGCCTTGGAATAGCGCCACAGCAGTCGGGGTGTCTTGAGATCGACCAGGCTCAGCACGGCAACGATAATCGTCGCTGCGAGCGTGGCGATGGGCAAAGAAAACAGCAGTGGCGTCAGGAACAGGGTCGCGAGCGCAATGCCCATTGCGGTGTAGGCCCCCGCCGCAGGGGTTTGCGCGCCGGCATCGAAATTGACAGCCGATCGCGCAAAGCCACCGGTGACCGGGTAGCCGCCCGAGAAAGCGCTGGCGATATTGGACGCGCCAAGTCCGATCAGTTCCTGGTCCGGGGCGATGCGTTGGCGGCGCTTGGCGGCGAGGGTCTGCGCGACGGAAACGCTCTCGACGAAGCCGATGATCGAAATGAGCAGGGCCGGTACCCAAAGCTGCTCGATCAACGCCAGGTCGGTCGAGGGCAGCGCGAAGGGCGGGAGCCCCTGCGGTATCGCCCCGACGAGATTCACGCCTCTCGCTCCGAGATCGAAGATGATGGCCGCCAGGATGGTGGCGGCCACGGCAATCACGGGGCCGCCCTTGGCACCGATGTCGGCTAGGCGAGGGGGGAGGCCAATGCGTACAAGCAACGGCTTGAGGCCCTTGCGCACCCAGAACAGAAACGCTGTTGCCGGGATGCCGACGGCCAGGGTCCAGAGATTGATCCCCCCGATCGAAGCCGCAAGCGAGCCGAGCATATCGGGCCAGTTGTCCCCGCCCGCGGAAGTGCCGAGAATATGCTTGATCTGGCTGGTCGCGATTAACAGTCCGCTTGCGGTGATGAAGCCGCTGATGACCGGGTGCGAGAGCAGATTGGCGAGGAAGCCGAGGCGCAACAGGCCGAGAATCGCGAGCATGACGCCGGACAGCGCCGCCAGCGTCATGGCCGCTTCCAGATACAGTTCCGTACCCTGCGCGGCCACTGCACCCGCCGCGCTGGCTGTCATCAGCGAAAGGACCGCGACCGGCCCGACCGCCAGCGTCCGGCTGGTGCCGAAGATGGCATAGGCGATCAGCGGCAGGATCGACGCGTAGAGCCCGACTACCGGCGGCAAGCCAGCCAGCAAGGCATAGGCAAGACTTTGCGGGATCAGCATGATCGTGACGATCACCGCGGCGACGAGATCACTGGTCAGTATCGAGGAATTGTAGCCCCGGCCCCATTCGAGGATCGGGAAATATTGGGCCAGGACGCCGCCGCGCGTGCCCTGTCCGGGTGCCAAGGCGCCCGTCGTTCCTTGCTCGGGGCCGCCAGCCGGCATCAGGCGGCGGTCTTGACCTGCGGTTTCACCATCCACTCATGCCCCTTGAGCATCCCGTTCCAGTAAACCCACGGCAAGATTTCCGACTTGAGCAGCCACGACAGCTTGCGAGGCCGCGTCCCGTCGATCAACCATTCGGGGAAACTGGGCAGCAGCTTGCCGTCGTAGCCGAACTCGGCGAGGATGACCTTGCCGCGCTCGACAGTCAAAGGGCATGACCCGTAGCCGTCGTAGTCGCAGCACGGCGGCTTGCCGTCGAGAACCGCCAGCGCATTGACCGCGACGATGGGCGCCTGCTTGCGCACGGCGGCGGCGGTCTTCGCATTCGGCATCGATCCGGCATCGCCCATACCGAAGACATTCGGATAGCGGACGTGCTGCATGCTGAATTTGTCGACATCGACGTAGCCGCTTTCGGCATTGGCCAGCGGGCTATCGGCGACGAACTGCGGGGCGACCTGGGGCGGGACGACGTGAAGCATGTCGAATTCTACCGTCTCCTCGCCGCGCTCGGTCTTGAACACCGCCGACTTGGCCGCGCCGTCCACCGATACCAGCGTCTGCCCCAGCTTCAGCTCGATGCCGTATTTCTCGACATATTCCATCAGCGCGGGGAGGTATTCCTTCACCCCGAACAGGACGCCCCCGGCGTTGCGAAACTCGACGTCGATATCGTCCAACACGCCGCGCTCCAGCCAGGCATCGCACGAAAGATACATCGCCTTTTGCGGAGCGCCTGCGCATTTGATCGGCATCGGCGGCTGGCTGAAGATCGCGCGCCCGCCCTTGAGCGATTGCACCAGCTCCCAGGTGTAGGGTGCAAGATCATAGCGATAATTGGACGTCACTCCGTTCTTCCCGAGCGTCGCCTCTAGGCTTGGGATCTTCTCTCACGCCAGCCGGATCCCCGGCGCGACAATGAGGAGCTTGTAATCCAGCATGCTGCCATCCGCGAGCGTGAGCCGGTTCTGTTCGGGCTGGAAGGTTGCCGCCGCCTGGCGGATCCAGCGGGCCTGTTTGGGCATGACGCTCGCCATGGGGCGCTGGGTTACCGGAGCCTCGAACACCCCGGCACCGACCATGGTCCAGCCCGGCTGATAGTAGTGATACTCTGCCGGTTCCACTATGGCGATATCGAGGGAAGGGCGACGTTTAAGCATCGAGGCGGCAGTCGCAATGCCTGCGGCCCCGCCTCCCACAATAACGACGTCGTGCGACAATGATCGGGTCATGGCAATCTCTCCGATTTGTTTGTCTATTCGCCCATTCGATCGCGCAGACCCGATAGATCGTACCCGGCTTCGCGCGCGCGGGCGAGGCGTTCATCGACCGCGAGGTGTTCGGGATTGGCCAGGGCGTCCAGCGTGATCGAGCGGGTGCCTGTCCGGCAGTAGGCCAGTACCTTGCCGGCCGCTTCTTCGCGGACTTTGCGAAAGGCGGAGACGGCGCCGCCGGGAAATTCCCCGCCCGCCACCGGAATAAAATGAAATTCGATGCCCGCTTCCCGCGCGGCATCGCGCATCAGCTCGGCACTCGGTTGATCGGGGTCTTCCAGGTCGGGCCGGTTGCAGATGAGCGTGCTGAATCCCTGATCGGAGAGATGCTGCGTCTCCTCAGGTGCTATTTGCGGCGCGACCGCAAAGGTTTTGGATACGTGTTTGACGGCCATCAACTCTGCCTTTCGATCAGCTGGACGAGGCCCATGCCTGCCAGCATCGCCACGACGAAAATCGCGGCGGCTGTCGGCTCGATCACCAGTGCGGCGATCCCGGGTCCGGGACACAGCCCGGCAACACCCCAGCCGATGCCGAACAAGGCGGAACCGCCGATGAGACGCGGCGTCAGGTCGGAGCGATCGGGGAGGAAGAACTTCTCGGCAAAGAGCGGTTGATCCATCCGCGCTACGAACCGCCAGGCTATCGCCATCACGAACGCAGCGCTGCCCATCACGAAGGCGAGGGTGGGATCCCAGCTGCCGAATATATCGAGAAAGCCACGCACCCGGGCAGGGTCGGTCATCCCTCCCAGTGCCAGTCCGGCACCGAAAATCGTACCGGAGACGAGGGGCCAGAACATGCGCGCGTTCATCGCAGCACTTCCAGGCCCATGGCATTCATGGCTGCGACGGTGGCTATCCCCGCTGCCATGAAGGTGATCGTCGCGACCAGCGAGCGGGCCGATAGACGACTGACGCCGCAAACGCCGTGTCCGCTGGTGCAACCGCTGCCTAGCCGCGTTCCGATGCCGACCAGCAGTCCGGCGATCACGAGCGGAACGGGCCCGGCAAAGCTCGCTTCAAGGCCTCCCGTCATGATGGTGACAAGGAGCGCACCCAGCGGCAGGCCGATCACGAATGCCCAAGCACCAATGCGGGATATGCCGCTTCCGCCCAACCCGACCGCCTTGGCGGCAAGGCCGGAAACCCCGGCGATCCGGCCGGAACCGAGCAACATGATTGCTGCTGCGAGGCCGATCAGTAGGCCGCCCGCCAAACCGGCGAGTGGCGCGGCGTCTGGAAATCCGGGTAGGCTCATACCGCGTTGACCGGAATTTTGATGTAGCTGACGCCATTGTCTTCAGGATCGGGCAAGCGTCCACCACGGATGTTCACCTGCACCGAGGGCATGATCAGATTGGGCATGGCGAGGGTCTTGTCGCGGCTGGTTCGCATCTCGACGAACTCGTCCTCGGTCACGCCGTCCTTGACGTGAACATTGCTTTCGCGCTGCTGCCCGACAGTCGTTTCCCACGCGTAATCGTCGCGCCCCGGGGCCTTGTAGTCGTGGCACAGGAACAAGCGGGTTTCGTTCGGAAGCGAGAGCAGCCGACGGATCGACCGGAACAGTTGATGCGCGTCACCGCCCGGGAAATCGGCCCGGGCGGTGCCGAAATCGGGCATGAAGATCGTATCGCCGACGAAAGCGGCATCGCCGATGACGAAGGCCATGTCGGCCGGAGTATGGCCGGGGACGTGCAGGGCGATGCTTTCGAGCTCGCCAAGACGGAAGGTCTCACCGTCGTCGAACAGTTTGTCGAACTGGGATCCGTCGCGCTCGAAATCGGTGCCGGCGTTGAATAACTTACCGAATACTTCCTGGACGCGGATGATGCCGCGCCCGATGGCGAGCTTTCCGCCTAGCTTTTCCTGCAGGTAGGGCGCTGCCGAAATATGGTCGGCATGTGCATGGGTCTCGATCAGCCACGTTACTTTCAGATTTTTCGAAGTGATATATTCGATAATCCGGTCGGCCGAGCCATTCGAGGTGCGCCCGGACGCCGCTTCGAAATCGAGAACCGAATCGATTATGGCGGCTTCGTGCGTTTTGGGGTCGTGCGCGACGTAGGAAACCGTATTGGTCGCTTCGTCGAAGAAGCCCGCAATTGAGGGGCGAAGGCATCTGTCGTGCCGCGCCCGATCGATCTGAGCCGAAGCCTGGCCTAGCGGTTGGTCTTCCTGCATGTCACGGTCCTTAAGTCGATTACATAAAGTGATTATATGTATTGCATTCCCGATATCAAGTGATATGCGGATGGTCATGGACTCGAACACAATTAATGGTTTTGCCCAAAAGACGGCGCCTTGCGCTGGCTTACGCATCGGGGATGCCGCTCCCGATTTTACTGCCCGAAGCACCACGGGCGATGTCCGGCTGTCGGAATATCGCGGCCGTTGGCTGGTCCTTTTTTCCCACCCGGCCGACTTCACCCCGGTTTGCACCACCGAGTTCGTTGCGCTCGCCCGCGAAGCCGATGAGTTTGAGCGGCGGGGCTGCGGGTTGATGGCCCTTTCGGTCGACAGCCTGTTTTCCCATTTCGCATGGCTCCGTATGATCCGCGACCGGTTCGATGTTGAAGTCCGGTTTCCGATTTTGGAAGATCCGACCCTTGTGATCGCTATGGCCTATGGGATGGTTAGGCCCGAGGATCACGACAGTTCCGCCGTCCGCACGACATTCTTCATCGATCCCGAGGGCAAGATCCGAGCGATGGCATGCTATCCCGCTAACGTCGGACGATCGATACCGGAAATGCTGCGGACGCTCGATGCGCTTCAGGCGGTCGACGAAGGACCCGTCCTCGCCCCTGCAAATTGGCTGCCGGGGCAGAATCTGCTGCGCCAGCCCACTGCGAAGCTGGACGATGTCTTCGCCGCAAAGGACCAGTCGGATTGGTTCCTCCGCGAGGTGAAGGGACGACCGCGGACATGAGCGAAGAGACTATTGTCGAGGCGCTGAAAGCCGCCGCTCATCCGGTCCGGTTCCGGATCCTGCGCGCCCTCTCCGGGAAAGAACGCAATGTCGGCGAGATCGATGCAGTGGCGCAGATCGGACAGCCCACGCTATCGCAACAACTCGCCGTTTTGCGCAACACCGGCCTGGTTCAGACCCGCAAGGAGGCCAAGCTTGTCTTCTATAGGCTCGACGAAGAGAAAATCGCCGAACTGTCGGCTACTCTGGGCGGACTGGTCGGCCTGGAAGCCGAGGGAGGTTCCTCGGCGCGGCGACCTGCTTCCGGAGTTGCCAGTTTCGCCCGGCTGACCTGACGAAGATGTTCCTCGCATCGAGCGGATTGCAAATACGTCGGCCTTCCGATGTGCGTTGGATGAGCGTTCGCCGACCCAGGAGCGTGTCTCTGGGGCGAAATTCGCCCCTTGCTGTCAGACTTGTACGTTGAAGCGCAAAACCAAACCTAGTTGAGCCATTCATCAAACAGGAAGGTCCGGATCGATCGCCCTCTCACCCTTCCCGTCATCCGAACCGCGAACCATGCGATCAGCTTTACTTCCTTTCCCAGAATAGGATCGATCGATGCAGATGTTCAGAAGCGGGGCCATTCTCGTTGCATTGTTGGCAACCCCGACGTTGGCCCAGACCCAGCCTCGGCTCGTGCCCGGTTTTGGAACCTATTTCGACATTCCCGAACCATTCGAAAAACTTGATCCGCAGCTGCGCTACAAGGTGGTGTTCGATGTGGCGCAGGCCGCGCGCAAACCGGGCGAAGTGCACCAGGGGCTGGAACGGGTAGCGCGCATGGTCAATCTTCTGGGTCGCCACGGTGGCACTGTGCATCCTGGCGATATCGTTGTGACGTTGCACGGATCCGCCGCAAAGACCGCACTGACGGCGGCGGCGTTCGCCGAGCGATTCGATGGAGAAACCAACCCGAACGCCGAACTGATCCGGCAACTGAGCCTGGCCGGAGTGAGTGTCCGGCTCTGCGGGCAATCTATGGCTGCCAACGGGTTTGCGCGCGGCGAGGTGAACCCGGATGTGCAGATTGACATCTCGGCGATCACGACGCTCGCGACTCTGCAATTGCAAGGCAACGCGGTCATTCAGGACTGAAGCGTCAAAACCGATGCGTTCGCGCCAGCGCCGCCCCGCATCTCCCTACCTTTTGCTCCGGGTTTCAAGATATCATGGGCGACGATGATCATGTCTATGACGAGGAAACCGGCGAGTGGATGCTCACGGCGAAACTGGTCGAGCGCAAAGCCGCCGGCGATAGGGTCGAGGTGCGCGAGACGATGAATACCGCCATTCGGCTTCCGAATGCCTCCAGGTACGAGTTCCGGAACATTCCGGAGTGATCCTCCGAAGAATCTGGGCCACTTTGTCAGCGCAACACATGGGGAATCACAATGTCTCACGCGCTGATCATCGACGACAACATGGTCGTAAGCCGCGCCATTCAGGACCAGTTGACTGCCTGCGGCTTCGATAGCTTCGATCATGCTTGGAGCGAGCGGCAGGCACTCGACGCCGCCGAACGGTGCAATCCCGATCTCATCGTCGTCGGCGATCACATCGTGAGTGGCTCGCCTCTTGAGCTCGCCCGTCAACTCGCGACCCGAACCGATGCCGCGATACTCGCGATCACTGCCGACAGCTATTCCTTCGGACGGTCCCTGCCCGCCAACGCGCAAATCGATGGCCCCTACCCGCTGAGCGAACTCCAGGAGGCGATCGTGTCGGCCGGGGCCGACATATGACGATTTCCGAAAGACCAGCATCAGGAGCGAGGCTGGCCAGAAGGTTACCTGCATGACGACCAGAAGAGTCCGCGAACGCCATGCGATGGTCGATCGCCAGATCATCGCCAGGGGAATCACCGACACAGCCATCCTCGCCGCGTTTCGGGAGGTTCCGCGAGAATTGTTCGTCGAGCCGGGCATGGAAGAGTCCGCCTATGCGGATGGCCCTCTGCCGATTGGCGAGGGGCAGACCATCAGCCAGCCCTTTATCGTGGCCAGCATGATCGATGCAGCGGATGTGAAGCGCGGCGACCGCGTTCTGGAAGTCGGCGCGGGATCGGGTTACGCGGCTGCCGTGCTGTCGCGCATCGCCAAGAGCGTCTTTGCGATCGAGCGTCATGCAGTCCTGGTCCAGCGATCGCGCGAGCGGATCGACCACCTCGGCTACGACAATTGCTCGATCCTATCCGGGGACGGCACGAAGGGCTTGCTCGAGGAGGCGCCGTTCGATGCCATTCTGGTTGCTGCCCGGATCGAGGCGATACCCGAAGCGCTCAAGCGGCAACTCGAGATCGGCGGAACTCTGGTTATCCCGGTGGGAGGGGAAGATGTCCAGCAGCTGCAGTCTGTCGTCCGGACGGGCGAGGAAAGCTGGCGCAGCCGCGATATCACCCCGGTTCGATTCGTACCCCTGCTCGAAGGCGTGGTGGGCGAAGCTGGAACCGGGGCGACTTGCGATCAATGCAACGACAGCAAACGGGAGAGAGCCTGATCATGGCCAATGAGAAGTCCGCGAGCTCCTGGAGGGCGCTGTCCTCGCAGTTGCAAACCTCGAACGCCGGTATGGGCGGCGCGTCCTGAGGTGGGCCACTGCCCTGGGATTGGTTCTCACCGGCGCGGCCTTCGCCACTTTGGTTATCGTCATGGCGCTTTCGGGAGATCGACCGAAGGCCCCCGCAATAATTTTGGGGCACGAAGCTGCCCCGGTTTGCCTGAACCAATGGCAGGTTTCAGGACCAAGCCGTGACCAACCGAATGACCGAGATTGGGCGCAAAGCTGACGCTAACATCACCGCGGCTCTTGTGAATAAGGTCGCGAAGATTCCGTCGCTGAATTTGGGGGATCTAACGGGGTAGTTTGCGGATTGGGCCTAAAAAACAATATTCAAATCGAAAGCTATCAACGTTAATTTGAGGCCCTCCCTCTCCGCCATTTATTCCGGTATTCCTGCTCTCGACGTCAATGCGGCTTGCCAGGTGGCGCGTAACCGCGGGATTCGGCCCGTATAACCGTGCTGGTTTCCGCATCTCATCGAAGAACAGGCGGGCCATTTCTCGCCATCTGCGGTCCAATTTCCGACCAAAGCTGCGCCATCGGACTTGCAGGAACCACGATAACCGGAATGGCGAAGGCAGCTTGCGGCGCCGACGAACGGCGTTCTGGGCGCAAATCTGGCCATCGGACGCTGCATCTTAGCGACGGATAATTGGTTCCATGCGAGGACTACAGATAGCGTAGCCATCCGATGGGTGCATATGTTAGGCGCATCGGTGCCGCTTAAAAACGGATTTTCCGCCGTCGGGTCAGAATTTACGCTCAATAGAAGAATTGCAATTGGTGTCGCGCCGTCTTGATGGCCGTAGCTCGTTGATGGCCGTAGCTCGATTTTTAAGCGCCGAAATTTTCATCGCCGATGGCAATGGGCCGTTGAATTTTGCAAAGAGAGAACAATCCAGCGGAATGCAACTGCCATGATTTTCTGCCAAGCCTGTTCGGTGCGCAATCGGGCGATCTGCGCCGATCTCGACGACGACGAGATCGCGCTTCTGAACGACATAGGCCGGCCGATGCATCTGGATCCGGGCGAGCACCTGCTCTGGGAAGGGGAGGATGCGGTCCTGGTGGCAAATGTCGTGGATGGCGTGATGAAACTGTCCACACAGACAGCGGATGGGAAGGAACAGATCCTTGGTCTTGCCTATCCCTCGGACTTCCTTGGCCGACCGTTCGGGGAAACCACACCCTATAGCGTAGAAGCACTCACGAGAACGCAGGTATGCGTGCTTCCGCGCGCCGAGTTCGAGCGCTTCGCTCGCGGACATCCGCGGCTGGAACACAAATTGCTCGAGCGGACCTTGACCGAACTCGATCGTACGCGCCGCTGGATGCTGTTGCTTGGACGGATGAATGCGGAACAGAAACTGGCGAGTTTTCTGCTCGAAACCGCCGAACGTCTTGCGCCCCCCGCCGGCGATGTGGTTATCGAGGGAACTCCGCGCGAGCTGGTTCTGCCGTTGTCCCGCCAGCAGATCGCCGACATCCTGGGGCTGACGATCGAGACAGTCAGCCGCCAGTTCACCAAAATGAAGAACGAAGGCCTGATCGAGGTGCTCGGTCGCAGGGAGATCGCGATCCTCCGGCCAGAGGCTCTCAAGGATCGCGCCGCACACCCCTCTCCTACTAGCCGTCGGGATACCTAGAACCGATAGGCCAGACCCGCGCTGACGACCCAGGGGTCAAGCCTGCGCTCGGTCTGGATAGCGATAGTATCGCCCACGAACCAGCGGGCCGTGGTGTCGATGAAATAGCGCTTGGCATCGAGGCTGAACCCGAGGCCGCGATCGTTCAACGGAACATCCACACCGGCCTGCAGCACCAGGCCGAACTCGTCCGACAGATCGAAATTGGTCACGCCGAGCGGCAGGGTGGCAGCGCCAGGATCTTCGCCGAGGAAGATGAAATAGGCGGGACCTGCACCGATATAGGGTTTTGCGACGCCGAGATCGAATTGGTATTTCGCCGTGATTGTTGCCGGGATAAGTTTCGCATCGGCGACCAGCTCCGCGCCGGGTAGCCCGCTGACCCCGTCAACATTGTGTTGCGTCAGGCAACAGATCGTTTCCAGCGAGAGATTCTGGGTCAGGAAATACTCGATGGCGACGGTCGGCACGACATTGTCGTTGGCCTTGGTTTGGGTGCCCGCAGGCAGTCCGACGCTGTCGATTTCGACTTCGACAATTTTGCCGTCGGGCAGCACGCCAGTGACGAACGCCTTGACCTGTACGGAACCGCTGCGGTCCTGTGCGGCGACCGTTCCGGGAAGGATCGAGGCGCCCACTATCAGCGCGCCGACCATGACTGAAGTTCTCATTGACCTGTCCTGGCGATGCACTAGCCGCCCCGTGCGGCCTATTCGCTTGCATCGACGCGCGCTCAATCGCCTCAATCCGCCGGGAGTTCATTGACCAGGATCAATGACCGGCAAGTTTTGCGCCTGCATAGCCCAGAGTATGCAATACCACCGGGCCCCGGCGACCACGACCTTTCCCGAGCTTTTCGAGCTCTTCGTGCAGGCTGTCCTTCCCCAAAGCCTGGCGGATGCGGCCTATCTCCAGCTTCAGGCTATGGGGCGTTACGCCAGTGCGGTTGCGGGGGGTGTGATCCTTGAAGACGGCGACCAGCATCAGGTCGTCTTCGTGGCCCAAGGGGCGACCAAGCTGGTGGCGCACGCTTCCGGTGGCCGCGAGCAGGTGGTCGCGTTTCACTTCGAGGGCGATCTGATATCGGTTTCGAGCCGGGGCGCGCATTCCTACACGCTGTGCGCGCTGCAGGACTGCGAGTTGGTCGCTTTTCCCGCTGAGGACTTCCTTGGTCTCGCGCGGAGCGAGCCCGGCCTGTTGAACGAAGTGCTCGATCGCGTGCTAACCTCCTTGAGCCGCAGCCGCGAGAAGTTGATTACGCTGGGACGCAAGACTGCGCAGGAGCGGGTTGCGGGGTTCCTCGTCACCATGGCCGAGCGGATCGGGACGCCTCGGGAAGGCGGCTGCCTGCTGCATTTGCCGATGTCCCGTCGCGATATGGCGGACAGCCTCGGGCTGACGATCGAAACGATAAGTCGCCAGCTCACCGAACTGCGGGAGGCGGGCTTGATCGCAACCTCGGGCCGTTCGGACGTGCACATCTGCGATATTGCCGCCTTGGAGGCTCGCGCCGGCCAACTTGCTGCAGCCGCTTGAATATTTTCCCGTTTTGATCTGGATCAATGCGGCCTGCCCCGGCCCGTCATAGACGCAACCCCATTGGACGGAGAAACTGAATGCAAGCGGAAGCTGCGCTTGGCCGCGTAGGCCTATGGTTCGGGGTATTGTTGCTGGCGATTGTCGCTGCGGCCAATGCGGCCGACAGCGGATTTGCAACGCACGCCTGGATCGTCGGAACGGTCGCCTTCGTGCTCATGTGGATGAGCGCGGCACGGTTCGATCCGGTGGGGAAGGCGCAGGGCTTCTTCCGCATGCCCGAAGGCCCCTCGCGCTACGATGACGATGTCATCCGCTGGGGTGTCCTGGCGACGACCTTCTGGGGCCTGGTGGGGTTGCTCGCGGGTCTGTTC
Source organism: Erythrobacter sp. QSSC1-22B (assembly GCF_001678665.1). Lineage (GTDB taxonomy): Bacteria > Pseudomonadota > Alphaproteobacteria > Sphingomonadales > Sphingomonadaceae > Qipengyuania. Next base: position 208,859 of record NZ_LZRP01000006.1, read on the forward strand.
ATCGCGCTGCAGCTTGCTTTCCCCGAGCTCAATTTCCAGCCCTATTTCAATTTCGGCCGGTTGCGCCCGCTGCACACATCGGCGGTGATTTTCGCGTTTGGCGGCAACGCCTTGATCGCGACCAGCTTCTATGTCGTCCAGCGCACCTGCCGCGCGCAGCTCGCGTTCCCCAGCCTCGCCCGGTTCGTGTTCTGGGGTTACCAGATGTTCATCGTGCTGGCGGCGAGCGGCTACCTCCTCGGGGTTACCCAGAGCAAGGAATATGCCGAGCCGGAATGGTATGTCGATATCTGGCTGACGATCGTCTGGGTTGCTTATGCAGCGGTGTTCATCGGCACGATCCTGAAGCGCAAAGAACCCCACATCTACGTGGCCAACTGGTTCTACCTCGCCTTCATCATCACGATCGCGATGCTGCATATCGTCAACAATCTGGCGATGCCGGTGAGCCTGTTGGGATCGCGCAGCTACAGCGCCTTCGCCGGGGTGCAGGATGCGCTCACGCAATGGTGGTACGGCCATAATGCGGTCGGTTTCTTCCTGACCGCCGGCTTCCTCGCGATGATGTATTATTTCGTGCCCAAGCAGGCCGAGCGACCGATCTATTCCTACCGCCTGTCGATCATCCACTTCTGGTCGCTGATCTTCCTCTACATCTGGGCAGGGCCGCACCATTTGCACTACACCGCGCTGCCCGACTGGGCGCAGACGCTGGGAATGGTGTTCTCGATCATGCTGTGGATGCCCAGCTGGGGCGGGATGATCAACGGACTGATGACGCTCAACGGCGCGTGGGACAAGGTCCGCACCGATCCGATCATCCGCATGATGGTGATGGCGCTGGCTTTCTACGGCATCGCCACCTTCGAGGGCCCGATGCTGAGCATCAAGGCAGTCAACTCGCTGTCTCACTACACCGATTGGACCATCGGTCATGTCCATGCCGGGGCGCTCGGCTGGAACGGGATGATCACCTTCGCAGCGCTATATTACCTCGTGCCGCGGTTGTGGAAGCGCGAGCGGATGTACTCGCTGCAGATGATCAACTGGCACTTCTGGCTCGCTACGGTGGGGATCGTTTTCTACGCCGCCAGCATGTGGGTGGCGGGGATCACCCAGGGCCTGATGTGGCGCGAGTACGGAGCCGACGGCTATCTGGTGAACAGCTTCGCCGATACCGTCGAGGCGCTGTTCGAGATGTATGTCCTGCGCGCGTTCGGGGGGCTCCTCTACCTCGCTGGTTCGCTCGTGATGACCTACAATATCTGGATGACTCTCCTCGGTAAGCTGCGCGAGGAAAAGCCGATGAGCGACGCTGCCTACGACGCGGAAAAAGACCGCCCGATCGTCGCAACCGCGAATTGAAGGCCGACCAATGACCACTCCATCGAACCTGCCCGACGACAAGGATCTGGCGAACGAGCCGCCGGATGTCTCGGCGACGGTCAAGGCGCATAAGAAGATCGAGCGCAACGTCACCCTGCTCGCGGTCGGGACCTTCATCGCGGTCGCCATTGGCGGTGTGGTCGAGATCGCTCCGCTGTTCTGGGTCGACAACACGATCGAGGAAGTGGAGGGGATGCGGCCCTACACCCCGCTCGAACAGGCTGGGCGCGACATTTATGTCCGCGAAGGCTGCTACACCTGCCACAGCCAGATGATCCGCCCGTTCCGCGACGAGGTCGAACGTTACGGCCATTACAGCCTGGCAGCCGAAAGCATGTACGATCACCCGTTCCAATGGGGGTCCAAGCGCACCGGGCCCGATCTGGCGCGCGTCGGCGGGCGTTATTCGGACGAGTGGCATGTCCAGCACCTGCAGAACCCGCAAAGCGTGGTGCCCCAGAGCGTCATGCCGCAATACGGGTTCCTGCTCGAAACCGATCTCCCGATCGATGACCCGGCGGCAGCCCTTGTGGCGCTGCGCCGCGTGGGCGTGCCCTATTCCGACAGGGACATCGAGCTCGCGCTCAACGACATCGTCGCCCAGGCCGACCCCGATGTCGATCCGGGGGACCTCGCCGAACGCTATCCCAAGACGCAGATCCGCGATTTCGACGGCAATCCCGATCGCCTGACCGAGATGGATGCGCTTGTCGCCTATCTTCAGATGCTCGGCACGCTGGTCGATTTCAGCAGCGCCGCAGCGCAGGAAGAGCTGGCCGAGGAGACGGGTCGATGAGCTTCTACGAGCAATTGCGCCACTTCGCCGACAGCTACTTTCTCGTCGTCATGTTCGCGGTGTTCATCACCCTTTGCGCGTGGCCGTTCCGGCCCGGATCGCGGCGCCACGTCGATGCGGCGCGCGATTCCATCTTCGAGGACGATCACGATGGTGAATAAGCGGATCGACGAAGCGACCGGCACCGAGACCGTCGGCCACGAATGGGACGGGATCGAGGAACTCGACACGCCGATGCCGCGCTGGTGGCTGTGGACTTTCTACGCCACGATCGCCTGGAGCCTGGTGTATGTCGTCCTCTACCCGGCCTGGCCGATGGTGGAAAAGGCAACCGACGGGGTGCTTGGGTGGAGCAGCCGCGGCCAGTTGGCCGAAGAAATGAGCGTCGCCGACCTGGCGCAAGCCGGGGTGCGCGAACGGCTCTCGCGGATTCCCATAGAGCGTCTGCCGGACGACAGTGCGTTGATGGCACAAGCGGTGGCTGGCGGCGCGGCGGCTTTCAAGGTCAATTGCGTCCAGTGTCACGGCTCGGGCGCGGCAGGTAGCCAAACGCTCGGCTATCCCAACCTCAACGACGACGCCTGGCTGTGGGGCGGCGACTTGCGCGCGATCGAATACACCCTGGTCCACGGCATCCGTCAGGCTGGCCACGACGCAACCCGGACCAGTCTGATGCCCCCATTCGCCGGGGTATTTACGCCGCAGCAAATGGATGCGCTGGTCGACCATGTGCTTTCGCTGAGCGGCAAGGCCGAGTCCGGGCCGGTCGGCGCGCAAATTTACGCCGACAATTGCGCGCTGTGTCACGGTCCGCAGGGTGGGGGCAATCGGGAGCTGGGCGCACCGCGGCTCAACGATGCGATCTGGTTGCGCGGCGGCAGCCGCGAGGCGATCGCGCGCCAGGTCATCGACCCCAAGCTGGGGATGATGCCCGGTTGGGGTGAACGGCTCGACCCGGTGACCATCAAGATGCTGGCAGCCTATGTCCACTCGCTCGGGGGAGGGGAAGACTTCCTGGAGGTCGCCGAGAACCCGGCGATACAAGTCGATGAAACACCGTGACGGCAGCGATCGTATAGGGGAGGACGGGATCGCCAAACCCGGGGATCCCGTCTCCAGCGCGGTGGCCGGGCCAGACGCGACCGGCGAGCGCCACGAGCCGCACGAGCCACCGCGCGAGCACCTGCCTGCCAAGCTGTTCGAGAAGGGCAAGCAGGTCCATAACAAGCGGATCGACGGGCCCTTCCGCCGCTTCAAATGGGCGATGATGATCGTCACGCTGGCGATCTATTACATCACGCCATGGCTGCGCTGGGATCGCGGACCCTACGCGCCCGACCAGGCGGTGCTGATCGATCTCGCGAACCGCCGCTTCTACATGTTTGGCATCGAGATCTGGCCGCACGAATTCTACTTCGTCGCCGGCCTGTTGATCATGGCCGGGCTGGGCCTGTTTCTGGTCACCAGCGCGGTTGGCCGGGCGTGGTGCGGCTATGCCTGTCCGCAGACCGTTTGGACCGATCTGTTCCAGCATGTCGACCGCTTCGTCGATGGCGATCGCAATGCCCGCATCCGGCTCGACGCTGCGCCATGGGGGGCGAAAAAAGTCGCCCGGCGCGGGTTCAAATGGTCGCTCTATCTGGCGATCGGCTTCGTCACCGGCGGGGCCTGGATCCTCTATTTCGCCGATGCGCCGACCTTGTTTGGTGATTTCTTCGCCGGCGAGGCGGCATTCGTCGCTTATGTCACCGTCGCGATCCTGACCTTCACCACCTTCGCGCTTGGGGGCTTCATGCGCGAACAGGTGTGCATCTACATGTGTCCCTGGCCGCGTATCCAGACCGCGATGCTCGACGAGAAATCGCTGGTGGTCACCTACAAGGATTGGCGCGGCGAACCGCGCGGCAGCGTCAAGAAGGCGCAGAAAGACCCCGAGCATTTCGGCGACTGCATCGACTGCAATCTGTGCGTGGCAGTGTGCCCGACAGGGATCGATATCCGCGAAGGGCCGCAGGTCGGCTGCATCACCTGCGCGCTGTGCATCGACGCCTGCGACAAGGTGATGGCCGATATCGGCCGGCCGCGCGGGCTGATCGACTACGCCACGCTCGATGATTGCGAGCGCGAGGCCAGAGGCGAGGAACCGCGTCCGATCTGGAAGGCGCTGCTGCGGCCGCGCACGATCGCTTACTTCCTGATCTGGGGTTCGATCGGTCTGGCGCTCCTGTTCGCGCTGGGCGTGCGCAGTCACACCGAAGTGACGGTCTCGCCCGATCGAAACCCTCCCTTCATGCTGATGAGCGACGGCTCGGTGCGCAATTCCTACACGCTCAGGCTGCGCAATATGGAAAGCCGCCCGCGCGACATGGAGATCGCGATCGAAGGGCTGCCTGGCGCCATGATGTGGTCGGACACAATTCGCCGCAGCGATGCTGCCGCAAGGCAGACGGTCACCGTTGCCGCCGATCAGATCGAGACGGTCCGCGGCTATGTGATGGTCCCCGAGGGGACTCGGGCACAGGACTTCGTGTTCCGGGTGACCTCGCTGGACGAGCAGCGCGAGACCGATACCGCCGAAACGCGCTTTTCGGCGCCGGGAGACGAATGATGAAACGCGAGTTTACGGGTCGCCACATGACCGCAGTTCTGGTTGGCGGGTTCGGGATCGTGGTCGCCGTCAATTTCTACATGGCGAGCCTGGCAACGCATGGTTTCGGCGGCGTGGTGGTGAAAAACTCCTACGTCGCCAGCCAGAAGTTCAACAGCTGGCTGGACGCGGCCCGCGAGCAGGACACGCTCGGATGGTCCGCCAGCGTCGAGCGCGGCAGCGACGGACGCTTGCTGGTCGCCACCCAGGGTGTGCCCGCCGACGCAGCTGTTTCGGCAGAACTGCGCCGTCCACTGGGCGATGCGGAAAGGACCGATCTGGATTTCCAGGCGACGGGATCGGGGGGCTTCGTTTCGACCGCCCCTGTGGCTGAAGGGCGATGGATTGTGCGGATCGCCATCGAGAATGCCGACCGACGATGGGTGAACGAAAGCCGGATCGAATGAACGCGCCCGCGACTCTCGCCATACCCGAGGAAACCGCGTTTATCGACACGCGCTTCACCGTCCCGGGCATGCGCTGCGCCGGGTGTATCGCCAAGATCGAGCGCGGCCTCGCCGAGGTCGAGGGCATCGAGGTGGCGCGGGTCAATTTCTCGGCCAAGCGGGTCGCGGTCCGGCATTCCCGCTCGCTCGACGAACCGGCGCTGCTCGATGCCTTGCGCCGGTTGGGCTTCGAGGCGCAGGCCGCAGCGGACAATCCGCTGGCGCAGGACGACCGCGAAACGAAGATGCTGCTCCGCGCTCTCGCGGTGGCCGGGTTCGGGATGATGAACATCATGCTGTTCTCGGTCAGCATCTGGTCGGGATTGGGCGGGGTCACGCGCGAGCTGTTCCATTGGCTGTCGGCGCTGATTGCGCTGCCGGTCGTGGCCTATACCGGACGGCCCTTCTTCGCCTCGGCCGTCATGGCGCTGCGGTATGGTCGCACCAATATGGACGTGCCCATCTCGATCGGCGTGCTCCTGGCAACCGGGCTGAGTCTCTACGAAACGATCCGCGGCGGAGAGCACGCCTATTTCGACAGCGCGGTGATGCTGCTGTTCTTCCTGCTCGCCGGGCGCGCGCTCGATGCGACCATGCGCAACCGGACCCGGGCCGGAATCGGGGCCCTGCTCGGCAGGATGGGGCGCAGCGCCGGGGTGATACAGCCCGATGGCACGATCGTCCGGATCGAAGCGGACCGGCTCGAACCCGGCATGCTCATGCTCGTCGCTGCGGGCGAGGCGCTGGCGGCGGACGGCATCATCGAGGAGGGACGCGGCACGATCGACAATGCGATGCTGACCGGGGAAAGTGCTCCCGAGCAGGCTGCCGCGGGTGACCCGGTTTTCGCCGGCGCGATCAATCTGTTCGAACCGCTCCGTGTGCGGGTCTCTGCAGTGGCCGACGACACCGTGCTTGCCGGCATCGCGCGGCTGATGGACGAGGCCGGGCAATCGCGCAGCCGCTATGTCCGCATCGCCGACCGCGCGTCGCGCCTCTATGCCCCGGTGGTGCATACTCTCGCCGTTCTGGCGTTCGTGGGCTGGATGATGGCGGGGGCAGGGTGGCACCAGTCGCTGGTGATCGCGATCGCGGTTCTGATCATCACCTGCCCCTGCGCCATGGGCCTGGCGGTTCCCGCCGCGCAGGTGGTCGCTTCGGGCGCCTTGATCCGCAAGGGCTTGCTGGTGAAGGATGGCAGCGCGCTGGAGCGTCTGGCCGAGGTGGACACTGCGCTGTTCGACAAGACCGGAACGCTGACGCTGGGAGAACTGCGCGCCGATGTCGTTGGCCTCGACGAAGAGGTGAGGAGGATCGCACTGGCGCTGGCGCAGCAGAGCCGCCATCCGCTGAGCGTCGGCCTCGCCAAAACGCTGGCCGCCTTGCGGATTGTGCCGGTCGAGCTGACGGATGTGCGTGAAACAGGCGGCAGCGGCATCACCGGGCTCTGGGGCCAGGTCGATGTCGCGCTCGAGCGACCCGCGGTCGCGACCGCGCGGACCAGCGTGTCCTTGCGGATCGGACAAACCAGCTGGAGCATCGGGTTCGAGGACCAGTTGCGTTCCGACGCCAAAGCAACCCTGTTTTCGCTTCAGGCGCTGGGACTGCGACCGGCGATCGTCTCGGGAGACGATCCGGCCGCAGTTGCCGAAATTGCCCAAGAATTGGGTATCGAGGGTACAGGAGCGATGAAGCCGGCGGAGAAGTTGTCCCAGCTCGAGGACCTCAAGCGCGCCGGGCACCGTCCGCTCATGGTCGGCGATGGGCTCAACGACGGACCGGCGCTCGCTGCCGCGCATGCCTCGATCGCACCCGGCACTGCCAGCGACGCCAGCCGGCAGGCGGCGGACGCAGTTTTCATCGGTGAAAGCCTCATGCCCGTAGCACTGGCGATCCAGGTGGCGCGCCGGACGATGGCGATCGTGCGACAGAATTTCGGCTTTGCCATCGGTTACAATATCCTCGCTGTTCCGCTGGCGGTTTCCGGTCTGGTCACGCCGCTGATCGCCGCTGTCGCCATGTCGCTCAGCTCGCTGGTCGTGGTCGGCAATTCGCTGCGGCTCGCAGGCGCAGCAAAGGTGCCGCCCGCATGAGCGTTCTCGCCTTCCTCATCCCGATCGCGCTGGGCATGGGCGCGGCCGGCCTGGCGTTCTTTTTCTGGGCGATGCGCGACGGCCAGTTCGAGGATCTCGATGGCGCGGCCAACCGCGTTCTGATCGATGAGGACGAGGAGCCGGACTGAGCCCGGTTTGATCCAGCGCGATGGTCCGGTTTTGTCCTCGCGCTCAAAAGGCGATTTGTGGTTTTAGCTTCCCGACCTGCTCGCAACGCCTGTCCCGCGCTATACCGGTTTTCCGATCGCGAACCAATTCGGCGGCATCGATCCGGGTGCCTCTCCAACTGCTTTGGAGAGCATGGAAGGGGAGGTTGGTTTCACGCCCATACCCCGTTCTGCCAGAAGATGTTTTTCTGATGCGGCTGACACACACGAGCGGTGGGATGCAGAAACTGGTTCGAAACCTCTCTTGCCGCGCGGTCGTCTTCGTGATCGTCACGTCATCCGGCGGGTGTGGCGGAACCGCGCATAGCGATTGAGCAGGTCATTGATCAGCTGATCTTGGGTCAACCCGGTCACGTCGTGCGGCTGATCGCCCTCGGAACTGTGCGCCATCGCGCGGAAGTGGCGCTGCTCTGCGCCCGAAGATTTGGGTCTTTCCAGCCAGGCGAAGCTGGGCGAGAGAAAGCTTCTTGGTCGAACCGTATACTGGAAATCGCCTCCTTCGCCGTGCGGAATCGTCAGGTCGAGGCGGTCGGCTTCCTCGGATATCTCGGGCGAGAAGCCGGTCTCGCGCATCTGATCGGCGACCGCTTCCAGCGCCGGCCTGGCGGTCGTGGCGATGAAGCTCTTTATCTGGTCGGCGCTCAAGTGCTGCATCAACGTGGTGAGGCGCTGCTGCCAGCTGAGTTCGGGATCGCCCACGGCAGTTTCGGCGCTGGATAGATCGATCGTCGATCCGACCTTTTCCATCTGCAATGCGCGCAACAGCCCAAAGCAAATGAAAATCATGATGACCGCAAAGGGCAGGGCGCTGGCGATGGCAGCAGTCTGCAGCGCCTGGAGGCCGCCGGCTAGGAGCAGGACGCCGGCGATCGTCCCGGCACAGACAGCCCAGAAGATCCGCTGCCAGACGGGCGGGTTCTCAACCGCCCCCGACGTAATCGTGTCGATGACGAGGGCGCCAGAATCCGCGGAGGTCACGAAGAAGGTGATCACCAGAAGTGTCGCGACGAAGGAGGTGACCGTGCTGAATGGCAGTTCCGCCAGCGTCTCGAACAGAGCGACGGGAAGATTGGTGAGAGCGGTCTGAGCGATGGGAGCAATACCGTTCATGTCGAGATAGATCGCGGTATTGCCGAAGACGGTCATCCAAAGAAAGCTGAACAGCACGGGCACCAGCAGGACACCGCTGATGAATTCGCGGATTGTCCGCCCCCGGGAAATACGCGCAATGAACATGCCCACGAAGGGTGACCAGGCGATCCACCATCCCCAGTAGAACAGGGTCCAGTCGCCAAGCCACGGGTTGGGTTCGTAAGCGTAGAGGCGGAAGGTCCGCTGGACGAGCGAGTCGAGATAGGCACCGATGTTTTGCAGATACGCGTCGAGCAGGAATATCGTCGGACCTGCGAACATGACGAAACCGAGCAGCATGACGGCAAGGATGATGTTGAGTTCCGACAAACGCTTCACGCCTTTGTCGAGCCCGAGAAAAACCGACAGCGTCGCGATCGCGGTGATCACTGCGATCAGCAGCAATTGCGTGGTTACCGAAACGGGAACGCCGAACAGGTGATCAAGACCTGCATTCACCTGCAGCACGCCGAGGCCGAGCGATGTCGCCACCCCGAACATCGTCCCGAGGACTGCGAAGATGTCGACGGCATGGCCGATCGGTCCGTAGATGCGCTGCCCGATCAGAGGATACAGCGGCGAGCGAAGTGCCAGCGGCAGCCCGCGCCGAAACGAGAAATACGCCAGGGCCAGGCCGACGACAATGTAGATCGCCCAGGCGTGGAGGCCCCAGTGCAGGAAGGTCAGAACCATCGCCTGCCGCGCAGCCTCGATTGTGCCACCCTCCCCGGTCGGTGGAGCGGCATAATGCTGGATAGGCTCGGCTACGCCGAAGAATACGAGACCGATGCCCATTCCGGCACTGAACAGCATCGCAAACCATGACAGGTAGCTATAGTCGGGCTCGCTCTCATCGGGCCCGAGCTTCACTTCGCCGTGTCGGCTGAACATGAGGTAGATGACGAAAACCAGGAACCCGGCAACCGAGGCCACGTAGAACCAGCCGAAATCCGCGACGATGACTGCCTGAACGCGCGAAAACAGCACCGCTGCCGGTTCCGCAAAGACAGCCCCGAAGATGGCGAAGAGCAGGATCAGTCCAGCGGAGATGTAGAAGACGGGTGGATTGACCTGAATCCGGGCGCTGCGCTTTAGTGGGGCGGCTTCCGTCAAAACGGGATCGGACAAGGCATCTTCCTGTTGGTGTGCGGCATAGTCTGCCGAACGCGGCGCACCCCCTCAGGGGAAGCGGGTCGAGCGCGGCTGCCATGGATGTCGGGCGCGGGAGTATCCGAAGGGCGCCGCAAGGGCAAATGCGCCTGCTCGAGCATCGGTGCGGGGCGGTACGACAGGAATTTTGGCGATCACCAGCCATTTCGCGCCTGGAGCCAGCTCAATGGGGTAGCCTGCAGGGGCAACCCCACGCGTCGAAAATCGACCGAACCGGACCCATGAAAGCCGGCGGATCGGCTTTTACAGGACCGACCCAGCGGTGTCCTTCTGCTCGCCCGGCCGCTCTATCCGGGGGCAGGTGACAGTCGTTCCGACTACCCGGGCAGGGTCTTGGCGAGTCGGTCGAACGATTGGAGCCTGGCAAGCATTTCGGGCATATCCTTTAGCGGCACCATATTGGGCCCGTCGCTTGGCGCGACATCGGGATTTTCGTGGGTCTCCACGAAAAGCGCAGCCACTCCCACGGCAACCGCGGCACGCGCGAGCACAGGCACGAATTCCCGCTGCCCCCCCGATCGCTCGCCTTCTCCTCCGGGCTGCTGCACCGAATGCGTCGCGTCGAAGACGATGGGGAAGCCGGTCTCGGCCATGATCGGCAGCGAACGCATGTCGCTCACCAGCGTATTGTAACCGAAGCTGGCGCCGCGCTCGCATAGTAAGAGCCGCTCGTTCCCGGTGGCGACGACCTTCGCGGCGACGTTCTTCATATCCCACGGTGCCAGGAACTGGCCCTTCTTGATGTTGATCGCGCAGCCTGTTTCGGCGGCAGCGACCAGCAAGTCGGTCTGGCGACAGAGGAACGCGGGAATCTGGAGCACGTCCACGGCCTCGGCCACCGGAGCGCACTGTGCGGCATCATGAACGTCGGTGATCACCGGGCATCCGAAGCGTTCGCGGACTTCTGCGAATACCTCCAGCGCCTTGTCCAGGCCAATGCCGCGCGGCGATCCGATCGAGGTGCGATTGCCTTTGTCGAAGGATGATTTGTAGATGAGGCCGATGCCGAGCGTTTCGCACATCTCGTGAAGCGCAGCAGCCATCTCGAGAGCGTGAGCGCGGCTCTCCATGGCGCATGGTCCCGCGATCAGGACGAATGGCCTGTCGTTGGCAATCTCCAGCGCGCCTACTGTTACGGTCTTCATCGCTGTCACTCCTCAGAACGTCCCACACTCGGCGAGGATCTCGCCGATGTCGCGACCGCGCGCCGCGTACATTCGGATCCGCGCTTCATTGCTCATCACGTCCCAGGCGGCGGCTTCGACTTCGTCCCAGCGCTCTTTCGGAACGACAATCACGCCATCTTCGTCGGCAAATACGATGTCGTCGTTGCAGACCCGTACCCCCCCCATTTCGATCGGGCGGTTCATGGCTCGGACAGTGCCTTCCAGCTTGATGTCGTTGCAGTTGCTGGCGCGTGCATAAACCGGGAAACCCAGGGCCCGGACATCGGCGGTGTCTCGCGTCGCTCCGTCGATCACGGCGCCGACCGCGCCCGAACGGACCGCCAAATTGGCGTTGAGATCCCCGAAATAGGCGCGGTCTGGCACATCGGTCGCCACCATGATCACGTCCCCTGAGCGTACAAACCGATAGGAATCGAGGGCGTTGTAGATACCCTTCCAGGCATCCGGTGGGTCGTCAGGGCCAAGCCGACGCAGCTCCAGCGTCTTGGCCCGGCCAAGCAGCTTGCCGCCACTGGTGGGGCGAAGACCGGGTGCAAGGACCGCGGGAATAGCCAGGTCCTTGCAGATATCCGCTAGGACTGTCGAAGAAAGGTGCGAGATCATTGCCCGAAATCGCGTCACTTGCGTCGCGCGCTGGCCGGCTGCGACGGTCTCGGCGATGATGAGATCGGAACCGCGATTGATGTCGATCTGCTCGATGGGATCGAGGTCGAAAAGGATCGGCCGAGAACCGTAACGGCGCGTCGGAACTCCGCCGCTTGCGGACCGGCGCACGATGTAGAGGCTCATGGCCTCGATGACCGTCGCGGGCAGATCCACACTGTTGGGAATGCGGCCGGTGCCATAGGCAGGCGCGCTGCCGTCCCAGCAATATTGCTTTGCACGGGTAACCGCCACGAGGCTATCGGCGGCCGGATCGGCCAGCAGTGCCTCGATTGCGCGCGAAATAGTTGCGGCAGAGACGAAGGGCGCTGTGCACAGCAGTTGAATCCAGACGTCCGCGTCGGGACGCTGGCTGCATTCCCAGGCAAACATTTCATGACCGTCGGTAGCGTTGCTGGCGAGCGCCGCAGGGCGCGCCAGCCGCGAGATCGGCAGGTCGGTCGCCAAATCAGCCAAAGCATCGGACTCGGTGTCGAGGCACACTTCGGTGACAGCAGGGCACTCGAGCGCCTGACGCAGCTTGCGCTTGAAAAGATAGTCGCCGTCGAGGACAGCGATATTCTTGTCGGGAATCCGCTCGCTATGGCCCTTGGCGGGTACGAACACGACGATATTCATCGGTCAGCCCTGCAGCAGATCATTGGCGTGGAGCATGCCGCGAAGCCTGCCCGCTCCGTCCACGACGGGCAGAACAAGCCAACCGGCGGAACCTGCGCTTTGGATCAGCAGAGCGTCGCCGACGTTGGCTTCGATCCCGATCACCCGTGGGCTGGGCTGCATGATCTCGCCGGCGGTGGCAGTGTGCACAGCGCAATTAGCCTGAACGTGCCGACGCACATCCCCGTCGACAACCAGCCCGAGCAGGCGGCCATCCTTATCGACCACGCAAGCGGCGCCCATCCGTTTGCTGGACATCATCGTAAGCAGATCCACGAATGAAGCCGAGGGTGCGAGCTTGGGCAGATCGTCGCCTTCGCGCATGAAGCTGGCGACCGGAATCATCTGACGGCCGAGCAGCCCTGCGGGATGATGACGAAGGAAATCCTCCCGCGTGAAGCCACGCGTCCTGCTCACCGCGACCGCGAGCGCATCTCCGATCGCGAGATGCAGTGTCGTGCTCGATGTCGGTGCCATGCCGATGTGGTCCGCTTCGCGCGCGACCTCGGCTGGAATAAGGTGGTCGACCGCGCGTGCCAGCGGTGACTCGGAGCGCCCGATGATGCCCACCAATGTGCAGCCACGGGCTTTCAGGGGTGGGACGATCCGAACGATTTCGTCGGTGGAACCGCTGTTCGATAGAATTATGACAACGCTACCCGATTCCACCGCACCCAGATCGCCGTGCGCTGCTTCGGCCGCGTTGACGAACAGCGCGGCCGTGCCGAGGCTGGAGAACGTCGCCGCTAGCTTGGCAGCGACATGTCCCGATTTGCCGACACCGAGCAGAACAATCGGCCTTTCTTGCCGGGCAAGCAGCGCGACGGTCTCGGCCACCGCGGCGAAGCTTCCATGCAGGAAGCTCGACAGCGCATTCCGCTCGGCCGCGATAACATCGCAGAACCACGCGGTCGCCAGATCGGGCGAGGCCGGAGATATGGCGGTCAGTGCATTCATCGGTTCACCTGTGACGCTGCATCGAAGCGCGCGAAACTCTGCTCCCAGCGAGCGGGGTCGACGGGGTTGTCCAGTCGGCCAAGCAGTGCCGCCGCCGAGAGATCGGGATCGTTCGGATCGAGCAGACTGTTTGCGATATGGAACGCAAACCATCGGCGGGCGTCGCCGCGATCGGCCGCGATCGCGCTACCTTGTGCCACGGCGGGCAGGAAGCTTGCGAGGTCCGCATAGGCGTTGAGCCATTCACCGGTCTTGAACCGCGACCGCCGAAGCATCGGTGTGCCGAAGAACGCCGCGGCCGAATAGACCTTGGAATCGCCCACCATCATCCCGTCAGCGTCGCGCGCCAGCAGCATCGTGGTATTTTGGCCAGTTGGGTCGGTCCGGGGGAGCAACTTCATTCGCGAACCATGCAAAGCAACCTCCGCCTCGAGAGCGCTGTTGTCGACATGCTGCTCGTTGAGCGGATGATTGGTGATCGCCAGGAAGAACGAATCGTCGATGCTTGCAGCCAGTTCGGCGATGAGGCGATGATTGGGCACTGCGCCAATGCGGTGCTTCGTGAAGAAGTTCTCCTGATGCTCATATTCGAGCGGGAGTGCGAGGATGGGTCGGTCGGTGGGGAGCGCCGCCCATTTTTGGAAAGTGTTGCGCATCTCCCGGCTTGGCTCAGCGAGACATGCCAACGAATTCCATACCGGTGCGATAAGACGATCAAGCTCTGCCCATTCGGCTGTGCCGAGGTCGGGCAGCAAGCCGTGATCGAAAGGTTGCTCCTGCAGGACGATCCAGCTGGGAGGAAACGACAGCGGCGATGCACCGCCTTCCGCCATGTACCGCACGACGCCCGGGAACTCCCGCACCGTGTTGCAGTCTGCCGAGCGAGACAGCACATAGTCCGGCGCCAGGTTTCTGACGAATTCGACGATGCCGGCACGCTCGACGGCGTCTGTCCGCATGGTTGGGTGATTTTCGTCGTCCGCGATGTGCCACGCTATCTGTGGCAGATCCGCGCAAGCCGCGAGCTCACGGTTGCCGATCCCGGTGCCGCGCCACGGAACCGGTACCAGCACGTGCACTTCGTGGCTGCTCGCCATGCAGCGGATGATCGGTTCGACGATATGGTCGAACCACCAGGGCGTGATCACCGGAAGGTAGAAGAGAATCTTCACGCAAATCCCAGCTTCAGTGTGAATGTCGCATCGTTCGCGGCTTGGGCGGGAGTAGCGCTTGAACCGCGCAAGCTCTTCGGGCCCATCCCGCTCGGCGTGCGATGGCTACACACGTCTTATAGAAAGGCCGTCGCCCGCGAGGAGCGCTCGGTGGGAAAAAATTGCCTAGTGCGGCGCGATACGGAGCGGATCCTTGCGGACCATCGCGCCAGCCCGGTATGTGCCGCTCACTGTGACCCGTGCCCGACGGAGTACCGTCCGCTGGTACATCCCGGCGCAGGCTTGTCGGCGGCGCAAATTATCGCAACGATCGGCGCATCGGGATCGCTCGCCTGCCACCCGGCAAGGGACAGCCGGGCCCGCAGGGTCATTCCCTGTTGAGAAGCGCAGTCTCGAACTGCCCCTCGGTATCCACGCAATTTCCAGCGTCGGCTTCGGAGAATGCGTCGGCCTTGCGGCACAGCCTTGCGACAAACCGGCCCGCGACCGAAGCTACGCCATCCTCGAGCGAAAGCGATTCCACGATCACCTCGGTTTCGGTCTCATTGCCTTCGTTCATGAAAAAGGGAGCGCTCATTCCCTCCGGAAAGTAGGACACCGCCGCCTCGCTTACCGACGCCGATGCATCATCGCCCATCAGCGAAATATTCACCGAAAACACATTGTGCATCATGCTCTCAGCAGCGGGATCATGCGCCTGAATGGTCAGCATGGTCATGGGCCCGATCGCCATGAATTCGGCCGTCGAGGTTCCCTCCGACGGCATATCGAGCGTTTCGCCGCGATAGGCGCTGCCATCGATCATGCCGACGATTTCGCCAACGCGCTGCTTGTCGATCCGGCCGCCGAGCTCGCTTTCGGTCCGGTCTTCGGGGCTCGACGGCGAACACCCTGCGGCCAGGATACAGCCAAGCAAAGCCATAGTGCAGGCACGGAATCTCGATAGAGGTTTCATCTGGGGCGACCTTGCGTTTGAGTGCCTAGGGAAATGACCAGCCGTCGTGTTCGATGCGGAATATCCGGATTGGCGCGCCGGGCCGTTCGGGGTCGGCGCGCAGCCTGAAGACCGCGGTGTGCGGCTGGCCGAAGTTCACGATGGCGACATTCAGGGTGATCATGCCGCGCAGCATGGGTTGGTCCCGGTCGGGCTCAGGCTCGCCGACGGTACCGTCGAAATCCTGGGCTCCGTAAAGCGGATCGGCCTGAAGTGGCCGCGTCTGCATGCCCGCCACGACATCCGAGGAGAAATAATTGCCGGCATTGGCGGGAGCGAGCGGTTGGGGCCCACCCATTCTTGCCAGATCGGCGGCCTCGTAGAGCGCGCGGACAAGATCCTGCGCGTGCGCGATCAGGTCCTCGCCCGCCACCGCATTCGGTCCAATCGTCGGCGAATCCACTGGCTCATAGCCGTCTTCGACCAGGAAGCGCTGGAGCACCCAACCGGCCTTGCTCAGATCGGCCGAGCGCATCAGGCACCAGCGCGGCGGAAGCGCGTCGATCTGCGCCTGGCTCAACGTCTGATACGACGCCATCAGCAGCAGCGGAACGCAGGTGACCTGGTGGAGACCCCGCTCGTCATGCGCGAAAGTGTCGATGATGAGATATTCGGTGCCTGGCCCCATCCTGGCGTTGAGCGCATCGTCGGCTGCGACATCGTGGACCCGCCAGGCATCGGGACCATGCCCGTCGATCTCCGCTTGAGCGGGGAATGGCAGCAGGCAAAGGCCGAGCAGGGCCATAGCGGCCGATACGATCCCGAATACGGTGTCGCCAGTGGTGCGCGATCGAGCTTTTGTCATCGTCTTCCCCCATGACTGACCGTCCCATGACGGTCGGGCGAACCCAAAACGGACCCTAGGGACGGATCGTAGCGGTCTTGCTATCGCTTGGCGCCGAACCGCTTCGGCGCCTGCATGCCAAGGTAATGCCGCAGCGAACCGATGCCGTTAATAGTGCAAATGCCCCATCGGCGGCATTTCGCAGTCAGGATTGGTCGCGGCTGATGAGCGAGGCGAGCGCCGCCTTGTTCGAGACGCCGAGCTTTTCGTAAATCCGCACGATCTGGTTGCGGACCGTCGATGGTGCGGTGCCGAGTTCGCGCGCGACCTGTTTGCCGCTCAGCCCCGAAGCGAACAGCTCCGCCACCTGGCTTTCGCGCCGCGACAGTCGCGTCAGGACTGAAACGACCGACAGGTGGACGAAATACTTGCTGCCAAAGGGCGACATGCGCGCCCTGACCGTGTCGCCTTCCCACCGGCCCGCCCGTCGCAGCGATGCCATCGCCTCGCGCGGGATGCTGGCGACACGCCCGCCCCACGCGTTCTGCGCCAGATCGCGAAACGGGCCCTGCACCGACAGGATCGTGCCATCATTGCCTACCAGCGCCACGGCTTCGTGCTCCAGCGTATCACCCTGGCCCCACAGCTCCCGGTTCACCCGCATGGCCTGCGACAAATGGGGCATCAGCATCTGCTTGAAGGCACGCTGATCCTCCGTGAACTTCCAATGCCGGTCGGCGGCGCAAAGCCCGACAAAGCTGACGTAACCGTCCGACTGCTCGGACACGATGGTTGCCATCATCTGCGATGCGCCGAACCGGCGCCAGTGCTCGTTATAGGCCATGTCTGCGCGATAGTTCGGGACATCGTCGAACCGCGCGGTGGTGCCCAGATTGCCCAGCGTGATATCGCAAAAGGCATCGCGCTCGGCCACGGACTCCCACTCACCCAGAACGGCGGGGCTCTGATCGAGCACCGTCAGGTCGGTGACGAGGCGGCCATCCGCCAATCCACCACCCCAGACGGCGAAATCGAATGGCACAATGTCCTGCAGGTTCCTGAGTACGCGACGGCGCAGCTCGTCGGGTCCGAACTCGCTCACATCATGGTACAATTCCAGAAGAAAATCGCTGAGCTGGTTCGGTTGATCGTTGAAACTCACGCGCCCCCCAGCTGTTGCTCCACCTCGTTCGCGGGCATTCTTCACTATGGGACGAAAACGGGCAACCCCAGTCTTTCAGCGTAGGTCAAGATGCCCGGCCTGCTCGGGCTGTACTGAGTTTGTCCAGACTGAATGCATTGAATTTCAATAATTCGATAGCATTTCGCGCCCCTTGGACTGACCCTCAATGCGACTGCTGCGCCCGGCGTTCGGATCGATCCGAGCGTATCGGGCCGTGCTTGTTTGCCGGACCGATACCGCAGCGTGCCGGTGTCCGTAGAGCAAATGCACTATTTCATGCGCACCCCGCACAAGGAATACCGCGACCCTTGGGTGCAATCCGTGGGGGAGCCGAAAAATGAACCAGCCGGGCCAGAACGAAGAAAAATTCAGCGCGACCGCTGCAGCATCGCCCGAAAGAACGGGCGAAGTTCCTGGAGCTACAGTTCATGAAACGTCACGCGAGACTGCGCAGCTCGGTGAGCGAGTGAAGAACATTTTGCTCAGGCCCACCGCCGAATGGGAGCGGATCGAGCGGGAACCGGCATCGATCGGCGGGCTCTATATGCGCTATGTCGGGCCGCTCGCCGCAATCCCGCCCTTGGCGACGCTGATCGGCACGCTGGCATTTGGCTATCCGGGGTTCCTCGGGACCTATCGCCCGACTTTTCTGGAAGCGGTGGTGTCAGCCCTTGTCCAATACGGGCTGACGCTGGTCGGGGTATTCGTACTGGCGCTGGTCATCAATGCGCTGGCCCCGCGTTTCGATGCCCGACCGGACAAGGTGCAGGCCTTCAAGGTCGCGGCCTATTCGGCAACCGCGGCATGGGTGGCAGGCATTTTCAGTCTGCTGCCCGCCCTTTCGATCCTGTCGATCCTCAGTCTTTACAGCCTCTACCTGCTCTATCTCGGGCTCCCCCGGCTGATGCAGGCGCCCCGGGAAAAGGCTCTTTCATACACCGGGGTCGTCGTGCTTGCGATGCTGGTCGCGGGTTTCGTGATCGGGGCGATCTCCGCTCCGATAGCGGGCCAGCTGGGCGGTGCCGCGGGGCCCGGCGGCGGTTTTGCTTCTGCGATCGAGGACGGCGACGGGACGGGCGCTCCCGGGACGATCGCCCTGCCCGGTGGAGGCTCCATCGATCTTGGCGCGATGGCGTCGTCGGCTGAGAAAGGCGGAGCGGTCGAGGCCGCTCTCGGGGGCAGTCCGGCGGCACCGCTCGATCAGAAGTTTCTTGCCTCGCTGCTGCCCGAAACCGTGGCGGGCCTGCCCATGACCGAACGCCAGAATGCCTCGCTGGGCACCGGCATCGGCTCGAATGCCCAGGTTCGCTACGGCAGCGGCAACACCTCCATCGAGCTAGAGATCGTCGATATGTCCGCGCTCGGCGGAATGGCCGCCATGGCCGGCACCATGGGGATGGAAAGCGAGAGCGAGACGGCAACCGGTTACGAACGGACCGGCACCGTGAACGGCCGATTGACGATCGAGAAATGGGACAGCGCAAGCGAGCGCGGCACCTACAGCGTCGTCGTGGGAAATCGCGCGATTGTGAGAGCGGAAGGCCGGGGTGTCGATATGCAGCAAATGAAATCCGCCGTGCACGGCATCGATTTCAGCGGGATCGAGCGGGCAGCGAATGGGGACTGATGTCCGCCTCCGATCATCCCCTTTTCCGCGTCATTGCGACGGCCAATTCCTGCGCTGGCGCGTTGAAGCCTTGGCGGCACTGAGAAAAAGGGGGCAATGATGAGCCAGGATGACGACGACGACAAGAGCAGGCTAGAGCGGCTGCAGCTTGCGCTGGTACAGACCCAGCAGGCGGCGCTACAGTCCGGTCAGCGGATCGTGCTGGTACTCGAAGGCCGCGACAGCGCGGGCAAGGATGGTTCGATCAAGCGGATCACCGAATATCTTTCGGTGCGCGCCACTCGCGTGGTGGCGCTGCCAAAGCCGTCAGACCGCGAGCGGAGTCAGTGGTATTTCCAGCGCTATATCGAGCACCTCCCCGGAGCCGGCGAGTTCGTGATCTTCAACCGCTCGTGGTACAACCGTGCCGGGGTGGAGGTGGTGATGGGGTTCTCGCCGCCCGAGGCGCAGGCCGCTTTCCTCCGCGATGCCCCCGATTTCGAGCGCATGCTCGCCGAGAGCGGGATCAAGCTGGTCAAGCTTTGGCTCGACATCTCGAAGGAGGAGCAGGGCAGGCGGCTGGACGCGCGGCGCAGCGATCCGCTCAAAGCGCTCAAGGTGTCCGATATGGATCGGGTGGCGCAGGAAAAATGGAGCGACTATTCGGATGCGCGCGATACCATGCTGACGCGCACGCACACCCCGATCGCGCCGTGGTATTGCGTCCGCGCGGATCGCAAGGTTCCCGCTCGGCGGGCGATCATCCAGCACATATTGAGCGAGGTGGCGCCAGCCGAGATACTGCAGGACGTGGCGCCTCCCGACCCCGAAATCCTGTTCCCCTTCGAACTGGCGGCTCTGGAGGACGGGCGGCTCGCGCCGTGAGCCAGGCGGCGCGCATTCCGTGGCTCCCGGAATCGAATTTCCCGGCGATCTTCCTGTGCGCGGGCGCGTGGATCACCGCGGTCGGGCACGACCGGCTCGACGGCATGAGCGGGCTCGGCCACGACGAAAGTTAGCCTGCGCGAGATACCGGGCCGCCAGTCGCGCACCGCGGTCGGCACATCGCAATGCGGGCTAGCTTCGAGACACGGCTTGCGCCGGCTTCAGCTAGCCGGGCCGGTCGGACCGGCGGCTCCAGCTCGGTTCAGGACTTGCGCTTCTTGCGCGCGGCGTATTTCGCGTCGCGAGCGGCCTTGCGTTCGGCTTCGGTCGGCTCGGGCTTTTCGCGCTCGGCCTTGGCCTCGGCGCGCTTCTCCTGCTCGATCCGCTGCGCTTCCTCGCGCTCCGCCTTGATCGCTTTGCGCTTGGCCGCAGCCTTGGCTTCACGCGCCTTCTGGCGTTCGGCACCCGCGGCGAGTTCGGCTTCGTCGGGCTTGGGCGCGGCCTTCAGCTTTTCCAGCGCGCTCTTCTTGGCGCGGGCCGAGGCGGCTGCCCGGTCCTGAAACCCCGGATCCTTGAAACCCTTCATCGAAATTCGCTCCTGAATGCAGAAAGTGTGAATGCAATTGGTGAAATCCGGCCCGTTTGCGGTGCGCTTTCGTGTTCGAAATGGCACTCGCAGGACCGGCCTGCGAGGCCGTTAGGGCATTTTTCGCCGGATCGCCACTCTTGTGAACATCACGCAGGGTTGCGCGGTTCCCGGAGCGAAGGCTCGAACCACACCATCGGTTCGCCCGCCGCCCACGGCTCGACCCGCAGCATGATCGCGCCGAAGAGGTCGGATGCGAGGTGACGGTCGAGCCAGTGGCGCAGGCGCGCGAGCGGCTGCGCGTCGAACCAGGCCCGATCGACCGCGACGAATTGCCGCACGAAGGGCAGGATCGCGGCGTCGCTGAAACCGCGCGCCTGGCCGCCAAGCTGGTCCCGCCCAGCCAGCCGGGCGTCGAGAACCTCGAGAAACGCCGCCCCTTCGGCGCGGTGCGCCGGCGCATCGGTTCCGTCGCGTTCGGCGTATTTGTAGCGGTCGAGCGAGCGCTTGAAGGGCCCGTCGCAGCTGGCGATCAGATCGGCATCCGCACGCGCCAGCCAGCCCTCGGGGTCGTTCCGTGCCAATGCCCAGCGCATGATATCCACGCTCTCCTCGAGCACTGTCCCGTCCGCCAGCACCAGCACGGGCACCGTCCCCTTGGACGAGGCCTCGAGCAGGCTCGGCGGCTTGTCGCGCAGCCGCACCTCGCGCAATTCGCAGCGCGTGCCGCTTATCGCCAGCGCCAGCCGCGCGCGCATCGCATAGGGGCAGCGGCGAAAGCTGTAGAGCACGGGGGCGGCTGCATCCGTCATCGAACCGGGCTCCCGGTCCCGCGCGTCCGGGGGCGAGCGGCGGCCGCCGCGTTGAGCGCGGCCTGACGGCGCCGTTCGCGCAAGGTCGCGCGCTGCTCCTCGCTCCGTTCGCCATGGCACGCGGCGCAGCTCACTTCCGCCTCGTAATGCGGGGAGGCTGCATCCTGCGCGCTGATCGGACGACCGCAGGCGAGGCAGGCGTCGTGGCTGCCGGGCGCCAGCCCGTGCCCGATCGCCACCCGCTGGTCGAAGACATAGCATTCGCCGCGCCACAGGCTGTCCGCCTCGGGCACCGCCTCGAGATAGGCCAGGATGCCGCCTTTCAGATGATAGACCTCCTCGACGCCCTCCTCCTTGAGGAAGGCGGTCGATTTCTCGCAGCGGATCCCGCCGGTGCAGAACATCGCCACCCGGGGCTGGCGGCCCGTGCCGAGCAATTCCTCGCGCTTGCCGCGAAACCATTCGGGAAATTCGCGAAAGCTGCGCGTCGCGGGGTCGATCGCGCCTGCAAAGCTGCCGATCGCCACCTCGTAATCATTGCGGGTGTCGATCACGATCGTGTCCGGGTCGGCGATCAGCGCGTTCCAGTCGTGCGGGGCGACATAGGTGCCCGCAGCCGCGCGCGGATCTATCCCGGGCTCGCCCATGGTGACGATCTCGGGTTTCACCCGCACCTTCATGCGCTCGAACGGCATGGCGGCGGCGGTGGACAGCTTGACGTCGAGATCGGCGCAATCGGGCAGCGCGCGGATATGCGCGAGCACTCGCGCGATGCTGTCCGGCGCTCCGGCGATGGTGCCGTTGATCCCCTCCGGCGCGAGCAGCAGCGTGCCGCGGATGGCCTGCTCGGCGCACAGCGCCTCGAGCGCCGCGCGCAAGGGCTCGCAGTCCTCGAACCGCGCGAAACGGTAGAGCGCGGCCACGGAGACGGGGGCCGGTGAGCGGGGATGGGCGCTGGGCATCGCAGGCCCCATAGCGCCAGACCCGCCGCGCGTCAGCACCGATCCATCCCCGGCAACGGATCCGCAGCACTGCCGGGCTTGCACCCGCGGCAGCGACAGGCGATATTCATCGCTCCATCACTAGGGGCTGCGGCCTCCACGCAAACACGGGCAGGACGAAAGCGCTATCTCGGTCGTCGAACACAGCGCTCCCGAGCGAGAGGCCCGGCGGTTCGCGCTTCCGCGCCTGCCCGAGATGGTTCCGCGCCGCGTGGCCGCGATCGCCGCCGCGCTTGCGATCGAGCTGCTGATCCTGTGGGTGTTGCTAAGCCTCGGCGTCGGCGGCGGGGCAGGCACACCCTCGACCACCAGCGTCACTACCTTCGACGCCAGCGAGGCCATCCGCCCCGAGGCGCAGGAGGAGGAGACCCCGCCGCAAGCCCCGCAGGCGGACTCCGCCGCCCCCACCGCACCGCAGGACCCGTCACCCGCCACGCCGCAACCGGCCAGCCCGCTGACGCTGCCGCCCAGCGCCCTGCCGCGCGAAAGCCAGGTTTTCGTTCCGCCGGCTCTGCCTCAGCCCGAGGCCACACCCGAAACCCCCGCACCGCCATCGCCCCCGCGCGCCACCGCGGTCATCCGCCCGGGTGCCGAGTATGGCCCGGCCAACCGGCCCCGCGCCGGCGCGCCGGACAGCGAGGTGGTGGGCGCCGCTCCCGATGGCTCGCCGCTCTACGCCGCGCGCTGGTATCGCGAGCCGACCAATCAGGAGCTCGCGGGCTATCTCTCCGCCGCGCGCGGGCCGGGGTGGGGGCTGATCGCCTGCAAGACCGCGCCCAACTGGCGGGTCGAGGATTGCGTGATCGTCGGCGAGAGCCCCGCGGGTTCGGCCATCGCCCGCTCGGCGCAGGCCGCCGCGTGGCAATTCCAGGTCCGCCCCCCCCGGGTCGGCGGGTCGTACCAGGTCGGTGCCTGGGTGCGGATCCGGATCACCTATGCGATGCTGCCGGGGTAGGGCGGCCATTAGAGCGGCCAACGGGGCGGCAAAAGCGCCTCAGCCCTGCTGGCGGATTGCCACGCTCACCGGCTTGCCCGTGGCATCAGGCACCATTAGCACCATCGGGGTGGAGGGCGCCGCGCCCGTGGCGCGCATCCGCTGCTGCCCTGCCACCAGCGCGTCGTAATATTCCTCGCCCGCGGGCTCGTCGTTCACCGCGAGCACCGGATAGTCGCTCCGCCCCACCGGCCAGTCGATGACATCGGTCGCAGGCTCGTAATCCCCGTTGCGGTCGAGATAGGCCACCCCCTGGTTGAGCGTGACGACATTCTCCAGCCCGGTGAAGCGGTGCGCGACCCCGCGCGGGATCACCAGCGTGCGATGCGCGCAGGGGCTGAACCGCAGCGCCACCTGCGCATGCAGCGTCGCGGAGCCGCGGCGACAGTCGACGAACTGCACCTCGACGCTGGCATCGTCGCTACCCAGGAAGGTCAGATGGTCGTCCTGCCCCAG
This sequence comes from Erythrobacter sp. QSSC1-22B, assembly GCF_001678665.1. Classification (GTDB taxonomy): domain Bacteria; phylum Pseudomonadota; class Alphaproteobacteria; order Sphingomonadales; family Sphingomonadaceae; genus Qipengyuania. The sequence continues at coordinate 232,653 of NZ_LZRP01000006.1, forward strand.
ATGGATGCCGAAGGCGTCGTGGGCATAGGGCGCGGTGCCGTGGTCGACCATGTAATAGGGGCGGGTTTCGAAAAACGGGCGGATCCCCGACGCCGGGCCGCTCTCGACATAGGCGAGCTGTTGCCAGTGCAACCCCGCGATCGGCGGGATCGGCTCGTCGCGCGGCTCGACCCCGCGCTGCGCGCGTTCGCTGATCTTGAGCTTGCGCGGGCTGCCCGAGGCATCGCGGGTATCGACCGTATAGGCGTGCGAATGCGCGAGATGCGCCATCCCCTCGCGCTGGCGCTCGGCCAGCAGGCGGTAGAAGACATCGGAAGCGGGGCGCGCATTGGGATGGAACCGCGGCGCGCGCGGGCCTTCGGTCTCGGCCGGGCCCTTAGTCTCACTCTCCGCCGTTTCCGCATCGGCGACCGAGTGCGGCACATTGACGATATCCGCATCCATGTCCCACTCCTGTTCGCCCGCCGCCCAGCGTGCCGGATCGGGGAGGTACACCGCGTAATTGTTCACCGTGTCGATCTGTTCGAGCCCGTCGAAATCATGCGCGACCCCGGGCGGGATCCGCAGCTCGTATTCCGAACCGGGCGCAAATTGCACCGTCAGCCGCCGCCCACCGGTGGGCGAACCGGCGCGCAGATCCATGAACCGTGCGGTGATGATGCGATCGGGCGCGCCGAGGAAGGTCAGCCGGTCTTCCTGCCCGAGATGGACCCCGTAATGGCCATAGCTGAACTTCTCGCGCCCGTGGAACACCACGTTGAAGCTGCGCCGCGTGGCGACGGGCACCACGAACGACTGGCCTCCGTTGGGTAGCCGCCAGTTGCGGCTCCAGCGGAGGCCAGCGATCGCCGCGAGGTCGGGTCGGTCGGTCATGATCCGCATCCTCATCCGCGCTTTCATCGCTTCCGGCGGCCCTAGCCGAGCACCTCGACATGGTGGCCGGCCGAGCGCGCTTCGCGGATCAGCGTCTCGAGATCGGCATCGGGGAAGCTGGCGGAGAAGGCGCTGACCGCCGCCATCTTGATGCCCGCCACCGCGGCGGAGATTTCCCGCCCGACCGCGCCGCGCTTGGGATCGGAGGTCAGGTAATGGATCATCAGGCTCTGCAGCGCCTGATCGCCCGCGACCGCCTTCTTGCCCTGCGTGTCGATCAGCCGGGTCACCGCGACATCGAACGACCCGTCGGCCTCGTCGGGCAAGTCGCGATAGAGCGACGACAGGAACTTGCGTCCGTTTTCCTTTTTCATGACTTCATCCTTCCATAAAAGCGGAGCTGGATTGGGACACGAATTAGGCAAATGGTCCCCGACTCGTCCGCCGTTACTGGGTGCCATACTTGGGGGTGTTGGCGGGCAGGGGGATAGGTCCGAATTGGAGATATAGGTTGGGGCGGAGGCGCGCGGATGGCGGAGTCTAGGGTGCGAGGGTGCCGCAAATTGCGCGGGCAGTGGCAAGCCAGTTCAATTTGGGCTGACGTTGATGGCAGCCAGTCAGCAAACGCCCCAGTTTGCGACATTCGCGACAAGAAGTTCGTTCCCCGAAAGCTACCATTCAATCGGCAACACCTTAAGCGCGGGAATTGGGCCGATTGCTGACAGGCAGGTTTTGGCAACTGTAGCTATAAAAGCTGCTTTTCATGAACCGACCCTTGGTGGGCCAGTTCACGCCGCTCTGTTTTGGCGCCTACGGAACGACTTAATCGGCGGAGGATTGTGTTCGGAAAGGAGACAAGCCGATGATGGCATTGATTACGCTTATTGCTACCGTTCTGTTGCCGCCGCTTGGCGTTGCGCTCAAGCATGGGTTGGGCAAGACGTTCCTAATCAATCTAGTCCTTACGATAATTCTGTTCATTCCAGGGTTGGTTCATGGCATCTATGTCAATTACATGCGTTGAGAAGAGGGGCGGCGAGCGCTCGTTCGCATCCCTAAAAACGGCTATGTCTGTTGCCGAGATACGGCCCTGATAACGATTGCTTGTAAAAAAATTCGCGTAAGGTCCGGAATTGGGCCATTTACCGACTGTCCGCTTTTAGCTTGCTGCTATCGAAAGCCGATATTCCGCTAACGACCCAGTAGCTGCCACGGGGTGAACTCCACTGCATACTGAAACCTGCCACTCCCTCATGTTATACGCTTCAGCAGGTTGCGGATCGGGAGCAGATTATCCGCTTCGCGACGGTGCAAAAAGAGAGCAGTCTCCAGCGGCTTCCTCCGGTCGATAGGCCCGAAAAATTGTGCTGCGGAAGTTTCGCGCATTGAGCGAACTCTGTGTGAGGCGGCTCGCCATGAATGGCTCCGAAAGGCAATTGAACACATGAAAATCATTAATTTTCCCTTAACCTTTTGGCGATCTCACGTTAGCCTCGCAATCGGGTTAGGGGGCGATTCGTCACTGGTCGTGCTCTCTTCGTAAAAACATTGGGGGACTGCATGATCAACAACACCGCACTGCGTCACGGCCTACTGGCTGCGACTTCCGCCCTAGTCCTGTCGCTGCCGGTCGCCGCTTCGGCGCAAGACCGTGTCGCGCCCGTCGTCAGCGTGAGCGGACCTGCCTCGGCCTCCGTTGCCGACTTCAGCGTAGCGCCGGACAGAGACCCGGATATCATCACCCGCGATGACATCAGCCCCAATGTCACGGCGCCGGCAGGCAGCCTCGACAGCGGGGTCACCGGTGTTGGCCAGATGGCCGTTCGTGCCAACCCCGCCACCTTAGGGCTTGGTTTGTGCACCGGAACATTGATAAATCCGCGCACCGTCATTTTCGCAGCTCATTGCGTAAACACGCGTGCAGCCGCCAGCTATGGCCAGCCAACCGGCGGCGTTCCCATTAGCTTCGGCTTCAATGCGGACAATCGGCCAGCTTTGCTACAATGGCTGGGCCTGAATGGCGGGACACTTTATGCGAGCAATCCGGCTCTCAACATCTATAACGTGGAAGACGTCTGGTACGATCCGCGTTCGCTGGACCTCGGCCCCGGACTAGGCTTTTTACAGGCCGATATCGCCATCGCTACACTCGATACGCCAGCCTTCGACATCCCGACCTGGGCAATGCTGTTTACCCCGCTCGACGGGCAGGAACACACTACGATTGTCGGTTATGGCGGGCGCGGCACCAACGCTTCCGGTAATATCGGCATCGATTTCCGCCGTCGGATCGCAGAAAATTATGTCTCGTTTCTCGGATCGCTCGACGACCTCGACGAAGGTATCGGATTTGGTTCCAGCGGCCAGCTGCCGCAAAACCTTTATTTCACTGGGTTCACCGACCCCAGCGGCGTATATGATGTGAACCAGCTCAAGCTGGACTTTGGCATCTTCGGTCCTGGCGACACTTCGCTGCCACGGGAAGGCACGACCGCAGGGGGAGATTCCGGTGGCCCGCTGGTCCTTGATGAAAAATACGATAAAGACGTAATCCTCGGGGTTCTTTCCGGCGGCGGCAGCATCTTCGGGGCTGCCGCTTTTGGCGATGCCTATGGCAGTTACAGCTTCTATCAGCCGCTCCATGCCTTTTGGCAGATCATCGTCGCCAACAATCCCTATGTCTACGCGACCACCAAGGGGCAAGACGGACAGTGGACCGATCCGGACCACTGGATACAGGCAATGGACCCGAACTACCTTGTCGCCCTGGATGGCGAACTCATCAACCGCCTGCCCGATGCTCCCGGCGCAGAAATAAGCGCCGATGGTGCGAAATACGGTGAGGTCTGCGGCATCGAACTGGTGTTCCCCTTTCCCAAGGCTGGCTGCACCGAGTTTGAGCAGGATGCAATTGTCGGGGCAACCGGGCCGCAGTTCTTTGTCGAGGGCGGACCGGGCACCGAGAACTTCGTGCCGAACAACATCACCGCCAATCCTCAACAAGGCATCCGCCCGCGCTATTTCGATGTGACGCTCAGCTCGGGCAAGACCACCCTATCGGGCGCGGACATCGAGATCGATCGGTTGACGCTCGACGGGCCGGCGATCCTCGATATCAAGCGCCAAGCGGCTCTTCGATCATTGGGTGATTTCACGCAAATCGCCGGCTGGACCAATATCGACGGTTTCCTGAGCGCCAACGAAGCGTTCCAACTGACCGGCTTGATCACGGGAACCGGCACCTTGCGGGCGCCGTTTTTCACTTCGGTTGCGGGGGTCGTGGCACCGGGCGGAGCGGACCAAATCGGCACCCTCACAATAGACGGCAATGCAATTTTCGCATCGGGCGCAGCGTTGTTTATCGATGCCGGTCGCGCCGGCGCGGACAAATTGTCCGTTACCGGGACGTTATCGCTGTCCGATCCGAACGACATCGCCGGCACCGGCGCGTCGCTCGTCTTCAACAAGGCCAAGGGCGCGGCGCCCCGGCATGGGCAGTCTTTCACTATTGCCAGCGCGGCTGGCGGGATCGAAGGGCAATTCGCAAAAGTCTATTCCTTCCAAGGCGTTCTGCGGCCGGAGCTCACCTACACCAGTGACTCCATAAATGCCGAATTGCGCGCCGGAGCGCTGGTAGAAATCATCGGTGGGAACGATCCGACCGCCCGAGCCTTTGCCAAGGCTCTCGATACGCTCCGCGACGGCTCATATGATGCGCTCTACAACCTGTACGGCAGTATCGACCTGATGGATGGCGCTGCGCTGACGCGGGCATTGAGCAGCCTGGCACCGCGCTCTCCGGAGCAGGGGCGACAATTGTTTGAACGCCAGGGCAATACCTTGTTCGGTTCGGTGACCGACCGGCTTTCGATGATGGGGACGCAAGGCTCGGGCACGCTCAGTGTCGTTGGCGCGCCGCTGGGTGCCATTGACCGCGATGGCATGAGCCGCGCGACACAGCTCGCCCAGGCCGGTTTTGCCGGGCTTGCTCCTGACCGTCAGCAAGTCGCGCTACCCGAAGGCATTTCGGGCTTCGTCACGGGTGGCGTGTTCGGCGCGAAAGACCTCTCCTTCTCGGGCGACCGGATCGAGGACGGCGCGCGGTCGACCTATATCGGCATGGGTCTGGAACACGAGGTTGCGCGCGACTTCGTAGTCGGCGTCGCCGCCGGTCATGCCAGCGGGCTGAGCGCCAATGGCAACGACCAGGCTCGGTCGCGGCTGGATCAGGCCTCGGTCTATGGCAGCTACAAGTTGGGCGGCGCAGCTTATGTCGGCTTTGCGGCGAACATGGAGCAGGCCAAGATACGCACCAACCGCACCGGGTTCGGTGCGGAGGGCGGCGTCGGTCTATTCGGGCAGCAGGACGCATCGCGCATGATCGCCTTGACCGAAGCCGGTGTGAATCTCGGCGTCACCCAGGGTCTGACACTCACACCGCGCGTGCAGCTCGGCTACAGCCGGACCAAACTGTCCAATCTCAACGAGCTGGGCGGAGAAGCAGCGCTGGCCATCGACGACATCACGACGCAACGGGTCGATGCCAAACTGGGGCTGAAACTGGCTGGTTCGCAGTCGCTCGGCAATGGATGGACCTTCGTCCCGCAGATCCAGGCCGATTATGTCCGCCTGCTTGACGGCGCGAACAGCGGGTTGGATGTCCGCTTCGCGGCTGCCGACCATGTGACTATCTCCTTGCCGTTCGCCAATGGCGACAGCAATTGGGGCGAGCTCAAGGGCGGTCTCGCCATCAGCAAGGGCCCGGTGAAGTTCGGCGCGGGCGTCGAGACCAGCGTTGGCCGCAGCGAATTGCGCAACGACCGCGCGGTGGTGGATATGACATTCCGCTTCTGAGCCGATAAAACCATGACACGGGGCTGCCGGAGCAATCCGGCGGCCCTTTTTCATGCCCGCAGGAAGCCGGAAGGGTTGCAGAACCTAACCGCAGCGCAAGGAAAGTATGACATCCGCTCCATCAAGCTCAATCGTTAGCCGGTCGGACTGGTAATCCATCGAGATTACTTGGCCCGGTCGCACCGGGCGCAACGAGGCAGCACCGCTCGCACTCAACAGCGTAGTCTCGCTTGCTGCGTCAAATTGTCGCCCAATCCATTCATGCATGGCTTCGCCGTCGCAGATCTCGAATGCACCGGAAAATCGTTCCGTCGGTTCGCGCGGATTCACCGATCCGCGCAGAGGAGGCGCGGTTACCGCTGTACCTGCACTTGGTCCATTCTGCGCCTCAACGTCCGCCACCAAGGCGATATCTTGCACACAAGCAGTTATAAGCATCGGCGCGAGGGCGCACGAGATAAAACGGAGGATCATCTTGCTACACTACGCCGTCTGTATTGACTCGTCCACCTTACCTTGCGCCACCCTCATGTATCGCTGTCCCTAATTTCCGGACTAATCGGGCGACCCAACGCCTGGCAGATTATCAGCCAACACCAAAAATCTATTAGACTAAACAGAATATTGTTTAAAGCTTTGCGTAAGGTTTAATTTCGGTAGTTTTCGGGTTAGCTTAATTGCGCAATGAAGGTCTCATAATTGGCACGTAGCTGCCGAGCGAGCTGAACAGCTAAACGTCTTGTTACCAAGTCTAACCTCCTAAAAGCGGACCGGAAGCTTTCCACCCCAACAGCGGACCTTCATCAATCCGCCCCCCAAGCCCGAAACCCGCCCCTCCTACCGATCCACGCCCTTCGCCTTGCCCCACTGCCGCGCGGCGGTGTAGCCGAGGTAGCCGGTGCCGAAGAGCGCGTAGAGCGGCTCGGGAAGGCCCGCGAGATAGGCGTTCATCCCCGCGGCGATATCCTTCGCGGTAGCGGGGGAGAAGGCGGCGAGCACGCCCATTGGCAGCGCCCAAAGCAGCAGGACATAGATCACGTAGAGGAACGACGGCCGCGCGCGGCTGGTCCAGGGGTCCTCCGAGCCCGCTTCGGCGACGATCGCCGCCAGCCGCGCCTCGATTGTGCGCAATTCCTGCGTTCCCTCCATCTGGAGCAATTCCAGCTTGGCGCGGGCGCGCGCCTCCTTGTCGGGGATCAGCTTGTCGAGCAGCGAGGCGAGCGGACCGATGAGCGTTTCTACGAGTGCCATGCGTGGGTTCTCCTTCCGATTCGCCGGAAGTGTGAACCATATTGGTTAGTGTAGGAAAGTGAAAAGTGCCGGAGAGGCCCTTGAGCCGACTATCCGGTCAGCCCCGCGCGATCCGCTGGCGTTTCGACCGGCTCGTCGCGCTCCTTGCGCTCGGAATAGCGGTCGACCAGCTGCGCGGCGTGCGGGCGCAGCAGCACGGTGAAGCGGACCAGCTCCTCCATCACGTCGACGATGCGGTCGTAATAGGGCGAGGGGTTCATCCGCCCCGCCTCGTCGAATTCCTCATAGGCCTTGGCGATCGAGGACTGGTTGGGGATGGTCACCATCCGCATCCAGCGCCCGAGCATGCGCAGCGCGTTGATGGTGTTGAAGCTCTGCGATCCGGCGCTGACCTGCATCACCGCCAGCGTTCGCCCCTGCGTCGGGCGCAGGCCCTTGTAGGCCAGCGGCAGGTGATCGATCTGCGCCTTCATGATCCCGGTCATCTGGCCGTGGCGCTCGGGGCTGCACCACACCTGACCCTCGGACCACAGCGAATGCTCGCGCAATTCCGCCACTGCGGGGTGGTCGTCATCCGCCACCTGGTCGGGCAGCGGCAGGTCGCAAGGGTCGAAGATCCGCGTCTCGCATCCGAACCGCCGGAGCAGCCGCGCCGCTTCTTCTACCGCCAGCCGCGAGTAGGAGCGGGTGCGCAAGCTCCCGTAGAGCAGCAGGATGCGCGGCGGCGGGTCGAGCGCGCCGAGCCCGGCGGCGGGCCGGGCGCGCAGATATTCCTCGCGCAGGGCAGGCAGGTGGTCGGGATCGGCGAGAGGGCGCAGGCGGGTCATCGGCAGCTTTCGGTTCGGGCGTTTCAGGCGGCCGGGAAGCGGTTGCGGGTGCGGTTGGCATAGGCGACGAGGCTGAGCATCACTGGTACCTCGACCAGTACGCCGACCACGGTCGCCAGCGCTGCGCCGCTCGACAGGCCGAACAGCCCGATCGCCACCGCCACCGCCAGTTCGAAGAAATTGGAAGTGCCGATCATCGCGCAGGGCGCCGCGATATTGTGCGGCACCTTCCACGCCCAGGCGGCGGCATAGGCGAGCGCGAAGATACCGTAGGACTGGATCACGATCGGGATCGCGATCAGCACGATCAGCAGCGGATTGCCGACGATGGTTTCCGCCTGGAAGGCGAACAACAGCACCACCGTCGCCAGCAGGCCGATGATCGACCAGGGTTTGAGCCGCGCGGTGAAGGCGTCGACCGCGCCTTCGTCGCCATCATGGCTGGCGACCACCTGCCGCCGGGCGATGCCGCCCGCCACCAGCGGGACCACGACATAGAGCCCGACCGAGAGCAGCAGCGTCTCCCACGGCACGACGATATCGGTGACGCCCAGCAGCAGCGCCACGATCGGCGCGAAGGCGACGATCATGATCAGATCGTTCACCGAGACCTGCACCAGCGTATAGGCCGGATCGCCCTTGGTCAGCTGCGACCAGACGAAGACCATCGCGGTGCAGGGCGCGGCGCCGAGCAGGATCAGCCCGGCGATATACTGGTCGGCCTCGCCCTCCGTCATCAGCCCGGAATAGAGGTAATCGAAGAACAGCACCGCCAGCGCGGCCATGGTGAAGGGCTTGATCAGCCAGTTGACCACCAGCGTGATCACCAGCCCCTTGGGCTTGCGGCCGATATCCTTGATGCTGCCGAAATCGACCCCGACCATCATGGGGAAGATCATCGCCCAGATCAGCACCGCGACCACCAGATTGACCGAGGCGTATTCGAACCCCGCCATGACCCCGACCAGAGCGGGCGCGATCAGCCCCAGCGCGATCCCGGCGAGGATGGCGCCCAGCACCCAAAGCGAAAGATAGCGCTCGAAACTGCCCAGCGCGGAGGTGCCGGGTTCGGGTTTAGCCAGCGGGGTCATTGGGCGAGCCGGGCGTCGGCACTGGCGCCTTCCTCGCGCGGGCAGGCGGCCAGTTCGGGCAGATCGGCGCACAGCCGCGGGTCGCCCTGACAGCAGTTCTCCATCAGGAAGCCCATCAACCGGCGCATCCCGTCATAGTGCGCGCGGTAGCGGATGACGCGGCTCTCGCGCTGCGAGATGGCGAGCCGGGCGCGTTCGAGATTGGCGAGATGATGCGACATGGTGGATGGGGGCACGTTGCAGGCCTGCGCGATTTCGCCCGCCATCATGCCCTCGGGGCCCGCCTGGACGAGCTTGCGGAACACCGTAAGTCGCGTCTCGTGCGCCAGCGCGGCCAGCGCATCGACGGCCCAGATCTGTTCGGTTTCGGCCATGTTCGCCCCTTAATACCGGAGCGGAGATAGTGTGCGCAGGAGGCTCGTCAATCGATAATTCGAAATCTATCGAATTATGCGGTCTATGCAATCCTGTTCTGGTCGTGGCGCCCGCTCAGCGGACCATCAGCACCGGGGCCTTGACCGTGCGGACCATCTCGCTGGTCGTGCTGCCAAGGATCATCCGGCGGATCGGCGAATGCCCATAGGCACCCATTAGCAGCAGCGCGTCTTCGGTAGCCGCCACGACGCCCGGGATCACCTGCTCGGCCTTGCCGCGTTCCATGATCGCGGTGACCGAATGCTCGGGCGCGAAACCGGCTTCGGCCCTGGCCAGCCTGGCGCGGTCGGTCTCGCTGCTCGCCTCGGCCATTACGATGGTGACCGGCAGGCCCTCGAACAGCGGCGAGTTTGCCAGCCGCTCGAGCGCGCGGTCGGCGGCGGGGCTGGCGTCATAGGCGAAGACGATATGTTTGGGCTCGGAATAATCGCGCGAGGCGACCAGCACCGGCCTGGCGCTGGCGCGGACAACGCGCTCGATCATGGATCCGATATGGTCGCCCGCCGATTCATGCGCGACGCCGCGCTTGCCGAGTACCAGCAAGCGGGCGCTCTCTTCGCGTTCGAGAATCGTTTCGACCACCCCGCCATGGCGGTGCAGCGCGGCGACCTCGGCAACGCCGGCTTCGCGCAGCATCTGCTCGCCCGCGGCCAGCAATACGCGGCCTTTCCCGATCTCGATCCGGCTGCTGTCCCGCGACAGGCGCACCAGCTCTTCCATCAGGTCGCTCTTGACCCCGAGCCCGATCGCGCCCGACAGATCCTTGCGCGCGGTGACCGGATCGGGATGCTGCACCACGTGGAGCAGTTCCACGGGAAGTGAGAGCCGCACCGCCGCCCAGGCGGCGTAGCGGCAGACGCTGGTGGCATAGGTCGAGGCGTCGATCGCCGCGAGTACGTGTTCCAAGGTTCTCTCTCCCACTCAGTGCGCGCCAAGCTGCCCGTCGGCGCCCGGCTTGTCGTGAATTGCATAGCGATCGATCATCGCCGCGCTGGCATCGTTGAGGCCCAGCACCTCGACCTCGGTCCCCTCGCGGCGGAACTTGAGGATCGCCTTGTCGAGCGTACCCACCGCCGAGATGTCCCAGAAATGCGCCTGGCTGACGTCGATGACGACGCGGTCGAGTACCTCCTTGTAGTCGAAGGCCGAAACGAAGCTGTCGGAGGAGGCGAAGAACACCTGTCCGCCGATGGCATAAGTCCGGATGCGACCATCCGCGGACAGGTCGGTCTCGACGGTGAACATCTGCTTGACCTTGCCGGCGAAGAACAGACCCGAAAGGATCACGCCCGCCAGCACGCCCTGCGCCAGATCGTGGGTCCAGACCACGATGATGACGGTCACGAGCATGACCACCGAGGATTGCCAGGGGTGGATGCGGATATCCTTGATCGAACGCCACGAGAAGGTGCCGATCGAGACCATGATCATCACCGCGACCAGCGCCGCCATCGGGATGATCGCCACCAGCGATCCCAGCACCAGCAGCAGGAACAGCAGGAACACGCCCGATACCATGGTCGAAAGCCGCGTCTCGCCGCCCGATTTCACGTTGATGACCGACTGGCCGATCATCGCGCAGCCGCCCATACCGCCAAGGAAGCCGGTGAAGAAATTGGCGATGCCCTGGCCCTTCATCTCGCGCTGCTTGTCCGAGCCGGTGTCGGTCAGATCGTCGACGATCTGCGCGGTCAGCATCGATTCCAGCAGCCCGACCGCCGCCATGGTCAGCGAATAGGGCAGGATGATCTGCAGCGTCTCGAGCGTGAAGGGCACGTCGGGGATCAACCACGCGGGCAGCGCGGAGGGGAGTTCGCCCATATCGCCGACGGTGCGGACGTCGAAGCCCATATAGAACACCACCGCCGTCAGCACCGCAATCGCCACCAGCGGCGAAGGGATCGCCCTGGTCAGCATTGGCATCAGGTAGATGATCGCGAGGCCCGCAGCGACCAGCGCATAGGTGAGCAATGGCACGCCGGTCAGCTCGGGCAATTGCGCCATGAAGATCAGGATCGCCAGCGCGTTGACGAAGCCGGTAATGACCGAGCGCGAGACGTATTGCATCAACAGGTGGAGCCGCAGGTAGCCCGCGATCACCTGGATGACGCCCATAAGGACGGTTGCGGCGAAGAGATAGTCGACCCCGTACTCGCGCACCAGCGGGACGACGATGACCGCGACTGCGGCGGTGGCGGCGGAAATCATGCCCGGGCGGCCACCGACCAGCGCGATGATCACCGCGATCGAGAACGAGGCGTAGAGGCCGACACGCGGATCGACGCCCGCGATGATCGAGAAACCGATCGCCTCGGGGATCAGCGCAAGCGCCACGACGATCCCGGCGAGAATGTCGCGCCGGGGATTGGAAAGCCATTCGCGCTTGAGCGTATCGATATCGAACATGGGGATGATTGCCTGACCCACACAACCGGCGTGACGCAAGGGAACGGCGCAAGGCGACGACCACGATGTGCGAAGGGAATTGCCGGTTTGAACATTGTCCCGGGGATAGGCGCCGGGCCGAGCCACCCGGCAGCGCCGGGTCCGATGGATAGGCGCGCCTCTATGTCACAAAATGGGATGCTGCAAGTGCGAACGCCTGAGCGAGCGCACCCGAGCGGTCGCCGCTACCAGCGGATAAGGGGCAGGATCGATGCATTGTTGTCGGTCCAGGCCCGCAGCGCCGGGCGGGGCAGCGGCTCCCAGGCGAAATCCTTATCGCCTTCCAGCCGGGCCAGCGCCTGCTCGTCGCGCGCCAGCGCTATCCACACCGATGGGGTCAAACCTTCGGCAAGATCCTCGTCGTCGAAGCGCAACCGCCCCTGCCACCCCTGCGCCTCTGCGAGCGCCGAGACCATCGGTGCCAGATCGATAAAACGGTTGGAGATATGCACCAGCAGCAACCCGTCGCGATCCAGCGCGCGGCCATAGGTTGCGAAGGCCTCCTCGGTCATCAGATGCAGCGGGATCGAATCCGAGGAGAAGGCGTCGATCGCCAGCAGATCGAAACGGCCTGCGGGTTCTTTCGCCAGCTCCAGCCGCGCATCGCCGATCACCATCCGCGCATCGGGAGCGCAGTCGGAGAGGAAGGTAAAGCTCCCGTCTCGCGAATAGGACAGGATTTGCGGATCGATCTCAAACAAGGTCCAGCGCTGTGTCGGCTTGCGGTAGCAGGCGAGCGTCCCCGCACCGAGCCCGACAATCCCGATTGCGGCATCGGGCGCGGCGCCGTTGAGCGCAATGCCGATCCCGGCGGAATCGCCATAATAGCTGGTCGGGTCGCGGCGGCGCTCGGGGTCGAGCCATTGGCGGCCATGATTGGTGGTTCCGTGGTTGAGCTGGCGGAACCGCCCGCCCTCGGTCTCGACCACGCTGTAGACCCCGAAATAGGTCCGCGACCGTTCGCCCTGTGCGCTGAGCGCCAGTGTCGAGAGCCCGCCGTGACCGAGCATCAGCAGTGCCGCGACTGTGACAAACGCGGGGCGAACGCCGACCAGTGCGACCCCGATCAGCACCATCGCGGCAATCAGCGCGAGGATCGTCTCGCCGTCGCCCGCCTCAGTGGCGCGGTGGAGCAGCCAGGAGAGCAGCGTCGCCAGCACGACCAGCGCGATGACGAGCGCCTTGCCCGCGGTTCGATCGCTCAAGAAGGCGCGCACCCGCTCGATCACCAGCGTCTGCGGCATCAGCGCTGCCGCCGCGAGCAGCAGGATCGCGTGCTCGTAGATCCAGTCGAACAGCACCGGTGCGAGCAGCGCGGTGAAAGCGCCGCCCAGCGCGCCACCGGCGGCGACGATCAGATAGAAATAGGTCAGCTGCGAGGGATCGGGGCGCAGCGCGTAGAGCCTGCCGTGGAGCGCCACCGCCAGCACGAACAGCAGCCCGACCATCGCCAGCGCGATCGCCGGATTGGCCTGCCCGCCCGAAACCATTGCGAAGCAGCCCGCAGCGAGCAGCAGCACGGGTGCCATCCGGGTCAGGATCCGGGTCCAGTGACCGGCGTCAGAAAAGGCCACCGAGAAACTGAGCAGGTAGAGCCCGAGCGGGATTACCCACAACAGCGGCATCGCCATGATGTCGGTGGTCAGCAGCGTGGTGGTCGAGAGCATCAGCCCCGAGGGGACTGCGGCTAGTGCCAGCCACACCAGCACGATGCGCGTTGCGGGCCGTTCGGCGCGTGGCTGCACCGGCTCTGCGGTCGCCTCAGCGGTTTTCCAGCGCTGCGCCACGGCCAGCATTGAGAGCAGGATCAGCACGCCATAACCCAGCGACCACAGTTCGCTCTGCGCGCTCAGCGACAGCCGCGGTTCAAGCCACAGCGGGTAGGCGAGCAGGCCGGTGAAGCTGCCCAGATTGGAAGCCGCATAGAGCGGATAGGGGTTGCCTGCACCCGGCGCCGCGGCGAACCAGCGCTGGATCAGCGAGGCCTGCGCCGCGACCAGCAGGAACACCGGTCCGACCGTCAGCGCCAGCAGCGCCGGGACCCACAGCACTTCCCACCCGGCAGCGGGCGGGGCGATATCGGCCAGCGATATCGGCAGCACCAGGGCCGCCAGCAGCAGCAGCGCGATATGGACGATACCCTGTCGCCGCAGCGGCCAGCGGCTCAGCAGATGGGCATAGGCATAGCCGCCCAGCAGCAGCAGCTGGAACACCAGCATCGCGCTGTTCCAGACATTGGGCGCGCCGCCGAGCTGCGGCAGCGCGAGGCGCGCTACGAGCGGCTGGATCAAGAACAACAGGAAACTGCCCGCGAAGATGACCAGCGCGAACAGCGCCCGTCGCGGCTTCTGAGGCGCGCTCGTTTGCATGGACTGGCTCATCGCATCCCAACTGATTGACGCTTACGGATGCGGTACGGTGCCGACACGCGGCTCGGTTATCTCAACCCTCGCAAGGGAACAACCGGCAAACCGCCGCTTTGCATCGGATCGGGACACGCGGAACCGCGAAACAGGTGCAGCGGCGAGGGGGCCTCGTCGGCAAATCCTGGACGAATGGGTATCCGGTCGCGAGCCGATGGCCGGCTTCGTTAGCGGAGCGACCACGAAAGGCCGTGGAAGCTGATGCCGGCGAAGGAATCCCAGCTCGAGACCGCTTGTGCAACCTCGATTGCAGCATCGAACATCCGCTGTTCGTTGCCGAGGAAACTGATCCGGTCGGGCGGGGTCTCGCCTGCGACCGGGCCGGCCTCCAGAGCGATCCGTACGGGTTTGCTTGCTTCGACACCCCAATGGAGAAGCGGCCGAGCCAGATCCGCTACAAGCGCGGCTTCGGTGCGGTAGCCCATGATTGTCACTGCTTTTACCGAGGGTTCGACATCGCGGAGAAATCGGACACCGCAGGCTTCGTCCGCGACCCAGAATGGCAGGACGAGGTGGACCTGCGCGCCCACGGCTCGCGCCAGCGCATTTACAGCAGCGCTCCAGGCGCGATAGTCCACGGGTGGCTTTCCCCAGCCTTGCAGCACGTAGGGTTCGATATCGTACTGAATTTCCGCAAGCTGTGCGTCGGCTGGCGCATTCGCCCGATAGCGCGCGATGGCACGCGCTCGATCCAGCGCTTTGGACAGGCCATTAGTCAGAACCATTCTCGGATCGCCCTCGACTGCTTCGACAGCGATCTTCGCTTGGGCTGCGGCACGGACAAACCTGCTCAGTTCGGCTTCGTGACGGACGCACCTGTCGGCGATCGTCAGGGTGATGTAGAGGTGGTTGAGCTTGCGTGTCACAGCATCGCGGATGAGCGCGTCACAGCCCTCTTGCCATGCTGCGGGCTCCCATGCCCAGGCGCCCGCGTCGAACCCGTGCCATTCCTTTGCAGGCGGCAGATGGACATCGGTCACCTCGGGCGAGCCCGCAAGCAGGGGCAGGTGTGGCATTGAAAAAACAGTCTGCGATTGGCGGATGTGGAGGGTCTCACATCAAGGCGCCAAGAGCACAAGATGGTCTTTCCGAGAAGGCCATCTGACCAAAAGAAGTAGGCGATGTCCTATAACGGATGCTTGCGCCTCGCATGACCGACGAGCGGAAGAGACGCGCCAGGGTCGGCAAAACCGAAGTGAACCGCCAGATAGCAAGCTGCCTGTGGCCGGCGGGCTTCGGCTGTCAAGCTGACATCAATCTTGAAGCGACTAACGAAATGTGAATGTTTGGAGTGAAAAGCAACCCAATGAAAACAGTCTTGGTGGTAGACGACGAGCCGCTCCTCACGGAGCTGCTGGAATTCAGGCTTGCTGCGCGCGATTACAATCCCATCGTAGCGCGCGATGGGCGTGAGGCGCTTGCCAGGCTGGAGGATTCGGCGCCCGATGCGGTGGTGCTCGACGCGATGATGCCGGTGCATGACGGGTTCGAGGTGCTGCGGCGGATGAGAGCCTCGGAAGCGCATGCTCTCACTCCGGTGATCATGCTCACCGCGCGAAGAGGCGAACAGGATATCGTCGGCGCCCTCGAGCTTGGGGCCAACGATTACCTGTTGAAGCCTTTCATGCCGGAAGAATTGCTGGCGCGGCTCGAGAGGCTGCTGAAGGACGCGCCATGAAATCCGCATCGCTTGCCACTGCGCTCCTGATTGGAGTGCTAACCGCAGCGCCATCGCCCGCTATGGCGCAGCCAAGCCCCTATGAGGAAGCGGTCGCTGCACGGTTGGCGGGCGATCCCGGCAGGGCAGTCGAATTGCTTGAACCCTGGGTGGCTGCAAACCCTCAGGACCTGGATGCGCGCGTGCAGCTGGGATACGCCTTGCTGGCTGTGAACGAGACAGATGCGGCAGCGGCCGAGTTCCGCTTCGTGCTCGCGGGAGCGCCCGATTATGTGGATGCGGCCCAGGGGCTCGCGCTGATCGAGCAGCGACGCGGGGTTCCTACAGTGCGGCAAGGTTTTTTCTACGTCGAAGGAGCGATCAGCGACCTGTCGCAGGGGCGGGAGGGCTGGAGCGAGGTCGCTGCGGGCGCGCTGGTGCCGTTGAGCGCGACGGTATCGTCGAACCTCAGGGCAACCCACTATCGCCGCTTCGGTATCGAGGATGCGGAACTCGCGATCGGGGCTACGGTTCAGGCCGCTGCGAACAGCTGGTTCACTTTCAACGGTTCCATCACGCCATCGGCCGATTTCCGTCCCGAGTGGAGTGCCGGAGTGGGCGTCGAGCAGCGTTTGACGAATTCTGCCAACCCGTTGGTCGTCGGATTCGATGCGAGTTTTCAGCGCTTTCCGGTCCAGGATGTTCTGCTTCTCTCGCCAGTGGTCACCCAGTATTTCGATGATGGGCGCTATTCGATAACGGCGCGTGCCAACGCAATTCGGGCAGGGGGCGGATCGTTCCGCCTGGGTACTTCGGTGCGGGCGGACCATTACGCGCGTGAGCGGCTGCGATTTTTCCTTGGTGCGGCGACCGGACCCGATACCGACCTGGGCGTGGTCACCAACACGACGGCCTTGTTCGCGGGGACCGAATTTCCTCTCACCCGCACCATTTCAATGACCGCATCGGCCGCGCACGAATGGCGTGATGACGACCTTGATCGTACCGAAGGAAGACTGGGCCTCAGGTTCGGCTTCTGACGATCGATGACTGCGCTTGTAACCTTATGGAGCGCGTCGCTGGTGCTGTGTCTAGCAGGGGCGTTCATGCTGTCCTTGCTAATCGTTGCGCGCATCTTTGCCGAACGGGCTTCGCACAATACGGAGCACGTCCGCAAACGGCTGGTACCGGTACTTCTGGGCGGAGATGCGAATGTTGACAGGGTCTTCGGCCTCGAATTGCGGGTCGCCACCCGCCTGACCCTCGAACTGGCCGAATTCACGCGCGGAACAGATCAGGTCGAATTGCTGGCGGTTGCCGATGCGCTGGGCGTGCCTGGTTTTCTTCACAAGCGGTCTCGCTCGCGAACCGCACAGAAACGACTGACGGCGATCGAGGCGCTGGCGCTGTTCGACAATTATACCGATGTCGTTGAGTACGCGCTCAACGACACCAACCCGCATGTAAGACTGGGAGCGGCGCTCGCTCTGTCTGCCCGCAGCGACGCGCCCGATCTCTCGGAGCTCGTCCGCAAATTGCGTATAGGAGAAGTCGAGAACTCGCTTCTGCTGGTTTCCCTGATGAGCGATGTTGCCGAGCGCGATCCTTCCTCGGTCCGGGCTTTGCTGACCGATGCTTCGCTCCCCGCTGCCGCAAAAGTTGCTGCGGTCGATGCGCTTGCCGATAGCGGCTACACCCATGCTCCGCTGCTGGCGGAAATAGCGGCAAATCCCTCCGGCGATCCGGAGCTTCAGGCCAGGGTTTTTCGGGCACTGGGCCGCACCGGTCACCCGGGCAGCGCGCATGTGATCGAGGCGGGGCTGGCGAACAAGGATTGGCGGATCAGGGCGGCCGCGGCGGAAGCCACAGGGCAGATCGCGCTTCGCCGGTTCGCGGACCAGTTGGGCGGTTTGTTATCCGATGATCACTGGTCGGTCCGGTTCAGAGCCGGCGAAGCTCTTCTCCGGCTCGGTGAGCCCGGGGCTGCGGTCATGCGCCGAGCGGCGGCGGGTTCCGAAGCTTTGGCGAGCCGGGCTGCGACGATCCTTCTGGCCGAAAAGGCAGCTTCGTGAGCCCCGATTTCAGCGATGCGATCGGAGGGTGGATGGGCGGTGCCGCCGAGGCGATCGCGCTCATCGTCATCGTGACAGGGCTCACCCAAACGGCGTTCTATCTCGTTCAACTCGTCTATGCCGCCATCGCGCTAGGGACACGGCCACCCGTACCGCGCAGCGCCACATTGTGGCACCGCTATTCGGAACAGGCGCCTGCGATTTCGGTCCTGGCGCCGGCATTCAATGAAGAACTCAGCATAGTGCAGAGCGTGCGGTCGCTGCTGGCGCTGCAATATCCCGATTTCGAAGTGATCGTCATCAACGACGGCTCAAATGACGGGACACTGGCAAAGCTCGTCGAAAGCTTCGGACTGCGCAAAGTGGAGCGTTATGTCGGGGAGGCCGTTGAAAGCGCGCCGGTTAGGGGCTTCTACGCCTCGCGCGACAATCCCCGCCTGCTCGTCGTCGACAAGGAGAATGGGGGTAAGGCGGACGCGCTCAACGCCGGCATCAATTGTTCCCGCACCCCGCTGTTTTGCGCGATCGATGCGGATTCCATCCTCGAGGCCGACGCGTTGCTTCGGGTCGTCCGTCCCTTCATCGACGAGCCCCAACTGACCATCGCCGCCGGCGGCACGATCCGGATCGCCAATGGCTGCAAGGTCGATGCGGGCCGGATTTCCGAGATAAACCTGCCGACGAACTTTCTCGCCCTTGTGCAGATCGTGGAATATCTGCGCGCTTTTCTCATGGCCCGGCTGGCCTTGGGCAAAATGCAGGCGCTGCTGGTAATTTCAGGAGCGTTCGGTCTTTTCGACCGCCAGCGTGTGGTCGAAGTGGGTGGCTACAGCCATGCCACCGTGGGCGAGGACATGGAACTTGTCATCAAGCTGCATCGGCATATGCGCGACCTCGGCCTCGCCTACCGGGTCGAATTCATCGCCGAGCCTGTATGCTGGACCGAATGTCCCGACAATGTGCGGGTCCTGTCGAGACAGCGCGCC
Source organism: Erythrobacter sp. QSSC1-22B (assembly GCF_001678665.1). Classification (GTDB taxonomy): domain Bacteria; phylum Pseudomonadota; class Alphaproteobacteria; order Sphingomonadales; family Sphingomonadaceae; genus Qipengyuania. The sequence goes on from NZ_LZRP01000006.1 coordinate 251,567, forward strand.
CGCTGGCAACGCGGCTCGCTCGAGTGCTTCGCCAAGCACAAGGATATGGCGCTCAACCCGCGCTACGGTCGGATCGGTATGATCGGTTTCGGGCAAATACTGCTGGTCGATGTTATCGGTCCGCTGGTCGAAGTGCTTGGCTATCTGCTGGTGCCGCTGCTGTGGGGGCTCGGCTTGCTCGCACTTCCCTGGCTCCTTGCGTTTCTCGCGGTGACCTTCACCCTCGGCATATTCGTGTCGATGGCGACCCTCGTGCTGGAGGAGATCCAGCTTCGCCGCTTAACCAAGGCGCGCGAACTGGCTGTGCTGGCTCTGATCGCGGTGGTGGAGAATTTCGGGTACCGGCAACTCTGCAACTTCTGGCGGTTGCAGGGATGGTGGCAGTTCATTCGCAAGCAGCAGGGCTGGGGCACAATGACACGCAAGGGGTTTCAGACCAACTGACGCTCAATCCGTTTCGATCTCGGCAAGAAGGTCGAGCAAACGTTCGGCGGCCTCGTCCATCGCCCCGGTCCCATCCGCTGCGGCCTCCAGCCTGAGGGCGGCATCGGTGATCTGCGGATGGCCGAACATACCCGCAATTCCGGCAAGCTTGTGCGCCCGCTCGGAAATCCCCGACCGGTCTTGGCAGGCAAACAATGCCGCAATCGTCAGTCGCTCGTCTCGCGCTCGGGCGGAAAAGCGCAATGCCAGTTCGGCCATTTTGCCTTCGATACCGGTCATTCGAGCAGCTTGCGAACCGTGCTCGCGAGGGTCATCGGGTCGAATGGCTTTGCAATCACCCCGACCGCATCCAGCATTGCGAAGTTCTGCAATTCGGATGGCTGCGCGCGCGCGGTGACGAAAGCGACCGGAACATTGGCCAGTTCCTGCCGCTCGCGCATCATCTTCAACAGAGTCGGGCCGTCGATTTCCGGCATCATGACATCGAGTAGCGCAATATCCGGGCACCACCCTTCGGCAATGGTCAGCGCCTCTCTCGCGGAGGCTGCCAGACGCACCTCGAAACCCGGATCGAGGCCGAGCGCCATTTCGGCGATTTCGCGAATGTCGGGTTCGTCATCGACATAGAGAACCCTTGTCATGCCTGCGTCTCCCGCTCGGCGAGGAGGCGCATCATCGTCTCGACGACTTCGCTAAGATCCGATCGGCTTTTGATCAGGACTGCATCGGCAGCCGCGGCGAGATGATCTTCGTCACGAGCGCTGAACAACAGCACCGGGAGTCCCGGATTGCGCTGTCGTATCTCGGGTATCAGCGTGGTGCCATCTTCTTCCCGCATTCCAACATCGATGATGGCACCCGCGAAGCTGTGCTCATGAATGGCGCGCTCGGCGTCCTCCATGGTGGAAAACGACAGGACATTGGCCAGGCCATCGAAAGCGCTGGCGGTGACGCTGAGACAGTCGCGGTCGTCGTCGATGTGCAGGACGCGCGGCAGGTCTGCCGACGCGCTCGAACATTGCACCATTTCCGAAATTGCGGGAAGCTCGATCCAGAACACGGTTCCGCCGCCCTCGCGATCGTCGTACGAGACGTTTCCTCCGTGATGCTGTGCGATCTCGCGTGCGATGGAGAGACCCAGCCCGGTCCCACCTCGCATGCGATTGTCCGAACCATCGGCCATTGCGAACTTGCCGAAAATTCTTTGGCGAAACTCCTGCGGCACACCATCTCCGCGGTCGCGCACTTCGATCCTGGCGCTCGAACCGCTTTGTTGCAGAACGACATCGACCTTTGCGCCTCTGGGTGAATGCTTGATTGCGTTTGACACCAAATTGGTGAGGACTTGCTCGAGCCGGTCCGGGTCGCCCAGGACTTCGACGCGTCTGTCGGTGTCGGGGGTGACCAGCGAAACCCCCTGCGCAGCCGCAAAAGAGCCGTTCGCCACGACGGTACGCTGGATCAGTCCGGCCAGATCCACCTCATCCTGCGCGAAGTGCATCTTCCCGGAACTGATCTTCTCGATATCGAGGATGTCGTTGATGAGACGCACAAGCCGCTCGCAATTCTTGTGCGCAATATCGACCAGTCGCGCCGCCTTTTCGTTGAGTTCGCCAACCGCGCCGCCTGCCAGCAGGCCGAGCGATCCGCCGATCGAGGTTAGCGGCGTGCGCAATTCATGGCTGACAGTGGATACGAACTCGTTTTTCATTGCTTCGGCACGTTTGTATTCGGAAATGTCCCGAATGGCAGCAATGTAGCGACGTTCCCTCCCGTCGGAGACACGGCTGACCGCAACTTCGGTGTCGAATGACGTGCCATCCTTCCTGCGAGCCGTGAATTCGAGACGTTCGCCGGCCCCTTCAAGGCCAGCGGCGCCAACTCGCGAGAGCCAGGCGCGGCTGAGTTCGAGATCGGTGGGTTGATCCATCAGGAAGGTGTTGTGACGTGCCAGCAACTCGTTTTCGGAATAACCGAACATGCGAATGATGCTGGGGTTCAGCTTGCGGATGTCGCCGGCCTCGTCGAGCAGGAGCATCCCGTCCACCGCACCCTCGAACATTGCCTGCTGCCGCGCGGTCAGCTCCTGTGCGCGATCAAGCGCTTCCTGCCGCTGGCGGGTGGTTTTGCCGACCACGATCGCCACTGCAGCCAACAGCAGGGAGAGCCCGGCAATTAGCATGGATGCGAGAAATTCGATGTTGCCGCGGAGACCTTCGCTGCGCGAGGTTACTTCGGCAAGACGGCCGCGCTCGAGGCGGTCCAGCGCTGCAATATCGCGCCGTATGGCATCCATTGCCCTTCGGCCCTCGCCAGAGGCGATGCGGGACTCCGACTGGCTTTGCCTGCCCTGTCGCGCATCCGAATAATTGCTGAGCGCCAGCTGGAATTGTCGATCGGACGACTGCTCGAGCCGATCCATCAACAGCCTCGCTTGCGGTTCGCCGGTCAGGTCGGTCTTGATGGCGGCGATGAGTTCGTTGCGTCGCGGGGTGGCGACCAGAAACGGTCGGAGAAAGGACTCGTCGTCGGTCAGAACATATCCGCGGACGCTCGTCTCGATATCGAGATGTAACGAGAGCAAGGCCGACAGGCGATCCCGACTGAGAATCGTTTCCTCAACCGTACTACGCAGCACCCGACCTTTCTCGAATTCACTTTGCACGCCAAGGTGCAAACCCAGGAGAGACGCCGGAACGAGGGCCAGGGCGACGATCGTAATCGTTTTGCGTTGTGTCTGCGATGTCATAAGCGACAATTTGGTAATCTCCGTGGCGGCCCACCGACTACCAGCCAGAAGGTCGGATAATCTCTTGCCCCAAGCTTCGGCTCCTGGGCAATTGGCGAGTGAATATCGTGAACCTGCATATCCCGCACAGGAGGCCCTTAGCTGTACAGGTAGCTTTATAGAACGTTTGCCAGCGCATCCCAGCAATGCCCATTCATTCCGCTCAATGGAGGAAATCCGCGGTTTTTGGCTGGGGGGCTCAATCCCCTGGTCGAGACGGCAATATCCCGGGCCGCAGGTCTGCTCTCAGAGCCGTCCGCGCAAGAACCAAGGAGTTCCGTTGTTTCTGCGCTATCGCGAACTTGTTAATCGGGGTGGGGCGCCGTCAGAACGGAAGCACGGAGGCAAAAGCTCGCAGCAGGGCAAAGGTCGGTGGATTAGCCGATGCTCCTCGCGGCCAAGACTATTTGCCGGGCCCGCGGTGGTCCCCGACACCCTGAGTCGTCATTTCGACGAAGCTCGCGCCGGGGATTGCGCGCGCCACCAAGCGGCCAATGACGGCCTCTATCGAAAACACGACCATTCCATCGGGGGCGACCCACAAGCAGCAAATTAGCAACCGCAATGGGATTGCTTAGCAACCGCAATGGGATTGCCGCATCGTGCACCTGAGCGCGGCGCTTGCGCGAAGGGTCTAAACCACTGGTCGGGACGACAGGATTCGAACCTGCGACCCCCACACCCCCAGTGTGGTGCGCTACCAGACTGCGCTACGTCCCGGATCCAGTGGAAGGCGCGCCTATAGGCACAGCGTTCCGGTATGGCAAGCCGGGTTGCGCGCCACTGCTGCGCCATTGCGTTGCTCTGTTGCAGCATTGCTGCTAGGCGGCGGCCACTTCGCGAGGGGGCGGGGCGCGCGGCTTGATTTTCGCCAGCGTTCCACCACCTGCGGATCATCCGATAGTCACCATTATCGACAGGGCTGTTTCTTATCATGTTCGACCTCCTCGCCGCCGCGACTGGCGCTGCCGACGCTCCGCCCGCTTGGCTAACCTGGGCGCCGATCGTCGGCATGATCCTGATCTTCTGGTTCCTGATTATCCGCCCGCAGATGAAGCAGCACAAGGCGCATCAGGCCAAGGTCGCCGGGCTCAAGCGCGGCGATCAGGTGATCACCGCAGGCGGGCTGGTCGCCAAGGTCGTCAAGGTCGAGGACCATTACGCCGAACTCGAAATCGCCAAGGGGATCAAGGTGCGCGCGGTCAAATCGACCATCGGCGATGTGATCGCCCCCGAAACCGCCCCCCCGGCGAACGACTGAGCGAAGGGCGCATTCGACAATGCTCGACTTCCCCACCTGGAAGAAGACGTGGCTGTGGCTGATCGCCGCGGTGGCGATCTTTGCGGCGCTGCCGTCACTGTTTGCCACGACGGATTTGCGCTGGCCCGAGGCACTCCCCGAACCCACAGTCAATCTCGGTCTCGATCTCGCCGGCGGTAGTCATATCCTGCTCGAGGCCGAGGCCGATCAGGTCGCGGCCCAGCGGTTGCAGAACATGGAAGAAGGCGTCCGCACCGTGCTGGAGGACGCCGAGCCGCGCATCCGCATCGGCGATGTTTCAACCGCCGATGGGCGGATGAGCTTCATGATCGACGATGCCAGTGATGTCGACCGGGCACGCGAATTGCTGATGCCGCTGGTCAATGGCGCCGGCATGGTGCGCGAGTGGGATCTGACCGTGATCGACGAGACCCGGTTGGTTCTGACCCCGACCGAGGCCGGGACCGAACAGGCGGTCACCGACGCGATGGACAGCGCCACCGAGGTGGTTCGTCGCCGCATCGATGCGCTGGGCACGCGCGAGCCGACTATCATCCGACAGGGCGACACCCGCATCGTGGTTCAGGTCCCCGGGCTCGACAATCCCGACCAGCTTAAGGAATTGCTTGGCCAGACCGCCAAGCTCGAATTCAAGATGGTCGACGAAACCGCGCTGCCGACCGATGTCGCGCAAGGCATCGCGCCCCCGGGCAGTCAGATCTTTCCCTATGTCGAAGGCAGCGCGCAGGAAGGCACTTCGGTTGCCGTCAGGCGTCTGGGCGGGATTCGCGGCGACAGCCTGGTCGGTTCGCAGCAGAGCTTCGACCCGCAGACCAATGAGCCGGTGGTCACCATCCAGTTCGACCAGCAGGGCGGGGCGCGGTTCGCCAAGCTCAGCACAGAAAACGTCGGCAAGCTGTTTGCCATCATCCTCGATGGGGAGGTGCTCTCGACACCTTCATTCAACGAGCCGATCCTGGGCGGCAGCGCGCAGATTTCGGGCAGCTTCACCACCGAAAGCGCCAACAACCTCTCGATCTCGCTGCGCTCGGGTGCGCTGCCGGTCGATCTGGCGGTGATCGAGGAACGCACCGTAGGCCCGGATCTCGGCGCGGATTCGATCCGTCGCGGCATGCTCGCGATGATGATCGGCTCGCTCGCGGTGGTCGTGCTGATGATCGCCACCTATGGCCGCTTTGGCATCTATGCCGCAGCGGCTCTCGTGATCAACGTGCTGATGTTGCTGGGGATCATGGCCTGGCTCAACACCACGCTGACGCTACCGGGCATCGCCGGTTTCGTGCTGACGATCGGCGCGGCGGTGGATGCCAATGTGCTGATCAACGAGCGCATCCGCGAGGAACGCAAACGTGGGCGACGCGTGGTCGCAGCGGTCGAAAACGGTTACAAGGAAGCCAGCCGCGCGATCTACGATGCGAACATCACCAATTTCATCGCCGGCGTGCTGCTGTTCCTGTTCGGCTCGGGCCCGATCCGCGGCTTCGCGATCGTGCTGGTGGTCGGTCTGTTCACCAGCGTTTTCACTGCCGTCACCCTGACCCGGATGTGGGTCGCCGGATGGCTGCGCAAGAACCGTCCCAGCGATATCACGCTGTGAGGGGAGAGAGATCATGAAACTGCTCAAGCTCGTCCCCGACGACACCAACATCAAATTCCTCAAATGGGGCGTTCCTTTTTTCATCACCGGCATGGCGCTGATCGTGGCAAGCTGGGCGCTGGTGGCGGTCAACGGCCTGAATTACGGCGTCGATTTTGCCGGCGGTCAAGAAATCCGCGTTACCTTCGTCGGCGAAGCGGAAGCCCCGGTGGCGGAAATCCGCGAGACGGTCGATGCCTTGCCCACGGTCGACAACCCGGTGATCCAGCGCTTCGGCGAGCCCAATCAGGTGTCGATCCGCGTTGCCTTGCCCGCCGAGGCCGAGGGCGACCCCGAATTCGCCAACCGCATGACCGAAGAGATTACCGCAACGCTCCAAGCCGAACACTCGGACCTGCGCATCGACGGCGTTGATTCGGTTTCGGGCAAGGTCTCGGGCGAGTTCCGCAACGACGCCGCCTTCGCCTTGATCGCTGCCATGCTGGCAGTGGCGCTGTACATCTGGGTCCGCTTCGAATGGCAGTTCGGTGTCGGCGCACTGTTTGCGCTGTTCCACGACGTCTCGCTGACGCTGGGGATGTTCGCGCTGTTCCAGCTCGAGTTCAGCCTCCAGATCATCGCCGCGATCCTCGCAATCATCGGCTATTCGCTCAACGACACGATCGTCATCTACGACCGCATCCGCGAGAATCTGAAAAAATACCGCAAGATGCCGTTGCCCGAACTGCTCGACCTGTCGGTCAACGAGACGCTGGCACGCACCGTGATGACCAGCCTGACGCTGCTGATCGCGCTGCTGCCGCTGCTGTTGATCGGCCCTGCGAGCCTCTTCGGGCTGGTCGCGGCGATCACGCTTGGGCTGTTCGTCGGCAGCTACAGCTCGGTCTATATGGCCGGTCCGCTGCTGATCTGGATGGGGGTCAACTCGAAAAGCTTCGTCCCCGAGGAAACAGCCACCGACAAACAGGACAGAGCCGCGCGCGGCGAGGTCTAGTCTTCGCGCGGCCAGTCCGTAGGCCTGTCTAGCCGACGGTCGCCAGCAAACGGTCGTAGTGCGCCGCCAGCCTGTCGGCGTTCTGGGCCCAGCCGAAACCCTCGACCGTGTCCGCCACCGCCTGACGGTGCCGCGGTTCGGCAAGGACCCGGGCGATGCCCTCGCGCACCGCTTGCGTCTCGCGCGCCACCAGCACCCCCGCCACGGGATCGCCCATCAGTTCGCGCGCGCCGCCGACATCGGTGATCACCAGCGGCGTACCGCAGGCCAGCGCCTCGACCCAGGCGTTGGCGAGGCCCTCGCTGGCCGAGGGCAGCACCATCGCATCGGCCGCCGAGAGCACCAGCGGCAGCAGGTCATGATCGAGCAGGCCGAGGAAATGGACCCGCCCCGCGACCCCCAGTTCATCGGCCAGGCTTCGCAGCGTGGCCTCGTCCTCGCCCTTGCCGACCAGCAGCAGCCGGGCGTCGGGCAGGCCGGGCAGCGCGCGGATCACCAGTTCCTGGCCCTTGCGCGGGATCAGCGCCCCGACGCTGACCAGCAGCGGCTCCGCGAAGCCGAGCGGCAGGTCCAGTTCCTGTGCCAGCCGCGGGCGCAGGCGGGTGTGGTCGAGCGGGCGGAAGCGGTCGCGATCAAGCCCGGTGTAATGAATCGCGATTTTTTCGCGTGGCAGTCCGAGTGCCGCCATGTCATCGGCGAGCGCCTCGCAGACCGCCAGCAATCCCGTCGCGTTGTTCCCAGCCTCGAGCATCGCTGCGCGGGCGTAGGATTTCGTGCCCCAGTAGTGGATATCCGCGCCGCGCGCCTTGATCGACAGCGGCAGGCCAAGCGCTTTGGCGACGCGCATCGCCGCAGGGCCATCGGGGTAGAAGAACTGCGCATCGATCAGGTCGAAGGGCGTCTTGCGGTGGAGGCGCTTTGCCAGCGGGAGCACCGCACGCGCGATGGCGCCGGGGTTGAAGCGGCCGCCGACGCTGGGAAGCAGGCGGAAGGTGGGCCGGTGGACTGGCACGCCGTGCTCCACGCCATCGACCGCCGCCGCCACGCGCGAACGGTAGTGCCCCAGCGCCAGGGGCGGGACGCCGATCGGGTTGATCACCGTCACGTCCCATTCCGGCTTGCGCTGCAGCGCCTCGAGCGAACGCGCGACGAAGGTCCCGAAGCGCGGCTGCGCCGCGTTGGGGTAGAGCGTCGAGAGCGAGAGTACGCGCGGCATCAGAGCCGCCGCACCAGCATTTCGGCCACCGCGATCCACTCGGGGTCGCTGACGACCTCCTGCTTCTGGCCGTGTCCGGGAGGAAGAATGCCGACAAGCTTGCCCTGCCGGTCGATCAGCCGTCCGAAGGCGAACCGGCCATGCTTGCGCGGGACCAGCACATCGCGGTTGATCGCGCGGCCGGCATCCTCGGGGGCGAGCTGGCGCAGCCACAGCTGGTCGCCGGGGCGGTATTCGCCATGCGGATAGGTAATCTCGAGCACAACCAGCGGGGCCTCGCCGCCCAGTTCGGTGGCGAGCAGCGCGTCGCGCGGCTCGGGCAGCGCTTCGGCACCCCCGGCGGCCAGCACCGCAACGGTCTGCGGATGGGTGGAATGGTCCGAGCGGACCAGCATCTCGGGTTCCACGCCCAGCGCAGCGGCGAGCCGCTCCATCCATTTGAGCGAAAGATTGCGCATCCCGGTCTCGAGCCGCCCGACCGTCTGCGGGGTGGTCGGCGGTTCGCAGGCCTCGGCCAGATCGGCAAGCGTCCAGCTCTTCTGCTTGCGGATGTCGCGGATGCGGTTGATCATCACCCAATTCCTTTAACCGATCTGGTTTTTTCCGCTTTCCTACAGGAACCGGAACAATGCAAGGGCCTCACCCCGCAACAGGAGGTCCGGCATGAAGCGAGAACTGGTCGAACGCGAACTCACCGAAGAAGGCCCGCGCCGGGCGGGCGGGGCGCCATCCCGACGCCGCCGTTCGGTGACAGTCAATCTGGCCGAATCGCCGCTCACCTGGCTCCATTCGCGCGGCTATCTGGATTATCGCCAGTTCGATGCCGGCGAGCGGCTGCGCGCCGATTACGAACGCGCGCAGCTGGCACCCTCGGTCACGATGCGCTGGGACCCGGTCCGCGCGCGCAACACCGGCGATACCGGGCTCACCGGCGCCGAACGCCAGATCGCCGCGAAGGCGCGGTTCCATGGTGCGCTGGCGCAGGCGGGCGGGGGGCTGCAGGATGTGCTGTGGCGGGTGATCTGCGCTGGCGAGGCCATCCCCGCGGCGGAAAAGGCGCTCGATTGGCCCGCACGCAGCGGCAAGCTGGTGCTCCGCCTCGCGCTCGACCGCGTCGCCGATTTCTACCGCCTTGCCTAGCCGTCTGCGCGATCTCGTCAGTTCGATCCCGGCATCGCCTCCGCGACCGCCTCGCGCAGTTCGGGTAGTACCTCGGTCTCGAACCACGGATTGTTGCGCATGAAGATCGTGCTGCGCCAGGCGGGGTGGGGCAGCGGGAGCGCGTCGGGCAGGAAGCTGCGAAAATTCCGTACTCGCTCTGTCATCGACGATTGGCGGTGCCCGGGCAGGTAATGCGCCTGCGCATGCATGCCGACTAGCAGCGTCAGCCGCCTGGCTGGAAGAACCTCGAGCACCCGCTCGTGCCATTGGGGCGCACATTCACGGCGCGGCGGCTTGTCGCCCCCGCTCGCCTTGCCGGGGTAGCAGAACCCCATCGGCACCAGCGCCACGCGCGCAGGATCGTACATCTGTTCCTTGCTCAGCCCGGTCCATTGCCGCAGCCGGTCGCCGCTGGCGTCGTCCCAGGGAATGCCGCTTTGATGGACCTTCGAGCCCGGCGCCTGACCGATGATCAGCAGCCGGGCGGTGGCGGAAAATCCGACCACCGGGCGCACCCCATGCGGCAGGTGCGGCGCGCAGAGCCGGCAGCCGGCGATTTCGCGCCGCAGCGCCTCGCTCACCCCTCGACCTGTTCGGCGAGCGTCAGCCAGCGTTCTTCCGCGGCATCCTTCTCGGTGCGCGCGTTTTCAATCCCCTTGAGGATATTGGCGAATTTCTGCGGATCGGCGGTGAACAGCGCGGGATCGGCGAGGATCGCCTCGCCCTTGACGATAGCGGCTTCCAGTTCCTCGATCCGCGCCGGCAGCAGCTCGTAATCGCGCTGGTCCTTGTAGGTCAGCTTGTCCGATTTTGGCGGTGGCGGCGAGTTGGCGATAGGCTTGCTGGCCGAACCCGCATCGCCCTTCTTGCCGGCGATGGTTTCACGGCGCTTGCGCTGCCAGTCCTCGTAGCCGCCGGCGACGACATCGACCTGACCGGTGCCGTCGAGCCCCAGCGTCAGCGTCACCGTCCGGTCGAGGAAATCGCGGTCGTGGCTCACCAGCAGCACGGTACCCTCGTAATCGGCGATCACCTCCTGCAGCAGATCGAGCGTCTCGAGATCGAGATCGTTGGTCGGCTCGTCGAGCACCAGCAGATTGCTCGCCTTGGCGAATTCGCGCGCCAGCAGCAGCCGCGAGCGTTCGCCGCCCGAGAGGATGCCGACCCGGGTGTCGACCATCTTGGGGTCGAACAGGAAGTCCTTGAGATAGGCGAGCACATGCTTGCGCACCCCGCGCACATCGATCCAGTCGCCGCCCTCGGCGAGCACCTCGCGCACCGTCTTGTCGGCCGCCATCAGGCTGCGCTGCTGGTCGATCATCACCCCGGTCAGCGTCTTGGCGATTTCGACGCTGCCGGTATCGGGTTCGAGTTCGCCGGTCAGCATCTTGAGCAGCGTGGTCTTGCCCGCGCCGTTGGAGCCGACGATGCCGATCCGGTCGCCGCGCTGGATCCGCAGGCTGAACGGCTTGATGATCGGGCGCCCGTCGTAGCTCTTTGAGATATTGTCGGCGGTGATCACCGATTTGGATTTGAACTCGGTCTCGGTCGCCAGCTTGAGCTTGGCGGTGCCCGCGCCCGAGATCATCGAGGCACGGGTGGCGCGCATCTGGTGGAGTTTTTCGAGCCGCCCCTGGTTGCGCTTGCGCCGGGCGGTCACGCCACGTTCGAGCCAGTGCGCCTCGATCTTCAGCTTGGCGTCGAGCCGGTGGGCGTTGCGCGCTTCTTCGGCATAGACCTGTTCTTCCCAAGCCTCGTAGCCGCCGAAACCGATCTCCTTGCGCCGCAAGCCGCCACGGTCGAGCCACAGCGTCGCGCGGGTCAGTCGCTTGAGGAACGTCCGGTCGTGGCTGATCACCACGAAGGCGCCGGTGTAGCGGTCGAGATAATCCTCCAGCCAGTCGATCGCGGCCAGATCGAGGTGGTTGGTCGGCTCATCGAGCAGCAGCAGGTCGGGGTCCTGAGCCAGCGCGCGGGCGATGGCGGCGCGGCGCCGCTCGCCTCCGCTGGCACCCTTGGTCGAGGTCGCCATGTCGATCCCGAGCTGGCCGGCGATGGCGTCGATCTCGTATTCTGCGGGGGCGTTCTCGCCCGCCAGCGCCCATTCCATCAGCGTTGCATGGCCGGCGAGGTCGGGGTCCTGTTCGAGCACCACGATGCGCGTTCCCGGCTTGACCTTGCGCAAGCCGCGATCGGCCTCGAGCTTGTCGTCGATCAGGCGGAACAGCGTGGTCTTGCCCGCGCCGTTGCGACCGATCAGCGCGATCCGGTCGCGCGGGCCGATATGGAGGTCGAGCCCGCCGGTCTCGGGCGCGCCGAACAGCCAGCGTCCGCCCTGTTGAAGGCCGAGGCCTTCCCAGCTGAGGATCGGAGGTTGCGCCATGGGATGCGCGAGGTAGGCGCGCCGCGCCGGTGCGACAAGGGCAAACTCCCCCGTCTGACCCCGTGAACGAAATCGACGCCCCGGCGACGTTCACCCTGGATGCAGCGACAAGGCCGCTAGGGGGTTGTGGAACAAGTCGCTGCCGCCTTGCTTGATCGGGCGAGGCGGGCGAGCGGTCTGCCGACAAGGAGAACCCACGATGCTTCGCTATGCACTTCCTCTCGCTGCCCTCCCGTTCGCCGCGATGACGGCGATCGCCGCGCCGGCCACCGCCGCCGAGATCCAGATCGCCAGTCAGGGTCCGGTGGTCGAGCTGTCGGTCAATGAGATCGTCCGCAGTGCCCCCGATGTCGCTCAGGTCGGTGCCGGGGTGATGACCCGCGCCGACACCGCGCGCGAGGCGCTGACGCAGAATTCGCAGGCGATGGACCGGATCATCGCGCGGATGCGCGAACTCGGGATCGCGCGTGCCGATATCCAGACCAGCAATTTCAACGTCAGCCCGCAATATGATTACAATCAGGCCACCGGCGAGCAGGTCTTCCGCGGCTACACCGTCAACAATCAGGTCCAGGTGAAGCTGCGCGACCTGCCGCGCGCCGGGGAGATCCTCGACGCGCTGGTCAGCGCGGGCGCCAACAATGTCCACGGCCCCAGCTTCATGCTCGAGGACGATGTCGCGGCCAAGACCGAAGCGCGCGCGCAGGCCTTCGCACGCGGCCAGCGCATGGCTGAGGAATACGCGCGAATGGCGGGGTATTCCTCGGTCCGGCTGCTCGAGATTTCCGAGAGTGTGCAGAACAGCGGCCCGACACCGCAACCGATGATGGCGCGCGCTGCGATGGATTCGAGCGAATCCGCTCCGCCGATCGAGCCCGGGCAGGTCGGCACCGGGGTGACCATCACGGTCAAATACGAGATGTCCCGCTAGACAGTGCCATTTGGGGGCGAGGGGACATTCAGTCCTTGTTCAATGGCTTGGGCCCAATAACCCAGCCATCATGAAATATCTCCTCGCCTCCCTGGCCGCTGCCGGTCTGACCCTGTCGGCCAATGCGCCCGCTCTCGCCCAGCAGAATTCGGACCAGGGCGAGGCGCGCAAGGAAATGCGCGCGGGCAACGTGCTGTCGCTGCGCGAGATCGAGGCGCGCATCCTGCCGACCATGCGCGATGCCGAATACCTTGGCCCTGCGTATGATTCGACTGCTATGGCGTATCGGCTCAAGTTCATCCGCGAGGGTCGGGTGATGTTTGTCGATGTCGATGCGCGTACCGGCCGGGTTATCCGGCGCAGTCGCTAGAAACGAGAAACTTGCGCCAACTTGACGCGTTCCTGCAGATGAACGACATCTCCGGCGCGCTCCGATACCGGACCGCCGATGCGCGAACAGGGATAGAAATCTTATGCGGCTCCTGATTGTCGAGGATGAGCCCACGCTCGGCCAGCAACTCAAATCTACGCTCGAACAAAATGGCTATGCGGTCGATCTCGCGACCGATGGCGAAGACGGCCACTTCATGGGCTCGACCGAGGATTACGATGCCGTGATCCTCGACCTCGGCCTGCCCGAGATCGACGGATTGTCGGTGCTGGGAATGTGGCGCAAGGAGGGGCGGACCTTCCCGGTGCTGGTCCTCACTGCGCGTGACAGCTGGTCGGACAAGGTGGCCGGGCTCGATGCCGGAGCGGACGATTATCTCGCCAAGCCGTTCCAGACCGAAGAGCTGATTGCCCGGCTGCGTGCGCTGATCCGCCGCGCCTCGGGCAATACCTCGAGCGAACTGACCGCAGGCGATGTCCGGCTCGACACCCGTTCGGGCCGCGTCACGCTCAAGGGCGAGCCGGTGAAATTGACCGCGCAGGAATACAAGCTGCTCAGCTACCTCATCCATCACAAGGGCAAGGTGGTCAGCCGGACCGAGCTGATCGAACATATCTACGATCAGGATTTCGACCGCGACTCCAACACCATCGAGGTCTTCGTCACCCGCATCCGCAAGAAGCTGGGTGCGGAAGTCATCACAACGATCCGTGGCCTTGGCTACTCACTCGACGATCCCGACGACGCCCCCCGCGCGTAACCCCGACCGCACGGGCGCTTCCCCTGCCGAACAGGCGGGGGAAGGGCGTAGCCCTGTGACTGTTGGGGGGACGGTTGGCGGGACGGCGGGGCAGCCCGGGCGCGGCAAGCGCAGTCTCGCCAGCCGCATGATGGCGATTGCGGCGGGCTGGATTCTCGTCCTGTTGCTCGCGGGCGGCTTTGCGCTGGATCGCACGCTGACCAGTCTGGTCGAGCGCAATTTCGACGACCAGCTCGAATATGTCATGAATGCGCTGGTTTCCTCGGCCGAGATCGATCCCTTCGGCGATGTCCGCTTCTACCGGCGGCTCGGCGATCAGCGATTCCTTGAACCCAACAGCGGCGTTTACTGGCAGATTCGCGGCGAGGGGCATGAGGACTACCCCAGCCGCAGCCTGTGGGATCGCAGCCTCGCGGTGCGCGCCACCGATCCAGGCCACGAACTCGTCATCTACGATTCCGAACAATTCCCCGCCGAACCCCTGCGCGTTGCGGAACGCTCGGTCTATCTGCCCGACAGCGACACCCGCTGGTGGTTCTCCGTGGCTTCCAGCCGCGGCGAACTTGACGCGCAGATCGGCGAGATCCGGGCAATCCTGCTGTGGAGCTTCGCACTGTTGGGGCTGGGGCTGTTTGCGTTGGCAGTGCTGCAGAACTGGATTGGGCTCGGCCCCTTGCGCCGGGTGCGCGCGGCGATCCAGAACATGCGCAGCACCGGGGTCAACCGGATCGACGAACCGCTGCCGCTCGAGGTCCAGCCGCTGGTGGAGGAGCTCAACGGGCTGCTTGCTCATTCGGCGAGGCAGGCCGAGGAGGCGCGCACCCATGCGGGCAATCTGGCGCATGCGCTCAAGACCCCGCTCACCGTGCTGACCAATGCCGCCACCGCACGCGCAACCGATCTCGCCGACACCACGATCCGCGAAGCGCGCACCATGCAGCGCCATGTCGATCACCATCTCGCCCGGGCGAGGGCGGTGGGGCGGCGCGCTGTCGGGCTGGCCCGCACCCCGGTGTGGGAGAGCGCCGAGGCGGTCCGCCGCGCGGTCGAGCGGCTCTACCCCGGCACCCGCTTCGACATCGACGGCAGTCGCGACGCCTATGTCGCGATCGAGCGGCAGGACCTCGACGAGATTCTCGGCAATCTGATCGAGAACGCGGCGAAATACGGCGGCGGCAGCGTGTTTGCCACAATCGACGCCGAACCCGACGAGAAGCTGTGCGTGATCTGGGTGGAGGATGACGGCCGTGGCATACCCGAGGCTGACCGTCTCAGTATCTTCGATCGCGGCGCGCGGCTCGATACCGGGAAGCCCGGCACCGGGCTGGGTCTCGCAATCGTGCGCGATGTCGCGGAGATCTATGGCGGCGAGGTCGAACTGGGCGAAAGCGAGGATCTGGGCGGGCTGCTGGTCCGGCTCAGCCTGCCGCGTACGAATACGACCGTCTCGAAGTGAGGCAGGGTCTAGTTGACGGTTGGCATCGCTGTGTCACCGCTGTCGCATTGAGAGCGGCGTCGAGGGCAGGGCGACTGGCTGATGATACGGCCCGTTATCCGGAGCCAGCCCCGAATAGCGCCTCGTCAAAATGCAAACGGCCTTCCAAACGAAAACGAGCCCCCAAATGAAAGGCGTTAGTATACTTGACGTACCCACTCCGAGAACGTATGGTGAATCCATATTCGGAGTTCACCTAATGTCTAATCTCTCTGCCCCTCATTTCCACAACGAAGAAGCGGCCTACGCTTACGTTGAGGCGCGCATCTGGCCGCAAGGCGCTGTCTGCCCGCGATGCGGCACAATGGACCGTATCGGCAAGCTGGGCGGCAAGAGCACCCGCGTAGGCACCTACAAGTGCTACGAGTGCCGCAAACCCTTCACTGTCAAGATCGGCTCCATCTTTGAGGACAGCAAGGTACCGATGCGCCTTTGGTTGCAGGCCATGTATCTGATTGCTGGCAGCAAGAAGGGCATTTCTAGCAACCAGCTTCACCGTATTCTCGGTGTCACCCTCAAGACCGCTTGGTTCATGTCGCATCGCATCTGCGAAGCCATGCGATCGAACGACATGACCCCGTTCGGCGGCAATGGTGGCGCGGTTGAAGTGGATGAAACCTTCATCGGCCAACTCAAAGGCGTTCCGAAGCGCCGTGCCTTCCAACACAAGATGAAGGTTCTGGCGCTGATCGACCGCGACACTCGTCAAGCGCGCACTATGGCCATTGATGATGTGAACGCGAAAACTTTGATGCCGCTGGTCATTGCCAACGTCGCCGAGGAAGCGCGGGTAATGACCGATGAGCACAGCGGCTACCGCGATGTGAAGCACATTTTCGCGGCACATGGCACCACCAGCCATGGGCGAGGCGAGTATGTAAACCTTGAGGCTCGCAGCATCCACAGCAATACCGTGGAAGGCTATTTCAGCATCTTCAAGCGCGGCATGAAGGGCATCTACCAGCATTGCGGCGAGCAGCACCTGCACCGCTATCTGGCCGAATATGAGCTCCGCTATAACAATCGTATTGGGCTTGGTATCGGGGACACCGAACGGTCTGATCGCCTCTTGATGGGCGTGGTCGGCAAGCGGCTCACTAACGAAACAGCTAGTGCGAGGGCGTGATGCCGAAGAAAAAGCAAGAAGAAACACCCGAAGAGCAGAGCGCGCGGTTCAAGGCGGAGGCGCGAAAGCTAATCGACGCTGGCGAACTAAGCCCCACAGAGGCAGATGAGGCGCTTAACAAATTGGTTAAGCTCTCACGGACGGATTAGCTCTTCTGCCTCCTCCAAGAACGCCTGGGTCTGTTCGAATAGGCGTTCTGCTTGTTCCTCCGTAAAGTTCACCCCCGGATGCGCCACCTTGGTTCGGGTGCCCCGGTTGATGCTGGACATGAAGCCTTTCAGCTTCAGCCAACTATCCTTGCCTGGCCCACGGGGCAAAAGTTCAATCCGGTCGCTGACTTGCTTGAAGAGCCCGCCCAAAGTCAGCGGCTCCCCGTCGCTTTTGTGAGTGATGCCTCCAAGCCGCAATGAAACAACGGCTGCGGCAGCTTCTGCGGCTCGCATGAGATGGAAAACGCACGCAGTGGAGCGTCCCAGCGCACGGCACTTGGCGGCTTCGGTTATATCATATTTTGAACCAGGGAATGCATCAGCAATGCCCTCTCCGAATGGACATGCCTTCGCATACAGTGAGGCTTCGGGTGCCGACAGCGACAACATGACCCTTTACCCCAGTTCTATCTGAAAGCGCTGGCCAATTTGGTTAATACCACCCCTCAAAAGCTCGGTCTCAGATTCACCGAAAACAACAGCCCCCCCCGTGGGCCCGATCCCGTTCCAAGGTGGCCAAGACATTCTGCACTGCCGCTTCAGTGAATGGAAGCTCAAGGGAGGCTAAGTGTGAGCTAAGCTCTTGAGTTTGCTTCTTCGTTTCCTCCCAAGCCGCCACCGGCATCGCAATAAGGCCGCTACCTCGCGTGCGCTCAGCCAGAATCGCTCCAGCAAGGAGAGATAGGACGCGGTTGCATTCGACGAATGGTGCAGCGCGAAACTCAAGCATATCCCAAAGGCTCCAAACTCGATCAGAGTGCAACACTTAGCACCTCCAATCGGAGCTGGGTACGCTTCGTATAATATCGCCAAATGAAAAGGGAGCCCTAAACGAAAAACGGGGCCGGAAAACCGACCCCGTTTCGAATTCGTTTTTACCGCAGCAATCAGGGGCTGACGGGATCGTCATTGCCGCTGGTCACGGCGATGCCGAGTCCAATCGCGAGGATCGAGAAGATGATGCCGATGGTCACGCCATTGCCGCCACCGATTTCGCTTTCACCTTCGACGGGCGCGCTCACACGCTCGGCAGCGAAGGCTGCCGGAGTGATTGCGAGACTAACGGCCGATGCGGCCAATGCGAGCTTACCAAATTTCATATAGATCTCCCTTTAGATACTGATTCTGCTCTGTCTTAGAAAGTCCGGACGGTGGACTCAAGGCCAGTCGAACAGAAAGGAGGCCATTGTGCCGTCACAGGGGCGGATATGCTGTATTTAGGCCACATCGCCCGGATCGCCTGCGGGGGGGCGCACCGGTTCACCGCCCAACCGGGCAGTTTCATGATGCCTGATAACTTCGTCGATGATGAAGCGGATGAACTTCTCGCTGAACTCGGGGTCGAGATCGGATTCCTCGGCCAGCCGGCGCAATCGCGCGATCTGCTCCTTCTCACGCGCCGGATCGGCGGGGGGAAGGGTCGCGGTCGCCTTGTAGGCGCCCACCGCCTGGGTGATCCGGAACCGCTCGGCGAGGATATGCACCAGCGCGGCGTCGATATTGTCGATGCTCTTGCGGTATCCTGCCAGCACGGCATCTTCGCGCGGTGCGGCAAGGTTGGCAGTGGCGTCCTGCTTTGGGTTCCCATCACTCATGGTTCCAAGGCTAGCAGCAATTCGCGGCTTGCCAAGCTTGCCCGCGCAGAGCATGGCGCGCAGCGCAATGAGCGCCGATATCGTCCCCATCTCGCGCAAGCAATCGCCTGCCCCCTCGCTCGACCCGATGCTGGCGCTGACCGCGCCGGGCATGAACGCGGTCAATGCGGTCATTCTCGACCGGATGCAGAGTGAAATCCCCCTGATTCCCGCGCTCGCCGGCCATCTGATTTCGGGCGGCGGCAAGCGGCTGCGCCCGATGCTGACGCTCTCGGGGGCCGAACTGGTCGGCTATCAGGGCTCGCGCCACTACAAGCTCGCCGCCTCTGTCGAGTTCATCCACACCGCCACGCTGCTCCATGACGATGTCGTCGACGGCAGCGAGATGCGGCGCGGCAAGACCGCTGCAAACATCATCTTCGGCAATCCCGCGACCGTGCTGGTCGGCGATTTCCTGTTCAGCCGCAGCTTCGAGCTGATGACCGAGGATGGCAGCCTGCGGGTGCTCAAGATCCTCTCGGGCGCCAGCGCTATCATCGCCGAGGGCGAGGTCGACCAGCTCACCGCGCAGCGCAAGATCGGCACCAGCGAGGAGCGCTATCTCCAGATCATCCGCGCCAAGACCGCGGCGCTGTTCGCCGCCGCCAGCCGGATCGCCGCGGTGGTCGCCGAATGCGACGAGGACCAGGAGCAGGCGCTCGATGAATACGGCCGCAACCTCGGGGTCGCCTTCCAGCTGGTCGACGATGCGATCGACTATGATTCCGACGCCGCGGCGATGGGCAAGGATCGCGGCGACGATTTCCGCGAGGGCAAGATGACGCTCCCGGTGATCCTCGCCTATGCCCGCGGCAGCGAGGAGGAACGCGCCTTCTGGCGCGAGGCGATCCTGGGCCTCAAGAGCTCCGACGCCGATCTCGACCACGCTTGCGCGCTGATTGCGCAGCACGGCGCGGTCGACGACACCCGCGCCCGCGCCCGCCACTTCGCCGACCGCGCGATCGACGCGCTCTCGATCTTCCCCGATGGCAAGGCCCGCCAGGCGATGACCGAAGCGGCGCGCTTCGCGGTGGCCCGGGGTTACTGACTCCTGGCGGCGGCGCGGCTGCAGTCGAGATACCGCGATACCTTTGGCAAAGCGCCAGCGTGTTTCGGCTTGCCTCACCGCGAACGGATAGAGTGCCAGCGTGACCCACGACCTTCCCATCCATGCCGTCCTCCCCGAGCTGCTCGCGACCTTGCGCGAGCAATCCGGAGCGGTGCTGGTTGCGCCGCCGGGTGCTGGCAAGACCACCGCGGTGGCGCCCGCACTGCTGGCCGAGCCGTGGTGCGACGGGCAGGTGATCCTCACCTCTCCGCGCCGGGTCGCGGCGCGCGCGGCGGCGGAGCGGATGGCGCAGATGCTGGGCGAGAGCGCGGGCGAAACCGTGGGCTATCTTACCCGGCTCGACAGCAAGGTTTCGGCGCGGACCCGCATTCTGGTCATGACCGAGGCGATCTTCGTCAAC
The DNA here is from genome assembly GCF_001678665.1 of Erythrobacter sp. QSSC1-22B. GTDB lineage: Bacteria > Pseudomonadota > Alphaproteobacteria > Sphingomonadales > Sphingomonadaceae > Qipengyuania. Next base: position 271,447 of record NZ_LZRP01000006.1, read on the forward strand.
CGCCTGCTCGACGATCCTGAACTCAAGGGCGTCTCGGCGGTGCTTTTCGACGAGGCGCATGAGCGCCATCTCGACAGCGATCTCGGCCTCGCGCTGGCGCTCGAGAGCCGCGAGGTGTTGCGCGAGGATCTGCGTGTGGTGGTGATGTCCGCGACCATCGACGGCGCGCGGTTTGCGCAATTGCTGGGCGAGGGCGCGCGGACCATCGCCAGCGAGGGGCGCGCCTACCCGCTGCGGATCGCATGGCTCGGCTCCTCGCCGCAGCTGCGGGTCGAGGATGCCATGGCGCAGGCGGTGCTGACCGCATGGCGGGAAGAAACGGGCGATATTCTCGCTTTCCTGCCCGGGGTCGGCGAGATCGAGCGGACCCGCGAACGGCTCGAGGCGCGGCTGCCCGATGTCCCCGTGCTGCCGCTTCACGGCCAGGTCGAGCCGGCGTTGCAGCGCGCCGCGATCCGCCGCGATCCGCAACGGCGCCGCCGGATCGTGCTCGCCAGTGCCATCGCTGAAACCTCGATCACGCTTGAGGGTGTGTCCGTCGTGGTCGATTCCGGGCTGTCGCGCCGTGCCGAATACGACCGCGCCGCGGGCACCACCCATCTGGTCACCCATCGCGCCAGCCAGGCCGCCGCCATCCAGCGCGCCGGGCGCGCGGCACGGCAGGGGCCCGGCGTCGCGTATCGCTTGTGGGAGGAGGGCGGCCACAAGGGGCGCCCACGCTTCGACCCGCCCGAGATCGCAACCGCCGATCTGGCGCCGCTGGTGCTCAAGACCGCGCTGTGGGGTAGCGGCGATCCCGCCGCGCTGGCCTGGCTCGACCCACCGCCCGAGGCCTCGCTCGGCGCTGCGCGGCAAAAGCTGGAGGGGCTGGGCGCGCTCGGCGGCGAGGGACGGATCACCGAGCGCGGCAAAATGCTCGCGGCTTTGGCGCTCGACCCCGCTCACGCTTCTATGGTGCTGTTCGGCGCCGAACACGGTGCAGCGCGTCAGGCGGCGCGGATCGCAGTCCTGCTGCAGGAGCGCAATCTCGGCGGTCGCGGCGAGGATCTGGCGGGCCGGCTGCAGCGCTGGCAGGCGGACCGTTCCCCGAAGGCTGAGGCGAGCCGCAAGCTCGCGGAGCGCTGGGCGGAACGGGCACGCGACATGGTGGAGGGCCCCGATTCCGTTCGCGGCGATACTGTTCCCCTGGCCATCCTCCTCGCCGCTGGAATGCCCGACAACATCGCTCGCCGCCGTGATTCCTCGGGCGAGCACTGGCTTGCCGCGGGCGGGCGCGGGTTCGTGCTCGATCCCGCCAGCCCGCTGGCGCGTCAGGACTGGCTGGCGATCGGTGATGCGCAGGGGCAGGCGAAAGGCGCGCGGATCACCGCCGCGCTCCCGCTCGCCGAGGCGGATATCGAACTATGGCTGCCCGAACGGATCGAGCGCCGCAAAGTGCTCGACTGGAACAAGAGCGAGGCGCGGGTCGAGGCGCGGGTCGAGCGCCGGATCGGGGCGATCACGCTGGCCACCGGGTCCGACCCCGCGCCCGATATGGACGCGATTGTGGACATCCTTGTGGAAAAGTCTGTCGAAAAGCTGGGGGAATTGCTTCCGCCCGCACTGTTGGCGCGCGCGCGTCACGCCGGGATTGCGGCGCTGTCGCCGGAAGCCCTCGCGCAGACCGCTGGGCAATGGCTCGCGCCGTTGCTTGCCGGTCGGCGCGATCTTGGCCTGTCGCCCGGCAAATTCGCCGAGGCCGCGCTTTCGCTGCTCGACTGGGACAGCCGCCAGCGGCTCGACCGCCTCGCGCCGCGCAGTTTCACCTCGCCTGCGGGGAGCACGCATGCGATCGACTATTCCGGCGACGACGCGCCCAGCACCGAGGTGCGGGTGCAGGCGCTGTTCGGGCTCGAACGCCATCCGATGATCGGCGAAACCCCGTTGTTGCTCAAGCTCACCAGCCCCGCCGGGCGTCCGTTGCAGGCGACCCGCGACGTGCCCGGTTTCTGGCGCGGGAGCTGGGCCGAGGTGCGCAAGGAGATGAAGGGTCGCTACCCGAAACACCGCTGGCCCGAGGAGCCATGGGCCGAGGCGCCCAGCCTCAAGACCAAGAATGCCTTTTCCAATGCGCCGCGCTGAATTAGAGGTCCCGATTATGGCAGCACGAATCTATCAGCGCGCGAAAAGCGCGATGCAGTCCGGCAAGGCGCGGGTCGACGAGTGGGTGCTCGAATTCGAGCAGAGCGAAGCGCGCCACGCCGACCCGCTGATGGGCTGGACCGGCAGCGGCGACACGCAGGCGCAGGTGCAGCTCAATTTTGCGTCTAAGGACGACGCCAGCGCCTATGCCGCCAAGCACGGTATCGCTGCCCGGGTCCACACGACCCCGGTGCGCACTCTCAAGCTTCAGGCCTACGCGGACAATTTCAACTAGGTTTGCGTTTGGTTTTCGGGTGCATGCGCGGGATTGCCGCGTCGCTGCGCTCCTCGCGATGACGAAGCAACGGATAGCAGACCACGAAATACTTGAACCCCGCGGCCTTCCCCGCCATAGGGCGAACCGGGAGTCGGGTGGACGTTTGCGTTCGCTCACCGGGTCAGGTCCGGAAGGAAGCAGCCCAGGTGAATTGCGACGGGTCGCTCGGCTCCTTTATCCCCCCTCGGCGTGACAAACGCCAGCATGACAAATGCCCGCGCACGCCCTAGCTAGGGTGGATGGGTGATTCACCGGACAAACCAGACGGCCTGCCGTGGGAAAGCGATCCCTCGCACGATGCCGCAGAGGCGCAACCAAGCGCCGCCGAGCGCGAGCAGGCGGGGCAGGAAGCGCTCTTCGGCGCGCCCGCTCCGGCCCCCCAACTGGCACCTGCTGAAGAGCCTGTCGAAAAACCCGTGCCCGCCCCGGTTCCGAGGGCCGCTGCCCCAGACGCGCCCGCGCAACCCTACCGCGTCCTCGCGCGCAAATACCGTCCGCAGACCTTTTCCGAGCTGATCGGGCAGGAGCCGATGGTCCGCACGCTGGCCAATGCCATCGCACGCGACCGGCTGGCGCATGCCTTTTTGATGACCGGGGTGCGCGGGGTCGGCAAGACCTCGACCGCGCGGCTGATCGCCAAGGCGCTCAATTGCATCGGGCCCGACGGCAATGGCGGCCCGACCATCGATCCGTGCGGCGTCTGCGAACCCTGCGTCGCGATCGCCGAGGGTCGGCATATCGACGTCATCGAGATGGATGCCGCCAGCCACACCGGGGTCGACGACGTCCGCGAGATCATCGAGGCGGTGCGCTATTCCGCGGTGAGCGCGCGGTACAAGATCTACATCGTCGACGAAGTCCACATGCTTAGCCGCAACGCCTTCAACGCGTTGCTCAAGACGCTGGAAGAGCCGCCCGCGCATGTGAAGTTCCTGTTCGCCACCACCGAGGTGGAGAAGCTCCCGGTCACCGTGCTCAGCCGGACGCAGCGCTTCGATCTCAGGCGCATCCCCGCCGAGATGCTGCAGGAGCATTTCGCGCTGATCTGCACCAAGGAGGGCGTTACCGCCGACGCCGAGGCGCTGTCGATCATCGCCAACGCCGCCGAAGGTTCGGTGCGCGACGGGCTCTCGATCCTCGACCAGGCGATCGCGCATGCCGATATGGACAGCGAGGGCCGGGTCACCGCCGAGCGGGTCCGCTCGATGCTCGGGCTCGCCGACAAGAGCGCGCAGCGCCGGCTGCTCGCGCATCTCCTGGCGGGCGAGGGCAAGGCGCTGCTTGCGGGGATCGACGAACAATACGCGCTCGGGGTCGAGCCGCTGGCGATGTTGCGCTCGCTGATGGATATCGTCCATCGCATCACCGTGGCGCAGGTCTCGGGTGGCGAGGTCGATGCCGTCTCCGCCGAGGAACGCGCGCAGCTCGGCGAATGGGCCACGGCCATCCCGCCCGCGCAGCTCCACCGGTTGTGGCAATTGCTGCTCAAGGGCTATGACGAGGTGCGCTCGGCGCCCGATCCGCTGGTCTCGGCGCGGATGGCGCTGCTGCGCGCATTGCACGCGCAGGAATTGCCCGATCCGGGGCGGCTGGCGCGGCTGATCGAGGACGCCGCCACCCGCGCTCCGGCGACGCCTGCCGAGGGAACCGCCGCCAGCGATGCACCGGGCGCCAACGCGGTCAAATGGGAAGACCTCGTCGCCCGCGTCGAGGATGGCGGACAGCATCTTGCGGCGGGCATCATGCGGCTGCAGATCCGTCCGATCGCGGTCGAGGACGGCCTGCTTCGCTACGCGCGCGATCCGCAGTTCCGCGACGATATCGTCCCCACCCTGCGCGAGGCGCTCGCGACGATCACCGGCACCCGCTGGCTGCTCGAGGAGGATCCCGAGGGCGAGGGCAGTCCCTCGATCGCCGAACGCGAAGAAGCCGCGCAGCACAGCGCGGAAACCGAAGCCCGCGCCCATCCATTGGTACAGGCCGCCCTGGCTGCCTTCCCGGGTGCCGAAATCATCGCCGACCGCGACAAACCGCCGGTCGGATTGCAACAACGGAGAAACCAAGCATGAAGTCGATGGAAGAAATGCTCGCCGCCGCGCAGAAAGCGGCCGAAACCATCCAGACCCAGATGGGCGAAGCGCAGGCCAAGCTCGACACCATCGAGGTCGAGGGCAGCGCCGGTGGCGGTCTGGTCGTCGTCCGCGCCACTGCGCGTGGCCGCATCCTCGGGGTCGCGATCGACGACAGCCTGATGAAGCTGGAAGAAAAGCAGATGGTCGAGGATCTGGTCACCGCCGCCTTCAACGACGCGCGCGACAAGGCCGACCGCCGCGCCGCCACCGAGATGGAAGGCATCCAGTCGGGGATGGGCCTGCCCCCGGGCTTCAACCTGCCCGGCATGGGATAGGGTTACGGCCCGCGCCCGATCTGTGGTATTGGTGGCAAAACACAACCAATCGGAGAGGCAGTGATGGCAACCGTAATGAACGACAATTCCACCGGCTCGGATGCGGATATTCGCGCGCAGGTCAGCGACGAGGAGTGGGCGGTCCGCGTCGATCTCGCCGCAGCATACCGACTGGTGGCGATGTATGGTTGGGACGATCTGATCTTCACCCATCTCTCCGCCCGCGTCCCCGGGCCCGAGCATCATTTTCTGATCAACCCCTACGACATGATGTTCGAGGAGATAACCGCCTCCAGTCTGGTCAAGATCGATGTCGACGGCCAGCCGGTGATCCCGACCTCGCACCCGGTCAATCCGGCGGGCTTCACCATCCATTCCGCGCTGCACATGAATTGCGACGACGCCCATGCGGTGATGCATCTGCACACGCCATCGGGTCAGGCGGTCAGCGCGATGTCATCTGGCCTGCTCGAGCACACCCAGACCGCGATGATCGCGCGCAGCGACATCGCCTATCACGAGTACGAAGGCATCGCGACCGACCTCGAGGAACGCGAGCGGCTGGTTGCGGACATGGGCGACAAGCACGTCATGATCCTGCGCAACCACGGCACGCTGGCGATCGGCAAGAGCGTGGGCGAGTGCTTCCTGCGGCTCTATTTCCTCGAGCGTGCCTGCGACGCGCAGGTGAAAATGCTCTCCGCGGGCCGCGATGGCCTCCATAACCCGCCGCAGGGCACCCCGGAAAAGGTCAAGTCACAGACGCCGCCTGCGGGCATCGGCGCCATCGCCAACGCGCTCGCCTGGCCGGCGCTGCTGAGGAAACTGGACCGTACCGATGCGGGGTTTCGCGAGTAGGAGCGCAACTGAGGGAGCGGGGCGACGGGCCGAGGTCGTGCGCTTCATGGCAGGTGATATCGCCGCGCCGCAGCGCCCATTCGCGGTGCAACTGCGCGATTCCGGTGATCCCGTTCACCATTCGGCCAATCGTCAGGTGCTAAGGCGGCAAGCATGAAGCTGACACCATGGTTTGCCGCCGCACTCCGGATCGGTTCGTTTTGGGCCGCGCCATTACTCGCGCAGGTCGCAACCGACGAAAACCAGATCGTCGTGACCGCGCAGCGCTCGGGCGCGCCGATGTGGACCATCGACACCCCGACCGGAACCATCATACTCGTTGGCGAAATCCGTGCCGTTCCCAAAAGCACCCCGTGGCAGCCAGAGCGGTTGACGGAAGCCACCGGCGAGGCGAGCCGGGTCATCCTGCGCGCGGCACCCAAATTTTCGCCGGGCGATGTCTTGCGCCTGATCTTCCGCGGAGGGCGCTTCACCAGGCTGCCCGATGGCACGGTCGCCGCGGATTATTTGACCACCGAACAGCGAGCGCGGCTTGCGGTGCTGGAAGCCGAATATGGTGTCGATTACGATCGCCGCAGTTTCCTGATGTCCGCCTTCGACCTGCTGGCTCGGCGGCTCGATTTCGATAACAACACCACCGACGATGCCACGGATATCGTGCGCAAGGCCGCCGACCGCGCCGATGTCCCGATCATGCGACCGGACCGGTTTCGCGGCGAAGACCTGCTCGACAATCTGGCCGAGGCGGAACCGGCAAGCCATATCGCCTGCCTAAATGCAGCGATGGCCGCCACCGAGGCGGGGCAAGGCATCATCCAGACGCGCGGAAACGACTGGCGCCAGTTCGATGTGCCTGCGGTGATGGCGAACCCGCTCGAAATCGCGCTCGGTACCTGCTGGCCGTGGGCCGATGACGATCTGGGCGATGAAATCCGCGATCAGTGGACTGGCATGATCGCCGATGCCGCACAGGATTCCGGAGTCACGCTCGCAGTCGTGCCACTGCGAGTTTTGGCAGAACAGGACGGTGTTCTCGACCAATTGGAGGCGCGCGGTTTTCCGATCGGAGGACCGGTCTGGCGTTGATCGTCAACGCTCGGCGGATCCCGCCAAAACCTCGATAAGCCGCAATTGCTACCACCCGGGCGGCGCGTGAAGTTTGGTTGTGAGCGGCATGGCAATCACGAGCGGCCGCAGCGTGGGCTTCCACAAATCGAGCCGGACCAGCCGGGGCTTCGTCGATAAAAAAAACACCGCAAGGTTACACATGCAGCATTTGCTCGACCCCGAGGCGACATCTTGCCCCGCCGCCAAGGTGACGCTTTTGCGCCTGAAAGCGATACAGGGCCTGCAGCCGTGTCAGAGGTGGCAAAATCCCCGCCCACTGAGGCCGTCTTCCGCCCCGCCTTTCCCGACCCGCCCACAGCTTTGGCGGTGACCGGGATTGCGGCGGGCGGGGCGGGTTCCCATATCCCGGGTCACACGAGGCGCGGTCTTCGCTGCGCCCCATCCACGGCCCGATCCACGGCCCGATCCATGGAATGACCGCATGACCCAGCAATTTCCCCTTCTCCCGCTCCGCGACATTGTCGTTTTCCCCGGCATGGTGGTGCCGCTGTTCGTCGGCCGCGACAAATCGGTGGCCGCGCTCGAAGCGGCGATGGAGGGCTCGAAAGACATCTTCCTGCTCGCCCAGCTCGATCCGGGCTGCGACGATCCCGACCGCGACGATCTCTACGATGTCGGTGTGGTGGCGCGGGTCCTGCAATTGCTCAAGCTGCCCGATGGCACGGTTCGAGTGATGGTCGAGGGCGCGGCGCGCGCCACCTGTCAGCGCTTCGCCGAGCAGGACGACTACGTCATGGCCGAGGTCGAAATGCACGAGGAACAGACCGCCGCTGGCAGCGAGGTCGTGGCGATGATGCGCCAGGTGGTCGAGCAGTTCGCCGAATATGCCAAGCTCAACAAGAAGCTGGGCGAGGGCGCGGGCGACGAGCTCGCCGAGATCGACGACGCCGGCGAGCTTGCCGACACCATCGCCGCCGCGGTCGCGGCGCGGGTTTCGGACAAGCAGGCGCTGCTCGCCGAAGCCGATCCGCACAAGCGGCTCGAGATGGTTATGTCCTTTATGGAGGGCGAACTCTCGGTGCTTCAGGTCGAGCGCAAGATCCGTGGCCGCGTGAAGCGCCAGATGGAAAAGACCCAGCGCGAATATTATCTCAACGAGCAGTTGAAGGCGATCCAGAACGAGCTCGGCGGCGAGGGCGAGGATGGCGACGGGATCGCCGAACTCACCGAGACCATCGCCAAGACCAAGCTCAGCAAGGAAGCGCGCGCCAAGGCCGAGAGCGAGCTCAAGAAGCTGCGCGGAATGCAGCCGATGAGCGCCGAGGCCACGGTGATCCGCAATTATCTCGACGTTCTGCTCGGCCTGCCATGGGGCAAGAAGAGCCGGCTCAAGAAGGATATCGGCAAGGCGCAGGAAGTGCTCGACGCCGATCACTACGGGCTGGAAAAGGTCAAGGACCGGATCGTCGAATATCTCGCGGTCCAGGCGCGCACCAACACGCTCAAGGGCCCGATCCTGTGCCTGGTCGGCCCGCCCGGCGTCGGCAAGACCAGCCTCGGCAAGTCGATCGCCCGCGCGACGGGGCGCGAATTCATCCGCCAGTCGCTGGGCGGGGTCCGCGACGAGGCCGAAATCCGCGGCCATCGCCGCACCTATATCGGCTCGCTGCCGGGCAAGATCGTCACCAATCTCAAGAAGGCCGGAAAGTCCAACCCGCTGTTCCTGCTCGATGAGATCGACAAGCTCGGCCAGGATTTCCGCGGCGATCCCGCATCCGCGCTGCTTGAGGTGCTCGACCCCGAGCAGAACAGCAAGTTCCAGGATCACTATCTCGAACTCGACATCGATCTCTCCGATGTGATGTTCGTCTGCACCGCCAACAGCCTCAACCTGCCGCAGCCGCTGCTCGACCGGATGGAGATCATCCGGCTCGAGGGCTACACCGAGGACGAGAAGGTCGAGATCGCGCAGGGTCATCTGCTCGACAAGCAGGTCAAGCAGCACGGGCTCACCAAGGACGAGTTCACGCTGACCGAAGACGGCCTGCGCGACCTGATCCGCTATTACACCCGCGAGGCCGGGGTGCGCACGCTCGAGCGCGAGATCGCCAAGCTGTGCCGCAAGTCGTTGCGCAAGATCCTCGAGGGCATGACCGAAGGGGTTACCATCACGCCCGAAAACCTCGCCGACTTCTCCGGAGTGCGCAAGTTCAAGCACGGCATGTCGGAGGAAGAGCCGCAGATCGGCGCGGTGACCGGGCTTGCCTGGACCGAGGTCGGCGGCGAATTGCTGACCATCGAGAGTGTCACCACCCCGGGCAAGGGCGAGGTCAAGACCACCGGCAAGCTTGGCGAGGTGATGAACGAGAGCGTCGCCGCGGCGTTCAGCTTCGTCAAGGCGCGCGCGCCGGCCTATGGCATCAAGCCGAGCATCTTCCAGCGCAAGAACATCCACATCCACCTGCCCGAAGGCGCGGTGCCCAAGGATGGGCCGAGCGCCGGCATCGGCATGGTCACCTCGATCGTCTCGACGCTGAGCGGTATCCCGGTGCGGCCCGAAGTCGCGATGACTGGCGAGGTCACACTGCGTGGCAGGGTGCTGCCGATCGGCGGGTTGAAGGAAAAGCTCCTCGCGGCCTTGCGCGGCGGGATCGAGACCGTGCTGATCCCGGAGGAAAATGTGAAGGATCTCGCGGAAATTCCGGCCAAGGTGAAAGACGGGCTCAAGATCATTCCCGTCTCGCATGTCGATCAGGTGCTCGAGCACGCACTGACCTCGGTCCCTGCCGCGATCGAATGGACCGAGGCGGACGACCTGGCCAGTCAGCCGCTGACCGTCGGCAGCGCGACTGCGCCTGTGCGTACCGCGCACTGATCGGGCGGATGGTGCGGCGCAGCGACTCGGATTTCCGGGTCCATGGGGGATTGGCCTTGTTTGGAGTCGCGTGGCGGCGCCCCCGGCGTAGTTAAGCGAGCAATTACGCTGATTTCAGGCTTTTAGGCGCGAATCCTGCCCCATCCGGGCAGATTTGCCTTTGACAGTTCCGCGTCGAGTCGTTCAACTGCGCCGCATTCGGAGACATGATTCACCGAGCCGATTTCAACACCAAGTGGGGGTTCCCTTAGCATGAACAAGAACGACCTGATCAGCGCAGTCGCCGATTCCAGCGGCCTGTCGAAGAGCGATGCTGCAAGCGCTGTCGAAGGCGTGTTCGACGCCATCACCAAATCGCTTTCGGGCGGCGATGACGTGCGACTGGTCGGTTTCGGCACCTTTTCGGTGGCCAAGCGCAAGGCCTCGACCGGGCGTAACCCCCGCACCGGCGAGCCGATGACGATCAAGGCATCCAACCAGCCCAAGTTCAAGGCAGGCAAGGGCCTCAAGGATTCGGTCAACTAGGACCGGTTCCATCCCCGCAGAATGTGCGGGCCGAGAAAGACAAAACGCCGCATCGCGCCTTACGGTCGATGCGGCGTTTTGCCTTTGAGCTGCGCTCAGCGGGTCGCCACCGCATAGAGCGCAATCGCCGCAGCGTTCGAGACGTTGAGGCTCTCCATGGCGTCGCCGATCGGCAGCCGCGCCAGCGCGTCGCAATGGCCAGCGACATTGTGCCGCATCCCAGGTCCCTCGGCGCCGAGCACCAGCGCGACTGGCCCGGCGGGCAGCGCTTGCGCCAAGGTCGCCTCGGCCTCGCCCGCGAGACCGATCCGCCAGTATCCCGCCACAGCCATGTCCTCGAGCGCGCGCGCGAGATTGACCACCCGCACCCAGGGCACCACCTCGAGCGCGCCCGAAGCCGCTTTGCCGATCACCCCGCCCTCGGGCGGTGCGTGGCGGTCCTGCGTTACGATCGCCGCCGCGCCGAACGCCGCCGCCGAGCGCAGGATGGCGCCGACATTGTGGGGGTCGGTGACCTGGTCGAGCACCAGCAGCGGCCTGTCGGGCTCGGCCTTGAGCACTTGATCGAGAAACACATCGTCCAGCGCGGCGCAGTCGAGCACGAGCCCCTGATGCGGTGCATCGCGCGCCACCAACCGATCGAGATCGGGCATGCCCGCGTATTCGATGGTGAAATCCTCTGGCAGTTCGCCATCGAGTTCCGCCAGCGCCTCGCGCGTCGCCCACAGCTTGTGATGGCGCCGCTCGGGGTTCTTGAGCGCGGCCTCGACCGCGTGGTGGCCCCACAGGCGAACTTGCCCGGTGCTCGCGCGACCGCTTCCGCGCCCGCCCTGCATGCGTCCTGCGCGTCCGCGCAGCGCCTTCTTGCGCTCCGTCTTGGCCATATGGCTGCTCCCTTGTGGCAATAGCCGCGTCCCCTGCCAGTGCGGCCATTGACAGGCAAGCGCCGCTTCTTCAAAGGGGCGCCTCTCGGCCAGCGGGGTCGCTTTCGACCCACCCGCGTTTCATCGCAAAACTGGCAAGCCAAGTGGACAGGTGGCCGAGTGGTTAAAGGCAGCAGACTGTAAATCTGCCCGCGCAAGCGTACGCTGGTTCGAATCCAGCCCTGTCCACCACTTGCCCTTCTCCCAGCATCTACTCGCATCCCCAGAAATCCATGGAAAACCTTGGATTTCTGCGGTATATTGCCTCTATTCCGTCCCCGCATAGCCATCGCGATCCACCCGCATCCGAGGCTTAGTGTGGGGAAGGTGTGGGGAAGAATGGGTGCTTCCCCACACTTGTACTTTCCGGGACGGCCTGCGGAAATGTGGGGAAGGAAATGGGCAAGCTCACTGCGGTAGCTGTAAAGGCAGCTTTGGCGAATCATGGCACTTATCAGGATGGTGACGGTCTTTTTCTAAAAGTGGGGAAAACCGGCTCCGCGTCATGGGTCATTCGACTCCAACAAGAGGGCAAGCGACGGGACATAGGGATTGGGAGCGCCAAACTGGTCACGCTGGCGGAGGCACGCGAAAAAGCGAACGAACTGCGCAAGGCCGTGAAGGTCGAAAAGCGCGATGTTCTAATGGAGCGCAAGAACAAAGCTGCTGCTAAGGTGACCTTCCGCGAAGCCGCGATGCAATATCACTCTCAAAACGAAGTGGGCTGGAAGAGCGAGGTCTACACGCGCCAGTGGCTGGCGAGTCTGGAGAACTACGCATTTCCCAAGCTGGGCGATATGCCGACCGGAAGTGTTTCCGCAGCTGACATCATCGACGTACTCACACCGATCTGGCAGGAAATCCCGGAAACCGCCCGCCAGATACGCAACCGGATTTGCGCAGTGCTGGACTATGCGCATGCCATGGGCTGGCGGTCGGCTGAAGCGCCGTCAGGCAACAGCAGCCTGAAAGCGGGCAGGGGCCTTCCCCGGCAGGTCAAGAAAACCCAGAACCGCAAAGCGATGCCTTATGTGGCAATCCCGTCGTTTCTGACCGCGCTGAGGCGTAAGCCATCTTTCGGACGCTTCGCGCTCGATCTCCTCATCCTCACCGGCACGCGCTCTCAGGAAGTCCGGCTCGCGACATGGGAGGAATTCGATCTGGAGGGGCGTCTCTGGACGATCCCGGCAGAGCACATGAAGCGCAGCAAGGCACATGTGGTCCCGCTTTCCGAGGCTGCAATCGGCGTCCTTGCAAAAGCGGATGCGTTTCGAGTCGAAGGGGCCGAAGTCGTCTTCTCCGGGGCAACGGGCAAAGCTATGTCGAACATGACGCTGCTTAAGGTTCTGCGCGACATGCAGGAGCCCTTCCACGTCCATGGCTTCCGCTCGGCCTTCACGGATTGGGCTGCGAATGCAGGCTTCCTAAACGCGGTTGTCGAGGCCGCGCTGGCCCACAAGACGTCGGACGCGGTTCAGGCGGCGTATCGCCGCACCACTTACCTCGGCACCAAAGAGGATCCCGGTATGCGTGTTCAGCTCATGGAAGCGTGGGGAGCCTATTGCTCCGGTACAGTCACAGTGAAAGAAGCGCTCGGCGCGGACGATTAGCGCTCCGCGTCCCGCCCACAGACCACCGTCACCGCTGGCCCGCATGGCCCCACCATGCGGCCTGCCTTCCGGCGAGGATGGGAGGGGAAGGGCAAACCGAAAACCGATGCCCTGGCGCGGGCCAGCGGGCGCAGCCCGCCACCCGGGGGTGTCTGTTTTCGGTTTCGGGAACGAGAGGGCAAAGCCCTTGGTGTTCCCGGCCAAGGATCGCGAAAGCGATCCGCACGAACAACGGCACCCCTGCACGGCGCGAAGCCGCCGGACGCCCTGCGCGCGGACCTGTGGGCCAGCGGGCGTTCGGCAATGAAAGAGGCAGGAGTGCCTGCGGGTCAGCTCAAAAACACCGCGCCCTCAGGAGCGCGAAGCGCGGGACAGAGCGCGTCCACAACACTTCCCGCTCAACTTCAAAACTGCTCCTGATCGTAACCCGCATGGGCCGGGACTACAGGCCCGGTCCGCGCAGCGGATAGAGCAGGTCGCCCGCAAGGGCAGCCCAACTCACTCATACAGTTCGTAAGCACGAGCGAAAAATTGCCGGCTTTGTGCCCCAATGTCGGCCATTCGCGGCTCACGATACCGCTTCCGAAAGCTGCCGTCCGGAGGCGTTCAAGGCGCTCCCTCGAGCGTTGGCCTGTCCTAGGTTGGCTTTTCTGGAAAGAGGCCAGGCATCCAACGCGATGCTAGCGCTGCAGGGAAGGCGATATGGAGAGGCGCCCGCGAGCTTCCAGATGACAGAACGCCTATATCGATGAGTGCCGACGCAACACGGCGGGCTTGACGTTCGCCTGTCCCAACGATTGTCTCGAGCTCCCCGCGCGGAAGTTCGCCTCGATAAAGCACTGCGTCGAGTACGTTTGCCGCCTTTGCTGGCAAGTTGCCGAGCGCAGCCTCTTCCCCCACCCATTGATGAATCCGTGTCCGCAGCCGGTTCGGCTCGACCAATCCCGACATAAATTCAACTTGGTCGATGCAAACTTGCAGAAAGTAGGCTGTGAAACCCGCCAGTTCCTCTTCGCTGAGCGCACCTCTTCCATCGAGGTCATTGCGTCGTGGCAGATCGCAAGCGGCTAGGTGCTGTTTGTAGCGCTCGGCAGTTCGGCCCAGTCCGCGGGCCACTGACCAAATACCTCCAGTGTCGAGCGCGTCGAGCATCATTGCGTGCGACATCAGCCGTGCGACACGGCCATTGCCATCCAGAAAGGGGTGAATCCACGCGAAGCGGTGATGGGCGGCGGCCACTGAGACGATGGCATCGCTGCGCCCGGGTCTGCCATAGGCCCATTCGAAATGCTCCATAAAGCGCGGCACCGCGCTTGGACTGATGGCGACATGGCGGCCTACTTGAACGTCGCGCTCACGGAAGTGTCCGGGTTCAACGCGCACGCGTTCGCCCGTATTCGGCATCTCCACCCAAAGGAGATCCTCGGGCAATTCGCCGCAGAAACGGGCGTGAGTTTCTTCAAGGCCAGCACGTGTATATGCTCGGCCAGAGAGCCCGCCTTCATCGATCCACTGCTGCACCTCGATGTGTGCGCGTGCTTCAAGTTGGAGGTCGCGCTTAACGGGGTCGTCACTAAAGTCATTGCGAAGCGCTCGCTCAATATCGATCGGATGAGTGTCATGTCCTTCGATGAGGTTGCTGTAATAGCAATTCATAGCCCGAACGAGGTCGGCCAGTGCAGTGCTAACGCCTTGGGGAAGGCTGCTACGAAAGGCAGCTGCCTTCGCAGCAAGATCAACGGCAAGATCGCGTACGTCCGGCAGGCGTGGTGAACCTTCGCCGATCTTCATCGGCTGCATTGAATCGATCGTTTCGCCGCGGTCTTCCGCCACTTATATGTCCGCTTCCATGTCCAGTTTAAGGTATGTTCGAAATAGCGCATTTCTGCCATATAGAGGCATATTGAGCGCCAGACCTGTCCCTTAGAATGTCCGGTTTGATGTCCGGTTAAGAATGCCCTAGGAGCATTCGGTAGACTTGACAAGTGCGCCCCATCGATGGCTGTCCTTAGGACAGCCATCGATGGGGCGCAGTCACAAGGAACTTGACTAAATCGAGGATGGGGGTGATGTCCTTAGGACATCACCCCCATCCTCCAAATGATAGCATGAGCGCCGCAGCAACCCTTCTTGTTCAAATGGCTCGAGACAGTGACCGCGCCGTGGTCACCGAATTCGACCTATTCCTACTTGCTCGCCAGTTATTTCGGGACCGCGGCTATCGCGGAGTGAAGATTCCTTCACGTAATGGCCCGCTTAATGCTCGACGGGCAAGAAAAGTCCTCTCGGAAGCGACCTTTGATCTCGGCTACTATCCGAGCGAAGTTCCTTCTCGTTACCTTCCACGCGATCCGGATTTCACGTCAGTGTTGTTCACTGTCAATGACGGCGATGCCACCAAGGTGATGCTCGACGCCGACCCTTTCTGCTATCTCTCCCATGCCAGTGCGCTGGCTTTCCATGGCATGGGCGCTGACACTTCCGAGTTGCATATATCGACGCCAATGCGGGGTCAGTGGGCTGGGTATGCCCGTCACTATATGGAGGCCCTGCTCGGAGACAATCTGACTTCCCTTAATGACGAGTACGAACGCGTGTTCCCGCTCACGCAACCCAAGCCATGTCCGGAAGTGCGGGGCCGCCCGTTACACCGTCATGAACTTAGCAATCCGCTTCCACCGACAAGCTTCGATCCTGCGCGCACGAGAGTCAGTCCGCCCGGCGCGACCTTTCGGGATACGCTTGCCGCCCCGGGGTGGTGCGGAGGGATGGATCACGTGATAGCCATCTGGCGAACTTATGCCGCTCGCCATGCAGATGCGATCATATGCGCCGTTGCAGAAGCATCCGAAAAGATTGTGCGAGTGCGGGCGGGCTATCTGCTTGAGGAAGTGCTCGGTGTACGCGATCCACGGATCGAGGCATGGCTTGCAGACGCACAACGGGGTAGCTCGCGCAAACTTGATCCCACCGCGCCTTACATTGGCCGCTTCTCGGCGCGCTGGATGTTGTCGATCAATGTCGACACGCCAGAGCTGCCTGCGACCACTGCGGATTGACGCACCTGGACTTACTAAAGCGATCCATGCAAGTTATCCAGCAACTCCTCTTCAGCTTCACGCGCTCAACTCGGTCGTTGGGGCATTCTTCTCGCAAACCCGAAAGCTGACATTCGGCTGTACGGCGTCACGCGCTTTAGTAGTGGGCGACATTCGGTCACTCAGCCATGTTCGATTTTGCCGGATTCAGGCGCGTCGTCGCGCTACCCCCGTCTAAAAATTCTACGCAATCTGTGATGATAAAAGCAAAAGCTCTCGACGCGAAAGCACGAGTGTCGCGGTTGTTGTCTAGTAGTAGGATCTCCACTTCGCCCAGGCTGCCACTGCGCTTAGAGCCTCAATAGTCAATTACATCTTTAATATTCGGATTGTCACGTTAGCCCGCAAATCCGTTAAAATGGCTTTTTGGGGAGTAATAATCAGATCGCGACGATTAGGCAGAAAGGGGAACTCTATGACAATACGGTATTTTCTACACCTATTTTCGGTGGCGGTGCGAACGCGTATGACGACGTTGTGGCCAACCAGACCACGGATGGGAGT
>NZ_LZRP01000007.1 GCF_001678665.1 Erythrobacter sp. QSSC1-22B
ACCGAAGGCACCGGCCCTCTCGCCGTCTCGACTATCCTCGATACCCTCGGTCCTGTTCCGGTGATCTTCATCACCGGCACGCCGGACGCTTGCAGCCCCTGCCCACCTGGAGCACCTATCCTCACCAAACCTTTCGACCGTGCCGCCATAGCACGGGCGTTTCACGACCTTATACCCGGCGCCTGAGCGACGCGGCGGCCCGAACTTCCGCACGGGGTTCTGGCACCCCAGAACGGCGGCTCTCTACCCCGCCGTTACCAAAAGCCTTCATTCCGCTCCCCACCCAGTTCATGACCTTCCCGGTGGCCGTCCACGATCCCCAGACCGGTCGGGCAGCTACGGGGGGGTGTTGCAGGAAGCCGAATTTCCCGTGCCGACTCAATGTCGGTCACAGCCTGAAACTTTCTGCTGCCCGAAACCAGCCGTTAACTATGCTCCACCTTTCAGTGGTTTTTTGGCCGACTACGGACCAACATCTTCCTCAGCGCCCTCGGGCCGTCTCATGTTGGTTTGCCGGACCATCAGATCGATCAAACGCGATATCGATTTATCCGTCTGATCTCGGTTGAACAAATTTTGCAAGAGAGGCTTGATGTGTCGATCAATATGAATGGATGGCCCCAAGTATGCCATCGTCCACTCAGAAAACCTTCGGGCGGAGGTGAGCCCCTCTGAGAGAACTTTGCAGTCTCTATGCCTCGAGTCTAACTCAATACTCTTCATGAGGATGCGTATTGAAGTCTCTGGGCCCTCAATAATTTGAGCGAAACGTCCAGCTGTGCACAGAAGAGCGCCAGTGACATCCAGTTCCTTATTCCGCAGATGCGAGGAAGAAAGAATCTTATCCAATTCTACGCGATTTGCCGGCGGTGTTAAATTGCTCTGGCTCACATACAGGCAGAAATAAATTGTATTCGATTCCGGCACATTAGGCGGCGGGTCTTCGTGAGGCTGGAGATTTCGCTTATCCGGCATAGATGAATCCTAAAGGCGGAAGCGTTCCTTTTTCAATTTCTGGAAGCTGCCTTTTCGACGATTACGCGACTTTCAATCCTGAGACTACGCTATTGCGCCTATTTCGGAACCGCATCGCCTTAATACGACACGAGGTCTCGGCCGGACTAAAGAGGTAGCCTTGACCCAGGTTACAGCCGAAGTTCAAAAGGAGGTTCCGTTGCTCCTCGGTCTCAACGCCTTCAGCTATAACTATCACGCCGAGATTATTTGCCATGTTGATAAGCGCTTGAACTATGAGCCTAGTTTGGTTTTCAAAGACAAACGATTTGATGAAACTTTGGTCAATCTTGACCTTGTCGATTGGAAAATCCCTGAGATGAGACAGGGATGAAAATCCAGTCCCAAAATCATCAAGTGCTATGCGAACACCAACCGTGCTGAGGTCCGCCAAAACAGTTTGAACTTTGGCGGTGTCGTTCACCATCAACATGGTCTCAGTGATCTCAAGCGTAATTTTATCAGGGCTGATCCCAGCTCTATTTAGGGTCGCTAAAAATCGGCCTGAAAAGTCCCGACTCAAAAGATCGGCCTCGGTCGCGTTGATGCTTATGAACTGCATCTCTGGCTGCGCCTGCTCGATTTCCGCCAAGTCGCTGCAGACGCAGCTCAACATGCGCTCGCCGATCTCCCGGGATATGATAGGATCCAAGATCGCGGGCAGGACCTGAGTTGCGGTAATCTGAGCGCCAGTAGTGGTGCTAAGCCTCATAAGTGCTTCGAGACCCACTAAACGGTTCGTCTCCAAATTGATGATTGGCTGATAGCCAGCAAATAGACGGTCGCCGTCTAGAGCCTCTCGCACAGTCGCGATTGCTGTTTGCCGATGCTGGTTCGCCTTCTCCATTGCCGGGAGGTAGAGATGCACCCGTCCCGGCTCTCGCTTTTTTCCGTAATAGAGCGCCAAATCGGCTCTTCGGATGATTTCTCTAGCATTCGTGCGCCCATCGATCTCGGCCAACCCGCAAGTTGCGCTTACACCCATCGAGCGCCCCGCAATCTCGAAACTGCGCTCGATGATTACGAGTAAATCGTCACCGACCTTTCTTGCGTCGTCTGAAGAAAAATCTGGCGCGGTTATAATAGCGAATTCGTCGCCACCCCATCTTGCTACGATGGTCTCATTCGGAAGTGCTACAAAAATGCGAGAACTGATCTCCTGTAGAATGACATCTCCCACCAGATGTCCAAAGGTGTCGTTGATGTCCTTGAAGCCATCCAAATCAAGCATAAGCAGAAATGCAGTCGAACCTGATTCCTTGATGCCTCGGACTGTCTCCTGCAGAAAGCGGTCGAAAGCGGTACGGTTGTAAAGATCGGTCAAGCCATCGCGATCGACAGCGCGCTCTAGAGCGAGGCGAGCATGGTTCGCTTCGGTGATATCCTGAATGATGCCAACCAAACGCGCGGCGTTTTGGCCATCGCCCTCCAGATACTCGCCCATCGCTTTCACATGCTTCAAGGTGCCGTCCGCCGCGTTTAGACCTGCTTCAAATACGAATGAGCCACCGACGGTCGTTATCTTTGTGACCGCCTCAGCAACCTTATCTTGTTCCTCCTGAGCGTAATAGGAGAAGGTCTCCTCAATGGAATTGGGAAGATTTTCCGGCGAACCAAAAATTACAAACGCCTCGTTTGACCAAGTCAAGCGCCTCGTTTCAAGGTTTAGTTCCCAAGAACCGATTTTTGCAACCTCTTCCGCCTGCCTAAATATCCGTTCTGAACGAATAAGGCGGTTGTCTTTCTCGTTAGTATTTACATTTCCCGATGACGCTCGCAATATTTGCGAACGAGTGATTATTAGATCCCCTACTGTCGCAGCGAAGGCTTTGAGCTTTGGAATGTGCTGCTGGCTAAATTGGTTCGCACGCGGGTCCGCAATGCACAACGTACCAATTAGTTCTCCGTCAGCGCTTCTGATGGGCGTGCCAAGATAAGAACGAACCGCCATAGATCCGCGGACTTGCGGTAAAGCGCAGAACTGCTCATCATTCAACGCATTGGAAAGCAACAAGCTTTTTCCAGTTTCAATAATGTGAGCTGAAAAGGACATTTCGCGCGGGGTTTCAAAAACATCTGCGCCAACAGATGATAGGAACCACTGCCTGCGCTCATCGACAAGCGTGATGAGCGCGATCGAGCAATCGAAGAAGTCGGCGCAATGCTTGGTAATCCGGTCGAATGAAGGATGGCGGGGCGTGTCAAGAATGCCAAGCTTATGTAAAGAGTCTAGGCGTTTCGTTTCGTTCTGAATGACTGACAACGGGAAGCCTTCCTCCACGCACCGGCCCTAAGGGCGATGAACCGGGCCCGGCATTGGGTCAAGTCGCTGTTATGTTTGACCCAAATCAGTGAACTTTCTCTGAACATAGAGATCGCCCGATGACCCGTTCTAGCCCGTCAATGTGGCTTGCGAAGTCGCGCGGCCGCGGTTCCACAATCGAACCAACAAACGCTTTTGGGGAAGCTCGGCGGTCCGGTGATTGACCGATATTCATGAGCATGAACGCGTGCGGGCTCTCGGGCACCACTAGCAGGTGAGCGTTGCCGTTGGCGGCGTGCCACCGTGCGGCCATCCTTTGATTGTCTTCCAGAAGGATGTCTTTGGTGCCCACCACCAGGAGCGCTGGCGGCAACCCTTCGAGGTTGCCGTAAACCGGCGAGATCGAGGCATCCCGGCGATACGGTTCATAACCTCGTCATGAGCCCGCAGGCGGATCAATGCCCAGGCAGCCAGGTGTGCGCCGGACGAAGATCCCTTGATGATGATCTTGGCGGCTCCGAAGTCGCGTTGCGCACACGCGGTGAGCCATGACATCGCGGCTGCGCACTCCAGGATCGAGGCCTCGATGGGACCGGCCAACGCCAGCGTGTAGTCCACGCTGACCACGGCGACGTTCAATCGCAGCGCTAGATTGGCGTTCTGGCCGTCGGCCATCCGCGCATTGCCGATCGTCCAGCCGCCGCCATGCAGGTCCAGGACCACGCCCCTGACAGGATTGTTCGGCCGGAAAATCCGCAGTTTGACGCTTTGCCCACAGGCTTCGATGACGCGCAGCTCTGTTCGGAGACCATGCTTTCGCTTCTTGAGCAGGGGACAGATTTCGACCAATCGAAGGAGCGCATTCAGCGCGACCCGTCCGACCGGCGTCTGCATCCGCAACCTCGGCAATCGCGCAAGTCTGCGGTTCAGGCGCCGCGCCTCGGCGAGGTCGGCAGGATTGAAATCCGGTGTCACGACCATGTCCTCGCTGACCGGTTAGGCAGCTGGATCGGTGAGCAGCTCTGTCACCAACCTCGTCACCTCTCCGGGCCGATATGGCTTGCGGACGACGTGCGTGATGGCCGGGTTGATCGACTGGCATTGCGGTTCAGTGGCGAAGCCTGCAGTGATGATGATCGGAACGCCCGGTGCCCCGTCCCGCATCCAGGCCGCAAGCCCGAGCCCATCCATGGTGCCCGGCATTCTGACATCCGTGACGACCGCGCGGATCGTCGCGCCATTGCTCATGATCGCGACCGCAGCATCTGCTCCATCCGCTTCGATGACCGCAATCCCGGCATCCTCCAACTCATCGACAAGCATCATGCGGATGATAACTTCGTCTTCGACCACAAGCACCGCCGGCGCGTCGGCAACTCCGTTCTGCGTCACGATCGCATCGTTCATACCAGCCTCAGGGTAACGGTTGTGCCATCTCCGGGCTTGGACGACGTCAGGACTTCAGCCTTGGCCTCGGTAGCAAGTGAACGCACCAGACGCGTTCCCAGGCCCTTGGTCACCGTTTCTTCCTCGAAACCCGCACCATCGTCGATGATCTTCACCTCGGGGTGCGCGTCCTGCGTCCGTAACTCGACGGTGAGTTTTCCACGCTGTGCTTGTGGCCAGGCATGTTTCAGCGCGTTGAGGATCAGTTCGTAGCAGAGCAATCCCAGTGGCATCGCACGGCCGACTTCAAGCTCAAGCGGTCCATCGAAGTCACGATCAAGGCTGATATGGTAACCGCCGATGGTGTTGGTCAGGCCCTCGGCGATCTCTGACAACGAAGCGCTGAAATCGACCCGATCGAGCGCATCGGCATCGTAGATGTGCTCCTGCACCAAGGCGAGCGCTTCCATGCGTCCCGCCATCTCCTGCAAATGCCCGCGCGTTGTGTCATCGACCTGCCGGGAGCGGAGCTGGAGCAGGCTCATGATCATTTGCAGATTGTTCTTCACCCGGTGGTGAAGTTCCCGCGCGATCATGTCCTTGTGCGCGGCGAGCGCGGTCAGTTGCGCCTCTCGTTCACTCAACGCGTTGCGTGACGTTGCGATCTCGACCGCCATTCGAAGCGATGCGCGAAGCCGGGGCATTTGCCGCGGCGACTTGACCACATAGTCGTCGAGGCCGGCCTTGATCAACGCGACGGCGATTGTCTCATCTCCGGTGCCGGTAAACATCACGACGGGGCAGGCAGGGTAAAGTTTCTTGGTCGCGACGAAGATATCACGCCCGTCTGCCCAGCGCAGGTCCAGGTCGGTCACCACCAAATCGGCAGGGCGGGCCTCGAGCGCGGCTTCGAATGTCGCAAGATCGTTGACCTCGATTGCGATCACGCCGGGCCAGAGCGCGGTCAGTTCGCGCAACACCAGCTGGCGATCGTCGGAATTGTCGTCGATGACCAAGATGCGCATCGGGCGTGGCATGTCGGTCAAAGCGCAACCCCATGATTGAGCTTGATCCAATAGGCCTTGAGCGCGCGCGCCATGTCGATCAGCCCGTCGCGCCCGATCGGCTTGACGAGAAACGAGTTGGCGCCGCGCTCGTACGACCGGCGAATATCCGCCTCCTGATCGGACGAGGTGAGCACCACGACCGGCGTGTGCCGGGTCGGTTCGTGCTGACGAATGAAACTCAACACCTCGAGGCCGGAGCGGCGGGGCAGCTTTAGGTCGAGCAGGATCAACTCGGGGAGCGGCAGACCGCTCCGGTCGGCGTAAGCTCCGGTTCGGCCGATATAATCGACGGCGGCATCGCCGTCGGTGACGATCACAAGCGGGTTCCGAATATCGGCCTTCTCAAATGCATACTGAATCAGCTCGGCATCATCGGGGTTATCCTCGACGAGCAAAATGATCGAAAGCTCGTTCAACTCTTAGGCCTTACAGTATCGTCGCTCGCCGTGGCAAGCTGCGCGGCCTCGGCGAACTCGATCCAGAAGCGGCTGCCTTTCTCAGGATCGGATTCGACTCCGGCCCGCCCGCCCATGAGCGCCATTCCCTCCCGGACGATCGCCAGGCCGATGCCGGTGCCGGGAAACGTCTCGTCACCGTGCAGCCGTTCGAACACGTTGAATATGCGCTCTTGGTGCTCGGGCGCGATGCCGATACCGTTGTCCTCGACCCAGATCCGGACGCGGCCGGCCGTGTGCTCGGCGCGCACCGTGACCTGCACGGGCACATCGTCGCGCTGAAACTTGGCCGCGTTGCTGATCAGGTTGGTAAGAACCTGCCCAAGCACGATGGGCTCCGCCATCACCGACGGCATCGGGGCCACCACGTCGATGGCAATGATTGACTCAAGGCCCGCCTGCACCTCTTCGACCGCTCGCTGGACGATCGGCGTTGGATCGACAAGCCAGGCCGCGGGTTCCTGCCGGCGCAGACGACTATAGCCAAGCAAGGCGTCGATCAGCCCCTCCATTCGCATTGAAGCCGCGACGATGCGCTTGGCAAAGCCCCCGCCGGCGTCGCCCAGTGCTGGGGCATAGTCGTTGAGCAGAATGCGGGCAAATCCCTCCATCGCGCGAAGCGGGGCGCGAAGATCGTGGCTGACGGTGTAGGCGAACGCGTCGAGCTGTTCGTTCGACGCGGCGAGCGCGGCGGTCCGCTCGGCCACCTTGATCTCCAGTTCATGGCGCTCGCCGGCTTCCTTGTCGCGCACTTCCTGGATCAGTCGAAAGCGATCCACCGTCGCCGCCAGCAGATTGGCGTAACCGGTCAGAAATGCCGTATCGCTCTCGGTGAACTCGCGCGGCTCGCGACTGTCGACCTGCAGCAAGCCATACGGAGGCTTGTCCTTACCGCCGATGATGATGACGTTGACGACCGCCTTGGCGCCATTCTCGACCAGGAATGACGGATACCGAAAGCGGGTTTCGGTTTCGATGTTGGAGGAGGTCATCGGCTTGCCGGTTTTCAGCGCAAAGCCTTCGGACGTGTCGTCTGCCAGTTTGATGGTCGCCACACCGACAACGCCCGGCTTCCAGCCGACCCCGGCGCGGACCAGCAGGGTTTCGCCATCGGGTTGCAGCTCCACCACCTTGGCGAGATCGGTGCCGAGGCCCTCGCCCACCAGGCGGCAGCTTTCGGTCAGGATTTCATCGAGATCGTCGGATCGCAAGGCAAGCTCACCGAACTGCGCGAAGACGATGTGCTGGCGCAACACTTCAGTTTCGCTCTTGCCGGCTTCAGTCATGACATACTTTCCACGCTGGTCATACGCATGATTGTCGGGATGGGTTCCTGCGATAGCTGAAGATAATCGAACTTGGCGCGCTGGACAAAGCTAGCACGCAGCGGGGTGCAACGATATCAAACCCGACAAGTTGTGGCCTAAAATATTCCCTCGACCCGAATTAATTCTTCCCCCAAGCCGGTTTGCCGCGCCATTTTGGCTCCGAATAGAAAAGCCCGGCGCACGGCTTAGAGCCTGATCCGAAATTAAGTTGAGCGGTGTCAGCGGGTTAGCTTGACGCCAGCCCAGGTCGCTGATTCTGAGGTTTTGCAACGAACCAAGGAAATCAACGATGTGGACCGACACCACTCGGGCGCAGTATGCTCGTGCGCAGCTGACTTTGCCAAGCGATTTGACCGATGCCGAATGGACGGTGCTGGAGCCGTTCTTCCCGCCGCCTTCGCATGTGGGGCGTCCTCGCAAATGGCCACAGCGGCGGATTGTCGAAGCGATCCTGTATCTGCTGCGCGGCGGCTTGCCGTGGCGAATGCTGCCGCCGTGCTTTCCGCCGGTCTCGACGGTGCGGCGCTGGTTTTATCTCTGGCGTGATCAGGGGCTGTGGCTCTCGCTCAATCACGCCCTGCTTTTGATCGGACGGGAAGCGGTGGGTCGCGAGGCCTCCCCGAGTGCCGGGGTTATCGATAGCCAAAGCGTCAAAACCACCGAGAGCGGCGGGCCGCAGGGTTACGATGCGGGCAAGAAGATTAAGGGCCGCAAGCGCCACATCGTGACCGACACCGATGGCAATCTGGTTCATGCCGTGATCCACACCGCCGACATCCAGGATCGCGACGGCGCACCGCTCGTGCTCGCCGAGATCATCCGGCGCTTCCCGTGGCTGCGGCATGTCTTCGCCGATGGCGGATACGCCGGTGACAAGCTGCGGCAGGCGCTGCGCAAGATCGGCAAGAGCAGGTGGACCATCGAAATCATCAAGCGGTCCGACACCGCCAAGGGCTTCGAGGTGCTACCGCGGCGCTGGGTGGTAGAGCGAACCTTCGCATGGCTCGGTCGCAACCGACGCCTCGCCAAGGACTTCGAGCAGACCATCGCCTCGGCAACCGCATGGCTGTTCATCGCCTCGATCCAACTCTTCGCACGACGCATCGCAAGATTATGAAATCACGCCGGATAATTATGAATCAGACTCTTATTTTCCAATGAGAACAATGAGTTTTAAGCCGCAGAATAGTAATTAGACGCCAGCGCGTCCTTTCTGAATTCGGTGATTTCGCCCTGCGATGCGGCGACCTTCAGGAGGTTTTGGGCAAGGCCTGCCGCCTCGTCGGCGAGGCGCTCGACACCGAGCTCTCCGAGTTGGTCGTCCGTTATGGGCACCGAACTCAAGCTCGTGTTTCCTGATCCGACACAAGAGCCCCTTCCAGCCGTAAGCGGCCTGACCTCTCTCCACCAGACCGTGCCGTTCAGCGATACGCGGTTTCCGCTCATGGAGCTTCTAAGCCGCCCGACCGGTATTGGGACCCGCATTTCGGCGTCGGAACGGCCGGGTTTAGGGCGCAATCCAGACGTTCCTGGGCGCGCCTAATCATCACCCTCGACCAGCCCACCGCGCGGCTCCCGTCTCCCGTCAACGAGCCGGCGCAAACTGGCCGTCAGCACTAGCGTCGAGCTACCCAGTTTAATGATCTCCACCTCCCCTTTGGCAATGAGCACATAGAGTGTGCTGCGCCCAATCCCGAGATAGCGGCAGGCGTCCGGTACGCGCATCGTAATCGGCTCGACGGTAGGCCGTCGATCCTGTCCACGGAGATGCTCGGTGCGGTTTGGAGAGGGCATCGGACCGGTCCTTTCATCTGTCGGGTGATGACGGACCGGCCTGGGCTGGGGAGGGGACCATGACCGGCCCGCCATCGACGCGAGTATCGGTCATAGCTGGCCCCCATCGCCACATGACGTTCGTACGCCAGGTCCGCCGATTTCACGACGTGATCGCGACGATCGAAATCCTTCGCGGGTTTCGGATCTTTAGAGGTACCTGCGAACCCGAAGGGACGGCCGTTTCAACAATTCCAAAAGCGCTCTCGGATCGAAATTGTCCGAAAGACGTCGCTTCAACGATTGGAAACAAGAGCAAATTTAGGATGACCGACGGCTGAGCGTTTTGAGCGCCGTCGCCAATTGCTCAACAAATCCAACCACATGCAGCCCGACAGACGGCGCTGCTTTTATCTCGCCATCCACTTTCTCATCCAAATCAGACACTTACGGACGTTTCATACTAATTCACATCAGCCGCAACAAGCATGCAGATCGGGTGCAGCAAGAGCGCAGCACCGTTGTTCGAGGATCGCGGCCTCCGCGAGTCGGTGATGACGCTCCGCATGCAGAACCTCGGCATCGCTACCAGCGCTGATCCGTGCGTTCGATTGCAAGTTCGCCGGTCCATGGATTGCACAGGCGGCGCGCTTCGGGCGGCGTACCATCGGTCCAATTCGACCAGTCATCCTGCGCCAGCAGAACCGGCATGCGCGAATGACATTCTGCAGCAGCACCTGCACTCTCGGTCATGACTGTAGCGCGACGATCTGGATGAGAAGCCGCATTGCCTCACCTGATTTGCTCCCGTCGATAGGGCTGTTGCCTCATCTAGAATGCTCCCGAGAACGGTTGGGAGTGAGTGATGAGGAAAGTGAGTATGGCGACGCGTAGGGAGTTGGTGGAGGCGGTCGGGGAACGGTACCGATCGGCTGATCGAGGGAGCAAGGGACGTGTTCTCGACGAGTTCGTGGCGGTGACGGGATTTCACCGCAAGCATGCGATGCGGTTATTGCGGGCGAGCCGCCCGGCAAAGGCACAAGGGCCACGCGTCGAGCGTCGTATTTACGACGAGGCGGTAAGGATCGCGCTGGTGACGCTATGGGAGGCGTCGGACCGGTTGTGCGGCAAGCGGCTGCGCCCGCTCATTCCGATCCTGCTGGAGGCGATGAAACGCCATGGGCATCTGGACCTGGCACCGGATATAAGCACCAAGCTGACCACGATGAGTGCGGCAACGATCGACCGGGCGCTTCGTGATGTGAAGGCAGCCGGTCGTGTGCCGAAGCGGCGGGGCGTTGCCGGGACAGCGCTCCGGCGGAGTGTGCCGATCAGGACGTTCGACGATTGGGGCGATCCGGCACCGGGCCATATCGAGGCGGACCTCGTCTCGCACAGTGGCCCGGTAGCGAAGGGCAGCTTTGCGTGGACATTCACGCTGACCGACATTGCGACCGGATGGACCGAGTGCGCCCCCCTCCTGGTGCGCGAACAGACGTTGCTGGTCGCGGTGCTCGACGAGCTGCGCAAGTCGATGCCCTTCGAGCTGCTGGGATTCGACACAGACAACGACAGCGTCTTCATCAACGAGACGGTGCGTGATTACTGCGCGTCCAGCGGCATCGCCTTCACCCGTTGCCGGCCTTACCGCAAGAACGATCAGGCGTGGGTTGAGCAGAAGAACGGATCGGTGGTGCGCCGGCTGGTCGGCTATCGTCGCTTCGAAGGACTGGACGCCGCCGTTGCCTTGGCCGATCTGTACGCGGCGGCGCGCCTGTTCGTGAACTTCTTCCAGCCCTCGTTCAAGCTCGCCGAGAAGCACCGGGACGGCGCCCGGGTGCACAAACGCTATCATGCGCCTGCAACGCCGTACCAGCGGCTGTTCGACGATCCGCGAACCCACGATGCTACCCGGGCGCATTTGCGCCAGGTCTTTGCCGGGCTCGATCCGGTCCGGCTGTTGCGCGATATCAGGGCTGCGCAGCAGCGGCTGGTTGCCCTCGCTGACGCGCCGAGCCCGTCGCTGGTGAGTGAGCAACCGGCCCCGCCGCCACTGGAGACGTTTCTGTCCAGCCTGCGAACGGTGTGGCAGAGCGGCGATGCTCGACCGACAGCCTCCGACAAGCCACGACAGAAGCGCGGGCGTCGTCGTCCCGATCCTTTGATTGAGGTGACCGGGCAGTTGAAGCGCTGGTTCGAGGAGGAGCCGTGGCGTACTGGCAGGGACCTGCTCGAAAAGCTGCAGGTCGAGAGGCCCGGCGATTATCCCGACGGTCTGTTGCGCACGGTTCAACGCCGCCTGAAGATCTGGCGATCCGAGCAGGCCTGTGCGCTCGTGTTCACCCGTTCGTCCATTGCGTCCGCGTCCCCCGCCGGAATAGCCTCGCAGACGAGGGCCGAAGGTTGATGGGGGTACTGCACCGCTCCGCCTGCGGCTCCGCTGCGCAGCACCCCCATCAACCGGAGAATGGACCCAATCGACCGATCGACGTAGGGAGCACTTGGGTGAGGCAACGCCATCACCGTTCGGGAACATCTTCTCGTGAGGCAACACGCGCTCGCATCCTGATTGTCGCGCTGCACATGACCATGGTGTAGACCAGACCCCATTCGTCGCTGTTGCGCCATAGCCCGCCAACTGCAAACAACTCGGCATCGGGGCGGTAGAGCCAGGTGCGCGTCTTGCTGCCCGGCTTGCCTTCGGCTTCTGCCCAAGCCATCAGCGGAATGAGGCAACGACGTTCCTCGAAGCTGTAGCGCCACATGTACCCGTCGAGCTTGTCGGCGCGCGCATTGTTAACAGGCTTCGGCTTCAACGGTTCGCCCGTGCGCTTGCTTTTGAGTGTTAACGGGAAGCCCCATGTCATCTGCTGGAGCTTGCCATCCGCGAAGACTGCGCCGGGATATCCCGGAAACACCTCGTCGCCAAAGTTGGCGTTGCCGAGATGATCGATCGCGCCGAACCAGCGTGCGACCTCATCCTGGGCCTTGGTCATGCGGTAGAGATTACACATCAAAGAGAGCTGCCCGGAGCGCTCTCGGGTGTCAATCGACAGCGTGCCAGTGGAAAACTGTTGGCATTAAGTTCCTGTTATGTTCTAACGATGAAGATGATGATTCGACCCGATGACGACGAACTGACGCGAGCGATCGAGATCGCGTTGCTGACGGCAAAGACGTACGCCATTCGCGACGTATTTACTGCAACCCGAGCGCTTAACCGGCGGGTTGCGGTCGACACGCTGACAGCACGCATCGTGGCAGCGCTTCGGCCCTATGAGATCCTGCGCGAGGCAAAGGGATGCGGATCTGGCCGAGAAAACGTTGCCGCTGTTCCCCGACTTCGAAGCAAGAAATTAGCGTCGCGACAGGATTCTGGGACGGTCCTGTGCAAGAAGAGGCCTCACAAAGTAGTCCCAAAACCGCCCTGCAACATCTTGAATATTACTGTTTGTCCAGCCTAGCCAACGCCTCGGCTTCGAGCTTTTCGAGACGCTCGGAACATACTCCGTGAACCACGCGGCCAAGCTCCTCAACCTGCTCACCGAGCCATTCGAGCTCTTCCTTCGTGATGCGGTAATGCTTCGAATAGCGCGCCTTCACATAAGCGTCTTTGAGCTTCTCGAAGCGGGCGCGGTCGCGCTTCGTCTCGTTTGGCCAGACGTAAGTGAGTCGCGGATCGATGCGCTCGGCTTGGGTGCGCAGGAAGCCGAGATTGTGTACGTGCGGCGTGTAAAATGTGCAGACGAGCAGTACACAGTGATAAAGGCGTTCGGTTGCCTGATGCAGCATGAAGGCCGCATCCTTGTTCCACTCGCGGGCTAAGTCATCGCCAAAGTTGACGTGGGCGCGCATCGCGCTTGGATACCACTCATTAAAATACTCCTGCGCCATGGCGAGCGCTTGTGTCGGAGTCTTCGGCTTGGGCGTATGCAACTCGGTATCGTCGGACTGGTAGACCGCGATTCCTTCCTGCTTCACATCCATGAAGAAGTAGCGGCCATGTGCCAGCCCGTCGTTCACCTCCTGGAGGGTGTGGACGATGAAATTGACCGGGGTCTTTAGCGTACCGGTTACGCCATACTCACGCATTAGCCGCTCATCGAGCTTGGCCCAGTACTTCACTCTGTCGGTCAGCCGCTTGTGGTTCACGATGATCAGCAGATCAAAATCCGACTGGTAGCCCTTGGCGGTATGCGGCTCGTCGACCCAGGTGCCGCGCGCATAGCTGCCGTAGAGAATAATCTTGAGGATGCGCCCGGCTTTCTTCCACTCGTGCTTGGCAAGCGCGAAGGCGTCGTCGAATTCCTCGAACATCAGCTGCACCACGCGTTCCATCTCGCGCTGCTTTTGTGGAGGTAGGTGATCGAAATCGGTTCTCATCACCAAGCATCTAGCGAGTTGCTCGAATTGTTGCACCTGTCGATCACTCTTGATCCTCATTGCCGGTTCGCAACGCATCGTTGATCCAGACTCGCGGGTTCGCGTCAATACCAAGAACTGGGGAGGGGCGCATTTCACGTCGCGTGTGAGAGCATTGCACGCTAGTCAGCAACGATGATCGACAGTGTCTCGAGCTGGAGTTAGCCCTGTCTCGACTGCGCTGAGGAAGGCCCAAAAGTGCGCTCAAATTTGCGCTCGAAGTTCAGTTTTTTGGCAAAAAGGTGAACCGAACACCCCTTATATGAACGAAAGTGTGGGGAAGAGTGTGGGGGAGGGATTCAGCTAATTCTGAGAACAGAATTGATTTCAAAAGATTAATTTATTAGTTCGAATCAAGCCCTGCCACCACTTGCCCTTCCCGAAGCATACACTGAAATCCCGAGAAGCAGCCTCGGCTCCGGAGGTGCTTGCGAAGGCAGACGCCTTCCGGATCGAGGGGGCCGAGGTGGTCTGTCCCGGCGTTGCGAGCAACCCAATGTCCGCCATGACGCTGCTCAAAGGGGCGCGCGATATGAGTGAGGACGCGCCTTCAAGAGTGCGCAGCGCGGGACAGAGCGCATGGACAACCTTCGGCGGACTGATCTGATGCAGGGTCTTGAAGACATCGCTGCGCTGCCGGTGGTGACGCCACGTCTGCATGAGGTCGGCTACAGTCGCGAAGGCCTTGAAAAGGTGACCAGCGGCAATTTCCTGAAGCTCATGCGCGCGGCGCAAGCGGCGCTCGAACGCCAGGCCTGCCGATCCGACGCCGCATCGGCCATCCCAGACCGGCTCAGATCGGCAGTTCGTTGCTCGACTTGATCTGCGACAGCGCGACGGTCGAGTTGATCTCCTGCACCCCGGGCAGCTTGCTCAGGCAGTCGAAGAAAAACCGTTCATAGGCGTCGATGTCCTCGGCCACGATGCGCAGCATGAAGTCGGTCGTGCCCATAAGAACATAGGCATCCAGAACCTCTGGAAAGGCCCCGATCGCGGCGCTGAATTCATCGAGATTCGCGCGACCATGCGCGTTGAGCTTCACCTGCGCGAAGATGTGCGCGTTCAGCCCGACCGCGCGCCGGTCAACGAGCGCCACATGGCCAAGGATTATCCCGTCGCGTTCCATCCGCGCAATCCGTCGCCAGCAAGGCGAGGGCGACAGGCCGACTTTCTCGGCGATCTCCGCCGTCGTCTGTTTGGCATCGCGCTGAAGCTCGCGGAGAATTTTCTTCTCGTAATCGTCCAGGGCGGTCAAATTATTCTCCAAGCTGGATAATGGAGGAAAATATAACCGAAAACCTCCGGTATTCCAGTGAAATGAGACAGGACTTTCCTGCCCCCAGGCTCGATAATGCCCGCAAGCAATCAGGAGGGTTTCGATGAACAATCACACGCAGGACAAGCTGGATACCGAGTATTTCGTGCTTCGGGACGAAGCGGCAGGGCTCGATGGCATGATCGCCCTGCACTCGACCGCGCTCGGTCCGGCTGCGGGCGGTTGCCGTTTCTGGCACTATCCCTCGCACGAAGCGCTAACGGTCGATGCCGCGCGGCTGGCGCGCGGTATGACCTACAAGAACGCACTCGCCGAGCTCCCGCTGGGTGGAGGCAAGGCGGTGCTGCGCGTTCCCGAAGGACCGTACGACCGGGCAAAGCTGTTCCGCGCGTTCGGCCGCGAGGTGGAGAAGCTGCGCGGGCGCTACCTGACCGCCGAGGATGTCGGCACCTGTGTTGCGGATATGGAGGCCATCTCGTCCGAAACCGCCCATGTGGCCGGTCTTGCGCAAGTGCCCGGACGGCCCGGCGGCGACCCCTCGCCATGGACGGCGCGGGGGGTGTTCGGAGCGATGGAATATCTGGCACAGACGCATCTGGACCGCGCGATCGGGGATTGCACCGTGGCGATCCAGGGCGTCGGCAATGTCGGCGGCGCGCTGGCGAGGCTGCTGCACGCCAGCGGCGCGAAGCTGGTGCTGGCCGATACCAATTCCGAACGCCTGGCCAAGCTCGCCATCGAAACCGGCGCCGATGTGGCCGGTGTCAACGAGGTCTGCGGCGTCAAGGCAGACATCCTCGCGCCTTGCGCGCTGGGTGGCGTCTTCAATGCGACCACCATCGCCAAGGTAAAGGCCAGGATCGTGTGCGGCGCTGCCAACAATCAATTGGCCACCGAGGAGGATGGTGTCCGGCTGGCCGAACGCGGCGTGCTCTATGCTCCCGACTGCGTGGTCAACGCGGGTGGCATCATCAATGTTGCGGCCGAGCATCTCGGCTGGGATGCCGCGGAAGTGGTCCGCCGGGTCGATGGCACGGCGGAGCGTCTGGCGCGGGTGCTGGCCCGTTCCGATCAGCTTGGCGTGGCACCGAACCTGGCCGCCGACTCGCTGGCGCGCGAGCGGGTCAGACGTGGCGCAGCGCTGGCGGCCTGACCGTCTTGAGCCTGCCATGCCCCAATCTGGCTCAATACGTCGGCTTGAGATCTGCGGGGATCAGGGCCTGGATATGCCGCTGCGCGTGCTCGGGCTCGTTTCCCAGCTCGGGCTGTGTCCCGATCGCATCGTGATCGAGCGTGGCCCGGAGGGACAGTCGATCGATGTGCTGCTGGAAATTACGGAATCGCGGGGCGCGCTGCTGGTCGAAAAGCTGAGCTCGATGGTGCTGGTTCGCGGCGTGACGCTGTCATAGTTCGAGGATGGAGGCGTCCGGTGCGCAAGCCCTGTCCGTCAATTGCCTCTCCCAGCGCCTGCACCGATTCCCTACAAATCTTGGAGATCCCAGCGCTTCCCCCAGGCCGGATTGCGAAAAACCGGCGTGGCGCCCAGCAAGATCCGACCGTGTCTGTTGCAACTCTGCACGCCGTTTGATAGCGGCGTCCCACCGGGTCGACTTGCGGCCCGGTAAAGCGCGCCGGTAACGGGAATGCAGTGCGCTCGGCCATGCCGGGCAAATCTGCAGCTGACCCTGCAACTGTAAGCGGTGAGCACGATGTGCACGCGGATCGGAGACGGTCTGCAGCCACTGGATGGCCGGGCGAATGCCGGGCCGCTGGGAAGGCGCCCATCGTGTGACGACCCGCGAGCCAGGAGACCGACCGATGCGTGTCGCTCTTGCCGGGTCCATGGGACTGACCGGGCGCGAAACCGAATTCGTCTGAGCGACGAACGTGCGGCTGGGGCCGCATCGGACACAACCGGCGGCCGCTCACGCGTCCGGGCGCCGGTGATGGCCGACCGTTCGCGCGGACGCCCCGGTCATGTCGCTCGACGCCGGGAAAGTCTTGTCTCGTGAATAACCACATCCTCATACCTGCCGCGCTGTGCGCGGCCTGCATCGCTGCGCCCGCAATTGCGCAAACCAGCCTCGCCGATCGGTCGTCCGTCGACGCCAATGTAATCGTCATCACCGGCACCCGATCGGGCGATGCGATCCGCGTCGACCAGCATGGCGCGGCGATCACCACGCTCGACGCCGAAGCCCTCGAGCAGCGCCAGACCCGCAGCGTCTCCGACGCTCTGCGCGACGTCCCGGGGGTCGCGGTCAGCCGGATCGCGGGCCAGACGCAGGTCCGGCTGCGAGGCAGCGAGGCCAACCACGTTCTCGTGCTCATCGACGGCATTGAGGCCTCCGATCCCTATTCGGGCGAGTTCGATTTCGGCACTTTGCCCGCCGATGCGGCGGCTCGGGTCGAGATCGTGCGCGGGCAGCAAAGCGCGATCTACGGTTCCGACGCGATCGGCGGTGTGATCCAGTATATCACGCTGACGGGCCGCGAGGCGCCGGGCTTCCGTGCCCGTTTCGAAGCCGGGTCCTTCGGCACCCTGAATGGTGCGGTGCGTGCCGCGGGTGTAGGGGGGAATCTGGACTATGCTCTGTCCGGCACGCTCAATACCACCGCTGGGCCCTCCAACGCCCGCGCTGGCGGGCGCGACCTCAGAAGCGACACCGGCGCGGTGTCGCTCAAGAGCAGCTGGATACTGCGCCCCGAACTGCGCATTACGGCCGTGGGCCGCTATGCGCTCTCGAATGCCGATTTCAACGACACCGACAACGACCCCACCAGCCCCAGCTTCGGGCTGATCGTCGACACACCAGGTGCCCGGGTCCGCAGCGAGGGCTTGTATGGATTGCTGCGCGGCGAACTCGATCTGTTCGACAATCGCTGGAGCCATGCGGTCACGGCCCAGATCGCGGACACCGTGCGCGACGGGTTCAACGCCAGCGGCCGGAGCTATGGCAATGCCGGAACGCGGCAGAAGGGCTCCTATGAAACTACGCTGCGACTGGGCGAAGGCGATGTGCGCCATTTGCTGACTGCAGCTTTCGACGCCGAGCGTGAGCGCTATCGCAACACCGATCCCTCGGGATACGCCTTCACCGGTTCGCGCAGCAACGACAATATCGGCCTTGTCGGCCAATACGAACTCCTGCTCGGCAACCGCGCCTCCCTGGGTGCCTCGATCCGCCATGACGACAACCAGCGCTTCGCTGGCTCCACCACCTATCGTGTCCAAGCGAGCTATCGCCTCGGAAACGATACGCGGTTGCGCGGCGCTGCCGGCTCGGGAGTAAAGAACCCGGGCTTCTACGAGCTGTTCGGATATGTCGACGGTCGCTACATCGGCAACGAGAACCTGCGCCCCGAACGCTCGCAAGGCTGGGAAGTCGGCGTCGAACAGTCGTTGAACGATGGCGCGGTCAATTTCGGCGCAACCTATTTCCAGAGCCGGCTCGAAGACGAGATCTTCACTGCCTACCCAGCACCCTCGTTCATCGCCACCCCCGCCAACAGCGAGGAGGCTTCGCGCCAGCGCGGGGTCGAGACCTATCTCAACGCTCGCCTCGGGCAGGCTTGGCGGATCGATGCCGCCTACACCTATCTCCATGCCCGCGAAGCCGGGCTGGAGGAAGTGCGGCGCCCACCGCACATCGCCAGCATTGCGGTCAGCTGGCGCGCTCCGGGCGACCGGCTCAGCCTGACCGGGGTCGCCCGCTACAACGGCGAGACCGACGACCTCGCCTTTACGGATCCTTCCTACGTGCCGGTGCGCGAACGGCTCGACGATTATGTGCTCGTCAATCTGAATGCAGACTTCCGCCTCACCGAGGAAATCTCGCTCTTCGGCCGCGTCGAAAACCTCTTCGACGAGCGCTACGAGGATGTGTTCAGCTTCACCAATCCGGGCGTTTCGGCCTTCGTCGGCCTGCGCGCGCGAATTTGATCCAGGAGATGGAAACCATGAACGAGAACACCAAATTCGCCGCGGTCGGCTGGCCGCTCACATTGGCCGCAGCAGCGATCCTTGGCAGCCTGGCCCTGGCCTGCATGATGCCATTCGTCGCGCTTGCTACGCTTGCCGCGGTCACCATGTCGCGCGCGCAGGCAGTAATCACGGTGGCCGGCATCTGGGCGGTCA
The DNA here is from genome assembly GCF_001678665.1 of Erythrobacter sp. QSSC1-22B. Lineage (GTDB taxonomy): Bacteria > Pseudomonadota > Alphaproteobacteria > Sphingomonadales > Sphingomonadaceae > Qipengyuania. The sequence goes on from NZ_LZRP01000007.1 coordinate 19,123, forward strand.
ACCAGCTTATGGGTTTCGGGATGTTTGGCTACCCGCTCAACGCCTATGCGCTCGGCTGGGGGGCGGCGCTGGGCGCTGCGAGCATGGCAGCTCTGGTCGTCGCCCGCAGCTTCGCCGGGATCGCGCCGAGGGCGCTGCCGACCCCAATGCGGATTGCGGCTGCCTTCGGCCTCGCCTTCGTCTCCTATGAGGTGTTTTTGTTCGGCTTTGCGCTGGTCGCCGGTGGTACCGAGACCTTCACCGCCGCGATCGTTGGCCAGATCCTCGCCAATGACGCGCTTTGGCTAGTCGGACTCGGTCTGCTCTATACCGTCCTCCAACGCACCGCGCCAAACCTCTTCGGTCCGGCGCTCGCGCTGAGGCCGCGCTGATGGCGACGCCTCCCAGAGTCGTCTCGCTGCTCCCCAGCGCCACCGAAATCGCGGTGGCGGTGGGACTGGGCGAGCAATTGCTGGGTCGTTCGCACGAATGCGACTTCCCGCCCTTCGTCGCAGCACTTCCGGTGCTGACCTCGACCAAGCTGGAAAAGGGGCTGACTTCGCTGGAGATCGATCGCCGGGTTCAGGAAATCGTGCGCCTGGGGCTGTCCGTCTACGCCGTCGATGCCAATCGGCTGCGCGCGCTGAAGCCCGATGTCATCCTCACCCAGTCGCAATGCGCGGTCTGCGCGGTCACCCCCGCCGATCTCGAAGAGTCGCTGGCGGGATGGGTGGGTACCGCACCCACTTTGGTGTCGCTGGCTCCCGATGACCTGAGCGATGTCTGGGGGGATTTCGCCCGGGTGGGCGATGCCGTCGGGGCCCGCGCCGAAGCCGACCGCGCGGTCGCAGGCTTGCGCGAGCGGATGGACGGGCTCGCGAACCGGACCGCGCGGCGCGGGACACGACCGACTGTGTCCGCGATCGAGTGGGTTGACCCTCTGATGGCGGCCGGCAACTGGGTTCCCGATCTCATCGAGCTTGCCGGCGGCGAACCCCTGTTTGCGACGGCGGGGCAGCATTCGCCCTGGCTCGCATGGGATGCACTGCTGGCCGCCGATCCCGATGTCATTGTCATGATGCCCTGCGGCTACCAGATCCCCCAAACGCTGGCCGACCTTGCACCGCTGGTCGATCGGCCGGGCTGGGCCGATCTCTCTGCGGTGCGCGCTGGCCGGGTGTTCGTCGCCGACGGGCACCATTTCTTCAACCGGCCCGGGCCGAGGCTTGTCGAATCCGCCGAAATCATCGCCGCATGCCTCGATGGTCTGCCACCGTCCGCCGATGAGCACCGATGGCTGGCGCTGCCGACGCGTGGTTAGCCACAAACCGGAATGGTAGCTATCGGCCCAATAGCGGCTGGCAGGCATGGGCTGGGTCGATAGCAGGTCTCGGGATGATGAAGGGTGTCTCGTCGGGCCCTGCATTCGGGTCGTCTGGCGAAGTCGGCCACCGGCGATGAGGCCCGCATCGTGACACCGGTCAACCGGCCATCGACAATCTCGAACCGCACGATCGCGTCCTCCCCTGTCCCGCGCCGTTGTCGGAGATTTGTGTGGGGTCCGGGCCTGGATCGGCAACAAATTTGGGAGAGAGTGTGGGGAAACGATGGGCTGGAGAAAAAAGGAGGGCATTACAATTCAGTAGCTTGGTAGTCCGATACAGGCCTTCCGCCACTGGCTCCCCTCGTCGATCCCAAGCAGCGCCCGGCAGACGCGGCCTTGCCGTCGCGGTTACGTGGGATTACGCGTGCCGGCCATGACAGCAGATATCGTTCCGTCCGGTCGTCCCGTCATCTCCGCCACCGGATTGTTCACGCCCCAGGAAAGCATCAGCAACGACGAACTGGTCCAGAGTTTCAACCTCTATGTCGAGCGCTTCAATGGCGAGAACGCGGCGGCGATCGCCTCGGGCGAGCTCGAAGCCTTGCAACCCAGTTCGGTCGAATTCATCGAGAAGGCGAGCGGGATCAAGTCCCGCCACGTGATGACCAAGGCAGCGTTGCTGGATCCTGCGATCATGGCGCCAAGGCTCGACGAGCGCGCCGACGACGAACTGTCCATCCTCGCGGAGATCGGTGTGAAGGCGGCGCGCGATGCGCTGCAGCGCGCAGACCGCGAGCCGGGCGATGTCGATGCGGTGCTGTGTGCGGCATCCAACATGCAGCGGCCCTATCCGGCGATGGCAATCGAGATCCAGCAGGCGCTGGGGATCGACGGCTTCGCCTTCGATATGAACGTCGCTTGTTCCTCGGCGACCTTCGGGATCCAGACTGCTGCCGACTACATCCGCGCTGGCAACGCGCGAAGCGTCCTGGTGGTCAGCCCCGAAATCACCAGCGGCCATCTCAACTGGCGTGATCGCGACAGTCACTTCATTTTCGGCGATGTGGCGACCGCGGTGCTGGTGGAGGATGCGGCGATGGCGCCGGCGGTTCATTGGGATATTCTCGGAACCCGCCTCAAGACGGTGTTTTCCAACAATATCCGCAACAATTTCGGCTATCTCAACCGCGCGCATCCCGAGACTGTGGATGCGCCCGACAAGCTCTTTGTCCAGGAAGGCCGCAAGGTGTTCAAGGAAGTCGTCCCGATGGTCGCGCAGATGATCGTCGAGGAGGCCGAGAGGCTCGAGATCGATCCGCAGGGTTTGCGGCGGCTGTGGTTGCACCAGGCGAATGCGGGGATGAACCGCCTGATTGCCCAGCGGGTGCTGGGTCATGAAGCCAGCGAGGACGAGAGCCCGACCGTGCTCGACACCTATGGCAACACTTCGAGCGCGGGGTCGATCATCGCCTTCCATCTGAACAGCGAGGATCTGCAAGCGGGCGACACCGGGCTGATCTGCAGCTTCGGCGCAGGCTATTCCGCCGGCACGGTTTTTCTCCGCAAAGCAGGGTAGGGCGCCCGCGCGCTTGCGGCTGGGCAGCGCGTACCCTAGACGATGCCGATGGCAGGCGAACTCCTCGACAATCAGGGCCGCGGCGATGTCGCCTGGTCCTTCCCCCGCATTCATCCCGAAGGTCGCAAATACGGCCTGATCGCAGTCGCTGTCAGCCTGGTTTTCCTGCTCCTGTTCGATTGGGAGATCATCGGCTGGCCATTGTTGGCGCTGTCTGCCGGTGTCTTCGCCTTTTTCCGCGATCCGGAGCGGGTGGTCCCGCACGAGGATGCGCTGATCGTGTCCCCTGCAGATGGCCTGGTCTCGTTGATCGTGCAGGTCGAACCGCCCGAAGAACTCAAGATCGACGACGGCAGCGGCCTCGAAGGCCTGCCCGATGGGTTGGTGACGCGGATCTCAATCTTCATGAGCGTCTTCGACGTCCACATCAATCGTGCGCCGATAGCCGGCGTGATCCGGCGGCTGGTCTATCTGCCGGGCAAGTTCATGAATGCCGATCTCGACAAGGCGAGCGAGGAAAACGAGCGCCAGCACATCCTGATCGAGCGCGCCGACGGGACGCGGATCGGCTTTACCCAGATCGCAGGCCTGGTGGCACGACGGATCGTACCCTTCGTCAAGCCGGGCGACACTGTCGGGGCCGGGCAACGCGTCGGCCTGATACGCTTCGGTAGCAGGGTCGATATCTATCTGCCCGCGGGCACCGATTCCAGTGTTCTGCTCGGCCAGCGGTGCGTTGCCGGCGAGACCGTGCTCGGCGAAATCGGAACCCGGAAACTGATCGAGGGGGTAAGCCAGTGAGCATCGATCCGCGAGTAAATCCACGAGCCGATTCACGAGCCGATCCCCGCGCCGATCCAAGGGGCGATCGTCCGCGCCTGGGGCCCAAGGCGACCGAAGACGAAGCTTTCGAAACCACGCAGGCGCGCCCGCGCGGTCTCACGCTGAGGGCGCTGATGCCCAATGCGATCACTGCCGCTGCGCTGTGCGCAGGGCTCACCGGCATCCGCTTCGCAATTTCGGGACAGTGGAGCCTGGCGGTCTTCGCGATCATTCTCGCCGGTCTGCTCGATGGGCTCGACGGGCGGATCGCACGGATGCTCAATGCGCAGTCGCGGTTTGGCGCCGAACTCGACAGCCTGGCGGATTCGCTCTCCTTCGGCACCGCGCCGGCGATCATCATCTATCTGTGGTCGCTTCAGGATATGTCGCGGCTCGGCTGGTTTGCGGCGCTGGCCTTTGCCATCTGCTGCGCGCTGCGGCTCGCACGCTTCAACGCACAGATCGATACCGACGAACAGCCGCACAAATCTGCCGGCTTCCTCACCGGCATTCCCGCGCCCGTGGCCGCCGGTCTGGCGTTCCTGCCGTTCTACTTCTGGATGGCGACGGGTCAGGAGTTCTTCCGCGATCCGCTGCTGGTCGGACCATGGTTGGCGATCATCGCCGTGCTGATGATTTCGAACCTTGCGACCATGAGCTGGACGTCGTTGCGACCGCGCCGGACCATCCGGCTCGAACTGCTCGCGGTTGTCGGGCTGCTGTTTGCCGCTCTGTTGCTGGAGCCATGGTGGACGCTGGTGGTGATCTGTCTCGGCTATCTCGCCGCACTGCCCTACGGCTGGATGCGATACGCGAAAATCAGGCGGCAGCGCGCAGCGCGACCTTCGACATAAGCGTGCGCGATCCCAGCGGCGAACGATCGGCGATACGGCGACGCCCAGTGGTGGGCGCTTGCGCGCAACTGCGATCGCCATCGGCCAGTTGCCGTTTCAGCGCTCCGAAAGCCGACCACCAGCGCAATCCGCTATCGGCCAGCACCGCCACGCTGGCAAGTGCCAGCAGGACCAGGAGCGCAGTCAGAACAAGAGCAAACATCGGGCGTCTTTCCTTATCTTGGTGCCGTCCGCAGTCCGGTGGACAGGATGTGGATAGCCTGTGGAAAACTTCAATCGCCCGATAATCGTTCCGACGACACACCCGGTGTTCTCTATTTGTTCTTGCCAGTCAAGCAGAATCGCGCCTGCAGGACTCTGGAGAGCGACGAATTGACGGTGGATTCAGCCAGCAGCCTGCGGTAAGGGCTCGGCGTCTGCCATGGATTCGGCCATTTCCGGCTCGGCTCCCAGCAGACAAATCCACATGGCAGGCGCTTCATACCGGTGCCCGATAGCGGGAATTCTCCGCATCTCGGGTTCCAGCCTTCCAGAGGTCAAACCGGAAAGGAATTTACTTATGGCGGCTCCTACCGTCACGATGCAGCAATTGATCGAGGCTGGCGCCCATTTCGGCCACCAGACCCACCGCTGGAACCCGCGCATGAAGCCGTATATCTTCGGCGCGCGCAACGGCATCCACATCATCGACCTGTCGCAGACCGTGCCGCTGTTCGCGCGCGCGCTCGATTTCGTTGCGCAGTCCGCGCGTTCGGGTGGCAAGGTTCTGTTCGTCGGCACCAAGCGCCAGGCGCAGGACGCGATTGCGGAAACCGCGCGCGCCTCGGGCCAGCATTTCGTCAACCACCGCTGGCTGGGCGGGATGCTCACCAACTGGAAGACGATCTCGGGGTCGATCAAGCGTCTCAAGACGCTCGAGGAGCAGCTCTCGGGCGACACCTCGGGTCTGACCAAGAAGGAAGTCCTCCAGCTGACGCGCGAGCGCGACAAGCTCGAGCTCTCGCTTGGCGGCATCCGCGACATGGGCGGCATTCCCGACGTGATGTTCGTGATCGACGCCAACAAGGAAGAACTCGCGATCAAGGAAGCGAACGTCCTCGGCATTCCGGTGATTGCGGTGCTCGACACCAACACCGATCCCACCGGCATCGCCTTCCCGATTCCGGGCAATGACGACGCCAGCCGCGCGGTTCGCCTCTATTGCGACGCGATCGGCGAAGCGGCCCGTGCGGGCAAGGGCGAAGGCGTGATCGACAGCGGTAAGGATTTCGGCGCGATGGAAAATCCGCCGGAAGAAGCCGCGGCCTGATCAGCCTGCGCGGGTGCGTCATGCGCCCGTCAAAACTCCAGTCTAGGCGCCGGACCGATTAATCTCGGCCCGGCGCCGCACATCTTTCAAGAAGGATCCCACCATGGCGAATTTCACCACCGCCGACATCAAGGCGCTGCGCGAGCGCACCGGCGCGGGCATGATGGATGCCAAGAAGGCGCTCGTCGAATGCGACGGTGACCTCGAAGCAGCCGTCGATGCGCTCCGCGCCAAGGGTCTCGCCACCGCGCAGAAGAAGTCCAGCCGCACCGCGGCCGAAGGCCTCGTTGGCGTTGCCGTCGAAGGCACCACGGGCGTTGCGGTCGAGGTCAATTCCGAGACCGACTTCGTCGCCAAGAATGACCGGTTCCAGGACTTCGTCCGCAAGGTCACCGAGACCGCGCTCAAGACATCGGGCGATGATGTCGAGACATTGAAGGGCCTCGACTACCCCGACGGCGGCACCGTGAGCGACAAGCTGACCGACAATGTCGCCACCATCGGCGAGAACCAGCAGATCCGCCGCATGAAGACCGTATCGGTCTCCAAGGGCATGGTCGTGCCCTATATGCACAATGCGGTCGCACCCAACCTCGGCAAGATCGGCGTGCTCGTCGCGCTCGAAAGCGAAGCGGGTGCCGATGTGCTCGAACCGCTCGGCAAGCAGCTGGCGATGCATATCGCCGCGGCTTTCCCGCAGGCGCTCAACGCCGAGGGTCTCGACGCCGAGACCATCGAGCGCGAGCGCAAGATCGCGGCCGAGAAGGCAGCCGAGAGCGGCAAGCCCGCCGAGGTCCAGGACAAGATGGTCGAGGGTGCGATCAAGAAGTTCGCCAAGGAAAACGCGCTGCTGAGCCAGGTTTTCGTCATGGACAACAAGACCGCGATTGCCGACGTCGTCGCCAAGGCGGGCAAGGATGCCGGCCATGCGATCGAGCTGAAGGACTATGTCCGCTTCCAGCTCGGCGAGGGCATCGAGAAGGAAGCGAGCGATTTCGCCGCGGAAGTGGCGGCTGCCGTCAAGGGCTGAGCGCGAAACCAACTCCTACAATTTGCGGCCGCCGGACTTCTGTTCGGCGGCCGTTTTTGTGCGCTTCTCCCGAGTCGCGCGGAGTTGGTTGATGAAACACATCGGGAGGGGGTGGGGCTGCCCGGGCGGTTAGAACGCCGAATCGCGGGTGCAAGAAACCGGAGTAGGGCCAGCGCGCGTCTTGCGTGCAGGAAATCGCGCTTTGATCCCGCTTGAGGTCGACATCCCCTTTCCCCTTTGCGCCTCCGCCACGAGGGGGCTAAGGAGCCGCAACCCTTGGATTTAACGGACAGCTCTCGCCCCATGCCCATGCCTCCGATCAAACGCGTCCTGCTCAAGCTGTCGGGCGAAGTGCTGATGGGGGATCAGCAGTTCGGGATCGACCCTGCCTTCGTGATGGAACTCGCCAAGGAAGTGAAATCCGCGCAGGCGGGCGGGCTCGAGATCTGCCTCGTCATCGGCGGCGGTAATATCTTCCGCGGGATGGCGGGCGCGGCGCAGGGGATGGACCGCGCGCAGGCCGATTACATGGGCATGCTCGCCACGGTGATGAACGCGCTGGCGATGCAGAATGCGCTCGAGCAATTGGGCGTGCCCACCCGGGTCCAGTCGGCGATCGAGATGGACAAGGTCTGCGAGCCGGTGATCCGCCGCCGCGCCGAGCGCCATCTCGAGAAGGGCCGCATCGTGATCTTCGCGGCAGGCGTCGGCGCGCCCTATTTCACCACCGACAGCGGCGCCGCTCTGCGCGCTGCGGAAATGCGCTGCGACGCGCTGCTCAAGGGCACCAGCGTCGATGGCGTCTATGATTCCGACCCTAAGAAAAATCCTGACGCAAAGCGTTACGACACCGTGAGTTACGACCGCGTGCTCGCAGACAATCTCAAGGTTATGGATGCCAGCGCGGTCTCGCTGTGCCGCGACAACGATATCCCCATCGTGGTGTTCTCGATCCGCGAGCAGGGCAATCTGGCGCGGGTGCTGGCGGGCGAGGGAGTCCAGACCATTGTCGGCAAGGCGTAGCCGCCGACGCGACAGAGCGCGCAGCGTCCGATAGACCTCAACGACCAGACTCTTCATACCGATCGACTTTTCGAACCGACCACAAGCAGACCGAGGATTCCGACCATGGCCAAATACGACAAAAGCGATATCGAGCGCCGCATGGCGGGCGCGGTGGAAAGCCTCAAGGGCGATCTCTCGGGCCTGCGGACGGGCCGCGCCAATGTCGCCCTGCTCGATCCGGTGACGGTCGATGTCTATGGCTCGATCATGCCGCTCAACCAGGTGGCCACGGTCAACGCGCCCGAGCCGCGGATGCTCGCGGTGCAGGTTTGGGACAAGGCCAACACCACCGCGGTGGAAAAGGGTATCGCCCGCGCCAATCTGGGTCTCAACCCGATGACCGACGGCCAGACCATCCGCCTGCCGCTCCCCGATCTTACCGAGGAGCGCCGCAAGGAACTGGCCAAGCTCGCCGGGCAGTATTCGGAGAACGCCAAGATCGCGATCCGCAACGTGCGCCGCGATGCGATGGAAGCGCTCAAGGAAGACGAGAAGAAGAAGGAAATCTCCGAGGACGATCGCAAGCGTCTTGAGGACGAGGTCCAGAAGCTGACCGACAAGCATGTCGCCGAGGCCGACCAGGTCGCCGAGGCGAAGGAGAAGGAAATCCTCACTCAGTGAGAACCGATCCCTCCTGTCCGGCCCAGAGCCTGCATCAGGGCCTGCACCATTGGCCGCACCCGTGACCGAGCCAGCGAGCGCGACTGCGAATGCCGACCCCGGTCGCGCGCGCCATGTCGCGATCATCATGGATGGCAATGGTCGCTGGGCCAAGCGGCGGCACCTGCCGCGCGCCATCGGTCACCAGCGTGGGGTCGAGGCGGTGCGCAAGCTGGTCCGCGAGGTCGAGCCGATGGGGCTCGACTGCCTGACGCTCTATGCGTTCAGCAGCGAGAACTGGAAGCGCCCCGAGGACGAGATCGACCATCTGATGGGGCTGCTGCGCAAGTTCATCGTCTCCGACCTGCCCGATTTCGTCGCCAATGACGTCCGCCTGAAAATCGTCGGCGATTACAAGGCGCTGGCGCCCGATATTGTCGCCATGATCGAAGATGCGCTGGAACAGACCGCCAATGGTTCGCGGATTCTCGCGGTGGCGCTCAACTACGGTTCGCACCAGGAAATCGTCCGCGCCGCGGCGCTCGCGGCGAAGGAGGGCGAGGTGACCGAAGCGAGCATCGCCCGCCATCTCTACACCGCCGATCTCCCGCCGCTCGACCTGCTGATACGCACCAGCGGCGAGGTGCGGCTGTCGAATTTCCTGCTGTGGCAAGCGGCCTATGCCGAGATGATCTTCACCGATGTGCTGTGGCCCGATTACACGCCCGCGCATCTGGCCGAGGCGCTGGCGCAATATGCCGAGCGGGAGCGACGCTTTGGCGGACGCTGAACCGACGCCGAGCGACGAACCGCAGGACGCGCTCGAGGCCGCGCCGGGGCGCAAGCGCGACCGGGTGCGCGCGCGGATGCAGCGCTACGTCAAGGTCCCGGTGTCGATCCGGACCTCGGATCTTCCGGTCCGTGCGGCATCCGCGCTGGTGATGATCGCGTTGGCCGCTGCGGCGGTCTGGGCGGGCGGACCGTGGTTGACCGGGTTCATCGCCGCGGTTGCGCTGGCGACATTTGCGGAATTCGTGCTGCTGGGCCACCGTGCCTTTTCCAGCTGGTCGGGGCGGGGCGTCGCGCTGGTGTTCGGCCTGGCCTATATCGGCTTTGCCGGGCTGTTCCTGACGCAGATGCCGGTGTTCCTGATGGTCGGGGTGATCGGTACGGTGATCTTCGTCGATACTTTCGCCTATTTCTTCGGCCGCACCATCGGCGGCCCCAAGATCGCGCCCGCGATCAGTCCGTCCAAGACCTGGGCCGGGCTACTCGGCGGGGTGGTCGGCGCGAGCCTGTGGCTGGCCGGCTTCGTCTGGGTCTTGGCCGGGCGCGGGTCGTTCGACATGATTGGCTATGATGCGGTCGAGCTGGCGCAGATCGTGGGCGCGGGCGCGGTGTTCGCGGTCGCGGCGCAGGCGGGCGATTTCTTCGAAAGCTGGCTCAAGCGGCGCGCGGGCAAGAAGGATTCCTCCAATCTCATTCCCGGCCACGGTGGGGTGTTCGACCGCACCGATGGGCTGATCCCGGTCGCGCTGCTCGCCGGGCTGATCCTGGCGCCAGCGGCATGACCCGCTCGCTCACAATCCTCGGCGCTACCGGATCGGTCGGAGCCTCGACGCTCGACCTGATCCGCCGCAACCGCGCCGACTGGCGGGTGGTGGCGCTGACAGCCAATTGCAACGTCGCCGAACTGGCAAGCCTGGCGCGCGAATTTTCCGCCGAGATCGCGGTGGTGGCCGACGAAAGCTGCCTTGCCGATTTGCGCGATGCGCTGGCGGGCAGCGGGATCGAGGCTGCCGCCGGGCGCAACGCGCTTTGCGAAGTCGCCTCGCGCCCCGTCGACATGACTGTCGCGGCCATTGTCGGCTGCGCCGGTCTCGCGCCGGTTATGGCGGCGATCGAGCAGGGCGGCACGGTGGCGCTGGCCAACAAGGAAGCGCTGGTCTCCGCCGGCGAAGTCATGACCGCCGCGGTCACGCGCAGCGGCGCGACTTTGCTGCCGGTCGATTCGGAACACAACGCGATCTTCCAGTGCCTCGCCGGAAACGATCTGGCCGAAGTATCAAAGATCACTCTCACCGCCAGCGGCGGCCCCTTGCGGACATGGACGCTGGCGCAGCTCGAAGCTGCCACCCCGGCGCAGGCGGTGGCGCATCCCAATTGGGACATGGGCGCCAAGATCAGTGTCGATTCGGCGACCATGATGAACAAGGGGCTCGAACTGATCGAGGCCCATCACCTGTTTCCCGTCGGGCTCGATAAGCTCGGCATCGTGGTGCATCCGCAAAGCGTGATCCACTCGATGGTCGAGTTCCGCGACCGTTCGACGTTGGCGCAGCTCGGGCCATCCGACATGCGGGTGCCGATCGCCTCTTGCCTCGCCTGGCCGGCGCGCATGGAATCGCCCTGCGAACCGCTCGATCTCGCCGCGATCGGTGAACTGACCTTCGAGGCGCCCGACGAGACCCGTTTCCCCGCGACCAGGCTTGCGCGCCAGGCGGCCGAAGCGGGCGGGGCGATGCCCGCCGTTCTCAACGCCGCCAACGAAGTGGCGGTCGCAGCCTTCCTCGCCGGTAAGATTGGGTTCACCCGGATCGCATTATTGGTCGAGCAGGTGCTGGAAAGCGGAAACCTGCCGCCCGCACCGCACGCGCTCGACGAAGTCCTGATGATCGATCACGCGGCCCGTGCCACTGCTACCTCTTTGCTGGAGTCTGCCTGACTTGGACGCTTCGATCCCCTTCTGGATGTATCTCATCGGCTTCCCGCTGCTGCTGGGCCCGCTCATAACCTTGCACGAGCTGGGTCATTATCTCGTCGGACGCTGGTTCGGGGTCGAGGCCGAGGCATTCTCGGTCGGGTTCGGCAAGGAGATCGCCGGCTGGACCGACCGCCGCGGTACTCGCTGGAAGCTCTCGGCGCTGCCGCTGGGGGGCTATGTCCAGTTCAAGGGCGATATGAACCCCGCGAGCGTTCCCGACGCCAGCGCGACGGACGAAGATATCGTGGGCGGGTTCCATCAGGCGTCGCTGTGGAAGCGCGCTTTGATCGTCTTCGCAGGTCCGGCGACCAACGTATTGATCGCTCTGGTTATCTTTGCCGGCTTCTTCGCTTTCTACGGCCAGCCGGTTGCTGCCGATCCCGAGCGCCAGCTGACCATCGAGGCTTTCCCCGAACAGTCTCCGGCGCGCGATGCCGGGCTGGAAGTGGGCGATCGGATCGTCGCCATCGAAGGCAGTGCGGTGGAAGATTTCTCCGCCGTGCAGGATGCGGTGATGCTTTATCCCGGGCGAACGCTGGCCTTCACGGTCGAGCGCGACGGCACCGAGCGCAGCTATCCGGTCACGGTCCGCGCCGAGGAGATGGAGGACCGCTTCGGCAACAGTTCCAAGATCGGCTTGGTCGGGATCCAGTCGGCCGGGTCGGACTATGTTTACGAACGCGCTGGGCCGATCGCGGCCATCGGGCTGGCGGTCGATCACTCGATCGGGGTGATGGATATGATGCTGACGGGAATCGCGCAGATTTTCACCGGCGAACGTTCGGTTCAGGAGCTGGGCGGGCCGGTCAAGATCGCCAAATATTCCGGCGAGCAGCTGAGCATGGGGGCGATCACCTTCGTCAACTTCGTTGCGCTGATCTCGCTTAACTTGGCATTCATCAACCTGCTGCCAATTCCGGCTCTCGACGGCGGGCACTTGGCTTTCTATGCGGCGGAAGCGATCCGCCGCAAGCCGGTCGGGCAGCGCAGTCAGGAATTGGCGTATCGCACCGGCATGGCCCTCGTGCTCATGCTGATGATATTCGTCACGATCAACGATCTGGTGAGCCTTCCCGTTTTCGGGAATTAGCCGGGGTCAAAGGAAGCGTCGGCCGTCCGTTACGTCGCCTGCAGTGCTTGATTGCATGGGGCGCATCGGGCAAAGGGCAGCGAGCCTGCCCGGATCAGCGGTGTCGCCCCTCCGGGAGATAGCGTATTGTCCGGGTCCGACGAAGTTTATGGGACGGGTATCTCCTTGTCGAACAATACTTATAAGATCTCCGCAGTAGAATCGAAGCGCGCCTGGCGGCTTCCCGCTATGCTGATGGCGGGGACGATCCTCGCGGGTCTGCCGGTCGCGGGCATGGCGCAGGATGCGCCTGCCGATCCGGAAGCCACGCAACCGCCGGCTCCCGCTGCAGCGCAAACTGCCGCTCCGGCCGCCACCCAGCAGGGCGAGATCGTGCAGACGATTTCGGTCGCGGGCGCCCAGCGGCTCGAGGCGCAGACGATCCTGTCCTACATCAGGCTGCGTCCGGGCGAGGAATGGAGCCAGGTGGTCGGCGACGAGGTGCTCAAGGACATCTACGCCACCGAATTGTTCGCCACCGCCGATGTCCGCTTCGAGAACGGCAATGTGCTGATTACCGTGGTCGAGAACCCGGTGATCAACCGCATCATTCTCGAAGGCAACGACCGGATCAAGAACGACAAGATCGTCCCCGAGATCAGGCTCGCGCCGCGGCAGATCTTCACCCGTTCGAAGGTCCGCGCCGATGTCGCGCGGATCATCGAGCTCTACAAGCGTCAGGGCCGCTTTGCCGCGACGGTCGAGCCGCAGATGGTCCAGCTGGCTCAGAACCGCGTCGATGTGGTCTTCGAGATCGACGAAGGCCCCAAGTCCAAGGTCCAGCAGATCAACATCATCGGCAATGAGGCGTTCTCGGACGGCGATCTGCGCGGCGAGATGATCACCAAGCAGGCACGGCTGCTCAGTATCCTGAGTTCCAACACCAGCTACGATCCCGACCGGCTGGCGTTCGACCAGCAGAAGCTGCGCCAGTTCTACCTGACGCAGGGCTACGCCGATTTCCGCGTGGTCTCTGCAGTTGCCGAACTGACGCCCGATCAGCGCGATTTCATCATCACCTATGTCGTCGAGGAAGGCGAACGCTACAAATTCGGCGAAGTGAAGGTCGAAAGCGAGTTGCGCGACTTCGATAGCGCCTCGATGACCGGGCGCCTGCCGATGCAGCGCGGCGACTGGTACAATGCCGAGCAGGTCGAGAACACGGTCGAACAACTGACCGATCTCGCCGGCACCTTCGGCTATGCCTTCGCCGACGTCGCGCCGCAGTTCAACCGCAGCAAGGAAGACCTCACGATGGACGTGACCTTCTTGCTGCGCGAGGCCCCGCGTGTCTATGTCGAGCGGATCGACGTCAATGGCAACACGCTGACGCAGGACAAGGTCGTGCGCCGCGAATTCCGCGTGGCCGAGGGCGACGCGTTCAACTCGCTCCAGGTCAAGCGTTCGGCGGCTCGGATCAATTCGCTCGGCTTCTTCCAAGAGAATTTCGAGATCACCCAAGTCGAGGGCAGCGCCCCGGACCGGATCATCCTCGAGGCCAATGTCGAGGAGCAGGCAACCGGCGAACTGCAGCTGTCGGCGGGCTTCTCCTCGCTCGAGAGCTTCATCCTGCAGGGGTCGATCCGCCAGCGCAATTTCCGCGGTCGCGGCCAGACGGTCGGGCTCAGCCTCAACTATTCGCGCTTCTCGCGCTCGGCGCAGGCCAGCTTCTCCGAGCCCTATCTGTTCGACCGGAATATCTCGGCGGGTGTCGATGTCTATCGCAAGGACTACAGCAATTTCGGGTTCAACCGGAATCGCAACAGCACGTTTGAACAGTCGACCACCGGTTTCTCGCTGCGCGCCGGCGTGCCGCTGAGCGAATATTCGTCTTTGTTCGCCAGCTATACGCTCAACAACGACAATGTCTCGATCGACGAGGGCCGGTTTTTCAGCGATACCGATGGCGACGGAATCGCAACCTGCGATCCGTTCCTGGCCACCCGCTTCCTGTGTGACGCGATCGGCGAGCGGACGAGCTCGATCCTCGGCCTGACGTTCTCGATCGACTCCACCGACAGCCGCCTGCGCCCCACGCGTGGTCGCAACCTCTCGATCACCACCGAATATGCCGGGCTGGGCGGCTCGGTGAAATATCTGCGCGTGCGCGGCAAGGCCGGTCAGTATTATCCGCTTCCTGCCGGGTTCATCCTCGCACTAACCGCGGAAGGCGGCGCAATCCGCAGCTTCGAGGACCGGGGCATTCCGGGAACCGACGATGTCCGCCTGACCGATCGCTTCTTCCTCGGCGAGCCGCAGATCCGCGGTTTCGACATCCGCGGCGTGGGCCCGCGCGTGCTTCGGCGCCCGATAATCGATCCGGACGGCGATGGTATCGGTGAAGTGGTAACCGACCGCGACAGCATTCAGGACGATGCGCTTGGCGGCACCGCTTACTATATGGGCCGCGCGGAAATTGAGATCCCGCTGGGAACCGGTGCGCGCGAATTGGGTCTGCGCCCCTCGGTCTTCCTCGATGTTGGTGGTCTGTTCAACATCACCAACCCCATCCTGCTGCAAAATCCGCTCGGGGGCGAATTTTTCAATCCGCAGCGCGATGCCAACGGCAATCCGATCTTCTTTAAGCCGGGCGCTAATGGTGAGCTTAGCACCACTGTGGCAATCCCGGAGGGCGATCCCATTCCCGAAGGCTTCCTGGCCCAGGGGAACACCATTCCGGCGTTCGAGGAAGTCTTCCTCGGCGACAGCCCAAGCCCGCGCATTTCGGTAGGCATCGGGGTCAACTGGAACTCGCCTTTCGGCCCGTTCAGGATCGATCTAGCTCATGTGCTCAAGAAACAGCCGGGCGATGACACCAAACTCTTTTCCTTCAACGTAGGAACGCAATTCTAATGAAATTCTTTGCCAAATCGGTCGCTTCGGCGAGCCTCGCCGTCGCCGTTTTCGCCGCTGCTCCGGCCAGCGCGCAGGTCCAGGGCAACATCGGCGTGGTCAACATCCCGCTCGCCATCGCTCAAACCAACGCGCTGCGCACTGCCTTTCAGCAGGTCGGAACCACCTATCAGACGCAGATCACCACCATCCAGCAGCGCCAGCAGCAGATCGAGACGCTGTTGACGCAGCTCGACACCAATAGAGATGGCGGGCTCGACGAGGCGGAGCAGGCTGCGGCGCAGGCCACGCCGCAGTGGCAGCAGATCCAGCAGATCGAGCAGGAAGTCGGCCAGCTCAGCAACCAGATCGATCTGGCGCGCGTCTATGCGCTCGAGCAGATCCTGCGCCAGTACAGCCCGGTTCTGCAGCAGGTCGTGACCCAGAACCAGGTGCAGATGGTGATAACACCCGACGCGGTGATCTATTCGGCACCCGCGGCGGACATGACGACCAAGATCGTCGCCGCGCTCAACACCGCGGTGCCGAGCGTGCAGACCACGCCGCCAGCCGGCTGGCAGCCCTCGCGCCAGTCCGTCTCGGTCTATCAGCAGGTCCAGCAGATTTTCGCGATCGCGCAGCAACAGCAAGCGCAGCAGGCTCAGCAGCAGACCCCGCCGGCGCAGCAGCCGAGCGGCCGCTGACCGCTATCGGCACGCGTAAAGAGTGACAGAAATGAGCGATAGCGGCAGCGCCCCGGGCGCCGGATCCGAAGGTTCCGAGGTCAAGAGCCTCGACATCAGGGGGGTGCTGAAAGCGCTGCCGCATCGCTATCCGCTGCTGCTGGTCGATCGGGTGCGCTCGATCGAGCATGGCGAGCGGATCCATGCGGTCAAGGCGGTCTCATTCAACGAGGAGTTCTTCCAGGGCCATTTCCCCGGCGCGCCGATCATGCCCGGCGTGCTGCAGGTCGAGGCGATGGCGCAGGCCGCCGCGATCCTCGGGATCGAGACGCTCGGCCTCGCCGGTTCTGGCAAGCTGGTCTATTTCATGGGGATCGAGAACGCCAAGTTCCGCGCTCCCGTGACGCCGGGCTGCCTGCTCGAGATGGAAGTGGAATTCACCCAGAAGCGCAGCCGGGTCTACAAGTTCAAGGGCAAGGCCAGCGTCGAGGGCAAGACCACCTGCGAGGTCGATTTCACCGCGATGATCGCGGACCCGCCAGCAGCATAGCTTCTGTTTATTGTTTCCGCAGGCCGGATCGCGTGCGGAATACAAAACTTCGGTTGCTTTCCGAAACAACCCAAACTAGACGCGCGCCTTCCCGATACACAGCGGGGCCGGTCGGAACCGGTCCTCACGCTTGGAGACACGAGCCATGAAGGCCGAAACCCATCCCGATTACCACACCATCAACGTCAAGATGACCGATGGTACCGAATTCCAGACTCGCTCCACCTGGGGCAAGGAGGGCGACACGCTCTCGCTCGACATCGACCCCACCAGCCACCCGGCGTGGACCGGCGGTCGTCAGCAGCTGCAGGAAGGTGGCCGCGTTGCCGCCTTCAACAAGCGCTTTGGCGGGCTCAGCCTCAAGAAATAATCCCCGGTTCCTCCGCATCGGCGGGGGCAGGGTTCACCAGTTGCGGCCGCAAGGTCGTGAGGGAGGGCGGTCCGACGGGGCCGCCCTTTCCGTATCCGGGCCCTTTTCAGCTTCTGGATCCAGGGCTCGAATCTAGATGTAGGGCCGTTCGCGGTACCATTTGGTGATCACGTATTTGCGGCCCTTGCGCACCTTCATTCCGTGGTGGAGCGTGTTGGGATTGCCGCGAGGAAAACCGTCCGGATCGGGGCGGCGGTTGTTCCAGCACACCAGCTTGCCCGCCTCCGGGGCAAAGCTCTTGCCGATGGTCTTGAAGCGGGTCGCGCCGCCGGCCTCGACCTCGTTGAGATAGACCATGAAGGTCCAGGTCCGTTGTCCGGCGACCGCGCAATATTGTTCGTAATCCTGACCGTCGGGATTGAACCAGTCGCAATGGGGTTTGAATTCCTGTCCGACATCGTAGCGCTGGCCCTGCACGGGTTCGCCATGCACCGGATTGATCCCCGACAGCGCCAGCAGCCGCTCTTCCAGCGCCTGCACGGCGGGATTGCCGGGAGCGAGGTCGCAGGTTTCGCTGGTGCGGAAATAGCGGTCGCCATTGTCGTCGGCGATTGTGGAAGGGCGGCGATCGGTCTCGATCATCTCGATCAGCTGGCTGCACAGGTCGGGATCGATGAAGCTGCGCAGCTGGAACAGTTCGAGCCTGTCGGTCGGTACGCGTTGCGCGCCTTTGTGGGCGAGCAGCCGCGCCGCCGAGGATTCGCCTGGGGAGTTCATCTCCCCGATCCTTATCGATCCGGTCGCCAGGAACAAGCCGGGCGAAACCGACCGGGAAAGATAATTGCGCCAGCCGATGTCGAGACGCCTTTTTCCCTTCCCATCCAGCCCGCCATATGCAACAGGCACGCGCCGCGCCCCCAAGCCGCTTGACGCTTGGGTTCAGCGCAGTAACAGCCCCCACTTCACGGGCCCGGTACATGGCCGGCCCGGGGGCATGTGGCGATCGTAGCTCAGTTGGTTAGAGCGCCGGTTTGTGGTACCGGAGGTCGCGGGTTCAAGACCCGTCGATCGCCCCATTTTCCCCCCATCCGCGAGCCCCGCCGGGCCGCAATTGCACGAAGCGGGCCCGCGGGCTGCGCTCATTCTGGACGGGATCGATACCAATATGACGGCATTCTGGACCGAAGCGGATTACGACGACCACGAACTGGTCCAGCTCGTCCGCGATCCCAAGTCCGGTCTGACCGCGATCATCGCGCTCCATTCCACCCATCTCGGACCCGGTGCCGGCGGAACGCGGTTCTGGCATTATCCCGATCCCAAGGATGCCATTCGCGACGCGCTGCGGTTGAGCCGCGGCATGAGCTACAAGAACGCCATGGCCGGGCTGCCGATGGGTGGCGGCAAGGCCGTGATCCTGGCCGACGCGGCCAAGGGCAAAAGCCCCGAAATGCTCGCAGCCTTTGCCGATGCGGTCGAAGCGCTCAATGGCCAATATGTCACCGCCGAGGATGTCGGCATCTCCGAAGCCGATATGGCGCTGGTTGCCGAGCGCACCCAATATGTCTCCGGCCTTCCCAACAGCGATGCGGCTGCGGCTGGCGGCGACCCGGGACCCTTCACCGCGATGGGCATCTATCACGGCATCAGGGCGGCGGTTCGCCACAAGCTGGGCAAGGACAGCGTCGCAGGCGTCCATGTCGCGATCCAAGGCACCGGCAGCGTCGGTGGCGGAGTCGCCCGCCTGCTCGCCAAGGATGGCGCGCGGCTGACCCTGTCGGACATCCACCGCGACCGGGTCGAAGAACTCGCGCGCGAGCTCGATGCCGAGACCTGCGCCAGCGATGCGGTTATGGGCGTGACCTGCGATGTCTTCAGTCCCAACGCGCTGGGCGCGGTGCTCGACGACGACGGTATCGCGCGGCTTGATTGTGCGGTGGTCGCGGGCGGGGCCAACAACCAGCTTGCGCGCGCACACCACGGCCAGCTGCTGGCCGAGCGCGGCATCCTCTACGCCCCCGACTACGTGATCAACGCCGGCGGCATCATCAGCGTCACCCTGGAATATCTCAGCCGCCGAGAAGGCAAGGATTGCGACATCAACGAAGTCCGCAAGCGGCTCGCGCAGATCCCCGGACGGCTCGAGGAAATATGGACCGAAAGCGACATTAGCGGCGTCTCGCCCGACCAGGTCGCGGACCGGATGGCACAAAAGCTGATCGGACGCTGATCCGGGCTCTTGCACCCGGCGCGGGAGCCTGTCAGAATGGTGATATCCGATGCATGGCTTCGCCAATCCCAAGCGCTTCCTGTCGCTGGCCCGCTGGCTGACCCCTTTGCTGCTGGTGGGCGGACTGGTGCTCGTAACCGGCGCTCTGCTGTGGGGGTTTTTCGTCGTTCCGCCCGACCGGCTGATGGGCGAGACCGTGCGCATCCTTTTCCTCCACGTCCCCGCCGCCTGGCTTGGGATGGGCGGCTGGTCGGCGATTGCGCTTTCCAGCCTGGTCTATCTCGTCTGGCGCCATCCGCTCGCCAATCTGGCGGCGCGCGGCGCGGCGGTGCCGGGGCTGGTGTTTACTGCGCTGTGTCTGATCACCGGATCGATCTGGGGGCGTCCGACCTGGGGAACATGGTGGGTTTGGGACGGGCGGCTGACCAGCATGCTGGTGCTGGCGTTCCTCTATCTGGCCTATATCGCGCTGGCGCAGGCCGCCGAGCGCGAAGGCGTGAGCCCGCGGATCCCGGCGATCTTCGGATTGTTGGGCGCGGTCAACATCCCGATCATCAACCGTTCGGTGGTATGGTGGAATTCTCTTCACCAGCCGCCCAGCATTACCGCCGGGGGCAGCAGCATCGATGCCGAGTTTCTGGTCCCACTGCTTGTCTCGGTGCTTGGCTTCTCGCTACTGTTCGGCGCGATCGTGCTGATGCGGATGCGCGCCTTGCTGGCCGATGCCCAAGCCGACTCGCGGCTGCGGCGCAAGGCGATGGAGGCATGAGGTGATCCGCGAAGCGCTCGACCAGTGGGATTTCGTTCTTGCCGCCTATGCGGTGGGGGTGATCGGCATCGTCGCGATGACCGGCTGGAGCTGGCTGGCGATGCGCCGCGCCGAACGCCGCCGCGACCTTGCCCGCGACCGGATGCGCGGCCAGTGAGCGCGCTCAAACCCAAGCACCAGCGCCTCGTGCTGGTCGTGGTCGCGCTGATCGCGCTGGTCGCGGCGGGGCTGCTCGCGGCCTATGCGCTGCGCAGCCAGGCGAGCTATTTCTACCTCCCCGAGCAGATGCGCGACGACCCGCCGGCGATCGGCCAGGCGGTCCGGCTGGGCGGCATGGTCGAGGAAGGCTCGCTGGCGACCGACGCGGACGGTTTCACGCTGCGCTTCATGGTCGCCGGCAATGACGGCGCGCGGGTGCCGGTGCAGTTTGCCGGGATCGCGCCCGATCTGTTCGTCGAGGGCTCGGGCGTGGTCGCCGAAGGTCGGCTTGCCCCCGGCGGGATCTTCATCGCCGACAACCTGCTGGCGAAGCACGACGAGAATTACGTCCCCCGCGAACTGGAAGGCATGACCGGGCTCGAGGCCGCGGAATTCGCCAAAGACACCACGGTCGGGCTCGAATGATCGCCGAACTCGGTCTTGCCGCACTGTGGCTCGCCGCCGCTCTGGCGGGGCTGCAGACGATCGCCGGGTTCCTCTCCGTACGCGCGGGCACGACCACCGAGCTCGGCGGGCTGATCCGCCCGGCAGCGGTGGTTCAGGGCGTGTTCGCAGGGCTTTCCTTCTGCGCGCTGCTCTATGTCTTCGCGATCACCGACCTGTCGGTGAAGCTGGTCGCGAGCCATTCGCACGCGCTCAAGCCGATGGTGTTCAAACTGTCGGGCGCTTGGGGCAATCACGAGGGCTCGATGCTGCTGTGGGTCACGGTGATGGCGCTGGCGGGCGCTCTGATCGCGGTGGTCGAGCGACGCCTGCCCGACCGCACCATGCAGGCGGTGCTCGCGGCGCAGGGCTTCGTGGCGCTGGGGTTCTACGCCTTCCTGCTGCTCAGCTCGAACCCGTTCGAGCGGTTGCCGATCCCCGCCGCCGAGGGGATGGGGCTCAACCCGCTGCTGCAGGATATCGGGCTCGCCTTCCACCCGCCGACGCTCTATTTCGGATATGTCGGTCTCTCGATCGCCTTCAGTTTCGCGGTCGGCGCGCTGATCACGCGCGAGGTCACCCCGGCCTTCGCCCGCGCGATGCGGCCCTGGGTGCTGGGCGCCTGGGTGTTCCTCACCGTCGGGATCACTGCGGGCTCATACTGGGCCTATTACGAGCTGGGCTGGGGCGGCTGGTGGTTCTGGGACCCGGTCGAGAACGCCTCGCTGATGCCGTGGCTCGCCGCGACCGCGCTGCTTCATTCGGTCAGCGTGCTGGCCGCGCGCGACGCCTTGCGGGTGTGGACGATCATGCTCGGCGTGGTCGCCTTCTCGATGAGCATGCTCGGCACCTTCCTCGTGCGATCGGGCATCCTCACCAGCGTCCATTCCTTCGCGGTAGACCCCGAGCGCGGAACCTTCATCCTGCTGCTGCTGGCGCTCTATATCGGCGGCGCGCTGCTGCTGTTCGCGCTGCGCGCCAGCACCATCTCCGAAGGCAAGCGCTTCGCCATCGCCAGCCGCGAGGGCGCGCTGGTGGTCAACAATGTCATGCTCAGCGCGATCCTCGCAATCGTCCTTCTCGGCACGCTCTATCCGCTGCTCACCGAAGCCTTCGATATCCGCGTCTCGGTCGGGCCGCCCTATTTCAACCCCGTCGGGGCGATCTTCGTCATTCCGATGCTGCTGGTGATGGCGGTCGGCCCGCTGCTGCGCTGGCGCGAAGACCGGTTCGCGCGGATCTCGCGCGAGATGATCGTGCTGGGCGCGATCCTGGTGGTCGCGCTGGTGCTGATTGCAGTCCTGGGCGATGTCGCGCTGCTGCCGTTGCTCGGGCTGGCGGTCGCGGCAATGCTGACCGTGGCAAGCTTCCTGCCGCTGCGCGGGCGCAAGCTCACGCGCGTCCCGATCGCGACCTGGGGCATGGTGGTGGCGCATTTCGGGATTGCGGTGGCGCTGTTCGGCATGGCCAGCGAAAGCGCCTTCACCAAGGAGCGCCTCGCCGCGCTGGCACCGGGCGACACCACCCAGGTCGGCCAATGGGCGGTTACGCTCGACGCCATCGTCCCGGTCGCGGGGCCCAACTGGACCGCAATCGAAGGCCAGCTCAGCGCAAGGATCGGCGATGGCGAGCCGATCTCGATGCGCCCGCAGTCGCGGACCTTCTGGGCGCCGCCGCAAGTCACCGCCGAAAGCGTGCTGGCCACCCGCTGGAACGGCCAGTTGTATGCGGTCATGGGCGAGTCGGCGGGTGACGGACGCTGGCAGGTGCGCCTGTGGTGGAAGCCATTCGTGACGCTGATCTGGTATGGAGGCCTGCTGGTGGCGCTGGGCGGAGTGCTGGCCATCATCGGCCGGGTCAGGGATGACCTGAAGAACCGCAGCGTGCTCCGCCGCGCCGCCGAACGCCGCGAGGACATGCGCCCCGAGGACATGCGCCCCGAGGACATGGGTTCCGAAGACATGGCTTACGAAGATATGCGTTCCGAGGACATGCGGCCCGAGGAGAGCGCGCTATGAGCGGCTGGCGCCTGTGGGTTCCCCTGCTGATGTTTGCGGGCTTCTTCGGTGTGGCCGGTTACCAATTGTCGCAGCCCAAGAACGAATTCATCGAGAGCCGCATGGTCGGCCGCGAACTGCCCTATTTCGATCTGCGTCCGGCCACCACCGACCTGCCCGGGATCGCCAGCGCGCAGTTCGGCGACGGCCAGCCGCGTCTCTTGAACATATGGGCGAGCTGGTGCGTCCCCTGCATCGCCGAAGCGCCTTATCTCGAGCAATTGCAGGAGCAGGGCGCACCGATCGTCGGCATCGCCATCCGCGACCGGCCCGAAGATGTCGCACGCTTCCTCGAACGCCATGGCAATCCCTATGTCGCGGTCGGGGCCGACGATTTGTCCGAAGTGCAGTTCGCGATTGGATCCTCGGGCGTCCCCGAAACCTTCGTGATCGACGGGCAGGGCCGGATTACCCACCAGCATATCGGCGACATTCGCGAAACCGATGTGCCGGTGCTGCTTGAGAAGCTGCGGGAAGCGGGCGCATGACCGCTTTGCGCCCGTTCTCCGCCGCTGCGCTGCGACAGGCCCTGATGGCCCTGATGGCGCTGCTGATGCTGTCTCTGGGGGCGCCACTGCTCGCGCAGCAATCGCTTCCGCCTGCACCCTATGCCAATCGCCAGCTCGACGACCCGGCTCAGGAAGCCATCGCGCATGAGCTGATGGCGACGCTGCGCTGCCTCGAATGCCAGTCGCAGGCGATCAACGACAGCGATTCGCCCATGGCGGGCGACATGCGCCACCAGGTCAGGATCAGTGTCGCCTCGGGCGAGCATCCCGAGGCGATCCGAGCCTGGCTGATGGAGCGTTATGGCGATTATGTCAGTTACACGCCGCAGGTCAGCGCAACCACCTGGCCGCTTTTCGTGGTGCCGCTGTTGATCCTGCTGGTGGCCGGCGCGATCTTCTGGCGCCGCTTCGCGAGGCGCGCATGACCTGGCTGCCGATCCTTGCGCTGGCGGGTCTTGGGTTCCTTGCCGCGGCCTTGCTGTTCGGTCTGGCACGCAGCGGCTGGACGCTGTTCGGCGCGACGCTGCTGTTCGGGCTGACGGGCTATGCGCTGCATGGCGCGCCCGGCCAGCCGGCGGCCCCGAGCGTCGATCCGGAGCGGGTGGTGGAAACCGGCGAACTGATGGTTGAGGCAAGACGCGAGTTCTACGATCCCGTAGGCTCGATGCCGTCGCGCTACGTCGTCAGCTCCGACGGTTTCGCCCGGCGCGGACAATACGAGGATGCAGCAAATTTCCTGCGCAACGCCGTGGCCGAGAATCCCGCGGACGACGAGGCCTGGGTCGCACTGGGCAATGTGCTGGTCGAACACGCGCAAGGCCAGCTCAGCGCCGCCGCGCTGTTCGCCTATGCCCGCGCCGAGGAACTCGACGGCGACAATCCCGCCCCCGGCTATTTCGTCGGCCTGGCGATGCTGCGGCAGGGCGAGTTCGCGCAAGGGCGACGGATGTGGGCGGATATTCTCGCCGACGCGCCAGCGGACGCTCCGTGGCGCCCGGGTCTGGTCGAACGGCTGGACCGGCTCGACACGCTGCTGTCCGGAGGCGGGATACCCCCCGCCACCCGCTAGGCCGGATGGGGCCGCTGTGTTGCCCGCCCGAAACCTTCCTGCTAAGCGCCCCCACCTTGCGGAGCGGCACTGCTGCCGCGCGCGAAGGGGCAACCACATGAGAGCAGGGACGCCGCACCTATGAGCGAAAGCCAGGTGCCCCAGAAGCACCCGTCCGCCGAGGGCACCGGCGGAACACCGGGCACAAGCGGTGTCGGCAAGAAGGCGACCAAGGGCGCGCTTGCCGTCGGCGCGATCGGTATCGTCTTCGGCGATATCGGCACCAGCCCGCTCTATGCCTTCCGCGAAACCTTCGCGGGATCGCATCCGCTGGCGCTCGACAGCATGCATATCCTCGGCGTGGTCAGCCTGATCTTCTGGTCGATGACGTTGGTCGTCTCGCTGCAATACGTCACCATCCTGATGCGCGCCGACAACAAGGGGCAGGGCGGCAGCCTTGCGCTGGTGGCGTTGATCTCGCGGCATATCAGCGGCTCGCGTTACGGCTGGCTTGCGGTGCTGCTGGGGGTATTCGCGACCTCGCTGTTCTATGGCGATTCGATGATTACTCCTGCGATCTCGGTGCTTTCGGCGGTGGAGGGGCTGACCGTGGTGAATCCCGACATGGAGGAACTGGTCATCCCTATCGCGCTGGTGCTGCTGATCGGGCTGTTCGTGATCCAGAAGCGCGGGACCGCCAAGGTGGGCGCGCTGTTTGCGCCGGTGATGATCGTCTATTTCGTCGTCATCGCGGGGCTCGGGATCAACCAGATCCTCCAGCATCCCGAAGTGCTGTGGGCGCTCAATCCCTATTACGCAGTCAATTTCTTTGTCATCGACGGCTGGCTGGCATTTCTCGCGCTGGGTTCGGTCGTGCTGGCGGTGACGGGGTCGGAAGCGCTCTATTCCGATATGGGCCATTTCGGTCGCGGGCCGATGCGGCTGTCTTGGTTCGGCTTCGTCATGCCCTGCCTGCTGCTCAATTATTTCGGCCAGGGTGCCATGGTGATGAGCCTGCCGCCCGAGATGGCGCAGGAAGCGATCCAGAATCCGTTCTTCTTCCTCGCGAGCGAGGATTTCCGATTGCCGCTGGTTCTGCTGGCGACGGTTGCGACCTTCATCGCCAGCCAGGCGGTCATCTCGGGCGCGTTCTCGATCACCCATCAGGCAATCCAGCTGGGTTTCATCCCGCGCCTCTCGATCCGCCACACCAGCGAGACCGAGGCCGGACAGATTTACATTCCGGTGGTCAATTGGGCGCTGATGGTCGCGGTGATCATCCTGGTGCTGACCTTCCAGAATTCCTCCAACCTCGCCGCCGCCTACGGGATCGCGGTGACCGGCGCGGTAACGATCGACACGCTGCTGATGGCGGTGCTTTTCGTCGGGGTGTGGAAATGGAAATGGTGGTACGCCGCGCCGGTGGTGCTGGTGTTCCTGATCGTCGATGGCGCCTATTTCGCCGCCAACCTCACCAAGGTCGCCGATGGTGGCTGGTTCCCGCTGGTGGTCGGTCTGTTCGCCTTCACCCTGCTCACCACCTGGGCACGGGGGCGCAAGCTGATGCGCGATCGCATGACCGAGGTTGCGCTGCCGATCGAGATCTTCGCCAAATCGGCCAAGAACAGCACCACCCGCGTGCCGGGCACCGCGATCTTCATGGCCAGCCAGACCGCCGGCGTACCCTCGGCGCTGCTGCACAACATCAAGCACAACAAGGTGCTTCACGAACGGGTGGTGATTCTGACGATCGATATCGCCGACGAACCCTATGTCGACGAGAACGCCCGATGCGAAATGCACGATCTGGGCGACGGCTTCTATCGCGCGGTGCTGCACTACGGCTTTATGGAGGAAACCGACGTGCCGAAGGGGCTCAAAAGCATGTCGCGCTGCGGCGGGGAATTCGACATGATGAACACCAGCTTCTTCCTCAGCCGCCAGACGCTGATCGCCAGCGACAAGCCGGGGATGCCGATCTGGCGCGAGAAGATCTTCGCCTGGATGCTGCGCAATTCGGCGACCGCGATGGAGTTCTTCCGGCTGCCGACCAACCGCGTGGTCGAGCTGGGAAGCCAGGTGGAAATCTAACGGCGCTGGAGTGGGGCCGGGTTATTCCCCGGTGGGGGGCTGGTCCTTGAGCACTTCGTCGGCGTCTTCCAGCGCGAGCCCGTGCTTGAGCAGCATCGGGATCTGGGTGAAGGTGAACACGAAGGTCAGCGGCATGAAGACCCAGATCTTCGCCCACAGCCAGCTTTCGAAACTCAGCTGCGCGCGCAGCACCTCGTTGAGCACCGCGAGCGCGAGGAAGAACATCCCCCAATTGCGCGACAGCTTGAGCCAGCCCTCCTGGGTGACCCCTTCGAAGGCGGCCTCGAGCAGGGTCTGCAGCAGCGCGCGCCCGCGGGCGTAGCCGACCAGCAGCACCACCCCGAAGAAGATGTAGATCGCGGTCGGCTTTACCTGGATGAAATCGGGATCGCGCAGCCAGATGGTGAGCGCGCCGAAGCCGACGATCAGCGCGGTCGAGAGCATCAGCATCGGCGAAATCTTGCCGAACTTCCATTTCGAGAACGCCAGCGCGACGACTGCGGCCACCATGAACGCCACGGTGCCGTAGATCACCGCGGCGATCTCGCCCAGCGGACCGGGTTCGTCGGGCGCGGCGAACTTGTAGGCGCCGAGAAACACCAGCAACGGCCCGTAATCGACGAGGATGTTGAGCCAGCCGGTCTTGGGCTTGGGTTCATTCGTGGCGGTTGTGGGCTCGCTCATCACGCGACCCCCGCGATCACGCGCGCGACCAGATCGGGGTCGAAGGGGCGCAAGTCGTCGATTTTCTCGCCGACGCCGATGGCATGGATCGGGAGCCCGTATTGCTCGGCCGCCGCGACCAGCACGCCGCCGCGCGCGGTGCCATCGAGCTTGGTCATCACCAGCCCGGTGACCCCCGCCATTTCGCGAAACACGTCGATCTGGTTCAAGGCATTCTGTCCATTCGTGGCATCGAGCACCAGCAGCACATTGTGCGGCGCATCGGGGTTGAGACGGCCGAGAACCTTCCGGATCTTGGTCAGTTCGTCCATCAGCTCGCGTTTGTTCTGCAGCCGCCCGGCGGTGTCGACGATCAGCACATCGGTGCCGCGATCGGTCGCTGCCTTGACTGCATCGAACACGATGCTCGCCGGATCGCCGCCCTCGTGTCCGCGTACCAGCGGCACGCCCACCCGGTCTGCCCAGGTGGCGAGCTGGCCGATGGCGGCGGCGCGGAAGGTGTCGCCCGCGGCCAGCATCACCGAATAATCGTCTTCCTGGAACAGATGCGCCAGCTTGGCGATGGTGGTGGTCTTGCCGCTGCCGTTGACCCCGATCACTAGCACCACCTGCGGGCGCGGGAAGGCAGTAATCTCGAGCGGGATCGCCACCGGGCGCAGGATCGCCGCGATCTCCCCGGCGACCGCTTCCTTGAGCTGTTCGGGCGAGATCTCCAGCCCGAAGCGCTTCTCCCGCAGCTTCTCGCGGATTCGCGCCGCGGCCGAGGGTCCGAGATCCGACATGATCAGCGCATCCTCGACCTGGTCGAGCGTCGCATCGTCGAGCCGCGCGGTGCCGACCGCCTCGGTGAGGTTTTCAGCCAGCCGCTGCTGGGTCTTGCGGAAACCGCCGAACAGCCGCTCGCTCCAGCTCGTCTCGCTCATGTCAGCAGGCCGTCCTTGATAGTCTTGGGGGTGATAGCGACAATCGAGCCTGCGGGCGTCCCGGGGGGCAGCGCCACGCGGGCGAAGCCGGGCGTGTAGCCGGTCCCGTCGCGTTCCGCGAGGACGGCGGCGGGCTTTTCGACCAGCGTTGCCAGCCACTCGCTGCGCGCCTTCGCCACCGCCTCGCGCAGTTCGGCGGCGCGCTGCTTGATCAGCAGACGGGCAAGCTGCGGCATCCGCGCGGCGGGGGTGCCGGGGCGGGGCGAGTAAGGGAAGACATGGCCGTGGACGATGTCGAGCTCGCGGATAATCGAAAGACTGGCGGCGTGGTGCTCGGCGCTTTCGGTCGGAAAGCCGGCGATGAGATCGGCGCCGATTGCGAGATCGTGGCGGCGCTCGCGCAGCCGCTCCACCAAAGCCACGGCATCGCCGCGCAAGTGCCGACGCTTCATCCGTTTGAGGATGAGATCGTGGCCGTGCTGCAGCGACAGATGGAGATGCGGCATCAACCGGGGCTCGTGCGCGAAAAGCTCGAACAGCAGCGGGTCGATCTCGATCCCGTCGAGCGAGGACATCCGCAGGCGTTGCAATTGCGGGAAGCGGTCGAGGATCGCTTGAACCAGCGTGCCCAGAGCCGGGCGCTCGGGCAGATCCTGCCCCCAGCTGGTGACATCGACCCCGGTCAGCACCACTTCGGCGGCGCCCTGGTCGCAATGGCGTTCGACCTCGGCGCAGACCTGATCGACGCTCAGCGAGCGGCTGGGTCCGCGCCCCTGCGGGATCACGCAGAAGGTACAGGCGTGGTCGCAGCCGTTCTGGACCGCGATGAAGGCGCGGGTGTGGAGGCTCGCCACCGGAGCGGGGCGCGCAGGCACGTTCCAGGCGCGCGGATCGAGCTTGGCGGTGTTGGCGATCAAGCCATCGACCTCGGGCATGGCGGCGAGCTGTTCGCGTTCGATCTCGGCGGCGCAACCCGTCACCAGCAGTCGCGCATCGGGATACGCCCGGCGCGCCTTGCGGATCGCCTGCCGGGTCTGACGCACCGCCTCCATCGTGACCGCGCAGCTGTTGACCACCACCAGATCGCTGTCCGCGCCCAGCATGGCGCGGATATCCTCGCTTTCGGACAGGTTGAGCCGGCAGCCGAGCGAGATCACCTCGGCGCTCACGCGTAGTCTTCCCATTCGAAGGAGCCGCGATAGGCTTCGCTCGCGGGGCCGGTCATCACGATGCTGGCACCCGCCGCCGGGTTGGTGTCCGCCCATTCGATCGTCAGCGGACCGCCGGGGAGCACGACGGTGACCCGGTTGTCCACCAGTCCGCGCCGCATCGCGACGACCGCGGTGGCGCAGGCGCCGGTGCCGCAGGCGCGGGTCAGCCCGGCGCCGCGTTCCCACACCCGCAGGCGGATTCGGCTGCGGCTCTCGATGGCGGCGCAATTGACGTTGACGCGCTCGGGGAACAGCGGATCGTTCTCGATCGCCGGGCCGACCTGCTCGAGAGCGATTGCATCGCAATCCTCGACGAAGCAGACGACATGCGGGTTGCCGACATTGACCGCGCCGGGATTGTCCATCACCTCCCAGCCGACCGGCATTGAGGCCGTATCCATCGGATAGGCGAGCGGGATCGCATCCCACTCGAAGCGCGGCCTGCCCATATCGACCCGTGCGCCTGCGTCATCGGGTTCGACGCTGATGATTCCGCCTGCGGTTTCGACCCGCGCCGCGCTGCCATGGAGCAGCGCCACCGCACGCGCCGCATTGCCGCAAGCGCCGACTTCGCCACCATCGCTGTTGAAGATCCGCATCCGGAAATCGGCGTCGGCGCTGGGTTCGAGCAGCACCAGCTGGTCGCAACCGATGCCTTCGCAGCGGTCCGCCAGCGCCGCAGCGATGCGCGCGGTTATTGGCGGCAGGGCATTGAGGCGCGCATCGAGCACGACGAAATCATTGCCGAGGCCGTGCATCTTGATGAAGGGAACGCGCATGTCTGCGCGCATCTATGCCGCCGGGCGGCGAATTTCCACCCCGTGGCGCGTCAGATCGCGCGATTGCCGATGATCGCCTGGGGCGGTTGGTCGGCGGTTTCGGCTTCGACCGCGGACAGCAGGCCGCTGTTGTGGAGCCGGGTCAACACTTCGTCGGCGGGTTCCGGGCGACCGTAGTGGTAACCCTGGCCCTTGAGCTGACCCATCTTGCGCAACATTTCGAGCACCGCCTCGTTCTCGATTCCCTCTGCGGTGATCGGCATCTTGAGCCCGTTGCCCATCGAAATGATGGCATCGACCAGCTGGGGCCCCGCTGCGCCGCCGCCGTTGAGTTCGCGGATGAAGCTGCGATCGATCTTGAGCCGGTCGAAGGGCAGCGAGCGCAATTGCGACAGGCTGGCATAGCCCGTGCCGAAATCGTCGAGGCTGACCCGCACGCCCTGATTGCGCAGGCTCGTGATCATGCTGCGCACCAGTCCGACATTGTCGTGCAAGGCGCTTTCGGTAATCTCGATCTCCAGCCGCGAGGGCGGGAAATTGTGCTGCAGCAGCAACTTGAGCAGCTTTTGCGCAAACCACGGATCGCGCATCTGCACCGGCGAGATATTGACCGACATGGTGAGTTTGGGGTTCCAGCGCTTGGCGTCTTCGAATGCCTGCCTCATCAGGTTCTCGGACATTTCCGCGACCACGCCGATTTCCTCCGCGATGGGAATGAAGATATCCGGGCCAACCACACCCAGCTCGGGCGAAAGCCAGCGCGCGAGCATTTCGAAACCGACCAGTTCGCCGGTCTCGAGATCGATCTGCTGTTCGTAGAAGGGGACGAATTCTCCCTTCGCGATTCCCTTGCGGATGCCGCTTTCCAGCTCGTTGCGGAAGCGCAATTCCTGCTCCATCGCCGGTTCGAACCAGAAGAAGCGGTTCTTGCCCTGCTTCTTGGCCTGATACATCGCGATATCGGCCTTGTGGATCAGCCGGGTGGAGACATCCGCGTCCACCGGATTGACGAGATTGATGCTGCTGGCGATTCCCACCGACATGGTGATCTCGATGACGGCATCGTCCACAGTGATCGGCTGGGCCACGCGCTCGATCAGCAGCGAGGCGAGATGTTCGACCTTGCCGGGCATGACGGGGTCGTAGACCACCGCAGCGGCGAATTCGTCGCCGCCCAGCCGCGCGAGCAGGGCATCGGCGGGCAGGATATCGCCCATCCGTTCCGAAGTTTCGGTGAGTACGGCATCCCCGGTGTTGTGGCCGTTGACATCGTTGACCTGCTTGAAATTGTCGAGATCGACGAGGATGATCGCCAGTGCCCTGCCTTCGCTTTCGGCTGCCATGAGCAGCTCGGCCATGGCCGGAGCGATGCTGCGGCGGTTGTAGCAGCCGGTCAGAGGGTCGATCTGCGCGAGGCGCCGGGCTTCCTCTTCCGAGCGGCGGCGGTCGCCCAGTTCCGCGTTCATCGACTTGTAGCGGTTCCAGCCGAGCAGGATCAGCGCGATGTTGAGCAGCAGCGCGCTGCTCAGCATCGCGTCGGGCTGTTCGGCCAAGCCGCGCCAGGCGCTCACCAATTGCGGTACGACCGTCCCACCGGTGCCAACGAACAGGATGATCGCAGCGGCAGCGATGCCGAGGGCGACGACATCGCGTTCCCGGCGGCCGGCCTGGGAGAATTTGTCGGTCACCGCTTGGCGGAATGACGTTGGTTCAGACAAGTTTCGCCCCCTTCGTGCTGAGCGACCGCGGAACCTATGCCCGAAGAGGTTGAAGAACCGGTTAAGCGCCGCGTGTTTCGCGGGAGAAGCGCGCGGGAAAGGTTTGGATTGGCGGTGGCGGACCGCGCTGGGATTGCCTATCGCAACCGGGCTTCAAAGATCACCCGACCCCGATCCGATACCGACCCGATACCGACGAAAAAAGGACCCCGCCACCATGCTCCGTTACTGGCTGTTGAAATCCGAACCGTTCAAATATGGCTGGGACGATCTCGTCGCCGAGGGCGAGGGCACATGGGACGGAGTGCGAAATCATCAGGCGAAGAACAATCTCGCGGCGATGGCGGTGGGCGACCAGGCGTTCTTCTATCACTCCCGAGAAGGGCTCGAGATCGTCGGGATTTGCGAGATCAGCGTGGCGGGCATCACCGATCCGACCGACCCCGAAGGAAAATGGGCCGCGGTCAAGGTCGAGCCCAAGACCAAGCTGCCGCATCCGGTGACGCTCAAGCAGATCAAGGCCGAGCCCAAGCTCGCCGAGTGCCAGCTGGTGCGCTATTCGCGGCTGTCGGTCGCCGAGATTACGCCGGCCGAATGGTCAGTGATCCTAAGCATGGCCGGAATCTGACGTTGCTGCTGCGCGCGCGCGCAGCCCGCTGACGCTGGCGCCGCTGGCGGCCAGCTGTTCGATATCGATGCGGCAGTGGATCAGGCGCAGCCCGCTGCGGCCTTTCGCCGCCACCAGCGCATCTTTGAACTGCTGCGTGGTCTCGGCGCGCTCGGACCAGCCGCCAAAGGCCTCAGCCAGCGCGGCGAAGTCCGGATTGACGAGCTCTGTGGCAGAGACCCGCGCGGGGAACTCGCGCTCCTGATGCATCCGGATGGTGCCATAGGCGCCGTTGTCGACCACGATCACGATCATGTCGCAGCCATGCTGGACAGCGGTCGCCAGCTCCTGACCGTTCATCAGGAAATCGCCATCGCCCGCCAGCGCGACCACCGTGCGCTCGGGGTAGCGCCGCGCCGCGGCGACCGCAGCGGGGACGCCATAGCCCATCGCCCCGGCGGTGGGGGCGAGCTGGGTCGGGAAGCCTTCGTAGCGCCAGTAGCGGTGCCACCAGCCGGAAAAATTGCCCGCGCCGTTGCAGATGATCGTGTCCGCGGGGAGCGTGTCGCGCATGAACTGCACGCAGGCCCCCATGTCCAGCGCGTGATCGGTCGGGTGGGCGGTGGCCCATTCCAGCCATTCGGCATGCGCTTGCGCCCCGGCATCGAAATCGATCGCGGCGTCGTCGTCCCACAGCATCGCCGATTCGGCGAATTCGGCCATGTCGGCACAGATCGCGAGATCGGTCTGATAGACCCGCGACAGTTCCTCGGGGTCGGGATGGATATGAACCAACGTGCGGTCGGGACCCGCCAGCGCGGGCACGGTGTAGCTATCGGTGGTGGCCTCGCCGAGCCGCGCGCCGACCGCGATGACGAGGTCCGCCTCGCGCACGCGCTCGACCAGTTTTGGGTTGGGGCCGTAGCCGAGGTTGCCGGCATAGACCGGGCTCGACGGGCTGATCGAATCCTGACGGCGGAAAGCGGTCGCGACGGGCAGGCCGAGCCGTTCGGCGAAGAGCTGGAAATGCGCGCGCGCCTTGGCGTTCCAGCCCGCGCCACCGATGATGGCGATCGGCGCGGCGGCATCGGCGATCAGCGCCATCAGCGCCTGCATCGCGTCGGGGCAGGGCGCCTGCGCCGGGCGGGCGACGAAGGGGCGCGGCATGCCGTCGACCGGGCACCCGAGCATGTCCTCGGGCAGCGCGAGCACCACCGGCCCCGGGCGACCCGAGATCGCGGTGGCATAGGCGCGCGCGACATATTCGGGAATCCGCGCAGCATCGTCGATCCGCGCCGCCCATTTGCAGATCGGGCCGAAGAAAGCGGCGAAATCCATCTCCTGAAAGCCCTCGCGATCGCGCATCGAGGAAGCGACATCGCCGACGAACAGGATCATCGGCTGCGAATCCTGCATCGCGACATGGACCCCGATGCTGGCATTGGTGGCGCCCGGGCCGCGAGTGACGAAGCAGATGCCCGGGCGGCCGGTCATGGTTCCGTCGGCGCAGGCCATGAAGGCGGCGCCGCCCTCCTGCCGGCAGGTCACCACATCGACGCGGGTCTCGCCATGCAGCTCATCGAGGACCGGGAGGAAGCTCTCGCCCGGGACGGTGAAGATGCGGTCGCAGCCCTGTTCGACAAGGCAATCGACCAGCAGGCGGGCGGCACCCGGCGTTGCGCCGGCGGGGGAAGTCTGAGTCATCGGGCCGGGTTAACCGGACGGGCGGGCGCAGGCAATCGGCAGCAAACCCCCAATCCCAACCGCAGGACCGCTCGATCCTGTGCCAGAACGGAACGATTTGCATTTTTGGGGGAGCGAAATGGTTACCAAAAGGTTAACACCCCATCATGAGAAGATCGCTAGTCCTCACCGATGAAACCGCTCGCCACCCATTCCGCGCGAGCCTGCCGCCGCATGTGCGCAAGGTCGAGGAGGCCGAATCGCTGCCTCAGTCCTGGCGGCTGACGGCGAGCGATGTCCGCGGGGTAGCGACGACCTATTTCGCGACCTTCGCCGCGACGCTCGCCTTTCTGGTTTAGGCTGCGGCCTCCGCCGCGCATTCGATCCGATAGAGCCGGCGACCGAGCCAGGCCGAGACAAGGCACATCGCCGCGCTGAGCAGCACTTGTTCGATCACCGCAACGCCCATTGCGGTTAGCGCCATGACCAGTATCGCCCCTCCTACCATCGCCAGCGAATTGACGATATTGTTTGCAGCGATGGTTCGCGACGCCTGTTCGGGCGCTACGCGGGTGGTGAGAAAAGCGTAGAGCGGCACCACGAACATGCCCCCTGCGATCGCGATGCCAAACAGGCTGAGCAACAACAATGCCGCCATCGGCTGGACAAGAAATTCGCCGATCGTCAGTAGGCCGGTCGAGACATCACCGTTCCAATTGTGCGCGACCAGATAGAAGCCGATCACGAAGAGCCCCATTACGATCACCGAGACCGGAGCGTGCTTGGCAGAGACAACGTTCCTGAGCAGTGTGTTGATTCCCACCGAGCCAATCGCCACCCCGACGGAAAATATCACCATGAAGAGGCTGGCGACTTCCTTGCTTGCCATGAACACGTTCTTGGTAAGCGGAATGAACTGGATGAACAGTACCGCGCCGATGGTCCAGAAGAAGCTTATCGCAAGGATCGCGTACCACACCTGCCGGTCGTGCATCGCGGCGGAAATCAGCCTGATCGAACTGCGCAGGAAGTTCCAGTCGATTGGCTCTATCGCCCCGATGGGCGGGGCGTCGGGGATTTGCCGACTGACCAGATAGCCGATCACTGCGGTCACCATGATGCCCGCTGCGGCATATTCGACGGGGATGATTCCGGCCAGGATCGTGCCGGCGAGAATGGCGATATAGGTGCCGGCCTCGACTAGGCCGGTACCCGCTAGGACCTCTCTCTTGCGCAGATGCTGCGGCAGGATCGCATATTTGATCGGACCGAGAAAGGTCGACTGGAGACCCGCAAGGAACAGGGCGAACAGCATCAGCGGGATCGCGAAAGTCTCGACCACGATGCCCCGCCAGGCGAGAATCAGCCCGATTGTACCAAGCATCATAATTCCGAATTCGCACATCTTGACGATGCGGATGATCCGGGCCTTGTCGCGCATATCGGCGAGTTGCCCCGCCAAGGCAGAGAAGACAATGAAGGGTATAATGAACAGCGCGGAGGCGATGCTGGAAAACATCGTCTCGTCTTCTTCGGAATTGTACACGCTGTAGACCACGAACAGCACCATCGCGGTCTTGTAGAGATTGTCGTTGAAGGCGTTGAGCAATTGCGTGCAGAATAGCGGCAGGAAGCGCCTTCTGGAGAGCAATCTTGTCGTCGTGGTCATATCCGCGAGCGTGTCCTTGGGAAGACAGTTTGCCCGCCCCTAGAGCACACCGGACAAGCGACAAAGGAGAAAGCAGCGCTTTTGCCTGCCGCAATCCCACGCTAGAGGGAGGGCGATGCTTTCGCTGCCCAACCTCCTGACGCTTTCGCGCATCGTCGCGGTTCCGCTGCTGGCCTTCCTGTTGTGGTGGCCCGGCTGGCAGCTTGGCTATGCGCTCGCCTTCGCGCTCTACTGCCTGATGGGAATCACCGATTATTTCGACGGCTATCTCGCGCGTTCGAGCGGTGCGGTGAGCCGGCTGGGAATCTTCCTCGATCCGATCGCGGACAAGATCATGATCGCTGCGGTGATCCTCGTGCTGACCGCGCAAGGGTGGCTGCGCGGGCCGCTGGTGGGCGATTTCCACGTTATCGCCGGGCTGATCATTCTGGTGCGCGAGATCGCGGTTTCGGGCCTGCGCGAATTTCTCGGAGGGTTGCAGGTCTCGATGCCGGTCAGCCGGTTGGCCAAGTGGAAAACCACCTTCCAGATGGTATCGCTGGGCGCGCTGATCCTGGCGGGCGCGATGCCCGGCTGGAATTTCGTTGCTGCAGATACGCTGTTCAACGTGCCGCACACGGTCGGTATATGGACACTGTGGGCCGCCGCGATCCTGACGCTGATTACCGGTTGGGACTATCTAAGGGTCGGCCTCAGGCACATGGACTGACCGGTCGGGCGGGGTTACCCGGCGCGCAATTCCTCGGCCAGCAGTTCGAAATCGCTGCGGCGCGGCGAGTTTTTTCGCCAGATCAGCGAAATCTCGCGCTTGGCGTTGATCTCCTCGAGCGGCCGGGCGACGACCCTGGTTCCTTCCAGAATACCGGCATCGATGGCCATCTGGGGTAGCATCGTGACGCCCAGGCCGTTGTCGACCATCTGCACCAGCGTGTGCAGGCTGGTAGCGATCATACTCGCGGAAGCGCGCAAACCCGGGCGGTCGCAGGCCGCCAGCGCGTGATCGCGCAGGCAATGGCCATCCTCGAGCAGCAGCAGCCGGCCTTCCTCGAGCATGCTCGTCGGGATCTGGGCAGGCGGATCGCGCGGATCGTCGTGCGGTAGCGCCACATAGAGCAGATCATCGGCGATATGGGCCTGTTCGACTTCGCCGGTGGCGAAGGGCAGCGCCAGCAGGACGCAGTCGGCGCGGCCATGCTGGAGCGATTCGACCGCGTCGGCGCTGGTTTCCTCGCGCAGCATCAATTTCAGATCGGGGCGCTCGCGCCGCAGCCGCGGCAGGATGCGCGGCAGCATGAAGGGCGCGATCGTCGGGATCACGCTCATCCGCAACTGGCCAGCGAGCGGCTTGCCAGCAGCCTTGACGAGATCGGACAATTCCTCCGCCTCGCGCAGGATGCGATGCGCCTTCTCGGTCACTTCCTGACCCAGCGAGGTAAAGCGGACGACACGGCGGCTGCGCTCGACCAGAGTCACACCGAGCAGCGATTCCAGTTCGCGGATCCCTGCGCTAAGCGTGGATTGCGAGACGAAGCTCGCTTCGGCGGCACGCCCGAAATGCCCATGCTCGTACAGCGCAACCAGATATTGCAGCTGTTTGATGGTGGGCAGGTAGGTGCTCATCCGGCCGCCTGCTTCGCGTCGCGATCGTCCTGGCCGTCGTCGTCCTCGTCGATGAAGTCGTCGTCTTCGCGCAGATCATCGTCGTCGGACAGATCGTTCTCGTCGGTCAGGGCATTGGCCTCGTCCTGCGCAGATTTGTCCATATGAGTCATGTGCAGCTTGCCGCGCTTGACCGCGAAGGCGGTGCGCCCCTCGACCAGCTCGAGCGCGTCCTTGCCGAAGACTTCGTAGCGCCAGCCCTGGAGGATCGGCAGGTCGCGGACGCCCGCCGCCAGCGCTTCCATTTCCTCGGTGCGGGTGAGCAGGCGCGAGGCGACATCGATCTCGCGGGCGCGAATCTTGAGCAGCAGCTTGAGCAGGTCGGCGACCAGCGCGCCTTCCTTGCCCAGCGGCGCGCCGCGCTTCATCTTGAGCGGCAGCTCCTCCTTGGGCAGCGGCTCAGCCTGTTCGAGGACCTTCATCATCCGCTTGCCGATGTCGTTGTCGCGCCAGGCGTTGGAGAGCCCGCGCACCTTGGCGAGATCGGCCTGGGTCTTGGGGGGGTGCCCGGCGATGTCGGACAGCGTCTCGTCGCGCACGATCCGGCCGCGCGGGATGTTCTTGTGTTGCGCCTCGCTCTCGCGCCAGGCGGCCAACGCCTTCAACCGACCCAGCACCGCGGGATTGCGACCCTGCTGGCGGATGCGCTTCCAAGACTCGCCCGGCTCGTTGACGTAATTGGCGGGGTCCGAGAGCTTGTCCATCTCGGCATCGAGCCAGACGCCGCGCCCGGTCTTGATCAGCTTCTTGAGCATCCGCGGGAAGATGGTGGAAAGATGGGTGACATCGCCGATCGCGTATTCGATCTGGCGGTCGGACAGCGGGCGGCGGCTCCAGTCGGTGAAGCGCGCGCCTTTGTCGACGGTAAAGCCGAGCCAGCTTTCGACCAGATTGGCATAGCCGATCTGCTCGGACTGGCTGATCGCCATGCTCGCGATCTGGGTGTCGAAGATGGGGTGCGGGGTCTTCCCGGTAAAATTGTGGACGATCTCGACATCCTGCCCACCCGCGTGGAAGACCTTGAGCACGTCCTCATTGTCGCACATCAAATCCCACAGCGGCTTGAGATCGATCCCGTCGGCCAGCGGATCGATCGCCGCGGCTTCCTCCTCATTGGCGATCTGCACCAGGCACAGCTCGGGCCAATAGGTGTTCTCGCGCATGAATTCGGTGTCGACGGTGACGAAATCGCTTTTCGCCAGACGCTCGCACAGTTCGGCGAGCGCGTCGGTGGTGGTAATCAGATCGTGGATTTTCATCGTTCATTTCTTCTCTGTGGGCGGAGTACCGCCCCCGGCCGACCGCTCGCCTTGACAAAGCTGGGGTCATGCCCTGTTAGCGCGCGCGTTTCCTGCTAAGGAGCGCGCCACGCCCAATCGATGGACGCCCCTAGCGCCTTACAGCCCAAATGTGAAAGACTTCCAGATGCACGCCTATCGTACCCACACCTGCGCCGCGCTCACCAAGGAGCAGGTCGGCGACACCGTGCGCCTGTCGGGCTGGGTGCACAAGAAGCGCGATCACGGCGGGGTGCTGTTCGTCGATCTGCGGGATCACTACGGGATGACCCAGATCGTCGCCGACGAAGACAGCGAGGCGCTGGCGCTGCTCGACGGGCTCAAGCTGGAATCGGTCGTGACCATCGACGGCACGGTTAAGGCGCGCACCGAGGGAACGGTTAATGCCAACCTGCCGACCGGGGCGATCGAGGTCTATGCGCGTTCGGCGACGGTGCAGAGCCGCGCCGCCGAACTGCCGCTGCCGGTCGCGGGCGAGCAGGAGTATCCCGAGGATATCCGCCTCAAATACCGCTTCATCGATCTGCGCCGCGAGCGCGTTCACGCCAACATCATGCTGCGCAACCGGGTCATCACCAGCCTGCGCGGGCGGATGATCGACCAGGGCTTCTCCGAGTTCCAGACACCGATCCTGGGTGCTTCCAGCCCCGAGGGCGCGCGCGACTATCTGGTCCCCAGCCGCCTGCATCCCGGACGCTTCTACGCGCTCCCGCAGGCGCCGCAGATGTTCAAGCAGCTGCTGATGGTCTCGGGCTTCGACCGCTACTTCCAGATCGCGCCCTGCTTCCGCGACGAGGATTTGCGCGCCGATCGCGCGCCCGAATTCTACCAGCTCGATTTCGAGATGAGCTTCGTTACCCAGGAAGATGTCTTCCAGACGATCGAGCCGGTGCTGGCAGGCGTGTTCGAGGAGTTCTCGGGCGGCAAAAGCGTGACCCCGGCAGGCGAGTTCCCGCGCATTCCCTATGCCGAGGCGCTGCTCAAATACGGTTCGGACAAGCCCGATCTGCGCAACCCGCTGACCATTTCCGACGTCACGAATCATTTCCACACCTCGGGCTTCGGGTTGTTCGAGAAGATCGTCGGCGGCGGCGGACGGGTGCGGGTGATCCCTGCGCCCGACACCCATGAGAAGAGCCGCAAGTTCTTCGACGAGATGAACGACTGGGCGCGCCGCGAAGGCTTTGCCGGCCTGGGCTATGTCACCCGCAAGGGCGGCGAGTTCGGCGGTCCGATCGCCAAGAACCACGGCCCCGAGAACATGCAGAAGCTCTATGACGAGCTCGGCCTTGGCGAGAACGACGGGCTGTTCTTCTCCGCCGGCAAGGAAAAGGACGCCGCCAAGCTGGCCGGCGCCGCTCGCACCCGCGTCGCCGAAGAGCTCGGGCTGATCGAGCAGTATTGCTTCAAATTCTGCTGGATCGTCGATTTCCCGATGTTCGAATATGACGAGGAATTGAAGCGCGTCGATTTCAGCCACAACCCGTTCTCGATGCCGCAGGGCGAGATGGAGGCGCTGGAGAGCAAAGACCCGCTCGATATCCTCGCTTGGCAATACGACATCGTCTGCAATGGCTACGAATTGAGCTCGGGCGCGATTCGGAACCACAAGCCCGAGATCATGTATAAGGCGTTCGAAATCGCCGGTTACTCGCAGGCCGAGGTCGATGCCAACTTCTCTGGCATGATCGAGGCATTCAAGCTGGGCGCCCCGCCGCATGGCGGATCGGCGCCGGGGATCGACCGGATCGTGATGCTGCTCGCCGACGAACCCAATATCCGCGAGGTGATCGCCTTCCCGATGAACCAGCGCGCGCAGGACCTGA
Organism: Erythrobacter sp. QSSC1-22B; assembly: GCF_001678665.1. GTDB lineage: Bacteria > Pseudomonadota > Alphaproteobacteria > Sphingomonadales > Sphingomonadaceae > Qipengyuania. The sequence goes on from NZ_LZRP01000007.1 coordinate 59,413, forward strand.
TGATGGGGGCCCCCTCGGTGGTCAGCGCGAAACAGCTGCGCGAGCTCAGCATCCGCACCATCGAGCCGCCGCAGGCCGACGAAGCCAAGAAGGTCCGCACCGACAATATCGGCGCGTGAACCGCCGGGGGAAGGTCACGAGCGACAGCCACGCTGGTAACACAGCACGATCTCGAGGCGGCCGCTACGGCAGCCGGGTTCGGATGGGCCAAGCCAGCCTCTTGCGCTCCCCCGCCGCGTTCATTAGGGCGACAGACAATTCGGTAACCCCAACCCAAGAGGGAATATTATGAGCGATACTGCCGACCGCGTGCAGAAGATTGTTGTCGAGCATCTCGGTGTCGAGGCCGACAAGGTCACCCAGGAAGCCAGCTTCATCGACGATCTGGGTGCAGACAGTCTCGACATCGTCGAGCTGGTCATGGCGTTCGAAGAAGAGTTCGGTGTGGAAATCCCCGACGACGCGGCCGAGAAGATCGCCACCGTCGGCGACGCCACCAAGTATATCGAAGAGCACAAGGGCTGATCGGGCCCATCTGCTCAACCCGCCGCGACTGAGCGAGCGGGACCGGACAGGCCCGACCCGGTAGCGGGCCGGGCCTGTTGCATTTTTCGGAGACACACATGCGTCGAGTGGTCGTAACAGGGCTTGGTCTGGTCACTCCCTTGGGGAGCGATGTCGAGACGGTCTGGAAGAACATTCTGGCGGGTGAGAGCGGCGCTGGCCCGATTACCCATTTCGATGCATCGGGCTACAAGTGCCAGATCGCCTGCGAGGTGAAGCCAAAAGACCACGCCTGGGGCTTCGATCCCGACCGCCGCGTCGATCCCAAGATCCAGCGCCAGGTCGATCCCTTCATCATTTTCGGCATCGACGCCGCAGGCCAGGCGCTCGAAGACGCCGGTCTCACCGACATGTCGGAAGAAGAGAAACTGCGCACCGGCTGTTCGATCGGCTCGGGGATCGGCGGTCTGCCGGGCATCGAGAAGGAATCGATCAATCTGCACGAGCGCGGGCCCGGCCGGGTCAGCCCGCATTTCGTCCACGGTCGGCTGATCAATCTGATCACCGGGCAGGTGCAGATCAAATACGGCTTCATGGGCCCCAACCATTCGGTCGTCACCGCCTGCTCCACCGGCGCACATTCGATCGGCGATGCGGCGCGGATGATCCGCGACGACGATGCCGATGTGATGCTGGCGGGCGGGGCGGAAGGCACGATCAACCCGCTTGGTATCGCCGGTTTTGCACAGGCGCGCGCTCTCAACATGAGCATGAACGACCGCCCCACCGAAGCCAGCCGCCCCTATGACCGCGACCGCGACGGTTTCGTCATGGGCGAGGGCGCTGGCGTGGTCGTGCTCGAGGAATACGAGCGCGCCAAGGCGCGCGGCGCCAAGATCTATGGCGAAGTGACCGGCTATGGCCTCTCGGGCGATGCCTATCACGTCACCGCGCCGCACCCGGAAGGCAAGGGCGCCGAGCTGGCGATGCGGATGGCGCTGAAGAAGGCCGGGCTCGACACCAGCGATATCGACTACATTAACGCGCATGGCACCTCGACGATGGCCGACACCATCGAACTGGCCGCCGCGATGCGCGTCTTCGGCAAGGATCTTGGCGGCGCCTCGATGTCGAGCACCAAATCGGCGATTGGGCACCTGCTCGGCGGCGCGGGTGCGGTCGAGGCGATCTTCTGCCTGTTGGCGATTCGCGACCAGATCGTCCCCCCCACGCTCAACCTCCACAATCCGGATGAGGGCACCGAGGGTGTCGATCTGGTGCCGCTGGTGGCGAAGCAGCGCGAAGTCCGCGCGGTGCTCAACAACAGCTTCGGTTTCGGTGGCACCAATGCCAGCCTGATCATGCAAAAGGTCGACTGACATGAAACGCATCGGCTGCATCGCCGCGGCCGGGCTCGCTCTCCTGGTCGCGCTCGCCGCGATCTGGTTTGCGAGCGGCTGGTATTCCAGCGCCGAGCTCGAAGAGGACTCGGCTTTCATCGTTCCCTCGGGCGCGACGCTGACCTCGGTGGCGTACAAGCTGGAGGAAGACGGCGTCATCGCCGCGGCCGATTCCTTCCTGCTGCGCGCAAAGATCCTGGGCTCCTCCGATCCCGTGCAGGCGGGCGAGTTCCTGCTTCCCGCCGGTGCCAGCCAGGCTAAGTTGCTCGACACGCTTCAGCACTCGCAGCCGATCCGGCGGATGATCACGATCCCCGAAGGCACGCCCTCGATCATCGTCCATGAAAGGCTGATGGCGGAACCGCTGCTGCAGGGTGAAATCCCGGTCCCGGTCGAAGGCTCGGTGCTGCCCGACAGCTATGATTTCGAACGCGGCGAGGAACGGGCGGCGGTACTGGCGCGGATGCAGGCGGCGATGCAGAATTATCTCGCCGAAGCCTGGCCGCGCCGCAAACCCGATATCGCGGTGGACAATATCCGCGACGCGGTGATCCTCGCCTCGATCGTCGAGAAGGAAACTGGGGTCGCCCGCGAGCGGCGCATGGTCGCGGGGCTCTATTCCAACCGGATCAAGGACGGGATGATGCTCCAGGCCGATCCGACGATCATCTATCCGATCACGCGCGGCAAGCCGCTCGGTCGGCGCATCCGCCAGTCGGAGATTGCGGATGTGAACGACTACAACACCTATTCGATGACCGGTCTGCCCAAGGGCCCGATCACCAATCCGGGGCGCGAGGCGATTGCCGCGGTGCTCGACCCCGAGGCCACCGATGCCCGCTACATGGTAGCGGACGGGACCGGTGGACATGCCTTTGGCGAGACGCTGGCCGAGCACAATCGCAACGTCCAGAAATGGTTCGCACTGCGGCGCGAACGCGGCGAGATGTAGCGTCGGCGGTGTCGGACGGGGCGCTTATCCTGACGGCCGAACTGCCGCCCGAGCTGCATCGCTGGGCCACCGATCTGCGGACCGCGCATTTCCCGCCCGAGCGCAATCATCTCGAGGCGCACGTCACGCTGTTCCACGCGATCCCGCCGCAATGCGAGGAAGAATTGCGTCGCCTGCTGGCGCGCGAAGTGGGCAGCATCGCACCGATCCGTGCGCGTCTCGAAGGTCTGATGCCGCTGGGCAGCGGCACCGCGCTCCGGCTGGCGAGCCCCGGCATCCTCGATCTGCGCGACGCCATCGCCGAGCATCTCCACGGTCTGCTTACGGCGCAGGACCAGCACCGGCCGCGGTTGCATGTCACGATCCAGAACAAGGTTGCACCCAAGGAAGCCAAGGCGTTGCGGGCCTTGCTCGCCGGAACGTTCGAGCCGCGCGATTTCGAGTTTCCGGGGCTGGCGCTGCATCGTTATCTTGGCGGCCCGTGGGAGTTCGTGCGGCGCTTCGCCTTTCGCGGTTGACCGCATTGCGACCCGGCCCTAAATGCGCCGCCTGTTCCCGCGCAAACGGGAAGCTGTCGTGAGCCATTCTGGCCGCCGTGCAGTGCCCTTGGGGCGGAGTAGCTCAGCTGGTTAGAGCAGCGGAATCATAATCCGCGTGTCGGGGGTTCGAGTCCCTCCTCCGCTACCACTTTTCCACCGATAAGACGGACTAGGGCGCCAGTAGGCGTTGCAGCTTCGGGCGATGGCGCAGAAATATCCTGTATGCGCGCTCCAGGAACCACAGGACTGCGGGGATGCGCGCCAAGAGGCCGATCGGCCTAAGGATGGGAATAACGCGCCACATCGCAGCAAAGGCTGCAGCTCCCGACAGGACCTTGCCGTCCTCCTGGGCATGAAACCGGGCAAGAAGCTCACCGCGATCAATTGGGCAATCGATTGGGGCATCATGGGCAATATCAACAAATTCGATAGCGTTTCGCTGATCGAGACGTCGCATGACCGCGATCTCTTTGCGGCATAGAGGGCATGCGCCATCGAACCAGACTGTGACTGCCGTGTGCATCTGTGGAATATGGTAAGATGTAGCCTGATTTAAAGTTGCGTGTCGGGGGTTCGAGTCCCTCCTCCGCTACCACCTTTCGCCAAATCGCCAGCCTCCCCCACAGTGGGCAAGATCGGGGTTTGACCTGTGGGCGTCAGGCCCTATTGCCGCGCGCCATGGGCCGAACCGCTCCGCTTTTGTCGCCGCCGTCTCTCGCAGAGCTGCTTGCCGCCGGGCCGGTGGCGCTGTTTCTTGATTTCGACGGGACGCTGGTGGCGATTGCGCCGCGTCCCGATGCGATCCATGTGCCCGAGGGCCTTGGTCGCAGGATCGAGCGTCTCGCCGATCGTCTGGCAGGGCGGCTCGCGCTCGTCAGCGGGCGCGCGCTCGACGATCTGGGATCGCATCTCGGTGCAGTCTGTGTGGCGCGCGCAGGCTCGCACGGAGCGGACCGGCGCTGGTCCGATGACTCCGTGCTGGGCGGCGCACCGCGCGGCCTCGAGGGTGGGACCATCGCTGAGGTCGAGACCTACGCCCGGTCTCACGGCTTGAACTTCGAAACCAAGACGCATGGCTGCGCGCTGCATTATCGCACACGGCCCGAAGCCGGCCAGTATGCCGAGTCTTTCATGCGCGCCGTCGCCAGCCGCGAGGGGCTGGCGGTCAAGGCCGGCAAATGCGTCGTCGAGCTGGTGCAGCCGGGCGCGGACAAGGGCGGGGCAGTGCGCGCTTTCATGGCGCAGACGCCGTTCGCTGGCGCGAGAGCGGTGTTTCTGGGCGACGATGTTACCGACGAGGACGGCTTTGTGGCCTGCGCGGAATTGGGCGGCTTTGGCATTCTCGTGGGCGACCAACGCGAAACACACGCAAATTTCCGACTTTCGGACGTTGACGCAGTGCACAATTGGCTGGAGTTGTAGGACCCTTGCACACACCCAACCTCGAACTCTGGCCGATCGGCAATTGTCAGGTCAGCGCGCTGATCGACAGCGAAGGCACCTTCGCCTGGGGCTGCGTACCGCGCGTGGATGGCGATCCGGTGTTCTGCTCGCTGCTCAATGGTGACGCGCGCGATCAGGGCGTCTGGCGGTTCGAGATCGAAGGGCAGGTCTCCGCGACGCAGCATTACCGCCGCAACACGCCGATCCTGGTCACCCGGCTCGAGGCGGAAGACGGCAGCGCGGTCGAGATTCACGATTTCTGCCCGCGCTTCGAGCGCTCGGGGCGGATGTATCGTCCGGTGGCCTTCACCCGCATCCTGCGCCCCGTGGCAGGCACGCCACGGCTGCGGATGAACCTATCGCCGATGAAAAATTACGGCGGCACCCGCGCCGAGACCACCAATGGCACCAATCACATCCGCTACCTGGTCGAACCGCAGGCACTGCGGCTGAGCACCGATGCGCCGGTCGGTTACCTGCTCGAGAGCCGCGCCTTCCGGCTTGAGCATGACATGCATTTCTTCCTCGGTCCCGACGAGCCTTTCGTGGGCAATTTGCGTTCCGAAGTCCGCCAGATGGAAGCGCTGACCGAGCGATACTGGACGCACTGGACCCGCGGGTTGCACATCCCGCTGGAATGGCAGGAGGAGGTAATCCGCTGCGCTATCGCGCTCAAACTGTGCCAGCACGAGGAGACCGGTGCGATCGTCGCTGCGCTGACCACTTCGGTTCCCGAAGCGCCGAACAGCGAGCGCAATTGGGACTACCGGTTCTGCTGGATCCGTGATTCCTATTATACCGTCCAGGCGCTGAACCGGCTCGGCGCGCTCGATGTGCTGGAAAAGTATCTCGCCTATCTGCGCAACATCATCGACGGCGCGAAGGGCGGGCACATCCAGCCGCTCTATTCGGTGATGGGGCAGAGCGAACTCAACGAAGGCCACGAAACCGCGCTGGCGGGTTATCGCGGGATGGGCCCTGTGCGGAGCGGCAACGCAGCCTTCAAGCAGGTCCAGCACGATTGCTATGGCCAGATCGTCCTGCCGACGGTGCAGGGCTTCTTCGACCGTCGCCTGCTGCGGATGGCCGACGAGCGCGATTTCGAAAGCCTCGAGCAGGTGGGCGAGATGGCCTGGGCGATGCACGACCAGCCCGATGCAGGGCTGTGGGAATTCCGCACCCGTCGGGAAGTGCACACCTATTCGGCGGTGATGTGCTGGGCGGCCTGCGACCGGCTCGCCAATGTCGCCGAACGACTGAAACGCCATGATCGTTACGAACATTGGCAGCAGCGCGCCGATGCGATCCGTGCCAGGATCGAAAGCGACGCCTGGGTTGAGAACGGCGAGGAGGGCGGCCACTACGGCGCCAGCTTCGAGAGCGACTATCTCGACGCCAGCCTGCTGCAGATGGTCGAATTGCGTTTCCTCTCGCCGGACAACGAACGGTTCCTCGCCACCTTCGCCGCGGTCGAGCGCGATCTGCGGCGCGGCGACCATATGCTGCGGTATGCCGCCGAGGACGATTTCGGCGCGCCCGAGACCGCTTTCAACGTCTGCACCTTCTGGCTGATCGAGGCCCTCCATCTGGTCGGGCGCGATGCCGAGGCGCGGGTGCTGTTCGAGACCATGCTCAGCCATACGACCCGTTCGGGCCTGCTGAGCGAGGACCTCGATTACGAAACCGGCGAGCTGTGGGGGAACTTCCCCCAGACCTACTCGCTCGTAGGAGTAATCAATTGCGCTGGTCTGTTGTCCAAACCGTGGAGTGAAGTCCGATAGGCAAACTCATCGTCATCTCGAACCGGGTTGCGGTACCCAAGGCGCGCGGCGCTGCCGGCGCGCAGGGCGGGCTCGCCGGCGCGCTCAATTCGGCGCTCCGCGATCACAAGGGTATCTGGTTCGGCTGGTCGGGCGAAGAGAGCGACGACGAAGACAACGAGATTTCCACGCAAAGTCACGACGGCGTGACCACCGCGACGATCGACCTGTCGAACCGGGACATCGACGAATATTACAATGGCTACGCGAATGCCACGCTGTGGCCACTGTTCCATTTCCGCCTCGATCTCACCGAATACGAGCGCGAGACCGGCAAGGGCTACGAGCGGGTCAACGAGCGCTTCGCCGATAGCGTGGCCCCGCTGATCGAGGAAGACGACCTCGTCTGGGTCCACGATTACCATCTGATCCCGCTGGGCGAGCGTCTGCGGTCGCACGGGCTCAAGAACCGGATCGGCTTCTTCCTCCACATCCCCTGGCCGCCGACGCGGCTGTTCGTGTCCCTGCCCTATCATGAGCGGCTGGTGCGCACGATGTTGCAATATGATCTGGTCGGCTTCCAGACCGTCGACTGGCGCGAAAGCTTCCTGCATTACTGCTCGGAAGAGCTGGGTGCCGAAGTCGACGAGGAGACCGGCGCCGTCACTCTGGATGGCTGGACAACCTATGCCCGCGCCTATCCGATCGGCATCGACTGGGATCATTTCCAGTCCGAGGGCGAGACCGGCGATGCGCGTCAGGCGGGCCAGCGGCTGCTTTCCTCGACCAGGCGCCGGACCGCGATGATCGGCGTCGACAGGCTCGACTATTCGAAGGGATTGCCCGAACGGCTCGACGGGATCGCGCGCTTTTTCGATCAGTTTCCCGAGCGCGTCAGCGATCTCGTCTTCATCCAGATAGCGCCCCCCAGCCGCGAGGATGTCGACAGTTACCGGCAGATCCGTGCCGAGCTGGAGCAGAAGGCGGGCCAGATCAACGGCGCGCGCTCCGAGGTGGACATGGTCCCGATCCGCTACGTCAACCGCGGCTACAGCCATGCCGAATTGTTCGGTTTCTTCCGTGCCGCCAAGATCGGGCTGGTGACACCCTTGCGCGACGGGATGAACCTGGTGGCGAAGGAATACATCGCCGCGCAGGATCCGCTCGATCCGGGGGTGCTGATCCTCTCGCAATTCGCGGGCGCGGCGCTGCAGATGCCAGAATCGCTGATCGTCAATCCGCACAGCCCCGACGATCTGGCGTACGCCATCCGCACCGCGCTCGACATGCCGCTGGCCGAACGCCAGCGCCGCTACGAGGCGACCATCGCCACGGTGCGTGATGACAATGTCAAACAATGGACCGACGATTTCGTCAGCGATCTGGCAAATACCGGGCTCGGCTGAGCAGCCGGACGATGTGGCCAATGCCGGAGTATGACATGTGCCTGGCCGATTACGCGGGTTCGCAAGGGTACGGCCAAACTGGAAGAAATAGCGCAACTGGCACAATGATGGCAGTATCCGCTTTAGACACGCGGCCCGCAGGCCGGTAACGCAAAGGAGAAGCAGGCATGGCCACCCAGCCACAGATCGACAGCCATAGCGGGGAGGAGGCGTTCCGCGAAGAAGTGGTCCAGTTCCTCGCCGAGCATTTCCCGCCGGAGCTCAAGGGCAAGGGTAATGCGCTGGCCTCCGTCGAGGGACCCGATCAGGAAACTCCGGCGCAGGAAGGCTGGCGCAAGGCGGTGGGCGAGCGCGGTTGGGGCACCCCGACCTGGCCTAAGGAATACGGCGGTGGCGGACTCTCGCGCAAGCAGGCGGCTATCCTCAACGAGGAAATGGCCAAGGTCGGCGCTTTCAATCCGATCGGCGGCATGGGTGTGATGATGTTCGGCCCGACGCTGCTCGAATATGGCAGCGAAGAACAGAAGCTTGCGCACATTCCCCCGATCTCCCGCGGCGAAATCCGCTGGTGCCAGGGCTATAGCGAACCCAACGCCGGGTCCGATCTGGCGAACCTGCAGATGATGGCGGAGGACAAGGGCGACCACTACCTCGTCAACGGACAGAAGACCTGGACCAGTGGCGGGCAATGGGCTGACAAGTCCTTCTGCCTCGTGCGCACCGATCGCAGCGACAAGCACAAGGGCATCAGCTTCCTGCTGATCGATATGGATGCGCCCGGCGTCGAAGTCCGCCCGATCCAGATGATCAGCGGCATGAGCCCGTTCTGCGAAACCTTCTTTACCGATGTGAAAGTGCCCAAGGGCAACCTGGTCGGCAAGGAAGGCGAAGGCTGGACCATCGGCAAGCGCCTGCTCCAGCACGAGCGCACCAACCTATCGGGCGGCGGAAGTATGGCCCGGCTGATGGGTGCGAGCCTGGCCGATATCGCCAAGAAATATGTCGACACCGATGCTGATGGCCAGATCGCCGACAAGGTCCTGCGCGACCGGATTGCCGATTTCGAGATCCGCTGGGGGGCTTTCCTGCTCACCGCGCGCCGCGCAAGCGACGAGAGCAAGGCGGGCGGCGTGTCCGAGATCAGTTCGGTGCTCAAGAAGCTGGGCACCAAGCTGGGGCAGGAACGCGCCGAGCTCATGATCGAAATCATGGGCCTGCAGGGGCTGGGCTGGGAAGGCGAGGGCTTTTCCGAGGCCGAGCTGGGAGGCGTGCGCGCCTGGCTGTTCGGCAAGGCCACCACGATCTACGGCGGTTCGACCGAGATCCAGAACAACATCATCGCCAAGCGTGTGCTTGGCATGCTCGACCACCAGTAAGAAAGAGAGCACAGGAATATGGCGGTTCTCAACGAAGAACAGGAAATGCTGCGCGACATGGCGCGTGAGTGGACGAGCAAGGAAAGTCCGGTCACCGAATTTCGCAAGGTTCGCGCCGGCGGCGCAGAGGAGGCCTTCGATCGCAAGGCTTACGCGACCATGGCCGAAATGGGCTGGGTCGGCGTAGTTATTCCCGAAGCCCATGGCGGTTCGGATTTCGGCTGGCTTTCGGCCGGGCTGGTGGTCGAGGAATTGGGCAAGACACTAACGGCCAGCCCGCTGGTCGCCAGCACCATCGCCGCCTCAGCTATCCTGCTGGGCGGCAGCGACGAGCAGCAGGCCAAATGGCTGCCGGGGCTCGCCAGCGGCGAGATCATCGGCACGCTCGCGGTCGACGAAGGCTCCAGGCACGATCCGGCGAAGCTCGAAACCACGGTGTCTGGCGGGAAGCTGTCGGGCACTAAGGCCTTCGTTCACGAGGCCCACGGCGCAGACCTGTTCGTGGTTGCGGCCAGCGACGGGCTCTATCTGGTTGAGAAGGGCGAGGCCGTTTCGCTTTCGACCCGCAAGCTGACCGACCAGCGCAGCCACGCCGAGGTAGTGTTCGATGGCGCTGCGGCGGACCGACTGGCAGGTGGCGGCGACAGCCTGCTCGACGATGTACTCGACCGGGCCCGGATCCTCACAGCCAGCGAGATGCTCGGAATGGCGCAGGCCGTCTTCGATGTCACCCTAGATTACCTCAAGCAGCGCGTGCAGTTCAACCAGGTGCTGGCGACCTTCCAGGCCCTGCAGCACCGCATGGCCGATCTGTTCGGGGATCTGACGATGATGCGTTCGGCGGTCGAAGGCGGCCTCCAGGCGCTCGACAGCGGGTTCGGCGTGGCGCGCGCCGCCACCATCGCCAAAGCGGAAGCCAATCGCGTCCTCAACATCGTCAGCCGCGAAGGTGTCCAGTTGCACGGCGGGATGGGCATGACCGACGACTACGATATCGGCTTGTATCTCAAGCGCGCCCGCGTGCTGGAAGCCAGCTTCGGCGGCACGGCCTTCCTCAAGAACCGTTTCGCGACCATCGGCGGCTATTGAGTAGTCGGAGCCGTTCGGTGATCCCGAAGGGCTGAGCACACCGGCCGGCGTGCAGGCCCGCGCGCTGGCCGGTCATCTGCGCGGGTCACACAGCAATTGCGATGCCGCATGGATAATCGCCTGACGCTTCTCTCCGAAGCGTGCCGTCTCCCTGCCGGTGGCGCGCAGCCATCTCAGAAAACCGCCAGCAGGTCCTTCTTCAGGATCTTGCCATTGGCGTTGCGCGGCAGCGTCTCGGCGGAAAACACGATGCGAACCGGTACCTTGAATTTTGCCAGGCGAGCGGCGACCCATTGCTGCAGCTCCGCCTCGTCGGCGCTGGTGCCTGGGGCGAGATGCACGACGGCGGCCGGTTCCTCGCCCAATTGCTTGTGCGGCAGACCGATCAATGCTGCGTCCGTTACCGCCGGATGGTCGTAGAGGGCATTTTCGACCTCGGAGGAATAGATGTTCTCGCCACCACGGATGATCATGTCCTTCGCCCGGTCGGCGATATAGCAATAGCCCTCATCGTCGAGCCGCGCGAGGTCGCCGGTCCGGACCCAGCCGTCGATGAAGGTTTGGGCCGTTGCCTCCGGATTGCGCCAGTATCCTTTGACCACCATCGGGCCTCTGGCCCACAATTCGCCGATCTCGCCCACCGCCATTTCCCGCGTACCGTCCTCGCTCATGATCCTGAGATCCGCGACTGCGACCGGAGGGCCGCAGCTGTCGGGGCGGTTGAGATAGTCCTCGCTGGAATGACCGGTGACGGTCGCCATGGTCTCGGTCATGCCCCAGCCATTGCCGGGCAGCGCGCCGAAGACCTCGCGGATCTTGCGCACCAGTTCGGGCGCCGCGGGTGCGCCACCGTAGGCGATCGTCTCGAGGCTGGAGAGGTCGTAGTTCTTGCGCTCGGGATGCTCGATCAATTGCCAGGCGATGGTCGGGACCCCGCCGGTGGCATGGACCCGTTCGCGCTCGATGATCCGGAACGCCTCGACGGGATCCCAGCGAAGCATGAAGATCAGCGTGTTGCCCGCGGCAATACTGCCCATCAGCCCGGCCGAACAGGCGGTGACGTGGAACAGCGGAATGACCGTCAGCGACGTCTTGGGGGTGGGGGGCGGGCAATTGCTCGCCGCGACGCAGCACCGCGCAGGCGGCGTTGAAGGCGCTGGAAAGGACGTTGGTGCACAAATTGCGGTGCGTGCCCAGCGCGCCCTTGGGCTTGCCGGTGGTGCCGCTGGTGTAGAAGATCGTCGCATCGTCGTCGGGCGCGATGTCGACCTCGGGCAGCGTCGCAGGGGGAAGCTCGGAATAGGTCGGAGGAGTACCGATGATCGCTTCGAGCCGTCTTGCCCCCTCCGGCTCTGCTTCGCAGCGTGAAACCAGCACCGTCCCCAGCTCGGGGCATTCGCCGCGATGGGGTGCGATACGTTCCCAGCGCTCCTCGTCGCAGACCAGCAGGCTGGTGCCGGAATCGGTCAGCCCATAGGCGAGCTCGGGCCCGGTCCACCAGGCGTTGAGCGGTACGCAGATCGCGCCGATGGTGGTCGCTGCGAAAAACGCCACCGTCCATTCGGGAAGGTTGCGCATCGCCAGCGCAATCCGGTCGCCCTTCTCGATCCCGCAGGCCTCGAATTCATGCGCCAGCCTGGCGACCGCGCGGAACCAAGCATCATAGGTGACACGCTCGCCTTCATAGATGGCGAACTCGCGTTCCCCATGCGTCTGGCCATGCAGGGCAATGGCGCGCAAATTTGCCGGCGCATTCTTCCATACCCGCGTCGGCACCCCCCCGATATCGGCGGTATCCATCTCGAAACGCTGGCCGGGTGCGGTCAGCATGGCCGTGCATTCGCCACGGCTGCGCGCGGGCCAGCCTGGCGGCGGGGTCCATCCGATTGCTGCTGCGAGATCGTCTGTCCTGATTTGCATGATCACAATACCCCACACACGCCGGTGAAAACGAAACTAGCGTCGTGCATCGGGTCCTCTCCTCTCCGTGCCTCCTGGACACGATTCCATCGGCGCGGTTTAGCCAGGTGCGTCGCCCGCGTGCAAGCCGGAAACCGAGCCCGCCTAAAAACAAGGTACGAGGGTTCAAACGGCGGAAAAAACCGCTATCGTTACCGCCAGAACAAAAGGTATGGCCCCGGCGGGGCATTGGGGAGCAGAGTGATGGAGATGGGTAGGCCGTCGGATCTTGGGTTCGACGCGGCGCGGCTGGCGCGGATCGATGCGTTTCTCAAAGAGCGCTATCTCGACACCGGGCGGCTCAGCAACACGCAAATCCTCGTCGCGCGGGAAGGGCAGCCGGTGCACTACGGGCATGGCGGAACCTTGCGCGACGACGGCACCGCGATGCGCGAGGATGCTCTGTTCCGGATTGCCAGCATGACCAAGCCGATCACCTCGATCGCCTTCATGCAGCTGGTCGAACGGTGCAAGGTGGCGCTGGACGACCCGGTCACCAGCGTGCTTCCCGAGTTCGCCGGGCTGGGCGCCTACGCCGGTGGCGGCGGTTCAGTCCCATTCGCGCCGGTGGCGCTTGGCAGACCGATGCGTTTCGTCGATCTGATGAACCATATGTCGGGCCTCACCTATGGGTTCCAGAACCGCAGCAGCGTGGATGCCGCCTACCGCGAAGCCAAGCTGGATATGTCGCGCAACACGATCGGTTCGGACGAGTATATCGCGGCGCTCGCGGGTATTCCGCTGGAGTTCGAGCCTGGCGCGCAGTGGAACTATTCGGTTGCGACCGACGTGCTCGGCGTCTGCGTCGAACGCCTGTCGGGCATGACGCTTGGCGACTATTTCGCGCGCCATATTTTCGAACCGCTCGGCATGGTGGATACCGGCTTCGATGTTCCTGCCGACAAGGCGGACCGCCTTGCCGACGCCTATGGCTACCGGCCCGGCAAGCCGCCGCGCCTGATCGACAAGGGCTCCGAAAGCCGCCTTGTCGAACCTGCAAAGTTTCATTCAGGCGGCGGCGGCCTGATCGGCTCGATTGCCGACTACCACCGGTTTTGTTCGATGTTGCTTGGCAGAGGCGTACTCGACGGGGCGCGGATCGTGAGCCCAAAGACGCTCGACCTGATGACCGAGAACCATTTGCCGGGCGGCGCGGATCTCACCCAGATGAGCCAGAGCCTGTTCAGCGAGGCCAACAATGCCGGCACCGGGTTCGGGCTCGGCTTTGCGATGGTGGTGGATCCAGCGAAGACGCTGATCCCTGCCAGCAAGGGCGAATTTTACTGGGGCGGGGCCTATTCGACCGCCTTCTTCGTCGATCCGGTAGAGCGGATCACCATGGTCTTCATGACGCAGCTCTACCCCTCATCGACCTATCCCATCCGCCGAGAGCTCAAGACCCTGATCTATTCGGCCCTCACCGACAGCTACGCATAAAGGAGAGCACCCATGCCATCCCCGATCTCGACCAGTAAGCAGGGCGACGTCCTCGTCGTCACCTCCGACAATCCGCCCGTGAATGCGCTCGGCCACGCCGTGCGATCCGGTTTGCAGGATGCCATCGCGCAAGGCGCCGCCGACGATGAGATCAAGGCGATCGTGATCCGCTGCGACGGGCGGACCTTCTTTGCCGGCGCGGATATCACCGAATTCGGCAAGCCGCCGCAGGGCCCCAGCCTGCCCGCAGTCTGCGACGCCATCGAGGCGAGCGACAAGCCCGTCGTCGCGGCGATCCACGGCACCGCATTGGGCGGCGGGTGTGAAATCGCGCTCGCCTGCCACTACCGCGTCGCCGTCCCGAGCGCGAAGCTCGGCCTGCCCGAAGTAAAGCTCGGCCTGATCCCGGGCGCTGCCGGGACGCAGCGCCTGCCGCGGCTGGTCGGAGCCGAGGCGGCGCTGCCGCTGGTGGTCATCGGCAACCCGATTTCTGCAAAACAGGCCAACGAGATCGGACTGGTCGATGCCCTTGTGGACGAAGGCGATCTGGCTGGCGAAGCGGTCGCCTTCGCGAACTCGAAGATCGGCCAGCCGGTACCTCGCACCTCGGAAATGGACCGCAACCGCGACGGGGTCGCAAACCCCGACATCTTCGACGAATTCCGTGCCAAGAACGGCCGCAAGCTGCACGGCTTCGATGCGCCCAATGCCGCTATCGAGGCGGTAAAGGCTGCGGGTGAGCTGTCCTTTGCCGATGGCGTAAAAAAGGAGCGTGAGCTGTTCTCCAAGCTGATGACGGGAACGCAGTCGGCCGCCATGCGCCACTATTTCTTCGCCGAACGCGCTGCCAACAAGATCGACGGCCTTGCCGCCGACACCAGTCCGATCCCGGTCGAGAAGGTCGGCATCATCGGTGCGGGCACGATGGGCGGCGGGATCGCGATGAACTTCCTGTCGGCGGGCATCCCGGTGACCATCCTCGAGATGAAGCAGGAGGCGCTCGAGCGCGGCACTGCGACCATCCGAAAGAACTACGAAAACACCGCCAAGCGTGGTCGCATGACCGCTGAGCAGGTGGAGGGCGCGATGGGCCGCCTGACCCCGACGCTCGACTATGGCGATCTGGCCGATTGCGATCTGGTGATCGAGGCCGTCTACGAGAGCATGGATGTGAAGAAGGAGGTTTTCGGCACGCTGGACGAAACCGTCAAGCAGGGGGCGATCCTGGCGTCCAACACCAGCTATCTCGATATCGACGAGATCGCGACCGCAACGAAGCGGCCGGGCTATGTGGTGGGGCTGCATTTCTTCTCGCCCGCCAATGTGATGAAATTGCTCGAGGTGGTGCGCGGCGAGAAAACGCGTGACGACGTGCTGGCTACGGCGATGAAGCTGTCCAAGGCCATCGGCAAGGTCGCCGCCGTGTCGGGCGTCTGCCCGGGGTTCATCGGCAACCGGATGCTGTCCAAGCGGCAGGAGCAGGCCAACCAGTTGATCATGGAGGGCGCGAATTACTGGGATGTCGATGATGTCCTGCTCGAGTTCGGCTTCCCCATGGGGCCGTTCCAGATGGGCGATCTGGCGGGCATCGATATCGGCTGGCATCGCGATCCATCGAAGGTCACGACTATCCGCGAGGCGCTGTGTGCGGTGGGTCGCTTTGGCCAGAAGGCGGGCAAGGGTTTCTACGATTACAACGAGGCGCGGCAGCGCACGCCATCGGATGAGGTCAAGGCGATCATCGCCGACTTTGCCCAGAAGAGTGGCACCCCGCAGCGCGATATCTCCAAGGAGGAAATCCGGGAACGGCTGCTCTATCCCATGGTCAATGAAGGCGCGAAGATCCTCGACGAGGGCATGGCGCAGCGCGCGAGTGATATCGATGTCGTCTGGATCAACGGCTATGGCTGGCCGCTCTACACCGGGGGTCCGATGTTCTGGGCCGACACGATCGGGCTCGATACGGTCGTCGCCGGGCTCGAGAAGCACGATCTGCCGGTGAGCGACTATCTGCGCAGCAGGGCGGCAGCGGGCAAGACCTTCAACTGACCGCTCTTAGCAGGCCGGCTCGTGAAAGCCGGCCTGCGCCAGCCGGCCTTCGTAGGCCAGACAAGGTACCGCAGGAACGACCGGGGGGCGACAATCGAAAATCTGGAAGCGATACTGACCGTGGCACGCGCGGGCGAGGGCTGTTGGAACGGGCTTGCGGGCCCGGCGATGGGGCCGCGGCTGTTCGGCGGGCAGGCCATTGCGCAGGGGGTGATGGCGGCTTGCGGCGAGGAGGATGGCGGGCGACTGCCGCATTCGCTCCACGCCTATTTCATCAAGCCGGGATCGCGCGAAGATCCGGTCGATTACCGGGTCACCAGCCTCTCACAAGGGCGCAGCTTTGCCACGCGCCGGGTCGAGGCGATGCAGGCGGACACGGTGATCTGTTCGATGATGGCCTCGTTCCATGTTCCCGAGCCGGGTTTCGAGCATCAGCAGGAAGCGCCGTTCTCGCTCGACATCGACGCCGCGCTCGAGAGCCTCGCGAGCTGGAACGCGCATAGCGAGAGCGCCGCCAATTCTTCCCTCGTCGAAAGGCTGCAGAAACGGCCCATCGAACTCGTCCCGCTCGATCCCGGGGTTTTGTTCGGCGCCAGACCGCGCGAGCCGCGCACCGGAGTGTGGATGCGGATGCGCCAGCCCTCCGGTGCAGGACCTGCCATGCAGCGCGCCTTGCTCGCCTACGCGTCCGACATGATGTTCCTGCGCAATGCGATGCTTCCGCATGCGATTCGGCCGGGCAGCGATAGCGTGCAGGCGACCTCGCTCGATCATGCGATCTGGTTTCACGAGACGCCCGATTTCGACCGCTGGCACCTGTTCGTCACAGAAAGCCCATGGGCGGCCCATGCCCGCGGGCTGAACCGCGGGTTCTTCTTTTCCGAAGAGGGCAGGCTGGTGGCAACCGCCAGTCAGGAAAGCCTGATGCGCCCCAGGGGCGAAGCGCTCGACCGTATCAAGCCACGCAATTGAGAGGAGAACGAACAATGTCCCTATTTGACCTGACCGGAAAGGTGGCGATCGTCACCGGATCGAGCCGCGGCATCGGCAAGGCCATCGCCGAAGAACTTGCCGCCCATGGTGCGCGCGTTGTCATTTCCAGCCGCAAGCAGGAGGTCTGCGACGAGGTCGCCGCGGCAATCAATGCCGAGCATGGCGCCGGACGCGCAATCGCCGTCGCGGCGAGCATCTCCGATAAAGGCCAGCTGGAGGACCTGTTCGCGCAAACCAAGGAGCAGCTCGGCCCGGTCGATATCCTGATCTGCAATGCCGCCTCCAACCCCTATTACGGTTCGATGGACGGGATCGAGGACGAGCAGTTCCGCAAGGTTCTCGACAACAACATCCTCTCCAACCACTGGCTGATGCAACTGGCTTTGCCCGACATGCGCGCCAAGAATGGTGGGGCCATCGTCGTGATCAGCTCGATCGGCGGGCTGCGCGGCTCAGCGACCATCGGGGCATACAATGTCTCCAAGGCCGCCGATTTCCAGCTGGTGCGCAATTACGCGGTCGAGAACGGCCAGCACGGAGTGCGCATCAATGCGATCGCTCCGGGCCTGGTGAAGACCGATTTCGCCCGCGCCCTGTGGGAGAACCCCGAGGCGCTGGAACGGACCGAGGCGGCACTGCCGATGCGCCGGATCGGCGAGCCGCGCGATATCGCCGGGGCTGCGGTGTACCTGTCCTCGCCAGCGGCGAAATGGATCACCGGCCAGATGGTCGTGGTCGATGGCGGCGCGACCATATGACCGCGTCAGCCAGCGGACGGCTGTCCGGCAAGGTCGCCATCATCACCGGGGCGGCCTCGGGGATCGGCCGGGCGAGCGCGCTGCTGTTCGCCAGCGAAGGCGCACAGCTGGTTCTGTTCGACCGGACCGAGGAAGTTCACCACACCGCCGCCGCCGTCGAACAGGCGGGCGGGCGTGCGCTCGCCATGATCGGCGATGCCGGGGATGAGGCGGATGTCGCAGCCGCGGTCGCCATGGCGGGCGAGGCCTATGGCAGGCTGGACATCTTCTTCGCCAACGCCGGGATCACCGGCGGCGCGCGGGGCGGCTTCTTCGATGCGACGCCTGAAGTGTGGGAAGAGGTCCTGCGGGTCAATCTGATTGGCCCCTTCCTGGCGATCAAGCACGCCGCGCCGGTAATCCGCGATGGCGGCGGCGGCGCGATCCTGTGCACCGCCTCGGTCGCGGGCCTGCGTTCGGGGGCAGGGCCGGCGCAATACTCCGCCAGCAAGGCGGGCGTGATCAATCTGGTGCAGACCGCCGCGCAGCAGCTTGCCGGGACCGGAGTACGGGTCAACGCCGTCCTCCCCGGCCTGACCGAGACCGGCATGACCCAGCCGATGTTCGACGGTGCCCGCGCGGCGGGCAAGGAGCACAAGATCGGACAGCTCAACCCGCTGCTGCGCGGGGGCCAGCCCGAGGAAATCGCGCAAGCAGCGCTGTTCCTCGTCAGCGAGGCGGCCAGCTACGTCAACGGTCAGGCGCTGGCCGTCGATGGCGGCCTGTCGTCCTCGCACCCCACCGCGCGTCCGCCGGGCGACGCGGGCCGCCCCACCTCCTGACGGAGCTTTGGCTGACGCGTTCGCGAAGAGGGGGGCGGCTTGTGCCGCCCCCCCTGTTTCGAGTCCGACGCGGGCTATCCCCGCACCGGATTGCTGGCGCCTAGAAGCGCACCGTGCCGGTGACGAACACCTGACGCGGGTTGCCGTAGAAGGCGGTCAGCGTGCCTTCGGTGCCCAGCGACGGGGTCGGGAAGCCGTTCGGTCCCAGGGGGATCGCCCCGGTTACGGCGTTGGCAGCGATGAACGTGTAGCCTGAGGTCTTGTATTCCTTGTCGGTCAGATTGCGACCGTGAACGCCGATGCTCCAGGCCCGTCCGGGCGCGGAGTAGACCAGGTTCGCATCGAGCAGGGCATAGCCGTTCTGGTCGATAAAGGCGTTGGGGACCTCGAACTGGTAGGTCTTCGAACGGTAGGAAACGGTGCTGGTGAAATCGAGATCGCCGGCGCCGACCGGGGTGGAATAGGCCAGCGTCGCGCTGCCGGTGTATTTGGGCGTGTTCTGCACCTCGCGGAACTCGGCCACGTCGGTCGGCACACCCGCGATATTGGTGATGTATTCGGTGTATTCGGCGTCGATGAAGCCTCCGGTCAGCGCCAGCGAGAGGCGATCACCGGCACTCATCAGATCGCGTCCCAGCCGTGCAGTCGCCTCGAGTTCGAGCCCCTTGAACGTTGCTCCGCCGGCATTGGATACCACACCGCAGAATGTCTGGGTCGGCTGGCCATTGATGATCTGGGTGCAGGCAACCGAACCGGGGATCTGGACATCGGTGTAATCGGCATAGAATGCCGCCGCCGCCAGATAGAGCGCGCCGTCCATCAGACTGCCCTTGTAACCCAGTTCGTAGCTGTCGACCTGTTCGGGAGCGAAGCTCAGGAAAGCAGCGATTTCATCGTCGCTGCGTATTCCATCGTCGTTGAGATCGGGGGCGTTGGTTCCGACCCCGCGCGGATCGAACCCGCCGCCCTTGAATCCCTGCGAGTAGCTTGCGTAAAGATTGTGATCGGGTGTCGGCTGGAAACTGACCGACGCGCGCGGGGTGAATTTCTTGAATTCACGGCTGCCGTCGAAATTGGTGCCGGGTGCGCCGAACGGGACGCCCGCGCCACCGAAGACCGGAGAGCCGCCACCGAGATAGTTCTGCCGCAGGATGCTCGCCGTGCGCTCGTCCCAAGTGTAGCGACCGCCGAGCGATAGGCTCAGCTGGTCGGTCAGATCGTAGGTGAAGTCGCCAAAGACCGCATAGGTTTCTGTATCGACATCCGCCTGGGTGAACGCTGTAAGGCCGGCCAGGACGTTGAAGATACGCACGTCGAACAGTGTGTCGGCGGTGGCGTCGAGGTAGTAGAAACCGACCAGCCCCGAAAACCGGTCGCTTTCGTAGAGCAGCTGGAATTCCTGGCTAATCTGTTCGTTGAGATAGATCCCGGGGACGTCGAGGTCGACCGCAGGAAGCGCATCGAAATCGATCGGGGTGTAGGTGTCGTCCTTGCGCCAGGCACTGATCGAGCGAAGCGTGAGCGTGTCCGTCAACTCGGCAGAGATATTCATCGCCAGGCCGTAGCCTTCGACCGATTGCTCGGGGTCGACGAGCCCGCCGCGGGTGTCGAAGACATTGTCGAGCACGGGCGCCCCGGTCGCCTGACCGGGGATGAGGCGATGGCCGCCGCGCGGATTGCTGTCGTCCTTGGTGTAGTCGCCGGAAATGCGGATCAGGACCGGTTCGCCATAGCCGCCCATCTCGAAGGTCGCGCGGGCACCGAACACATCCTTGTCGTAATTGTCGAGCCCGGTCGTCAGGTTCTCGCCATAGCCGTCGCGGGTGAGCTTTGCCACGGCGCCGCCGACCCGGATCAGGTCGCTGACGGGCGCCGAAACACTCAACACGCCATCGAGCTGATTGTAGGTTCCGTAGGTGGCCCGCGCCCGGAGCGAGAACTCGTCCGGCAGCGTGCGGGTGACATATTTGACCGCGCCGCCGATCGTGTTGCGACCGTAGAGCGTGCCCTGCGGACCGCGCAGGACTTCGATCCGTTCGACATCGTAAATGTCGAGAACGGCGGCCTGCGGGCGGTTGAGATAGACGTCGTCGAGATAGATGCCGACGCCCTGTTCGAAGCCGGACACGGGATCCTGCTGCCCGACGCCGCGGATGAAGGCACTGAGCGTGGAATTGGTGCCGCGCGACGCTTCGAGCGTGGTGTTTGGCGTGGTCTGCGCGATATCGGTGATATCGATCGAACCCGCCTGTTCCAGCGCTTCGCCGCTATAGGCAGTGACCGCGATCGGCACGTTGAGCAGGCTTTCCTCGCGGCGCCGTGCGGTCACCACGATCATGCCTTCGGCAGCTTCGGTTTCGACCGTGTCTGCGGGTGCGGGCTGTTGCGGTGCGGGGGCCTGTGCCGGTGCTTGGGCCGGAGCTTGTGCCTGGGCGGGGGTCGCAAATGCGCCCCATGCAAGCGGCACGGCCAGACCAAGAGCACTAACCGTGCTGGCGAATCCGTTGGCGAATTTTTTCATTCCGATCTCTCCTCCTGCGCGTGTTTTCAACCCACGCTTGCCATCCTGATATTGTAAGATGAACCAGGTTTCAACTTTTGAATTGCGTCGTGGCGAAACTTGCCTTAGCCAGCGTGACACGATGGCAACAGCAAAGCGCCCAGACCCGCCCGACACGCGGTCCGCCAGCCCCGGCAAGGAGCCGCGCACCGCGCGCGGTCGTGCCACGATGCGCAAGCTGCTCGATGCTGCGGCCAAGGAGTTCGGCGACCGGGGGTTCTACGAAGCCTCCATCAGCGACATCACTCGCCGGGCCGGTACCGCGCTGGGCAGTTTCTACACCTATTTCGACAGCAAGGAGGCGATCTTCTCGGCGCTGGTACAGGACATGAGCCAGGCAGTAGCGAGGACTGCAGCAGCGGCGGTGTCACCGGGCTCGGGCGGGGTCGATCGCGAGCGCGAGGTGCTGATCGCGTTCCTCAATTTTGCCCGCGACAACAAGGCTATCTATCGCATCATCGACGAAGCCGAGTTCGCGGATCCAGCAAGCTACCGGGCGCACTACGAAGGTGCGGCCAGCCGGATTGCCGCGCGTCTCGACGAAGGCGTGGCGAACCACCTTGTCCGGCCCGGCGACAATGAAGCGCGGGCCTGGGCGATCATGGGAATGAATGTCTTCCTCGGCTTGCGTTACGGTATCTGGGAGGACTCGCGGCCAAGCGAGGAGATCGCTGCCGCGACCGAGGATCTGCTTCGCAACGGTATCGCTGCGCCGACGACCGAACCCAGTTGATGGAGCATATGGGCTGATGGAGCATACGGAATGAGCGATCGGGCCGCTGCGCCGGCACCGGTGCAGCATGCGCGTCGGGGCATCGTCCTGGCCATGCTGTTGCTGGTCTACATCTTCAATTTCGTCGATCGCCAGATCCTCGCGATCCTTGCCGCACCGATCCAGGCGGAGCTGGATCTGAGCGATGGCCAGATGGGCCTGCTGGGCGGGCTGGCCTTTGCACTGCTCTATTCCACCCTCGCGGTGCCGCTCGCGGTACTGGCCGATCGCACCAGTCGCAGTTGGGTGATCACCATTTCGCTAGTGTTGTGGAGCGGTTTCACAGCGCTGTGCGGACTGGCGCAGAATTTCTGGCACCTGTTGTTCGCCCGGGTCGGCGTGGGCGTGGGCGAGGCTGGCGGGGTTGCGCCTTCTTATGCGCTGATCGGGGATTATTTCCCCAGCGAGCGCCGCGCGTCCGCGCTCGCCATCTACTCGCTCGGGATACCCGTGGGATCGGCGGTCGGCGTGCTGGCGGGGGGCTATATCGCCGCGACGGTCGATTGGAGGCTGGCCTTTTTCGTTGTCGGCTTCGCGGGCATCCTCGTCGCGCCGGCCTTCAAGCTCCTGGTCAAGGACTTGCCCAAACCACCGCCGGTGCCCGCTGTTTCGCCCGGGGTGAATTCAGCCAGCCTCTCCTCGACCGCGCGGATCCTGGCCGCCAAGCCTGCCTTCTGGTTCTTGGCTTTCGGAGCAGCCGCTTCGTCGGCGCTGGCCTACGGGATCGGCTTCTGGCTCCCCAGCCTGCTGATCCGGAGCTTTGGCCTGGGGCTGGTCCAGACCTCGCAATTCATCGGTGCCCTGCTGCTGCTCGGCGGCGTGACGGGCATGCTTGCGGGAGGGTGGCTGGGCGACCGCCTGGGCAAGCGCGACCGCGCCTATTACGGCTGGTTGCCCAGTATCGCCTTTCTGCTGGGTGCACCGCTGTTCGCCGCCGGTATTCTCAGCACCGACACGAAGCTGGCCTTCCTGCTGTTCCTGATCCCCCAGGCGCTGTCCTACGTCTGGCTCGGCCCTGTGCTGTCCGCAGTCCAGCATCTGGTGGAACCGGCAGCCCGCTCGACCGCCTCGGCGCTGTTCCTGCTGATCAACAATCTGATCGGGCTCGGCGGCGGCATCTTCGCACTGGGTGCGCTGTCCGATTTTCTGGTTCCCTACTACGGGGACGAAGCGCTGCGCTATTCGATGCTCTACTCGCTCGGCCTCTACGCAATCGCCGCCCTGCTTATGGCGCTTGCCGGACCGAGCCTGAGACGCGACTGGGTCGAGGAATGACCCCGCCTCGAGTGGACGTACCCCGGCTGTAACGAACAGCTGCGGGCACAGGGGGGCCTGTCCGCTTGCCCGTCCCGAAGAAACCGGTGGGTCCGAAGACCCTTAAAGCGTGCACTCCGATACCGAGCCCCCATATGGATTGAATGCGCTCCAAGCTATTGCCTTCATTCCCTTAATCCTCGTCAGCTGCGGCTCCTCGCAGCCTGCGCCGCCACCGGTCGAACAGCCGACGGACAACACCGCAGCGGCTCCGCAGACATCGGGGCTCAGCCCGCCGATAATGGCCAGGACGGTCGCTTCGGCCGAAGAACTCGACCGCCTGCGCTCGATCATCGTGCTGCGCGATGGCGAGGTGTTGGCGGAGCATCGCTTCAACGGTGGACCGCGGCTCGATCGGCCGGTGAATATCAAATCCGCATCCAAGTCGGTGCTATCCGCGCTGGCGGGCATCGCCATCGAACGCGGGGTCCTGAGCGGCGTCGATCAACCGGTCGTAACGGTGTTTAGCGCCGATGCGCCATCCGATCCCGACCCTCGGCTGGAGCGGCTGACGCTTGGCAATCTGCTATCGATGCAGGCGGGGATCGAGCGCACCTCGGGCCAGTATTACGGCCGCTGGGTCACCAGTCCGAACTGGGTTCGCTATGCGCTGTCCCGGCCGTTTGTGGCCGAACCTGGCGGCGCCATGCTTTATTCGACCGGCAATTCGCACCTCGTCTCTGCCATGCTGACCCGGGCTTCAGGGCGAAGCACTCATGAGCCGGCGCAGGACTGGCTGGCCGAACCGCTGGATATCAGCATTCCGCAATGGCCTCGCGATGGGCAAGGGGTCTACTTCGGCGGCAACGACATGCTCATGAGCCCGCGGGCCATGGCCAGGTTCGGAGAACTGTAGCGCCTTGGCGGCGTCACCGAAGCCGGAGACCGGGTCATCCCAGCGCGCTGGATCGAGCAAAGCTGGACACCCCGCACGACTTCCCCGTGGAGCGGGGAGAACTATGGCTACGGCTGGTTTGTGGGGGAAGCCGGCGAGTATCCGGTCCGCTACGCCTGGGGTTACGGTGGGCAGATGATCTATGTCGTTCCGGATCTTGCGTTGACCGTTGTCATGACCTCCGATTCAGGCGGCGCGCGCGAGGGGGGCCACATCGATGCGCTCCATGCAATGCTGTCGGAAGGGATCGTCCCGGCGGCTACCGCGGGAGGCTGAGCGAACGGCTCGATGGCAGCTTGGGCTCGGCGAACTGCTGGGGCAGGCATCGGAGGGTGAGATGCCTGCAATCGGCGTCCTCTGGCAATCAGCGTCGTCTGGAGGCGCCCGCGAGCGACGAGCTAGTTCCACCAGAAGGCGGATCTGGCGACAGACGGCCACGCCCACCCCTCGGTTACGGGGCAGGGCGGCATGTCAGTTCAATTTGTGGCACAATTTGCGCAGAAGATTCCCGACCGATTTCCTCGGTTAAAGGAAAGCGGCGGAATTCTGGCTATTGTTGTCGAAAACGAGGAAAAATGGTCGGGGAGAGAGGATTCGAACCTCCGGCCCCTGCCTCCCGAAGACAGTGCTCTACCAGGCTGAGCTACTCCCCGACCGGATCGGCCCCGCGAAAAACTGTCCCGCGGGTCGAGGCAAGGCGCGCCCTATAGGTGTGGACGGTTGGCGGTGCAAGCGGGCATTTGCCGACGATCCGCGCTAGGTGGGCCGCTACAGTCATTTGCCTGCAGGATCACCGCCGCCGTGCACCCCGAACAGCAATATCTCGATCTCATGCGGCGCATCTGGGAACAGGGCAGCGAACGCATCGACCGCACCGGGGTTGGCACGCGTTCGGTGATGGGGGCCTTGCTGCGCTACGATCTGGGCGACGACGCGATGCCGCTGGTCACCACCAAGCGGGTCTACTGGAAGACTGCGACGCGCGAATTGCTGTGGTTCCTGACCGGAGAAACCAATATCCGGCCGCTGGTGCTCCAGGGGGTCAAGATCTGGAACGACTGGCCACACGCCCGCTATGTCAAGGAAAGCGGCGATGAGATCGCGCTCGACGAATTCGTTCAGAGGATCGCCGAAGACGAGGCATTCGCGCAACGCTGGGGCGATCTGGGGCCGGTCTATGGCAAGCAGTGGGTCGACTGGCCGACCTATCATTATCGACCCGATGGGCTCTACGAGAAGGGGCCGGGGATCAACCAGGTGGCGCTGTTGGTCGATTCGCTGCGCGACAATCCTGGCAGCCGGCGGCATATCCTCGAGGGCTGGAACGTCGCCGAGCTCGACCGCATGGCGCTGCCGCCGTGTCACAAGACCTATCAATATCACGTCGCAGACGGTCGGCTGAACTGCGTCCTCTATCAGCGCAGCTGTGACGTGGCGCTGGGGCTGCCGTTCAACCTGTGGTCGGCGGCGCTGCTCCAGCTGATGCTCGCGCAGCAATGCGGGCTGGAGCCCGGCGAACTGGTATGGATGGGCGGGGACACGCACCTTTACCTCAACCATGCCGAGCTGATCGCCGAGCAGCTGACGCGGGAACCGCAGGGACGCCCGCGGCTTGAAATACTGCGGCAGCCGCCGACGATCTTCGATTATCGCATTGAGGATTTTGCGGTTCACAACTACACGCCTCACGCAGCGCTCAAGGCGCCCGTGGCGGTGTGAACCGGTCGTCTTGACCCAGCCGCATTGCTGAAATATTATAACGCATTCACGCAAGATTGCTTGCAACCGCGTTCGTCGCAAAGGGAGAGCGCCACATGGCCGACAGGCCCGACAGCGCAGCCGGCCAGGGTTCGAACAAGCCCTCGCTTTCGCTGCATGTCCCCGAACCCCACTACCGTCCCGGCGATGCCGTGGATTTCAGTCATGTCGATGCCGGCGAGGCGGGCCGCGAGCCGCGCCCCGACGAGGCCTGCGATCCGGCCGAGATGCGCGATCTCGCCTATGGCTTGATCCGCGTGCTGGGCGACGACGACCGCGCCCACGGAGCATGGGATCCCAAGCTCGACGCCGATACGCTGCGCACCATGCTCAAGAACATGGCGGTCACCCGCGCCTTCGACGAACGCATGTTCCGGGGCCAGCGGCAGGGCAAGACCAGCTTCTACATGAAGTGCACCGGCGAGGAGGCGACCAGCATCTCCGCCTCGATGGCGCTGGCGAGCGACGACATGGTCTTCCCCAGCTATCGCCAGCAGGGCATCCTGCTGTCGCGCGGCTATCCGATGATCGAGATGATCAACCAGATCTATTCGAACCGCGGCGACAAGCTCAAGGGTCGCCAGCTGCCAATCATGTATTCCAGCCGCGAGCACAGCTTCTTCACCATCAGCGGCAATCTCGCGACCCAGACGCCGCAGGCGGTGGGTTGGGCAATGGCGAGTGCGATCAAGGGCGATTCGCGGATTGCCGCGACCTGGGTGGGAGAGGGCAGCACCGCCGAAGGTGACTTCCACGCCGCCTGCACCTTCGCTGCGGTCTACAACGCGCCGGTGATCCTCAACGTGGTCAACAACCAGTGGGCGATCTCGAGCTTCTCGGGCTTCGCCGGGGGCGAACGCACGACCTTCGCGGCGCGCGGGCTGGGCCACGGCATCGCGGCGCTGCGAGTCGATGGCAATGACGCGCTGGCGTGCTACGCCGCCGAGCGCTGGGCCGCCAATCGTGCCCGCGCCAACGCCGGTCCGACGCTGATCGAATTCTTCACCTACCGCGCCGAGGGGCATTCCACCTCGGACGACCCCTCGGGCTATCGCAGCGCGCAGGAGCGCGAGGAATGGCCGCTGGGTGATCCGGTGATGCGCCTGAAACGCCATCTCATCGCGCTCGGCGAGTGGGACGAGGAGCGCCAGGAGACGATGGATCGCGAGGCCGCCGAAATGGTCCGCGCGACCACCAAGGAGGCCGAGGCCAACGGTATCCTCGGCCACGGCCTGCACCATCCCTTCCGCACCATGTTCGAGGATGTGTTCGAAGAGCTGCCCTGGCATCTCAGGGAACAGGCCGAACAGGCGGTCAAGGAACGCGAAATCAAGTTTCCGGAAGGGGTGCCCAAATGAGCGCGCCAGAAGCTCAAGCCGAAACCCAAACCGCTCCCGGGGGCGACGCGGAAGGCAGCACCGAACGCCGCCTCAACATGATCGAAGCGATCAACGAGGCGCTCGACGTCACCATGGCGCGCGATCCCGATATCGTGATCATGGGCGAGGACGTCGGCTATTTCGGCGGCGTGTTTCGCTGCACTGCGGGCCTGCAGGAGAAATACGGCAGGACCCGCGTGTTCGATACGCCGATCTCGGAATGCGGGATCATCGCTGCGGCGGTGGGGATGGGGGCCTATGGCCTGCGTCCGGTGCCCGAAATCCAGTTCGCCGATTATATCTATCCGGGCCTCGACCAGCTGATCTCCGAGGCGGCGCGGCTGCGCTATCGCTCGGCGGCAGAATATATCGCCCCGATCACCGTGCGCACGCCGTTCGGCGGCGGTATCTTCGGCGGGCAAACGCACAGCCAGAGCCCCGAAGCGATTTTTGCGCATGTCTCGGGCCTCAAGACCGTCATCCCCTCGACCCCCTACGACGCCAAGGGGCTGCTGATCGCGGCGATCGAGGACAATGATCCGGTGATCTTCTTCGAGCCCAAGCGGATCTACAACGGCCCGTTCAACGGCTATTACGACAAGCCCGCGCAGCCGTGGAAGAAGCACGCCGCAAGCATCGTCCCCGAGGGACACTATACCATCCCGCTGGGCAAGGCGCGGATCGTGACCGAGGGCGAGGCGCTCACTGTGCTCGCCTATGGCACCATGGTCCATGTCGCCGAGGAAGTGTGCCGCCAGAAGGGCGTCGACGCCGAAATCCTCGATCTGCGCACGCTGGTGCCGCTCGATATCGAGGCGATCGAGGCCTCGGTCAGGAAGACCGGACGCTGCATGATCGTTCATGAGGCGACCCGCACCGCCGGTTTCGGCGCCGAGCTTTCGGCGCTGGTGACCGAGCGTTGCTTCTATCATCTCGAAGCGCCGGTGCTCCGCGTCACCGGCTTCGACACACCCTATCCCCACAGCCTCGAATGGGCCTATTTCCCGGGTCCGGTCCGCATCGGCGAGGCCATCGACAAGATCTTGAGCGAGTAAGCATCATGGCGACTTTCACCTTCACAATGCCCGATATCGGCGAAGGCATCGCCGAGGCGGAGATCGTCGCCTGGCACAAGGCGGTCGGCGACCGTGTCGAGGAAGACGAGGAATTCGTCGACATGATGACCGACAAGGCCACCGTGCCGCTGGAAAGCCCGGTCACCGGCAAGATTGTCGAGATCGCCGGCGAGGAAGGCGAGATGGTCTCGATCGGCGCGATGCTGGTGGTGATCGAGGTTGAGGGCGAAGTGCCCGAGGATGTCGCCGAGGAGAGCGGGGCCGTTAGTCCCGCGCCCTCGGAAACCTCCGGCGATGCGCCCGGTCCGAAGGACGAAGAGGTCGAGCAGCGGATTGAGACCGAGAATCCCGACGCTTCCGATGCCGACGACGCGCACGCCGCCGATCCAAAGCCGGCGGATATTCCTGCGCCGACGCCGGCTCCCGCGCCCGCTGCGAGCGCCAAGGTCCTCGCCTCACCCGCGGTGCGCCAGCGCGCCAGGGAACTTGGCGTCGATCTGGGGGATGTGAAGCCCGCCGAGGATGGCCGTGTCCGTCATGGCGATCTGGATAGCTTCCTGTCCTACAGCGGCGGCTATGCCCCCGCCGGGCGCGTTCGTGAGGACGAGCAGCGCAAGGTCATCGGCATGCGCCGCCGCATCGCCGAGAACATGGCCGCGTCGAAGCGCAACATCCCGCACTTCTCTTACGTCGAGGAAGTCGATGTCACCGATCTGGAAGTGCTGCGCGGACAACTCAATTCCAACCGCGGAGACCGTCCCAAGCTGACGATGCTGCCGCTGCTGATCGCCGCGATCTGCAAGACCATTCCCGATTTCCCGATGATCAACGCCCGCTACGACGATGAGGGCGGGGTGGTCACGCGCCATGGAGCGGTCCATCTCGGCATGGCGGCGCAGACCGATGCCGGGCTGATGGTCCCGGTCATCCGCGATGCGCAGTCGCGCAATCTGTGGCAGCTCGCGAAAGAAATCGTCCGGCTCGCCGAGGCGGCGCGCGATGGCAAGGCGACCAGCGAGGAACTGCAGGGCGGCACGCTCACCGTGACCTCGCTCGGCCCGCTGGGCGGGGTGGCGACCACGCCGGTGATTAACCGGCCCGAGGTTGCGATCATCGGCCCCAACCGGATCATCGAGCGCCCGATGTATGTCAGCGACGGGCAGGGCGCCGAGCGGATCGAGAAGCGCAAGCTGATGAACATCTCGATCAGCTGCGATCACCGCGTGGTCGATGGCTACGACGCGGCGAGCTTTGTCCAGGCGCTCAAGCGGCTGCTCGAGGCGCCCGCGCTTATGCTGGTGGATTGATCAAGGTGTGAGCGGCTTCAGCGTACGATTGCGCTGAAGCTGCGCATCCCGCTGCTGTCGTTCGTGCCGATCCGCCAGCGCAGATTGGTGACTTCGTCGGGCTGCGCCGCGCGCTGGCCCTGGCGCAATTCGCCCAACTGGCCCCAGCGCCGTCCGCCATCGACCGACACCTCGACCCGGTCGTCGCCGCTGCGCTGATACGACAGCGTCTCGGGAACCCGGCTCGCCAGCGTAAACGGCCGCGCGGGCTTGCCCCCGTCCCATTGCATCACCAGCACCACACGGTCGCCGCGCGAGAGCGTATTTGCCGGCTCGAGCGCGATGCCATCGGCTTGCGTGGTTTCGACGAAGACCGAGCGCTGGATCGACAGCGCCGAACCCGTCGCCGTGGCGGCTGTGGCCATAAACAGGATGCTCGCAATGAGCAGGATCGAACGCATGGATTTGCCCCCCGTAGTGTTCGTCATCGGCTATGCGCTGGCAACCTCAAGATAGGGTTAATTCGCGTTCACCATGAGGCATTGCGGGCGTGTCCGGAGCGGGCGTCGGCAAAGGTTTTGCAAAGCCCCGTTTTTTCCGTCGGACGGGCATTGACAGGAATCGGGGGCTGCCTTAGTGGCCCGGCTCCCAAGCGGCGCTGGTCGCTCCCGGTCGCTTCCTAGATGCGCGGGTGTAGCTCAGTTGGTTAGAGCGCCGGCCTGTCACGCCGGAGGTCGCGGGTTCAAGTCCCGTCACTCGCGCCACTTGGGAACCTACCTTACGATTGATGGGCCGGGCAGTAATAGGCCGTCCGGCCACCCACTTTACGGTGGGTCAGTTTGCCCTCGCAACCGGCGCGCGGGCAGTCCGACTTGGACTTGCGGTTGGGGATCAGCCAATCATCCGGCAGGCGCGAGTAGTCGGCCTCGACGACAACTCCTTTGGACAGGGTCGTAAGCATGGCATCGAACACCGTGTCGAGCCTGTCGGCCTTGAGGTCGCTCCCCTTGCGCGCCGGATCGAGACCTGTCTGGAACAGGATTTCGTCCGACCACAGATTGCCGATCCCGGCGATCCGGTTCTGATCCATCAGCGCCGATTTGATCGCGGCCTTCGATCCTCCGAGGAAGTCGACGAAAGTGTTCCTCTCGATCGACAGCGCATCCGGCCCCAGCTTTTTTGCGGCAATATAGGCGTCGGGGTCTTCGATGACCTTTACATGGCCCAGCTTGCGCGGGCAGCGGAAGGCCAGCCGCCGATCGCCTTCGAAGACGATCCGGAACTTGGTGTGGTCGGGTTCGGACTCCGGCAGATCGTAGGGAATCAGCCAGCCGCTCATCCCCAGATGGACCGTGATCCACGGACCGGTCTTGCTGCCCAGGAAGATGTTCTTCCCATGGCGGCGCGTCTCGGTGAACTGGCGCCCCTTGAGCCGGCCGAGCTCGTTGTCGCCGGGGAGATCGATATGGGTAATATTATCGCCAAGCTCGGCGGCCTCGACCGTGCGGTTGAGGCAGGTGCGTTCGAGCGTCAGGCGCTGGGCTTCGTTTTCGGGCAGTTCCGGCATGAATGGTGAACCGCGGTGCGCTGGCCCCGGTTCCCGTCGGCGAAGCTCAGCCCCAGTTTCCGGTTTCCATCCAGATCAGGAACCGTCGCAGCGGCAGCAGCCAGATGAGCCCGAGGACGAGATAGACCAGCGTTTGCACAAAGGTGTGCCAGCTTGCGATCAGCGGTGGGATGAAGGTTGCCACCACGATGCCATAGGCAAGCAGCGCCATGAGCAGCGCAAGTACGCCAAACGGGATCCTGAGCGTCGGTTCTTCCCGCATCAGAACGGTCCGTAAAAGCGGGTGGGGGTAACCACTGCGGTCATCGGCATGTCGTGCGCCTCCTGGGGAATCTCGTCGAGCTTCTGCACATCCCAGGCCAGCCCGATCGCCGTGGTGCCGGGGTGGTCGGCCAGCCAGCGGTCGTAGTGACCGCCTCCCTGCCCGATCCGCGCGCCGGTGTCGGTAAAGCCTATCAGCGGTACGAACAGCAGGTCGGGGGTGAGTACCCCGGCGCTGGCGAGCGGCTGGAACAGGCCGAAGGGACCGATCTCACAATCGGCCTCCTCGAAGGGATCGTCGTGGTGGGCGAATTCCATCACGGCATTGCGCGTCGCGAACCGCGGGAGGGCGAGGGTGTGGCCCGCCTCGAAGAAGAATTTCGCATAGGCGGTGGCGGGGGCTTCGAACGGACCGGCGCGGTAAAGACCGATCGTCGCGTCGGCGGGGACGAGCTCGAGCAGCGGGGCCGGCGGGCGGTGCAGGATCAGCGCGCGCATCGCGGCCGGAATGGCCTGCACATGCTCGCGGCGCAAAGCGCGCAAACGGGTCCTGATCTCACTCTTGTCTGGCACGCGGCGCCCCTGTCGTCGCCCGGCCGGACCGGGGCTATGCAAAGCGGTGACGGAACCACCATGGGTCGTTTGCCATGAAATCCTCTGACGCGTGGACGTCAGGTGGGCACCGTATGCACCGGACCCGCAGGACGAACCCGTGATCCGGACAGGGACAGCTCCCTAGGTATTTACTTATAGCCTCAGGGATGTTCATGCGGCTCGTGCCGGGCAGTCCCGCCAATTGCCTATTTAGGCGTTCGGACGGTCTTGCTCAAGTGCCTGCGCTGTATTTTCGAGCCGGAGCGCCAGCGCTTCGAGACCATCGGCGATCCGGCCACTGTCATCAGAGCCACTCGGCTTCCGCGCTTCTTCCAGTTCGTCGGCCAGAAACAGCGCCGCAAACAGCAGGTTCTTGGCTTCCATGGCGGGCAATTGGCTCACGCCTTCGCCGAGCTTGGCATCGACCGTGGCGGCAAGATGGCGGATATGATCTTCCTGCCCGTCCTCGCAGCGCAACGTATAATTGCGCCCGCCCACAGTCAGCATGACTTCGCTCATCGTTCGAGTCTTTCGATCAGCTGGTCGAGTTCATCGAGGCTTGCGGCAACCGTCTCGCGCAGCGCGGCATGGCGTGCGGCCAGCTCGGCAATCTCCTCGGAGCTGCTGCCCGGAGATAATGCAGGCGCATTGGCGCAGCGCTCGATGCGGCCAAGGGCTGCCTCGATCCTCTCGAAGGCAGACGCGATGCGATCGTCCGACATAATCTGCTCCGAATACCCGTATTCGGCTGCATGGTCAAAGGCTTGCCATGTCCTGTTGATAAGTGCTCCGAGGCGTGGACTAGAGGCTGGCAACCGTGCGCCCGGCTTGACCTTGCGCCACGCCTTCGCGATGGCTTCGCGCGCGTCGAATCGCCTCTATTTTTCCGGAGAATTGCAGCATGAGTCTCGAGACACCGCGCCTGGTCCAGATGGCCAATGCCATCCGGGCCCTTTCGATGGATGCGGTGCAGGCGGCCAATTCCGGCCACCCCGGGATGCCGATGGGCATGGCCGATGTCGCGACCGTGCTGTGGAGCGAATATCTCAACCACGATCCCGACGCGCCCAACTGGGCCGATCGCGATCGCTTCATCCTCAGCGCGGGCCATGGGTCGATGCTGATCTACAGCCTGCTGCATCTCTCGGGCTACGCCGCGCCGACGATGGACGATTTGCGCAATTTCCGTAAGCTAGGCAGCCCCTGCGCCGGACATCCGGAGAATTTCCTGCTCGAAGGCGTCGAATGCACCACCGGCCCGCTGGGTCAGGGGCTGGGCATGGCGGTGGGCATGGCGATCGCCGAACGCCATCTCAACGCCCAGTTCGGCGACGGGCTGGTCGATCACCGCACCTGGGTGGTGGCGGGCGACGGCTGCCTGATGGAAGGCCTCAACCACGAGGCAATCGGGCTTGCGGGTCATCTCAAGCTCGGCCGGATGAACGTGTTGTGGGACGACAACCGGATCACCATCGATGGCGCCACCGATCTCTCGACCAGCGAGGACATCAAGGCGCGCTACGAAGCTACCAACTGGCATGTGGTCGCCTGCGACGGGCATGACTTTACCGATATCCGCCGCGCGATCGACGAGGCGCTGGCCGACGAGCGCCCATCGCTGATTGCCTGCCACACGGTGATCGGCAAAGGCGCGCCGGGCAAACAGGGCACCAGCGCCACGCATGGTGCACCGCTCGGCGACGAGGAAATCGCCGCCGCTCGCAAGGAGCTCGGCTGGAGTTCGCCGCCATTCGAACTTCCCGAACAGGTGCGAGCCGATTGGCGCGACACGGCGGACCGCGGCGTGCAATTGCACACCGAATGGCTCTCGCGGCTTTCCGCTTCCGACCAACGCGCCGAGTTCGGTCGCCGGATGGCAGGCGATCTGCCCGCTGGTTTCGATTTGGCATCCTATATCGACGGGCTGATTGCCGAGCCGCAGAAGGTCGCGACCCGCAAGGCGAGCGAGATGGCTCTGGGCGCGATCAACGAAGCTCTGCCCGAAACGATCGGTGGCAGCGCCGATTTGACCGGGTCGAACAACACCAAGACCGGCGGTATGACCGCCTTCACCGCCGACGACCGCAGCGGGCGCTATATCTACTACGGCATCCGTGAATTCGGCATGGCCGCGGCGATGAACGGCATGACGCTGCATGGCGGGGTGATCCCCTATGGTGGCACCTTCCTGGTGTTCACCGACTATTGCCGCGCTGCGATCCGGCTCTCCGCTCTGCAGCAGGCGCGGGTGGTCTATGTCATGACGCACGACAGCATCGGACTGGGCGAGGATGGCCCGACGCACCAGCCGGTCGAGCACGTCCAGTCGCTGCGGATGATCCCCAACCTGCTGGTGATGCGCCCGGCGGATGTGGTCGAGACCGCGGAATGCTGGCAAATCGCGCTCGAGCAGAAGGACCGGCCCACCGTGCTGGCGCTCAGCCGCCAGAACTTGCCGCAGTTGCGGATCGAGGCCCAGAAGACCTTGCTCAGTGCGCAGGGCGGCTACCGCCTCCGGAGCCCCGAGGGGAAGCCACAGGTCACGCTGATCGCCACCGGTTCGGAACTCCAGCTCGCGGTCGAATGCGCCGAGCGGCTCGAACAGGAGGGCATCGCCGCCGCGGTGGTGTCGATGGTCTGCACCCAGCTGTTCGACGAGCAGCCGGACGCCTATCGCGCCGAAACCATCCCGGCGGATACCCTGCGGGTCTCGATCGAGGCGGGGACAACCTTCGGCTGGGAACGCTACACCGGCGAACACGGGCTCAATATCGGGCTCGACCGGTTCGGCGCATCCGCCCCGGCTGAAGATCTGTTCGAAAAATTCGGTTTCACGGCGGATGCCATCGTTCCGCGAATCATGAACAAGCTCAAAGCCTAAGCAGGAGTTATTCGTATGACCACCAAGGTTGCAATCAATGGTTTCGGACGCATCGGCCGGCTCGTGGCGCGCGCCATTCTCGAGCGCGACGATCACGATCTCGAGCTGGTCTCGATCAACGATCTCGCCGACACCAAGTCCAACGCGCTGCTGTTCCAGTATGACAGCACCCATGGCCGTTTCCCCGGCACCGTCGAAGTCGGCGACAAGGCCATCATCGTCAATGGCAAGACCATCCAGGTCACTTCCGAGCGCGAACCGGGCAATCTGCCGCACGCTGCGCAAGGGATCGACATTGTCCTCGAATGCACCGGCTTTTTCCAGTCGCACGAGGCCGCCGAGCCGCATCTCAAAGCCGGCGCCAAGCGGGTACTGATCTCGGCCCCGGCCAAGAACGTCACCGCGACGGTCGTCTATGGCGTGAACCACGAGGTGCTCACCGCCGAGGATGTCATCGTCTCCAACGCCAGCTGCACCACCAATTGCCTCGCGCCGGTGGCAAAGGTGTTGCACGACACCGTCGGGATCGAGCGCGGGTTCATGACCACGATCCATTCCTACACCAACGACCAGCGGATGCTCGACCAGATGCATTCGGACATGCGCCGCGCGCGCGGCGGGGCGCAGAACATGATCCCCACCACCACCGGCGCGGCGCGCGCGGTCGGGCTGGTGCTGCCCGAACTCAACGGCAAGCTCGATGGCAGCTCGGTTCGCGTTCCCACCCCCAATGTCAGCCTGATCGACCTGGTATTCACCCCGGTCCGCGACACCAGCGTCGAGGAACTCAACGCCGCGCTCAAGGCGGCTGCGGATGGCCCGATGAAGGGCGTTCTCGACTACACCGACCAGCCGCTGGTCTCGAGCGACTTCAACCACCATCCGGCGAGCTCCACCATCGACAGCCAGGAAACCTCGGTGATGGAAGGCAAGCTGGCGCGCGTGGTCAGTTGGTACGACAATGAGTGGGGCTTCTCCAATCGCATGATCGACACCGCCGGGGTGATGGCCAAACTCATCTGATGCCGGGATCGAGGGGGCCGAAACACCGGTCCCCTCGTCTCGCCAGCGCAAGGAACCACCAATGCCCTCCTTCAAGACCCTAGACGATCTGGGCGACCTTACCGGCAAGGTCGCGCTGGTGCGCGTCGATCTCAACCTGCCGATGAAGGACGGCTCGGCCACCGATGTCACCCGCGTCGAGGCCTCGAAGGACACCATCCTCGAACTGGCGGACAAGGGCGCCAAGGTGCTGCTGCTGGCGCATTACGGCCGCCCGAAAGGCGCGCGCAATTCGACCATGAGCGTCAGCTTCGTCCAGGGCGATGTCGGCGCGGTGCTCGGGCGCGAGATCATGTTCATCCCCGAGGTCATGGGCCCGGTGGTCGAGCAGTCGATCGGTATTTTGCGCCCCGGCGATATCGGTCTGCTCGAGAATGTCCGCTTCTGGCCGGGC
Organism: Erythrobacter sp. QSSC1-22B; assembly: GCF_001678665.1. GTDB lineage: Bacteria > Pseudomonadota > Alphaproteobacteria > Sphingomonadales > Sphingomonadaceae > Qipengyuania. The sequence continues at coordinate 95,698 of NZ_LZRP01000007.1, forward strand.
GAGGAAGCCAACGACCCCGAATTCGCACGCGGCATCGCGGCGCATGGCGATATCTACGTCAACGACGCCTTCTCCGTTTCGCACCGCGCGCATGCATCGACCGAGGGGCTGGCGCATCATCTGCCCGCCTATGCCGGTCGCTCGATGGAGCGCGAGCTGAAGGCGCTCGATGCCGCGCTGGGCAATCCGCAGACCCCGGTCGCGGCGGTGGTCGGCGGCGCCAAGGTCTCGAGCAAACTCGACGTGCTGAGCCACCTCGTTGGCAAGGTCCAGCACCTGATCATCGGCGGCGGGATGGCCAACACGTTCCTTGCCGCGCGGGGAGTGGCGGTGGGCAAGAGCCTCGCCGAGCACGATCTGACCGCCACCGCCAACCGTATCATGGACGAGGCCGATCACGCCGGCTGCACGATTCACCTGCCCTACGACGTCGTGGTGGCGAAGGAGTTCGCCGCCAATCCGCCGAGCCTGCGAACCTGCAACGTCCACGAGGTCGCCGAGGACGAGATGATCCTCGATATCGGCCCGCTTGCTGTCGAGGCGCTCGCCGATGTGCTCAAGACCTGCCGCACGCTGGTCTGGAACGGCCCGCTGGGCGCCTTCGAAACCGAGCCTTTCGACGAGGCGACGGTTGCACTGGCAAAGACTGCCGCGGCGCTGACGCAGGACGGCTCGCTGGTATCGGTCGCGGGCGGCGGAGATACTGTGGCGGCTCTCAACCAGGCGGGCGTCGCAGGTGATTTCAGCTATGTTTCAACCGCTGGTGGCGCGTTCCTCGAATGGATGGAAGGTCGCGACCTGCCCGGCGAGGCCGCGCTTGTCGGCTGAATACTTTCGTTCGAACGTAGCTCGGGCCTAGCGGTGTTCGGGGTTGGGTGCGTCGAATCGGCGGCCCTCGCTCCACAGATCGACCGAATTGCCATGGCAGGGAATCCCGCCCGCATCCTTGAGCATGCGTGCCATGTGCATCAGGTTCCAGGTCGCGAATGTGGTGTTGCGGCGGGTGAAATCATTGTCGAACCCGACGCGGCTTTCGCCGTTGTCGGCCGCATCGCCATAGCTGGGTCCCGGTCCCGCCTCGCCGATCCAGCCGGCATCGGCCTGCGGCGGAATGGTATAGCCGATGTGCTGCAGCGAATAGAGCACGCCCATCCCGACATGCTTGATCCCGTCCTCGTTGCCGGTGACGATGCAGCCGCCGACCTTGCCATAGAAGACATACTGTCCCTTGGCGTTTGTCTGCCCGGAATGGGCGTAGAGACGCTCGATAAGCCGCTGGCAGACCGAGCTTTTCTCCCCCAGCCAGATTGGCGTTCCGATCAGCAGAATATCCGCGGCGAGGACCTTCTCCCAGATTTCCGGCCAATCGTCGCGCGTCGCGCCCTGCTCGGTCATATCGGGATAGACTCCCGGGGCGATCTCGTGATCGACCAGCCGGACCTGCTCGAGCTGCACTTGATTGCGAACCAGGATCGCCTCGGCGACACCCATCAGCTTGGCGGTATGTGAGCCCTCGGGCGAGCGCTTGAGCGTGCAATTGATCGTCAGCGCTTTCAAATCCGAGAAATCGGTGGTGTTGGTGTCGCAAAGTCGTTCCTGGGTCTCGTCGAGCATCGCTTTCTCCATGGCTTGTCACGGTAATACGGACGACTGACGTCGAAGTTGCTCACGTGGCCAGTTGCGGCGACCCCTGGGGGTGGGTATGGCCCGCAAAAAATTGCGCCAACAGCAGGGATTGTCTTATGAATTTCGAGGAAATGAAGGCTCGGATCGCGACCGGCCAGGGCTTTATTGCCGCACTCGACCAGTCGGGTGGTTCGACCCCCAAGGCACTGAATGCTTATGGTGTCGAAGACAGCGAATGGAACGGCGAGGAAGAGATGTTCGCCAAAATCCACGAAATGCGGTGCCGGATCGTCGATTCGCCGTCTTTCTCCAACGGCAAGGTGCTTGGCGCGATTCTGTTCGAACGGACTATGGAAGGCTGCGGCAAGGACGGCTCGCCGATTCCGACTCTACTCGCTCGCCGCGGCGTCGTGCCCTTCCTCAAGGTCGACAAGGGGATGGAAGACGAGGCCGATGGCGCGCAGCTAATGAAGCCGATTCCCGATCTCGACGCGATGTGCGCGCGGGCGAAGGAGCTTGGCGTGTTCGGAACCAAGATGCGCTCGGTCATCCATGATGCGAACCGCGATGGCGTCGCCGCCATCATCGCCCAGCAGATGGATTTCGGACTCCAGATTCTCGGCAACGGCCTGATGCCGATCCTCGAGCCCGAGGTCAGTCTGAAGAGTGAAAGCCGCCCGCAGGCCGAGGCGCTGGTGCTGGCTGCGGCGCTCGACCAGCTCGAGCGCGTGCCCGAGGGTCAGCAGGTGATGTGGAAGCTGACCATCCCCAGCGAACCCGATCTCTACAAGCCGCTGATCGACCATCCCAAGGTGCTGCGCGTGGTCGCGCTCTCGGGGGGCTACAGCCGCGAGCAGGCTTGCCGCGAGCTGGCGAAGAACGACGGCATGATCGCCAGTTTCAGTCGCGCGCTGCTCGAAGTGCTGCAGGCCAAGATGGACGACCAACAGTTCGACCAGGCTTTGGGCGCTGCGATCGAGGAAATTTCCTGCGCGAGCACTGGCGAGACCGCAACCTGAACGATTGAGAACCGGGGGCTATTGCCCGGCGGTGAAGGCGAACCGATAGGCGCCGGGCGGGATTTCCTGCCCGGCGTTCTTCGTCGGGGTGGCCGAGACCAGCACGAAATTGCGGCTCATAACCTGATAGGGTTCGCCCAGTGTCAGCGGCACGGTTTGCCGCCAGTGCGTCGCGGTGATCCGGGTCGAGACCGTCAGCTTGCCAGCCTGGACGCATTGCGCATCAACCGGGCAGCGGCTGTCCTCGACAATCGCCAGTGGCGTTACGATCGCATCGCCCAGCCAGGCCGATTGCCCGAGCGCGATCGGCGTCCCCTGGTTCGCCGCCTCCTGTCCCACGCGCGGGGTATCGGGGATGATTGCGCAGCCGCCCAGCGCGGGGAGGGCGAGCAACAGGGCGAAGCGGGTGAGGGCAAGGGTGGTCATGGCGCTCGCCTGCGCGCGCGCCGCTGTCGCGTGGCTGAATGGCCATGCCGGTTCAATGCGTGACGAAACCGCAACCCGGCGCTAACAGCCGGGTCATGACCGATACTGGATGCCAGCTTTACCTGATTTCGCCGCTCGACGTTTCCGGTGCGTTTCCCGAGCGTCTCGAACGCGCGCTGCAGGCGGGTGGCGGGCTCGTCACCGCGTTCCAGCTGCGGATCAAGGATACCGACCAGCACGAGGCGGCGCGGCTTGCCGAACCGCTGCAAGCAATCTGCGCCGCGCATGATGTCGCCTTCATCGTCAACGACAGCGTGGCGCTGGCGAAAAGGATCAGGGCCGACGGCGTTCATCTGGGCCAGGGAGACGGCGATCCGCGCGAGGCGCGTGGCGAGCTGGGCCTCGAAGCCCAGATCGGGGTAACCTGCCACGCCTCGCGCCATCTCGCGATGGAAGCGGGCGATGCGGGCGCGGATTACGTCGCCTTCGGTGCCTTCTTCGACAGCACCACCAAGGCATCCGAACACCGCGCCACCACCGAAATGCTCGAATGGTGGAGCGGGTTGTTCGAGATACCCTGCGTCGCGATCGGCGGGATCACCCCGGATAATTGCCGTCCGCTGGTCGCTGCAGGCGCCGATTTCCTCGCGGTCTCGGGCGCGGTCTGGAACGGCGACGAGACCAAGGCGATCAAGGCTTTTGCGGCGCAGATCGAGGCGGCACAGGCGGATCCTGCCTAAACGCTGCTGCCAGCGCAGGGATGGCGCTGGAATTCAACGGCAAAACCGGGCTATGGGAAGTTATGGGCCTGATCGATCGCATCCTCACCATCGTCGTCACCGCGACCCTGACCAGCGCGGTCTGGATCGTCGCGGGCGGGAGCCTGATCGAAAACGCCACCAGCGAGAGCCAGCGCAAAATGACGCGCCCCGCCGAGGCGGCACCGAGCCCCTCGCCTGCAGCAGATACGATGCAGACCGACGCAGCCCCCGCCAAACCGCTCGATGGCGAGGCGGACCGCCAGGCCGGTTCGGGAAACAGCGACAATCTGATGATCCCGGTGCTCAATGTCCGCGCTTCGGACCTGAGCGACACCTTCACCCAGTCGCGCGGCGACGGCGCGCGGCTGCACGAGGCGCTCGATATTATGGCTCCAACGGGCACCACGGTGCGCGCGGCGAGCGCAGGCAAGGTGGAGAAGCTCTATCGCTCCCGCGCGGGGGGCAACACGATCTATGTGCGTACCAGCGATGGCACCACGATCCACTACTACGCCCATCTCGAAAAATACGCAGAGGGCCTGAAAGAGGGGCAGCGGATCCGTCGCGGGCAGCGGCTCGGTTCCGTTGGGAGCAGCGGAAATGCCGAGAGTGACACCCCGCATCTGCATTTCGCAATCCTGCAGACCACCGCCGATGCACAATGGTGGGAGCCCGCCAATGCGATCAATCCCTATCCGCTGCTGACCGCCGATTAATCTGCGATTGAGCTAGTTGCCGACCCGGTGACAGCGCAGCCGGCCAAGCTCGCCATCTGAACCGACCTGCTGCAGCAGGCCCGAAGCCTGGCGCCTCATCCGCATGTCCTTCATTGGACCGCGGGTGAAGATCACGTCGTGGCCGGTGAGCAGATAGGTGCCCTTGCCCTTGGCGCTGACATAGCGCGAGGCGCTCGAGATCGAGAAAGTGTAGGCCGGATCGACCACCCAGGCCTCACCCGTAGCATCGCCCGGCAGCCCGCATTCGTAACGCCCCTGCGGCAGAGTCCCGATCCGGTCGCGCGTGTCGGCGTGGGCCAGGTCGCCCCCGAACAGGGCGAAGCCGCAAAGGGCGAGAAGGGCGGTCTTGGGTATCATCATCGCGTGCGTCCCGGATAGCGTAGCGGCGCTCCTAGCGCCAGCCACCTTGCTCAGGCCTGAGCGCTCGGCTAAGCGCGGCGGCACAATCCGGTTGCGCCGCTGCGCGCACCGCCATCAAATCGAAAGCAGAACCTCCATGAAGATCAGCGGTGTGGACATCCGTCCCGGCAATATTCTCGAATACGAGAAGGGCATCTGGAAGGTCGCCAAGATCCAGCACACCCAGCCGGGCAAGGGCGGCGCCTATATGCAGGTCGAGATGAAGAACCTGCAGGATGGCCGCAAGACCAATGTCCGCTTCCGCAGCGCCGACACGATCGAGAAGGTCCGGCTCGAGACCAAGGACTACCAGTTCCTGTTTCAGGACGGCGAGGCGCTGGTGTTCATGGATCAGGAAAATTACGAGCAGATCAATCTCGATACCGATCTGCTGGGCGACGAACGCCCGTTCCTCGAGGACGGCATGGTGGTGACGCTGGAACTGTGGGAAGACCGCCCGATCTCGGTCCAGCTGCCCGACCAGATCGAGGCCACCATCGTCGAAGCCGATGCAGTGGTGAAGGGGCAGACCGCCTCTTCCAGTTTCAAGCCTGCCGTGCTCGAGAACGGAGTGCGGGTGATGGTCCCGCCGCATATCGAGAGCGGCACGCGGATTATCGTCGATGTCTATGCGCGCAGCTACGTCGGCAAGGCCGGCTGAGCGCCACGCAATACCCGGGGGCGCCGTCATCCGGCGGCACGCTCCCATGATGAAAGTACAGGACAAGCATGCCAGCCCTATCCGGATTGATCCGCGTCATGGAACGCGCCGCGCGCAAGGCGGGCAACCGCCTGCGCCGCGATTTCGGCGAAGTCCAGCATCTCCAGGTCAGCCGCAAGGGGCCTGCCGATTTCGTTTCCAAGGCCGACCAGATTGCCGAGCGGACGCTCTATGACGAATTGCTCGCCGCGCGGCCCGACTGGGGCTTCGTGCTCGAGGAAGGCGGCACCATCGAGGGTGATCCCGACAAGCCGCGCTGGATCGTCGATCCGCTCGACGGAACCAGCAACTTCCTCCACGGCATCCCGCATTTTGCGATCTCGATCGCGGTGCAGGAACCCAAGCCCGGCGGCGGCGGATGGGACGATGTCACCGCTGCGGTGATCTACCAGCCGATCACCGACGAGACCTTCTGGGCCGAAAAGACCCGCGGCGCCTGGCTCCACGACGGGCGGCTGCGCGTCTCGGCGCGCTCGCGCCTGTCCGAAGCGCTGGTCGCTACCGGCATCCCGTTTATGGGCCATGGCGATTTCGGCGAATGGGCCAAGATCTTCGCCGCGATCGGCCCGCAGGTGGCGGGGATCCGTCGCTATGGCGCGGCCTCGCTCGATCTCGCCTGGCTCGCTGCCGGACGTTTCGACGGCTTCTGGGAAAGCGGGCTGAAGGATTGGGACACGGCTGCGGGCTGCCTGATCGTGCGCGAGGCGGGCGGCTTCGTCTCCGACTTCCGCGGTCGCTCCAACCCGATCCATTCGGCGCAGATTCTGGCAGCCAACGATTCGTTGCATTCGCGCCTGCACAAGCTGCTGGCCGGCTCGCTTCGATAGCGCTGCGCGCGGTGCTGCAAGCCGCTTGAAAGCGCAGCCGGGTCCCGCTATCCGCCGCTTTTGCGAGGATGCCCCTGTGGTGGAATTGGTAGACGCGCTCGACTCAAAATCGAGTTCCTAACGGAGTGCCGGTTCGAGTCCGGCCAGGGGCACCACCTGTACCGGCGCCGTAAATCGCGCACCCAGGCGTCGAATTAACTTGTGTTCACCCGCCGCCTTTGGGAATCGCGCCAGCCTATGATGCCCGGCATTCCCAGTCCCCACGCGATCGCGGCGCTCGCCGTCACGGTCGCGATGTTCATCGGTTTTGCACGCGGGCGGCTGTCGGTCGAGATCGTCTCGCTGCTCACTATCGCGGTGATCGCGGTCGGGCTCTATTTCTTCCCGCTGCCTGGCACCGGACCGACCGACGGGCTCCAGCTCGCCTTTGCCGGTTTCGGCCATTACGCGCTGATCACCATCTGCGCGCTGATGATCATGGGGCGCGGGCTGGTCGTGACCGGGGCGCTCGAACCCGCCGCGCGCTTCCTAGAGCGGGTGTTCAAGTTCAACCTCCAGATCGGGCTGCTGGTGTCGCTGGTGCTGGCTATGGCGCTGTCGATGGGTATCAACGACACGCCGGTGCTGGTCCTCCTGCTGCCGATCTTCGTCACGCTGGCAGCGCGCGGCGCAATGCCGGCGTCCAAGACGCTGATCCCGCTTAACGCGGCAGTTCTGATCGGCGGGATGGCGACGACAATTGGCACCTCGACCAATATTCTCGTCGTCTCGATCGCCGGCGATCTCGGGATGCCCCCTATAGGCGTATTCGAGTTCACCCCGATCGTGCTGGTCGCGGCGCTGGTCGCGCTGCCCTATCTGTGGCTGGTCATGCCACGGCTGCTGGGCGACAATTCCGTCGCCGAGGCCGGGCTCAACCGGCGCTTTTCGGCGCGGCTGCGGGTAACCGAGGGGAGCCTCCTCAACGGCAAGGAGCTGTCCGAAATCCTCCCGCGGCTTCCCGCAGACATCGAATTTCACGAAGCCCCCGCCGGGCTGTTGCGCCCGCAGCAGCGGCTGCGGATGTCGGGCCCGCATGAATCGCTGGAAGAAGCGATGCGCCTGCTCAAGGGAGAGGCCGCACCCAGCTGGGTGCTCGACCGAATCCGTCGCAAGGCGCAGGAGAGCCGCCAGGATATCGTGGTGGTGGAAATGACCGTCACCGCCGATTCGCGGTTGATCGGCCGCACGCTACCCAGTTCGGGGATCGCCGACCTCTACGGCGTGGCGGTTGTCGGGGTGCATCGTCCCGACCGGCTGATTGGCGCGAAGGACCAGTACAGCGAAGGCGGCGATCTGCGCTTCGTCGAGGGCGATGTGCTGCTGGTCATGGGACTGCCCGACGAACTGCAGAACTTTGCGCGCAGCGATAGCCTGCTTACCCTCGAGGGCATGCGTGAACTGCCGCGCCGCTCGAAGGCGGTGCTTTCGGCAGTGATCATGCTCGGCTCGGTCGGGACCGCCTCGATCGGGCTGTTCCCCATCGCCATCGCGGCGCTGGGCGGGGCGATTCTGATGTTCGTGACCGGCTGCGTCAAATTCGACCGGGTGGGCCGTGCGCTTTCGGCCAAGGTCATCGTGCTGATCGCCGCCAGCATCGCGATCGGGCGGATCGTGGACGACAGCGGTGCGGCCCTATGGCTGGGCCAATTGCTCGCCTACGGGCTGCAATATCTCGCCCCGGCGGCGGTGCTGGCGTCGATCATGCTGTTCGTGACCGTGCTGACCAATTTCGCCTCCAACGCCACCGCTGCCACGGTCGGCACGCCGATCGCCTTCGCCATTGCGGATCAGCTCGGCCTGCCTGCCGAGCCGCTGATCCTCGCGGTGCTGTTCGGCTGCAATCTGTGTTACGCCACCCCGATCGCTTATCAGACCAACATGCTGATCATGGCCGAAGGCTCCTACGAATTCCGCGATTACATCCGCACTGGCGTGCCGCTGGTGCTGCTGATGGTCACGACGCTCTCGATCATGCTGGTGCTGACCTACGAGCTGTGAGGACTTTCCTGTAGCGCACCAGTCTGCAACACTGCGCCAGATGATACCAAGCGGCTGTCTTTCTTGAATCTGCGGGATTCGCGAACAGGACGGAGCATGGTGTCGATTGTATCAACACTCCGGGGGAGAAACCTAGCCATGAGAATTTCAGCAATGAGACGGTTTGCCATGACTTCGGCCGCCGCGATATCGGCCAGCGCGCTGGCGTTCGCCACGCCCGCGCAGGCCGACGAACTGCGCGACGATCTGATGGCCGACATGCCCGAGTTGATGGAGCTCTACCGCGATCTCCACGCCAACCCCGAACTCAGCTTCGAGGAACACGAGACCGCCGCCAAGCTGGCTGCGCGGATGCGTGACCTCGGCTTCGAGGTGACCGAGGGCGTCGGCCAGACCGGCGTGGTCTCGGTGATGCGCAATGGCGAGGGTCCGGTGGTGATGTTGCGCGCCGATATGGACGGGCTGCCGGTGGTCGAGCAGACCGGGTTGCCCTACGCCTCGACGCAGACCGCCACCCCTGCCAGCGGCGTCACCACCGGTGTGATGCACGCCTGCGGCCACGATACCCACATGGCTGGTTTCATAGGTGCGGCGCAGCTGCTGACCGAGCGCAAGGACGAATGGCAGGGCACGCTGGTGATGATCCTCCAGCCCGCCGAGGAGCTCGGACTGGGCGCGCTCGCCATGCTCGAGGACGGGCTCTACACCCGCTTCCCCAAGCCCGATTATGCGATTGCCTTCCACGATGCGGCACAGTTTCCCGCCGGAATGATCGGCTATTCGCCCGGCTTCGCTCTCGCCAATGTCGACAGCGTCGACATCACCGTCCCCGGTGTCGGCGGGCATGGTGCCTATCCGCATACCACCAGGGACCCGGTGGTGCTCGCAAGCGCTATCGTGATGAAGCTGCAGACGCTGGTCAGCCGCGAAAGTTCGCCGCTCGACCCGGCGGTGGTGACGGTGGGCAGTTTTCATGCCGGCGCGAAGCACAACATCATCTCGGACGAGGCCAAGCTGCAGCTCACCGTGCGCAGCTATTCGGACGCTTCGCGCAAGCTGTTGCTCGACGGGATCGCGCGGATCGCACGCGGCGAGGCGATGGCGGCGGGAATGCCCGAGAACAAGATGCCGGTGGTAACGGTGGAGGATCCCTATACCCCCGCGACCTACAACGACCCCGATTTCACCGAAACGGTGATGGCGCATTTCCGTACCCGGTTCGGCGAGCAGCGGGTCATGCAGGTTCCCAGTGTGATGGGGGGCGAGGATTTCGGCCAGTTCCGCCGTGCCGCGCCCGATGATGTCGAATCGCTGATTTTCTGGGTCGGCGGCGTCCCGCAGGAGCAGATCGACAAGGCGGCAGCGGGCGAAACGACGTTGCCGTCGCTCCATTCGCCCTACTGGGCGCCGGATGCGGAAAAGGTCATCGCAGCGGGTGCCGAGGGGCTTGCCAGTGCGGCGCTCACGCTGATGCCGGCACAGGGCGGCTGAACGGTTCGCTTCAATAGGTACGGCCGCCGGCGTGCATAACACACTCCGGCGGCCGCTTTCTCCTCCCCAGGAGAAAAGGGTCAGCTATTCGGCGTCGGGCGCATAATTGCCCAGCCGGTGATGTAGCGCGTTGATTTTCGCCAGCTCCTCGCGATCCTCGGTCTGGCGGGCATGGCTGGATAGCGCCGTGCGCAGCAGGCGGAAATCCGCAGTCGAAAGCAGCGCGCGGGCGCGCCCTGGCTCACGGGCGGGTTCCTGAGGCGTTTGTTCGGCAGTGGTGTCGGTGGTCATGGAAGAATCCTCTCTCCGGCGCGGCTCATGCGGCCGCGAACTGGTTCATGGTATTGTCCTTGCCGCCGGCCTTCAATGCCGCTTCGCCGGCAAAATATTCCTTGTGGTCGTCACCGATGTCCGAACCGGCCATGTTCTGGTGCTTGACGCAGGCGATCCCCTCGCGGATTTCACGACGCTGCACCTGCTCGACATAGCCCAGCATGCCTTCCTCACCGAAATAGCGCTTCGCGAGATTGTCGGTGCTGAGCGCGGCGGTGTGATAGGTCGGCAGGGTGATGAGATGATGGAATATCCCGGCGCGCCTGGCACCATCGGCCTGGAAGGTGCGGATCTTCTCGTCGGCCTCGATCCCGAGCTCGGTCTGGTCGTAATCGACGCTCATCAACCGAGCGCGTTCGTAGGCCGACAGATCCTTGCCCGCCGCTTCCCAGGCATCATAGACCTGCTGGCGGAAGTTCAGCGTCCAGTTGAAGCTGGGCGAATTGTTGTAGACCAGCTTGGCATTGGGCACCTCCTCGCGGATGCGATCGACCATGCTGCCGATCTGGTCGACATTCGGCTTCTCGGTTTCGATCCACAGCAGGTCCGCGCCGTTCTGCAGCGCGGTCACGCAATCGAGCACCACCCGGTCGACGCCGGTATCGGCGCGGAACTGGTAGAGGTTGGAGGGCAGCCGCTTGGGGCTCATCAGCGTGCCGTCGCGGCTGATGAAGACCTGGCCATTGGAAATGTTGGCGGGATCGACTTCATCGGCGTCGAGGAAAGCGTTGTACTGGTCGCCGAGATCGCCGGCTTCCTTCGAATAGGCGATCTGCTTGGTCAGGCCGGCGCCGAGCGAATCGGTACGCGCGACGATGATACCTTCGGGAACACCGAGTTCGAGGAAGGCATAGCGGATCGCGCGGATCTTCTGGAGGAAGTCCTCATGCGGCACGGTGACCTTGCCGTCCTGGTGGCCGCACTGCTTTTCGTCCGAAACCTGGTTCTCGATCTGCAGCGCGCAGGCACCGGCCTCGATCATCTTCTTGGCGAGCAGATAGGTCGCCTCGGCGTTGCCGAAACCGGCATCGATATCGGCGATGATCGGCACGACATGCGTTTCGTGCCCGTCGATCGCGGTCTTGATGCGCTTGGTCTCGACCTCGTCGCCGCGCTCCTTGGCGGCGTCCAGTTCGTGGAACATCATTCCCAACTCGCGGGCATCGGCCTGCTTAAGGAACGTGTAGATCTCGCCGATCAGGCCCGAGACACTGGTCTTCTCGTGCATCGACTGATCGGGAAGGGGCCCGAAATCGCTGCGCAGCGCGGCGACCATCCAGCCCGAGAGGTAGAGATACCGGCGCTTGGTGCTGCCGAAATGCTTCTTGATCGAGATCATCTTCTGCTGCGCGATGAACCCGTGCCAGCAGCCCAGCGACTGGGTGTACTGCGCCGGGTCGGCATCATAGGCGTCCATGTCCGCGCGCATGATCTTCGCGGTGTACTTCGCGATGTCGAGCCCGGTCGGGAAGCGGTTCTGCACCTGCATGCGCGCTGCGCTCTCGGCGTTGATCGCCGCCCAGGGCGGGCCGTTCTGCCCGATGGTCTTTGCAAAATCGTCGATGGTGGCTTGATAGGTCATGGGTATCTCCTGTGTAATTCGTTGCCGCCAAATTGCGCCTTTCGGTCTGAAAAGACAGGAAATCTTACAAACTATCTTGTCAAAAGTGAGGATTCTACGCTACGCTGTCTGTAATGTTGTAAAGGAAATTACAAGATTGGCCGATCCATCCGTCTTTGCCGGGCCTGCCCTGCGCCGCATCCGCCGTCGCGAAGGCCTGACTCAGGCCGCGACCGCCGCGCGCCTCTCTATTTCGCCCAGCTATCTCAACCTGATGGAGCGCAACCAGCGCCCGGTGAGCGCTCGGGTGATGATGCGGTTGGTCGAGGAATTCGACTTCGATCCCAGGACCTTGCGCGAGGATTCCACGATCGGTGGGCTCGACGGCCTGGCGCGCCGCTTTGCCGACCCCCGGTTCGCCGATCTCGCCATCGACCGCGAGGAAGTGGATGAATTCCTCTCCTCGGCGCCGCAAGCCGCCGCCGCCTTCGCCCGGCTCTACGACCGGGCCGGGGATTCGACCGCGCCCGCTGCCGACCCTATCGTCGCATCACGCCGCGAGATCGAGCGCTGGCGCAATCATTTCGGCGATCTCGATCATGCCGCGGAGGAATTGTCCGACGAGATGCGGTTGTCGCGTGGCGATCTGTCGGTCGCCTTGACCGAGCGATTGCGCGAGCGCCACCAGTTTGCCGTCCGGCTGCTGCCACGCGAGATCATGCCCGGCGCCGTCCGCCGCCTCGATCTTCACGCGCGCCAGGTTCAACTGTCCGAGATGCTTCCTCCTGAATCGCGCGTGTTCCAGCTTGCCGTGCAACTCGCGCAACTCGAGCAGCGCGAGGCGATCGACACAATTGCACAGGGCGCCCGGTTCGACGACGAGGCGGCGCGCGAGCTCTTCCTCCACCATCTGACCGGCTATTTCGCCGCCGCGCTGATCATGCCCTACGGCCGCTTCCTGCGCGCCTGCGACGCGACCGACTACGACCTGCCGGTCTTGCAGCGCCGCTTCGGCGTCAGTTTCGAACAGCTCGCCCATCGCCTCACTACGCTGCAGCGCGTCGGGCAACGCGGCCTGCCGTTCTTCATGGTTCGGCTCGACCGCGCGGGCCAGTTCTCGAAACGCATCGTCGGGGCTAGCGGTGCCGAACTGATCGAGGCCGATCACAGCTGTCCGCTCTGGATTGCGCACAAAGCCTTCGAGCGATCGGGCGACTTGCTGGTCCAGACGGTCAATTCGCAAGGGGACGGCCATGGCGCGGACGTCTGGTTTACCATCGGGCGGACGGTGGAGGGGACGGGAACCGGGAGCGCGGCAAGGTTTGCAGTGCTGCTCGGGCTCGATGTCTCGCTGGCGGGTTCGCTGGCCCAGGCACGCGGGGTTTCGCTGAGGCCCGAAGACGCGGTCCCGATCGGGCCAGGCTGCCGCCGCTGTCAGATCATAGGCTGCGAACAGCGCTCGCTGCCGCCGACCGGCCGCCGGCTTCGCTTCGACCCGGTGACGCGCGGAACCACCCCCTTCGACTTTGGCGATCAGGTAGCGTAAGGCTAACAATTGTCAGGAACTGGTGGGATACCGATGGGTTACGGCTCCAATATAATAACAACGGAGAGCGCAATGACCGAAGAACGCATTACCGAGACCCGTACACCTTCGGGCGACACGCATACCACGCAAACCGTGATCACCGACGAGAAGCGAGGCGGATCGGGTTGGGTGATTGCTCTTATCGCGGTGCTGGCTATCGGTGTGGCGGTTTGGTTCTTTTCACAGCAGAGCCAGTCCGAAATCGCGCGCGACAATGCGGTCGCAGGCGCTGCCGGTGAAATCGGCGCGGCTGCGGGCGAAGTCGGGGATGCGGCCCAGCGAGCGGCGGACTCGGTCGGTAGCGAGGAATAAGGACCGAATCAGGGCTCGCGGGTGTCGAAAATCTTGACGCCCCGCGCTTCTTTCGGTCCTTTTCCCGGCTGACCGCTGTAAAATTTACCGACAGTTCACCTGTCGAGGCTATAGCCGGTCGGCAATGAGCGATCGGGCCGGCCTCGCATGATCAGACTGTTCAAACATTACATACCATACGCCGTATTGGTGCTTGGTATCGTGGATGTGCTGCTGCTGGTGCTGGCCGGTGAAGCGGCGTGGCAATTGCGTGTCTGGCAGATCGATACCGACGCGGGCCGGTTCCTCGAACGCTTCCCCGAAATCCTCGCCTTCGCGCTAGTCGTCAATCTGGCGATGATTGCCGTGGGTAGCTACGGCCCGGATGCCTTGCGTTCGCTGCGTTTCGCTACGGCGCGGTTGCTGGTCGCGGTGAGCCTCGGTGTCCTCGGGATCTCGCTGCTCGACTTCCTTATTCCGGGCAACATGTTCTGGCGGTCGGTGCTGCTTTACGCGATGATTTTCGCGATCGCGCTGCTGATTCTCAACCGCGTGATCCTGGGCCCGAAGCTGGGTACCTCCACTTTCCGCCGCCGAATCCTGGTCCTCGGTGCCGGCGCGCGAGCGCAGCGATTGTGCGAACTTTCAGCCAAATCGGGGAGCAGTTTCGACGTCGTTTCCTGCATCGCCATGGATGATGGCCCAGCGGTGGTTGCGAATGCGGTGACGCGCGAGTCCATCGGTGACCTGGGGCGCTATGTCGAACGCCTCGGCGCAGGCGAGGTCATCGTGGCGTTGCAGGAGCGGCGCAATTCGCTACCGCTCAAGGATCTGCTGCGGGTCAAGACCCGCGGTGTCTATGTCAATGATTTCAGCAGCTTTCTTGAGCGCGAGACGGGGCGGGTCGATCTCGACACGCTCAATCCGAGCTGGCTGATCTTCTCCGATGGCTTCTCCGCCGGCCGCGTGATCTCGGGGGCAGGCAAGCGGGGTTTCGATCTCATCGTCAGTATGCTGCTTCTGCTCGTCACATTCCCGGTCATCGCGTTCTTTGCCGTGCTCGTGAAACTGGAAAGCAAGGGCCCGGCTTTCTTCTGTCAGACCCGGATCGGCTTGTTCGGTCAGCCCTTCGCGGTGATCAAGCTGCGCTCGATGGCGCAGGATGCCGAGAAAGACGGCGCGCAATGGGCGACCAAGAACGACCCGCGCGTGACCCGCATCGGCAAGTTCATCCGTAAGGTGCGGATCGACGAATTGCCGCAGCTCTGGACAGTGCTGAAGGGCGAGATGAGCTTCGTCGGTCCGCGCCCCGAGGTGCCGAAATTCGTTGCCGATCTCGACGAACACCTGCCCTATTATGCCGAGCGGCACATGGTGAAACCGGGCATCACCGGCTGGGCACAGATCAACTATCCCTATGGCGCCTCGATCGAGGATTCGCGTCACAAGCTCGAGTACGATCTTTACTACGCCAAGAACTATACCCCCTTCCTCGATATCCTGATCCTGTTGCAGACCTTCCGCGTGATCCTCTGGCCGGAAGGCGCTCGCTAGGACCATGGCGGCACTTATCGCCTTCATCGCGTTCGGTATCGCCGCGCTGGCCTGTATCTTTGCCGTCGTGTGGATCGCCCGCAGCAGCCGGCGCGATCGCTCGGATCGCATGGCTACGCTCGTGGCGCTCTTGATCACCGCACTGTGGTGCCTGGCCGTCGCCGCGCTCGGTGCCGACCGTTCGCTGGCGCGTTTTGCCGAAACGGCGCGCGACCTGGCCTGGACGATCGTGCTGTTCCGCCTGTTCGCAAATGATGGCCGCGATGCGAGCCTGCAACTGGTGCGTCCCGTGATCGGAGCGCTCGTTTTCGTCCAGTTCCTCCAGGTGGTGGTCATCGTCATCGGAATCTATGGCGATGCGGACCGCGAGGCGGCACGAACCGCGTTCGAGACATTGGCGCTGTTCCATATCCTCGTTGCAGCGGGCGCGCTGGTTTTGCTTCACAATCTCTATGCCGGCGCTTCCGAGATGTCGCGTCGGCTGCTGGCCTGGAGTTCGGGCGCACTCGCGCTGTTCTGGGCCTTCGAGCTCAATTATCATACCGTGGTCTATCTTGGCGGTGGAGCGCTTGCCGATCTCAACGCGATGCGCGGGCTGATCATGGCTGGAATGGCCTGCGGTATCGCGGTCGGTTTTTCCCGTTCGGGACGCGAGCTGACCTTCCGCCCTTCGCGTGCAGTGACTTTCCAATTGCTGTCGCTCGTGCTGATCGGGGCATATTTCGCGGCGATGGTGCTGCTGTCCGACTGGGCCGCGCGCTTCTCGGGGGATCTTGGACGGATCACACAGGTCGGTTTCCTCCTGGCCGCCGCTGCCTTTGCCGTGCTGTGGCTGCCATCGCAACGCGTCCGCGACTGGCTGCGGGTGATGGCGACAAAGCACCTGTTCAAGCACCGCTACGACTATCGCGCGGAATGGCTTCGCTTCACCCACACCATCGGTCGGCCCACAGGCGTGGGGGGCAGCCTGTGGGAGCGCGCGATCCAGTCGCTCGCGGATATCACCGATAGCCCCTGCGGCCTGCTCCTGGTCCCGGACGAGGATGGCGCGCTCACCCTTGCGGCGCGCTGGCGTTGGCCGCAAATCGAAGTTCCCGCGCCTGCCCTGCCATTGGAACTGGGCCGCCTGCTGGAGCGCGAAGGGCTGATCGTCGATCTGGACGAAAGCAGGAAAGGTATCTCGCATCACGGCGAAGTGGCGATGGTGCCTTCCTGGCTACTCGAGGAAACGCTTGGCTGGGCGGCGGTACCCCTGAACCACCATGACCGCCTCGTCGGGGTCATCATACTCGGCCGGCCTACCGTTCATCGCGGACTTGACTGGGAGGATTTCGATCTGCTCGGCGTGGCGGGCAAGCAGGTCGCAAGTTATCTCGCCGAACAAACCGGACAGGAAGCGCTCGAGGAGGCGCGCCGCTTCGACGAATTCAACCGGCGGATGGCCTTCGTGATGCACGACATCAAGAATCTGTCGAGCCAGATGGCGCTGTTGCTCGCCAATGCCGAGAAGCACGCGGATAATCCCGAATTCCGCAAGGATATGCTGATCACGCTACGCAACAGCTCGGACAAGCTGAACGCCCTGCTCGCACGGCTTGGCCGTTATGGCGGTACCGATTCCGGTCGGCGCGAGCGGATCGATCTGGTTGAGCTGGGGCGCAGTCTCGTGACCCGCTTCGCTCGCACTCATCCGTTCCAGCTTTTGGACAACGGTCGCTGTCCGGTGCTTGCCGACAGCGAGTGCCTCGAACAGGCGCTCATCCATCTGGTTCAGAACGCTATCGATGCCAGCGCCTCGGATGCTCCCGTGCAGATCGAAATCCGCAACGAGGGCTTGCGCGGCACCATCGTGGTCGCGGACACCGGGCGCGGCATGAGCGCGCCTTTCGTTCGCAACGAGCTGTTCAAACCTTTTGT
This sequence comes from Erythrobacter sp. QSSC1-22B, assembly GCF_001678665.1. Taxonomy (GTDB): domain Bacteria; phylum Pseudomonadota; class Alphaproteobacteria; order Sphingomonadales; family Sphingomonadaceae; genus Qipengyuania. The sequence continues at coordinate 112,989 of NZ_LZRP01000007.1, forward strand.
GTCCACGAAGGAGGGCGGCTTCGGGATCGGTGCGCACGAGGCGCGCGTGATGATCCGGGCGATGGGCGGGCGGCTCGATGTCGAATCGCGCGAAGGCTTCGGCAGCCGCTTCGCGATCAGCCTGCCGACCGACGCCGCGGAAAAGCTGCTCGCCGCGCGGAGCGAGCGGAGTTCGAGCGATGAGTTTGAGATCGCAGCGACCCGCGCCACAACGAACGAGGTCGCATAATGGCAGGTAGCAAACCCAAACTGCTGGTGGTGGAAGACGACGAGGGGCTGCAGGCGCAGCTCAAATGGGCCTACGATGGCTTCGACGTGCTGATCGCTGGCGATCGCGAATCGGCGCTGACCGCGCTTCGTGCCGAAGCGCCAGCGGTGGTCACACTCGATCTCGGCTTGCCGCCCGATCCCGACGGGACCAGCGAGGGCTTCGCGGTGCTCGACGCGATCATGGCCCTGAAGCCCGATACCAAGGTAATCGTCGCCTCCGGGCATGGCGCGCGCGATAGCGCGCTGCAGGCGATCCAGCGCGGGGCCTATGACTTTTACCAGAAGCCGATCGATATCGAGGCGCTGGGGCTGATCGTAGAGCGCGCGCTGCGCTTGCATGAGATCGAACACGAAAACCGGCGCCTGGCCGACCGGGTCGGCGAGGATCGCACGGTTCTAGGGACCATGATCACCGCCGCGCCCGAGATGCTCAAGGTCTCGAGGACGATCGAACGAGTCGCGCATACTAGCGTGTCGGTGATGCTGCTGGGCGCGAGCGGAACTGGCAAGGAACTGCTGGCCCGGGGGCTCCATGATGCCAGCGACCGCCGCGACGCGCCCTTCGTGGCGATCAATTGCGCGGCGATCCCCGAGAACCTGCTCGAAAGCGAGCTGTTCGGGCATGAAAAGGGCGCCTTTACCGGGGCGGTCAAGACCACAGAGGGCAAGATCGAGCTTGCCCATGGCGGCACCTTGTTCCTCGACGAAGTTGGCGACATCCCGCTGCAATTGCAGGTCAAGCTGCTGCGATTTCTTCAGGAGCGCACCATCGAACGTATCGGTGGGCGCAAGGCGATCGCGGTGGATACGCGGATCGTCTGCGCGACCCATCAGGATCTCGAGACGATGATCGGCGAAGCGACCTTCCGCGAGGATCTGTTCTATCGCCTCGCCGAAATAGTGGTGAAAATTCCGACCCTGTCCGAACGCGCCGGGGATTCGATCCTGCTCGCCAAGGCTTTCCTTATCCGCCATGCCAAGGAGATGAACCCGCAGGTGCAGGGCTTTACTCCGGATGCGCTGGCGGCGATCGACGGATGGGGCTGGCCCGGCAATGTCCGCGAGCTGGAAAACCGGGTGAAGCGCTCGGTCATCATGGCCGACGGCAAGCTGGTGACCCCTGATGACCTCGACCTCTCCACTGCGCAAGACGAGGGGGGCGAGTTGCCGCTCAACCTCAAGAGCGCGCGCGAACAGTCGGATCGCAAGGTAATCCGGCAGGCTTTGGCGCGCAGCGAAGGCAACATTTCCAGCACCGCCAAGCTGCTGGGCATCAGCCGGCCCACGCTCTACGATCTGCTCAAGCAATATGATCTCCAGAGCTGACTTTGCGCGCTTGGTGCTGCTGGTGGGGTTGCCCGCGCTCCTGGTTTCCTGCGGGGAACCGGAAGAACAGGCCTCGCCGCTCGAGATCGCACAATCGGCGCTGGCACGCGGTGACGGCCAGACCGCCGAAAGCCGATTGCGCGCCATGCTCGAGCAGGATCATACCGCGCCCGACCTGGCCGCATATCTGGGTCAGGCCGCCTTGCAGCAGGACGATCCGGCCAAGGCGCGCCGCTGGCTGGGCGACGGTGTTTTTTCGCCCGAGACCGCCGGATTGGGCTTTCGCATGCTCGGCCAGCTCGAAATGCGCGAAGGCCGTCTCGCCCAAGCCGGAGCGGCTTTCGATCGGGCTCTGAGGGCCGACCCGGACAATGCCGAATTGTGGACCGATATCGGTCGCCTGCGCTATCGTGGCGGGGAGCAATTTCAGGCGATCGAGGCCGCCGCACGCGCGCTTGCGATCGATCCCGACAATCCCGTCGCGCTCCGCTTTCGTGCCCAATTGGTGCGCGATTCGCACGGGCCGCGTCAGGCGCTCCAATGGTACGAAACTGCACTTGAAGCGGCGCCGGGCGATGCCGGATTGCTGACCGACTATGCCGCGACGCTGGGCGACGCAGGAGAAGCCGCAGAATCATTGGCCGCCTTGCGCCGTGCGAGCGAATTGTCTCCGGGCGACCCGCAGATCATCTATCTCAACGCCGTCGTCGCCGCGCGTGGGGGCAATTTCGACCTCGCCCGTTCGCTGCTTCTGCGCGCGCCCGCTTCGGAACTTGAGAACCCTGCGGGTTCGCTGCTGGGCGGCATTCTCGACCTCGAGCTCGGCTATTACGCGAGTGCAGCGCAGACTTTCGACCGGCTTGTGCAGAACCAGCCCGACAATCGGCGCCTCGTGCATCTGCTGGCGCGCTCGCTGATGCTGAGCGGCGGCGAGCGCGAACTGGTCGCACGCATGTCCGAGCGAGCTTCCGCGCCTCGTGCCTCTCTCTACCTCAAGACCTTGGTAGGCAGAGCGCTGGAAGCGCTCGACCGGCGGGAGGAGGCGGCGGTGCTTCTCGATGCGGCCGCCCGCCCGTCCAACCTGGCCATTGCCCCTCTGCCGAGTCGTACCTTGCCCGCAGCCTTGCGTTTCGAGCAACTCGACAGTGGCACCGATTTGCGCGATTTCGTGCGGGATTACCTGCTCCGGGGGCAGACCGGAAAAGCGGTGACCGAAGCCGGAGAATTTGCGCGTCGGCATGCCCGATCGGGAGACGCCCAGAGCCTGTTCGGCGATGCCTTGCTCGCAGATGGCGAGATCGACCGTGCGATCGAGGCCTATTCGCGCGCGGCACAGGTCCGCCAGGATTGGCCGCTGACCCGGCGGCTGATGGCGGCATATATTATGAAGGACGATTCAGCAGCGGTAGGGGAGGTGCTCGAACGCTACCTTTCTGGCGGTCGGAACAACGTATCGGCTGCGGGCCTCTACGGCGGGTGGCTGACTTCGCGCGGGCAGTTCGGCTCTGCTGCAGCAATGCTCGACAGCGCCATCGCGCACGGCGCGCGACGCGATCCTGCTATCCTTGCGCTGCGTAGCGAACTGGCGGCGCAGCTTGGCGATGCCGCGGGTGCGCGCCAATTTGCCTGGAGCGCGTACAAATTGCAGCCGCTGTATCCTCCGGCGATCCGGGCGCTCGCGCAGGTGAGCGAGGACGAAGCTCTGGTGGCGCGCCTGGAACGCAAGCTCGCCAAGGTGACGGCCCGCTAGGGCATCGCGATCTCGGCCCTCGACAGCTGCGGGTCGGCGGGGCAGGGGCGCAGAGTATGGCGCTGCGCACCGTCCTCTCCGATCCGATGCTGCGCATGCTCGCCGGCTCGGTTCTGCTCGCGGCGATACTTCCGGTAGGTGGCGATGCGCGACCTTTCGCCGATCTGCTGGTCAGTGCGGGCGTTTTCGTGCTGTTCCTGCTCAACGGAATGCGAATTGCCCGTAGCGAAATCGGCGCTGGTCTGCGCAACTGGCGGTTTTTCCTGCCCTTGCTGCTGTGGGTCTTCGGCGCAATGGCGCTGGCCGGACTGGCGCTCGCGAGCGTGGGGCAAGGGCTGGTGCCGCCGCTGATCGCGGTCGGTTTCCTCTATCTCGGTTCGCTGCCCTCGACCGTTCAGTCCGCGACTTCCTACAGCGCGCTGGCCGGTGGGAATCTCGGGCTTTCGGTGATCAGCGCGGCCCTGCTCAACATTGCCGGTATCTTCGTAACCGTCCCGTTGTTCTTCCTCCTCGGTGGCACGGGGGCCGAGGCGCAGATCGGGTGGGAGACCGCGGAACGTATCCTGCTGATCCTACTGCTCCCCTTCGTCATCGGCCAGATCGTCCAGGGGTGGACGCGGGACTTCATCTCCCGGCATGGCAGAAACATCGTCTGGATCGACCGGTGCGTCATCGCGCTGGCGGTCTATGTCGCCTTTTCGGGCGCTGTCGAACAGGGCATCTGGCAGAAGGTCGATGCCAGCGCCTGGGCATGGCTTGGCGGAATGGTCGCGCTGTTCCTGCTGTTCGGCCATGCCGGCTCGTGGCTTGTCGGACGGGCGCTTGGTCTTCCCCACCGCGACCGGATATCGTTCATGTTCGCCGGCACGCAGAAGAGCACCGCAGTTGGCGTGCCGCTTGCCGCAATCCTTTTCGCCCCCGAAGTCGCGGGATTTCTGGTGGTGCCGCTGATGCTCTACCACCTTTTCCAGCTGGTGGTGGCGGCGCCTGTCGCCGGAGCGCTGAAGCGGGAGGGTTAGGCGGTCGCCTCAAGCGTGCCGTGGCGCTTGTTCCAGCGGACAGACCACCACAACGAGATTCCGATCAGCGCTGCCCCGATCAGCCCCGTGATGGCCTCGGGAATATGCACCACCACGGAAGCGAGCATGATCCCCCCCAGTGCGATGATTGCCCAGAAGGCTCCGTGCTCGAGGAAGCGATAGGCCGCCAGCGTCCCCTTCCTGACGAGATGGATCGTCATCGACCGGACGAACATCGCGCCGATCGACAGCCCGAGTGCGATGACGACCATATTGTTGGACAAGGCGAAAGCGCCGATCACCCCGTCGAAGCTGAACGAGGCGTCGAGCACTTCGAGGTAGAGAAACCCGCCGAGCCCCGAGCGCATCACCACCCCGCTCGCGCGCTTGGCCTGCTCGCGCATGTCGAGGAAAGTGCCCAGCGCATCGACCGCGATAAAGGTGACGACCCCGAGCAGACCGGCGGTGAGGAAGGTCAGCGCCTCTTCATCGGGCAGGGCCGTGGAAATCCCCCACATCACCAGCAATAGCATAGCGATCTCGACCGCGGGCAACGCGGAGACGCGGGTGAGCTTTTCTTCGACCACCGCGATCCAGTGCACTTCCTTGTCGGCGTCGAAAAAGAACTTCAGCCCGACCATGGTGAGAAAGGCGCCGCCGAAGCCGGCGATGCCGACATGGGCGCCCGAAACGATCCGCTCGTATTCCTGCGGGTTGTTCAACGACAGGTCGATCGCGGCCAGCGGCCCGAGCCCGGCGGCAATCGCGACGATGGCGAGCGGGAAGATGATCCGCGTGCCGAACACCGCGATCGCGATGCCCCAGACGAGGAAGCGCTGTTGCCAGACTTCGCTCATGTCTTTCAGCACTGTGGCATTGACCACGGCATTGTCGAAACTGAGCGAGACTTCGAGGACCGAGAGGATTACCACGATCCAGAGCAGACCGAGGGTGCCGACCAGCGTGCCGGTGCTCGCGGCGCCGTACCAAACCGCCAGCCCGAGACAGATCAGGGTGAATACGAGCGAGAATTTGTAGAATTGCAGGAGCGTGGACACGCGGGGGTGATCCTTCAGGATTTGGGCTGGTACGTCTGGTCTTCGCTCGGGAAGCTGCGGTTGCGCACTTCCTCGGCATAGGTCGCGGCGGTCCGCTCGATCAGCGCGGCAATGTCCTCATACTTCTTCACGAACCGCGGCACGCGTTCGAACATGCCGAGCATATCTTCGGTAACCAGCACCTGCCCGTCGCAGCGCGCCGAGGCGCCGATCCCGATGGTCGGGGCGGAAACGGCTTCGGTCGCGGCGATGGCGATGCTCTCGACCACGCCTTCGATCACGATCGCGAATGCCCCGGCCGCATCGAGTGCCTTGGCATCGCCGACGATTTTCTGGGCTTCGGCATCGCTACGACCGCGCGCGGCGTAGCCGCCGAGCACATTGACCGCCTGCGGGGTCAACCCGACATGGCCCATCACCGGAATGCCCCGCTGCGACAGGAAGGCCACGGTTTCGGCCATCGCCTCGCCGCCTTCGAGCTTCACCGCCGCTGCGCCACTTTCCTTGAGCAGCTTTGCAGCGCTGTCGAAGGCCTGTTCGGGCGAGCGCTCGTAGCTGCCGAACGGCATGTCGACCACGACCACTGCGTGATAGCTCCCGCGTACGACCGCGGCGGCATGGTTCGCCATCATCTCCATTGTCACGGGGATGGTGGAGGGCAGGCCGTAGATCACCTGTCCCAGCGAATCGCCAACCAGCAGCAGGTCGCAATGCGCATCGAGCAATTGCGCCTGGCGCGCGGTGTAGGCGGTGAGCATCACCAGCGGTTCGCCGGTCATGCCATCGGTCTTGCGCGCCCGTATTTTCGGCACGGTGAGCCGCTTCATCGGTGCCGGCGTGGGATTGGCCCTGCTGGTCGAAGTGTCGATCTGAAAGGTCGTGGACATGGTCGCAACGCCTAGCGCCCTGTGAACGCAAAGGCAAAGCACCCTCGACGCAGACGCGAAAACATTGCAGATGAGCCCTGGGCAACGCGCCGGACTGCAGGCGCGCGATGGAGAGGTTTTGGAATAATGGTCGCGACAACGACAAGCACGAGCGAGGGTTGGTCCTCGCGTTCGGCCTTCATTCTCGCTGCGATCGGCGCGGCGGTCGGGCTCGGCAATATCTGGCGCTTCCCGACGCTGGCGGGTGAAAGCGGCGGCGGCGCCTTTGTGATCTTCTACATCGGCTGCGTGTTCCTGATCGGCCTTCCGCTGATCCTGTCCGAAATCTTCATCGGCCGCGCCGGGCAGACCGATGCGGTGGGCTCGATCAAGCGCGTCGCGGCGCAATCCAATGCCTCGACCAATTGGTCGATCTTCGGCGCCATCGGCGCGATCGCGGCATTCCTGATCCTGTCCTTCTATTCGGTCGTTGCGGGCTGGGTGCTCTACTACGCGGGCGTCATGGGCGGTGACCTGTTGCAGGCGCTCGGCGAAGGCCAACCCTTCCGCGGTGCGCTTGAAGGGGAGAACCAGGCGCAGGTGCAGCAACGCCTCACCGACATGTTTGCCAACCCCGGGCTGCTGCTCGCGATGCATCTCCTCTTCATGGGCACCACGCTCTTTATCGTCGCGCGCGGGGTCCACGCGGGGATCGAGAAGGCGGCGTTGTACCTCATGCCGATGTTCTTCGCTCTGCTGATCGGCCTTGTGCTCTACGGGGCGATCGAAGGCGATATGGGCGATGCCTTCACCTTCCTGTTCACGCCCGACTGGTCGAAACTTACGCCGCAGGTGATGAATGCCGCGCTGGGCCAGGCGCTATTCTCGCTCTCGCTGGGCGTGGCCGGATTGATCACCTATGGCTCCTACATCAAAGAAGGCAGCGCCCTTGGCTCGACCTCGGCAATCATCGCCTTCGCCGATATCGGCGTGGCGCTGCTGGCCGGGCTGATGATCTTCCCGATTGTTTTTGCGGTCGGGCTCGACCCCGCTGCAGGGCCGACGCTGGTGTTCCAGACCTTGCCATTCGCCTTCCAGACCATGCCGGCGGGGGCGCTGTTCGGCTTCCTGTTCTTCGTGCTGATTCTCGTCGCGGCGGTGACCAGCTCGATCTCGCTGCTCGAAGTGCCCACTGCCTGGGGTATCGGGGAGCGCGGCTGGAGCCGATCGAAGTCTGCGACGATCTTCGGAGGCGGTGCCTTCGCGATCGGCATCCTGTGCCTGCTCGGCTACAATGTGCTGTCCGAGGTTCGGCCGCTCGGGTTCTGGTCGCTGTTCGAAGACACTGACATTCTCGACACGATCGACGGCTTCACCGGCAAGGTGATGCTGCCGCTGGGTGCTTTGCTGACCTCGCTGTTCGTCGGCTGGAAGGCCGATCGCACGCTGGTCCGCAGCGTCACCGGCCTGGGTCCGCTGGCGTTCGGCCTGTGGCGGTTTCTGATCGCCTGGCTGTGCCCGATCGCGGTCGCCGTCATTCTTGTCACCGGTCTTTTTCCCGGCCTGCTGGGCGCCTGATCTTTTCTGTTGCCGGTCCCGAAAAAGAGCTTAAATCACGGCGTTGCAGGCTGGCAGGGCGGAAACGTTCCGCTGCGGGCCTGGGGGTCTCCGGCCAATGTTACTGGACAGGGTAAAGCCGCTCGACGCGATTCTCGCGACGGCGAAGAAGAAGGCCCTCAAACGCACACTGGGACCGATACAGCTGATGCTGTTCGGGATCGGCTGCATCATCGGCACGGGGATATTCGTGCTGACCTCGGCCGGAGCGCAGAAGGCCGGTCCCGGGCTGATGCTCGCCTTCGTGATCGCCGGGCTGGTCTGCATCGTGGCGGCGCTGTGTTATGCCGAGATCGCCTCGATGATACCGGTAGCCGGGTCCGCCTACACCTACTCCTACGCTACCATGGGCGAAATGCTCGCCTGGACGGTGGGCTGGGCGCTGATCCTCGAATACGCCATTGCCGCTTCGGCGGTTTCGGTGGGCTGGTCGGGGTATTTCACCGGGACGATCTTGAACGAATTCATCGGAATAGAGCTGCCGCGCTGGCTGGCAGCCGGCCCCCTGGCGCTGGGGGGGCAGCCGGGCGGGTTCATCAACCTGCCCGCTATGGTAATCGCGCTGTTGGTCACCTGGCTGCTGATGGTCGGCACCAATGAGAGTGCGCGCGTCAATGCGGTACTGGTGATGATCAAGGTTGCTGCGCTTACGATCTTCATCGCGCTGACCTTTACCAGCCCCGAGTTCGACGCCGACAAGTTCAATCCTTTCCTGCCCGCGGGCGTGTTCGGCGGCTTTGGTTCGGGGGTCGGCGCGGTCGGCGCGGCGGCGACGATCTTCTTCGCCTATGTCGGCTTCGACGCGGTCTCGACCGCTGCGGAAGAAACCAAGAACCCGCAGCGTAATGTGCCGATCGGTCTGGTGGGCTCGCTGCTGTTCTGCACCGTTTTCTATATCCTCGTGACGGCGGGCGCGATCGGCACGATCGGCGGGCAGCCGATCATGGGTCCGGGGGGCATTCCCTTCCCGGCAGGGTCGGAGCAGCTCGCATTGCAATGCGCGATGCCACAACACGCCGCTGCGCTGGTTTGCTCGGACGAGGCGCTGGCGCATGTGCTGCGCCAGATCGGCTTCTCTGGAATCGGCAACATGCTCGGGATCGCGGCATTCTTCGCGCTGCCTTCGGTGATCCTGGTGCTGCTGTTCGCGCAGACCCGCATCTTCTTCGTGATGAGCCGCGATGGCCTGCTTCCCGAGGTTCTGTCCAAGGTTCATCCCAAGTGGAACACGCCCTATGTGGTTACCGCGATCACTGGAGTGATCGTGGCGCTGGGTGCGGCGTTCTTCCCCGTGGGGCAGCTGGCCGATATCGCCAATGCCGGGACGCTCTACGCCTTCCTGATGGTGGCGGTGGCGGTGATGCTGCTGCGCCGTAGCGACCCCGAGCGCAAGCGCGGTTTCCGCACCCCGGCGTTGTGGCTGGTCGGACCGGCGACGATCTTCGGTTGCGCCTTCCTGTTTCTCAACCTGCCCACCGAGGCGATGCTGGTGTTGCCGGTCTGGTCGCTGATCGGCTTGGTAGTCTATCTGGGCTACAGCCGTCGGCACAGCCATTTGGGCCGCGGCATCGTCGAGGTGCACGAGCCCGAATATGCCGATGTCGAACCCGGTATCCCCGGAGTCGATTCACTCGATCGCTCATAGGGCGCTGCACGAAAAAGGGCCGTTCTCGCGAACGGCCCTTTGATGCGGTAGGGTTCGATGGCTCAGAGCGGCGTGCGCTTGACGTGCTGCTCCTCGGCTTCGTCATGGACATCCATTCCCAGCGCCATCTTGGCGGTGTTGAGCAGCCCCATGTCGCCGTCCCAGATCTCGGCATTGCCCAGATCCATCCGCATGAAGAAGATGTCGGGATCGGTCTTGCCGCCTTCGTACCAGGCCTCGACGAAATTGTTCCAGAACTGATCGAAGCGTTCGCGACTGGTTTCTTCGACCAGCGTACCCCCGAAGCGCGCATAGATACCGTGATCGTTACCCTTGAAGGTCGCGGTGGCCGGACCAAGCGCGCGGAACGGGCTCTTGGTGTGGGTGAAGAACCAGACCGCGCTGTTGGCGTCCTTGTCGAGCTGTGGGCTCATCGGGACCGCGGTGTCGGGCTGGCCGTCGAGCTGGAGGAAGAGAAAAGGCGAATCGGCCAGCGACTTCCAGAACTTGGTTTTGAGTTCGTCGGCATTGCCTGCTGCGTATTTCATGCGTGTCTCCTGTTGGATGGTTCAGTGTTTCAATGATCGAACAAAGCGTTCGGTCCCGGCGGCCTGAGAGTGAGACAGGGATGGCGGGGATGAAAGCGGCACCGGGATTGCGAATCGGAACCAGACGGAACATAAGTGGAACAGATGAATCGTTCCACCATGCCTCTCGAGACGCTTTCGCAGAACTGCGATGTCGCCGCGCTGGCAGCTCGGCGTAGCATTCGCTGGCAACCCGGCCTTGCCGCGCAGTCGGGGCCGGTCTGGCATAGTGAAGTCTTCGCCTCTGCCAATCACGCCGGGGGTGCGGCGGCAGCGCTGGCGCTGGCGCTCGACGACTGGCGCCACACCCCGCGCGGTGAGGCCCGCGAGACGCAGGATTGCCGCGCGATACTCTGGGTGCAGACCCGCGAGGCGGCGCGGCTGACCGGGCGGCCCTATCGCGCAGGCCTGCCCGAAGAACTGCGCCACCGCGTCATCCACGTGCTCGCCGAAAAGCCCGAGGATGCGCTGTTCGCGCTCGAAGAGGGCGTGCGCTGCCGCGAGATCGCCTTCGTGATCGGCGAGGTCTCGGGCAATCCGCGGGCGCTCGATTTCACCGCCTCGCGCCGGCTGACGCTGGCGGCGGAGCGGCACGGCGTCCCGCTCTATCTCGTGAGGCTCGAGGCGGCACGCGATCTCAGCTCGGCGCGGATGCGCTGGGAGGTGGGGTGCGCGCCGTCAGCCGCGCCCGTCTGGAACGCGCAGGCGCCCGGCGCGCCCGTGTGGCAGGCCGAGCTGTTTCGCGCCCGCGCCCACCCGCCGGGCGCCTGGCTGCTGGGCGAGGAGGGCGGGCGATTGTGCGCCGGGCGGAAGCGCGGCCCGGATGGCGAAGGCGAGGACGAATCGCCGCACTACAACTGGACCGGCGGATTGCAGCAACGGCGGCGCTCCCGCGCCGCGAGGCGGTGAGCGGCAGGCAGGGGCCGTCCTCGCCACCGCCCCGCCGCATTCTCTCGATCTGGCTGGGCGCGCTGGCGATGGATCGCTGGCACTCGGCGCAGGAGCAGGTCGAGGACGGGCCGCTCGTACTGATCGCCGACACCGCGCACGGGCCCCGCATCGAGGCCGCCAATGCCGCGGGTCGCGCGGCCGGCGCGCGGGCTGGCATGATGCTGGCCGATGCGCGCACGCTGTGCCCCGCGATACGCACCGCGCCCTCGGACCCCGCCGGCGATCGCGCGCTGCTCGAGAAGCTCGCCGAATGGGCGATACGCTGGGGGCCGTGGTCGGCGCTCGATCCCCCCGACGGCCTGCTGGTCGATGTCACCGCGGTGGCGCATCTGTTCGGCGGGGAGCCGCAGCTGCTCGAGGATGTCGCCGCCGCTTTCGCGCGCCGTCATCTGACCATTCGCGCCGCGATCGCGCCGACCGCCGGGGCCGCCTGGGCGCTGGCGCATTTCGGTGTCCAGCGCAGCATCCTTGCATCCGCTGAGCGGGATCAGGCGGATATGCCCGCGCTTCTCGCCGAACTCCCGGTCGCGGCGCTGCGGCTGGATAGCGATGTACTAACCGTGCTGCGGCGGCTCGGGCTCAAGCGGCTGGGCGAGCTCACCACCATCGGCCGCGATGCGCTCCAGCGGCGCTTCCGCAACCGCCGCTCGCCCGCCGCCAATCCGCTGGTCCGGCTCGACCAATTGCTCGGCCGCGTTCCCGAGCCGCTGCTGCCGGTGGTGCCGCAGCAAATGCCGCTGGTGCAGCGCCGGTTGCTCGAACCGATCCGCCATCGCCCGCTGCTCGACCGGGTCTTGGAGGATCTGGGCGAAGACATGGCGCGGGCGCTCGAGGGCAGGGCGCAGGGCGCGCGGCGACTGGAACTGGGGATGTGGCGCGTCGATGGCGAGGTGATGGTGCGCCGTCTCGAGCTCGCCGCCGCGACCCGCGACCCGGCGCATATCTGTCGGCTGTTTGCAGCCAGGCTCAACGATGTCGATGCCGGTTTCGGGATCGAGATGCTGCGGCTGCGCGCCAGCTGGGCCGAACCGCTGGCGCTCGGGCAGCAGGATCTCGAAGCGGCGGCGGAGCAGCATGGTACTTCGCTTGCCGCGTGCATCGACCGGCTGTCGGTGCGGCTGGGCGAGGGCGCGGTAACCCGGCCGGTGCTCCATCCCAGCCATATCCCAGAACGCGCGCAGCGCTGGCAGCCGCCGCTCGCAGCCCAGGCGCCTGCGCAGGCCGAACTGGCTTTCCACCAGCGCCCGCTCAAGCTGCTCGACCGGCCCGAGCGGATCGCGGTGCTCTACGCCACCCCCGACGGCTATCCCCAGCGCTTCCGCTGGCGCGGGGGCGTCCACGATGTGGCGCGCGTCGAGGGGCCCGAGCGGATCGCGCCCGAATGGTGGCGCGAACGCGGCGCGGCACGGCTGCGCGATTATTACCGCATCGAGGACCGCGAAGGGCGGCGTTACTGGATCTACCGCCAGGGCCTGGTCGGCGACGGCCGCGGCGGCTTGCCCGACTGGTATCTGCAGGGGTTGTGCGCTTGAGCTGACGAAAGGGCTAGGCGAAACCACCAAGGGAACATATAAAGAACAGATGGCGTCGCAAACCCCACTCGAGAAGCTCGCAATCCTGGCCGATGCGGCCAAATACGATGCCTCCTGCGCCTCGTCGGGGACGGCCAAGAAAGATTCGCTCGGCGGCAAGGGGCTTGGCTCGACCGAGAGGATGGGGATTTGCCACGCCTATGCTCCCGACGGGCGCTGCATCTCGCTGCTCAAGATCCTGCTCACCAACCACTGCATCTTCGACTGCCATTATTGCATCAACCGCAAGAGCAGCAATGTGCGGCGTGCGCGCTTCACCCCGCAGGAGGTGGTGGATCTGACGCTGGCCTTCTACCGACGCAATTACATCGAGGGGCTGTTCCTCTCCTCGGGCATCGTCAAAAGTTCGAACCACACCATGGAACAGATCGTAGAAGTCGCCCGCATCCTGCGGGTGGAACACGATTTTCGTGGCTATATCCATCTCAAGACCATCCCCGAAGCCGATGCCGAGCTGGCGCATCAGGCGGGGCTCTATGCCGATCGGGTCTCGATCAATGTCGAACTGCCGACCGATGCCGGCCTCACCCGGCTGGCCCCCGACAAGAATGCGCGCCAGATCGAAGGTGCGATGGGCAAGGTAAAGGCCGACCTCGTCGAGGCGAAGGATGCCCGCAAGCGCTTCCGCCACGCCCCGCGCTTTGCACCGGCGGGCCAGTCGACCCAGATGATCGTCGGTGCGGACAAGGCAAGCGATGCCGATATCGTCGCCAAGGCAAGCCGGTTGTATGACAATTTCGGCCTGCGCCGGGTCTATTACTCGGCCTTCTCGCCGATCCCCGATGCCAGCGCGGTGCTCCCGCTCAGCCGTCCGCCGCTGATCCGCGAGCATAGGCTCTACCAGTCCGACTGGCTGATGCGCTTCTATGGCTACAAGCCCGCCGAGGTGATGCAGGCGACCGATGCCGACGGCAATCTGCCGCTCGATATCGATCCCAAGCTGGCCTGGGCGCTGAAGTTCCGCGAGAATTTCCCGCTCGACGTCAACCGCGCGAGCCGCGAGCAATTGCTGCGCGTGCCCGGGCTGGGGGTCAAGGCGGTCAATCGGATCGTCGCGAGCCGCCGCCATCGCACGCTCAGGCTCGACGATGTGGCCAAGCTCACCGTCTCGATCGCCAAGGTGCGGCCCTTCATCTGCACGGTCGACTGGCGCCCGGTGACGCTGACCGACCGCGCCGATCTGCGCGCGCTGCTGGCGCCCAGGCGCGAGCAGCTCGAGCTGTTCGCGGCGTGACCGCGCTCCAGCATCTCGCCGTCGGCAGCCGCACTCTCGTCCAGCTCGCCGAGCCCGACGATTTCGAGGCCTGGCGCGAGCGGGCGCGGGTGCTGGTGCAGGGCGATGTTCCGCCCGAGCGGATCGCCTGGGTCGAGCCGGGCGGGAGCGGCGATCTGTTTGCATCCGCAGGCGGTGCGGGCCAGCAATGCCTCCCCGTAGCGCCTGCGGATGCGCCGCCGGTGCGCGCCAACCGCCGCTTCGTCCAGCTGGCCCGCAACGCGCTGCTGCACCGCGATCCGGAACGCTTTGCGTTGCTCTATCGCCTGCTGTGGCGGTTGCAGGCGACCCCGCGGATCATGGAGGACCGCGCCGATCCCGACATCCGGCGGGTCGAGGAGCTCGCCAAGGCGGTGCGCCGCGACAACCACAAGATGCACGCCTTCGTGCGCTTCCGGTTGGTCGAGAGCGGGGAGGGCGACGAGGCAGGAGAGGCGAGCGAGCATTACGTCGCGTGGTTTGAGCCCGAGCATCATATCCTGCGCGCCAATGCCGGTTTCTTCATGCGCCGCTTCGCCAATATGCGCTGGTCGATCCTCACCCCGGCGGGTTCGCTGCATTGGGATGGCGCGGTCATGCACGAGGGGCCGCCTGCGCAGCGCGGCGACGCGCCGGCGGGCGATCCGATGGAGGATCTGTGGCGCACCTATTACGCCGCGATCTTCAACCCGGCGCGGCTCAAGGTCGGCGCGATGCTCAAGGAGATGCCGCGCAAATACTGGAAGAACATGCCCGAAGCCGCGCTCATCCCCGAGCTGATCGCTGGCGCGCAGCGGCGCGAGGCGGCGATGGTCGATGCCGGTGCGCTGGAATTCGCCGAGCGGCCCGAGACTTTGGCGGCGATCGACACGGCGATCCACGCCTGCCGCAAATGTCCGATCGGTGCGCTTGAGAACCATGCGGTGATGGGCGAGGGGCCGCAGGACGCCACGCAGGGGTTTTCGGGGCTGATGATCGTCGGCGAGCAGCCGGGCGATCAGGAGGATCTGGCCGGGCGCCCCTTCGTCGGGCCTGCGGGGCAGTTGCTCGACCGGCATCTGGAGAAGGCCGGGATCGACCGGGGCGGCGCCTATGTCACCAATGCGGTCAAGCATTTCAAATACGTCCAGCGGGGCAAGAGCCGGCTGCACCAGAACCCCGGCGCCAAGGAGATCGACACCTGCCGCTGGTGGCTCGAGGGCGAGCGCGCGGTGGTCCGCCCGCGGCTGGTGCTCGCCATGGGGGCGAGCGCGGCGCGCGCGTTGCTGGGCAAGACGGTGAGCATCTCCAAGGCGCGGGGCGCGCCGCTCGCGCTCGAGGACGGCAGCGAATTGTGGATCACCGCGCATCCGTCCTATTTGCTGCGGCTCGACGGCGAGGCGCGGACCACGCAGGCGGCGCTGTTCGACGCCGATCTGGCCGCGGTCAAGGCGCGGCTGACCGAGCTTTGCGCGTGAGAGTGGCGCCATGCCCGAACAGCCTCTCACCCCCGACAAGCGGCGGATCGAGCTCGATCCCGATCTGATCGACGCGCCGCCGCGCGCGCAGTTCGTCGAGCTTGGGATCACCAGCTGTTTCAGCTTCCTGCGCGGGGCGAGCGATGCGGTCGATCTGGTCACGACTGCCCGGGCGCTGGGCTATGACGCGCTCGGGATCGCCGATGCCAATTCGATGGCCGGGGTGGTGCGGCTGCACACCGAGGCAAAAACGCTCAAATTAAAGCCACTTATCGGCTGTCGCTTGGAAACCGTCGAGGGCTTGGCCTTCCTCGCCTATCCGATGGATCGCGCCGCCTATGGCCGGCTGTGCGGGCTGATCAGCGCCGGGCGGATGAGCACGCTGGAAGGCGAATGGCAGGCCAAGGGAGCCTGCGAGATCGATCTCGCGCTGCTGGCAGGACACTGCAAGGATGTGCAGCTGATCCTGCTACCGCCGGATGACCTGGACGCAGAGTTCACGATAGCGGTCGAGAGCAACGTCATCCCCCTCCCGCTTGCGGGAGGGGCTAGGCGTGGGCGCGAGCAAAGCGAGCTTCAGGACCGGCCCACCCCCGATCCCTCCCGCAGGCGGGAGGGGAGTTCGCTCACCGGCCCCTTCGCCGAATTGCTCCCGCAACTCGTCCACCTCCTCCCGACGCTCCGCCATATTGCCGCCGCCTATCTCTACCGCGGCGACGATACCGCCCGCATCGCACGGCTCGATGCGCTGGCGCGCGCCAGTGGCCTGTCGATCCTCGCGACCAACGACGTCCATTACCACATGCCTGCACGGCGGCCGCTGCAGGATGTGATGACGGCGATCCGGCACAAGACCACGGTGGCGGCGGCGGGCCATTTGCTGGCCGCCAATGCCGAGCGCTATCTCAAGCCGCCTGCGACCATGGTGCATCTGTTCGCGCGCTGGCCTCATGCCATCGCCGCGACCCGCGAAGTGGCGGATCGCTGCCGTTTCAGCCTCGACGAGCTCGCCTATGAATATCCCGAGGAGATCCATCCCGACGGCATGACGCCACAGGCGTTTCTCGAGGCCGAGACGTGGAAGGGCGCCGCCTGGCGCTACCCAGTGGACGAGATGGGGGCGGGCCTTCCCGATGCCGTCCGCGAGACACTGGAGCGCGAACTCGCACTGATCGGCAAGCTCGGCCTTGCCCGCTATTTCCTCACCATCAAGGACATCGTCGATTTCGCCCGCGCTCAGGATCCGCCGATCCTGTGCCAGGGGCGCGGCAGCGCCGCCAACTCTGCGGTCTGCTATTGCATCGGTATCACCAGCGTCGATCCGGCTAAGCACGCGCTGCTGTTCGACCGCTTCATCTCCGAGGAGCGCAAGGAGCCGCCCGATATCGATGTCGATTTCGAGCATGAGCGGCGCGAGGAGGTGATCCAGTACATCTATCGCAAATACGGCCGCCACCGCGCGGGGCTGTGCGCCACGGTGATCCACTACCGCCCGCGCATGGCGATCCGCGAGGTCGGCAAGGCGATGGGGCTGACCGAGGATGTCACCGCGGCGCTGGCCAAGACCGTCTGGGGCGGGTGGGGGCGCGAGATCAGCGAACGCCACGCGCAGGAAACCGGGATGGATATCACCGATCCGCACCTCCGACGGGTTCTCAAGCTGACCGAGCAAATGATTGGCATGCCACGCCATTTGTCGCAGCATGTCGGCGGGTTCATCCTCACCGAAGGACCGCTGACCGAGACCGTCCCGATCGGCAATGGTGCGATGCCCGCGCGCAGCTTCATCGAATGGGACAAGGACGATATCGAGGCGCTGGGGATCCTCAAGGTCGATGTGCTGGCGCTCGGCATGCTGACCTGTATCCGTAAATGCCTCGACCTGCTCGAGGATCACCACGGCCGTGCGCTGACGCTGGCCACCGTCCCGCGCGAGGACCCCGAGACCTACGCGATGCTGCGCAAGGGCGATTCGCTGGGCGTGTTCCAGGTGGAAAGCCGCGCGCAGATGAACATGCTTCCCCGGCTGCGCCCGCGCGAGTTCTACGATCTCGTTATCCAGGTCGCGATCGTCCGCCCCGGGCCGATCCAGGGCGACATGGTCCACCCCTATCTCAAGCGCCGCCGCGGCGCCGAGCAGGTGGTGATCCCCGCGCCGTCGCCGCAGCATGGCCCACCCGACGAGCTCTCGAGCATTCTCGAGCGCACGCTGGGGGTGCCGATCTTCCAGGAGCAGGCGATGAAGATCGCGCTGGATGCGGCGCGCTTCTCCGGCACGGAGGCCAACCGCCTGCGCAAGGCGATGGCGACCTTCCGCAGCCGCGGCATGGTCGACGAATTGCAGGATATGATGGTCGAGCGGATGGTGAACCGCGGCTACGACCGCGACTTCGCGCAGCGCTGCTTCAACCAGATCCGCGGCTTTGGCGAATACGGCTTTCCCGAAAGCCATGCCGCCAGTTTTGCGCATCTGGTATATGTCTCGAGCTGGCTCAAGTGCCACTTCCCCGCAGCCTTCGGTTGCGCGCTGCTGAACTCGCAACCGATGGGCTTCTACGCGCCCGCGCAGATCGTCCGCGACGCGCGCGACCACGGGGTTGAGGTGCTGCCGGCGGATGTGAATTTCTCGCAGTGGGATTGCACGCTGGAGGAGGCCGGAGACCAAAAATCCCAAGATCGCCCGCTCGCCCTCCGCCTCGGCCTGCGCCAGGTCGATGGTCTGCCCGAGGCCGTGGCGGCAAGATTGATCGCGCAGCGTGACGTCAACGGGCCCTATGTCGATGTCCGCGCTCTGCGCGACCGGGCGCGGCTGTCGCCGGCGCATGTCGAGCGGCTTGCCAGCGCCGATTGCTTCGGCTCGATGGCGCTTTCGCGGCGTCAGGCGCTGTGGGATGCGCGCAGCCTGGTGGGGGGCGAGGATCTGCCGCTGTTCGCCGCCGCCGCGGCGCGCGACGAGGGCGCCGAGCGCGTCGCCACGCAGCTCCCGCATATGCCGCTCTCCGAGGAGGTCGTCGCCGACTACCAGACCACCCGGTTGAGCCTCAAGGCGCATCCGCTGGCCTTTCTGCGCGCCTCGCTGGGTGACCGCGGTTTCGTGCGCGCCTGCGACCTGCGCGCGCGCAAGTTTCGCAGCATGGTCCAGGTCGCAGGCGTGGTGCTGATCCGCCAGCGACCGGGATCGGCCAAGGGGGTGTGCTTCATCACGCTCGAGGACGAGACCGGGGTGATCAACCTCGTCGTCTGGCCCGATCTCAAGGAGAAGCAGCGCCGGGTGGTGATGGGCGCGCGGCTGATGGAGGTCCGCGGGCGGGTGGAGTATGACGATGAGGTGATCCATGTCATCGCCCAGCACATGACCGATGCCAGCCACGACCTCTACCGCCTCTCGGACGATCTGCTCGACTCGCCGGTGGCGCGCGCGGATCACGTATCCTCGCCACTGCCCGGAAGGCTGATCGCGCCCGGTACCGGGTCTGGTACGGGGCCAAATACCGGGGCGGAGCGCGAAGGCGGGGCGCCACCCTACACCCCCGTCGAACCATGGCAGGAGCCACCGCCCGGCAATCGCGGGTGTGGCTGGCACGATCCGCAATCGCCCGGTCATCCGCGCGATGTCAGGATCATTCCCAAATCCCGCGACTTTCACTGAGCATGACGAAAAAACCGTTTCGTATTTCCACGCGCGTAGGCAGGCTCACCGGCGACCGGCGGGTGATCGGCCTGCTGCTGCTCGTCGCCATTCTGGTCGGCGGGCGCGGCTGGCTGGCCGAAAACCCCCAGCACAGCCCCTGGGCACCGCTCGACCTCAACGATCCGCCGGGCATGGCCACCGCGACCAAGCTCGCCGCGCTGCGCGACGATATCCCCGAATGCCGCGCGGTGCTCGAACGCTCCGAAATCGCGCACAGCGTCCTCGATGCCCAGGGCGAGGGCGAATGCGCGCGCCCCGACCGGACGCGGCTCGACGAATTCCCGCTCACTCCCAACCCGCCACCGACCACCTGCGGGGTCGCGATCGCGCTCGAACTGTGGCGCCGCAACGCCATCGAACCGCTCGCCGAGGAAATCTTCGACAGCGAAATCGAGCGGATCGAGCATCTTGGTGCCTTTTCCTGCCGTCGTCTCTACGGACGCGGCGAGGGCGACTGGAGCGAGCACGCCACTGGCAATGCGGTGGATATCGCGGGCTTCGTGCTGGCCGACGGGACGCGGATCAGCGTGCTGGGCGACTGGGACGATGAGGGCGAAGATGGGGGCGACAAGGGCGCCTTCCTGCGCCGGGTGCGCGACGGCGCCTGCGACAGCTTCGCCACCGTGCTCTCGCCAGACTACAACGCGGCGCATGCCGACCATTTCCATCTCGACATGTCGCCGCGATGGTCGGGATTGTGCCGTTAGCGGCTCAGCTTTGGGCCGTCAGACCGCCTCAAAGGCGTAGCCGGCCGAGCGGACGGTGCGCACGGGATCCTTGGAGCCCCGAACCTCGAGCGCCTTGCGCAGCCGCCGGATGTGCACATCGACGGTGCGCAATTCGATATCGCTGCCCGTACCCCAGACGCCGTCGAGCAGCTGGCTGCGGCTGAACACCCGGCCTGGGCTTTCCATGAAGAATTTGAGCAGCCGGTATTCGGTGGGACCGAGCTGGAGCGTCTGGCCTCGGCGCGAGACCTTGTGCGCCACCGGATCGAGCGTGATGTCGCCGACTTCGATCGTCTCGCCGGCGAGCGCGGGGCGGATCCGGCGCATCACCGCCGCGACGCGGGCGAGCAGTTCGCGCGGGCTGAAGGGCTTGGTGATGTAATCGTCGGCGCCGGTGTCGAGCCCGCGGATGCGGTCGTCCTCGGCCTCGCGCGCGGTCAGCATGATGATCGGGACATGGGCGGTCGCCTTGTCACGCCGCAGCCGGCGACAGACCTCAATCCCACTGGTGCCCTCGATCATCCAGTCGAGGATGACCAGATCCGGCGTTTCCTCGGAGGCAAGAATCAGCGCCTCGTCGCCATCGGCGGTGGTGCGAACCCGATAGCCCTCGTTGTTGAAACGGTATTCGAGAAGTTCCAGCAATGCCGGATCGTCTTCGACCAGAAGGAGACTTGCCGCGTTCACACCATGACCCTGACGTCGGTTGAAAGGTACTGGGATCGCGATATGACGCTCAAGCTACAGTAATGTGTCAGATGTCGATATCGGGCGCATAAACGCCGGTGGCGGCATAATGCACCATTTCGGCAACATTGGTCGCATGGTCGCCGATCCGCTCGAGATTGCGCGCGACGAACAGCAATTGCGCCGCGCTGCTGATCGAGGACGGGTTCTCGACCATGTGGCTGACCAGATTGCGGAAGATCGAATTGTAGAAGGCATCGACCTTGTCGTCGGCCGCGATCACTTCCTTGGCGAGCTCCGGGTCGCGCGCCGCATAGGCGGTCAGCACGTCGTGGACCATTTCCGAGGTCAGCTCGGCCATTGCCGGGAGCAGCGTCAGCGGTTCGTATTTCTTGCGATCGGGGCCGATCTCGCGGCTCGCCTTGGCGATGTTCTTGGAATAATCGCCGATCCGCTCGATCACTCCGGCGATCTTGAGCGCGGCGATGACTTCGCGCAGATCGTCCGCCATCGGCGCGCGCAGCGCAATGATCCGCACCGCCAGCTTGTCGACTTCGCTTTCCAGCTCATCGATCTTCCGATCGCCCTTGACCACGCGCATGGCCAGCTCGTCGTCGCCGCGCACCAGCGCTTCGATGGCGTCCTGGACGGCGACTTCCGCAAGTCCGCCCATCTCCGCGATCAGGCCACGCAGTCTGGTAATGTCTTCATCGAAGGCCTTGACGGTGTGTTGCATATTCAATGGCGGTCCTAGCCGTAGCGCCCGGTGATGTAATCCTTGGTGCGCTCTTCAAGGGGGTTGGTGAAAATGTCGGATGTGCGGCCATACTCCACCACCTTGCCCAGATGGAAGAAAGCAGTCCTTTGCGAGACACGAGCGGCCTGCTGCATCGAGTGGGTAACGATGACGATAGCATAACGACCCGCGAGATCGTCGATCAGTTCCTCGATTTTTGCGGTCGCAATCGGATCGAGCGCCGAACACGGCTCGTCCATGAGGATCACTTCGGGATCCACCGCGATTGCGCGGGCGATGCACAATCGCTGCTGCTGGCCACCCGAAAGCGCGGTCCCGCTGTCGGCCAGGCGGTCCTTGACCTCGTTCCACAGTCCGGCGCGGACCAGCGAGCGCTCGACGATGGCATCGAGATCGTCCTTGTCCTCGGCGAAGCCATGGATCTTGGGGCCGTAGGCGATGTTGTCGTAGATCGACTTGGGGAACGGGTTGGGCTTCTGGAACACCATCCCGACGCGGGCGCGCAATTGCACCACGTCCATCCCCGATTTGTAGATGTCCTCGCCGTCGAGTTCGATGGTCCCCTCGACCCGCGCCGAGGCGATCGTGTCGTTCATCCGGTTGAGCGAACGCAGGAAGGTCGATTTGCCACAGCCCGAGGGACCGATGAAGGCAGTGACGTATTTCTGCGGGATATCGATCGAGACCGAATCGATGGCTTGCTTGTCGCCATAATAGACGTTCACGTCGCGCGCGCGCATCTTGGCCTCGGTGGCCTCGAGGTTGTCGTGGATTACAGTCACCAGCTTTTCTCGAATTTGTTGCGCAGGTAAATAGCGAGGCCGTTCATCAGCAGGAGGAACAGCAATAGCACGATAATGGCGGCGCTGGTGCGTTCAACGAAGCCAAGGTTGATTTCATCGGACCACAGGAAGATCTGCACCGGCAGGACGGTGGCAGGCGAGGTGAAGCCGTCGGGCGGGGTGGCGATGAAAGCGCGCATGCCGATCATCAGCAGCGGTGCAGTTTCGCCCAGCGCGCGCGCCATACCGATGATCGTGCCGGTGAGGATGCCCGGCAGCGCCAGCGGGAGGACGTGGTGGAACACGACCTGGACAGGCGAGGCGCCAATCGCCAGCGCGCCGTCGCGGATGCTGGGCGGGACTGCCTTGATCGCGTTGCGCCCGGCGATGACGATGACCGGCATGGTCATCAGTGCCAGTGTCATGCCGCCGATCAGCGGTGCAGAGCGCAGATTGGGAAATATCCACAGGAACACCGCCAGCCCGAGCAGGCCGAAGATGATCGAGGGTACCGCAGCCAGGTTGTTGATCGAGACCTCGATCACATCGGTCCAGCGATTGCGCGGTGCGTATTCCTCCAGATAGAGCGCCGAGAGGACGCCGATCGGGAAGGCCAGCGCGAGCGTGACCAGCATCGTCAGGATCGAACCCTTGAGCGCCCCCCAGATGCCGACTTGCTGGGGATTGGTGGCATCTGCGCGCAGCAGGAACCCGGGGTCGAAATTCTTGGCGAGCACCCCGCGTTCGCTCAGCTCAGCAGCCAGTTGGCGCATCTCTGGCGAGCCTTCGCCGGCATAGCCCGCGGCGAGGTTGGAGCTGGCCGGGAGTTCGAAGGTCGAAGTTCCTCGCAGAATGCTTTCATCCGCGACGATCGCTTCGGCCACTTCGCGCCAGGCATCGCTGTCTAGTTGCCCCGCGGCCTCTTCGCCGAGCGCTTCGCCGGCATAGAATTCGACCACCGACTGCAGGTCCTGTGCACCCAGGCTCTGGATGGCAGCGCCTTCATCCGCGGGCAGCGAGCCGCCCGTGATTCCGGTCTCGGTAAAATCGATCGGGACCGCAAGCTCGGCGCGCTGGAATCCGCCGATCCCGTTGATCGTCATGGTCACCAGCAGAAAGGCCAGCACCAGCACCGAGAACAGGATGGCGCCCAGGCCCAAAGCCTTGAATCGCCGCTCCGAAGCATAGCGTTGCTTGAGCCGCTTTTCGAAAACCGCGGTCCGGGTGGGGAGGGTGCGATCAGTCATAGGCTTCGCGGAACCTCTTGACGACGCGCAGCGCAATGAAATTGAGCGCCAGCGTAACCAGGAACAGGACGAAGCCGAGCGCAAAGGCGCTGAGCGTCGCGGGATGATCAAAACTGCCTTCGCCCGTCAGCATGGCGACGATCTGCACCGTCACGGTGGTCATTGCCTCGAGGGGGTTGGCGGAGAGATTGGCTGCGGTGGAAGCGGCCATAACGACGATCATGGTCTCGCCGATCGCCCGGCTGACAGCCAGCATCACACCCGCGACGATGCCGGGCAGGGCAGCAGGGACCAACACCTTGCGGATCGTTTCGGACTTCGTGGCACCCATCGCCAGGCTGCCATCGCGCATCGCGCTGGGCACCGCGGCGATGCTGTCGTCGGCCATCGAGCTGACAAAGGGGATGATCATCACCCCCATCACCAGACCCGCCGCCAGCGCGCTTTCGCTGGAAGGATTGGAGGCGCCGAAAAACAGCGCGATGTCGCGGATCGAGGGCGCGATGGTGAGCGCGGCGAAATAGCCATAGACGACCGTCGGCACGCCCGCGAGGATCTCGAGCGCGGGTTTCACCCAGCGGCGCATCGAGGGTGCGGCGTATTGGGTGAGATAGATCGCGCTCATCAGACCCAGCGGTATCGCGACGATCATGGCGATGATCGCGCCGATGAAGATCGTGCCCCAGAACAGCGGCACCGCTCCGTAGCGCGAGGAATCCGGATTTTCGGCGCTGCTCATCGGATCCGGGCCCCAGTGAAGGCCGAACAGGAAATCGAGCGGATTGACCATCCCGAAGAAGCGGATGGTTTCGAACACCAGGCTGACCACGATCCCGATCGTGGTGAGGACCGCGATCAGAGAAGCGAGCAACAGGATCGCCATCACGATCCGCTCGACCCGGGTGCGGGCGCGGAAATCGGGCTTGAGCTTGAGGAACGACCAGGCCCCGCCCAGGAAGGCAAGCACCAGGCTGACCGCAATGCCGATCCAGGCGTAGCGCGTCATGGCCTCGCGGAACGGTTCGACCAGCGCCTGCGCCTTGGGATTGAACACTGCGCTCGATGCGCCGCTGGCGACGTTGCGTGCCTCGGAGAGAATGGTGTCGCGCTGGAAGCCGAAGGCGGGCAGGCTTGCCGCCTCGGGACTGGCGAGCACGGCCTGGTTGACCAGATTTGGCGCCAGGATCGTCCAGAGCACTCCGAACAGCAGCATCGGCAGCGCGATCCACAGCGCGACATACCATGCGTGATAGGTCGGCCGCGCGGCCATCCGCACACCGGGCTCGGCGGTGCGAAAGCTCCACGCGCGGGCGCGGGCGGCCAGCCAGCCGGCCAGCGCGAGCCCTAGCGCGAGGAGGAAGAGAATGGCAGGCGACATGCGCTGGGTGCGACCTATTCGAGCTCGGAGCCGTCGAGAGTGGTGTATTCGGTCGCCACGCGCAGACTCTGGGCCTTCACTTCATCGGGCGAGGGCACAAGGCCGATCCGCGCCAGTGCACCGTCCTTGTCCCAATTGCGCGTCCACTCGAGCAAATACTCCTTGAGCCCCGGGATGGCCGCGAGATGGGCCTTCTTTACGTAAATGAACATCGGGCGCGCGCCGGGATAGGCGAAGCTGGTGATGTTCTCATAGGTCGGGGCAACCCCGTTGACCGGGAGACCCTGCACCTTGTTGGCGTTTTCCTCGAGATAGGAATAACCGAAGATGCCGATAGCGCGCGGATTGTTCTCGATCTTCTGGACGATCAGATTGTCCTGCTCGCCCTGGTCGACGTAAGCTCCGTCTGACCGCAGTTCGGTGCAGGTGCGGGAGTATGCCTCCTTGTCGCTGTCCTCGAGCGCTTCCATCGCCGGATCGGTCTTGCAACCGACCTCGAGGATCAGCTCCTTGAGCGCATCGCGGGTGCCCGAGGTCGAGGGTGGGCCATAGACCAGAATAGGGACATCCGGGAGCGAGGGATCGATATCGGACCAGGTCTCGTTGGTCTGCTCTTCGCCATAGGGATTGGCGGCAATCGCTTCGTATACGATCGCGGGGGTCAGATCCATCATGATGCCACCATTGGCCGAGCCGAATGCAATGCCGTCGAGCCCGACCTGCATCTCCATGATCTCGGTTACGCCATTGCTCTGGCAGCCGGCGAATTCACCCGGCTTCATGCGCCGCGAAGCATTGGCGACGTCGGGGGTGTCAGGGCCGACGCCCTGACAGAACAGTTGGATACCGCCACCGGTGCCGGTCGATTCGATAATCGGCGACTTGATGCCCGAGTTGGAGCGCGCCAGCGATTCGGCCACCGTCTTGGCAAAGGGAAACACCGTCGAGGAACCGACCGAACGCACCCAGTCGCGCGATCCGCCGCCCCCGGCATCGCCGCAAGAGGTCAGGGCCACGGCAAAAATCGTGGCGACTAAAGCTGCTTTGGTCTTACGCATCCCGGAATTTCCTTCAAACGGTGGTATGCCCGCGCGAAAGCGAGGAATTGTTACGTGTTCGCGACAAAAGCATGACTTGTCTTTTTTGTGCTCTCGAAGCCACCGATTCTGTCGGGCGCTCTAGCGCCATCAGGGCCGTAAAGCGAGCAGAGCGCGATTGTCCGTTCAATCCTCGTCTCGGCCCTCGCCCTTGTCGGAGCGCACGATAGGAAACCGGATCGTAACGGTGGTGCCTGAGCCCAGTTCGCTGGCGATATCGAGCTTGGCCATGTGGCGCTCGACGATGTGCTTGACGATGGCGAGACCGAGCCCGGTGCCGCCAGAGGCTCGGCTGCGCCCGGGATCGGTGCGATAGAATCGCCGGGTGAGGTGCGGAATGTGTTCCGCCGCGATTCCTTCACCACGGTCGCGCACCACCAGCCGGACGCGGCGCTTGCCAGAGGGGTGAACCCTGACGGTCACCGGTTGCGCCGGATCGCCATATTTGAGCGCATTGTCGACCAGGTTGCGCACCAGCTGTTCGAGTTGCGGCACATCGCCGAGGATGCGGAATTCGCCCTCGATCGCGAGGTCTAGCCGGTCGGCCCGGTCGGGGCCGGCGCCTTCGTGCGCGGCGCGCGCGACCAGCGGTCCGAAATCGACGATCTCGGTCGGACGATCGTGCTTTTCGGCCTCGATCCGCGACAGCGACATCAGATCGCTGACCAGATACTGGAGCCGCTGCGCCTCGCGGTGGATCGTATCGAGGAACTTGCGCGAGGTTGCGTGATCGAGCGCACTCGCGTCGTCCTGAAGGGTTTCGACATAGCCGATGATCGAGGCCAGCGGGGTACGCAGTTCGTGGCTGGCGTTGGCGACGAAATCGGTGTGCGCGCGGCTGATGTCGGCTTCGGCGGTCTTGTTGATGAACTCGTAGACGCCCATTCCGCCATCGAGCTGCTTGGTGTTGATCCGCCAGATATCCCGCACGCTGGTAAGTCCGCGAACCGTTACCGAACCGCTCTGGTCCGAATCGATGAGCTGAACGGCATCGGGGTAGCGCAACGAGATGCGAATATCCTGTTCGAGAATATGCGCGCCGAAGACATTGCGCGCGGCGCGGTTGGCGATGATCACGCGGTTGCGGCGGGTGACCAGCAACGGGGTGTCGGCACTTTCGAACAATTCCCCCATGCGGTCGGTGGTGAGCGCGGAAGGCGCGACCCTCTCGGCTGGCGGGGGCGGTGAACCGACGCTTAGCCAAAGCGTTCCGACCCAGATCAGGAACACCGACAGCGCCACCAGCGGCGCCACGCCCGTCAGCGGCAAGACCACGCAGCAGACGAATGCCAGCGTTAGACCGGGAAGGGGAAGAGAACGAGCGCTCATGGCGATGCGGGCCTTAGCCGCGGCGTGACCGACTTGCCAAGCCGGGCGGAGATCGTTTCCGGGAGCGCTGCAGGTGGTTGGTGACCCCTACGGGAATCGAACCCGTGTTTCAGCCGTGAGAGGGCCGCGTCCTAACCGCTAGACGAAGGGGCCGTCCGACCGTCACCCCGGTCGTCGGGGTTCGGGTACCAAACGAGAAACGCCACCGTGGTGACCCCTACGGGAATCGAACCCGTGTTTCAGCCGTGAAAGGGCCGCGTCCTAGACCGCTAGACGAAGGGGCCACATCGGTGGCGTGGCGGGCCATCTACGGTCGTGCGGGCAACCCGTCAAGTCCTGCGACTGCCTCAGACGGGCTGGGGCGGTGGCGTCGCTTAATCGGCCCAGGCGGCGTCCTCGAGATGCAGCTCGGCCTGGCGACGCGAACCCCAATCGTCGATCTTGGCGCGGCCCGCCAGCCACAGCCGGCGCCCGTTCGCGCCGTGGAGCAGCGTCTGGCCCAGATCGCTTTCCGCCATGCGAAACCCGATCGCCTTGAAACTGCGCCCGTCGCCGCCCGAAGCGACGATCCGGACATGACCGGTGCCGACGACATCGCATTTGATCAGGCGGACCGGTCCGACTGCGATCCGGGGTCCCGGCCAGCCGACGCCATAAGGTCCGGCGATTTCGAGCGATTCGACCAGCTCGGGGGTCAGGCCCCCGGCGGCGACCGAGAGATCGAGCAGCGTCGTCTGGCTGGCGGTGGCGCGTGCGACCTGCGTCGACAAACGCTCGTCGAGCCAGGCGGCCAGATCCTCGATTCGGTCGGCGGCGACGGTCAACCCCGCCGCCATCGCATGACCGCCGCCCGCGATCAGCAAACCCTGCTGGCGCGCTTCGATGATCGCGGCGCCCAGATCGACCCCGCTGATCGAACGCCCCGAGCCCTTGCCGAGCCCGGTTGCCTCGTCGAGCGCGATCACCAGCGAGGGCTTGCCGCTCGCTTCCTTGATCCTTCCGGCGACGATGCCGATCACCCCGGGGTGCCAGCCCGCGCCCGCGATCACCGCCACCGCCCGGTTGTGCTGCCCGGCAAGCTGCGCTTCGGCTTCTTCCTGGACTGTGGCTTCGATCGTGCGGCGATCCTCGTTGAGTTCGGAAAGCTGCGCGGCGATCGCCTGGGCCTCGGCGGGATTCTCGGTGGTGAGCAGGCGCACACCGAGCGTCGATTCGCCGACCCGCCCGCCGGCGTTGATCCTGGGGCCGAGCGCGAAGCCGAGATCGCTGCAGGCGGGCGCGCGCTTCAACCGGCTGGCGTCGATCAGTGCCGCCATGCCGATGTTCTGCCGCTTTGCCATCACCTTGAGCCCCTGTGCCACGAAGGCGCGGTTGAGCCCATGCAGCGCCGCGACGTCTGCGACCGTGCCCAGCGCCACCAGATCGAGCAGCGCGAACAGATCGGGTTCGGGACGGGTGGCGAAATAGTCGCGGGTCCGCAACACCCGCACCAGCGCGATGGCGAGCAGGAATGCGACGCCGACCGCGGCGAGATGGCCGTGCGAGGCGGCCTCGTCGTCCTCGTCGAGGCGGTTGGGATTGACCAGCGCCACGGTGCGCGGGAGATCGGGCGAGCATTTGTGGTGATCGACGACGATGACATCGATCCCCGCGTCATGCGCCTGTTGCAGCGCTTCATGCGCCATGGCGCCACAATCGACGGTGACGATCAGGCTGCTCCCCGCCTCGCCCAGCCGGACCAGCGCCTCGCCAGAAGGGCCGTAGCCCTCGAGCAACCGGTCGGGGATATAGTAATCGGCGTGATGCCCGAGGTCGCGCAGCAACCGGATCAGCAGCGCCGAGCTGGTCGCGCCATCGACATCGTAATCGCCATAGACGGTGACCTTCTCGCCGCTCAGGACCGCCTGCGCTATGCGGTCGGCGGCGGCATCCATATCGTTGAAGCCGCTGGGATCGGGCAGGAAGGCGCGTAGGGTCGGATTGCGATGGCGTTCCAGATCGCTTTCCTCGACCCCGCGTGCCAGCAACAATTGGGTGACGATGTCGCGATCGAGCGGGATCGCGCCCTCGGTCATCTCCATATTGCCGCGCCGCCAGCGCCAGCCGCGCCCCGAGAGCGAGTGCGAGACGCCGAAGACGTGATTTGCGGCAGGGGTGTTTGCGATGTTGCTGGCCATGGCATCATCCTATCCCGGCCCGAGCTTCAGGCAAAGCCGCGCGTGTTGACAATTCGTTGGCGCAGGCGATGCTCGCGCCCATGTCGACACCCGCGCTTCTCATCGTCTGGCACAGCCGGACCGGCACCAGCGAGGCGCTGGCGCAGGCTGCAAAGGAGGGGGCAGAGGACCGTGCGGTGCTGATGAAGGCGCACGAGGTCGAGCCAGAGCATCTGCTCGATGCGCAGGGTTATCTGTTTGTCTGTCCCGAGAACCTCGCCAGCATGAGCGGCGAGATGAAGGAAATGTTCGACCGCTGCTATTACCCCGTGCTCGGGCGGATCGAGGGGCGGCCCTTCGCCACGCTGATCGCCGCCGGTTCCGACGGGGAGGGGGCGCAGCGCCAGCTCGACCGGATCGCGCAAGGCTGGCGCCTGAAGCGCGTTGCCGAGCCGGTGATCGTCAACACCGAAGCGCAGACTCCCGAGGAGATCCTCGCCCCCAAAACCGTCCCGCAAGCGCGGCTCGACGAAGCCCGCGAACTCGGCGCCGCGCTTGGCGAAGGGCTGGCGCAGGGTATCTTCTAGGCGGTCGCCGCGGTCAGCGCGGTCTTGGCCGCCTCGTACTCACGTTCGAAGCGATCGACCATGTCGGCCACCGGACCCACCGATTTGACCGAGCCGACTCCCTGGCCCGAACCCCAGATGTCCTTCCAGGCCTTGACCTTGGTGTTGCCACCGCTGCCGAAATTCATCTTGCTGGGATCGCTGGTCGGCAACGCCTCGGGGTCGAGCCCGGCGGCCTCGATGCTCGAACGCAGGTAATTGCCGTGAACCCCGGTGAACAGGTTGGTGTAGACGATGCCATCGGCATCGGCCTCGACGATGCCATCCTTGTAACCGGCATCAGCATTGGCTTCCTCGGTCGCGATCCAGGGCGAGCCGATATAGGCGAAATCCGCCCCCAGCGCCTGCGCCGCGAGGATCGAACGGCCATGCGCGATCGAGCCCGAGAGCGCGACCAGCCCGTCGAACCATTCGCGGATTTCCTGCATAAGCGCGAAGGGGCTGAGCGTGCCGGCATGGCCGCCGGCGCCCGCCGCCACCGGGATCAGCCCGGTCGCGCCCTTGTCGATCGCCTTGTGTGCGAAGCGGTTGTTGATGACATCGTGCATCGAGATCCCGCCCCAGCCCTTGACCGCGGAGAAGACCTCCTCGCGCGCGCCGAGCGAGGTGATCACCAGCGGCACCTGCCATTTGGCGCAGGTTGCCATATCGGCATCGAGCCGGTCGTTGGATTTGTGAACGATCTGGTTGACCGCATAGGGCGCGGCGGGGCGATCGGGATGGTCGCGATTGTGCGCCGCCAGCTCCTCGGTGATGCGGTGGAGCCATTCGTCGAGTTCGGACTGCGGCCTGGCGTTGAGCGCGGGGAAGCTGCCGATGATACCCGCCTTGCATTGCGCAATCACCAACTCGGGACCCGAGACGATGAACAGCGGCGAGCCGATCACCGGGAGGCGCAATCTGTCGAAGGGGGCGGGCAGGGGCATGGGTGTTCCTCTCGTCTTGTGACGTTTTCGAAGGTGGGCTTACGAAGCGAGCCGCACGCTGTCGAGATTGACGTTACGGAAGGGAGTCAGGCGGTGGGGAGCACGTGTTCGATATCGTAGATCCGGGCGGCAGTGCCCGCGAACAGCGCGTGCTTCTCGGTGTCGGAGGCGCCGTTGGCCAGCCGCTTGAAGGCGTTCCACAGCACCGCATAGCTCGCACCCCAGCGATCGACCGGGTAATTGCTCTCGAACATTGCGCGGTCGGGGCCGAAAGCTTCGATGCAGGTGGTGATGTAGGGATCCCATTGCTGCGCCAGCTCTTCGGAGCCGCAGCCGCGGTCGGGCCCCTCTTCGGGCATGCCGCAGAAGGCCATCGCCAGCCCGCCCAGCTTGACCGCGACATTGGGACATTCGGCGAGGTCGTGGATGCTTTGCTGCCAGCGGTCGAAATTCTCGGGCAGTGTGCCGCGATAGCAGGCGATGTTGAGCGGGGTGCCGCAATGGTCGAGCACGATTTGCTGCTCGGGGAAGGCGCGCGCCAGATCGAGCAAATCGCCCAGTTGCGGCTCGAGCAGCCAGGCGTCGAAGGTGAGGCCGTATTCGGCATAGGCGGCGAAACCGGCGCGGAAATCGTCGGCGCCGTAAAGTCCCTGCGGTGCGTGAAACGGCGGGCCGAGCACTTCGGGATCGGCATCCCAGGCACCGGCATGGCGGATACCCTTGAAGCGGCCGTTGCCCGCCGCGATCAGCGCCTCGACCACCGGCTTGACCGCATCGCCCAGCGTCAGATCGGCATGGCCGACGATCCCGGCGCAGGGGCGGTAGTCGCCATAGAGCCCGCTCGCGCCCTGCGCCGCGACGCCATTGACGAATTCGACCTCGCCGACCGGCTTCATCGCCTCGCCGCGCGCCGGATCGTAGAATGCGCCGCATTCCATGAACACCGTGGCGATCACATTATGACCGCTGTGGGTGTCGGCGTGGAGCTGGTCGAAGGTGTAGTAAGCCGCCCCGGCAATCGCCTCGATGAAGGCATGGCGCGGCTCGGGAAAGACCGGCACCAGCGCGCGCAAATCCCACAGATGATGATGCGGATCGACGATCGGCAGATCGGGTTCGATTATGGCTTCGGTCACGGTGTTCCTCTCCCAAGGACTGCTGTTTGTGCCGAGCCTATCAAAGCCGGTCCCCGCGCGACAGGCGGATTATCCCGAGCGCGCCGAATTCGCCGCGCTCAGCACCGCGCGGACGCTGGCCGTGGCGACGTCCTCGTCGATCCCGACGCCCCAGATGATCGCGCCCCCTGGGGTCCTGCATTCCAGATAGGCGGCCGCGCGCGCATCGCGCCCGGTGCCCAGCGCGTGCTCGGTGTAGTCGACGACCTCGAGGCTGAGCCCGAAGGCCTGCTCTATCGTCGTCAGCACCGAGGAGATTAACCCGTTGCCGCGTCCGCTGACGGTTTGCTCCTCGCCATCGACCGAGATCGTGCCGGTGAAGAGGCGGGTGCCATCGGCGGCGCGGCGTTCTTCGTAATCGACCAGCTGGAAGTGCTTGTCGGCGGTCTGGACGTGATAAGCGTCGCGGAAAGCCTCCCAGATATCCGCAGCGGTCAGTTCGCGCCCGAGGCGGTCGGCCATGCGCTGGACATAAGGGCTGAAATGCGCCTGCATCCGCTTGGGCAGCTTGAGCCCCTGATCCTGTTCGAGCACCCAGGCGAACCCGCCCTTGCCGCTCTGCGAATTGACCCGGATCACCGCCTCGTAGCTGCGGCCCAGATCGGCGGGATCGATCGGCAGATAGGGCACCCGCCAGCGCTCGTCGTTCTGGCGCTCGGCGGCGGCAAAACCCTTCTTGATCGCGTCCTGATGGCTGCCAGAGAACGCCGTGAACACCAGCTCGCCGCCATAGGGGTGGCGCTCGTGGACCGGGATCTGGTTGCAATATTCCACCGTCTCGATGACCCGGTCGATATCGGAGAAGTCGAGCGCGGGGTCGATCCCTTGCGTGTAGAGATTGAGCGCCATCGTCACCAGGCAGCAATTGCCGGTGCGCTCGCCATTGCCGAACAGGCAGCCCTCGACCCGGTCCGCGCCCGCCATCAGCGCCAGCTCGGCCGCCGCGACCCCGGTGCCGCGGTCGTTATGCGTGTGCAGGCTGATCACCGCGCTGTCGCGATTGGGCAGGTTGCGGATGAAATATTCGACCTGGTCGGCATAGATGTTGGGTGTCGATGCCTCGACCGTGGCGGGCAGGTTGAGGATGATCGGATGATCGGGGGTCGGCGCCAGCACCGCCATCACCGCCTCGCAGACTTCGAGGCTGAAATCGAGCTCGGCGGTCGAGAAGGTCTCGGGCGAATATTCGAAATGCCACTGGGTGCCCGGCTGCTTGCCCGCCTCGTCGCGCATCACCTTGGCCCCCGCCACCGCGATGTCGCGCACCTGTTCGCGGCTCATCCCGAACACGATTTCGCGCCATGCGGGGCTGACCGCATTGTAGAGATGGACGATCGCTGCATGCGCGCCCTCCAGGCTGGCGAAGCTGGTGCGGATCAAATCCTCGCGGCTCTGGGTCAGCACCTGGACCAGCACGTCGTCCTGCACCCGCCCCGAGCGCACCAGTCCGGCGATGAAATCGAACTCGGTCTTCCCGGCGCTCGGGAAGCCGACCTCGATTTCCTTGACCCCGATCTCGCACAGCAGGTCGAAGAAGCGGTTCTTCTTGTGCGCGTCCATCGGGTCGACAATCGCCTGATTGCCGTCGCGCAGATCGGTCGAGAGCCAGCGCGGCGGGGCGGTGATGGTGCGGGTCGGCCACTGCCGGTCGGGCAGGGGCACTTGCGGGAAAGACGCGTATTTGCGGCCGGGATCGCTCAGCATGGGCATGGGACGGACTCTGAAATGGCGAAGATGGGGAGACGGTCGATGGCGGTCCCTTGGGCGTTCAGCGCACCGTAGTGGGCACGCGAACTGTCACGCCCAAGGGCGCGTAAGTCGTAGCAGCAGGCCGGTCTCGCTTCGCATGCTTCGGTCCATGCAGCGGCGCGGCAGGCTTGTAAAGCCAAAGCCCACGCGGCATGGCAGGAAATATTCTTTCGTCTGCTCTCATATCATCGTCCAGCCAGCAACCAGGGGAAACCATGGCCGAACATCACACGCTCTACGAAACCATGGGGCTGATCCGCGTCGTCTCGATGGATCCCGAAGGCCGTGCCACGCTCGAATACGAGGCCAAAGAGGAGCAGTGTCATTCGGGCGGAGTGGTGCAGGGCGGCTTCATCACCGGCTGGATCGACGCGGCGATGGCACACGCGGCGATGGCGAAGAACGGCATGGCTATCGTCCCGATGTCGCTCGAGCTCAAGATCAGCTTCTTCGCGCCGGCACGCCCGGGCAAGGTGATCGCCGAGGGCTGGGTCGAGCGCCACGGGCGGCGCACCAGCTTCTACGAAGGTCATCTGAAAGACGAGCACGGCACGGTGCTGGCCAAGGGCACCAGCACGATCTTGCTGGCGGACAAAAGCCGGGTGGAAGCTTCCGCGCAGGCGGCGCGGGGGGCCTGACGCCCGCTAGCGCCAGCGCAACCGCTCCGGGGTGAGTTGCGAAACGCCGGTCACCCCCATAAGCCGCATCCCGCGCTCGATTTCGTCCTGCAGGATGGCGAGCGCGCGCTCGACCCCGTCCTGTCCCGCCGCGGCGAGCGCGTAGAGATAGAGCCGCCCGCCCGAGGCTGCGGTTGCACCGGCGCACAGGCTCTTGAGCACATGCGTGCCGCGGCGCACCCCGCCGTCGCAGATGATCTCGATTTCGCCGCCGACCGCATCGACGATCTCGCGCAACTGGTCGAAGGGCGCGCGGCTGCCGTCGAGCTGGCGGCCGCCGTGGTTGGAGACCATGATCGCATCGGCGCCGATCTCGACCGCGCGGCGCGCATCGCCCGCGCTCATGATGCCCTTGAGGCAGAAGGTCCCGCCCCAGTCCTGCCGGATTCGCGCCGCGGTGTCCCAGTCCATCCCGGTGTCGAGCATGGTGTTGAAATAGTCCTGGATGCTGACCGGCTTGCCCGTTCCCTCGACCACATGGCCATCGAGGTTGGGGAGCCGGAATTTCGGACTGAAGACATAGCCCGCGGTCCAGCGCGGGCGGGTGGCATAGCTCCACAGCGACGATGCCGAAAAGCGCGGCGGGGTGGTGAAACCCGACCGCAGGCAGCGCTCGCGCTTGCCCGACACGATGGTGTCCACTGTCAGCGCCAGCGCATCGAAACCGCTGGCCTGACAGCGCTGGATCATCGCTGCGTTGAGCCCCTTGTCCTTGTGGACATAGAGCTGGAACAGCTTGGGCCCCGTAGTCAGCGAGGCCACCTCCTCGATCGAATGCGTCGCCAGGCTGGAGATCCCGAACCACACCCCGAACCTGTCCGCCGCCTTCGCCACCGCGCGCTCGCCATCGCGGTGGAAGGCGCGCTGGAGCGCGGTCGGGCTGAGCATCAGCGGCAGTGCGCTCCGGCGCCCCATGATCGTGTAGGAGGTGTCGATGGTGCCGACGCCCGCGAGAACATCGGGCACCAGATCGACATCGTCGAAGGCGCTCGTATTGCGCGCCTTGGTCAGTTCGTCATCGGCGGCACCGTCGATATAGTCGAACACCGGCCAGGGCAGGCGCTTTTTCGCCAGCCGCCGGAAATCGCCGATATTGTGGCAATCGGTCAGACGCATTGCGCGGACGGCCCCCTCAAGATGTCAGGCCGCAACCCGCACTGATCCTCGCCTTACTGTTTTTCAAACGCGACGCTGATCTTGAGGTCGACCGCATCCGAGACCATCGGGATCGCGTAGCCGATCCCCCAGTTCGAGCGGTCGATCGTGGTGGTCGCGGTGAAGCCGACGGTTTCCGCCTCGCTCATCGGGTTGGCGCCCGCACCGCTGAACTCGGTCAGCAGCACGACGGGACCCGTCTGGCCATTCATGGTCAGATCGCCCGCGATCAGCGCACGGGTCGCGCCGAGCTTGGTGACCTCGGTCGAAACGAAGCGCGCCATTCCCGGCTCTGCGCCGAAGAAGTCGGGATCGCCGCCATCCGAGCCGGGACGCAGCAGGTGCTCGCGCAGGCCTGCGCTGGGCACCGCGACCGAGGCGATGGGTATCTGCACATCGACCGTGGCGTTCTCGATCGCCGCAGGATCGAGCGTCAGCGTGCCCGCGACATCACCGAAGATGCCGAAATAGGGATTGAAGCCGAAATGATCGACGCTCCACTGGACCAGCGTATGCGCCGGATCGGTGGTGTAGGTTCCTGCGGTGACGCGCGAGACATCCATCGTGCCGGGCATCGGCGCATCCTGCGCGGTGAGCCCGGTCATGGCGAGCGTGGCCAGGCCGGTAGCGGCGGCGGCGGTGAGGATCGTCTTGCGCATGTCGGGATCTCCGGGTTGAGTCGCTTGGAGCTGCCATTGCGTGGTCGCAGCGTTGCGGCGCACTCTGGCTTGGGTGCGAGGGGTTGTCCACCCGATGGAGGCATTCGTCGGGATCTCTTATAGGATCACGCTGTCGTGGGTTCGGAAGCAGATCCGCACGCGGCAGCTCTCATCTCGCCTTTTGTGCAAAGGCCTGTCGAAGTTCGGCTACTTCTTTGAAATCGCCGTCGCGGGGGAAGAAAACCACCCTGTTCCGGCCCGCTTGCTTGGCAGCGTAGAGCGCACGATCCGCTCGGCCGTAGAGTTCTCGAAACGGCCCATCGGCCATTCCATCGGCCACACCGATGCTGACAGTCACCCGGCGACGCTCCGTGACCGCGCCGAGTTCGCAATCGGCCAACCCCTCGCGGACGGTCTCGGCAAGCTGGCGGAGCGCGGCTGGCTCAAGACCGCTCACTCCCAGAACAAACTCTTCACCGCCTAGCCGGCCTGCTCGACAAGCATAGCGTTTCTCGAACGATTTGAGCCTGGCGCCGAAAGTGACCAGCACCTTGTCACCGGCTTCGTGCCCGAAACTGTCATTGACCGTTTTGAAATGATCGACATCGATTAACAGTAGCCCGAACGGGCTTGTTTTCCGGTCGCCGAACGCCTGCGCGCATCTGGCGATGAAGCCCCTCCGGTTTAACAATCCGGTTAGCGGATCGCGATCGGCCAGTTCGGCAAGCGTATTGCTGGCCTCGACCGCCGAATCCCGTTGAACGCGCAGAGCGCTCAATCGTGCAGTCGCCAGCGCGGACAAGCAGACGGTCTGGAACGCAGACCCGAACAACATGGTAATCTGGGCACCACCGCCCCAAAATACCGTATCCAGATCGATCAGCAGCGTCGCCGCGAGCGTGACCATCGGCAAGGCCCAACTGATTGCCAGATCGCGCCCTTCGACATGGCCGCGCCGCCACGCGGTGGTGATCGAGGCTCCGACCACCGCGAGCGTCAACAAAGTTCCGATTGCCAACAAAACGCCAAACACGACGATATCCGCACCCGGAATGCCAGCGCCGATGCCCAGCGCCGCCACCACGAGGCCAAGCCCCATAATCGATCGCCTGACGGTTTGGGGCAGGGCAGATCGAAGTGCGGAAGCGGCAGAAAACGCGGCAAACATTATTGCGAGACAAGCCAGGGCCGTCGCAATTCGGTTCGACACCGTGCCCGCTGCCTCGGGAAAGATAGGCAGCGCGACTTGCGACCAGACAATGCCCCACAACAGCACCGATGCCGCCCAGCAACCGTGCCATAGAAAAAATCTGCGACGCAGGACCCCGGCGAGGCCGAGATTGTAGAGCGCGGCGATCCCCAGCAAGGCGAGCGCTGCTCCGATTGCGAAAGCAGACAGCTCGAACTGCCGTGAAGCCGCTTCACCCGCGACGAAGCGCACTCGCAGCAGATTGTGATCTTCAAGCTTTTCGAACCGGATCCATGCTGCACTCACGGGAGTGCCCTCGCGGGATGGAAAGGCGATCTGGCCACCGATCCGCCAGTGATGCTGATACACCCCCTGGCTCACGGTCCGGGCGTCGCCAAATCCATCGGAGTATTCGAACATCGCGGTCATCCGCTCGAATCGGGTCGTATTCACGACGAGCGATCCGCCATTTTCAGAGACCGCCGCCGATATCGGCAGCCGCAACCACAAGACCCCGTCCTGGTAACCCGCCGGCGCTTCCGAGCATTGCATTTTGGAGGGGGCGGGTGCGACTTCGGATTGCGACACGACGTAGCAGGTCCCGGCCGGAGGTGTGGCCAACAGCGGAGATCCTGCCGAAATTGTGAGCAACAGCAACATGCCAGTAAGCTGCCGCCGCCATTTGATCAGAAAGTCGATCATATCACTCCGACGGGGAATTATCGAACACGGTAAACGACGGCTGCCTGCCCTACCAAGCACGTCGCAGCGCTACAGGCAAATATCTACCAATTCGATACCTGGCATTGCCTACCGGGCGATTTATCAGCGATTTCGCTTCAATGGACGTTAACCGGAAGCGGATTGGCTGCTTAAGGCGGTTCCATGCCAAAAGCCGACTGGCAGGAAGCGACCCAACAGCAGACGTCCGGAACCTTCCTGCCGAATGCCACTTTTCCCGCGAAGTGGCCGAGTGGAATTCGACAAGGCGGATTCTTCAACTACGATGTTGATGCACGGCACTTTTGTGCCAAAGGGCGTATAGTCAGCCTCTGGTGGCGTGGCGTTGGGAAATGACCATGGAAAACGCGTCGGAGGCCGAAAAGGTCGAGCAGCTTCTGGCTGCACCTGAACTAGCAGGTGCTCTGGAGAGCGATCGTTTCAAACAGTTTTTGGATCATGTCCCGATCGCGATCGCCGTGGCGGAGCTCAAGCCACCCGAAACGATCACCTATTGCAACTTCGAGTTTGAGCGGCTGACTGGGCAAGCGGCTGCGGACATTCAGAACCGGCCGTGGAAATCACTTCCTGGCGTCGCAGCGTCGCAAAATGAAAGCACCTCGCTCGGGGAGGCTATCGTGGGTGACGATGAACATCTTGGGACCTTCACCATCGATACCGGAGACGAGTCTCATGAGGTGGACGCTTGGTCGAACGTGATCGAGAATGACGAAGGAACCCCGCTTTTCCGATTGGTGGCGCTTGCCGCGACCGAAGGACGGGTCCGCATCGCCGGTGAACAGGATCGGCAACTGCTGCGCGACAAAGATGTGCTGCTTCGCGAGTTGCAGCATCGTGTAAAGAACAACCTCCAAATGGTTACCGCCCTAATCAGGTTGGAGGCCCGCAACCTGCCTGAAGGAGAAATCGGAGAGCGATTCGACCGCCTGGCCGGTCGCATCAACTCGCTCGCTCTCCTGTATGACCTGCTCTCTGGTGAGGGCGTCGTCGAGGGCATCGATCTCGGCATCTATCTCAGCAAAATCGCTTCCTCGGTAATGGAGGCGCACGGCGTAGAGGGTGTTCGCCTGGAACTGAAGGTCGATGCATGGCCCGTGTCCATCAATGTTGCCATGCCGACAGGGTTGGTCGTCAACGAGCTCATGACCAATGCGCTGAAGCATGCCTTTGTTGGCAGGGACGGCGGTGTCATCACTCTCTCAAGCCTCGTCGATGAATCCGGTTGCCGCGTGATGGTTTCGGACAACGGCATCGGGCTTCCAGACGGTATAACATGGCCGCACCCCGGCAAGCTGGGCGCCTTGATCACTCAGTCATTAAGAGAGAACGCAAAAGCCTGCGTTGACGTGCATTCCGTAGCCAATCAGGGTCTAAGGGTAACGATCTCCTTTGCGCGCGATGCAGCCAAAGCGACTAAAGCCTGACGTTCGCTGGTTGGCGACGGCAAGGCGACCCGAACCCCGCTTGATGCCAACTTCAACGGTCAGAGCCTTTGGATTGCGTTACCGGGCCGGCCTTTGACAGCGGATCGTCAGCTTACCACCCCAACCTCGGACATGATGCACCCGCGCTGACTGCGTCGAAAGCGGACCCTCGACAATAAGTCGAGGCTCAGTGCTGTCGCGGGGTCCTCGGGTCCGGTCGCGCCTGCCAGGCCGCCCCGTCTGCGACCCTCAGTTCCGCTCCTTGTCGACCAGCCGGTTCGCCCCGATCCACGGCATCATCGCACGCAATTGAGCGCCGGTCTTCTCGATCGGATGCGCCTGCGCGGCCTTGCGGCTGGCCTTGAGCTCGGGCTGGCCGGCCTGGTTGTCGAGCACGAAATCGCGCACGAAGCGGCCCGACTGGATATCGGCGAGGACGCGTTTCATCTCGGCCTTGGTCTCGTCGGTGATGATCCGCGGGCCGGTCTTGATGTCGCCATATTCGGCGGTGTTGCTGATCGAATAGCGCATGTTGGCGATGCCGCCTTCATAGAGAAGATCGACGATCAGCTTGGTCTCGTGCAAGCATTCGAAATAGGCCATCTCCGGTGCGTAGCCGGCCTCGACCAGCGTCTCGAACCCGGCCTGGATCAGATGGGTGATCCCGCCGCAGAGCACCGCCTGTTCGCCGAACAGGTCGGTCTCGCATTCCTCCTTGAAATCGGTCTCGAGGATGCCGGCTCGCCCACCGCCCACTGCGCTGGCATAGGAGAGGGCAAGCTGCTTGGCATAGCCATTGCCGCCGCTGGCGCTGCTCTCCTGATGCACCGCGATCAGGCACGGCACGCCGCCGCCCTTGAGATACTCGCTGCGCACCGTGTGGCCCGGACCCTTTGGAGCGATCATGATGACATCGAGCTCGGCGGGGGGCTCGATCAGCCCGAAATGGACGTTGAGCCCGTGGGCGAAGGCGAGCGCTGCGCCGGGCTTCATTTGACCCGCGATCTCGCCGGCGTAGATTTGTGCCTGATGCTCGTCGGGGGCGAGGACCATCACGAGATCGGCCCATTGCGCGGCCTCGGCGACGGATTTGACCTCGAAACCGGCCTCGCGCGCCTTGGCGGCGCTGGTCGAGCCATCGCGCAGCGCGACGACCACCTCGGTCACCCCGCTGTCGCGCAGGTTCTGGGCATGGGCATGGCCCTGGCTGCCATAGCCGATGATCGCGACCTTCTTGTCCTTGACCAGCTGCTGGTCGCAATCGGCATCGTAATAGACTTGCATAATTACCTCGTTTGTCGTGCCGGCGCTGGCCGGGATTGGGGTGCGAGGGACGCACCCTGCTGAAACTATTTCCGGCCTGCGCCGGGACGGATACTAATCCTGCTGGGCTCCGCGCATCATTCCCACGATGCCCGAGCGGCCGACCTCGACCAGCCCGAGTTCGCGCATCAGCGTGATGAAGCTGTCGAGCTTGGCGGGCGAGCCGGTCAGCTCGAAGACGAAGCTCGATGTCGTGGTGTCGACGACATTGGCGCGGAACAGCTCGGCGATCCGCAGCGCCTCGACCCGTGGCTCGCCCTTGCCGGCAACCTTGACCAGCGCCAGCTCGCGCTCGACATGCGCGCCGTGCTCGGTGAGGTCGATGACCTTGTGGACCGGGACCAGCCGTTCAAGCTGGGCGCGGATCTGGTCGATCACCGGCTCGGGGCCGCGGGTGACGATGGTGATCCGGCTGACCGCGTGGTCCTCCGAAATA
Organism: Erythrobacter sp. QSSC1-22B; assembly: GCF_001678665.1. Taxonomy (GTDB): domain Bacteria; phylum Pseudomonadota; class Alphaproteobacteria; order Sphingomonadales; family Sphingomonadaceae; genus Qipengyuania. Next base: position 154,311 of record NZ_LZRP01000007.1, read on the forward strand.
TCCGCCACCGTCAGACTGTCGATATTGTACCCGCGCGCGGTGAACAACCCGGCGATCTTGGCGAGGATGCCCGCCTCGTTGTCGACGATGACATTGAGGACGTGGCGTTCGGAAGCGGATTGGTCGTGCGGGCTCATCACACCAGCGCCTTGGCTTTGTCGTCCATCGTACCGCCGACCTTGTCGCCATACATCAGCATCTCGGTGTGCGCCGCGCCCGAGGGGATCATGGGGAAGCAATTGGCGTCGGGCGATACCCGGCAATCGACCATCACCGGGCCGTCATGCGCGAGCATCGCCTCGATACCGGAGTCCAGTTCGGATTCGTCGGTGATGCGGATGCCCTTCCAGCCATAGGCTTCGGCCAGCGCAACGAAATCGGGCAGGCTGTCGGAATAGGAATTGGAATAACGGCTTTCGTAGGTCAGCTCCTGCCATTGGCGGACCATGCCCATGTATTCATTGTTGAGGATGAAGACCTTGACCGGCAGACGATACTGGCTCGCGGTGCCCAGTTCCTGGATGTTCATCTGGATCGAGGCCTCGCCGGCGATGTCGATCACCAGCGCGTCGGGATTGCCCAATTGCGCGCCGATCGCTGCGGGCAGGCCATAGCCCATCGTCCCCAGGCCCCCGCTGGTCAGCCAGCGGTTGGGGGAGAAGAACCCGAAATATTGCGCCGCCCACATCTGGTGCTGGCCGACTTCGGTGGTGATGATCGGGTCGCGATCACGGGTCAGCGCGAACAATCGCTCGATCGATTTCTGCGGCATGATGGAGTCGGTACGGTCGGGATAGGCGAGGCACTCGCGCGCCTTCCAGCCCGCGATCCGCGCCTTCCATTCGCTCATGTCCCGCGCGGCGCGAGAGCCCCAGGCCTCGAGCAATTGTTCGAGCACCTGCGCGCAATCGCCGACCACGCCGAGATCGACGCGGACGACCTTGTTGATGTTGGCCCGGTCGATATCGATGTGGATTTTCTTGGCCTGCGGCGCAAACGCATCCAGACGTCCGGTCACCCGATCGTCGAACCGCGCGCCGACCGCGACGATCAGATCGGCGCGGTTCATGGTCATATTGGCCTCGTAGGTGCCATGCATACCCAGCATGCCGAGCCAGTCGGGATGCTCGGCGGGGAAGGCGCCCAGACCCATCAGCGTGCTGGTGACCGGCGCGCCGGTAGCCTGCTGGAGCTGGCGCAGCAGTTCCGAAGCGCGCGGCCCGGCGTTGATGACCCCGCCGCCGGTGTAGAACACCGGACGCTCCGCTGCCGCCAGCATGGCGACCGCTTCTGCGATTTCATCGGGTTCGGCGCGGGTGCGCGGCTGATAACGGGCGGAGGGCAGTGGTGCCTCGCCGTGTTCGGGTGTGTCCACCATGGCGATCTGGACGTCCTTGGGGATATCGATCAGCACCGGGCCGGGGCGCCCGGTGGTGGCGATGCGGAAGGCTTCCTCGATCGTCGCGGCGAGCCGTGACGGGTCCTTCACGAGATAATTGTGCTTGGTGCAATGCCGCGTGATGCCGACCGTGTCGGCTTCCTGGAAGGCGTCGGTGCCGATCAGCCCCGTGGGAACCTGGCCGGTGATCACCACCATCGGGATCGAATCCATCCAGGCATCGGCGATCCCGGTAACCGCGTTGGTCGCGCCCGGGCCACTGGTCACCAGCACCACGCCGGGCTTGCCGGTCGAGCGGGCATAGCCTTCTGCCGCATGCGCCGCGCCCGCTTCGTGGCGGACGAGGATATGGCGCAGGCGCCCCCCGCTCTCGGCATCGGCGAACAGCTCGTCATAGATCGGCAGCACCGCGCCGCCGGGATAGCCGAACACGAATTCGACCTCCTGCGCAGCGAGGCAATCGATCAATATCTGCGCACCGTTGCGCTGGGCAGTCACAGGTCTCTCCATTGGTTGCACGCCCTTGTGGCAATATATTGTGGCAATATGCCGACTGGCAGGCGCAGATCGGCCCAGCGCAGGGGTGACGCGCCGGACCGACGCCAACCGCTATGCAATCCGAAAAGTGCGCTGTCAACGCGTGCTTTGAAACAAAGAAACAAAAATACTGCGGGCCGGACAATCAGCGCTATCCTGTCGCGGCCAATGGGGCGGGGGTTGGTTGCGGAACCAGGTGTACTGCCGTTTGGCATATTGACGCGTCGCGGTCTGGCCAGCGGCGATGGCCTCCTCGCGGGTCAGGTCGCCCTTGATCAGCGCCGCTATCTCCGGAACGCCGATGGCGCGCATGACTGGGAGCGCGGGATCGAGGTCCCGTTCCAGCAGTGCCGCCACCTCGTGCTGGGCGCCACGCTCGAGCATCTCGGCAAAGCGCCGGTCGCAGCGGGCGAACAGCCACTCGCGTTCGGGGAGCAGGATCAGCGGATGCAGCTCGATCTCCTCGCCGATCCCGCCGGTCTTGCGCGCCTGCCAGTGACGCTGGGTGTGGCCGGTCGCGCGGACGATCTCGAGCGCCCGGGTGGTGCGCGAACGGTCGGCGGGAGCGAGGCGGGCCGCGGCTTCGGGGTCCTCGTGTTCGAGCGCGGCGCGCGCATCCTGCGGCGAAAGCGCGCGAACTGCCGATCGCGTGGCTGGATCGATATCCGGAACCGGTGCAATCCCGTCGATCAGCGTGCGCATATAGAGCCCCGTTCCGCCGCACAGCACCGGCACCGCCGCCGCCGCATGCAGTTGGGCGATCTCGCGCTTTGCAGCCGCGGCCCAATCCGCAGCGGAGCAGGGCACCGCGCCGTCCCAGGTGCCGAACAGCCGGTGCTCGATCCCGCCCATCTCGGCCGGTGTGGGCCGCGCGGAGAGTACGCCGAGATCGGCATAGACCTGGGCGCTGTCGCAATTGATCACCACCGCACGCCTGCCGTCGGCCTCGATCTCCTGCGCGAGACGCACCGCCAGATCGCTCTTGCCGCTGGCGGTTGGCCCTGCAATGAGCGCCACCGGCGGGTTCGACGGTTGTTTTTCAGGAGTTTTGCGCGTGCTCATTGTCCGGATGATAGCAGACCAGAGCGGCCTCGAAACCCGCCTCGACGCTGCCATGACAGCGCTGGACGAGGCGGGGATGCCGGTGGCGATGGCAGGGATGCTCGAGTTCTGCGGCGATGTGCTCCAGCTTTCCTTTCCCCATGCGGAACTGGGACCGGTGCGGACGATCCTCGACGCACATTTCGGAACCTGCGACATGCTTGCAGCCGATCACCTGATCGAACTGCCGCGATTGCTCGTCTCGGATATGGATTCCACCATGATCGGACAGGAATGCATCGACGAGCTGGCCGATTACGCGGGCATCAAGGATCAAGTCTCTGCCATCACCGAACGCGCGATGCGCGGCGAGCTCGATTTCGGTCAAGCACTGACGGAGCGGGTAGGGCTGCTAGAAGGTCTCGGCGAAGACGCGATCGCGCGTTGCCTCGCCGAGCGGATCGCGCCGGTGCAGGGGGCGCGCACCTTGGTGGCGACGCTCAAGTCGCGCGGGTGCCGTGCAGTGCTCGTGACTGGCGGATTCCACCACTTCGCCGATGCGGTTGGCGAGCAGCTCGGTTTCGACCGGGTGGTCGGCAATCGCCTCGCGGTAGCGCAAGAAAAGCTGACCGGTAAACTTGCCGGTCCGATCAGCGATGCCACGACCAAACGCGCCACCTTGGCAGATGAGCGGGGGCAATTGGGCGAGGGCGCGCGCGTGCTCGCAATGGGCGACGGCGCCAACGACATTCCGATGTTGCAGGCGGCGGATTACGGGATCGCCTATTGCGCCAAGCCAAAGGCGCGCGACGCCGCCAACGGGCGCCTCGAAAGCGGCGATATTTCTGCGGTACTCAAGCTCTTCGACATTCCGGAAAACGAATGGGTCGCGCGATAGCTTTACCTTCGGTCGGCGATGGGTCTATATTGACATTACTGTCAGTAGAGGCCCGCCGATGACCCACCAGAACCGCATCCAGTCCACCATCGAACGTGCCCGCGACGGGACGCCGTTGCGCGATCCGCGCCGCGTCGAACCGAAATATTCGCTCCCCCGGGCCTATGGCCATTTCCGTGACCTGCTCAAGGATAAGGAAGAGACCAGCCACGTCTTCAAAATTTTCGAAGCGCTTCCGTCCAGGAGCTTCATGCCTCGCGTCCGCGCGCTCACGCTCAGCGAACAGGGCGAGCAGCTGCGCGCCGATGAACCCTTCCTGCCGCCGATCCTCGACGATCACGAGGCATTGCGCCGCCTTCCCAAAGGATCGGTCGCGCAAGCCTATTGCGATTTCATGGAGCGCGAAGGCCTTTCCGCCGCTGGTCTGGTCGCCGAGGCGGACAAGCTGGGGCGTCCCAAATATGGCGATCTGGTCGAATGGTTCGGCTACCGCTCGCGCGACACGCATGATTTGATGCATATTCTCACCGGCTACGGGCGCGACGGGCTTGGCGAACAATGCGTGCTGCTGTTCACCCATGGCCAGTCACCCAGCCACGGCCATCTGCTGATCGGTTACGCCGGTGCGCTCAACATCAAGCAATCGGTCAAGAGCAAGGCGCCGGTCTACCGTGCCTGTCGCCAGGCGCAGCGAACCGGCGCTGCCTGCCCGCCGCTGGTGGGGATTTCGATACGCGAGTTGCTCGCAAAAGGTCTGGAGCAGGTCCGCGCGGAGCTCAACATTCCCGAGCCGCACTGGTACCGCGAATGCCACCGCATCTGGCGCGAGGAGGGGATCGATCCCTACGATTTGCTGGCCAAGGACCAAGAACCGAATCAGGCCAAGGCTGCCTGAGCGCGCACCACGGCGAGGCTCTCAGCGAAGTTCCTTGCGGATCACCAGCTTGATGCTGTTCCAGGCCGGATCGACTGCGGCCTCCTTGGTGTCGACAAAGCCCAGCGGCTTAGCCGCGGCACGCAATCTGTCGGCGTCGATATCGCTTGGCGTTCCCGAAGAAGCTTCGGGCCAGCTGACCCAGAGCTGGCCATCGGGCGCGATCTGCTGGCGCAGCGTCGTCAGCTTGGCGGCCAAATCAGCGAGTTCGGTTACGAAGATATGCGCCGCATCGACGCCCTCGGAGGGGTCGGCTACGAACGTGAGTTCGAGCGCGTATTCGTCGATTTCATCGATCACCGTTTCGGGCATGGCATCGAACCAGACCCGCTGTCCGTCGCGCAGGTCGAGCGTCCGCACCAGCGGTGTGTCCCATCGATTCACACTTCCATCCAGTCGCGGAAAAAGCTCGCATGCGCCTCGCGCAGATCGGCGAGCGAAACCGCGCTGCCGTTGAGCACCAGCGCATCGCCGCCGGTGCGTCCGATATCGGTGAAAGGCACATCCTCGGGGTCGAGCTCGGTGCCATCGCGATAGGTGACGACGTAAAGCGCCTGCGTCTCGCTGAAGGCGAAATCGCTGGTCATTTCCTTCAGTTCCGCTCCAATGCCGCTCGCCAGCGCCATCTCGGCCAGCGCGACCGCGAGTCCGCCATCGCTGACATCGTGGACCGCGGTGACCTTGCCTTGCTCGATCAGCCGGCGGATTATCGTGCCGCACAGCCGCTCGTCCCCGAGATCGACCATCGGGCTCTCGCCATCCTCGCGACCATGGATTTCACGCAGCCACAGCGACTGGCCGATCGCCTCGTGATGGAAGCCGATGGTGGCGATCCGCTCGCCCTCAGCCTTGAAGGGCATGGTCATCATCTTGGCGTAGTCATCGAGGATACCCACCCCGCCGATCGCCGGCGTGGGGAGGATCGCGCTACCACCGCCGGTCGCCTTGCTTTCGTTGTAGAGGCTGACATTGCCGCTGACGATCGGGAAGTAGAGCGCCCGGCACGCATCGCCCATGCCTTCGAGCGCGTGGACGAACTGGCTCATGATCTCGGGCCGCTGCGGGTTGCCGAAATTGAGGCAGTTGGTCACCGCCAGAGGGCGCGAGCCGACTGCGCACAGATTGCGATAGGCCTCGGCGATCGCCTGCTTGCCGCCTTCGTAGGGATCGGCATAGACATAGCGCGGGGTGCAATCGGTGGTGATCGCCAGCGCCTTCTTCGTACCGTGGACGCGGACCACGCCGGCATCGCCGCCGGTCTGCAGCGTGTCGGCGCCGACCTGGCTGTCGTATTGCTCGGCGATCCAGCGGCGCGAGGCGAGTGCGGGGCTCGCCATCATCTTCAGCAGGTCAGCTCCGATGTCTTGGCTTTGCGGCACCTCGCCCAGCGGCGCGACCTTGGCCCAGGCCTGGTATTCCTCCTTGGAGAGATAGGGTCGATCGTATTCGGGTGCATCGGCGGCGAGCGGGCCGAGCGGGATGTCGCAAACGACCTCGCCGTCGAATTCGAGCACCATGTGGCGGGTATCGGTCACCTCGCCGATGACGGCGAAATCGAGCTCCCACTTGGCGAAAATCGCCTCGGCTTCGGCCTCGCGTCCCGGCTTCAGAACCATGAGCATGCGCTCTTGGCTCTCGCTGAGCATCATCTCATAGGGGGTCATTCCCTCTTCGCGGCAGGGGACCTGGTTCATGTCGAGGCGGATGCCCGCCTTGCCATTGGTCGCCATCTCGACGCTGGAGGAGGTCAGCCCCGCTGCGCCCATGTCCTGGATCGCGACGATGGCATCGGTCGCCATCAGTTCGAGACAAGCCTCGATCAGCAGCTTCTCGGTGAAGGGATCGCCGACCTGCACGGTGGGGCGCTTGGCGTCCGAATCCTCGCCGAAATCTGCCGAAGCCATCGTCGCGCCGTGGATCCCGTCGCGACCGGTTTTCGAACCGACATAGACGATCGGATTGCCCAGACCGGTGGCGGCGGAATAGAAGATCCTGTCGGCATCGGCGACCCCGACGGTCATTGCGTTGACGAGGATGTTGCCGTCGTAGGCGGCGTGGAAATTGGTCTCGCCCGCGACGGTTGGCACGCCGACGCAATTGCCATAACCGCCGATGCCCGCGACCACGCCCTGCACCAGATGTTTCATTTTGGGATGCTCGGGCCGCCCGAAGCGCAGGGCATTGGCATTGGCCACCGGTCGCGCGCCCATGGTGAAAACATCGCGCAAAATGCCGCCGACCCCGGTCGCGGCGCCTTGGTAGGGTTCGATATAGCTGGGGTGGTTGTGGCTCTCCATCTTGAAGATGGCCGCCTGGTTGTCACCGATATCGATGACGCCCGCGTTCTCGCCCGGACCGCAGATCACCCAGGGTGCCTCGGTCGGCAGCTTCTTCAGATGCAGCCGCGAGCTCTTGTAGGAGCAATGCTCGGACCACATCACCGAGAAGATGCCGAGCTCGACCATATTGGGCTCGCGCCCTAGCGCGTGCAGGACGCGCTCGTATTCCTCGGGGCTGAGACCATGCTGTTCGACGGTCTCGGCGGTGATTGGGGGGGTGATCGCGGACGGGGTGTTTGCCATGCGCGCGCGCTTAGCGCCGCACGCTCGCCACCGCTAGCCCCACGTGGCGCTTGTGCCACCGCGTCCGCCCGACCCAGAACGCCAGCGCGGTGACAATTGCAAAGGCGAAGATCATGGTCAGCACCATTGCCACGGGCGATCCTTGCGGCTCGGGGCCGAACCAGCTGAAGGCCTGGAGCGCGAGCATCACCGCGATCAGGATCAGCGGCGGCCCCAAAGGACCCTTGGTGGCGCGGAGGTACCAGATGAACGCGCCAAGCGTGAGTGCCAGCTCGAGCGGAATGGCGATTCCGGGATAGTCCCACAGTCCCCAGCCGAGCTTCTCGTCTCCGCCAGCCAGCGTGAGATCCGGGCGGTGGACCAGAAGATCAAGCAGCCAGTGGCTGAGCACCACCACCGCGGCCCATGTCCCGGCAACCGCATTGCGCAGCCCGACGCCGATCGCCACGCCGAACACCAGAGCGAAAACTGCGGTTCCCAGCAGGCTGTGCGACAGCGGCATGTGGTAGAGGTCGAGCGGGTTCATTGCGGTGATGCCGGGGACCAGGCGCAGATTTTCGAACCCGCCGAGAACGAAGAGCGCGAACGCCCAGTCGACCAGCTGCGCGGCGATGAACAGCGTGCCCAACCGCGGGCTTTCGGGGGCGACGGCTGCGGCGGCGAAGGCAGGGGCCCAATGTCCGATGAACATCGCTCTACTCCGGGATGGTCGGCTTGACCGGTGCAAGGCCACCGGCGGCACGGATAGCGACAATCCACTTCATTAAGCATTCCCCCTGGGTTGGTTACTTGACCCCGTGGAGCCGCGCGGTCAATGCTCCTGACCCATGGATACCGGACAGGCAGGAGGGGGCGCTGCGGATATCGCCCCGATGAATTTCGAGGATGCGCTGAAAGCGCTCGAAGAGGTCGTGCGTCGGCTCGAAAGCGGCGATGTGCCGCTCGATGAAAGCATCTCGCTCTACGAGCGCGGTGCGGAATTGCGCAAACATTGCCAGGCGCGGCTCGATGCTGCCCAGGCGCGGATCGAAAAGATCGTCACCGATGGCGCGGGCAAGCCGTCGGGCACGGAACCCTTCGACGCCGAAGGATGAGCGTGACCGCAGTCCCGAATTCGCACGCCGAGCTCAAATCGGCGCTGGAGCGGATCCAGACCGACATCGATGCCGCTTTCGATGCCTATCTGCCGGTCCCCAACGACACCAGCGCGCGACTGGTCGAGGCGATGCGCTATGCCACCATCGGCGGCGGCAAACGGGTCCGCCCGCTGCTGCTGGCAGCGGTCGCCGAGCTTTATGGCGTCGACCGGACCGCCGCCATCCACGCGGGCTGCGCGGTGGAAGCGATCCACGCCTATTCGCTGATTCACGACGATCTGCCCTGCATGGACGACGACGATCTGCGCCACGGCAAGCCCACCGTCCACCGTGCCTTCGACGAGGCGACTGCGGTGCTGGCGGGCGATGCCCTCCACGCGCTCGCCTTCGACATTCTGGTCCGCCCCGAGATCACCGGCGATCCCTTCGTCCGCGCCGAACTGGTGGCCGCGCTGGCGCGCGCCAGCGGGCACGAGGGGATGGCGGGTGGCCAGATGATGGACATGGCTTCCGACGGGCAGGATTACGATCTGCGGCAGGTCACCCGGCTGCAGCAGCTAAAGACCGGCGCATTGCTGGCGGCGAGCGTCGAGATGGGCGCGATCCTCGGCCGGGTGGCTCCCGAGGGACGCGTTCACTGGCGCGCCTATGCCCGCGATATCGGGCTGGCTTTCCAGATCGCCGACGATCTGCTCGATGTCGAGGGCGACCCCGACAAGGCCGGCAAGGCGCTGCGCAAGGACGAGGGGCAGGGCAAGGCGACCTTCGTTACGCTGATGGGGGTCGAGCCGGCGCGCGCGCAGGCCAGGATGCTCACCGAACAGGCGATCGCGCGGCTTGCATCGCATGGCGAGGACGCCAGTCTGCTGAAGGCGCTGGCGCGCTACATCGTCGAAAGAGACAGGTAATATCTATGAGCAAGCGCATCGGCATCTATCCCGGCACCTTCGATCCCATCACCCTCGGCCATGCCGACATATTGCGGCGTGGCAGCAAGCTGGTCGACTGGCTGATCGTCGGGGTGACCACCAACCCGTCCAAGAACCCGATGTTCGACACCGCGGAGCGCCTCGCCATGGTCGAGCGCGAAGTTGCGACTTTGGGTCTGGGCAATGTCGAAGTGGTGAGTTTCAATGCGTTGCTGATGAAATTTGCCAAGATGCAAGGGGCTAGCGTCATCGTTCGCGGGCTGCGCGCGGTCGCGGACTTCGAATACGAGTACCAGATGGCGGGGATGAACCAGCAGATCGACGACGATATCGAGACGGTGTTCCTGATGGCCGATGTCTCGCTCCAGCCGATCGCCTCGCGGCTCGTGAAGGAGATCGCGCTCTATGGCGGCGATATCTCGCCATTCGTCAGCACCCAGGTGCGCGACGACGTGGTGGCCCGGGTCGACGAGATCGGGCGCAAGGGCGACTACTGAACCATTCATTGAACCGACAGCGGGTCGGGGCTAGACCGCGCTCCGATCTCAGATTTCATCAGACGCCCATATTCCAACCGACGGATATTCCATGTTGAAGCTTTCGCCTGCACTTGTCGCGCTCGCAGCGCTGGTCGCCACGCCGATGGCGGGACTTTCCACGATGGCTCAGGCCCAGGAGACTCCGGCCCAGGAAGCTCCGTCCGAGGAGGCTGAGGTCGAAGCTGCAGCGGATGAAGCCGCGCCGGTCTATGCGCCGATCAACTACAGCATGGAGGAAGATCGCGAGAACATTCTGCTGCTCGATCTCTCCAACGGCGAGCGGGTTGCAATCCGCCTGATGCCGAGCTGGGCGCCCAGCCATGTCGAGCGGATCAAGACGCTGACCCGCGAGGGGTTCTACGACGGCGTGATCTTCCACCGCGTGATCGACGGCTTCATGGCGCAGACCGGCGATCCGACGGGAACCGGGCAGGGCGGCTCGTCGCTTCCCGACCTGACGGCCGAGTTCAACCCGATGCCGCATGTGCGCGGCACGCTGTCGATGGCGCGCGCGCAGGGCGAGGACAGCGCAAACAGCCAGTTCTTCATCGTTTTCTACCCCCGCTTCAGCCTCGACAAGCGCTACACCAATCTCGGCCGGGTTATTTCCAACATGGCGGCGGTCGATGTCATCAACCGGGGCGAGCCGCCCGCCGATCCGACCCGGGTCGTCCAGGCTTCGCTTGCGAGCGACAATCGGCCGGTTCCTCCGCCGCAGGCGCCGCAACCGGTTCCGACGGCCGAGATCACCGCCGACGATCTCAACGCGCCGATCGCGGAGTAACTCTCGCGAGCGGCTTGCCCGAGTTGCCGGGACGGGTTGTGCCATGAATATCGACCTTTTCGATTTTGCGCTTCCACCCGAGCGGATCGCGCTGCGCCCCGCGCGTCCGCGCGATGCGGCGCGGATGCTCGTGGTGCGCGGCACTGGAACAAGGCCCTTCGAGGATCGCGGTGTCGGCGACCTGCCGCAATTGCTGCGCGCCGGCGACGTGCTGGTGTTCAACGATACGAGGGTGATCCCCGCCCAGCTCGAAGGCCGCCGGGGCGAGGCGAAGATCGGCGCAACGCTGCACAAGCGTATAGATCTGCGCCGCTGGCAGGCTTTCATCCGCAACGCCAAGCGGCTGAAGGAGGGCGATCTCATCACATTCGGTGGCGGGGTGAGCGCGCAGGCCGAGACCCGCCACGAGGATGGCAGCTTCACGCTGTGTTTTGGCGGCGACGAACCGGTCGAGCTCCTGCTCGAGCGCGCCGGGACGATGCCGCTGCCGCCTTATATTGCCGGTAAACGCGGCACCGATGCGCAGGACCGCGAGGACTACCAGACGATGTTCGCGCGCGAAGATGGCGCGGTCGCGGCGCCGACGGCCTCGCTGCATTTCACCGACGCGCTGGTTGCGGCGCTCGACGAGGCCGGGATCGGGCGCGAGATGCTGACGCTGCATGTCGGGGCGGGGACCTTCCTGCCGGTCAAGGCGCAGGACACCGCCGACCACAAGATGCACAGCGAGTGGGGCCGGATCGAACCCGCGGTTGCGGACCGGCTCAACGCGGCACGGGCTGCGGGCGGGCGGATCATCGCGGTGGGCACCACCTCGCTGCGACTGCTCGAAAGCGCCACCGGCGAGGACGGTGTAATCGCACCCTTCGCCGGGGACACCGACATCTTCATCACGCCGGGCTACGCGTTTCGCGCGGTCGATGGCTTGATGACCAATTTCCACCTGCCGAAATCGACGCTGTTCATGCTGGTCTCGGCGATGATGGGCCGCGAGCGGATGCAGGACGCCTACGCCCATGCAATCGCAGCGGAATATCGCTTCTACAGCTATGGCGATTCGAGCCTGCTGCTGCCCTGATCCGCGTTTCCGCTCCGCTGCATTTGCTTCGCCGCTTGCATTCCCGCCGCGTCGGGCACAACTGCACCCGATGCCAGAACCAATTCTCGAACTCGCCGGCCTGACCAAGGTCTATCCCGGCGGGCTCAGAGCGCTCGACAATGTCGATCTCACCATCCGCAAGGGCGAAATCTTCGCGCTGCTCGGGCCCAACGGGGCGGGCAAGACGACGCTGATCGGCGCGGTCTGCGGGCTGGTGACACCGTCGTCCGGATCGATCCGTGCATTCGGCCACGATCTTTCGGGCGATTGGCGCCAGGCGCGCAAGCGCATCGGGCTGGTGCCGCAGGAACTCGCGACCGACATGTTCGAACCGGTGCGGCGCGCGGTCGCCTTTTCGCGCGGCCTGTTCGGCCTGCCGCCGAACCCGGCGCGGATCGAGGAGATCCTCCGCTCGCTCAGCCTGTGGGACAAGCGCGACGAGCGGATCATGGCGCTGTCGGGCGGGATGAAGCGCCGGGTGCTGATTGCCAAGGCACTCGCGCACGAGCCCGACCTGCTGTTCCTCGACGAGCCAACCGCGGGCGTCGATGTCGAACTGCGCAAGGGCATGTGGCAGCTGATCGACCAGATGCGCGCGCGCGGCGTAACCGTAATTCTGACCACCCATTACATCGAGGAAGCCGAAGAGATGGCCGATCGCGTCGGGGTGATCCGCAACGGCCGTCTGTTGATGGTCGACGAGAAGAGCGCGATGATGGCGCGGCTCGGACGGACCGAAGCGCATATCACATTGGCCGAGCCCCTGGCCGCCATCCCGCCCGCGCTGGCGCAGTTCCCGATCGAGATCGAGCAGGGTGGGCTGGGCCTGTGCTATCGCGGCGGCGACGGCACCGGGAAGGGCAAGGAAGAGGTGGCAGCGCTGACCAAGGCGCTCACCTTCGCGGGGATCGACTACACGGGAATCGACGTGCGCGAGAGCAGCCTCGAGGATATCTTCGTCTCGGTGCTCGGCGAGGACGCCGTACCCCACGAGACGACCAGCGAAAGTGAGCCCGTCTGATGCATTTCAGTGTCCGTTCTGCCTGGTCGATCTTCATCCGCGAGATCATGCGCGCCCTGCGCACGGTCTTCCAGTCGATCATCGCCCCGGTACTCACGACTTCGCTCTATTTCATCGTCTTCGGCGCTGCGATCGGCGCGCGGATGCCCGATCTCGGCGGGGTCGATTACGGCGCATTCATCATCCCCGGACTGCTGATGCTGACGCTGCTTGGGGAGACGACCAGCAACGCCAGCTTCGGTATCTATATGCCGCGCTTCACGGGTACCATTTACGAACTGCTGTCAGCACCTGTGGGAGTTGGCGAGACGTTGGCGGGCTTCGTCGGCGCAGCGGCGGTCAAGAGCCTGATCCTCGCGGCGATCATCCTTCTGACCGCGCGATTGTTCGTCGACTATTCGATCGCCCATCCGGTGCTGGCGGTAATCTATATCGTTCTCGTGGCGGCCAGCTTCAGCCTGTTCGGTTTCATCCTCGGCGTCTGGGCGGACAATTTCGAAAAGCTGGGGATTATCCCGCTGCTGTTCCTCACCCCACTGACCTTCCTCGGCGGGACTTTCTATTCGATCGACATGCTGCCCGAGCCCTGGGACACGATCGCGCTCTTCAATCCGATCGTCTATCTGGTCAGCGGATTGCGCTGGACCTTTTACGGCAGCGCCGATGTCGACATCTGGATCAGCTTTGCGATTACGCTGGGCTTCCTCGCGACCTGCATCGCGATCATCGCCACCATCTTCAAGACGGGCTGGCGACTGCGCGCCTGATTGGCTATCGGCGCTGGCGATGATCCTGCACGCCCGCCATTCGCTACTCGCTGCCGCACTTCTCACTTGCTGGGCCACGCCCGCCCATGCCGAGCTACCCGAAGGCGTGCGCGCAATGATCGAGGCTGCACGCGAAACCGGCGACGCTGCGAAAGTTGCCACGGCCTTTGAACTGGCTCGCACCGCCTACCCTGACGAGGCTGAAGACATCGCCGCGATCGAGGCGGAGTGGACCGCTGCAAAGGCCGAGCGCGATGCGCTTGCGGCTGTAGAGCAGGAAGAGACCTTGCGCCGCGCCGGACCGCTCGACCTTTGGAGCGGCGAAGGCGAACTGGGTGGCTTCCTGTCGAGCGGCAACAGCGACACCGCCGGGCTGGCAGCTTCGCTCTCGCTCCTGCGTCAGGGTATCGACTGGACCCACCGGGTGCGCGCCCGCGTGGATTACCAGCGTCAGAACGGGGTCACGAGCCGCGAGAGCTTCGTCTTCGCCTACGAGCCGCGCTGGCAGTTCGACGAGGACATGTTTATCTACGGCCTGGCACAATACGAGCGCGACAGGGTGCAGGGCTTTACCGGGCGCTACGCCGTCTCGGGCGGGCTGGGCTACAATCTCGTCCAGTCCTCGGACGTGTCGCTTTCGCTCAAGGCTGGCCCTGCCTTCCGCATCACCGAATTCGTCGACGGACGCAGCGAGAGCAGGCTCGGTGGCCTCATTGGTCTCGACTTCGACTGGCGCATCATCGACCAGCTGACATTGACCCAGGATGCCAACGCGCTGGCGGAAACCGGAGGCCAGGCGGTGGTGGTGTTCGACAGCGCCAACACCACGCTCAATCTCGTCACCGGGCTCGATTTCGCGGTCACCCCGCGCCTGCGGACACGTCTTTCCTATCAGGTGGATTACGACAGCAACCCGCCCGCCGGCGCGGTGACTACCGACACGCTGACCCGCGCCACCATCATCTACGGGTTCTGATCATGGCCGAACGGTTTGACTTCCGGATCGATGCCATCGACGGCAAGGCGCGCACCGGGCGCATTGCGATGCTCCGCGGCGAGACCCGCACCCCCGCCTTCATGCCCGTGGGGACAGCGGCGACAGTCAAGGCGATGAAGCCCGAGGCGGTGCACAAGACCGGCGCCGATATCATCCTGGGGAACACCTACCATCTGATGCTGCGGCCCGGCGCCGAGCGGATGGCGCGGTTGGGCGGGCTCCATTCCTTTATGAACTGGTCGCGCCCGATCCTGACCGATAGCGGCGGCTATCAGGTGATGAGCCTGTCGGATCTCAACAAGCTGACCGAGGAAGGGGTCGAGTTCCGCAGCCATCTCGACGGCTCCAAGCACATGCTGACCCCCGAACGCTCGATGGAAATCCAGCGGCTGCTGGGGTCGGACATCGTCATGGCCTTCGATGAATGCCCGCGCGCCGACCGGCCCTTCGCCGAGATCGAGGCAAGCATGGCAATGTCGATGCGGTGGGCGAAGCGCAGCCGCGACGCCTTCGATGCGGGTGGCGAGCACGCGCAGCGCGCGGCGCTGTTCGGCATCCAGCAGGGCGCACTCGACGAAGGCTTAAGAGGTCGCTCCGCAGCTGCGCTGCGCGAAATCGGCTTCGATGGCTATGCGATCGGCGGGCTGGCGGTTGGCGAGGGGCAGGAGGCGATGTTCGCGACGCTCGACTTCGCGCCCGACCAACTGCCCGAGGACGCACCGCGCTATCTGATGGGGGTGGGCAAGCCCGACGATCTGGTCGGCGCGGTCGAACGCGGCATCGACATGTTCGACTGCGTGCTGCCGAGCCGCTCGGGCCGCAATGGCCAGGCCTTCACCTGGACCGGCCCGATCAACCTGCGCAACGCGCGTTTCGCCGAGGATCTCGAGCCACTCGACCCGCGCTGCGCCTGCGATACCTGCGCCACTTATAGCCGCGCCTATGTCCACCACCTGATCAAGGCCGGCGAAATCCTCGGCGCGATGCTGATGACCGAGCACAATATCGCCTTCTACCAACAGCTGATGCAGGCGATGCGCGATGCGATCGCGGCCGGCCAGTTCGCCCGTTTCGCCAGCGATTTCAGGCGGGATTACCTCAAGACCTGACTGCCGACCCTGTCGCGCGCCTGCCACAAACAAAAAAGGCGGCCCCGAAGGACCGCCTTTCGTGTCTGGTTGGGAGATTCCCGATCAGCGCGAGTAGAACTCGACGACCAGATTGGGTTCCATCGTGACCGGGTAGGGCACTTCGTCGAGCTTGGGCACGCGGGTGAAGGTCACCTTTTCGATGCCGTCGGGTGCGACATAGTCGGGAATGTCGCGCTCGGGCAGGCTCTGCGCTTCGATGATCAGCGCCATGTCCTTGGCCTTGTTGCCCAGGCTGATGACATCGCCGACGTCGCAGCGACGCGAGGGGATGTTGCACTTCACGCCGTTCACATAGATGTGACCGTGGTTGACGATCTGGCGGGCGGAGAAGACCGTCGGTGCGAATTTGGCGCGATAGACGATCATGTCCAGGCGGCGCTCGAGCAGGCCGATCAGGTTCTGGCCGGCATCGCCCTTCATCCGCGTGGCATCGGCATAGGTGCGCTTGAACTGCTTCTCGGTGACGTCGCCGTAATAGCCCTTGAGCTTCTGCTTGGCGCGCAGCTGCAGGCCGAAGTCGCTGACCTTGCTCTTACGACGCTGGCCGTGCTGGCCGGGGCCGTAGGAGCGCTTGTTGACCGGGGAATTCGGGCGACCCCAGATGTTTTCACCCATCCGGCGGTCGAGCTTGTACTTGGCGCTTTTGCGCTTCGACATAAAAAGTCCTTCGATTTGCCATCGCCACCCCAATGGTGGCGCTTTAACCCGGTATCGCACCGCTGGAGCTGTTCTCCAGCGCGGCCGCCGCTTCACCGGGGTGCGGAGCCAATTCGCGAAGCGCGCGCCATAGCAGGGATGGGCCACGGGTCAAGATCGCAGATCGGCGCTCGACAAATGCGGGCGAGGGCGGCAGTGCGCCTCGCCATGACCAGCGACATCAAACCACCCGAGGATTGCTCCGATATGCGCGAGGTGCGCATCGGTGTCGATGCCACCGATCGCGCGCTGATGGAATTGCTCGACCGCCGCTACGGCTACATGCGCGCCGCCGCGCGGATCAAGCAGGACCGCGGCGCGGTGCGCGACGAGGGACGCAAGTCTGCAGTGATCGACAATGCGCGCGTCGATGCCGAAGCGCGGGGGCTTCCGGCGGAAGAATTGGCGGCAATCTGGGATCGGCTGGTGGAAAGCTCGATCGCCTATGAGATGGTCGAATGGGATCGGATCAGGAGCAGCTGACCGAAGACTGGTAGGCTAATCGCGCCGTGCGCGCGCGAGCGTCGACAGCACCCCGCGCAAGGTCCGGATCTCGAGGTGGTTCCAGCCCGGCTTGGTCAGCACGTTGCGCAGCGTCGTGCGCGTCACCTCGTCGCGGATTGCGGGCATGAAATACCCCTTGGGTTCCAGCATCGCTTCCAGATGGCCAATCAGGCCGTCGAGTTCCTCCTGCGGCGCGGGCGGCAGGATTTCCTCCTGCGTCGGCTGCGAGAGCTCGCGGGTCTTGGACCATTCATAGGCGCACAGGATCACCGCCTGTGCCAGATTGAGCGAGCCGAATTCCGGGTTGATCGGCACGGTGATGATTGCGCGTGCAAAACCGACGTCCTGAATATCGAGACCCGAACGTTCCGGGCCGAACAGCAGCGCGGACTTGCCCTGAGCCGTATCGATCTCCCGGGCCGCCTCCTCGGGTGTGACCACAGGCTTGGTCACCCCGCGCTTGCGCACCGTGGTGGCGTAGATATGTGAACAATCGGCGACCGCTTCGCCCACCGTGTCGAACACCTGCGCCTCGGCCAGCACCCGGTCTGCGCCTGCAGCGGCGGGACCGGCACTGGGGTTGGGCCAGCCATCGCGCGGCGCCACGAGCCGCATCTCGGTGAGCCCGAAATTGAGCATCGCCCGCGCCGCCTTGCCGATGTTCTCGCCAAGCTGCGGGCGCACCAGGACGATAGCCGGGGCCTCAGCCACTGGGGTTGCCGCCGTTGCTCTCGGCCTGTGCGGCTTCCTGCACGGTGCTGGCGAATTCCTCGAAATCGCGCGCCTCGCTGAAATCGCGATAGACGCTGGCGAAGCGGATATAGGCAACGCTGTCGATCTGGCGCAGGCCGTCCATCACCATTTCGCCGATGCGGCTCGAGGGGATCTCCGCTTCGCCGGCGGTTTCTACCTGGCGCTGGATGCCCGAGACGAGCTGGTCGATCCGCTCGGGGGCGACATCGCGCTTGCGGCAGGCGAGGCTGATCGACTGTTCGAGCTTGCGCCGCTCGAAGGGTTCGCGCCGCGCCGCCTCGCCATCGCCGCCGGACTTGACCACCGTCACTTCGCGCAATTGCACGCGTTCGAAGGTGGTGAAGCGGGCGCCGCAACGCGCACACTGCCGCCGTCGCCGAATAGCGGCATTGTCCTCGGTCGGACGCGAATCCTTTACCTGGCTCTCGTCATGGGCACAAAAAGGGCAGCGCATTCAGGAGTTTACTTTTTGATCCTGTTGTAGAATGCGAAGCCGGCACCCGCGATCAGACCGAGCGGCAGGCTCACCACAGGCAGCAGCGCGCCGGCCAGCGCGCCGATCGCGGCCCCCGCCAGCACCGGCTTGGTCGAAGGATGGCTCATGCCGTCCTTGGCCATGCCGGAAATCTCGGTCTTTGCGTCTTCGACCCAGTTGGGATCGTTCGGATTGTCTTCGTTCATCGCGTTACATCCCTGGATAGACGGGGAAGGCCTTGCACAGCTCGCTCACCCGGCTGCGCACGCTTTCCTCGATCCGCTCATCGCCCTCGGGGCCGCTGCTGGCAAGTCCGTCGACGACTTCGGCGATCAATTTGCCGATAGTGCGGAACTCGTCGGTCCCGAACCCGCGCGTCGTCCCCGCAGGCGTACCGAGACGGACGCCGCTGGTGACGAAGGGGCTGCGGGTGTCGAACGGGATGCCGTTCTTGTTGCAGGTCAGCCAGGCGCGGTCGAGACCGGTCTCGGCGGCCTTGCCGGTGACATCCTTGGCGCTGAGATCGACCAGCATCGAGTGATTGTCGGTCCCGCCCGAGACCACGCGCAGACCGTGCTGCTCGAGGCTGGCCGCCAGCGCGCGGGCGTTGTCGACCACACGCTGGGCATAATCGGCGAATTCGGGCCGCAGCGCTTCCCGGAAAGCGACCGCCTTGGCGGCGACGACATGCATCAGCGGGCCGCCCTGCATGCCGGGGAACACCGCCATGTTGATCGGCTTGGTCAGCGTCTCATCGTTCCACAGGATCACGCCAGAGCGCGGCCCGCGCAAGGACTTGTGGGTCGTGGTCGTGACGACATGCGCATGGGGCACCGGGTTGGGGTGCGCGCCACCCGCGACCAGCCCGGAAATGTGGCTCATATCGACCAGCAGATAGGCGCCGACCTCATCGGCGATCTCGCGGAACCGCTGCCAGTCCCAGACGCGCGAATAGGCGGTGCCGCCGGCGATGATCAGCTTGGGGCGATGCTCGCGCGCGGTCGCGGCAACCGCATCCATATCGATCAGCTCGTCTTCCTGGCGCACCCCGTAGGAGACCGGATTGAACCACTTGCCGCTCATGTTGACCGGGGAACCGTGGGTCAGGTGCCCGCCGGAATTGAGATCGAGCCCCATGAAGGTGTCGCCCGGCTCGAGCAGCGCGAGGAAGACCGCCTGGTTCATCTGGCTGCCGCTGTTGGGCTGGACGTTGGCGAAATTGCAGCCGAACAGTTCCTTGGCGCGGTCGATCGCCAGCGTTTCGATAACATCGGCATAGTCGCAGCCGCCGTAATAGCGCTTGCCGGGATAGCCTTCGGCGTATTTGTTGGTGAAGACGCTCCCGGTCGCCTCGAGCACCGCGCGGCTGGCGATGTTCTCGCTGGCGATCAGCTCGATCTTGTCCTGCTGGCGTGCCAGTTCGTTGCGGATCGCCTCGTGGATCTGCGGATCCGCCTCGGCAAGGGTATCGTGCCAGAAGCCGTCCATCGGCGAATCAGCGGGAGCGGCGGCGGGCTGGGTGCTCATGAACGGTCCTCGATCTGGGGGTCGGAAAGCTTGTCGACGCGGCGCTGATGGCGACCGGCGGCGAATTCTGTTGCGAGAAAAGCGGCAACGCAGGCCTTGGCCATGTCGGTTCCCGTGAGCCGGGCACCGATCGCGAGGCAATTCGCGTCGTTGTGTTCGCGCGCGAGACGGGCTGAGAGAGGCTCCGACACCAGCGCGCAACGCAGTGCCGGGTGGCGATTGACCGACATCGATATCCCGAGCCCGGATCCGCACAGCGCAATTCCGCGCTGCGCCGTGCCGTCCGCGATGACATTCGCCAGGCGATAACCGAAATCGGGATAATCCACGCTGTCGGGGGTGTCGGGACCGAGGTCGGCGACCTCATGCCCTTCTTCCATCAGCCAGTCGCGCAATTCGGCCTTGAGTTCGAACGCGGCATGGTCGGAGGCAATAGCGATACGCATGCCGGCACCTTTAGGTCAGCCGGGCGGTTTTCTCCACCCCGTAAAGCGGGTTTTCAGCCCAGAAGCGCGCTTGCCGGACCAAGCCGTGCTCGGGCCATTGCCGACTTGATCTGCTCGTGGGTGTAAGGCTTGGAAACGGTGGGGGTTTTGGCGAACTCAGGTGGGTGCGACGTGTCGCCGTAACCGGTGGCGAAGACGAACGGGATATCGAGTGATTGTAATTTGGCGCCGATGCCATAGCTCTTCTCCCCATGCACGTTGACGTCGAGAACGGCAGAGCCGATCCCGCCCTCGTGGATCAGGGCCTCGGCTTCTTCGAGAGAGGCCGCCATGATGACATTCGCGCCATCCGCGACGAGCATGTCTTCGAGTGCAAAGGCGATGATCGCCTCGTCCTCGAGCAAGAGAATGGAGCTGTCAGTTTCGATCAAATCTCTCCCTTGATGCTGCAATGCAGCCCACCTCGATTGTAGTCGAGCGACACCGCCCCCTTGCGTCCGCCCAATCCGCTGTGGATCAGCCGACTGCCGAAACCTTTGCCCTGCGGCGGTGCGACCGGCGGGCCGCCCGCTTCCGACCAGTCCAGCGCAATCGACACTGTGCCGTCCTCGTTTTCGGCGCTCCACTGGATCGTGACCCGGCCTTCGGGAACCGACAATGCGCCATATTTCAGAGCATTGGTGGCCAATTCATGAACGATCATCGCCAGCGCGACCGCCTGCTGGGGGCGCAGCACCAGCTCGGGGCCCTCGAGAACGCAGCGTTCGGCGGTACTCCCCAGCGCCGCGTCGAGCGATCCACCAATAAGACTGCGCACCTCTGCGGATTCCCAATTGCATGAGGTCAGCAGATTGTGCGCCACGGACAGGGCAGCGAGCCGGGCAGCAAAGGCGTCGCGGTTGGCCCTGTTGCTCTCGTCGAGGCCGAAGGACTGCTGTGCGAGCCCCTGAACAATGGCCAGCGTGTTCTTAACCCGGTGGTTGAGCTCGTGGATCAGCAGGTTCTGGCGCTCGGCTGCCTCCACCTCTTCGGTCACATCGTGGCCCTGGATGAAGACCCCTGTGACCTGCCGCTCGTTATCCAGGATCGGCTGGTAGACGAATTCGAGATAGACCTGCTCGGGCTGCGCGCCGGGCTGCATCTGGAGGAACAACTGCTCCTGCCGCCCGAAATAGGGCTCGCCGGTGCGGCAAACCTCTTCGAGAATGGCAACGAAGCCCTGATCGATCACTTCGGGCAGGGCTTCTTCGATGGTCAGCCCCACCAGGGGACGGTTGCCGGTCAGCCGCCGATAGGCAGCGTTTGCCATTGCGAAACGCAATTCGGAGCCCGACAGCACTGCGGTGAAGCCCGGTGTGTTCTCGAGCAGATTGCGCAATTTGCGGGTCTCTTCGGAGAGATCGCGGTTGCGGGTCTCGACCAGCTGGGCGCGTTCGAACACCCGCATCTGCTCGCGCATCCCGCGCAACTCGTGAAGCTCGCTGATATCGACCGTGTGCTGGAGGATATGGGTGACGGCGCCGGTCTTACCCTTGAAGGGCGTGTGGGTTGCGCTCCAGTATCGCTCCGCCATCGTGCCGTCGGGCTGTTCGATATCATAGCGGATATGCGCAATTTCGTCGGCTTCGCCGCTGTTCAAAACCCGGTCGAAGGATGACAGCAACTGGCGGAAGCTCTCCGATTTCGGATCGCTCGGAAAGGCCTCGAACATCGGGCGTCCAATGATCTCCGGACGCGTCCTACCCGTTACCTGCAGATAGGCATCGTTCATCCAGACGATCACGAGATCGCGATCGAGCACCACATAGGCATTGGGCGACCGCTCGAACAACGCCGCGAAATCGACACCCGGATGTGCGGCCGCATGGTGGCTAACGGGATTCAGACATGGTCTCCGCCCGGAGGTCTGCACCGAAAAAGTTTCCGCTGCGCTGCAAAGCCTACTGGTCGAGGAAGCTGCGCATCTTGCGGCTGCGGCTGGGGTGCTTCAATTTGCGCAGCGCCTTGGCCTCGATCTGGCGGATACGCTCGCGGGTGACCGAGAACTGCTGGCCGACTTCCTCGAGCGTGTGATCGGTGTTCATGCCGATGCCAAAGCGCATGCGGAGTACGCGCTCCTCGCGCGGCGTGAGGCTCGCCAGCACCCGGGTCACGGTTTCCTTGAGGTTCGCCTGGATCGCGGCGTCCACGGGGATGATCGCGTTCTTGTCCTCGATGAAATCGCCGAGATGCGAATCCTCCTCGTCGCCGATTGGCGTCTCGAGGCTGATCGGCTCCTTGGCGATCTTCATCACCTTGCGCACCTTCTCGAGCGGCATCGACAGGCGCTGCGCCATTTCTTCGGGAGTCGGCTCGCGGCCTTCCTCGTGGAGGAACTGGCGGCTGGTGCGGACCAGCTTGTTGATCGTCTCGATCATGTGCACCGGGATGCGGATCGTGCGCGCCTGATCGGCGATCGAGCGGGTGATCGCCTGGCGGATCCACCAGGTCGCATAGGTGCTGAACTTGTAGCCGCGGCGGTACTCGAACTTGTCGACCGCCTTCATCAAACCGATGTTGCCTTCCTGGATGAGATCCAGGAACTGCAGCCCGCGGTTGGTGTATTTCTTGGCGATCGAGATCACGAGCCGCAGGTTCGCCTCGACCATTTCCTTCTTGGCGATCCGCGCCTCGCGCTCGCCCTTTTGCACCATGTTGACGATCCGGCGGAACTCGGGGAGCGCCATACCGGTCTGGCTGGCAATATCGCTGATCTCGGTGCGGATGCGGTCGATCGCATCGGCCTCCTTGTCGGCGAAGGCGGCCCACTTCTTGTCCTTCTTGACCCGCGAAGTCAGCCAGTCGTCGTCCATCTCGTTGCCGATATAGGCTTCGAGGAAATCGACGCGCTTGACCTTGTGCCGTTCGGCGAGACGCAGCATCTGGCCGCCCAATGCGGTCAACCGGCGGTTGAAGGCGTACAGATTGTC
The DNA here is from genome assembly GCF_001678665.1 of Erythrobacter sp. QSSC1-22B. GTDB lineage: Bacteria > Pseudomonadota > Alphaproteobacteria > Sphingomonadales > Sphingomonadaceae > Qipengyuania. The sequence goes on from NZ_LZRP01000007.1 coordinate 177,456, forward strand.
GACCAGGAATTCGATCTTGTTCGCGTGGAACTGCACGCTCTCGACTTCGGCGGTAAGCTGTTCGCGCAGCGCCTCGTACTTCTTTTCCTTGGACGCCGGGAAATCCTCGCCCCGACCGAGCAGGTCGACCCGCTCGCCCTGGAGCTTCTCGAATTTCTTGAACAGGTCCTTGATGCGCGCGAAGCGTTCGATGGCATCCGGCTTGAGCGCAGCTTCCATCTGAGCAAGGGACATGGTGTTGTCCTCTTCCTCTTCGTCGTCCTTCTTGGCCGAGCCTTCCTCGCCGTCGTCGTCCTCGGAATCGCTGTCCTCGTCCTCATCCTCGTCGTCTTCGCGGATGGTGGGGCCGGCGGTTTCCTCGGAGATCTCTCCGTCGTCATCATCGTCGGCATCCTCGGCCATCTTGTCGGCCGGGGGTTCCTTGGACAGCATGGCGTCGAGATCGAGGATCTCGCGCAGCTGCATTTCCTCGGAATTGAGTGCTTCGGACCAGTGGATAATCGCGTGGAAGGTGATCGGGCTCTCGCACAGCCCAATGATCATCATGTCGCGCCCGGCCTCGATCCGCTTGGCGATGGCGATCTCGCCCTCGCGGCTGAGCAGTTCGACCGCACCCATCTCGCGCAGGTACATCCGTACCGGATCGTCGGTCCGCTCGCCGACGGCGAGCTTCTTGGTGACATTGGTGGTGGGTGTCTTGGGTTCTTTCTTGTCGCCCGTGGTGGCGATTTCCTCGACCTCGTCGTCGCGATCCGCTTCGGCTTCCGCCTCGGCATCCTCGTCGTTCTCGACGATCTGGACGCCCATTTCGCTCAAGGCGGTCTGGATATCCTCGATCTGGTCGGGGCTCATCTCGGCCGAAGGAAGACCGTCGTTGAGTTCGTCATAGGTGACGTAACCCTTCTTCTTGGCCTTCGCGATGAGCTTCTTGATCGACGCCTCGTTGAGGTCGATCAGGGGAGCGTCTTCTTTTTCGGCGGTCTTCGACTTGCTGGCCATAAGTGTCGCGTCAGTCCGTTTTATGGGCCGCGTCCGCCAGATCGGCGGAGCGGCTGTCTGATTCCTGCCGGGCCCTGCTGGCCCGCTTGCTTGCCATTTGCCCGAGTCGCGCCTCGAATTCCAGCTTGCGCCTGAGCAGGCGTTGCTGCTCGGCGAAAGCGCCTTCGGGATCACTTTCGAAACGCGCCGTGGCATCTGCCAGGGCGGCTTCGAGCGCGGGTCTCTCGACCAGCAACGACACGGCTTCGGCCAGCTCCTCGCGCGCATCAACCGGGTCTGTGCCTTCATCGAGAAAGGCGAAACGAGATGTTTCCGGTGGGGCAGGCAGGCCTTGGATAGGCGATATGGGCGATCCACCGGACAAATCAAGCGCTTCGGCGGTTTCGAGCAGCAAATCGATCGCCGGACCGATATTTTGGTCACGCATGGCGAGGTCGCTCAGCCCCTCCTCGTGGCGGACGATCTGGTCGGGAAAGCGCGCCAGTCCGGCGATCACCGCCACCGCCAGCGCATCGCGCCCACCGCCTGAAATCACGTGGCGCAGCTTGGCGGCGGCTTCGGGTGTGAGGGTCGGGGCGGGGCGGGGCGGCCCACCTTTTTTCCACGAACCACGCGGCGTCCACTCGCGCTTTGGGAAGGCGAAAGCGGAAAATCGCTCGGTGAGTTCGCGGCGGTAAAGCGCGCGGATATCGGGATCCGCAATCGAGTCGGCATGGTCGAGAAGGCGCTGCTTGAGGCCGGCCTTGTCCTCGGGTGAGGCGAGAGGCGACGATTCGCGTTCGACCTGCCACAGCATATCGAGCAGGCTGCTCGCACTCGCCAGCAGGTTTTCGAGCGCCTGGCGGCCCTCCTGTCGCAGCAGATCATCCGGATCGAGCCCCGAGGGGAGTTGGACGATCGCCAGCGAATGCGAAGGACGCAGCAGCGGCAGCGCGCGCTCGATCGCCCGCATCGCCGCGCGCCGTCCCGCGGCATCGCCGTCGAAACACAGGATCGGGCGTTCGACATGGCGCCACAGCAGTTCGAGCTGCTGTTCGGTCAGCGCGGTGCCCATCGGTGCCACCGCCTCGCCGATGCCCGCCTCGGCCAGGGCGATCACATCCATATAGCCCTCTACCACGATCATCCGCCCCGACTGGCGCGCGGCGGGCGCGGCGCGGTGGAGGTTGTAGAGCGTGCGGCCCTTGTCGAACAAAGGGGTGTCGGGGCTGTTGAGATATTTGGGCGCCTTGGGGTTGCTCTCGGCATCCAGAATGCGGCCACCGAATGCGATCACCCGCCCGCGTGCGTCCTGGATCGGCAGCATCAGCCGGTCGCGGAAGCGGTCGTAAGGATCACGCTCCTCGACCGAAATCCGCATCCCCGCCTCGACCAGCATCGGCTCCTCGAAACGCGCCAGCGCCCGGCCCAGCGCCTGGCGGCCTTCGGGCGCATAGCCGAAGCCGAATTCGCGCATAGTCGCCGAAGAAAAACCGCGCTTGGCAAGATAGCCGCGCGCCGCTGTGCCTTCAGCCGATCCCAGATTGGCGACGAACCACTCCTGCGCCGCTGCCGTGACATCCTGCAGTCCGGCGCGCTCCTCGGCGCGGCGGGCGGACTGTGGATCGGGGGCCGGAACCTCCATACCCGCTTCCACCGCCAGTTCCTTGACGGCATCCATGAAGGCGAGCCCGCGCTGGTCGGTCATCCAGCGGATCGCATCGCCATGCGCGCCGCAGCCGAAGCAGTGGTAAAAGCCTTTGGCGTCATTGATGGTGAAGCTGGGGGACTTCTCGTCGTGGAACGGGCAACAGGCCTTGAACTCGCGTCCCGCCTTCTGCAGCCGGACATGGCGCCCGATCACCGTGCTGAGCGTGATCCGCGCGCGCAATTCGTCCAGCCATTGGGGGCTCAGCATGGGGGGCTGCCGGCGCTTGTAGTGGCAAACCCTATCCCGTTCGTGTCGAGCGAAGTCGAGACACGCTCGCCCGGCGGACGCGCAAAATGCGAAACTCGCTGCCAATCCCCGGCTGCCAGCGCCTCCTTCTTGGCTCGCGACCACTTTTTCACGCGCAACTCGCTTTCAAGGGCCTCGGCCCGGGTGGTAAATTCCTGACACCACACAAAGGTGACCGGGAGCCGCCGCGAGGTGAAATCGCAATATCCGCCGTATTGATGCTGGGCGATGCGCCGTTCGAGATCGTCGGTGTGGCCCGTGTAATATTTCCCGTCGGCGCATTTCAGCATGTAGCACCAGAAGGGCATTGCGGTTCCTCCCTGCCAGCGTGTCTCGACTTCGCTCGACACGAACGGATGGGTGCTCGGATTGGACGGGTCGTAGCCCTGCCCGATTTTGCCGTTTGCCTCGAGCGAAGTCGAGAGGCGCTGATGCCGATTATTCCACAGGCATTTCGGCAGGCGGGAAGGGCGCGGTGGCGGTGGCGGTCATGCCGCCCGTCTCCAGCTCCCAGGCCTCGGACGGACCTTCGGGGGGCAGGGTGGACTGCCACCAGAAGGTGATCGTCGCGCCCGGGGACCAGCCTTCTCCCGAGATCACGCGCCAGATCAGTTGGCCCTCGTCGGAGGTGACGCCGATCGCTTCACCGTCGCCCAGCGCGGTCTCGGCCTGTTCGCGCGCATAGCCGATTGAGCCGTTGAAACCGGTGGCGCGGCGCGTGGTGCGAAACAGCGTGGCGTAGGATTCGCCGCTGGCGCCATCATCGGCCGCGGACGCGGTTTCGTCAGTCGCTTCCTCCGCAGCCAGGGTTACTTGGTGGACATAGGTGTAAACCGTGCCCTCGGGCATCGCGGCGGGGTCGCAGGTCGCGGTCTCGCGCGGGCAGGCGACAAAGCTCACGATGCTGCCGATCTCGCGCCCTTCCGCCATCAGCGGAGCCTCGACTTCGGTGCCCTGAGGGCCCTCGATCCTCGCCCCGAGCATCGCCTCGTCGTAATCGGCGGCAATCAGCGTGCGCGGCGCGGCAACGGTGGCCGTCGGGGTGGGCTCGGCCACCGCTTCGTCATCCGAGCCATCGCCGCAGGCGATCAGCGCCAGCGGGGCCAGTGCTACCGCGCCTAAGCGCAGCATCGTTCGGGACGCAATCACGCCAGGCTCTCCTTGACCATCGCGCTGGCCTTGGCGCCATCGAGCACCGCGCCGTGGCGTGCTTTCAGCTCAGCCATGACCTTCCCCATGTCCTTCATGCCTTCCGCCCCGGTTGCCGCCTTGGCCTCGTCGATCGCGGCGCGCATCTCGTCATCGTTCATCATCTGCGGCAGGAATTCGCCGATCACCGCCAGCTCGTCGCGCTCCTTGGCGGCCAGTTCCTCGCGCCCGCCGTCCTCGTACATCTGGATCGATTCGCGGCGCTGCTTGGCCATCTTCTGCAGGACCTCGATCACCAGCGTATCGTCCTCGGGCTGTTTGGCGGCGGTGCGCAACTCGATATCGCGATCCTTGATCTTGGCCGCGATCATTCGCAGCGTGGCGGTGCGATCCTTGGTTCCGGCCTTCATCGAGGTGGTGGTCGCGGTCTTGATGGTGTCGCGGATCATGGAAAAAGCCGTTCGTAAGTGTGGATGGATTGGCGCGGACATAGAACAGCGCGCCGTAAAGCCAAGCGTTCCTGTTGACGAAATGCCCGTCTCGCTCTAGCCGCTGGGCCTTAGCACACATTGCCGACAACCCCTGATACCGGAGCGCCCATGGCCCGTCCCGCACCTTCGCACGCGCAACCGCAAGGGGCCACCGGAGTCGTCGTCTTCGCCGACGGGACCTGCGTCTGGGGCAAGGGCTTTGGCGCGACCGGCAGCGCGGTCGGCGAAATCTGCTTCAACACCGCGATGACCGGCTATCAGGAGGTGATGACCGATCCCTCCTACGACAGCCAGATCGTCACCTTCACCTTCCCGCACATCGGCAACACCGGCGCCAACGAGGAAGACCACGAGAGCCGAGGCCTGGGGGCAGTCGGCTGCATCGTCCGGCAGGAGGTGACCCCGCATTCCAGCTTCCGCGCACAACAGGAATTCGCCGACTGGATGGTCGCGCATGGCAAGATCGGGCTGTCGGGCGTAGATACCCGCGCGCTGACCCGCCGCATCCGCACCGGGGGCGCGCCCAACGCGGTGATCGCGCACCATCCGAAGGGCAATTTCGACATCGCCGCACTGCAGGCGCAGGCGGCGGAGTGGTCGGGGCTCGAAGGCCTCGACCTGGTCCCGCGCGTCACCCGCGAAGGCACCCAAGACTGGACCGGCGGGAGCTGGCAGCTTGGCCATGGCTATGCCGCGGGCGAGGGCGACCGCCCGCATGTCGTCGCGCTGGACTACGGCGCCAAGGACAACACTTTCCGCTATCTGGTCAAGGCCGGCGCGAAGGTCACCGTGGTCCCGGCGCGCAGCACGCTCGAGGAAATCCTCGCGCTGAAACCCGCCGGCGTGTTCCTCTCCAACGGCCCGGGCGATCCGGCGGCGACGGGCGAATATGCGGTGCCGGTGATCAGGGAATTGCTGGAGCGCGACGTGCCGCTGTTCGGCATCTGCCTCGGCCACCAGCTGCTCGGCCTCGCGGCGGGAGCGAAAACCGCCAAGATGTTCCAGGGCCACCGCGGCGCCAACCATCCGGTCCAGCGCGTCGGCGGGGGCTGGGGGGCGAGCGAGGGCCTCGTCGAGATCACCAGCATGAACCACGGCTTCGCGGTCGATGGCGACAGCCTGCCCGCAGGCGTGGAGCAGACCCATGTCTCGCTGTTCGACGGCACCAATTGCGGCATCGCGATCACCGGCAAGCGAGCCTTCGGGGTGCAATACCATCCCGAGGCGAGCCCGGGCCCGCAGGACAGTTTCTACCTGTTCGAGAAGTTCGTGGGGATGTTGGGGTAAAGCCATGATTAGTCAGAAAAAAATCAATCTGGCTGTGCTTTATAAGGTTTATCAAATCTGTGAAGCGCGAGATCAAAGTCCCACCCACGACCAGATTAGGGGCGCTTTCAATGGCTTCATTCTGTCATTGAGACGCGTCGAAGTCGCGACTGAAAAATTGCAGAACGAGGGCTTGCTGGACTCCTGGGGTAGTTACGATACGGGACATACCTACTGCTCAATATCCGGCGAGGGCCTAGACGTCGTGGATAGGGCCCTTCGAATGCCTTCGTCGTTCATTGGGCGCATCGCGGCTCAAGGCGATGCGTGGTTGAATAGCGACGAAGCCGAGAAAGCAATTTTGGGTAAGAGATCGCGCCTGCAAGGCGATGATTTGGCTAATCTGGCTGATGTCGTTCACCCCGCCACCTCACGGGAAGCATCGCATGCGCCCGTGACGATCAACAACAACTTTGCGCCCTCGAATTTCAATGAGCAATCGGTGGAAAGCAAGCAGGAGGTTCAAAACTCTCCAGAGCCTTCCGCTACTCCGCAATGGATATCTATCCTCATCGCGCTACTCATCGGAGTAGCGGCAATCATTGCTACGCTTTACGCTGGCGGGAAGCTCTAAATGCCCAAACGCACTGACATCTCCTCGATCCTCGTCATCGGCGCCGGGCCGATCATCATCGGTCAGGCCTGCGAGTTCGACTATTCGGGCACGCAGGCGATCAAGGCGCTGCGCGAGGAGGGTTACCGGGTCGTCCTGGTCAATTCCAACCCCGCCACGATCATGACCGATCCGGACATGGCCGACGCCACCTATATCGAGCCGATCACCCCCGAGATCGTCGCCAAAATCATCGCCAAGGAGCGCCCCGATGCGCTGCTCCCGACGATGGGCGGGCAGACCGCGCTCAACTGCGCGCTGGCGCTCGATGCCGATGGCACGCTGGAGAAATACGGCGTCGAGATGATCGGTGCCAAGGCCGACGCCATCGACAAGGCCGAGAACCGCAACCGCTTTCGCGAGGCGATGGATGCGATCGGGCTGGAAAGCGCGCGGAGCGGGATCGCGCAATCGGTCGAGCAGGCGCATGAGGTGCTCGAGCGCACCGGCCTGCCCGCGATCATCCGCCCCAGCTTCACGCTCGGCGGGACCGGCGGCGGGATCGCCTACAACAAGGCCGAGTTCGAGCGGATCGTGCGTGAGGGCCTCGATGCCTCGCCCACCAAGGAAGTGCTGATCGAGGAATCGCTGCTCGGCTGGAAAGAGTTCGAGATGGAGGTGGTGCGCGATCGCAAGGACAATTGCATCATCATCTGCGCGATCGAGAATGTCGATCCGATGGGGGTCCACACCGGGGATTCGATCACCGTCGCGCCTGCGCTGACGCTGACCGACAAGGAATACCAGATCATGCGCTCGGCCAGCATCGCGGTGCTGCGCGAGATCGGGGTCGAGACCGGCGGGTCCAACGTCCAGTTCGCGGTCAACCCCGAGGATGGCCGGCTGATCGTGATCGAGATGAACCCGCGCGTCTCGCGCTCGTCCGCGCTGGCCTCCAAGGCGACCGGCTTCCCGATCGCGCGGATCGCGGCCAAGCTGGCGGTGGGCTACACGCTCGACGAGCTGACCAACGAGATCACCGGAGCGACCCCGGCCAGTTTCGAACCGACCATCGACTATGTCGTCACCAAGATCCCGCGTTTCACCTTCGAGAAATTTAAGGGCGCCAAGCCCGAACTGTCCACCGCGATGAAATCGGTGGGCGAGGTGATGGCGATCGGGCGCTGCTTCGCCGAGAGCATGCAGAAGGCGCTGCGCGGGCTCGAAACCGGGCTCGACGGCTTCAATCGCGTGCCGGAGCTCGAGGGGGTGTCGAAGGACAAGATCACCGCCGCGCTGTCGCAACGCAATCCCGAACGGATTCTGCGGATCGGGCAGGCCTTCCGCGAAGGGTTCACGGTCGAGGAAGTGCAGGCGATCACCGGCTTCGACCCGTGGTTCCTGCGCCAGATCGAGGCGATCATCTACGAAGAGCAGATGCTCGCCCACAATGGCCTGCCGCGCGATGCGGTCGAGATGCGGCGCTTGAAGGCGATGGGCTTCTCCGACAAGCGCCTCGCGACGCTCGCCGTGCGTTCGGTCGGGGTGGCGGGCGGCATGGGCGAGACCCAGGCGCGCCGTTCGGGTCTGCTCCACGATGCGCTGCGCGCCATGGCCGGCGCCACCAGCGAGCGCGAAGTCCGCGACCTGCGCCGCAAGCTCGGCGTCGAACCGGTGTTCAAGCGGATCGACAGCTGCGCCGCCGAGTTCGAGGCGGTCACGCCCTATATGTATTCGACGTACGAGGCCCCCAGCTTCGGTGAACCCGAAAACGAGGCGCAGCCTACCGACCGGCGCAAGATCGTGATCCTCGGCGGTGGGCCCAACCGCATCGGCCAGGGCATCGAGTTCGACTATTGCTGCGTCCACGCCTGCTTCGCGCTGGCCGAGGCGGGCTATGAGACGATCATGGTCAATTGCAATCCCGAGACCGTCTCGACCGATTACGACACTTCCGACCGGCTCTATTTCGAGCCGCTGACCGAGGAAGACGTGCTCGAGATCCTGCGCGTCGAGCAGCAGGCGGGCGAGCTGGTCGGAGTGATCGTCCAGCTTGGCGGGCAGACCCCGCTCAAGCTGGCCGCAGCGCTCGAGCGCGAGGGCATCCCGATCCTCGGCACCAGCCCCGACGCGATCGATCTCGCCGAGGACCGCGAGCGGTTCGCGAAGCTGGTCAACAAGCTTGGCCTCAAGCAGCCCGACAACGGCATCGCCAAGAGCCGCGACGAGGCCGCGGCGGTGGCGCGGACCATCGGCTATCCGGTGCTGCTGCGCCCCAGCTATGTGCTGGGCGGGCGGGCGATGGAGATCGTCGATTCCGAAGCCCAGCTCGATGACTACATCGCCACCGCGGTCAACGTCTCGGGCGACAGCCCGGTGCTGGTCGACCAATATCTGCGCGATGCGATCGAATGCGATGTCGATGTCATCGCCGACGGCGTCGAGGTGCGCATCGCGGGCGTGATGCAGCATATCGAGGAAGCGGGCGTCCACTCGGGCGACAGCGCCTGCACGCTGCCGCCCTACAGCCTCTCGGACGACATCGTCGCCGAGATGGAGCGTCAGGCACGCCAGCTCGCCCTCGCGCTCGATGTGCGCGGGCTGATGAACGTACAATTCGCGGTTCAGGACGGACCCGACGGGCAGGAGGTGTTCCTGATCGAGGTCAACCCGCGCGCCAGCCGGACCGTGCCCTTCGTCGCCAAGGCGATCGGTCGCCCTGTCGCCAAGATTGCCGCGCGGGTGATGGCGGGCGAGCCACTCTCCAATTTCGAACCCTTCGACATCCGCCCGGCGCATATGAGCGTCAAGGAAGCGGTGTTCCCCTTCGCGCGCTTCCCCGGTTCGGACCCGGCGCTCTCGCCCGAGATGAAAAGCACCGGCGAGGTGATGGGGATCGATGCCGATTTCCCCGCCGCCTTCCTCAAGTCGCAGATTGGTGCGGGGATGGTCCTGCCGCGCACGGGCACGCTGTTCGTCTCGGTAAAGCACAGCGACAAGCCGGTCATCCTGCCGGCAGTCCGGACGTTGATCGAGATGGGCTTCGAGGTGATCGCGACCGAGGGCACGCAGACCTATCTGGCCGAGCAGGGGCTGGCGGTCACGCGGGTCAACAAGGTCGCCGAGGGGCGCCCGCATGTGGTCGATGCCATCATCGACGGCGAGGTCGATCTGATCTTCAACACCACCGAGGGCTGGCAGTCGCTGCTGGACTCGCAATCGATCCGCGCCTCGGCGCTCGATCGCAAGCTGCCGTACTACACGACCGCGGCAGCATCGCTGGCCGCAGCGCGGGCAATCGCGGAAGTTCGGCCAGACGAGCTTGAAGTGCGCTCGCTGCAAGACTATTATAGCTAGCTGACAATTATCCTTCCGGACATTCCACGCTGATCGAACCGCTCCCCGAGCGGCGCAGCCGCGAATTGCCGGAATCGACAGAACAGGAAGGACACTGGTCCGAATGGAAAAGGTACCGATGCTCGCCGAGGGTTATGAGAAGCTCATGACCGATCTCAGGGCTTTGCGCGAAGAGCGCCCGCGCGTGGTCGATGCGATCGAGGAAGCGCGCGCGCATGGCGATCTGTCGGAAAACGCGGAATATCACGCCGCGAAGGAACGCCAGGGCCAGATCGAGATGAATATCGCGGACATCGAGGACAAGGTGACCCGCGCACAGATCATCGATCCGACGACGCTGTCGGGCGATCATATCCAGTTCGGCGCAACCGTCACCTTGCTCGACGAGAACGACAAGCCGGTGAAATACCAGATCGTCGGCGTGGTCGAGGCCGATGCGAACAATGGCCGCATTTCCTACAACTCGCCCATCGGTCGCGCCCTGATCGGCAAGAGCCTGAAAGACGAAGTCGAGGTGACTGTGCCCTCGGGCGACAAGTTCTACCTGGTCGAGAAAATCGAGTTCATCTGAACGGTCGAGTTTCGAAGCAGACTTTGAAACTGGTTTTTCCGATAGCCGGGGCTCCGCTTGCGGACCCCGGCTTTTTCGTCAGAGGCTGGTCTCGTCAGAGGCCGGGTTTGTCAGACGCTCGGGTCCAGCAGTTTGTGCAGGTGGACCACAACATATTTCATTTCGGCATCGTCGACTGTGCGCTGCGCATTGGCGCGCCACATCTCTTCGGCGGCTTCATAATCCGAATAGACCCCGACCACATGGATCGATTCCGGATCCTTGAACTCCATGCTCCGCGGATCGGAAACGCGTCCGCCCATTACGAGATAAAGGGTCTGCTTGGCGGTGGTTTCTTCCATGGCGTTCGGCTTTCATCCGTGGGGGAGGGGATGCCGCGCCCCATAAAGCAAGCGGCGCGACAGGCAAGCCCGTCGCGCCGCTCGAGATGTCAGGCACCCGGAAACACCCGGGTTGCGCTGTTGCTCAGTGGTTTATGCGCGAGCGCAGATCGCGCATGGTGCGAGAAGCCTTGCGACCGGCGCGGCGCTTGGTCCCGCGCAGGGCATCGCCGGCGACATCGGCGCGATAGGCGGCGTCGCGGCGCAGGCTGCGCGCTGCCGAACTCAGCGTTTCGCCGAGATCCTGCAGGCCGTCGGAGCCGGAGCGCGCTGCCGCGGAGGTAACCGTACCCGCGCGGTCGAATGCGTCGAGGCCGTAATTCATCGCGGTGTCCGCAGCCATTGCAGCCAGCACCCCGGTGCGGCGCGTCAGACGGCGACCGGGGCGAGTCATCGCTCCGATGGCGAGGCCCAGACCGATTGCCCCGGCAACTGTCGCCAGCGGATGACGCTTGGCGAAATCGGTGACGGTGTTGGCGGCGTCCTTGGCCATGTCGGCTACGCTGCGCTCGGCGTTGCGCTGCTCTGCCGCGTCGATCTTGTCGCGCAGGGCTGCACGCTTGTCTTCATCGGTCAGGATTTTTGTATCTGTCTCATTACTCATGGTTTTCTCCGAATTTCATGTCTGGATGCTCAACGGCGCCAGCGGCTTTCTTGTTCCGGCTCGTCATGACGTTCACCGTACCGGTCGCGGTCATCTCGGTCGCCGCGGGCGTCATCACGATCGTCTGGATCCTCTCCAAACAGCGCGTCGATAATCGGGTTGCGTGCAAACCAGAGCACCAGCGCCGCGACGATCGCGGCAAGCGCCCCCTTGTTGTCGGTCGCAACCTCGACTGCCTCGTCATAGACCTCGCTGGCACCATCGGCGATGCGGTCGGCAGCGCGCGCTCCGATGCTGCGCTCCGCGAGGTCGGCCTTGAGATGCGCGATATCGGCTTCGACCAGGGCCTTTGCCGAATTGCGCAAATGGCGATCCTCGATCATGCGTAGGCGGGCCGTGCTCATTGTCCATCCTCCGCAAATGCCGAGCGAATGTCATCGACCTTGGCCTTGAGCTTGCGCAGCAACACCACCCCCAGCACAATTAGCCCCAGCGTCACGATAGCGGTCGCGAACCATGGTCCGACCAGCGGCATGAGCGCGATGAGCACGCCGACGGTCAGGGCAATCAACGCGAGGTGAAAAACCCCGAACGCCGCTGCGCCGTACACGGCTACGAATTTCAAGCGGTTGGCGGCGAAGCCTGCGCGACTTTTCTGGTAGGCGACCTCGGCTTGTGCGTAGGTTTTGCCATCTGCGAACAAGGCGAGAAGATCGTCGAACAGCGATGGAGGGGGAGGGCTTGCCTCCCCCTCGTCATCGGCATAATTCTCGGAAGCCCCATATTGGTCAGGCAGATCGGTCGTCCCGATATGCTGCCGCCTCGCTTCGATTTCTCCGTCCAATACGGTCATGCCGCGATCCTGCACGCGTTCAGCGACGCGAGCCGCCGAAAATGCGCGAGAGCATATACCCGGCAACTGCTGCCATCCCGATCGCGAGACCCGGGCTCTTGCGCACGAATTCGCGACCGTCTTCGGTCAATTCGTCGATCGACTTCTGGTCGAGCCGGGCGGCGGTATCGTCGAGCGAGCGCGACGCAGTGCGGGCGTAATCGCCATATTGCGCACCGAGCTTTTCGTCGACCACATGGGCATTATCGGCGACCATTCGGCTCAAGGAAGAGATCCCGCCGCTCAGCTTGGCCTTGCCGTCATTGGCCAGCTCGCGCCCTTTGGTCTTGGCTTCTTCACCATAGCCCTTGGCGTCGGTGGCGAGGGCATCGCCCTTGCCACGCGCCTGGGTGCGATATGCGCTGGCACGTTCGCCGGCCTCGGCACGAAGAGCGGCGGCACCGGCCTTGGCTTCCTGGACGGCGGCATTGAAGCGCGTCTTGGCCTCGGCACGATGCTCGTTGCCGGCACCGGTGTCGATGGCGCCCGGAGCGGTGGTCGCGGTGCCGGTCTTGGCGGCGGGGGTCTTGGTGGTGGTTGCGGTGTTGGTCATGGGTGCGGTCTCCTTCGCTGCGCCGGTCTTTGCCACGGTCTTGCGTGGTTTTGCGGCGGTGGTTTGTTTGGCGGCGGTTTTCGTCGACGCCTTCTTGTTATTGCTGTCGAACGTTTCTGCCATCGGTCATACCCTCAAAGTTCGGTTCTCGTCCGGACGCGTCTAAGCGATCCGGCCTTCGATATTGCAACGCAACTTGCGGAGCTTGGTTCCGCGGCATAGAGCGACCCGAATTCCCCATCTGGGGGTGTATTACAGAATTACAACACTTCTACGGAGTCTGCCGCAATGACCCTGATCATCGACCTGCACGCTCGCGAAATTCTCGATAGCAGGGGCAACCCGACCGTCGAGGTCGACGTGTTGCTCGACGATGGTAGTTTCGGACGCGCCGCGGTGCCATCGGGCGCTTCGACCGGCGCGTATGAGGCCGCCGAATTGCGCGATGGGGACCAGAGCCGCTATCACGGCAAGGGCGTGCAACAGGCGGTCAACGCCGCCAACACCGAGATCGCCGACGCCGTTCTTGGGCTCGACGCAGAGGATCAGCGCGACATCGACATGGTCATGATCGAGCTCGACGGGACCCCGAACAAGAGTCGGCTTGGCGCCAACGCGATCCTGGGCACCAGCCTCGCGGTCGCCAAGGCCGCGGCCGATGCGCGCGGACTGCCGCTCTATTCCTACATCGGAGGGGTCTCGGCGCATGTGTTGCCGGTGCCGATGATGAACATCATCAACGGCGGCGAGCATGCCGACAACCCGATCGATATCCAGGAATTCATGGTGATGCCGGTGGGCGCCGACAGCCTTGCCGAAGGCGTGCGCTGGGGCGCGGAAATCTTCCACACGCTGAAGAAGGGTCTGGCGCAGAAGGGCCTTTCGACCTCGGTCGGCGACGAGGGCGGGTTTGCCCCCGATCTGGCCAGCACCCGCGATGCGCTCGACTTCATCATGGAATCGATCCGCGATGCCGGCTTCAAGCCCGGCGAGGACGTCGTCCTCGCGCTCGATTGCGCCGCGACCGAATTCTACCGCGATGGCCGCTACGAAATTTCCGGCGAGCAGCTGTCGCTCGATGGTGCCCAAATGGCCGAATATCTCGACCGGCTGTGCCGCGACTATCCGATCCGCTCGATCGAGGACGGCATGGCGGAGGACGATTTCGAGGGCTGGCTGGCGCTCACCGAGCGGATCGGCAGCACCGTCCAGCTGGTCGGCGACGATCTTTTCGTGACCAATCCTGCACGGCTGACCGACGGGATCGGGCGCGGGCTCGCCAATTCGCTGCTGGTCAAGGTCAACCAGATCGGCACGCTGTCCGAGACTCTCGACGCGGTCGCGATCGCGACCCGCGCCGGCTACACATCGGTGATGAGCCATCGCTCGGGCGAGACCGAGGATGCGACCATTGCCGACCTCGCGGTCGCGACCAATTGCGGGCAGATCAAGACCGGCTCGCTGGCACGCTCGGATCGGTTGGCGAAATACAACCAGCTGATCCGTATCGAGGAAGAACTGGGCCACAGCGCGCATTACGCGGGCAGGGCATGTTTCGGAAACCGCGCGCGCTAGTCGCCTGCTCTTGTAAGGGGGCGACTCAGGATTTCGCGGCGCGGTTCTTGGGATGGAACCAGTATTGCCACACGCCCCAGGCGTTGATCAGCAGCAGCACCCCGTTCATCGCGGCGAGCGGGATCGCGTCGGTGCTGAGCCCGATGTGGATCCACAGCACCGAAACCGCGCAGAACAGCACGAAGCCCCATCCCGTCGCGCGGCGACCCAGATCGAAAGCGATCATCGACGCGGCGAGCACCGCGCCGATCGAGGCGATCCAGTCTATCGGTCCATTCATCTTCTGGCCCCTCTTGCCTGCCGGTTTGCCTGATTGTCAGGACGGATGGTCCCGACTAGCGTTCCTCCCCTAACAAAGGGCAAGTCCAAAAAGGGCTGTCTTACAGGGAGGAGAGCGGCTTGGCAGAATTTCCCACGCATCCCGATGCGGTAACCCCCGATTGGTTGGGCCATGTGCTCGGCAGGGCGGTTGCGGGCATCGAATGGAAACCGATCGGCACCGGACAGGTCGGCGACAGCGTGCGCTTCACGATCGCCTTCAAAGGTCAGACCGAGACCGGAACCTTCGCGGCCAAGTTCCCGGCGGCCGATTCAACGAGCCGCGGGACGGCGGCGATGTTCGGGCTCTATCGCAAGGAGGTCGAGTTCTACCGCCAGGCGGCGCCGCATCTGCAGGTCCGGGTCCCGCAGGTGCATTTCGTCGATGTCTCCGAAGACGGCGCCGATTTCCTGCTGCTGTTCGAGGATCTGGGCCCGGCGCGGCAGGGCGACCAGATCGCCAGCTGCGGTCTGGACGATGCCAAAGCTGCAATCCGCCAGGCCGCCGCGATCCACGCGCCGAGCTGGGGCAGGGTGGAACTGCTTGAGGCCGACTGGCTGCAGCCGCCACTGGGGCAGGCTGAGCGGATCGCGCAAATGTATCCGCAGGCGCAGGCGATTTTCCGCGAGCGCTATCGCGACACTCTGGACCCGGCGATGATGACGCTGTGCGACGAACTGGCGGCGCAGAGCGAGCGGTATTTCACCCGTCACGATCCGCCGCAATGCCTCGTCCACGGCGATTTCCGGCTCGACAACATGCTGTTCGACGTGCGCGGCGGGCAGGAACCCATCGCCGTGCTCGACTGGCAGACCACCGCAATCGGACAGGGCATGACCGATGTCGCCTATCTGCTCGGCTGCGGGCTAGGCGAGGCGATGTGGCGCACGCACGAGGACGAGCTGCTCGATCTCTATCTGCTGGAGATGGCGGCGCTCGGGGTCGAGCTGTCGCGCGCACAGACCCGCCGCGACTATCGACTCGGCGCTTTACACGGGGTCTCGACTGCGGTGTTCAGCGCCGCCTTCGTCGAGCGGACGACACGCGGCGATGCCAATTTTCTCTCGATGGCTCGCGGGGCCTGTTCGCTGGCGCTCGAGCATGACAGTATCGCCGCGTTAAAGGGAGACAACTGATGGCCTTGTCCAGGGGCGACGACTATCCGATCCACCAGACCCCGGAACCGGTCGCCTTTGCGGGCACCGACCGCAATTTCTACGACCGCTATTTCTTCAATGGCTATGCTCCGGACGGCAGCGGTTTCTTCGCCGCCGCGCTGGGCGTCTATCCGCATCTCGATGTCATCGACGCGCATTTCAACGTGGTGCGCGACGGGGTCCAATACTGCATCCATGCGAGCCGTGAGCTGGGCATGGAGCGGATGGATCTGTCGGTCGGCCCTTTCCATGTCGAAGTGCTCGAACCGCTCAAGCGGCTCAAGGTGCGGCTTGAACCCTTCGAGGGGCTGGCCGCGGAGGTGGAGTTTACCGGTCGCTCGTTCCCGATCGAGGAGCCGCGCTTCATCCATCGCATCGGTCCGCGCGCCTTCATGGACTACACGCGGATGACCCAGAACGGCCACTATCAGGGCTGGATCGAGATCGATGGCGACCGCCGCGAGCTGGCGCCGGGCACCTGCGGCACACGCGACCGCAGCTGGGGGGTCCGCCCGGTGGGCGCGCGCGATGCGCAGCCGATCCCCGGCCATCCGCAACTGGGCTTTTTCTGGCAATGGACCCCGATCAATTTTCCCGATGGCAGCCTGTTTTTCCACATCAATGCCGACAGTCATGGGCAGGCCTGGAACACCCGCGCCGCTTGGGCGGCCGACGGGGCCGATGCGACGCAGCTTTACGAAGGAGCAGGCGGGATGCGCGCGCGGCTCGAG
Organism: Erythrobacter sp. QSSC1-22B; assembly: GCF_001678665.1. Taxonomy (GTDB): domain Bacteria; phylum Pseudomonadota; class Alphaproteobacteria; order Sphingomonadales; family Sphingomonadaceae; genus Qipengyuania. The sequence goes on from NZ_LZRP01000007.1 coordinate 194,049, forward strand.
AGCGGCACCCGCTGGCCCAGCGGCGGCACGCTGTCGCTGGCGGTCAAGGGCGCGCCTGAGGAATTGCAGCTCGAACCGCTGGGGCGCTTCCAGATGCGCGGGCTGGGCTACACCCATCCCGAATGGGGCCACGGCATCCATCATGGTGCGCTCCGGGTCGAACGCGAGGATATCGACCTCGCCAGCCTCGATCCGCTCGCACCGGAGAATTTGCATGTGCAGATGCCGGTTGCGGTGACCGGCGCGGACACCGAAGGCATCGGCGTGTTCGAACAATTGGTGATCGGCCCGTTTGCGCCGCTGGGGCTCGAACAGGTCCTCGATGGCGCGCCCTAGCCGGCGAACCGGTCCGCGAGCTTCATCAGTGCCATCGCCGCCTTTGCAGCCTCGCCGCCCTTATCCTTCTGCGCCGGGTCGGCGCGGACGCGGGCCTGGTCGTCGTTCTCGACGGTGAGGATGCCGTTGCCGATCGCGATCCCGTCCATGGTCAACGCCATGATCCCGCGCGCGCTTTCGCCCGCCACGATCTCGAAATGATAGGTCTCGCCGCGGATCACCACGCCGAGCGCGACATAGCCGTCGTACTCTCCGGCCTCGGCGGCCAGCGAGATTGTACCGGGGATCTCGAGCGCGCCGGGCACGGTGAGCATTTCCACCGAATGCCCCGCATCCTCCAGCGCCTTCCTGGCACCGGCAATCAGCAGATCGTTGAATTCGTCGTAGAAGCGCGCCTCGACGATGAGGAATTTGGCCATGGTTTTCGTTCCTGTCAGGCGGGGATGGGCTGCTGGCCGGTAACGCTGAGGCCGTAGCCCTCGAGCCCGACCACGGTCTTTTCGTGATCGCTGAGCAGGATCATGTCGCTCACCCCGCGATCGACCAGGATCTGCGCACCGATGCCGTAATCGCGCAATTCGCCGCCAGCATGGGGCGCGCGGCCGATCTCGGCCTGCAATTGCTCGGGGCGGTCGGGCATGATGCAGACGATCACCCCGCTGCCATGCTCGCCGATCGCCGCCATCGAGCGCTGCAGCGTGCGCTTGCGCGGCCCCGACTGGCCCAGAATATCGTCGAAGATCGAGATCGAATGCATCCGCACCAGCGTCGGCTGTTCGGGATCGACATGGCCTTTCTGCAACACGACATGCGTCGCCCCGCCGACCTTGCTGCGATAGCTCATCGCCCGCCAGTCACCGCCGTAATCCGACGTCAGCGCGCTTTCGCTGACCTGTTCCACCAGATGGTCGTTGCGCATCCGGTATTCGATCAGGTCGCGGATGGTGCCGATCTTGAGCCCGTGCTTGCGCGCGAAGGTCACCAGATCGTCGAGCCGGGCCATGGTCCCGTCCTCGTTCATGATCTCGCAGATCACGCCCGAAGGGTTCAGCCCGGCAAGCCGCGAGATATCGACCGCCGCTTCGGTGTGACCGGCACGGACCAGCACCCCGCCGTCGCGCGCAGCGAGCGGGAAGACATGGCCGGGGGCAACGATATCCTCGGGCCCCTTGGTCGAATCGATTGCCACCGAGACGGTGCGCGCGCGATCAGCGGCGGAAATCCCGGTGGTCACGCCCTCGCGCGCCTCGATCGAGATGGTGAAGGCGGTCTGCATGCTTTCGCGATTGTTGCGTGTCATCGGCTCGAGCCCGAGCGCGTCCACGCGGCGACGGTCGAGCGAAAGGCAGATCAGACCGCGGCCGTGGGTGGCCATGAAATTGATCGCCTCGGGGGTCGCCATCTGCGCCGGGATGATCAGATCGCCCTCGTTCTCGCGATCCTCGTCGTCGACCAGCACATACATCCGCCCGTTGCGCGCCTCGTCGATGATCTCCTCGATCCCGACGAGCACCGGGGTCTCGTCATTGGCATCGAGAAAGCCGTCGAGCTTGCGCAAGGTATCGGTGGTCGGGTTCCAGCTCTCGAGCGCACAATCGCGCAAGGTGTTGGCATGCAGCCCCGCAGCGCGGGCAAGCCCGGCGCGGGTCATGGTTCCGTCCGCGATCAATGCGCGGACCCGTTCGAGTGTGGTGCTCATGCGCGATGCGCTATCACATCGTAATGTGCTGACGCAAGTGGGCTTCACATCAAAAGGGCGTGACGAGAACACACAAGCATTTTGCGCGCCATGCAGCCCCGCCTTTTGCAAACACCAGAAGGGGTAAAGGCGCTTTCTAATTTATGTGAAAAAATGGTGGACGCACTTGGGTTCGAACCAAGGGCCCGCTGATTAAGAGTCGTGGCAGTGGCAGTTACGCGCTGTTGCCCTCTGGTTCGTGATTCTCATCTAAGATACTGACCAGACAGGCTGAACTTATGGTGTAAGATGCTTCCCCCTACGGCGACTTACTCCAGAATTCTCCCCACTCTGGTTGCTATATGGTTGCCATCGTGTC
>NZ_LZRP01000008.1 GCF_001678665.1 Erythrobacter sp. QSSC1-22B
TTGCCGCCCAGCCCGTGCTTCTGACAGGGCGATTAGGCGGCGATAAGCTGTGGTAAGAAGGATACCTGAACCACAAGCACCATCGAAAATCGTTTCCGATAGCGGATCCGACGAGTTCACGAAGGCCTGATCGACGGCGAGCATCGCCAAATGACGTGGCGTATAATAGGCGCCGTCCTTGGCTTGCTGCTCGTCAGTAAGAAAGGACTCATACAGTCCAGAAAGCAGCTCAACAGGGATATAGCTGAAGTCGTAGTTCCAGAAGTCACCTTGGCCGGTGTTCATGTCGGTGCGGCGAAGGAACCGATTGATAAGGTCAAAACCGTCATCCGCCAATGCGGTCCAAGGATTGTGGCGATCTTCACCCAGGAAATCGCCGTTAAAGTCTGACCTCAATGAATCAATCAGAGTTCGCAGTCCTTTTCGGGCGCCTGCCTTAACCAAGTCGTGCAATTGCTTCACCTGGCGTCGATCGCGATAAGTGGCTCCCACGATCTCGCGGTGTTCGAGGTAAGAGACGAAAAGCACTTGACCCATGAGCAGCTCAGCCAAATGCCGAAGATCGTGCTCCGTCGAAGATGCGGAAAAGCCATGCTCCGCTAATTTCGAAACTATTGTGGAGAGATTGGCGAGTAATTTGCGGTCAACTCTCGCCCTGACGTCAAACCAATTTGGCACACGCCGGGTAACGTTGGCTGAGGCTATATCAAGAGCGGAAAAAGGCCCATCCGGTCGGGCGTCACTTAATGAAAATCGCTCGCCAGCATTGGGTAGCTTTCGAGCTGGAAGTGCGAGAGCCTCCTCACCTTTCAACTCGATCACAACGGTGGCCAGATTCTGATTCCAGATGCGCTTGCGGGCTTCGTCAAGCGCTTGCGTCGAAAGAGGTTTGCTATCGTCACCGACGAACACAACTGTCGGCACGCCTTCGACGTCGAAAACTGCCTGTGCCCGAATTGCCCCATCCGGCTTAAGGAGAGTCTTGAGTTCGAGAGCGTAAGGATGGGTTTCCGGAACCTCCTGTCCGCGACGGTGCAAGACTGCAGGCTCGGCATTATAGCCAAGCCTTTCCAGCCAGTTATGGACCGACTCCGCGCTCACAGAAACCTCTCTTCTGACGATAACTCATTAGAGAACATATCAAGAACAAAGAGTGCTTGCAAAGGTCTTGTATATTGAATGCGGCCTGACCAACGGTACGCGTTCATACAGACCGCCTCCGGTCCGTTTCGCCTGCTTTGGCAGTGTGGTTAGTTCGGTAAAGATTCGGTAGGGAGAAGAGATCGAACTGTCCTTGTGCTGTTGCGGGGTCGGGCAGTGCAAATCCATCTCGCAGAACATGCAAATGTGGATCTACTTGGATAAGCAGAATGTCACCGGAAGGCAGGGAGCCCCCTGCCTCTATGAGCGTCCAGCCGTCAGGGCTCAGGACAAGCTTCGCGCCCCACAATGATATGAAAGACCGATTGCCCAGATCCCGCCGAAGCTGAGTAAACGACGCTTTATGGGCTTGTAGCTCCAGATTAAAACGTTCGCGCAGCAACACAGCGATCCGTAACACCAGGACCGTTTGCCAACTGAACTTGGCGGGCGAACCCTTCTGCTTGGGCCGCACATCAGCGGATATAAGGTCGCGCCGACTGGTCCACTCTCGAAGCTTTTCCGTCGAAAGGCCTGTCAGTTTCGTTGCAACAGATGTGGTCACGTAGCGCAGCAGAAATCTCCAAAAAAAGGGTAGTGTACCCTATCTGTGATTTAGAACGGGTATCATGCCCTATGTTCTGCGTAAACTCTCTTCGTTTTATGCGCGGTGAAGACGCGCGGTGTGCTGCGAGGTCGGCCTCGATTCAATGAGCATCTGCTCGATCGCGCTCTGCCGGGATTGCCGATCCAGTGTGTAGGTGTTGCGCCTGAACTCTGCACCTTCCAGAAGGGCCTTTACATAACCAGCGACCGTATCTGCAGCCATGATCAGCGTGGAGTCGAGGGTGTGGACATATTTGCTGGTCACCGATCCCTTGGCGTGGCCGATGAGTGCGGCGATCGTGATTTCGGTGAAACCAAGATCGTTGGCCATGCTGGCGAAGCTGTGCCGCAATACGTGGGGCGTCACATCCCAGAGGGGCGTGTCCTTGAAGAGCTTCTTCCAGCTTTGGGGGAAATTACCAACTGCATTGTCGATGTCCTGGCCGGGAAAGACATAGGTTCCCGTCCGGTGCGGGCGTTCCTTCTCCAGATATTCCACGACCGGCAATCCCACGGGGCGAACCGTCGCGCCTTCCTTGCTGTCGGCCAGACGCAGGCAGCTTCCTTCGAGATCGACAGCGCTCCACTTGAGGTTGACAATTTCACCGCGCCGACAGCCTGTCAGCGCGATGAGCCTGAGGATGTCAGCGTGTATCCGGAGTTGGTTGCTTCGGCACCCCTGCCGGAGAATGTCGCCCAGCGTCCGATACTCGGATTCGCTGAGCCGCCGGTCCCGAACCTTGTACTTCGGTTTGCGCAGTCCGTGTGTCGGGTTGTGTTCGATTATGCCCGCCTCGACCGCATAGGAGAAGACGCCGCCCAATAGCCCCATCGTTCGGATCGCAGTGCCCGCGCCGCCACGTACAATCGCCTTGCCGCGGAGCTTTTCGGTTTTCACCGTGACGCGCGTGTTACCAGCGATGATGTCCTTCATGAGATTGTTCATGTCCGGCTTGGCGATGTCTCGCACGCGCCGGGTTCCGAGAAGGGGAACGATATGCCGCCGGAGGCGGCCCACATCGGTCGCGATGGTTGTTTCCTTTTTGGGGCGACCGCCTTTGCCAAGAATGAGTCCGGCTTCCATATCTGCGATGTACTGCTCGCAAAGCTGCTTGATGGTGAGCGCTCTGCGCTCTTCTTCCCGTTCTTCCGCAGGATCACCGCCATGCGCTGCCCGCCCGAGCAGGGCCTTCGCCTCGCGGCGCGCGGTTTCCGGTGTCCACAGGCCATGAAGGCCGATAGTATAGCGGCGGGATCGTCCTCGCGACCGGTACTGGACGATGTAGCTGCGCTTGCCAGAGGGATAGACACGCAGGCCGAAGCCTGGGAATTCATCATCCCAGACAACGTGGCCCTTGCTCTGCGGCGCGACCGCTTCCACAAACCGTTTGGTGAGTTTCGCCATGCTCCTGTTCCCTGCCGAGCCCGGATTTCACGTAAGCACCACGCAAGCACGCGGACGGAAACCAAGGCGTATTCTCGGATAGAGGTTTCGGAGAGACGATCAGAAAAGTCTAGTAATTACAGTCGGATATCGTGCTCTGGCGTACCCTATCGTGCATTTCGGATAGGTCCTTAAACAAGCTCCGAAGGCAGAGGTCACAGGTTCGAATCCTGTCGGGTGCACCAGCTTTTCCTGTCCTGCGCGGTTCTCTTATGTCGTTGGTTTTTCGCGATGTTGCGATTGACACCGCCCCGGCTTCGCTCCAGCCCCTGGGGCAGGGGAGCACGATGTCCGATCGCCGATCGCAACTTGTCGAAGCCATGACCGGGGTCGCTGCGGGCGATCGTGCTGCGCTTCACACCGTCTATGACATGACATCGGCCAAGCTGTTCGCCACCATCGTGCGGATCGTACGCGGCCGCGAGCGCGCCGAGGACCTGCTGCAGGAAGTCTATGTCAAAGCCTGGCGACGCGCAGGCAGGTTCGATCCCGCCAAGGGCAGCCCGATCACCTGGCTGTGCACCATCGCCCGCAACACCGCGCTCAACGATCTGCGCCGCGAAAGCCGCAGCGCCGAGCTGGCGGGCGACGAACTGCCCGAGGTGGCCGACGAGACCGTGCTGCCCGCCGACGACTGGCTGTGTGCGAGCGAAGACAGCGCGGCACTGGCGCGCTGCCTCGAGGAATTGCAGTCCGACCATCGCCGCTCGATCAAGCTCGCCTTCTTCGACGGCTTCAGCCATTCCGAACTCGCGAACCGGCTCGATGTCCCGCTGGGCACGATGAAAAGCTGGATCAGGCGCGGGCTCGCCGGGCTGAAGGGTTGCCTGGGTGGCTGACGCAACCGACCCCGCAGCGACCGATCCCTTCATCCGGGCCGGCGAATATGCGCTCGGCGTGCTCGAGGGCGGCGAACTTGCCTCGGCGCAGCGCGACCTGCTGGCCGATCGCAGCTTTGCCGAGGCGGTCGAATGGTGGGAACACCGCTTCGCCGCGATGGCCGAACAGGCGGGCGAGTATCGGCCTTCCGCCTCGGTCTGGCGCGGCATCGAGGCGCGGCTCGATGCGGAGAGCGCCGCCGCCGACGCCGCCACAGACAATGCGGTGCCCCTTGCGGCCCGCCGCGCGTCGAACTGGAGTTTGGCGGCGCTCGTCGCCGGCGGAGCCATGGCTACCGCTGCGCTGGCGCTGTTCCTGATCACGCCGCGCCCGGCGGATGTCGTCGCCCCCGATATCGCCGCCGCGCCCGCCGAGCAGCTGATCGCCCAATTGCAGGATCCCGAGACCGAGCGCCGGCTGGCGAGCGTCGTCGATGTCGAGAACCGCAGGCTGGCGCTCACCATCGCCGGGCTCGAGGCCGCACCGGGCCAGACTCCCGAACTGTGGGTCATCCCCGCGGGCGGCGCACCCGTATCGCTGGGCGCGATCCCGCAGAGCGGCCGGTTCCAGCGCGATCTCTCGGCGGCGGAAAGCGCCCTGCTGGTCGGAGGCGCTTCGCTTGCGGTCACCTTCGAGGAAGACAGCGGCGTTCGTCACGAGACCCCGACCCTGCCCATCCTGCTGGTCGGAGAGCTCGACCGCGTCTGAGCTTTGAGGCGATAAATACCTCGAACTTTCAGACACCTGCTTTCTAACTGAAACAATTTTTTCGGGTCCTGCATCCACTGCGGCACCTGCGGGGTAGCTGTGCACGCCTTCCGCAAAGGAAGGCAGCCGAGACCCGCGGGGTTTCGCGCAGCATGGTCTGCCGAGGACCCTGCTGGGGAGGGGATGTCCCGCGTCGATCGGCTTTCTGGTCCATAAGGAAAGAAAGCACTATGATCATCACAACCAACGGCCGCCTTGCGGCAACACTGCTGGCGGGTACCGCCATGTTCGCCATCGCCTCTCCCGCGCAGGCCGATCCGACCCCTGAATGCAATGATTCCGCTGTTAACGCGACCGAGTGCGGTACCGATGCAACCGCGACCGCACCGGGCGCGACCGCGGTCGGCAATGGCGCCATCGCCGATGGTGTCGATGCCGTCGCCGTGGGCAGCGACGACGCGGGCGCCGCTCCCGCCACCGCCACCGGCCCCTCGACGACCGCGATTGGCGGCGAAAGCCTCGCCAGCGGCCCCGGTGCCACCGCGCTTGGCTGGCGCGCCGTGGCCGATGCCGAACGCGCAACCGCGCTGGGTCACCTGGCCACCGCGCAGGGCGTCCGCTCCACCGCAGTCGGCGAGAACGCCGATGCACAGACCGATTTCAGCACCGCGATCGGCAATGAATCGATCGCCAACGGCGTCGACGCATTGGCTGTCGGCGATACCGCTGTCGCCATGGGCAATTCGACGACGGCCGTTGGTGGCGAGAGCGTGGCGATGAACCCGGGTTCGAGCGCGTTCGGCTGGCAGGCACTGGCGACCGGCGAACGGTCCACTGCGATCGGCCATCTCGCGCAATCGGGAGGCTTCGCATCAACCTCGATGGGTGAAGCTGCCGCAGCGCTTGGCCGTGGCGGGATTGCCATCGGCGGCAACACCGACGGCGGCGCTTTCGGCGCACTGGCAACCGACGATGCCGGCATCGCGCTCGGCAGCGACTCCGAAGCACGGCAGGTCGGGGCCATTGCCATCGGCAGCGATGCGGATGGTGATGGCGACGGTGCCGTCGCCGACGGCGTCGATGCACTGGCGCTCGGCGCAGATGCCATGGCGATAGGAAACTCGACCACGGCGCTGGGCGGCGAAAGCCTTGCCAACACCCCCGGCTCGACCGCGCTCGGCTGGCAGGCGCGGGCCACCGGCGAAATGGGCACCGCGGTCGGCCACCAGTCCACCGCCTCGGGCGACCAGAGCTTTGCCGGCGGCGAGGATTCTGTCGCCTCGGGTGACAACTCCGTGGCCATCGGCAACACCGCGCAGGCAACCGGCGGCGATTCGATCGCCATCGGCGGCAATCGCGATGGCGCTACCGGCTTCTCGACGGTAGCCAGCGGGCCTTCGACCACGGTGGTCGGCGGCCAGTCTTCGGCAATCGGTGCCGGTGCCACCGCCTACGGCTGGCGTGCCAATGCCACCGCCGAGCGGGCCACCGCGCTTGGGCATCTTGCCACCGCATCGGGCGTCCGCTCGGTTTCGGTCGGCGAAGGCGCCACCGCGAGCGGCGACGGTTCGATTGCCATGGGCAATCTGGCGGTCGCCTCGGGTGTGAACTCGGTGGCGATCGGCAATGGCGCCACCGCGACCAATGACGGCCAGGTCGTGGTCGCCTCGCTGGGCGCCAGCAGCACCTCGCAGATCGGCCCGATCGCGGTTGTCACCGCGGATGCCAACGGCACGCTGGGGGTCAGTTCCTCCGCCGGGCTGAGCAACCTCGCGAGCTTCTCCGCGGTACAGACCAACAGCACCGCGATCATGGGCAATTCGATGATGATCGCGGGCAATTCCGCCGCCATCTTCGACCTCCAGGATCGTCAGAGCGTGCTGTTCGATCTGGCAGCCGAGAACAACACCCAGGCCCGCCGCGCCAATGAAGGCGTGGCGCTCGCCCTGGCGATGGAATCGCCGGTCATCATGCCGGGCAAGACCTTCGGCGTGGCCGGTGGGTTCGGCTATTACAACGACCGCGTTGCCGGCTCGGCATCCTTCGGTCTGCGGGTCAGCGAAAGCACCGCGGTGACCGGTGGTATCGGGGTCGGCTTCGACTCGGGCGAGGTCGGCGCGCGCGCCGGTTTCCAGGCTTCCTGGTAAGCCGCGCACCGGTTCGAGGGAATTCCTGCGGACCAGGAAGGAGGGGGCGGGGCATCATGCCCTGCCCTCTTTTTCGTCGCCCGTCCGGGCGAAGCGGACGATTTCAAAAACCGCTCGTGACGATTCGATTACAAACTGCCTCGCAATGGCCTATGGTGCGCCTATATGGCGAGCCCACAAGCCAGCGGGAAGGTTAAGCGTCGAGGCGCGTATGAACAGCTCGATTTACGAATTCGCCGATCTGCCCACCCCCAAGCCGGGGTTGCGGCCAGGTACGGTGCAGGCTGCGGGGCGTCCGCGGCGTTCGGATTCGCGGCGGCTGACTTCGCGCCGCGCGCGGATCGGGGTGATCTACAACCCGCGCAGCCACCGCAACCAGGGCCAGGACCTGGCGCTGGGCGAGCGCCATCACGTGATGGTGGCGACGCCCGAAAAGCGCAGCCAGATCGCCGCCGCGCTGGCCGATTTCGCCTCGGGCGGGATCGACTATCTGATCATCAACGGCGGCGACGGCACGGTGCGCGATGTGCTGACCTGCGGCTATGCGGTGTTCGGCGACGAGTGGCCGCTGCTGGCGGTCCTGCCCAAGGGCAAGACCAATGCGCTCAACGTCGATCTCGGTGCGCCGGCGGACTGGACGCTGCGCGATGCGATCGATGCGTTTACCGGCGGCACCACCGTTACGAGGCGCCCCCTCGAGGTCGCCGCGCTCGACGGGCGCAGCGCGCCGCTGCGCGGGTTCATCCTCGGTGCGGGCGCTTACACGCTGGGAGTCCGCGCGGGGCAGGACGCGCACAGTTTCGGCTTTTTCGACAGTCTCGCGGTGGGCATGACCACTGCCTGGGGCGTGCTCCAGGTGGTGTTCGGGACCGACCGCAATCCCTGGCGTCGCGGCGTGGGGATGGACCTGCGGCTGCTCCCTGAGGGGCGGAATCTGCCGCATTCGGGGCATGGCGATCCGGCGCGCCGCGAGGTGCTGCTGGCATCGACGCTGCGCCGCCTGCCGCTGGGGATCAAGCCTTTCGGCCCGTCCAGCGATCCGGCGCGCGATCCGGCGCGTGACGGGGTGCCTGCGCGAGACGGGCTCCGCTTCGCGGTCATGGATCGCCCCGGACGCCGCCTGATGGCTTGCCTGCCCGCGATCCTCGCCGGCTGGCAGCCACGCTGGCTGGAGCGGGCCGGGCTGCATCAGGGCGCCGCCGACGCTTTCGAAATGATCGTCGACGACCAGTTCATCCTCGACGGCGAGGCCTTCCCGGCGGGCAGCTACCTCGTCTCGCAGGGGCCGGAACTCACCTTCGTCACCGCGTGAGCGCGACGCTCCCAGCCCGCATCGCCGCCATGGCCGAGACCACGGCGCGCCCCGAGGTGCTCGCCTTTGCGCGAATGCTGGCCGAGGAGGCGGGTGCCAGCGCGGTGCTGTTCTACGGCTCCAACCTGCGCAGGGGTTCGCTCGAGGGGGTGCTCGATTTCTACCTGCTGCTGCCCGGCCCTCAGCGCGAGCGGATCTGGCCGCGGGTAAGCTATCGCGAATGGGCGCACGGCGGCGCGACGTTGCGCGCGAAAATCGCCACCATGTCGCTCGAGCAATTCGCCCGCGCCGCAGCAGGGCGCTCGCACGACACCACGATCTGGGCGCGCTTCGTCCAGCCCTCCGCGCTGGTCTGGTCTGCCGACCAGCCTGCCCGCACGCAGACGCTCGCCGCGCTCGCCGAAGCAGCGCAGACCGCCGCGCGGCTCGCAGCCGCGCTGGGCCCCGCACAGGGCCCCGCGCAGGACTATTGGCGCGCGCTGTTTCGCGCCACCTACCGCGCCGAATTCCGGATCGAGCAGCCGGGTCGCGAGGAGTCGATCCTCTCGGCCAATCCGGCGCATTTCGCAGGGTTGCTTGCTTTGGCGTGGGAGGCGCAGGGGCTCGGGTTCGAGCGCGAGGGCGAACGCCTGCGCCCGCAGCTCTCCGCGTCCGAACGCCGTAGCTTGCTGCGCTGGTGGCGCCTGCGCCGCCGCGCGGGCAAGCCGCTCAACATCCTCCGTCTCGCCAAGGCGACCGCGACCTTCGAGGGCGCGGCGGCCTATGGCGCGTGGAAGCTAGAGCGGCACACCGGGCTGAAGCTGGAAGTCACGCCGTTCCGAGAAAAACACCCGCTGCTGGCGATGCCCGGCGCGGCATGGGAATTGTGGCGCGCTCGGAGCAGCCGACGCGGCTAGGATCGACCCGCAGCCAATTCGCGATCACATGTAGCGCATGTTGATCGTGATCCGCTCGACGCCGCTGCCGACATCGAAGCCGACCTTCTTATAGCTCGGCTTGCCCAGATTGAAGATGTTGATGCTGGGGTTGTTCGACATCGCGCCGCCATCGGTCGACAGATCGGTCTTGCCGTTGTTGTTGACGTCGTGGCGCACCGCGATCCCGTAATGGCCTGATGCGGGCAGCGGGACGCAGACCCGCATCGTGCCGGCGCGCGCCGGCATCTCGATGCGGTTGATCCAGCGGCCCTTGTTCAGCCAGTCGCGGTCGGTCGCGCGATAGCTCTGGATCCGCATGGTGCCGCGGCTCTGCGAGACGCCGTTGATCGTCACCATGACCGAGGGGCCTGCCCCTGCGGCGCATTGCGCCGGGTTGTTTGGAATGGTCTGGCGGTACTGCGCCTGCGCGGTAACCGCGGTCGCGCCAAGCGCGAGGGCAAGCGTTCCGCCAAGGGCGATGAAAGTCCTGTTCATGTCGATTGTCCGAATTGCCGGAGGCGCAGCCTCCCGATTTGCATCTGTTGTGGGCCTTTGGCCCTGAATTGCGGCTGAATTGACACGCGTTGCGGTTGCCGGGCGGGTGCCGGGCGGGTGCCGGGCGGGTGCGGGGCCAGTGCAGGGAGTGTCCCGCAGCGGCACAGGTCTTCCGCGAACCGGGGAAAACACATGGCCACCGCCTTGTTAACCGCACTGTCACCCCGGTAACGCCGCCACGTCGACCCTCGCCACGGTCCCACCATGCCCATGACCACACCTCTGATTGCCCCCTCCATCCTTTCCGCCGATTTCGCCCGGCTGGGCGAAGAGGTGCGCGCGATCGACGCGGCCGGTGCGGACTGGATTCATGTCGATGTGATGGACGGCCATTTCGTCCCCAATATCACCATTGGCCCGCAGGTGATCAAGGCGCTGCGTCCGCACAGTACCAAGCCCTTCGACGTCCATCTGATGATCGCGCCGATCGACAGCTATCTCGAAGCCTTCGCCGAAGCGGGCGCCGATCACATCACCGTCCATCCCGAGGCCGGGCCGCATATCCACCGCACGCTGCAGGCGATCCGCGGGCTTGGCAAGAAGGCGGGCGTGGTGCTCAACCCGGGCACCCCGGTCGAGGTGCTCGACAATCTGATGGACCTGGTCGATCTGGTGCTGGTGATGAGCGTCAACCCCGGCTTCGGCGGGCAGAGCTTCATCTCCTCGCAGCTGGCCAAGGTCGAGGCGATCCGCCGCCGCATCGACGCCACCGGGCGCGCGATTCATCTCGAGGTCGATGGCGGGGTCAATCCCGAGACCGCGCGCCAGTGCGTCGAAGCCGGCGCCGATGTGCTGGTTGCTGGCTCCGCAACCTTCACGGGCGGGCCCGATCGCTACGCGGCGAACATCGCCGCGCTGAAGGGCGCCTGATGGACGACGGCCTGCGCACGCTCAAGCGCTCGCACGAGCACGAGCAGGGCGCCGGGCCGAGCGCGGGCAGTATCTTCCCGCTTGGCACCGATGAAGAACCCACCGCGCTCCCCGCGGATGACGCGACGCTCACCGAAACCCCCCCGCTCGACAATTCGCGCGCGCTGGCGCTGGCCGATTTCGCCCCGGTCGCAACGGGTCCGGTCGATGCGGCGCTGCGCTGGGCCTATCGCATCGGCGTGCCCGGCGCGCTGCTCGCCGCGCCGTTCCGCAAGCCCGCCAGATTGCGCCTGCTCGCCACCGTCGAATCGCCGCTCGCGGGCGACCGCGCCGCGGGTATGGCGCTGCGCTCGGGCCATTTCCTCGTCCATGGCGTTCGCGCGCCGATCGCGCAGATGGATTTCAGCTCGTCCGCGCGGCTGACCCCGCCCTTTGCGCGCGTCGTCCACGGCTTTTCCTGGCTGCGCGACCTGTCGTGCGCGGCCTCGCGCGAACAGGGCGTCCCCGCGGCGGAACGCGTCATTCTCGCCTGGCTCGATGCCAATGCCCCGCCCCGCAGCGGCGGCGCGGTGGCCGATCTGGGCGCGCATTTCGCCCATATCGGTCGCGGTCCGGCCTGGACCGTCGAATGCGCCGGGCAGCGGCTGCTGGCGTGGCTGGTCCATGCCCCGCTGGTGCTGTCGGGCGCGAATGAGCGGCTGCGCCCGCGCGTGCTCGAAGCGATCGCCGCCACCGCGCGCTGGCTCGATCGCCATGTCGAACGCGCCGAGGACGGGCTGGGCGCGCTGACCGGCTGGTGCGCGATTGTTGCCGCCGGGCTGTTGCTCCCCGATGGTCGCCCGCGGCGGTTGTTCGGCGAGGCCGGGCTGTTGCGCGCGCTCGGCGAAGCGGTCAGCGACGATGGCGGGATGCTGTCGCGCAGCCCGCTGGCGCAGATGGATGCGATCGCGCTGCTGATCGATCTGCGCGCCTGCTACGAAGCGGTCAAACGCACCCCGCCGCGCGCGCTCGACACCATGCTGGCGATGCTGTTGCCGCCGCTGCTGGCGCTGCGCCACGGTGATGGCGGGCTGGGCTCGTGGCAGGGCGCGGGCGCGACCTCCGCCGCCACGCTCGCCGCGCTGGTCGGAGCCAGCGGAGTGCGCGCACGCCCCGGCAAGGACATGCGCCAATGGGGCTACCAGCATGTCGCGCACGGCAAATCGGTGCTCCAGTTCGATGCCGCGCCGCCGCCGCGCCGCCGCCATGCGCGGTTCGGCTGCGCCTCGACGCTGGCGTTCGAATTTTCGCAAGGGCAACACCGCATCATCGTCAATTGCGGCGGCGCCGCGCTTGCCGGGGGGCAGGTACCAGCGCGGATCGAGCAGGGGCTGCGCGCCACCGCAGCGCATTCCACACTGGTCCTCGACGATGCCAATTCCACCGCGGTCCTGATCAAGGGCGAGATCGGCAAGGGGGTCGAGGAAGTCGACATCACCCGCGCGGTGATCGAACAGCCCGCCCGTCGCAACGGCCAGCCGGGGCGCAAGGGCACCAGGCTCGAAGCCTGCCACGATGGCTACGCCTCGCGCTTCGCGCTGATCCACCGCCGGATCCTCGTGCTGTCCGAGGATGGCCGCGAATTGCGCGGCGAGGATGTCCTCGATCCGGCGGGCAAGCGCGGCCAGCGCGGCAAGATCGGGTTCGCGATCCGCTTCCACATCGGCCCCGGGATCGAACTGGGGCTGTCCGAAGACCGTCGCGGTGCCGGGCTCGCGCTTCCCGATGGCAGCTATTGGCAGCTGCGGCTGGGCGGCGAGGACAGCGAGCTCGCGATCGAGGAAAGCCTGTGGGTCGATGGGCAGGGTCGCCCGCAACCGATCCAGCAACTGGTCGTCGAGGGCCTTGCATCGCGCAGCGGGGGACATTTCCCCTGGCTGCTCAAACAAATGGGGTAATTGCGTTGAGCGAAGTGAAAATCGAACGGGCGCTGCTGTCGGTGTCCGACAAGAGTGGATTGGTCGAATTGGGCCGCGCGCTGGCGCAGCGCGGGGTCGAGCTGGTCTCGACCGGCGGTACCGCCAAGGCGCTGCGCGAGGCGGGGCTGGAGGTGCGCGACATTTCCGACCTGACCGAATTTCCCGAGATGATGGACGGGAGGGTCAAGACGCTGCACCCCAAGGTCCATGGCGGGCTGCTCGCGGTGCGCGACAATCCCGAACACGCCGCCGCGATGCAGGCTCACGGGATCGGCGCGATCGATCTGGTGGTGGTCAATCTCTACCCCTTCGCCGCCACCGTCGCCAAGGGCGCCGAGCGGCCCGAGATAATCGGGAACATCGATATCGGCGGGCCGAGCATGATCCGCTCGGCAGCGAAGAACCACGCCTTCGTCACCATCGTCACCGATCCTGCCGATTACGACGCGCTGAGCGCCGAACTCGACGCGCGCGATGGCGCCACCGGGCTCGAGTTTCGCCGTCGCATGGCCGCCAGGGCCTATGCCGCCACCGCCGAATATGATTCGATGATCGCCAGCTGGTTCGCGCTCGCCGATCAGGGCGAGATGTTCCCCGAACGGATCACCGTGCCGTTCCGCAAGGGCCAGGCGCTGCGCTATGGCGAGAACCCGCACCAGAAGGCGGCGCTCTACCTGCCTGCCTTCGCGCCCAATGGTTCGCTCGCCGATCATCAGCAGGTGCAGGGCAAGGAGCTGTCGTTCAACAATCTCAACGATGCCGATGCCGCGCTCGAGCTGGTCGCCGAATTCCGTGACGGGCCGCCCACCGTGGTGATCGTCAAGCACGCCAACCCGTGCGGCGTGGCGAGCGGTGATACCCTGATCGAGGCCTATAATGCCGCGCTGCAATGCGACAGCGTCTCGGCCTTCGGCGGGATCATCGCGGTCAACCGCCCGCTTGACGGCCCCACCGCCGAAGCGATCGGCGAGATTTTCACCGAAGTCGTCTGCGCGCCCGCTGCCGACGATGCGGCCAAGGCGGTGTTCGCGAAGAAAAAGAATTTGCGGCTGATCCTCACCGGCGATCTGCCCGACCCGGCGCGCGGCGGGATGATGCTTCGCACCATCGCCGGCGGCGCGCTGCTGCAGTCGCGCGACGACGGTGCGATCACCGCGGCGCAGCTCAAGGTGGTGACGAAGCGCGCACCGACCGAACAGGAACTCGCCGACTGCCTGTTTGCCTGGACTGTGGCCAAGCACGTCAAGTCGAACGCGATCGTCTATGCGAAGGATGGCGCGACCGCGGGCATTGGCGCCGGCCAGATGAACCGCCGCGATTCGGCGCGGATCGCGGCGTTGAAGGCGCGCGAAGCGGCTGAAACCTACGGCTGGGCGCAGCCGCGCACGCAGGGTTCGGCGGTCGCCTCGGACGCGTTCTTCCCATTCGCGGACGGGCTGCTCGCTGCGGTCGAGGCCGGCGCCAGCGCGGTCATCCAGCCGGGCGGCTCGATCCGCGACGACGAGGTCATCGCCGCCGCCGACGCCGCCGGTCTGGCGATGGTCTTCACCGGGATGCGCCACTTCCGCCATTGAATTGCCTGAACGGCGCACGACATGGGCATTAAGCGAACGGCAAAGTCGGGGGCGCTAGGCCGGGATGGAACACACAACAGAAAGACCCCGCCATGACCCTCTCCTCCAGAAATCTCTACGTGAACTTCGCGCTCGGCTTCCTCATCGGCGGCCTCGCAGTGGCGTTGAACAACCCTGAGATGAGCGCAACCCTCACAAGCGCACTCGCGTAATCTTGAAAAAAATACTCCCCGCCGCCGCCCTGATTTTCGCCATTTCGGCGTGTCAGCAACCCGTCGTCGCAGCCGCCAGCGTGGTCGCTGCACCCCAGGCGGCGCGGGTGGCGGAAGAAGGCTCCGGTCTGCAGACCGCAATCTTCGCGGGTGGTTGTTTCTGGACCGTCGAGGCGGTTTTCAGCCATGTAGAGGGCGTCCAGAGCGCGGTGTCCGGCTATCATGGCGGCACCAAACGCCAGGCCTCCTACAATCTCGTATCGAGCGGCATCACCGATCATGTCGAGGCGGTGAAGGTGGTCTACGATCCCAAGGTGATCCGTTACGACCAGCTGCTGCGGGTCTTCTTCTCGGTCATCGCCGATCCGACGCTCAAGGATCGCCAGGGTCCCGATCGCGGCCCGCATTACAACGCGGAGCTGGTGCCGCTGACCGCCGAGCAGCGCCGGGTCGCCACCGCCTATCTCGCGCAGATGAAGCGTAGCGGCAAATGGGACGCTCCGATTGTCACCCCGGTCGCCGCGGCCAAGACTTTCTACCCCGCCGAAGCCACGCATCAGGATTTCGCGCTTCGCAACCCGCGTCATCCCTATGTCGTGCGCTGGGATGTGCCCAAGCTGGCGGCGCTCAAGCGGCTGTATCCGGGCGTCTATCGCTCCGAGTTCAAACCAGGCTGAACCCCCGCCAGCTTGCAAGCGCGCATCACCCGGCTTACCTCGGTGGGATGGCAACCAAGATACACCAGCACGCCGAGCATTCGGGCGAGGATCTCGCCGCCGCCGCGCAGCGCACGCTGACCGAGGCGGGCGAACAATGGACCGGGATGCGTGCCTCGGTGTTCGAAGAGCTCGCGCGCCACGATCGCCCGGCGTCTGCCTACGACATCGCCGACAATCTTTCGGCCTCGCGCGGCAAGCGGGTCGCGCCCAACAGCGTCTATCGCATCCTCGATCTGTTCGTGCGTACCAATCTCGCCAACCGGATCGAAAGCGCGAACGCCTATCTGGTCAACACCCACCCCGGATGCCGCCACGATTGCATCTTCCTGATCTGCGACGATTGCGGGAAAGCCAGCCATCTCGACGATCGCCGCGTGACCGATGCGCTGCGTGCGGCCGGGCAGGATGCCGGTTTCGCCGCAGTGCGCCCGGTAGTCGAGCTGCGGGGCTTGTGCCAAAGCTGCGCCGCCTGAGCGGCAATCGTCTGAATGTTCCCGGCGATATCGCGTTCATCGACAGGCTCGAAAAGCCTGTGTAAGGCTATGGTCCTATGAGTCAGAAACCCCAGACGCCGCTGCTTGATACCGTCGATTTGCCTGTCGACCTTCGCAAACTCGGCAAAGAACAATTGCGCCAGCTGTCCGACGAATTGCGCGACGAGGTGATCGACGCGGTCGGCTCGACCGGGGGTCATCTGGGCTCCGGGCTCGGCGTGGTCGAGCTCACGGTGGCGATCCATTACGTCTTCGACACGCCGAGTGACCGGCTGGTCTGGGATGTCGGCCACCAGTGCTATCCGCACAAGATCCTGACCGGTCGCCGCGACCGGATTCGCACGCTGCGTCAGGGCGGCGGGCTCTCGGGTTTCACCAAGCGCTCCGAAAGTGAATACGATCCCTTCGGTGCGGCGCACAGCTCGACCTCGATCAGCGCGGCGCTGGGTTTCGCCATGGCCAACAAGATGCAGGGCCAGAATGGTCGCGGCATCGCGGTGATCGGCGATGGTGCGATGAGCGCTGGGATGGCCTACGAGGCGATGAACAACGCCGAGCAGGCGGGAAATCGCCTGGTGGTGATCCTCAACGACAACGACATGTCGATCGCGCCCCCGGTTGGCGGATTGTCGGCCTATCTGGCGCGAATGGTCTCGAGCAGCGAATATCTCGGCCTGCGCAGCCTGGCCTCGAAAGTCGCGCGCAAAATGAGCCGCCGGGTTCATTCCAGCCTCGAGAAGGCCGAGGAATTCACCCGCGGCATGGTCACCGGCGGGACATTGTTCGAGGAGCTGGGCTTCTATTACGTCGGCCCGATCGACGGCCACAATCTCGACCATCTGATCCCCGTTCTCGAGAATGTCCGCGATAGCGACCAGGGTCCGGTGCTGGTCCATGTCGTGACCCAGAAGGGCAAGGGCTATGCCCCGGCCGAGAACAGCGCCGACAAATATCACGGCGTACCCAAATTCGATGTCGTCACCGGCGAGAAGGCGAAGTCCGCCAAGGGTCCGCCCGCCTATCAGAACGTCTTCGGCGACACGCTTTCCAGGCTGGCCGAGAGCGATCCGCGGATTTGCGCGATTACCGCCGCCATGCCGGGCGGTACCGGGATCGACCGCTTCGCCGCCGCGCATCCCGACCGCACCTTCGATGTCGGGATTGCCGAGCAGCACGGGGTGACTTTCGCCGCCGGCCTCGCCGCGCAGGGGATGCGCCCCTTTGCCGCGATCTATTCGACCTTCCTTCAGCGCGCCTACGATCAGGTGGTCCACGATGTCGCGATCCAGAACCTGCCGGTGCGCTTCGCGATCGACCGTGCCGGGCTGGTCGGCGCCGACGGTGCCACCCATGCGGGCAGCTTCGATGTCACCTATCTGTGCACGCTGCCCAATTTCGTCGTGATGGCCGCGGCCGACGAGGCCGAACTGGCCCACATGACCTACACCGCCGCCGAGTACGACGACGGCCCGATCGCCTTCCGCTATCCGCGCGGCAATGGCGTGGGCGTCGACCTGCCGGAGACGCTTGAGAAGCTCGCAATCGGCAAGGGCCGGATCGTCCGCGAGGGCACCAAAGTAGCAATTCTCTCGCTTGGAGCGCGGCTTGCGGAAGCGATGAAGGCGGCCGACCAGCTCGATGCCCGCGGTCTGTCCACCACCGTGGCGGACATGCGCTTCGCCAAGCCGCTCGACACCGAACTGATCGACCGGCTGATGCGTAGCCACGATGTGGTGGTCACGGTCGAAGAGGGCGCGGTGGGCGGTCTCGGCGCGCATGTCCTCACCCATGCCAGCGACACCGGGCTGACCGACAGCGGGTTGCGGATTCGCACGATGCGGCTGCCCGATATGTTCCAGGACCAGAACGACCCGACCACGCAATATGACGAAGCCGGGCTCAACGCCCCGCATATCGTCGAAAAGGTCCTGAGCGCGCTGCAGCATAACAGCACCGGCGTCGAAGAAGCGCGAGCCTGAGCCGATGGGTCTGCTCAAGGTCGAGCGCGCGGGCCATGTCGTAACCCTGACGATCGACCGCGCCGAGACGATGAATCCGCTGGGTGCAGCGGGCGATGGCGATGCCTTCGTTGCCGCCTGCGATGCGATCGACCGCGATCTCGATGTCCGTTGCGTTATCCTGACCGGCGCCGGACGGGCATTCTCGGCCGGGGGCGACATCAAGGCGATGAAGGAGCGCAGCGGCTCCTTCGGGGGCACCGCGCCGGGCCTGTCGGACAATTATCGCAACAACATCCACCGCATCCTGCGCGCGCTCTACGGTCTGCGCGTGCCGCTGATCGCGGCGGTCAACGGCCCCGCGATTGGGCTGGGCTGCGATCTCGCCTGCCTTGGCGATATCCGCATCGCCTCGAGCAAGGCGAAGTTCGGGGTGACCTTCCTCAAGCTGGGGATCATCCCCGGCGATGGCGGCACCTGGTTGTTGCCACGCATCATCGGCGAGGCGCGCGCTTCCGAACTGTTCTACACCGGCGAGGTGATCGACGCCGAGACCGCCTGCGCCTGGGGTCTGGTCAGCCGGGTGGTCGAAGCCGAAGCGCTGATGGACGAAGCCGGGACGCTGGCCGGCAAGATCGCCGCGATGCCCCCGCACGCTTTGCGTCACGCCAAGAACCTGATGCGGCAGGGACGCGAGACCAGCTACGACACCGCGCTCGAGATGGCGGCCAACACGCAGGCGCTGATGCATCTGACCGAGGATCACATGGAAGGCGTCGACGCGCTGATCGAAAAGCGCGCGCCGGACTTCAAGGGCCGCTAATCGAGGGGCTGAACTAGCCGATCCAGCGCCCTAGCCGATCCAGCGCCACAAGCCGGCGGGTATCCCCGCCAGCGGCAGGTGCACCCAGGTCAGCAGCGCCCAGAGTACGAGCGCCGCGATCCATATCTTCGCACCCGCCGCGCCCAGCCGGCTCCAGCGCGGCCAATAGCCGGTGTGCGCTTCCCAGGCCTTCCAGTCCTCGCCCATCAGCGTGCGTTTCTTGCGATCCTGCAGATGCGCGCCCAGCAGCGCGAGGGTGAGGATCGCCAGCCCGATGACATTGGTACGCCAGCTCCACCACAGCACGATGTGCGACACCGCCCACAGAGCGAAGCTCCACATCATCGGATGCCGGGTGACGAGGAAGACCCCGGTCGGCGCGGCACGCGCCGCTGCGGCGGCGCCCGGGGTCGGCATCGCCGGATTGCCGGGAGTGAGCGAGCCTGCGAACAGGACCAGCGCGGGCAGGGTGATGAGAGACGAGAGCAGCCAACCGATCTCGCCGCTGCCGCCAAGGTCGCCGGGAGGGGCAGCCTTGAAGGCCGTGACCATCCAGACGAAGGTCGCGAGGCTGACGAGCGAGTAGGCCAGCATAAAGCCGTTCTGCCCGAGCTTCATCAGCCACGGGCGCAGCGGGTGCGACATCGCGAAATGCGTGCCGACGAAGGCGAGGCTGGCAGCGATCAGCTCGATCAGTGCAGGGTCAAGAGCCCCGCCGCCTGCGCCCGACATCCCAAGCTCGCCGCCCATCGCCTTCCCCCTTCGTCTGGTTCGTCTAGCGTCCCTCGATCCCGATCAGTTCGACCTTGAAAAGCAGCGTCGCTCCACCTGGAATCGGTCCCTTGCCGACGGGACCATAACCCAGATCTGCGGGAACCGCGATCTCGATCGTATCGCCCACGCCCATCTCGGGGATCGCAACCTGCCAGCCGGGAATCAGCCGCCCGAGCGGGAAGGTGGCGGGTTCGCCGCGTTCGTAGGAGCTGTCGAACACCGCTCCGTCGATGAAGCGGCCCTCGTAATAGACGGTGACCTTGTCGGCAACGGTCGGGCGCTCGCCGCTCCGGTCGCCATCGAGCAATCGCCAGTGCAAACCGCCTTCCATCCATTGCCAGCCGTCCGCGGCATCGAGCCCGCCAAGATAGGCCTGCTGCGCGCTATGCCAGGCCAGGTCGTTGGAGCGACCGGGCGCTTCGTCTTGCGCGGTTGCGGCATAGAAGCCGACCGCCGCAAAGGCCGCGCCCAGCGCGATAAGTGTGCTCCGCATCTCGTTCAGATCCTTACCAGTCGTAGGCCTTGGGCAGATCGCTTTCGTCGAGATCGCGATAGCGTTCCTTGAGGCGGCTCTGGTGATTGTCGAGCGGCTGCTCGACCCCGTCGATGAACACCCGCACCGGCATCGCGCCAAGCTCGAGCGGATCGCCGTCCCAGATCACCACATCGCCAGCGGCATTGGGCGCGAGCACGCCGGCGCGCCCGCCCATGCCGCTGATCTCGGCGGGGATCGAGCTGATCGCGGCAAATGCTTGGCCCCAGCTCAGTCCGGAGGCGCCGGGCAGTCGCGACAGCGCGACGAGATTGCCGGCATATTGGTTGAGATTGCGCGGGTTCTCCATCGCGGCGGCGTTGATCGCCACCTTGACCCCGGCGGCGACCATGCGACCGATGTTCGACTGCGTGCTGCCGAGCTCTTCGAAGCTCTGCGGCAGATCGTCGAGACCGTCGGCGATCACCGGGACGCCCGAAGCGGCGATCTCGTTCGCGACCAGCCAACCTTCGCTGGCGCCGACGAGCACGAGGTCGAGACCGGGAAACTCGCTGCGCAGCGCGAGCACGCTGCGAATATCCGAAGCCCGTTCGACCGAGACATAGAGCGGCTGTTCGCCGCGTACGACGGGGACCAGCGCGGCCGCGTCGAACCGGGTGAGCAGGACATCGTCGCCGCGAGCCGCGTCATCGCCGGTCATTCGCGGATCGATCGGCAGGTCGTCGCCAGTGCGGACATCGGCGGCGCGCGAGGCGCGACCGGGGATGCTGGCGTCCTCGCCGAACCGGGTTGCCTCGCGCAGCGCATTGCGCAGCAGCGCATGCGTCGCGGTGCGGCTGCCGCCCGCGAGCCGCGCCCCGCTCTCGCCCAGCGCGACGACCTGGAAGGCGCGCGGACGAACCACCGCCTGCGGATCGGCGCCGAGATCGATGATCGCCCCCTGGCCGCCGAAGATCGAGCTCGCCGGCATGGTCACGCTGGCGGCGCGCGTCACGCCTGCGGCGCGATGGACGAGGATGTGTTGCGAACTGGGGTTGATCGCCGGCGCCGCATCGAGCGCAGCGCTGAAGGGCGAACTGCCCGCCTGCGTATCGTTCGACTCGCTGACCGCGCCGACATCCGACAGGCCGAGCGTGGTGACCGTGGCGAAGAGGCCGGGGGTGACCCAGCGGCCTTCGGCGTCGATCGCGGTTCCGCCCGCAGCCGGCGCTCCGGCTCCCACCGACACGACCCTGCCGCCGCGCACGACGACATGGCCGTTCTCGATCGGCTCGCTGCCATCGCCGGTGGCGACCGTAGCGTTGGTGATGGTGAAATCCTGCGCGGCGGCGGGGACGGCGATGGCACAGGCGGCAACCGCGGCAAGAAGGGTGCGCTTGATCATTTGACGTCTCCTTCACCGGGCTGGCCAAGCTCGAAATCGCTCACCGGTCGGCGTTTGCGATCGAGCGCGTCGAACATCAGCGCACCGTCGATCCAGACCTTCTCGGGCCTTGAATAGACCGACAGCGGATCGCCGTTCCACAGCACCACATCCGCCATCTTGCCGGTTTCGAGGCTGCCGGTCTGGTCGGCGATGCCCATCGCCTTGGCGGCGTTGAGGGTGATCCAGCCGATCACGTCGCCATCGGAAATTTCCATCCCCATTCGCCGTCCGGCGGCCTGCGCCTTGCCGGCCTCCTGGTTCAATCGCTGGATCCCATTGGCATCGTCGGAGTGGATGACCACGCAGGCGCCGGCCTGGTTGAGCAGCGCGGCGTTCTCGAGGATGCCATCATAGGCTTCCATCTTGAAGCCGTACCAATCGGCCCAGATCGCGCTGCAGACGTCGTTCTCGCGCAGCAGGTCGCCGATCTTGTAGGCCTCGACCGCGTGGTGGAAGGCCGTGACCTTGTAGCCCATCTCCTCGGCCATATCCATTACCAGCGCCATCTCGTCGGCGCGGTAGCAGTGGTTGTGGACCAGGATGTCGCCGTCGAGCACGCCCTTGAGGGTTTCTTTGCCGAGATCGCGTTTTTCGCCGTCATAAGCCTTGGCATCGAGCCACATCTGCCGGTTTACCGCGAAATTGCCCATGCGGGTGGACGGGATCCTCCCCCTGCTGCCGTAGACCCGCTTGGGGTTCTCGCCGCAGGCCATCTTCATGCCATAGGGCGCGCCGGGGAACTTCATCCCCTGCACGGTCCGCGCCGCGACGTTCTTGAGCGTCACCGTGCGTCCACCGGTCAGGTTGGCCGAGCCGGGCAGGATCTGCAGGCTGGTCACGCCGCCATTGGCAAGCGCGCGCGAAAAGCCGGGATCCTGCGGCCAGACCGAATGTTCGGCCCAGACTTCAGGGGTGGTCGGGCTGGTCGCCTCGTTGCCGTCGGAATGCGCGTCGACGCTGGGGGTGGGATAATTGCCGAGGTGCGAGTGGATGTCGATGACCCCGGGGGTCACGAACTTGCCGTTGGCATCGATCCGGTCGTAGCCCTCGGTCGAGAGCGATGAATCGCCCACCGCGACCACCTTGCCCTCGCGGAACAGCACCGTGCCATTGTCGATCCGGCCGCCCGTGCCGTCGAACACGGTCGCGCCGACCAGCGCCGTCGGGCGCCCGGGATAGGGACGGTAGGTCGAGGCGTAGGGTGTACCGATCTCGGCCGCCGCGCTGGACGATGTCCTGCTGCGGTCGGCACCATCGGTGGTGGCGCAGGCGGCGAGCGCGCTGCTCGCCAGAATGCACGCCGCGAATTTGGCTGGAAGTCTCATATTGCCCCTCGTTTCGTCATCGTGCTGTCGTAGCGGAATTTGAAGAGGCCGGAGCATTTGCGCCCCGGCCTCATGTTTGGCTGCGGTGTCAGCGGTCCTGACCGGGCGCGCGCGGGATCTGCGGCGAGGTGGTCGGGTGGATACCGCCTTCCTGCGGCTCGATACCGGCCTGCGACCGGCCCTCGAGGTCATCGCCGACATTGTCGTCGACCAGAGTATCGAGATGCATCAGCTTCTTGATCAGCGGGCTGACCACCATGACCAGGACACCGATCCCGACCGCGTACCAGCCAACCGTGCTGTAGACATCGAGCACGACCTGCTTGCCCGCTTCCTCACCGACGCCTTCGCCCCCAGTCGCCGAAGCGATCAGGCCGGCGGCGAAATTGCCGGTCGCCGACGCGAAGAACCAGGTGCCCATGATGAGGCTGGCCATATGCGTCGGGCTGAGCCGGTTCATCGCCGACAGACCGACCGGCGAGAGACACAGTTCGCCGGTGGTGTGGAGCAGATAGACCAGGAAGATGAAGATGACCGGAGTTGGCACGTTCAGGCCCGCGGTCTGCGAGCCCCACACCAACACGAGGAAGCCCAGTCCGACCTGAATAACCGCAAGCCCGAACTTCATGGGCGTCGAGGGCTCCTTCCCTTTCTGCGCCAGTTTCTGCCAGCCGAAAGCGAAGATCGGCGCCAGCAGGACAATGTAGATCGCGTTGATTGACTGGAACATCGACGCGTTCACGCCCTGTGTGTCGACGTGCCGGTCGGTGAACAGGTTGAGCGACGAGCCGGCCTGTTCGAACAGGGCCCAGAAAACGATCGAGGTCAGGATCAGGAACATTGCCGCGAAGATGCGATCGCGTTCCTCTGGCGCCAGCTTGGTTACGGCGACGAACAACACATAGAGGACGAGGGCGCCGCCGAATCCGCCAACCACGTAGCCGACCAGAGCCTGATACTGGATTGCGGCCCAGCACAGCAGGACCATCGCCAGACCGGCACCGTAGATGCCCCATTCCTTGAAGCCCTTGATCTTCTCGGGATCCTTGGGCTCTCCGTTGCCGAGCAGCAGCGGCTTGCCGAGCACGAAGAACACCAGACCGATCAGCATGCCGAAACCGGCAAGGCCGAAGCCGTATTGCCAGCCATAGGTCTGACCGAGATAGCCGCAGATGATCGAGGCGGTCGCCGCGCCGACATTAATCCCCATGTAGAAGATCGTGTAGGCCGGATCGCGGCGGACATCGGTGCGGGTATAAAGCTGTCCGACGATGACCGAGATATTCGCCTTGAGGAAGCCCGAGCCCACGATGATCAGTGCCAGCGCGAGCCAGAACACGTTGATCATCGGATCGCCCTGACCGCCGCTGCCCTCGAACGCCATGAAGAAATGACCCAAGGTCAGCAGGACGGCCCCGAAGAGCACCGCCTTGCGCTGCCCGATATACCGATCTGCCAGATACCCGCCGAGGACCGGAGTGATGTAAACCAGCGCCGTGTAGGCACCGTAGATGATCGAGGCCTCGCTGTCCGAGAACAGCCAATGCTGAACGAGATAGAAGATCAGCAGGGCGCGCATGCCGTAGTAGGAGAAACGCTCCCACATTTCGGCCATGAACAGCAGGAACAGCCCCTTGGGGTGGCCGATCACCTCTTCCTGCGGGCGGGTAACAAGCACCATGCCCCCGATGAGGAATGCTGCGAGCGCGATCACCGCGACCCGGAACGCCCACATCTCGAACCCCGAGCCAAATGTGAAGAAGAGTCCCTCGACCATGAAAATCCAACCCTTTGTGTTCCAGCCTGATCTTGCGCGCCAGGCCTCCGAAGCGCGGCAACCTAGCGAGTCGAGCACTCATGTGAAGCATTAGTTTCAGTCGCGACCACCTCGCGATGCAAAAGATCCAGCGCGGCCCTCACCTTGCGCGCCGCGCTGTATTATGGCACTGCAGCAGCATTCTCCCTTAGGAAATGCAATGAGCAATCAGTCCAAACCCGTCTATCTCAAGCTGCGCGATCTGATCGCTGCGGCGATAATCGACGGGCGCTACCCCGAGGGCAAGATGCTCCCATCGGTGCGGGCGCTGGCGGCCGAGCAGGGTGCGAACCCGCTGACTGTGGCCAAGGCGTATCAGCAGTTCCAGTCCGACGGGCTGGTCGCGGTGCAGCGCGGGGTCGGCATGTATGTGGTCGATGGTGCTGCCGAGCGGCTATGCCGCAGCGAACGGCGATTGTTCGTCGAGGAAGAATGGCCGCTCATCCGCGAGCGGATCGAGCGGCTCGGGCTGGATGCCGAGGATCTGCTGGCCCCCGCCTGAAGCGGAAACAGGCTTCGCATCGTTGCGAAATACATTCCTTTGTTAACTTGCCGAGACAGGCCCTTTCTGGCAGGTCGAATCCGAGGTCGGGACGGCAAAAGCGCCGGACGACTGTTGGGTCGCGCCACTGGAATTCAGCTGATTTGCCGAACGGGCGGTCGGGAGAGCAACATGATACGATCCGAACTGCTGGCAGCGCTGGCGAAGGACAATCCCGACCTGCGTGCCGAAGAGGTCGAACAGGTGGCCGATATCTTCTTCGACGAGATCAGCCAGCGGCTGGCGGAGGGGGGCCGGGTCGAGCTGCGCGGCTTCGGTGCATTTTCTACCCGTGAACGCGATGCCCGCAAGGGCCGCAATCCGCGCACCGGCGAGCAGGTCGAAGTGGCCGCCAAGCGGGTACCCTATTTCCGCCCGGGCAAGGAAATGCGTCGGGTCCTCAACGAGGAATGAGGCGATGGTGAGGTCTCGATCGACCTCACTCCCTCTCTTGTCGCTTCGCTCCGGGCTGGCTAACCCGCTCCCGAGCGCGGGTGTGGCGGAATGGTAGACGCCGGGGACTTAAAATCCCCTGACCTTTGGTCGTGCGGGTTCGAGTCCCGCCACCCGCACCAAGCCCCGGATCTATTTGAAATCCGGTATCCTCTGCGGCCAGTTAGGGTGGTTTTAACCCTTTTTCACGTATTTCACCGGATGAAGTGGAGTCGGGCCCATCGGGATGGGCTCTTCTTCGCTTGGAAGGTGGGATCGCAATGGATTTACTGTCGATCGACAGCACAACTGGGCAAGAGGCATCCACCGACGCAGATCAGCGCGCCGCGAAGCGCTACACCTCGCTCATTCGCGCCGCAAAACTGGTCTCCGCACATGGCGAATTCGTCTGCGTGATCCGCGACGTGTCGAGCCTTGGCATCTCGCTGCGCATGTTTCACGACTTGCCGACGGACGAGATTATGGGCCTCGAATTGCAGAACGGCGACAGTTTCGAACTGCGCAAGGTTCGCGTCAACGGGAGGGAGGCAAGCTTTACCTTCGAGGATGAAGTGGAGGTCGACCGCTTGATCCGTGAGACCTGGAACTACCCCAAACGGCAGCTGCGCCTCAATCTCACCATTCCGTTAAGTGTCACGAGCCTGACAGGCAGGGGCGAGGCGATCACGTCCAACCTCTCTCAGCAAGGCGCCTCGATCGAATGCGATGCGCGGTTTGCGCTCGACCAGACCGTCCGCCTCGAAGGCAAGCAAATGCCCGAGCTTCGCGCCAAGATTCGCTGGCGGAAGGAAAATTGCTACGGTGTGGTGTTCGACAACACCTTCACGCTGCGCGAATTCGGCGTGCTGGCCGCGAAAGTGCAATGCCCGGCGCTGGTGCGCGACGAAGGCGCCTGACCTAGCCCAAAGGGCGTAGCGATCGCGCCAGCGACAGGCGTGCTTGGGCTAAACCGATCAGGCGGGGACGAAATCCATCGCCACGCCGTTTATGCAGTGCCGCTTGCCGGTCGGCTTGGGACCATCGTCAAAGATGTGTCCCAGATGGCCACCGCAATCGGCGCAATGGACCTCGGTGCGCGCATAGCCCAGCTTGCGGTCGCGGCTGGTCCCGACCGCTCCGGGAAGCGCCGCCCAGAAACTGGGCCAGCCGGTGCGGCTGTCGAATTTGGTGCGCGAGGCGTAAAGCTTGTTTCCGCAACCGGCGCAGGCGAACAGGCCCTTGCGGTTTTCCTTGTCGAGCGGGCTCGAATAGGGCCGTTCGGTGCCCTCTTGACGCAGCACGTGGAATTCGGCCCGGGTCAGTTTCTCGCGCCATTGCGCTTCGCTCAGTGCGACGGGGAAGCTTCGCGCTTCGGCAACGCCTGCGCCGCATGCTGCAAGCGCGGAGAAGGCGATGCCGGCGCCGAAGGTGCCCAGCGCACGGCGGCGATCCAGACTGACTTTGGGCGAGGGGTGATCATGGTCCATGCAACGATCCATGACAGATCACCGGTGAATAGCAGCGGAACGGCGGTCGGCTATCGTGCCGGCCACTTCAGAATTCGGTGATTTCGACCTCGAGCTTGCGGAAGCCATGGACGAAATTCGCGCGCACCCGCTCGACATCCCCCGCGACATGCACCCGCATACGGCGCTTGTGCATCTCTTCGAGCAGGATCCGCAGCTGCAGTTCCGCCAGCCGAGCGCCGACGCAGCGATGGATGCCGTAACCGAAGGCCAGGTGGCGGCGGGCGTTCTCGCGGGCGATATCGAGCTTGTCGGGGTTCTCGAACACCTGCTCGTCGCGATTGGCCGACAGGTACCACAGCACCACCTTGTCGCCCTTCTTGATCTGCTGGCCGAACTGCTCGGTGTCCTCGGTGCAGGTCCGGCGCATATGCGCGAGCGGGGTCTGGAAACGGATGCATTCCTGGACCGCATTCGGGATCAGGTCGGGGTTCTGCTCGAACAGCTTGCGCTGGTCGGGGAAGGTGTCGAAGCCGTGGATGATCCCGCTCATCGTGTTGCGGGTGGTATCGTTGCCGCCGACGATCAGCAGGATCAGATTGCCCATGAATTCTTCCGGGCTCTGCTGGTTCATCGCCTCGGAATGAATCATCATCGAGATGAGGTCGGGTGCGGGATCCTGCTGCGCGCGCTCGGCCCACAGCATCTGAAAATAGGCGGCCATTTCGTGCAGGAAGCTGCGCCGCAGCTGATCCAGTTCGCGCACGCTGGCGAGCTCGGTGTCGCCGGCCCAGTCCGACCACAGCGTCAGCAACCGGCGATCTTTCCACGGGAAGCCGAACAGCAGCGCCAGCATCCCGGTGGTCAGTTCGATCGAGACCGTGTCGACCCAGTCGAACACTTCGCCGCGCGGCAGCGAATCGAGCAATTCGCCGGTTCGCTGGCGAATATCCGCCTCCATCCGTTTCATTTCGCCCGGGGTGAAGGCGGGGGCGACGGTGCGGCGCTGGCCGGTGTGCTTGGGCCGGTCCATCGCGATGAACATCGGCAGTTCGAGGCGTTCTTCCTCGGGAATGTCCTCGGCGCGTTCCAGAATGGTGATGCCGCCGTGTTCCCAGCTCGACGAGAACAGGTCGGGCAGCGCCTCGATATGCTGGATCGCCTTGTGCTGGACCACCGCCCAATAGGGTCCGAACGGGCTTTCGGGGATGTAATGCAGTGGCCCCGCCTCACGCATTTCGCGGAAGATCGGCTGCCAGCTATCCTCGGCGTAGATATCCGAACGGCTGACATCCCACTTGTGCGAATGGTGCATCCGCTGGTCGGGGTGGGCGTCGAAATGCTCCTTGAGCGACTCGTAGGCGCTTGGTTCTGTACGGAACTGGGGCTTTTCGGCGGCGATGGTGGCCATGGTACTCTCCCGCTTGGGGCGACTCGTTCCGGTCGCCTCCGTCATGCTCCACTATCCCGCGTAACTGACAAGTGTGTCAATAGTGCGTTGCAAATCGGGACCGAACCGCTCCGTTATCGGCGCGTCGGGCGCCACCCGAGGCTGAAGCGACCTTTCGCCTTGGCCGTGGCTGGGCCGGATTTCATCACCCGCCGCCGGAACAGGGAGGCGCCGCCGCGCACGAAGATCGTCACCCACGCCACTTGCCAGGCAAGGGCGACCAGATGCGGGAGCAGGTCCGGCGACTGGGCGGCGCGCCCGACCATCGCGTAGGGCGACGACAGCGGGAAGACCGCCGCAAACAGTTCCACCGGCGAGCCGATATCGGTCATCGCAAAAGTGGCGAGGAAGAACACCGCGAGTTGCAGGATCGTGGCCGGCATCGACAGCGTCTGCACGTCGCGCACGGTGGCCGCCATCGACCCAACGGTGAGGAACACCGAGCCGATCAGCAGATAGGCCAGCGCGAAATAGAGCACGAACAGCGCGGCGAAGAGCGGCCAACCGACCGCCGGGGTCGGCAGCGTGGTACCGTCCAATGGAACCAGTGCCAGAGCGACCAGCGCCAGCCCGCCCCACACCGCGATCCCGACGAAGCTGATTGCCAGCATGGCGAACAGCTTGCCGACGAACACCGCGTCCATCGGGATTGCGGCCGCAAGGATTTCGATGATCTTGTTGGCCTTCTCCTCGACCAGATTGGAGAGGACCATGCCGGCCAGCAGCATGGTGAGCAGGAACAGCAGGGTGATCCCGGCGGTCGCGGTGCCGGTCTGCGCGCTGCGGGTGCTCGCCATGCTCGTCTGGGTCTGCTCGAGCGCAACCGTGGGATAGGTCGCATCGGGCCCCTGCGCGCGCGCCGCCAGCAACGCGACCCGGCCCTGCCAGCGCTCGATCTGTTCCTGAGTGCCGATCAGCCGCGGTTGCGCCAATGTGCCTGTCAGCACCGCACCGAAATTGCGCGTGCGATCCGCAAGCAGGGTGGCGGGTTCGGCTTCGCCGACGGTGACGCGCTCGATCGGGGGAATGGAGATCAGGGCATCGAGTTCGCGATGCGCGCGAGCGAGCGCTTCGGCTTGCGCAGCAGGCAGCATCACCGCGAGACGCGGCGGTTCGCCGCTTTCGGCGGCCTTGGCTCCGAGCATTCCGGCGGCAATGCTGATCGCCCCGAAGAAGATCGGTCCGAGCAGGAACAGCAGGAAGGCCTTGCTGAACAGGATCGCCTGAAAGTCGCGGCGCGCCACCACCCAGGCGGCTTGCCACAGCGACAACCGGCTCTTGTCGGCCATAGTCATGCGCTGGCTCCGGCGGCATTGTCGGCCTCGAGCGCGCGCGCCGCAGCTGCTCCGGCAATCTCGACGAAGGCATCGTGCAGCCCGGCGCGCTCGATCGACAGCGACAGCACGCCGGCATCGCCCTCGATCAATTGCTTGAGCAGCGTTTCGATTCCGCTGTCGGGCACCGGGAAGAACCAGAAATGGCCGCCATTCGCCTTGACGTCGTGCTGCGCATCCTCCGGCAGGGCCGCGCGCCAGCGCCCGTCGCGATTGCGCGTCTCGAGCCGGACCTGCGCGGGGATGCTGTCGCGCGCGGCATCCACCGATCCGGCATAGGGCACGCGGCCCCCGGCGATGATCGCGACATCGTCGCACAGGCGTTCGGCGTGGTGGATCACGTGAGTGGAGAAGATCACCGTCGTACCCTGCCCCGCGAGATCGCGGATCATGACCTCCAGCTTGCCTTGGTTGATCGCGTCGAGACCCGAGAAGGGCTCGTCGAGCACCACCAGCCGCGGCCGGTGCACCAGCGTGCCGAGCAGCTGGACGGTCTGCGCCATGCCCTTGGACAATTGGCGGATCTGCCGATCGATCGCATGACCCAGGCCATGGGCTTCGAGCAGCGCTCGTCCGCGCTTGCGGCCTTCTTCGAGCGTCAGCCCGCGTAGTGCGCCCATGAAGGCAATTGCCTCGTCGCATTTCATGGTGGGGTAGAGCCCGCGCTCCTCGGGAAGATAGCCGATCAGCCGGG
The DNA here is from genome assembly GCF_001678665.1 of Erythrobacter sp. QSSC1-22B. GTDB lineage: Bacteria > Pseudomonadota > Alphaproteobacteria > Sphingomonadales > Sphingomonadaceae > Qipengyuania. The sequence goes on from NZ_LZRP01000008.1 coordinate 30,068, forward strand.
CGATATCGTGCGGGCGGTCGTGCCCGAACACCCGGCGCACACCCTCGTCGGGATCGATGATACCGAGCAGCATGCGCAAGGTCGTCGTCTTCCCGGCGCCATTGGGCCCCAGAATGCCGTAGATCGCGCCTTCGGGGACGGAAATGTCCACCCCGTCCACCGCAAGCGTTCCATCGAACCGCTTGACCAGCCCTTTCGCTTCGATCGCCAGCGGGCGCTCCGGCGCCTGCTGTTGCGCCTGCTGTTGCGCAATGGCGGAAGTTTCGCCTCGCGGGGGGGCCTCGGTCTGGTTAAGCATGGCAATGGGTTACCCGCCACCCATCAACAGGAGCAACAGCTAGTTTTGATCGCGCCGCAGCCCATCGCCGCTCTGCAGGAAGATCTGCGAGTCGAGGCGCGGCGACTTGGCTTCGTCGCCTGCGGTTTCACGGCGGCGGCGGGCGAGCCGCTTCGCGCCGAACGGCTCGAGGAATGGCTCGCCGAAGGGCGCCATGGGTCGATGGAATGGATGGAGACGAGAAAAGCGCAGCGCGTCTCGCCGCAGGGCCTGTGGCCCGAGGCGCGCAGCGTGATCGCGCTGGGTATGAGCTACGCGCCGCCCAACGATCCGCTGGCACTGGCCGACGCGCCCGACAAGGCGCGGATCTCGGTCTATGCGCAGGGGCGCGACTATCACGATGTGGTCAAGAAGGCGCTCAAGGCGCTGGCGCGCTGGTTGATCGCGCGCGAACCGGACAGCGCGCTCAAGGTCTTCGTCGATACCGCACCGGTGATGGAAAAGCCGCTCGGACAGGCGGCGGGGATCGGCTGGCAGGGCAAGCACACCAATCTGGTCAGCCGCGAGCATGGCAGCTGGCTGTTCCTGGGCGCGATCTATTCGACGCTGCCCTTCGCGCCCGATGCTCCGCTGGGCGACAGCTGCGGTTCGTGCCGCGCCTGCCAGGACGCCTGCCCGACCGACGCATTCCCCGAACCCTATCGGCTCGATGCGCGGCGGTGCATTTCCTATCTCACCATCGAGCACAAGGGACCGATCCCGGAGGAATTCCGGGCCGCACTGGGCAACCGGATCTACGGCTGCGACGATTGTCTCGCCGTGTGCCCGTGGAACAAGTTTGCGCAAACCGCGCACGCCCATGCCAGGCTCCTGCCGCGCGAGGAACTGGTCGCGCCGGATCTGGCGAAGCTGCTCGAGCTCGACGATCCGTCCTTCCGCCAGCTGTTCTCGGGAAGCCCGATCAAGCGCGTCGGGCGCGACCGTTTCGTGCGCAATTGCCTCTATGCGGCGGGCAACAGCGGGCGGCGCGAGTTGCTGGCGCAGGTCGAGGGTTTGCGCGCCGATCCCGATCCGGTGGTTGCCGAGGCCGCCGACTGGGCTGCCGCGCGGCTCAGAGCAGCTCTTTGAGCGCAACCTCGGTGTCGGCGAGCAGCGCGGGATCGACCACCGCGCGCGCTTCGATCAGCTTGCGGCCCTGCACGTAGTCGCGCGTGGTGTTGACGCAATCGAGCGCGACGACCCGGCCTTCGCGCAGGTAGATCACCGAAAACTTGCGCTCTGCGGGATCGCCGCGGACCACCACCGCATCGTGATCGATCGACAGCCCCACGGTCTGCAACCGCAAATCGTACTGGTTCGACCAGAACCACGGCACTGCATTGTAGGGCTGTTTGTCGCCCATGATCGCCCTGGCCGCGGTGTTGGCCATGTCGTTGGCGTTCTGGACCGATTCAAGCCGGATGACGGCGCTCTCGGCATAGGGATTGGCATGGGCGGCGCAGTCGCCGATGGCATAGACATCGTCGAGCGAGGTGCGGCAGTATTCGTCGACATCGACACCATTGGTCCCCGACGCCCCGGCCGCGATCAGCGGGCCGACCGCGGCGACGATGCCGATGCCGACCACCACGATCTCGCACGCGAAGCTCTCGCCATTGTCGGCCAGCACCGCGGTTACGCGGCCGTCCTCGCCCTCGATTCGCTCAACCCCGGTCGACAGCCGCAGGTCGACACCCTGGCGGCGATGTTCGTCCTGATAGAAGGCGCTGAGCGCTTCGCCCGCGACGCGGCCAAGCACCCGGTCCTGATTTTCCAGCAGAGCGACCGAACAGCCGAGCTTGCGCAGCACCGCAGCCACTTCGAGCCCGATATAGCCGCCACCGACGACTACAGCGCGCCGCGCGCCGTTCTCGATCTGCGCGCGCAGCGTGTCGACATCGGTGCGGCTGCGGATAGCATGGATGCCGGCAAGATCGGCGCCCGGGCACGACAGCCGCCTTGGATCGCCCCCGCCTGCCCAGATGAGCTTGCGGTAGCCGATCCGGCGTCCGTCGCCCAACGCGACTTCATGGCCGACTGGGTCGATCTCGGAAACATTGGCGCCCAGTTCGAGTTCGATGTTGCGCTCGGCCCAGAACTCCGGCTTGCGGATCATGATCCGCTCGAGCGGTTTTTCGCCGGCGAGATATTCCTTCGACAGCGGCGGGCGCTCGTAGGGCGGTGTCCGGTCGCGGCTGATCATCAGGATCGACTGGTCGTGACCGTGCTGGCGCAAGGCGATGGCCGCCTGAGCAGCGCCATGGCCCGAGCCCACGATGACAATATCGGCACTATCCATCGCTTGCGGACTTCGCGGTTATGGCTGCGCCGGTCAAGCCGCGGCTATCGACACAGCAGATTGCGCGCCATGCTGGCGACCTGCGCGAGCACGGCGGGCGCGACCGGTGTCTGCGCCTGAGCCCGCCCGATCATCGTGCGGAACTGACGCACCGCGACCGCATTCTCCGCAGCCCATTTCTCGACCATGGCGGGCATGTCATCCTTGGCGCCCTTGCGGCGCGACAGGCGGCGCAGGAAGTCGAGCCGCATCTGCTGGAAGTCGCGCGCGAGACCGGCGACCAAGAGGCGTTCCCAGACATCGGCAGGGTTCATCATCGCCGAGGTCGCCTGCGCCCAGTCTAGCCCGAGCGAGCCGCCCAAACCGGTGAAGGCCTTGGTCAGGTCCCACGGATCGATCTCGTGTTCGCGGGCAAGCTTGGCCAGACCTACCGCGCCATCCAGCTCGAACAGATGCGCGACCCGTGCGGCGAGTTCCTCGGGTGCACCGGCATCGGACAGCTCGGCGGTCAGCCGGACCGATTGCTGTCTGCTCTCCTCTGCCAGCAGGCTGGCGGTCGCCCCGGACAGCTTGCGCACGCCCGGTCCGAAGGCATCGAGGCTTTCGGCGGGATCGGCGATGCCGACGCCAGCGGTCAAAAGGTCCGCCATCTGCATCCGCATACCCTTGGCGGTGCGGTCGAACAGCAGCAGGCGTGCGCGTTCGGGCATGTCCGCGACATCGATGGCGGCCCACAGCGAATCGAGTTCGAACAATCGCTCGGCGACCACGAACGCGCCCGCGACCTGGTCCAGCGTCACGCCCTCTTCCTCGGCGAGTTCGAAGGGGTGGACCAGACCGATCCGGTTGACGATGCGATTGGCGAGCTTGGTCGCGATCAGTTCGCGGCGCAGGCGATGGGTCAGAATCTGCGGCTTGTAGCGCTCGCGCATCGGCGTCGGGAAAGCCTCGAGCAGCATGGGTTCGAGCGCAGCATTTTCCGACAATGGCCCGGTCTCGATCGCGTCCTGCAGCGCGAGCTTGGTCGAGGACAGCAGCACCGCGAGCTCGGGGCGGGTCAGCCCCAGCCCTTCGCTGGCACGGCGACCAAGAACTTCATGATCGGCCAGTCCTTCGGTCTTGCGGTCGAGCTTGCCGCTTTCTTCGAGTGTCTCGATCAGCCGCAATTGCGCTTCTGCGGAACGGGCGCCGCCGATCTCGGCTACCGAGAGCGCGAGTGCCTGCAGGCGGTTGTCCTCGAGCACCAGCTTGGCGACTTCCTCGGTCATGTCCTCGAGCAGCGCATTGCGCTTGGGTTCGGAAATACGCCCGGCGCGGCGCGCTGCGGCCAGCGCAATCTTGATGTTGACCTCATTGTCCGAACAATCGACCCCGGCCGAATTGTCGATGAAGTCGGTGTTGATCCGGCCGCCCTGGAGCGAGAATTCGATCCGTGCGGCCTGGGTGACGCCCAGGTTTGCGCCTTCGCCGATCACGCGGGCGCGGACCTCGCGGGCATCGACCCGGACGGGATCGTTGGCGGGATCGCCGACCTGGACATTGTTCTCGCTGGCTGACTTGAGATAGGTGCCGATGCCGCCGAACCAGATGAGGTCGACCGGTGCCTTGAGGATCGCCGAGATCAGGGCCTCTGGCTCGATCTCCTTCTGATCGATGCCGATCGCCTTTTGCGCCGCCTTGGAGAGTTTGAGGCTCTTGGCATCGCGCGGGAACACGCCGCCGCCGCGCGAGATGATATCCTTGTCGTAATCTTCCCAGCTCGATCGCGCCAGATCGAACAGGCGCTTGCGTTCGTTCCAGCTGGCTGCCTGATCGGGATCGGGATCGATGAAGATATGCCGGTGGTCGAAGGCGGCGACCAGCTTGATGGTTTTCGACAGCAGCATGCCGTTGCCGAACACGTCGCCCGACATGTCGCCGCAACCGACCACCTCGATCGGATCGGTCTGGACGTCGATGTCCATCTCGCGGAAATGGCGCTGGACCGAGACCCAGGCGCCGCGCGCGGTGATGCCCATCGCCTTGTGATCGTAACCGTTGGAGCCGCCGCTGGCGAAGGCATCGTCGAGCCAGAATCCGCGGCTTTCGGCGATCGCGTTGGCGACGTCGGAGAAGCGTGCGGTGCCCTTGTCGGCGGCGACCACGAAATAGGGATCTTCCCCGTCGAGGATGACCACGTCCTCGGGATGGACGACTTCGTCATCGACGATGTTATCGGTAATCGACAGCAGCGTGCGGATGAGCACTTCGTAGCTGGCCTGTCCCTCGGCTGCCCAGCCGTCGCGGTCGCTGATGGGATCGGGCAGTTGCTTGGGATAGAAACCGCCCTTGGCGCCGGTCGGTACGATCACCGCGTTCTTGACCCGCTGCGCCTTCATGAGGCCGAGAACTTCGGTACGGAAGTCGTCGCGCCGGTCGGACCAGCGCAAACCGCCCCGGGCGATCGCTCCAGCGCGCAGGTGGATGCCCTCGAGACGACGCGAATAAACGAAGATCTCGCGCCATGGAATGGGTCGCGGCAAATTGGGGACCAGCGCCGATTCGATCTTGAAGGCGAGCGCTTCACTGCCCGCCGGGGCGAAGGCGTTGGTCCGCAGGATCGCATCGATCAGCGAGTGGTAAAGCCGCAGCAGGCGATCGTCGTTGATCGCCTTGACCTTGGCGAGCCCGCGCTTGATCGCCTCGCGGGCGTCTTCGATCGCCTGCTCGCGGCCCTTGCCGAAAGCGGGGTCGTGGCGCGCGGTGAACAACGCGACCAGCGCGCGGGTGACATCGGGTGCGCCGCGCAGCGCATCGACCACGGTGTAGATGGTGAAACCCATCCCTGCCTGGCGCAGATAGCGGTAGAAGGCGCGCAGCAGATCCGCCTCGCGCGCAGTCAGCGAGGCTTCAGGGACCAGCCGGTTGAAGGGATCGCTCTCGGCTTCTCCGTTGAGCACGGCCGCCACTGCCTTCTCGATCTCCTCGGCGCGCTCGACCAGTTCCTCGGCTTCGACTGCGGAGGAAAGCGTCAGCGCGAAATCGTGGATCGTGCCGAGCTTGCCCCCATCGAGCACGGTCGGCATTTCGGTGTCGACGTGGAAACCGAAATTTTCCAGCGCAGGCACGGCGTCGGACAGCGGCATGCTGCCCTCGGCCTGATAGAGCTTGAGGCGCAGACACTGCGCATCGCTTTGCTGGCACAGATAGATCCGCGCATCGCGCTGCCATTGCTCGCCGCTTTCGGCATGAACGCCGAGCGCGCGCAGGCGGGTGATGTCGGTCGCGGCTTCGGCGGGGCCGAATTGAGCGCGGAATGCGGTCGGGAAGGCTTCGGCCCAGCGCGAGGCGATGGCCGCGGCGCGGTTCGCATCGCCCATTGTCGCCAGCTCGCTCTCGACCGCTTCGCCCCAGCCGCGCAGCATCGTCTGCAGCCGCTCGTCGAGAGCCTTCTCGTCGGGGGTCTCGCTGCCGTCGCGGATGTCGAGCACGAAGCGCAGCATGGCAAGATTGCCGCCTTCGACCTCGAGGCTCCAGTCGAGCAGTTTCGCTCCCGCGCCGTCTTCGAGGAGCGCCTGAATCTGTAGCCGGACCTGCGTCGCCAGCATGTCGCGCGGCAACCAGACGAAGGCGAACAGGTGCCGCGCCAGCGGCGCCTCGACCATCGCCAGCCGGGGGCGCGGGCGATCGACCAGCGCCATCATCGTGGTGGCGATGCGTTCGACATCGTGATCGGAAAACCCGATCAGCAGATCGTGCGGCAGCGTCGTCAGGGCATGGACGAGCGCCTTGCCGGCGTGGCCGCCGACATCGAAGTCGAGCCGCTCCATGATCGCTTCGACCTGGGCCCGCAACCGCGGGACGGTCCGCGGCGGCGCAGCCAGCGCGGCGCTGGTCCAGACCCCGGCGTGGATCGACAGCGCGATGGTCTTCCCGTTCTTGCGACGCGGTACGATGAACAGGTCGAGCGGGACCCGGCGATGGACGCGGGCCAGCCGGTTGGCCTTGATGATCAGCAGCGCCCGGGCCCGCTCGGGATCATCGAACCAGGCGAAGGCGCGGTCGTAGGAGGTGTCGGCGAGCAGGTCCTGCGCGCTCTTGCGACAGATGCCGAGCGCGGTGCCGACGGTCCCGTCGCGGTGACGCTCGAGATGGCCGAGCTGGGTCAGCATGCCGTTGTTGAGCCATTCGAGCAGCGCGGTGGCTTCCTCGTCCTCGAGCCGCCCGGCGTCGGCGAGCATGGCGTCCTGCAATTGCGCCCAGTCGTTTACCGCGGCCCGGACATCGCCCAGCGTTTCGCGCAAGGTGGCCATCAGTTCCCGGCGCTGGCGGGCGTCGACGCGCGACGTCTCGATGTAGATCATCGATTCGTAGACCGCATCCTCGGGGTCGCTATCCAGAATCGTGGTCAGTTCGCCGTCGGTGTTGCGCTCGACCGGAACCACCGGATGCACGAGCCGATCGATCGCCAACCCGGTCGCAGCGATAGCGTTCGCGGTCGAATCGACCAGAAACGGCATGTCGTCATTGACCAGCGCGATGCGCATGAAGCGCCGTTCTTCGGCGGCCGATTCCAGCACGATCGCGGCGCGCCCTGTCTGGCGCTGGAAGCCGGCCTCGGCGACGAAGCGGGCGGCTTCGACCAGCCGGTCGCGGGCCATGTCGCCGTCGCCGGGGAGGAGCGATTCCTCCATTCGTGCGGCAAGCGATTCTACCAATCCGGCGGGAATGGCGGGCTTCTGCCCTGCGGCAGGTTTAGTCGAACCCATGTATCCTCTCAGCGGGCCCTCTCTCATCGGCCCGGAATGGCTGCAGCGCGGTGTTCGCCGCGCCTGACGTGTCCGCCCCTAGTCCTCTCCTCGCGCCGCGGCAAGCAAGCCTCGCAGGCTCCAGAAGGGGCAACCGCGCGAAGGGGTTGCGGCGTTCGAAGAACGCGACGGAATGCGGTGAGTTGCGATCCCGCTCAGCCCTTGAGCGCATCCATCGCGAGTTCGAGCGAGCGCGTCCGCGCTTCGGGATCAAAAGTTGCACCGGCCAGCATGATCTCGTCGGCGCCGGTGCGATCGACGAAGCGCTGGATTGCGTCACGCACTTGGTTCGGCGTGCCCACGGCGCTGGCCTGGCCGATATGATCGAGCATGGCGCGCGCATTGGCAGGCAACGTGTCGCGATAGCCATCGATCGGCGGCGGCAGCTTGCCCGGCGAGCCGGTGCGCAACCGGACGAAAGCCTGCAGTTGCGAACTGGCGATACGCTCTGCCTCAGCCTCTGTCTCGGCGCAGAAGAGGTTCATGGCCGCCATGACATGCGGGCGATCGAGCGCCGCCGAAGGCTCGAAATTGCGACGATAGAGTTCGAGCGCGGCGTCGAGATGGTCGGGCGCGAAATGGCTGGCGAAGGCATAGGGCAGCCCGAGCCGGGCGGCGAGCTGCGCTCCGAACAGGCTGGAGCCCAGCATCCAAAGTTCGACATCGGCGCCCTGCCCCGGGGTCGCTTGGATCGGCAGGCTGGGATCGCCATCGAGGAAGGCGCGCAGCTCGACGACATCCTGCGGGAACATCTCCGCGGCGCGGTGGAGGTCCTTGCGCAAGGCGCGCTGGAGCTCGGGACCCGCGCCGGGCGCGCGACCCAGCCCGAGATCGACGCGGCCCGGGAACAGCGCGGCCAGCGTACCGAACTGCTCGGCGATCTGGAACGGGGTGTGGTTGGGCAGCATGATGCCACCCGAGCCGATCCGGATGGTCGAGGTGGCATTGCCGATATGCGCAAGCACGACCGAGGTCGCGCCCCCGGCGATCCCCGCCATCGCGTGGTGTTCGGCGACCCAGAAGCGCGTGCAACCGGTTTTCTCCGCGGTGCGCGCGAGATCGACGACGGCGCGAAAGGCCTCCTCGAGCGATCCACCCTCGCGAATGGGGACCAGATCGAGAATCGAGAAATCGGTCATCGCTGGGCAGTTCCTTCATTGGACAATTGCGCGATATAGGCGCGCGCACGGTCAGCCTCGGCGCCATCGGGCGCGACCAGCAGCACCGATTCGAAGCTGCGTCGCGCATCGTCGGGACGATTGGCCAATGCGGCGATCACCCCGGCCTCGAGCCCGACGACCGGATCGCGCGGGGCCAGTGTGGCCGCCTGCTCGATCTGGCGCTGGGCTTCCATCAAGCGCCCGAGCTGCCGCGACAGTTTCGCCGAAAGCAGCCAGGCGCGAGGATCGCCCGGGTTGGCCTGGCGGGCGCGGTCGAGCGCGGCCAGCGCGTCCTCGGGTCGTTCGGCAGCGACGAGCGCGCGCGCGAGGTCGATCTCCAGCCCGGTGGCAATGTCTTCCTGTCCGGCGCTGTTGGCATCGGCGATGGCGCGTTCGAAATGGGGGATGGCCGCCCCCGCCTGGCGTCCGGCCATAGCGGCATTGCCCGCCATGGCGCCGAGCCGCGCGCGATAGGTCGGATTGTCATCGCCAACCTCGCCTCGCGCGACCGCGAAAATGTCGCGCGCTTCCTCGTAACGCTCCATCCGGACCAGTGCGAGCCCCTGGCAATGTGCGGCCTGGGCGCGCTCCGCGTCGCGCGCATTGGCGCGCCAGCTGGATGCGCTGTCATAGGCCGCTTCGGCATCTTCGGCGGTAAGCCGCAGGCATTCGACCAGCCGCGACGTCTGCGCAGCGACCGGACTGGTGGCGGCAGCGGACGCAGTGCGCGCGCGCTGCTCTTCCAGCTCGGGCGGCACCCCGATCGGCGGCGTGGCGGCGGGATTGGGCCCGACCTGCATGGCAAGGAGAAGTGCGGCGGAGATGATCACGAGTGGGTCCCTTCGGCAATCAGGGTTTCGACCTGCCTCAGCAGGAGCGCGATGTCGCTATCGCGGGACAGGCGGTGATCGCCGTCCTTGACGAGGGTGACCTGTACATCGTCCGAACGCAGCGCTTCGGCCAGTCGCAGACTGATCTCCCATGGCACGTCGGCATCCCGCTGGCCGTGCAGCAGACGGACCGGGCAATCGAGCGCAATCTCGCCGCCGAGACGCAGATTGGCCTGCCCATCGGCGAAGAAGCCCGGGTGGAGCGGCGTGGGCTCGGGCCCATTGGGGTTGGGATCGAGCAAAGTCTCGCCCGCTTCGAGCCGGGCCTTGTCCTGCGCAGAGCGGCCCCATTGAGTGAAATCGGGCGCGGCGGCGATGCCGACCATCCCCGCCAGCCGCGCGCCCAGTGCCTCGCCCACCAGCAGCATCAGCCAGCCGCCCATCGAGGAGCCGATCACCACCACCGGGCCCTCGATCAGCGCCTCGATCAGGCCAGCGACCTCATCGCGCCAGCGCGAGAGCGTTCCGTCCGCAAACGAACCCGAACTCTCGCCGCAGCCCGAATAGTCGAGCAGCAGGCAGCTGCGATCCTGCGCCCTGGCCCGGTCGAACAGCGCTGTCGCCTTGCTGCCCGCCATGTCGGACATGTAGCCGGGCAGGAAAACCAGCGCGGGCCCGCTTCCGCGGGTGAGGCGGTAGGCGATCCGGCGGCCATCGGGCAGGGTATGGAATTGCGTGGTGTCGATCATGGACGCGCGCTTCTCGACCCCGCGGGCGGGGATTGCAACCGTCAGAAGAATTCGAACTCCTCGACGTCGGGATCCGCCTCGCACATCCCCTTCAGATCCTCGAATTCGGACGGGGTGAGGATGGGATCGTAATTTGCACCCTCCGTCGCAGCATTGCGATAGGCGCGGGCGCGGGAGCCGGCGGAGGGGTGGCTGGCGATCCAGCCGGTGATGTCGGTCCCGGAACCGTTATCCGCATCGTCATCCGCATCGTCATCCGTACCGGCACCGGATTCTTTCGCCATGCGTTCGAAGAATTCCGCTGCACCCAGCGGCGAGACATTGCTCTGCGCCATCCGCGCGCGCGCGAACTCGTCCGCCTCGCGCTCGGCGTCTCGCGTATAACCCATCGCCGCGAGCCCGAAGACGGTGTCGCCCAATCCCGAATTGGCACCCGAAAGCAGGATCGAAAGGCCGAACTGGCGCAGCAGCGCGGTCATCACGTGCCGTTCGCGAACGTGTCCGACCTCGTGGCCGAGTACCCCGGCCAGTTCCGCGGGGCTTTCCGCCTGTTGCACCAGTCCGTCGAACAGCATGACCTGCCCGCCCGGTAGCGCCACGGCGTTGACCATGTCGATATTGGCGATACCCGCCCGCACCTGCCGGTCGGCGGGGTCGACCGCGTCGAGCAGCTTGGCGAGCGCGGCGTCGCCTTCGGGCGTCGAGCACAGCCGGTTGCCGAAATTGCCGATCATGGCCTCGCCGATGCGGGCTTCGAAAGACTCCGGAACGCGCGGCCCCAGCCATTCGGGCGCGGTCATGAAAAGCGCTACGGCGGCCGCGCTCGCGACGCCGAAGACGACCACCGCCTTGCCCAGCCCGAGACGGTCGATCCAGCCGCCATAGCGGCTCGGGGCGGGGAGATGCCGCTCGAACTCCGGAGGCAGGTCGAGCGGCAGGCGCAAGCGAAAATCGGGCAGGCTTTCGCGGCCATAGACCTGCTCCTGCCGCAAGCTCTCGACGAAACGCAGATCTGTGAATGGCACCGTGTGCTGCGCACCGCCCGTTTCGACCAGCAACAAACGATCGCCGCTCCAGGAGGCCGTGCCTTCGCGCCGCAACGCGGTCACCCCGTCGTACCATACTACTGGTATCAGGAAGCCCTCATCGCTCACGTCAGATCGCGCCCACGTCGAAGGCGTCGAGCAGGCCTTCGCCATGCCGTGCCGTCGCAGTGGTGGACTGGGTCAGCTCGTCGAGCAGGATTTCCCCGCGCGCCTCGAGATGCGTCATGAAGAACTTCCAGTGACGGTAGGACAGGAAGATCAGTCCGATGCCGAGCGTGAACACCACCAGAGCGGCGTCGCCCAGCAGCAATCGAATCCAGTCAGGCGTCGAGGCCTCGAAGGAGAAGCCGATATCGCCCCATTGCGTCGATCCGACCGCTTCGCGGTAGAAAGCAGCAAAGAAGGCCACCGCGATCAAGCCCAGACCGAGATAAAAGAACAGCACCAGCCCCACGATCCCGATCATCCCGCCTATCGCGGCACCCTCCTCTCCGCCTATTCCGAAACCTGCCAGCACGCCGGTGAATGCCAGCGCGATGCCGCCGATGAAAATCACGAAGGGCGCCAGGTAGAACAGCAGGAAGCGCCCGAATATCGGACCGGATTTGGCACCGGCGGCAAATCCATAGGGGCCAAAGCTCATCTTGCCCCACCGCTCGTTCCAAAGATTGGTCATCGACCAGGGTATCAGCAGGCCCGCGGGCAGATAGCCGACGAAGGTCTTCCACAGATAGGAAAGGCCGAAGCGGAAGCCGTTGTCGTCCGAACCGCCCCGGATTCCCCGCCAGCGGGTGCGCGAAAGGCGATAGCGCAACGCGCGAAAGCGGGCGAGGCCCGTCAGATAGAACAGGATCACGAAGGACAGCAGCGTCAGCACCGCCGCGATCTCTTCCTGGCCGCGCAATACGAGCGATTCCGCCAGCAGGCCGATCGAGAAAAAGGGCAGCAAGAACAGCACCAGCACGAGCAGGAAGCCGATGAACAGTTCCATCCCCGTGCCCGCCCATTCCAGTCGCTCGTCGACAAATCGGCTGCGCGACCACAGATAGCGTCGCTCGCGGGTCGTCGCCCAGAAGCGGTAGATGCCCAGCGTCACGATGGTGAGCAGGAGATTGGTGAAGGCGATCGGCGCGAATTCGCGCCAAGTCCCGTCGAAGCCGAATGCGCTTTCGGCTTCCTGTGCGTGCTGTTCGCTTGAGATGTCCCGACCCCCCGGTTTCCGATCCGCCGTCTTGTTGAGGTCCTACCAGGCCAAGTCAACCGCAAGCGAGGTTCAGTCGCGCAGGAAGATCGCCTCGATCGGCATGCCGAAGACATCGGCGATGCGAAAGGCGAGCGGGAGCGAGGGATCGTAGCGCCCGGTTTCGATCGCATTGACGCTCTGACGGCTGACCTCGAGCCTGTCGGCCAGCGCCTGCTGGCTCCAGTCTCGTTCAGCGCGCAGCACCTTGAGGCGGTTCTTCATACCGCGCCCCACGAACCATATTCGATCCGGTTGGACACCGCGCCTGCGAACAGCCCGAGGAACCACGCCACCGCGACCCAGTAGGCGTCGAGATGCGGCACCACATCGGCGGTCTCGAGGAAGCCCCAGACGGTTGCCGCGCTGAGCGCGATCCCGGTGGCGATAAGCGACTGGCGCACGACCAGCATGCGGATGAATTCGTCCTGCTCCTCGATGATGAGCCGGCCGACCGCCCAGAATATCCCGATCACCGCCAGTCCGGGCAGCACCGCCAGCACCGAGCGCAGCGCGAATGCCGGGTCGCCCTCGGTGGTCGCGAAGGTGAGAATGCCGAAGGAGAGCAGATACAGCGCGGTGAACAGCGCCACACGCTTGGTGTAGCGTTTCTGGGCCTCCCCCTTGCCGCACAAGCCCCCTGCGGTGCCATCGCGATGCCGCCCCGCGGCGCGCATCAGCGGGATCGTCTGGATTACCGGGACCAGCATCAGCACCAGCGCGGTGTCCGCGTCGATCGCGCCGCTCAACGCGAGCCCGGCAATGGCGCCCAGAGTTCCCAGCAGCAGCCCCGCCCAGAACCGCGCCGTTCGCCCGGTGGTTTTTTCCTTCGTCCCGGTCATGCCCGGTCACCCCCGACGCAGGCCATGGCGCAGCCACGCGATTTGAACAGCGAGGCCGCGGCGAGCACGGGCAGGATGATGATCAAGGTCTGGGCCGAATCCGCCGGAATGAGCTGGACGCGGCCCGTGATGGCCACCGCGATGATGGCGGCGGCCCAGCAGAATGCTTTCGTGGTGGTCGACATTGGTCAAGCTCCCTTGTAAATTGGTAAAGCAAGCTTGCCATTTCGGCCCGCGCTTGTCAAGCGAGCTTTCCATTGCGTATTGGCGAAGCATCCACGATACCGTTCCTGTCACGATGCAGTCACAGCGGGCGGTCACTGCGCCGTGACCCTGGAGGAGAATTGCCGTGTTCAAGACCGAACCCCCCGCCGCCGCCGCGCTTGCTCCGCTCGATCGGCGCAGCCTGCTCAAATCGGGCGTCCTCGGCGCCGGGCTGATCGCCGCGCCGCTCTCGGCGCAGTTCGGCGGGTCGGGGTTCACGCATGGCGTCGCCAGCGGCGAGCCGGGGCGCGACCGGGTGCTGTTGTGGACGCGTTTCGCCGCCGGTGCGGAAACGAAGCTCGAGTGGGAAGTCAGCCCTGCTGCCGATTTCTCGCGCGTCGTCGCATCGGGCGAGGTGATGGTCAGCCCCGCAAACGACAGCTGCTGCAAGACCTTCGCGGAAGGTCTCGAACCCGGCCGCTGGTATTTCTATCGCTTCGTCGCCCCCAATGGCGCGGTCTCCGACGTCGGTCGCACCAAGACCCTCCCCGAGGGCCCGACCGAGCGCTTCCGCATGGCGGTGTTCAGCTGTTCCAACATGGGCTTCGGCTGGTTCAACGCCTATGCGCATGCCGCCGAGGCGAACGAGTTCGACTGCGCGCTGCATCTGGGCGATTATTTCTACGAATACGGGCCGGACAATTATCCCTCGCCCGAGCAGGCGGTCGGCGGGCGCGTGGTCGCGCCGCTGAGCGAGATCGTGGCGCTGGCCGATTACCGGCTGCGCTTCACCAGCTATCGCAGCGATCGCGATCTGCGCCGTCTGCACCAGGTCTATCCGATGATCGCCGGCTGGGACGATCACGAGAGCACCAACGACAGCTGGCATGGCGGGGCGCAGAACCACCAGCCCGAGACCGAGGGCGAGTGGAGCGTGCGCAAGGCGGCAGCGATGCGCGCCTATCGCGAATGGATGCCGGTCTCGGACGAACCCTGGGCGGCCTATGACATCGGCGATCTGGCGACGCTGTTCCGGCTCGAGACGCGGCTGACCGCACGCGCCGAGCAGTTCAGCTTCGCGGAATTGATGCAGGGGCAGGCAAGCCCCGAAGCGGCGCTGCGCGCATTGACCGCATTCCGCCAGGGCGATTACCTCGACCCGTCTCGCGAAATGCTGGGCGCCCAGCAGCAGGCCTGGCTCGCCGAGGGGCTCAAGCGCTCTACCGGGGGCGGCAAGCGCTGGCAGGTGCTGGTCCAGCAGGTGCTGATGGGCAAGCTCGCCACCGCGCCGAATCTCGTCGAATCGCTCCCCGCCGGCGTGCCCGAATATGTCCGCAGCCGGATCGTGGCAGGCGCTCTGGCAAGCCGCGCCGAGCTGCCGTTCAACATGGATGCCTGGGACGGTTATCCGGCGGCGCGTGCGCGGGTTTTCGAGGCGGCGTTGGCTGCCGATGCCAATCTGATCTCGCTCGCCGGCGACACACACAACGCCTGGTCCTTCGATCTCGATCATGCGGGGCAGCGGGTCGGGGTCGAATTCGGGGTGCAATCGGTCACGTCGCCGGGCTTCGAAGGCTACATCCCCCAGCTCGCACCGGCCGATCTCCAGCGTGCCACCGTGGAGTTCAATCCGGAGCTGGTCTGGATGGACGGCTCGCGCCGTGGTTATATGGCCGTGGAACTCACGCCTGAACGGGCGACCAGCGAGTACCGCTTCCTGGGGAGCATCCGCGAGCGCGGGTCGGGAGTGGTCGCGACGCAGCGCGTTTCGACCGCGCTGGGCAACCGCAAGCTGGAACTGGGCTGAGAGGGCCGGCACACCAAAGCGGTTGAAGGACGCGCTGCGCAAGACTAGATTGCGCAGCATGCCGCAATTGCGCTCCACGACCAGCACTACCACCACTCCGGGCTTCCGGGGGCGGGTGCGCGCGGTCTGATCCGCAGCCCTGCCGCCCGGTGTCGGGTGGCGCGGCGTTCCATCCGGTATTTCCTTCGCGAACAACGCCGCACTTCAAGCGCGCCCGTGGTTGTGCCATTGGCGTCGCAAAGGATACGGATGAACCGATGACCGAACTGCTCCAGATCAGCCTGCCCGATGGCTCCACGCGCGAAATGGCGCGCGGCAGCACCCCTGCCGATGTCGCCGCGGCGATCGGCCCCGGCCTTGCCAAGGCGGCGCTTGCCGCGCGGGTGAATGGCGAATTGCGCGACCTCTGCCGCCCCTTCGAAGGCGATGCCGAGCTTGCGCTGGTCACCGCCCGCGACGAGGACGAGGCGCTCGAGCTGGTGCGCCACGATTACGCGCATATCCTCGCCGAAGCGGTGCAGGCGCTGTGGCCGGGCACGCAGATTACCTTCGGCCCGGCCACCGACGACGGGTTCTATTACGATGTTAAGGCACCCGACACGCGCGACCCGTTCTCGATGGACGATCTGCCCGCGATCGAGGACAAGATGCGCGCCATCATCGCCGCCGACAAGCCGCTGCGGCGCGAGGTATGGACCCGCGCGCAGCTGATCGAAAAATGGCAGGCCGAGGGCGAGAGTTTCAAGGCCGAATGGGCGCAGGAACTGCCCGAGGACGAGGAGCTGACGGTCTATTGGTCGGGCGAACCCGATGGCGAGGGTTCCTGGCTCGACATGTGCCGCGGCCCGCACCTGCCCTCGACCGGCAAGCTCGACCCCCACGCCTTCAAGCTGATGCGCGTGGCCGGGGCTTACTGGCGCGGCGACCAGAAGAACGCGCAGCTGACGCGCATCTATGGCACCGGCTGGCTCAACAAGAAGCAGCTCAACGCGCATCTCATGCGGCTCGAGGAAGCGGGCAAGCGCGATCACCGCAAGCTGGGCCGCGAGATGGATCTGTTCCACCTCCAGGAAGAGGCGCATGGCTCGGTGTTCTGGCACCCGCAGGGCTATCGTATCTGGCGTGCGCTCGAGAGCTATATGCGCCGCCGGATGGATGGCGCAGGCTATGAGGAGATCAAGACCCCGCAGCTGATGGATGTCCGCCAGTGGGAGCGCTCGGGCCATTGGGGCAAATATGCCGAGAACATGTTCGCGGTGCCCGACAGCGTCCCCGATCCCGAAGCGGCGGAACAGTCCGGCGGCGCACTGGTCGCCAGCGACAGCGACATGATGGCGCTGAAGCCAATGAACTGCCCGGCGCATGTGCTGGTCTTCAAGCAGGGCATCACCAGCTATCGCGACCTGCCAATCCGGCTGGGCGAGATGGGCTGTTGCCACCGCAACGAACCGCATGGCGCGCTGCACGGCATATTGCGCGTGCGCCAGTTCACGCAGGACGACGGCCATATCTTCTGCACCGAGGACCAGGTGGTGGACGAGGTGCGCGCCTTCTGCCGGCTGGTCGACAGCGTCTACGGCCATTTCGGCTTCACCTACCAGATCAAGCTCGCGCTGCGCCCCGACAAGCGCTTCGGCAGCGAGGAGATGTGGGACAAGGCCGAGAACGAATTGCGCGCGGCCGTCCACGAAGCGGGGATGGCGACCGAGGAATATGGCTGGGAAGAACTGCCCGGCGAAGGCGCCTTCTACGCCCCCAAGCTGGAATGGCATCTCACCGATGCGATCGGGCGGACCTGGCAGGTCGGCACGATCCAGTCCGACCGCGTTCTGCCCGAGCGGCTGGATGCGACCTATATCGGCGAGGATGGCGAGAAGCACCGCCCGGTGATGCTGCACCGCGCGATCTTCGGGACCTTCGAGCGCTTCATCGGCGTGCTGATCGAGCATTTCGCCGGTCGCCTGCCGGTCTGGCTGGCGCCGACGCAGGCGGTGGTCGCGACGATCGTCTCGGATGCCGACGACTATGCGAACGAGGTGACGGCAAAGCTCGAAGCCGCCGGGATCCGGGTGACGAGCGATCTGCGCAACCAGAAGATCAACTACAAGGTGCGCGAACACAGCCTTGCAAAGGTCCCGCATCTGCTGGTGGTGGGCAAGCGCGAGGCCGATGAAGGCACCGTTGCGATCCGCACGCTCGGCGAGAAGGATCAGACGGTGATGACGCTCGACGAGGCGATCGCGATGCTGAAAGACGCCGCGACCCCGCCCGATCTGCGCCCCTGATCCTCATCTGGGAAAATGTCGCCGCTCGAGGCCTATGATTCGCTTGAAATAGCGACGGCGCTTCTTGCGGCGTTCGGGTCCGCCTTCGTGCGTGGATTGACCGGCTTCGGGATGGCGATCCTGCTGGTCCCTATTCTGGCGCTGGCGCTGTCGCCGCTGGAAGCGGTCATCCTGGCCAATTGCCTCTCGTTTGCCATCGGCGTGCTGGAGATCCGAAGACTGGTCCGGGATTGCGAGGGGTCGGCCTGGTGGATTTCGGGGCTGGTCGTGGCAACGACACCATTGGGACTGATCGGACTGGCGGCAACCAGCCCGGGGGTGGCCCGCGTCGCAATCGCGTTGATCGGCCTCTCGGCCTTCGTCGCCATCATCCTGCCGCACGGGTCCGGTGCGAAACCAGGTGGATTGGCAACCGGCGGTGTGGGGGTGATGAGCGGGCTGATGACCGGCTATGCAGGCATGCCCGGACCGCCGGTGGTCCCCTATTACGTTCGTCGTTCCATCGACCGGGAGACTGCAAAGGCATCGATGATGCTGATCTTCACGATCGCTGCCGCAACAGGCCTTGTATCGGGCGCGGCAATCGGCGCGCTCGACCTGCGGCTACCGCTCCTTGCGGCGATGCTGTTCCCTGCGGTGTTGGTCGGCAATGCGCTCGGCAGCCGGTTTTCGGGGCGCATCGCCGACCGGGTGTGGCGCGCGCTGGTTGCGATCGTGCTTGGAGGAGCTGCGCTGGCAGCGATTCTGCGGCTGATCTAACCGATCAGAACGGCACGACAGGCCCGGCCAGGACCAGCGCGAGGGCGCAACCGGTCACGATAATCGCGCGCATCACGTCTGTCAGGCGGGACGAGGCCAGATGCGGGCGGAAGGGAGCCGTGGCTTGAAGCATGGTCCCGTTGTCCACCAAAATCCCTAACGAGGGGTTACGAGGGGCTAGGCCTTCGCTCCGGGCGCGTCTGGGGCCGAGGGCATCTGCTGGCTGGCGCAATGGAAACCGCCGCCGCCTGCCAGTACCGCATCGCCGGGCAGGCCGATCGTGGCGCGATCCGGGAAAAGGTCGCGGATTGCGGCCACGCCGGCGGCATCGTGAATCGAACCGAAGGTCGGCACCACCACCAGATGGCTGGTCACCGCGAAATTGGCGTAGCTCGCGGGCTCGATACGGTCCCCCGAGGTGACAAGCCCGGGCGAGGGAATGCGGACCAGCTCCAACCCGGCCTCTCCGATGCGCCGCGCCGCGTCGTCGTAGATCGCGGCGTTGGGATCGTCGGGTCCGGTCGCTTCGGGGAGCGCGACACGGCCCGGTGCGACGAAGCGCGCCAGATTGTCGACATGGCCATCGGTGTGATCGTTGATCAGCCCATCGCCCAGCCAGACAATGCGCTCGAAGCCGAGATCGCTTTTCAGCCGCGCGGCGATCTCGTCGCGCGACAGCTGCGGGTTGCGATTGGGGTTGAGCAGGCATTGCTCGGTGGTGATGGCGAGCCCGGTGCCATCGCCGTCCACCGCGCCGCCCTCGAGGATCCAGTCGCTCGCCTGCAGCGCCAGTTCGGCATCGCGCGCCAGTTCGGCGCCGATGGTCTGGTCGCCGGGCATGAGATATTTGCCGCCCCAGCCGTTGAAGCCGAACCGCCGCGCCATGCGCCCTTGCTCGCCGAGCACCACCAGCGGTCCGGTGTCGCGCAGCCAGATGTCGCCGTACGCGCGGCGTTCCAGCGTGACCGCCGGGCTCACCAGTTCTCTCGCCCGTGCTTCGTTGGCGGCGTCGCGGACCAGCAGCCTGACTTCCTGCCCGCTCTCGGCGACCGCATTGGCAAAGCCTGCGATCTGCTCCTGCGCGCGCGACAGCACACCCGGCCATTCCTCCGCATCATGGGGGAATCCGATCCACAGCCAGTCCTGCGGCGCCCATTCGGGCGGCATCGTCACGGCCATCGGGAGACCTCGTCTGGCGGCCTCAGCAGCCCGTGGCGCTCGCGGCACAATCGGCATCGCGGATGGCACGGAATTCGTCGCCTGCGTTCCAATTGGGCCAGCTCTCGCTGGTCGCGAGCGATCGGCCGATGCGGTAGTAAAGCTGCAGATCGCCCATCACGCCCGACCAGTCCCAGTTTTCGTCGAACTCGTCCTTGGGCCCGTGGTACCGGTTCTCGGTATATTCCGCGGCGACTGCTGCGCCTGCGGCACGGCCACCATCGACCAGATCCTCGCCGCCATCGATGTAGAGCATCGGCACTCCGCGTTTGGCGAAGGCGAAATGGTCCGAGCGGTAGTAATAGCCCGCTTCGGGCTTGGGATTGGGCGTGGCAACGCGCCCATCCGAAATCAGCGCGGCCTCGAGATAGGCGTCGAGCTGCGACTTGCCGGGGCCGACCACGGTCACATCGCGCGAGGGGCCAGCGACCTGGAAGGCGTCCATATTGATCCCGCCCACCGTCTGCGCCAGCGGGAACACGGGGTTCTCGGCGTAATAATGCGCGCCCAGGAGGCCGGATTCCTCGGCGGTCACCGCCAGGAAGACGAGGCTGCGGGCGGGTGCACCGGCCTTGGCGTGCGCTTCGGCCAGCGCGACCAGCGCCGCAGTGCCGGTCGCATTGTCGACCGCGCCGTTGCAGATGTCGTCGCCATCCGGGGCGGGCTTGCAGCGGCCGAGGTGATCCCAATGCGCGGTATGGATGACGTATTCGTCGGGGCGCTCGCTACCCGGCAGCACGCCGATGACGTTTTGCGACTGAAAGGTCCGGATGTCGTTGGCGAAGCTGGTCGAGGCGGTCAGCCCCAGTGGCACCGGCCTGAAGCCCTGAGCCTGCGCCCTGGCGGTCAGATCGTCCAGATCCTGCCCGGCGGCAGCGAGGATTTGCGCTGCGACATCCTTCTGGACCCAACCGTTCATCACGGTCAGCGGCGGTGCGTTCTCGCCGCGCTGAGCATAGGCCTGCGCGCCGGACCAGCTGCTCTCGACCACGTTCCAGCCGTAAGAGGCCGGTGCGGTGTCGTGGATGATGATCGCACCTGCGGCGCCCTGGCGGGCGGCTTCCTCGTATTTGTAGGTCCAGCGTCCGTAGAAGGTCATGGCCTTGCCATTGAAGGGGCCTTCCAGATCGGGGCTGTTGTAATCGGGGTCGTTGACGAGGATGACCGCGGTCTTGCCGCGCATGTCGATGCCTTCGTAGTCGTTCCAGTCGCGCTCGGGCGCGTTCACGCCATAGCCGACGAACACCAGCTCGCTGTCGGTCAGCGCGGTGTTCGCTTCCTCGCGATAGGTCACCCCGACCCATTCGCTGCCGAAATCGAACGCCATGGTCTCGCCATTGCCGCTCACCGTCAGCGGGGCGTAATCCTTGCCGGTGATCTCGACCAGCGGCACCTGCTGCACCCACGACCCGTTGTTGCCCGGCGTCAGGCCGGCCGCGGCGAAGCGTTCGGTCAGCAGCGCGACGGTTTTTTCTTCGCCGATCGTCCCCGGCATCCGACCCTCGAATTCGTCGGAAGAAAGGGTGCGGGTCACATCGACCATGGTCTCCTGAGAGATATCGCGGCTGGCGACATCGGGAATGTCGAGCGCGGCATTGGCATCGGCCACCGCGGTGTCGGCGGTCGTGGCAGCACAGGCCGAAAGCGCGAGGCTCGCGGCGAGAGCAGCTGCGGTGTGGCGGAAACGGGGGGTGAGCGTCATGGTCTTGTCCCGAAATGAAATTTGGATGCCGGAGCCTCTTGCACCTCGCACCTTGCAGGGCAAGCCGTAGCGCGGCAGGAGCGGCGCATGGATGGCAGTTGGAAGTCAGCTCTGCAGCGAGCCAAGGAGCATTCGCCCTTTCTCGCCCGTTCGCTGGAACGGTTGCCCCATTTCGAAGCGCTGCTGGCCGCGGGCGATGGTGAAACCGCGCTGCTCGAGGCGAAACAGGCCGGTCGCGGGATCGAAGACGCCGGGCTGGCGCTGCGGCGCGAGCGGCTGGCGCTGGCGCTGGTGCTGGCCATCGGCGATCTGGCCGGCGCTTTCCCGCTCGAAAAAATCATGCGCGAGCTGTCCGCCTTCGCCGACCGCGCCTTGCATCGCGCGATCGAGGCGGCGATCCTGCGCCGGGTCCCCGATGCCGAACCGACCGGCTTCATCGGGCTGGCGCTGGGCAAGCATGGCTCGGGCGAACTCAACTACAGCTCCGACATCGACCCGATCCTGCTCTACGATTCCGAAGCGCTCCCACGGCGGGAGCGCGACGAACCGCCCGAAGCGGCGCAGCGCTATGCCCGCGACATCGTCCGGCTGTTGTCCGACGTCACCGCGGAAGGATACGTCTTTCGTGTCGACCTGCGGCTGCGCCCGGCCTCCGAGGTCAGCCCGCTGGCGATCTCGCTCGAGGCGGCAACCAGCCATTACGAAAGCTCCGCGCTCACCTGGGAGCGCGCCGCCTTCATTCGTGCGCGCGCTGCTTCGGGCGATATCGGACGCGGCGAGGCCTTCCTCGATGCAATTCGCTCCTTCGTCTGGCGCCGCAGCCTCGATTTCGGGGCGATCGACGAGATCAGGGGTCTGAGCGCGCGAATCCGGACGCGCTATTCGGGCCCTCGCGAACCGCGGCCGGGCTTCGATCTCAAGCAGGGGCGCGGCGGGATCCGCGAGATCGAGTTCTTCGCCCAGACCCACCAGCTGATCCATGGCGGGCGCGATCCTGCGCTGCGGGTGCGGGGCACGCGGGCCGCGCTCGATGCGCTGGCCGCGGCGGGACATATCGGCGGGGATACGGCGCGGACGCTGGGCGAGGCCTACGATACCCTGCGCACCATCGAACACCGGCTGCAGATGGTGAACGATCGCCAGACCCATGTGCTGCCAGATGGCGATGCGCTCGATGGCGTCGCCCGGCTGCATGGTCTGGAGGATGCGCCGGAGCTGCTGGCGCTGCTCGACGAGACCTGCGGCCCGGTAGCCCGGCATTTCGGCGAATTGATCGCGGAAGACACGCCGGATGGACCTGTGCTGCAGGCAATTCCGGATCAGCGCGACAGCTTCGGCTTCGCCGATCCCGATGTCGCCGCGCAGCGGATCGCCGGATGGAGCGACGGTCGGTTTCGCGCATTGCGCAGCGAGGCAGCCAAGTCCGCCTTCGATGCGATTCGCCCGCAATTGTTCGAGGCGCTCGGACAGGGACCAGATCCCGACCACGCGCTGGCGCGCTTCGAGACCCTGCTCGAGAAACTGCCCAGCGCCATCAACCTGTTCCGCCTGCTCGAGGCGCGCCCCGGCCTGCTCCAGCAATTGGTCGATTGTCTGACACTGGCCGCGCCGCTGGCAGACGAGCTGGCACGGCGCCCCGAACTGCTCGACACGCTGATCGATCGCACCGCCTTCGACCTGCCCGGTTCGGTCGAGGATCTGGCGCGGATGATGCGGCGCACCGAACGCGGCGACGAATACGAACAGGCGCTCGACCGCATCCGCATCGTCACCAGCGAGCAGCGCTTCACGCTGGGCGTGCAATTGATCGAGGCGGCGCAGGATCCGCTCGATGTCGCCGAGGCGCTGTCGCGGGTCGCGGAAGCCGCGGTGCAGGTTGCCTGCGAGGCGGCGCAGGACGAGTTCGCCGAAAGG
The DNA here is from genome assembly GCF_001678665.1 of Erythrobacter sp. QSSC1-22B. Classification (GTDB taxonomy): domain Bacteria; phylum Pseudomonadota; class Alphaproteobacteria; order Sphingomonadales; family Sphingomonadaceae; genus Qipengyuania. Next base: position 53,226 of record NZ_LZRP01000008.1, read on the forward strand.
CACGGGCGCTTCGCCGATGGCGAATTGCTGGTGCTGGGTCTGGGGCGGCTGGGCGGCGGAGCGCTGACCCATGCCTCCGATCTCGACATGATCTATCTGTTCACCGATGGCGAAACCACGGAGTCGGATGGAGCCCGACCGCTGGGCCGGACGCTCTATTTCAACCGTCTGGCGCAGCGCGTCGGTGTGGCCCTGAGCGTTCCCACCGCGCAGGGCGCGCTCTACGAGGTCGACACCCGGTTGCGACCGCAGGGCAATCAGGGCCCGCTCGCGGTCGGTCTGGCCTCCTTCGAGCGCTACCAGCGCGAGAACGCCTGGACCTGGGAGCACATGGCGCTCAACCGTGCGCGGGTCCTGGTCGGATCACTCGATGCGCGACAACAGGTCGAGGCAATCGTCGACGCGATACTCCACCGGCATCGCGATGCCATCGAGTTGCAAGCCGATGTGTTGAAGATGAGAAGCGACATGGCGGCGCACAAGCCGGCGCGCGGCCCGCTCGACGTCAAGCTGCTGCGCGGCGGTCTGGTCGACCTCGAGTTCCTGATCCACTTCCTGCAATTGCGCGATCGCATCGCGCTGAGGCCAGACCTCTCCGCCGCGATTGCCGACCTGGCGGAGCAGGGTCTCGTCGCGGCCGACCTGCGCGCGCATCATCGCCTGCTCACTCGGGTGCTGGTCGGCTCACGGCTGCTGGCGCCGGATCTTGGTGCCCCCGGCCCGGCGGCACGAGCGGTGCTGTCGCGCCTGGCGCGACAGGAGGATTACGCTTCGCTCTTGCAGGCACTGGACCGGGCGCGCCATGGGGTGGCGGCACAATGGGCTGAGACATTCGGCGAGAAACTGGAGATGGATCGATGAGCGACTTCCCCGCACAAGGCGATGCGATGCCCGACATCACGATGGAAACACCCGAGGGTGGGTCGGTGCGCGCTGCCGATTTCAAAGGCCGCAAGGCGGTGTTGTTCTTCTATCCCAAGGACAACACTCCGGGCTGCACCACCGAAGCCAAGGATTTCTCGGCGCTCAAGGTGGAATTCGACAAGGCCGGTGTCGCGCTGCTCGGCATCAGCAAGGATTCACCGCAGAAGCACCGCAATTTCATCGCCAAGCACGCGCTGACCGTCGATCTAGCCACCGATGCCGAGGAGGGCGGGCTGTCCGATGCGCTCGGCATCTGGACCGAGAAGTCGATGTACGGAAAGACCTATCGGGGCATGGTCCGCACGACCTATCTCATTGGCGCAGACGGGCGGATCGAGCGGGTCTGGAACAGGGTCAAGGTAAAGGGGCACGCCGAGGATGTGCTCGCCGCTGCGCGCGAGGCGTGAGACGGACGCTTCCTCCTCTCGGTGCTGCCATTCGCGCTGCGCTGCTGACCGGCGATCCCACCGGCAAGGTGTTCGCGGCGCGTAAGGTCGCACGCGATTGGCGGCTGGGGAGGCTGGCATTCGATCTTGCCGGACCCGATGCGGCCGAGATGCCCGAACGACCGGGATGGCCCGACAACCTCCAGCTACTGGCCCCGGCGCAGATGCCCCGGCGTGGCAAGGGTGGCTCGGACCGCGGGCGAATCGCGCTGTGGCACGCGCTGGCGCACATCGAATTCGTCGCGATCGATCTGGCGCTCGACATGGCTGGCCGTTTCGGCGGCACACGCGGCGAAGAGTTCGTCTCCGATTTCCTGAGTGTCGCTGCGGACGAGGCGATGCATTTTGCGCTGCTCGACCGCAAGCTTGGCAAGCTGGGATCGCATTATGGCGCTCTCCCCGCGCATGACGGGCTGTGGCAGGCAGCGCAGGATACTGCGCATGACCCTGCAGCGCGGCTGGCAATCGTGCCGATGGTGCTGGAGGCGCGCGGTCTCGATGTCACCCCGGCCACGCTCGATCGTGTGAAGGCGCAAGGCGATTCGGACGGCGCGCGAATTCTGGAGCGAATCCTTAACGACGAGATCCGTCACGTCGCCGTGGGAACCAGACACTTTCTGAAAATTTGTGAGGAAGGGAACACACCGCCGCAAGAAACGTGGCAAAACCTCGTCCGGACGCAATTTTCAGGTCGATTGAAGCCGCCGTTCAACGACTCAGCGCGTCATGCAGCCGGTCTGTCGCTAGAGTTCTACGCCGCGCTTGCTTCGTAAACCCTTCCGACCTTAACCCATGAATGCACGACACGGCGGGGGGTTCCAGCCGTAGCGTCAAAAGATCGGCAGGCTCAGGGGAATGGGTCGTTGGTCGGGATCGCAAGGCACCGAGATGGGTGTCGCAAGCATTGGACGGGTCTGATTTATGAACGATTTTTTCATCTCCGCGGGTCGCATTCTGCTGGGTACTTTTGGCGCCGCCGCAATGATGGCCGCCGCGCCGGCCCAGGCCGAAACCTCCGATACCGTTGAGATGGTCGCCAAGACCGATCTGCCCACCAATGGTTCGATGGGCGCCGCGCTGGGTTCGGGCGAAGCGCATGACGAACAGTTCCGCCAGCTCTTTGCGAGCTGGGACAGGATAGACCGGGTGCAGTCCGGCGGCCTGACCACCACGGTTTCGGTTCCGTCGCGTATGCCGCTCCAGAACGCCCGCCTGTCGAGCGATTACGGCAGCCGCATCCATCCGGTGCTCGGCCGTCGCGCCGGACACAAGGGTGTCGATCTGGCCGCGCCGACCGGCACGCCGATCTACGCGACCGCCGACGGCAAGGTGAGCCGCGCCAACTGGTTCTCCAGCTACGGCAAATATATCGCGATCGAGCATGGTGCCGATCTGCAGACCCGCTTCGCGCATCTTTCCGAGATCGTCGTTTCGGCCGGCGATTCGGTGAAGAAGGGTGATCTGATTGGTTATGTGGGCTCGACCGGCCGCTCCACCGGTCCGCATCTCCACTACGAAGTGCGCGTCAACGGTGCCGCAGTCGATCCGTCGCCCTACATGCTCGAGACCGCAGCCGCGCGCACCTTCGCGCTGGCCGGCGGCGAGCAAGCGGCCCAGTAAGGGCCGAGTAAGCGGTCAGGCCGCAGAGGTACTCCCTGGACGGGACCTGAAAAGGCGGCGGGGCAACCTGCCGCCTTTTTGCTTGTGCGCGAGTGCACATGCGTTAGGTTTCGAACCGCAACCGGCTGGCCCGCCAAGAGGCCCCGAGGGAGAGAGACATGCATCCGATAGTTCACGCGCAGACGCGCCCCGATCATCCTGCCATCATCATGGCGGGCAGCGGCGAGACGGTCACTTATGGCGAGATGGACGCCACCGCCAATCGCTTCGCTCGCCTGCTGAACGCGCGCGGGCTGGGGCAGGGCGGCCATTTCGGGATGCTGATGGAGAACAACGCGCTGTTCCTCCAGCTGGTCTGGGGCTCACAGCGCTCGGGCGCGATGATGGTGCCGGTATCCACCCGGCTGACCGCGCCCGAAATCGCCTACATCATGCAGGACAGCGACGCTCGGCTGATGATCACATCGATCCATTTTGCCGATGTGATCGAGGAATTGCGCGAACAGTGCCCGCAGTGCGAGTTCCTGATTCTGGGCGACGGGGGGGAGGAGGATCTCGAGGCGGCGATCGCGGCGCAGTCCGCCGAGCCGCTTTCCGATCCGGCGCCCGGGCAGTATATGCTCTATTCGAGCGGGACCACCGGTCGGCCCAAGGGGGTCCGCCCCCGCCCGCCTGAGACCGCCGACATTCAGGAGATGTCGCCGCTGGTCGGACTGGCGGTCATGGGGGCCGGCATGCCCGCCGACGGATCGATGGTCTATCTCTCGCCCGCGCCGCTTTATCACGCCGCGCCGCTGGGCTGGTGCAGCACCGCGCATCGGCTGGGTGGTACGATCGTGGTGATGGAGCGTTTCGATCCCGAGCATGCGCTGGCGACGATCGAGAAATACCGCGTCACCGACAGCCAGTGGGTCCCCACCCACTTCGTCCGGATGCTCAAGCTCGATCCGGCGCAGCGCGAGAAATACGACCTCTCGAGCCACCAGCGCGCGCTCCACGCCGCCGCGCCCTGCCCGGTCCCGGTCAAGCAGGCGATGATCGAATGGTGGGGGCCGATCGTGAACGAATATTACGCCGGCTCCGAGGGAATCGGGATGACGCTGGTCAAGTCCGAGGACTGGCTCACCCATCCCGGCACGGTGGGCAAGGCGATCCACGGCACCTTGCATGTCTGCGGACCCGATGGCGAGGAAGTCCCGGCGGGGCAGGACGGTCTGATCTATTTCGAGAACGCGATCCTGCCGACCTACCACAACGATCCCGAAAAGACCGCCGAGGCGATGCATCCCAAAGGCTGGATGACGCTGGGCGATATCGGCCATGTCGACGAGGAGGGCTTTCTTTATCTGACGGACCGGATGAGCCACATGATCATCTCGGGCGGGGTCAATATCTATCCCCAGGAGGTCGAGAACCTGCTGATCAGTCACGACAAGGTGATGGATGCGGCGGTGATCGGCGCGCCCGATCCCGATTTCGGCGAGAAGGTGGTCGCGGTGGTGCAACCGGTCGACATGGCCGAAGCGGGCGCGGCTCTGGAAGAGGAACTGCGCGCCTACCTTGCTCCCAAGCTGGCGCGGATCAAACTGCCCAAGCTGTTCGATTTCCGGCCTGAGTTGCCGCGCGAGGCCAATGGCAAATTGTACAAGCGCGAGCTGCGCGACGAATATGCGGCGAAGGCCGAGGTTCCCGCGTGAGCGCCCAAGGCTCGGCCGCCGCGCCCGTGCTCTCCCCCGAGCAGGGCCGCGCGGTGATCGATCCGGCGAGCTATGCGCAATGGGACGGGCTGCTCGACCTGTTCGATACGCTCCGAGAGGAGGCGCCGGTCGCCCGCGTCGAATCGCCCGATGGCATCCACCCGCCATTCTGGCTGGTCTCGCGCTACGACGACGTGATGCGGATCTCAAAGGACAACGCCACCTTCCTCAACAATCCGCAGACGGTGGTGTTCTCGCTCACCGAGGGGATCGAATTCGCCAAATCGCTCACGGGCGGCAGCCCGCATCTGGTTGCCAGCCTCGTCACCTTCGACGCGCCGATCCACATGAAATACCGCAGACTGACGCAGGAATGGTTCATGCCCAAGAACCTGCGCGGGGTCGAAGACGAAATCCGCACTCTCGCGCAGGCGACGGTGCAGCGGCTGGTCGAGGCGGGGCCGGAGGCGGATTTCGTCAAGCTCGTCTCGGCGCCCTATCCGCTGCATGTGGTGATGCAGATCCTCGGTGTGCCCGAGGAGGACGAGGCGCGGATGCTGATGCTCACCCAGCAGATGTTCGGCGGGCAGGACGAGGAGCTCAGCGGCTCTGGCATGGCGGCGATGACCCCCGACCAGATCACCCAGCTGGTCGCGGGCGCGGTCAAGGATTTCGAAGCCTATTTCGCCCGCCTCACCGCCGAGAAGCGCGCCGATCCCACCGGCGATGTCGCGAGCATCATCGCCAATGCCACCATCGACGGCGAACCGCTCAACGACCGCGACATGATGGGCTATTACATCATCCTCGCCGCCGCGGGGCACGACACCACCAGCGCGAGCACCGCAGGGGCGATGCTGGCGCTGGCGCGCGACCCCGAGCAGTTCGCGCGGGTCAGGGCCGACCGCTCGCTGCTTCCCGGTATCGTCGAGGAAGCGATCCGCTGGACCAGCCCGGTCCAGCATTTCATGCGCACCGCCGCCGAGGGCACCGAGGTGGGCGGGCAGGCCATCGCCAAGGGCGACTGGCTGATGATCAACTACGTCGCCGCCAATCATGACCCCGCGCAGTTCGAGGACCCGCGCCGCTTCGACGCCGCGCGCAGCCCCAACCGCCACCTCGCCTTCGGCGCGGGCGCGCACCAGTGCCTGGGACTGCATCTGGCGCGGCTCGAGATGCGGATCCTGTTCGAGGCGCTGCTCGACCGGATCGACAGCGTCGAACTCGCCGGAGAACCGGCGCGCGCCAAATCGACCTTCGTCGGCGGGCTCAAGACGCTCCCGCTGCGCTTCGCGGCGCGCTGATTCGCAAGCGCTTCGTTCATCCCCTCTGCGGCATGGGGGGAATGAGGCGGGTTTGATTGAGGCAACCCATTCCCCTTTCGCCGGTTCAGGGGCGGCGGGAGGCTGCCTTGCGATTTTTGGACCGTGAAAGCGCCGATGCCCCGTATTTGATCCGGGGCGGTGCTTCGCTTGCCGCTATCCCAGCAAACGCTCCGCCATCGCGCGCACTTCGGCGCCCATGTCGTCGCGTTCCAGCGCCAGCGCCAGCGTCGCCTCGACGAAGCCCAGCTTGCTGCCGCAGTCGAAGCGCCGGCCCGCGAAGGTGACCGCGTGGAACGGCTGGCTGCCGATCATCCGCGCCATCGCGTCGGTGAGTTGGATCTCGCCGCCCGCGCCCTTGCCCTGCGTCTCGAGCACCCGCATCACCTCGGGCTGGAGGATGTAGCGGCCCGAGAGGATCTTGTTCGAGGGCGCGTCGCCGACCGCGGGCTTTTCGACCAGTCCGCGAACTTCGGTCAGATTGCCCCCGAAACCCGCAAGCGCCTCGCCCGGGTCGATCACGCCGTAGCTCGAGACCTGCTCGTGCGGCACCTCGAGCACCGAGATCAGATTGCCGCCGACCTCCTCATATGCCGCGACCATCTGCGCCATGCAGCCGGTGCCGCCGCCCGCTTGCGGCACCATCAGCTCGTCTGGGAGGAACACCGCGAAGGGTTCGTCACCCACCACCGCGCGCGCGCACCAGATCGCGTGGCCGAGCCCCAGCGGGACCTGCTGGCGCACCGCGATGATGTCGCCGGGCGTGGCGCTGGAGCAATCGAGAACGGACATGTCCTTGTCCCGCTCGCGCATGGTCGTCTCGAGTTCGAAAGCGGTGTCGAAATGATCGATGATCGCGGTCTTGCCGCGCCCGGTGACGAAGATCATCTGCTCGATCCCCGCCTCGCGGGCCTCGTCGACCGCATACTGGATCAGCGGGCGGTCGACGATCGGCAGCAATTCCTTGGGCACCGCCTTGGTCGCAGGCAGGAAGCGCGTGCCCAGCCCGGCGACGGGGAAGACGGCCTTCGTGATCCTTTGGGGGCGGATGGGGCTGTAGCTGCTCATGGCGGCAAGGGTTACGGCGCGCCGCGCGAGCCCGTCAAGCCGCTTGGCTAGCTGGCTGGAGCGGACCCGCGCCGCTCGCCCCGGATGACATTTGCGTGAAGGCGCAAAATGGCTATGCGGGGGCCATGGACAAACTCATCATTACCGGCGGCAACCGCCTCGAAGGCACGCTGCCGATCTCCGGCGCCAAGAATTCCGCGCTCACGCTGCTGCCCTGCGCGCTGCTGACCGACGAGCCGGTGACGCTGCGCAATCTGCCGCGGCTGGCGGATATCGACGGTTTCCAGCATCTGATGACGCAGTTCGGGGTCTCGCATTCGATCGCCGGCAAGCGGCCCGAGGATTTCGGCCGCGTGGTCACGCTCGAGGCGACGCGGATCACCTCGACCGTCGCGCCCTACGATCTGGTGCGCAAGATGCGCGCCTCGGTGTTGGTGCTGGGGCCGCTGCTGGCGCGCGCGGGAGAGGCGACGGTGTCGCTGCCCGGCGGCTGCGCGATCGGCAACCGCCCGATCAACCTCCATCTCGATGCGCTGGAAGCGCTGGGAGCCGAGATCGAGGTGGCGCAGGGCTATGTGAAGGCCAATGCGCCCGACGGCGGGCTGCCCGGCGGCGATTTCGACTTCCCGATCGTATCCGTCGGCGCGACCGAGAACGCGCTGATGACCGCAGTGCTGTGCAATGGCACCAGCCGGATCGGCAACGCCGCGCGCGAGCCCGAAATCGTCGACCTGTGCAATCTGCTGGTGGCGATGGGCGCCGAGATCGAGGGGATCGGCTCGTCCGACCTCACGATCCACGGGGTCAAGCGGCTCAACGGCGCGACCTACAAGGTGATGCCCGACCGGATCGAAGCGGGCTCCTATGCCTGCGCGGCGGCGATCACCGGGGGCAATGTGTTCCTCGATGGCGCGAAGGCGGAAGACATGCTCGCCACCAGCCATGCGCTGCGCAACATCGGGGTGGCGGTGACCGAGGAGAAGGGTGGCCTGCGGATCTGCGCCGATGGGCCGCTCAAGCCGACCAATCTCTCGACCGCGCCCTTCCCGGGGCTCGCCACCGATATGCAGGCGCAATTGATGAGCCTGCTGTGCAAGGCCAAAGGCACCAGCGTGCTGACCGAGACGATCTTCGAGAACCGCTACATGCATGTACCCGAACTCAAGCGGATGGGCGCGGATATCGAGGTCTCGGGGCGGACCGCGATCGTTCGCGGGGTCGAGCGGCTGACCGGCGCCGAGGTAATGGCGACCGACCTGCGCGCCTCTATGAGCCTGGTGATCGCCGCGCTCGCCGCCGAGGGCGAGACGCAGGTGCGCCGGATCTACCATCTCGACCGCGGTTACGAGCGGCTCGAGGAGAAGCTGTCGCTGGTCGGCGCGCAAATCGAACGGGTCGGCGACGAATAGGGCTGGGGCTGCGGACCTTTTGCCGTTTTACCGCGTTGATCGTGGTAAGAACAGCAAAGGACGAAACCCATGTTACTCAAGCTCGCAGCACTCGGAGCCGTCGGTTACGCCGGCTACAAATATTACGAAAAGAACCGCCTCGACGAGAACGGCGTCGCCTTCGCCAAGGGCCAGCCCGATGGCCGGGTCCGCAATGCGGGCCCCAAGGCGACCACGACCGACGAGAAGAGCTGGTCGAAGACCGACGAGGAACTCGACGAATCCTTCCCCGCGAGCGATCCGCCCGCGAATTACTGATCCGTCACAGCGACACCGGAGAGGGCGTCGGGAGCGATCCCGGCGCCATTTTCATGCGCGCCCTGCAATTGCGCCACCAGCCAGATGCGGATTGCACTCGCCAGCCCCGGCGGGGTTTCGGCGCGGATCCGCTCGGCATCGATCTGCGCGACCAGCGTACTCAGCGGCAGTCCAGCCTCTTCGGCGGCGGCGTGGAGCAGCTCCCAGAACAGCGGTTCGAGGCTGATCGAGGTGCGATGCCCGAGGATGCTGAGCGAGTGTTTGACCGGTGGGTGATAGGGGGCGGCCATCGGCTGCGGACTCTCAGTCGCGGTCCGGGCCGAGCATGGCTTCGGGCCGCACGATCCGGTCGTAATCCTCGGCCGAGACATCGCCGCTGGCAATCGCCGCCTCGCGCAGGGTGAGGCCCTGCTGGTGCGCGGTCTTGGCGATGGCGGAGGCGTTGTCGTAGCCGATCGTCGGCGCCAGCGCGGTCACCAGCATTAGCGAATTGGCGACCCCGCGCGCGATATTGTCCTCGCGCGGTTCGAGCCCGTCGAGCAGATTGGCGGTGAAGCTGCGCGCGCCATCGGCCAGCAGCCGAACCGATTGCAGAAAGGCATAACCCATCACCGGGCGGTAGGTGTTGAGCTCGAACTGGCCCTGGCTGTCGGCGAAGGTCAGCGTGGTGTGGTTGCCGAACACCTGCGCGCATACTTGCGTCAGCGCCTCGCATTGGGTCGGGTTGACCTTGCCGGGCATGATCGAGGAACCCGGCTCGTTCTCGGGCAGCGCCAGTTCGCCCAGCCCCGAGCGCGGACCCGAGCCGAGCAGGCGAATGTCGTTGGCGATCTTGTAGAGGCCCGCCGCCAGCGTGTTGAGCGCGCCGTGCGCGAACAACAGCCCGTCCTGCGCCGCCAGCGCCTCGAACTTGTTGGGCGCGGTCGCGAAGGGCAGCCCGGTCGCCTGAGCGATTGCGGCGGCGATGGCCTTGCCGAACCCCTCGGGTGCGTTGAGCCCGGTGCCGACGGCGGTGCCGCCCTGCGCCAGCTCGTAAAGCCCGGGCAGTGTCGCCTCGATCCGCTCGATCCCCACCGCGACCTGCCGCGCATAGCCCGAAAACTCGTCGCCCAGCGTCAGCGGGGTGGCGTCCTGCGTGTGCGTGCGGCCGATCTTGACGATGCCTGACCAGCTTTCCGCCTTCGCCTCGAGCCTATCGCGCAAGCTCACCAGCGCGGGCAGCAGCGCCCCCGTGACCTCGCTGGCCGCGGCGATGTGGATCGCGCTGGGCACGGTGTCGTTGGACGACTGGCTCATGTTGACATGGTCGTTGGGATGGACCGGCTTTTTCGCCCCCAGCACGCCGCCCAGCGCCAGATTGGCGCGGTTGGCGATCACCTCGTTGGCGTTCATATTGCTCTGCGTGCCCGAGCCGGTCTGCCACACCACCAGCGGGAAATGCTCGTCGAGCTCGCCGCGCGCGACCTCCCCGGCGGCGCTGGCGATGGCATCGGCTAGCCTGCCGTCGAGCAGCCCCTGCGCGGCGTTGACCCGCGCCGCCGCAGCCTTGATCGTCCCCAGCGCGTGGACCATCGGCAGCGGGATGCGCTCGTCGCCGATGCGGAAGTTCTGCAGGCTGCGCTGCGTCTGCGCGCCCCACAGCTTGTCGGCAGGAACGGCGATGGCGCCAAAGGCGTCGGTTTCGGTTCGGGCATCGGTCATGGGGTAACCATAGCCGGGCGAGGGAGGATGGGGCAATCGCCTGCGGCGTCGCAGCGCGCACGGGTCGGACCTATCTTGTCCGCGCGAGGTCACGTCCTCCTCCGGTATAGGGCGGGTCAGTGACGGCCCCGGCTGCTCGTCCAGGGAGGCCGCGCATGGCCTGGCTTGCACTCGTCATCGCCGCACTGTTCGGAGTGGTCTGGGTGTTCTCGATGAAACAGTCGGCGGGCTTCACCCGGCTGTGGCCCTCGGTAGTGACCGTGGCCGCGAAGATCGACAGCTTCGCGCTGCTGTCATGGTCGATGGTGGTGCTGCCGCTGGGCACCGCCTACACGATCTGGACCGGGATCGGCGCGGTCGGCGCGTTCATTCCGGGCATCATGGCCCTGGGCGAATCGGCCAACCCGCTGCGAATAGCCGCCGCGCTGATGATCGTCGGCGGGCTGGTGCTGATGAAGCTGTCGAGCCCGGCGTGACGTGCCAAGCAACCGTCCGCTTTCGAGAGGAAGCCGATTAGAAGGCATCGTCCATTTTTGGGGTGGATAGCTGCCGACCGCTTTTGGCTGACAAACCGGGAAAAGGGATCATGGACGGCAAAATTCACGCATCATATTAATCACACGCTGCTTATCACGATTCCAAGACTCAGATGGCGACACGTCGATGAGGGGGGAGATCTGTCGATTAATATATCCGGCATTGCCAAAATAGGCCAACCTCCAGTCTCGGCAGTTCCTTTGCTCTATTGCACGGTCTTCTAAGATTTTTATATCCTCATGCCTTGTATCTTTGGCGATGGCAGCGATAATGCTATCAACTCCAGCGATTGGGCCTTGAAGAATCTGACTGAAATAACGATCCGTCGCAATCAGAGCGCCGGAAACATTTGCCGCCCCGTTTTTGCGTTTGGAAGCATTAACTATATCGGCCAGTTCTTCTTCTAATAATTCATGTTCTAGCTGGTGGGCGCTCACATATAAGATTGATTTTATCATAGCGCCCTTCAATGGCAAAAAGTCTTCGTATCGATAACATTCCGATTGCGGCCCCTTTGGTGAGCAATCAGTCTAGAACTACTGCTATACAGCGGTCAAAATAAAATATTTGGATCATCGCCAGTCAGGCCATCTTTCAAGGGTAATCGACGACATTACGGACGGGCAGGCAGGCTTGACGCCAAAAGCCTAAGTGAAGGAACGCGAGGTTTCTGAAAAATTGGAACGCTCGGTTCCACGGCCGCTAATGGGTCGTTTGCTGACTGTCCGTTTTTGGCAATGAATCGCGACAAGCGGTCGGCCTCTGTATGGCGAACACCTCGTCATTGCGAGGAGCGGAAGCGACGCGGCAATCCATTGTGTGACTGCGGACAGTCGCAGCCGCCGGGTCGGGCGCAAAGCGTCTGCCATGGATGGCCACGCCGCCTGCGGTGGCTCGCAAAGACGAGGGTACCGTTTTCTCCCTGAAGCAGGCCAAATCATGGCTTGATCGCTGCGCCCTCGAGTGTCGCCCACAGGCTCCAAAGCTTCGCAGCGATGCTCTCCAGCGCGGCGAAATGCGCCCCGCCGACGAGGTTGATCCGGGTCACATTGGCGCCGCCCGCTGCTTCCAGCCTGATCGCCGCCTCCGGATCCACGACCTCGTCCTTCGAGCCGTGCAGCACCACCACCGGCTCGGTGACGCTGGCGATGGCCGCGAGGTTGTCATAGCGGTCGGGCAGGAGTGGGCGCAGCACGGCCGGAACCTGATCGGCAAGCCGCGTGAAGGCGCCGAGCGTTGCGACGCCCGTCACCTCATGCCGCGCCGCGAGTTCGAGCGCGACCGCGGCGCCCAGCGAGAAGCCGAACAGATAGGTCCGTCCTGCGAGATTGAGTTCGCGGGCCTTTGCGAGCCAGGCTTCGCCATCGCTGAAGAGCCCTTCTTCGGACGGCTGGCCGGGATTGTCGCCATATCCACGGTAGGAGGCGATCAGCACGCCGTGGCCGCCTTGCCGCAAGGCTTCCGCCCGGCGAGCCATGACCAGCTGGTTGTAGTCGCGGCCGTGAAAGACAACGACCAGCCGGTCATTGCCCGTTTCGGGTGCCCAATAATACCCTGCGAGCACAAGCCCGTCGGCGGTGACGGCCTGCAGCGGCAAGGGCGGCTCGCCTTCGAATTCGACCTCGGTGTCCGCGAGCGAAACGGGCGAATAGATCCGGTCGCGGATGACATCGGCCTGCGCCGGAGCCGCCAGCAGCACGAGCAGGGCAATCGCGAGCCTCATCCAATCGATCCTTCAGAACGGCGCGACATTCGCCACCCTCAATACATATGCTGCCCGCCGTTGATGCTCATCGTCGAGCCGGTGACGAAGCCGGCGTCCTCGCTGCACAGGAAGCTCACCCCGCGGGCGATCTCGCTCGCCTGGCCCAGCCGGCCGACCGGGATCTTGGCGACGATCTTCTCCAGCACCGGTTCGGGCACCGCGGCGACCATGTCGGTGTCGATATAGCCCGGTGCGATCGCGTTGACGGTGATGTTGTAGCGCGCGCCTTCCTGCGCCAGCGCCTTGGTGAAGCCGTGGATCCCGCTCTTGGCGGCGGCGTAATTGACCTGGCCGTACTGCCCCGCCTGGCCGTTGATCGAGCCGATGTTGACGATCCGCCCCCAGCCGCGCTCCTTCATCCCCGGGAAGCAGGCCTTGGCCATGGTGAAACAGCCGCCCAGATTGACGCGCATCACGTCGTTCCAGTCGTCGTAGCTCATTTTGAGCAGAGTGCCGTCACGCGTGATCCCGGCGTTGTTGACCACCACCTCGATCGCGCCGATCTCCTCGGCGATCTGCGCGCAGCCAGCAGTGGCGGCCTCGTGATCGCCGACATCGAAGCGATAGACGGGAATCCCGGTTTGGTCGCTGAAGGCGCGCGCCGCTTCGGCATTGCCCGCGTAATTGGCGACCACGCGAAAGCCGTCGGCCTGCAACATTTCGCACACCGCGCGTCCGATCCCCCGGGTTCCCCCGGTTACAACTGCCACTCTTGCCATGATTATCCTCTCTCTCCATTCCCCAGCGTCAAGTTCTAGGTGAAAGCGGAACCGGGACAAGAAAAACCCCGCCGGAGCGGAGCTTTCGGAGTGGATTGTGCAACGGGTGAACCCGAATGGCGTGGATCAGAAGCGGAACTGGGTTCCGACATAGACCGCCTGATTGTCCTCGATCCCGTCGGTGAGCGGTGCGAGGCGATCGCGTTCCTGCGACAGCCGCACGCCGGCGGTGACATCGAGATTGCGCGTCACGCGGTAGGAGCCGCCGACATCGACGCTCTGTTCATCCAGCGATTCGAGCGGGCGCGAGGCGCTGACCGGCAGATCGTCCCGTTCGGATGCGATCCGCGGCTGGAACCGGCTGGGCTTGCCCTGCGGCTGCGAGGGGCGGAATTCCGCGAGATCGGGCATGGCGATATCGCGCACGCCCGACAGGCCGGCAATCGGTTTGGGCGCGGGCTGGGTGAAGCCCTGATAGCCGCGCGCGATGCCGAGATCGTAGCGCGTTGGCGCCAGCGCCAGCAGCGGCGAACCGCGGCCCGCCTCGGTGGCGCCGTCGATGGTGTTGCGAACCGAAATCGCCCGCGCGGTTGCCTGATCGACGCGGACCGCGACGGTCAGCGTGCGATCCTTGCGCCCGGGCCGCGCCGCGGGGGTGAAGCGCAAGGCATCGAGCCCGACCGAAGAGGCCAGTTCGCTCATCAGCGAGGCATCCATCCCAGCGGGGGTGAAGGGCATGAATTCGAGATCGGCGCCCGATTCGCTCGCGGTGGTGGGAGCACCCACGACTGCAGCGCCGGTGGAGGGAAGCGTGAGCGCAAGACCGGCGCCGACGAGCAAGGCGGCCGTAAGCCGCACCTTTCCGCCATTACCTGTGCTGCGTTTCATGATCTTCGTGCCCCGTGAAACCTGTTGTGACGAAAATTTCGTCTGTATCTCGACCCGCATTAGACCACTCAGGCCGTTAACGGTTCCTGAAGTTGCCATCTTGCGAGTCTTTCTCGATGCGATTGTTAGGAAGATGACAAAAGGAGAGCCAGCTTTTCCACAGCCCGGAGGCAACAAATCTGCCGACTGTTGCCGGCTCTCCACACCGGGCGGTCCCGGGAACGCAACGCAGGCACTTGCCGGCAAAGCGGAATTCAGCGGCTATTCAGCGCCCGGGCTCCTAATTCGAGCGCCGGGGAAGGTGCACGATCCCTTGCCCGTCGCGCCTGGGCGTCTATAGGACGCCATAAGACAGACCAAGGACCAGCATGACCCTTTATCCCGCAAACCGCCGCTCCGCTCTCCGCATCGCCACCGCCTTCGCCGCGGTGGCCACGCTGGCGGGTTGCGCCGGGAACGAGCGTCCACGGGCCGATCTCGCCGCGGCGCAGGTCAACACCATCGGCGTCAATTCCTACCTCTGGCGCGCTTCGCTCGACGCGGTGAGCTTCGCGCCGCTGCTTCAGGCCGATAGCGCCGGCGGGGTGATCGTCACCGACTGGTACTCCAATCCGGCCAATCCGGGCGAGCGGGTCAAGCTCACGGTTTCGGTGCTCGACACCGATCTGCGCGCCGATGCGCTGCGCGTCGCCGCCAGCCGCCAGGTCGCGCAGGGCGGTGGCTGGATCGAGGCGCCGGTTCAGGCCGCCACGGTGCAGAAGCTGGAAGACATCATCCTCACCAAGGCACGCGAATTGCGCCGCCAGGCGATCGCCAGCTGATCGCGAACGCGCGACACTAAGGCCGAGACACCAACCGGCGCAAACAGCCGCAGCAAGACAGAACGACAGGGGCGCCCATGGCCGAGAGCAGTTTCGATCCGTCGCAGGCCGACGGACGCTGGCAGCGGGCATGGGACGAGGCGCAGACCTTCCGAGCCGACAGCGGCTCGAGCAAACCCAAGAGCTACGTCCTGGAGATGTTCCCCTATCCCTCGGGGCGCATCCACATTGGCCATGTCCGAAATTACACCATGGGCGACGTGCTTGCGCGCTACAAACGGATGCGCGGGCACGAGGTGCTGCATCCGATGGGCTGGGACGCCTTCGGGATGCCCGCCGAGAACGCCGCGATGGAAAAGGGCGTCCACCCCGGCCAGTGGACCCGCGCCAATATCGAGCACATGAAGGCGCAGTTGCAGCGCCTCGGTTTCGCGCTCGACTGGAGCCGCGAGCTGGCGACCTGCGAACCCGAATATTATGGCCACGAACAGGCACTGTTCCTCGATCTGTATGAGGCGGGGCTGGTCTATCGCAAGGAGAGCGAGGTCAATTGGGACCCGGTCGACCAGACCGTGCTTGCCAATGAGCAGGTGATCGATGGCAAGGGCTGGCGCTCGGGCGCCGAGGTCGAGAAGCGCAAGCTGTCGCAATGGTTCCTCAAGATCACCGATTTCGCCGAGGAACTGCTCGAGGGGCTGGGCGCGCTCGAGCGCTGGCCCGACAAGGTCCGGCTGATGCAGGAGAACTGGATCGGCCGCTCGCAGGGGTTGCAGTTCTCCTTCACGCTCTCGACCGGCGAGCCGCTGGCAGTCTACACCACGCGGCCCGATACCATTTTCGGGGCAAGCTTCGTCGCGGTGGCGGCGGATCACCCGGTGGCGCGCGCTGCGGCGCAGGGCAATCCGAGCGCGGAAGAGTTCATCGCGCTGTGCAAGCGCGGTGGGACCACCGCCGCCGAGCTGGAAACCGCCGAGAAGCTTGGTTTCGACACCGGAGTGACCGCGCGCCATCCCTTCACCGGCGAGGCGCTGCCGGTCTATATCGCCAATTTCGTGCTGATGGATTACGGCACCGGGGCGATCATGGCGGTGCCGGGGCACGACCAGCGCGATTTCGAATTCGCGACCAAATACGGCTTGGCGATCCCGCGTGTCGTCGCCGACAGCGTGGCTCAGGCAAGCGATCCGTTTGGTGTGGGTGCCGAATCGGGCGAGGGCGTGCTGGTCAATTCGCGCTTCCTCGACGGGATGGGCGTGGACGAGGCCAAGGCCGAGGTCATCCGCCGCGCCGAAAGCGAAAGCTGGGGCGAGGGCAAGACCGTCTGGCGGCTGCGCGACTGGGGCGTCAGCCGCCAGCGCTATTGGGGCACGCCGATCCCGTTCATCCATTGCGCGACCTGCGGGGTGGTTCCGGCCCCCAAGGAGAGCCTGCCGATCACGCTGCCCGAGGATGTCGATTTCCAAACCCCGGGCAATCCGCTCCAGCGCCACGAGGTGTGGAAGCGCGTCGAGTGTCCGCAATGCGGCGCCGAGGCCACGCGCGAGACCGACACGCTCGACACTTTCGTCAATTCGAGCTGGTACTTCCTGCGTTTCGCCAGCCAGCCCGCCGATCGGCCCTTCGACCCGGAAGAGGTCGCCAAATGGCTGCCGGTCGAGCAATATATCGGCGGTGTCGAGCATGCGATCCTGCACCTGCTCTACGCGCGCTTCTGGACCCGTGCGCTCAGGCGCATGGGGCGGCTCGAGGTCGCCGAACCCTTCGCCTCGCTGTTCACGCAAGGCATGGTGACGCACGAGACCTACGCGCGCCGCGGTGCCGACGACGGGCGGCAGAGCTTCTTCAGCCCCGAGGAGGTCGAGCGCAGCTCCGACCGCGCGGTGCTCAAGGCAGACGGCTTTCCGGTCGAGATCGGCCGGGTGGTCAAGATGTCGAAGTCGAAGAAGAACGTCGTCGACCCCGACACCATCGTCGAGCGCCACGGCGCCGATGCGGTGCGCTGGTTCATGCTGTCGGACAGCCCGCCCGAACGCGACCTGCCATGGTCGGACGCCGGGATGGAGGGCTGCGCGCGCTTCGTCCATCGGCTGTGGCGCCTGTTTGGGCAGTATGATGCCGGAGCAGAAGGAACCGAGGACAAACCGCTCGAGCGCAAGACCCACCAGACTATCGCCGCGGTCGCCACCGATATCGAGGCGCTCGGCTTCAACAAGGCGGTGGCGCGGATCTACGAACTGACCGCAGCGGTCGAGAAGGCGGCGCCTGCGGCCAGCCGCTCGCGCGCAATTCTCACGCTGGTCCAGCTGGTCGCGCCGATGATGCCGCATCTGGCGGAAGAGGCCTGGCAAAAGCTCGCGCAGCCCGGGCTGGTGGCCGATGCACCCTGGCCCGAGGTCGACCCCGCGCTGCTGGTCGAGGACGAGGTCACCATCGCGATCCAGCATATGGGCAAATTGCGCGATACGCTGAGCGCCCCCAAGGGCGCGTCGAAGGCGGATCTCGAAGCGCTCGCGCTGGCCAGCGAGAAGGTCCAGCGCTCGATCGATGGCGCGGCGATCCGCAAAGTGATTGTCGTGCCCGACCGTTTGGTCAATATCGTCACCTGATGCGCCGGATCGCCACCCTTCTCCCCCTGCTCGCTATCGCGCTGGCGCTGCCCGGCTGCGGGCTGCAGCCGATGTATGCCGGCGGCGGCAGCGGCGTGGTGGCGCAGGGGCTCGCTGCGGTCGAGGTCCCGGCGATCTCGGGGCGCGCCGGCTGGCTGATGCGCAACGCGCTGGTCGACCGGCTGGGTGCCGCAGGCGAGGCGGCGCCGCGCTACCGGCTCGATGTCCGGCTCGACGACCGGCTCGAGGGGCTGGGCGTGCTGGGCGACGACACGATCGGGCGCGAACGGCGGACGCTGCGCGCGCGCTACCAGCTGATCGACAGCGAAACCGGCTCGATCCTGCTCGATGCCACCGCCGGTTCGGACGCCGGGATCGACGTCGTCTCGAGCGAATACGCCACCATCGCCGCCGAGCAGACGGCGCTGGAGAACTTGGCGCGCGAGGTCGCCGACCGGATGGTGACGCGGATCGCGATCACCCTGCGCAATCGGGATCAGGCGTCGCAGTGAGGGCGCCCAAGTGAAGGCGCCCCGATGAAAGCGACGCAGCGCGATTTCGCGGCCAAGGCGCGCGGTGCGCTCGGCACGGTCTCGATCTTCTTCTTCTGCGGTCCCGACGAGGCCGGTGCCTCGGCGGCGGCGCGCGATCTGGTGAGCCTGCTTCCCGACCCCGGCGAGCGGGTCGAGCTGGCGGGCGGCGAGCTGCGCTCGGACCCTGCAAGGCTCGGCGACGAGGCGCGTTCCACCTCGCTGTTCGGTGACAGCCGCCATATCCTGGTGCGCGCCAATGGCGACGAGGCGCATGACGCGCTGCGCACGCTGGTGGAGACCAGCGACATGGGCGCAGGGAAGGCGTGCCCGGTGCTGGTGGTCGCCACCGCGGCGACCGACAAGTCGCGCACCGCCAAACTGCTGGAAAAGCGCAAGGATGCGCTGGTCACGATGTTCTACCCGCCCGATCTCGGCTCGGTGACCCATGCGGTGCGGGCGATGGGCGACGGCGCCGGGGTGCAGTTCAGCGGGGGGCTGGCCGAGCGGATCGCGCGCGCCGCCAATCTCGATGTCCGGCTGGCGCAGTCGGAGATCGACAAGCTGGCGCTTTATCTCGACGCCACCCCGCAATCGCCCAAGCAGGTCGATGCCGCCGCGCTCGATGCGATCGGTGCGGTGAGCGACGAGGATGGCTTCATGTCGCTGGTCAATGCGGTGCTGTCGGGCGACCAGCCCAAGCTTGCCGCCGAGATGGTGCGGATGCGCGAGATGGGGTTGAACCCGGTCGGGCTGCTGCTCGCCTTCGAGCGCCGCGCGGCGCAACTGGCGCGGATCGCGGCGCGGATCGGCCCGCGCGGGTCGTTCGAGGATCTCGGCAAGGGCGAGAAGGCGCAGCTGGGGATCTTCTTTCGCGAGGAACGCGAGATCCGGAACCAGCATGCCTATTGGCGTGGGCCGCGGCTCGACCGGCTGACCACCCGGCTGGTGGAACTGCACCGCGAATTGCTCGCCAACAGCCAGGCGGCGCATCTGCTGCTGGCGCAGGCGCTGACCGGGATGGCGCGGCGGCCGCGTCGCTGAATTGGCGCGCCGCTAGTTTTCGGGGACCGAGAAGCTCCCGCTGACCCGTCCGCCATCTCCGGTGGTGGTTTCGCCCGCGACACCCGAGGAGCCGCTGGCGCTGCCATCGACGCTCGATACGCCGCTGACCAGATCGATCACCAGCCGTCCGCCGTTGAGCGTGTCGCTGCCGCGCCGCAGCCGGACATTCCCCGACAGCGTGATGATCCGGCGGTTGAAATCATAGACTGCATTGTTGCCCGAGGCGGTCTCGTTGCCGCGCCGCACATTGACCCCGCCGGTCGCCATGATCCGCTGAATCCTGAGGCTCCCGGCATCGGTGTAATTGACCAGCGTGCGCGCTGCGGTCAGCTGCAGCCCGGCCTGGTCGATCACCACATTGCCCGACAGCACGACGCGGTTCTGCCGGTCCTGCAGCTCGATCCGGTCGGCGGCGTAATTCACCGGAGCGTTGGAATTGTGCCCGGCGATCGCCTGGGCGTTGAGCTGGATTCCCGCCATCAACGCCAGCGTGGCGGCAAAACCGCCGATCAGCCAGCGGCGCGAGGTGGCAAGCAGGTTCGTCATCACGGCATCCTCAACAGGCCCGGCACCATGCGCAGGCGGGCATTGCCGACCAGCGCGACGGTCCGCGCCCCGAGGTCGACTTCCAGACGGTTGGCGGAAAAGGTCCCCGCCGGGATCGCGCCCGAGACGCCATCGCTTCCGACGACGCGCTGGGTGTCGAGATTGATCTGCACATCGCGTAGCAGCATGCGATAGCCATCGGCCGCAGTCATCCGCATCGCACCGGGCACGATCATGGTCTCGGCATCGATGTCGTAGGCGCCCCCGCTCGCATCGATGATCGCCGGCCCCTCGGGCAGCAGCAGCCGCGCCGCCATATCCTCCATCCGGACGATGCCCTCGATGCTCGAGCGCTGGACGGCTTCGCCCGCGGTCAGCGAGAAGGGGCGGCTGCGCTCATCCTGTCCGCGATACATCGCGTTGTCGACGCGCAACCGCTCGTCGATCACCGCGACCTTGTTGCGGTCGAGCAGGAAGCTGACCTCGCCCCGCGGGCTGAGCGGGGTGATCACCATCAGCGCCGCGACCACGCCGACGCCCAGCGGCAGCGCGCGGGCGAGGAAGCCGACCAGCCGGTCGTGCGATCCGCCCGGCGCCGCGAAATGCTGGCGCTTGCTGCGCAGCGCGGCGGCCCGCCTGGTTTCTCTGCGCTCTTCGGGCCGTGGGGTGGAGACCATGCGCTGCGACCTCAGGCGTGGCTGAAGATGTCGTGCTCGGGCCAGCCGGCGATATCGAGCCGCGCGCGGGTGGGCAGGAAGTCGAAACAGGCCTGCGCCATCTCGGCGCGCCCTTCGCGCTCGAGCCGCTTCTCCAGTTCCTCGCGCAGGCGATGGAGATAGCGCACGTCCGAAGCGGCGTAGTCGCGCTGCGCCTCGCTCAGCACCGGGCCGCCCCAGTCGGAGCTCTGCTGGTGCTTGGAGAGGTTCTCGCCGAGCAGTTCCTCGACCAGGTTCTTCAGGCCGTGGCGATCCGTGTAGGTCCGCACCAGCTTGCTGGCGATCTTGGTGCAGAACACCGGCGCGGCCATCACCTCGAGGTAATATTCGATCGCGGCGAGATCGAAACGCGCGAAATGATAGAGTTTCACGCGGTTGGGATCGGCGAGAATCGCCTTGAGATTGGGCGCGTCGTAGGTGCTCTCGGGCCCGAAGCGGACCAGATGCTCGTCCTTGCCGCCATCGCTGATCTGGACCAGGCACAGCCGGTCGCGCGGCGTGATCAGGCCCATGGTTTCGGTGTCGATGGCGATCGCGCCGTCGCCGAGCACGCCTTCGGGGAGGTCTTCTTCGTGGAAATGTACAGTCATATGGCGAAGGGCCTTAGGCGCATTGGGGATTGGTGGAAAGGCCTGCTGGCGAGCGGCGTTCCGACCGCCTAGCGTGGCGCGCATGAACGACGGCAAGCTCCCCGAAAGTTGGCGCGATGTGCTCGAACCGTTGCTGGCGAGCGAGGAGGCGCGGCGGCTGGGTGGCTGGCTGCGCGCCGAGGAAGCGGCGGGCAGGGCGGTCTATCCGCCACGCGGCAGCCGCTTGCGCGCGCTCGAACTGACCGAGCGCGAGGCGGTCAAGGTCGTGATCCTCGGGCAGGACCCGTATCACGGGCCCGGCCAGGCGATGGGGCTGAGCTTCTCGGTGCCGCGGGGCGTGCGGGTGCCGCCGAGCCTGGCGAACATCTACAAGGAATTGCACGCCGATCTGGGGCTGGAAATCCCGGCGCATGGCGATCTGACGCCCTGGGCGAAGCGCGGTGTGCTGCTGCTCAACACCACGCTTACGGTCGAGAGTGGGCAGGCGGGCAGCCATGCCGGTCGCGGCTGGGATGCGGTGACCGACGGGGTGGTCGCGGCGGTGGCGGGAAGCGATCGGCCGACCGTATTCGTGTTGTGGGGTGCGCATGCGCAGAAGAAGGCCGCGCGGCTGCCGGGGCTCGCGGATGGCCGCCATCTGGTGCTGCGCAGCCCGCACCCCAGCCCGCTGTCGGCGCATCGCGGGTTCTTCGGGTCGAAGCCTTTCAGCAAGGCCAATGATTTTTTCGAGGCAGCGGGGCGCAAAGCGATCGACTGGAGCCTGCCAGCCGAAGGCTGAACTAGAACGCGGTCACCAGCCGCAGCCCGGCCAGCAGCGCCGTATCGCGCGGGGCGATGGCGCTGTCGATCAATTGGAGGTTGGCGGTGAGCCGGAAAGTCTCGTTGAGGCCGAGCGTGTAAAATGCCTCAACGCCCTCCTCGTCCTCCAGCGGGACGCGCGCGGCGAGCGCATCGACCAGACCGTCGGTCAGCGAATAGCGGAACCAGCCCAGCCCGAAGCGGTCCTGCGGGCGACCGGGCGGATTGCCCGCGATCCCGGCCTGCGCGCTGACATCGAGAAAGGTCGGATCGCCCGCCGAGAGATAGACTTGGCCGAACACCCCGATCCCGCCCCCCGGATCGCGCGGTCCCCCGGCGAGATACTGGCTGGCTGCGAGAATGGCGGCGAATTCGCCCCGGCTCTCGCCGAAACCCGATCCGGGCGCAGGGATCAGCACGGGCGGCAGCGCGCGGCTGCTGATACCGCGCCGGGTGCTGGCGGCGAGTTTGAGCGCGTAATAGCCCTGTTTTCCGCCGATCTTTGCAGGCACTGTGACCGAGGCGAGCATGCCCACCCCATCCTCGAACAGCGTCGGAATGCCGCTGCGACGCGAGGCGAGATTGGGGTCGAACACCCACAACCGGAACAGCGCCTTGCTGGTGGGTACATTGAGCAGCGCGCCGACCAGCGATCCCGGCACGATGGCGCTGGGCGGAAGCGCGAAGGAGAGGTTCTGGAACCCCTCGATCCCGCCGCCGCCGGTGATCGGCAATTGCGCCGCAAGATCGAAAACATTGACCTTGCCCACGGTCAGCGAGGTGCCGCTGCGCCAGGTCTTGGTGAGATTGGCCGAAAGGTCGAACTGTTCGCCCTCGCTGGCGGGATAGAACAGCGCGCTGTTGGTCGGCAGCAGCCCGATCTCGCCATTGCTCGATTCGCCCAGCCGCATCTCGGGATGGATGTGGAGCGAGAACGTATCGTCGAGCCCGAACAGGCTGCCCTTGAGGTCGATATAGGCATCGAGCTTGAGGCCGTATTCGACATCACCGGGCGAATCACCCGACAATGGCATGTCGAGGAACTGCGCCGCGACCAGCCTGATGCTGACGGGATCGGCGCGCGCTGGCGGGTCAAGGGGCTGCGGTGAAACGGTCGCGGTTTCAACGACGGGATCGGAGAGAGGATCGGCGACTGCCTGATCCTGCGTCGCCGCGTGTGCGTTGTCCGGCAACGAACCGCCAAGCACCAGGCCGCCAGCGGCCAGCGCGCCCATCCAGTGTCGCATTGCGTCCCCCCCACAAGACCGGCCGGAGCAGTGATTGCCCGCATTCCGTCGCTGCGAAACTAGCCGACCCCCACCGGTTGGCAAGGCATCGGGATCATATCGGAGCCATTGCCCTCAGCGCGGCAGTTCGCTTGCCCCCATCAGCGCCTCGTCCACCGCACGCGCGCACTGGCGGCCCTCGCGGATCGCCCAGACCACCAGGCTCTGCCCGCGCCGCATGTCGCCGCAGGAATAGACCCCCGGCTCGCTGGTCACGTAGCTGTCGGTATCGGCGGCAACCGCGCCGCGATCGTTGAGCGCCACCCCCGCCCGGTCGAGCAGCCCGCGCCGCTTGGGACCGGTAAAGCCCATCGCCAGCAGGATGAGGTCGGCAGGAAGGGTGAAGGTGCTATCCGGCACTTCCTCGAATTTCCCGCCATTCCATTGGATACGGACGCATTCGAGCCCCGAGATGCTGCCGTTTTCGGCGACTACGCGCTTGGTGAGCACGCCCCAGTCGCGCTCCGCGCCTTCCTCGTGGCTCGAGGATGTGCGCATTTTGAGCGGCCAGTCCGGCCAGGTCAGCGCCTTGTCCTCGTGCTCGGGTGGCTGGGGCATGATCTCGAGCTGGGTAACGCTCTTGGCGCCCTGGCGGTTGGAGGTGCCGACGCAGTCCGATCCGGTGTCGCCGCCGCCGATGACGATAACGTGCTTGTCCGTGGCCGACAGCGTCCCGCGCGGCGCGGCACGCAGCTCGTCGTCGCCGGCGTTGCGCTTGTTCTGCTGGGTGAGGAATTCCATCGCCAGTCGCACGCCCGGCATTTCGGCGCCGGGGATCTGCAACTGGCGCGGTTCTTCCGCACCGCCGGCCAGCACCACCGCGTCGAAATTGTCTTGCAGCGCCTTGAAGCTGATCTCGACCCCGACTTCGGCACCGATGCGGAAATGGACGCCCTCGGCCTCCATCTGTACCGCGCGGCGATTGATGTGCTGCTTGCCCATCTTGAAGTCGGGAATTCCGTAGCGCAGCAACCCGCCGATCCGGTCGCTCTTCTCGAACACCGTCACCGCATGGCCCGCGCGCGCCAATTGCTGCGCGCAGGCGAGCCCGGCGGGGCCGCTGCCGATCACCGCCACCGATTTGCCCGTCTGCCGCTCGGGGAGCTGCGGCTGGATCCAGCCTTCCTGCCATCCGCGATCGACGATGGCGCATTCGATCGATTTGATCGTAACCGGGGCGTCGACGATGTTGAGCGTGCAGGCCGCCTCGCAGGGCGCGGGGCAGACGCGGCCGGTGAATTCGGGGAAATTGTTGGTCGAATGGAGCAGATCGAGCGCGTTGCGCCAGTCGTCCTCGTAGACGAGGTTGTTCCAGTCGGGGATGATGTTGTTGACCGGGCAGCCGGTATGACAAAACGGAATCCCGCAATCCATGCAGCGCGCGGCCTGATCGCGCAGTTCCGCTTTTCCCATCGGCACGGCGAATTCGTCGTAATTCTTCACCCGCTCGGCGGGTTCGAGATAGTCGCGGTCGCGCCGCGCGTATTCGAGGAAGCCGGTCTGCTTGCCCATCAGATGCTCCCGGATGGATTGGATTGGTTGGCCGATGGCCGCTTTCGGCCCGCTTCGCTCGCAATGACGATGCCTGGGTGGGATATGATCGAGAGCATCATTCCGCCGCCTCCATCGCCGCTTCCTCGCGCTCGGCCTCCAGCGCCTGCAGCGCGGTCTCGTAATCGAGCGGCATCACCTTCTTGAACTGCCGCAGCGCAGAGTCCCAATCGGCCAGCAAGGCATCCGCCCGCGCCGAGCCGGTGTGCAGCAGGTGTCGCTCGACCAGCACGCGCAACCGTGCGGCATCGTGATAGAGCGGGTCGCCCATGCCTGTGTCCTCGACCGAGCGGGCGCGCTGCTGTGGCTCGCCCCAGCTGTTCTGCGCACCCTGACCTTCGCCCGGCTCGATGGGACGGATATCGACCTGCGCGCGGTTGCACAGCGCGGTGAAGCTGTCGTCGGGGTCGTAGACATAAGCCACGCCGCCGCTCATCCCCGCGGCGAAATTGCGCCCCGTCGGGCCGAGCACGCAGACCACGCCGCCGGTCATATATTCGCAGGCGTGGTCGCCGGTCCCCTCGACCACCGCGACGGCGCCCGAATTGCGCACCGCGAAGCGTTCGCCCGCGACCCCGGCGAAGAAGGCCTCGCCGGCGATCGCGCCGTAGAGCACGGTATTGCCGACGATGATGTTGTCGCTCGCCTCGCGGGTCACGTGCTGCGGCGGCCTGACCACGATGCGCCCGCCCGAGAGCCCCTTGCCGACATAGTCGTTGGCATCGCCGGTCAGTTCGAGCGTGACGCCATGCGCCAGCCAGGCGCCGAAGCTCTGCCCGGCGACCCCGGTAAGGGAGATGCGGATGGCGTCGGGCGCGAGCCCGCGATGGCCATGCGCCTCGGCGATCCGGCCCGACAGCATCGCCCCGACGCTGCGGTTGACGTTGCGGACCGTGCGTTCGAGGACCACCGGCTTGCCGTCCACAATCGCGGGCTGGCAGGCCGCGATCAGTTCGCGGTCCATCGCCGCGCCGAGCCCGTGGTCCTGCGTTCCGGTCTGGCGCAGCGGCGCATCGGGTACGCGCTCGACCGAGGCAAGCAGCCGCGACAGATCGACACCCTTGGCCTTCCAGTGCCGCGCGACCCGGTGGGTGTCGATCAGATCGACCCGGCCGATCATGTCCTCGACGCGGCGGAAGCCCATCTCGGCCATGATTTGGCGCAGTTCCTCGGCTACGAAGAAGAAGTAGTTGATGACGTGTTCGGGGGTGCCGGTGAAGCGCTTGCGCAGCACCGGATCCTGCGTCGCCACGCCCACCGGGCAGGTGTTGAGATGGCATTTGCGCATCATGATGCAGCCCGCGGCGATCAGCGGCGCGGTGGCGAAGCCGAATTCGTCTGCGCCCAGCAGCGCGCCGATCGCGACATCGCGCCCGGTGCGCAGGCCGCCATCGACCTGCACCGCGATGCGGCTGCGCAGATCGTTGAGCAACAGCGTCTGCTGGGTTTCGGCGAGGCCGATTTCCCACGGGCTGCCGGCATGCGTCAGGCTGGTCAGCGGGCTAGCGCCGGTGCCACCCTCGTAGCCCGAGATGGTGACATGGTCGGCCTTGCACTTCGAGACCCCCGCCGCGACCGTGCCGACCCCGACCTCGCTCACCAGCTTGACCGAAATCCGCGCTTCGGGCTGGACGTTCTTGAGGTCGTGGATCAGCTGCGCGAGATCCTCGATCGAATAGATGTCGTGATGCGGCGGCGGCGAGATGAGGCCCACCCCCGGGGTCGAATGGCGCACCTTGCCGATGGTCTTGTCGACCTTGTGGCCGGGCAATTGTCCGCCCTCGCCGGGCTTGGCACCCTGCGCCATCTTGATCTGGATATCGTCGGAATTCACGAGATATTCGGTGGTTACTCCGAAGCGGCCGCTGGCGACCTGCTTGATCCGGCTGCGCATCGAATCGCCATTGGCCATGGGGACGAAGCGGTCGGGTTCTTCGCCGCCTTCGCCGGTGTTCGAACGCGCGCCGATGCGGTTCATCGCGATCGCCAGCGTGGTGTGCGCCTCGCGGCTGATCGAGCCATAGCTCATCGCCCCGGTGCTGAAGCGCTTGACGATCTCGGCGGCGGGTTCGACCTCGTGGAGCGGAATCGGCTGGTCGAGCGTGTGCAATTCCATCAGCCCGCGGATCGTCAGCAGCCGTTCGGACTGCTCGTTGATGGCCTTCGCGAAAGCGGCGTAATTGTCGGGCTTTTCGCCGCGCACCGCGTGCTGGAGATTGGCGATCGTCTCGGGGGTCCAGGCGTGGTCTTCGCCGCGCAGACGGTATTGGTAGATGCCGCCGGGATCGAGCATGGTGCGGTAGATCGGCGCATCGCCATAGGCCATCGCGTGGCGCCGCACCGCTTCCTCGGCGACCTGTTCGAGCCCGGCGCCTTCGATGGTGGTCGAGGTGCCGGTGAAATAGGCATCGATGAAACTGCTCGACAGCCCGACCGCGTCGAAGATCTGCGCTCCGCAATAGGATTGGTAGGTCGAGATGCCCATCTTGGACATGACCTTGAGAATGCCCTTGCCCACCGCCTTGACGTAATTGTCGCGGACCTTTTCGGGCGCGAGTTCGGGCAGCCGGTCGGCGCGCAGGCTCTCGAGCGTCTCGAGGGCGAGATAGGGGTTGATAGCTTCGGCGCCGTAGCCGGCCAGCACGCAGAAATGGTGGACCTCGCGCGCTTCGCCGGTCTCGACCACCAGCCCGGTCTGCATCCGCAGACCTTGGCGGGTGAGCTGGTGATGGACCGCGGCGGTGGCCAGCGCGGCAGGCATGGGGATGCGGTCAGGGCCCTGCAGTCGGTCCGACAGGATCAGGATGTTGTGATCCTGCAGCACTGCCTCGGTCGCGGCCCAGCACATCTCCTTGATCGCCATCGCCAGACCCCCGGCGCCAGATGCGGCGTCCCAGGTACAGTCGATCGTCGCAGTGCGGAACGCCCCGTCGAGCGCCGCTTCGACCGAACGGATCTTCCCAAGATCCTCATTGGTGAGGATCGGCTGGCTGACCTCGAGCCGCTTGTGCAGCCCGGCGTCGCGGCCCAGCAAATTGGGGCGCGGGCCGATCATCGACAGCAGGCTCATCACCAGCTCTTCGCGGATCGGATCGATCGGCGGGTTGGTGACTTGCGCGAAGTTCTGCTTGAAATAGTCGTAGAGCAGCCGCGGACGGTCGCTCAGCACAGCGATCGGCGTGTCGGTTCCCATCGAACCGATCGGATCCTGACCCGATTCCGCCATCGGCTCGAGGAAGCGCGTCAGGTCCTCCTGCGTATAGCCGAAGGCCTGCTGGCGATCGAGCAGCGTGGTGGTGGCCGTCGGGAACTCCGACAGCTCGGGCGCGATATGCTCGATGTCCTCGAGCTTGAACTGCGCCTGTTCGAGCCATTTCTCGTAAGGATGCGCCGCCGCCAGCTCGGCCTTGAGCTCGGCATCCTCGATGATGCGGCCTTCGTCGAGATCGATCAGCAGCATCTTGCCCGGCTGCAACCGCCATTTGCGTACGATGTCCGCTTCGTCGATCGGCAGCACGCCGCTCTCGCTGGCGAGGATGACGTGGTCGTCCTTGGTTACGCAATAGCGCGCCGGGCGCAGGCCGTTGCGATCGAGCGTGGCGCCGATCTGGCGCCCGTCGGTGAAGCACACCGCCGCCGGCCCGTCCCAGGGCTCCATCAGCGCGGCGTGGTATTCGTAGAAGGCGCGCCGCGCGGGATCCATCAGCGCATTGCCCGCCCAGGCTTCGGGCATCAGCATCATCATCGCATGGGCGAGGCTGTAGCCCCCGACCAGCAGCAGCTCGAGCGCGTTGTCGAGACAGGCGGTGTCCGACTGGCCATGCGGGATCAGCGGCCACATCTTGTCGAGATCGACCCCGAGCAGCTCGCTTTCCATCGTCCGGCGACGCGCGTTCATCCAGTTGACGTTGCCGCGAACCGTGTTGATCTCGCCGTTGTGCGCGGTGAAGCGATAGGGGTGCGCGAGCCGCCAGCTGGGGAAGGTGTTGGTGCTGAAGCGCTGATGGACGAGGCCGAGCGCCGAGACGCAGTCGGGATCGCGCAGATCGTTGTAGAAGCTTTCGACCTGATGCGCGAGCAGCAGGCCCTTATAAACGATGGTGCGGCTCGAGAAGCTCGGGATATAGGCCTGCGTCAGGCCGGGGATGCCGTGCTTTTCCGCCAGCCGGGCGAGCGGGTTTAGGGTCTGCTTGCGGATCACGACCAGCTTGCGTTCGAAGGCATCCTGGTCGGCGCAGTCGGGGCCGCGCCCGACGATGCACTGGCGCATGATCGGCATCGAATCGATCACCGCCTGGCCCAGGCCCTCGTGCGTGGTGGGCACATCGCGCCAGCCGAGCACGCGCTGGCCTTCCTTGACGACGAACTTCTCGAGCTGGTCGACCACGAATGTGGCCGCCTCGCCCTCGCGCGGCAGGAAGCATTGCGCGACGCCGTAATCGCCGGGTGAGGGGAGGTCGATGCCTTCGCTTTGCGCCCATTTGCGGAACAGCGGGTCGGGAACCTGCAACAGGATACCCGCGCCGTCGCCGAGCAGCGGATCGGCGCCGACCGCGCCGCGATGATCGAGGTTGCCGAGGATTTCCAGCGCGCGGGTGACGATCGAATGGCTTTTGTCGCCACGGATATGCGCGACCATGCCGACGCCGCAGGCGTCGTGCTCGTTGCGCGGATCGTAGAGCCCGCCGGCGGGCGGGGGGGCCGATAGAGTCATTCGCTTCCTTCACACCGTCCGGCCCGTCGGAAGCGCGGGGCTTCCGGGGGACCTGACTGCTGGCGCGCCGGTCGCAGCGCTGCCGGATTGTCGTGAGGCACCGTCATGACAATGCGAATGCGATTTTGCAACCGCGAGGGGCGAAGGAAAGTTTCGTGTCCGGCAAGTTTTGCGTAACAGCCTTGCCGAACTGTGCGCTGCTCAGGACTTGCGGCTGACCCTGTCGAGCTTGTCGAGCGCGTTGCGCAGCCCGGCACGAGGGTCGTCGGCTTGCTCGTTGCGCGGTTCACCGGGCGCACCACGATCGCGGTCCGCTTCGCGGCGCAGGAAGGCGATCACCGGATCGCCGGACTGTTCTGTGGGGCCGGATGCAGGCTGCGGGTCCGCGGGGGCTGCAAGGTCCGAAGCCGATCGCGAGCGCTGCGCGGCCAGCGCGGCATCGAAACGGGCGACCAGTTCGGAGAGCGAAGCCGCCGCAAGATCGCGCGGCGGCGATTGCAGGGTTTCCGGCGCTTCGGCGGGGTCTGCCGAGCGCGGATCCTCGTCGAACCGGGGCTCGGGTTCGGCGGGAATATCTTCGTATTCGGCTTCCTCGATCAGTTCGGGCCCGTCGCGCTCAGGTCCTTCGCGATCAGGCCCGCCGAAATCGGGCTCATCGAAATCGGGACCTTCCCGATCGGTATCCCGCGGTTCGGTGCCAATGTGCTCGTGCTCGGGCTCCGGCCAGGCTTCGAGATTGGGTTCCAGTTCGTGCTCTTCGGCAACCGGTTCGGCGCGGGACCAGTCCTCGAGCGGATCCTCGTCGAAATTGCGGCGCTGGACGCGGGGGAGCCCGGCGACCAGCCGATCGGCGGCGAAGCGGTCCAGATCGTCATCCCCGTCGGCCGAAGGTGCTTCGGTTTCTTCCGCGGCGACGGTTTCCGCTTCGGCTGCGTCTTCAAGGCGGATTTCGCTTGCCTGCAGGATGCGCTCGACCGGGTCCTCGGCGAGCCCTTCTTCGGCAGCCTGCTCCTCGGTGATCTGCTCCTCGGGAAGCGGCTCTTCGCGTTCGCTCAGGCTGTGGCGTCGGGCCAGCCGCGCCGGGACCGCGCCCACGGTCTCGCCGGTGCCCTCGCCTGTCGCCGAATCGTCGCGACCGGCCATGTCCGTGGATGCCTCTTCGGCCACTTCTTGCATCGTCGTTTCGTCGTCATCGGCGAGCCAGGGAGAATCCTGTGCCGGTTCGGCCGCTTCGCTCTGGGTCTGCGCTGTGGTCTGCCCTGCGGCCTGCACCCGGCGGACACGCGCCGCGATTGCCAAGCCCAGCAGCGCACCGAGCAACGCGGCGACAGCGCTGATGGCCAGACGCGCGGTGTCGCCCAGCGGCGGTGCGGCAGCGGGCACCAGATTGGCGAGCCCGGTTCCCACCACCAGCCCTTCGAAATTCGCGGGCGGCACGACGAAGGTGCCCAGCCCGAGCAGGGCGGCGAACCACAGCGCCACGATCACCGGAAAGGCCGGATGCGCGGTAAACGGTTTGGTGGTGCGGCTGGCGCCCATAGTCGCGTCGTTCTCTTTGTTATGCCTCAGGATACCGCTATCGGGCGGTACGCGAGAGGTTCTTGTCCGATTTGCGCCCTAGCAGGCTTAGGTAAACGGCCTGATAACGATGAAGATTATGCGCCCAGTCGTGATGCGCTGCAACCTGCGCTCGGGCCCTTTCACGCATCGCGTCCCATTCGCTGCGGGAATCGAGCAGATCGGCGAGCGCATCGGCGCAACCTTGCGGATCGTCGGGCGGGAACAATATCCCGGTGCGGCCATCCTCGATCAGCTCGCGATGCCCGCCGACATCGGATGCCGCGACGATGCGCTGCTGCGCCATCGCCTCGAGCGGCTTCAACGGCGTGACCAGATCGGTCAAACGGCTGCGCTTGCGCGGATAGGCGAGCACGTCGATCAGCGAATAATAGCGCTCCACCTCGGAATGCGGGACCCTGCCGGTAAAGACGATGCCATCGGCGGCGGGGCTGGCGGCGGCGCGCGCGCGCAAGGCCTCGTCCATTGGTCCGCCGCCGACCAGCAGCAGCCGCGCCCGCGGATGGCGTGCCCGCAGCAATGGCAGCGCAGCGATCAGATCGTCGAGGCCCTCGTAATCGTAGAAACTGCCGACGAAGCCGATCACCGGGCCGCCATCCAGCCCCAGCTCGTCGGCCAGCGCATCGTCGCGCACTGGCGGATCGCCGAACAGCGCCAGATCGACGCCATTGGGCGACAGCCCGATCTTGCCTCCATCGTGGTCGCGCGCGACCAGATCGTCGCGCAGGCCTTCGCAAATGGTGAACACCGCATCCGCCCCCGCGACTACGCGGTTTTCCAGCGCGCGGGTCAGCCGGTATTTGAGCGATCCGGGCCGGCCGGTGCCGTTGCCGACCGCGGCATCTTCCCAGAAGGCACGGATTTCATAGATGAAGGGCAGGTTGAGCCGGTGCGCGGCGCGCAGGCCCGCCATGCCGGTAAGCGCGGGCGAATGCGCATGGATGATATCGGGCCGCCAGCTGTGCGCTGCCTGTTCGATGGCCCGGCGCAAGCCCTCGATCTCGTTCCATTCGCGAACACCGGGCCATTCGCGAAAGCCCGGCGGGCCCGAGGGCAGCGTCGGCGCGCGGAAGAAGGTCAGCCCCTCGGCCTCTTCCATGCTTACGCCCTCGGAAGGCATCGCGGAGGCATCGCCGCCCTGCCGCGGCCCTGTGAGCCCGCGCACCTCCATCCCCGCAGCGATCTGGCTTTTCATGATCGCGCGCGTACGAAAGGTGTAGCCGGAATGCAGCGGCAGCGAGTGGTCGAGGATATGCAGAACTCTGGTCATCGGGCTATGCTGTTGCACAACAGGCTTAACGCCCCGTCAACCGCGATGGCCTAGGGCGGGGCCGACCGCGCGCACACCGCGCCTTGCAAGAGACGCAGTATTTGATCGACTATTTCGCCCTTGCCCTGACCCACGGCCTGCTGCTGATCGCGCTGTTGCGGCTGATCGGGCGCGAGGACGTCGATATCGATCCCCCGGTCTCCGACGAAGAACCGGAGCCCGTCGCACCTGCACAACCGCCCGTGAGCGGCGCCGCGGCGCGACGCGCGGCGCGAAAGCGGCGGCGCAATGCTTGATCTGGCGCTCTTCGCATTCGTCCTGGCGTTTCTGGCGCTTGGGATCGCGCGCCCTTTTCTGTGGGTGCTTGCCTATATCTATATCGACATCCTCGCGCCGCAGAAGATCGGCTGGACGCTCTCGCCCGCGCTCCCGATCTCGCTGATTGCATTCTGCGCTGCCTTTGCCGGCTGGCTGCTGACCGATTCGAAGAAGGAGACGAGGATACACTACCGCCAGGGGCTGATGGTGGCGCTGCTGCTCTATTGCGCCTTTACCACCACGCTATCCGCCTTTCCGGTCGAGGCGGCGCACAAATGGAGCTGGGTGTGGAAAGCGCTGGTGTTTGCGATCTTCCTGCCATTCACGCTCACCACCAGAACGCGGATGGAAGCGCTGCTGGTGACCGTCGTGCTGACGTTGGGTGCGATCGTCATTGCCACCGGGATGAAGACCGTGCTCGGCGGGGGCGGCTACGAAAGCCTCTATTTCTTCGTCAACGACAATTCGGGCATCTACGAAAGCTCGACCCTGGCCACGGTTTCGATCGGCTCGATCCCGCTGGTCCTGTGGTTGATGAAGCACGGCACTATCTTCCTTCCCGACTGGCGGGTGAAACTGTTCGGCTATGGGGTGATCTTTTCCTGCCTGCTGATCCCGGTGGGGACCGAGGCGCGCACCGGGCTGGTGTGTATCGCGGTGCTGGGCGTGCTGATGCTGCGCGATGTGAAGAACCGCATCCTCTATCTGCTCGGCGCCGGCGTGCTCGCTATCGCGGCGCTGCCATTCCTGCCGCAAAGCTATTACGAACGCATGGCCACCATCGGCAGTCACGATGGCGATGCCTCGGCGTCGACCCGGGTCGCGGTGTGGAACTGGACGCTGGACTATGTCGCCGAGCACCCGCTCGGGGGCGGGTTCGATGCCTACCGCGCCAACAGCTTCACCTATATGATGCCGGTGCGGACCCAGCAGGGCAATTCGATCGCGGTCGATTATGTCGAGGTCACCGACAAGGGCCGCGCGTTCCATTCGGCCTATTTCGAGCTGCTCGGCGAACAGGGCTATCCCGGCTTTCTGATCTGGATCGCGCTGCAGATAACCGGCCTGATTCAGATGGAGAAACTTCGCCGCCGCTATCGCAAGCGCGACGGGCCACGCGCCGCATGGAAGGCCGATCTCGCCAGCGCGCTGCAGGCGGCGCAGATCGTCTATCTGGTCGGCGCAACCTTCCAGGGAATCGCCTATCAGCCGGTAATCTATCTGTTCCTTGGGCTGCAGATCGCATTGTGGACCTATTGCGCGCGGCGCGAATCGGCGCAGCCGCAGGAATCCGACAGCGGTCGCGAGGCCAAGCGTGCGCGGCGCCGGCGTGACCCGCCGCAACGCGACCCCGCCTTGCCGTAAGGGCAGCATTCGCGCGGTTGCGCGCGCCTTTGCCATCCGCCATGACGATCCGCGACCGCGTGGGGCTTCCCGCGCGCAATTTGCGTATTCAGAGGAGAGGCATATGACCCCGCAGGACATGGCAACCAAGGCCGGCGAACATCTCGGCACCAGCGAATGGGCCGAGATGAGCCAGGAGCGCATCAACCAGTTCGCCGAGGCGACCGGCGATCACCAGTTCATCCATATCGACGAGGAAAAGGCCAAGCTGACCCCGTTCGGCGGGACCATCGCCCACGGCTTCCTGACCCTGTCGATGATCCCCTATCTGTCCGCCAATTCCGACCTGCCCAAGGTCGATGGCGTGAAAATGGGCGTCAATTACGGTGGCAACAAGACGCGCTTCATCAGCCCGGTGAAATCGGGCAAGCGCATCCGTGGCCACTGGAAGCTGGTCGATCTGACCGAGAAGCGCCCCGGCCAGTGGCAGCAGACCAGCGAGATCACCATCGAGATCGAAGGCGAGGACAAGCCCGCCCTGATCACCGAATGGATCATGCAGTTCTTCGTCTGATCGCGCCCCTTCCCGGCGACATCATCACGACTCAATTTTGAAAGGATTTCCCATGCGCGACGCAGTCATCGTATCCACCGCCCGCACCGCCATCGGCCGCGCCTACAAGGGCGGCTTCAACGACACCACCGGCCCGACTCTGGGCTCCTACTCGCTCAAGGCCGCGATCGAGCGCGCCGGTGTCGAATCCGACCTTATCGACGATGTGGTGTGGGGCGCCGCGCTCCAGCAGGGCACGCAGGCGGGCAATCTCGCGCGTCAGGTCGCGCTGCGCGCCGGCTGCCCGATCGGCACCAGCGGCATGACGATCGATCGCCAGTGTTCCTCGGGCCTGATGGCCATCGCCACCGCGTCGAAGCAGGTCACGCTCGACCGCATGGACGTGGTCGCCGCCGGCGGGCAGGAATCGGTCAGCCTGGTGCAGACCAAGGAAATGCGGGTCATGCCCGATCCCGAGCTGATCGCGATGCACGGCGCGATCTACATGCCGATGCTGCAGACCGCCGAAACCGTTGCCCAGCGTTATGGCATCAGCCGCGAGGCGCAGGATGAATACGCGCTCCAGTCGCAGCAGCGCACCGCCGCGGCGCAGGAAGCGGGCCGCTTCGACGCCGAAATCGTGTCCGTCAGCACCACCCACAAGGTCAAGGACAAGGAGACCGGCGAGGTTTCGGACCACGAGATCACCATTGCCAAGGACGAAGGCAACCGTCCGCAGACCAACCTCGAAGGCCTGTCCTCGCTGCAGCCGGTCATGGGGCCTGGCACCAGCATCACCGCGGGCAATGCCTCGCAACTGTCCGACGGTTCGTCGGCCAGCGTGATCATGGAAGCCAAGCTGGCCGAGCAGAAGGGCTTGCAGCCGCTGGGCCGCTATATCGGCATGGCGGTTGCGGGCACCGAGCCCGACGAAATGGGCATCGGTCCGATCTTCGCCATTCCCAAGCTGCTCAAGCGCTTCGACCTCAAGGTCGAGGATATCGGGCTGTGGGAACTGAACGAGGCGTTCGCGGTGCAGGTGATCTATTGCCGCGACAAGCTGGGGATCGACAACGACAAGCTCAACGTCAACGGCGGCTCGATCTCGATCGGTCACCCCTATGGCATGACCGGCGCGCGCTGCGTCGGCCACACGCTGATCGAGGGCAAGCGTCGCGGCGCGAAATACGGCGTCGTCACCATGTGCGTCGGTGGCGGCATGGGCGCAGCGGGCCTGTTCGAGATCTTCTGATGGATTGAGGCTGGGTGGGGGTTCGGCGCTTCAATTGACGCGCCGAACCCCCACCCTGACCCCTCCCCGTTGGGGAGGGAAGCTTCGCACCTAAGAATTCAGCCGTGCGCGGCGATGAATTCCTCGACCACCGGAGCGAT
Organism: Erythrobacter sp. QSSC1-22B; assembly: GCF_001678665.1. Classification (GTDB taxonomy): domain Bacteria; phylum Pseudomonadota; class Alphaproteobacteria; order Sphingomonadales; family Sphingomonadaceae; genus Qipengyuania. The sequence goes on from NZ_LZRP01000008.1 coordinate 89,297, forward strand.
CTTGTCGCGCCAGCGGCTGCCGTTGAAGATGCCGTAATGGCCCGCGCCTTCGGCCATGAAATAGCGCTTCTTCGAGGCGTCGAGATTGGGGGTCAGCTCGAGCGCCGCACGGGTTTGACCCAGCCCCGAAATGTCGTCGCGTTCGCCCTCGATCGCCAGCAACGCGGTCTTGGTGAGCGCGCCCAGATCGACCAGCCGGTCGCGATGGGTGAAGGTGTTGTTGGGGATCGAGTGCTCCTGGAACACCTCAACCACCGTCTGGAGGTAGAATTCCGCGGTCATGTCGCAGACCGAGCGGTATTCCTCGTAGAAATCCTTGGTCGCCTGCGCGCTCTCGTCGTCGCCCGCGTTGATGTGTTTGAACATCTCGTAATGGCTTTTCATATGGCTGCCGAGGTTCATGCTCATGAAGCTCGCGAGCTGGAGGAAGCCCGGATAGACCCGCCGCCCGGCGCCGCGATGCTGCATCGGCACGGTTACGATCACCGTCTGGCGGAACCACTCGATCGGGCGATCCATCGCCATGTCGTTGACCGAGGTCGGCGAGCAGCGGGTGTCGATCGGCCCGCCCATCATGGTCAGCGTGGCGGGTGCACAGGGGTGGGAATCCCGGTTCATGATCGCGGTCGCGGCAAAGACCGGCACCGACGGCTGGCACACCGCCATCACATGCGCGTTTTCGCCAATATGCTCGAGAAACTCGATCACATAGTCGATATAATCGTCGAGATCGAAGCTCCCCTCGTGAAGGGGGACGGTCTTGGCATCGGCCCAGTCGGTGACATAGACCTCGTAATTCTCGATCATCCGCTCGACCGTGCCGCGCAGCAGCGTGGCGTAATGCCCGCTCATCGGGGCCACGATCAGCAGCCGGGGCGCGTCCTCGGGGAGGCTCTCGCGGCGGAATCGCTTGAGATCGCCGAACGGCTTGTTGAGTACCGTCGCTTCGACCACGCGGTCGTCCTTGCCGTCGATTGCCACGGTCTCGATGCCCCAGGCGGGTTTGCCGCGCGGGGCCGAGGCGTGGGCGAAGACCTCGAGCGCGGAGGACGCGATCGGTCCCAGCCCGAGATAACCGGACGGGCCGGTATAATTTGCCGGATTGGCCGGGTTGGTCATCATCTCGGCGCCGATGGCGGCCCAGGCGCTGGCACTCGAAAGCCAGCTGCGTTGCAATTCATAAGCGTGGTAAAGCATTGGTTTCCCCTGCAAACGCCTTGTCCTGACGTCCAGACATTGTGGCAAGGTGGCGCTTTGGCGCCCATTGTGCAATGCACAATCGCCCGCGTCCTCCCATGCGCGCCGTCGCGGAAACCCTCGGGCAAGCCATCTAAACCCGGCGAACAAACTCCGGGAGTGGATGGATTTCGGCGACGCGGGAGCCTAGGTGAGTTCCATGGACGGTGCACAGATGAACGAAAGCGTTCCCCGCGAAGAATTCCAGCGTGCCAGCCGTGAAGGCGAGCCGCCCAAGGCGCGTTCGATCAGGCCGCTGTTCATGGTCTGGCGCGCCGCGCTGGCCTATCCGGGCTATCTCGCGCTGGCGTCGCTGGCGCTGCTGATCACCGCCGCTGCGACCCTGGCGATCCCCGCCGGGTTCAAGCTCATCATCGATCAGGGCTTTGCCGCAGGCGCCGATCCCGATGCGATCGGACGCTGGTTTCGCTACCTGCTGCTGATCGTGCTGGTGCTGGCGGGCGGCACGGCGATGCGGTTCTATTTCGTCAGCTGGCTGGGCGAACGGGTGGTCGCGGATATCCGCCTCAGCACCCATCGCAACCTGATGCGTCTGGCGCCCGATTTCTACGAGGAGAACTCGCCCAAGGAAATCTCCAGCCGGATGACCAGCGATACCACGCTGATCGAACAGGTCGTGGGCACCACCGTCTCGGTGGCCTTGCGCAACCTGCTGATGGCGATCGGCGGGACGACCTACATGTTCTATCTGGTCCCGCAGCTGACGCTGGGGCTGATCCTGATCATTCCGGCCATCGTCGTGCCGCTCACCTATTTCGGGCGGCGGTTGCGCACGGTCAGCCGCACCAGCCAGGACCGGGTGGCGGATATCGGCGCGATGGTCACCGAAGTGCTCTCGGCGATGAAGATCGTCCAGGGTTTCAACCAGCAGGAGCGCGAAAGCGAACGGTTCGGCGGCGCGGTGGAGCAGACCTTCACCGTAGCCCGCCGCAGGATCCTGATCCGCGCGGCGATGACCTCGATCATCATCCTGTTCGTCTTTGGCGGGATTACCATCCTGATCTGGCGCGGCGCCACTGCGGTGGCCGAGGGCACGATCACGGGCGGGACCATCGCGGCATTCGTCCTGACCGCAGGGCTGGTCGCGGGCGCCTTCGGCTCGCTCACCGAAGTCTATGGCGACCTGCTGCGCGGGGCCGGCGCGGCGAGCCGGATCGCCGAGCTGCGGCACGAGCGCCCCACCGTCGCCGCGCCCGAACGGCCGCAGGCGTTGCCGGTACCGCCGCGCGGCAGCCTGTCGTTCCGCAACGTCACCTTCCGTTACCCGACCCGCCCGGAAATCGCGGCGCTTGCCGATTTCACTCTCGAGGTCGAACCGGGCGAGACGGTGGCCATCGTCGGCCCCTCGGGAGCGGGCAAATCGACCATCTTCCAGCTCGCCGAGCGGTTCTACGACCCGCAGGCGGGCACAATCCGCCTCGATGGCGTGCCACTGACCAGCGCCGATCCGTATGCGGTGCGCGAACGGATCGCGATGGTGCCGCAGGATGGCGTGCTGTTCAGCGCCAGCGCGCGCGACAACATCCGCTACGGTGCCTGGGATGCGACCGAGGAAGATCTGTGGGAGGCCGCACGGGCGGCCAATGCGGCGCAATTCCTCGAAGCCCTGCCCGATGGGCTCGACACCTATCTTGGCGAGAACGGCACGCGGCTGTCCGGCGGGCAGCAGCAGCGGCTCGCCATCGCCCGCGCGGTGTTGCGCAATGCGCCGATCCTGCTGCTCGACGAGGCAACCAGCGCGCTCGATGCCGAAAGCGAGCGGCTGGTGCAGGATGCGCTCGATCATCTGATGCGCGACCGCACCACTTTGGTCATCGCCCACCGGCTCGCCACCATCCGCGCCGCCGACCGCATCGTGGTGATGGAAGACGGCCGCATCGTCGAGCAGGGCACCCACGCCCAGCTTTCGGCCGGGGGTGGGCTCTATGCCCGTCTCGCGACGCTCCAGTTCGGGCTCGAAAGCGCCTGAACCAGCCAAGCGCTCGACGGGTGACTGAGCCTGCCCGACCAACAGATTTTGCGTTCGGACAGCCAACGGCTAGGCTCGGCGACACGGTCCGCGGCGCTGCATGCGCGCGGGCGGTCGCACTTTCTGGAGACTAACAGATGATCCGTACCCTTCTCGCTGGTGGCGCCAGTGCCATCGCGCTTGCCGTGGCCGCACCGGCATTCGCCCAGACGCAGGACGAAACTGGCAGCGCCGCCGCCGCTGCCGAACCCGCCACTCCGACGATGAGCTTCGGCGATTGGGGTTTCGATCCGGAATATCTCTCTGAAGATATCGATCCGGGCGACGACTTCTTCGGCTTCGCCAACCAGACCTGGCTCGACGCCAACCCGCTGCCGCCCGAATTCGGACGCTTCGGCGCGTTCAACCTGTTGCGCGAAAAGTCGACCGTGGATGTGAAGGCGCTGGTCGACGAGCTGGTGGCCAAGGACTCCGCCACGTTGTCCGGCGACGAGCGCCGCATCGTCCAGGCCTATCAAACCTATATGGACACCGCCGCGATCGAGGCCGCCGGTCTCGCCCAGGCGCAGAGCTATCTCGACACCATCAAGGGCGCCGAGACTCTGGCCAGCCTGGTGACGGTGTGGAGCTCGCCGGGCTACGCCACTCCGCTGGGCGGCTATGTGACCGTCGATGCCAAGGAGCCGGATCGCTATTCGGCCCATATCGGTGCGGGCGGGCTCGGACTGCCCGATCGTGACTATTATCTCGACGAGACCGAGAAGGGCGTCGAAATCCAGCAGAAGTACCGCGACTATCTCGCCTTCCTGCTGGGCGAAGCGAGCTACGCCGAGCCCGCCGCGATGGCGCAGGCGGTCTATGATTTCGAGGACCGGATCGCGCGCACTGTTTCCTGGGACCGGGCGGTGCGCCGCAATCGCGACCTGACCTACAATGCCGTCACCCCTGCGGAATTGGGCGAGATGGCGGGCGGCTTCCCCGTCGCCGCAATGCTCGAAACCACCGGTTTCGCCGCAACCGACCGCTTCGTCATCGGCGATCTGCCGCCGACCCCTGAGGAGGCGGAACGGCTCGGCCTGACCGAGGAGGTGCTCGCCAAGATCGGCGGCGGCACGCCCGCGATGATGCGCTTGCTGGTCGATACGCCGGTGGAAGTGCTGCAGGCCTGGACGGTCAAGGAGTTCCTCGAGAACAACGCCGCGATCCTGCCAAGCCGCTTCGACGAGGCTGATTTCGCCTTCTTCGGCCAGACCCTGCAGGGAACGCCCGAGCAGCGCGCCCGCTGGAAGCGCGCCATCGGCGAGACCGAAGGGCTGATGGGCGAACTGCTCGGCAAGAGCTATGTCGCGCGCTATTTCCCGCCCGAGAACAAGGCGGCGATGGACGAGCTCGTCGCCAATCTCCGGATCGCGGTCGCGCAGTCGATCGACGATATCGAGTGGATGGGTGACGAGACCAAGGTGCAGGCGCTCGCCAAGCTCGACAGCTTCGATCCCAAGATCGGCTATCGCGAGAATCTGGAAACCTACGAGGGCCTCGAGATTACCCTGGGCGATCCGCTCGCCAACCGCATGGCGGCGGCCAAGTGGCAGTGGCAGGACAATCTGGCCAAGCTGGGCGGTCCGATCGACCGGACCGAGTGGTTCATGCTGCCGCAGACGGTCAACGCCTATTACAATGCGACCAAGAACGAGATCGTCTTCCCCGCTGCCATCCTGCAGCTGCCCTTCTTCGCATTGAGCGCGGATCCGGCGGTGAATTACGGCGCGATCGGCGGGGTGATCGGTCACGAGATCGGCCACGGCTTCGACGATCAGGGTTCGAAATATGACAGCACCGGAATGCTGCGCGATTGGTGGACCGATGCCGATCGCGCTGCCTTCGACGAGCGCGGCACCGCGCTGGTCGAGCAGTATGACGCCTTCTGTCCGCTCGATGAGGGCGAGACCTGCGTCAATGGACGGCTGACGCTGGGTGAGAATATCGGCGATCTGGGTGGCCTCAGCCTCGCCTATCGCGCCTACAAGATCGCGACCGAGGGCAAGGACGTGCCGGTGATCGACGGGCTGACCGGCGATCAGCGCTTCTTCCTCGCCTGGGCGCAGGTATGGCGCTCGGCGCAGCGCGAGGAGACCGCGCGCCAGCGGCTGCGCACCGACAGCCACAGCCCGGAAGAGTTCCGCACCAACGGCGTCGTGCGCAATATGGATGCCTGGTACGAGGCCTTCGGCGTGACCCCGCAGGACGAACTCTACCTGCCGCCGGAAGAACGCATCACCATCTGGTAAGCGCGCGCGGCGACGAGCGGATCGCGCGGTGCGCGATCCTGAAAGCAAAAAAGGGGGTGCCGGTCGCTTGACTTGGCACCCCCTTTCTTCATGGCGCCACAACCATGGACAACACACTCACCGCCATCCTGCTCGGCATCCTCGAAGGCCTGACCGAGTTCCTTCCGGTCAGCTCGACCGGACATCTGATTCTCGCGCAGGCATGGTTCGGTTATGACCCCGACCAGTGGCAGCAGTTCAACATCGTGATCCAGCTCGGCGCGATCCTGGCGGTGGTGGTCAGCTATCGGGAGCTGTTCTGGAAGATGGGTACCGGCCTGCTGCGGCGGGATACCGAATCGGTGCGCTTCACCCGCAACATCTTCCTCGGGTTCCTCCCCGCCGCGTTCATCGGGCTGCTGGCCAAGGATGCGATCGACGTGATGCTCGGCGCGCCGCTGGTGGTCGCGGTGGCGCTGGTGGTCGGAGGCGTGCTGATCCTCGTCCTGGAACGGATTATTCCGGAGCGCGAGGACAAGGGCGTCGCGGCGCTTTCGGCCAAGACCGCGCTGACGATCGGGCTGGTTCAGTGTCTCGCGATGATCCCCGGCACCAGTCGCTCGGCATCGTCGATCCTGGGGGCGCTGGCGATGGGCGTGGGCCGCAAGACCGCGGCCGAATTCTCCTTCTTCCTCGCGGTGCCGACCATGCTCGGCGCCGCGACGGTCAAGATCCTCGACGACCCCGCGCTGCTCGCGGGCGAGGCGACGATCGGCTGGAGCGAGATCGCGCTTGGCTTCACCGCCGCCTTCCTGGTGGCGCTGGTGATCATCCGCGCCTTCGTCGCCTTCGTCAGCAAGCACGGTTTCTCGCCGTTTGCCTGGTACCGGATCGTGATCGGCAGCGCCTTCATCTACTGGCTGATGGCCTGACAGGCGCCAGCGCGGACCGAGCATTTCGCGAACGGTTCGTCGCAATCATGGCCGAATCAAGGCCATAAGGCTTGCAACGCGGTGTCATCTGTCGCAGTGGAGGGCACGAGCCGAATCCGCGTTGCGGACCGCTCAAAATCAAGGGGAAATATCATGAAGAGCATTTTCAAGACCTCGATGGTCGTTTCGGTCGCCGCCCTCAGCCTGGGCCTCGCCGGTTGCGACAGCGCCGCCGAAGACCAGATGGAAGCTGAAGCCGACGTTGTCGACGCTCAGGCCGACGTGATCGAAGAAGAAGCCGATCTCGCCGCCGAGCAGGGCATGGAAGGCGAAGAAGAAATGCTGGATCAGGAAGCCGACGCGGTCGAAGACCAGGCTGACATGATCGACGATCAGGCCGGCGAAGTCGAATAATCCTGGTTTAATCTAGGTTAGGAAAACCGGCTCCGGATCGCTTCGGAGCCGGTTTTTTCTTGCCCGTCAGACCGGTGCGGCGCCGCTCCCGCGCCCGCCGCGCAGGAGATATTCCTGCGTGCCACGGTTGAGCACATTGTCGACATCGATCACCGCCGAATTGGCGTAGGTGAAGGCGGGCGGCAGGTTGCGATAGAGACGGTCGAAATCGCGCTCCACCGTCTGGCGGTAGAGATCCTCGAAGCTCTCGATCACGAAATAGGTCGGCTGCAGATCGCTGATCACGTAATCGGTGCGCATCACCCGGTCGACGTTGAGCATGATGCGGTTGGGGCTCTTCGCCTGGGTGGCATAGACGACCTCGGTCGGGCCCGAGAGGATCCCCGCGCCATAGGCCTTGATGCCATCGGCTTCCTCGATCAGCCCGAACTCCACCGTATACCAGTAGAGCGCACCGAGCGCTTTCAAGCGGTTGTAGCGCATCGCCTTCCACCCGGCCTTGCCGTATTCCTGCATATAGTCGGCAAAGGTTGGATCGGTGAGCATCGGCACATGCCCGAAGACATCGTGGAAGACATCGGGCTCCTGGATATAGTCGAAGGTCTCGCGCGTGCGGATGAAATTGCCCGCCGGGAAACGGCGGTTGGCGAGGTGCCAGAAGAACACGTGATCGGGGATCAGCATGGGTACGGGTACGACGCTCCAGCCCGTGAGCTTGCCCAGATCCGCGCTCATCGCCGCGAAATCAGGGACTCCGCCCTTGCCCAGATCGAGCTTGTCGAGCCCCGCCATAAAGGCGCTCGCAGCGCGGCCGGGGAGGACCTCCATCTGGCGGGAGAAGAGATCGTCCCAGATCGCATCGTCTTGCGACGTGTAATCGGTCTGCTTGGGCTCGAGCCAGTCCTCACCGAGATGTTCGGGTCGCCGCAGCGGTGCGGTGAAGACCTCCTCAGGCATCTCGGGAAGGCGGCTGAAATCCTGTTCTTTGATCGCGGTTGTGGCCATGCGCCCTATCTAGCGATTACCGGGGCCGCTTACAAATCAGGCGGCCAAATCAGGTGGCCAAATCAAGCGGCGCGTTCGAACACTGCCGCCATGCCCTGCCCACCGCCGATGCACATCGTCTCCAGGCCGTAGCGGACCTCGCGGCGCTGCATCTCATGCGCCATATCGGCAAGAATGCGCAGCCCGGTCGCGCCGATGGGGTGGCCGAGCGAGATGCCCGAGCCGTTGACGTTGAGGATGTCGCGGCGGGAATCGTCCTCGCTCCAGCCCCAGCCCTTGAGCACCGCGAGCACTTGCGGCGCGAAGGCTTCGTTCAGTTCGACCAGCCCGATATCTTCCCAGCCCATCCCGGTGCGCGCGAACAGCCGCTCGACCGCGGGGACCGGGCCGATCCCCATCCGGCTCGGGTCGCAACCCGCCGCGCTCCAGCTGTGGAACCACAGGATCGGCTCGAGCCCGAGTTCCTCCACCTTGTCCTCGGCCACTACCAGGCAGGCGGCGGCAGCGTCGTTCTGCTGGCTGGCGTTGCCCGCAGTGACGATCGCTGCGGGATCGCGCTTGCCATCGATGGCGCGCAAGGCCCCCAGAGATTCTAGATCCGCATCGGCGCGAAAGCCTTCGTCCTGCGCGAACACCAGCGGATCGCCGCGGCGCTGCGGGATTTCGACCGGCACCAGTTGCTCGTCGAACCGGCCTGCTTCCCATGCGGCGGCCGCGTTGCGGTGCGAGCGGACCGCAAATTCATCTGCCGCCTCGCGCGAGATATCGTAATCCTTCGCGAGGTTCTCGGCGGTCTCGATCATCCCGCTGATCACCCCGAAGCGCTCGATCGGCTGGCTCATCAGCCGTCCGCGCGTCAGGCGGTCCCACAACTGGAGATCGCCCATTCGAGCGCCATGGCGCGCCGCCGTGGTGTAGTGTTCGACATTCGACATGCTCTCGACCCCGCCGGCGAGCACGCAATCCGCGACGCCGGTCTGGACCATCATCGCCGCGGTCGCGACCGCTTGCAGCCCTGAGCCGCAACGCCGGTCGAGCTGGAAACCGGGCACCTCGATCGGCATGCCTGCAGCGAGCCAGCTCCAGCGCCCGATCGCGGGGGCCTCGCCGCTGCCATAGCCCTGGCTGAAGACGACATCGTCGACGCGGGCGGGATCGACGCCGCTGCGCTCGACCAGCGCCTTGATGATGATCGCGCCCAGCGCACCCGCCTCGAGCGGGGCGAGCGTGCCGAGGAACTTGCCCACCGGGGTGCGGAGCGGCTTGCAGATGGCGACTTTTCTCATGGGATTACCTTTTATCGATCCGAAAGGCGGGCGATGTCGCGATCGACCAGATCGCCGATCGCGCCCGAGGACAGGCCGAGCCGTTCGGCCAGCACCTGCTCGGTGTGTTCGCCCAGAAAGGGAGCGGCGGCGGGTTCGCCCGCTTCCTCGCCCGGCAGGTTGGCGAAGCTGCGCGGCGCGGGATAGGCGAAGCCGCTGGGGTTTGCACTGGTCTGTGCGAACAGCGGATTGTCCGCGACCAGCACCGGGTCGTTCGCGGCTTCATAGGCGGTACGATAGCGTTCGAAAGTTGTGCCTTCGGCGGCCATCCGGGTTTCGAGCTCGGCGTAATCCATGCCATCGGCGACCGACTGGAATAGCTCGAACAGCGCCTGTCGGTGTTCGAAGCGCGGGCGGTCGCCATCGGCGAAGCGGACCCCGAGCCGCTGTTCGAGTTCGGCGATCGGCGCCTCGATGGCGAAGGCGCGGATGAGACCGTCCCATTGCTTGGCGGTCAGCGCCGCGACCATGAAGCGCACCCCGTCGCGGCTGCGGAAATCGCGGCCGAAGGCGCCCCAGATGGCGTTGCCGAGCCGCTCGCGGTCGCCGCCGCGATAGAGCATTTCCGCCATCGCGCCCGAATTGGCCAGCGTACCGATCGCGACATCGCCCAAGGGCACGCGCAGCTCGTTGCCCTGCCCGGTCGCATCGCGGTGGCGCAGCGCCGCGAGCAGCGCAAAGGCGCAATAGGCCCCGGTGATGAAATCCCACGCAGGCAACACCTGATTGACCGGCGGAGCGGTGGCCTGATCCCAGTCATCCGGACCGCACATGAGCGGATACCCGCTCGCGGCGTTGACGGTGAAATCCATCGCCTGGCGCCCATCGTGCCAGCCCATGATCCGTACGCTGACCAGCTCGGGCGCGCCCTCGGGCCGCCCCGCGCTCATCGCCGCATGGCTGAGGAAGCTCTGCTCGGGCAGGTTGGTGATGACATTGCCGGTCGTCCCCGCGAGCGTCACCAGCAGCTCGCGCCCTTCCGCGCTGCGCAGATCGAGCGCGACCGATTTCTTCGCCCGGTTGAGGTTCTCCCAGCTGAGCGAGCGGCCTTCCTTGGTCAGCATGTAGCGGTCGTAATCGAGCCCGCCCGCCTTGTGATCGACGCGGATCACCTCTGCGCCCATTTGCGCGCAATAGAGCCCGGCGGTGGGCGAGGCGACGAAGCTCGAGGCTTCGACGATCGAGAGTCCCTTGAGGAGTCCGTACACGCCTAGCGCTCGATCCCGGCGGCGAAATCGCGCAACATGTGCTTGGCGATCTGGAGCTGGAGGATCTGCGTGGTGCCTTCGTAGATGCGATAGATCCGGGCATCGCGGAAGAACCGCTCGGCATCGTATTCGGCGAGATAGCCCGCGCCGCCGTAGATCTGGACCACCCGGTCGACCACCCGGCCGCACATCTCGCTGGCGAAGACCTTGAAGGCTGCGGCCTTGCGGATGACGTTCTCGCCGCGGTCGGCGCGCGCGGTGACATCGGTCATCATGCATTCGGCGGCGTAGATCTCGGTCTCGCTCTCGGCGAGCATCTGCTGGATCAGCTGGAAATTGGCGATGGGTTCGCCGAAAGCCTTGCGCTCGGTGGCGTATTTGAGCGCCGAATCGAGCGCGCGGCGGGCGTAGCCGGTCGAGGCGGCGCCCACTGAAATGCGCCCGTTGTCAAGGCTCATCATCGCGAAGCGGAAACCCTGGCCGGTCTCTTCGCCGAGCAGCGCATCGCCGGGCACATGGACATCGTCGAGCATGATATCGGCGATATGGCTGCCAGCCTGTCCCATCTTCTTGTCGGGGCTGCCGACCGACATTCCCGGCGTGTCCATCGGCACGATGAAGGCGCTGACATGCGCGTTCTTGGGCATCGCGTCCTTCTCGGTGCGCGCCATGATCAGCGCGACATCGGCATGCGGGGCGTTGGTGATGTAGCGCTTGGAGCCGTTGATGATCCAGCCATTGCCGTCCGGATCGGGCCGTGCGGTGGTCTGCATGGCAGCACTGTCGCTACCCGATCCCGGCTCGGTCAGCCCGAAACAGGCGATCTTGCCCTCGGCGAGCTGGGGCCACCATTCGGCCTGCTGCGCCGGCGTGCCGCCGTTCTTGAGCGCCGAATTGAACATTCCGATGTTGATCGAGAAGATCGAGCGATAGGCGGGAGCCGCATAGCTCATCGCCTTGACCGTCCGCGCGTATTGCGTGGTGTTGAGCCCCGCGCCGCCATGGTCCTCGGGGATCGAGAGCCCGAACAGCCCCATGTCCTTCATCTCGGTGAGGATATCCTCGGGGATGCGATCGTTCTCGATCATCTCGCGCTCGGCGGGGATCAACCGTTCGCGGACATAGCGTTCGAGCTGGTCGTGGAACTGTTCGAAGGTATCCGGATCCATTCCGGGATTCATGGTCATTCGTCTTCCCCCTCGGGTGCGGGTGCGGGTGCGGGTACGGGTTCGGCGGCGGGTTCGGTCGCGGCGGGTGCCGGCTCCTCTGCGAGCACCTCGGCCGGGGTCTGGCGCTCGTCGATCATCGCGGCGGCTTCGTCGAGCGCGCGCGCCTCGCCCACGGTCACCCCGCCCGGGCCCGGATCATTGTCCGATGGGCCGCAGGCAGCAAGCGCCGGCATCAGCGCCAGCACGGGAACCAGGAAAGGCGCGCGCATAGGCTTATTCTTCGATCATCGCATCGGCGGCAGCGGCGGCGTTGGCAGCAGCGTTTTCGCTCGCTTCCTCGATTTCCTGTTCCTGCGCGACGGCGGCGGGTGCGGTGGTGCGCACGGGCTCGCTCTCGACCGTATTGGCCTGCGGATCCATGACCGGTGCTTCGTCGAGGCCTTCGAGCGCTTCGTTGGCGGGCATTTCGACCGTGTCGGCTTCGGCTTCCATCGAAGCGTCGTCGGTGTCGCCGCAGGCGGCGAGGGTCAGCGTGGCGAGGGCGGCGGCGCCCACGAGGGCGAGGCGAGTGTTCATGGGGCGGGTCTTCATGGCATGTCTCCAGTCGATCGGGCGCAGCGGGATGCCGCACCGTAGCTGTGTGGCGGTGTTAATCGGTCCGGGGGGGCAGGGCCAAGGGGAAAATCTTTCCCGCTGTTGCGTCCTGGGGTCTTTCCCTTTGGCCCCCGCCTCTGGCACAGGCCTGCCGATGCAGACCAGCGCCCCCACCATCGATGCCGCGCGCGGCCAATTGCGCGAGACTTTCGGCTTCGACCAGTTTCGCGGGCGCCAGGGCGAGGTGGTCGAGCGGGTGCTGGCGGGGCAGAGCACGCTGGCGGTGATGCCGACCGGCGCGGGCAAGTCGCTGACCTATCAATTGCCCGCGGTGATGCTGGAGGGGACCTGCCTTGTCATCAGCCCGCTGATCGCGCTGATGCACGACCAGCTGCGCTCGGCGCGCGCCAACGGCATCCGCGCGGCCACGCTGACCAGCGCCGATTCCGACTGGCGCGAGACCATCGATGCGTTTCGCGCCGGTTCGCTCGACCTGCTTTATGTCGCACCCGAGCGCGCGAGCCAGCCGCAATTCCGCGACATGCTCCACGCCGCCCCGCTGACGCTGTTCGCGATCGACGAGGCGCATTGCGTCAGCGAATGGGGCCATGATTTCCGCCCCGACTACCGCCAGTTGCGCCCGCTGATGGATGCCTTCCCGCAGGTTCCGCGGCTTGCGCTGACGGCGACCGCCGACCGCCAGACGCGCGACGATGTGCTCGCCCAGCTCGGGATTCCGGTCGAGGGGTTGGTGCTGGCGGGGTTCGACCGGCCCAATATCCGCTACACGATCGGGCATCGCGACAATCCGGTGCGGCAGTTGACGCAGGTGATGGCCGATAATCCGGGGCCGGGGATCGTATACGTGCCCACGCGGCGCAAGACCGAGGAACTGGCGGACAAGCTGGCCGCGGCGACCGGGCGCCCGGTGCGGCCCTATCACGCGGGTCTCGAGCCCGAGCGCCGCGCCGCCAACCAGGCGGCTTTCGTGGGCAGCGAGGACATGGTCATCGTCGCCACGGTCGCTTTCGGGATGGGGATCGACAAGCCGGATGTCCGCTTCGTCGCGCATGTCGGCATCCCCAAATCGATCGAGGGCTATTACCAGGAGACCGGCCGCGCCGGGCGCGACGGCGACCCCGCGCTGGCGACGATGCTCTGGGGCGCGGGCGATTTCGCGACCGCGCGCGCGCGCCTCGAGGAAGTGCCTGCCGACCGCCGGAACGCCGAGCGGGCGCGGCTCGATGGATTGGCCGCGCTGGTCGAAACGCCGGGGTGCCGGCGCGCGCTGCTGCTGCGGCATTTCGGCGAGGACCCGCCCGCGCGCTGCGGCAATTGCGACAATTGCCTCTCGCCGCCGAAAGTGACCGATGTCACCGAACTGGCGCGCAAGCTGCTCAGCGCGGCCTATCGCACCGGGCAGAGCTTCGGCTTCGGCCATCTGCAGAAGGTGCTGACCGGCTCGGCGGACGACCGGGTCCGCCAGCGCGGGCATGATTCGCTCTCGGTGTTCGGGATCGTCGGGTCTGACGAGGCGGCGCTGCTGCAGCCGCTGTCGCGGGCGCTGCAGGCGCGCGGGGCGCTGGTCTCGACCGAGCATGGCGGGCTGGCGCTGGGCGGCGATGCTACGGCGATCCTCAAGGGCGAGCAGCCGGTGGCGATCGTGGTCACTCCCAAGAGCGCGCGGAAACGGCGCGGCGATGCCACCCCCAATCCGGTCGGCGATCCGCTGTTCGAGGCGCTGCGGGCGCTGCGCAAGGAGCTGGCGGAAGAAGCACAGGTCCCGCCCTATGTCGTGTTCCACGACGCGACCTTGCGCGAGATGGCGCAGGCGCGCCCGGGCAGCCTGGCGGCGCTCTCGCGCATCCCCGGGGTGGGTGCGAAGAAGCTTGAAGCCTATGGCGCCCGCTTCCTGCAAGTAATCGGCGAGAACTAATCCGCAACACGAGCGTTATCGACGCAGTAACTATTGTTGGATACCTTCGAACCATGATCCTACGCCGCGCCTCCCAATGCTCGCGACCCTCGCTCTGGGCGGTGGGTGTGCTTGCGGCGCTCGCGGTGGCGGCCATTCCGGTGGCGGCTTTGCTGGCCCAGCCGGGTGCAGCACCCTTCACCATCGCCGAGAACGGCCAGGGCTTTGCCGAGTTGCAGGATGCGGTCGATGCGATCGGTGACGGCAGCGGCACGATCCTGTTCGCGCCGGGCACCTACAACCAGTGCGCAGTGCAGGAAGCTGGCCAGATCACCTATCGCGCCCGTGAATTCGGAACCGCCACGCTGGCCGGCGAGGCCTGTCAGGGCAAGGCGGCGCTGGTGCTCGATGGCGACGCGGCGACCGTGATCGGGCTGGTGTTTGCGGATATTTCCGTACCCGACCGCAACGGCGCGGGCATCCGCCTGCAGCGGGGCGCGCTCGAAGTGACGCAGAGCTGGTTCCGCGACAGCGAGCAGGGCATCCTGACCCATGCCGGCGACGATATCCGCCTGCGGATCGACAAATCCACCTTCACCCGGCTCGGCACCTGCGAAGGCGATGGTGGCTGTGCGCATTCGATCTACACCGGCGCGATCGCCGAAACCGCGGTGACCCGCAGCCGGTTCGAGCAGGGCACCGGCGGCCATTATCTCAAGTCGCGCGCGGCGCGCACCGTGGTCGAGGATTCCAGCTTCGACGATGCCGGCGGGCGCGAGACCAATTACATGATCGATCTGCCCAATGGCGGGACCGGGAACATCGCGGGCAATTGGTTCGTCCAGGGGCGCGACAAGGAAAACTGGTCGGCCTTCGTCGCCGTGGGTGCGGAAGGCGCGGAGTTTTCTTCCGACGGACTGACGATCGCTGGCAACGACGCGCGGCTGGTTCCGGGCTTGCGCCGCAACACGGCTTTCGTGGCGGACTGGACCGGCGACCGGCTGCAGATCCAGGACAACACGCTGGGTGCCGGCCTGCGGGAATTCGAGCGCCGCTAGAGACGCCGCTTAGGGCAGCAGATGCCCCGCCCGGTCGCGCTTGGTGGCGAGATAGCGGGTGTTGTGCGGATTGTCGGGCAGCGCATGCGGGACGCGCTCGGTCACCGTGATGCCATGGGCCTCGAGCGCGGCCACCTTGGCCGGGTTGTTGGTCATCAGCCGCACGCTGTCGATCCCCAGCAGTTCCAGCATCCGCACCGCAGTGGGAAAATCGCGCGCCTCGTCGGGCAGGCCCAGCCTGGTGTTGGCATCGACCGTGTCGAACCCCTGATCCTGCAGCCGGTAGGCGCGCAGCTTGTTGATCAGCCCGATCCCGCGCCCTTCCTGGCGCATGTAGAGCAGCACGCCCCAGCCGCCCTGCGCCGCTTCGTCGGCCATCGCGGCCAGCGCACCGTCGAGCTGCGGCCCGCAATCGCATTTGCGGCTGGCGAGCACATCGCCGGTGAGGCACTCGGAATGCAGCCGGACCAGCGGCACGCGCCCGCCATCGCGGCGCCCGATTACCAGCGCAACATGTTCGCGCATGTCGGCGACGTTGCGAAAGGCGATGATCTGCGCATCTTCGCTCGCTGCCACCGGCAGGCTGGCGCGGGTGACGATGCGCAGCCGCGACGGATCGCTGAACGCCGCCAGATCGTCGATACCGACGCTCACCGCCTCGCCCGCGCCCTCGGGGTCGACCAGGAAGGCGGGCAGAATGCCTGCGATCCGCGCCAGCTCCAGAGCGGCGCGCGCGGCGTCCTCCCAATCGAGCGCGAGCGCCTTGAACGGCCCCTTCATCGGCGTGGCGAGATCGAGCGCCGGATCGCCCACCGCCAGTGCGGCGGGCAGGTCGAAGGGTTCGGCGCCGCGTAGCAGCACCGGCTCGCCGGGCACCGCGGCCTCGCGCTGGTTGGCGAGCTTGAGCGTGGCGGCGCGGCTGGCGGAAATCAGCATCGCGGTGCCGCGCAGCTCTTCGCCATAGGCGGTCTCGACCGGTTGCAGCAGCGGCGCCTGCCCGATCCGCACCGGCCAGCCGTGGCGCAACGCATCGACCGCCTGCGCGGCACGGCGCGCCGGGGATGGGCCGGGGAATGGGCCGGAAGAGGGCGCCGTGCTCAGAGAGCGAACTTTGTCATCAGCGGGACATGGTCGCTGGGCTTCTCCCAGCCACGCGCGTCCTCGTGCACCGAATGCGCGATGGCCTGCTTCGCCAGTTCGGGGCTTGCCCACATGTGGTCGAGCCGGCGGCCGCGATCATTGGCTTGCCAGTCCTTCGCGCGATAGCTCCACCAGCTGTAATAGCGCTCGGGCGCGGCGATATGCTGGCGGCCGATATCGGCCCAGCCATGCGCATCGATGAATCGCTGTAGAGTCTCGACCTCGAGCGGGGTGTGGCTGACGACTTTCAGCAATTGCTTGTGGTTCCAGACATCGCTTTCAAGCGGGGCGACGTTGAAATCGCCGACGATCAGCGTCGGTCGGTCCACCGCATCAGCCCAGCGGGTCATGCGCTCGAAGAAATCGAGCTTCTGGCCGAATTTGACGTTCTGCTCGCGGTCGGGGATATCGCCGCCCGCGGGGACATAGACGTTCTCGACGATCATGCCCTGATGTGCGGGACCGGTCAGTTCCACCCCGACATGGCGGGCCTCGCCATTGTCCTGCCAGTCGTGGCGCGAAAAATCGCGGAACGGGATTTTCCCGACCGTCGCGACACCGTGATAGCCTTTTTGCCCGTGGACCGCGAAATGCTCGTAACCCAGCGCGCGGAAGGCGTCGTAGGGGAACTGATGTTCCTGGCATTTGATTTCCTGCAGGCACAATATGTCGGGCGCGTGCTCCTTGAGAAAGCGTCCGACGATCGGCATCCGCAGGCGGACCGAATTGATGTTCCATGTAACGATCGAGACCATGGCGGTCGCTTAGGCTGAGCCAGCGGGCGCGGCAAGTTTCACCGTTTCGTCGCATGGATGCTTCACGTAAGGGCGATGACGAACCCCCACAGGAGAATTGCGATGCCCTTCACCCGAGCCCTCGGCCTAACCACCGGCGTACTGGCGCTTTCGCTCGGTGGCTGCAGCGTTACGATGAACGACTACGGCGTCGCTTCCGCCACACCCTCCTCGCCCGCCTCGCCCGCCACTGCGGCAGCCGAACCGCAGCGGTCCAAGAATGTCATCCTGTTCATCGGCGACGGCATGGGCATTTCCACCATTACCGCGGCACGGATCTACGCCGGACAGAAGCTTGGCAAGCAGGGCGAAGAGCATGTGCTGCCGTTCGAGAATTTCGATAACGTCGCGCTGGTGAAGACCTACAACACCAATGCGCAGGTCCCCGACAGCGCCGGGACCGCGACCGCGATGCATTCGGGTCGAAAGACGCGGATCGGTATGCTCGGGATCGGCCCGGAGGCGAACAATGGCGATTGTCTCGCCGGAGAGCAGCATCACCTGCCGCTGCTGGGCGAGGAAGTGAAGGAGCGCGGGCTCGCGCTCGGCATCGTCAGCACGACGCGCCTGACGCACGCCACCCCGGCGTCGGTCTATGCCCGCAGCACCGATCGCAATTGGGAGGACGACACCGGCATTCCGGAGGATCAGCGAGGATTCGGCTGTCGCGACATCGCACTTCAGTTGGCCGAGGCCGATTTCGACGTTGCGCTGGGCGGCGGCCGGTCGAGCTTCTTTGGCGATGCCAGAGGGGGGCGGCGCGGACAGACCGATGCCAACCTTCCGGCGGACTGGGCCGCACGCACCGGCGGGACCTATGTCGAGGATGCCGCTTCGCTCGCTACGGCGCCCGGCGACCGGCCGGTCCTCGGCCTGTTTTCGGGCAGTCACATGACCTATATGGTCGATCGCCCGGCCGAGACCGCAGAGCCGACATTGACCGATCTGACCGCAGCCGCGATTGCCCGTCTCGTCAGCGATCCCGAGGGCTATTACCTGATGGTCGAGGGCGGTCGGATCGATCACGCCCACCATAGCGGTCAGGCGGGCTACGCGCTTGAGGAAACGGTCGAATTTGCCCGCGCGATTCAATACGCGATCGACAACACCGACCCCGCCGAAACGATGATCCTCGTCACCGCCGATCACAGCCATGTCTTCACGATTGCCGGCTACCCGCAGCGCGGCAACCCGATCTTGGGCCACGTGGTGCCCCCCAATGCGACGAACGAGGTCGGCGGCGAACCGACGCTCGCCGCGGATGGCAAACCCTATTCCACGCTGGGCTACGCCAACGGTCCGGGCGCAGTGACGGGTGAGCGCGCGGTCCCCGAAACGGACATCGCCGCTCGCCAGCAGGCCACCATTCCATTGGGCTCGGAAACTCATGCGGGAGAAGATGTTGCGCTCTACGCGAACGGGCCGGGGGCCCAACGAGTGCGGGGAGTGATCGAGCAGAACCTGATCTACGACATCATCCGCGCCGCCTATGGCTGGGCGGACTGAGCGGGGCAGTAACGCACAAAGGAAAACCCTCGCGCCGGGGGCATTGGCACGAGGGTTCCTTTGTGCGTTCGTCACGCTAGTAAAGAGCGGCTAGTCGAAGGTCGGGCAACAGGGGGGAAACCCGTCTTCAACCGCTCCCTGTGATTAGAAATAGACCGAATCGGATTGACCGAAAATGAACGGCGAGCCGCGTTTGGTCGCACCCAGCGCGCAATCCGCCCTCGACCCGTTCAGCCCGGACGACGGGACGATTTGCGGGGGTCCGAAAAGCGGAATGCGCTGTCCGCGACCGTCGCGCCGTAGCGGTGGTTGCGCAGCCGCACGACCGTGCGGTGGTTCTGCGCATCGAGCGCGACCCAATGGGTCAGTTTCAACCCGCCGGGCGACGCCGCATCGCGATTGAAGATCAGGGTGATCACGCCGAATTCGGGGCGCTTGGGATCGCGCACTTCGACGCTCACCACATCGGGGTGATTGGTGGGCACGAGTTTGCCGAACCGCTTTACGTCGCGGTTGGGATCGAGCAGCGCGCCGAGCGGCGAATTGGCGATCGGCCAGCGCTGGACCTGATCGACTTCGTAATCGACCAGATAGAGCGAGCTGCCGTTGGAAACGACCAGCATCTGGGCGCTCTTTTCGTACTGGAAACGGATCTTGCCGGGACGCTTGAGCGTCAGCTCGCCGCCGATGGAGCGGCCCTGGCGGTCGGTCTGGGTAAAATCGGCCTTGAGCGTGGAGATACCGCGCAACGCGGCGACCGCCTTGTCGAGATCGCCCGCGGCGGCCTCGGCCGGAACGGGAGCAACCACCGCTGCCAGCGGCAGAGCCGCTGCGAGCGCAAGCGCCGAAACGACGCGAATCGGGGAGGCGAAAATCGAGGACATGGTTATCATGCTCCGGTTATTGAGGGCGGAGCATTGAACCGTCACTGAACCCGGTGCGTTCCCGCCGTTCAGCAAGTCACAGGATTACTTGATCTTGGCTTCCTTGAACTCGACATGCTTGCGCACGACGGGATCGTACTTGCGGAAGGACATCTTTTCGGTCGTGTTCCGCGGATTCTTGCGGGTCACATAGAAGAAACCCGTATCGGCGGTCGAGACGAGCTTGATCTTGACGGTTGCGGGCTTCGCCATGACGCGGTCCTAATCTGTGTCGAGAGGGGCCGGGCCCCGAAAACATGGGTTTGAAAATCGGTTTGAAAAGCAGGAGGCGACGCATCGCGCCGCCCGTCAAGCTGGGGCCATTGCGCGAATCGCCCCTCAAAGTCAAGCGATCACCAGTCGGTCCCCTTGCGCACCGCGCCGCGTTTGGCCTTGACCGCGCCGCGTTCCTTCTTGGTCTTGAGCCGCTGGGTCTTGCCGATCCGGTTGAGCCGCGACTTGCGGCGTTTCTTGGGCGGGGTGAGCGCCTCGTCGAGCAGCGCGACCAGCCGGACGCGCGCCGCCTCGCGGTTGCGCTCCTGCGTACGGTGCTCGTTGGCGGTGAGCAGGATCTCGCCATCCTGCGTCAGCCGGCTCCCGGCGAGAATTTTCAGGCGCTCGAAGGCTTCGGGGGGCAGGCCGATCTGGAACACGTCGACGCGCAATTGCACCGCGGTCGCGACCTTGTTGACGTTCTGCCCGCCGGGGCCCGAGGAAGCGATGAACTTCTCCTCGGCGATCTCCAGCGCGCGATCGACGATTTTACCCATCCGAAAACCCGAGCGCGGCAAAATCGGCAGGCAGCGGGGCGACCGCCGAAACCGGAGGCTTGTCGCCGGGGCGCGGTACGGAGAGCGCGGCAGCGTGGAGCATGGTCCGCGCGACGCCATCCTTCACGCCATAGACGGGATCGCCCAGCAGCGGGATGCCGAGACCAGCGGCGGCGTGGATCCGGATCTGGTGGGTGCGCCCGGTTTCGGGGCGGAACTCGATCAGCGATTGGCCGTCGCGGCTGTCGAGCAGCCGCCAATGGGTGACCGCCTGCTTGCCCTGCGGGTCCGGGATCATCCGCCAGCCCTTTTCCTCGCTGCTGATCTTGGTGAGCGCGAGTTCGATCACCCCTTCGGTTTGATCAGGAACGCCAGCGAGGATGCCGAGATAGCGCTTCTCGACCAGCCGTTCCTCGAAGGCGCGCGAAAAGACCTTGAGCGACTTGGGATTGCGCGCCAGCAGCAGGCAGCCGCTGGTGTCCGAATCCAGCCGATGGACGGGTATCGGCGGCCGCTGAAAGCCCAGCTTGAGCGCCTCGAAATGGTCTTCGAGCGCCAGCCCGCCCCGACGCGGTCGCTCGACCGGCAGCCCGCCGGGCTTGTCGATCACCAGCGCTTCGCCGTCTTCGAACAGAATAGTGGGGGTCATGTCAGGAGCCTTGCAGGGTGCATTCCGCGCAGCGCATTGCCGAGCAGGAAGCCGTGTTCGAGATCGTCGAGAGTGAGGTCCGCTTCGCGCGCTTTGCCTGCCTCGAGCAGCGATTGGCGCAGCACGCCGGGTAGCAGGCCGAGCGCGGCAGCCGGGGTGAGCAGCATGCCGTCGCGCTCGACGAAGACGGTGCCGATGGAGCCTTCGGTCACCAGCCCGTCGTCGCGCAGGAACAGCGCTTCGCCCGCGCCCGCCAATGCGGCGGCATCGCGCGCGTCGTCGTAGAAGCCGCGATCGCTGGTCTTGTGGCGCAGCCGCCAGTCGCCGGGATCGACCGGGATCGGCAGCACGATGCAGTCGATCGGTGCGTCGGATGGCGCGGGCGGATGGCGTGCTTCGAGCGCGATCGCCCCGCTGCGCGCGATTCGCAGCCGGATGGCGTGCGGCGCGGCGAGATCGAAGCACAGCGCCTGGATCTGGTTGCGCGCCTCGTGGCGGTCGAAGGCGAAGCCCAATTGCTGGGCGCTGTCCTTGGCGCGCTTGAGATGCAGTTCGAGCAGCGCGATCCCGCTGTCGGGTTCGAACCGCATCGTTTCGATCAGCTCGCAGCCGGGCGCGGTAAGGTCGGGGGCGCTGGCCCGCGCGAACCCGGCCTTCAACTGTGCCTCGCGCCATTCGACCCGCGGATCGCTATCGGCGACGATCGCGCCGCCCACGCCGAGCACCGCCTTGCCGCGCGCGTTCTCGATCTCGGTCAGCCGCAGCGTGCGGATCGCGACGTTGAAGGCGGCATCGCCATCGGCATCGATCCGCCCGATCGCCCCGCAATAGGGCCCGCGCGCATCGCGTTCGACGGCATCGATCAGTTCCATCGCGCGGATCTTGGGTGCGCCGGTGATCGAACCGCAGGGAAAAAGCGCGCGCAGCAAATCTTGCGCGCCATGCCCCTCGGCGAGCCGCGCACGGACGGTGCTGACCATCTGGTGGACGGTGGGATAGCTCTCGATCGCGAAGGGGGCGTCGACACCAACGCTGCCCGGCTGCGCGACCCGGCTGAGATCGTTGCGCAACAGGTCGACGATCATCAAATTCTCGGCCTTGTCCTTGACCGACCCGGCCAGTTCTTCGGCCAGCGCAAGGTCCTCCGCCTCGTTCGCGCCGCGCGGGCGGGTGCCCTTCATTGGCTTGGCCTTGGCCTCGCCATCCTTGAGCGACACGAACAGTTCGGGTGAGAGGCTGATCAGCCAGTGATTGCCGTCGAACACCAGCCCGCCATAGCCCGCCTGCGCCGCGGGGCGCAGCGCGGCGTAGAGCGCCAGCGGATCGCCGGTGAAGCCCCCTGCGAGCGGGAGCGTGAGGTTGGCCTGATAGATATCGCCCGCGCGAATCGCGTCCTGCAATTGCGCGAAGGCTGCGTTATAGGCGCCTTGCGAGATCTGCGGATCGAGCGGGCCAAGGCTGGCCTTTCCTTTGGAGCGTTCAGCCAGCCAAGCGGGCATATCGGCGGCGGGGATGCGTTCGGGCTCGTCGAACAGCCCGAGCCAGACCAGCGGGCCCATGGCGCCCGAGCGCGCATCGGCGAGCGGGGCCAGCCGCGGCTCCAGCGCCAGGCCTGCCTCATAGGCAATGTAGCCCGCCAGCGGCTTGCCGCACTCGCGCCGCGCCGCATCGGCGCCGGCGAGCGCCGGGGCGACCTCGTCCGGGCGGCGGGCGACAAAAGTCGCAAGCGGTGCGGCGAACGCCAGCGCGGCCGCCGCGCCCTCGCCGCGCGCGTCGTCGAGCAGGACCATGGGCGTGCGCTCACTCATCGTCCGCCTCCTTTAGTCGCTGCTGCTCTCCTGTCGAGACGCTTGACCCGCGCGGCCCGCCTGCGCACATCCGCGCCAAGGACTTTAGTAATCGGGGCGGATGCGATGGACGGAATATTCCTGGGGCTCGGAGCCAATGGCGAACGGCAATATCTCCGGCTCGACCAGGCCAATCGCCACGGCCTGATCGCGGGCGCTACCGGGACCGGCAAGACCGTGACGCTGCAGGGGCTGGCCGAGAGTTTTTCGGCGCGGGGCGTCCCGGTGTTCGTCGCCGATGTGAAGGGCGATCTGGCGGGAGTCGCCATGGCTGGCAGCCCGCAGTTCAAGAACGCCGACAAGCTCGAGGCGCGCGCGGCGCAGCTGGACATGGCCGACTATGCCTATGCCGACAATGCGGCGGTGTTCTGGGACTTGTACGGCGAACAGGGCTTCCCGATCCGCACCACGGTCAGCGAGATGGGACCGCTGCTGCTCGCCCGCCTGCTCGATCTCAACGCAACCCAGGAAGGCGTGCTGCAGATCGTGTTTCGCCACGCCGACGAGAACGGGCTGCTGCTGCTCGATCTGGGCGATCTGCAATCGATGCTCGCCTGGGCCTATGACAATTCCGGCGCGCTGTCGGGGACCTATGGCAATGTCTCGAAGCCCAGCGTCGGCGCGATCCAGCGGCAATTGCTCAGCTTCGAAAGCCAGGGCGCGGACATGTTCTTCGGTGAGCCCGCGCTCGAGATCGACGATCTCATCGCCACCGACGAGCGCGGCCGCGGGGTGATCAACGTGCTCGCCGCCGACCGGCTGATGCGCAGTCCCAAGCTCTACGCGACCTTCCTGTTCTGGCTGCTCGCCGAATTGTTCGAGAGCCTTCCCGAGGTCGGCGACCCCGAGAAGCCGCGGCTGGTGTTCTTCTTCGACGAGGCGCATCTGCTGTTCGACGGGGCTCCCGCGGTGCTCGAGGACACGATCGAGCAGGTCGTCCGACTGATCCGCTCCAAGGGCGTCGGGGTCTATTTCGTCACCCAGAACCCGATCGACATCCCGGAAAAGATCGCCGGCCAGCTGGGCAACCGCATCCAGCATGCGCTGCGCGCCTTCACCCCGCGCGACCAGCGCGCGGTCAAGGCGGCGGCTGAGACCTTTCGGGTCAACGACGCGCTCGATGTCGAGAGTGCGATCACCGAACTCAAGGTCGGCGAGGCGCTGGTTTCGACGCTGGACGAAGATGGCGCGCCCTCGGTGGTGCAACGCACTCTGATCGCACCGCCGCATTCGCGGCTTGGCCCGGTCACCGCGGACGAACGCCGGATCGTCAATTCGGTGAGCTTGGTGGAGGGCAAATACGACCTCACGGTCGATCGCGAAAGCGCGACCGAAGTGCTTGCCGCCAAGGCGCTGGATGCCGCGGCTACGGCTGAGGAGGTCGAGCAGACGGGGAAGGTCGAGGTCGGCCGGCGCAGCCGCAAGACCACGACACTGTGGGAACGCGCGGGCAAGGCCGCCGCGGGGGCAGCGGCGAGTTCGACCGCGAGCGTGCTGGCGGCGCGGATATTGGGCAAGACCAGCCGCGCCGATCCGGTGCGCACTGCCACCACCGCGGCGGCGGGAACCATCGCCAGCAGTTTCGGTGGCGCGATCGCGGGGCGGTTCGTGCGTAATCTCGTCGGCGGGCTGATGCGCTAGCTCAGCCGGTCGGCAGCCGGAATTCGGCCCGCAGGCCACCCTGAGGCCGGTTGGCGAGCACCAGCGTGCCGCCGTGCTGCTCGGCCACCGCGCGCGCCAGCGCCAGCCCCAGACCGGCGCCCCCGGTGTCTCGGTTGCGGCTGGCTTCGCCGCGGGTGAAGGGCTCGAGCATTTCGGCAAGACGGTCCTCGGGAATGCCGGGGCCATTGTCCTCGACCCGCAGTACCGCCCAGTCGCCTTCGCGCAGCACGGTGATTTCTGCGGAACCGCCATAGCGTAAGGCGTTGGTGATGAGGTTGCGCAGGCCCCGCTTTACCCAGGTGATCCGCACCGGGGCGGGGAGGCGGACCTGCTGCTCCATCGTCACCGGCTCGCCCATATCCTCGAACTCCTCGACCACCGACGCCGCCAGCGCGCCCAATTCGGTGCGTTCGGCGGGGACATCGCTGCGCCCGATGCGGGCGAGCTGGAGGATCTCGTCGAGCGTGCGGGTGATATCCTCGATGGTCGCGGCCATGATGGCGCGCGCCTTGGGGTTCTCGACCCCCTCGATCCGGACGCGCAGCGCGGCGAGCGGGGTCTTGAGGTCGTGGCCGATCGCGCCGAGCATCACGTCCTTCTCGTCGAGCATCGAGCCGATCCGCGCCTGCATCGCATTGTGCGCGGCGATCAGCCGCCGGATGTCCTCGGGCCCGCTGAGCGCGAGCGGCGCGTCGGGCGCACCCGTTCCCGAGAACCGCCGCGTGCTTTCGGCCAGCGCGCCGAGCGGGCGAGTGATCCGCCGCAGGACGAACCACAGCAATACCATCAGCACCGCAATCAGGATCGCGGTCTGCAACAGCAGCGTGCCCAGAATGCGGCCTTCGCGGGGGGGATCGACGACTCGCGCGACTTCCCACTCGCTCGCGCCCTCACGCCGCAGACCGACGACGAACAGTGCCTGCCGCTCGGCCAGCGCGATGCGAAGGCGCGGCTGGCGCTCCACGGCGGCGGCGATGACGGGATCGGACACGACCGGTCGCCTGGTCACCACCAGTTCGGCGATATCGACACCCTGCGACGACAGGATCGCGTCGATCGCCGCCTCGCCATCCTCGTGGCGGCTTTCGCCGGGCAGGAGCGGCGAGGCATCCTGCGTGCTGTAGCGGAGCTGGCGAGGCAGCCGACGCAACGCCCGGTCGTGCCGCGGGTTGCGCGCCCCCTCGTTCATCCGGCGCATCTCCCGGCGCGCCTGTCGCTCCTCGCCACCGCGCGGACCGGCGGAACCCACCACGAGATGGAAGGCGGCGGCGTTGAGCAGGGCGGTGTCGCGGCGCTGTTCGGCGGCGCGATAGAGCAGCACCGCCGAGATCGCCTGCGCCACGATCAGCGCGACCGCGACCGCAAGCAGGGTCTGGCCGATGAGGCTGCGCGGGATCAGGCGCATGCTATCAGCCCGCGATCGCGGCGCGCGTGACATCGGCGGCGAAGCGATAGCCGCCGCCGCGCACGGTCTGGATATAGTCGGGGTTGCGGCTGTCGCTCTCGATCTTGCGGCGCAGGCGGCTGACCTGATTGTCGACCGCGCGGTCGAACAGATTCGCCTCGCGCCCCTGGACCAGATCGAGCAGCAGATCGCGGTCGAGCACCTGGCGGGGATGATCGCAGAAGGCGCGCAGCATGCGGAACTCTGCGGTCGAGAGCGGCACGGTCACGCCCTCGGGATCGGCGAGCCGCTGCTTGAGCGGATCGAGCGTCCAGCCGTCGAAACTGTAGCCCAGCTCGGGCGCTTCGGGAGCGTCATTGCGCCCCGACCGGCGCAGCACCGAACGAATCCGTGCCACCAGCTCGCGCGGTTCGAAGGGTTTTGTGACGTAATCGTCGGCGCCGATCTCGAGCCCGACGATCCGGTCTGTCGCCTCGCCGCGCGCGGTGAGAAGGATCACCGGCAGCTGGCGGTTCTCGACCAGATGGCGGCACAGCGACAACCCGTCCTCGCCTGGCATCATGATGTCGAGCAGGACGATGTCGATCGGTTCGGTCGCCAGCAGGCTGCGCGCAGCGGCGGCGCCGGAGACTTCGCTCACGACGAACCCCTGACCGGTAAGATACTCGGCCAGGGGTTCGCGCAAGGTTGCCTCGTCATCGACGAGGAGGATGGTGGTGGGCGCAGGATCGGTCATTTGCTGTCCCTGCGCCTAGCGCCGGGGCGATCGCTTCGACAAGCTATACCGCCGGTTTACTGCTGTGCCTGGCCCGCGCGCCGCTGCTGCATCCGCTCGCGCATTTGCGTGCGCATCTGGGCATGGGCGGCCCGGCGTTCCTCGGCGGTGATGACGCCATTGCCATCGGCATCGACGCGGGCGAAGTGCGCTGCAATCGCGGTGTCGAATTCCGCGCGGGTGATTGCACCGTCATTGTCGGCGTCGGCGGTCCGCATGATCATGCCGCCCATCGCATGACCGCCACGTCCGCCGCGACCCATCCGGGCCATTCGGTCGCCGCGCTGGCCACGCCGTTCGGCGCGGTCACCGCGTTCGCCACGATCGGCGCGGGCTTCGCGGGGGGCGTTCATTTCTTCCTGCGACAAGCCGCCGGATCCGTCGGTGTCGAGCCGGGCGAAACGGGTCGTGCCGCGTTCGGCCATCTTCTCGCGGCGTTCGGCCATGCGTTCCTGCTGCCGGGCCTGGCGCTGGGCCCGGCGCGCCTCGCCGGCGGCCTGCATTTCGGCCTGGGTAACTTCGCCGTCGTTGTTCGCGTCCATGGCGGCGAAGCGCGCCGCCTGGCGGGCGGTGCGGTCGGCGGCGTCGATAACGCCGTCGGAATTGGCATCCATCCGCGCGAATATCGCACCATGCCGGGCCTGCATTTCGGCAAGCGTGATCTGACCGTCGCCATTGGCGTCGGCCTTGGTGCGGTCATTGGTCTGGGCAAGCGCGGCACTGCCGCCGGCCAGCGCGAGCGCCGCGGCGGAAAGGGTAAGGGCGATGGTTTTCGTGGGGGTCTTCATGGGGCCGTACTCCGTTTCATTTCGATCGGGAGAGTTGCGGCAGCACCGCAACTCATGACCACGCTTCTACAGCGCCTGTGTCGCAGGATTATGCCCGCCGGGGGCGATCTTATCGCAGTTTGTATCGCCGGGACCGCGGCGTTCATCCCCCCGCAAGTGAGGGCGCAAGTCAGCGGGGCCGGTGCTCGGTCCCCTCGCCCGCGGTGATGAAGATCGCGGTCGCCGGTTCGATCACATCGGCGATGTGCCACACGCCCGGAGGATTGATGGCATAATCGCCCGGCCCCAGCGTCACCGTTTCGCGCCGGCCATCGGGCCATTCCTGCGTGAGCACCATCGAACCAGCGGTGCAAATGACCAGCTCGCTGCCATGCGGGTGCATCTCCCAGCTCGGCCAGTCCTCGGTGAAACTGTATTGCGAGACCAGCCGCCCGTCGGGGCCATCGGCGCCATGGCGCCGTTCATAGCTCTCGTACCATTCCATGCTTCCCGTGAAGGCGGGTTGCGAAATCGCGGTGGCGCCCGGCCCGAGGTGGACGAAGCTTTCTTCGATCCGCTCGGGCCCCGCCACACTATTGCGCCTTCGTCATCACGAAGGCGTTCAACTTGTTGCCATCGGGATCGCGGAAATAGGCGGCGTAGAAGACATTGCCCTGCTCGTCCGCCTCGCCGCGTGGGCCGGGTTCTCCCTCGTCGGTGCCGCCATGTTCGAGCGCGATGGCATGGAGGCGGTGGACCTGGGCGCTGTCCACCGCTTCGAGTGCCACCATCATGCCATTACCAACGCTTGCAGCTTTGCCGTCATAGGGCTTGGTCGCGGCGATCCCGGCGGGGCCGTCCATCTTGCCCCAGGCGATGAAGCTGTCGAACTCCATCATCCGCCCAACCCCCATCTCCGCGGCGATGGCGTCGTAAAACCTGGCAGCGCGTTCGAGGTCGTTGGTTCCGACCGTTACATATCCCAGCATTCGCATCACTCCCTCGCGACTCGCGACCACAGGAACATTACGCGAACAAAACCGCTGCGACAAGTTCTCCTACAGCGGCGCGCATTCCGCTTCGAGCCAGGCGAGATCGTCGCCCTCGAGCTGCGGCGCGAGGATTGTGCGCACCTGCGCATGATAGGCGTTACACCAGTCGATCTCGCCGTCTGTAAGCAAGGCCTTGTCGACCAGTTGGCGATCGAGCGGCACGGACGTGAGGGTCTCGAAGCCCAGCCAGTCGCCCTCGGCTCCCTCGATCTCGGCATCGACGGTCAGCACCAGATTCTCGATCCGGATGCCGAATTCGCCCGGCTTGTAATAGCCCGGCTCGTTCGACAGCAGCATGCCCGCCGCCAGCGGGGTGTCGGTGCCCGCAAAGGCGCCGCCCGATTTGGAAATCCGCTGCGGGCCCTCGTGGACCGCGAGATAGCTGCCCACGCCATGCCCGGTGCCGTGGCCGTAATCGACCCCGGCCTGCCACAGATGCATCCGCGCCAGCGTGTCGAGCTGGCCGCCATTGGTGCCGACCGGGAACCGCGCCTGCGCCAGCTGGATATGGCCTTTGAGCACGCGGGTGTTGCGATCGATCATCTCGGCGCTGGGCTCGCCCGGGCCGACCCAGACGGTGCGGGTGATGTCGGTGGTTCCGTCGAGATATTGCCCGCCCGAGTCGCACAGGAAGATGCTCGAGGGCGGGATCGGGATGTTGGAATCCTCGTCCACCTTGTAATGCGGCAGCGCGGCATGGCCCGCCGCGGCGCTGATGGTGTCGAAGCTGGTGTCCTTGAGGTCCGGGCTGAGCCCACGGAACTCGCGCAATTTGGCGGCGGCGCCTAGTTCGTCCACTTCGCCCGAAGGGGCGTTTTCGGCAATCCAGCGCAGGAACCGCACCACTGCGGCGCCGTCACGCGCCTGGGCGTCGCGATGCCCTTGTTGTTCGGCAGGAGTCTTGATCGCCTTGGGCAGGACCGCTGGATCTTCCGCCCTGCTCACCCTTGCGCCTGCCCTTTCCAGCGCGTGGAAGATACCCGCCACCGCGCGGTCCGGATCGACCGCCACGCTCTTGCCCGACAGGCTCTCCAGCGCCGGTACGAACTCGGCGCGGTCGCGCAGCGTCACCGCGTTCCCCAGATGCTGCGCGAGTTCGGGCGAGACCTTGTCGGGTACGATGAACAGATCGGCGGTGCCGTCGGCGCGGACCAGGGCGTAGGACAGCGCTACCGGGGTGTTGTCGATATCGGCGCCGCGCATGTTCATCAGCCAGGCGACCGAATCGAGCGCGGTGACCACGGTCGCGTCATGGCCTTCTTCCTTGAGCCAGTCCGCGATTGCGTTGCGCTTGTCGGCGCTCGAGCGACCGGCGAAGCGATCCTCGTGCGGAACCGCCTGCGCGGGCGAGGGCGCGGGCCGGTCTTCCCAGATCGCGTCGATCGGATTGGCGTCGAGCGGGATGAGTTCGATACCCTTGCGGCCCAGTTCCTTGGCAGCCGCTTCGGCCCATTCCACGCCGTGGAGCCAGGCGTCGTAGCCGATCCGCGCGCCCTTGGCGGAGTGCTTGGCGATCCATTTCGCCGGACTGGTGGCGGGCACATCCTCGTAATCGAAGAGCGTCGCATCGACCTGTTCGCGCACCTGGACGGTGTAGCGCCCGTCGGTGAACATCGCCGCGCCCTTGCCCGAATATTGCCCCGCCAGCACTGCCGCGCTGCCCGCGCTGCCCGCAAAACCGGTTAGCCACAGCAGCCGCTGGGCGTAGGAGCCGACATATTCGCTCATGTGTTCGTCGGAGATCGGGATGACGAAGCCGTCGAGGTCGCGGCGCTGCAATTCCTTGCGCAGGGCGTCGAGGCGGGTTTCATGGGTGTTCATCAGCATCGGTTTTGACCTTTCATCGGGGCCGGTCGGCAAATGCGACTCGGCGCTTGCGGCGCGCGTCGCAGCCGCATAATCATCCCACCCGACATAGCGATGCGCAGCCCGGCTTTCCACCGCTTGCGCCTCAAGGGAGGGATCTTTGATGGCTTTCATGCGATTGGGCGGTGTTTTGTGTGCCGCCGGACTGGCGCTCGCCGCCCCTCTCACCACCCAGACCCCCGTCCATACCCCCGAAGGGAACTCCGTGCCGCAATCCGTTACCCCGCCGACTGCTCCTCCAATCGCCGAGCAGCGCGAGCATTCCTATACGCGCCACGGCATTACGATCGCCGACCCCTACAACTGGCTGCACGACAAGTCCTATCCCACCGTCGATGACGCGGATGTACTCGCTTACCTCAACGCCGAGAACGCCTGGTTCGAAGCGCAGATGAAGCCGCAGCAGACGCTGGTCGACACGCTGTTCGAGGAGATGAAGGCGCGGATCAAGGAAGACGATTCCACTGTGCCGCAGCGGCAGGGCGACTATCTCTACTGGTCCGAATTCGAGCAAGGTGCGGAGTACCGGAAATACTATCGCAAGCCTGTGGCAGGCGGCGATGCGCAACTGATCCTCGACGAGAATGCGCTCGCCGAGGGCAAGGAATATTTCCGGCTTGGCGCCTTCTCGGTGAGCAACAACGGGCGCTATCTCGCCTATTCGGCGGATGACGACGGCTCCGAGCGGTTCGATGTCCGGATCAAGGATCTCGAGAGCGGCGAACTGCTCCCCGACACGATCCCCGGTACGCTGTCGGGGCTGGTCTGGGTGATGCAGGATCGCGGGCTGGTCTATGGCGTCGCCAACGACAATTGGCGCGTCCACGACGCAACGTTGCACGTCATCGGCACGCCGGTGAGCGAGGATGTCGAGCTTTATCGCGAGACGCAGGACGATGGTTTCCGCGTCGGCGCCGGCATCTCCGCGCAGGAAGACTGGCTGATCATCGGCACCGGCGACAATGAGACCAGCGAGGTCCGGCTGGTGCGCGCCGACGACCCGACCGGCGAGCAGATCGTGGTCGCCCCGCGCCGCAAGGGTGTCGAATACGATGTCGATATTCGCGACGGGAAAGTCTTTGTCCTCACCAATGACGAGCACGTCAACTTCAGGCTCGCCACCGCCGATCTTGCGACGCCCGGCGAATGGAACACGCTGATCGCCGGATCTGACGAATTCTACCTGACCGATTTCGGGCTGTTCAAGGATTACTACGTCACCGAGGGGCGGTTGAGCGGCCTCGACCAGATCCAGATCCGCGACTACGCGGATCCCGCACTGGTCAAGCCGGTCGCCTTTGCCGAAGCCAGCTTCGATACCGGTCTCTCGGACAATCCCGAATACGATCAGGACAAGCTACGCCTTTCCTACGAGAGCATGGTCACGCCCAATTCGGTCTACGATTATAACGTCGCTAGCGGCGAGCTCGAGCTGCTCAAGCAGCAGGAAATCCCCAGCGGCTACGACCCTTCGCTCTACACCACCGAACGGCTCGAGATCACCGCGCGCGACGGGACCCGGGTCCCGGTCAGCGTGGTGATGCGCAAGGATCGTCCGAAGGGTGAAGGTGGGCCGCTCCACCTCTACGCCTATGGCGCCTATGGCTATGCAGTGCCGCCGGGCTTCTCGACCACGCGGCTGAGCCTCGTCGATCGCGGCTACGCCTATGCCATCGCGCATATCCGCGGCGGCGACGATCTGGGGCGCAAATGGTATCTCGCGGGCAAGCTCAATGAACGCACCAACACTTTCAACGATTTCGTCGATGTCGCGAAGGGGCTGGTCGAGGCGGGCTACACCGAGCAGGGCAAGATCAGCATCTCGGGCGGCTCCGCCGGGGGCGAGCTGATGGGTGCGGTGGTCAACACCGATCCCGAGCTGTGGGGCGCGGTGGTGGCGCATGTGCCCTTCGTCGATGTCCTCAACACCATGCTCGACGCCGATCTGCCGCTGACGCCAGGCGAATGGCCCGAATGGGGCAATCCGATTCTGAGCAAGCAGGCCTTCGCCTACATCCTCTCCTACAGCCCCTATGATCAGGTGGTGGCGCAGGACTATCCGCCGCTGCTGGTGACGGCGGGGCTCAACGATCCGCGGGTGACCTATTGGGAACCGGCCAAATGGGTCGCCAAGCTGCGCACCACCAAGACCGACGACAACACGCTGCTGCTCAAGACCAACATGGGCGCCGGCCACGGCGGCAAGTCGGGGCGCTTCCAGTCGATCTACGAGACCGCCGAGGAAGTCGCCTTCATCCTGTGGCAGATGGGCGAGGCGAAGTAGCCCCGTTGGCCGAACGCTTCGAAAAGACCTTCACCGCGGCGCCCCAGCACATCGACGTGATGGGCCACGTCAACAATGCGGTGTGGGTCCAGTGGATTCAGGACATGGCGACCGCGCATTGGGATGCGGTCGCCCGGGCCGAGGACCGCGCGGCGGTGGTCTGGCTCGTGGTGCGGCACGAGATCGACTATCGCGGCAATATCGCCGAGGGCGAAAGCGCGACTGCCACCACCTGGATCGAGGGCGACGCCCGAGGTGCCAAATCGCTGCGCCGGGTCGATTTCCACAATGCCGCGGGGCGGCTGGTGGTGTCCGCCGCGACCACCTGGGCGATGCTCGACCGCGTGACCGGGCGGCCGCTGCGGGTCAGGCCCGAACTGCTCGCGCCGTTCCGCGCCTGATCGCTACTCTGCCAGCACGTCCGCGACCGGGCGGTAGTCGTAGCCCAGTTCCTTCGCGACCGCCTCGTAGGTCACCGACCCGGCATGGACGTTGAGACCTTCGGCCAGATAGGGATCGCGGCGCATAGCTTCCTTCCAGCCGAGCCGCGCGATCCGCAGCGCGTGCGGCAGGGTGACGTTGTTGAGCGCATAGGTGCTGGTCCGCGCCACCGCGCCGGGCATGTTGGCGACGCAGTAGTGCACCACCTCGTCGACCACATAGGTCGGATCGGCATGGGTGGTCGCCCGGCTGGTTTCGAAGCAGCCACCCTGGTCGATCGCGACATCGACCAGCACCGAGCCCGGCTTCATGCATTTGAGCATCTCGCGGCTGACCAGCTTGGGCGCCGAGGCGCCGGGGATCAGCACCGCGCCGATTACCAGATCGGCCTCGCAGACCGCCTCGTCGAGATTGGCCTTGTTGGAAAAGCGGGTCGAGGCGCGCGCTTCGAAATGGGTGCCGACCTTCTCGAGCACCTCGGGGTCGCGGTCGAAAATGGTGACATCGGCGCCGAGGCCGACCGCCATTTGCGCGGCATTGAAGCCGACCACGCCGCCGCCGATCACGATGACCTTGCCGGGCATCACGCCAGGGACGCCGCCCAGCAAAACGCCGCGGCCGCCATGCGCCTTTTCGAGCGCCGAGGCGCCGGCCTGAACGCTCATCCGGCCCGCCACCTGGCTCATCGGCTTGAGCAACGGGAGCGAATCATTGCGCCCCGTCACGGTCTCGTAGGCGATCGCGGTGACGCCCGACTTGACCAGGTCTGCGGTCTGCGCGGAATCGGGAGCGAGGTGGAGATAGGTGTAGAGGATCTGCCCTTTGCGCAGCTTGGCGCGTTCCTCGGCCTGGGGTTCCTTGACCTTCACCACCATCTCGCATTCGGCGAAGATCGGGTCGGGCCCATCGGTGATATGCGCTCCGGCGGCTTCGTATTCGAGATCGGTCGCGCCGATCCCCAGCCCGGCGCCGCTCTGGATCCAGACTTCATTGCCCTGAAGCACCAGCTCGCGGGCGCTTTCGGGTGTCAGGCCGACGCGGTATTCGTGGTTCTTGATTTCGGTGGGGCAGCCGACGCGCATGGTGAAGTCTCCTTGGGAAGCGCGCCCGCGTTACAACTGCAACCAGTGCGGCACAAGCTGCGAGGGGCGAGTTATGGCGGTGGTGTGGCATGCGCAGCCGGGTGTGGGAAAAGCGTTTTACGCAAGGTCGTTGTCGCCTCCAGCCTTTCAGCCCCGGGCCCTCCAGGCGCCGCGCAGGAGACTATTTTCAATATTCATTCTACAATGTCACCATGTACCGTCAGGCCTTTCTCGAAACACGCGCAGTCGATGGGCTCGACGAGACCGCGCCGTTTCGCAACTGGGCGCCCGAACTTAAGGCCCGGTGGCGCAAATTGTCTTCGGCCAGGATCAACCGCGAACTGCGGTTCTTGCATGCGATTGGCCTGGCGACCTGCATTGCCTGTCTGTGGTTCGATGCCCATGCTGGTATTCTCGGTCTCGGTCTGTCGCTGCGGCTGGGTCTGGTCGTGCCCGCCTATCTGGTCGCAATGGCGCTGCTCCGGCGCGGTGACGGGCTGACGCGCACGCTCGCGACGGTCGCTCCGATCACGTTCTTTGTCGGCGTTTCGAGCTATCTGGGCATGTCGGTGCAGGGGATTTTCGCCGACCGCTATGTGATGGCCAGCGCGATGCTGATCGCCTTTTGCATCGTGCTCCTGCCGCTCCGCCTCGGCGCCACGCTGTTGCTCGCCGCTTCAGGCTATGCCGCGATCGCGATCCCGGTCCTAGCCATGTCGGGGATCGAGGTGGGCAAAACCGATCTGCTCGTCTTCGCGCTGTTGTGCTGCACAGTTCCGATCGCGATCAAATTGCGCAGCGACCGGCTCAAGGACAGCAATTTCGTCCTTACGCTCAAGAGCCGCAACGCGCAGGATGACCTGCTGGCGATCAACCGTCGGCTCGAGACACTGAGCAGCGTTGACGCGCTGACCGGGGTCCTCAACCGACGCGGTTTCGAACAGCGGTTCGCGGCGGCTTTCGAGGCGGCCCGTGAGGCCGACGACGTGCTCGCGGTGATGCTGCTGGATCTCGACAATTTCAAGCGTTTCAACGACAGCCACGGCCACCAGGCCGGGGACCGCTGCTTGATCGAGGTCGGCCGCCTGTTGAACAGCGAGCTCGACAGCCACGCCGGGTTTGCCGGGCGCTACGGCGGCGAGGAGTTCATCGCGGCGCTGGTCGGCGAGGCGAGCGGGGAGGCCGAGCGCATCGCAAACCGCATCCGGACGCAGATCGGTCAGCTGGTGATCGTCGAGGACAGCGGACACGTCGACCCCGCCGACGACAAGCGCCCGTCGGCGTCGATCAGCGTCAGCGTCGGGGTGCGGATCGGCAGCCCGCGGGCGACGAGCCGCGAGCGGTTCGTCACCGACGCCGACCGGGCACTCTACGCGGCCAAGGATGCGGGGCGGAATCGCGTCATCGTGCTGACGGAGGAATCATCGTGCTGACGGAGGAATCCGGCGCGCCAGGGGGCGGCTGACGCGCGAGGGCAGGACCGCCTTCACCGCGCCTGTCGCCGAGCTGCAGCGGCTGGCGGAATTCTGAAGGTGGCGAGAGCCAGAAATCATGCCCGGTGCAAACACCGGGCATGATCAGAGGTTGCCGAAGGGCTTTAGCCTTCCGGGATCAGCACGGTATCGATGACGTGGATCACGCCGTTGGTGCATTCGATATCCGCGGTTACCACGTTGGCGCCATTCACGGTCACGCCATCGGTACCATCGACGTGCAGCGCCGCGCCGTTGACGGTAGCAGGCTCGAGCTTCTGCCCGACGACATCGGCGGCCATCACTTTGCCGGACATCACGTGATAGGTCAGAATTGCCGCAAGCTTGGCCTTGTTCTCAGGCTTGACGAGCTCTTCGACGGTTCCGGCCGGCAATTTGGCGAACGCATCGTCGGTCGGGGCAAACACGGTAAACGGACCTTCGCTCTTCAAGGTTGCGCCAAGATCGGCGGCAGTGACAGCGGCAACGAGGGTTTCGAACGTTCCAGCTGCAACAGCAGTATCCACGATATCGTGAAGTGCAGATGACATAGTAAATTCCAATCTTTGGGGGTGTATTGATAATATACGTAAGAAAAACCTGTATCTTGAAATACAGGTCGCCTAACCTAGGCGGTTAGAAAGCGACCAATTTGAAGGGTAATTGGGCCAGCTCCCGGGTCGCTTAAGGAGCCGGCCCACCATCGGGTTGGATGGAGACATGGAATTAGTGCAGGCAAGGCCTGTCAGCAATACCGGCTAAAGCCCGTACCCCATCCGCCGGGATGGCAGCTGGCCACCCGGCTCAAGCCGTCCCCGGTGGTCATCGACGACCCCGGGACCGGTCATGCAGCTTCAGCAGCAATTTTTGGTCAAAGCCGAATTTCAGGCTTCGACCCAGTTGCGGTCATTCGAATAATCTGGTGCATCGTCTGAATGAAGCGCTTGAGATCGAGATTGATATGGTTCGCTGCCGGAGCGGCATGTGCATCGGGTGTCGCTGCTATCGCTCAAATTGCGGACCTTGATCCTGCGCCGGAGCTAGGCTGGTTTCTAGTCGTCGCGGAACAACACCAATCCATGCACGACGGGGAGGAATCGGCTGTTTGGCAAGGTGGTAAGATTGCTCGCGACTGCGGTGCGCACTCCTTTGAGATGATTTCCCGCATAGCACAGGATGCCTCCGACCGGACTCGGATACCTTTGGTGAGGGAGAACAGTCCAGCAACCAACTGCGTCATGGAAAGAGCATCCCAAGCGGGAATTTGGTTCGGGGTCGGACTTGAGCCGCTAGGTCCAAGCGAATAGCCAAGGACTCTTCGCGGAACGTCAGCTTCCCACCCCAAAACCCGCCATCCGTACCCGGCGCAGCTAGGCCCGGAAGCGGTCGGGTCTTCCAAGCGGGTGCTCGCCGGGCGTGGCGGTCGAGGCGGTGGATCCAATGCCTCCAAGAGGGTTTGCGGCTGGCGATGGTGTCGCTGGACAGGTGGGGCAGCGGGGCGCATATCCAAGGCGCGCTCTGGGGGCGATCTCCCCGACGCAACCTGCGAGGGAGGGAATGGGCCATGCGCTCGATATTGCTTCACATCGAAGACGACGATTGTCTGGAATCGCGGCTGCAAGCCGCGCTCGACCTGACGCGCGCGTTCGACGGCCATCTCACCTGCAGCAAATCGATCCAGTGGGAGATGGGCGCGGTCGTGGATTTCTACGGGCTGATGGCGGCGCAGATCATCGAGGCGACGCGCGAACAGGCCGCAGCGATCCACAAGAGGATCGCGGCGCGGCTCGAGAAGGAAGATGTCGCCTGGGACTGGGTGCAGAGCGACGGCTTCGCCTCGCAGGATTTGCTGCGGCGCAGCGGGCTCAGCGACCTGGTCGTACTGGGCCGCTGCGATCCGCTTGCGAACGATGCCCCCTCCAAGCTGGTCGGCGAGGTCGTGCTGCGCTCGCAATCCCCGGTGCTGGTCGTTCCCCCCGGCATCGCGAGCTTCGATTGCAGCGGGGCGGCGGTGGTCGCCTGGGATGGCTCGCCCGAGGCCTCGCGCGCGCTGCGCAGCGCGGTGCCGCTGCTGGCGCGGGCCAGCTCGGTCAGCCTCGTCACCGTGGTGGGCGAGGAGGAAACCGGTCGCTTCGACCTCCCGCCGGTGCAGGGCGCGAAATATCTCTCGCGCCACGGGATCGCCTGCGAACTCGTCGACCTGCCGTTCCGTGCGAAATCGATTGCCAAGGGGCTGATGGCCGCCGCGGTGGAGCGGGATGCCGCCTATCTGGTGATGGGCGCCTATGGCCGCTCGCGGCTGGCGGAGACGATCTGGGGCGGGGTCACGCGCGAAATCTTCGCCGACCCGCCGGTGCCGATCTTCGCCTGCCACTGATCGCGCACCGCTGACAGGCCGACATCCCTGTTTTCCCGGCGGCGATGGCCTATATGCCCGCCGCAATGAATAGCACCCAGCCCGAGACCCGGCCCGCACCGAATCTGCGCGACCGCCTGCGCACGCTCGTCGAATCGCGGCGGTTCGAGCATGCAATCGTCGCCGTGATCGTGATCAACGCCATCGGCCTGGGGCTGGAAACCTCGCCCGGGGTCATGGCGCGGCTTGGCGGGGTGATCACCATCCTCGACCGCGCGGCGATCGCGATCTTCGTGGTCGAGCTGGCGCTCAAACTGTTCGTCTATCGGCTGCAATTCTTTCGCAACGGCTGGAATGTCTTCGATTTCGTGGTCGTCGGCGTTGCGCTGGTGCCCGCCTCGGCGCAGTTCTCGGTGCTGCGCGCGCTGCGCGTGCTGCGGGCGCTGCGGCTGGTCTCGGTGGTGCCCAGCATGCGCCGCGTGATCGTCGGACTGTTCAAGGCGATCCCCAGCATCGGGACGGTGGTCGTGATGCTGGCACTGCTGCTGTACATCAGCGCGGTGATGGCGACGAACCTGTTCGGCGCCGCCTTCCCCGAATGGTTCGGCAGCTTTGGCGCCACGCTCTATTCACTGTTCCAGATCATGACGCTGGAAAGCTGGTCGATGGGGATCGTGCGCCCGGTGATGGAGGAGTTCCCCTACGCCTGGGCGTTCTTCGTGCCCTTCATCCTGCTGACCAGCTTCATCGTGTTGAATCTGTTCATCGGTGTGATCGTCAACGCCATGTCCGAAGCGACCGACGAGGAAGCGCACGGCGAGCGCGAGGAAATCCTCCACGAACTGCGCGCGCTGGGCGAAGAAGTGCGCGCGCTGCGCCAGGCGGCGGAGCGGGAGCGCTGAAGGCGGGGCGGGGACCTCTGTCCCCAAGATCGCCTGTCATTGCGAGCCACCGCAGTCGGAGCTGCGCTCATGGCAATGATTTCGAGTGCTCGCGCCGCGCGAGAGATCCCGAGCCCGAGCCGGAGCCCGCTCTCGCCAAACTGCCCCCGTGCAAGCGCCGGATTTTGGTGTAAGGACGGGCGCCAGAATCCACTCGCACGCAACCGGCCCAAGGCAAACGCACCGCAATGACCCTGCTTATCTTCTACGTCGCCCTCGCTCTGGTGGTGTCGTTCCTGTGCTCGATCCTTGAGGCCTCGCTGCTGACGATCACGCCCTCGACGGTGCGTTCGGCGCAGGATCGCGGGGCGGGCTGGGCCAACCGGCTCAAGAAGCTGAAGGACGATATCGAGCGCCCGCTGGCGGCGATCCTGACGCTCAACACCGTCGCGCACACCATGGGCGCTGCGGGCGCCGGCGCGCAATACGCCAAGGTCTATGGCTCGGGCAGCGAGGCAATCTTCGCCGCGGTGCTGACGCTGGCGGTGCTGATCTTCACCGAGATCATCCCCAAGACCATCGGCGCGCGCTACGCCGAGAAGATCGCTCCCTTCACCGCCTGGATCCTGCCGCTTCTGATCACTGCGCTGGGGCCGCTGGTGTGGGCCTCGCGCCAGCTGACCCGGGTGATCACGCTGGGCAAACCCGCCGCGCTGCCGCGCCACCGCGACGATCTGCTGGCTATCGCCAATCTGGGCCAGGCCTCGGGACAGATCGACAGCAGCGAGGTGCGCTTCCTGCGCAACCTGCTCCAGCTCCACGCCGTCAAGACCGCCGATGTCATGACCCCGCGCACCGTGGTGTTCAGCCTCTCGCAGCACACTTCGCTGGGCGATTTTGCCGCGAAGATGAGCGAGGTCCCGCACACCCGCATCCCGGTGTTCGACGAGAATTCGGACAAGATCAGCGGTTTCGTGATCAAGCACGAGGCGCTGACGAGCCTGCTCGACGGGCCCGAGGGTGATGGCAGTCTGCAGCCGCTGGTCCGCCAATTGCCCAACGTCCTCGACGAGGTGCCGGTCGACAAGCTGTTCCACCGGATGATCTCGCAGCACGATCACATCCTGATGGTGATCGACGAATACGGCACCTTCCGCGGGCTGGTGACGCTCGAGGATGTCCTCGAGACCATCTTCGGCTTCGAGATTGTCGACGAGATGGACGAGATTCCCGACCTGCAGGAATATGCGCGGGAATTGTCGCGCCGCCGCGCCACCGGGGCCACGCGGACCTGACAGGCGCGCGCATTGCGCGCTTGCCCGCCACCTGCCGCTACGGCTAGGGCGCGGTTGTGACCGAATTTCCCAAGCCGACTGAGGAGCCCGTGCTCCCCGCCGATCGGCCCGCTCGCCGCAATTCCTTCACCCGCTTCCTCGACGGCGTCGAATGGCTGGGCAACCTCCTGCCGCATCCGGTGACGCTGTTCGCGATCCTGGCGTTCGGGATGGTGCTGCTCTCGGGACTGTTCGCCTGGATGGATCTGGCGGTGGTCGATCCGCGCCCCGCCGGTGCCACGGGCCGCGAAGAGGACGGGATGATCCGCGCGGTCAGCCTGATGGACGCCGACGGGATCCGCCGCATCTTTACCGGACTGGTGACCAATTTCACCGGCTTCGCGCCGCTCGGCGTGGTGCTGGTCGCGATGCTCGGGATCGGGGTCGCGGAAAAATCCGGCGTGCTCTCGGCCGCGGTTCGCGGCGTGGTGCTGGGTGCTTCGCCCAAGATGGTCACTCTGGCGATCGTCTTTGCCGGGGTCATCTCCAACACCGCTTCCGAGCTCGGCTATGTGGTCCTGATCCCGCTCGCGGGTGCGGTCTATCACTCGCTCGGCCGACATCCGCTGGCGGGGATGGCGGCGGCCTTCGCGGGTGTTTCGGGGGGCTATTCGGCGAATCTTCTGATCGGCACGATCGACCCTCTGCTCGCCGGGATCACCGAGGAAGCCGCGCAGCTGATCGATGCCGATTACGGCGTCACTGCCACCGCGAGCTATTATTTCATGGCGGCCTCGACCTTTCTGGTCACCGGCATCGGCGCGCTGGTGAGCATCTATATCGTCGAGCCCAAGCTGGGGAAGTTCGATTCCTCGCGCGCCGAGCCCGAGCTGCTCGACACCAAGATATCGGCGCTCGACCAGCAGGAGAAGAAGGCGCTGCGGCGCGCGGGGCTCGCGGTCATCGCGGTGCTGGCGCTTATGGCGCTGACGCTGCTGCCCGAATGGGGCGTGTTGCGCGACGGCGAGACCGGCGACCGGATGCGCTCGCCCTTCTTCACCGGCTTCGCGGTGTGGATTCTCGTCTTCTTCCTCGCGGTGGGCTACGCCTACGGCAAGGTGGTCGGCACGATCCGCAACGATCGCGACATGATCGACGGCATGGCCAAGGCGATGTCCTCGCTCGGGCTCTATATCGTCATCATCTTCTTCGCGGCGCAGTTCGTGGCCTTCTTCGCCTGGTCCAATCTGGGCGCGATCACCGCGGTCAACGGCGCCACCTTCCTGCAGGAGATGGGGCTGACCGGGCCGGTGCTGTTCGTCGGCTTCATTCTGGTGTGTGCGGTCATCAACCTGATGCTGGGCTCGGCTTCGGCGCAATGGGCGATGACCGCGCCGATCTTCGTGCCGATGCTGATGCTGATCGGCTATTCGCCCGAGGTGATCCAGACTGCCTACCGGATCGGCGATTCAACCACCAACATCATCACCCCGATGATGAGCTATTTCGGGCTGATCCTGGCCTGGGCCGCGCGCTATGATCGCAATGTCGGGATCGGGACGATGATCGCGATGATGCTGCCCTATTCGATCTTCTTCACCATCGCCTGGATGCTGCTGTTCTTCCTCTGGGTGTTCGGGCTGGGGCTGCCGGTTGGTCCGGGTTCGCCGACCTATTACACCCCGGGCTGACCGGCGGCGGCTGCAGGTCTAATTGTTCCTGGAGGGCGTGCCGGTCTCGGCATCGCCAGCGAGCGTGAACGGGCGTTCGCAGGCGGCCTTCACCGCCACCTCGAGTTGGGGCAGTGTCAGCGGCTTGGGGACCACGAAGGCATCGGGCAAGTGCTCGCGCACCTCGGGTTCGCTGCCGGTCACGAAGACCACCGGGATCACCTTGTCGGAACAGATCGTCAGCACCGCCTCGGTGCCGGTGCCATCGAGGATGCGGTGATCGGCGACGATCAGGTCGGGGCAGCGCGCCTCGGCCGCGGCGATGGCCTCGGCCTTGGTGGTCGCGATCTCGAAAGTGGAATAGCCAAGCTGTTGCAGCGCTTCCTCCACGGTGAACGCGAGCAGGAATTCGTCTTCGATAATGAGTGCGTGGGACAAAGGCAGTCCTCCACCAGGGCGGGAGCACTGCACGTCTCTCAGCCGCAAGCAGCCAGAAAATGGGCTTGCGATGGCAAGGCCCTAACACGGCGATTGCGATCTGTCTGCCTCTGCGCAAAGCGGCGCGCCTGACGATTGGCTGCGGCTGGCAGCAGCCGCGCGTTGCGCGGATCCGCCATTTTTGGCCAGATCTGCCATCCACGTGCTGGATCTGCGGCCCATGGCAGCGAGGCCACGGTCCGTCGCGGACTGGGTTGGCCGCCGCGGAACCATCGCTAGTTAAATCGGGATCGTTTCAGTATTGCACCGCAACAGAGAGTATTTTCATGAAGTATCAGATCGCCACAGCCGCAGCCCTCGTTTTCGGCATGGCCAGCCCCGCTCTGGCTCAGGATGCAGCCGCTCCTGCCGCGACCGTACCCGCCCCGGCGGCCGAAGTTGCCGCCGGGGCGCAGGTCTATGGTTCCGACGGCACCGCGATCGGCACCGTGGCCCGGGTCGAGGGCGATGTCGCGCTGGTCACGGTTGGCGAGCGCACCATCCCGATCCCCGCCACCGCGATCGCCGCGGGCGAAGCCGGTCCGACGGTGAACATCACCCGCACCGCTCTGGTTACCCAGTTCGACCAGCAGATGGCGCAGATGGACGCGCAGCTCGAAGCTGCCCTGGTGGCCGGCACTGCGGTCCAGACCGCCGATGGCCAGGCGCTGGGCACGATCCAGTCGCGCGAAGACGATGCGATCTTGGTCGCCGGTGATGTCGGCGAGCTGACGCTGTCCAAGCCGATGCTGGCGATCGGGCCGCAGGGTTCGCTGGTCGTGCGTGCGACCATGGAGCAGATCCAGCAGGCGATGGCGCAGGCCCCCGCCGAGGGCTGATCCCAGCCTCAGGCCCATCCGGCCTCACGCGAATTGGAAAGGGTCACCGGCGTGAGTCGGTGGCCCTTTTCGTTCGTGCCGAGTGGCTAATCGGTCAACGCGGGCTCGGCCTTGGTCGGGCCGGCAATGCATTCCGCTCCATCGGCGACCTCCCAGACGCGGTCGGAGCGTCCGTCGCGGGCGCGAACCTCGCTCACCAGCGGCACCAGCTTCTCGGGAGTGGAGCGGCTGTCCGGATCGCACACCACTGCAAGCACGCGATCCTTGACCCGTGCGTCTTGTCCGGTGCGATCGGCTCCGGTGGGATCGGCGGAATCCCCGTCGGTCGCCTGGTCCTCGATCGAGCAGGCGGCGGTCAGCCAGACGGCCATACCACCGACAAGAATTGCGCGAAACGTCATCCGCTTAATGTGAACCGACCATTTGAGGATACAACAGCGCCGGACGTAGCCCGCCTTGTAGCTGGCTCCGCCCGGCGCAAGTGCTGCCGGCGGGCTTGCGGAGGCGGCCCGCCGCATCCAAAACCCGGTTTGAAGTCATGCGGTTATTTCAGGACCTTCTTCGCGCCCATCCAGCCCAGCACCAGGAAGATGAGGCTGAGCACCAGCGCGATCACGAAGACGATGATGGCGATATCGACCAGCGCGCCGGCGATCCCGCCGAAACCCAGAATGGCCGCAACCAGCGCGATGATACCGAGGGTGATTGCCCAACCGAACATGAAATTGTCTCCGATAGGCCGCAGATCGTCGCGCCCCTTCGCATATTATAACCGGGCGTTCAGGCGATCGTTCCGGGGACACGATCCCGACACCCGGCGACAATCACATCGGATTGCCGTCGCGGTCGCGGAAGATCTCGCGGCGGCCGACGTGGTTGGACGGGCCGACCAGCCCTTCCTCCTCCATGCGCTCGATCCATTTGGCGGCGGTGTTGTAGCCCACCCCCATCTGGCGCTGCAGCCACGAGCCGCTGGCCTTCTGGTTCTCGAACACGATCTGGCAGGCCTGGCGGTATTTGCGTTCCTCGGGGTTGTCGCTGGCGGTGAGTTCGTCCTCGAAGGAGAAGCCGCTGTCCTCGTTTTCCTCGGTAACCGCATCGACATAGGCAGGCTTGCCCTGCGCGCGCCAGTGATCGGCGACCCGCTCGACCTCCTCGTCGCTGACGAAGGGCCCGTGGACGCGGACCATCGCGCCGGTGTTGGGCTTGTAGAGCATGTCGCCCTTGCCCAGCAGCTGTTCCGAACCCTGCTCGCCCAGGATAGTGCGGCTGTCGATCCGGCTGGTGACCTTGAAGCTGATCCGGGTGGGCAGGTTTGCCTTGATGACGCCGGTGATGACATCGACCGAGGGGCGCTGCGTCGCCATGATCAGGTGGATACCGGCGGCGCGGCTCTTCTGGCTGAGGCGCTGGATCAACACCTCGATCTCCTTGCCGACGGTGACCATCAGATCGGCGAGCTCGTCGACGATCAGCACGATCTGCGGCAGCACCTGATAGTCGAGCTGCTCTTCCTCGTAGAGCTCCTCGCCGGTTTCGGCGTCGAAGCCGGTCTGGACGCGGCGACCCAGCGGGGTGCCCTTGGCGGCGGCGCTGCGGACTTTCTCGTTGAAGGCGTTGATGCTGCGCGAGTTGACGCTCGACATCATCCGGTAGCGGTTCTCCATCTCGCCCACCGCCCATTTGAGCGCGCGCACCGATTTGTGCGGCTCGGTCACCACCGGGCTGAGCAGATGCGGGATGTCGTCGTAGCTCTTGAGCTCGAGCACCTTGGGATCGATCAGGATCAGCCGGCACTCGGCGGGCGTGAAGCGGTAGAGCAGGCTCAGCAGGATGCAGTTGAGCCCGACCGACTTGCCCGAACCGG
Organism: Erythrobacter sp. QSSC1-22B; assembly: GCF_001678665.1. Taxonomy (GTDB): domain Bacteria; phylum Pseudomonadota; class Alphaproteobacteria; order Sphingomonadales; family Sphingomonadaceae; genus Qipengyuania. The sequence continues at coordinate 134,209 of NZ_LZRP01000008.1, forward strand.
TGGTGCCCGCGACCAGCAGATGCGGCATCGCGGCGAGATCGGCGACGATCGGTTCGCCCGCGATGTTCTTGCCCAGGATCATCGGCAGATTGCCCGGCGCATCAGCGAAATCGGCGGAGGAGGCGAGCTCCTTGAAGGAGATCGTCTGGCGCTCGGCATTGGGCAGTTCGATGCCGATCACCGTCTTGCCCGGGATCGGCGCCACGCGCGCCGAGATCGCGCTCATGTTGCGCGCGATATCCTCGGCCAGCCCGACCACGCGGCTGGCCTTGATGCCCGGCGCGGGTTCGAGTTCGTACATCGTCACCACCGGCCCGGCGCGAACCGCCGTGATCTCGCCCTTGACGTTGAAATCGTCGAGCACGTTCTCGAGCAGCCGGGCGTTGCGCTCGAGCGCCATCTTGTCGAGCTTGGGCACGCTCGTTTCGGGTATGTCCTCAAGCAGTTCGAGGCCCGGCAGGCTGTATTGCGCAAACATGTCGCGCTGCACCGGGGTGGCGGAGGCGGCAGCCGGTCGCGGCGCGGCGGCGGGATCGGGGATCTCGGGCGCGCGGCGCGGCGGCGCGGGTTCGGCGATGCTCTCGCCGATGCTGTCTGCGGCGTCTTCGGCTCGCGCGCGGCGCGACTTGCGCTTGGGCAGCGGGAAACTGTCGCCATCGACGAGGCGCGGCGCGCGGCGGAGGAAATCGGGCAGGGTGAAGAATTGCGCCCAGTCGATCGCGAAAACGCGGGTCACCAGCGCGATCCCGCCGCCCAGGCTCAGCAGCGCCAGCGCCCCGGTGATCCAGCCCTGGCCGCCTTCGGGGAAACGACCCGCGACGGCCTCGATCCCGCCGGCGCCGAGCAGGCCGAACAGACCGCCATAGCCCGCAGGCAGCGCGCCGCCGCTCTCGTCGAAGCTCAGCGCCAGCACGCTGGACAGCAGCACCATTGCGAGCAGCAGCAGCGCAAAGGGGGTCCACCAGCCGGTCTCGCCGCCGCTGCTGTCGGTTTCGACATCGCGCCACAGCCGGCGGGCGGAGATGTAGAGCAGCGGCAGCAGCAACACGGTCGGCAGGCCGAAGAAATAGAGCGCGCGTTCGGCGGTCCAGGCCCCGCTCGCGCCCATCCAGTTGGCGATATCGGTGCCCGCCGCGGCGGTGGAGGGGCTGGGGTCGGTTTGCGCATAGCTTGCCAGTGCGAGCGCGAGGAACAGCGTCGCCAGCGCCAGCAGCGCGGCGCCCGACATCTGCACGGCACGGCGCAACGAGCGGCGAAACACCGCACGCCAGTCCGATTTCGCGAGCGCTCGCGTAGCCATGGGATGCCCTTTTCGCTGTGCCTGAACCGCATTATGTCTCGCAGGCGAGTCCCGCGTCAAGCGTTCCGGGCTGGAGGGGAGGCGGCGGTAAGTCCGTCGATGGCGGCCCAGCGGGACCAGCCGAGTTCGCGCGCGCGCGCCGGGTCCATCCCGCCCAGCGCGATCACCGGGAGCGCGGAGCGGCTGGCAAGCGCGTGGAAGCGGGTTGCCCCCAGCGCCGTCCCGCCGGGATGCGAGCGGGTGGCGAAGACGGGGGAGAGCATGATTGCGTGCGCCCCGGCGCTTGTCGCCGCGGCGATCTCGGCATCGTCATGCGCGGTGGCGACGGCGAGCATTCCGGCCCCGGCGATCCGCTCCGCCGGGCCGGAAACCCCGTCCGCGCCCCATTCCCTTGCGCGCGCCGCTGAGTCGGACAGCATGACAAGGTGTCCGTGCTTGCGGGCAAGGACAGCCAGCGCTTCGAACCGCGCGCGGCGCTCGGGTTCGGCGAGGTGGTAATGGCGGAACAGGAAGCCCGAACTATCGGGCAGCGCGGCGAGGCTGCGCTCGAGCGCAGCATCGTTGCGCGCATCGGAGAGCAGCCACAGGTCGGGCAGGTCGCGCAGGTCGCGGATGGTCGGGGTCTGGTCAGGGGCCACAGCCACGCTATAGCGCGCTGCCATGGAGACGCCACGCACCCCGCTCGCCGAAATCCACGCTCGCATAGCCAAGGCCTGCGCCATTGCGCGGCGAAAGCCCGAGGACGTCACCCTGGTCGCGGTCAGCAAGACCCATCCCGCCGAGCGGATCGAACCGCTGCTCGAACAGGGCCAGCGCGTCTTCGGCGAGAACCGGGTGCCCGAAGCGCAGGACAAATGGCCTGGCCTGCGCGAACGCTATCCCGATGCCGAGCTGCATCTGATCGGCCAGCTGCAGTCGAACAAGGCGGATGACGCTGCCGCGCTGTTCGATTGCATCCACTCGCTCGACCGGCCCAACCTGGTGAAAGCGCTCGCCAAGGCTTTCGACAAGACCGGGCGGCGGGTGCCCTGCTTCGTCCAGGTCGATGTCGGCGAGGAGGAACAGAAGGGCGGCTGCCCGATCGGCGAACTGCCCGCGCTGCTGGCGCAGGCACGCGGGGCGGATATCCCGCTTGCCGGGCTGATGTGCCTGCCGCCGCAGGATATCGAGCCAGCGCCCTTCTTTGCGCTGCTCGACAAGCTGGCGCGCGATTCCGGGCTCCCCGAGGAACAGCCCTTGGGCCGGAGCATGGGGATGAGCGGCGATTTCGAGACAGCCATCCAGCTTGGCGCGACCCATATCCGCGTCGGCAGCGCGCTGTTTGGCGCGCGCGGCACCTGAACCGCTCTTACTTGCCCTGAACCCGCAAAAAAAGGGGCGCCCGAGAGCGCCCCTTTGCATTTGTTGTTGTCAGACTTCGGGTCAGAACTTGCCGCGCACCGTGACACCGTAGGTCCGCGGTTCGGCGAGGAAAGCCGAATAGGTCTGTTGCGGCGCCACGAATGGGGTGTTGAAGGCGACCTGGGTGTAATCCTTGTCGAACAGGTTCGACACCCAGCCCTCGATCGCGAAGCGGTTGGCGATGTTGGTCAGGCCGATGCGGCCGTTGACGATCACATAGCCATCCTGCTCCTTGCCGTAGAGCAGGTCCGAACCGGTGTTGTAGTCGCCGGTCATGCGCGCGTTGAGGAAGAACAGGCCTTCCATCCCGCTGTTGCCGATCGGCGGCGTCCAGGTGACCGACGAGGTCGCCACCAGTTCGGGCGCGTTGGACAAATTGTCACCGGGCAGCAGGCGCAGCGCCGGGTCGAGCGGCGTGCCGGTGTCGTTGCCGATCAGCTCGTTCTCGTAGCTGCTGTCGGTATAGGTGAGCCCGAGCGAGAAGTTGAGATCCTGGATCGGCTGGAGATAGGCCTCCATTTCCACGCCCTGCGAGACGACGCCCGGTACCACATTGTCGACGGCGCAAGCACCGGTGGCGGCGCTCGCATCCATGTCGGCCCCGCCCAGCGAAGCGCTGCAGGCGTTGACGTTCTGCACCAGGAAGACCGAACCGTTGAAGGTGTTCAGCTGGAAATTGGTGAACTCCTGCCGGAACCCGGCGAGGCTGATACCGAATTCGCGCGTCGCGTATTTGGCGCCGATTTCGTAGGCGGTGACCGTTTCCTCGGCGAACTGGAGCGAGGAAGGATCGATCGCGGCGACGCTGAAGGTCACCGGATTGCCCAGCGCCGACCGGTCGAGGTTGAAGCCTCCCGCCTTGTAGCCGCGCGAGTAGGATGCATAGGTCAGCAGGTCGGGGGTGGGCTTCCAGCTCAGGATCGCGGTGCCGGTGAACTCGTCCTCGTCGCGGGTGTCGGAAATCGACACGCCGTTGAGTTCGGCGGTCGAATTGCCCTGGCACGAAAGGGACAGGAGGCCAGCGAAAAACGCGGACGCTCCGGCAATCGGGCCGATCAGCGCGCGGTTGGTCGGACAAACCGTATTGTCGTTGCCGAAGGTCGCATCGAAATCCTTGGTCTCGTTGGTATAGCGCAGCCCCAAGGTCAGATCGAGCGTATCGGTCAGATGCACGATATTGTGCGTGAAGACCGCGAAGTTTTCGCTCGTCTGGTTGTAGACGTCGCCAGTCCCGCCGACATCGCTTATCGAAGCAAGGTTGTTCAGTGCGGGCACAACCCGAGCAGTTGCGGCTCCGAACACCGCACCGCTCTGAATGGCACCGAACGCCACCGGATCGAAGCAGTTGGCCTGGCTCGGATCGGCCACTCGGCGGCCCAGCGATGCCCCCAAAGTGGGCTGGAGCGCAATTGCGAGGCGGCAGGCTACGAACTGGCCATATTGCGTACCGAACCGCAGATTGTCGCGCGTCTGGAGCTTTTCATTGGCGTAATAGCCGCCGACCAGCCAGTCGAGCTTGTCGTTGAAAGCCGTTCCGGCGAGGCGCAATTCCTGGGTGAAGGTCTTGAAATTGCGGGCGGCGGCACTGGGTCCGGCTTCGCGATAGAGGATATCGACCTGCGTGTAGTCGGTATCCGAACCCTGGAAGTTGTCATATTCGCGATAGCCGGTGATCGAGGTCAGCGACATATCGCCGAAATCCCAGCTCAATTCGCCCGAAACGCCGTAATCCTCGGTCTCGCCTTCGAAGCTGCGCCCCGGGGTGACGTAGATGTTGCGGTTGAAGGTGCTCTGGTTGAGCGATGCCGGATTCTGGCCCAGGCCGATCAGGACCGGGATAATCGGATTGGCTCTGCTGGTCAGCGCCGGAGCGTTGCCGACCGGCCGGGCGAAAGGATCGAGACCGGGCGAGACGCGCGCTAGCGGGGCAAAATCGGGCTGGACGAAAGTGGCGGCGCAGCAGGCCTCGTCCTTCTTCGAGTAATCGCCGATCAGGCGGAAGCTGATGTCCTCGGTCGGCTCGAACAGCACCTGCGCGCGGACCAGATAGCGGTCGCGATTGTTGATGTCGGTGTCGTTCACCACATCGTTGTAGAAGCCGTCGCGCTTGAAATAGACGCCATCGACGCGCGCGGCGATCGTGTCGCTTAACGGCGCGTTTAGACCCGCTTCGACGCGGATCGCGTCGTAATTGCCATAAGTGAACGCTCCATAGGCCTCGAAACCGAACGTGGGCGGCGCGGTGTAGATGCTGATTACGCCGGCGGATGCATTGCGCCCGCCCAGCGTGCCCTGCGGGCCACGCAGGATTTCCACCCGGTCGAGCGGGCCGAGTTCGGACAGGGCATTGCCCGAACGCGAGCGATAGACGCCGTCGACAAACACCGCGACCGAGCTTTCGAGCCCCGGGTTGTCACCGACCGTGCCGATGCCGCGAATACGCGCCGAACCATTGGCTTCATTGCCCGTGGAAGAGACCAGCAGCGAGGGCGCGAGCTGGGTCAGTTCGCGAATGTCGGTGGTGCCGGAATTCGAGAGCGTCTCCGCGGAGACCGCAGAAACAGCGACCGGCACATCGGCAAGGACCTGCGAACGCCCCTGCGCGGTCACGATGATGATATTGCGGTCCACCACATCGGCGTTTTCGATCAAATCGTTGTCGGTTTGATCCTGCGCCATCGCGGCAGCCGGGGCAAGCGTGGCACCGGCGCCGAGGATGGCGAGCACGCGCAGTGATGCGAATCGGGTTTTCATTGGCTTCTCTCTC
>NZ_LZRP01000009.1 GCF_001678665.1 Erythrobacter sp. QSSC1-22B
CTCAAAATCATTCGCATTGATTTCATAGGCTTGCGATCTTGCGAGCGATGAACTGGATAGAAGCGAGATATAGCCACGCGGTGGCGCTCTGGATGGTTCGCTCGAAGTCTTTGGCGAGGCGGCGATTACGTCCCAGCCATGCGAAGGTGCGCTCGACGACCCAGCGGCGGGGGAGCACTTCGAAGCCCTTGGCGCGATCGGATCGCTTGATGATCTCGATTGTCCACTTGCCGATATTCGTCAGCGCCGAGCGAAGCTTGTCGGCAGCATAACCTCCGTCCGCGAAGACATGGCGCAGCCAGGGGAAGCTGTGGCGGATGCTGGCGAGCACATCGGGGGCGCCGTCGCGGTCCTGCACATCGGCGGTGTGGACCACGGCTCCGAAGAGGAAGCCTTGGGTGTCGGTAAAGATATGGCGCTTCCTGCCCTTGATATTCTTGCCCGCGTCATAGCCCCGTGGCCAGCCGCTTTCCGTGGCTTTGACGCTTTGGCTGTCGATCACCCCGGCGCTGCGCGACGCCTCGCTCCCCGCCGCTCACGCACCGCCATCAGTAGTGTGTGGTTGATCGAGCGCCACAGCCCGATGTCGCGCCAGCGATAGAAGTAATGCTGCACCGTGGTCATCGGCGGGAACATGCCCGGCGGCAGCATCCGCCAGGTCGCGTCGGGCAAACTGCCTTCGGGTGGTGTCAGTCCACATGTGATCCTCCATCGATGTCTCGCAACACCGATTGAATCACATCATGCTGATATCACACAACTTCATTTTCGGTCAGACTCTAGGAGGATAGCCTCGCTTGAGCGTCTCCGCACCGATCACGTGGAAGTAAGCGCCGGCAACCCTTTCGCCGAGGGGAATAGGGTAGAAATCACGCGACGCACGGCTTGCAGACGCAACTACGACATCCTTCTCTCGCACGGCTTCCGCTGACATTATTCCGGTTAGCGCACCAATATAGCCAAAGGTGGGAATCGTTTTGTGATCGATTGCGAAATCGGGTCGATAGACACCACCGGCGAGATCCAGCCGCGCCAGTTCCGCCGAAAATGAGGCTCGTTCTTCGCCAAGGATGAACGAACTCGTAGGCAAACGCGACGAAAGGCTAAATGGTGCCATCTCGCCATACATCGAAACGATTTGAGCCGAATCGCGAAACCGAACATTCGGAAGTATCCCCGAAGTCGATCCGTCGCTCTGATCGAACTTTGGCGTGCCACCAATATAAACCCTATCCTTGTGTCGCTCGAGCGCACGCGCGAACTCCGCATCCTCTTCCGGTTCGGTCAGATCAGCACAAGCGTGTGCAAAAAACACTCGCTCTGCGCCCATGGCAAACAGGCGATCGAGAACTTGCGCATCCGCCCTTCGGCTTGGCTCGTCCGCTCCAAGGGCGTTGAGTGTCCTCTCATCGATCGCAACGACCACGACCTGCTGGTCTGCGGGATGCGATCACACCTCGGCGCGGACCGCACGAAATGTATCCTCGATCGGAAGTGCGAGATTGAGAAACCCGACCACCAGCCCGATCAGCATGGCCCATGCGGCTATCCGTCGCCGGGCTTTTTGCGGCTCGGCAGTATCCTTCTCACCGCGAAAAAGGCTCCGCAGTCCTCGACGCCAGCGCGCGGCAAAGCGGAACGGGCCGCCATCCAGATCTGGTTCGTCAACGATACGCATAGGCCGTGGGCGGCAACCGCCTTCCCTCAACAATCGATTAGAGTTCCACAGTTCCTAGGGGTGCAAAGGGTAATATTTCGTAACTTTCGGCCCTCGCTGCGTTTGCGATGTCGAGCCGTCCGGTCTTGCGGGCACCGCGAAAGAGCGGAAACCGGAAAAACATTCAGACCGGGCGAAATCCGGCAAATGCGGGCGCGAACCGATACAAGACACGGTTCGTCGAATGCTCTTTCCGTTTAGGAACAATCTGGCCCGGCAGGATTTTCGGCTATTCACGCAAAGAAGGATCGCACTATGAAAACTCGCAATTTGATGTTCGCAGCGGCCGCCGGCTCGCTGATCTCCGCTCCGGTCGCCCTCCAGGCAGCCACTGCCGCGCCGGTCGATCGCAGCTCGATGCCGGCGAGCGACGAATCCGAACTCGGCGGCGGGATCGGCGCCGGGCTCGTCATTGCCGCTCTAGCGGGCGCAGGCATGCTTGTCCTCATTCTGACCGATGATGACGATGATGACGTGGCAGTGAGCCCCTGACCCAGGTCATTCGTTACCCAGAAAGGCGGCCCCCCGGGGTCGCCTTTTTTTGTAGCTGCTGGCTGCTCCAAATTTACAATGCTCCGTGTCGACCCCCGCGATCTTGACGCGAGGATTGGACAGCGATGGGGTCTTTCGTTACCCGGCCGTTGCAATTCGATGACAGATTCTCGCGAACCCAAGGCGCCCGTAGCCCCCATCCACCGCATTCAGGACAACCTGGTCGCGCGGCTCGAGAGGCGTGCGCTCAATCATCTGTGCCTCAAGATGCCGCCCTGGGTCACGCCAGACATGCTGACCTTCACCGGGATGGTCGGCGCCTTGCTCGTGTTCGGCGGATATCTTGCCAGCAATCTGGACGCCAACTGGCTGTGGTTGTCGATCGTGGGGTATTTCGTACACTGGTTCGGCGATTCGCTGGATGGCAGCCTGGCGCGGTTCCGCAAGATCGAGCGCCCGCGCTACGGCTATTTCCTCGATCACAGCTGCGACGGCTTCGCCACCATGCTGGTGGTGGTCGGTATCGGGGTCACCCCCTATGTCCAGCTCGAGGTCGCGTTGATCGCGCTGGCGGGTTATCTGCTGATGTCGATCCACGCCTTTCTCTCGGTCCGCGTGGTGGGCGAGTTGCGGCTATCGTATTTCAACGCCGGCCCGACCGAATTGCGCCTGATCCTGATCGGCCTGACGCTGGCGATGCTTATAGCGGGGCTCGAGAGCCCTATCTTCTGGGGCCTGAACGGGTTCGACCTGTTCGTCGGCGGCGTGGGGCTTATCCTGATCGCATTGTTCGTTCTTCAGACCGTCACCACCGCGCGGCGCCTGGCAAAGGAGGAGCCGGCCCGGATCTGGCGCGGCTGAGGCGGGGGCTGAGAGGCCGGATCGACTGCGAAACGCAGGCGCGAGTGTCTCGCGCTTCGGGTACTACGCCGCTGCGTGAACCAGACTTTCACCGGCGAACCAGCGTTCGAAATCCGCAGCTTCCATTGGATGCGCGAAATAATAACCCTGCCCTTCGTCGCATCCCATCGCGGTGAGCAGATCGCCCGTGGCGGAAGTCTCGATGCCTTCGGCGACGACGCAGTAGCCGAGTTCATGCGACAGCGAGATCATCGAGCGAACCAGCGTCCGCTCGCGTTTGCCCAGCATCATGTCCCGTACGAAGGATTGATCGATCTTGACGATCTTGGCCGGGAGACGCTGCAGATAGGCAAGGCTGCTGTGACCGGTGCCGAAATCGTCGATGGCGATCCCGATGCCCGCTTCATCGAAGGTGACGAGCTGCTCGATCGCCCGCGAGGTGTCTTCCATCACGGCGCTCTCGGTTACTTCCAGTTCGAGCATTTCCGGCCGCACGCCGTGTTTCAGAAGGTACAATTGTATCCTCTGGGCGAAGTCGGTTTCCGAAAGATTGGTCGCCGAAATATTGATCGACAGGTTGATATCCATGCCCTGCTTGCGCCACGCACCAAGCTGCCCCAGCCCCATTTCTATGACGCTCGCGGTTGTCGAGCGCGCCAGTGAGGTCTTTTCGATGATCGGGATGAATTCGGCCGGCGAGATTTCCCCGAGCCGGGGATGCGTCCAGCGCAGCAACGCTTCGGCACCGACGCAGCGGCGCGTCGCGAGATCGACGCGCGGCTGATAGACCAGTCGCAATTGCTCCGGATCTTCCAGGGCCGCGCCGAACTCCTCGAGGAGCAGAAAGCGTCGGCGATGTGCGTTGTCTTCGGCCAGGGCATAGATACCGATACCGGTCTGCGAGAACCGGGCATCCAGCGCTGCACTGTAAGCAGTGCGGAGGACGTCGGCCGGCGAGCTCTCGCCGGTTACGAAGGGCGCAACACCGATCTTGGCATTGGTGACGAAGCGGAAGGTTCCATCCGTCCGCAACAGCCCGAGCATCCCGGCTAGCTGCGCCATATACGCCTGCTGGTCGGTATCGAGCGGCGCGAGAAACGCAAATTGGGTCGCGGCGACATGATAGGCCGGGCGCCTTGCCCCGAGCAGTTTGCGCAAGGTGCGCGCCGCTTCCTGGACCATGGTATCGACATAGTCGGAGCCCAGCACACGGATGCCCTCGGTGAGCTGTTCGTGGCCGGCCAGTTCGACGAGCACGACCTGACGCGTTCTCCCGGGATCGTCCCGCCCGAGGTCGTCGAGATCGTCGAAGAACTGAACCCGGTTCGCCAGGCCGCTGATTGGATCGACGCGGCCGAAGGCGTGCTGGAGTTCGATCTGCGCCATCACCATCTGCGCCAGATCCGTGAGGGCGGCCATCTGGGAGGCGGTCGCCGTCTTGGGCTCCATACCCAGTACGCACAAGGCGCCCAGACCGAAGCCTTCGCGCGTGGTCAGCGGCGCGCCGGCGTAGAACCGCACCCCCTGCGAGGCCAGCACGCTGTTCGCGTAGCGGGGGTCTTGCAGGAGATCGGGCACGACGATCGTCTCGGTGCTTTCCGCGACCGCCGCGCACGGCGCTGCATCACGCGGGATCGACGTGTGCGCGACGCCGACCCGCGATTTGAACCACTGGCGGTCGCTGTCGGTCAGCGAAACCGCGGCGATCGGGAGGTCGAAAATCTGGCTCGCCATGCGTGTGATGCGATCGAAGCTCTCGCTCGGCGGGGTATCGAGCAGGTTCAAGCGGCGCAGAGCGTCGAGCCGCCCGGATTCGTCGAAAGTCTTCATCGCGAATCTCATAGATGAATTTGGGCCCAGGAACGTTGAGAGATTGGGTTTTATTTGCATTCGTCCGTTAGCCGGGCATGTCGCGCCAGTAAGGTTGCAACAAAACGCCTTGATACCACAGGCGTCAGAAGACGGCGTGGTCACCGCGTTCGGGGGTTGCGGTTCCCTGCAGGACCGCGCGGTAGTAATCGAACAGGGTCTCGGTTCCCGTCGCGGGCGTCGCGTCGGGATCGTAGCAGCCGGTCTGCGGATCGAGCACCAGCATCGACTCGGTGGCGTAGTAGCGGCCGATCCGGGCCAGCTCGGCCTTGTCGGCCAGCGATGGCACCACCCGGCCAGCCACGCCGAGCGCCGCGGCGAGGGTGTCGAGCAGCGCAACCGGGACCGAGCGAAACTTCGCAGCACGTCCCAGCATCGCGAACAGCGCCTCGCCCTGCTGGCGCGGCGTGATCGCCTGCCCCGGTCCGCCGATTGGGAGGATACGGTTCCAGCGGCCCTCGTCGATCAGGCAATCCGCGATGTAGTTCGCCAGATCACGGTCGCTGATCGGCTTGCAGGCGGTCAGTGTGCCATCCCCGAACAGCAGGAACGGGCGACCTTTGCGGACTCGCTCGATCTGGCCCGAGAGCGATTTGAAGAAGGCGGTGGGGCGCACGATCGAATAGCGCAGGCCGGAGCCGATCAGCGCCGCCTCGAAAGCCAGCTTGGCGTGCTGGAAAGCCAGCAGCGGTTTCTGGACGCAGATCGCCGACAGCAGCACGAAATGGCCGACGCCTGCGCGCTGCGCCGCGTCCAGCGCCGCCATATGTGCCGCGCAATCGATCGCCCAGGCATCCCGTGGCGCGCCCGTGCGCGACGCCATGCAGGACACCACGGCGTCGAACCGCTCCCCGGCAAACCCGTCGGCAAACCCGTCTCTGGCGAGCGAGACGGGATCGCTGACATCGACCTGCCTGATCCCGGCGCCGGCAAACAGCCCAGCCCTATCCACCGCCGAGCCAGCGGCGGGAGACGCCCCGCGAACAAGCGCGACCACCTCGTGACCGCGCTCCACGAGCGCCTCCACCGTCGCCCGACCGATCGTCCCCGTCGCCCCGAGCACGCAGACCCTGAGACGCGGCATCAAACCGTCGGGCCCGTTCTGTGCCGCGGGCTTCGAGCCGATGTGGCCGTCGCTCCAGACGGGGTTGTCACGGACATATCCTTCACCTTGCCCCCCGTGTTCTCATCGGCGTTCTTCTCGGCGACCTTCTCGGCGACGGGTCGCGGCAACAATAGGCTGAATGGAAGGTGCTTGTATCCCCGCATTTTCGAGATCGTGAGCTGTTCTACCGCAGAAATTCGCCCGCCGAACGAACCGCGGCGGGGCGGAACTACGGTACAAAGGCCGTATTCAGGAGTCCCGGGGCTTGGTCTAGGCTCGAAGCCCCCCAAGTATGCCACTTAAGGATTACCATGCTCAAATTCACCACAGTCGCTGCGCTGACGCTCGGCTTCGTCCCGCTCGCGGCCTGCACGACGATGAACGATGCCACTGGCGATGTCGCAGCCTCGACCTCCACCGTCGGCGGCGCCACGATGTACCCGTCGCGGACCATCGTTGAAAACGCGGCCAATTCGAGCGACCATACCACGCTCGTCGCAGCGGTACAGGCGGCCGGACTGGTCGAAACCCTTTCGGGTCCGGGCCCGTTCACCGTGTTCGCGCCCACAAACGCCGCTTTCGCCAAGCTCCCGGCGGGAACGGTGGACACCTTGCTCCAGCCAGCAAATCTGCAATCCCTCCAGTCGGTGCTGACCTATCATGTGGTCCCCGGCCGCGTGACGGCGAGCGAGCTGCTCGCGATGATCGAGGCAGGCGGCGGGCAGGCCCAGCTGACCACCGTCCAGGGCGGGACGCTCACGGCAAGCGTGATGGGCGGCCGTGTGATGCTCACCGACGCCGCGGGCGGAATGGCCCATGTCACTCAGGCGGACGTCATGCAGTCCAATGGCGTCATTCACGTCACCGACGGCGTATCGCTTCCCGGCTAGCTCTGGCTTTTGTCAGCGTGGCGGGCGATCGTGATGCGATCGCCCGCCACCTCGGCGGCCGACCTTGTCTGCAAACCGCGGCCAGCCGTCAGCGTCAACCGCCACAATCTATCACTCGATGAAGAGGTGTCTTTTTGAAAATCAGCGACCGCAAAGAGCTATTCCAGAAGGCCAAGCCGCTGACCTGCGCACGGTCCGAAACCGTGCTCGAAGCGGTGAAGCGGATGGCCGACAAGAATTTCGGCTCGATCATCGTCGTCGATGATGCCGATTGCGTCATCGGGATGATGACCGAACGCGATATTTTCCGGCGCCTGATTGCAGCGGAACTCGATCCCAAGGCGACCAAGGTCGAGACCATCATGACATCGCCGGTCCGCACCGCAAAAGCGGACGACGAGCTGGTCGACTGGTTGCGGATGATGTCGAACGAGCGCTTCCGGCGTCTCCCCATCGTCGACAATGACGGTAAGATCGTCGCCGTCATGACGCAGGGAGACTTCGTTTCCTACACCTGGCCCGAACTGCTCGGCCGGTTCCGGGAGCTGGCTCAGGCCAGCCTGCCGGAACGCGCCAATCCGCTGTTTCTGATCATTAGCATATTGATTTATACGGTAGTCCTGATCTTTGCGATCACGCAATTGGGATAGCGCGATCGGACTCTGCGAAGCGTCAGCCGAACGGTAATCCGACAGGGTATCCCGATTGCAATTCCGACCGGGTGTCGATAACCTCAGCGTTGTGGAAACCAGCATCGCCAGCGAAGCAACGGCCACTGACGCAAGTGATTTCGGCGGTAAGCGCCCGGAGCCCGCGGTATGGGTGGCACGCCTGATCGAGGCCAGCCCGATCGCCTCGGTCATTTCCGACCCCCGCTTGCCCGACAATCCGATCATCTGCGTCAACCGGCCTTTCATCGAGCTGACCGGCTATGGCGTCGACGAGATTCTCGGGCGCAATTGCCGGTTTCTCTCCGGTCCGGGCACCGAGCCCTGGCTGACCGAACGGATCCGCCAGGGGGTCCGCGACCACCAGCCGGTGCTGGTCGAAATCCTGAACTACAAGAAAGACGGCCAGCCGTTTCGCAACGCGGTGCTGATCGCGCCGATCTACGACGAGACGGACGAATTGCTGTATTTTCTCGGCAGCCAGATCGAGCTGACCGACGACCATCCTCAGATCAGCCTGGCGCGGCGCGAGCGGGCCGCCACCATGCTCAAGACGCTCTCGCCTCGCCAGCTCGCTGTAACGAGGATGGTCGCGCAGGGGCTGCGCAACAAGCAGATCGCCGCCGAACTCGGGTTGGCCGAAAAGACAGTCAAGATGCACCGCGGGCTGGTCATGAAAAAGCTCGGCATCGAAACGGCGGCCGATCTGGTTCGCGTCGCGGTCGAAGCCGGCGACTGACCAACACCGCCCGTTTTCCGTGCCTTTAGGGGCTTACCGGCGGCCCGCATAAAGAACCCCTACCGACCAAAGCCCGTATTTGCTTCGCTGCAGGCGACGCTTAACAATTGAGCGTCTTCGAACGACCGGGTCCTTGCTTTTCGAATTGCGGGTCGGCTTGTCGCTCGGATGCTATCCAGCGGGCCGAAAGACCCGCAGAACCAACCGGGAGCAGCGCAATGGACGAACTTTCGTCATTCCAGTATTCGCTCGTTTACAACGCATTTTCCTTCACCTTCGCCGCGATGGCCGCCACGACGCTGTTCCTCTGGATCAGCCGCAGCCAGGTGGCCCCCAAATACAAGACCGCAGTCACCATCTCCGGCCTCGTCTGCGCGATCGCGGCCTATCACTATTTCCGCATCTTCGAGAGCTGGGAAGCAGCCTATGTGGTCGAGGGCGGAAGGGTCATCGCCTCGGGTCTCGCCTTCAACGACGCCTATCGCTACGTCGACTGGCTGCTGACCGTGCCCTTGCTGCTGATCGAGCTGGTCCTGGTCATGGGTCTGTCGCGTTCCGAGACGGTGAGCAAATCGACCAAGCTCGGCCTGGCTGCCGCGCTGATGATCGTGCTCGGCTATCCCGGCGAAATCGCGGACGACAACACCACCCGCGCCATCTGGGGTACCTTGTCGACCATTCCCTTCCTCTACATCGTGTATGAGCTGTTCAGCGGGCTTGGCAGCTCGATCGCCAACCAGCACGAAGGCGTCCGCAAGCTGCTCAAGCAGGCGCGGCTGCTCACCTTCGCGAGCTGGGGCTTCTACCCGATCGTCTACATGGCGCCCTTTATCGGCCTCACCGGTGCAACCGCGGAAACCACGATCCAGATCGGCTACACCATCGCCGATCTCGTCGCCAAGGCCGTCGTCGGGGTCCTGATCTACCTGATCGCAGTTCGCAAATCGGCCATCGAGTCCACAATTGCCGACGAGCGTGAGACAGCCAAGGAGGCGTTACCGGTCTGACCCAGCCGCGCGTCGCCTTGGCAAAGGAGCCGCTGTCGTCCTTCGGGTCGGCAGCGGCTTTGCCGTGGGTGCAGGCGGCTGCGCTGGCGTGCGCGCTACTGGTTGCGTTGATCCCCGGGTGGGCGGCGAGCCCCGCCTTGCCGGTGGTGGCGACGATGGTTTTTCTCGTCGGGGGCCTGCCCCATGGCGCCTTCGACATCCACCGCGTGCTGGCGCGCGCGCAGCTTGGCCACCGCCCGCTGGTGGTGTTCGGGGCGCTGTATGTGGCGATCCTGATCGTTGCATTGATGTTCTGGCGGATTGCCCCGCAAATCATCCTGCCGGTGTTCCTGCTGACGGCAATCGTCCATTTCGCCGAGGACTGGCCCGAGGTCGAGGAGCCGCTCTACCGCGCCGCGCTCGGGTTCGCACCGCTCTGCGCGATCGGAGTGGGTCATCCCGATGCGGTCGCCGCAATCTTCGCGGCGATGTCGAGCGAAGCGGCGGGCGCCGTCGTTAGCCGCGGCTTTCTGCTCCTGGCACCGGTCACCATTCTTGTCGCCGCGGTTGGGCTGGCCGTGACCGCGCGCACCGTCTGCTGGCATCGCCCGGCGCTGTTTGCCGGGCTGATCGCGGCGCTGTTCGTCCTCCCGCCGTTGGTCGGTTTCGCGCTGTTCTTCTGCGCTTTCCACACCCCGCGTCACATGATCGGCATCCGCCGCGAGCTCTCGCGCCATGCGCCGCTGCGGCTGGTGCTGATCGGCGCCGGACTGAGCGGGCTGGCGGTGCTGATCGGGCTCGTCTTCGCCCCCCAATTGCTATCGGGCGGTGTGCTCTCGGCGGCGGCGGGTTTCCAGTTGCTCGCCGCGCTCGCCCTGCCGCATCAAAACGCGGGGTGGATGGAACGCGTGCTCGCGCGCCGGGCAAACGCAGGGCGCGCACCCGGCATGGTGCCGGATGCGCGCCTGACGTCGTGACTTTGGCTTCGGGTCGCAGCCCTAGAAGGAAGTCCAGTCTTCATTGGCAGCCCGGCCGTTGGCCACCGCGAGGGCGGGCCTTGCGGTCAGGGCAGCTGCGAGTTTCGCTTGCTCCCGCCTGGCTCCGGGACTGGCCGGCAGCGCCGTCATCTTCCTGGATCCGCCTTGCGCAGCGCCGACATCGAACTGCGAGGCCCGTTCGGAGAGCGCGTTGACCTCGCCCGACAGGCTGAGCGCCGCGGCCGAAGTTTCTTCCACCATCGAGGCATTCTGCTGGGTGGCCTGATCCATCGAACCGACCGCGCTGGCGATCTGGCTGATCGCGGTCGCCTGCGCCTCGTTATCGGTGGCCATCCCGCCGAGCAGCGTGTGCACTTCGGCGACACCCTCGGCGATGTCGGCCAGCGCGCCGTCGACCTTTTGCACCATCTGGACCGCGGCACCGATGTCGTCCTGCGTGGCGGTCAGCTGGTCGCGGGCGCGACCGGCTTCTTCTTCGGCACGCATGGCCAGCGCCGAGACAAGATCGGCGACGACCGCGAAGCCTCGTCCGGCGTCCCCGGCGCGGCCCGCCTCGACGGCGGCGTTCATGGCGAGAACGCGGGTCTGGAAGGCAATCTTGTCGACCCCTTCGATGACATCGTTGATGCCCTTGGCGCTTTCCGAAACGCGGGTCATGGCCTGGACCGCCTCATCGGCGACGCCGCGGCCGCCGCTGACGGTCGAGATAGCGCTGTCGGCGCGTTTGACGGTCTGGATCGCGGCCTTGGCAGTCGCGCCGATCCGCTCGTCGATCTGCGCCAGCGCCGCCGAGGTTTCCTCGAGGCTCGCCGCATTGGCTTCGGTCCGGCGGGCGAGGTCTTCGGAAGCCTGGGCGATTTCGCCCGAGCCGGTCCGAATGGTCGCAGCGCTTTCGATAACCGAACCGATCAACTCGCGCAGGCTGGCCAGCGCTTCGTTGAAATTGGTCCGCAGCTCGACATAGGCCGGCGGGAACTCCGCATGGATATCGGCGGTCAGATCGCCTGCCTTCAGCGCCGTCAGGCTGTCGCTCAGCGAGCTGGTGACGACCTGCTGCTCGGCGGCGGCACGGGCATCGATCTCCGCACGCTGTACGGCCGCCACACGGAACAATTCGACCGCTTGCGCGACCTCGCCCAGTTCGTCCTGACGATCGCGATGCGGGACCTGCGCCTGGCCGCCTTCGGCAAGCGTAGTGGTCGCGCGGCTAACCTCGGCGAGCGGCATGGCAACGGTTCGACCGATCAGCTTCCAGATGCCGAACAGCACAGCCAGTCCCGCCAATGAGAAAAGCACGAGGACCGTGAATGCGGTGGATGCGAAGGCATTACCGGCTGCATCGTTGGTATTCGCGCGCTGGCCCTGGAGGTCGATCAGTTCCTGGGTCGCGTCCAATGCCGCGGTGGACGCCTCTCGGCCCTCCCCCTTGACCAGTGGAAGGGCTGCTGCACCTCCCTGCGAGTCGATAGCGGTAAAAATGCGCGCGTTTACTCCGTGGAGTTCGTCGATACGCTGCTCCAACTGTTGCAGCTGGGGCGAAAATTCGCCGGCGAGCGGCTCGTAGTCGGCGACAGCCTGTGCGATCACAGTCTCGTTTTGGGCGAGCCTTTCGTCGTACGTCTGCTTCTGCTGGGGCCCTTCCGAGGTCAGTCTGGAAAAGATGATGATGCGGTGTTCGCGCAATGCCGAGACCAGACGCCCAAGCGCTGCTGTCCCGGCAATTCCGCGATCGACATGGGCGGAGGCGATCTCGCTCATCGTCCGGGTCGCATAGATGCCGGACCCCGCGACCGTCGCAAGGATTGCGGCAATGATCGCGAAGGAAACGAACATCTTCTTGGACAAGCGCCATCCGATATACGTCTGCAGCATGAGTCTTCCATTATTCGAGGGAGCGGAGGGTAATGCTCCATTATAGAGCGGCTCCCTTCACTCCCTCGACGAAGCAGAATTTTTCTCCATCGCAGTGGCTTGCTTTGCGCCAGCGGGTGCTGCGCTCCGGCGAAGCGTCGACGCCTTACAAGCTAGCGGCGAGCCGCTTCCCCGATGACAGCATTGGTCTCAATGACCCGCCGCTTACTCGTGGCGCAGCGCGTCGATCGGATCGAGTTTCGAGGCGCGGCGCGCGGGGTAATAGCCGAACAGGATCCCCATCGCGGCCGAGAAGACGAAGCTGAGGATGTTGATCATCGGATCGAAGACAAAAGGCACGTCGATCAATCCGGCGAGGCCCCATGAAAACAGAAAGGCCAGCCCGATCCCGAGCAGGCCGCCAAAGCAGCACAGCACCACCGCCTCGGTCAGGAACTGCAGCCGCACCTCGCGCGCCAGCGCGCCGATCGCGAGTCGGATGCCGATCTCGCGTGTTCGCTCGGTCACCGAAACCAGCATGATATTCATAATCCCGATCCCGCCGACCAGCAGGCTGATCGAGGCGATCACCGCCACCATTGCGGTCAGCGCGCCGGTCGCCGCGCCAAGCGCCTGATTGACCTGTGCGGTATCGATGACGTTGAAATCATTGTCGGTGCCCATCTGCAGCAATCGCCGCTCGCGCAGCAATTCGACCAGCGATTCCTGGATCGCGGCGCTCGAATAGGCCGGATCGTATTTGATCACGAAGCTCTGGATGTTGTCGTTGCCGGTGAACCGCCGCTGCACGGTCTTGAGCGGCATCATCACGACATTGTCGGCATCCTGGCCGCCGCCGCCCTGGCCCCGCTCCTCGAGCACGCCAATGACGGTGCAGGACACCTGATCGAGCCGCAATTGTCCGCCCAGCGGGCTGACCCCGGGGACGAAGATCGCCTCGACGACCTTGGGACCGACCAGACATACGTTGCGGCCACCGCTTTCCTCCTCGCGGGTGAACGGGCGCCCTTCTGCAATCTCGATCGTCTGGGCGCGCAGATAGGCGTTCTCGACGCCCTCGACATTCGTCGACCAGTCCTGCCCATTGTTGAACGCGGTTGTGGGTGCGGTGACGCTGCCCGCCGCCTCCACAACGCCCGCTATCTGGTTGCTGACCGCGTCGATATCCTCGCGATCGAAGGGGCGCGGGGTTCCCCTGTCGCCACCGGTCGGAAAGACGATGAACACGTTCGAGCCGAGCGAGGAGATCTCCTCCTTGACCGAAGCGGTCACGCCATTGCCCAGCGTCACCATGGTGATGACCGCGGCAACCCCGATGATGATTCCCAGCGTCGTCAGAAACGAGCGCAGGATATGCCGCCGGATTTCGCGGAAGGAGAGCAGCAGGGTGGCGCCGAACATGCCGAACATCAGAGCGCTTCCGCAGCCTGTCGCGCGAGATTGCCGCGCTCGACCGATTCGACCAGCCCGTCACGGAAATGGACGATGGTGTTGGCGAAAGCGGCCATTTCCTTCTCATGCGTCACCATCAGGATGGTGATGCCCTCGCGGTTGAGCCGGGTCAGCAATTCCATGATCTCGATCGAGCGTTCGGTGTCGAGATTGCCCGTCGGCTCGTCGGCCAGCAGGACATCGGGCTGGGTCACCAGCGCGCGGGCGATGGCGACGCGCTGCTGCTGCCCGCCCGAGAGTTCTGCCGGGGTGTGATCGGCCCACGGCACCAGCCCGACCTGGTCGAGCGAGCGCAGCGCGGAAATTCGCCGCGCCTTCTTGGTCTCGCCGCGATAGAGCAGCGGGAGCTCGACATTCTCGATCGCGGTGGTGCGCGACAGCAGGTTGAACCCCTGGAACACGAAGCCGAGATATTTGCGCCGCAGCAGGCTGCGCTGATCGCGGTCGAGCGCCTGCACCTCGACCCCGCGAAACCGGAATACCCCTGCAGTGGGCACGTCGAGGCACCCCAGAATGTTCATCGTCGTCGATTTGCCCGAGCCCGAGGGCCCCATGATCGCCACGAAATCGCCGCGCTCGATCGTGACATCGACTCCCTTGAGCGCCTGGAACGCCGCCTCGCCCTCGCCGAAGGTCTTGGTTATCCCCACCAGTTCGATCAGCGGCGCCTCGCTCATGGCGCGTCGGCCTCGATCCCGGTGACCACATTCATGCCCGCCTCGAGTTCGTCTGAGCGTACGACCGTAAGCCGGCCATCGCTCTGCCCGGTCACGACCCCGATCGCCTTCAACGTGCCATCCGCCTGTGTGACATAGACCTGTTGACGGCTGCCGATGCCGATCGTGGCGCGCTGTTCGTTCTGCTCGAGCCCGATCGAGGGATTGAGAACGCCGCCGCCCTCTTCCTCCTCGGCATCGGGCCGGAAGCGCAGCGCGCTGTTGGGCACCAGCATCCGCCGCCCGGTGCTCTGCGTGGCGATGGTCGCGGTCGCGGTCATCCCGGGGCGCAGCAGTCCTTGCTGGTTGAGCACCGAGAGCCGCGCCTCGTAGCTGACGACGGAATTGGCCTGCGCGGCCGAACTCGCCTGCTGGCTCGCCTCGGACGCGGTGTTGCTGCTCGCCTGATCGACGCGTTCGACCACCGCCGGGAAGCGCCGTCCCGGATAGGCATCCACGGTGAAGCTGGCTTCCTGACCTTCCTCGACCTGACCGACATCGGCTTCGTCGACCGCGACCTGCAATTGCATCGCCGCCAGATCTTCGGCGATGATGAACAGCGTCGGGGTGCTGAAGCTGGCGGCGACGGTCTGGCCGGGCTCGACCTGCCGCGCCAGCACGATCCCGGCGACCGGCGATCGGACCACCGCGCGGTTGCGGTTGGTGACCGAGGTCGAAAGCTGCGCCTCGGACGAGCGGACTGCGGCCTGTGCGGAGGCCACCGTGGCATTGCCGCGGCGCACCGCCGCCTCGGCCTGTTCGAGTTCGACCTGCGAGGGCACGCGCCCGTCGGAAACCCTGAATACCTCGCGGAACCGCGCGAGCTGCGCCCGGTCGACATCGAGCGTGGCGCGCGCCTCCTCGACCCGCGCGCGCGCAGCGTTGAGATTGGCCTGCGCCTGGGTGATCTGATCCTCGATCACGTCGGTGTTGATCTCGGCCAGTACCTGGCCGGGAACGACGCGATCGTTGACATCGACCAGCACGCGATCGATCCGCCCCGACACTTCCGAGCCGACCTGGACCTGATTGGTCGGGCGCAGATTACCCGTGGCCGTCACCGTGAGATCGAGCGAGCGCAGCACCACCTCCTCGGTGATATAGCCGGGTGCCTCGTCGCCGCCGACGCACCGCGAAACCAGCAGCGCCAGAACCAGCAGGATCAGCGCCGGCAGCCAGAATTTCATCCACCGCCGCCAGCGCGGGCGCGGCTTTTCGCCAAGAAATTCCTCGATATCGCCGCTTTCCGCGGTCGCCACGGTGTCGCTCATCGCGCGGTTCCTTCGTCCATGTTATCCGGCTCGCCGTCCCAGCCGCCACCCAACGCCTGCGTCAGGCGAACGAATGCGGAGGCGCGCTCCACCTCGCTCGAGGCCAGCGAATTGCGCGCGGACAGGAGCTGGTTTTCCGCCAGCAGCAGTGTCTCGAAATCGATCAGCCCGGTCTCGTACTGGCTGCGCGCCAGAAGCGCCGCGTTCTCGCCCGCCTCCAGAGCTACGGCGAACAGCGCGACACGCGCCCGCGCAGCCCGCAGGTCGACCGCAGCGCCTTCCACTTCCTCCAGCGCGAACAGGATCGTGCGTTCCCAACTGGCGAGCGAACCACCCGCGGCAGCCTCCGCCGCGTCGATCTGCGCCCGCGTCCGACCGCCATCGAAGATCAGCTGGCTGATCCCGGCCAGCAGCCCGCCGGTTATGGTGTCGAACAGACCATCGAAACCGATCGAACCCGTACCGATGTTTCCGGTGAGCTGCACCAGCGGCAGCAATTGGGTCCGGGTGAGACCGATGCGGGCGCTGTCGGCAATCAGGATCGCCTCGGCCTGACGGACATCGGGCCGACGCCGTAAGACTTCGGCCGGAGCTTCGAACCCGATGCTTGTCGGCGGCACGGGGATCGGCCGCGTTTCCGCCTCGATCAGCGCAAGCACCCGGCCCGGCGGCTCGCCGATCAGCGTCGAGAGCGCATAGCTGCTGGTCGCCAGCTCGGCTTCGAGCGCAGGAATGATCGCCGCGGTTTGCGCCCGCTGCGCGCGCGCCTGTTCGACATCGAGGCTCGAGACCAGTCCCGCCTCGCGCCTCCAGACCGCGATCTGGAGATTATCATCCTGAATCATCAGCGTTTCGCGCGCAATTGCCAGCCGGACCGCGCTGCCGCGGGTAGCAACCGCGATCTGCGCCACTTGTCCAACGATCAGCCGCTGCACATCGGACAATGCGTAGCCCGCTGCGGCCAGTTCAGCGCGCGACACCGCGACATTGTAGCCGATCCTGCCGAACAGGTCGATTTCCCACTGGGCATCCGCACCCAGCGAAAGCGCGAAATCATCATCCGCGAAATCGCCGATATCGCGCCGGACACCGGCATTGGCATCGAACCGAGGCAGATAGCCCGCACGCGCCTGGCGCACCCCCGCCCTCGCCTGCGCCACCCGGGCGGCAGCGATAGTTAGATCGCGGTTTTCCCGAATCGCCAGTTCGACCAGTTCGGTGATCAGCGGATCGCCCAGCAGCGTCCAATATTGCGCGCTGTCGGGCGCGACCGGCGCCGGGTCGGCAACCCAGGACGACGGAACGGCGATCGCCGGCGCGGGAGCGGCCTCGAATACCGGAGTCGCGCACGCGGTCAGCGCCAGTAACAGCCCGGCAACCACTGCAATTTTTCTCTGCAACCCCTGCCCCTCCTTCGCCCGATACGGTTCTTAAAGCCTTGGGCGACGAAAGGAACTCTTATTTAACCGCCAAAATGGCCGGTTTGACTGCTACAATTACGCAACTGGCCCGCTCCAGCCGTCGAACTCATGCCGCGGGGTGGCGAGCCGCATCGCCGCTGCTATGAGCGGTTATGCCCGACAGACGCTCCATCATTCAGGGCCTCGCCATGCTCCCGGCGGCGCTCGCGCTGCACTCGATCCCGGCGGGCGGGCGGCGAGCGCGCAAGCCACCGCGCCTCCAGCTCGGCGACACGGTCGGGTTGGTCGAGCCCGCCTCCTTCAGCGACGATCCGGCGCAGATCGAGGCGGTGCAGGACACCATCCGGGCAATGGGGCTGGTCCCCAGGGTCGGCCGCCATGTCGGCAGCCGCCACGGCTATCTCGCGGGTACCGATCGACAGCGCGCCGCCGACCTCAATGCGATGTTCGCCGATGACGAGGTGCGCGCGGTCTTTGCGGTCCGGGGCGGGTGGGGAAGCGCCCGCCTGCTGCCCTTCCTCGACTGGAAAACCATCCGCGCCAATCCCAAGCTGCTGATCGGCTTCAGCGATATCACCGCGCTTCATCTCGCCTTTGCGGCCCGGGCCGGATTTCCCACGATCCATTCTCCCAATGCCGGCAGCAGCTGGCAGGAGGTGAGCTGGAACAGCCTGTGGCATCTCGCCTTTGCCGGCGCGGCGCCGACCTTCCGCAATCCCGCCATCGGCCCCGAGGACCGTGCCGGCGAGGAGCGCTGGCGCACCGTCCCGATCCGCTCGGGGAAGGCACGCGGACGCTTGCTGGGGGGCAATCTCTCGGTGCTGACCGCGCTCGTCGGCACGCCTTGGCTGCCGGATTTCGATGGCGCGATACTCTTTCTCGAGGACACCGGCGAAGCCGAATACCGGATCGACCGGATGCTGAGCCAATTGGCGCTTTCGGGCATCCTCGACCGGGTCGACGGCGTGGTCTTCGGCCACTGCACGCGCTGCGCCTCGGGGGTGGATGACTACGCCGGCTTCACCATTCCGGAGTTGCTCGACCAATATCTCGCTCCGCTCGGCGTACCGGCCTTTCGCGGGGCCAATATCGGCCACATCGCCAACCAGTTGAGCCTGCCCGTCGGCGTCGGCGTGGAGATCGACGCCGACCTCGGGACGATCCGGATACTCGAGCCAGTCGTCGCCTGAGAACATGCCGGCCGGCCAAGCGGTCTTGGCAACGAAGCGAGAGCGCAACCGCCGAGCCACCGTCCTGAGGGCGGTGCCAGATCGGAGGACCGGCCTTCTTAAGAGGTGCTGTCAGTCTAATCGCAACTTGTCTCCGATCGGCGCGGCTCTCCCCTTCCCCGGCCTGGTTCAGGCCATGAGGGTCTGCCACTCGGCCAAGGCGGCCGAGCGGCGGGTCTTGTAAGTTTTTCGGTCGATCAGGTGACGTTCGGAGTTGAAGTGATTGTGGACGTTGGCATGAACGGAGGCGAACTTTTGTAGCGCGCTCATCTGTCGAAAGCGCAGCATCGCCCGCTCTCGTCGTCGGAACGGAAGGTGTGAGTTTTCCACCCGGTTGTTCGCCCAGCGACCAATCTCCTGTTTCTGTTCACAGCCCAGCTCGCTCATCGCTGCTTTGTAGGAGCGCAGACCGTCGGTCGTGATCGTGTCGGGTGAGCCGTGGCGCTTCAGTGTCTTCTTCATGAAACTGAGCGCAGCGGCCTTGTCCCTGGTCTTGGTGACGTAGCTCTCGAGGACCTCGCCCTCGTGATCCACCGCTCGCCACAGGTAATGCATCTCTCCGTTGATCTTCACGTAGACCTCGTCGAGGTGCCACTGCCACTGGCGCAAGCCCCGCATGCGGCTGACCCGCTGCCGGCGGATGTCAGCAGCGAACAGCGGGCCGAACCTGTTCCGCCAGTGCCGGACCGTCTCGTGGCATATATCAATGCCACGCTCCGCCAGCAGGTCTTCCACATTGCGCAGCGACAGCGGGAAGCGGACGTACATCATCACGACGAGCCGGATCACCTCCGGTGACGAATTGAAGTAGCGGAACGGGCTGGCTGGCTTTTTTGGGCAGGGCATCGGACCGTCCTGACCCGCCACTCCTTACCACCCGGTGCATTTGCTCTGACAGAGCCAATGAGACCTATTGCAACTTGCCTGATCGCCACGAGCCTGGTGGTTATCTCCCCGCTTTCCGCTGAGGATACGCCCCAATACGATCTGGTCATCCGGGACGGACGCGTGCTCGACGGTGCGGGCAATCCATGGACTGAGGCCGATGTTGCTATAGCCGATGGGCGGATTGTGAAGGTCGGCATCGTCACAGGACAGGGCCGCCAGGAACTTGATGCCACTGGTCGCTACGTCGCCCCGGGTTTTATTGACATGCTAGACCAGTCGGGCTCGGCGCTGCTGCGCGATGGCAGCGCAGCGAACAAACTTCAGATGGGGGTTACTACGCTGATAGCCGGCGAAGGCGGCACTGCGGTTCCGGCGCACGACCTCTCGGCCTATTTCTCGCAGTTGGAAGCGCAAGGGATCGCGGTCAATTTCGGAACCTATTACTCGGCGACGCAGGCGCGGGTGGTGGCCATGGGCGATACGGCGGGAACGCCCACACCCGATCAATTCGCGCAAATGGAGCGCGAGGTCACCGCCGCCATGCGCGCGGGCGCCTTCGGTATCTCCACCGCACTGATATATCCCCCGGCCACCTTTCACTCAGCCGACGATCTTGCGCGGCTGGCGAGCATCCCTGCACAATGCGGCGGCATCTATGCCACTCATATGCGCGACGAGAGCAGCGAGCTCATCGCCGCGATCGAGGAAGCGATCTCGATCGGCGAGCGCAGCGGAGCGCAGGTGGAAATCTTCCACATCAAGGCCGCCTTTGCGCCGCTGTGGGGTCAGCTGATGCCGCAAGCTATCGCTACAATCGAACAGGCACGCGCCCGGGGAGTCGACGTAGCGGCCAATATCTACCCGTACCGGGCAGGCGGCACCGGGCTCTCGCCGACCGTGCCGACCCATGTCTTCGAAGGAGGGCGCGAGGCCGCACATGAAAAGCTTCGCGACCCTGCCGTTCGGGCCGTCTTAAAGCAGGAACTGCTCGCCGGACCCCAGCCCGACTGGTCGAACCTGGTCCACGCGTCAGGCGGATGGGACAATGTCGTCCTTGCCAATGCCTATGATCCGGCGATGGAGAGATTCGAGGGACAAAGCTTCGCCGCGATTGGTGCCGCGCTCGGCCGCGATCCTGCCGATGTCGCCTGGGACACGCTTTTGAACGCCCTGCCCGAGCGGGCCAGCGCGCTCTATTTTATGATGCATCAGGACGATATCGACCTCGCGATGCGCCAGCCGTGGGTCAGCATCGGCACCGATGCTGCTGCCGCGATCACGCCGGTCGATAGCGAGCCTCAAGGGATGACCCACCCACGATCCTACGGCACCTTCCCGCGCATCCTGGCCGATTACGTCCGCGACCGCGGCGTGCTCACCCTGCCCGATGCGATCCGCAAAATGACGTCGCTCCCGGCGCTGCGGATGGGGCTCGAGGATCGGGGTCTGCTTCGACCCGGGATGCGCGCCGACGTCGTGGTTTTCGATGCGTCTCAGATCCAGGACCGCGCGACCTTTGCCCAATCCCGGGTGCAGTCCACCGGCGTCGACCATGTGATCGTCAATGGCTCTCTTGCGCTTTACAATGGAGAGTTGACCCCAGCGCGAGCGGGCATGGTTTTGCGCCATACCTGCGAATTTACATTTGAACCAAAATAATAGCCGGCCCCCGATCCATCGGCTAAGCAACCGAAATCAATAAGGAAATCAATGCGTCTCGATCTGATGAGCTGGCCTGAAGTTGAT
This sequence comes from Erythrobacter sp. QSSC1-22B, assembly GCF_001678665.1. Taxonomy (GTDB): domain Bacteria; phylum Pseudomonadota; class Alphaproteobacteria; order Sphingomonadales; family Sphingomonadaceae; genus Qipengyuania. Next base: position 20,921 of record NZ_LZRP01000009.1, read on the forward strand.
ATTTATCTCAAAGGGAGGAATGATATCGTCGTTCCTATTGGGTCGACAGAGCAGCATGGTCCCAATGGCCTTGTTGGAACCGACGCTTTATGCGCCGAAGTTATTGGTCGGGCTGTAGGGGAAAAAGCGGCCGCGGTAGTGGCTCCGACTATCTCGATAGGGATGGCGCAACACCATCTCGGCTTTCCTGGATCGATGTCACTGAGGCCATCGACGCTGCTGGCGGTGGTGCGGGACGTGATCGCGTCGCTTGCCCAACAGGGTTTTCTCCGCATCTCGTTCGTAAACGGGCATGGCGGCAATATCGCAACTGTCACAGCTGCCTTCGCCGAGTTCTACTCGGAAACGAGCTTCTCCGCCGGACGCACGGCCACACGCGTGGAGTGTCGCCTGCGTAACTGGTGGGAAGCACCATCTGTCCAGACAATCACGAGTGAGTTGTTTGGCGATGCTGAAGGTATGCATGCGACCGCATCCGAGGTTTCCGTGACCCAGTTCGCGTTCCCCAACGCGATCAAGAGAGTGGACCTTGATCCGGAAATAGCCCCTACCGGAGTATTTACAGACGCAGTCAGCTATTGTCTTGCCTTCCCGGATGGCCGTATCGGATCGAACCCGACGCTCGCGAGCCCTGAGGCCGGCGCCCGGCTGGTTGAGGCGGCGGCCTCGGACCTGGCAGTCGACCACCTCAAGTGGATCGGTCGCCACGAAGCCTAGCTGGACCCGCGTTATCTGCTCACAACTGCTAACGGAGCCCATCCTCGCCAGCGAAGCCTGCCAATCGTCTTTATGTTAAGCCTCGTTCGAATCCCCCGCGTCCGCCTCACTGTCGAGTTCCGGCACCGACAGGTGTGACAACACCTGACCCGAGAGCACCGGGTCGAGCCGGTCGGCCTGCCCCAGCGCCCAGCCCTCGCCCTGCCCTACCCGATCAACCGCGTTCCGCCAGCCGGTGCATTTGCCATCACGCCCGTGTTGCGCCCCATTCCTGAACGTACTGGACCTGCAAGTTTCCAAGCGGGGGCGGCAGTTCGGCGCCTTCGCAGGTCAGGCCTAGGTAGGTTGCCGCTCGGGTAGCTCCTACATAGAGGTACCTTTCGAACAGGTCTGGCATCTGCGCAGCCAAGGGTGCTGTCAGTCTAATCGCAACTTTTCTCCGGATGGCAGAGCTCTCCCCTACCCTGGCCTGGTTCAGGCCATGAGGTTCTGCCACTCGGCCAGTGCGGCCGAGCGGCGGGTCTTGTAGGTCTCTCTGTCGATCAGGTGGCGTTCGGAGTTGAAGTGATTGTGGACGTTGGCATGGACCGAGGCGAACTTTTGTAGCGCTCTCATCTGTCGAAAGCGCAGCATCGCCCGCTCTCGTCGTCGAAACGGCAGGTGTGAGTTCTCCACCCTGTTGTTGGCCCAGCGGCCAAGCTCCTGTTTCTGCTCACAGCCAAGCACGCTCATGGCTGCCTTGTATGAGCGTAGACCGTCAGTGGTGATCGTGTCGGGCGAGCCGTGGCGCTTGAGTGTCTTCTTCATGAACCTGAGCGCTGCGGCCTTGTCCCTGGTCTTCGTGACGTAGCTCTCGAGCACCTCGCCTTCCTGATCAACCGCTCGCCACAGGTAGTGCATCTCTCCGTTGATCTTCACGTAGACCTCGTCGAGGTGCCACTGCCACTGGCGCAAGCCCCGCATGCGGCTGACCCGCTGCCGGCGGATGTCAGCAGCGAACAGCGGGCCGAACCTGTTCCACCAGTGCCGGACCGTCTCGTGGCATATATCAATGCCACGCTCAGCCAGAAGGTCTTCCACATTCCGCAACGACAGCGGGAACCGGACGTACATCATCACAACCAGCCGGATCACCTCCGGTGAGGAGTTGAAATAGCTGAACGGACTGGCTGGCTTGCGAGGTCTGGGCATCGCCCTGCCCTAGCCCATCACGCGCCTTCGGCCAGTGGGTGCATTTGCTCTGACAGTGCCGGCCCGAGGCACTCCTTTCAGAAGGCACTGTCATCACCCGCGAGTGGAAGGGCGCCCGCCATGACGTGGAGGTTGCGGATGGCGGGTTCATTTACCGTGGCGAACGCTGGAAGAGCCTGTCCGAGGTGGCACGGACTATTACCGGCACGCGCTGGAACGGCCCGAGGTTCTTCGGTCTGAGAGAAGCAGCATGACCCGTCTGCGCGCGGCGATCTATACCCGCAAGAGTTCCGAGGAAGGGCTCGATCAGGAATTCAACAGTCTCGACGCCCAGCGCGAGGCCTCCGAGGCATACATCACCTCGCAGAAGAGCGAGGGATGGGTCCTCGTGCGCAACCGCTATGACGATGGCGGCTGGTCCGGAGGTAATATTGAGCGGCCGGGCCTAAAGGCGCTGCTGGCGGACGTGGAAGCAGGGAAGATCGACATCGTGGTCGTCTACAAGGTCGATCGGCTCAGCCGCAGCCTTTCCGATTTCGCGCAGATGGTCGAGCTCTTCGACCGGCACAGCGTCTCGTTCGTTTCGGTAACACAGGCCTTCAACACAACCACCTCAATGGGAAGGCTGACCCTCAACGTGCTGCTGTCGTTCGCGCAGTTCGAGCGCGAGGTGACCGGCGAACGCATCCGCGACAAGATCGCTGCCTCGAAGGCAAAAGGCATGTGGATGGGAGGCAATCCGCCGCTGGGCTATGATCCGAAGGACCGGACGCTGGTGATCAACGAAGCGGAGGCAGCCACCGTGCGCCACATCTTCCGCCGGCATCTTGAGCTGGGCTCGGTCTACGCCCTCCACACTGAACTTGAGCGCGATGGCGTCCGCACGAAGATTTTCAAATCCCGGAACGGCGCGGTCCGCGGCGGAGCCCCCTTCGGACGCGGCAATCTCGCCCACCTGCTGCGGAACCGCGTTTACCTCGGGCAGATCGTGCACAAGGGCACCAGCCATCCCGGGTTGCATCCGCCGATCATCGATCAGGAGCTGTTCGACGCAGTGCAGGAAAATCTGGCACGCAAAGAACGGGGCAAGCGCGAACGCGCCCCCTCGCCCGCTCCCCTTGCCGGACTGCTTTACGATGCACTCGGCAACAGGATGGCTGCCACGCACGCGCACGGCCGCGGCGGCAAACGCTATCTCTATTACATCTCCCCGGTCCCGGCATCCCATCCCGATGCGGCCCGGGTGTTGCGACGGGTACCGGCGCCCGGAATCGAGGACATCCTGATGGAACGGCTGCGATGCTGGAGCAGCCGGCCGAACGCGGGGTGGTCTGATCTGCTTCCTTTCGTCGTCCGCGTAGAACTGCACTGCGATGCTCTGGTCGTTGATCTGTCGCCCCCGCCCCACGAAAAGTGGTTGGTCGAGATACCGGAGCAGTACTCTGGGAGTCCGGATGGTACTCTCCGGATCACCTCGCCGGTGAAGATCCAGTCCCGCGGCGGGCGCACATCACGCATAGACGGTTCCGCATCCCCTCTCCGGATGCGGCCCGACAAGACCCTGATCGCGGGACTGCGCCGCGCACATGCCGAACTGAAGAGCTGCGGAATCGACGTAATCGATAGCAAAGCTTCGATCGAGCATGCGCGCGGGATCAAGGATCCGTATCTGCGAAAGCTGTCCGCCCTCGCGTTTCTGGCGCCGGATATCCAGCGGGCGATCCTAGAGGGCCGCCAGCCGGCAGGTATCAACCTTTCCGATCTACTTTCGTTCGAACTGCCCCTTGCATGGGACGATCAGCGGAAGCTCCTCGGTATAGCATGAGCAGGTCCTGCAATGTGCCTGCAACGGTCCTGCTGATCACCTGCTAGCGACCTGCTAACGTCCTGCTGGGCTCCTGTTCAATCCCTGCTCTTTTCACGGATCATAGCTTGGGAGCAGCTATCGAAAACACCAGAGTTCTGCCGTTTTTGGTGGGCTTTTCGTTGTCGGGATGTGCGAATGGGGCTTCCCGAAAAGACGCTAGCAGTTGAATCGGCTTTCCAGGTGAAAGGGTGTGTGGCTTCGAGCTCACAGAGACATGGCTGCAAATAGCGAGAAATGGCCCGCCTGTTCTCCGACAAGATGCGGGAACCTGCACGGTTTACGCAGCCCGAACCCCGCAGTTCTGCGCCATCTGGAGAGGCGCACTGGCGTTGGGAGCAAGACTATTGGACTAGTTGGCGGGCCACGACCGATGAAGATGAGCACTACGAATACGCTGTAGCACTATGAGCTTCGATCATCCGTGCGAAAGATAACATCACGCGCTATACGCTCTTCTGGCCAAAGCGCACATGCGAGCAGAACAACTGCTACGACTATGTAAGGAGCGAATGGAGCGATGCCGTAGACAACCGTGCCGGCAAGCGGGCCGATGACCATTCCTAGACCCTGAGCGGCGCCAACAGAACCTGCAGCGGCACCCTGCTGTGTGGGTTCTACCGAGTTAGCTGCAAGTGCAGAGAAGGAGGGGAAGACCAAGCCCATACCCGCCGCCGCTACGAAGTAACTCGTCCATAGCAGAGGCGCACTCGTTGCTAAAATCACCGAAGCGAAGCCGACCGACGCTATCAGGCAGCCAACTCTAATCAATCTAGTCGGAGACCACGCAAGCTTCCTCACTGCCAGCTGCGACAGGAGCACTGCCACGCCTACTGCGGTCAATGCGAAACCCGCTGCTGATGCGGCTTCGTTCGATCCGAGCTTGAGGCGATCAAGTGCATAGAAGCCGACCGTGATTTGCGCGACGGCAACGCTGAACATGGCAACGAACGCCACTGCCATCGGCCTCCTGATCCGAGCATCTTGTAATTGCATTTCCGACCTTGCCAAAGCTGCGTGGCTTTCGGCACGCGGCAGGGAGACCCCAAGGATCAACACGGCGAGCAGGGGCAAGATGGCGGCGGCGTAAAGCGGTAAGCTGAGGTTCACGGGCGCAAGTGCCCCGGCCAACGCCGGTCCCGCAATCAAGCCAGCCGCGCTGGCAGCACCGATAGAGGCCATTGCCGAAGCGCGTTTCTCGGGAGGTAAGTGATCAGCAACAAGGGCCAAGCTCGTTGTGGAGACCCCTGCGTAGAAGGCTCCAATGGCACCACGCGCGATCATCAGAGCGATGAACGTGAGCGTCGTCGAGGCCAGCATGCTTAGGCCAGCGTAGACGGCGGCGCAGAGCAACAGGTAGCTGATAAAGAAGCCGCTGGTGCAGATGAGCAAGACCACCCGGCGTCCGTGCCTATCGCTTGCCGTGCCCCACGGTCGAGCCAGCAACATCCAGAGCAATCCGGCCACTGTCACAGTGGCACCCGCTTGCCATGCTGCCAGACCTACAGAGCGAGCAATAGGACCGATCAGAGCGACAAAGGCCATCATCGCCATAGAGCTGGCTGCCGCGACAAAGATAAGCGGCTTCATATTCAATCGGCGCGCGTTCACATCCAAGGTGAATGCGTCGCTTGCGTCGCGCGGCCACCGTCGAACGAGCGATCCAAACCTCGCAAGCGGGCAACGGCGAACCCGAGCATCCCAGCAGCAAGCAGCGCGAGGTAAGCCAGGGGCGACAATAATCGAGCCGTGGGCACATCCGGCTCAACGAATTCGAAGCGCGGAAGCCGATCAATGTCGTCAATGCCTAACCGCGTGCGCTGAAAAATCATGGGTGAGAGCGTCTTGCCCCAGCGATCGAGGAAGAGTTGGGCCTGTTCCACATAAGCCTGCTGACGCAATCGCCCGGTTCCGGCGGCATCGGTGAGCACCTGATCCAGTACCGCTGCGGGGGAGATGAAGCGCAGGCGATCAACCCAAAGGTTATGGCGCTCCTGGCGACGCAATTGCTCGGCGATGACCGGAGCAATCTCATCCTCGACGATGCGCTGCGACGCATAAAGTTTGGCTGGCCAGTACTCATTGTTTGCGCCGGCATCCTGTAGTTCGGGGTGTTCAGATACGTAGCCGTCGAGATTCTCATCGATGCGCTGGTTAGCGCGGTTAGAGGCTTCCCGGACGGTGTTGATCAGGTCGAAGGACGCTGGAGTCGGCGCGATCACATTTGCCGACGCCACAGCGGATGCTGGCAGCAGCACGACGACCGCGAGCCACACGCCTGCTGCGGTGAGTGCCAGCGCCTCTTGACGCCATGGCAGGCTCGCTATCGAGGCACCCAAGGCTCCCCAAAACACCAGGTAAAGCAAGGCTGCGACGAGCCAGATCGCCAATCGATCGATCGGCGCGTTCCAGAACACTGCCGTCACGCCAATGACGGAGAGGGATACAAGGACTGGCGACAGCCGGAGCGCCAGCCTCACGCCAAACCTTGCTCCAAGCCTCGGCCCTTGTATGGCCACCAATCGTAACCGCCCAGTCTCGCGCTCCTCCGCAACGACGTTGTACGTCAGGGCAAGAACGAACAGAGGGAGCAAGAGCACAACCAAGAAGCCCACGTCGAAACGACCAGCCGCCAAGGCAAGTGGGCTACCGAACTCATGTTTTCGGAACAGATTATCGGCCCGGACCATGAACAGCGAGACGTTGGCCGAGAACGGCTCGATATCCTCTCGACCGAAGCTCAGCGCCGCAAGCGGGCCGGACGACCTTGCCGCGTTCCAGTCGGCCACATTTGGCTCACTGGCTCCCCACGGGTTAACAGGGACCAATCCAGCCGCCTCCCGCCGCAAGGTCTCTTTGGCGAACTGACGCTTTTCGATAGACCGCGTTATCTCCGCCTGCGCCTGCGTGTTTCGCTGCGTCTCGAACCGCTGCCCGTTCCAAAGGCAGGTCACCGTAAGAAGGAGAACCAGAACACACGCCCAGCGAAAGATAGGCTCGCGCGAAGTGATGCGCCATTCTCCGGCGAACATGGTCATGCCCGCTTCTCCAGTCTGTTGGCAGCGAACAGTAGGAACATGCCTGTCCCGGCAACCCAAAGCAGCAGCAGAACGATATCCATAACATAACGGTCGAGGATGCCTTTGATTGCCGGCGGCACGTACGAAAAAGTCTGCACCGTGTCCCAGAACCCCGGGGGGGCTGTGTTCCGGTTATTCTGCCCTTTCCCGGTGCGCGTCTGCTCTGCGTTCAAGAGGCGTTGAATATCTCGTCGGTGGCCCTCAGCGGCATGCGTAAAGGATTGCTGGTGAACAAGATCGGTCCCCGCCAGTCCCATTGAAAGCGTTTTGATGCTGATTAAGGGGGAAACGGGGGCATACCAGCGCTGGGCGGCAACCTGTCGATTCTCTTGGGCCTGCAACTCGCCATACAGGCGATCATAGACCAGATTGCCGTATTCCTCACCGGCTTGAAGTGAGATGCCAGCGAAGTCTACCGGCAACTCCTCCAGGGAGCTTACACCGTATTGCGCAAGCACCTGTTCCATAAGGGTCGCAGCGCGCTCGTCACCCGGGTTGTGGCCGTCGATGCCGCCTTCGCGAGCCAGCCGGACCTTTTCCCAGAAGACACCAGCGGTCGGAACGGGATAAACAGTAGATGCATGCTCGGCGGCGAGACGAGGAATTAAGACAATGCACACAGCCCATACGCAAAGCAGGATGAGCAGGGCCTGCCGTGCGCTGGAGGCAATGGCCGACACGCCGACAGTCAGGCCGACCCAAATTGCAGCGTAGCAGAGGTAGATCGCGACCGCTCCCATCCAACGTACAGCGATATCGAGCGAGCTCACGGTCGAGGATGCCGATGCCGATGCGATGCTCGTCAACACAACAAGGGACGTTACCACAACCGCGGCCCCAAACATCAGGTTCGCAGCCTTGCCCGCTAACAAGGGAAGCGCTCTCGCCCCCTGAACTAGCTGTAGTTTGAGGCTACCTCTGTCTCGTTCCCCGGCGACGGCGGCAAATCCAGACATGATGATCAACAGGGGCAGCAGAGCCTGAAGGATCCACGCCGGCGAGAGGTCACCAAATCGCTGAATCAGACTGCTCGTTTCCGCCGGTCGCGCTTGAGGAGGATTCTGATAGTGAGCCTCGATCCACACGGCTTCCCCCATCCATGGCGTCAGGCCAGGGTCAAATGCTGCCAGGGGAAGGCGCGGTTTGAAGGCATATTGCCCCATATGCGCAGCTAGATGCGGATTGATCGCTCCTTGGCCAATCCAGATCGCTCGATCAGCCGCCATCGCGGTCTCGCGTTCGGCGGCGTAGCGGGCTTGCGCTAACGCACTCACGGCAAGAGCCGCCAGGGCGAGAACGATCATAGCCAGTCCAACAAGTCGAAGCCGGCGGTCGCGATGGAACTCTGCGAACTCCTTGCGAATTATCGACGCAATCATGGATCAACCCCGCATATGATCGGCGTAGAGCCTGTCCAGCGTATCTGGAGCTGTAGTGCGAGCCTCGACAACTTCGATCAACCTGCCCTGCTTCATGATACCAATACGATCGGCTATCTCCCGCGCTCGGAAAACGTCGTGCGTGACCATCAGGATCGCCGAGCCGTTGTCGCGAAGCTGTGAGAGATGCGCGCCAAAGTCGTTAGCGGCGAGGGGGTCCAGCCCGCTCAGGGGCTCGTCGAGCAACAGGGCATCCGCGCGCTTCGCCATTGCGATGGCAATTCCCACTTTCTGGCGCATGCCCTTCGAATAGCCAGCGAGACGTTTGCTGACATCTAAGGGAGCAAGCCCCGACTCGATCAGCAGCTTGCTCGCCTCGTCGTTGCTCAAGCGATGCCCCGCGAGGCTGGAGAAGTATCGAAGATTCTCCCCTCCTGTCAGGAGCGGGAACAGGTTCACCTGGTCCGGGATATATGCAAGCCGCTTCCGAGCGGCGGTTACGTCATCGCCGACCGATCTTCCTGCCACGAGCACCTCGCCCTCGTCCGGTGTCAAAAAGCCTAGGAACAGGTTCACTGCGGTGGACTTGCCGGCCCCGTTTGCCCCCAAAAGGCAGACGATCTCACCGGCGTTGACGGTTAACTCCAGGTTGTTTACCGCCACGGTTCCCGCGAACCATTTCGTGGCATTCCTCGCTTCCAGCACGCTTCGCCTCTCCCGCCATAGCAAAGCGGTCTTGTAATGGGTAACGCTATAACATTACAAGGCGAGCTAAAGAGGCACGATGTGCCAAGGGGGAATCCGTCGATGCGTATCCGTAGCCTTAGTTCTGTGTTTCTGGGTTCTGCCGCAGCGTTTGCCTGTCAGGCCGCATCCGCACAGACACCTTCAACCCAGCCAGACGGGCAGGACGCAGAGACGACGCAGGTTGAGGACATTGTAGTTACCGGGCGATACAGCGCGGCAACGGCCGTGACTGGCACCAAGAGCGATACACCCCTCATCGAAATCCCACAGGCGGTCGTGGTCATCAGCAACGCCTTGCTCAATGAGCGTCGTCCGCTGACATTGATGGAGGCTCTATACAATTCCAGCGGTGTGGCTGACGTGGGATCGCGGCGGGCCTTCGACAACATTGTCATTCGCGGCTTCGACGCGACAGCTTCGATCTACCTTGATGGGCTTCGAGTCGAACGCGGCAGCGCGTTCGTTCAACAAGAGCCGTTCGGATTGGAGCGTATCGAAGTCTTGAAGGGCCCCGGGTCGGTACTGTTTGGACAAGGCTCGCTCGGCGGGATCGTTAATCAGATCAGCAAGCGGCCAACCAGCACCCCTCAGCTATCTGCTGAGATCATGGGAGGCAGCTTCGGTACATACCAAGGGTCTGTCGATATTGGCGGGCCGCTGACTTCCGATGGTACGATTAGCGGAAGGGTCAATGCTCTCTATCGAGACCTTGGTGATTCCATAGATTTTGTTGATAAGGAGCGTGCCTTTTTAGCTCCTTCTCTGAAATGGTCAGGCGGTAATACTACTGTCACTGTTCTGGGGAGCTACACGCGCGATCGACGCGAAGGAGCTTATGCTGGCCTACCGCCCGAAAGCGTGTTCCTTCCTAATAGCAATGGGACGGTTGATCGAAGCCGATATATCGGTGAGCCCGACTTCGATGGTGATGAGATCGACCGGTATCAGATCGGCTATCAGCTTGAGCACGCGTTCAGCGACCGCTGGCTGTTACGGCAGAACGCCCGCTATTCAGACACAGAGATTGACTCGAGAGGGACGTTCTCAGCCGGCCTTGATCCTGATCTTCGCACCCTCCAGCGCTTTACAGCGGCGTTCGATCAGCAAGAGAAGTCGACGGCGGTCGATACGCATATCCAGGGCCGCTTCCAAAGCGGCATCGTCGATAGCACCCTGATTGTCGGAGCGGATGTGCTCTTTCAGAAGATTGCGCAGACCTTCAACTTCGGGTCGGCTGCGCCGCTCGATCTGTATACGCCGGTGTACGGCGGCCCACTGAGTCCATTATTTGGTGTCCTTGATTTCGAGCGTGATGACACGCTCTACGGGTTCTACATCCAGAATCAGCTGAGCATCGGAGACAAGCTGACTGTGCTGCTTGGCGGGCGTTATGACGTATCAGAAACGGACAACCTGAATCTGTTGAACGCCGCCTCACGCGATCAGCGCGACGCGGATTTCACGTTCCGGGCAGGGGCCGTTTACCAAGTGATGCCCGGTGTGGGGCTGTTTGCCAGCTACGCGGAAGCCTTCAATCCTAACTTTGGCGCAACCGCAGCAGGCGAGCCATTCGTCCCCGAGACCGCTGTTCAGTACGAAGCGGGTATCAAGACCGACCTGAACAATGGACGTATCCGCGCGACGGCATCGGTCTACCAGTTGACGCGAGATAACGTGCTCGTACCGTTCCCAGACTTTCCGGGGACTCAGATTCAAACTGGCCAGCAGCGCAGCCGAGGTTTCGAAGCGGACCTCGCGTTTAGGGCTACCCAAGATTGGAACATCACGGCGGCGTACACCTACACCGACGCCCAAGTTCGAAGAGATACCAATCCGCTACTGATTGGTGACAACCCGATCAGTGTACCTGAGCAGCAGTTCAATCTTTGGAGCACCTATGACATCACGCTCGGGCGTGGCACGTTAACCCTCGGCGGGGGAGGTCGCTACGTCGGCAAGCGTCAGGGCACTCTGCCCAACAGCTACGAACTTCCCGATTATGCTGTCGTAGACGCTGCCGCCATTTACCGACTCGACCGCTGGCGCTTCCAGGTGAACGCCTACAATCTGCTCGACAGTGATTACGTCGATTCCGCTTCGCCGACCGGCACGCGAACCGTTCTACTCGGTGAGCCGCTGACAGTACGAGCGTCGATCGGGTATGCTTTCTAGTTGCCAGGGCATGCTCACGCGAAGCGCGGCGAATTAGGCTTGAGATTGGACTCGATGGCACATCCCGCCTCACGGTAGCGAAGCCCGAACCCAGCGAAGATACGTGACTTGGCGGGCGAGAATTTATCACTGGGCACCCCGAGTTCTCCCCCGGATTCCTCGTTCAACGCCGGGCCATGTTCGCGGTGGCGGGCGTCCAACCGGTTATCGTCGCGCAGGCGCTCCGCAGGGTGACGATGGCGATGTGGTGTATTTGGGAGCGGGCGTAATGCTCCTTCCCAGCGCATTTGGTGGCGTGGCAATGGATGGAATTGCCGTGCGGCCATTGTCGTCCGGCGGCCATCAACAGCGTGTTGCGGCGGCTGATGCCAAAGGCGACTTGCAGGGCGTTGTCGCGCAGTTCGTGCACACTGCGAGCACAACGGCGGCTACTGTTGCCGCAAGTTGATCGCGCGAATCAGACTTGCCAGTTTGCAGAATAGCGTAGGTTAGCGTAGTAGTATCTAATGGTAGTTCAGCCTTGTATTAGGGAAGAGTGAGGACGAAGGATTTGACGGCAAGATAAAGCGAGATTCCTCGCTACCGGAACTTCGTTCCTAAGTGTTTGTCTGCACATTGGTTTTTGGCGATCTGTGACCGTCCTCGCGAGGTGAGTGGGTGGCACCCGTGCCATTTTCTCGTTTGTTATCAATGCTTCTATATGCACCAACGACGATGTGCGACCAATGCGATGTCGCCGTTGACCGTCGTTCGCAAGTATTTCTACGCTACGCCCCTACGCCTCGATTTACTGTCTTGCGCCGCTGATTCCAGCCTTCAATCGTCACCTCATGGCGAACGATGATGACCGATTCCGCATCCGCCCCGGCAAGGTCCGCGATCGGGGCGCAGCGCGTCCACCGCGAGTAGTCCGACAGCGCGCCAAGACCTTCATTGGCGAGGTGCATCAGGCCATCCGCCGGGCGGGCGGCAACCCCAATCGACTGGCCGGGACGGGGAAAGGAAGCGGGAGGTTCAACGCGCGCGGGCGGGGCGCACAGATTGCGGCGGGATTGAAGGGCCGGAACGGGTGGAGCCGAGACGGGAGCGGCGTCCGCACCCGCTCGCGGCGGGTGGCGGTGAAGGCCCGCGTCGTGAAGCTCAATCCGCAGCGCGGCGCAGCACGGGGGCGACAGTTCGTCAGCGGCAAGGCGGTGGACGCGCACCTGCGCTATCTGGAGCGCGACGGCGTGACCCGCGACGGCGAGAAGGGCCAGGTCTATTCTGCCGAGCGTGATGTTGCCGATGGTCCAGCCTTCCTCGACCGGGGCCGGGGAGATCGCCACCAGTTCCGCTTCATAGTCTCCGCCGAGGAAGGCGTGGAACTGTCCGACCTTCGTTCGACCACTCGCGACCTGATGACCCAGATGGAGGCGGACCTTGGCACCAAGCTCGAATGGATCGCGGTCGATCACCACAACACCGGCCACCCGCACACACACGTCCTGATGCGTGGCGTCACCGACGACGGCAAGATGCTCAACATCGCCGGGGATTACATCGCCCACGGCGTGCGCGAGCGCGCGAGCGAGATCGTCACGCTGGAGCTGGGCCGTCAGACCGAGCAGGAGGTTAGTCGCCAGCTTGAGCGAGAGGTGCACGCCGAGCGGTTCACCCGGCTCGACCGGATGCTGATCGGGAGCCAAGAGCGCGACGAGTTCTCAGACCTGCGCCCCGACAAGGATATGCTCGAAACCGCCCGGCAGAACCGGGCGCTGCTGATCGACCGCGCCCGCAAGCTGGAGCGCATGGGTCTGGCGACCGAGCATACGCCGGGCGTCTGGACGATATCGCCCCGCGCCGAGCCGATGCTCCGCGAGCTGGGCGCGCGCGGCGACATCATCAAGACCATGCACCAAGCGCTGGAGCGCGAGGGGCTGGCGGAGCAGCGGGCATATGCGGGTTACACCGTGCATCGCGCTGTCCCGACCGAACGCATCGTCGGTCGCGTCGTCGCCAAGGGACTTGGCGGTGACGAGCTAGGCGAGCGGATGGGCATCACCATCGACGGTGTGGACGGGCGCGTCCACCACCTTGAGGTTCCGGCGACCAGTGTCGAAGCCATCGGACGAGGCAGCATCGTCGCGATCGAGCCGCCGCCGAGCGTTCCGCGCACCGCCGACCGCAATATCCTCGCAGCGGCCGATACCAACGGCGTTTACAGCCCGGCAGCACACCGCGAGCAGGCGCGGGCGCGTCTCGGTGGCGAGGACGCCGATGCCTATGTCCGCAGCCACGTCCGCCGCCTGGAGGCGCTGCGGCGAGCGGGGATCGTCGAGCGCGTTCATGCCGAACACTGGACCATCCCCGCCGACCTGCCCCAACGCGGGCTGGCCTATGACCGTCAGCGGTTCGGTAGCGGCCCGCGCATCGACGAACTCTCCCACCTGCCGCTGGACCGGCAGGTGCGCCATGAAGGCGCGACATGGCTTGATCGAGCCATGCTCGGCAGCGGACGCGAGACCATGCCCCACACCGGCTTTGGCGGCGACGTGCGCAAAGCCTGGGACGTTCGCAAGCAGACGCTCGCCGACATGGGCTATGTCCGCGATCTTGGCGGTGGCCAGTTCCGCGCGCCTACCGACCTGATCGAAAAACTGGAAAGCGCCGAAATCAATCGCTCGGGCAAGAAGTTCGCGGCGGAACGCGGTCTCGACTGGCAGCCCACCGGGAGCGGCGATCATGTATCGGGCAAACTCGTCGGTCAGGCCCAACTCACCAGCGGGCGGTTCGCCATGATCGACAACGGCTTGGGGTTCCAGCTCGTCCCGTGGAACGACACGCTCGCCAAACGTCTCGGCCAGCAGGTTGACGGTATCCCCATGCCCGGCGGCGGCATTGACTGGACGCTTGGCAGGAGCCGAGGGCTGGGGCTGTGATCCTGGAGCCAGCCGACCGCAGCCGACAAACGGTCAGTGGTTTGAAGGTAGGGCAATCACTCCTTGCGCAATGACCCATTGAGTGGTACATAAGGATTGGAGTTATCGGATGATCGTAAGTTTTCGGGATGGCTGGTTGCAGGACTTCTTCGTGGACGATGCCCGGTCCCGCAAAATCCCGCCCGACCTCGAAAGCCGCGTCTTTCGCAAGCTCCAGATGATGGACGATGCGACGACTGATCAGGATTTGCGTGTGCCGCCGAGCAATCACTTCGAGAAGCTGCGCGGCAATCTTGCGGCGGTCCATTCGATCCGCGTCAACAAACAGTGGCGGCTGATTTTCCAATGGGATGGCGGCAAGGGCGAGGCGAGCGACGTGTATCTGGACGACCACAGCTATGATTGAGGTGACACCATGTTGATGACAAAGCGCAAGCCGGTGCGCGTCGGCGAGATTCTCACCGAGGAGTTCATGGAACCCATGGGTTTGACCCAGGCGGCGCTGGCCGAGGCGATGGGCGTGCAGCGCAAGCACGTCAACGAGTTGTGCAACGACCGCCGCAACATCACCGCCGCAACCGCGCTGATCTTGTCGCGCGTGTTCGGCAACACCCCCGACTTCTGGTTGAACGTCCAGCGACGCAATGACCTTTGGGATGCGATGCACAGCCCGAAGGAGCGGCAGCGGATCGACCGTGCAAAGCCGCTTAAAAAAGCGGCATGACCGCCGCCCGCCCTACGCCAATCCCGTCAGGAACCGCCGAGCGCAAGTATCTACGCGCGGCACTACGAAGCGTAGTCCAGCGTAGAGAAACGCTATTCTTTCAGCGCGTTGGTTCGACGATTCTGGCGCAATGCCCCGAGTCTCGCGCCCGCATCCGCCCACCGCTTCCGAGCAGCTTGAACGGCTGCTTGGGAAGCCGTGGCCGTTTCCGGGCCGTCCGCCGAAGCACGACGTGGAGGCTTGGACCGTCACCGATGACTGGCCCGATCGCGTGCCGGTCACCCAGGCCGAGGTGGAGGTATTCGAGGCGTGGTTTGGCGACCTGTTCGACGAGATGTGCGGGCCGTGCCGATGATGTGAGGAGTTTGCCGTCATGACCGTGCCGCTACGCGCCGCCCTTTATCTGCGCGTCTCGACCGCGCGGCAGGCCGAGCATGATGTGTCGATCCCCGACCAGCGTAAGCAGGGCGAAGCCTATTGCACGGCGCGCGGCTACCAGCTTGTCGAGACATTCGTGGACGCGGGCGCATCCGCGACCAACGACCGCCGCCCCGAGTTCCAGCAGATGATCGAGGCCGGGACGGCCAAACCCGCGCCGTTCGAGGTCGTGGTGGTCCATTCGTTCAGCCGCTTCTTCCGCGACCATTTCGAGCTGGAGTTCTACGTCCGCAAGCTGGCGAAGAACGGCATCCGCCTGTTGTCGATCACCCAGGAGATGGGCGACGACCCGATGCATGTGATGATGCGTCAGATCATGGCGCTGTTCGACGAGTACCAATCCAAGGAGAACGCCAAGCACGTCCTTCGCGCCTTGAAGGAAAATGCGCGGCAGGGCTTCTGGAACGGCTCGCTCCCGCCGATCGGCTACCGTGTCGTCGCCGCCGAACAGCGCGGGGCGAAGATCAAGAAGAAGCTGGAGATCGACCCGCTGCACGCTGACACCGTGCGGCTGGCGTTTCGGCTTGCGCTGGAGGGCGACGGCACATCCGGCCCGATGGGGGTCAAATCGATCACCAAGCACCTGAACGAACGCCGCATCTTCACCCGCGACGGCGGGCGTTGGGGGATCGGCACCGTCCACCGGATGCTGACGCGCAAAACCTACATCGGTCGGCACGAGTTCAACCGGCGAATGAAGAACGGGGAGAACAAGCCGGACGAGGAGGTCATCCCCGTTGCGGTGCCGCCGATCATCGACCAGACGACGTTCGACGCCGTGCAGGCGCGCATGAAGGCCAGGAACCCGAAGGTGACGCCGCCGCAGGTGGTCGGCGGTCCAACGCTCCTTACCGGCCTAATCCATTGTGCCAAGTGCGGTGGAGCCATGACCATCCGCACCGGCAAGGGCGGTCGCTATCGCTATTACACTTGCTCGACCAAGGCCCGGCAGGGACCGACCGCCTGTACCGGCATGACCGTTCCTATGGAAAAGCTGGACGCGCTGGTCGCCGGGCATCTTGAGGATCGGCTGCTTGACCCGGCCAGACTCGAAGAGGTGCTGGCAACAGTCCTCGACCGGCGGCAAGAGCGCACCGAGCGCCGCCGCGATCACATCGCTGAATTGAACAAGCGCGCAACCGAGACCGACCTACGCCTCAAGCGGCTTTACGACGCCATCGAGAGCGGCGTCGCCGACCTCGATGACCCGGACCTCAAGGACCGCATCGCCAACCTCAAGGCCATCCGCGACCAATCCCGTGTCGATGCCGACCGCGCATCGGCCATGCTGGAAAGCGCGGGCCAGAAGGCGATCACCGCGCCAATGCTCGCCAAGTTCGCACAGACCGCCCGCCAGCGGATGCGACTGCCCGGCGGCGGCTACCGACGCGACCATCTCCGCGCGCTCGCGCAGCGCGTCGAGGTCAACGATGGCGAGGTTCGCATTATGGGATCGAAAAGCGACCTGTTACGGACGCTCGCCGCCGCAGGCGGGGCAGGAACGCTGCCGGGCGCAGTGCCCAGCTTTGTTCCGAAGTGGCGGAGCGGGTGGGATTCGAACCCACGATGAGCTTTTGACCCATACACACTTTCCAGGCGTGCGCCTTCGACCACTCGGCCACCGCTCCGCACCCGGCTTGGGAAGGCGCGCCTCTAGCCCGCTTGATTGGCTTGCGCAAGGCATGCGCTGAGGGTCGGCCGCGCGATCTCGGCGGGGCCAGCTCGTGCCTGCCACGGCTCCTTGGCTAGGCCGGCATTCGCGATTGTGCGGCGCCGCGTTCCGTGCCAGCCTCGCGCCATGATCAGAACCGCCGCATCCGCGCTCGCCGCCCTCGCGCTCACGCTCCCGCTCGCTGCGCAGGAGGCGCCCGCACCGAACGCGGCATCGCCGGGCGAGATCGTCGCTGCGGCCACGCCGCAGGACTGGACCCGCATTGCGCCCGACGACCTGCTGGTGATGGTGCTGGCGCCCGCCGCCGACGGCACCGCGCGCGATGTCGTCATCCAGCTGATGCCACCGCCGTTCTCGCAAGGCTGGGTCGACAATATCCGCACGCTCGCCCGCGCAGGCTGGTACGACGGGATCAGCATCAACCGGGTGCAGGACAATTACGTCGTCCAGTGGGGCGATCCGAATCACGACAATCCTGAGGCCGATGGTCCGGCGAAGCCGTTGCCCGAGGGGCTGCGGGTGATGGAGGAAGGCGATTATGTCCATGTCATTCGCGCTGCCGGACCGGATGAAGACAACATTATCCTGTGGCACCCGAAACCCGATCTTGTTGATAGTTATGCCGGCAGCGCGACTTTCGACAAGGGTTGGCCGATCGGTATTGAAATCGCCGACCGGACGAAGGTGCTCAGGCGGTGGCCCGTCCATTGTTACGGCATGGTCGGCGTCGGCCGCGGCTACTCCCCCGATGCCGGGTCGGGCGCGGAACTCTACACGGTGATCGGCCATGCGCCACGGCACCTCGACCGCAACATCGCACTGGTCGGGCGCGTGGTGGAGGGGATCGAGCATCTTTCGAGCCTGCCCCGCGGGAAGGGTGCGCTCGGGTTCTATGAAGACCCGGCCAAGCGCATCCCGATCCGGTCGATCCGGATCGCCAGCGACCTGCCCGCCAGCGAACAACCCCGCTTCGAATATCTCTCCACCGAGAGCGAAGCCTTCGGCCGCTATGCCGAAGCACGCGCCAATCGCCGCGATCCCTTCTTCATAGCGCCCGCAGGCGGCGCCGATATCTGCAATATTCCTGTCCCGGTACGACGCGTGATACCAGCAGGCGAATAGCGTTTAGCCTCGCCTAGAGTCGCTCCATCAATTCGATCCGGTTGCCGAAGGGATCGCTGATGAACAGGCGGGTGTAGCCTTCGATCGCCTCGCCATCGCGGACCGTGACGCCGGCCTCGTCGAGCTTCGTGCGCAGACCCGCCAGATCATCGACCAGCAGCGCGGGATGCGCTTTCATTGCCGGACGAAACTCGCGGTCGATGCCGATATGGAGGCGCAGCGACCCGCCTTCGAACCAGCAGCCCTCGGGCGCCAGGGTTGCGGGCTTCGGCACCTCGCGCATCTCAAGCAATCCGACGTAGAATTTTCGGGCCTCTGCCTCACCGTTCGCCGGAATGGCGAGCTGGACATGGTCGAGTCCGATTACGCCCACTAAACCCGCTCGGCCTGCGCGATGGCATCGCTGGCGCGCAGGGCGCTGACAATGCGGTTGAGGTGGCCCAGATCCTGCACCTCGAGATCGATATCGTAACCGGCGAAGGGCGGATCGTTCTGAACCTGTTCGAGCGCGCGGACATTGGCGTGGTTCTGCGCGAAGATACCCGCCGCCTCGGCCAGTGTGCCCGGTCTGTCGTAAAGCGTCATGCGCAGGCGCCCCACCGCGCCCGCCGCGCGCTTGCCCCACGACAGGTCGAGCCAGTCGGAATCGATCCCGCTAGCCAGTTCGTGGCATTCGATGGTGTGGACCTCGACCTTCTCGCCCGTCCTGCGGGTGCCGACGATCCGGTCGCCCGGGATCGGGTGGCAGCATTCCGCGAGTGTATAGGCCACACCGGGGGTCAGCCCGCGGATCGAAATTTGCCGCTTGCCCCATTCGGGAGTGTCGGGGAGCGCCTCGGTGCAACCCGGGACCAGCGCCTCCATGACGTCGCGATCCTCGATCTCGGCAGCACCGATCGCATAATAGAGGTCGTCGTCCTCTTCCATGTCGAGCCGTTCGAGCGCCTTCTTGAGCGCCTTCTTGCCGACCCTGGCAGGAACCCGGCTGGCGATCTCGTCGAACAGCTTCTGGCCGATCTCGGCAACTTCGGCGCGTTCCTTGAGCCGCACCGCGCGGCGAATCGCGGCGCGCGCCTTGCCGGTGACGACATAGCCGAGCCAGGACAGTTGCGGCTCGGCGCTGTTGCCCTTGACGATCTCGACGACATCGCCATTCGCCAGCGGGGTGCGCAGCGGCATGTGCCGCCCGTTGATCTTGGCACCCACCGTCTGCGCGCCGAGATCGGTATGGACCGCAAACGCGAAATCGACCGGGGTTGCGCCCTTGGGAAGCTGGAACAGCCCGCCCTTGGGGGTGAAGGCGAAGATGCGGTCCTGATAGATCGCCATCCTTGTGTGCTCGAGCAGTTCCTCGGCATCGTGGCTGGCATCGACGATCTCGATCAAATCGCGCAGCCAGCCGACCTGTCCGTCAGGGCGGTTGCCCTGCTTGTAGGCCCAGTGCGCAGCAAACCCGAATTCGTTGAGCCGGTGCATCTCGCGGGTGCGGATCTGGACCTCCACCCGCATCGAATTCTCGTACATCAGCGAGGTGTGCAGCGAACGGTAGCCATTGGTCTTGGGGGTCGAGATGTAGTCCTTGAACTTGCCCGGCAGGAACTGCCAGGTGCGGTGCAGGACCCCCAGCGCGCGATAGCAGTCGTTCTCGTCCTCGGTGAGGACGCGGAAGGCCATGATATCGGTCACCTGTTCGAAACTGACATGGCGCTCGGCCATCTTGCGCCAGATCGAATAGGGATGCTTTTCGCGCCCGCTGACCTCGACCTGCAACCCGGCTTCGGCCAGCGCCTGCTTCATCGCCAGCGCGATCGCATCGACCTGCCCGCCGTCCTGCGCGCGCAGTTGCGACAGCCGCTTGGCGATGGTTTCATAGGCTTCGGGTTCGAGCTGTTCGAAGGCGAGCAGCTGCATCTCGCGCATGTATTCGTACATCCCGACCCGCTCCGCCAGCGGGGCGTAGATATCCATCGTCTCGCGGGCGATGCGCTGGCGTTTCTCGGGCTTCTTGATGAAATGCAGCGTGCGCATATTGTGCAGCCGGTCGCCCAGCTTGACCAGCAGCACGCGAATATCCTCGCTCATCGCCAGCAGGAACTTGCGCAAATTCTCGGCCGCGCGCTCGTTCTCGGGCATCTGCTCGATCCGGGAGAGCTTGGTCACCCCGTCGACCAGCCGCGCGATTTCGGGGCCGAAATTGGCCTCGATATCCTCGATGGTGGCGAGCGTGTCCTCGACCGTGTCGTGGAGCAGCGCGGTGGCGATGGTTTCCTGATCGAGCTTGAGATCGGTCATCAGCCCGGCGACCTCGACCGGATGGCTGAAATAGGGGTCGCCCGAGGCGCGGGTCTGGGTGCCGTGCTTCTGCACGGTGTAGACATAGGCGCGATTGAGCATCGCCTCGTCGGCGTCGGGATCGTATTCCTTGACCCGTTCTACAAGTTCATATTGGCGCAGCATAGCCGATCAACCTGTGGGCGAACGGGCCGTTTTGCAATCAAATAAGCCGGGCAAATACGCTTGGCCAATGCGCCGAGCAATTGCGCCGGGTCAGGTCCAGACAGCCTCGGGCGGCAGGCTCATCAGGATCGCATCGATATTGCCGCCGGTCTTGAGCCCGAACAGCGTGCCGCGATCGTAGACCAGATTGAACTCGGCATAGCGGCCGCGCCATTCGAGCTGGGTGAGCTTGTCGGCTTGGGTAAAATCGCTCTCCATCCGGCGGCGGACGAGCCTGGGGAAGATGTCGAGAAAAGCTTCGCCGACATCCTTGGTGAACCCGAAATTGCGCTCGAAAGCGGCGGCGTCGGGGCATTCGAGATGGTCGTAGAAGATTCCCCCGACCCCGCGATGGACACCGCGATGGGGGATGTAGAAATAGTCATCCGCCCATTTGGAAAAGCGCTCGTAATAGGTCGGGTTGTGCGCGGCGCAGGTGGCGCGGAAGCGGGCGTGGAAATCCTCGGTGTCCTGCGCATAGGGGATCGGCGGGTTGAGATCTGCCCCGCCCCCGAACCAGGATTTGCCGGTGACGAGGAACCGCGTGTTCATATGCACCGCGGGCACATGCGGGTTCGCCATATGCGCCACGAGGCTGATCCCGGTGGCGCAGAAGCCCGGATCCTCGGCGGTGGCGCCGTTGATCGTCCCGGCGAATTCGGGCGCGAAATTGCCGCGCACGGTCGAGACGTTGACCCCGACCTTCTCGAAGACCTTGCCCTTCATCAATCCGCGGGTGCCGCCGCCGGGATCGTCATTGCCCTCTTCCTCGCGCTGCCATGGCGCATAATCGAAAGCCGCGTCCGAACCCGCCTCGCGCTCGATGGCCTCGAATTCGGCGCAGATCGCATCTCGCAATTGCTCGAACCACTGGCGGGCCTGCTCGGTCTGGTCGGTCGCATCGGTCGCATCGGTCATGTGCGAAGCCTTGCCATCGTCCCGGCGCTGCGGCAATAGCCTGGCATGGTTCCCCTTTCGTTCGCCGGCCAGGAATGGCTCCTGACCAAGGGCCGTGCGCTCTACTGGCCGCGCGAGCGCGCCTTGCTGGTCGCCGATCTGCATCTCGAAAAGGGCAGCTTCTTCGCGCGCCACGGTCAGATGGTCCCGCCCTACGACAGCCGCGAGACGCTGGAGCGCGTGGCGCTGGCGATTCGCGAGACCGGCGCGCGCCGGGTGATCACGCTGGGGGACAATTTCCACGATTCGGATGGCTCGACCCGGCTCGAACAGCATGCCTGCGGGATGCTCGACGCGCTGACCAGCGCGGTCGACTGGGTCTGGATCACCGGCAACCACGATCCGGACATGGAAGCGCGCTGCGGCGGGACGCTGGCCGAGGAGCTGGAGATCGGCGGCGTGGTGCTGCGCCACCGCGCGAAAACCGGCGAGACCCGCCCGGAACTGTCGGGCCACTTTCATCCACGGCTGCAAGTGACCGTCCATCGCCGCCATATCCGCCGCCCATGCGCGGTGGTGAGCACCAGCGAGGCGCCCGATGGAACCGCATCGGGGCGGATGATCCTGCCCGCCTTCGGGGCCTATACCGGCGGGATGAACGCCGCCGACCCCGCCATCCTCGAAGCGCTCCAGCCCGCCGAGCGGATCGACGCGATGGTCCATGCCAGCGACCGTCTGGCGACCTTCCCCCTGTGGCGCCGGGCTGCGTAACCGCCACATTCAGGGACGAATCTGACGACCGCGCGCGGAATCCCCTTCCCTCGCGCGGGAACAATGCTTATTTGCGCCGCTTGAACTTTGTAACCATTAAGGAGACAGCCCCATAGCCCGTCCACCACGTCGTTCCATGCAGCCGCCGGTCAAGAGCGGTCCGCGATACGACACTTTCATTCAAGTTCCCAAGGTCCGCGTGATTGATCACGAAGGCGAGAACCTTGGCGTGATGTACACCCGCGAAGCGATGGAGCAGGCCAACGAAATCGGCCTCAATCTCGTCGAAGTGAGTCCCAATGCGGACCCGCCGGTGTGCAAGTTCCTCGATGTCGGCAAGCATCGCTACGAGGCGCAGAAAAAGGCCAATCTGGCGCGCAAGACGCAAAAGACCCAGGACATCAAGGAAGTGAAGATGCGTCCCAACATCGACACCCATGATTACGAGGTGAAGATGCGCAACGTCACCAAGTTCATCGAGAACGGCGACAAGGTAAAGATCACCCTGCGCTTCCGTGGCCGCGAGATGGCGCATCAGCAATTGGGCATGGACCTGCTCAACCGCGTGCGCGACGATGTCGAGGAAATCGGCAAGGTCGAAGCCTTCCCGCGCCTCGAAGGCCGCCAGATGCTGATGGTGCTCTCGCCGCGCTGACCTTTCCGGCCGGATGCGACACACTCCGGCCGATTGGCTCCGGCCACCGGTTCTGCGTACCCGCTTTGCACCGCAGAGACCGTTGCTTAAGCGGTTGAATTCCGGCGCCCATGGGGATAATCGCCGGGCAATATTCGGCGTCGGCGGATAGGCGTTCCTGCGGAGGTTAGGAACGGATGCCCCGAGCGCTCTCCTGGCCCCCGCCTCCCTGGGGGCGACTCGACAGGAAGGACTGCCGCAATGAGCGACAGCATCATCGACCCCACCACCCCGCGCAAGGCGCCCAAACCCGAAGTTACCAAGATTCAGGGGCGGCCGCTCAAGCCCTCCACGCTGATGATGGGCCATGGCTACGACCCGGTGCTGTCCGAGGGCAGCCTCAAGCCGCCGATCTTCCTTACCAGCACCTTCGCGTTCGAAAGCGCGGCGGCGGGCAAGCGCCATTTCGAGGGCATCACCGGCAAGCGCCCCGGCGGCGCCGACGGGCTGGTCTATTCGCGCTTCAACGGCCCCAATCAGGAAATCCTCGAGGATCGGCTGGGGATCTGGGACGGCGCGGAGGACGCGCTCAGCTTCTCCAGCGGCATGACCGCCATCACCGTGCTGATGCTCGCCTATGCCAGCCAGAACGACGTCATCGTCCATTCGGGCCCGCTCTATGCGGCAAGCGAAGGCTTCGTCGCCAAGGTGCTGGCCAAGTTCGGGGTGAAATATGTCGATTTCCCCGCCGGCGCGACTCGCGAGGAAATCGACGCCGTGCTCGCCAAGGCCAAGGCTATGGCTGCGGAGAACGGCGGCAAGGTCTGCATGGTCTATCTCGAAAGCCCGGGCAATCCGACCAATGCGCTGGTCGATGTCGAGGCAGTGCGCGATGCGCGCGATGCCGCCCTGGGCCCCGAGTGCCCGATCGCGATCGACAACACCTTCCTCGGCCCGCTGTGGCAGCGCCCGCTCGATCACGGTGCGGATATCGTGGTCTATTCGCTGACCAAATATGTCGGCGGCCATTCCGATCTGGTGGCGGGCTCGATCGCTGGCGCGCGCAAGTGGATGGATCCGGTCCGGTCCTTGCGCAATACGATGGGCGGGATCTGCGATCCCAACACCGCCTGGATGCTGCTGCGCTCGCTCGAAACCGTCGAACTGCGGATGCAGCGCGCCGGCGAGAATGCGGCCAAGGTGTGCGAGTTTCTTTCCCAGCATCCCAAGGTCGAACGGCTCGGCTATCTCGGCATGATCGCCGATGCCCGCCAGCAGGACATCTACGATCGCCACTGCCTCGGTGCTGGCTCGACCTTCTCGGTCTTCATCAAGGGCGGCGAGGCGGAGTGCTTCCGCTTCCTCGACAATCTCACCATCGCCAAGCTGGCGGTGAGCCTGGGCGGGACCGAGACGCTTGCCAGCCATCCGGCTTCGATGACGCATCTCTCGGTGGCCGAAGGGCGCCGCGCGGAACTGGGTATCGGCGACAATCTGGTGCGGATCTCGGTCGGGATCGAGGATGCCGACGATCTGATCGCCGATTTCGAACAGGCGCTCGAGCACGTCTGAACCGACCTGAACCCGTGACCAGAATCGGTTTTCTCGGCTGCGCCGCGACGCTGCCCGCCAGCAATGGCGGCGCGGCGGCGCGGCGCGGCGATGCGTTCGAGCACGATCTCGAAGTGGCCGCGCTGCGGCCGGCCTTCGCTGCCGCCGGGCTGGAACTGGTCGAGATCGACTGGCGCGCCCCCCTTCCCGCTTTCGATGGTCTCGGCCTCATCCTGCTTGGCACCGCCTGGGATTATCAGGACCATCCCGAAGAGTTCATAGCCCGGCTCGATGCGCTCGCGGACCGGGGGATTGCGATCTGCAATCCGCCCGAGGCGGTGCGATGGAATGCCGACAAGCGCTATCTCAAGGAACTTGCAGCCAGCGGAGCGGTGACCGTCCCGACGCTCTGGCGCGACGATGCCACCGCTGCCGACCTCGCTGCGGCCATGGATCAATTCGCCAGCGATCGCGTGGTGATCAAGCGCCGGATCGGCGCGGGCGGGCTCGGCCAGCACAGCTTCGCGCGCAATAACTTGCCCGCCCCCGGTTGGCGCATGGGGCAGCCATGCATGATCCAGCCCTTCCTCCCCGCGATCCGTGAGGAGGGTGAATTCACCTTCGTGTTTATCGACGGCGCGTTCAGCCATGGCGTGTGCAAGACCCCCGCCGCGGGCGACTATCGCATCCAGTCGCTGTTCGGTGGGCGCGAGGCGGCGTTCAGCCCGTCCGCGGGCGATCTCGCCACCGCTCAGGCGGTGGTCGATGCGCTGCCCTTCACCGATCTGCTCTACGCGCGGATCGACATGCTTCGCCTGCCCGACGGGCGGCTGGCGGTGATGGAGGCGGAGTTGATCGAACCCTATCTCTATCCCGAGCAGGGCCCGGCGCTGGGGCAGCGGCTCGCGGCGGCGATCGCCAAACGGCTAGCGAGAGCCTAGCCCCGCCACTCGCGGCGTTCCTCGGCCGCCTTGAGCACTTCATAGGCGACCTGCAGCTTCTGGAATTCGGCGGCAGCCTCGACATCACCCGGTTTGACGTCGGGGTGGACCTTCTTGGCCTTGTCGCGCCAGCCCTTCTTCACCGCGGCGAAATCGGCATCCGCTTCGAGCTCGAGAATTTCGAGAGCGCGCAGTTCGTCGGGGCTGCGCGATCCGTCGCCGCTGCTCGCCCAGCCGTAATGCTGCGCCTCGGCATAGCCCGCGGTCTCGCTCTGCTCGGCCTTGGTCCGGGCGGCTTTCTCTTCCTTGTCGAGGCCTTCGAAATAATCCCATTTGCGATTGTATTCGGCGGCGTGTGTCTGGCAGAAATACCAGCGCTCGGGATTGTTCGGAGCCTTGGGCGCCGGGCAATCGCCAGCTTCCTCGCAGCCGTGGCGGTCGCACAGCCGGATGGTCGCAGCCTCGCGACCGGCCTCGTAGCCGCGCCAGCGGGGAAAGCCCCAGTCGTTCGAACGGCGGGGCTTAGGCATGGCAGGGAAGCGCGCAAAAAGTCATTGGTCGGGCAATCATTGGCGTCAGTCTAGTCGCGGTGGCGGCAGATGCATAGGGCTGCAAAGGGTTGCGATACGAAATGTTGCATTGCAACGAAGCGTTCATCGACGACCGTTATGATCGCTTCACAAGGACGCCGACGAGCAAGGACCCGATGAGCAAGCAACTGACCCTCTCCGCCACGTTTTGCGTCCTGACGATGGCGCTGTTCGCAATCGCGGGTGGCAAATCGCCGCCGAGCGGCATCGATCTGCGCGGGCCGGCGCTTTTTGCCGTATCGGCCAGCACGGCCCCGGTCAGCCTCGGGCAATAAACCCGCAGACCGTCGGAAGAAAGCGCCCCCTCCCCTGAGGGAGAGAGCGCGTTCCGGCTTACAGTCTCAATTCAGTTGATTACGACGCTCGCGGCGCGCCGATTCTGCGCCCAGGCAGTCGGGTTCGAGCCGAGTTCCACAGGGCGTTCCTTGCCGTAGCTGACCGTGCGGATGCGGCTGGCGGGGATTCCCAGCGACACCAGATAGTTCTTGGCTGCATTGGCGCGTCGCTCGCCCAGCGCGAGGTTGTAGTCGCGCGTGCCGCGTTCGTCGGTGTGGCCTTCGATGGTGAAGGTCAGGTTCGAATGCTGGCTGAAATAGCGACCCTGGTTCTGGAGCTTGGCCGAACTCGAGGTGTCGATATTGTAGCGATCGGTGTCGAAATAGACGACCGTATTGGCCGCACCTACCGCGTTGGTGAAGTGCTGTTGCGTACCAAGCGCGCCAGCAGCCGGGCCCGCAGTGGGAGCCGGAGTCGGCGTCGTGGTCTGCTGCGGCGGCGGCGGCAGTTCCTCGGGGGGTTTCTTCTGGCAGGCAGCCACGGCAAGCGTGCTGACTGCAAGGATGGTTGCGGCGAAGCGAGTATTCATAAGTGCCGATCCTTTCAGCAGTTGAGTAAATTCGTCGGCGACCCCTTAATCCAATGATCTCAGGGCAGAATCGGTCCCCACGCGGGGTCCGACGCGTCCACCGGAGTCGGCAGGCGACGCTCGTTCTCGCCGGTCAGATCGACCTGCCACAGGCCGGTGGCACCCGAATTTCGCTCGGTGCGGAAGAATTGCACGATGCGGCCGTTGGGTGCCCAGGTCGGGGCTTCGTCCTGCCAGCTGTTGGTGAGATGGCGGATGTTGCGACCGTTCGTATTCATTACCGCGATCCGGAAATCGCCGGTGATATGGGTGAAGGCGATCTGGTCGCCGCGCGGGCTCCATTCAGGAGTCGCGGCGCGGCCGCCGAAGAACGACAGCCGCTGCTGGTCCGAGCCGTTGGCGTCCATCACATAGATCTGTTGGCTCCCCGAGCGGTCGCTCTCGAACACGATCTTGCTGCCATCGGGCGAATAGGAGCCGCCGATATCGATCCCGGGCGCATCGGTCAGTCGCTGGCTCTGCCCGCCCTGCGCGCTGACGCGGTAGATGTCGGTGTTGCCGTTGACCGCCATGGAATAGAGGATCGAACGCCCGTCGGGGCTCCAGCGCGGGGCGAAGGTCGGGTTCTCGCTCTGCGTCACCAGCGTTTGCTGCCCGCTGCCGATGTCGTAGACATAGATCCGCGGATTGCCGTCGACATAGCTGAGATAGACCAGCTGGCGGTAGTCGGGCGAATAGCGCGGGGTCAGCGCGGTCGAGCGCCCGGTGGTGATGAAGCGATGGTTCGCGCCATCGCTGTCCATGATCGCCAGCCGCTTGGTGCGATTATCCTTGGGACCGGTCTCGGCGATATAGGCAATCCGGCTGTCGAAGAACGGGCTCTCCCCGGTCAGCCGCGAATAGATGAGGTCGGAGCATTTGTGCGCAGCCCGGCGCCAGTCGGCGGGCGGCACCACCCAGCCCTCGCGCACCAGCTCGCTTTGCAGCGCCATGTCGTAGAGGTAGCAGCCGACGGTCAGCCGCCCGTCGCTGCGTCCGCGGACATAGCCGTGGACCAGCATTTCGGCGCCACGATTGGACCATGTCGCCCAGCTCGGCGAGGTGATCTGCGCGAACTCGGGGCGCGGCAGGGCATCGGGTCCGGTCGGCTCGAACAGCCCGTTGTTGCGCAGGTTCGCGGTGACCACGCGCGCCAGCTCGATCCCAAGCGCGGCGGTACCCGACTGGTTGGCGGGAGTCGGGACGTTGCGATCGGTGGCGAAGGCCGGGATCGCGATGCCTAGGTCGTCGAGATTGCCCTCGAAGCTGACCGAGCCCGACAGGCCTTCGCTCTCTTCGACAATCTCGATCGCGCCGCCTTCGGGTGGCGCTTCTCCCAGATCCTCGTTCTGCGCCGCGAGCGGCGCGGCGATAAAGATCATGGCGAAGGCGAAAAGCTGTTTCATTGCGCTAGGTTCCAATCGAAGCTGAAAGGATTTACGAGCTTCCAGGCCTCGTAATACTCCTCCGGCAAGTTGAACGGAGCAGCCAGTTGCACCGCACGGATGGCCTGTTCCGCATGGCGCCCGGCCTGGGCACGGTTGGTATCGTTGACCCCGGTCTGGCGGACCATCGCAGGTCGCCCGTCGAGCGAACCGTCCGGTTTTAACCGAAACCGCAGATAGGTGGTGATCTTTTCGACATCGGGACCGTTGGGCGGTTGCCAATGCGGCTTGATCTCGCGGGCGATCGCCTGAACCAGCGACGCCTTGGCGCTCGCGCCGATCTGCGATGCGGGGACGCGGGTCTCGCTGGTGCTTGCGCTGCTGCCCGCACCCTCGAGGAAATTATCGCCGAGCCGCGACCCGCCCGAGGGCTGCGCGGGTCTGGCAGGCTGCGCCGGGCGAGCAGCTTCGCGCGCAGGTGTTCGCGCGGGGGCAGCAGCGGCAGAGGGTTGGGCACGCGGTCGCTCGCGCCGTTGAGCGCGGGCAGGCGTAGGAGCCGGCGCAGGGCGAGACCGGGCAACCGGACGCGTGGCTGGCGCAGGTGTCTGAACGCGTTCGACCGGGCGCGCGACAGGCTCCGACGGCAGCGGCGGGCTGTCGAGCGCGGGTGCGGGTGCCGGCGTATCGGACAGCGTCGGTGCTTCGGCGGCTCGGCTTTCCGCAACCGGTTCTGGCGCAGTCGCTGCCATCCCGACATCGGTCGCCAGATTGACCGTCATCCGCTCGGCCGGTTCGAACACAGGTTCGGTCTTGGGCTGCACCAGCAGCACGATGACCAGCAGCACATGCAGAGCGAAGGCCACCAACAGGCCGATCCGCTCCTCGCGCCGGAAGGTGCTTGCTTGCATCATCGTCTGGCTATGGCTCGACCGATGAACTCTGGGTGACCAGCGAGATACGGTTGAGCCCGGCGCGGTTGAGTTCGCCCATCACCGCCATCACCCGCCCGTAGTCGAGCCCGCGATCGGCGCGCAGCGTGATATCGGGTCCCTCGCCGCTTCGTGGCAGCGCTTCGAGTGCCTGCGCGAAACCGCCGACCTCGACCGGCGTATCGTCGATGAAGACATTGCCCGCCTCGTCGACGCTGATCGTCACGCCCTGCGGCTCGCTGTCGAGCGCGTTGGCACGGCTCTCGGGCAGATCGACCGGCACCCCGGCGGTCAGCATCGGCGCTGTGACCATGAAGATGATCAGCAGCACCAGCATCACGTCAACGAAGGGCGTGACGTTGATTTCCGACATCGGGGTGCGGCGCGAACCGCGCTTGCGCCCGCCTCGGCGCGAACCCAGCGACATCGCCATGCTAGCGGCTTTCCAGCTGGCGGCTGAAGCTGGCGTGCAGCCGGTCGGCGAAGCGCTGCAGCCTGCTCTCGTAGCGATCCACCGCATGGCTGTAGCGGTTGTAGGCGATCACCGCGGGAATGGCGGCGAACAGCCCGATCGCGGTCGCAAACAGCGCTTCGGAAATGCCCGGCGCAACCACTGCCAGCGAGGAGGAGCCCGAGGCGCCGATCTGGAAGAAGCTGTTCATGATCCCCCAGACGGTGCCGAAGAGGCCCACGAAAGGCGCCACCGAACCAACGGTGGCCAGGAAGTTGAGCCGTTCGGCCAGCAGGTCGGCCTCGCCCGCAACCTGGCTGTCCATTGTGCCCGCCAGCCGCTGGCGCAGACCGTCGCGATCCTTGACCCCGTCCTTGGTCGAGCGGCGCCATTCGGTGACCCCGGCGTTTGCCACGCGTGCGGGGGGCAGGTCCTTGCGACCGCGCTCGGACATGAAGCGGTCGAAGCTGTCCGCCTGCCAGAATTCCTCGTCGTAAACCCGGGTCTGGCGGTTCAGCTTGCCCATCCGCATCGCGAAGGAGACGATGATCATCCAGGTCCAGATGCTGGCGATCAGCAGCCCCGCCATCACCGCCTTGACGACGATATCGGCCTGGAGAAACAGTTCGAGCGGGTCGAGCCCGGTTGACGCAACGGGCGCGGCGGCGGCGAGAATGGTTAGCGAGCTCATGCGGTGTCCTGTGGTTCCATGAAACGGGTAAAGGCCTCGCGCCAGGCGGCGGGCTGGCGCGTCGGGCGTCCGTCGGGGGCGACGAAGCCGATTCGCAGCTCCGCCTCGGCAAGCAGTTCGTCGCCGCGAAACGCGCGCTGGTGCATCCGGCAGCTGGCGGCGCGCATCTGGGTGCAGCGGGTCTCGATCAGCACGTCGTCGTCGAGCTTCGCCGGGCGAAGATATTTGAGCATGACCTCGGAGACCGCATAGGCGCCCTCGCCCGCCTCGATCGCGGCGCGCTGGTCGATCTCGAGCCGGCGCAGCAGGTCCGAACGCGCGCGTTCGAACCAGCGCAGGTAATTGGCGTGATAGGTGATCCCCGACAGATCGGTGTCCTCGTAATAGACACGCACCGCGTAGAGGTGCCGGTCGCCATCGAGCGTACCGTCCGGAAGGTTGGGTCGGTTCATAGTCCCGCGCGCTCTAGCGCAGGGAGGATTCGCCTAGCAATCGCAAACGACCAAGCGGGCAAGGCGCCCGACGAAAGCCGGCCACCTCAATCGCGCGAATTGCGCGCGATCATCGGCCCGAGCGGCTGGCCGCCAAAGATATGGACATGCAGATGCGCGACTTCCTGCCCGCCATGCGCGCCGACATTTGCCATCAACCGATAGCCCGGCGCGACCAGCCCCTTGTCGCGCGCGACCTTGCCAACCGCGCGGACGAAACCGGCGATTTCCTCGGCCCCGGCGCGCTGCGAGAAATCGTCCCAGCTGACGTATTTGGCCTTGGGTATCACCAGCGTGTGGATCTCGGCCTGCGGGTTGATGTCCTCGAAGGCATAGGCCCATTCGTCCTCATAGACCCTGGTCGAGGGGATATCGCCGGCCAGGATTTTGGCGAAGATATTGGCATCGTCGTAGGGTTGGGTGGCATCGATCGGCATCAATCGCTCCTGCTTGCTTTTTCATCCAGTCCCGACAGGCCTTCGCGGCGGTCGAGCTCGGCCAGGACCTGCGCCAGCGCGATGTCCTTCTCGCCCAGCAGCACCAACAGGTGGAACAGCAGATCCGCCGCTTCGCCGACCACTTCCTCGCCACTGCCCGCAAGCGCGGCAACAACGGTCTCGACCGCTTCCTCGCCCAGCTTGCGCGCGATGACGGGCAGGCCGCGCGCCTGCAATTGCGCGACATAGCTGGCGGCAGGGTCGGTACCGCGGCGTTGCGCGATGGTGGTTTCGAGGCGGGTCAGCGTGTCCATGGCGCGGGTCATGGAAGGCTCGGCGGCGCGGGTCAATCCTGCCCGCGGTGACCCAGCGTGAGGATTCGCCCCAGCACGATCCCGCCGATCGAGATGCCGATCAGCAGCAGGCTGCTCGGCTCGCTCAGTGCCTCGGCAGTCTTCTGCACCCCGGGAAGGGTCGACAATTGGGATACGATCGCGATGGCCTGGCTCGACATGGCGCAGCCATTGGCGCGCAGCGCGGCGGCGGGGGCTTATTCTTGCAAAGCGTCCCGCTTTGATACCTTCTTGTGGCTATTCAGCCGCGGCGTTTATCCGCGCGCAGGCAGTCCGGCAGCGCGCAAGGCGTCGTGCGCTTCTGCAATCGTGTGTTCGCCGAAGTGGAAGATCGACGCCGCCAGCACCGCGCTGGCATGGCCCTGCCTCACGCCCTCGACCAGATGATCGAGTGTGCCGACCCCGCCGCTGGCGATTACCGGCACGCGGACCGCATCGGCGATGGTGCGGGTCAGTTCCAGATCGTAGCCGCGCTTGGTGCCATCGCCATCCATCGAAGTGACCAGCAATTCGCCAGCCCCAAGCTCGGCAAGCCGGACCGCGTGTTCGAGCGCGTCGATCCCGGTGGCTTTACGCCCGCCATGGGTGAAGATTTCCCAGTGGCCCGCATCGGTCCGGCGGGCATCGACCGAGCCGACCACGCATTGATTGCCGAAGCGCGCCGCGATTTCGCCCACCAGCTCGGGCCGCTCGACCGCGGCGGAATTGACCGCAACCTTGTCCGCGCCGGCCAGCAGCAGGGCGCGCGCATCCGCGACGCTGCGCACCCCGCCCCCCACGGTCAGCGGCATGAAGCAAACCGCGGCGGTCCGCTGAACGATGTCGATCAGCGTGCCGCGGCCCTCGTGGGTGGCGGAGATATCGAGAAAGCACAGCTCGTCGGCACCCGCAGCGTCGTAGGCTTGCGCCTGCTCGACCGGATCGCCGGCATCCCTGAGATCGACGAAATTGACCCCTTTGACCACGCGGCCATCTGCGACGTCGAGACAAGGGATGACGCGGATGCGGACGGTCATGCCATTTGCCTCACGCCCGCTCGGCCATCTGGATGGCCGCTGCCAGGTCGAGCCGCCCCTCGTAGAGCGCCCGCCCGGTGATCACGCCCTCGATCCCGTCAGCGGCATGCAGCGCCAGCATGCGGATGTCGTCCAGCCCCTTGACCCCGCCGCTGGCAATCACCGGAATGTCGACGCTGCGCGCCAGCTCGACGGTCGCGTCGATGTTGCAGCCCTTGAGCATCCCGTCGCGCCCGATATCGGTGAACAGCAGCGATGCAACGCCCGCATCCTCGAACCGCCGGGCGAGATCGCGCACCGGAACATCGGACACTTCGGCCCAGCCTTCGGTCGCGACCATGCCGTCCCTGGCATCGACCGCGACGACGATGCCGTTCTCCCATTCCTTCGCCATCGCCTTGACGAAATCGGGATCCTTGAGCGCCGCCGAGCCCATCACCACCCGCGCCACGCCGAGATTGAACCAGCCCTCGACCGCCCTGGCATCGCGGATACCGCCGCCCAGCTGGACGTGACCGGGAAATGCCTCGACGATTCCCTCGACCGCCTCGCGATTTTCGGCGCGGCCCGCGAAGCTGCCATCGAGATCGACCACATGGAGATATTCCGCCCCCGCCCCGGCGAACAGCAGCGCCTGCGCGGCGGGATCGTCGCCGTAAACGGTGGCGCGCGCCATATCGCCCTCGGCCAGCCGCACGACGTCGCCGCCCTTGAGATCGATTGCGGGAAAGACGATCAAATCACGGTCTCCATTCGAGAAAGCGTTCGAGCAGCGCGAGGCCGTAGCCCTGGCTCTTTTCGGGGTGGAACTGGACCCCGAGCACGGTGTCGCGTCCGACTGCGGCGACCAGCCCGCCGCCATGATCGGTCATCGCCACCACATCGGCGCCGCTGTCGGCGTGAAAATGGAACGAGTGGAGAAAATAGGCCTCGCCCGGCTCGACCAGATCGTGGCCGCGGGCATGGGGTGTCATGGCAACATCGTTCCAGCCCATATGCGGGATCTTGATCGTGTCGTCGCTTAGCTCGATCGGGCGGATTTCCCCGGAAATCCAGTCCAGCCCCTCGGTCACGCCATGTTCGAGCCCGCGGCTTGCAAGCAATTGCATGCCGACGCAAATTCCCAGAAACGGCGCTGCGCCGACCTGCACCCGCTCGGTCATCGCCTCGATCGCACCATCGATGGCGCGCAGGCCCTCGGCGCAGGATTTGAAGGAGCCGACGCCGGGCAAGACGATCCGGTCGGCGGCGCGCAGCACATCGGGATCGGCGGTCACCCGGACCTGTGCGCCCACGGATTTGAGCGCGTTTTCAACCGAATGCAGATTGCCCGCGCCGTAGTCGACCAGCGCAACGACCTCAGCCACCCAGCTGCCCCTTGGTGCTTGGAACCGCACCGCCTTTTCGCGGATCGATCTCGACCGCCTGGCGCATGGCGCGCGCGAAACCCTTGTACAGCGCCTCGCAGATATGGTGGTTGTTCTGACCGTAGAGCAGCTCGCAATGCAGCGTGATCCCGGCAGCTTGCGCCACCGAATGGAACCAGTGCTCGATCAGTTCGGTGTCCCATTCGCCCAGCTTTTCCTGAGTGAAACCGGCTTTCCATACCAGAAAGGGGCGCCCCGAAATATCCAGCGCAACGCGCGCCAGCGTCTCGTCCATCGGCGAATAGGCGGTGCCGTAGCGGGCGATCCCGCCCTTGTCGCCCAGCGCCTGCGCCAGCGCCTGGCCCAGCGCGATCGCGCTGTCCTCGGTGGTGTGATGCTGGTCGACATGGAGATCGCCTGCGACCTTCATCGTCACATCGATCAACGAATGGCGCGAGAACTGTTCGACCATGTGATCGAGGAAGCCGATGCCGGTCTCCACCGCATAATGTCCCGTGCCATCGAGATCGACCGCGACATGAATGGCGGTTTCCGTGGTGTTGCGTTCGATAGTGCCTGTGCGCATGGGCGCGAGCGCTAGAACCCTTGGCGGCGCGGCGCAAGACGCGAGGGCAGTCTGGCGCGTCATGCGGTAAAACAGTGGCGCAAGGCGCTTGACCCGCGGGCGGTGCCACTCCACCTAGCACCCCATGAGCGACGATACACCCGACAGCCTGATCCCCTACGACGCCATTGTGCAGGAGGCCCTGCGCGCAGTGGTGGGCCGCGTGCTGGGCGAAATCGTCAGCTCGGGCAGCGAACTGCCCGGTGCGCATCATTTCTACATCACCTTCAAGACCCACGCGCCGGGTGTTTCCGTCCCCGCATCGCTGCGCGAGCGCTTTCCCGACGAGATGACCATCGTCCTGCAGAACAAGTTCTGGGATTTGCGGGTCGAGGAAGAGCTCTTCAGCGTCGGCCTGTCCTTCAACCAGATTCCGGCCGAACTCGTGGTGCCCTATGCCGCGATCACGCAATTCGTCGATCCGGCGGTGGATTTCGGCCTGCAGTTCCAGGCCACCGTCGCCGACATGGCGCCGACCCCCACCGACGATCCCGGAAATGACGAGCTGGAACGCGAGGCCGATGGAATCGTTAAAGAAAGCGACGACGGTTCGAATGTCGTCACGGTCGATTTCGGCCGCAAGAAATAATTGCGCAGCCTTGTTGCTGCGCCGCAAGCGGGCAGACACTCATGGCGAAACCAAACCACCTTACCGATACCGTCTCCGATCGGATCGACGACGCCGCGGACGCAATTTCGGGTGAGCGCGACACAGTGCCCGGCCCGAGCACTAACCCGTCGACCAATTTGATCATCAACGACATCCTGCTCCGCAGCGTCGGTCGGCTTTCCCGGCTGACCGTGGAGAAGGCGGTGCTGGGCCGCAAATACGGCAGCCAGTTCGCCAAGGACGCGGTGGAGAACCGCTCGCTGCTGCAAACCATGGCTGCCTATGGCGTGACCAAGGTGGCAACCCGTTCCATTCCCGGTGCCGCGATTGTCAGCACCGGGCTGGTGCTCAAGGTCCTATTCGACCGCAGCCAGTCGCGGCGCAAATCCCGCCGTGCCGGTGAGAGAACGCTGCGCAAGCAGGCCAATCCCGACTGATCAGCGCACTTCGACGCATCACGGGGCTTGATTTGCCCCTTCTCCATGGGCCAACAGCCCCCATGGCCCCATCTCCCCCTTCGAACGGCTCCCAGTCCGAGACCGACGTCGACACCGAGTCCGACGCGCTGCACCGTCGCGGCTTGATGTATATCCTGTCTTCGCCCTCAGGGGCGGGCAAGACCACCATCTCGCGGATGCTGCTCAGTGCCGACGAGGAAATCAAACTGTCGGTCTCCTGCACCACCCGGCCGCCGCGACCGGGTGAGATCGAGGGAGTCCACTATCACTTCGTTTCGGACAGCGAATTCGATGCGATGATCGAGGAAGACGATTTCTACGAATGGGCTCATGTCTTCGGGTTTCGCTATGGCACGCCCAAAGGCCGGATCCGCTCCGCGCTCAAGGACGGGCAGGACTTCCTTTTCGACATCGACTGGCAGGGCACTCAGCAGCTTTACCAGAAGGACCAGCAGGATGTGGTGCGGGTTTTCATCCTGCCGCCGAGCCTGGACGAATTGCAACGCCGCCTGATGGGCCGCGGGACCGACTCCTCGGAGGTGATCGCCAGCCGGATGGAACGCGCTCGCGCGGAAATCAGCCATTGGGACGGCTATGATTATGTCGTCATCAACGACGATGTCGGAGGCTGCTTTGCCAAGGTGCAGCAGATTCTCGCCGCAGAGCGCATGAAGCGCCAGCGCCAGACCGGACTGATCCCCTTCGTCCGCGAACTGATGCTGTGATCCCCGGTGCCCAGGGCACCCATCTGACCGAAACTTTCGAAGCAATTTCAGAGTATTTACCGACCATTAGCCATCTCTGCTATAACGTCTGTTCGACCAGGAGATTAGTGCGTGAAAAAAGGGTGCGAGGGGTGCAGGTCGCAAATGCACGAATTCGACATTTCGATGGCTTTCCAGCCGATCGTCGATGTCGAGACCGGCAAGCCGTTCGCCTACGAAGCGCTCGTTCGGGGCGGTGATGGCGAAGGCGCGATCGAGGTTCTGGCGGGTGTTTCGGAGGAAAGCCGTTACGCCTTCGACCAGAAGTGCCGGGTCGCGGCGATCGAAGGCGCGGTGGCGGCGGGTATCCTGGATACCGGTGCCTGCCTGTCGATCAATTTCCTGCCCAACGCCGTCTATTCACCGCTCGCCTGTATCCAGCTCACGCTCAAGACGGCGCAGGCGACGGGCTTTCCCACCGAGCGGCTGATCTTCGAATTCACCGAAAACGAGCCGATGATCGACAGCGATCATGTCCGCGGCATCATCGAGGCCTATCAGCAACTTGGCTTTGGCACCGCGATCGACGATTTCGGTGCGGGTTATGCCGGGCTCGGCCTGCTGGCCAAGTTCCAGACCGATTACCTAAAGCTCGATATGGCGCTGATCCGCGATCTCGACCGCTCCATGCCGCAGCGCATGGTCGTCGAAGGCGTGGTGCGGATGGCGCGTTCGCTGGGCATCGGCGTGATCGCCGAAGGCATCGAGACGGTCGCGGAATTCGAGGCGCTGCGAAAGATGGGGGTGCGCTACATCCAGGGTTATCTGCTCGCCCGACCCGAATTCGAGAGCCTGCCCTCGATCCATTTGCCGAGCGAGCGGATAATAGTCGATACCGCCGAGGTCAGCGACCTCCGGCAGGATCGGCAAAGTGCGTCGGGAGGTGGGCGTTGACGATCCCGCCGTCCACCGCGAGCGTTTCGCCCACGGTATAATCCCCCGCGCGGCTCGCCAGATAGACGGCGCTGCCGCCCATATCCATCGCATCGCCGACGCGCCGGTTGGGAATGCCCTTGGCGCTTTCATCTCCCATGTCGCGCGCGACTTTGTTCATATCCGAGGGGAAAGCGCCCGGCGCGATCGCGGTGACATAGACATGGTCCTGAACCAGCCGCGCAGCCATCCGGCGCGTGAGATGGATCAGCGCAGCCTTCGACGCCTGGTAGGAATAGGTTTCCCACGGATTGATCCGCAGCCCGTCGATACTGGCGATGTTGATGACCTTGGCCGGGCGTTGCTGGCTGGCCGCGGCGGTCAGCAGCTTGTGGAGCTTCTGGGTCAGGAAGAACGGCGTCTTGACGTTGAGGTCCATGACCTTGTCCCAGCCCTGCTCGGGGAAATCGAGATAGTCGTTCCCCCAGGCGGCGCCAGCATTGTTGACCAGAATGTCGAGCTTGCTCTCGCGACCGGAGATTTCCGCCACCAGTTCGTCGATCCCTGCCATGGTCGAGATATCGCCCTGGATCGGGACGACCTTGTCGCCCAGTTCTTCGGCGGTCTCGTTCAGCTCACCGCCCTTGCGTGCGGTGATATAGACCCGGTCGATCCCGGCGGCGAGGAAGCCTTCGACGATCATTCTGCCGATGCCGCGGCTGCCGCCGGTGACGAGCGCGGTGCGCCCTTCGAGGCTGAAAAGGTCGTTGAGGTTCATTCTGTCGTCTCCCGTAGTGGCAGCGGATTTGGTCCGCCTGCCCGGTGAATTTCCAGCCGCCGCAGGCCGATGCCCGCGGCGGCGCGGCGGATCAGTAGCCGCTCATCTCGGCGACGCGGCCCGCGTGGTAATACTGGTCGCCCAGGAATTCCTGCAACGCGCGGTCGCGCTTCATGTAGAGTCCGATGTCGTATTCGTCGGTCATCCCGATGCCGCCGTGCATCTGCACGCCCTCGCGCACCGCGAGACCCGCCGCCTTGGCGACCTTGGCCTTGGCGACCGAAGCCATCAGATCGGCCTGCTCGCTGCCGCCGTCGAGC
Organism: Erythrobacter sp. QSSC1-22B; assembly: GCF_001678665.1. GTDB lineage: Bacteria > Pseudomonadota > Alphaproteobacteria > Sphingomonadales > Sphingomonadaceae > Qipengyuania. Next base: position 59,277 of record NZ_LZRP01000009.1, read on the forward strand.
ATCTGGGCCGCCTTGATCACGACCGCACGCGCGATCTCGACCTCGGAATAGAGATGGCTGGCACGGTGCTGGAGCGCCTGGAATTCGCCGATGAGCTTCCCGAACTGCTTGCGCTGCTTGAGGTAGTCGATGGTCATGTCCATCGCCCCGCGCGCCACGCCGGCACCTTCCGCAGCCGCGCCGATGCGGCCGGCGGTAAGCATGGCATTCAGCACGGCGCGCCCGCCGTCGACCTCGCCGATGACCGCATCGCCATCGAGCTCGACACCGTCGAACTTGGTGTGCGTCGCCATCGAGCTGTCCACCAGCCGGACTGCGTCGTGGCTCATCCCGCTGGCATCCTTGGGAACCGCGAACAGGGTGATGCCGTCTTCGTCGCTGTCGCTACCCGAGGTGCGTGCGGCGACGATCATCATGTCGGCGCTGGCACCATGGATGACGAAATCCTTCTGCCCCGAAATCCGGAAGCCATTGCCGGATTTCTCGGCCTTGGTGCGGATGGTTTCGGGCCGGTGCTTGGCGCCTTCGTCGATGGCGACGGCATAGACCTTCTCGCCTTCGACCATGCCTGGCAGCCAGCGGCCCTTCGCGTCGTCGCTGGCATGCTTGAGCGCGGTCGCGGCCAGCACCGAACTGGTGAGGAACGGCGACGGGGTCAGGTTGCGGCCGATTTCCTCGAGCACGATGCCCGCCTCGACCTGGCCCATCCCGAGCCCGCCGTGATCCTCGCCGACCAGGATGCCGGTGAAGCCCATCTCGGCGAACTGCTTCCACAATTCATGGCCGAAGCCATCCTTGCATTCCTTGTCGCGCCAGTGGCGCAGCTGTTTTTGCGGGTTGCCCTGCTCGGCCATGAATTGGCTGGCGCTTTCGGCCAGCATGGCCTGATCTTCGTCGTGATAAAGTGGCATGGGTCAGGTAGTCCTCAAAACGGTGGCAGGGGCGTCGACGAATGTCTCGCCCAGCCATGTCGAAAGTTGCATCGGCTCGAAGCCTTCGTCGAAAATCAGCGTGGCCTTGCCGAAACTGCCGCCGAACAGGGTCAGTGTCACCAGCGTGTCGGCGTCGATCGAGAAGGCCGATATCGCGTCGCGGCGGAACACCTTGACGACAAAACGCTTGCTGATGATCCCGGCCCGTTCGGCCACGATCACCCGCGCGGAGGTGAACAGCGCGGAGCCATTCTCCCCGCTGGTGGCCAGCTCCGCAGTCTCGCCAGCGACCAGCAGGCCGAACAGCGTGGAGTTCTCCTCCGCATCCGCAATCACACTGCCGACCGTCGCGCCGGTAATGAAATCATGCGGCATGCTGGCGAGCGCGGCGGCACTCGTGGCAGTGGTTACGGCCGCACTCATGCTCCGGGCAGATCGAGGATCCGTTTGGAGATGACATTGAGCATCACCTCGCTGGTGCCGCCCTCGATCGAATTGGCCTTGGTCCGCAGCCAGTTGCGAGCCGGCTTGCCGCCGCTCGTATCCTCGCTCTCCCATTCCAGAGCGCGCGAACCGCCCGCCGACATCATCAGCTCATGCCGACGCTTGTTCAGCTCCGTACCGACGTATTTCATCATGTTGGGCTGAGCGGGATGACCCTTGCCGGCCTTCATCTCGTCGAGGAATTTCTCGCCCATTGCGGCATAGGCCAGCGCGTCGACATCGAACATCGCCAGCTCGGCGCGCAGCACCGGGTCGATCTCGCCGACATTGCGCTTCACCGCCGCGCCGATGGCGCTGGTGCGATCGCCGCCGCCCGCACCCGAGATCATTTCACGCTCGTGGCCGAGCAGATATTTCGCCACATCCCAGCCGCGGTTGATTTCGCCGACATAGGCCGGGACGTCCTCGCCATAGCTCTTGGGCACCTTCACATCGTCCATGAAGGTTTCGCAGAACGGGCTGTTGCCGCTGATCAGCTTGATCGGCTTGGTGCTGACGCCCTCGCCCGCCATGTCGAACAGCATGAAGGTGATGCCCTGGTATTTGTTTTCCTTGTCGGTGCGGACGAGGCAGAAGATCCAGTCGGCTTCGTCGGCGTAGGAGGTCCAGACCTTCTGGCCGTTGACCACCCAATGGTCGCCCTTGTCCTCGCCGAAGGTCTGCATCGAGACGAGGTCGGAGCCCGAACCGGGTTCCGAATAGCCCTGGCACCAGCGGATTTCGCCATTGGCGATCTCGGTCAGGAAGCGCTGCTTCTGGCCCTCTGTACCGAAATGCAGCAGCGCCGGGCCGAGCATCCAGATGCCGAAGCTCGAGAGCGGCGGGCGCGCATCGATCCGCGCCATTTCCTGGCGCAGGACCTTGCCCTCGGCCCCGGACAGTCCGGCGCCGCCATATTCCTTGGGCCATTCGGGAACGGTGTAGCCCTTGTCGCGGCAGGTTTCGAACCATTGCTTCTGCGCGTCGCTCTTGAAGCTGGCGTTGCGCCCGCCCCAATAGACATCGCCTTCGTCACGCACGGGCTCGCGCATTTCAGCCGGGCAATTCGCCTCCAGCCACTCGCGAACTTCGCTGCGGAATCCTTCCAGATCGGACATAGGTCTCTCCTCTCAGTGCCTCGTCTCTTGACGTTAAGGTTAAGTCGATTCGGCCCCGCGCCGCAAGAGCAATCACGGTGAAGCTCCATGCCGTAGCGTCAGGCGGTTTGCGTTGACCCGCAGGCCTGCAGCCTTAAGTTGCGCAGCCAGAGAGAGTGGGAGAAAATAGTGCGATTCTCGGGAAAAACCGTGGTCGTGACCGGCGCCGCAGCGGGCATCGGGGCGCAAAGCGCCCGGCTGTTCGCCCGCGAGGGCGCCATCGTCATAGCCAGCGATATCGATACCGAAGGCGGCGAGAGGCTGGTGCGCGAAAGCGAGGGCGATATCCGCTTTCGCCAGTGCGACGTCCGCGACGTCGAGGCGATCCGTTCGCTGATGGATTTCGCCGCGAGCGAGACCGGCGGGATCGATACTCTGCTCAACAACGCCGGTGCCGGCGGGGCGCGCGCGCCGATCGACGAGATCGAGCCTGCGGACTGGGATTCCACCATGGATCTGCTGCTGCGCTCGGTTGCGATGGGGATCCGCTACGCGGTCCCGCACATGATCGGGCGGCCCTCGACGCGGACCGGCGGCGCCAGCATCGTCAACGTCTCCAGCGTCGCCGCGGTCGGTCCGGGCTATTCGCCCACCGCCTATGCGGTTGCCAAGGCCGGGGTGCTGCATGTCACCAAGCTCGCAGCCGCGGATCTCGCGCGCCATTCGATCCGGGTCAACGCGGTCCAGCCGGGCTTCATCAACACCGATATCTTCACCTCCTCGCTCGACATCTCAGGCGAGGCCAAGGAAATCGCCAAGGGTGTGCTGGCGCAGATGTCGAGCAACGCCCAGCCGGTGAAGCGCGGCGGCCAGCCCGCCGATATTGCTGAAGCGATGGCCTATCTCGCAAGCGAGGCCGCAGGTTTCGTCAACGGCACCTCGCTGCTTGTGGATGGCGGGATCACCATCGGCCCGCGCGACAGCTGGGACGAGGATGCACCCAAGATGTTCGACGCGTTGCTGGCCATGGCCGAGGCAGCCGAGAAACAGGTGAGCGACGCCAAACCATGAGTTTCGTTACCGGCCCGCTCCCGCAGCGGCTCAAGATCATCCACGGCTTCGGCGCCGTTGCCTTCGGCGTGAAGGACAGCGGGTTCAGCTTCTTCCTGCTGATCTTCTATAATCAGGTGCTCGGAATGGATGCCGGGATGGTCAGCCTCGCGCTGGCCGCGGCGCTGATCGTCGATGCCTTCGTCGATCCGATACTCGGCAATCTGTCGGACCGGACCTACACACGCTGGGGCCGACGCCTGCCCTGGCTCTACGCCGCAGCCCTCCCGCTAGCGCTGGCCTGGGCGGTGCTGTGGAACCCGACGATCGACGGTACGCCAAGCTTCTGGGAGCTGCTCGGGATCTGCGTGGTCGTCCGCGTGCTGCTCTCCGCCTGCGAAGTGCCCTCGGTCAGCCTGCTGCCCGAAATCACCCATGATTACGACGAACGCACCACCCTGTTCCGCTATCGCTATCTGTTCGGCTGGATGGGCGGACTGGTGATGATGCTGCTGGCCTATACCGTGTTCATGCCGGGCTCCGAGGGGCTGCTGCAGGCCGGCGGGTACAGCTATTTCGGCATATTCGGGGCGTTGCTGATCTTCGTTTCGGTGGTCGGCTCGGCGATCGGGCAGCACAGGCTGGTCGCGCATCTGCCCGCGCACAAGCCGCCGCCCTTCACCATCCGCGGCGCCTTTTCGGAAATCGCCGATGCCTTTCGCGAGAAGGCCTTCCTGATCTTCGCGCTGGGCGGGCTGGCCGCCTACATCAGCCAGGGCATGACCTTCTCGATCACCAATTACCTCAACCTCTTCGTCTGGCAGATGTCGAGCGTCGAACTGGTCGGCTATCCGGTGGTGCTGTTCCTGTCGGTGGTGATGATGTTCTTCGTCGTCGGGCCGATGCACCGCCGCTGGGGCAAGGCCAGGACCGCGGCGATCGGCGCGATCGCCAGCGTTGCTCTGCTGGCGACGCCGTTCCTGCTCTTCCTGGCCGGCATGTGGCCGGAAGTGGGTGCACCGCCCGCGCCGGGCGAGACCGGAGCGCTCGCGACGGTACAGCTTTCCACCCTACTGTATTTTGGTTTTTTGCTGTTCGCCAACATGTTCGGCATCGTGATGATGATCTCGGCCTCGTCGATGATTGCCGAGATCGTCGAGGCTTTCCAGGAGCGCAGCGGCAGGCGCGCCGAAGGTTCGTTCTATTCGGGCAATTGGTTCATCCAGAAATGCGCCACCGGGGCCGGCATCTTTGTGACCGGCCAGATCATCGGCCTGTCGCAATTGCCTACCAATTCCGCGCCAGGCACTGTTGAACAACCCGTTATTGCGAGCATGATCCTGCTTTATCTGGGCGTATCGATCGCGCTGGCGCTGTTCGCGGCCTTCTGGCTCGCGCGCTTCCCGATCGGCCGTGAGGACCACGAGGCGCGGCTCGCCGCGCTCGACCAAGCGGCGCGGGCGGATATCGATGCCGGAGTGACCCCGCCCTGACGCAAGACCCGGAATTTGCTTGGCGCAGCGTGCCCGCTCTGCCAGTTTCATAGAGCAACGAACTACAATCGAGAGGAAAGTGGATATGGATTTCGAACCCACCGAACGGCAGGCCTACTGGCGCGACAGAGTCAGGAATTTCATCGAAAACCACGTCCGCCCCGCGGTTCCGACCTATCGCGAACAGGATGCCCAGGGCGATCGCTGGAAGGTGATCCCGGTGGTGCAGGAGCTCAAGGCCAAGGCCAAGGACCAGGGCATCTGGAACCTGTTCATGCCGCCGCGCAACGACGGCCACCACCATGTCGACGATACCTACGACTTCGAAGGTCCGGGCCTGACCAATCTCGAATACGCGCTGTGCGCCGAGGAAATGGGCAAGATCGGCTTTGCCTCCGAAGTCTTCAACTGCTCCGCACCCGACACCGGCAACATGGAAGTGTTCCATCGCTATGGTACGGCTGAGCAGAAAGACCAGTGGCTCACCCCGCTGATGAACGGCGAGATCCGCTCTGCTTTCCTCATGACCGAGCCCTTCACCGCTTCGTCGGATGCCACCAATATCGAGACCCGCATCGAGCGCGATGGCGACGAATACGTAATCAACGGCCGCAAATGGTGGTCATCGGGCCTCGGCGATCCGCGCTGCAAGGTGTCGATCGTGATGGGCAAGACCGACCCCAATGCCGGGCGTCACGCGCAGCAGTCGATGATCCTGATGCCCAACGACGCCAAGGGTGTGAACATCCTGCGCCACCTGCCGGTGTTCGGCTACGACGATGCCCCGCATGGGCATATGGAGGTCGAGCTCAAGGACGTGCGCGTTCCCCTCTCGGCGATGCTGCTGGGCGAAGGGCGCGGCTTCGAAATCGCGCAAGGGCGCCTCGGCCCGGGCCGTATCCACCACTGCATGCGCACCATCGGCGTCGCCGAGGAAGCGCTCGCCAAGATGTGCCGCCGGCTGCAGGAACGCGAAGCTTTCGGCAAGCCGATCTACAAGCATTCGGTTTGGGAGGAGCGCGTCGCGCGCGCCCGGATCGACATCGACATGACCCGCCTGCTGTGCCTCAAGGCCGCCGACATCATGGACAAGGTCGGCAACAAGAACGCCAAGCAGGAAATCGCCATGATCAAGGTTCAGGCACCCAATATGGCGCTCAAGATCATCGACGATGCCATCCAGGCGCATGGTGGCGGCGGCGTGTCCGACGATTACGGTCTCGCCAACGCCTATGCCCATCAGCGCACCCTGCGGCTGGCGGACGGACCCGACGAGGTCCACGCCCGCTCGATCGCGCGGATGGAATTCGCCAAGCACGCTCCGCAGGAAGGCCCCAGCGCCAACGCATTGCGCGATGGCAAGGGCCCGGCCCGCAACGACAACCGTCCCAGCTCAGGCGACATGGGGGCAACCCGCTAATGGCGAAAGCTGCGATTCTCGAGACTGTCGGCAAGCTCACGATCGGCGAGGTAGAACTCGCCGATCCGCTGCCGCACGAAGTGCTGATCGACACCAAGGCCTGCGGGCTGTGCCATTCGGATCTGCACTTCATCGACGGTGCCTATCCGCACGCCATGCCGGCGATCCCGGGGCACGAGGCGGCGGGCGTCGTTCGCGCGGTCGGTTCCGAAGTCAGGACGGTCAAGCCGGGTGACCATGTCGTCACCTGCCTGTCGGCCTTCTGCGGTCATTGCGAGTTCTGCGTCACCGGGCGCATGGCGCTCTGCCTCGGGGCGGACACCCGCCGCCGGCAAGCGCAGAGCCCGCGCATCACCCGCAATGGCGGCGAGACGGTGGCGCAGATGCTCAACCTCTCGGCCTTTGCCGAACAGATGCTGATCCACGAGCATGCCTGCGTCGCGATCGACAAGGAAATGCCGCTCGACCGGGCGGCTATAATCGGCTGCGCGGTTACGACGGGGGCGGGTGCGATTTTCAACGCCTGTTCAGTGGTGCCCGGTGAGTCGGTCGCCGTGATTGGCTGTGGCGGCGTCGGGCTTGCCGCGATCAACGCAGCGCGGATTGCCGGCGCGGGCCAGGTCATCGCGCTCGATCCGATCGCGGAAAAGCGCGAACTCGCCAAGGTGCTCGGCGCGACCCATGTGGTCGATGCCATGGCCGAGGACGCGGTCGAGCAGGTGATGAAGATCAGCGGCACCGGTGTCCATCACGCGATCGAGGCGGTCGGGCGCCAGGCCAGCGCCGATCTGTCGGTGAAGATCCTGCGCCGCGGCGGCACCGCCACGATCCTCGGCATGATGCCGCTCGACTGCAAGGTCGGCCTTGGTGCCATGGATCTGCTCAGCGGCAAGAAACTGCAAGGCGCGATCATGGGGATGAACCACTTCCCGGTCGATCTGCCGCGGCTGGTGGATTTCTACATGCGCGGGTTGCTCGATCTCGACACGATCATCTCGGAGCGCATCGCGCTGGAAGATATCAACAAGGGGTTCGACACCATGCGCAATGGTCATTCCGCACGCAGCGTGATCGTGTTCGACTGATGGATATCGATTTCGACAAGGAGATGGTCGGCACCGTCGAAGTGGCCGACAACGACAAGCTCGATCTCGAGCGGCTGACGCAATGGTTCGCCGCGAATGTCGAGGGCTTCGCGGGGCCGATCGAATATTCCAAGTTCAAGGGCGGGCAATCCAACCCGACCTATCGGATCGACACGCCGAACAAGTCTTATGTCCTGCGCCGCCAGCCCTTCGGCAAGCTGCTTCCCAGCGCGCATGCGGTGGATCGCGAATACAAGGCGATGGCGGCGCTCGGACCCACCGGCTTCCCGGTGCCGCGGACCTACGGATTGTGCGAAGACCGCGAGGTCGTGGGTGCGATGTTCTTCGTCATGGGTCTCGCCGACGGGCGCAGCCTGTGGAACGGCGCGCTGCCCGGCAGCAGCCCCGAGGAGCGCCGGGCGATCTACAATTCGATGATCGACACCATGGCGGATCTCCACCTCCAGAATCCCGACGCCATCGGACTGGGCGATTTCGGCAAGTCGCAGGATTACTGCGCCCGCCAGATCGGCCGCTGGTCCAAGCAGTACAAACTGTCCGAAACCGACACCATTCCCGAGATGGACCGGCTGATCGAATGGCTGCCCCAGACCATCCCGCCGCAGCATGAATCCTCGGTGGTCCATGGCGACTACCGGCTCGACAATCTGATCTTCGAGAAGGATGCCTCAAAGGTGCTGGCGGTGCTCGACTGGGAGCTGTCGACGCTGGGCGATCCGATCGCGGATTTCAGCTATCTCATGCTCAACTGGCACAATCCCGCCGATGGCCGTGCCGGGCTGCTCGGGCTCGATCTCGCCGCGCTCGGCATTCCGACCCAGGACGAGGCGGTGGAGCGCTATGTCGCGCGCACCGGCTACCCGGTCCCGCCGATGGAATGGTATTTCGCCTACAATCTGTTCCGGCTCGCCGGGATCATGCAGGGCATCAAGAAGCGGGTGATCGACGGCACGGCGTCATCCTCGCACGCCAAGCAGATGAGCGAACGCGTTGTCCCGCTGGTCCAGCGCGCGCATGAATTCGCGCTGCAGGCGGGGATGCCTGCCTAGAAACCCTTTCGCCAGCTGATCGCGACGCCTGTATCGTCGGGCGCGGTGGCATAGTGGCCGGGATCGGTGCGGTAGTAGATGCTGGCGCTGGCCTGGCCGCTTGCGAACGGTCCGCGCCAGCTTGCCTCTCCCACCGTCTCGCGCCCCGTGGGGCTGAGCGAGAGGCGGCGCGTTCCAACACCGGCAGTTTCGGTCGCATAGTCGTAGCTCACCGGCAGCAGCACATCGATCCCGCCGCCGGTCACCCGCAGCGGCTGCGCGAGACGCAGGCCGAAGCTGTCGCCGCTGGTGAACAGATCGCCACGCGACAGGTCGAGCGACCAGGCGTTGCTCTGGAATCCCGAACCTGCGCCGACCAGCCCACTTTGCCGGGGACGCGTGAAGCCGTGACGATAGCTCGCCCCCAGCTGCCAGCCTGCCGAAAGGTCGATCGCGGTCGCAGTGTCGAGAAACAGCGTGTCGGCACCGCTGGCGCCGAAGCTTTCATTGAGAAAAGCGCCGAGCAGGGTCGCATCCTCCTGCAGCCAGGTAAGGCCGAACACGGTATCGAGCGGTCCTAGCCTGCGATCCGCAGCAACGGCAAAGCTCCGCGTGGCGTACCTTTCACGCGGGCCGCGAAGCATGTCCCGCCCGTCGCGGTAATTGCCGAGCCAGGCCTCGCCGGTCTCCGCGCCCGCTGTCAGGCCCCAGTCACCGATTTGCCTGCGCAGGGCAAAGCCTGCGTCGCTGCTGGTGGCGAAACCCATATCGCCGGCTGCGTCGCGTGCGATGAGGAAGGCGGGCCGCCGCATGCCCTGCAATTGCGCGGTCAGGCCCTGAGCGCCTTCGCGTAAGGCAAAACCGACCTCCATGTCCGGAGCGATCCGCGCCAGCATGCGGGCAGCCAGGACCCGGGCGCCTTCGGCATCGCTGCTCGAGAGATGGAGTTCTCGGGCCATGGTGCTCTGCGCATCGAACCGCCGCTCACCGACGGTGAACGCCAGCGAGAACGCCTCGCTACCCACCGCCAGATGTCGGCGGTCCTGCTGAAGCGCACCATGAAGCTTGAAATCGGGCACCGCGCCGCGCAGCCCGGTGCCGTAGTTGAACTGATAGGCGCGGCGATACTGGTCGAGCAGGACGCCCTGCAGGTTCTGCGGTGCGGCAAAGGCATCGCCCATTGCTGCCGACCCGATGGCGGCGGTCTCGCCGATGCGGATCACCGCGGTGCCCCCCGCGAGCGTAGTTGTTCCACTGGGCGCAAAGGCGGCGGCGATGTCGAGACTGCCGCGGCCATAAGTGCTGTCGGCTCCGGTTTCGCCAAGATCTCGCGCGGAATCGAGCAATATCTCGACGATCTGCCGCCCGGTCAGATTGGGGAATGCCTGTTTGAGCAGGGCCACTGCACCCGCGACCTGCGGAGTCGCGAAACTGGTCCCGGAAAACAGCAGGCGAAACCTGCCGTCGGCATCCTGCCCGACAAAGACCTCCCCGTTCTCGTAGACGCAGCAAATGCGTTCGCCGCGCGCGGCGAGATACCATTGCGTCTGGCTGCCTGCGCGCTGGCTGAAGCTCGACAGCTGGAAGCCCTCGTCGATCGATCCGACGATGATGACATTGTCGCCGCCGGCCTCGCGCACCCCGCGAGCGAAATCGGTCGGCTCGGCGGGGTCCACCCCGCTCGTGCTACCGTCTCCGGCATTGCCCGCAGCCACAACAATGACCACGCCCGCCGCAGATGCGCGCGCCACGGCCGCCAGCACCTGGGCGCCGGGGTTGCCACCTCCCAGGCTGAGATTGACCACCGTGGCGCCCGACCTCACCGCCTGATCGATCCCGGTGGCGATGTCGTTGTCGAAGAAACTGCAGCCCAGCGTCGTGTCCTCGGGCGTATCCGTTCCGCAACTCCCGACCCGATCGGCGCGGAGCACGAGCAGATTCGCGTCGAAAGCGATGCCCAACACGCCGGAATTGTCGCGCGCCGCTGCGGCTACCAGCGCGACATTGGTGCCGTGGTCGTCCTCGGCCTCGAACCCTCGATTGCCTGCGACGTCGCGGGAATCGCGATGAATTCTGCCGACGAATTCCGGACTGTCGCTGTCGATCCCGGTATCGATGATCGCGATAAGCGAGCCGTCGCCGGTCGCCCCTTTCGTCCATGCGCTGACCGCGCCGTGCTGGTCGGGTCCGTCCGAAAGCCGGAATTCCTCGGTATCGAAGTTCGTGGTCGGCGGCGGTGTCGGGCTGGGGGTCGGTGTGGGAGTCGGAGTAGGCGTCGGTGTTGGCGTGGGGGTAGGCTGAGGCGTCGGAGTACTGGATATACCGCCCGAACCGCCACCGCCACATGCTGCCAGCAGGGCGAGCGGAGCCAGCGCAGCCCCGGCGCGAAGGATGTTGGAGTATCTTGAACCGGTCGACATTTGCATACCCTTTCGACCTCCAACTTATAGACGAAGATATGGCGGGTCGGTTAACGGCGGGGGTCGCCGGATTTAACAGCCCGCGCAAAGTCAGCCGCGCAAAGAACGGATGCGAAGCTAGCGACTTGCCCGCTGCCGCCCTGCCCCCTAACAGCACGCCCGACATTCCACCGATCAAGGACAGGGCCCGCAATGACCCAGAAACTCGCCGCCGCTATCGAACAGGCCTGGGAAGATCGCGCCGCGATTACACCCCAGAGCAGCGCGGTGCGCGAACAGGTCGATGCTGCGCTGGCGCTGATCGACAGCGGCGAGGCGCGCGTGGCGCAGCCCGATGGCAAGGGCGGCTGGACGGTCAACCAGTGGCTCAAGAAGGCGGTGCTGCTGTCTTTCCGGCTCAACGAGAACCGCATCATGGAAGGCGGCTCTGCGGGGCATCCGGCCTTTGACAAGGTGCCGAGCAAATTTGCCGGCTGGGACGATGCGCGTTTCGCACAAGCCGGTTTCCGCGTGGTGCCGGGGGCCATTGCCCGGCAGGGCGCCTATATCGCACCGGGCTGCGTGCTGATGCCCAGCTTCGTCAACATCGGTGCCTATGTCGGCAAGGGCACCATGGTCGACACCTGGGCCTCGATCGGATCTTGCGCCCAGATCGGCGAGAACTGCCATATCTCGGCGGGCGCAGGGATCGGCGGCGTACTCGAGCCGATGCAGGCCAACCCCACGATCATCGGCGACAATTGCTTCATCGGCGCGCGATCGGAGATCGTCGAGGGGGTGATCGTCGGCGAAGGCGCGGTCGTGGCGATGGGGGTCTTCATCACCCAGTCGACCAAGATCGTCGACCGGGCGAGTGGCGAAATAACGCGCGGTGCGGTGCCACCCTATTCGGTGGTGGTGCCCGGCACCCTGCCTGCCGCCGACGGCGGACCTTCGCTTGGCTGCGCGGTGATCGTCAAGACGGTCGATGCCCAGACGCGCGAGAAGACGGCGATCAACGAACTGCTGCGCGATTGACGGCGACCGCCAAAGGGAACATTGTTGGCATGGTCTGCGTAGGATAAAGCCGGTACGCACCGATGACGAAAGCAGGAGCGAATTCCAATGCACAACGATGGTAACGAAGTTCACGTCTCGGAGACCGAAGCCAGCGGCGGGTCGAAAGAAGGCGTGGTTCGTTGGGTGCTGGTCGTCAGCCTGCTGGCGGCAATCGTGCTGCTGTCGGCCATCTGGATGTTCGGCGCGGCAACACAGGGCGATGTCGAGAAAGAGGCCACGATGAGTGGCTCGATCGAATCCGCCACCGATGACGACGAAGGCAATCAGACCGATTCCATCATCGGCGAAGAAGTGACCGAGATGGAATCGCCCGGCGAAGAGCCTGAAACGCCGCTCGACACGATCGACAATTGATCGCGCTGCCTGCAAATGCCTGAACAATCGGGTTGTGGCTTTTTGGAACCCCGGGCGCGGCAGAAGGATTGATTTTCTGCACCAAGCGGAGATCCCAAATGAGCAATCCCAACAGCTTTCAGACCGGACAATACGTCCAATGGAACTGGGGCAATGGCACCGGAGCCGGCCAGATCGAGGAGCGCTTCGAGCGTGAGGTCACCCGGACCTTGCAGGGTAGCGAAATCACCAAACACGGCGATAGCGACAACCCCGCTTACCTGATCAAGCAGGACGATGGCGACCAGGTGCTCAAACGCGGCAGCGAACTCGAAGCGGATACGCAATAATGCCCGCGCAATCCAAAGCGCAGCAACGCGCCGCTGGCGCTGCCCTATCGGCCAAGCGCGGGGACACCAAGGTCTCCGACCTTCAGGGAGCATCGCGGCAGATGTATGATTCCATGTCCGAGGCCGAGCTGGACGATTATGCCTCGACCGAGCTCGATGGGCTGCCCGAACATGTCGACGAGGATGATTGACGGGCCAGGGGAGTTTGGCTCGCGGTCATGGGCCTGAGGCGCGAAGTGGGTGAGGACATGCATCGCAACGCAGCCATAGGACCCTGCTGGAAGACCAAACGGCTCGATCTGCGCGCCAGCATCCGCCGGATTGGTTGGCGGTTCTGACTGTTCGCCCGATCATGCGCTGGATTCTGGCTGCGTTTTACGCCGTCGCCGGGTATCTGCACCTCGCCGCGCCCGAACCCTTCTTGCAGATCATGCCCGGGTGGGTGTGGCAATCGGACGCCATGGTCTTCTGGACAGGTATCGCCGAACTGCTTGGCGCCGCTGCGCTGGCACAGCCATGGTCGCAAAGGTTGCGCCATGCAGGCGGGACAGGACTGGCGCTCTACGCGATCCTCGTCTTCCCCGCCAACATCAACCATTTCGCGCTCGATATGGCGCGCACCGATGGCGGGCTCGGCCTTTTCTATCACATCCCGCGGATGTTCGCGCAGCCGCTGCTGGTGTGGCTAGCGCTGTGGACCGGCGGCGTCGTGGACTGGCCCTTCCGCCGCCGGTAACCCGTTCAGCTCATGTGCTTCGAGACGGCGCCCGTCATCTTGAACATGGAAATCTGCTCCTTGCCGATTACGGCGCTGAGCTTGTCGTCGGGGTTGATCATGCGACGATCCTTCGAATCCTGCAGATCGTGCGCCTTGATGTGCTCCCATATCTTCGAGGTCACCTGGGCGCGGGTCATCGGACCCTTGCCGACCACGTTCTCCAGTTCGGGAGTCAGTGTCACGGGTTTCTGAAGGGCGTTGTTCTTACCAGCCATTGTAGTTCCTTTCTCAGTCAGTCTTGCTTGTATGCCCGGAGGCCGGCTCGCCGGCCTTCCGGGTATTCTTCTCAAACGTCGTCAGCGATATCCCAGTCCTCGACCTCGTGGCCTTCGAACCGTCCGGTCAGCACCGCACAGGCCGTTACATGACCCTCGATCTGCTTGAACAGCTGATCGAGCTTTGCCCCGGGCATTGTGGTCAGTGGCAGATCGAGCGCGAACAGCTGGAACACATAACGGTGTTCCTGGCCGATCGGCGGATTGGGCAGCAGCCATTCGGAATTGCCCAGCGCGTTCTTGCCGGTGCGCGGCGGTGCCTCCCCCTCGAGCAGCTTGCCACGCTGCGGCGCCAGACCCCAGACCAGCCAGTGCAGATTGGGTTTGTCGTCGGGTCCGTCGAGATCCTCGACGATGAGGACGAGCTCCTGCGAACCCGGCGGCGGCGCGGTCCATTCCAGCGGCGGGGCGACCGAAGCCTCCTCGCAGGCGGTGAAGCTGGGATCCAGCTCGCCGCCGTGCTCGAACGCCGGGCTCTTCAAGGAGAAGCCGGACCGGCCCAACGTCTGTTGCGAGCCTACCCGGGCAATAACCAGGTCCCCCGCAGGCTTGGGTCCACCAACTGCGCTATCCAGCCACGCAGCGTCACTCATGCAAAATTCCTTCGATTCATCCGTCCCTTGTGGGCGTCCTCTTGCCATGAAACCATGCCTTGCAGGCGAATATGCACGGTTTTTGCCCGGAATCGCGCACATCTGGTCGCGAACGCAACGCGAACTTGCCTAGCCCTCCGGTGTTTGGCACAAAAGATGGCGCTCGGGAGTCGCTTGCACGACCGCCGGGATGCCCTGGCCTCGTTACGGCATTGTGCCACCATCTTCCCGGAGTCGCTCCCATGACCATCGCTCGTACGTTGCTATCCGCTACGCTCGCCTTCTCGCTCGCCGCTTGCGGAGGCGGGGGCAGTGCTCCGAGTGCACCGACGACGGGCGGAGGCGGCGGAACGCCGGGGACCTCGGGCGGCGGTACCGCGAGCGATCCCTGTTCGCTTGCCAATCGCCAACAGTTCGTCCGCGAGGTGCTCGACGAATGGTATCTCTTCCCCGAACTGCTCGCCGCCGGCGTCAATCCGGCCTCGTTCACCGATGTTCAGAGCTATATCGACGCGCTGGTCGCACCGGCCCGCGCGCAATCGAAAGACAGGTTCTTCACCTACATCACCTCGATCCGGGAAGAGACCGCGCTGATCAACAGCGGTTCGAACGCCGGTTTCGGCATTCGGCTTAGCTACGACACTGCGGCCAACCGCGTGTTCGTGCTCGAATCCTTCGAGAACGCACCTGCGCTTCCCGTCGGGATCGACCGCGGGACCGAGCTCCTGTCGATCAATGGCACCGCGGTAGCCAGTCTGATGGCATCGGGCGGGCCGCAAGCCGTCATTCAGGCGCTTGGCCCCTCGGACCCGGGCGTCAGCCGGACGCTGGGCTTTCGCGACGTTGCCGGGGTGGAGCGCAGCGCGACCATCGCCAAGAGCGAATTCTCGCTCGATCCCATCTCCGATCGCTACGGGGTGAGGATCCTCAACGACGGAACCGAGCAGGTCGGCTACATCAACCTGCGCACGTTCATCGTCCAGGACGCCGGACCGCAATTGCGTGCCGCGTTCCAGCAGTTCCGCACTGCCGGAATTACCAGGGTCATCCTCGATCTGCGCTATAATGGCGGCGGACTTGTCTCGGTGGCGGAATTGCTCGGCGATCTGATGTCGGATGGGCGGCAGGGCCAGGTCTTCAGCAAGACGATCCTGCGTCCGTCAAAATCCGCGGAGAACGAGGTCGATCTGTTCCAGGCCCAGCCGGAGGCTATCGCGGCGAGCAGGGTCGCAGTCATCGGCCGCGGCGGCACCGCTTCGGCGAGCGAACTCGTCACCAATTCCTTCATCCCCTATCTCGGCACCAATCTGGCGCTGGTGGGCACCAACACCTTCGGCAAGCCGGTCGGGCAGTTCGCCTTCGACCGCTCGGCCTGCGACGACCGCTTCCGGGTGACCGCCTTCAAGACCACCAATGCCGCCGATCAGGGCGAGTATTTTACCGGGCTTGCCTCGGTCATGCCCAACACTTGCGCGGCCAACGACGGAATCCTGAACCAGTTGGGCGATCCCGCCGAAGCCTCGGTCAGCGTGGCGCTCGACTTTCTCGCCGGACGCAGTTGCACGGCGATCGCCAGCGGGGTGGAGCGCGGCGTGCAGAGCGTCGGCGACCGCAGGGTGTTGCTCCAGCCGGATCGACCGACCGCAGCGCAGCGCGAGGTGCCCGGGCTGTTCTGATCGTCCAGATTATTGGACGGCGAGCGGGCGTGCCTGCTCGCCGCGGCCCTCCATTTCCACAACCGCGGCGGCAATGACCTTTTCGGAAGGCGCGGGCTTGGCGACCAAACCGCTCTGGTGGCTGTGGACGACTGGCGGTTGCGCCCCGAGCTGGATCGGGCCGGGGTCTTGCGACAGGGCTAGGCCAGCGCAGCGGCGATCGTCAGCGCGCCTAGCCCCAGCGAAAGCGGCAATCGCAGCCCCATCCACCAGCGCGGCGCCAGCGCGCCGAGCCGCGCATCGACTGCGGGACTGATGAGGAGCCCCCCACCCAGAGCGACCAGCGAGGGTTCGATTGGCAGCGCACCGAGCAGTAGTGGAGTCAGACCGGCAAAGGCGATGAGGCTGGGCAGCACCCCCGCGATCCATACCCAGCCATGAGTCCGGCGGCGGTGAGCGGCAGGGGCGCAGGCAGCAATTCCCCACCAGGTTCCGCCCAGAAACGCAAAGATCAGTCCGGCGTAGAGATAGGCGAGCAGAGCCGCAGGCTCGTGCCATTCCGGCGGTCCTGCATAAAGCGCGGCAACCAGACCGATCTGCGGCAACAGGCCCGCCAGGCCTAGCCAGCGGGGAAGGTCGGGAACGGCTCTCATGCCGCGCACTCGATCATCGGCGCATCGTCGTGCGCCATCATGGTGCCTCGCTGCCCTCGAACGAACGGCGATCGGTCCAGGCGCAACCGAAGCGCGTCTCTTCGCCGATCTGCAGCGTGGCGACGAAGGGGTAGGTCCGGTCGCTCATCCCGTCGGAGCAATCGCCCGGGGTCACCACCAGATCGAACGCAGCCCCGTCGAGTTCGCCTGCGATCGACAACCCGTTGTTGCCGGCGAAGCGTTCGACCGAGATGGTGCGGCCATCGATGGTCTCCGGCGTGCTGTAGGTCAGAGTTCCGCCCGCGCTTTCCCCGCCCCAGAAGGGCTCGGTTCCGGTGAAGCGGATGGTCTCGTCGGCGGCGATGCCGTCGTAAGGCTCCGTGGAGCGTTCGGAGTCCGTCCCGTTCTGGCATCCGGCGAGCAGCAGCGGAAGCGTTGCAAGCGCGAGCCGGTGCCAGTTGCGCGAACCGCGAAGTTTGCAATCAGTCGCCATGCCGGTTCCTTGCTCGTGGTCTGTCCATGTCTGCCGCGATTGTCCCGACCTCGACCGAAACGCAAGAGGCGGGCCCTGCCAAAGCAGGACCCGCCCGTGTTGTCATCTTTTCGTCGTTACGTTGTGAGCGCCGGTTAGGCGGGCATCAGAACCGTATCGATCGAGTGGATCACGCCGTTCGACGCGTCGACATCGGTACCGGTTACGGTCGAGGTGTTACCCGCCGCATCGGTCAGCACCACATTGCCGTCAACCAGAGTGGCGGTCAGCGTGGCGCCGTTTACGGTGGTGATTTCATAACCACCTGCGCCCGCGCCTTCGATCGCCGCGGTCAGAGCGGCTGCCATCGTTTCGCCTTCGACGACGTGATAGGTGAGGATGCCGGTGAGGTCTTCACGACCGGCTTCGCTCATCAGTTCGTCACGGGTCGCCTGCGGGATCTTTTCGAAGGCGGCGTTGGTCGGAGCGAACACGGTGTAGGGACCGGGGCCCGAAAGCGTCTCGCCCAGATTGGCCGAGGTCACGGCCGAAACCAGCGTCGAGAAGTCGGGGTTGCCCTGCGCGACTTCGACGATGTTGGCGGTTTCGCCAACCATCGCGGCGTCATCATTGGCCATCTGGTCGGCCATCGCGGCATCGTCCATCGCAGTGTTATCGGCCGGCTCTTCGGCGCAGGCGACGATCGCCAGCGAGGCGGCGGAGGCGAGGGCTATGGTGAACTTGTTCATGTAATTAATTCCTTATTTCGAGGGTGGCGCGGTTCGCCAGTTTCAGGGCGTGACCCGCGCCCTCGACCCAAATACGGCTCAAACATGGCATGGTTCCGAAAAGGGCGAGATTAAGGCGATCGCTCTTTGAAACTCTCGTTAAGTCGCGGGAAAGCTTCTGGAATTTTTTAGCCAAGTGCTCAGTCTCACCTTTTCACGCGCAGCCCTCGACCCAGATCAGCTCGGGCAGCGCCCCGACATGGATCAGGCTGACCGTCTCGTCGGCAGCGATCTCGAAATGGAGCCGCGGGTCCTCGCCCGGCTGGGTGAGATATTTGCCCGGCGCGGCGAGATATTGGTGCGGGCTTTCCTCGAAACCGGGAAACGCGGCGCGCACTTCGGCCTCGGTGGCGCCGACACCGATGCCCTCGACCAGCGCAACCTCGGACTCGTCCGACAGGGTGATGCGGCGGACCTCGTCGTCTACGGTCATGGCGTGGACCCCGGGAAAGTCGGGCGAACTTACGGTGCGGCAGGTGGTGCCGGGGATCTGCGCGCCGCGCGAGGCGAAGCTGCTGCCCGCGGGGACCGGCTCGCCGATGCGCAGGTCGCCCAGGCCCGCGAGGGTGAGCGTGTTGGCGTCCGCGCTCGCGGCGGGTTCAGGTGTCGCGGCGGGTTCCAGAGCCGCGGGTTCGGCAGTCGCGACCGTGGTCTCGTCGGCGACCGGCTCCTCAGCTTCGGGTGAGCAGGCGGTCACGGCGAGAGCAAGCGGGAGGAGAAGCGCATAGTGTTTCATCAAGTCGAAGCGCTCCTTGGCCTGTCCGGTTCCCGCGCGCTCATTTCCTGACGGTTTCCTGTGACTTGCCCAGCGAAGCGGCGTAGAAGCGCGCCGGGCATTCCGCCCGATTGGAACGAGCCATGGCCAAGGGCCAACAGAAGAAGAGCCGCGAGACGCGCAAGCCCAAGGCCGACAAGGGCCCCAAGCAGAACGCCTCCAACCCCAGCACCAAGCCCGGCGGGATCAAGGGACTGGATAACATGAAGAACGGCTGAGCCCGACTTCCGAGCCCCGCTGCCGAACCCCGGCTAGTCGGGGTCGTGGGCTGGCCGCTACCGGCCAGCCCCGCGCTCACCTCCTGCTCATCCCTTCGCCGACCCTTTCGCCTGCTTAGCCTTATGCGCCGCGATGTCCTCGTCGATCATCGCGATCCGCTGGCGTTCCATCGAATCGCGCGGCAGGCCTTTCAGCCGACAGGTCGCCCACAGCTTCTTGCGTTCGGATTCGAGCGCCTTGAGATAGAAATCAGCCATCGCCCGCGCTCAGCGCCCGTGCCGTTCGGACTTGCCGAAATGGCGATCGAGCACGGTGACGAGCTTGGACGAGGCCGAGCGCACCGCTGCATCGAGTTCACCCGCCGAGCCGCTCGCGCTCAGCGGCGCGCCGCCGCGAGGCCGTGCCTCGATGGTGCAGGCGATGTCGTCGGGCCCGCCCTTGGGGCCGTTGGTATCGCCGACATGCACTTCGAGCCGGGTCAGCCGGTCGTCGAACCGGCCGAGCCGTTCGCGCAGATGCGCCTCGACCCGCTCGGCGACGCCCGAGACGTTGGAGAGCGAATTGTCGGTGTTGAACTGGATATCCATAAGGGCGGGTGTGCTCCGTTGTTGCAGGGTTGCCGGATCAACCGGGGAGCGGCCGGGCCGGTTCCCCGGTGTCGGGTTGCGACGGGCGATAGCCGCCGGCTGACACATTGGACAGGGACGCTGCGAAAAAGCGCGTTTTGTGTCGCCTTGCGGGCAAAAAGCGTCGTCTTGGGGGCGGGGAAGCGTCACCTTGCCGCGCCCGTTGTGTCACCTTGCACGCTGGCGCCCTGCGAAACGTAACCTTGCGAAGGGTGGCCTTGCCCAGAGCAACCCGGTGGCGCGCCTCCCCTCCCCTGCGCCTTGCCCCGCCCGCGAGCCTGCCGCCACTCCTGCCCCCGCTCCCGCCCCGCGGCGAGCGCCAGCGGCCAGGCCTGCGCCACCAGCGGCGCGCGCGCCCTGAGCCGATAGGCCGACTGCCGCGTCATCCCCACCGCACGCGCCGCCGCCGCGACCTTGCCGCAAGCCGCCAGCGCCCCGAGAAAGGCCGCCGCCTTGGCGGAGGTCCAGCGATAGTCGGCATCGGGGCGCGGCGCGGGGGGCGTGGCGGGCGAGTCTGGATCGGGGCGGGTCATCCGGGAGGACAAGCCACAGATGGGGGTCTGTAGGAAAATGGATTCTGCTGGCGGGAGGGCCGCCGCTCTCTCCCGTTGCGGGAGGGGAAAGGCCGATAGCTGCGCCGGGGCGATGGCTAGACCACTCGCGGCAATTTTGAAGTGTTCCTTCTTGGGAGATCGGATCTAGCAGACCGTCCGCTTTTGGCAGATTTGGCATCCGACTGTGGTGTCCACTATTGGGGTGGCAAGCCGACCTCCTGCCCGAAATCAAAACGCCGCCAGTCTCTCGACCAGCGGCGTCTTGCCAAACCTGAGCGAAGCGGATCAGGCGTAAGAAACCGTGAGCTTCTGTCTGCGCTTAGAGGCGCGCAACGCGCCGCCGACAAAGCCGAAGCCAAGCAGCATCATCGCCCAGGTTGCGGGTTCGGGCACAGCGCCTATTGAGCTGGTCGAAGCAGCAAAAACTTCCATGTCGCTTATATTGAACGTTTGGGTTCCAGCCAAAGCATTTCGAGCAGCGTTAGTACCGTAAAAGCCAGCCTGCCCATTCCCGTAGGAATAGCCAAGGTTTGAAGAGCCGAAGCCGTAGTCACTAATGTAGAGATCATGTCCCCCTCCGAATGTCGGCCCATAGGTTCTTTGGTTGTATATCGCAAATTGAGAAGTATTTCCAAAATCTGCCGCGCCTGGAAGGGTATAAAATTCACCTGAATTAAGGCTAAAAAGGAAGGATCCAGCCGCCGACTTGTAAGAAGGCGGGTTGGTTCCCCAGTCAGACGAATTGTATCCGCCAAAAATATACTCATTCCCGTTCGAGATGACCCTGAAAATCGAGATAGTCTGCGCTGTATTACCAACAGCCGCACGGAAGTCCGTGCCGATGTTATTGGCTCCCTGCCAATCGTAAATAAGAGTGAAGGTATTGACCCCACCCCCTATTTGACCCGCAATGGTGTCAGCGTCTTGAGAATCCATAAGATCGCTGGTACCAATTATAGACGCCGCATGTGCAGGCGCAACGAACGACAAGCTACACAAACCGAAAAGCGTCAGCAGTGACTTCCGCATACTATTTTCCCCCAAATAATTAAATTTTCTCGCCAAACCGGGCCTTGCGCCTCAGGGCGTGCGTCGCTTGAATTTCTAAACTGGACGTACAGGTCACTCTTTGCAATGCAAAAATGGGTTGCTGTCCTTTTTTGAAACGTCTCCGTGACAAAAATATCTTTACGAAAGTCTGCAACATGGCGTTCGACATGCTAATTTTGAGTAAGTTCTTGAACGCAATTACATTGTTTATAGAGGTGGAGTCCAAGCGTGCTCCACGAGATGCGTTCGTTTGGACCGCTAAAAACCGTCTGCTCTCGTCGGTTAAAGTCTGATAGGCGGACCAACCGCAAACCTGCGATGGTTCCTGCATGTCAACAGATGAGACGATCGTTCAGACGCCAGTTAGCCCAATGACCCGGGCAGAATGGAAGAAGAAGAATCCGGTCCAGATTCCTTCCCGCCGGACCAAAGGCAAGAACCTTCCGGTGAAAGTGAAGCAGTTCACTTCCGACCCCTGATTGGCCTTCTCAAACGGGCTTCTGCCGCCCACTCCGGCGCAACCGGTAGCCTCGGCAACGCAATCCTTTCCATTTCTCGGTGTTCTGCTTATGTTCTCCGATAGTAAAGGTGATTCTGTGATGGCCGTAACGATCCAACCAATTCCCGATAGCGCGCGCCTGGCCGTAACTGGCGACCTCGAGACTGTCCTGATGGTGCCGTTTGAGGACGACGACCGGTTCTTCATTGGGTTCAGCGATGGTACGCTTTTGCAGGGCACATACGATCACAACCTACGGTGTGGTTGGAAGGTGGCTAGAGAAGGTGCTGGGCTCGTCAAATTCTACGGCGAAAGCGTTGTTCTTGAAGGGCTGGTGCGATGGGTATCTGCCTCTGTGTACGATGCCAACGTCGTGGAACCTCAGCCGCCAAAGGCTTTGCCGTTGTTCCCTGAGCTCGATCAACAGGCAGCTTGATCGAACACCAATTTGCTTGCCTCTAACCGGCGGTCATGGTTGCTTTTCGAACATGAAGTCGCCCTGCAATCAAATCTGCCAGATTGATCGGCCAACCGGTTTCTGCACCGGCTGTGGAAGAACCCTGGATGAAATAGCAGAGTGGCCCAAGGCATCAAGGGAGCGGAAGCTACGGATCCTCGCTGAGCTGGCCCACCGTATTGCCGTGGTAAGTAATGTCTCGCCACCCGCCGTTTGAAATGAGGTGGGGTGCGGGATCCTTAACAGATCTGCATAATGTCAGGACACCCGGCAGTCTGCAATTGGGTCGTTTGCGGACAGGCGGATTTTGGAACAGGATCGCAGCAAGCCGTCAGTCCGCTTTCCGGCAACACTCGTCGCGGCTCGAATGTCCGACATTGGGGTGGGAAGCAGACAGTCTTCTTTAAGTGCCATGAGGCATTATCCAGCCGTTTAGCATTGGACACGGTCGGACTTAGGTGATCGTCAAAATGGCAATCGGAAGCGAGCGCACAGGAACGCTTGGTTTGGGTGACACAAGATAATCGACCAGGGTATTGGATCGTCAGTTTTCAGCGCCGCTCAACAGTAATTCGGCCCTCTATAGGGTCGCTTGCAAGGGCCGCTTTGGCGCTAGCATCGGCTGAAGCGTAAGCGGAAAGGAAGTTGCCAGACCAAGTGATAATCGGCTGCGCGAGCTCCTCGTCATCGAGTGCATCTAAATTATGCCCACCCTCGACGACGACGACGAGATATTTGTCGCCCGGGTTGCTCCGATCGAATGCAAACCGGTGGACCTCCCACGTCGGCATGCTTGTCCCGGTAGAATCATTCGTTCCCGTCACCATCATGAATGGCACATCGAGTGATGAGTAGGTCGCGTCCGAGACCAACGGCGGCAAAGCTCCGGGTGAGGAGAACGCGATCACCGCAGCAGGCTCAGGTCCTTCTAAGGGGCCTTCAAACCATTTCCCCTCTCCGTGGCTCATGGCGACAAAGCCGCCAAAGCTATGTCCAGCTAGCACGACAGGCAGTCCACGCTCCTTCGCAGCCTCACGCAAGCTAAGCAGCGTCTCCATTCTTTGTCCGACGATCGCGACCATCCGCGGCATACCTACGGGCGGCAGGGATGCGTGACGCAGATGGGCATCGCTATCCAGGTTCAATGGTGCCTCGACGGTGAAGCCAAGATCTGTCCAGCCGTCGATGAGCCGAGCATAATTGGCAGGCTGGCCGCCCCAACCATGGCCAAACAGAACTACTCCCTTCGTTTCACCATGCGCATCCCAGACGAATATCGTTTCTTTTTGCCCATCGGTTTCGATTTCGTAAGTGCGGTCATGGGCGAGCGCCGCCGCGTTCAGAAACGCGATTACAAAAGCACTCAGGAAAAATTTGATCACCAACCTACTCCCCATCCTAGTTTTTGTATCCATAGCCTCGCGACTGGAAATTCCAAATTCTTGCGCTCACTGCCCTTCGGAAATGTCGGATATTGGGGTGGAAAGCGGACATTCTATAATCGTTTCAGGGTCACCCGGCTTGCCGCCGCCAATGCCCATGCTGCAGCAACCAATCCAGCTGCGGACAAAATCCTTATCAGGGCATCGGACAGCCAACTCCCATTCCCACCATCCTTATACTAAGGCACAAGAAAGAAACGGGAGCTAGTTTGCAGGAACAGGTATGTGATGGCTAACGCCAGCAACCCGCCCAAAAACCATCGACGCAGCTATTGAATAGGCTTGAAAGTGGGCAGACCTACGCAAAGCTGTCATCTTTCACTCGAACCAGAAAACCTCGGCGGCACATTTCTGCAAGCTCTATACGGCAATACTCCAAACCCACTGGAGCCCCTCTGGACCGATGGCCTAGCCGTCCCCTTAGCTCATTGAACCGTTCAATTCGATTCACACTACCAAGCCGACTTACAATGTCCCAAATTTCAATGTATTGGGCGTACCGGTCCCGCACATTGGGCAGATTCACTGCCGCATACCTTATCCTAATTGAGGGTCGGCTTTGCATCACAATTAATGTCCTTGAGCATTTAATGCCAATACTGAGAATATGAGTACATGGTGGTCAAGATTTTTTCGCAAGCAAAGCCACGCTTACTTGCAAACTTTACCTTCAGCCAACCGCGCAGCAGCTTGAGAAGCCACTCCGAAACGAGAAACTTCCGGCTCTTGGATCGGCTGCTGCCGGACTGTTTTTACAATCCCGCTATGCGACCTGCCAGTCTGCTGTTGAGTAGGCACCTGAATTGCGGCTTTTGACGCAATCCGGGCCATAGCCGCATGACCGGTTTTGGGGTCTTGGACGACCACCGGGGACGGCTCAAAGTGGGGTGGTTAGCTGACGCTGTCGCTATGGCCTTTGCAGATAGCCTCTTAGTATCGTGCCAACGCTCAATCCGGCGATTGCACCTAGGCTAGGCCAAAGCGGACCCCAGAAGAAGTCCAGCGAGCTTGTGGATCGAAGGGCTTCGGGGTGCTGGCCTTGCCACCAAGCTGTATAGAAAATCATTGCGATCGGCACCGCCAAGAGGACAAAACATCCGAATTTGCCCCATCGTGGCAACACCCCAACGAGCAGGCCACACGCAAACCCAATCGCGAGCAGCCCTTCAATAGTTGAGAGCAGATTTTCAATCATCATAGTTCAGCATAAGGCGCTAACCAATGGCTGCAAATGGGTCGTTCCGCGACAGGCAACTTTTGCTGAAATTTGGGCGGAAGCAGCCTGACCGGTTTCATAATCGTGGCGAGCCACCGGGAATGATGACAATTGGGTGGAGAGTAGACCTTCTTCCTACGCAGCAAAACGCCGCCAGTCATTCGACCAGCGGCGCTGCATTAGATTGGATCGCTGTCAGGCGTTAGAGACAGTCTAGGAAGTTTTGTCGATTCCGCCGCAAGCCACCGGCAGGACCACTTTGTAACCGGCAGTTCCATCAACTTCACCGGGCGTGCCAGTTCCGATCGCTCCTACGGTCATGCCGTGGATAACGATTTCCCTAAGCTCGAGCGGAAGTAGCTCGCTCAGGTTTGAGTCTTCGTCAAACGTGCTCGATTTTTGTAGGTTGAAGGTCTGCGAATAGTTGACCACTCCATCGTTGTGAGGATCAATGTCACCGAGCGGAACGACAATGGGACCGTAGGTTGGGAGGCCTTCGGCAAGTTCAATAAAACCGTCACCATCATCGTCCTGCGCCATGGTGGGGCACATCGACTCTTCGTTGCTCTCTAGATAGTCAATGTGAGCCACATGCGGCTCAGGAGTCACTCCCAGTCCGGTCGCTTGTATATTTACGCGGATTTGACCCTGTCCCTTTTGCTCAATCGTAAAGGTGCCGGTGACGCCGCTATTATTGAGCGTAGTCAGAGTTCCGCCGAACGTTGCAGTTCGCTCAGGATTGGATTGAGCAGTCGCAGACGGCGCTGCCATTGTCACCGACACCGCTGCGGTCGCAAAGAGCAAACTTTTCAATTTATTTCGTAGTTTCACAGGATATTCCTTTGTTGGGAGCAAGGCATCTCCTGCTCTTTACGAACAGCATGATGGAGGCGGCGTCGAGGAAGGCTTTGGCCGATACGATCGAGGCTTCGAAGTCTCTGGCGAGGCCCCGGTTTCGGTTGATCCATGCGAAGAAGCGTTCGACGAACCAGCGCCTCGCCTGAGCCGCGAAGCCGAGCTGATCGGGTTTACGGCGAATGATCTCGACGGCGATCGATGTGGCGTTCGGTCAAGGTTAGATGTCTTCAACCTTGTCCAGGACTTCTTCGACTCAATCGGCGTCATCAGGATCACAGACGATCACTTCGTCAACTGATTCGCGAGCGTCAATTCCGTCGCCAGAAATGACCTCTTGTCCAACCCCCTCCTCTTCGATTGGCTCTACGACGACGACATCAGGCTCTCCGCAGGCGGTCAGCAGGATGAAGCAAGCTATATATGCAAAACCAATTTTCATCGTAAATCTTTAAAATAAGACCTCCGAAAGCAGGCTCGAGGGTCAAATGAGGGGGGCTCGACTCATGCCGAGCCCCCTACGTTGCTTCTTCAGAACGCTACTCGAGGTTTAGAACCGAACTACATGCTGCCCTCGACGGGAGGCGCGCTTGGCGCACGATGGGTTCCTGGCTGGGGCATACCAGCCTCGAGGATTTCGATGTTGTCTTCATCGACGACCAGGAAGATGGGCTGCTGCTCCGCGATGTTCTCCGTGGTGGCATCAAGTTGACCAGGAAGATCGGGGAAGAATGTGCGGTCGCGCAGCATTCCCTGATCGATCCGAAGGGTCTGGCCCGGATTGATGTGCACGGGTTCTTCCATCGGTCCGTCATTGAGGATCACGTAGAGCCGCTCTCCTTCATCCTCGATCCAGAAGCCGCGATCGGTCATTTCAGCGTCGGCAGGCACAGTCACTTCAGCGCGAAAATCGTCGCGACCGAGATCGCCGAGGATGTCACCGATCGATATGCCGGGCGCGGTTCCCACAACTTGGGGCGTCGTTATGACTTCGGCCATCTCGGTTTCGACGATCAATTCCTCTTCATCGTCTCCGGCGGTAGCCCACCAAATGAGTAGTCCGATCAAGAGAACAGCCAACAAGAGCCAGAGCCAAGCCAAATTGCTTTTTCGTTCAACTGGAATCTCAGCCATTTCATAATCCCCTTCTGTTGTTAATAATATTAGCCGCGGGTTCGTAGCTCAGATTGTATTGAGCAAGAAAACTAATCGTTTAGCGCTCGGAGCTCCGAGAAGACCGCGACGTGGTTTGACCTGATCGGTCGTATTCACATTTCGCTGGCAGGCTTACCCGGCCAATACCCGAGCGGCCGCTCAACATTCGGACCCCGCAATCCAGCCTCCCATGGGTTCATGCAGTTGTCATCCGCATCGCTCTCGCAGACGGGATATTCGCCCTGGTGCGGCGGCGGAATGCGCTGGACCACTGGATTGCTCACCCATTGGATGCCATTTGCCATCATCGATCCGCCAACTGGATTTTGAGCTTGGCTGGCTGGGGCGCCCGCCATCTGAGAGGCGATCGCCGCCCATGCCTGGGTTCTCTGCTGGGGCGCTGCTACATAGATGCGGTTGCGCTGATCATCGGTAAGCACCCACCACCCAGTTTGTTGCTGAGGGGTAAGGCTCCAGTAGTATTGCTGTAACTGAGTTGGCCAACGCGTATACGCGATACGCTTATCGTCTGACCACTCCATAAACATCTGCTGCTGCGAGGTGTTCATATCATATGCCCCCGCCGCGGTGTCCTGAGCTACGCTGGGGACAGCTGTAAGTGTGAGCGCAGCGACGCCTGCCAAGATCATCCTATTCATAACTACACCCCTATTTTGATTTCTGATGGTCTTCCTATGCGGAAAGCAGGGAATGTTTCCCATCGAAGTAGGTTTTAGAGGGAAACTAACATTTGTTGAGTATAGGGCCCGCCATGATTTATCTGGTATCATAACTAGGGTCCGGACCCATAAATA
>NZ_LZRP01000010.1 GCF_001678665.1 Erythrobacter sp. QSSC1-22B
ATCGCCCCGGCTATTCGGCGCAGCAACGCTGCCCCGTACCGCTGCCTACGATCTCTATTGGCGCTTTGCGGCCGAGCGGCAGGCAATCTTTTTCCGTCGGCTCGAAGGCGAAGCCTCTCCATGGACCGAGGATCCGATCCTGTGCGGCTATAAGTTTACCAACGCCTATCGGGCATCCGACCGTGTCAGCCAGTATCTTATCCGTCACGTCATATATGGTGATCGCTATTCCACTGCGACTGCGGAAATCGTCTTCCGCACGCTTCTCTTCAAGATGTTCAACAAAATCTCGACTTGGGAGTTGCTTGAAGAGCAACTCGGTCCGCCCAGCTGGCAGAGTTTCGACCCTGAGGCCTATGATCGGGTGCTTGGTGGCGCGATGGCAGCGGGTTCAAGGCTTTATTCGGCCGCCTACATCATCCCTCCGGTAGCGCTTGATCGTACCAAAGTGAAACATCGCGGCCATCTGAAGCTCATCGATCTCATTATGCAAGGGCCCTTTGTCGGGCGGCTTGAAAGCAGTTGTGACCTGCGCGAAGTCTTCGATCTACTCAAACAATTTCCGTCCCTCGGTGATTTTTTGGCATTCCAACTGGCCATCGATCTCAATTATTCGCCTGTCATTGACCATGACGAGGCAAGCTTCGTCGTCGCCGGACCAGGTGCACGAGATGGGCTGGCCAAGACCTTTGTCGATGCAGCTGCGGTACCCCCTGAAGACCTCATCGCGATGATGATGGAACGCCAAGAAGAAGAGTTCGCACGCCTAGGCCTCGGCTTTCGCACGCTCTGGGGGCGACGGCTTCAACTGATCGACTGCCAGAACCTGTTTTGTGAGATCAGCAAATATACCCGCGTCTCAAATCCCGAAATTGTGGGACTTTCAGGTCGAACCCGAATCAAACAAATGTTCAAGACACAAGGTCCGCCGACCCAACCTTGGTACCCGCCAAAATGGGGGATCAATGACGAGATCCCCCGCTATAAACTCAATCCTTCCGATCTGTTTTCGAGTGCGCCATGAACTTCACCGACTATCAAGAACAGGCACTCCGCACGGACCGGACGCCTCCCGCGACCAACATGTCCGCCGATGCCGCCCGTCTCATCCCACTGCTCGGCCTCGCTGGCGAAGCCGGGCAATTGCTCGCCGAGTACAAAAAGCGATTGCGCGACGGGCCCAGTCACGTTTTATTCGTTGATCGTGTCGCCGAGGAACTCGGTGACATTCTTTGGTATGTCGCCAATCTCGCCAGCAAATATGAGCTCGATCTCGAAGATATCGCTGAACAGAACTTGCAAAAGGTCGCTGCGCTTTACGATCGTGCAGTCGCTGTCCATCGGTTCGACGCCGACTACAGCGAAGCCGAACGCTTTCCCCGCCAGTTTACCGCAACCTTCCATGAAATTCGGGAGGGATCGCGGATCGAAGTTCGTACCGAAATCAACGGTGTTTTGGTAGGAGCTGCCTTGACTGATAATGCTTATCACGACGACGGCTATAGGTACCACGATGTCTTCCACATCGCCTATGCAGCCATCCTAGGGTGGTCGCCGGTGTTGCGCCGACTTATGCGCCTTAAGCGCCGCAGCCGCCCGCTCATCGACGAAGTTGAAGATGGAGGACGCGCTGCAGTGATCGAGGAGGGGATCGCGGCAGTTGCATTCGATTATGCACGCAATCACAAGTTCCTAGCCAGCGTCCCAGATGTCGATGAATCGCTGCTTTCTACTTTGCGCGGAATGAGTGCACATCTCGAGGTATCGTCACAACCCGCCTCACACTGGCGTCAGGCGGTGATCGATAGCTTCACCGTATGGCGCAAGCTTGTCGCCAATGGCGGCGGCATCGTTCATGCAGACCTCGACGCTCGCACGGTGCGTTATGTCGGCTCTCCGCAGGCGATCACGACAGCTGCCGCTGATAACCCCGAGTGACTAATACTTACGAGAAAGGTCGCCGCCCCGCGCTCTTTGGCAAGTTTATGTGCCCGCCCGGTCAGATAAATCTGCGGGGCGTCATGGCCTGACACACTTTCGATGTCGCAGTGCGAGATGCCACTCGCGCCGCCGAGCGCCTTGAAGGTGGCTTCCTTGACCGCAAACCGACCTGCAAGCCGAGCAATGCGATCAACGCCATCGCCTGCCTCCAAGATCTCCCGATCGGTAAAGCAGCGCGCCAACAACTCAGGGTCATTGTCACCATAATGAATAGCGAAATGCTGGAGATCGATGAGGTCGAGACCCAGCCCAAGAATTTCAGTCACACAAAGCGACCAGTCCGAAGGAGTGCACGCGCGTCATCTCGATGGATTCATCGTTGTTCAGCGCGCTGCGCTTTCACGCAGTCTCTCGTCAGCAATCTTGTCAAGATCGCGTTTGCGGTCTTCCGAGAAGGATTTGGCGTCAGCCACAACCTTTTCAACCTCATTGCGGTGTCGTCTCAGAAGAATCTTCTTTTTCGCGCCCGCCTTGGTGCTG
Source organism: Erythrobacter sp. QSSC1-22B (assembly GCF_001678665.1). Lineage (GTDB taxonomy): Bacteria > Pseudomonadota > Alphaproteobacteria > Sphingomonadales > Sphingomonadaceae > Qipengyuania. The sequence continues at coordinate 2,482 of NZ_LZRP01000010.1, forward strand.
TTCCCTTTCGAAAGAAAATAGGTACTGCTGCTAAGTGCCATGATCGTCTTCCAGTTCCATCAACTCATGCAATACCAGATTGAAGAAGTCTTTAATAGCCTCTTCAACGCCCTCAAGAGCGGTCGCTGTCTCGGCGTCCGAAGGAAGCGGTGTATTCCCGTCAAGCTGAACAAGCAGCCTAGGCTCGCTATTAGCTTCGTCCAATATTGGGATGCACATAACCCATTTTACCTTTGACCAGCGGCTCTTACGTCGCAGGCGGTTTGCGTCGCCCGGAAGGTCAAACTCCGGCGCGAGCGGATAGGCTTCAAACCTGCTCTCACGTTGACGCCAAGCTGCGCCTGCCACCGAGCCTGCAAGTGGTAGTAGCATCAGCTCGTCCGTGTCGTCTTCGAAGCCAACGCTATGAGACAGCCGCAAAGAATGCACAAAGCCACGTTCGAGTCGGCCCACCGCAACCCTGACACGCGCAGCAGTGCCACGACCCCCTGGCGGGACTCCCAGCCCATCGAGAGCCAGCGCCTGCGCAACTTGGCAGGCATTGTGATAGATTTCCGGCAGACGAAACAGCCGCTTGTCGAGGCGCAGGCCCGCCACCAAAGCGACATCGCGTACCTCCTGTTGAACTGCAAGAATTCCCTTGTCGAAGTCGAGAAGGTCAAAACTTGTCGGCAGCGCCAATTGCTCGGCTTGTCCTGCAAGCCGCAGGTTGAGCTCACCCGATCCAAATAGCGCTGTCGGGATGGCGGCTGATAGCCAGTTGAAGCGGCCGAGCGGATGATGATCCGGTCGACTCTCGATCTCCACAGCAACCGTGAGCACGCCAGGGTCAAGCTCGCGTTCTTCGTCGAACGGCCATGCCGGGAGGTTCGAAACAATCCCACCATCAACATGTAACTCATTACCGATTTTCCAAGGCTGGAAGACAACCGGGAGGCAAATCGAAGCCGCGACCGCGTCGGCGACAGCCGTGCCGGATTCGCGGTCGGCGGAAAAGAGTTGAAGTGTGCGGCGGGTGAGATTTGCACTCACGATTTTGAGAGCTGGCCGACCTTCAACCCCAAAATCGGCCATCGTGACAACGCGACCAGGTTCATCAGGGAAAAGCTTACATTGAAGTAGCGTGCCTAACGCATTGCGGAACCGGGTGACATCAGCCAGCCCACCAATCAGCGAGCGATAAATTGCCCATAGCGCAACGCCCGTTAACGCCCACCCGATCGAAATCCACAGCCATGCGGTAGTCGGCACCAAAGACCAGATCAGCAGGGATGAAAAGAGCGGGATGGCCCAGCCAATCAGGAGTAACGGCGTCTGCGGCAGAGGCAGGCGATATAAGATGCGAAACAGCCAGATGCGGGGCCAGCCGCCGCCGAACAAGTCGGTCGCCCGGCGAAGCTTGGGGTCGATCACGCCGAGTTGGTCCATGATCGTCGCGCCGGTTTCCGTGTTCACGAGCTCATCGGAACGGAAACCAGCGGCAACCAGGGCAGCAATGATCGCTCCTGCTGAGGTGCCCGACACGCCAGCGAAGCTGACATCGCGTTCCTCGAGCGCTTTCAACGCTCCCACATGCACGACGCCTTTTGCGCCACCTCCTGAGAAAGCAAGAAACGCCCTGCGCGTCATACCCGCCCGCCCGCCCGACTTGGTAGCGCTACTACCCTCCGACTTGGCAGATAATCGCTTTTTGTTAAGCTATCCAAGTCAGTGATCGCGGAATTATTAACCAAAATTTCAGTTGGCTCCCCGGTCTTAGCGCTCACCGTGGGAAGACCCCATTCACCCTCCTCTCGTCTTGATCCCGCTCGAAACATAGCTATCAATTCCTTTCGCCGTAGACCGTTCGCTATCAGCTGCCGAACCAGCGGGCCGAACTATTTTCAGCGCTCGGTCGCTTAATTTCAAAAGCTGATCAATTTGGCATCACCCAGCCCTCTCTATGCGTGGCTCGGTAAAGATAGTTTAGGAGGACCCAGAAGTGTATTGCCACGGGGCGAGAATGTTTTCGACCCAATATCTGTTATTGACTGATTTGACTGTGAGCGTTCGCTATTGAACCGAAAGCCATCTTTCGCAAGTCAGTGAAAATCCCGCGACCGGGGTATGATCTTCGCATTACGCGGGTGAGCGCTTTGCATCGCAGGAAGCGAAGCTGATCCTGCAGCCAGCTTCGATGGCAACGGACTGTTCACATGATCGGCCCTTGCAACCGCTGGCGCAAAGTTATCCTCGGATAGCTCAGCCAGCTTATGGCTGGCATCGGTTAGGCTCGTAGCAATCACATGCGTTACTTCGTCATCGAACTCGATGCGTCCGCGCACTTCCATCAGCCGGGACGCCATGACGGTCTTGCGAAACTTTTCCATCATATCGGGCCATATGACGAGGTTGATGACCCCGCTTTCGTCTTCCAGTGTGATGAAGCACACCCCTTTGGCACTGCCGGGCCTTTGACGGATCAACACGATACCAGCCACGTCGATTTGCGACCCGTTTTTGCAGCGGCGCAGGTTCGAGGCCGGGATAAATCCACGCCCTGCCAGATCGATACGAAGAAACGCCATCGGATGCGCTTTCAACGAAAGCCGCATGGTCTGATAATCGGCCACGACATGCTCACTAAGCGGCATGTCGGGAAGTGCGAACGGAGCGGCTTCAGCCCCTTCATCGCGGGCATCGGCGGCAGCGAACAGAGGAAGGTCTGGCAAGCCTTTTACGCTGCGCGTATCCCATAACGCTTGTCTGCGGTCCAAACCGATCGAGCGAAAGCTATCTGCGTCGGCTAGTCTTTCGATCAGGGCCGGCGACAGCATCGCGCGGTGCTTGAGCGAAGCGACGTCACTGAATTCTCCGCCATGATCGCGCGCGGCTATTAGCCGCGCGGCGGCGGATTCTGGAAATCCGTCTATCTGGCGCAAGCCGAGGCGCACATTGAAGCCTCTGTCCTCCAGCGTGTTGTTCCAGTCGCTGCAATTGACATCGACGGGGCGCACGGTCACCCCGTGCTCGCGCGCGTCGCGAACGATCTGGGCGGGCGCATAGAAACCCATCGGCTGCGAGTTCAGGAGCGCGGCGCAAAACGCTGCCGGATAATGGCATTTTAGCCAACTGGAAACGTAGACCAAGTGAGCAAAACTGGCTGCATGGCTTTCAGGGAAGCCATATTCTCCAAACCCTTTGATTTGGTTGAAACAGCGTTCCGAAAAATCAGGATCATACCCCCGCTCGATCATCCGCCCGACCATCATGTCCTGCAGCGCATCGACCATGCCGCGTGAGCGAAAGGTGGCCATCGCTTTGCGCAGCCGATTGGCCTCCAGCGGGGTGAACCTGGCCGCATCGAGCGCGATCTTCATTGCCTGCTCCTGGAAGATCGGCACACCAAGCGTTCGCTGTAAAATAGACGACAACTCGTCGGGGGGGCCGTGCTCGGGTGCGGGGCGCGGGATTTGCACCGCTTCTTCGCCGCGGCGCCGTTTGAGGTAAGGATGCACCATGTCGCCCTGAATCGGCCCAGGCCGAACGATGGCAACCTGAATCACGAGATCGTAAAACTCGCGCGGCTTCAATCGCGGCAGCATGTTCATCTGCGCGCGGCTTTCGACCTGAAACACACCGAGGCTGTCGCCCTTGCGCAGCATGGCGTAGGTATCACCGTCCTCGCGCGGGACTGTCGCGAGCGTCAACTCGCGCCCATGATGATCCTGCAGCATATCGAGGCATTTGCGGATGCAGGTCAGCATGCCGAGCGCCAGCACGTCGATTTTCAAGATGCCGAGCGCGTCGATATCGTCCTTGTCCCATTCGATGAAGCTGCGCTCGGGCATCGCTCCATTGCCGATCGGCACGGTTTCGGTAAGCGCGCCCTGCGTGAGAATAAAACCGCCGACATGCTGGGAAAGATGACGCGGCATTCCGATCATCTGGTCGGTCAGCGCCAGCACACGGCGAAGATAGGGATCGCGCAAATGCATACCGGTTTCTGCGACATTCTTCTCGCTGATCTCGCGGCCATGACTGCCCCAAACCGACTTTGCGAGCGCGCTGGTGACATCTTCCGAAAGCCCCATCGCTTTGCCGACCTCGCGAATAGCCATGCGCGGGCGGTAATGGATGACCGTGGCGCATAGACCGGCACGGCTGCGGCCATAGCGACGGTAGATATACTGGATCACTTCCTCGCGCCGCTCATGCTCGAAATCGACATCGATATCGGGCGGCTCCTTGCGCTCTTCGGAAATAAACCGGTCGAACAGGAGAGCGTGCTGCGCCGGATCGACCGACGTAATTTCCAGACAATAGCAAACCGCACTGTTGGCAGCCGACCCGCGCCCCTGACACAGGATCGGCGGCTCCTGGCCACGAGCGAAATCGACGATATCCTTGATGGTCAAAAAATAGCGCGCGAGGTCGAGCTTCTCGATCAGCGCCAGCTCGCGCTGTATGGTGTCGCGAACTTTCTCCGGCATGCCGTCGGGATACCGGCCCTTGCCCCCTGCCCTCGTAAGCCCGGCGAGCTGCTCCTGCGCCGTCGTTCCCTCGGGCACGATTTCTTCGGGATATTCGTAGCGGAGTTCGTCCAGCGAAAAGTTGCAGGCATCGGCAACGGACCGCGTTGCGGAAATGGCGTGCGGCCAAACGGCGAAAAGCCGTATCATTTCTTCGGGAGGTTTGAGATACCTCTCGCCATTGGCTTTTAAAAGCGACGCAGCCTTGGCAAGAGTCGTCTTGTGACGAATACAGGTCATGACGTCGTGCAGGGGACGACGGCCCGGTGCATGATAGCGAACGTCGTTGGTCGCTAATATGCCAAGACCGGCAGTGCGGGCAGCAATTTCAAGCCTATTGATCCGCGATACGTCGTCACCGCGATAAAGGTAACTGACGCCGACATGGCCAAGACTGGGTAACGCTGCCTTCAGCAAAGGCAGCGTTTTTTCGAATGTCAGCCGGTCACGGGATGCAACAAGCCTGAGATGTGTCGTACCCTCCTTCGGTGTCGAGGTCGGCACGGAATAGTTCTGCCGATCCAGATCATCTGGCGGAATGACGATGAGCTGAAGATCCTCCTGTGCCGCTGCCAGCATCGCTAACGTCAAATGGCATTCGCCCTTCTTCTGCCATTGCTGGTCGAGCGTTTGCATCTTGCCGTCCGACAACAGGCGGCTCAGCCGCCCATAGGCGGCGCGGTTCTTTGGATAGGCGAGAAAAGACGGCGCATCGACAAGATCGAGCCGTGCGCCAATGACCGGACGCAGCATCGCTTCCCTGGCTTCGGTGTGCATGCGCACCACGCCCGCTAAAGTGTTGCGATCGGCGATGCCGATGGCATCGTATCCGAGCGTCTGTGCCTGCAAGACAATATCGACCGCATCGGAGGCACCGCGCAAAAACGAAAAGCAACTGGTCAGACCGAGCTCGACATAGGGCGCTGGCGAATTGCGCGTGAAATCGCCGCCGATCCGCTTCAACGTCCTCTTGTCGGGAGTGAGCGCTGCCTCCGGCATCAGGGAAACATCCCGTGCAGATACCAGTCGGGTGCGCCGCCTCGGCCGTCGCCTGCAATTCCGTCGCGGTAAATCCAGTATCGCCGTCCGCCGTCATCCTCGATCCTGTAATAGTCGCGCAGCCGGACGTGCGAGCGTTCCTTCCACCATTCCGGCGCAACGCGCTCTGGGCCTTCGCTGCGGGCGATGTCGTGAAGGCGGCCGCGCCAGCGGAACTTGCGCGGGACGCCTTCGGGCGTGGCGTAGACGACGGCGATCCGCTCGGCGCGCTCCAGCAGCTTTAACGGCCGCGAATAAAATTGCATCTCGCCCTGCCCCGGACCGATAACCTCGCCCGGTATGGACAGGCGGTAGGACCGCTCGGGGACATGACTGTTCGCGGCTGCCGGTATCCGGACGGCTCCTTTGCCAAGCCGCGCGCAGATGCGGTCGAGCATTTGCGGCAAGCTCGTGCCTTCTATCTGCTGTTCATCGCCGATCTCGGCTTGGGAAAGCGCTACCGGCAGAGACCACGTTGAGATGAGATCGACCTGATCGATCCCGAACCCCGCCTGCACGTCATCGAGTTTCGACGCGAACAGGCGGCAAATATGGGAGGCATTGCGCGCGGCCTCGCTCATTTCGAGATGCCGGACCGCGACTTCGCCATCCACGCGGTAGGCGCGCATTTCCAGACGCCGTGTTCCAAGACGCTTGGCTTCAAGCTCGCGGACCATGTCATCCGCCAGGTCGCGCATGATCTGGTCCAGCAAACTGCGATGCAGGATCGGCTCCATTAGCCTGCGGGTGACCCGCGGCGGATCTTCGCGGTTAAGCGGAACCATCGGTTCAGGAACCTTGCCGAGCAATTGATCCAGACGGATCAGCGGGTTCGTTTGCGGATTACGGTGGCCCCGAAACCGGCGCGCCAAATCCTGTCGCGGGACACGCTGCAGGTCGCCTATGCGCTTCAAACCGAGCCGTCTCAACACAGTCTCTATGGCCGCGTCCAAACGCAGCGCGGAAACCGGAAGCGTACCCAATGTCAGCAGCGGATTGTCATTGTCGGCGATGGCATAAAGCTCGCCGTAGTGAGACAAGGCCCAGGCAGCGCCCGCTGTCGCTGCCATGGCGGGCCGCGCCTGAAATCCGCGCCGTTCGCAGCTTTGGGCAATCTCCCGTAACAGGGCCTTGGCTCCGCCGCGCAAATGACTCGCTCCGGTCACGTCCAGCAGCATCGCGTCGAGGCCATCGGTCATGCTCCACGGTCCCCAGCGCTGGGTCCACAAGGTCATGCGCTCCAGCATTTTGCGGTCGCCCTCAATATCGGCGCTCACGGTGTTTATGCCAGGATGGAGCGCTCGTGCATCGACCAGTCTCTGCCCTGCCCTGGCACCTGCTTGCCGTGCCGCCTCATTGGCGGCAGTGATACGCGGTCCATGCGCGCTTTCGATCGTCAGGACGGTGGCATGAGCGGCAATGTCAGACGTTACTTGATGCTCCCAGCGATCGATCGCCAGAAACGGTAGCCAGATCGACACGATCTCCCGGCGCGGCATTAGAAAGCCGGTCTCGGTCATGCACGAGCGTCCAGCGCGAAGGCTGATAAAGCCGGGACCGGAACAGCTCTGCCCCCCATGCGGGGGCACCGGGCGCCTTGGAATTGGTCGACGGCGCCTGAGAGGTCTCCGCTTCGATTTGCCAGCGCATCCGCGCTGCACTGAGCGAACGCGCCGCATCGCTGCGCAGCAAATAGAGCGGGACGCCGTGCTGTTCGCTGGCGACCGCTAATCTGCGCGACTGGGTAAATCCCAGCGCTTTGGGATCGCCCGCAATCTCGCCGATAACAAAGCCGAGCGCAGGACATCTCAGCCCTTCTTCCAGTGCGAACAGAACGTCCTCGACCTTGCCTGCAGCGACGTAATGGCATTCATGGCGGAGCGCTTCGGGCATTCCATGAAAATAGGGTACGCCGCAGCGTTTGCGCGAGCGCTCGTCCTGCACCCACAGCCATGGCCGCCCTGCCCCGTGCCGCCGCGCCAGAGCCATGGCGAACCCGCCCCCGCTGGCATCGTCGGCGCTGCAAAATATCTCCGTCTTCATAGCTGCATGTTCGGCTTCCGGCGTCCATAAATTGGTCAATGACCGGCGCATGCTGGCTAGTTGCGAGGCTCGGAAGGTAGAATTTCCCATGTGTCGCTTGATGCCTTAATGCCGAATCAGTGTTCCTTATATGTTCCGCTTTACAGACGCGATTTGCAACCCCAGATTAAACACTGGAGAAGAATATGTGTAATTTGTACCGAATGACGGCGACGGTTGACGAGATGAAGGGCCTGTTCGGTAGCTTCGCCGGTGACCGAACCAATCTGCAGACCCGAGACGCAATTTATCCGGATCAGACTGCACCCGTAATCCGCCGGGTCGGCGACGAACTGACCATGGAAAACATGATCTGGGGCATACCGGGCTGGAGCGAGAAACAGCGGCCCATCACCAATGTCCGCAATCTGGAAAGCGGCTTCTGGAAACCGATGCTCTCCAGTTCAGATGCCAAGGTACTGGTTCCCGTATCGCAATTTTGCGAATGGGCCGGGGAGAAGGGAGCCAAAACCAAAGTCTGGTTCGGGATGAAAGACGAACCATTATTCGCATTCGCCGGAATTTTCCGAAAAACCGGAGAAGGTATGCGATATGCGTTTCTCACTACCGAACCGAATTCGCTGGTCGCGCCCGTTCATCCCAAAGCGATGCCTGTCATCATCAGGCAATCAGATTATGCCAGCTGGCTTCAATCAGATTACCGAACTGCAGTCGAGCTGGCGCTCCCCTACCGCTCCGAAGAAATGAAACTTACGGGATAAAGCTCCAGCAATTGGGCAACAGCGCTGTCGGCTACATGGTATCCCAATCGTCTGAGCCGTCTTTAACGCGTGCGGGTTCGGTCGGGGCCAGGTCGGACGACGGGCTTGTTCATGTCATCCTCCTTACTGCTTTCCGCCGCCTCACGGTAACGCTGCGCTAGTAACTCCGGACCCATCGAGATCGAGCTGCGATCCTTTAGAAAAGCTTGCACCTCTGCCGCAAGCTGCCGGTCCGCCCTCTCCGGGCTTTTCGCCAGTTCGGCTGCCGCAGCGCGATAATTATCGCTGATTTCGAACCACTTCTCCTTTGCTCGCCCGATAAAGTCAGGCATTTGCGCCACGCCGGTCGCGACCGAAGCGGCATGCTGATTGAGGCGGATGTCGGACAGCGAAACAGCACCCGAACTCACCTTGGCGCGTAACCGGATTTTCGCCAGCGCCATGCTCCGTCCTTTGGGTCCGACCGCCCGCGCGCGGCGCGGGGTTGCCTCGGCCTCGACCCCCCTCGCCCGCAATTCCTCGGCAAATCTCTCCCTAAAATGAAAGAGATCGGCCTTGCGCGGATCGAAACGTTGCCCGTCATCTCCCCGCGCCCTCACCGCCAAATGCACATGCGGTCGCGGCGTATCGGTGTGAAGCGCCATGACGTAATCATGCGAATCGGCGATCTCGGTTTGCGCCATTGCATGAACCGAAGCCTTCACGATTTCGGGATCCGTTCCTTCGGGCATGGAAAAGACCATCGACACCGAGCTAACGGTAGTCTTCTGCCGCCAATAGGGCGTCATCTCCGTCCATTCCTTGCGGCGATCGGCAATGTCTTCGGTCGTGTCGAGCACCTCGCCGTCGCGCGTGTCGAGCGCCAGCTTGCCCTTGCGGCCGATGTAATCGAGATGGGCCTGCACGTGGCGGGCCCCTTTTTGCCGCCCGGTCACCTTCACCATGACCTCGGGCGTGCCTTTCACGATCCTTGCGAGCTTCGCGCGCGCACCATCGCGGCCCAGCCCCCCTGCCCCGCCTCCAAACCGGCCAAGCCGGCGAGAAAGCGCGTCATTTTGAGGATCGGCCAGAAGGCGCGGTTTCAGCGGCGGCCTCGAAGCTTCCCAAACTGACGATTCAAAACCCATCAGTCCGCCACCTTCCAGTAATCCATGTCGGCGCGCATCGCTCCGTCCAACACGTCAAACTGTGTCATCACGTCGCCGCGCAGCGCGTGCAGCTTTTCCAGCTCGGCGCCGAGTGCTCTCTTTCCCGTTCGTGCATCGCTGTCGAGCGCAAGTTTGTTCGCCGCTCTGGCGATCTGATTTACGTTGCGGCCGATCCGGCGAAGTTCCTGCCTGACGCTAAGCAACCGTTCCATCAACGGACGTTCGACATGACCTTTGAGGCCGCACCAGCGGCGGACCAGTTGCCGTATCCAGTTGGACGGATCGGTCGATGATTTCGCCGCCTGAAACGCGATCACCGCAAGTTCGGCTTCGCTGAATCCCGGCGCGACGCGCTTCACGCTTTTCTCATGCACGAGATCGATTTTGGGCACGTTGGCCTCGGCCTCGACCGCTTTCGAAACCAGCGTTCGCAGATAGGCGCTGCGGCCACCTCGCCCTTCGGCCAGCATATCGAGCTCGGCCAGTAATCCGGCATGGACGCGAAGGGTGATCCGGGTCTGCTTGGTGGGGATTATTGCATTGGCGGCGCTATCGGTTTCCACGAGGAAAACGCATAGCGTATGACAATCGTGCTAACAAGCCCTATCCTGCAATCACTATAATCCCCACTAAATCTCAATTGCTGCCCTCGCTACGTTCTCTTTCGCTCAGTCCAAATAATCGTAGTTCGCGGAAGGAAGGGTTTACATCGGAGGGTACGATGAAAGAGCGAGCGGCGCGCCTGCGACTGGCTATAGCCCGCCCACTCGGTCAGCTCTTTTTACCTTGGTCCGGCCATGACAATTGGTTCTCAGGCAGTCGCCCGCTCGGGTCGTAAACGGTTACCCGATGCGGCTTGTCCGAACCCCACCGCCACAGGACCAAGTTCTCGTTCTTGTCGTTCGCACTGGAGACGAAGCTTGGCACGAGAATCCCGACAAACCCCTCCTCGCGTAATCTGTCCGCGATGAGCCAGGACGGCGCATCACCCGAGCCATATCGATAAGTCAGCCACCCGCATGCCAACTCGTCGAGAGCAACCTCATGCTTGTCGCGCGCGGCTTCACTCCGAAGGTCGGCGATGTCCTCGCAGTCGATATCGTATTCGCACATTGTCAGCGGCTGCAGTCGGTTGCCGAAGCCTTGAGCACATTCGCTGATTGCCGTCATGATATCGAGCGCGAGATAGAGCGTCGGCTCCCCTGTCCGATTGAACCGTCCGCCAGTCGTCGCAGCGCCCGCTCCCGACAAAGGCGAAAAGGACCATGCGGGATCGTGTCCGCGATAGGCCCGGCCTTCAAATTTCAAGCAAAGCCGCCAAGTGCGATGTGGTCGAGATAGTCGCGCACCGAATTCGCCTTGCCCGATTTGACCAAGGCTTCGGGCGTCCGGCCATCGAGCGCCGGGATCGGCTGCGATCGATACCAGGCCATGGCATGCGCCTCGCCTCCAGCCCAGTCACGAACCCGGCTGATGATCTCCAGCATCTCCGTAACCCGGCGCTGCGTCTTGGGCGACTTTCTGCGATCGGCCTTGCTAAGGGTCGCGGCGCCCAGACCCGCCGTTTCAGCCAGCTGCGATTTGGTCATGTGAAAAACATCTGCAACATGGTCTATATCGACCAAACCGCCCTTCCCTATGAAGCGCGTCGCAAAGCTCCCGTAGCCGCCATCGGTCATTGCCATACGTCCGTCGCGCTTCGTTGCTGCTGCCGTCATGTCCGTTTCTCCGTCTAGTATCTGGACGATATATGGGCCAAACTGTATTAAATTGCAATGAAGGTATTCTGCGAGCGGAAACCGGGCGGCCGTTCGAGGCCGCCCGCTCTCGGTTGCGATGAAATTACTCGCTTTCGTCGTCGGACTTGTCGCTTGGCTTTGCCAGGATGCCGAATACCTCAGCGATCAGATCGACGGTATATTGCGTCTCGCCATCCTTCTCGTATGAATTCTGGCGAACCCGTCCGGTGACGCGAACCAGATCCCCCTTCGCAGCCTTGGCAACCTTGTCCTGGAGCTTGCCGAAAAAGGAAACGCGGTTCCAGTGCGTATCCGATTCCCACTTATCGTCGACTCTGCGATTGTAATTGGCGGCGATGGACAGATAGGTGACTTTCTCCTTGATATCGATGCTGCCGACGCGGGCGATAATTTCAAATTGTGCGATGTTTTGCATGGTCATTTTCCTCAATCGATCGTCAAAAGCGATTTTCTGACGGATTAAGACTGTCCGGGGTAGCGGCGCGCACAAGCCAAAAAACGGAGGCTCCGCCCAATGCAATAAGGGGGGAAACCGTAGGCCGCAGGCCGGTTTTTCGCTTGTGCGTACAAGCCGCGCAACCGGTCATGTGTCCGTCAAACAAGGAAATCGCTTGATCGGTCGAGGGAACCAATGGCCTGTAAACTCTGCCATAAGATCGAACCGCAAAGTTGCACGACAGGCGGAACGGCACCCCCTGCCCCTCTAACTGACAAATCGCGCTGACGAACACATGGAATGCAACACGCCACGGAGCGGCAACACTTTGGGCAAATGGATCGACACGCCAATGCCTGCACGGGTCACAGTCTCACGTTGGCCGGGGGATGCTTGCAGATCATAGGCGGACGCGGTGCAATACAAATGATCTGACGTGGCAAGAGAGTTGACATGGAACAGACCGACTGTGCCGAATGCGCTACGATCGAGACGGGTGCGGTTCTGCCGCCTGGCCCCCTCAATGCCTGCTCCGGTGCGTCTGGTTACAGCAATTAAGAAGTAGAACGAGCATGCGTCCTTTTTCCTTGAATCCCAAATCGCTATAAATATCATGCCATGTTAGATGGTTATAACAGGGTTATGAGGTTAAGGGGCCAGATGGCGCTCGCAACCGCGCTCTTGCCGCCGAGTCGCGTCAAATAGCCGTTCCCGGAGTGTCGACGATGAGTTCCCGATATGTCGAACGAGCGTTCCCGGAGTGTCGGATATCCGTTCCCGAAGGATCGTGCGGCGTTCCCAATGTGTCGAAAGGCTGGCCGGGAGCGTCATTTGACGGGATCGTTTGCATCACTTTGCGGCAACGGGATCGTAAAGAGGTTCAAATCCGCTTGGAATTAGATCAATCGAACCGCGCGGGCTGTGAAAGCACGACACAACAGGAACGCTGGCGATGAGAGCGGCGGCGTAAAAGGCGGAAACGGATGCCGCTCTAGCGCCGCAGTTCGTGGCCGTGCTTCTTGTGATGGCGCCGCACGAAGCCGATAAATGCCTTCTGCCAGTCTACCGGCGTGCGCTCTTCGTCGGCGCTCACCCATCGCTCGAAATCGGCGTGGAGCGTATACAAGTCCCATCCACCGCATTCACTGCGCAGCAGCTCCATCGTTTTGTCGGTCATGAAGCCGCGGGTCGCTGCCGTGCTGAGACCCGCAAGGGTTTTGCTGATGAGGTTGCGCGCATCGACCTTCGGTTCTGGCAGACTTGTGCCAGCGATACGTTCAGCTTGACCCTTGGGCGCAAGCGATGAAGAAGGGGTAGAAACTTTCTTCGAGGAAAGTTTTTGGGCCGGTCCCCTCCCCCGCCCCGTCTTGGGCAGTTTTTCAGCCAGATGACCATCTTGCCTGCGCATGCGCAGTTTGGGCTCTCCGCGCTCGCTTTCCTCGATGATGAGATCGTAGCCAGGCAACGCGTTCTTTTCGGCAAGTTTCAGTATCTCAAACTTGAAACGGCGATACTGTCCCTCCGCGCCCGACTTCTCGAACAGCGTCGGCATGGAAATCGCGAAGCCGCCCTCCCCCATTCCGCCCGCATGTTTGCGGGCGACTTTGTAGAGCCAGCGTTCGCGGCCCCCCGAAATGTCAAAATAGGCTCGGTCGATCGACAGGACGCCGCCCTTCATTAGCACGCCTTCCCAGAACCAGTTGCTGATTTCCAGCGTCATGCCGCGCGAGCGTTCGGTCTTTTCGTCCACGAGCTGCGTCCAGCCATCGAGCCAGCTGAAAGTCGCCTCGCGGCGGTTCTCGGCGCGGATGTTGGTTTTGACGGTGGTAGAGACGAGCCGGTCGAGCGCCTGTCCCAGCAATTCATAGGCGCGCCCGGTGGTTGGCCTGCCGATCGCGCGTAGCAGATCGTAGGGCATGATGTGCAAGGTGCGCGGAATGTCGTTCTGGCCGCGCCGTGCCATGTCCGCGAGCATGCTAGCGCAATAGATCAATATATCCGCGTCCCAGATCGTCGCCATGCCGTAATCGGGATTGGCCGAAACATGCACCCAGAGCTTCCCGTCCGGCGAATTATAGTCGATTGGTTTCATGCGCCGGGTCTTCGCAAGCGAGAAGAACGGACGTTCCATCATCTCGCGCTGATCGCGAAAATTAAGATCGGCGATATACGGCAGGAACAGGTCAAACTGTTCGCCGACTGTCCTACGTTTGCGCTCGCCGCTCATGCGAAACTTTCCTCGAGGAAAGTTTTTTGAAACGAAGATGCGGGCAGGGTAGAAAACTTTCCTCGAGGAAAGTTTAGGTCGCAAAGACGCCAGACCGGACGGATGCGGATAGTCATTCGTTCCCCGGCTTCTCCGCATCGGGACGGTATTCGTGTTTAGCGAGTGCGGCACGAAAAAGCGCGACCATTTCGTCTTCGTCCGCTCCCGATGCCGCATGCACCTTGATCGTGAGACCCTGACGGTTCGTGCTGGTGACCGAAAGGGCAGGGCGGTCGTGCCGGGACAGGCCCGCGAAGAGGTCCGGCTTAACGCTTTCGGTTTCGCCCGATGCAAGCAGCCGATTTAAGATAGCGGTGCCTCCAAATTGTGTTTGGCCATCACCCGATCGCTGGGCATTGTCATTGGCGATGCGGTCAGCTTCGCTAAGAATGGTCTTGCGCCGCTTGTCGTCCGCCAGTGCCTGCGACAATTTATAGGCCGGATTGAGCGTTAGTTCCCCCAGATCGGGGAAGGCGGCTAGTATCCGGTCGGGCAGCGTCGCAACTTTGAGCATCTTGGACAGCCAGCCCTCGGACAATTTCAGCCGCTCGGCCATGCGTCGCTGCTTGCCGCCATAATGATCTTTGAGCGCGGCGGCATAGTTGCGCGCGCGTTCGGTCTCGCTGACATCCTGCCGCGCGCGATTCTCGATGTCGGCAAGGCGGAAGGCCGCTTCGTCGTCGAGATCCCTGGCTTCGGCAAGCAGGGTCATTTCGGGATAGCTGTTGGCGCGCAGCCAGCTGATCGCAAAATGACGCCGCGTACCGGCGATAACCTCGTAATCGTAGGCCGGATCGTCAGGAACGCGCCGCACGATGGCGGGCATCTTCTGACCGCCCTCGGCGAGAATGGCGTCGATCAAATCGCGGACATTCTCTTCGTTGAGGCGCGCCTGTATGCGTGCGTTGCCCGGCCAGATACGCACCCGCGCCGGATCGAGCTTGAGACGGGTAACCTGACTCACTTCGCCCGACGCGACGCGGGCGAGGGCGGATTCGCGGCCCAAGAGCGTCATTCCGCTGCCGCGCGCGGGGCGAGGGCTTTGACTGGCGGGCGCAGAGGAGGGGGTCTGCGCCGACGAAGCCGTGCCGGTTTTTCCAGCGTCATCGTCCGCAAGCAAGTCTGCGAGATAGTCTTTCTGTTTCTTTCCAGTCATTTAGCGCCCCCAAACCGTATCGAGGCAAAAGGCATGCGGTAGGCGGCGGGCGGCGCTCGGAGCGGAAGGTCATCAAGCAGCATTGACGATTTCCTCGGCGGTAGCGGGCGCGGTAACGCCCCAATTGCGACGCACGAGCTGTTCGACCTGCCCCAGCGCCGCGTCCAGATTGGTCCGGCAGCGTTTGTGGGTGCGCGGAGTTCCGATCGGCTTTTCCAGTTCGTAGATCGTCATCATGCGAAGCGCCGCATGGCTGATCTCGGCGCTTTCCAATATGGGCACCGGCAGCAGGGCGGGTCCGAAGCTTTGCTCCATGATTTGCTGGACCATGGCATGGCTAGGATCGTTGGAATCGAACTTTGAACAGATCAGCCTCACGAAATCATAGGATACCTCGATGCCCGCCTGTTTGATCTGCTCGGTAACCTGCTCCATCATCGAAAGAAACTGCACGGTAGAGCAGAAATCGGGCGTGGTCGCGGCCATCGGTATCAAGAGCGCATTGGCCGCCTGCATCACTGCGAGGCTGATCGTGCCGAGGGCAGGGGGAGGATCAAGCAGCACTACGTCATAATGCTGCGCGAGGTCGAGCAAACCGCTTTTCAGCTTGCGAAAGCGCGCGGCGAGCACGGAACCGCCGTCGGCCCCGGCTGCCGCAAGCTCGTATTCTACATCGAACAGTTCGAGGTTGGACGGGATCAGATCGACATTGGGCCAAGGCGTGTGCTGCACGGCGTAAAGAAGGTCGGTCTGGGTCGGATCGATCGACAGATAGGGATAGAGCGTCTGCTCGCGGGTGATGTTGAAATGCGGATTAAAGCCGAACAGCGTCGTCGTGGTTGCTTGGCTGTCGCAATCGACCACTAGAACGCGGTAGCCGAGCACTCCGAAATAATGCGCAAGATGGGTGGTAACGGTCGATTTGCCGACGCCGCCTTTGAAATTCTGGACCGCGATGATCGCCGGTGGGTCGCTCGGCGCGCGGGCGGGGGAGGCATCCAAGACCTGCCGCATATTGAGCATATCTTCGATACTGTAACCAGGCCTGCGGCCGTTTTCGGTCGGCGCCGGTGCCGGGAGACGGCCATCTTTCTCGGCCATGCGGATGCGGTTGGTCGAACAGCCCAGAAGCTGCGCGGCTTCGGCGATGCCATAGCGCACGGCAAGTCCCTTGCGGTCCTCGGGCAAAAAAGCTTTCTTGCGCAGGCGCTCAATCATGCGCTCGCCCGACGCGGCCATTTCTGCTATACGATCGACTTCAGAATCCATACGACTCCGCACCTGCCTAATTGAACGATATTGCGGCTCTAATGCCATAAAAGGGTTCAGTCGAGCAATTTCAGCATTAAACTGACGCAGATTGGTTCGGCGCTGACGCCGATTTTACATACCGCAGTCTGCACGAACGGAAAAATTCGCCAGCGTCCTGTCCTTGGGGAAGGGCGCTGGCGAAAATGCACTTGATCGCCATCAAAAGCGGGGCGGGGGAGCGTCCCCCCCGCCCACATGGTCTAGGCTGCCAGAGCTTCCGGCCTCTCCGCTTCCGGTTCGTCGGCCTGCATGGCGGCAATGGCCAGCGGTGCGGGAATCCAGCCCCTTCCGCTCATTCGCTGTGCGACCTCGGCGGCGAGATCGGCCTTCGTCATCTTTGCACAGTTCTCGGCTGCTCCCTCGCCGACATTTTCCTCCAGCAATTTCAGCAAAACGGGCTTGCGCAGCTTCTCGTAGAAAGCGAGCGGCGCTTCCCACTTTTCAGCCATGTCGGGACGCGAATACATGGCGATTTGCTCGAAGCGGACATTGCGCTGATCGGTCCCGCCGTTGCTCGGCATGGTGCCGTTGATCTGGCCCGCGACCAGCAACGCCAGTAGCGCCTCCTTTTCGTCGGCCGGCAGCGTCCGCAAATAAGCGAGGCGATCCTCTGCCGGTATCGCCGCCAACTGCGCCGCGCCGAGCCTTTCGACCGGCTCGATGGTGCTGACGGCTATGAACTCGTCGGGCACGAACGCATTGAACCCTTCGGTGCGCAGTGCGAGCGGCGAATGATAGCTGGGTTCATCGTGGACCAGCTGACCGGCGAGGCAGTCGAGCACGATATCGAGAGCGAGGGCGGGGTCATGCGAAACCGCCTCCTGCACGGCCAGCGTCTTGATCTTCGAGAGCGTCTCGACCAGCGCGCCCGAATAATCGGGTTTGGCTTGCTCAACCCCGTCCGCGCCTGTCTGCGCCGTGGCGGTTTTCTTGGTGCGTATCGCGCTCATGTCGGCGTGGCCATTATGGCCGATGGTCACGAGCATGTAGCCTTCCTGCCGTTGCTCTTCGGTGAAGAATTGCAGGCCGGTTTCAAGGTCGCGAAGCTGGCGGTCGAGATCGCGGACCACCGCGTCATTCCACTGGCCATCCTCGCCCGGTTCGGCAATCCGCGCCTCGCGCGCTTCCTCTAGCTTGGTTCGCTGCACATCCTCCGCGCCGGTCATCGCGCGGCTGCCCGCTTCATGCATCCGGTTGAGATTGTAGAAATCCTCCGGCTTCTCGGTTCCCGTTTCCACGCGCGGCCAGCCTGCACTGCGCAAGTCCTCGGCCAAATGTTGCAGCTTGGCATCTGCCAGCGACAGCACCAGTTCGGGGTCGTTGGCATAGCCTTCGCCGTCATCGGCAAACAGGTCCGCCGTCATGCTCCCGCCCGCTTCGGCATAGCTTTCATGCCCGACGAATACGAAATAGCGGTGATCGCTGGCGATTGTCTCCTGCGTGAGGAACCGGCGTATCTGATGCGCGCTGTTACCATATTGATTGAGCGCCTCGATCTGCTTGGCACCATTTTCGGTCAGGGTCAGCGCCTGCGCCGTCTCCATGCCGATCTTGTCTTTGGCAAAGGCGGCAAGCGCATCTTCATGCAATGCGGCAAGCCGCAGCACCTTCCTCACGTAGGAGATTGCCACCCCGAACCGTGCGGCGATATCGCCCGGCTCCATCCCGTCGTCCAGCAATTTGCCATAGGCGCGAACGGCATCGGCAGGGTGCATATCCTCGCGCTGGGCGTTCTCCGCCAGCGACAGTTCCACCGCCTCGTCCTTCCCGCGCTCGTCCATCGGAACCGCATGGGTGCCGCAAAGTGTCTTGGCCTTTTGCAAGGCTTTAAGCGCGCGGTAGCGCCGTCCGCCTGCGGCCACGTAATATTTGCGGTCCTCCCGATAGACGATCAGGTTCTGCAAGAGGCCATGTGCGGCAATGTCGGCAGCAAGCTGGTCGATCTGCTGCGGCTTCACCTTGCGCACGTTGAGCGGGGAGAGGCGAAGCTGGCTTAGTTTTACGGTCGTATGGGTCATGATAGTTTCTCCTTGGGTTAAGTGGTCGCGGTGTCAGAACAGGTCGAGTTGCTGGCGCATCGGGTCCCAAAAGCCGGTATCGAGCGGCTTCTGTTCGCGCTGCGATGCAAGCGGCTGCGCCATCTGCCATTGCAGGCGGTCGCGCAGCGTGATCGGCCTGACGTCGGGCATCATCATCTGATCGGGATCGTCGGCGGGCACGAGATGGGCATGTTTCCTGGCCATCATCCCGTCCTCTCGCGGCGCATGAAACGGTCGAACTCGTCGCTGGCGGCAAGCGCCAGATCGCCGGAATAAACCGACCGCGAAAGCGGGTAATAGAAGATCGCCTCGCCGCGCTCGACGCGCTGGCCGTTGGCGCTTACACCGTCATATCGTGCGGTGGTCCAGTAGGGATCGTCGCGGGTCTGGAATGTCATGTCGGGGTCCTTTCTTCGTTCGGGTAAAGCTGCATCACCAGCGGGGGAGGGCGCATATTCTCCCCCGCGCCGTTCAATATTCTTCGGCCAGCATGATGGTGAGAACACGCGTGGTCAGCGCAGCATCGTCGGGCGCTTCGCTGCCAAATTCGCAGGCCAGATCGTAATAATCGAACTTCCAGAGCACATGCCGTCTGACGCTATCGGTTCCGTCCGTGCCGCGCGGCTGCTTCGCTCCGGTCCAGCGGCCATCGGCAAACTGGCAGATCGTCCCGAAATCATGTTCGCCGTGCGGATCGTTGTCGTCGTCGAACGCTTCGTAATTGCGCACCAAGGTCAGCACCGCGCTCCGGTCATCGTCGGGCAGCGCGGCTATGCCAGCGGTGCAAATGAGCCTGCATCCCGCATCCGCCATGCCCCCCAAATTCGCTCTGGCGGCATCGTTCAACGCCGCTATCCGTTCGCTGCTGTCGTTCATTGTCTTCTCTCCCCTTCCGTGGGCTGAAAGCCGCGGCCTGCGGCCCTGCGGCTTCTGACCGACTGGCGAAGTCTGGGATGGGGAAGGGCAAGCGGAATCGTCGCACTGGTGCGGGCGCAGCGCAGCGAGCCACGGGTGCGATCTACTTCCGCTTGTGGAAACGAAAGGGCGAAGCCCTTGGTGTGTCCCTCTGCGGCATCAGCCGCCACAAAGACCGCGCCCTTGGCAAGGCAAGCCAGGGGAGCATTGTGCGAGCGCCTGCCGTGGTCCAGCCAATGCTCGCCTCCGAAGCCGGGCAAGAGCGCGTCGGGGCCAGAACAGGAACAACCGGACCCTGCCAGCGCTGGCGCGTAGCAGAGCACGTCCGCAGGCCCCGTCCTTATTCCCGCTTGCTACCCACGTTAGCGATCGCAACCTCTGGCCGAGACGGAACGGCTTGGTCCGCAACGCGGATAGAGCGCGCGCCGAAGGCAACGCCAAAACGACTAGAAAAAGTTACCCGGAATAAAAAGGATCCTGGAGAAACCCACTGCCAATCTGGAGATCGCCCCTCGCTGACTCGCCTGTGATTTGTCGTTTCAGACCATTCCTGCCTTTTGCATCGACAGGTCGTTCCAGTCACAGTCGTGCAGTTGCGGAAGAATAACCCCCAAAGCCCTGCCGCCGGTTTCGAGATGCTCGCGGGCCTTTTCGATCGCCCGGTCCGCTTCGGCCCCGTGTTGCGAAAAAATGAAAATCAGCCGGATCGAGGCCGGAATGTCGATCAGCGCATAGCGCTCGATGCCGCATGCCCCCCAGCAATTGATTCCGAAAAGCTGGGAAACGCTGCATGCCTCCTCGTACCCCTCTGCCAGATTGAGAACACCGTCGGATGGGACACCGCCCTTGCGAATGGCTCCGCCGCCGATCTTCCCGAGACAGCGCTTGGGTTCGTCCATCTCGGCCTTTCCCACCGGAGACGCCGATAAAAAGGTCCGCTGGATCGATACGATCCCATGATCATCCTCGATCGGCGTAATCAACGCTGGCGCAAATCTATGATCCCGCTTCGGCCCGATCTGCGCGTGAGCGATAAACCGCGCATTGAGACCGGAGGGATCAATGGCGCGCGATTTCAGATAGCGTTCGGCGAGAGTTCCGCTGATTGGCTGGGCATCGTCCCAAATCTTCCTCGCTAGTTGCGTAAAATTACTTTCACTAAGCGGCAATGCCCGGATAGCGTCGCTATGAACCGGGATTTTGTTGTCGCGCAAAGCCGCCGTCACCGCTGCGCCGGCGCAACCGGCAAAACAGTGAAACAGAACGGCGGTCTCACCGGCCTTTACCGAAAGACTGGGCGTGTGATCTTCATGGGCGGGACACCGGCACATCGCATAGTTCCCGTGCCAAGTCCCACCGAGCTGCCGAACGATCTGTCGGGCACGATCAATCACACTCAATCCCATGTCACCTCTCCTAACTACCTTGCTATTTATATATAAATAACAGACGCGTTTTCGGCAACAATAAAGCGGGTTGAAACTGACGCGTTGCCATTGAATATTTTTTGACGTTAATTTCGCGGAAGTCGTCTGGCGTTCGAAAAGTATATCGGGGTGAAAATTGGAAGAACGTGAGGAAACCAGCTTACGCGAGTATGAGATAACGACGCGCCGCCCGAAAGGGGGCAAGCTTACCCATGTCCACGTAATTCAAGGAAAAACAGGGATTTGGCATATCTCCGTGCGCAAAAACTGGGGCGATGATCGCGAGTATCAGGTCAACCATTACAATCATAATCGACTGAAAACCTATAAGAGAATTTCCAGCGCATTGCGTCATATCGTGCTCGACTATCACTATGAAGGTCCGATAATCGTGGTGCCATTTGTCGGCAAATCGCACGAAAAATCATTTTAGGGTAGATTTTTTGCACTCCGTTATTTATGTATGAATAACGGAGGTCGTGAATTGCTAAAGACGATAAACTTTGTAGCAGCCGGTGCGGCGCTCGCTATCTCTCCCTCACCGGCCAGCGCCGACGATGGCAGCTGGCCCTGCGAAGTTCTCCTGTGCTTATCCAACCCTGGCGGCGCGACGGAATTTGCCGAATGCCTGCCGCCTATCCGCAAGCTTGCTACGCATATTGCTTCGCTCAAACCGTTTCCGGTCTGCACGGCAGGAGGCGTTTCTACTGCGCGGTACGCGCCGCCGTCCCGATCCGGTCAGTCCGGCCTCATCGAGATGCGATTCGCGGACGGTTCGACGAAAACCTATGTAATAAATCCAATTTTCGCGCGCTCTGACGGCGGCGACAGGTGGCACGTCGAATTGGGGCGGACTGCCGATGCACGCGAGGCGGTGCGGTAGATGACGCTCGGTCCCTCCGCGATTCTCGCACTTGCGGCGCAATGCGCGCCTGCGGTTTCGCCGCAGGTCATCGCGGCGATCGTCGATGTCGAATCCAAGGGGTACGTCTTTGCGATCAACGTCAACCGGCTATCGCGCCAACCCAGCCCGCCGCGCTCGTCGGCGGAAGCAACGCGTGTAGCGCAATATTACATTGCGCGCGGGCATTCGGTCGATCTGGGTCTCGGGCAGATCAATTCGCGCAACATGCGCTGGCTTGGCCTGTCATGGGACAGCGTGTTCGACCCCTGCACGAACGTCGCCGCCGCCGGGACGGTCCTTGCAACCAATTACCGCTCGGTCCGCGATGGCCGCCACCCCCAAGTCGCGCTGCGCATCGCCCTTTCGCTTTACAACACCGGTCACAGCGAACGCGGTTTCCGCAACGGCTACGTGCGCAAGGTCGAACGCGCCGGATACGCGCTAGCCGGCCAGCAAGTTCCGACCTCCGTGACCGTCGCATATTTGCCGTCTGCGGTCCCAAGCCCAGCGACGGACTGGGGAGAGCGCGAAACACTTTCGTCTCTCTCGCTGCCGGAGATTGCGCGCCAGAACCTAACCGCACCGCCTGTTCAGCCGGTCGCCGTCAGGCAGCGGCCACCCGAATGGGATGTTTTCGCCCGCGCACGATTCGCGGCCACCGCAAAACCGAACGAGGAAAACTGACATGCAGCCATGGAGCGTCGCACATACCTTACGAGATCATCTGTCATCCCGCTTCGACGAATGGCCGCCTCTGCGGCAGCGCGCCCTGTTCTACGGGGTAGCGGTTACCGCAGTGCTAGCTCTCGCCATGGTCGCGCCCGAACCGGCACACGCGCAAAATCTGGAATCCTTTGCGCAAAACGTGCGTGGAATCTTGTCCTCGACCTTGCTGCGAACGCTGGCGGTCATTGCGGTTATCGTCACGGGCCTGCTGTGGTTTTTGGGGCGGGCCTCGACGCAAATCCTCGTGACCGTGATTATTGGCATCGCCATCGTCTTTTCCGCCGACGCTATTGTCGGCGCGATCGCGGGCGGATGACCGAAGACGAACCCCTCGAAAAGGATCCGCTGTTCCTTGCGGTAACGCGGCCTGCGTTGTGGGCGGGGATACCGATCGAAGCGGGCGTGCTGCTGCTGATCGCGTCGGCCTGCACGCTGATCGCTTCGGGCAATCCGCTTTATGCCGCGCTGGTTGCGGGCTCGGGATTTGCTGTCGCACGCCTGATCGTACGCCACGACGTCAATGCGTTTCGACTGCTGTTTCTCTGGGGCCGGACCAAGGCCGGTAATCGCAACCGCGCTTTCTGGGGCGGGTCGTCCTACTCGCCGTTGCCACTGGCGGGATTGCGGCGAAAGGGGTTCGCGCGAAATGTTCGCTAGCGGCGTAAAAGACCCCGTGCCGATGAAGATCGCGCTCAAGGAAGAAGGCCCCGGCAAGTTCCTGCCCTATGCCCGGCACGTAAACGATGAAGTGGTGATGCTCGATTCGGGCGACATCATGCTCACGCTGGAACTGCAGGGCAGGGCGTTCGAAACCAGCGATCCGCGCGATCTCAACGACTGGCACACCAAATTGAACGGCATCTGGCGCAATTTGCACGACGAGCGCCTGTCCATCTGGACGCATCTGGTCCGGATGCGGATCGACGATTATCCCGGCGGCACCTTCCGCTCGCATTTCGCGCGCAGTCTCGATGCCAAATATGCCGCGCGGATGCGCGGCACGCGAATGTTTATCAACCGCTTCTACGTGAGTCTGCTGATGAAGCCCTCGATGGGCGGCACCGACAAGGTTGCGCAGCTGATGCGCAAACGCGTCAAGGCAGACGATACGCGTTTCGCAGGTATCGACGCTGAATTTCTAGACCTGCTCGACGACAAGGTTCGCGATCTCGAAAAACTGCTCGCGCGCTGCCTGCCCCGGCGCTGCACGATTTACGAACATCGCGGACTGTATTTTTCCGAGCCGCTGGAAGTCATGAACACGGTCATGACCGGTCGGAATAAGCGCGTGCCGGTGGTTCGCGGGCATCTCGGCGGCGCGCTCTATGCGCACCGGGCCATATTCGGATCGGAAACGATCGAACTGCGCGAAGCCGACCAGTCAGTGTTCGGCGGTATCTTCGGTATTCGCGAATATCCCGCCGTGACCACGCCGCGCCAGTTCGAACCGCTGCTGTCGGTCGATTTCGCGTTCGTCCTCACCCAGTCGTTCACGTTTCTAGGTCGCGCTCAGGCAACCGAGAAATTTCGCCTACGCATGCAGCAGATGATCAATGCCGAAGACAAGGCGGTCAGCCAAGCCGACGATCTGATCGACGCGGCGGACGATCTCCAGTCCAACCGCTTCGTGCTTGGCGACCATCATTTCACGCTCGCGATCTACGCGCATAGCCTGAAACGCCTGCGCGACTATATGGCGGTCGCCCGCGCGGCGCTTGCCGATACCGGCATGGTCGCTGCACGCGAACAGGCAGCGCTGGAAGCGGCTTACTGGTCGCAGCTGGTCGGCAATTTCGTCTGGCGGGCGCGGCCAGCGCCAATCACCTCGCGCAATTTTTCGGCCTTCAGCCCGTTCCATACCTATCCAGCGGGTCAGGCCAGCGGGAACCACTGGGGCGATGCGATCGCGCTGCTCAAGACGAGCGCGCGCAGCCCGTATTTCTTCAACTTTCACAAGGGCGATCTGGGCCATACGATGATCATCGGCCCTTCGGGCGGCGGCAAGACGGTGTTGCTCAATTTCCTGATGGCGCAACTCGAAAAGACCGGCGCGCGGCAAATATTCATCGACAAGGACCGCGGTGCGGAGATTTTCGTGCGTGCTTCGGGCGGCACCTACCTGACGCTTAAAAACGGCGAACCGACCGGCTTCGCGCCGCTGAGAGCGCTGCAGGACACGCCCGAAGACCGCGCGTTTCTCTCGACATTCGTTCGCCAGCTTGTCCAGGCGGATGGTCACCCCTTCACAGTGCAGGAAGAACGCAGCATCGAAGAGGGAATCAAGTCAGTCATAGCATTGGCCCCCGAAGACCGGTCACTCTCGGCCTTGCGGCAATTGCTCGGTATGAAAAGCGCCAGCGGGGTCGGGGCGCGGCTCGAAAAATGGACCGCCGAGGGCGCACTGGGGTGGGTGTTCGACAATGACGCCGACGCCGTGACGATGGACGCACGCTTCATCGGTTTCGACATGACCGACTTTCTCGAAAATGCCGCTATCCGCACGCCGGTCATGCTCTATCTGTTCCGGCGTATCGACAAGCTGCTGACCGGCGAACGCATGGTCATCTGCATCGATGAATTCTGGAAGGCGCTGGACGACCCCGCCTTCATGCGCTTCGCGCAGGACGGGCTAAAAACCTACCGCAAGCGCAATGCGTTTCTGGTATTCGCCACCCAGTCGCCCGCCGATGCGCTCAAGAGCGATATCAGCCATTCGATCCTCGAACAGGTGGCGACCAAGATATTGCTGCCCAACCCGTTCGGGCAGGCCAAGGATTACCGCGACGGCTTCGCGCTTTCGGCCGCCGAATTCGCGCTCGTGCGTGAGGAACTTGCGCCGGAAAGTCATAAATTTCTCGTCAAGCAAGGCCACGACTCGGTCGTGGTCGAACTCGACCTGTCGGGTCTCGACGACGAGCTGGCCGTGTTGTCGGGACGCTCGGAAACTACCGCAATTATGGAGGAAGCGATCACCGAGACCGGTTCCGATCCCTCTTTATGGCTGCCGCAATTCCACGCGCGGCGGCGTCCCAGCTGAAAGGAAAAACCATGGGAAACATCGCCAACCAAAGCAGAAAGGCCGGCATCCTCGGCACGGTCCTGTATCTCTCCTATGCCGCGCCCGCGCTGGCGCAGGGCATCCCGGTGCATGACAACGCCTCGCTCATCCAACAAATCCAGCAGGTCAAGCAGGCCGTCGAGGTCATCGAGCAAGGCAAGCGGCAGATTGCCGAAGCCAAGAAGCTCTATAACGACCTTAACGGCCTTACGGATATTGCGCAGCTGGCGCAGCAGCTCAAGGCCGATGCGTTGCGTCAGCTGGATACCAGCGCGGATGCGCTTGGCAGCCATGCCTCGGGTGATTTCGAAGGGATCGGCGCGGTGCGGGCGCGGGCGGATGAAGCCTATCGCGACATCATCGGATCGCTGGGGCAGGGTGCCAATGACAACGAGCGCCGTTATGACGGAGCGTTCGACTATTCCGCACGGCGGATCGCTACCGATATTGCGGTTGCGGAGAATATCGGCGCGGCGGTGCAATCGCGCCAGACGGGGCTCGAACAGTTACGCGACCGGCTCGCGAGCGCTGACACCGCCAAGGAAGTGCAGGATCTGTCCGCGCGCCTGCAGGCCGAAAGCGCGCTTATGGCCAATGACCGGATGCGTCTGGAAGCGATCGACCGCGCCGCACAGGCGGCGCAAGACGCACGCGCAGCCAAAGCCCGCGCCGCCCGCCAGAAGGGCGCGCGCGAGGAACAGGCCTATTTCAGGGGCGAACGATGAAGCGGCTAACCGGGCTAGCCGTCCTGCTGGCGGGCTGCGCGCCGGAAAGCCCGTTCCCCGAAACTATGGAAGCGCGCACGCGCAGTTATTATTCCGAACATATCGATGAAGCGCGAGAAATGCTGGCAATGTGCGAGCAAGTCGAGGCGAGCGCGGTGCCGGTCTCCGAATATCCGGCCACTTTCTCCAAGAACTGCATCGCCGCGCGGATCGCGGTCGCCCGCACGAAATAGCCGCCGCGATGTTCGATGACCATATTTTCAGTTCGATGTATCAGGTGTTCGTCGATACGCTGAATTCGGTGATTATCGGCAATTATGCGGCGTTCGTCGGCATAATTAGCGGACCGCTGCGGGTCGGCATGGTCATCTACATCATCCTGCTCGGCTACGCGATCATGCGCGGTGCGGTCAGCTTTCCGTTCCGCGAATATGTCTATCGCGGCTGTCTGCTGGCTGCACTCTATTTTGCCGTGACCAGCCTCTATGGCGCGACCGTCGCAAATATGATCGTCACCGGTCTGCCGAACGAGTTTTCTTCCGCGCTGGGCGGTCCGGGCGTGGACGGGGCAGGCGAATTTTTCGACCGGCTTTCGGGGCTGGGGCTGGAGATTGCCAGCAAGATGGCAACCGAACTCGAACTCTATCTCGAAGAGACCGCCGGGACTTTCGGACAGCCGACCGACTGGTCAACCGCCATACTGGGACCGATCTTGATCCTGCTAGTCGTCGCGGCAACCATCGTCGCCTCGGCGGTCGGTTTTGTCATCGTCATTTTCGCGACGTTCGCGCTCGCTCTGCTGGCGGTCGTCGGCCCGCTGTTCATCGCCGCATTGCTGTTCGATTCCACGCGCGGATATTTCTTCGCCTGGCTCGGCTCGGTCATCAACTACATCATGCTGATCGTGTT
This sequence comes from Erythrobacter sp. QSSC1-22B, assembly GCF_001678665.1. Taxonomy (GTDB): domain Bacteria; phylum Pseudomonadota; class Alphaproteobacteria; order Sphingomonadales; family Sphingomonadaceae; genus Qipengyuania. The sequence goes on from NZ_LZRP01000010.1 coordinate 29,615, forward strand.
CGCGCTGCTGCTGACTGTGATTGCCACCAATGCCTCGGCGACCGCGCTGGCGCTGGTCGAAGTCGAGAATGCCAATTTCCTCAAGCCCACGCTGATCGTCGTTGCCTTTTATACGGTGACCGCGATCTTCTATTTCCAAATCCCGGCGATCGCGGCGGGACTGGGCGGTGGGTCGGCGGCCATCGTTACCCAGTTTGGCGCGGCCCTGTCGCGCTCGCTTGGAGCGACCTCGATCGTCGGCGCCTTGCGCAGCGGAAGGGCAGGGGGACGGCTCGCGATTGGTGCGGGCAGCACCGGCGCGGCGGGAGCGCGCGCGGCTGCCCGGCAGATACGCGGACACAATCGGCTCAGCCGCACATGACCCCTAACCGACAGGCACCTGAACGGAGAACGCAATGAAACCCAAATATGGCAGCGCCGCACTCGGTTTCCTGCTAGCTACGACGCTGACCGGCTGCTCGACCCCGCAATTGGCCAAGCTGCCGGTCTGCGACGGCAAGGATCGCCGCACCGCCAATCCTTACGGGGTCACCTTGCCCGGCGTACCTGAGACGGCCAGGCCGCAAGCTAGTCCGCCAAGCGCAGCGGCACGGACAAACATCAACGTGTTCGGCGGGGCTGGCGACGACGACGGCGATAGCCGCGAACCATCGGGCGAAACCGTCCCGGCGCTGCGGCAGCCGGACCTGTCAGCCTATTCTCCAGCCACTTATCGGAGGTGCTAGGAGATCATGGCAGGCGGAATCAGAAACAAGCAGGAACTGGATCAGTATTTCAGCGAGGCGCGTAGCTGGGACTATGAGCGGCTGCTGGTCGCCAACAGGTCTAAACGCATTGCGTGGACAGTGGCCGCCGTCGCGGGCGGACTGGCGATTGCCGGGGTTCTGGCGGTCGCCATGCTCGCGCCGCTAAAGACGGCCACGCCCTATGTAATTACCGTCGACAAGGCGACGGGCGCGGCCGAAATCACCCGCAAACTCAGCGGCGCAGATGACATCACCTATGATGAAGCGGTCGCCAAATATTTTCTCGCCCAATATGTGCGCTACCGCGAAGGCTGGATACCTGCGGCCCGAACCCAGTATTTCACCGCCGTTACCGGCATGTCGGACCGCGTCGAACAGGAGCGCTGGGCAGCGTTTTACCGGCAGGAAAATCCAGGGTCGCCGCAAAACATCTACGACAAGGAAACAACCATATTTGTCGCGATCAAAAGCGTCTCGTTCATCGCGCCGGAAGTAGCCCAGGTGCGCTTCACCAAAACCTTGCGGCGCGGCAGCACCGACGTCGATACCGAAGCGATCGCGACGATCGAATATGACGTGACCGGAAAACCCAGCGCGGAATCCGGCATATTTTCCAACCCGCTCGGATATCAGGTCAAGACCTACCGCGCCGATGTGGAGGTCGAGGAAGGCACATGACGATCAGAGTTTTCATGGCGGCGATGCTCGCCGCAGTCCTGGTGCCGTTCCCGGCGCTGGCGGGTGAGATTCCCGCCCGGACCGCACTCGACGACCGGATCCGCGAAGTCACCTATAGCGACAGCCAGGTTTACGAGGTCACCGGCGTGTTTCGCGCCGCCACGCAGATCGTGTTCGCGCCCGGCGAAACGATCGAACACGTCGCGCTTGGCGATACGGTGAGTTGGGAGGTGGCACCGGCAGACAATTCGCTGTTCATCAAGCCGCGCGAATTCGCCTCCGCGACCAATCTGGTGGTGCTCACGAACTCGCCTTACGGCCCGCGCTCCTACACGTTTCATTTGAAATCGCGCAAAGGATCGATCGCGCAGCGCGGCGGCGATACGTTCTTCAAGGTTCGCTTCCGCTATCCGGCACAGGAACGCGCGGAAGCTGAACGCGCGGCGGCGCAGGTCGCTGCGGCGGAAATTCGCGCGCTGGAAAGTCGGACCATTACCAGCGCGCTGGCCATCGGCGTGGTCGAGGGCGTTCGCAATATTCGTTACAGCGTGCAAGGCGACAGCCGTATCCAGCCCAGCGAAATATCGGACAATGGCCAGTTTACCGCCTTGCGCTTTCCCGCGCAGCGCGAGCTGCCCGCCTTTTTCGCCGTCAGTGCAGATGGCAGCGAAGCGATCGTTCCGTTCGACGTCCGCGGCGAATTCGTGATCGTTCACGGCGTCTACGAGCGCCTCCGGCTGCGCCGCGGTCAGACCGTGCTGTGCGTCTATAACGATGATCCCGTCTATTACGGCCGCGACCCTGAAACCGGCACTGCCTCCACGCTGATCGAGCGCACGACCGTGGATGGCAGCGAAGGAGAACCATGATGGCGGACGATTCCCGCGAGAACGAAATCCGCGATGCCGCGCCCGATCCCGATGAAATCGATCGCAAGCCCGAAAGCGAACGCGAAGGGGCGATGGCCAGCATTCAGCGCGCCGGTGCCGACCCCAAAAAGCTGGTGCTCACTTTGGCCATATTCGCCGCCGCGATTTTCATGTTCTTCGCGTTGATCGACGGCGTGCGCAGCGACGCCGATCTGCCTGAAACGCCGCCTTCGCGGCGCGCCGATAGCCAGATCGATCCCGGCACGATCATTGCGCCGACGCTCGGCGGCGCGGCGGCTGACCCCAACGCGCCGATAGCTTTCGATGGCGAGCAGGTGCCGGGCTTCGCCGAAGCGCCGCCTTCGCCAGGTCCGCCGGTCAGGGACGGACCGCCACCCAAATCCGAGCGGCAGCTTCTGGCAGAGGCATCGCGGCGATCGGGCCTGATCGCCTATGGCGGGCAAAGTGGTCTAGCAGGCGCCATCGGCAACCGGCTGGGCGGCGGCGCTACCAGCGGTCAGCGCAACGACATGCAAGCCGCTAATTCGCGCGAGCCTACCGTGCTCGACAGCGCGCGGCGCGCGTCAGCCATTGGCCGCCAGTCGGCCCGCGCGATCGGCGATCGCAATTATCTCCTCACGGCGGGCACGCATATCCCCTGCGTGTTGCAAACGGCGATGGATTCGAGCGTACCGGGATACGTCAGCTGCATCGTTCCTCGCCATATCTATTCGGACAATGGCCGGGTCATTCTGCTGGAAAAAGGCACCAGAGTGCTGGGCGAATATCAGGGCGGACTCAACCGGGGCCAATACCGGCTGTTCGTCCTGTGGAACCGCGCGCTTACGCCGCGCGGGATCGCCATCGATCTGGCATCGCCTGCCAGTGACGCCTTGGGCCGGGCGGGGCTGAGCGGAGGCGTCGATACGTTTTTCTGGGAGCGGTTCGGCACGGCTTTGCTGTTTAGCCTGGTCGAAGACGCATCGGTCATTGCCAGCGAACGGATCGGCGGTGGCGGGGACAATGTCACCCGCGTGCCATCCGACACAGCCTCGACCATCGTGCAGGATTCGCAGCAAATCCGCCCGGTTCTGCGCAAGAACCAGGGCGAGGATGTCGGCATTTTCGTCGCTCAGGATTTCGATTTCGCCGATGTCTACGGTCTGCGCATCAAATGAGGAATTGACGGCATGCGCGGCAATACCCGCAACACGGCGGTCCTCGATAGCAATATCGCCCGGCTGCGCAAGTATCTCGACGATGACGATGCCACCGAAGTGGTTATCAACCGGCCCGGCGAAGTCGCCGTGGAAGGCAGCAGCGGATGGGTCTGGTATGACGAACCCGGTCTGACCGAAGCCGCTCTCCGGACCATTGCAACCGCTGCGGCCGCCTACACCAATCAGGACGTCGATAGCGAGACGCCGATCTGTTCGACCATCTTCCCGACCGGCGAACGGGTTCAGCTGCTGGTGCCGCCCGCAGTGCCGGACGGGACGGTATCGATTACGATCCGCAAGCCCTCCAGGGTCACCATGACGATGGTGGATTTCGAACGCGGCGGCATGTTCGAAGACACCAAAATCGCCGAGAACGCGATCTCGCCGGAACAAGTGCGGATGCGCGAGTTGCTGCTAGCCGGCGAACATTTGCAATTTTTCAATCTCGCGGTGCGTTCGCGGCAGAATATCCTGATATCGGGCGCGACCGGCTCGGGCAAAACCACCTTGTCCAAGGGCCTGATCCAGCTCATTCCCGAAGAGGAGCGGTTGCTGACGATCGAGGATACGCGCGAACTCACCGTGCCGCACCGCAACGTCGTCCACATGATCTATGCCAAGGACGGACAGGGACTGGCCAAGATAACGGCCAAGCAGTTGCTGGAATCGGCACTGCGAATGCGCCCCGACAGAATTCTATTGCAGGAACTGCGCGACGGAACGGCGTTCTTTTACCTGCGCAACGTCAATTCGGGCCATCCCGGCTCGATCACGACGATCCATGCCGATTCAGCGCAGCTCGCCTTCGAGCAGCTGACCTTGCTGGTGAAGGAGAGCGAGGGTGGCTCGGATCTGTCGCGCGGCGACATCCGGGCGCTCCTGACGCTGCTCGTCGACATCGTGGTGCAAACCAAGAAGATCGGCGGAAAATACCGCGTGACCGAAATATATTTCGATCCGGCGAACGGACTGGCAGCCGGTGCATAGGCCGGGCGGACTGCTGGTCGGCGCGCCGCTCCTGCTGCTGTGCTGGTTCATGCTCGCGGCGATGGCCGCATGGATCATTCTGGGTTTGCCACTCGCCAGCTTCGACCCGCTCAAGATGCCGCAATTCTTCTGGTATTATCGCGGCGATCCGCTGGCCGTGAAAGGGCTGTTGCTGGGGGCAGCGGGTTCGGGAATTCTCGTGGGAGCGATCGTCTATTTCGCGCTCAACCGCGACCCGTCGCTGCACGGCGACGCCCGTTTTGCCAAGGAACGAGAACTGCGCCGCGAAGGCTTGCGCGCGTCGCGCGGCATCGTGCTCGGCCGCAAGGGCCGCAAGTTTCTGATCTTCGCGGGCAGCGAGCATGTCATCGTCGAAGCGCCGACACGTTCGGGCAAGGGCGTAGGGATCGTTATTCCCAATTTGTTGACGTGGGAGGATTCGGTGGTCGTACTCGACGTCAAACGCGAGAATTTCGATGCTTCGGCAGGCTTTCGTGCGGCTCACGGCCAGCAAGTGTTCCTGTTCAACCCGACCGCCAGAGATGGCCGCACCGCGCGCTACAATCCGCTGGGCTACATCGAGCGCGGCAATCCCGACGCCGTAATCGTGGAACTGCAGAAGGTCGCCACGATGCTGTTCACCGTTCCCGACAAGGGCGACAGCTTCTGGATGGAATCGGCCAAGACGGGGTTCGTCGGCGTCGGTGCCCATGTTGCCAATGCTGCCGATTTGCCCTTCACGATCGGAGAGATCTACCGGCAGTTCACCCAGCCCGATATCCAGCGCTATTTTCTCGAGATCGCGCAACACGATAGCAGCCTGTCCGGTCCGGCGCGCCAGGCATTGGCGGATTTCACGTCGGGCGCGGACAAGACCTTTTCGAGCATATTGCAGTCGATCACGTCCAAGATGAGCTTGTGGCTCAATCCGCTGGTTTGCGCAGCGACCGCGCACTCCGATTTCGACCTGCGCGATTTGCGCAGTCGAAAGATTTCAATCTATCTGGGGGTCTCGCCCGACGAGATGGACCGGGTCGCTCCGCTCTACAATTTGTTCTTTCAGCAATTGATCGATCTCAACACCCGCGATCTGCCAAAAGAGGGCGAAAACCACCAGGTCCTGCTCATACTCGATGAATTTGCCCGGCTTGGCCGCGCTTCGGTGATCGCAGGCGGATTTGCCTATGTCGCAGGCTACGGCATTCGCCTGCTGCCGGTGATCCAGTCCCGCTCGCAGCTCAGGGCCGTTTACGGTCATGACGTTGCCGACGAGATCGTCGCCAATTGCGGCGTCGAAGTCGCCTTCACCCCCAAGGAACTAAAAGTTGCCAAGGAACTGTCGGAGCGTTTGGGTTATGTCGGGCAGGACGCGACGACCAAATCCCTGACCATCCACGGAATGCTCGCCAACCGCTCAAAATCCGTGTCGCAGATGCAGCGGGCGCTGCTGCTTCCTCAGGAACTCATGCAATTCCCTCGCGATCAGTTGCTGCTGCTTCGCGGCGGCATCCCGGCGGTGCGCGGAACCAAGATCAAATATTATCGCGAACGCATCTTCAAGTCGCGGGTGCTTCCGGCGCCCGACATAGAGGTCCGAACGGCGGGAAGTCAGACGCCGGACAAGGTCGATCCTCGGTTGAAGGTTGTGATCGATTGCGAGGACGGCGACACCACCGAGGAAGAGCGCACCATCATCCGCGATGAAAACATAGCCACCGACATTCCTTTCCTCGGTATTTCGTTCGCAGATTGCGAGGCGGCGATCGACGGCTTGCCCGCTCAGGCTGCCGAGCTGGAGAACATCCGTTCCGTATCCAGACAGCGGGAAGTTGCCGGTGTGATCGAGGAAGGATTGCTCAATGAACGATGAGCCTGCCATACCTGACTTGCCTGGCTCGCCGAAGCAGGCTGGCCCGAAAACATCAAAGAATGCGCCGAATGCAATGCAGGCGAGCGATACCGGCAATCTAAGAGTTCCCGACGCGCTGACCGGCAAATATCTTCGCCGGGGAGATAAGTTTCACCGTACACCGCGCGACAAGCCCGCCTTTTCGATCAAGGGAGAAACGATAAGAATAGACGACCAGAGCGCGCTCCACGATGCCGTCCGGATCGCCAAAGCCAATGACTGGTCGTCGATCACGGTAAAGGGAAGCAAGGCCTTCCGGCAGAAAGCCTATATGGTCGCTGCGAAGCAGGGCATGGCCGTCAAAGGCTACCTCCCCACCAGCCTCGAAAAGCTCGACGCCGAACGCGCCGCGAGCAAGGCGGCGGCGCACCAGGACCAGATACAAGCGAAAGTGTCATCCGGCACGAAACCGAAAGCTCCTGCGGAAAAAGCTCGCAACGCAGCATTAGCCGAAAGATTTCTCGCGCAATCGCACGACAGGAATCGCACCGACCCGGAATTGCGCAATGCGCAGTCGCTTGTCGCCGCATCCGTTATCGTAGCTCGCGACCGCTATCCGGACCGCCCCATACGCCGACAGAAATTCGTCGATGAAACAAAAATACAGCTCGCCGGGGCGATCGCAGCCGGCAAAAAGCTCGAGGGTCTGCAACCCCAGGCCGCTCAGCGCGAAACCATACAGGAACGTATCCGGCAGACACCGTTTACCAAGGATAAATCCAAGGTGCGCGAGCGATAGGTTCACTATAGCGCACAGTTTCACCGAACGGTGAATGGTGAATGGCGAGCTTCACCAGCAGGGCCTGGAATCTGAGCCGGGCAGGAACGTCAGCACCCCGCGATAGAGCATTTTGATCTCGTCTTCGGCAATGATGTGCTCAGGCTTGTATCCGAGAATATCTTCGCGAAGCTCTGCATCGGGTGTCGCGATTTAGAGCCGCTGCGTCGCCTTTACGCGCGGTACGTATTGAAGTGAAATGAGGCCGCGCAAGGTCCGCTTCCGGCTGGTTGAATTGACCACCCAATAGTGGACATACGCATTGCCTACTTCTGATGTCAGCTTCGCGCCCAAAGACAGTCATTCGTTGATTGGGTGGCCAATGCCGAGAGCGGTCGTTCGATAAGGTCCACCGGTGGTGCTCCCACTTGCGCTCAAGGTTGGCCCGTCGCCCAGATCTCGACACGCACGGTCAATTTGACAAGTGCTGGGCTCGACTAGGCGATTGCGGCCCGCTCGATATAACTGTATGGTTCAGGTTCAGCCATTCAGGTGTAGAGCAAGGCGACGCTTACTCTTAGTCTAATGACAGAGCAACCAGCGCAATAAACCGCGGATGGTCCGGCGCGAGAATTACGCGCTATACACGACAGAGAGCCTGATTTTCGCTTTTCTTTTCTGTCTTGGCAAAACAACTACGCACTCAGAGGAGTGACTATGCAAGAGCAGAATTATCTAATCGAACTTACCACACGGGTTGTCGAAGCCTACGTCGAAGGGAATCAGGTGGATCATGAGGCAATTCCCGCGTTGATTCGGGAAACCTATACCGCACTGGCCGGGCTGGGGAAGGACGCCAAGCCTGCGGAAGAGGCCAAACCAGAGCGCGCGGTCACAGCGCGCAAGAGCCTCGCAAATCCGGACCAAATTCTCTCGATGATCGACGGAAAGCCCTACAAGACGCTTAAGCGGCACATTAGCAATCATGGTTTTACACCGGAAAGCTATCGCGAGACGTTCGGGCTCTCCGCCAATTATCCGATGGTCGCGCCCTCCTACAGCGCCCGCCGCTCGGAGATGGCTAAACGGATCGGTTTGGGCAACACGAAGGGACAGAAAAGCAAGCGGGCGACAAAAGCCGAAGCCACGGCCTAATACCAACCTGCATTGATCACGACCCACGCGCCCATTTGCGACGGCCGATGGTCATGATGTGCCATGGCTGATCGACAAGCTTGTTCCAGGCCTCGCAGCAGTGGTCGACGATGTTGTCGTGGGATGTGAAGACGCGGTTCGAGAGCCAGTTGTCGCGCATGAACTGCCAGATGTTCTCGACCGGGTTGAGCTCTGGGCATTTGGCCGGCAACGCGATGATACTGATGTTCTCGGGCACGACGAGTTTGCTGGTCATGTGCCATCCTGCTTGGTCCATCAGCACAACCGCGTGAGCGCCGCGCGCGACGGCGATCGATATCTCGGCAAGATGCAACGTCATGGTTTCGGTATTGCAGAAGGGCAGGATCAGCCCAGCGGCCTTTCCCTGTTCCGGACAGATTGCACCGAAGATATAGGCCGACCTGGTCCGCTGGTCCTTCGGTGCCGACGGCCGCGTCCCTCGCCTGGCCCAGCGCCGCGTGATCTTGGTTTTCTGGCCGACGCGAGCCTCGTCCTGGAACCAGATTTCTATGGGCGTGCTCTTCGGAAGTGTGGCTTTGACCTTTGCCAGCTTGGCTGCAAAGCCCCCTTTTTAAAGGCCTCCAAGACCTGTGCGTTCTGGGCATGATGACGAGGCCGCGCGGTAAGCTTGACGTAGCCCAGTCTCCTCAGTTCGCGTCCCACGGTTGTTACGTCGAGCGAGACCGCAAACTCCTCATGGAGCCACTGGACCAGGTCGATCAGCCGCCAGCGAACAACGCCGTGGACGGCCGGGATCGGACCTTGCTCGACGATTTCCATAAGCGCCCGGCGTTGGGCATCGTTGAGGATGGAGGACTTGCCGGGAGCCTTGCCGTCAAGCAGGCCATCAGGGCCACGGGCATTGAACCGGATGACCCAGTCGCGCACGATCTGAAGGGTCACACCCCCGGTCTTGGCTGCCTCGCTTCGACTGCCGCCGTCGTAAATCTGAGCCAACGCCAACAACCGCCGCGCCTGGTTCGCGCTCTTCGACAATCGCGCCAGTCGCCGCAATGCCGATCCGTCAAAATCATCCCGCAAGCCTATCGCTGAGCCCATGGTCACGCCCTCCAACACCGGGCGCCATAGATTCAGACTTTTCGCCTCTTGGGAATCCCCCGCGTGAGTCAAACTCACAGCCGATTGGTATAATTCGTTGCCCCAGATTGAAGGGCGCGGTCGAGAATCCCCGCGCCTTTCCTTATGCCTGCTCTGGAATTGAACGCGGGCAGACTTTGCATTGGTGGAGTAATTATCTCTACCAATTAAAGAAGCAAACTTCGGATTGAGACGATTCGAGCGAAGGCGGCTTAGCGCCCTCATTAAAGACGTCCGGCAGGTTGGAGAAGGCACCCGGAAGCTGCCGTTCATTTGCTGTGTAGATAGATCTCGATCGAGCTGGGCTCAGAGTAAGGAAAGGTAATGAAGGGTCGCCTCCGATACAGCATACTTTGGGGTAAGATCGTCGGTGTTCAAGCCTAGCCCCGCCTGTCACCAACCCCCTATCTGCTCATAGGTAACCCTCGATTGTCGTTCCGCAACCGTCTGAGGCGGGGTCTCGTCATTCGTGGAGGAGGGAAATTAGGGGATCACGCCAGCTGAGCGAATCTGCGGCAAAAACGACAATTCGATCTACTATTGGTCGCACACTCCGCTCAACACAGCTTTTCCGTTGGACGTACCTGTTGCCTGCTGTAATCGCGAATGCGGGGGGCCGTCGCAAATGACTAGCAACAATAAGGACCAGCAGACCAGGTCAGACCACCGCGCGGCAACGGCGGTTACTCCGCAGACGACTAGCGGTTTCGCGGAAAATCAAATTGATAACGACGAGTTCCGCCTGCTTGCTGAGAATCTGCCTTCTCCGTGCTGGATGGCGAAGGCCGACGGCTACATCTTTTGGTACAACAAGCGCTGGCATGACTACTGTGGAACCACGCCGCAGGAGATGGAAGGCTGGGGGTGGCAGTCGGTTCACGAGCCGGAGATGCTGCCGAGCGTTCTGGAGCGCTGGAAGGCCGCAATCGCGATGGGTCAGCGCTTTGAGATGGAGTTCCCGCTGAAAGGCGCGGATGGCGTGTTCCGGCCCTTCCTCACCCAAATTGAACCGCTGCGTGGCAGGGATGGGCAAGTGGTCCGTTGGTTCGGCACCAACATTGAGGTCACCGCGCAACGTGCGGTGGAAGAAGCGCTTCAAAATACCAACGACGAGCTGAAGACTCTTGCGGCCGAGCGCGATGCAACGCTGCGCCAATTGCAGGAAGGTGTCATCGTAACCGATGAGACGGGCCGGATCACCTTTGTGAACGCAGCGGCAGAACGAATTCACGGGGTAATCAAGCTCGATGTCGAGCCTAAGGATTACGTGCAGGCCTATGGACTGTTCACCATGGAGGGTGAGCCATACCCCCTCGACCTGCTCCCGATTTATCGCGCGCTAAACAACCGCGAAACGGTTTCTGGGGCACGCTGGAAAATCCGTCGCCCCGACGGCAGCGAGGTGCACGCTCTAGGCGATGCCAGTCCCGTATATGCAGACGATGGAGCGCTCATTGGCGCAGTGCTGACCATCCATGACGACACTGAGCGGCACGCGGCCGAGCAGCAACTGGCCGAAGGCGTGCGCACCCAGGAACTGCTGATCGCCGAACTCAATCACCGGGTGAAGAATGCCTTCGCAGTGGTGAAATCGATTGTTAGCCAGTCACTGAAGCGCCACGAAGTGCCCGTCGAGGTTCAGACGAAGATCGACGAGCGGCTTCAAGCCTATGCCAATGCGCATTCGCGGCTAATGGCCGGCCAATGGGACCAAGCTTCGCTTCACGAACTTGCCGACGAGATTCTGGGCCATCATGCGCACGAAGGCCGCGTCAGGATCGATGGACCGCCAGTCATGTTGCCGGCGCGCCAGGCCATTGCCATCTCGATGGCCTTCTATGAATTGATGACCAACGCGTTCAAGCATGGTGCGCTGGCTGCTCCCAAAGGTCGAGTCGATCTCACCTGGGCCATTGGTGAAACGAACGGGCCCCGAATAAATGTTGAGTGGCGCGAACTTCATGGCCCCCCGGTTTCTGCTCCGAATTCCAAAGGGTTCGGGACATTTATCATCGACCGTGCGTTGGCAGCAGAGATGAGCGGAAAAGTATCAATGAAATATGACCCAGAGGGTTACAGGTGGGCGCTCGATGCGCCGCTTCCTCAAAACGAAAGCACCGGAAGCGCGGCATGAGCTTGCCCGTCCGCCGTGTACTCATTGTCGAGGACGAGGTCATTCTGGCTCTTGACTTCAGCGATGCGGTCGCTGAGCTTGGCTACCATATTATCGGTCCCGCTCTTTCGCTCGACGAGGGAATGCGGCTGGCCCGCAGTGAATCGATTGACTGCGCACTCCTCGACGTCAATCTCGGTCACGGCCAAACCTCGCAGCCGATCGCCGAAGCCCTTCGGCAACAAGGCGTACGTCTCGCCTTTCTCACAGCCTACGACCGCGAGCAGATCGCGTTTGCCAACGAAGACGAGACGGTGATGCGAAAGCCGCCGGGCTTGGCTGTGCTGCATCACGTTATTGATTTCCTGTGCAAGTGAAATAGACGACAGCTTAGCCTCCCCTACACCCTTTGTTCAAGCAAGCTCAGATCAGCGCATTTACCGTTCGAATCAGGTGAAGGGAATGAGGACCACTTTACGATTGGATAGGTGCCTTGGAAGGCCACTTAACCAGCCGAGGCGCGCTCAGCGGCGAGGCCGCGCAGGCGCGATAACTGTCCGCTTTATCTTTCCGCTATGATTTTTCGCCGCCGTAAAGCCGACCGACGGCTACCGGCCCAGAGCCGCCGTTGAAATTTGAAATCTTGAATGACCGCTTTCCACCGTATTGTGTTGAAAAAGTCGGTGCCAGGCCTCGCTCCACTGAGTTTAAGCAACAATGATTCAAATGAGCTGTCATGCGCGATTTATTATTACCTGTTTTGTCATGTAAGTGTTCGATTATGACCCGCCAGAATGGCCTTCAGAGTTTTTCAACACAATACACCGAATTGCAGACGGCGCATTACTCTGTAGCACTTGGGTACACCCTAGCGAACCAAGCAAACGAAACGCTATTAGCGTTGCAATAGGGTTGCTTTCCGCAAAATGAGACGTTAGCAGGAGTGGGTCTAGACCCTATTGCAACGCAAAGCCACAAACCATGCCTGCTTATGGATACGCCCGTGTTTCTACGGCCGATCAGGATTTGAGCTTACAACAAGATGCGTTGACCGTCGCAGGCTGCGTGACGATCCGGGCCGAGAAAGTTTCCGGAACATCCACGAAGGGCCGTGATGAACTGCGCACAATCCTCGACTTCATTCAAGATGGTGACGAACTGGTAGTTACCAGGATCGATCGGCTCGCGCGATCGATCGGCGACCTTCAGGACGTGGTGCGTGAGCTGAAGGCGAAGGGCGCATCGCTGCGTGCAACCGAGCAGCCCATCGATACGTCGACGGCCGCAGGAAAAGCCTTTCTCGACATGCTGGGCGTGTTTGCCGAGTTCGAAACCAATCTGCGGCGGGAGCGGCAGATGGAAGGAATTGCGAAAGCAAAAGCAAATGGGGTTTATCGCGGGCGTAAGCCAAGCGTGGACCGCAAAGATGTCAGAAGAATGCAGGATGAAGGCTTGAAGCCAACCGAGATCGCAAAGCAGCTAAAAGTGAGCCGGTCGACTGTCTGGCGAGCGTTGCGTAACGCTGCTTCTGCAAGATGATCCGAAAGATCGCTGTCGATGATGGACGTGCAAATGGGACCTCCTAACCATCATATCGCGGCCAGTTCAGTTATGCGAAAAAGCGTTGGCAAGGATTGGCAAACTCTGCCATACTCGGCGTAAATTACTGGAGGCAATCAAATGGCGACGATGAATGTTTCATTACCTGATCCGATGAAAAAATGGGTCGAGAATCAGACTGATTTAGGCACTTACAGCAATGTGAGCGATTATGTTCGCGATCTTATCCGGCGTGACCAGAAACGATCCGCCAAAATAGCTGCGTTCCAAAAACTCGTTGACGATGGTCGCTCCAGTGGCGTCAGCACGCGATCAATGGACGATATCTGGGACGAAGCGCTAGCTGCGGCTAATGGATAGGCGTGTCTTCTTACAAGATATCACAGCGCGCGGATGAAGATATTCTTTCGATCGCGCGCTATACAATCGCCACGTTTGGCGCCCAACAGGCCGAGATTTATCACGCGGGCCTGCACAAGACATTCGACTTTTTGGCAAGCAATCCCGCAGCCGCCCGCGAAAGAACGGAGATTGATCCTCCGGTCCGCGCGCATCGTTATCAGTCGCATTTGGTCGTCTATGAAATCGCTGAAAATGGTGACGTTTTGATATTGCGCGTTCCGCATGCGAAAACCGACTGGCTCAATGACTAGCACTACTTTGGCAGATTCTTGGGCGGCGGGTCAGAGATGCTGTATCCGCAATGTGGGCAAGTCTGATCTGGAGGTTTGGCGAAGCATTCAATGATGGCCTGCCTAATCGCTGGCAAAGTCGGCTGTGGCGGTGGTCCGGCGATTCTTTTTTTTCCCTTGGGCCTGCTTGAGGCGCTGTGTTTGCAGGAAGGCCAAGGCGATCATCGACATCAGCGCATGTCGGTGAAGCCCCTTCCATGATCGGCCTTCGAAGTGATCAAGGCCGAGCTCTTCTTTTAATTGCTGATGCCCCTGTTCGCAGACCCAGCGGGCCTTGATCGCCCCGGCAAGCTGCCTGATCGGCGTATCGGCAGGGAGATTGGAAAGGTAGTATTTGCGTTCGCCGGTCGAGCGATATTCACCAACAAGCCACACTTCCTCGCCGGGCAGATGTTGCGCGCCCATATCCCGAATGCGTTGAGGCGGGCCATCGGCGACACGCACGCGAACAGCGGCGAAGCTGGCCGAGAGTGGCCCCTTGGTCCCACGGCGCCAGCTGACCTTGCGCCACTTTGCCGTCTCCAGCATCGCCTTCGCCGATACTGATTTGACATCAGGGATGTGCCGCTTGCGGGGACGACCACGCCCGGTGACAGGAAAGATCATCGCCACGTCGGCGGGATAGATTTTCTGCTTGTAAGGGATGCCGACGGCCCAGGTGAGGCCGCGTCCACTCAGACCCTGCCGGAACGAGGCGCTCATCCCATAGCCAGCGTCCGCCAACACGCAGCCGAAGCGTGCACCGGCACTGCGGACGCGGTCGATCTCGGCTAGCGCGATCTCGGGCTTGGTCCGGTAGTCCCAGCAATCCAGCGGCACACCGGCATCATCAAGCCGGGTTGGATCGCTGGTCCAGATCCCGGGCAGAAACAGCCGCAAACCGACCATGACCGGCACTTCGCGAGATGCAAGCGTCAACGATACGAGCGTCTGGCAGTTGGCGTTCTTGCCCAGCGTTGACGCGTATTGAGGGGCAACGCCCACCGAATGGGTCCCCTTCTTCGGCAAGGAAGTGTCATCGATGATCAGCCAGGCATCGTTCCCGCCCACTATACGGTCTGCTTCGGTAAGAAGCACCGTCTCAAGCGGCGCAGCATCCCAGGCACCGCTCGCTACGAAATGGTGAAGCTGGTCGTAACTTGCTTCCCCGGTGCGGGCCGCCATGGGCTGGATGCTCTTGCGATCACCCGGACCCATCAATCCAGCGATATACGCTGGACACATCCGGCTGCGCGTCTTGTGCCGCAAAGCCGCCAGAAACGGTGCAAGCCACGTATCAAGTTCGCTCCGCCAATCCCAATCCATCACCAGCCTCCACTAAAGCTGGCTCCCTATGAATCACCAAAATCAACGAATGGGAATCTCCAAAATTAAAAAATCTACCAAAGTAGTGCTAGGACCTGTTGACAAATTCACGCATCCACAGGCGGATTGAGACGGTGTGGATGAAGCCGAGATAGTTGTCGGCGGTTTTATCGTATCGGGTGGCCAGCCATCGTGCGTTCTTGAGCTTGTTAAAGCATCGTTCGATCATATTGCGCAGGGCGTAGATGTCGGAATCGACCGGCAGTTGGATGAGCCGGTTGCGCTTGGTCGGGATCATCGCAGTGCCGCCGCGCCTCTCCATATCTTGGCGAATGAAATCAGCATCATAACCCTTACGCTCCTGTCATGCGGCCGCACTGGCCGCCGTAAGACAGAAAATCCACTTATCCTGCTGTGCAGTTTTGCCGAACCACCTCTTAACATAACATTTGCGGCCTTATTCGGCTCGCTTATGCTGCATGCTATATCTTTCGCGTCTCCAGCAACTAAATGCGAGACACCGGGCGGTATGACCGCGATGTCAACGTGGTTGACCAAGATAGCGATCCGATCATCGGCTCCATTGTAATCGCGATCGTTCAGGTCGGCTTTGTGACTCGCCAGATGTAGTTTAAGCACTGTGGCCCCAAAATCGAGGCATCGAATAGCGCGCTCCGGAGTGATCCCGTATCTTCGATGAAGACATCGAACTGTGGGGCGTTTTTGCGTGCGGCCGTTCGAAATCTGGTTGGCTAGAAATTGGGAAATCCTAGACGTCACAACTTTCTAAGTTTTAGCCAGAGCGGGTATTCGATCTGCCGTTGTGAATGCTTGCTCGGGCGAACCCGGCCCTGTCAGCGAGTTGGACGAGGCGGCGCTTTAGCCGGATATTCTTAACTTCGTCAATTATCAACAGCCAGTCTGTAATTCTATCCAAGCATCCGTATAGTCCGGTATTAAAGAACGGAGTTCTTGTTCACGCCCAAAATCCAATTTATTAGGTATGACATATTTACCCTTTTTGAAAACACGTTCTAGGGGATTTCCGGTACTTTCGGGTCGTTTGACCATCACCACGACAGCGGGATTGAACAGCCACATTGCGAGTAGGAAAAACGGATCTTCCGCAAACCTGCCGAGCACGATTATCCGCTGTGCGCCACCAATTTGTCGCAGAGAAGCAAGCGTCGACAATACGAGATGGCAGATCGCTGCAGCTCTAGCTTCCCGATCGGTAGGCTCCATTAAGGACGCTGATATTATATCGTTTACGACAACAGAGCCCCTATCATGTCCGGCTGATGCAAAAAGAACCTTGTTTTCGAGCGCCGAACTCAGATCATCAATTCCGAGGTGCGCCCCGTTCGAAATGGCGTCTTCGACCATTCGCCCGCCCATAAAACGAGCTGCTATCAGTTCACTTCCATCCACACCCATGGTTCGTGCAGCATGTTCGCTTCGTTTAAACGGGGTTACATTGCAGCAGTTCTTCGTCAGTACAAACCATGTTCCGGTCGTCAGCGCGACGGTATTTTGTTCCGCCGCTCCAAGATGAGGGGCTACCTCGATGCTGCTGTCGTGCCCGCCGGCCAGAATTGCCACATCTTCGCTGAGTCCGATAAATCGCGCCAAGTCCGGTTTGATGCGCCCTATCGCACTGCTAGCCTTAGCAAGTGCAGGGAAAAGCGCCAGCCATCCACGCTCTTCGACCAGAGCCGAGAAGCGACTAGCTCCGGGGTTCCAGAGATCGGTATGACACCCGAGCGCACTTACTTCGCTGCACATTTTACCTGACAATCGGAATGAGAAATATTGCGCGATGGGGATAATAGCGTCGATTTGCATGAATTTGCTAAAGTGCGTTTCCTGCAAATAGAACAATTGTTTCGCAGCATTGAGCATTCCCGGCAACTCGGGGCTGCCGGTTTCCAAAAATTGTGGCCGAATGATTGAATAAGCTTCTTCGATCGCTGGTGGAGGAACAAACTCATAATCCATCACCGGGAAAAAAAGTTCTTCAGCCTTCAGTGTTGCGAATGCAGCGCCGTGAGCAACAGGCAGAACCGCCGCAATGCTGCCCTTGTCTTGAAGCTGTGCAGCGGTTTCGACAAACCATTCGAATATCCGTGCGACGTCGATCGCAGGGTAGGAAAGGCTCGCACATGTAGGACTGGAGATCTGTGCAACTAGCTCATCCTCACCGCCGTTTATCATGCGAACAAGCTTGGTGTGTGTCTTGCCGATATCGAGCTTCAGCAAATCACCTGCACAAGCATATTGATCATTTTCGCTCATAACCATACAACAACGATCAAAATCAGTTTTGTCAATCCGAAGGGACAGACCCAGCGTGCCTTATCATCCCACCCCCCTCTTCCTTCCACACAATCAGTGGGATGACGATTTTGCCCGGTCGCTCGGCGACGCGGAGCTACTTCTCTATCGCTCTAATCTGCTCGGGTCCGATCTCGGGATCACTAATTTCGGGGGCGGCAATACATCGGCGAAACTCACCGAAACAGATCCACTCACAAATGAACCGGTCGATGTGCTGTGGGTGAAAGGATCAGGCGGCGATCTCGGCTCGATGAAGCTGGATGGGTTCTCCACTCTCTATCTGAATCGCCTGGGTCAGCTTGAACAGGCTTATCATGGTCTAGACCGCGAGGATGAGATGGTAGCGATGTTGCCGCATTGCACCTTCGGACTCAATACGCGTGCTGCCAGCATCGATACACCGCTTCATACCTTCCTAGCAGCCAAACATATCGACCACGTGCATCCCGATGCGGTAATCGCGATCGCTGCGACGGATGACAGCGAACGATTGACGCACGAAGTTTTCGGCGACGAGGTAGGGTGGTTGCCATGGCAGCGACCGGGCTTCGATTTGGGATTGCGGTTGCGCGATCTCGCAAGGGGCAAACCTAATATTCGTGGCGTCGTGCTTGCAGGGCATGGAATGTTCAGTTGGGCGGACAACGCGAAGGACTGCTATGCTCTTACCATCGAGCTGGTGGCGAAGGCCGCCCGCTATGTGAATTCTCATCTCGAACAAACCACGCCATTCGGAAAGCCGATGCACGGCGCCCTGTCCGACGAAGCAGCAATAGCTGAGGCAGCAACCTTGATGCCCGCTCTACGCGCAGCGTTGTCATCCGACGGCGTCCCGAAGGTGGGACATCTCGATCGCAGCGATGAAGCAATGGAGTTCGTTTCGTCCGAGCGACTGGCAGAACTGGCGGATCTCGGCACTTCATGCCCTGACCACTTCCTGCGAACCAAGATCAAACCACTGGTTCTATCGGACGGCGCGGACATCGATCAGGCACTGGCAGCATATCGTAAAGACTATTCAGGATATTACGAGCGCAATCGTGTCGAAAGTAGTCCGGCAATGCGTGGAGCGGAACCGGTCATCGTGCTTAAGCCGGGTTTGGGCATGATGAGTTTTGCCAAGAATAAGACTACCGCCCGGATCGCCGGCGAGTTCTACCGCAACGCGATCAATGTGATGCGCGGCGCGGAAGCCATCGGCACATATGCCGCGCTGCCTGAAAACGAAGCGTTCGCGATCGAATACTGGGCGCTCGAGGAAGCCAAGTTACAGCGTATGCCTACGCCCAAGAAACTGGCAGGGCGCATAGCCCTCGTTACCGGTGCGGCGGGTGGAATCGGTTTCGCCATTGCGCAGCGGCTCGCTGCAGACGGCGTATGTATCATGCTGGCCGATATCGATGCCGAGCGTTTGGAGGCGGCGCGGGCTGCGCTGACTGCAAACCATAGCGAAGATGCCATCCGAGCAACTCTCATGGATGTAACAGATGAAAGATCGGTGCAGTCAGCATTCGATCACACAGCGCTGACGTTTGGGGGAGTAGATATCGTCGTGGCAAATGCCGGGATCGCATCAGCCGCTCCCTTCGAAGAAACCACCGTCGAATTGTGGCGTCGGAACCAGTTGGTTCTGGCTGAAGGGTATTTTCTGACAGCAAGAGCAGCGTTTCCCCTGTTAAGACAAATGGGAGGCGGCAGCATCGTGTTCGTTGGTTCGAAGAATGCGCTCGTGCCTTCTAAAGGTGCCTCGGCTTATGCGTCTGCCAAAGCTGCCGCGCTTCATCTTGCGCGCAATCTGGCGCTAGAAGGAGCAGAGCACGGCATCAGGGTGAACACCGTCAATCCGGACGCGGTGCTGAAAGGATCGCAGATCTGGGACGGTGCATGGCGGCAAGAACGGGCAGCGGCATACGGGCTCGAAGATAACGAGCTAGAAGGCCATTACCGTGACCGTTCGCTTCTGAAGCGATCGGTGCTCCCTTCCGATATTGCCGAGGCCGTATCTTTCTTTGCTGGTGAACGGTCGGCCAAGTCGACCGGCAACATCCTGAACGTCGATGCCGGCAATGCAGGAGCATTTACGCGATGAACAACGCAATATCCGAAGCAATCTCCAGAACGAATGCATCTGCTGCGGCAGATCATGAAGTTCGGTTGGACGGATTACGCAAATTCGTCGACGTCAACGATACTATCGACAAACTTGCTGCATTCGAGGTTGCTGTGCCGACTTGGGGCGTCGGCACCGGAGGAACGCGGTTCGCCCGTTTTCCAATCCCTGGCGAGCCGACCAGCATATTCGACAAGATCGACGATTGTGGGGTCATACAGGAACTCGTGACCTGCTGTCCGCGCGTGTCTCCCCATTTCCCATGGGACGACGTGAGGGATTACAGCGAACTGCGCGATCACGCCACCGCCCGCAATCTTGGCTTCGATGCGGTCAACTCCAACACCTTTCAGGACCAAGCGAAGCAGCAACATAGCTATCGCCATGGCAGCCTGACTCATAGCGAAGCGGCAGTTCGCGATCAGGCAATCGCCCACAATATCGATTGCATCGAAGTCGGCAAGGCGTTGGGAAGCAGCGCGCTGACGGTGTGGATCGGTGACGGCAGCAATTATCCGGGACAGAGCGATATGGCCCGCAGCTTCGACCGGTATTTAAATAGCGCCCGCGAAATCTACGCAGCTTTGCCGGATGACTGGACCATGCTCATCGAGCACAAGCTGTTCGAACCGGCGTTCTATTCGACCGTCATTCAGGATTGGGGTTCGAGCTACCTTGCCGCAACGGCTATGGGGCCGAAAGCGGCTTGTTTGGTCGATCTGGGTCATCATGCGCCGAGCGTGAACATCGAGATGATTGTTGCGCGCTTAGCATGGGCTGGAAAGCTGGGTGGGTTTCACTTCAACGACAGCAAATATGGGGATGACGACCTCGACAGCGGGAGCATCCAACCGTTCCAGCTGTTTCTCGTGTTCAACGAACTGGTCGAGGCGTCGGCTCGGGCCAGCGGGAAGGACACGGTGCCTTTTGCTCCCGCTTACATGCTCGATCAATCGCACAACGTCACCGATCCGATCGAAAGCCTGGCGGTGAGCGCGGACGCGCTGCAATGCGCTTGCGCGCGCGCATTATTGGTGGATCGCGCCAGCTTGCATGAAGCACAGGATGCAAATGACGTGATAACCGCCCGTGCGTTGCTGCAGGATGCATATCAAACAGACGTGCGCCCATTGGTCGCAGAAACACGAAGACGGCGGGGCGGAGCCATCGATCCGATCGCAGCCTACAGGGCCAGTGGATACAGAAACGAAGTGGCAAAGACGCGCAAGTTAGTCGCAGTCGGCTCAACGGGGATAGTGTGATGACAGTTCGAGCACCTTTCATTTGGTCTGCGAAGCAGGCGATCGATCCGATGGGCTTTCTGGCAGCAATGCAGGACGCTCCTGCGCGCGCCGAAAAACCCAATCGCTGGTACCTGTTCCGGCGAGAGTTCACTCTCGATCAGTCACCTGAATCAGCTGAAGTCAACATTACCGTCGACGGTCGCTATCAGCTATTCGTGAACGGCAAACGGATCGGCCGGGGGCCCGTGCGCAGCGATGTGCATCACCAGAAATACGATAGCTACGACCTCACCAAACATCTGACCAAGGGCGTCAACTGCATCGCAGTGATCGTGCATGTCTATGGTGTCGACACGGCCTGGCATGAACGGGTGCGCGGAATGTGGCAGCCTACCTTCGGTGACGGCGGGCTGTGGCTGGACGGTTCGGCGCAGGTGGATGGCGGCACGGTAACGGTAGCAACGGATGCCGAATGGCGCTGCATCGAAAGTCCGGCGTGGGATCAAGACACCGAACGGATGAACAAGGGGCTGGGCTTCATCGAAAGCCTCGACGCGCGTTCATTGCCACAGGATTGGAATACCGCCGGGTTCGATGACAGCGAGTGGGATGCCGTGCAGATCATGCACAGCGGCGGCGGCGGGCCGGAAAGTTTCTTCGGTGGATTGGTAACGGAGCCCTTCCCGACCCTGTTGCCGAACCCTCTGCCCGAAATGACGGAGACGTTCGTTGCGCCCGAGCAATTGCGCCTCGTTAAACGCGTAAGGGCACAGGTTGAACTGCCGGTCCATCGAGCGCTTTACGAAGAAGAGTTCCTCGACGCAGAGCTTTCGATAACTCAGCCCGAAGCTATGCTCGATCAAGGTGAGGGCCATACAACGATCACCACCCTTGGTGGCGAGGGGGTGACCCTGTTGTTCGGCTTCGGGAAACTGTTCACCGGCTTTCCATCGATTAAGATCGAAGCGGCGGGCGGCGAAATTATCGATATCGCTGTAAACGAACGCCTTCCTGGCGAATTCACCGATGACGGTATGGCGGCGGATGCTCGGGTCGTCGCAACGCCGGTGCTCGGAAATGACACGCATATTGCCCGATACATAGCACGGCCAGGCCATCAGACATTCGAACGCTTCGAATGGTCAGCAATCAAATGGATGCAGGTTACCATCCGCAACGCTCCCGCCGGATTGAAGGTGCGAACCGTCGGCATGAACTTCATGCGCTATCCTGCCGGCAATGCGGGGTCGTTCTCCTGCGACGATCCTTTTCTTAACGAGCTTTGGAAAGTTGGACAGCGAACCGTCCAGCTATGCATGCATGATGGCTGGGAAGACTGTCCGAGCCGCGAACAGCGTCAATGGCTTGGCGATGTCACCGTCGAACATTTGGTTTCACAGGCAGCATTCGGGCCTGCTTCCCATGCGCTGACCGCCAAATATCTGTGCGATGTTGCGAGCAGCCAGCGTCCAGATGGTCTTACCCAGATGTTCGCTCCGGGCGATCACGAGGTGAATGGTCTGCTGATCCCCGACTGGACGCTACAATGGATCCTAACGGCGGCGGATTATCTGCTGTGGACCGGCGATGAAGAAACCATCGAAGATATCTACCCTGCAATTGAGCGCGCTTTGCAATGGTTCGACCTGCAGCGCGGGCCATCCGGGCTCGTTGTCGACCTGCCATACTGGCATTTCATGGACTGGTCCGGTGTCGGTCGGCATGGCGAGGCCTGCACTCTCAACGCCCAGTATTCTGGCGCGCTTCAAGCCGCCGCGCGCATGGCTACCGCATTGGAGAATCCACGGGCAGCGAAACGGCTTCTTGCCATTTCGGCTGAGCTCAATGCGGCATTGGACGAGCGGCATTGGGATGAAGCGCGCGGCATCTATGTTGATGTTGTCGACCCTGTGACAGGCAAACAGGAAGCACGCACTAGCCAGCACGCTAATGCTGCGATGATCCTTTGGGGCGATGCGCCTCGGAAGCGTTGGCAGCGCATGGTCAATCGCATCACGGATAGCGAACGGCTAACGTTTACGGCCGGGCCACCGATCGCGCCCGAGGGGGAGACGCTCGACGAACGCGAAGGTGTCGTTTTGGCGAATACGTTCTACAGCCATTTCGTCTACTGCGCGCTCGCCAAAGCAGGGCATTTCAATCGTGCCATAGGTCTATTCCGGGAGCGGCTCAAGCCAATGCTGGATCGTGGCGCTGACACATTATGGGAGAGCCTGGAGCCTACCGCCAGCCTGTGCCACGGTTTCAGCGCATCTCCGACCTATCAGCTGACGCACGAATATCTGGGACTTCAGCCAATTACGAACGGTGCTGATCAGCTTAGATTTTCGCCGCAGATGCCAGACGGCATGTCCGCACAAGGCACCCTGGCAATCGTGAACGGCGCGATCGAGATAGCTGTGAAGCGTGATGGATATAGTCTGACCGGCACGCTTGTCGTGCCCAGTGGAACTACCATCGAAGCGGACACTGACCGGTTTGAAAGCGGGTCGTCCAAGCTGACCTTCGGGGCTGGAAAGCACGAGCTGCGCCTGAAACTAAAGCCTTCGCCAATATGAACGTTGCTGCGTATAGCCTGCCGGTATGCGAAAGACCGAACGCCATCGATTGATCCTGTCTGCACTCAATGAACGGCAGTTCGTCGGGGTGGAGGAAGTCGCAGCGAAGCTGGAAACGTCTCAAGTTACCATACGGCGCGATCTGGCCGAACTTGCTTCGGCAGGTTCGCTCATTCGTGTCCATGGCGGCGCGGAGCTGGCTTCAGGGGAAAGACATGTGCTGGTCGGGCGCAGTTTTGAGCGTAACGTCGATCGCAACATCGACGCGAAGAAACGCATAGCCGCCGAGGCGGCAACGATGTGTAACGATGGCGAGGTTATCATCGTGGATGGCGGAACGACAACTTACCAGATGAGCCCCCATCTGGTCGGCCGGGGAATGCAGGTGCTGACCAACAGCCTGCACATCGTTCAGTCGATGATTGCGGATCCCGCAACCCGTCTGGTCGTGCCGGGCGGTGAAGTGTTTCCCGAACAGAACATCGTCTTGTCGACTACTGGCGATGATGGATTGGCAAACTTCAGAGCTGGCACGATGTTTATCGGAGCGGAGGCACTACGCACCGATGGATTGCGTCAGTCGGATTCGTTGCTGGTTCATTCGGAAAAACGGCTTCTATCGCTTGCGGAACGACTAATTGTGCTCGTCGATGCCACCAAATTCAAAGCTCAGGCTGGTATTCTGCTTTGCCCGCTTTCTAGGATCCATACGGTAATCACGGATCGATCCGTCGAACCGGCGATGCGGGAAGCGCTACAACAGGCAGGCACGCGACTCGTCGTCGCAAAATGAGCTCACAGGCAAGTTTATGATCGTTTGCTTTCGTTTTTGATTGATTTCTTTCCGAACTACTCGTCTACATGACGAAACAGAGATATAATCTGGGAGAGAAACTTTGCGTAACGAACTGCTTGCCGGTGCCGCCCTTGTGGCTCTTGCCATGGTCATACCAACTGCCGCAATTGCGCAAAGCGCGGGTCAAGCTCAAGATATTGAAGGCGCTGCTTCCCAGTCTGATAATCAGGGCATCGCCGAGATCATCGTTACGGCTCAGAAACGTGAGCAGGTCATCAGTGAAGTCCCAATGGCCATCACTGCTATCGGCGGCGAAGCGTTCGAAGATCAGGGGCTCGATTCCATCGACGACCTCGTCGATATCATTCCGTCGTTGACGTTCGGATCATCATCGACAGCACGCGGTGAAGGCTTGGTCATTAGAGGCTTTGGCACAACGAGTTTCTCAGACGCTTCCGAAGGCGCGGTGGGTATTGTGATCGATGGCGTCGTGCTTGGCCGGCAGGCTGCCGGCCTGCTCGATCTGGTTGACATCGAGCGCATCGAAGTGTTGCGCGGACCACAAGGCACCCTGTTTGGGAAAAACGCTTCTGCCGGTGTCGTTAGCGTCATCACGAAACGTCCGACGGATACGTTTGAAGCAGACTTTCGCGCCCTTTATGGAAGCGACAATGAAGTCCGTCTTGGTGGCTCGGTTTCCGGTCCGATAGGCGAAAGCGGCTTGGCTGCCAGGATTACCGGTTTCGTCAACCAGCGTGACGGCATACTCAACCAGCTTAATCCAAGTTTTCCCATCGATGAAGTGAACGATGAAGATGAATGGGGTGTTCGCGGCAAGCTGTCCTTCGACGCTGGTGAAGCGGTCAATATCCTGCTGACCGGAGAATATCAGAAGCAGGACACGCTGTGCTGCAACTGGACAACACGCCAATTTGCCACGGCAGGCCCGTTCGCGGCATTGCAAAGAGCGACTGCGGGCGCTTTCGTAACGCCAGGCGAAGGAAACCGTGATGTCGCGCTGACCATCCGTTCCAACTTCCAGGAGAGCGAAACGATCGCGGCTACGCTCGACATCGACGTAGTATTGGGCGATCACACGCTGCGTTCCATCAGCGGCTATCGCACATTCGACATCTCGGAAGGCAACAAGACCGATCAGTTGCCGATCTCGTTCTTCGATCTGGCCGCAACAGATTCCGAGATTGAACAGTTTAGTCAGGAGATTCAGTTGATCTCGCCTGATGGGCCGTTCGAGTATGTTCTTGGCCTTTACCTGTTCAACCTCAAGGTCGACAGCGTACAGCGACAGGAGGCTTCATTCGTTCGGCCGGCACCCGGTCTGAACATACCTGCACCGCTAGCACCGTTCTTCCTTCCACCAGCTGCGCTCCCGCTCTTTCCGCCCGAGACTTTGGTCAACATCCAGAACCAATCGCAGGAGACTTGGAATTATGCGGCCTTCGGTCAGGCCACTCTGGAAGTGACGGATGCGCTTTCGGTTACTGCGGGTGCGCGGATCATACACGAAACCCTCGACGTGGCGTTCGATCGCTCAGGAGGTCTGCCACTTGGTGCCTTCGGTCAATTCATCGCCGGCATCGAAGACGATGTCAGCGATACCGCGCTCACCGGAATGGCGAGCGTACGTTACGAGTTCACGGCCGATGTAAGCGCCTATGCGACATACAGCCGCGGGTACAAGGGGCGCGCCTATGATCTCAACGCCGGTAGCCCTATCGTGTTCGATGCCAATGGTTCGGCGATCTACGAACCGCTGGAAAACGAAACCGTCAATCATTTCGAAGTCGGCTTGCGCGGCCGTCTTTTGGATGGACGTCTCCAGGCGGCGCTGACTGGGTTCCACACGACGGTCGATGATTTTCAAGCGGCATCACAGCGGACGGACGGCATTCCAGGGTTCGTGCTCAGCAATGTCGGCAAGTTCCGAACTAAGGGCGCGGAATTGGAAGTCACAATTCGGCCAGATCGTGTATTCGAAACAGGCTTCAATCTGTCCTATGTCGATGCACGCTATGTCGACTTCCCAAATGCAGAATGCGGTCCGGCAACGTTGGCAGGGCGACCAGCCAGCTGTGGGATCGGCGGAACGCAGGATCTGTCCGGAGCTCGTGCGGCCAACTCTCCCGAACTGTCCGGCTTCGTTTACAGCACTGTCTTTGTGCCGCTCAGTAACAGCGGTTGGGAAGCATCCTTGCGCGGAGAGGTAAGTTTCCAGTCTGATACGCTGTACTCGTTGACGCAGGATCCCAACACAATCCAGGACGGATACGCGCTGGTGAACGGTCGCCTTCAATTGACCGCCCCAGGTAAACGCTATTCAGTTGCGGTGTTCGGGCGTAATTTGTTCGATGTTGATTATGCGGAAAGCATATTCTCAACCCCTGTCCTAGGCGGGTACTCACAGTTTATCGCAAACGACAGGCGATTGGGTGTCGAAGTCCGCGCAAGCTTCTAAGATTATGCTTCCGCAAAGCCTATCATCAGCCGGCCGCCTGTCGACTGGACGGCTGATGCTGTTCGCTCTGCCGGCATTACCGGCGGCGGCGCTCAGTTTTCCGATCGGTGCATACCTGCCGCCCTACTACGCAGAACGCATGGGCGTGGACCTCGCGACGATCGGGCTGATATTCATGTTGGCACGGCTGTGGGACATCTTCACCGACCCGTTGATGGGGTCGCTGACGGATCGCACGAAATCCAGTTGGGGGCGAAGGAAACCTTGGATCGTAGCGGCTGCGCCCATCCTGCTGCTTGGCACATACCTGCTTTTCTTTCCTTCGGCGTCGCCCAGCATTGCCATGCTGCTGATCGCATTATTCATAACCTATCTTGGCTACACGATGCTGACAATCACGCAGCTCGCGTGGGCTGCCGATCTCGGACAAACCTACGACGAACGATCTAGGTTGCAGGGAGGTGTTCTGCTCGCCAGCATCGCAGGTCTGCTCACCGCGATGCTACTGCCCGCGATCGTAGAGGTCGGTGCTGTCGACCCGGCACGGGCACGAGTGGAAGCGCTGGGATGGTATGTTCTGGCGCTGACGATCCCTGCGATCGCAATCGCGGTCTGGGCTGCTCCTACAGGAAATGCTTCTGCACACCGAGAAAGCAAATTTACAGACGCTATGCGCCGACTGTTCATGCGGCCTGAGTTCCGTAGATTGCTTGCAGCAGACTTCATACAAGGCATCGCCGGCGGCATGTTGCTCAGCGGCTTCGTCTTTACGATGGACAGCTATCTCGATCTGGGTAACCGCGCAGGTCTGCTGCTGCTCGCATTCATGGCCTCTGGGCTGGTCTTCGTTCCCCTATGGGGAATTGTCGCGAAACGTCTAGGCAAGAGCATGACGATCATGTGGTCGTCCCTGTTCACGATTCCTTTCGTCGCAGCACTTTTCTTCGTCACGCCAGGTAGTCTCTCAGGTGCTTTACTTGCAATTATCGGCTTCGGCTCAACAATGGGTGTTTGGATCTTCCTAACCCGCGCGATCGTCGCAGATATCGACGAACTGGAACGCCGACAGAGCGGCTTTATCCAAACCGGTAGCGCATTCGCTCTCGTCACACTGTCTACAAAACTGGGTCAGGCAGCAGCCGTCGGTATCGGGTTCTGGATCTATTCCGAGATCGGGTTCGTCCCCGGTGCCATCGAGCAGATCGATGGTGTGCCATTGCGAATGGCGTTCCTGACGTTCACTCCGCCGATTCTCGGCCACCTTGCGATCGCTGCGATCATGTTCGCGCACCCCGATGATCGCCATCGACTGGCGATGACACCCGATATCACTGCATGAAGCTACAGGATTGCCAGTCGATCGAAGATCTGCGCATGCTTGCGAAGAAGCGGGCTCACAAAATGGTTTTCGATTACATAGATGGGGGTGCCGATGATGAGAAGACGCTGCGCGAGAACTCTTTCGCGTTCGACCAATACCGGTTCCAGCACCGCGTCCTGCGAGACGTGTCGAAAATCGACCTAACGACCAAGCTGCTCGGCAAGGCTTACCGCACACCCATCATATGTTCCCCCACTGCTGGAAACCGACTATTTCACACCGAAGGCGAAAAAGCTGTAGCCAGTGCGGCTGGCGATCGCGGCGTAGTATGTGGGCTTTCAACTCTCGGCTCAACGTCGATCGAGGAGTTCGCTGCGAGTGGTACAGGACCAAAATGGTTCCAGTGCTACGTATGGAAAGATCGCGGTCTTACCCGTGCAATGCTGGAGCGAGCAAAAGCGGCAGGGTTCGAAGCTCTCGTCCTGACTGTCGACATGCCAATTCACGGCCATCGCCGACGCGATCACCGCAACGGGTTTTCCATACCACCAAAGATTGGTTTCAAGCAGATATGGGAAGCAGCCAAACGTCCCAGATGGACGACCGATTACCTTCTGAGCCCTGCGATCCGATATGCCAATCTTGACAACACGACGTCTGCCACCAGTCTGGCGTCTTTCGTGAACGAACAGCTCGATCCGGCATTTGGATGGACAGATGCAGAGGAACTACTGAGGGACTGGAACGGCCCGGCCATATTGAAAGGCATTGTGCATCCCGATGATGCGCGCAGAGCGATAGATACAGGGTTTGGAGCGGTTTCAGTCTCCAATCATGGTGGGCGGCAACTGGATAGGGATATCACTGCTTTGGACGCGTTGACTGGGATCGTCGAAGCGGTTGGAACTAGGGCGGATGTAATTCTTGATGGTGGCGTGCGAAATGGCGGCGACGTCCTCGTGGCGTTAGGATTAGGCGCAGCAGCAGTAAGCGTCGGCCGGGCATATCTTTACGGACTTGCGGCGAGTGGCGCAGCAGGGGTAAAAAAAGCGTTGGAAATACTCGAAGAGGAGCTAATTCGCGGAATGGCATTGTCTGGGTCAATTAAATTGCCTGACATTGCCTCACCCATAGATCTGCGCTATATTTAACATAATCTTTGTTATCATTCTTTAGTTAAACTTCGTTCTGGTATTCATCTTACGATTCACGAGCGCCATTGTTTGCGGAAAGACTTACGCGAGCCAAACACATCCAGATGGTCGAGAAACGGCCCCGCAATAATGAAACTGAAATTTTGCGAAATTGCTCAGAGCACGCCGATCAAACGCTTGATTGCGTTCCACGCAATCCCAGCCGCTTCGCCTATCGGTGCATCCGCAAACTTGATAGCGAGATAACTTAGAGTGCCCCAAAGTGCCGCTTTGGCAGTCGCCGCAGACACCCAACGGCTATTTAGAAGCACTCGCCCGGCCTCGAGCTCACTCAGTCGTCGTTCTTGATCGGCCTCATTGTTTTGTCGGTATTGGTTGCTGTCGCGGACAATAGTAATCAAGGAGTCTAGTGATTGAACTGCCGATTGGTACACAGCAGAATTGTGGTCTAGCCCGACCAGTCTGTCAGATGCTGGCAATTCACCGGTCGAATTCTCGAGTGTTTCAAGGCTTTCATAGGTGAGGACGCCAGCCATGAGCATCGCCCGCACATCATCAAGCTCTGCAGAAACCGCCTTCGTCACCTCCCCGGCGTCAATTTCGAAGCGTTCAGCAAGGCGAAGTGCCTTTGCCTCTTCGCCTGCTACGCAGCCAATCACGAACTGACTGCCAAGAAACTGGACCTTAACCTGTCCGATGTCTTCAAACGCCGGGTCTACCGATGCCCATGACCGGAGTGGCCCACCCAGATAGGCCGGCGCAATTTCGGACGCTCGCGCCCTCCCGCTGCGCGACAATATCAATGAGCCCGTACCTAGATCTATGGATTTATCTACGTCCGAAGGGGCAGGTAACTCTTTTAAGAGGCCTGTCCTGACAAGCGCTGCACGCGCTTGGTCGACTTTAGCAAGCACAACGTCCCAACCTTCGTGATTCGAGATTTCCCGCACGCTCCAGCCCGTTGGATCTAGCGAAGCATTAGGGCGCGATTGCCGCCTGTCGTCGAGCTCAGCCTGCTCACGAATAGCGATTTCAAGTAGAATGAGGCGCTCGAGCGTCTCGCTTGGCACCGCGCGACCACGAAAACTTGTAGTTTGCGGTTCTGTCACGTGCCGCTCTCTCCGGTCGCGTTTTCCGGTGATGCCGGTTTACCGTCATTAGACGGAGCCAATCGCGCAGGTTGGGCTTTCCCCGGCGAAATTGCCGACGCTGCGTTTCTCGGCCCCTGGACAACGACCTCCATTTGCGCGGTTGGAAAGAGATGATCGGCCAACATTTTTACGCCTACTCCGACTATGGTGCCTGCTAGGATCGCAGCAATACCAAAGTAGAGTAGAACTTTGCTTTGGCGCTCTTTGACCTCGGCGACTTGCGCATGAAACGCCTCCTGTTTGTCGGCGACAACCTTCACGTCTTCTTTCAGCCGTTTTTCGAGGGCGTAAATCGAATCGACAACTCCTGTAATGTTATTGATGATCGCCGGCGGTATTCCGTCGCCCGCAGCTTCGGTCTTTCGTTTTTCCGACGCTTCGTCGAGATCTGCGATCCAGAGTAGGAATACCGGCAACCCGCGTTGAAGATGAATTGTCGCTGGTCCTGCGTTGAAGACTGTGAAAATCAGGGGTCCCGACCATCCTGGATCGACGTGAAAACCGGACACATTGACCAGCCCTTTAAGCTTGTAGGTCGCCTTCACCGAAATGAAGCCCATCTGCTCGGGAGGAATCGTTACACGTTCCTCAGTCAGTAGAAACGCGAATTTGCCCGGCGGAATCGGAATCGGCTCATTGGGTCCAAGCTGCTTTTTAGTATGCAGGTTCGGTGCCGTCTGCTCAAGACCAGGCGTGACATAGACTTCGCCACCGACTCGCAGAGTGATCGCATTACAATCGATCATCTCCTTGTCAGGATGATCGGTCAGTTTGGCCAAATTGGCCTCGATTTTTTGACTACTCCAGAACGTCATAAGGCACCTCTCGGCCTCGGTGTAGCGCCCAAATTGCGCAGAATCGAGCAGACCGAGCCAATTGCTCTTGAATTTCCATATCGGTAAGATTATCTTACGGACGGTAAGGAGATGCTGACATGACGATTGATGACGCCAGAAATGCATTGATCGCGGTCCTGAATGACATTCAGGTCCGCAGCGGCCTGCCATGTCCGCAATTGACCGGCTCGACCGTTCCGCCGACAGCTCTGGAGAAATTCGACAGCACTGTCTGGCCTGCAGCGACCACGCTGGTCGCGCGAAGGCTCGGAGTGACCATCCCGCACGACATCCACATTTTTGGCGACAAAGGAGCTGCCCCATTGAGCATCAATCAGACCGCGACCCTCATCTGCGCAAAGGCGCAGGCCAAAGCGCCCGTAAAGGCGGCCGCCTGACATGGACGATACCGAACGGCGGCGCGCACTGGCCGGACGGCTGCGTGACGCGCGGCGCCTCTCTGGCTTCACTCAAGGCCAGGTCGCCAAACGCATGAACATGCATCGGCCCACTGTATCTGAAATCGAGGCCGGTAACCGCAAAGTTAGCGCCGAGGAGCTTAGCCGGTTCGCAGCGCTGTATGATGTGGGTGTCGCCTTTCTTAACGGCGATGGCCCCGATAGCCTGTCTCTCACCGACCCGCGCCTGCAGCTCGCCGCGCGCGAGCTGCAGAAATTACCCGCTGAATCCCTCGAGAAGCTCCTCCAGGCGCTCGCCGCTTACCGCAACGACGAAAAGGCGAGCTAATCTCATGGACCGTCGCGCTCTCCACCGCGAAGCTATGCAAGCCGCCACTGAGTGTCGTGATCAACTTGATCTCGATCCGTTCGGCCCGGTGGATCCCTATGCCATCGCAGAGCGCCTTGGCATCAAAGTCGTCTTCATCGCGACCAGCATGGAAGGCTTCTACTTCAAACAGCCGACACCGCGCGTCCTGCTGTCATCGTTGCGGCCGGTTCCGCGCCGGGCCTTCACCTGTGGTCACGAGATCGGTCATCACTGGTTCGGTCACGGCTCGACCATCGATCAGCTACAGGAGGATGAGCGCGGCGACTCCGATAAGCCCGAAGAGGTGCTTGCCAATGCATTCGCTGGAACCCTTCTGATGCCATCGGTCGGGCTTCGCGGCGCTTTTTCGCGGCGCGGCTGGGATCAGAGCAATCCCACGCCGCTCCAGCTATTCACGATCGCCTGCCAGTTCGGCGTCGGCTATCAGACACTGCTCAATCACATGAGCTATACACTTCGGGAAATTAGTTCAACGCGGCGCGTCGAGCTCAGCCGCTGGAACCCGCAGCGCATACGCCGCCAACTGTTCAACGAAGAATACGACGCATTCTTGATCGTCGATGCGCACAACGAAGCGCAAACCTTCGATGTGGAAATCGGCACCGCAGTCCTGTTGCCCCCGAACAGTACCGTAACAGGCATTGCGCTCGAACCAGCAGAAAGCGGCGATTCTGACCTGTATTTGGCCGTAAAACGTGGGATCGCCACTGTAACCGGCCTCGCCGAGCCCCTCAAGGTTCGGGTCATGCCAAACGAAACCGAGGGCGAGCCAGGATATATCGGCGCCGCCGCCAACCGCTTTGAGGAGGATCCCGATGAAGAATGACAGCAAACCCGTGACGATTGCCACGGAAAATCTTTCGCTTGGCTGGGCAAAGGTCATGCTGGCCTTGACCCGGCCCGGCGTTACGCGTCTTGCGCCATTGACCCTCATTGTTCGCGGTTTCGAACCGGACGGTTCGCCCGCCGAGATCGGGGAAATCCGCGGTGCTGTCGATGCCTTCCTCGCTGCACAGGGAAAGAAGGACACCGAAAACGTCGCTTTCACTCTCTTCCCGCAGCGCTATTGGGACATGTCGGGCGGTGATCGCGACGCGTTCTTCGACCTCTTCATCGAAAGCTTCCAGCGCATCCAGAAGTTCAATCCGCGCAACAACAAACGCGGCTCATATTTCCAGCGACTTGTTGATCTGAACGGTGGGGGCCAAGGCCCCAACCAACTTAAATGGATGCTCGACGACTATCGAGCGCATCCCAAGGCTCGGCGTACGTCTAAGTTTCAGGCGACCACGTTCGACCCGGCTCGCGATCATAGCTCTGCCGGTCAGCTCGAATTCCCATGCCTCCAGCAGGTTAGTTTCGTCTTCGAGAACGGCGCGCTTCATCTGAACGCCTTTTACGCAACCCAACAGGTTGCCCGCAAAGGTTATGGCAACTACCTTGGCCTTGCTCGGCTTGGCGCCTTCGTGGCTGGGCAGATGGATCTCAAATTTGAGCAGCTCAACGTATTCGTCGGCCTCGCCAAAATGGACGTGGCTAAATCCGACCCTGACTTTACCGAACTGATGAACGTCGTGAAGGCCTATGCCAGTGCGTCGGCCAAGCAGCTGGAGCCGGCGTGAAGATCTC
>NZ_LZRP01000011.1 GCF_001678665.1 Erythrobacter sp. QSSC1-22B
ACACCCGACCGCAAGAAGCTAGGCGGCGTGGACAAATTTGAGCCAGTATCTTGCGGCGACGATGTGGACCATGCTGAGGAAGCTTTCAGCGAGCTGGTCATAGCGAGGGGCGATGGCGCGGTTGATTTCCCTCTCCGCCAAAGGGTCTAGAAGAACGCATGAAAGCTGGAAATGACCGGTTTTCCGTGGTCGATGCGAAAGCCCTCAAATCGCAAATCGGGGGTGAGATAATTTTCCTTTACCGGTTCCTTGCGAACCAGATCGGTCGATAGATATTTCGTTTGGTTGTCGCACAAAACAGTGCCGATCACCGCCGTACGACCAGGGTGTTCCCGCAATTGCAATTGTGCCGCCTTGACCGCCGCCACGATGTTGCCGCCAGACGATATGCCGACGCCGACGCCCAGTTCGCGGGCCAAGCGTTGCGCCATCAGTATGGCGTCGCCATCGTCCACCGCGATGATGGCCGACAGTTCGTCCAGCTTGACGATCGCCGGGATGAACTCATCCGATATTCCCTGCATCCGGTGCTGACCGACCTTGTGGCCAGTGGATAGAGTTGGCGACGAAGCCGGTTCGACTGGATGGACGGGCATTTCCTGGCCTGCCCTAGCGAAATAGCGTGCGGCTCCCATGATCGTGCCCCCAGTCCCGACGCCGGCGACGAAGCCGGTCAGCACGCGGCCGCAGCGGGCCGCCTGCGCGGACAGTTCGGGAAGCGTAGCGTCCAGGTGCACGTGGCAATTGTCCTCATTGGCAAACTGGTCCGGCAGGAAATGTCCTTGGGCCGCCGCCATATCCTCCGCCATCGCGACTGCGCCGAGGAACCCGCCCTCGTCGCGCGAAACCTGGCACACGACGGCGCCATAGCTTTCGATAAGTTGGCGCCGTTCCACGCTCATCCAGTCGGGCATAAAGATTGTGACGTGATGGCCCAGCGCGGCGCCGATGGCTGCAACGGCAATCCCTGCATTGCCGCTGGTCGCCTCAGCAATGGGCTGACCCGGCACCAGGGCACCCCGCCGATAGGCACAGCGCAGGATGTTGAGCGCCATCCGGTCCTTGATGCTGCCAGACAAGTTGTACATTTCCATCTTGGCGATGATCTCGATGCGCTGTCCGCGAAGGCTGCACGCAAGGTGCAAGGCGGGGGTATGGCCGATGGAGGCGTCCACCACCGCGAAGGGGCAGTCGGGTATGAACGGGCGAAGCGGCGCGGTGTCGAGATCAAGCATGAACGAAGAATACCGTGCCGGATAAGTAAATGCATTGCAGAAATATTCCGTTTTTGTATGAAAATGGCAAGACCATCCCGGAACAGCGAGGCTTTGCCGAATGATCGATGAAAACGATAGAGCGATCCTGCGACTGCTGCAGAACGACGTGACCCTGTCGATGGAGGCGCTGGCAGCCCGTCTAAGCATGTCCGCGAACACCGTGTGGCGACGAATCAAGCGGCTTCAGACCGACGGCGTGATCGCGCGGCGGGTGGCTCTGGTCGATCCTGCGAAAGTCGGCCTGGACCTCACCGTGTTCGTGACCGTGCGCACCACCGATCACAGCAGCGAATGGCTGGAGCAATTCGGCAGTGCCACCCAGGCGATGCCCGAAATCATGGAATTCTATAGGCTGGCGGGGGATACGGATTATCTCATCAAGCTGATGATCCGCGACGTCGCGGATTACGACCGTGTGTACAAGAAGCTGATCGCCTCCGTGCCGATCGCCGATGTGACTGCCAGTTTCGCGATGGAAACGATCAAGAACCAAACCGCGTTACCGGTCTGACGCTTGCCACTTACCGTTTGACATGAGCCGTCGTTGCGGCAAACTTGTCCGGACAAATTTTGTCGCGAGAAGCATAATATGACAGCCGATCTTCCCCCGCCCTATACCGCGCTGACCCGGCATCCGATGATGGCGCGGACCAGCCATGACGAGGCGGCGCGGTTCAACTTCCTCACGCATTTCAACCGGTACCTTTCCGGCACCATCGGCAAGGGCAATACGCTGGCTTACGCAAAGCGCGCGATGCCTGCCTTTCGCGCCGAACATGGCCG
Source organism: Erythrobacter sp. QSSC1-22B (assembly GCF_001678665.1). GTDB lineage: Bacteria > Pseudomonadota > Alphaproteobacteria > Sphingomonadales > Sphingomonadaceae > Qipengyuania. Next base: position 2,061 of record NZ_LZRP01000011.1, read on the forward strand.
CGAGCCGACGGACCGGCACGAGGTGCGCGATGCGATGAACCGTGATCCATGGCACCGAACCTGGTCCGCGCTGAAGCGCAATTCGATGGAGATGCGCCAGCAGAACGGGCGGCAGACCGTGCTGCGGCAGTTGGACGATCTCGACGCCCGGGCCCAGCGATACAATGCCGCCTCGGGCCAGCTGGAGCTGGACCCGGCGGTGGACCAGCCCTGGTACCAGCGCGCCATCGACATTCACTGCCAGCCCGGCGGCTATCACTCGGTCGAGCGGGCAGGCGATGTGGTGGCCGGCGCGAATTACGACATCGGTATTTTCGCCACGACCGGCGGCGCGCTGGGCGGGCTGAACGATGGCGGGGGACAGGCGGTGGTCGAATGGGCGCAGCGCGAGCGCCCCGAGTGGCAGCCGAAACGCATTCTCGATATCGGTGCCACCGTGGGCCACAACGCCGTGCCGATCGCGCAGGCCTATCCCGACGCCGAAGTCGTTGCGATCGATACGGCGGGTGCATCGCTGCGTTACGGCGCGGCCCGGGCGGCGGCGATGGGCGTGACGAACATCCGCTTCGTCCAGGCAAGCGGCGAGGATTTGTCGCGCTGGGACGACGGGCATTTCGATTGGGTGCAGACCACCATGTTCCTGCACGAACTCAGCGCGAAGGCCCTGCCGCGGTTGCTGGCGGAGGCGAACCGGGTGCTGGCCCCTGGCGGGCTGATCCTGCATATCGAACAGCCGCAATATTCGGACGATATGCCGTTGTTCGAACAGTTCATGCGCGACTGGGACGCGTTCAACAACAACGAACCGTTCTGGACCGCGATGCATGCGCAGGACCTGAAGCAGGTCATGGCCGAGGCTGGTTTCCCGCGCGACAGCCAGTTCACCGTCGGGGTGCGCGCGGTGGTCGATCCGGCCATCTTTCCGCCGTCGCCCGACGATGCGGAAGAGGATTTCGGGCGCGCGGCGGTGTGGAACGCTTATGGCGCGTGGAAGCCGGCTGTCTGGGCCATGGCGGCATGAGCGCGGGCGACATGGACGAGACCGAACCACTCGACTGGGTCGCGCTGTCGGGCAAACGCGCGAAGGGCCGACGGCCGGAGTTCTTCGAGGACCCGGCGCTCGACCGGTTGTATTCGGTGGTGTTCGCATTGGCGGGGGAAGTTTCCGTCCTGCGGGAGCGGCTGGATACGGTGGAGCGGTTGCTGGAGCGGAACGGATCGGTGAACCGCGCGGATATCGAAGCATACGAGCCCGATCGTCAGGCCGGGGAGGAGCGGGGCCTGGCCACCCGGGCCTATCTCGCGCGGATCATGCGCGGCTTCCAGCAGGAAGTCGAAGCGATGGAAGCGGACGACCCGCCGATCGGCGAGCTGGTCGAGAAACTGGGCAGGGAGTAGCGCGCCATGCCCGCTTACATGATCGTCACCGCCAAGATCGCCGACCGCGAGGCCTTCATAGCGGGATACGGCAAACAGGCCGGCGCGCTGGTCGAGCAATTCGGCGGGCGCTACGTGCTGCGGGGTCCGGGCGTGGAACTGCTCGAAGGCGAATTCGGAGACGGCGCTTCCATGGTCATGTCCGAATGGCCGGACAAGGCGGCGGCAAGGGCGTTCTGGAACAGCGCCGAATACGCGACGGTGAAAAAACTGCGCGAAGGCATCGCGGATTGCCAGGTGCTGCTGATCGAGGCGCCGAAAATCGAGTGACTCACCCGCGCCACGCCGCCCAGGCGACAAAACAAAGCGGCACCACCGCGACCAGATCGACGATCGCGATGGTCCGCAATGCCCCTTCCGGCATTCCGGCACGAACATAGAGGAACAGGAAGCCGAGCACGCTGACGGCGACAACGCCTGACATCGCGCGCCGGACCCCGGGATCGACGATCGCAAACAGCGTGCCGACGATGATGGCTAGAAACAGCGCACCCCGATGGATGATCAGCAGGCCGACATCGCCCGTCGGGCTGATCCCGTAAAGCTTCTCTGTGGAGCGAACAACACGGCAGCCGGCATCGCATGGACGAGAGCCAGGCTGAACCATGCAGCCTTCAGTATGATTTCCATGCTTGGTTCCCTGTTTAGAAGCAACATCAGGCGCGTTGTCGCCGCAGGGCCATTAGTTGAGCAACTGGTTGATCTCCACCGCGATGCCGTCGGGGTCGAGCACATTGCACCCCATCACTCTTATGTCCGGCCCGCCGTCGCGCGAGGGATAGGTCTGCAGGCGCGGCTCGCCCGTGACCGTCACGCCCGGAACGCGCGCTGCGGCGGCACAGCGTGCGGGCACGTCATCCGTATTGACCACGATCACCGTGCTGCCGACTCCCAGTCGCCGGGGATAGTCGGGTTCGGGGAGTTCCGGTTCGATCAGCTCCATCAGGCCTATCCAGCCGATGAAGGCGTCGTTCGCGTTGAGCAGCACCAGCCGCGCCCGCGTTCCGGGCGATCCCACGGGCAGTGCCACGCCCGATAGCTTTACCTCGGTGTCGTAATTCATCTTCATGCCGAGCACGCCCTGCCAGAAGGCGAGGCTGCGACCCATGTCGCGCACGATCAGGGTCGTTCGGCGGATGTCGGTCGGTGCGCGGGTGCTGGTGTCGACAGACGACAGGCTGGAGCCCGGCGCCGCAGGAGCAGGCGGGGAAGGCGGGCCGGGGGTCCCGCCATCGACCACCGAGACGCATCCCGCCAGCAACGCTGCCATGGCCACAACGGAATATTTCATAGACTGCTCCCTGCCGCGCCGCTTTCGATCAGCCGCGTGATTGCCTGTTCATCATAACCCAGGTCCGCCAGAACGCGGCGGGTGTCCGCCCCCGCCTGCGGCAAGACATGATGCGCGTTCAGGCGGTTGCCGCCCATCTCCAGCGGGATTGCCGGCAGCCGCGCAGCCCGGCCGTCCGCCAGCGTGACCTCTTCCAGCCCACCTGCCGCCATGTGCGGATCGCCCAGCAGATCCTCCGGTCTGCCGATGGGTGCGAAGGGCAGGCCGCTGCCTTCGAGCTTCGCAAGCGCTTCCGCGCGGGTCAGCCTGCCGATCAGGGTTCGGATAACCGGCATGATCCGGTCGCGCGCCGCCACCCGGGCGTTGTTTTCGCGCAGGGTCTCGTCCGCCCACAACTCGTCCAGCCCGAACAGGTCGCAGAACTTCGCCCACAGCGCATCCGTAACCACGCCGATGAACAGCGGCTCGTCCTGGGTCTGGAATACGTCGTAGATCGCCCAGGCCGAAACGCGCGCGGGCATCGGGGCTGCGGGTGTTCCAGTGACCGCATATTGCGCCATGTGCTGCCCGACCAGATAGGCCGTCGTTTCGAACAGGCTGGCGACCACCTTCTGCCCGCGCCCGGTCCGGTGGCGTTCCTCCAGGGCGGCCAATATGCCAATCACACCGAACATGCCGCCGGTCACGTCGATCACGCTTGCGCCCGCCCGCAGGGGCTGTCCCGGGGGCCCGGTCATGTAGGCCAGTCCGCCCATCATCTGCGCCACTTCATCCAGCGCGGTACGGTCTTCGTAAGGTCCTGGAAGGAAACCTTTTTCGCTGCAATAGACAAGGCGCGGGTTCGCCTGGGCGCAGGCGTCGTATCCCAGGCCGAGCCGGTCGAGCGCGCCGGGGCGGAAGTTCTCCACCAGGATGTCGACGTTCGCGATCAGATCGCGTGCGACCTGCAGCCCCGCCTCGCTCTTGAGATCGAGACAGATCGACGCCTTGCCGCGGTTGTACATCGGGAAATAGCCCGCGCCCGACCCCTTGAGGGTCCGCGTGCGGTCCCCGCCGATGGGTTCGATACGCGTGACCTCCGCGCCCAGCCCGGCCAGGATATGCCCGACGGTGGGCCCCATCACCATATGGGTGAATTCGACGAGTTTCAGCCCGGCGAGCGGGGTCGGCGCGCTGGCTTGTGCGCTCCGGATCATACCGCGCCCCCGCGCAAGACGCGCGCCGCATAGTCGAGCATCGGCCCCGCATCGGGGGTGAAGCCGTACAGCGGTTCGTCCGGCAGCGCCTGTTCCACGATAGCGCGCACGCCCAGCAGAGCCTCCAGATCGATCCCCGTGTCGCAGCCCATCGCGTTCAGCATCAGCACCAGATCCTCGGTCACCAGATTGCCGCTGGCCCCCGGCGCCCACGGGCATCCGCCTAACCCGCCGAGCGAAGCATCGAAGGTAGTGATCCCTTCCTCCAGGCCGGCAACCACATTGGCGAGACCCAGCCCACGCGTGTTGTGCAGATGCAGTGTGGTGAGCAGGCCGTCTCCCACTGCGCCGCGAACCTTGCGCACAAGGCGGCGCACCTGCGCGGGATCGGCATAGCCGGTGGTGTCCGACAGGCTCAGTTCCTGCGCGCCCGCCTCCACCGCTTGCGCCGCCAGCCGCACGACCTGTTCCTCGCTCACCGCGCCTTCCATGGTGCATCCGAAGGCGGTGGACAGGCCGACCGCGAAGTGGATGCCGTGTTCGCGGGCGATGGCTGAACACGCCGCAATCTCCTTCAGCATCGCCGCGTGGTCCTTGCGCAGGTTCTTGATACTGTGTGTCTCGCTCATGGAGAAAGGCAGGCTCATCGCATGCACCCGCGCCCTGGCGGCGTTGGTTGCGCCCGTGGCATTCGGCACCAACCCGACCACGGTCAGCCCGCCGATCCCGCGTGCGAAATCGACGAGCTCGGCTGTATCGGCCAGTTGGGGCAGCAGCTTTGCCGGGACGAAGCTGCCGACCTCGATTTCCCGCACCCCGGCAGCGGCTTCGGCTGCGATCCAGCGCTTCTTCGCTTCGGTCGGCATCACCGCGTCCACGGATTGCAGACCATCGCGCAGACCGACTTCGGATACGAGAATCACTGGCGCCGTCTTGTGGGATTGCAATATCGCATTCACAGCCCAGCTCCCCGCGGACTGATTGCCGCCACCAGGTAAATCCAAGGCCGCGCGATGCGGTCGGTTGCGAGCCAGCCTTCGATCGCCTCGGCCTGCGTCATTGTGAGATCGATCGCGTCCAGCCCATGGGTCAGCATAAGGTGCGCTTCCGTGTCGAGAGTGAAAGGCAGCACCATATCCAGCGCATTCACCTCTCGCGCTTTCAGATCGACCATGACGCGCGCATTCGCCAGGCTCTCCACATCCGCCCGCCCCAGCGCGATCGGCACGATGCCGTTGCGGATGCAATTGCCGTGGAAGATCGGAGCGAAGCTTTCCGCGATAACGCAGCGAATGCCCCATTCCCTCAGCGCCCAGACGGCATGCTCTCGGCTCGACCCGCAACCGAAATTGGCGCCGCCCAAAAGAATGGAGGCACCGCGATGCTCGGAGCGGTTGAGCACGAAATCCGGGTTTTCGGTACGCAGATCGGCGTCGCTGTAGCGCCAGGGCGCGAACAGCCCGTCTGCAAGCCCTTCGCGGCCGGTCGAGCGTATCTCCCGGCTTGGGATAATCGTGTCGGTGTCGACATTATCCACGATCAGCGGCGCGGCGATGGAAGTGAGCGGTTGGGGGAAAGGAGCATTCATCGCGCATATTTCCGTGGGTCGGCGATGCAGCCGGCAAGCGCGCTGGCGGCCACCGTTTCGGGCGAAGCGATATGCGTGCGGATGCCCGGACCCTGCCGCCCTTCGAAATTGCGGTTGGTGCTGCTGATCGTGCGGCTACCAGGCGCGAAGCCTTCGCCGCCGGCATAGAAGCACAGCGAACAGCCGCTCATCCGCCATTCGAACCCCGCTTGCGTGAAGATGCGGTCCAGCCCTTCGGCTTCGGCCTGACGTTTCACCGCCATGGAACCGGGGACGACCATGGCCGTCCTGATCGATGGCGCGATGCTGCGCCCTTCGAGCAACGCCGCCGCGCGGCGCAGATCCGAGATGCGCGCATTGGTGCAGCTGCCGATGAAGGCGACATCCACCGGCGTGCCGGCGATCCGCGCGCCTGGGGGCAAGGCGATATAGTCATGAACCTTGGCCGGTCCTTCCGGCACCACCCCGTCGATCGGGATGGCCTGTTCCGGGCTGGTCCCCCAGCTGACCATCGGGCGGATATCCGATGCGTCGATGCGGATTTCGGCGTCGAAGCGCGCGCCTTCGTCGCTGTGCAGGGTTTGCCAATAGGGCGCGTCGAAATCTTCCGGGGCGTAGCGGCGGCCGGACAGATAGGCGAACGCCGTGGCGTCGGGCGCGACGAAGCCCGCCATGGCGCCGAATTCGGTGGCCATGTTGCACAACGCCATGCGCGCTTCCATGTCCAGCGCAAGCACGCCGTTCCCGGCGAATTCCACCGCGTGGCCTGCACCGCCGCCCGCGCCATGCGCCGCGATCAGATGCAGCGCCATGTCCTTCGCCGTTACGCCTGCCGCCAGTACCTTGTCGAACGTGACGCGCATCGATCCGGGTCGGGCCAGGCGCAGCGTCCCTGTCGCCATGGCGTGTTCGGCTTCCGAGGATCCGATGCCCCAGGCGAGCGCACCGAATGCGCCCTGCGTGCAAGTGTGGCTGTCGGGTGCGACCAGCGTGCAACCGGGCAGCACCACACCCAGTTCGGGCGAAATGACATGGACGATCCCCTGATCGCGGTCGTTCACGTCAAAGAGGGTGATCCCGGCCGCTTCGCAGGCAGCGCGCGTTTCGGTGATGAATGCCTGCCCGCCCTTGACCAGGGTGCCATCGCCGCGGCCCAACCGCGTGTCCACGATATGGTCCATCACTGCGAACACCCGCGCGGGATCGCGCACCGTCCGCCCCATCTCCGCCATCCGGCCGAGCGCCGCTGCGCCGGTGCGTTCGTGCAGGAACACCCGGTCGATCGCGATCAGCGCCGCCTCTGCCGCGGTATCGGCGACATGGTGCGCGTTCCAGATCTTGTCGAACAGTGTCTGCGGCATGGCTGACCCAGTCTAGCCCCCCAGTCCGGGCCCGCTGCCGAATTCGACCACGGTGCCGCTGTCCGCCGCTTCCTTCATCCGGGCATCCATTGCGCGCCAGTCCCTGGTCACAAACACCTCCTGGATCGCGGTGCGCGTTTCCAGGACACCGTTTCTGATCCAGTGCCAGGTGCGGCAGCGGTTCTGCCCGTCGTCGGAAATCTGGATCTGTTCGTAGAGGTAGAGGCTGGGATCCCCGGTGCGCTGCCAATAGAGCATCATCGTGCGGTTCTTGTCGTCGAGTGGAACCTCCGCCGCCCAACCCTGGATAAGGTCGTTGTCCCACCAGATGCGCCCGTCGCGAAACTCGGCGGGAAACTCACGGATTTCCGTCCTTCCGTCGGCCCAGCGATAGTGGTTCGTCTGGTGGTAGGGCGTCTTCTCGCCCCCTTCCTCGGCGCTCGGCATCCGGCACAGGAGGCGGCTGGCATGTTCGTCCACCTTTTCGTTTTCGCCGTTGAAATAGGAGTAGGTTCCGTCCCACACCCCTTCGTGCCGGGCCAGCAGCGGCATCTCCTTGGCGATATCGATCATGGTGCGTCTCGCTTCTGCGTCAGGACATGGTGATAGCGCGCGGCTGCGTGTCCTGCACGCAACCGCGCCCGCGCGCGTTTGGCGATGGCGGAGGGGGCGAGCGCGCAAGGGTCTACCGGCAGCGCGTGACTAGGCTCGGCGGCATACCACGGATCGAACAGCGCCTCAGCCCGCGCCGCGCCCCATGCGCGAGCGAGATGCGTTCCGAAGCGATCGGGCGCAAGGCTTGGGTAGAGCAGGGCGGGATCGCCGGCGGGGGCGGCGGGCCAGTCGATCTCTCGGGCTCCCAGAACCTGGGCTGCGCGTTCGATGCTTGCAGCGATATCGCCCGCATCGTCGCTAAGCCCATGCCCCGGCACGTCGATGGCGAGCGTTCCTGCCGACGGCGTCTCGGCTTCATGCGCAGGGGGATGCAGCACGAGCCGAGCCGAGCCGCGTTTCCCCATCCAGTGCACGAGCGTGCCGTCCAGATTCAGCCATCCTTCGTCCCCATCTTCGGCCAGGGTGGGGCTGGGCTCGTCGCCAGCAAAACTCCGCAGGAAGGCGAGCGAGCGGTCTTGGTGGGCGACGGGGGTGGCGACCTTTGCCGCTTCCCACCCCGCTGGCATATCGCCCAGCCGATCGATATGCTCCTGCAACGGGTCGCCATCATAGGCGGTGATCAGCACCGGGGGCGTGTCGGCGTTGGCGGGCGGAATATCGCGCGATGCGCGCAGCACCGCGCCATAGCCCGCACGATAGGCGTTCCCGGCGTCGAGCATCTCAGTCACCGCCTGATCCACCTTCGCCACATCGGCATGCGCGACCGACAGGCGCGCTGCGTCCCGCACGTCGAACCAGGGAAAGAACCAGCTTTGTTCCAGCATCCGGCTCCAAAGCCAAGTCAGGTGCTCGCCGTAAGCGATCGGATGCCATTCGGGCAGATAGCGCTCGCCGAACAGCGCTATCTCTTCCGGCGTCCAGATGGCGTAACCGCCCACCGCAAGGCAGCTGAACAACTCCGGGTGCCGCTTCAGCGCGGTCACCAGAATGATGCCGCCCGAATGAAACCCGTAAGCGGCGCAGCGCGTCACGCCGAGCGCGCCGAGGAACGCTTCCAGGGCATCGGCGAAATCGTCGATATGCGGCTCCTGTCCGTCTGTCATCGACAGCGGATCGGATTGGCCGAAGCCGGGCGTATCAGGCGCGATGCAGGTAAAATGCGCGCCCCAATGCTGCATCAGCGCGGCGTATTCGGCGGAACTGCGCGGGCTCTGGTGCACCATAAGCACCGCGGGCCCTTCGCCGCAGCGCCGGTAATGCACCTTACGGGCCGGCTGCGAGCCGGTGGCGGGAAGGGTCAGGATGTGCCGTGTGATCATCGATGCTGAGTTGTCCGGACAAATTCTGCTCGACTTCGCTCTAGGCCTGATTAATGTCGGGAGTCAAAGCAGGATTTTGGAGCAGGGTTATGGCGGGACTGGGGACGAAACTTAGTGCGGAGCCGGTCGCCGGAATGGTCGGGATACGGATGATCGAGGACGGCAAGACGGCACGCGAACTGTTTGATGCGGTAATGGCCAATCCCGCGCGCAAGAAGTTCGGATTTGGCGAAAAGCTCGCCATTGTGAATGTCGATGTGCAGCAGGCCTACACCCGGCCCGACCTGTTCCGCACCGCATACGAGACTGATCCCGCACAGATCGAGCATATCAACCGCATCAGCCACATGGCGCGCGAACGCGGCCTGCCGGTAGTATGGAGCCGGGTTGGGTACAAGGACGATGCGGGCGATGCGGGTGTATGGGGCACCCGCACCGATTCCGAAGATAGTCTGCAGAACATCAAATACGGCAGCGAGCGCCACGCTTACGATCCGCGCTGCGACATCCAGCCGGACGATCTGCAATACACCAAACGCATGCCGAGCGCCTTTTTCGAAACGCCTCTGGCCAGCTATCTTACCTGGCACCGGGTGGATACGGTAGTAGTTACCGGGGGCAGCACGTCGGGATGCGTGCGCGCGACGGCGGTGGATGCGTTGAGCCATGGCTACCGCACCATCGTTCCGATCGAGACAACGGCAGACAAGCACGCAAGCTACCACTTCGCCAATCTGACCGACCTGCAGCTGAAATACGCCGATGTGGAGTCCGTGCAGGCGGTGGTGGACTGGCTGGAGGCCGGTTGATGGGTTCTCGCCATTGCGAGCGTAACGAAGCAATCCAGGGCGGCTGGGTGCAACGCCTGATTGCCGCGCCGGATTCGCCTCCTCGCAAGGATGGTGGAAACCTATGAACGAAAACGCCCCCGATCCCGCCCTGTACGACTATCACCCCTACAAAGACCGCCAGAAAATCGTCTGGCCCGGCGGCAAGACATGCGCCGTATGGGTCGCGCCCAATCTGGAATATTACGAGATCGACCCACCTACAAATCCGCACCGCAAACCGTGGGCCCGCCCGCATCCCGATGTGGTCGGCTATTCTTACCGCGATCATTCCAACCGGGTCAGCCATTGGCGCATGGCCGATGTGATGGAACAGCACGGTTTCCCCGGCAGCGTCAGCCTGTCGGTCGCCTTGTGCCAGCACCATCCCGAAGTGGTGGCGGACGGAGCCGCTCGCGGGTGGGAGTTCTTCAGCCACGGCATTTACAACACCCGCTATTCCTACGGCATGGACGTGGCCCAGGAGCGTGCCATCATTGAGGATTCCATTCGTACCGTGCGCGAAGCGACCGGCCAGACCATCCGCGGCTGGCTCGCTCCCGCGCTTACTCACACGCCGCGCACGCTCGACCTGCTGGCGGAGTACGGCCTCGATTACACGTGCGACCTTTACCACGACGATCAGTTGCAGGAGGTGAAGGTTACCTCGGGCAAGCTGGCCTCCATCCCTTACAGCCTCGAGGTCAACGACCATTACGGCTTCAATGTCTATGGCATGAGCGGGCGCGAATACGCCGATTGCCTGATCCGGCAGTTCGAACGGCTCGCATCGGAGGGCGAATATTCCGGCACGGTCATGTGCATCCCGCTGCATGGCTATCTGATCGGCCAGCCGCACCGGATCGGCCCGTTCGCCGAGGCGCTGCGTCACATCGCCGCCGATCCCCGCTGCTGGCAGGCGAAAGCCGGCGAGATCGTCGACGCATGGAGGGATCGGGCAAACAACCCCTCTCCCCACGTGGAGGGGAAGCGATGAGTCTGCCTGACAGCTATTTGGATTATTCCAGGCGCCGCAAGGGATACGACCACGATCTCTACCGGTGGTCCAATATTCACACTCGCGAACCGGTCCGCTGGCCCGGCGACGCGTCGGTGGCGGTGTTCGTGTGCGTCAGCCTGGAATGGTTTCCAATCCTGCCGGTGGACGAACCCTTCCGAGCGCCGGGGCACATGGTCACGCCGTATCCAGACTACCGTCACTACACCGCGCGCGATTACGGCAACCGGGTGGGGGTGTTCCGCATGCTCGAAGCCTTCGCCAGAGCTGGCGTGACCGTTAGCTTCGCGGTGAACGCGCTGGTGGCGGAACGCTATCCCGAACTGATCGACACCGTTAAGGCGGGCGGTCACGAGATCATTGCCCATTCTACTGATATGAACGGTACAATCGATTCCAGCCTGAGCGAGAGCGACGAGCGCGCCTTGGTTGGTGATGCGCTCAATCGGCTGGAAGCGGCGACCGGGGTGAAGCCCGAAGGCTGGCTGTCCGTCGCCCGCTCGCAAAGCTGGCGAACGGCGGACCTGCTGAAGGAACACGGCCTAGCCTATTGCTGCGACTGGGTGAACGACGAACTGCCCTGGCGCTTCGCCAACGGGCTGATCAACCTGCCGCTTAGCGTCGATCTGTCGGACCGGCAGATCGTGGCGGTGCAGCAACACTCGGCCGAAGCGTGGGCGCAGATGATGCGCGATGCCTTCGACTGGCTGGCGGCAGAATCAGTCGCGCAATCCTCCGCTCGTGTCCTGCCAATGCAGTTGACGCCCTATATTATGGGTCAGCCATTTCGGATCGACGCGCTGCAAACTCTCCTAGTCGAACTGGCCGCGCGAAAGGAAGCCTGGTTCGCCAGCGGCAACGCCATCGTCAAAAGCTGGGCGGCGCAGTCGTGAAAGCGGTGAACCCGCGCACCGGTGAAGCGGACTACACGTTCAGCGCGGCGTTGGCGAAGGATGTGGCGCGGGAGGCCGAACGCTTGCGCGCTCGGCAACCCGCTTGGGAGGCGTTGGGGCCGGAAGGGCGGGCAAAAGTGTTCCTGCGCCTCGCCACCCGGATCGAGCGCGGCGCACAGGGAATCATCGATGCATTGGCGATCGACACCGGACGCCGCGCGATCGCCAGGATCGAGGTTGAGGGGCTGGCGCGGTCCCTGCACAAATGGGCACAGCGCGGGCCTGAGCTTTTCACGGCGTTATCGTCCGGGCCTGCACCTTCGGCCACCCCCGGAATCGAAATGGTGCCCAGCTTTTCGGCTTACCCGTTGTTCGGGGCGATTTCGCCGTGGAACTTCCCCGTGGTGCTCAGCCATATCGACGCGGTGCCGGCACTGATGGCGGGCTGCGCGGCGATGGTGAAACCATCGGAGATAACCCCCCGGTTCGTCGAACCGATGCGCGCCATCCTGGCCAAATGTCCCGAACTGCCCTTCGCCTATGTGCTGGGCGGGGCGGAGACGGGGCAGGCTCTGACGGGTGCGGTCGACTATATCTGCTTCACCGGATCGACTGCCACCGGACGCAAAGTGGCGGAGGCGGCAGCCCGGGCATTGATCCCCGCCAATCTGGAACTGGGTGGCAAGGATCCGCTGATCGTGACTGCCAGCGCCAACCCAGTGGCGGCAGCGAAGGTCGCGCTCCGGGCGAGCATCGTGGCGACCGGGCAGGCATGTCAGTCGATCGAGCGGGTCTATGTCGCGCGCGCCATCGCCGAGCCGTTCCTGGCGGAGCTTGTCCGTGGGGCCAAAGCGGTCCGCCTGACCGATCCGGACTCGGCAAGCGGTCACCTGGGACCGTTCATCTACGCGCAGCAGGCGCAGAAGGTCGCGGCGCAGATCGCGGATGCGCGGACCAAGGGCGCGAAGATCCTGACCGGGGGATTGGTCGAGCATCTGGGCGGAGGCGCCTGGCTCCGGCCGACAGTCCTTACAGATGTGACGCCGGACATGGCGGTAATGCGCGAAGAGACCTTCGGGCCGCTGATCCCCGTGATCGTGTTCGACGATCTCGACAAGGCGGTGGAGTCAGCGAATGCGAGCGAATACGGGCTGAGCGCGGCGGTGTTCGCAGGCTCTCTGGACGAGGCCGAAGCGGTCGGTCGCCGACTGGATGCGGGCGCGATCAGCCTGCAGGACGCCGCTCTCACCAGCATGGTCGGCGACGCGACGAACCATTCGCGAAAAGGGAGCGGTCTGGGTCCGAGTCGCATGGGCGATGAGGGCATGCTGCGGTTCCTGCGGCGCAAGGTGCTGATCTGCCAGACCGGTGCGCCTCTGCCCATCGACGCCTATGCCGAGGGCGCCGCATGATGGGCAATTGTGCGCAAGTTCGAGCCGCCATGCCCGCCATGCTGCTGCACGAAGGGTGGTGGGACGGATGGTACCGCGATATCGACACCAACGGCAGCCTTATCGACGAAAAGCGGGTAAAGACGCGTTGTGAATTCCCGGACACCGGGCCCTGGCATTACGTCCAGCACAATTGGCTGGAATGGGCCGATGGCCGCAAGGAAGCTTACGAATTCGGCGGCGCGTTGCGGGGCGACCGGCTGGTCTGGGACACGGATCGGTTTGCCGGTTCGTGCTGGCAAACGGATGGAGACGTACTGCTGCTGCGGCTGGAACGACGCGACGTGGGCAGCGCCTATTATGTCGAGATGATCAATTTGTCCCCGGACGCCCGTACGCGCGCGCGAACCTGGCAATGGTTTCAGGACGGCACGCCCTGGAAACGCACACTATGCGACGAATGGAGAATTGACGGATGATCTGGCTCACTGCTCTGGCCCTCATGGCGCCTAATGGGCCGCCCGCAGACACCCCTGGTCCCTCGCACCCCGCGTGCGACAAACCCGTGCTGATGGTCATTACCGGGACCACGCACGACGGCGTTCGCATGCGCGCTTACGGCCAGGCGATCGCAGACAGCAAATTGTACGAGGAACTGGGCGGTTATTACCTCAACTTCCCTGCTCCCCTGGCGCATTTCGAAGGGGAAGCGGAGCCGGGCCATACGACGCTCATCGTGCGCTTCCCGTGCATCGAGAACGCGCGGTCCTTCTGGTATAGCCGCACATATCAGGAGGAAATCCGCCCGCTGCGCCTCGATCCAAGTGCAGGCGATTACATCGTGCGCGTCTATGCCGAAGCGCCGATGCGCGGGGATCTGGCGGGAAAGGTGGAGAGCAACGCTTATCTCGAGAAGTTCAATCCCGACGGTATCGAACAGGTGGAAACCCAAGCTGCGCCCTAGCGGTCTAGCGCGACCAATTCGTAGCGGTTCATCATGTAACCGCCCACCGCGCCATAGACGAGTACCGCGTCGTCATCCGCTGTCACCCAGATATCGTAGTCGGGATGCGATGTGCCGCCCATGCCACCCGCGCTGTCGTCCACGAAGCGGAAATGCCGGCAGGCGAAACTGCCTGCTGCCACGGTGCGCGGCTCATCTCCCACATATTCCAGCCTGATCGTCACCTCTGCGATCTGGGGCGGGGTGGCGCCGCGATGGTCGGGAGAGGGGAGGAACACGCGAAGATTTCGCGCATGCGGACCTTGCGACACATCCATCACCCGGCTCAGGAACCCGTCGCCGACCACCGGATGCGTCCCGAAGCCGTCGAACGCGCCGACATCCGCGCGCATCTCCGAATTGCGGCCGATATCCGGGCCGTAGCTTTCACATTCGAGTGTACCAGCGCCCGCATCATGGCGCATCCAGCCGGACCCCAGGAATTCGTCGTCCAGCGTCAGATGCACTAGCAGATGACGGGGCATCATGTCCGGTCCGATATGGTAGACTATATCGCGCAGGACGGTGGGCTCCGGCTCCTCGATTTCGCACCGGGCGCGCAGGATGACGGACCCGTCGGAATGATGGGTGAAGGCGAATTCCTCGCGTCCTCGTTCCGTTCCTTCCATGCCCGGCTTTTCGGAAGTGTAGCGGATCGTGCCCGAGACCGTGCGGTGGCGCATCAGATCACCCCGGCCTTGTCCAGCCGGGCAATAACGGCCTCCTGCGTCCGTTTGAAATAGTCGCGATCGGGTATGGTGGGCGCGCCGCCCTCGATCATGCCGTCTGCCCTGTGGAAATCCTTGCCGAACTCCGCATAGGCCCGCGCGAACAACGAGGGGCGCTGGCGGGCCGGATAATTGGTCATCGCCGGAACCCGCCGCGCTTCGCGCAAGGCGGTTAGATCGATCGGGGCAAATGCGGTAAAGGTTTCTCCGTCGCCGGCTTGCGCCATGATCTTACCCCTGTAATCGGCCACCTGGCTGTTGCCGTCGGCTGAGGCGAGCGGCATTGCCGTGCCCGCGATCCCGGCGGTGTTGGCGCTGACGACATAGGCCATGTTCTCGAACGCGCGCGCCTGTTTCGCCACGTCCTTGTGCGTGGCGACAGGCGATCCGATCTCACTTGAGGAATGGCAGAACACCTCCGCCCCTCGCATCGCCAGGATGCGTGCGATTTCGGGATAGAGGATTTCTTCCGAAGCAATGCAGGCCAGCCGACCGATTTGCGTTTCCGCCACTGGAAACACACCGTCCAGACCGTATCGGTCCAGATACGCCTCCCACACATCGTGCGGGCTCGGCGCGAACATCGACAGCAGCCTGCGATAGCGTAGCACGACATCGCCCGATGGCGCGACGATGAAGCTGGTCTGGAAATAGAAGTCGGGAAACGCTGCATCGGTTTCATAGGCGTTACCGGAGAGGAAGATACCGAGCCGCTGTGCCAGCCCGCCCAGCGCCGCATATTCCGAGCCGTCTGCCGCAAAACCTACCCGTGCGGCGAATTCGGGGATGGTGACGCGTCCCGGATAGGAGGTGAACAGATATTCCGGCAGTACCGCCAGCTTCACCGGCCGCCCCGAATATTGCTCCACGAAGATCGCCGCAGTGCGGATTTGCGGTTCCAGTGCGGCGATATGGTCAAGCATCGCGGCGCGCGCGGCAGTCGTGTCGGCATGTTTGTCGAGCGAACGGGCCGTCAGCTGCATCGCCACAGCGGAATAGATTGGGGGCGCGCTCACAGGCCGAGCGATCCGGGGTTCATCAATCCGCGCGGATCGACCTCGCGCTTGATCGCGAGCAGCAGCGCATCCGCCCGCGGGTCGAGCGTTTCGCGATAGGGGTAGGCGCGCCCGATCTGAAAATGGGCCGCATCATGCGCCTGGAAAATTGCGATGATCGCGCTTTTCAATTCCTGCGCCAGCGCCCAGGCGGGGGCGTTCGTGGCCAGCTTCGGCACTTTCTTCAGATGGGCGGGTTCGATGGTCGCTTCGATCACCGGGTTGCGCGCATCGGGCCAGTAGAGACATGGCTCAATCAATGTGCCGCCACCACCGACCGCGGCCACGAGCGTGCCGTAATGGATGCCGAGTGCCTCCATGCGCCCGGCATGTTCAGTGAACAGCGCCAGCAGGGAGTCGAAACAGGGCTGCGCTCGGCCGTGCGAAATCAGCCCGTGAATGGGCGCCCAGCGTTCACCATCGGGACCGAGGATGGAGTTCAGCGGTCCGAACGGGTTGGCGCGCACGATTTTGGGGATGGTGTTTTCGACCTCACGCCCGCCAAATTGCTGCGCGACGTCGCGCGCGGCGGCGATATCCGCATCGGCGGCAGCTTGTATCCTTCCTTCCGTCAGCACGTGGAGCGAAAAGTTCGCGTTTTTCAAAAAATCCCGCCCGGCGGCGACCACCTTCGCGCCTTCCTTTAATCCCTTCAGAAACCCGCCCTGCCTGCGCATCATGCCGATTAGTTGCTTTGCGTCGGTGGCCAGGCTGTCCCGCTTCATGCGGATGGCGTTCAGATAGGGATCGAAGCCGAAACATTCGGTGGCAATACCGCGCCGCTCGATCTCGGCGGTCGCATCCAGCCATTGCGCATGAGTATCGAAAGCGAAACTGGCATAGCCATGGCACTCCGCTTCCCGGACCAGGCGCAGCGTGATTTCTGTCTTGATAGCCAGCGCGCCGGTATCGGCCAGGAACAATCCGGCAAGATCGGGCCCATAGGGGCGAGTGTGATTTTTGCCGAGAGCCATCAGCGTTCCGTCCGCCAGCGCCACCTCCAGCGCGGTGCAGCTTTGCACCGCGCTGCCGTGCCGCCCGCTGCCCCAGAACATCCCGTTCTGGCTCATCCCGCCGCCTACGGTTGCCTTCAATCCAGACAGCGTTCCCCACATGGGCGTGCGCAGGCCGAGCGGGGTGAGGGCATCGCGCAAGGCAGCCCATCTGCAACCCGGCTCCACCGTTACCGTCATCGATACGGGATCGACGGCCAGCACGCGGTCCATTCCGGCGAGATCGAACATTACGGCGCCCGCCGCGTTCGCAGTGTAACCGCCGGTATAGCTCATCCCGCCGCCACGTGGGATCACCGCGTGGCCGGCATCGGTAGCGGCGCGGATTCCCGCGGCCAACTGGTACTTGTCCGCCGGGCGCACCACGGCTTCGAGGTCGGCCCCGCGCGCGTAGATATCGTGGGCGTAGAAATCGAGACTTTCGGCGTCGTTCAGCACTTCGGCGCCGGTCCTTGCCAGTACGTCGGCCAGCCTCGGTTTGGCCATGCTCACCATCAAGCCGCTCCTGCTGAGGCCCGCACCGATATGGCGGCAGAGGTTTCCGTGAGGTCTTGCGGAAACGCCTGCGGATATCGGCCGAGCAGCAGCAGCAGCCCGCCGCCCACGACATACATAAATATCGCTGCCGTCAGGATCGGATCGTAGCTGCCCGTGGTGTCTCGGACATAGGCGTAGACGATCGGCGATGCCGCGCTCGCCAAACCGAAAGGCATGTAGAGCATGCCGTAGATCTTGCCGTAATGCAGCATCCCGAAATAACGGCTAGCGAGATAGGCGATCAGGTCGCTTTCCGCGCCGGCCGCGAAGCCGAGCAGGAACCCGCCAACCGCGGCCCAAGCGAAGCCGCTGTCGGTGCCGAGCAGGACGTAGCTGGAAATGGCGGGCAGGCACAGCAGCGGAAAAGCGACGTAGCCCGCCCAGAATCGGTCGAGCAGGACGCCGGTGATGATCCGTCCGGACAGGATGCCGAGACCCAGTATGGTCATCACCGTGGCCGCGACTTTCGCCGGTAACCCATGATCGGCGAGGATCGGCACCATGTTCACGAACGCCCCGCCGAACGCGAAGGCGATCGTGAGGATCGACAGCCAGATCAGCCAGAACCGGTAATCGCGCAGCGCCTGCCCCAATGTGACGCCGGTCAGCGCGGTCCCTCCGGTGGCGTCGGTCTTCGGCCGTTCTTCGGGCGCCGGTTCGCGGAAGAACGCGATCCCCAGCGGCAGCGCGATCAGCAGCGGGAAGGCGGCGATGATGACGAACATCATCCGCCATCCGTAATTGGCGATGGCCCATTGCGCGACCTGCGGGATGATGATCGCCGCGATGCTGGTACCCATCAGCAGGATCCCCAGTGCCAGCCCCTTGCGTTTAAAGAACCACATGTTCACCGCGCGGCTCCAGGTGATCGGCGTTGATCCGATGCCCACCAGCCCCACCAGCACCCACAGTCCGTAATAGCTGTACAGCGCGGCCTGCGCGTCCCCGCGTGGAGTGAAGGCGATGGCGGCGAAGGCCAGCCCGAACGCAGCCAGCGAGGCGAGCGCCACGCGCCGCACGCCGTACCGGTCGGCTAGCCAGCCGAACAGGGGAGCCAGAAGCGATGCGATGATACCAAAGATGGTGATCGGAATCACCGCCTGCGTCCGGCTCCAGCCGAATTCTGTAGCCAGCGGCTCAATCGTAAAGCTGATGATGTTGAACGGAATCGGCGATGCGCCGAAGGCCACCCCGAACACGGACACCAGCAGCACCTTCCAGCCGAGCGAAAACTCGCCCCGTTCGCGTGTTGCATACCCCGGGTGATCAATCGCCATGCTGATAGAACTCCGTCAGATTTCCGTCCGGATCGCGGACCGAGAACAGGTTCGTGGGGCCCATGCCGCCGATCATGACGTTTTCGCCCGCATAGACAATGGCGACGCCGTTTTTCCGCAGCGCTGCGCGATACGCGGCGAGATCGCGCACCGGATACCGAACCGACAGGATACCCAGATTGGGCGGCACCGCCCGCGCCGAATGGTCGCGCCCCGTCAACCCTTCGATCTGCATCAACTCGACCCGCCCCGTTTCTCCCGCACGCGGATAGAGTGCGGTGGCGGCCCGCGTGGCTTGCGGCGTCAGATTGTAGGGTATACCAAAATTAGAGAAGGCAGGCTCCGCCGGTTCGCGGTCGAAATCGAACAGCACTCCGAAGCCGAGCCGACCATAGTAGAAATCGCGCGCGGCGGGGCGGTCTTTCACCATGCGCATGGAATTGAAACTCTGGCTGATCCGGCCTAGCGGGAAGGCGGTGAAGGCGGGCGACACGCGCTCGTAGACCGCAATGTTGATACCGTGCGGCCCTTGCAGAACCACATTGCGCAGGTCCGAACCGCCGAAGGCGAACCGGATCGGCGGGCTTTCCGCCCACCAGCCGAGAGCCTGCGCCTGGTCGTACAGGGCCGACACGTCATCGCTGCGGGCCATGAGCGAATAGATGCCGCCCGTATCCCACGCGCGCGCGGCCGGGCGGATCGGCTGCTGCGCCACTCCGGTGAAGCGCACGAAGCGAATGCAGCCGGTGTCGGCTGCGGCCGCGCACCATTTTTCGAAAGTGGCTTCCGCAGAGGCGGGCAAAGTCCAGTAAGCGAGCTCGCCGCGCGACACGGCTCCCGACGCCACCAGACGCCACCCGCCAGCATGGCGGAACAGAGCCGTGACCGGTTCGAACGCCGCCACGGACAACACCGCCTCGCTCCACGGTTCCACCCCGTGTTCCGCGGCGATCGCAGGTGTATCCTGCGCGGCGGCGGACCCGCCCAGGACGAGTCCCGCCGCTGTCGCAAGTGTCTGCACCCATCTATGAAACTGTGCCAGGTTCGTCATCTCAATCAAACTTGAAGCCGACATCCACGCCGAAGGTCAACGGCGCGGCAGAATAGACCTGGTTTGGTCCGGTACTGGCGCGGAAATATTCGCGATCAGTCAGGTTCTTGCCCCACAGGGTGATGCGCAGCCCGCTATCGAGCGATCGGTAACCGATCCGCGCATCCAGTCTCGTGCCCGGTTCCACCAGCGATCCCGGCGTGTTGGACACGAGCGCGAAGCTGTCGTCCTCGTATGAAACATCGCCGCCGAAGAACACCTCCCCTGAACCGAACGGGCCCGATGCCACGGGAATGGTATAGGTGAAACCGGCGGTCGCCTTCCATTCGGGTGCGTTCTTCAACTCAATGCCCAGCGCGCAGGCGACCACCTGATCGCTGAATTGCTGGGACGGGCCGGTTGCCGTCACGCCGGTACAGGCGGGGCCGATGGCGCCGGTGTTGATGTTGGAATTGGTCAGCGTCCCCGCTTGCAGCGGCGTCAGGTCTTCATACTTCGCATCCAGCCAGCTGCCATTGCCGTAGAACACCAGGCCGTCCACCGGCTCCAGGCTGAATTCCACCTCGACTCCCTGGATCGCGGCGTTGGCCGCATTGGTCCGCGTGAACACCCCGCCGCCCGTCGTCGCGCTGATCTGGAGATCGGAGTAATCATTGTTGAAATAGGTCGCGTTGAAGGTGGCGCGGCCGTTCAGGAATTGCGTGCGGAGACCCCCTTCGATGCTCTTCAGTTCTTCCTTGTCGACTGGCAGGAAGCATGCGGTCGGGGCGAAGCAGTCGGCGGAAAAGCCGGGCGATTTAAACCCTGTCGCGTAACTGCCATAGACCAGGATATCGGGCGTGATTTCGTAGCTTGCTTTGCCGGTATAGGTGATGTCGCTCACCCCAACATTGCCAGTGACGCGCGGAACCACCGGCGATGTGCCCGTGAAATCGCGATCCTCGTCGGTGTATCGCAACCCTCCCGTCAGCGTCAGCGCATCGGTAAGGTTGAGACCGACCTGCCCGAAGACGGATGCGCTCTCGGTCCGGATGCGGTTGGTTATGGGCAGGATGAAGGTGAAATCGAGAACCGCGTCCTCGCTGTAGTAGAACGCGCCCGCCGTCAGATCGATCAGTTCGCCGATGCTGGTGTTGACCAGGAATTCCTGGCTGAACTGATTTTGGTCGGTCGTCTGGAAATAGGGGAAGGTGATGCTGGTCGAAAGATCGTCATTCAATGTGCGGTACGCGGTGACGGACGAGACCGAGAACCCGTCATATTCACCGCTCAACTGGTAAGAAACGCCGAACGCATCAACCTCGCTGTTGAAATCGGTGAAGCAGCCGACCGGCCGGAAGGTCGGCGGGGTACGGGCGCTGCATGTCACCCTGGGTGCGGGTTCAATGGTGAAGATGTCTTGGTCGCGATCGGTCACGACGGTGGGATTGTCGCTGAATGCGATGACCGAACTTGGCACCGGATCGGATTTGTCCTTCGTGTAATCGACGATCGCCAAAAACGACCATACGTCCGACAATTCGCCGTAGAAGCTGCCGCGCACGGCATAAACTTGCTCCCCGCCCGGTTCGGACCCGGCCTGATTCGCGAAATCGCCATTGGGGTTCAATGTGAAATAACTGTCGCGTTCCCGGTAGAGGCCAGAAATGCGCAGCGCGCCGCTATCCCATAGGTCCAGATTGGCACTCGCCTTGCCCTGAATGCGATTATAATTGCCATAGCTCGCTTCGGCGGTCAGGCTGGTTTCGTCCAGTTGCGGGCGGACCGAACTGATCTTGATCGCGCCGCCATTGGTGTTGCGGCCGTACAATGTCCCCTGCGGCCCGCGCAACACCTCCACCTGTTCGATGTCCACCAGATCCACCAGGCTCCCAACAGTGCGCCCGAGATAGACGTTGTCGATATAGATCCCGACCGCGGGATCGATCGCGCCGCGCGATTCGTCTTCCCCCACGCCGCGAAAATAGATGCGCGCACTGCTGGCGGTTCCGGTGCCGGTAGAAATCACCACGTTCGGGATCTGGTTGGCGAGGTCGTTTGTGTCGGCAATCTGCCGGTTCTCGAGCATTTCGGCCGAGAGGGCGGTCACCGCGGCGGGAACGTCCTGCAAATCCTGCGCCCGGCGCTGGGCGGTCACGATGATCACGCCGTCGCCCGCCATGGGCGCGACGACCGGTTCGTCGGTGGCAGACTGATCCGCCTCTTGCGCGGAAACCGCAACTGGAACCAGCAACCCCGTCACCAGCACGGTAGCGATCGCAGTGTGACAGGCACGTTTCGACATACGCGTGAATTGACGATTGTTCATGGCATTGGTCCCTCAAACAAGCATCCGGCGCGGGGGCGCACTGGATTGGCCGACGCAAGGACACCGTGGAAATCGGACGTCCTGCTCAACCCCAAGTTGTCCGGACAAATTTGCTTTTGTCAAGTTATCCGCTATCGCGAGCTCGCTGTTGAACGATTATGGCTGCCCGATGCGGCCTTCGCGTAACAATCTGAGGAGCCGTGCTCGATGATCACCCTCTACAGCCTGCTGGTGTTCGCCCATCTGATTGCCTTCGTCCTCTGGCTGGGCGCGGATGTGGGCGTGTATTGCCTGGGACAGCATTTTCGCAAGCGCACCGTCTACACGCTCGACCAGCGGATCGCGTTGCTCAAGCTGCTGGTGCTCGTGGATTTGACGCCGCGCAGCGCTTGGGCGCTGATGGTGCCGTTGTCGCTGAGCGTTGTGGCGGCGGGCGGTTATTGGGATGTGCCGGTACCACTGTTGTGGGGCAGCTGGATCGTGGGCGCATTCTGGTTGTTTCTTGTCTGGGATACGCATGCCCACGACCAGACTGCGCGAGCCGCGCGAAATCGGCGCATCGAAGGGGTGCTGAGCTGGATCATCGGCGGGTTCTATATATGGCTCGGCCTGCAGAGCATTCTGACAGGCGCGCCGCTCACGATGAGCTGGCTGGCGTGGAAGGCACTGCTGTTCGGGCTGATCTTCGTGGCGGCTATCATGATTGACCGCACGTTCAAGCCGGTCGGCCCGCAACTGACTGCCGTGCTTGAACAGGGGTCGAGCGATGCGACCGAGCTCCCGCTGCTCGGGACTATGAACGCCACACGCAAATGGGTTTGGACGATCTATCTGCTGCTGCTCATCACCGCATTTCTGGGCAATGTGAAGCCGTTCTGACCGTAACTGCGACCCAAACGCCATAAGCCTGAAGAGAGAATTGGAGCGACCGAAAATTTGTCTGGACAAATTCTACTGATGCAGTGATTTCTGGTCTTATCGGGAGGCGGCATGGTCCGCCATGGGGAGATTGATGATGAGGGCACTATTACGCGCCGGTCTGCTGGCGGCTTCGATCCTGACACCGCTGGCCGTGCCTTCGATTGCCAGTGCACAAGTCCGCGACACCGACGGCAATCCCGAAGCGGAGCAGGCGGGAGCGGAACCCAGCGGCAACATGATTATCGTCACCGCGCGAAAACGGGAAGAAACGCTGCAGAACGTGCCGACATCCGTGTCTGTCGCGACAGCGGAAACCATCGCCCGGCTCGGTCTCGACAGCGTGGCGGACATCGCCAAGACCACGCCGGGTCTGGTTTTCGACGACAGCTTCGGCCGGTCGAGCAATTCTCCCGTCATTCGCGGGCAGGCCAACCTGCTCGGTGATAGCGGCGTCGCTTTCTTCATCGACGGCATCTACTACACCGGCAGTATCGCGGATTACGATGTCGACACGATCGAACGGATCGAGGTGGTCAAGGGGCCACAGAGCGCGTTGTACGGGCGCAACACCTATTCCGGCGCGATCAACATCATCTCCAAAATGCCGGGCGACAACTGGGAAGGGCGTATAACCGCCGACATTTCAGAATTCGACCGGTACGAAGTGACCGCCGGCATCCGCGGCCCCATTTCCGACGGGCTGGGTGTGGGCATCAACGGGCGCTATTACGATTTCGGGGGCGAGTTCATCAACCAGTTCGACGGGAAGCCGGTAGGGGACCAGATGTCTTATTCCGTGTCCGGCGTTCTCAACTGGGACGATGGCGGCCCGTTCACCGCCGCGTTACGCGGCTATTTCAACCGCACCGACGACGGCCAACCCGCGATCTTTGCACAAGGCACCCAGTTCAACAACGTCCTGCCCGATGACAGCGCCTTGTATGGCGGGGGCGGGCGCTATTTTTCCGGGCCGATCCGGCCACGCCCGATCAATACCGATTACCGCCGCCAATTCCGCGATCCGGACGATGTCGGAATCGAGGGCGACACCTACAATGTCAGCCTGCGGATGGAATATGAACTGACCGACCAGTTCACGCTGACTTCGCTTTCGGGCTTCAACGATCGAACGCTGACCCAGCTGACCGACGGCGATTATGGCCCGAACAGCTTTCAGACTGCGCGATTTTCTCGTTTCCCGATCGGCGCGCCGGTCGGCTTCGGTCCCCGCGGCCCGCGCTTCCCCTTCGGGTTCGTCGGCAGCACGGTCGATTTCAGCTTCGCCAACCGTCAGGAAACCCGGGACTATTCGCAGGAACTGCGGCTGAGCTATCTGAGCGACAGGTTCGACGTGATCGTGGGCGGTTACTATTTCAATCAGGACGATGACAGTTTCTCCATCCGCGAGGTGCCGGACGACGCGGCGGCGCGCGCCGCAGCCAGCTTCGGCCAGGCGATCGCAATCGAACGCGCGATCTGCACTGCCAATCCGAACTGCGCCAGCGTGGTGCCGCTGTTCGGCCCGTCAGTGCCCAATTCGCGCAATGAAAGCCTGCTGGACATCCGCAACATTGCGGCTTTCGGCGCGGTCGAGCTGCATGTGACACCCACCATCAACATCGGGTTCGAGGGCCGTTACGCCGAAGAGCGCATCCGGCAATCGGCCTTTATCTTCAACCAAGGTAGTCCCCGCCCGGCATCGATCGATGCGGAAGCCACCTTCAGGGAGTTTACCCCGCGCGTGACGGTGGATTGGCAGCCCAATCCCGACACGCTGATCTACGGTATCTATGCCGAGGGGCAAAAACCCGGCGGTTTCAATGGCTCGCTGGCCGTACGCGCCGTGCAGAACGATCCCACGCTCGACATCGACGTGTTCGATGCGGAGGACAACACGTCTTACGAGCTGGGAATCAAGAACCGGTTCCTGGACGATGCGCTGGTCGTCAATCTGGCGCTGTTTCACAACGAAATCGAGGGGTACCAGCTGACCCAGAACGTCTCCGTTCCGCCGAACCAGGTCAGCGTGGTGCGCAACGCGGGTAATGCGCGGATCAACGGCGCGGAGCTGGAAATCCTGGCGCGGCCGAGTCGGAATTTCGCCGTCACCGCGAACTACGCGCTTGCCGATACCAAATTCACCTCCGGCTTCGACGAGAACCAGGGTGTGCTGAACGACGTGGCCGACGACCGGCTGGTGAATTGTTCCACGGGCGACCAGTTCCCCGAGATCAGAGGGTGCCAGAGCCTGTTCGGTTCGATCAGGGGGCAGCGTATCCCGCGTGCGCCGGTTCATCGGGTGTTCGTGGACGTCGATTACCGACAGCCGCTGGGTGATGGCGACTGGGAGTTCTTCGCCGGCGGCAATGTCACCTTTACCTCCGAAGCGTTCGTTCAGGTGAGCAATCTGGCGAGCTACGGCGATAGCACGGTCGTCGATCTGCGCGTCGGGCTCGGCAACGGTTTCTACAAAATCCAGGGCTATGTCGACAACGCGACCGACGAGGATGCGACGGCCCAGGGGCTGCGCTTCGCTGATGGCGATGCCAGCTTCCGCCGCAGCTTCATCGGCGGCCTGCGCCCCGGACGGCGCTTTGGTGTGATCGTGTCCGCCGGTTTTTGATATGCTGACGACGCGCACGAAAAAAGGGGCCGCCGGAGAACATCCGGCGGCCCCTTTCTTATCTCTGGCCTGTCTCCGGAACCTACTCGCCGCGTGTCGAAGCGGGTCCCGCCTTGGTCCGCGCTTCATCGGTCAGCAACTTGAACTTGGTCCAGGTGGTTTCGTTGGGCCGCATATCGTCCTTCGGCGGCGCGCTTTCGTAGATCGGGTAATTGGTCCGGATTTCCTTCTTCAGGACGTCCGGCAGATCCTCGAACCCGCCGGGCAGCTTGCGGCCCATGGCGTTGAACACCATCTGCCCCGGCCTCGATCCCATCTCCATCCACGGCGCCCAAGGCGATATCCGCACCCAGCTGATGATCGGATAGGCGGTCGGCCGCGTACTGTCGTACAATTCGTCCTTAAGTGCGGCAAAATCGAATATTTCCATCGCGTGGTATTCGTTGCCGACAAATTGTTGGTAATCGCCGGCCAAAGGATTGGGATAGAACAGCGGTGCTTCGAAGGGCATGAACACGAACGGGCCTTCTTCGCGCAGACTGTCCAACGTATAGAGCGATCCGTCGGCTCCACGCGGGAAATTCGGACGACCGTTCACCGGATCGTTGTGGATCTGCATCACGTCCACGGTTTCCCCGGTATAGGGGTTGTCCCAGCGATCGATCACCTCGCCCGTTTCGGGGTCCAGCATCAGCATCACTTCGCGACTGATCATGCGCCAGCCGCTGCCGCGATCCGCGTCGGTCACTTCCACGCAGCGGCGGATGTTCATGCCTTCGCCTTTGAACAACAGCTTGTCGCGGATGCCCGGGCTGCGGCCATAGATATTGCCCGACCAGTGATAGACTGCCGGTTCGTCCGCTGACACGCCGCATTGCAGGCGCTTGGCGATCTCGATCGCGTCTTCCGGTACATCGGGGTCCAGCGTTCGCGCCTGCGCCGGACCGGCGGCCAGCGTGAAAGCGGACGCGATCCCCGCCGCCGCGATTAGTTTGTTAAGGATTGCCATAAACGTTTCTCCCTCGGTTTTCCGGTCCTGCGTCCCGCATACAATCTGGTGTGAACCTGCACTTACGGGTTGACTTTAGATTTGTCCGGACAAATTGTGAAGCGCCATTTGCAAAGGTGCTCGTTCGGTCCCCATACGGACCCCCTACCGACCGACCCGGATTGGGTCTTCGACTGTCTAAGGAACTGTCCCTACGTGTTTGCGAGCAACAGCCTCCTGTTCGTACCCGGATCGCGCGGCGACCGTTTCCAGAAGGCGGCGGCGGCGGGCGCGGGCGTGACGGTCATCGATCTGGAGGATGCGGTCCCGGCGAAGAACAAGCTTGCAGCGCGAACGGCCGCGCTGGCCCATGTCGCCGACCGGGGCGGGTCGGGGTGGGCGATCCGGATCAATCCGGTGGCGACGGCCGCCGGCATTGCGGACTTGGCGGCGTTGGAGCATGTTTCCGCGCCAGAAATGCCGCAATTCCTGATGCTGCCGATGGTGGATAGCCCACGCGACTGCGCAATCGTGGCGCAGGTGCTCGGCGATCGCTGCCCGGAATTGATTCCCCTGATTGAAAGCCCATGCGCGCTGCGCCGTGCGCTGGACATCGCGAAGAGCGGCAATGTCGGGGCGGTGATGTTCGGCGGCGGAGATTTCGCAGCGGAGCTGGGAGTGAAGCTGGCGTGGACACCGCTGCTGGCCGCACGGCAGCAATTGATCCTCGCCTGCGCGGAAGCGACCGTACCCGCCATCGACGTGCCGTTCATCCACCTGGACGATGCGGACGCGCTGGGACGGGAATGCGCTGCCTCGCGCGCGCTGGGTTTCAGAGCCAAGGCTGCGATCCACCCGCGCCAGATAGCTGCCATCGAAGCCGCCTTCGCACCTGGCCAGGACGAGGTGAACGAAGCCGCGGAGGCCCTGCGCGCCTATAATGATGCAGGCGGCGCAGCCATTGTCTACAAGGGCCGGATGCTCGACGCGCCCATCGTGAAGCAATACCGTGCCGTGATCGAGCGGAGCCGGACCAACCAGACCGAAAGACTAACCCATGCGTGATGGCGTCGTCGAAGTTTCCCCCGGTCGGTTCCGCGAGGTCCAGGGCCGCTATTTCGACGATTTCGTCGTCGGGCACGTCTATGAACACCGCCCCGGCCGCACCATCACCGATGCGGACAATGTGTGGTTCACCCTGCTGACCATGAACACCCACCCCGCCCATTTCGATTACGAGTTGTCAAAAAAAACCGAGTTCGGCAGACCGCTGGTGGTAAGCCCGCTCACCATCGCGCTGATGACCGGAATGAGTGTGAGCGACACCAGCGGCAAGGCGATTGCCAATCTGGGATGGGACGAGGTGCGCATGGTGCATCCGCTGTTCGTGGGCGATACGATCTATTGCGAAAGCGAGATTCTGGACAAGCGCGAAAGCAAAAGCCGCGAAGGGCAGGGCATCGTGACCTTCAAGACGACCGCTAAGAACCAGGACGGTGTGGTCGTCAGCCATTTCAAGCGATCGGTCCTGGTATGGAAACGCGGGCACGGCAATCTGGACGATTGAACGCCCCTACATTCCCTCCAAACACGACTCGCACGCAAAGCAGCCCGGACGCAAACCAGGAATGATACATGGCCACCGCAGCATCACTCGAAAGCCAGATCCGCACCATCGATCCAGACGAGGAACGCGCCTTGATGAACTCCATCGATCGCTGGCTGGAACGCGAGGTGATCCCAGTGGTGAAGCATCACGACCATGGTGATATCTGGCCTGAAGAGCTGGTCGGGCAGATGGCGGAGATGGGTCTGTTCGGCGCCACAATCGGGCAGGAATATGGCGGGCTGGGCCTACCGGCTACAACCTATGCCAATATCGTGGCGCAGATTTCCAGCCACTGGATGGCGATTACTGGCATCTTCAATTCGCATCTGATCATGGCTGCGGCCGTCGAACGGTTCGGCACCGCGCAGCAGAAGGCGAAATGGCTGCCCAAGCTGGCCACGGGCGAACTGCGCGGCGGGCTGGCGCTGACCGAACCCAATGCCGGCACCGACCTGCAGGCAATCCGCACCGTCGCGCACCGGAACGATAATGGCGATTATGTGCTGAACGGCACCAAGACCTGGATTTCCAACGCGGTCAACGGGCATGTCTTTGCCCTGATCGCAAAGACCGATCCCCATGCCGACCCGCGCTACAAGGGGATGAGTCTGTTCATCGCGGACAAGCGCGAGGGCGAGACATCGGGCCTCACCGTGGGCAAGCAGTTCGAGAAGCTGGGGTACAAGGCGATCGACAGCGCGGAGCTGGTGATGGAGGATTACGTCTTGCCTGCCGACCAGCTGATCGGCGGCACGGAAGGGCAGGGTTTCTTTCAGGCCACCGGCGGATTGGAACTGGGCCGGATCAATGTCGCCGCTCGCGGGGTCGGCCTTGCCGAAGGGTCGTTGCGCCTCGCCACGCAATATGCGCAGCAACGCGAGACGATGGGCAAGCCGATCGCGCAGCACCAGGCAATCCAGCTGAAGATCGGCGAGATGGCCACACGCGCGCGCGCCGCCCGCCTGCTGACGATGGATGCGGCCATGGCTTACGACAAGGGCGAGCGTTGCGACAAGGAAGCGGGAATGGCGAAATATTTCGCTTCCGAAGCGGCGGTGTCTAACAGCCAAGAGGCAATGCGCGTCTATGGCGGCTATTCCTATTCCAAGGAATACGACATCGAACGGTATTACCGCGATTCCATGCTGATGTGCATCGGCGAAGGGACCAACGAAATGCAGCGGATGATCATCGCGCGCCAGCATTTCAAGGAGAATCCCGCCTGAGCCTGCACCTGCCCCTCACCGGCTTCCGGATCCTGAGCGCGGAACAATACGGCGCCGGCCCTTATGGCACGATGCACCTGGCGCAACTTGGCGCGGAGGTGATCAAGATCGAACCGCCGCGCGTGGATGGGAGAGGCGGGGGAGATACCGCGCGTGCCGTCGGTCCACACTTTCTGAGAGATCATGAAAGCCTTTATTTTCAGGCTTTCAATCTCAACAAGAAGTCCCTGACGCTGGATTTGCGCGAGCCGGCCGGCGCGGAGGTGTTCCGCAAACTCGTCGCCACCAGCCATGCCGTCGCCAACAACATGCGCGGCGATCTGCCGGAAAAACTGGGGCTGACCTATGCTGCGCTGAAAGACGTCAATCCGGCCATCGTCTGCGCGCATTTGTCCGCTTATGGCCGCGACAACGCCCGCGCGACATGGCCGGGCTATGATTACCTGATGCAGGCCGAGGCCGGCTATTGCCAGATGACCGGCGAACCCGGCGGGGAACCGCAGCGCATGGGTCTGAGCATGGTGGATTTCATGACCGGGACGCTGATGTCGATCGGGCTTCTGGCCGCGTTGATGGATGCGCAGCGGACCGGCACAGGGCGCGATGTGGATACCGATCTGTTATCCGCGGCCGTGCACCAGACCAGCTATCCCGCGTTGTGGTATCTCAACGAAGGCGATGAGACCCAGCGAACTGCGCGCAGCGCTCATCCCACCGCCACCCCCAGCCAGATGTTCCGCGCCGCCGATGGCTGGATATTCATGATGTGCCAACTGCCCAAATTCTGGAACGTTCTGGTGGAACGGCTCGGGCGCGAGGATCTGCGGGATGATCCGCGGTTCGCCGACAACCCCGCCCGGCTGCGCCACCGTGCGGAACTGACCGGACTGCTCGATGCGCAATTCGTGCAACAGCCGATAGCGCACTGGCAAGAACTGCTGGCCGGGCACGTACCAGTAGCGCCGGTTTACGAGCTCGCGGACGCGATGGACAATCCATGGCTGGTGGAAACGGGGATGCTCGACAGCGTCGACCATCCGGATCGGGAGGACATGCAGGTTCTGGCCAGCCCCATCCGGCTGGACGGAAACCGTTTGCCGAACCGCGCGGCGCCACTGTTGGGGATCGACAGCGACCAATTGCTGCGCGAAATCGGGTACGATACCGAAGCGATCGATACGCTGCGCGCAAAAGGCGTGGTCTGACCGATGGGCAGACTGTCAGGCATCACGGTCATCGATCTGACGCAGTTCCTGCCCGGCCCGATGATGACCGTAATGATGGCCGATCATGGTGCGCAGATCATCAAGATCGAGCCGCCGTCGGGCGACCCGGCACGCCGGCAGGCTCCTTTCGAAGGCGGTCATTCGGTGTGGTTCGCCAACCTCAACCGCGGCAAGCAAAGCCGGGTCCTGGATCTGAAAACTGCCGACGGGCAGGCGGGTTTGCGCGGGCTTTGCCAGAAGGCGGATGTGTTCGTCGAGGGGTTCCGCCCCGGCGTGATGCAGCGTCTGGGGTTCGACTATGCTGCGGTGAAGGCGATCAATCCCGCGATCGTGTATTGCTCGATCTCCGCGTTCGGGCAGGATGGCATACTGGCTGATCATCCGGCACACGATATGGCGGTGCAAGCCCTGACGGGCTTTCTGGCTGTGAACGACGATCCGGCCGGCAACCCGGTGGTGCCCGGCGCTCCGTCTGCTGATATGGCCGCTGGGCTCACGGCCCTGTCGGCGGTGCTGATGGCACTGCTCGGGCGAGAGCGGTATGGGGAGGGTGCCTATATCGACTGCGCGATGTTCGACAGCCTGCTTCCATGGAGCGCCCATATCGCCGGGGCCGCCATCGCGGGGGGGGACGCTCCGCGCTCGTCTGAACAGCGGTCGTTGGGCGGGGCCGCGCTTTATCAGGTTTATCAGACCAGCGATGGCAAACACATTGCGCTGGGCGGCCGCGAAACCAAATTTGCGCAAGCGCTGTTGACGGCCCTGGATCGCCCGGACCTGATGCCTCAGGCGGAAAATGAGGCAGGACAGCAGAACGAACTGATCGAATTTCTGCGCACGACGTTTGTTCGGCGCAGCCGCGCCCGATGGATTGCGTGGTTCGCCGACAAGGATATCGCTTTCGCGCCGGTCCTGGATTTTCGCGAGGCGCTCGATTCAGCGCATATAGCCGAGCGCGGCCTGCTCGTCGAAGATGAATGGGGCGCACACCATATCGCCTCGCCGATCCGTTTCGCCGGGGAGTCTTGGCAGCCTGGGCCAGTTCCGGAGCTGGGGCAAGAATGACGAAGGCTTGCTGCCTGCTCTCAGATATCGAGATCGATATGCATCGCGTAGGCAAAGCGGTTGCCGGGGTGATGGCTGACCGAAATTTCGTACAAACGACCCTTGGGGTCAAGATAGCATCGGATGATCCGCAGGACCGGCGTGTCTTCCTCCACTTCCAGCGCGACCGCGGTTCCGGTATCCGCAGCGACAGCCTGGATATCCTGCGTCACCCGGCCGATGCTGACCCCGGCAAGGCGTTCGATCTGACTGAACAGCGTCCCCGCGGAAAGATCGAGCTGATCGATCGCATGGCCCAGCCGTTCATGAAAATAGGCGCGGGTGGTGGCGATGGGCAATGCGTCCGACGGTCTGCGCCGGATACCGTAGAAACAGCGCCATTGCCCGCTCGCTTCGCCTTCGATCTGATCGCCCACGATGGCCGGCAATGGTCCGCATTCGTGTTCTGCATACACTACCGTACTGTCGCGCGCATATTGCAGCAATTCGCCAACATTGCCCATCGGCTGATGCAGCGCACCGCCCCGCGCTGCGGCCGGCTGCACGGTGGTGCCGGAACCGCGCTTGCGGGCGATCAGCCCCTCGGCCTGCAGCCGTTTCAACGCTTCGCGAATGGTGAATCGGCTAGCGTGGTAGGTTTCGCACAAGAGGGTTTCGGTGGGAAACTGCCTGCCGTCGGCATAATCGCCAGCCCCGATCGCATCGCGCAAATCCGCAGCTACCTGAAGATAACGGGGCATCTTGTCGGTCGCAGGAGGCAGGGCGGCATCAGCCAAAACAGGGTTCCGATTGCAGTGTGCGGGGGTGTTGCGAGGATATGAGCGATACCCTGCTTACGCAACTGGCAAACCGGCTTGCCCGGCCGGTGGAACCCGGCGTCCGGGACCGGGCGCGCCTGCATCTGCTGGATTGGCTTGCGTGCATTGCCGGTGCTCTGCGTACGGAGGCGGGGGCGCTCGGGCGTGCCATCTCGCCCACCGCGTGGGAAAAATCGACCTATCTGGGCAACGCGCTGGAAATGGACGATGTGCATCGCACGGCATTGCTCCACCCCGGTCCGGTCGTGTGGCCCACGGCCCTGTCCTACCCATCCGCATCTTTGGCGGAGCGGCTGAACGCAGGCATTCGCGGATACGAGGCGATGATCGCGATCGGCGGCATGCTGGACGCGCATCATTACGCGCATTGGCACCCTACTGGGACGATGGGCGGGTTCGGCGCTGCAGCCGCATTCGGTTCTCTGATCGGGTTCGGTCCGGTGCAATATGCGAATGCCCTGGCCAACGCCGGTTCGGTTGCCGGCGGTGTCTGGCATATGCGGCACGACGATGTGCTGACCAAGCAATGGCACGTTTATCACGCCGTTCGAACGGGACGGGACGCAGTTTTGCATGTGCATTACGGCGCGACCGGACCCGCGGCCTTGTTGGAAGGCCCGCAAGGCGTGTTCGCGGCAATGGCGCGCCAACCGGGGCCGATGCCCCACGGGAAGGGCTGGTTGATACGCGAAGTCAGCCTGAAACCTTATGCCGCCTGCCGCCATACCCATCCCGCAATCGATGCCGCGATGGAACTTCGTGCGGTGGGCAGATTGCAGGCTCCTTTCGAAGTGCAAACCTATGCGGACGCATTGGCGTTTTGCGACCGCCCCGATCCGGTCACGGAACTGGATGCGAAATTTTCGCTGCAGCACGCGGTGGCAATTGTGTCGGCTGGCAGACATGCAGAACCGTCCGATTTCAGCCTCGGTGCGATCGCCGAACTCGGCTCGCTGCGCTCACAGGTCACGGTATGCGAAGACCCCGCAATCACGGCGCGCTACCCCGCCCATTTCGGCGCTACGGTCAACGGGTTCGAACTGGTCGATGCGCGCGGCGATCCGGAACGGCCGATGTCGCGCGAGGACGTGATTACCAAGCTCCGATCGCTTTGCACATGGGGCGGTTTGTCGCCGGAGGAGCCGGACCGGGCGATCGCATGCGTGCTCGAAGGCGACGACGCCGAAGCGATCGACCGGATGCTGCAGGATTGGCTGACATGAGCGCGACGGCCGATCTCCTGCGCTTCGCAGCGTCCGATCATGCGCTGCCCGCCGATGTTCGTAGCGATGCGATCCGCCTGCTAGGCGACACGCTGGCCGTGGGCGCAGCGGCAGTCGGCGCGCCGGGGGAACGGGCTATCCTGGAAACAGCGCGCGGGTTCGGAAAGGGGGCCGATGCCCGCCTGATCGGGACGGCGGAACGCCTGCCCGCGCCGGGCGCAGCCTTCGTCAACGGCTATCGCATCCATTGCCTCGAATGGGATGCTGTGCACGAACCCGCGGTGGTTCATGGGATGAGCGTGGTGACCGCTGCCCTGGCTGCAGCGATCGACCGGCGTATCGCCGCGGGGGGCGAATGCGATGCCGAAAAAGCGCTGGTAGCGCTGTCAATCGGGGTCGACATCGCGTCCGGCCTGGGTCTGTGCGCCGACAGCGCGATGCGGTTCTTCCGGCCTGCCGTTACCGGCGTGATGGGGGCGGCGGTGGCGGTCGCCCGGTTCGATGGCTTTTCCATCCCCGATGCGCTCGGGCTGGCCTATTCCTCCGCAGCCGGAACGATGCAGGCCCATGTGGAAGGCAGCGAAACCCTGCCGTTCCAGATTGCCAACGCCGCGCGAGCGGCGATCACGGCCAGCGATCTGGCCAGCGCCGGCTTCGGCGGACCGAGGGACGCCCTGGAGGGCCCGTTCGGATATCTGCAACTATTCGAAAGCGGCGATCTGCGGCGCTACACCGAAAATTTAGGGAAGGTGTGGCGAATATCCGAAATCAGCGTGAAGCCGTTTCCTTCCGGTCGTGCCAGCCATGCCGCTCTCGGATTGCTGCAGCAGCTATCGCTCACCCGCAAACAGGTCCGCGATCTGACGGACATCGAACTTGCTTGTCCACCGCTTATCCGCCGCCTAGTCGATCGGCGCTGGTCGCCGGAAATGACGCCCGCCTGGGCCAGGCTGTGTATGCCCTATCTCGTCGCCTTGTTGCTGACGGATGGCCGGATCGATCCACGGCGCTTCACCGCGCAAGACTTCATCGATCCCGCGCTGGCGCATATCGCGGCAAAAGTGCGCCTGACCGATGACGGCACTACCGACGGTAACGCCCTATTCCCTCAGGAGCTTACGCTGACAGTCGCGGATGGGCGGAGACAGAGCCGCGTCATAGCGCACACCTTGGGCAGCCCGGACAACCCACTCGACGCATCGCAGGCAGAAGCGAAACGCGTGCTCGCCAGAGACTTGGCGCCCGCCGATGCCGACCCGCGCATATTCGACAACCCCTTGGCCTATTTCGTGGAGCCGCGATGACCTATCCGTCCTATTTCGAAGCCTTCGATCCGGCGCAGATGCTCCAGGATTATCCGGTCGGCGCAAAGTTTCTGGATCGGTATCGCACCATGAGCCGGGATGAATTGTTCGGCTTGCAGGATCGGCAGTTTCGCAAGCTCATGCAGCGCGGTTGGCAATTGCCGTTCTATCGGCGCCTGTGGGGCGCTCAGGGGATCGAACCGGGCGATATTCAAGGCCTTGCCGATATCGTCAAACTGCCGGTCTACGACAAAAGCGACCTGATGGCGTCGATTGCCGAACATCCGCCGTTCGGGGATTTTCACGGAATGGGGCCGGCGGCATCGCGATCACCGATCGTGTTCCACACCACCAGCGGGACCACCGGGAAACCGCAGGTGCTGATGTTCGGACCCAAGGGCAGGGAAGTCGGCAATCTCCTGGTCGGCCGGATGTATCGCTGGATGGGCCTGCAATCCGATGACGTGGTGCAATCGGTCTATGGTCACGGTATGATCAACGGCGGCCATTATATCCGCGAGGCGGTGACCAAGTTCACCAATTCGATATTCCTTTCCGCCGGAACCGGGATCGAAACCCGCAGCATCAGTCAGGTGCAGCTGATGGCGGACTTCGGCGTGACCTGCCTTGTCGGCTTCGTGGATTACGTGCGCAAGCTGGCCGCTACGGCAGAGACGGAGAAGCTGTTCGACCAGATAAATATTCGGATGATCATCGGCCACCTGGGAACGGAGGATCGCGCCGGTACCGAAGCTGCCTGGCACGGCGCGAAGGCGTTTGACTGGTACGGCGTCGGCGACACCGGGTGCATTGCGGGTGAGGGGCCTGAACGCGACGGGCTGTATGTCTGGGAGGATGCCCAATATCTGGAAATTCTTGGCGTCGATGACAGGGCGCCGGTCGAGTCGGGCGACACAGGCGATATGGTGGTCACATGCCTGTACAAGGACGATATCGCGCCCTGCATCCGTTTCAACACGCACGACATTACGCAGGAGATGGCGGGACGCGGCGACATCGCGTTCAAGCGGATCACCGGCTTCAAGGGCCGCAGCGACAATATGGTGAAGCTGCGCGGCATCAATGTGTTTCCCCATGCGATCGGCGCGATCATTGAAAACCGTGGCGATCTAACCGGCGAATATGTCTGCCATCTAACACGCGATGCGGACCGGAAGGACACCATGCGGGTGACGCTCGAAAGCCGGGGCGGAACCGACGCGGCGGCGCTTGCCGATCTGTTGAGACGGGGGCTGGGCGTCGAAGTGGATGTGGAACTGGTCGAACCGGGCGGAACCGCTGCCGCGACGGAGATCGACCAGCGCCAGAAGCCGCTGCGCCTGATCGACGCCCGCAATGCGTGACATGGTGGACTTGGCCGATCTGAAACGGCGCAATACGCCGTTCAATGCGTTCGTCGATTTCGACGAACGGGCGCAGGGCGGCAAAGGTTCGCTGTCGGACCTGACCATGGGCGTGAAAGCAAATATCATGGTGCGGGGGCTTCCCTGGACCAGCGGGTTGGCCGCTTACCGCGATCGGGTGGCGGACCGCGATGCCCATGTAGTGACGTCGCTGCGCCGGGACGGTGCGGCGATCCTGGGCGCCCTCAACATGGAAGAGGCTGCCTTGGGGGCCAAGACCGACAATCCACATTACGGAGCGACGCAGAATCCGCATCGGATCGGACATTCTCCGGGTGGTTCGTCCGGCGGCAGCGGTGCTTCGGTGGCGGCGGGACTTTGCGATGCGGCCCTGGGAACGGACACGATGGGTTCGGTGCGCATTCCGGCGGCGCATTGCGGGGTGTACGGGTTCAAACCCGGCACCGTCCGTGTCAGCCAGGACGGGCTGGACCCGGCGGATCCCTCGCTTGATGCGATCGGGGTGTTGGCACGGGACATCCTTACGCTGCAGCGAGTAACGCGCGTGATTTCGGATATCAGCAGCATGCCGGGCAGCGCCGAAACAGCGATCCTCGCGGATCATGGGGTGCCTCTCGATCCGGCGGTTGAGCGTGCCTTCGCCAGGGTGGTGGACATGCTGCCCGAGCAATGCGCGACCGTCCGGCTCTATCTTCCGCTTTCCCGCATTCGTTTCGCGGGGTTCCGGCAGGTGTCCCAATCGCTCTACACCCATTTACAAGACGTCGGCGAATTGAGCAAAAGACTGCGCCGATTGCTGACCTTCGGCCCCGATCGGTCCGTCCAGGAGGTTGGCGCCGATCGCGCCATACTCGGCGCGACACGCGATCGCGTGTCGAGCATTGTCGATAGGCACGGATTCCTGATCATGCCCACCGTTCCCAATCCGCCATTCGCGCACGATACCCGCGAACCGGTCGAACAGGCTGATTTCACCTGCCTTGCCAATATCGCCGGACTGCCGGCGATCAGCGTGCCGATGGGCTGGACCGACGGTGGTCTGCCGCTTGGTGTTCAAGTCGTCGGGCGGATAGGGGCCGAAGCAGAGCTGTTCGCGTTCGCTCGCGATCTCGATGCGAAACTCGGCGCATATCGCGCACCATACTGAAGGAGAGGAAGCATGCGTATCATCGTCCTGTTTGACCTGAAAGACGGCGTCAGCATTTCCGAATATGAAGACTGGGCCAGAACCCGCGACATTCCGGGCGTCAACGCTCTGGGCTCGGTTGCGAACTTCTCGATACACAAAGCGGTGGGCGTGTTCGGCGACGACGCCGCGAGCCCGCCCTATCAGTATTTCGAGATCATCGACATCGATGCGATGGACGGGTTCGTCGCGGATATCTCGACCGAGGAATTTCAAGCTGCCGCCGCACCGTTTCAGGAATATGCCGCGGACCCCGTGTTCGTTCTGACGGAAGACCTCTGATGGCCGGAACGGCGCAAGGGCGGTTCGCCGGCAAGACGGTGGTCGTCACCGGTTCGGGTAAGGACCGGGGGCTGGGCCAGGGCATTTTGCAGGCGTTTGCCGATGAGGGCGCCCATTGCGTCGTGTCCGACGTGACCATCGATGCGGCGGCCGAGGCGGTCGCCGCGGAACTGCGCGAACGCGGCGCCGAGGTGGCAACCATAGCGTGCGACGTGTCAGATGCCGGAGATTGCCGCGCGCTGGTCGCCCAGGCGGCCGAGCGGTTCGGCGGCGTGGACGTGTTCGTCAACAATGCCGGTATCGGCTTCAAGATGAAGCCTTTGCTCGAAGTCGATACGGTCGACGAATGGGACCAGGTGCTGGCGGTCAATCTGTCGGGCGCATTCTATTGCACGCAGGCGGCGGCACGGCAGATGGTGGAACAAAAGCGGGGCGGAAGGATCATCAATATCGCGAGCCAGGCCGCCAAGACCGGGTTTCCGCATCTGCCGGCCTATGTTTCGTCCAAGCATGGCATGATTGGGCTCACCCGGGCCAGTGCGGTTGAGCTGGGCACGCATGGCATAACCGTGAACGCGATCTGCCCCAACCACGTCACCACCGGGCTGGGCGCGCAGCAGAATGCGTATTTTTCCAAGCTGCTCGGTTTCGATAATGTGGACGCATACCTGGCAAGCATGAGCGCGAAGAACCCGATGGGCCGACCGGGCCTGCCGGCCGATACGGCTGCGGCCTGCCTCTGGCTGGCAAGCGCGGATGCGTTCTATGTGACGGGCGAGGCGCTGAACGTGAGCGGCGGGGAGGAAATGCACTGATGACCCCCGGACCCATCCTGCCCGAGGAACGCATCGATTGGCCCGGCGGCGCGAAGCTGGCGCTGAGCGTGGTGGTCAATGTCGAGGAAGGCAGCGAGATGACCATCGCCCGGGGCGACCGGGGGATGGAGCCGGTGGACGAGCTGGGCGTGTTCGTAAAATCGAACATTCGCAACTATTCCAACGAATCCAATTACCTCTATGGCATCAAGGCCGGCGCGCCGCGGATCGTGAAGCTGCTGCAACGCTACGATATGATGGCGAGCTGGACCGTGGCGGCGCTGGCGCTGGAAAACCATCCGGACATCGCCCGCGCTATCGTGGAGCTGCGCCACGAACCGGTCAGCCATGGCTGGCGTTGGGTCCACCAGTTCAAGATGGACGAGGACGCCGAGCGCGCATTCATCCGCAGGGCGGTCGCCAGTATCGAGAAAACCTGCGGGATGCGTCCCTATGGTTGGCTCAGCCGTTACCTGCTGACCGACAACACCCGGCGCCTGCTGTCGGAAGAGGGCTTCCTCTATCACATGGACGATTATTCGGGCGACATTCCGTTTTGGGATCGGGAGACGATACCGGGAAAGCCGATGTGCATCGTGCCCTACCAGCTCGACAACAACGACATGAAGATGTGGACCGATCCCGCGCTGACGCCCGATCAATGGCTCGGCTATGCCAAGGCGAATTTCGATCAGCTTTACCGGGAGGGGGAAGAGGGCAACCCCAAGATGATGAGCGTGGGCCTCCACCTGCGCATCGTCGGGCGTCCGGGACGAATCTGGGCGCTGGAGGAGTTCTTTCGGCATGTTCGGGCTCACGATGAAGTCTGGATCGCCACGCGCAGGCAGATTGCCGACCACTTCATGACGCAGCAGGCCGCGTGATGCTGCGCCTGGAACATATCGGGCCCATCGCGCATCTGGTGATCGACCGGGCGGATCGCCGGAACGCGTTCGACATGGAAATGTGGCGGGCCTTTCCAAGCCTGTTGGACGCGGTAATGGCTAGGCCCGGCGTTCGATTGATGATCGTGCGCGCCGCGCGAGCCGGGGTGTTCTGCGCCGGCGCAGACATTCACGAATTGCTGGCAAACAAGGACGACGCGCGTTGGCGCGCGGCCAACCAGGCGGCGATCAACCAGGTTCAGCATGACTTGGCGCGGTTCGCTCTGCCGACTGTCGCTTTTGTAGAAGGGGACTGCATCGGCGGGGGGTGCGGGATCGCGATGGCATGCGATATCCGGATCGCCACTGCGGACGCCCGGTTCGGAATCACGCCTGCAAAGCTGGGTCTGGTATATCCACTGCATGATGTGAAGCTGCTGATCGATCTTGTTGGACCCGGTCAGGCAAAGCGCCTGCTGTACACCGGCGCGCTGATTTCTGCCGATGAAGCGTGCGCGATCGGTCTGGTCGAGGAAGTCGCCGACAGTCCGGCCGCGCTGGCAGCGCAGATAGCGGCGGCAAGCCCCGATTCGGTGCGCGAGATAAAGCGGCTGGTCCGCCGCGTTCTGGACGGGCAGGTCGCGGACGACGACGCGACGCGGCGCATCTTCGGCGAAGCTTTTTCCGGTCCCGATTTCCGGGAAGGAACGACCGCTTTCGTCGAAAAACGCACACCCGAGTTCGGCGCATGAACACCGGGCACGGCTTGATCCTTGGCGGTCTGTCGACCGTGGCGGATCTCGATCTGGGCATTGCTGCCTATCGCGATACGCTGGGGCTTGAGCTGGTCGAGCTGGGCGAAGTGTCTGGCGAACTGAGCCGGGCGTGGAACTGCCCGACAAACGCGGGATCGCGCTATGCCGTCTTTCGTCCCGCCAGCGGCGCGCCCTGCTGGCTTCGCCTGGTCGAACAGCCCCATCATCCGGACTTTCGGCCGACCCGCAGTTACGGATGGGCGGCCTTCGAATGCACGGTGAAGGACGTCTGGCACTGGCCGGACAGACTGCCGAAAGCGCATTTCACGATCGTCGGACCGCCCAAGGAGCTGAGCGGTATCGAACCGGCCTTCATTCCGATGCAGGTCCTGGGTCCGGGCCGCGAGATGCTTTATCTCAACCAGGTTCTGCGGGATATGCCGGGCAGCGATTTGCCCCGGGCGCAGGCGCCGATCGACCGCATCTTCATCTGCGTCCTGGCCGCACCCGACCGGGAGCGGGCTGTGGCTTGGTATACTCAACGGCTGCAGCTCGATCGGGGTGCGGATTTCACCATTCCCTATTCGATGATCAACCGTGCGTTCGACCTGTCGGCGGAAACCCTGACCACGCTGACCATGATATCGGCGGGACGAATGCCGGTGGTGGAGGTCGATGACTATCCCGCGCAGGCTGACACGCGTTCGCGTCATGCCGATATGCTTCCGCCGGGCAACGCGGTAGTCACACTGGCCGTGCGCGATCTGGCATCCTGCGCTTGCACCTGGCTGGCCCCACCGGCGCGGCGTACGGGGGAACTCTACGAAGGCAGGCTGTCCGCGGTCACCAAGGGCCCGGCGGGCGAGCTGCTCGAACTTATCGAGATCGGCTGAAGCTTAGCGCCTACGGCAGGAGTATGGTCGATCCCGTAGTCCCGCCGCTTTCCAGATCGCGATGCGCCTGGGCCGTGTCGAGCAGCGGGTAGGTCTGCCCGATGTTTATCGACAGGACGCCGCTTTCGACCAGATCCCAGACCTTCTGCGAACCTTCTGCGCGTTCGCCGGGGTCGTCGTAATAATGGAACAGCATCGGGCGGGTGTTGTAGAGCGAACCTTTCATCGCGAGCACGCTGACATCGACCTCACCGACCGGCGCGTCAGCATTGCCATAATTGATGATCAGTCCGCGTTTGCCGGTCGCATCGAGGGAGGTCTCCCACGTCGATCGCCCGATCCCGTCGAATGTCACCCGAACGCCGGCACCGCCGGTAATTTCGCGCACCCTTTGGGCTGTGTGCTCCTGCTGGTAGAAGACGATGTGGTCCGCCCCGGCCGCGCGTGCGGCATCGGCCTTGGCTTCGGTGGAGACGGTGCCGATCACTTCGGCACCGATGTGCTTGAGCCACTGGACCAGCATCAGCCCGGTCCCGCCCGCCGCGGCATGCACCAGGACAGGCCAGCCTGCTTCGACCTTGCCACATCGGTCGGCAAGAAACTCTGCGGTGAAGGCCTTGATGGCCGCGGCGGCGGCGGTCCGGTCGTCGATCAAGTCCGGCAGGCGGAAGAGCTGCGCCGCGGCGATATTGCGGATGGTCGCGTAGGCGCCGTTCTGGGGTCCGATCGTAACGACCCGGTCGCCTTCGCGGTAGCCGGAGACATCCGGCCCCACCGCGACGATCCGGCCCGCCCCTTCTAGACCAAGCCCGCTCGGCAGTTCGGCAGGATAGATCCCGCGACGGTAATAGGTGTCGATGTAGTTGAGCCCCACGGCGCCGTGTTCTAAAGTGACTTCGCCGGGGGCCGGGGGCGGCAATTCCTCCGTTACCCATTCGATGACTTCGGGTCCACCAAGCTGGCGGATGACGGCGCGCGTGGTTTTCATGTCTGCTCCTCTACAGGACTGCAGCTGGCCTGGACCCATCGCAGGTTTATCCCGATCAGCGTCGCGTCCGGCGATGCCCAGCTATAGGCTTCCGCCCGTTCGGGATCGTCCTTGTGCATGTAGATGACCAGCGACGGCTTGTTCCGGCTGCCCTTGGACCAGGTCACGTTCCGCATGCGAAGGGTGACGTCAGGCGCGAGCCCGCTGCCTGGAAAAGCAATGCGCCCACCCTGATCGAACACCGGAAGGTTGCCAGTAAAGCTCCAGTCAGGATTGCCATCGGCCTTATCGGTAAATTTGCGCACCGACACCCAGCAGGCGAAGGGCCGCGCCCGTCGTAGTTTAGTCGCACCGATCGCCCATCCGCTTTTGTCGAGAAGTTTGAGATCGGCAGGCGGATCGCTGCGCCATTCGCCTTCGATGCCACCATATGCGTCGAGCGGACGCCAGAATCCATCATCGCGAAATTGGAGAAACATGTCGGCAGATTTGATCCGGCCTTCTTCCTCGGCAAAATACGCATCCTCGACATTGGTCCAGATACCTTCAGGGGGCAGCGCGTGTCCGCTCAACGCGGAAGCGAGCATGGCCAGCAGCACCAGGATTGGAAAGCCTTTCATCCCACGCGATGTAGCATACTGAAACGCGCAGGGAAGAGTTGTCCGGACATATTTCGCTTGACGTGCAGCCGGGTATTTTCGACGGCTACGGGCACGGGCATTCGATCGGCGATGAGGATCCAGCGATGATGGTACACGGCCAGACGGCGAGGGCACTTGTCATCCTACT
This sequence comes from Erythrobacter sp. QSSC1-22B, assembly GCF_001678665.1. GTDB lineage: Bacteria > Pseudomonadota > Alphaproteobacteria > Sphingomonadales > Sphingomonadaceae > Qipengyuania. The sequence goes on from NZ_LZRP01000011.1 coordinate 44,949, forward strand.
TGCGGCTATCGCCGGCGGGTGCGGACCTCAGCAAACCGCAAACGGTCCGGACAATGCCGCGCAGGAGACGCCGCCAAACAATTCGCGGACTGCGACGCTCTGGAACGATCTCAGCCCGTTGGCGGAACAGGGCCGCGACGTGTATGCTCGGTGCAGTTCCTGCCATGCGATTGCGCCTGGCGGCGCGCACGGGATCGGACCGAACCTCCACGGTATCATGGGCGCAAGGATCGGCGCGCAAGACGGATATGTCTACTCGTCCGCTCTCGCACGAGCCGACGGTGTCTGGACGGAAGAGCTGCTCGATTCCTGGCTGGAGAAACCCCGCGACAGTTTCCCCGGCCATAAGATGGCGTTCGGCGGATTGCCGAACCCTGACGATCGGGCCGCCGTCATCGCCTACATCGAAGCGGCGGGACGATAAGCGAAAGCGGGTAGAGTTGCCGATTTGCGAGCCGCATAGTCACAGGTGTCCTGTCCAAATGCCGCGGTCGTCGGAGAGGTCCGCTTTGCGCCCAAATACAAGCATTCCGATGAGCCTGGGTCGATCCTGTAAGCTGCCGATCGTTCAGCAACGGATCGGAGTTTCTCGGGTCCGCATTTTGACCCTGAATGCCAATTTGACGCGAGGTGACAACATCAATCGGGTTCGTAAGCGGCGCGGTCTACGTCACGAGCGATTTCATCCCAACGCGCAGCCGGAATGTGCGCAAGGATGTTTATGGTGCCATCATCCTCGCGATGCAGCACCAACGCGTCACCTTCGTCGAGTAACCGCGTCGTAACGGCGTCGATCGTGCCGTGGTGGCCCAAAAGGACGAGCAACCCTTCCTTCGGTCGTTCATTCTCGATCAGTCCCGTAACCTCGGCCAGCACGTCGTCGTAATCGCGCATTTTGCCGTCGGGTCCAATCAGTTCCGGAGTAATTTTATGGACTCCTCCGAACATCAAGCGCGCGCTTTCAACAGCGCGGCAATAAGTTGACGAGATTACGCGCCGAACTGGTAGGTTGAGCTTCTCAACTGCCATTCCAATTGCTCGAGCGCTTGCGCGTCCTGCTTCCGATAAACCTCGCTGCTGCTCGCAGGAACCAGCGACATACGGCTCAAAGTCCCAGCGCCCAGTGGTCTCGGTGCGGTCATGACGAAACAATAGGATGAGGCGTTCACTGCGTAACCGCTCGATCAGCGGAGCATAGGCGGGGCCTAATCTCCCGCCCTCAATCACCGGCTCCGGTATTTCTGCACTCGGTGTTTGCGCCATGATGGGTGAGGCAATCGCGATCAACATCGCGGCAAAGAAGGGTCGCATCTCAGAAACTCGCCGCTAAGCCAACACCGGCGACACGCCCACGCGCAACTGATGCACCCTCGACACCAGGGCCATAAAGCACCCCATTGAGCTCCTGCCGCGCATCCAACAAATTTCGTGCGAACAGATAAGCCTCGGTATCGCCGAATCGCAGGCCCAGCCGTGCATCGACATTGTGATAGGCAGGCATATCAAAACTGTTCGCCACATCGGCGGCGCGCTTGCCGGCATATTGGTGGGTCAGCGCGAAAAGCGGTGTGAATGCGCGCCCGCCAAGCGAGGCCGGCTTGCCTGCATAGCTGAGCGTGACTGTGCTGCTAAACTCTGCGACATTGGGTATGCGGTTGCCGGGCACCGCGCCAGATTTGGCATCAGCGCTGCGGATCTCTCCCTCTGTCCATTGCGCTCCGCCCGCCAGCGACCAGCCTTCGGCGAGAGCAACTTCAGCCTCCGCCTCGAGGCCATAGCTGCGCGTATCGAGATTGACCGGCACGAAAGTGAAGGTGATGAAGTCAAGCACGAACAACTGTTCATCGGTCACGTCATTGTAAAAACCGGCAAGGTTGAAGCGGGCACGCCCGTCGAGCAACCGTGCCTTGAGGCCGGTCTCATAGGTCCAAGACGTGGAAGCCGCATAGGATGCGCTGGCGATTCCAAAAGCCCCGTTCAACGTAAAGCGGGGAAAACCTCCGCTCTTCGCGCCGCGCCCGACGGTGGCATAGAGGTTGACGTCATCACTAGCTTCCCAGTTCAGCGCTGCGCGACCAGTCCACAGGTCGAAATCGGCACGCGAATTTTCGCTAAAGCTGGCTACGCTGCCGGGGAAGCCGACTCCGGTAAATGACGCATCGAGCGTCTTCTCATCGCGGGTATAACGGCCGCCCAATGTCGCCTTAAGGCGTGGGCTGCCCAGCGGCGCTGTCACCTCGCCATAAATGGCATAGGAATTGATGATCTGCTGCGCATCGCGGTCGCCGTTGAGGACCGGCGAGAAGCTCGAGCGGTTGTCGAGTTCGACATCGAAATCGGAGCCGAAATATACCGCACCTGCTGCCCAAGCGACGGCCTGTTCAGCGGGACTGGAGAACCGCAACTCTTGGTAGAGGCGGCGCTCGCGCTCGCGCCAGTCGGAAAAGTCGAGCGGCGACAGGAAAGCCGACGACGGCAGACCGCCGAACAGCGGACCATAGATCAAGCCATCTGTGTCATCTGTGAGCTGCTCATTGTCGAAGCCGTTGATCGCGGTGATCGATGTGAAATCGACTCCGCCTAACGGTGCTTCTGCCTTCAGGCTCAACCCCCAGCCGGTGCGCTCGACCCGGTTTTCGGGATCGAGCTCGACGACATCGCGGGGTTGGCCGCGCAGCACATAATAAAAGGGGTCACTATCCTGCCGGTCGATATTGGCGGTCAGAGTAAAGCGCGCTCCGCTCTGTCCGCCAGGTGTGAACACCAGCGTGCCGCGCGCAGCATAGCTGTCGCGGTCGCCGAGGCCTCCACCACCCGGCGCTATGTTGCGGATAAAACCGTCCATCGTTGATTTGCGTGCGGTCAACCCTGCCGCGAGCCGGTCGGTGACCAGCGGTCCTGACAGCGATGCCTGAGCAAGACCAAAATCATTCTCGCCGCCTTCGAGCCGGACGTCCGCCGCGAATACTTCCCCCGGCTGCCGTGTAGTAATGTTAAGCGCGCCGCCCTGACTGTTCCGGCCGAACAGGGTGCCCTGTGGTCCTCGCAGGACCTCGATCCGCTCCAAATCGAGATAAGCAAATTCTGAAGCATAAACTGGTTGTGGCACGCCATCGACGTAGGTGACCACCGACCCGTCATCTGGACTAATCGCTTGGCTGAGCGGTCCGATACCACGCAACTGGAAGTAAGCGAACCGGCCATCATCGAAGCTTGTCAGCGAGAGGCCCGGCACTTGTCGAAAGAGTGAGAGAGTATCGTCAATACGTCGCGTAGCAAGCGTATCAGCGTCGAGCACAGTGAGCGTAAATGGAACGTCGCGCGCTCGCTCTTCGCGCAAGCGTGCGGTCACAACGATTTCGTCGTCCTGCACTGAGGGTTCTGCTGAATTTTGGGCGGACGTCGATGCTGGCATGGCAGCCATGGCGGCCGACGTGAACAAAATGATGGATTTAAAGCGCATACTGACCCCTAATCGAGGGACGCACTTATCCTAGCGGGACAGACCTCCGTCCGTGCCGCGCGGGAGTTTCAACCGTTGGATCCGGGAGCATTTGCTTAGAAAGCGCGGGTCACCTCGCTCGGAAGTTTTCCGAAATGCCGACGGAATGCATCGGCGAAGCAACGGGGGCAGACATAACCTGCAGCGGCGGCGGCATCGCCGACCGACAGTCCGTCATACAGACTGTCGGCAGCCCGCTCCATGCGCCGCTGGCGAACATAACCGAAAATGGTGGTGCCGAAAGTCGCTTTGAAACTGCGCTTGAGCTTGAAGTCATTGATTCCAAGGAGCCGCGCAAGCTCAATGATCGAAGGCGGATCGTCGAGGTGCTCGTCGAGCCAGGCACGCGCATCATGCATGTGCCTATCATTGGCTAAATCACGCATAGCTCGTTCATTCCGAGTTACAGCGTTGATTTGTGCTGCAAGTAGTCCGAGCGCGCAGGATTCAAGAAACATTGTTCGTGCCGCTCCCGTATATGGGGTGGCAAACATTTTCTCGGCTATTAGCGCTGATGAGGCGTCGAGAGGGGCGAGGCGTGAAACACTAACTTGAGATGACGCATGACGCGCCATCTCGTCGAGCAAATCACCACTTTGGTGATGCCTTCCGAGAAGCTCGCGAAAAGCATCAGGCTCGAAACGTAGGGATACGGTTCGAAAACCACTCTCTGGTAGGCAAAAAATTGACGATGTGCCACGGGACGCAGCCCCGGCCCACACGTCGAGTGGGCACGTCCTAAATTCCTCTCCTTCCATATCGAATGCTGCGCCGCCTTCCAGATGAAAGCCGATTCCGAAAACGTCAGCAGGTTCTTGGAAATGGAATAAGCAGCCGTCTCCTGCCGTCTGGCTGAGAACCAGATCGAACCCTTCTTGGAGGGACAAGGTTTCGACTGATGAAGACGCCCAGCGGGCCATAGGCGACCATGGCTCACTTTCGATTTCAACATCGCTACGCGCCGCTGTGTCGCTACGTCCCATATGATACAGTGTATCAATGTTACCTTCGGCGGTCGACGCTTTTGTCTGCTTCACACAGAGCCTTCAAAACCTTCGCGCCGCTTACGGGATCGCACGTCTCTCTTGCAGTCTAGCGGAAAGCTGCCTAACCGCCCTAGAGATGTTGTAACATATTGCCTTGGAGAATCCCCTTGAAGAAGTTTGCGCTGCTGGCGACCACCGTCCTCGCCAGTCCGGCTTTGGCCCAATCCGCCCCCGAAACGAATCGCGACCCCGTCCACGGCGACGAATCCCGGGTGATCATCGTCACTGCCGACTTTGTTGACGAACTCGATATCCTCGCCGGCACCTCGATCGTGACTGGCGATGAACTGCTGCGCCAGCTGGAACCGCAGATCGGCGACGTGCTCGCCCGTCAGCCCGGCGTTTCCGCCACCTCCTTCAGTCCCGGCGCCTCGCGGCCCGTGTTGCGCGGCCTTCAGGGTGAGCGCGTCCGGGTGCTGACCGACGGGATCGGCACGCTCGACGTGTCGAACACCTCGGTCGATCACGCGGTCACCATTGATCCGCTTGTGACCGAGCGGATCGAGATTTTCCGCGGCCCTGCTGCCCTGTTGTTCGGCAGCCAGGCGATCGGCGGCGCGGTCAACGCGCTCGACCGCCGCATTCCGCGCGCGATCCCCGAGAATGGCTACCACCTCGATGCGATCGGCTCTTATTCTTCGGCCTATGACGGCTACAGCGGCAGCGCGGCAGCCGATATCGCGCTGGGCGAGCAGTTCGTCGTCCATATCGATGGTAGCTATCGCAAGACTGAGGATGTCGAAGTCGGCGGCTTCGTGCTCACGCCGGCGCTGCGTGCCCAGCAACTCGCGATCGCCGAAGAAGAATTCGAAGAGGGCAATTTTGGCGAGGCCGAGGAAGCGCTCGAATTTGCGGAATTGCGCGGCGTGCTGCCCAATAGCGCGACCGAGACCTACACTCTGGGTGGCGGCTTCGCGTTCATCAACGAGGGCGGCAGCCTCGGTGCATCAGTCAGTTATTTTGACAGCCGCTACGGCGTCCCCGCGCGACCGGGCGCCGAACATGCTCATGGTGAAGAGGGTGAAGAGGGCGAGGAAGAAGGCGAAGAGGAAGAAGGCCCCGTCACGATCGATCTCAAGCAATATCGCGCCGATCTGCGCGGCGAGGTATTTACCGGAGGGGGCTTCCTCGAAAAGATCAAGTTCCGCTCCGGGTTCTCCGATTACCAGCACATCGAGTTCGAAGGCGATGAGGTCGGCACCGTGTTCGACACCCAGGGGTTCGAGACCCGGCTCGAGCTGGTGCAGAACGATCGCAACGGCTGGCGCGGTGTGACCGGTTTCCAGGGCTCGACCCGCAAGTTCTCCGCGGTCGGCGCCGAAGCGTTCGTTCCGCCCAACGATACCGATCAATACGGCATCTTCACGCTCCAGGAATTCGAGTTCGGCCCGATCGGTGTCGAATTGTCCGGGCGTTACGAGCGGACCGACGTGCGCTCGGACAGCGTCGCGATCGGGCTCGAGGAGGATGCGATCATCACCGCCGTCGATCGCGACTTCAATGCGTTCTCCATCGCCGGCGGCGTGAATTACGCGATCGCGCCCGATGTGAAGCTGGGGCTCAATCTCAGCCGCGTCGAACGCGCTCCCTCGGCCGAGGAGCTGTTCTCCAACGGACCGCATATCGCGACCCAGGCCTTTGAAGTCGGTGATCCCTTCCTAGAGAAGGAACGCAGCCTTGGCGCCGAGGCTTATCTGCGCGGCGAGGCAGGAGCCGCACGCTTCCAACTGGCTGCATATTACAGCCGCTTCGACAACTTCATTTACGAAACCGACACCGGGCTCGAAGCCGATGGCCTACCGCTATTCCAATTCCTGCAATCGGATGCCGACTATTACGGCTTCGAGGCCCAGGCCTCCTACGATCTGATCGATCGCGAAGGTCTGAGAGTGACCATCGACGGTGTCGCCGACTACACTCGTGCAAAAATCGACGGCGACGGGCCCGCACCGCGAATCCCGCCGCTGCGGATCTTGGGCGGGGTCGAGGCGGAAACCGGCAGCCTGGGCGCTCGGGTCGAAGCCGAGTGGGTCGACGACCAGAACCGGACCGCCTCGTTCGAACTGCCGACAGAAGGCTACACCATGGTCAACGCCTCGGTGTCGTGGCGGCCATTCGGCGCGCGCAACGAAACGCTGCTGATTCTCTCGGGCGACAATCTGTTCGATGTCGATGCCCGCCGCCATGCCAGCTTTACCAAGGACTTCGTGCCTCTGGCTGGGCGCAACATCAAATTGTCGGCTCGTTTGAGTTTCTAAGGTGCATCGCCGGCTGTGTGCTGCAAAGCCGCAGCCGGCGACAGCTTTTCGTGGCCAGCTCCTTTGAGCCACTAACAGGCTAAAGCAAAACTGTGGTTCCCCGGAGAGAGAGTTGTAATTTTGGCAAATATTGACAGCGCTGCAAGAGCCCTGTGACGCCGCGAATATTGTTAGCTTTTAATCGCAATCGTGGCAGCGTCCGGCAATCTCTGTCGGACGGGCTGACAGTTGAAAGCCGATCGTGTCGCTGCATTGATCGAGAAGGTTGCGCACGCCCTTGGCGCTAACCTCGATTACATGACCGCAGCCGTCACACGTTATCAGGATGTCGGCAACGCCATCAGGCATGCCAGATAGGCAATATGTTTTCTTACTTTCAACACGCCGAACTAACCCCGCGGCCGAAAGCAGCTTGAGTATGCGATAGGCGCTGTTCGGGCCGATCCTGCGCCCTTGTGCTTCACTAAGCTCTGAGATCAGTTCGTAGGCACTTCGAGGTGATCTGGCTTTCCACAAACCATGCAGCACCGCTTCGCGAAGTGGCGTCAATGCGATGCCCGCTTGATCGCAAGCGATCAATGCGCGGTGCCGAAGGGATTTCCACTCATAGCCTTCATGCATAATGGCAACCCTCCTCAGGCTATGGCAAAAACTAGCCGCTCGCCCAATCAGAATGATCCTTGTCATTCGACTGGGTCTGGAATGAAATCTGCATTTGTTCTCAACCGGGGCGAGCATCCTTGAGCACATAGAAGATGCCACTCTCATCGTATCCAGTAAGCTCGAGCACTCCGGTGACCACGATCGCTTTGTCCCCGCTGAGCGGGAAAGCGCTGCTGGCCTTGACCTCAATGTATTGATTGGGTGCCGCGTGAAAATGGAACGGGCAGCCAGGCGGATAAGCCATCAACAGAAAGTGGGTCTGGCGGCGCCCCGGTTCGAAGGCATCCATCCACCCGGCGACCTTGACGCGTTTGCCATCCAGCCTCTTCACCTGCGCTGTAAAGCTGGGTTTCGAACGCAGGTAGCCATCCGGACCCTTGCGGGCGATTTCCTTCGTCGACTCCAGCACCGCCCACGACACGCCGCCCTTTGGGGTCGCCGCCGGGCGCCAGACATCCTGCTGCACATTAGCACGCTGCATAGCTGCTGCACCCGACGCTGCGATCGGAACAAGCAGCAACGCGGCGATAATCGTGAGGGCGCGATACGTCATGGCAGGACCTTTGTGTCAGTTGCGATCTAGGATGGGGGCGAGGTTGTTGCGAGTGACGTGCCAGGCAGGAAGCAGAGCGGCGACCATTCCGACCATCACTGCGCCTGCCACGATCCAGACTTCCTCTGGATAGAACCGAAAGGGGGAGATTCCTGCTTCGGCGACGCTGCGATAGCTCTGCGAAGCGAACCAAAGTAATCCATGCGCGAAGAGCAATCCGGCCAGCGCTGAAAGAAGCGCAATGATGACGCCCTCGAGGAGGACTGTGCCGAATATCGAGGCTCGGTTCGCTCCCATCACACGCAGCAACGCCAGATCACCCTCTCGGGCGCGCACTGCATTCCACAACGTGACGAAGATTGCGAAAGCACCGGCGCCCCCCAATAACAGACCCAGCAGGCTCAGAGCCTCGATGGCAGGTTCGAACAGGGTCAGCAGGCGCGTGCTCTCGCGAGCCGGCGAGGCGGCCTGCAAGGCAGTGTCGCGGTTGATGCTGGCAGGCAGGCGGACAGCGGCAGCAGGGCTTCGGTAGCTGACCAAGATGGCGGTGATATCGGCATCGCTGCTGTGATGCTCCATATCGTCGGCAGCTTGACTTTGACCTGCCTCGCTGTGGCCATGCTGGCTTCCAGAACCTTCGGTGTCGGAATGTTCGATACCGTGCACGTCCCAAACGCTTTCCATGCTGGTCAGTATCAGCCTGTCGACTGGCTTGCCGGTTGGAGCCAGGATTCCGACTACGACGAACGGTGTCGCGTCGTGCCCCTGTTCGCCGCCGTCTTCGGCAAACCCGTGGCTACCTATGAACAGCTGGCCAAGTGCTGCCCCGGTTGCAGCGGCTACCTCCGCACCGATTACCACTTCGGCGGACTGCGCGAAGCCCCTGCCTGCGGCCAGTTCTGCTGCGTAGAGGTCGACAAGTGCAGGCTCGGTCCCGACGATCCGGAAGCCACGAAAATTATCCCCGAGAGCGAGGGGAATGGCCGATGAAACCATCGGGTTCCCCCGCAGCTCTGCAAGCGCTGTGCGGGGGATATTCCCGGTCGGCTGATCGAGATGATAAACAGAGGAGAGGACAAGTTGAAGTGGCGAGCCCTTGGCTCCCACCACCAGGTCGATGTTCTCCGCACCGTCGAGAAAGCGTTCCTCCAATTGCCGGGTCGACTGCAACAGCAGGATCAACATGCCCACCGAGATCGCGAGCAGAAGGATGTTGAGCGCTGTAGTGAGCTTGCGCTCTGCCAGATAGGCAAGGACCAGCCGGATCACTGTGCTGACCCTTCGACGGTTGACTTCAGTTCCGTAACCGCCGGGAAAAAGGGCCGCAGACGGTCGTCGTGGGTGGCAATCAGTAGGCTGGTTCCGTGAGCTTCGGCCAGACGCAGCAGCATTGCACCGACATTCTCCGCATTGGTCTGGTCAAGGGCTGAGGTCGGCTCATCGGCGATGAGCAAGGCGGGCTGTGCGATCAGAGCCCGGGCGATGGCTGCGCGCTGCGCCTCGCCATGGCTGAGCTGATGCGGGCGGGCATGGGCCTTGTCGGCAATCCCCAGCTCGGTGAGCAGCCCGAGCGCCTCCTGCCGAGAAGATCGAAGCCCCGCCAGACGGGCTGCGAGCAAGAGGTTAGCGCTGATATCGATTGCGGACACGAGACGCAGCGCCTGGAAGACCACAGCGATATGCGCCTTGCGCACTGCGTCGCGTGTAGCCTCGCTCCCCTCGGAGATGAGCTTCCCCGCAACACGAATGGTCCCACGGTCGGGCCGGAGAAATCCGCAAATCAGATTGATCAACGTCGACTTCCCCGAGCCGGAGGGCCCGATCAGCAGGCGTTGCTGGCCCGGCGCCATAGACAGGTTGAAGTCGCGAAGGATCGAAACCTCGCCGTAACCATGGTGAATATTTGCAAGGTTCAGCGCGGGGACGACGTCGGGGATATCGGTGGCATCAGTCAGACGCGGCAATGCACCCTCCGTCGCCAGTTGATGATATGCGCGCTGGCAAGCAGCACAGCGCCGATACTGGTCACTATGGTTTCGAGCGATTCGCCCTCGACCAAGAGACCAGCGGTCATTGCGGAAAGGCCGGCTATTCCAAGCCAGAACGGCTGCCAGGCGCGTGCAGACTGGCGTGCCGCTCGCCACAAAACCAGCGAACTAAGCGGCAGTGCTGCAAGCAACAGCGAAAGATGCACCGTCTCGGGCAGGTCCAGCCAACGCGACCACGCCGGCAAAAGGGCGATAAGCGCGGGCAAGGCAAGGCAATGGATCAAGCATGCCGTTGACACGGAGACTGCCAGCCCATCGAGCCAGTTTGCAAAATTTCGACGGGCGATCATCACACCGAAGAGTTTTCGTTGGCCAGAGATGGCGTATCGATGACCAGCACAAGGCGTCTCACCCGAAGATCGGCGGCCGGGGGCGAGCGGTGCAGGCAGGCAGAATGGCCCTCACCAAAGAGTCGGCCCTTGAACAGCCCGACCCAACCGGCCGGGACCGACCAGAGGTTAGACTCGAGCTTCTCTGCGCCCATCGGAAGCACCTGCGTGCCGGGTCCCGCATAGGTCGTGATCAGCCGAAGGTCAGTGTAATCCGAATGGATTTTCCGGCAGGAATTGGTCACGACGAGTTCGAGCCGGATGCGAACCGCGCCCGCATGCATAATCGCGTCGAAACGCGTGGCCAGATCCAGAATGTCGGCAGCGAGCGGGGGTGGAAGAACTCCTAGCGCTGAGACCGCCTCTTCAGGTATCCCTGTTCCGATGCTCTCAAATGGATCCTGGTTCACCAACCAGTCGATGGCACTAGAGAGGTGTGCAACATCGCGAGCTTCGAGAACAAGCGACCGTTCGAAGTCCTCGAGATCACGCCATTGAGCCCCGACTGCGTCCGCTACGAGAGGGGTCACGTTTAAGGACGATGACGGAGCGAGACTGTCGAAGCTGAGCCTGGAAACAGATCGAAATGGGCCGGAAGCCAAAGCTGCCTTAGCGAAATCGGGTGATGCTGATGGCATTTGGGTGGTGCTCGGTGGCTGTGGATCTAAATCGACTGGGACGGGGCTAGACAGTCTCGCCAACTGGGTCAATGATATGTTATTGCATACCATCTCACCCGAGGGTAATTCCGGCGGCCGATGTAGCTAAAGGAACTGTAACTAGAACGTAGGCTCGGTCCCCCACCTCGTGATTGACCACCGCTTCAGGAAAGATTCCATGCCATCCAGTCTCGAGCAGCTCGACTTCGTCCCCAGCAATCCCACCCTCGGCCAGACGGCGACGATCGGCGAGCTTATCGACCAGCGCTATTCGCGGCGCGGAGCGATGAAAGGAATGTTGGGTGCGGCGACGATAGCCGGTATTTCTACCGGGCTGGGGGGCTGCGTAACCGCTGGGACGCAGGCGATTGGTCAATCGACCTTTGTCGAACTCAAGCGCGGCGTCGACACCATGCATCATGTCGCTCCCGGACATGACGCGAATATTTTGATCCGCTGGGGCGATCCGCTGATGGAGGGAGACGGCGATTTTAATCCATTGCGGCAGAGCGCGGAGGATCAGGAACGGCGGTTCGGCTACAACAACGACTACATCGGCTTCCTGCCTCTTCCCTCCGAAAGCCGCGGTGAGCAGCGCGGGTTGCTATGCGTCAACCACGAATACAGCATCGCACCGCTGATGCTGCCCGGAGCAGCAGGGCGCGAGCTCACCGCTGCGGAATGCGAGATCGAGAAGGCAGCGCATGGCGGCACGATCGTCGAAGTCGTCAAATGTGGGCGGAACTGGCGCTATGTCCAAGGGTCGGGCTACAACCGCCGGATCACAGGTCGCACTCCAGGCATAAACATGACCGGCCCCGCAGCTAGCAGTCCGCGACTTGTCACGAGCGCTGACCCCACCGGGCGTTCGGTCGTCGGCACGCTCAATAATTGTGCCGGTGGCATCACCCCTTGGGGGAGCTATCTGCTCGCCGAGGAGAACTTCAACGGCTATTTCAGCGGCACTGCCGTCGGGCCCGAAGCCGCCAATCACAAACGCTACGGCGTCCCCGGTGGATGGTATGAATGGGCCAAGCATGATTCACGCTTCGACGTCGGTCAGGAGCCCAACGAGCCCAATCGCTTCGGCTGGATCGTCGAAATCGATCCGATGGATCCGACTTCGACGCCGAAAAAGCGCACCGCGCTCGGCAGGTTCAAGCACGAGGGCGCGGAAAGCGTCCACAATCGCGATGGCCGGGTCGTGGTCTACTCCGGAGACGATCAGGTGTTCGACTATGTCTACAAATTCGTCACCGCAGAGAGGTTCGATCCGGCGCGCCCCGAAACCGGGCGCGATCTGCTTGATGCGGGAACCCTTTATGTCGCCCGCTTCGACGCCGATGGAACCGTCGAATGGATGCCCCTGATCCATGGCGCTGGGCCGCTGACTGCAGCCAACGGCTTTGCCGATCAAGCCGATGTGCTGATTGAGACGCGCCGCGCGGCCGATTTGCTCGGCGCGACGCCGATGGACCGGCCCGAGGATGTCGAACCCGACCCCCGGAGCGGCAGGGTCTATGTCATGTTGACCAACAACACCCGACGCGACGCGGACAATGTAGACCCCGCCAATCCGCGCGCCGGCAATGCCTTTGGTCACATCATCGAGATCGTCGAGACCGATGGTGATTTTACCGCCACCCGTTCGACCTGGAACATGCTGGTGCGCTGCGGAGATCCCGCCGTCGCGGAAGTCGGCGCGCTGTGGGGCCCGGGAACCAGCGAGAACGGCTGGTTCGGCTCGCCCGACAACGTCGCGATCGACTCCGATGGAAGGCTGTGGGTCTCGACCGACGGCAAGGAAGTGCTGAACCAATGCGCCAATGGCGTCTGGAGAGTGGATACCGAAGGCCCGACGCGAGGCCGGTCGCAGCTGTTTTTCCGCACTCCAACAGGTGCTGAACTGTGCGGGCCTCGTTTTATCCGCGACGAAGAAACTCTCTTCGTCGCGGTGCAGCATCCCGCCGATGATGGTGAAGCCTATCCGCCGCACGCACGTCCCTCGACTTTTGCCGACCCATCGACACGCTGGCCCGATTTCGATCCCCTGATGCCGCCACGCCCTTCGGTGCTGACGATCACCAGAAGCGGTGGCGGTAAGATAGGCACATGAGCCCGCGACCGAAGCGGACCTGAGGGCAAAGTTGAAGGACGACCAACGTGAATAACAAGATGCACTTACAGCGCTTTGCTCTTTCGCGCCGCCACCTTCTGAGGAACTTCGGCGCAGGAGCAGTCGCGGCATTCGGTCTGTCGTTTACCGCCCCGTTGCGCGCGAACCCGATATTCGCATCTTACCCTTTCCAGCTTGGTGTCGCATCGGGTGAGCCGAGCGCGGACGGCTTCGTTATCTGGACGCGACTGGCGCCTGACCCCTTGGCGATCGGTCATGGCATGCCTGCGGCCTCGGTTGAAATTGGCTGGGAAGTGGGAGCGGATGACCGTTTCGCCCAGATCGTGCAGAGCGGGACAGCGATTGCGCGGCCAGAGCTTGGCCATGCTGTCCACGTAGAGGTATCGGGCCTGCAGCCTAGCCGGCCGTATTGGTATCGCTTCACCGCGGGACGCGAACGCAGCGCCTGGGGTCGTGCAGTAACGACGCCTGCCGCAGGACAACCTCTCGCCAACCTCCGCTTTGCCGTTGCCGGGTGCCAGAACTATGAGCAGGGCTATTACACCGCCTACCGCGACCTAGCCCGGCGGGAACCTGATTTCGTCTTTTGCTACGGCGACTACATCTACGAGGGGCGTGGTGACCGAGTGCGAAACGGTCCCGACGGACCGGTTGAAACGGTGCGCAGACATTTTGGCGACGAGATTTACTCCATCGACGATTATCGCCGACGCTACGCGCAATACAAGATGGATGTCGACCTTCAGGCCGCCCACGCTGCCGCACCTTGGTTCGTCACCTTGGACGATCACGAAGTCGACAACAATTGGGTCGATAATCTCGACCAGGACGGGACCCCGCCTCCTGTCTTCGCGCTTCGGCGCCAGATGGCCTTGCAGGCCTATTACGAACACATGCCCCTGCGTGCCAGTTCGCTCCCGGCAGGCCCGTCTATGCAACTCTATCGTCGGGCGGTGTTCGGCGACCTCCTCGATTTCAACTTGCTTGATACCCGGCAGTATCGTTCCGACCAGCCGTGCGGTGATAGGTGGGGTGTCGAATGCGCCGATACGCGACGAGCAGCCGAAGTTCTTGGCGTTCGCCAGCATGATTGGCTCGCCAATAACCTTCGGCGTTCCGAAGCGACCTGGTCCACACTGGCGCAGCAGGTGATGGTAATGGATCTCGACCGCGATCCGGGTCCTGGGGTGACGGAAAATCTCGACAGCTGGGCAGGCTATCGTCAGCCGCGCGAACGACTGCTCCAAGCAATACGAGATACCGGAAAACGAAACACGGTTGTTCTGACGGGGGACGAGCATCAAAATTATGCTGGCGAGCTTCATCTCGATGGCAAGAATCCAGATCGCGAGGCAATCGCGACCGAGTTCGTCGCCACTTCAATTAGTTCGGGTGGAGATGGCGAAGATCAGCGTTCCGCCACGAAGGAAATACAGGCTGTGAACCCCCAGCTAAAATTTCACAACTCGCAGCGGGGTTATCTGCTGTGTGACCTGACGCACGAACGTTGGCAGACCGAATTCATCACTGTAGACAAGGTTAGCGTGCGCAGTGGCACCGTTTCTTCGCGAAAAAAACTGGTGGTCGAACCCGGACGCGCTGCGATTACCGAGGCGTGAATTGAGATTAGACTAACTGGAATACCATCTGATTGGACGAATACCGGCGATGATCCTGCTCAGAAGATAAAACCCCGCTCGCCTAATATCGACATTCAGCTTGGCATTTGCCGTCTCCGTAGTCTGTTCATCCAGAGCAATGCAATGACTGTAGTTGCCATCGCTACCCCCATCGCTGTGAACGCACCGTCCGCCAATTCAGTGCTGGGCGCGAGCAAAGTAACAAGCGCGTATCCGGCCATGCCATATGACATTCCGACGATGGTCCAACCTACCGCACGACGATAGCCACGCACCTTTGCAGGGTCACCGCCGACGCGAAGCAGGCGTGCGACAATCTGGCTGTCGATCGTGTCTGTTACGATCATCCCAATCGCGAAGGTTCCGGCGATTATCGCAGCGGTTGTTGCGCCTCCGCCTGTTGCTGCAATCGTTCCCCAGGCAGCAGCCTGAGTAGCTGTGTCAAAGACCAAACCGAAGATCATCCCGATCGCGATCACGGCGGCTGGGTGCGATGAAGCGACGAGGTTGCGTGGAAGAAACTTATGCCGCCACCCTACCGGGGTGTAGTCGGTTTTCCCGAGAAGCGCGCGCAAGTTGAGAGTGCCTACGAGAACCAGCAGCGCAAAGATCAGAATATCCACGCCTGCCCCGATCCATTCGGGCCATGCAAACCGCCCGGCAAGCCAAGAGACAGCGAGAGCAACGATCGCTACAGAGATCGAATGTCCGACGGCGAAAAACGTCCCAGTCCATGGCGCGAGGAGAGGTCGTTCTTCGGCAGCGCGAAAGGTAAGGTTGTCGATCACCGCGATGTGGTCTGGGTCGAGCCCGTGGCGCAGGCCGAGCAAGAAGATAAGGCCCAGCGCAGAGCTGGTAACGCTAGTTGGGTCGATCATGGTTGCGTCCACAATTGTGAGGTCTGAAGGGTTCGCATGCGCTTGACGAGTTGCGCCTGAAGCGCGCGGAGCTCCTTACGCGGGGCACTGCGCCATTGCCGGCACTCGGCGCGGGTTCGGCCACAGCCGATGCACCAGCTTGTCGCGGGGTCGAAGATACAGACATCCACGCACGGACTTGGGACGGACAGTTTAGAGCGGCTCATCCAGGTTGCTGCCGGTAAGGGGCAAGAGCCATCCTCGTGACAGGGTCCACTTCTAGAAGGCCCGCACTACCCTGTTCGCTGCCCCAAGCTAGCATCGCGCCATCTGCCCGCCACGAAAGAGCAGAAATTGCCCGGCTGACCGGCTTTTCGACGTTAATGGAAATATCGTCCGCGGTCGACAAAAGGGCAACTGAACCATCAGCATAGCCGGCGGCAAGAAAGTCGAGACGAGGGTGAAACGCGACCTTTGTGACCAGTGATTCAGACGCGCCGAGCAGAAGAGGCCGCTTACCTACAGGCCCAGTCTTTCCTTCGAATGGCCATAGTATGGCGCTGCTATCCCCCCCGGTGGCCAGCCATTTATTGCGGTGGCTCCAGGAAAACGAACGCGTTTTTGCTTTGTATCCGCGCATTGCGATATCGGTCTTCTGTGGCAGCTTCCAACCATGAAGCCCGGTTTCCTGCATGGCGCTGACAAGATAGCTGCCATCGGCTGACAAGGTGCAGCCGAGATGTGATCCAGCCCATTTCAGCGCAATATTTCCGCTACTGGCTGAGGCGGCAAACAGAAGGGAGGCGCCGCCGTAGTGGGTGGCTGCCAGCCGCTTGCCCTTGCCATCGAGAGCGAGCCCACCAATGGTCGAGGCGAACTGGAACCGATGTGCAGCATCGCGCTGTCCACGCAGCCACACCACCGCTTCCTTTCCAACCCCTGCCACGATGATGCCCGATTTCGGACTGGCCACCAGGTGCTCGATCCAATAGCGCCCGAAATGCCCTACCTCCTCTGCACTGCCGTCCCGCGCCAGCCGTAAAACCCTCCCGTCATCGCCTCCGGTCAGGAGAGCCCCGCCATCCGGGTCGGCCGCCGCTGACAAGATCGCGCCCTGATGTGCCGCAAGTGGCTTGTAGTCACCCTCAACGCTTATCCGCCGCACGATGCCGTCACCGCAGGCGAGCCATGCAGTATCGTCGACCCAATGGATGGAGGTGACGCTCGCATCGAGGTCGAATCTGCGGCCTTGGCGTTCGACCAACGGGTCCTGCTCGAGCGCAATCATGCGGCCAGAGCAGCGAACTCGCGAGCGAGTTCATCACCATCCAGATTGCGACCGATAAACACTAGCCGGCTGATGCGCGGCTCTCCTTCGTTCCATGTGCGATCCTGCAGATCGCCCGACAGCAACATGTGCACTCCCTGCACTACGAACCGCTTAGGCTCGTTGGGAAAAGCGATTATGCCCTTTGTGCGCAATAGATCCTGTCCACGCGTGGATGTGATTTCGCTGATCCAATTGTGAAAATTCTCAGGGTCGAGCGGCCGTTCGCTGTGCAATGATACCGATGTAATTTGGTCATCGTGTTCGTGCTCATCCTCACCCAGAAAATCCGGCTCGATCTGAAGAATGCGATCAAGATCGAAAGCCCCCAGGCCAAGCACCTGATCGAGGGGAATTTGCGCATTGATGGTCTCGAAAAGCCGCGCTTGATTATTGATGGCTCGGATGCGCTGCTTGACCTCTTCAAGGCCCTGCGGCGTCACTAGATCAGTCTTGTTGAGCAGAATGATGTCGGCAAACGCAATCTGCTCTTCGGCTTCGTGGCTATCGTCAAGACGGAGCAGGATGTGCTTGGCATCGACAACGGTGACGATAGCGTCGAGGCTCGCGCGGGCCTGCACGTCCTCGTCGACGAAGAAGGTCTGCGCCACTGGTGCCGGATCGGCGAGACCGGTGGTCTCGATGATTATGGCGTCGAATTGTCCATTGCGCTTCATCAAACCCTCGATGATACGAATAAGGTCGCCCCGCACGGTGCAGCAGATGCACCCGTTGTTCATTTCGAACACCTCCTCATCGGCATCGACGATCAGGTCATTGTCGATTCCGATTTCACCGAATTCATTGACGATCACAGCATATTTTTTCCATGATCTTCGGAAAGAATGCGATTGAGCAGGGTGGTTTTACCAGCGCCAAGGTAGCCGGTAAGCACTGTAACTGGGATTTTAGACGGCATTTCTGGAACTCCGGATGAAAAATTGGAGATAGCTTCCGGCGACCGCAGACAACCGGACTGATATTATTTGTCGCGCACGTATACTTGAGTGCAGTCCAAGCAGCGCCCTGCGACTTCAACTGGTTGGGAAGAGGGACGAAAACCAACCGAGCCACTGCAATCGCTCAGCAAGTTGCGCACCTTATCGGCGCTGATTTCGGCCACTCGACCGCAATCGTCGCACATCATCAGGACGTCGGTTTGAGCGGTGACCAAGCCAATTAGGCAATAGGAGTGCTTGCTATCGACGCGCCGCACTAGGCCGGCAGCTGAAAACAGCTTGAGTATGCGATAAACGCTGGGACCAGCGATGCCGCGCCCCTGGTCGTCCCTCAAGCTTGACGCAGGGGTGTAGGCACCGATCGGCGCTCCGGCCTTCCACAGGTTGTGAAGCACGTCTTTGCGCAGGGGTGTCATGGTTGTGCCGCTTCGTTCGCAGGCAAACAACGCACGTCCAAGGAATCTCTCCCAGTCCCTACATTGCCTGCCAACTCGAGTGCTCTTCTGGTGGATCTTCGAAACTGTCACGATCCGGCTTTCTAAGATATGTTGTCACATCTCATTGAACGATGCGTTCCAGCATTTCAAGCGGCTATGCGACCAGTCCGTCCCTTAATGCATCGCGAAGCACTCTGTGGTCTGGTCCGGTTATTCCTCTGACGCGCACCTTTCGGGTGCAAAAGTGAACCTGATGCTTGGGAATGCGGGCGGTCCCGCAATCGGGATCCCGATTGGGCCAGGAATGTCGGCTCAACTCTTACATCTGAAGTCGGGATAGCCTTTCTATCTTCGCCGAGCATCGAAGACCACTCCTTGCGATTGATTTGCATTTGCAACAGCTCTAGAGCGTTTTGCAAATGAATCGCAATGAAGGTGTCATGTGTCTGTTTCCGTCTTTTCTCGTCTGAAGTTCGTCCTGCTCGCCGGTAGCCTTCTGCCCATGCCGCTACTGGCTCAAGAGGCCGGACAGGCCGAAGCAGAGACGCCTGACGGGACCTCTCCCGGCGAGGTGGCGACCGAGGCCGAGCGGGACGGCACCATCATCGTTAGCGGACGCGCGCAGAAGCTCTACCGCGTCGAGGAGACCACCACCGGCAAGCTCGCCACCGCGCCGCTCGAATCGAGCCAGGTCATCACCACGATCACCGAGCAGCTGATCGAGGATCAGGGGGCGCGTGATGCACAAGACCTCTATCGCAACATCTCAGGCGTCAGCTTCTTCAGCTATGCCGGCGTCACCGCGCGCGGCTTCCGTCAGGAGGAGATTTTCTACGACGGGTTGCGCGGCGATCCTTATGCCGGTTTTTCGGTCCCGCAATTGTTCAACGTCGAGCGGGTCGAATTCCTCAAGGGGCCGGCGGGCATGCTCTACGGTCCAGGCGCGCCGGGCGGGCTGTTCAACTACATAACGAAGAAGCCGGACCAGCGCGGCTTCGACGGGCAGGTTAAGCTGATCGCGGGGACCGAGGATCGCTTCGGCGGATCGGCCGAAGTCAATGCGCCGCTCGGTGGCGATGTCGCGGTGCGCGCTGGGCTGTTCTACGAGGATCGCGGCACCTTCCGCTTCAACGCCTCCTCGCGCACGCTGATTGCCGATGGCGGGGTGGCGTGGGAGCCGGGGCCGGTGAAGCTGATTCTCCAGGCGACCCGCTACGACCAGGAGCTAGACGCCAACCGCTTGCGTGGGGTGCCGGTGGACGACAATGGCGAATTCCTTACCGATCGCCGCTGGAACCACAACGAGCCGGGCGATTTCCTCAACCTGCGCTCCGACGTGCTGCAGGCGCGCGTTGAGGCTGAACCGCTACCAGGGCTGAGTTTCGACGCTACGCTGCGCTATAATGACGCGGTCGAAACGCAAAACTATCACGAACCGCGAGGGCTGTTCGATTCCGATGGAGACGGCACGATAGACTCCACCATCCGCGAATTCCGCGACCAGATGCGCCAGCAGGAAACATGGTCCTTCGGCACCAATGCGGTCTGGGTCGAGGATCTGGGCGGCGCGCTCTCCAACCGCGTGCTGGTGGGGCTCGACTATTATGAGGCCGACAGCACCTTCATGGGGCGTTCGCTGCGTGGGCGGACCACCGACACCGTGGGCCTGCCCAACCCGCTCAGCCTGTTCGACCCGCAATACGGACTGTCCGACCCGGCAACCTACAACCAGGGTCCGTTCCGCGAGACGCTAAGCTTGAGCGAGCGTTTCGGCGTCTATTTGCTCGACGAACTCACTATTGGACGGCTGATCCTGACCGGAGGCGTGCGGCTCGATAGCTTCACCGATGATTCAAATGGCACTTTGTTCGAGGATGAGGAAATCACCTATCGCCTCGGCAGCGTCTACCGGGTCACCGACGATATCTCGCTGTTCGGCCAATATGCCACTAGCTTCGAGCCGCAGAGCGCTGGATTACAGAACCCGCTGGCGGGCGGACCTTTCGCGCCGACCTCTGGCGACATCATCGAGGGCGGAATCAAGACCGCGCTGATGGACGGTGGGGTGCAATCGTCACTCTCCGCCTACCAGATCCGCCGCACCAACATTCTTCAGACCGATCCGCTCGGCGACACCGGAAATGACGGCGTCGACGATCTCGTCTCGTTGGGCGAAATCACCAGCAAGGGCTTCGAACTCGACATCGCCGCCGACATCACCCCTGACTGGGTGCTGACGCTGGCCTATGGTTACAACGACACCCGAATTACCGGCGACAACGGCGGCGGCGGCTTTTCCAATGCGATCGGCGATCGCTTTGCCAATGCGCCCGAACACCAGCTTGGCTTCTGGACCCGCTACCAGTTCCCGGCGCAGGGTCTGGCGGTGGCGCTGGGCGGTGATTATGTCTCCGACCGGATCAGCATCAGCGACCAGCCGGTGAACGACTATATCGTGTTCGACGCTTCGCTGATCTACGAAACGGGTCCGGTGCGGGCGCTGCTGCGCGTCGACAATCTTTTCGACGCGACCTACGCCGCATCGGGCTTCATCGACCGGACCGGCCATTTCCCCGGCGCGCCGCGCTCGGTCTTCCTCGAGGTCGGCTACCGCTTCTGATGAGCGTCGAGGGCGCCGCGATCGAAGCGCTGCAGCGGAGCAAGCCCGGTGTCCCCAAACGCGCGCGCAACTGGTGGGTGGTGCACCAGTGGGTCGGGCTCAAGCTCAGCCTGTTTCTGACCTTCATCCTGTTCACAGGCACGCTGGCGGTGGTCAGCCACGAGATTGACTGGCTGCTCCAACCCAGCCTGCGCGTCGCCCCGGCGAGCGTCGAGGGGCCGGTGGACTGGGCGGCGATCGCCCGGAACGCCGCGCGCCACGAGGCGATCGGCAAGACCGTGGCGATCGAAGCGCCGCTCGCCTCGGCGTTCGCCGCGCGGGTGCGGATCGAGCGGCCTGACGGGACCCTCGCCTACCTCCATGCCCATCCGACAACGGGCCAGATCCAGGGCGTCGGCCCCTGGGTTGGTGCGGCGCGGATCCTGCGCAACATGCACCGCCATCTCAACCTGCCGACCTGGCTGGGAGTGCCGATCGTCTCCTCGCTCGCATTCGTGCTGCTGGTGAGTCTGGTCAGTTCCTTCATGGTCTACAAGAAATGGTGGCGCGGCTTCGCCAAGCCGCTGCGCAAACGCGATGCCCGCACCTGGTGGGGCGATTTCCATCGTCTCGCTGGGGTGTGGTCCCTGTGGTTCGTCGCGCTGATCATTCTCACCAGCGTCTGGTATTTCGCCGAAAGCCTCGGGCTCGACGCGCCGCGCGCACCGCGGGTTGAGGCCGCCACAAGCGTTGAGGGAAGTGATGCGCACGCGCCGGAGGTGGCGGATCTGGCGGCTGCGCTCACGGCGACGCGCGAAGCCTATCCCGGGTTACGCATACAGCAACTGCTGTTCCCGCGCGAAGCCAGCCCCTATCTCGAACTGCAGGGCGATCACGAGGCGCTGCTGGTCCGCCCGCGCGCCAACGCCGTGTGGATCGACCCCACCTCGTCGCAAGTGCTGCTCACTACCGATGGCCGCGACATGGGGCTTCACCAGAGGATCGGTGAAATGGCCGACCCGCTGCATTTCGGAAATTTTGGCGGTTACTGGACCAAGGTTCCCTGGTTCCTGTTCGGTCTCGCCATGACCGGGCTCGCGGTTTCGGGGGCGGCAATCTACTCTTTACGGATCGCGCGCGAGCGTGGCTCGGATATCCGCCTTTCGCGCAGCTTTGCGGGGATGTGGCGCGGCATGGGTCACTGGCGCTGGATTTCGCTCGGACTTATTGCCGTGGGCTTCGCGCTACTCGTGCCTCTGGTCCAGCAAGCGCCCTAGACTGACGCGAACTCTGCCAAGTCTGGGTAGTCTGCCGGACGGGGGCGTTCGATTGCGTCCCGAATTCCCCGGGGAGGGTAAAAATGCGCGAATGCATGGGTCGGGGCGCTGAGAGTTCCTCCACGTGGAGAAAGTCTCTTTGGCGAGAATAAAGCCCGTGCGGTTGCCCGCAAGGTTAGTTTTTAGCTATGCGCTGCATGCCGAGACCGACGGTGCGAGCAACTCAGTTTGACTCTGCGAGCGCTGCTCGGACCCGTGCAGTCTGGGCGGTCACGGCACTGTTCGAAGGAGGCTTAGAAGCCGCGAGCGGCCCCCCTGCTGGCCATAGATCGACAAGCGCCCGAAGTTCACCTTCCGTGCCGCTCCGCGTGGCATCAGGTAGGCTTTGCGCGGTCTCGAGAGCGACAACCGCAAAACCATAGGCGTCCTGATACTCGCCAGCGTCAGTTACCACGCCATCGCGAACGCCAATGGCATATTCCTCGTCGGTGGTGTCCATAAGGTAGTCGATGATGTTCTTGGGATCGCCGCCAGCGTTGCGGCGCACCAGCGTCAAATTTGCCTCGGCCGCCTGAAGCATAGGCTCGACCTCTGCAGCGGGCCGATTTTCTTCCAATGCCGCGGACACCGCTTCGAAGGGAGCTGCATCGAAGCCGAGCGCATCAATCCCGACACGTTCGGCGGCATGCGTCTCCGAGACTGGATGGAGAAGGTGAGGCGAGGCTTCGCTTGCAGCCCCGGCGCGGTAAAGAGCAAGCCCGGCCGTGACATGGCCGGCCATGAAGGCAACCCGGTGCGGAACGGGCAAAGTGGCCATCGTATCGTCGCCGGCGGGTTCCGCAGTCATCTGATTGTCGTCGGGTTCGGGATTCGTTGCGGAACCACACGCGCTGAGAGTGAGGCCCATTGCGAGGCTGACAAGTATTGTTGAACGAGTGTCTCTGAAGGTCATTGCAGTAGTCTTTCTCGAAGTGCCGAGCGATCAAAGGGTCAAAACGGCCATGTGCCATTGCCCCGTTGAAAAATTCCTAGGTTATTAGCTGGAATTGCTCAACAGGCTGAAGTTGAAAATTTTTAAGACGAGGGCTGTTCCAGGGTGAGATTACGCGCGATTGAATAATAGAGCGAGCGGCCGAAGCAGCCACGGCCTCCAAGTCAAAGTAGCTGACGTGGCAATCGCTCCTACACCAACGATAAGTGGCCAGAAGAGTATGGCAAAGGTGAAACCGTCTCGGGCGACAGATAAACCCAGGCTGCCTGCTAGAAGCAGCAAGCCTGCATTACGTTGCGCAAGCTCGGAAATTGGTGGTTTCCCGGTCGAAACAGTCCAGTGGCGCTCTTGGGAAAGGGCGAGACAAGCGCAACCCAGGAAGGCCATCAAAACAGCACCAGCTAGCAATGCTTCGCTCATTCTACTGGCGCCAAGGTTGCGAAATTGTCGGCATTTGTTTTCGACGCGAGCTTATTTGCTGACCAGATGGCCGAGAGGGCTGCCAGCATGAGGATCCCGTCCATCCCTGCAACGCCCCATTGGCCACCCGCAAGAGCAGCGAAAATGTGATCACCAGTCGTGAGAGCGTTGAGCATCACAGCAGAAAAAGCGAGGGCTGCGATCAGCAGGCACTGTTGCTTCCAAGAGCGATCGCGCAACAGTGTAGCATGTATAAGGGCGGCTAGCCACGAGAGCCAAAATACCTGCACCTCAAGCTCGGCCCGGCCTTCGCCCAAGAAGAAAGCATCGTGCGGCAGAAGGCGGTTGGCGACCAAAAAGGCACCGGTAGCAACGATGATCCCGGTCACGGAACCGATAGTCAGCGCTTCAACCAAACGATATTCGATGGAGTTGGCGGCGAGCTTGCCCTCGCGGCTCTTCAGCCAGAACAAAAGCCCCGTGGCGATCATCACGCAGCCTCCCAACCCGCCGAGAAAATAAAGCCAGCGCAACGGCCAGTGGTCGAACTGCATAAAATGTGCACCCTGCACCCAAGCCGAGGCATGACCGATAGGCGGCAGACTGAAATTTTGGAGGAGCTTACCCGAGGCGCCGTCGAACACTGCGACATATTCACTCAACACCACCCGGTCCTTTGGAAAGGTATTCCGGAAATAGACGACGGCGCTCTCGTCATCGTGATTGAGCACGCGGATGATGTTAGCCTCGACCTTGACCCCTTCCTCGGAAGACCAGAGCGACTCGGCCTCCTGCTTCATCGCATCGACCGAAGCGAGGCTCGCTGGGCGCCCGGTTCGATCTCCCGGTTGGAAAGCTCCCGCGGTCTCGGCATAAAGCGCATCGGTATCTCCCCCGAATGGTTCGGCGACGCCCCAGGGAAGATAATAGAATCCGAAGGTCAGGAGCCCTGAAAAGGTGATCAGAAAATAGAACGGAAGGCCGACCAACGATGAAAGGTTGTGCAGGTCGAGCGTCGCCCGTCGCGTCTTACGCCTGGGGCGAAACACAAAGAATTCAGCAATAATTTTGCGATGTATGTAGAGACCGGAAACCAGCAGGATGAGCATGGCAAGCGCGGCAAAGCCGACAATCCACATACCAAGGCTTGCCCAATAAATCGTCAGAGTATGGTGAAACGGATAAATGAAACCGGTTCCGGCGAGGCTGTCGGTTACGCCGATTTCCTGCCCGGTAACTGGATCAAGGTGGAAATCGTGGAAGGTGCCGTCAGCTCCGCGGTAAAAAAGGGTCACGGTCCTGCTGCGCTCCTCGGGAGCGACGAAGTTGACGTAGTCGCTTCCCACGGCAGCCTTGGGCATGAGTGCAAGAAGCCGGTCATAGGATACTGCCTGCTCGCTCGGCGCAACGCGGGTTTCGGGGATCATCCAGCGGTCGATCTCGCTGTCGAATACCGTCAGGCTGCCCATCCAGAAAACTGCGAAGAGAACGCCGCCAAGAGCCACGCCCAGCCAAGTGTGGGCCCAATTCATTGCCCGGCGGAACTCTTCGGTGGCTCTGATCATAAGCGCGCGCGCCTCGTCAAACTAGCTTCGCTAGCGCGATCAGGCCGATCCCAGCCATCAGCAACGCCAGTCCGTCGCGCCATGGTCTTGTGGTCGAAAACATGAAAAGGCAGATGGGCACATACACGAACAGCGCGAGCAGCGTGCCCAAGCTGACCGCCTCTCCCTTCGGCAAACCCATGGTCGGCAGAGTAGAACCCAAGACCGCGACCAAGCCAGATATCACGAAATACCCGCTGCCAAAGCCGGACAGGAAACGCCAAATTGACACGGGGGCCGCGCCAAGAGCGATGGACCGGGATCTGTCCGTCAAGGCAGAAGGAGATGTTTCCCGATATACACTCATTGGCCTAGAGCTCTGCCGCGAGCGAGAAAAATGCCGTGCGCGGGGCACCGAATAGGAATCCACCGAACGCGGTGCCCTCGACAAAATCTTTGTCCAGCAGATTTCTGACATTCAATCTCGCGGTCAGGCGCTGATAGCCGACATCGAAGCGGTAGCGCATGCCGAGATCGACCCTTATGTAACCATCGATCTCAAACGTGTTCTGGTCGTTGGCAAAACGATCGTCAGTAAAAAATACCCCGCCATTGAGAGCAAGTCCTTCAGCAAAGGGGACTTCGTAATCGGCGAAGAGGTTTAACTGGAACTCCGGCACGCCGCCTGGCCTATTGCCGTCGATTGCAAGGTTCGAGGAATTCGAGATCACAGGGTCAAGCCACAACCCGCCAGCGATTAGTCTAAGCCCATCAACAATCTCACCGGTAAGGGTTACTTCCGCGCCGCGGTGATCCTGATTGCCGATATAGTCGAAAACATTGTTCTCATCGAATGTGGCCAGTGGCTGACTGATGTCGAAATATGCGGCACTCATAATCGCACCGGGAACAATCTCTGCCTTTATCCCCACTTCGAACTGTTGTGTGGCTGTCGGCTCGAGAAACGCATCGCTATCCAGACCGAAATTAGCAGCGCTGGAAGGAATCTGCCGCCCCGCAGTTACGCCTTCGGAGTAACTTCCATAAAATGTCAGATTGTCTGCCGGGGTGAACAGAACGCCGACATTAGGCACGAAGACATCGTCTTCATACGTGGTTTCGAGGGTTTCCGTCGCATTGAACCGGTCTATCGTTTCCTGTCTGGTCCAGCGCAGCGCTCCGAACAGCTTGAACTCATCGGTGAGCGAGATGAGGTCCGAAACGAAAACCGCATCCTGGTTGAATCGCAACG
Organism: Erythrobacter sp. QSSC1-22B; assembly: GCF_001678665.1. Classification (GTDB taxonomy): domain Bacteria; phylum Pseudomonadota; class Alphaproteobacteria; order Sphingomonadales; family Sphingomonadaceae; genus Qipengyuania. The sequence goes on from NZ_LZRP01000011.1 coordinate 71,447, forward strand.
CATCGACCGTCGGGGTAGCAGTGGCGGGCGGCAAAGGCAGGTCGACGGGATTGAAGATATTGGAAATCCCAGCTGTCAAACAGCAATCGCCTCCAAGCGAGAAACGGAGCGGGTTGCGGCTGACAGATGCCCCAAACGCGATCTCGTGACCAACCCCGAGCGTATCGAATGCACCCGTTACGAATATTTCAGCGGATAGCGGGTCGCGCACCTGCGCAGGGTCGAAGAAAATTTCCGATTCGAAATCGCCGTTCGCCTGGAGTGTGCCAAACCCGATACCCGCAGCCTGCTGGTCGCGAACAAGCCGCATTTTTTGTATCCGCGCTTGGACCTGCCAATTTTCGGAAATCTCGTATCGAGCACCGACCGAGCCGATAAAATTGGAGGTCGGATAGGTTCCCCAGCTCTGCCCGATGAAAGTCGTCTGGTCGAATGCCTCGACCAGATTTCGCCGCTCTTCCGCCGTAAGACTGCGCGCAAAGGAGCCAACCGAGATTGTCGCCTGCTGCTCCAATTCGCGATATTGATATTCGCCTTCAAAATCGAATGTGAGCCGGTCATTCGGAGTCCACTCGACAAAGGCGCTCAACATGTGTCGAGGGCCGGAAACGCCCTCGACAAAGCTGGCCTCGTGCGAAACGACCGCATTTACGCGGAAGCCCACTTGGTCACTAACGCGACCGCCGAGATCAACATGGACACCGGCCGAGCCGATGCTGTCACCGAAAGCCTGGATGAAGCGGTAGGGTGTGTCGGTCGGCCGCTTGAGGATGTAGTTGATTACGCCGCCGGGGGGCGTGAAACCATAGCGCACCGAGGTCGGGCCTTTGATGATTTCGACCGCGGCCTTATTCTCAAACGGGCTTTGCACCTGGTTCTGGAAGATCAAGCCTTCGCGCCGATAGCTGGTCGAATTGTCAAGATTGTAGCCACGGACATTCACGGTATCATTGAAACCGGGCGGCGTGCTGACAATGGTCGATGGATCATTGCGGGCGATATCACCAAGCGCACGGACCTGCTGATCCAGCAACACTTCTTGCGGAATGACGGTGACCGAAAAAGGAGAATCAAAGATGCTCTGCTCGCCGAATGTCCCACCGGATTGCGTCGTCGACGTGTAGCCGGATTCGCGCTCACCAACGACAACGATAGCCTTATCGGAGCCAGTGTCATCCCGGCCTGCGCTCGCCCTTTCTGCAGTCTCGGAATCCGGATCGGAATTGGCTTGGGCTAGAGCCACGTTCGGCAGGAGCGTCAGGCACGCGATAGCCATTGCAGTGATTGACGTGGTTAAATGGTAGTTCGTCATATTGCCCCAAAGAGTGTTATTCAGATTTCGGATGAACCGTTGGTGCAATTGCGAATGCAAGTCAATAACAGTATTGCATCGTAGTTCAGGTGTCGTTGACGTCGGATTCGGTGCGAGCCTGGGTCGCACCATGCCGCCTGGTCAATGGCGTTGGTGCATTGAACGGTCAGTGCAGATTGCCCAGCTTCAACGCTGCATGTGATTCCCGATGGCCGAATGGCAGGATTGATGGGTTTCTTCGTGAATCCAGACAGGCAGCTATCGGCCCAGTTGCGGTCGTCGGAGATCGGTTAGCGCGCCCGTGCAACCTCGCGCACTTCAAGCACCGCCGGGGTTAACTGCTATCGGTCCGGTTGCGGTTCGCGCCGCCGAAGCTGCGCTTCAAGGTGATGCCGACGTTCAAATGACGGTTTCGGTCACGAAATTCGCGGACCGATGCTTTCGGTGCAGCTCGGTTGGGGAGGAACATCAGCCGCTCACGCTGGCTCGCCGTATCGAAGAGATTATCGACATCTGTCCGCCGTCAGCACCTATGGCACAGATTTGAGGTTGTGATTTAAGGAGGGTTTGGGTCTCGTCGTAGTGACGAAGGAACGAAGATGAGACCCAAACCCTCCAATACAAAATCGCGCGCCAAGGCTCCTGCGGAAGCGGTGGTGAAGGATATCCGCCGTGCCACTTGGTTTGACCACGGCCGAGTGTCCGGGTTTTTCCGCTCGACCTGAACGCGTTGCGTTCGCTCTGACCATGCCCTCTCGACATCCACGCAGAAACTATGTACCGATCGTTCGGGACAATCCAAAAAAGTGGTTTGATTTATGCAACTCTATGATCTCGAACTGTCCGGAAATTGCTACAAGGTCCGGCTATTCCTCGCGCTGATCGGACAACCCTACACTCTGCGTCCAGTTGCCTTCCTCGACGGCGAGCACAGGACCAAGGACTTCATAGCTCGGAACCCGTTCGGGGAGATACCTGTGCTGGTCGATGGCGATGTTCTGCTGCGCGACTCTCAAGCCATTCTCGTATACCTGGCT
>NZ_LZRP01000012.1 GCF_001678665.1 Erythrobacter sp. QSSC1-22B
TGCCCAAAGGGAAGCCGAAGACCGTATGAGAAAATTAGCCGCCGTTCTGTTCCTCATAGCAGCTCTGTTGCTCATAGCCGTTCTCGTCTCGCTGATCCCGAGCGATCAGTGGTTCATCAGAACGATCGACCTCGTGCGTGAGCCCATGGCGTATATCGCCGCGCTCTTGTTGGTTATCGCAATCTTTGTGGGGCCGCGTTGGCGCTGGGCGACCGTTGCGATGTTCGCTCTAGTGATCGGCATCAACGTCGGGCGTATCTGGCCGTATTCGGGCTTGGCGGGAACACAGCTGGAGCTTGCCGAGGCTTCAGCCACGGGTGACGATCCCCGCTGTTTTTCGGCCATGGCCGCCAATGTGAAGGTCAAGAACAAGCAATATGCAAAGATGATCCAGTAGCTGCGTCGCTACGATCCCGATTTGCTGTTCCTCATGGAGACCGACCAGCCGTGGATCGACGCCTTGGAGCCGGTTCTAGCCCAATATGGCCATGTTCAAAGGCAACCGCAGCCGGAAGCATTCGGCCTGGTCTTCGCGACGCGCCTGCCGGTGCTCAAATCGAATGTCGTTGAAAACACCCATCGCGACACTCCGACGCTTTACGCCACGCTGCAACCGGACGGCTCGCCGCCCATCGAGTTCATCGGTCTTCATCCAAAGCCGCCACTGCCAGGGTGGGATACCGAGACGCGAGACGAGAATATCGTCAACGCAGGCATCCAGACACCAGACCGCCTCCCTGATGCCTTTGTGATGGGTGATTTCAACGACGTGCCCTGGTCTCGCACAACCACCAAGTTCCGTGCGGTGGGCGACTGGCGCGATCCCCGGATCGGACGCGGAACATATCCGACCTTTCCTGCCGACAAACTTCTACCGGGATGGCCGCTCGACCAGCTCATGCTCAAAGGAGAACTAGACCTGAGATCATTCGAAGTCCTGCCTGACAATGGTTCAGACCACCGCGCGGTGCTCGCAAATTTCTGCGCCCCATCGCGGCTTCCCTGATTTCCAATTTGCTTAGATGGAACGTGGGGATGCTCAGAGTATGTCGACAGTCCGCTAACAACGTTTTGGACCCCAATTTCAAACAGTCCGCTTGCGGCCCATCTCCGCAAGTTTGCGCCTGAGGGTAAGGTCCACAAAGGCTTACGGCCCGTATCGTCTGAACCCGCTCGAAACCTTTGCTATCGGAACGGTCTCGTTCGCGGACTGTTCAGTGCTTCGAAACCAACCTCCCGTAGGATCAGGAAATGCTAAGCCTTAGTGGCGAAAGTGACGGGGCACGCGCCCCGGCGCACGATCTTCTCAACGATGAGCCGACAGAGTGCATTACGAGCTCGGAAACCACGCCCATCGATCCTCGGCAGTTAGTTCGAGAGATGAAGGCCTTCGTGGCCCCGCGCCCTTGGCGAGGCGCATTCGAGTTAGCGATCACCCTGGTGCCCTTCTTGGTTTTGTGTGGGTTGATGCTCGTAGCGGTCGAAGCCGGTTATCTCTTTGCGCTTGCCCTTACTTTGCCCGCTGGCCTCTTCTTGCTCAGACTCTTCCTGATCCAGCATGATTGCGGACACGGATCTTTCTTGAAGAAAAGGGCCAGCAACGACTGGCTCGGCCGAGCGCTCGGTGTGCTTACGTTCACTCCCTACGAATGCTGGAGGCGTTCTCATGCGCTTCACCATGCAGGCACGGGCAATTTGGATGCTCGTGGCTTTGGAGATGTTGATACCCTCACCGTTCGTGAATACGGTGCCCTTAGCCGCGTCGGAAAGTTGCGATACCGCCTTTATCGCCATCCCCTGGTCCTGCTCGGAATTGGCCCGGCGTATTTGTTCCTGTTGCGTCATCGGCTCCCGATCGGGCTTATGAAAGCTGGAAGGATTTATTGGGTCAGCGCGATGGCGACAAACATTGCAACTGCCCTGCTGCTGGCCGTCCTCGTTTACCACTTCGGCACCAGCGTTGTCGTGCTGACGCTTCTGCCCGTGCTGCTGATCGCCGCGATGGTGGGCGTATGGCTGTTTTATATCCAGCATCAATTCGAAGAGGCCCATTGGGACTACAGCGCCAACTGGTCCTTTCACGATGCGGCATTGCGGGGCAGCTCCTACCTGGAACTCCCGCCCGTGCTGCGGTGGTTCACCGCCAACATCGGCATTCATCACGTTCATCATTTGGCCAGCCGAATCCCCTTCTATCGGCTTCCCGAGGTGCTGATTACGTTCCCACACTTGAGCAGCATGAACCGATTCACCGCGCTTGAGACGCTAGGCACCCTACGGCTCGTATTGTGGGACGAAGATAAGCGACGGCTGGTATCTTTTGATTGAGTAGTGACTACGCGCGGCGGCAGCCCGCCAGCCCAAACGTAACTGCGCGATGCTGACGTGCCGGTCTGCCCCACAGCTAGCTCAAATGAAATCAGCCGAATTTCGACAAGGCGGATAAGCTTTTCCGCTCATTGGGTCGGACTTCTGCGATAGGCTCGATCTCGGAACGGCGGGAGCTCGCTTCGGACCGACAATAGCGGAACGGCGGCTTGGGGCCCAGATGCCGCCGAAAGTTGCATGGAAAACGAAGGGCCGGTTTTGGTGAACGAGAGATTTTATTCCATGACCGTTTTTGGGTCGGCACGAGAAATTCCGCTCTTGGCGAAATCATGGCCGAAGCTGCCTGACTGGTGATGGGTTTGAGGATGGCCCTCGGGAACGGCGTGAACTGGGGTGGAAAACAGACACCACCAGCTGATCGACAGACAGAGCGAAAAGATTCGCCGCTGGTCCGCACTGCCGACAGAAAAGGCTTCATTTTGTCTGACTTCGGGAAATAAACCACTCTTAAACCAAATCAACCGATCCGTGTCCGAGAGTGCTGCGAGGGGACGACGATGATAATGACAATGCGCGGGCACAAGCGCTTCGCTGTTAGACAATCGATTTGTCTGCAAAGGCTACTGGACGGAAGTCAGGCCAGGGGCTTGATAATCGAGCTATCCAGCGAGGGGTGCCGCATAAGCGGGCTCGGTAGTTGCGACTTTTTGCCCGATGACCAGATCATCGTCGAATGCGAAGAAATGAAGCTGCGCGGCCGGATTCGTTGGATTAGCTTGGGTATCGCGGGGATCCGTCTGGACAGGCTGTTGCTGCCAAGGGAACTCGACTCGCACTTGTGCCGCTTGCGAGGTCTGGAAGTGCCAGACGGCCGCGCGATTGGACTGAATGAGCAAGAGCCCCTCTGCCGAACAGGTTGAGCTATCCGCGGATCTGCTGCTTGTCCGCTACTGGGTCTGCACGCGACAGGCAGGTTTTCGTGAGAATCCGGCGATAGCAGCCTGACTTGTGTCAGGGTCGGGACGAGCCACCGGGAACGTCGTGAACTGGGGTGGAAATCGGGCTAGCAGCAGCGCTCGCGAAACTCAGCGATGTCGGATGTGGGGAACGGCCAGCGGGGGAGAACCTAAATCCTCTTTCCGACCTTCCAGCCGGTCAAGAGGAGCAAACCCGACCACAGCAGCACCACGGGTGCCTTAATGTCCCAATAGCCAAGGATGTCGCCGATCGGATAAGCGACGAACGAAATTCCGGCGATGAACCAGACTTTCTCATAAAGCGATAGGCTCATCGGTGCCGCTCTCCGAACAGTTGATCGCGTTGAGAATGGCCACGATGGATAGCGTCCGCAAGTGGATCGTTTGCGGAAAGGTGGGTTTTCGAATCTCCGGACGGGAAGTGGACAGACGGCTTACAGTCGAGGTGCTTTTGGGCCGAACATCCAAGGTCCATTCGGTAAGCCGCCCGAGCGAAACAGCACGAGCTAAGGGTGTCCTGCGTTGTGGATCACTGACTTCCGGACGGCCCCCGACTTTGGTCGGTGGTGACCTCACGTGCAAACGTGATGGAGTCGTTGAGCACCGGTGCTCGTCCTCGGAAAGGCCGTGCCAAAGCGGTGATGATTCCGACGTGACCTAGGTCGGGGTAAAGCTTCAGTTGCGCTTCGACGCCTGCGGCGCGAAGAATGCTCGCCAGTCGCTCGCTGTTGCGAGGGTAAACGGTGGTGTCGCGATCGCCATGCAGCAGCAGCGCCGGAGGATCCCCGGCGGAAGCAAAGCTTATTGGCTGCGTGCTCTCGAGATCCCGCTCCTGACCGAATGCATCGACCGTCACCGCAGTATCCAATGGCAAAAAATCATACGGGCCAGCCAATCCCACCAGCCCTCGCAACGCCTGCCGATCTTCGCCCAGCCAGCGATCGTCCAGCGCCAGCATGGCCGCGTTGTAGGCTCCCGCCGAATGGCCGACGATCACGATCCGGTCGGGGTCTCCTCCAAAGCGAGTTGCGTTGGCGCGCACCCAGCGCACGGCAGCCGCGGAATCTTCGAGAAAGGCCGGGAAGCGAACTTCCGGGACCAGCCGATAATCGGGAACTGCCACAAGAAAACCTGCATCGGCGAAAGCTCGCGCGACAAACTCGTAACCTCCCCGGCCCCCTTCCTGCCAGGAGCCGCCGTAAAGGAAGACGACGATCGGCAAACCTGCCTGCCCGGCGCGCCAAGCTTTCGGCCGATACAAGTCGAGCTGCTGGCGCGGGTGAGTGCCATATGCGGAGCCACGCTCGACCGCTGTAGCGCCTCGGTCCTGTGGGACTATCGCATTAAATGTGCCTAGCGGAGAGCAGGAGGCAAGCATCGCAACTGCCATCAAAGCGGCGACCGTCTTCAGCACCGCGTTCCGCCAATCGATTTATGGTCGATCACTGCAATCATCCACTGTCTCTTCCCCGGATCTTCGCCAAAATCCATACCGGGTTGCGCAAACGAACTACAACCGCGGGCCGCTAAATCTCTGGCGCAACGGTTATTCCCTATCACCCGAATGTCCGCAACTGGGTCGTTTGCCTACGGGCAGCTTTCGGCACAAATCCTGACAAACAGTCAGTCCGCGTCCGGTAAACGCCCGTCTCCCGTGCCCCCCAAGACCTTGCGTGCCGAGCGGCGATTTGGCACGCTAAGGCCATGAAAATGCGTGGTCAGCGATGGCGGTATCGGATCGGAAATCACCTCGTTGATGTCGACAACGGTTTTGCTTGGATCGGCTGGGCGCAAGAGCGGATGGTGGTGAATGGCGAGCCGCTCCACCGCACAGGCGCGTGGTTTTCCTTCCGGCGTTCCTTCAAGGAGCCGTGGCTGACCCCGATCGGCGACGACGAGCTCAGCATCGATATGCGCTCGACACTGACCGGCATCGTCTGCAACGCGACGATCGCCGACGAACAGGTCGAGCCCGAAGCGCTCTACGAAACTGCTTGGTCGGGCGGAAAAGGCAGCTGGCCCGAGGATGAGGTCTGGATCGAGACAAAACAGTTCTCGTTCTTCAAGCTCTAGGACCCCGCCGTCCGACAGGAAACGAGACAAATTGGGCCTCGTTTCGGTGTTCCGCTGACGGTTCGGCCCGGTCGCTTCCAGACGATCTGGACGCCGCTACGCGCGCCCACTGTACCCGAGCCTAAGCCGACCCCTGCCTAGGCAGAGAAGGACGAGTTCTTGCCGACCCGCGTGGTTATGGACAATGCCTTCCCAGCCAGAAGTTGCCTTTCAGCATTCGGCCCTAGTGCCGCCCAAAGGTGCACGGAAAACGAACAGCCGGTTTTGGTGAACGAGAATTTCCATCCCTTGACCGCTTATGGGTCGCTGGCTGAAAGGCGGCTTTTCCAGATCGTTGAGATTTCCTGCCTGTCGGCTCACGACCCAAAGGCGGCCATTCACATCCAAAACTTTTCACTTTTGGAACTCGACGTTCGCCAGCGACGCGAGGCTATGAAGCAATTCCACCTAGGGTTGCGCCTGTGTATTACATGTGCAATACACCAAGCCAGAAATCTTAAAAGGGAGAAATATGAAATATACTGCAGCAGGTCCGATGGCTTTTTTGGTGTTGGCTCTGGGAGGATGCACATCGACACAGAGTTCCGATGAAGTTTCTCAATCGATGCAGATCACATCTTCTGAAGGAAGCTCAATCTCCGATTCCGAAGGCATCACGCACGACTTACAGCGCAAGATCAGCGAAATCTCGGAGCAGGAAAATATTCCGGCCATTTCAGCGGGTGTCATCTATCAAGGTGCAATAGCCAGCGCTAGTTCGGGGGCCCTCGATCGTGAATCTGGCACGCTGGTAGGCGATGACTCAATTTATCAGACTGCCTCGCTCTCGAAGACACTGACCGGAATCATTATCCAATCTCTGATTGTCGACGGCAGGCTAGATCCGAAGGGACCCATTGCCACGTATCTTTCTCCTCTCTTGACCGCAGATGCGCGGAAGCGACTTGGCTCCATCACGCTTGTCCAACTGATGCAGCATCGTTCGGGCATCACCGACAAGGACTGCACCGTATATCGTAATCGGGCGGAAGGCGAAGTGGTGCAAAGCGGCTACACGCGAACCGAGTTGGTAGCTGATCTTAACGCCATTGATATGAGCGGCCGCACCCCCGATACTTTCGAATATACAAGTTGCGGCTATGCGGTTGCGGGCTTGGTGGGCGAGATCGTCACTGGCCAGGATTTTGATGCGTTGCTGCGACAATATGTCACCGAGCCATATGATATGCCCGATACGGTGGTGACCCTGAACGACGCGCAGAAATCACGGCTTGTTACGGCCTATAACAAGCGAAATCGTAGCGAAGCGGTGCTGCCCTACATCATGGGTAAGGCGTCCCCAGGCAGCGCAATCTATTCCACCGTGCATGACCTTCAAAACCTGCAGGCGGCGCAGATGAAGGCATATCGCGAATTTAAAACCGGTAGAACTGCTGGCCCTCTGATCCTGACCAAGGATGTCACGACGGCCAGCTTGCGCCAAGGTTTCGGACAGGCAGCGTTCGGATCAGGCCTGATAATTCTCCCGCATCCAGAGGGGCCGTTCTATCTTCATGATGGTGATCTCGACGGGTTCGCTTCGGTTTATGTCTTTTCACCAAAGCACAACGCAGGTGTCGTAATCCTCACCGGAAGTGGTGGGCAATGGGTAACCGAAAGTGCGATTGAGATGTTGGTCGATTTGATTGAAGAGCACCGATAAATTGATTGCCTGACCACTAACAAAACGAAGGTTCAGGGTCAGTTATCCTCTACGGTAGGGCGAGCAGTTGTCGGTTGGATCACAACGTCCGCTATGTCCCAATCACCGCCCTAAGCTGACCGTCGCTAAACCACCCCATCTCACGCCGTTACCGATGCTATGCCGCGCCCCTGGAACCGGTCAGGCGGCTATGGCCTGAATTTCGCCAACAGCGGAATTTCTTGTGCCGATCTATGAGCGGTCATTTCAAATTTGCAAAACCGACCTTGATCGGAGACATTGCTCGAACGGGATGGAGGTCCAGTCGCAAGTGACCCACAATTGAAACCGACAGCGACATTTTCAATGACCGAAGCCTGGGAGGCGTTGATCTCCGTGGCGCGATCCTTCTTTTTGTTTCTACTGAGACCAAGGCCCTCCGTCAGTAAAGAAGACCAGCTGCCATTGTCACCCTTGGCGATTGGAGCAAGCCTGCTGGCCCTCTCGCTGGCTGTCACTGCAATGTTTGCCTTTGCAGCGTTGCCGCTTTTTCTGATGGCCGAGGCTGCACCCGGCAGCCAGCTTCAGCAGGTCTTTTCAGGTTCGATTGCAACCATCGTGCTGGCGGTGATCGTTCTCGGTCCCTTGATCGAGGAGGTCATGTTTCGAGGCTGGTTGTCGGGGACGTGGCGCTCCGTCGTCGGCAGCGCGCTGTTCGTTGCGCTTGTGTTTGGCATCATTCAACTCGTCGGCGGGCTGTTATCGGTTTCGGCAATAATTCTCCAGCTGGGGCTGGCCGTCATTGGGCTGATTGGGTTTAAAGTGTTGTCACCGATCGATTCAGGTAAGCGTTTGCCGCATTTCGAACGGGCCTTCCCATACCTATACTGGACGCAAGGCCTTCTGTTCGGAGTATTGCATTTTCAGAATGTAACCAGCGATTCTCCCCCCGTCGTAGTTCTATCAACGCTTCCCATTGTGATTTGCGCTTGGCTTTGGGGTTTTGCGAGGATCTACCTCGGTCTTGGGAGTGCCGTGCTTCTGCATGCTGCCTACAATGTGCCTGCCGTTGCGGGAATGCTCGTTTTTGGGATGCTACAAAGCTCGTGACTGCGGTTTAGCTGTGATCTGCATCCAGTAGCGGACCGTCGCAAAACCACCCCAGTTCAGGCAGTTTATCGGATCTTTTTTTGCCCCCAATAGCGGCCACCGGGCAATACCCGATGGCCGCATTGGTCGTCAGATTTCGGTGCGCTCCGCAAGAATGAGCGCGTCTTCCACATCTACACCCAGATACCGAACGGTGTTCTCGATTTTCGTGTGGCCGAGCAGTATCTGCACCGCGCGCAAGTTGCCCGTCGCCCGATAGATCATTGCAGCCTTCGTTCGCCGCATCGAATGCGTGCCATAGTCCTTGCGCCGCAGTACGATGGCTGCGACCCATTCGTCTACGAGCCGGGCATACTGGCCCGTGCTCATGGGGCGGCTGCGATCCAGACGACTGGGAAAGACAAAATCATCGGCTGTCCCGCCCCGTCGCTGAAGCCACGTGGCAAGGCTGCCGCGAGCGTCAGCGGTGATTTCGAACTGAACCGGTCGCCCCGTCTTTTGCTGGATGACAAGAGCGCGGGTGCGGATTTCGGTCCCGGCCATGAGGTCGCCGATCTTCAGTTTCACGAGATCGCAGCCTCGTAACTTGCTGTCGAAGGCGAGATCGAAGAGTGCGCGATCTCGAAGCCTTTCCTCGAAGCCTTTCCTCCCTGTCGAGGAAGAATCGGACGGCCCATATCTGCTTCTGGGTTAGCGGTCGCTTGGTGCCAACCGTCTTGCCGGCATTCCAAACCACGCGGTTTTGCATGGCGGGATCTAAGTGCGAATATGTCATCGTCTTTCTCCATGGCCAGAATTGGCCAGGACAAGAGAAAGGGTGCGAGCGGCCGCGCGTCGACGAAAAGCCGACATTACTCCGGTGGGACCTCAATGACTGCTTTCAGGCGATCCGGCTGCAGCCTCTAATGGCCGATATTGGGGGCAAAGCTGACCACCTGCGAACCCCGAGAGGCAGCGGCCCTAGCCTGGAATCCGTCAGCGCGCTCCGGGCCCATCCCAAATATCCGGTGCATTGAGGTTAACTCGGCGAGGCCTCCCATCTGCTTCCTATTTGCTTACACTTGCAAACGCAAAAAGCCCCACTGTAAGCAGCGGGGCGACTTAGGATAACGATTTGAGGTAGTTACTGGTTGCGGGGGTTGGATTTGAACCAACGACCTTCAGGTTATGAGCCTGACGAGCTACCGGACTGCTCCACCCCGCGATACCAGGTTCAGCCACGCGGACCCCGAGGGGCCGAGGGCTGGGATCGGACGGTACGACCGTCACAACCCCGGGCGTCCGAGTTCATGAATTCGGAGCCTGCACGCATCCATGATCGCAGCGATCGTAGAGACGCGAAAAAGGGCAGCCCCGCGGGACAGCCCTTTAACAACGTGAATGGGTCCCCTCATTCGTCCCGCCTGCTACAATGCCTGGCGGCGACCTACTCTTCCAATGCTTGAGCATTAGTACCATCGGCGCTGTCCGGTTTCACGGCCGAGTTCGAGATGGGATCGGGTGGGTCACAGACGCTATGGCCACCAAGCAATGAAGCAGGCGGAACGAATGAGGGTTTTTAAATCGATGCATGCCGCATCCAATGGATACGACGGGCGTTATCCGGCTTTCGATATCCTCCACATCAGGACATCCTGCCTTGCGGCAGAGCTGTCGATGATGGTGGGATTCATCAAGCGCGAAAAGAACTATTAGGACTGGTTAGCTTCACGCATTACTGCGCTTCCACACCCAGCCTATCAACGTCGTGGTCTACGACGGTTCGAAGATTGCTTATCTCAAGGGAGGCTTCCCGCTTAGATGCTTTCAGCGGTTATCCCGTCCATACATAGCTACCCAGCGGCACTCTTGGCAGAATGACTGGTACACCAGAGGTATGTTCACCCCGGTCCTCTCGTACTAGGGGCAACTCCTTTCAACAATCGACGCCCACGGCAGATAGGGACCAAACTGTCTCGCGACGTTCTGAACCCAGCTCACGTACCACTTTAATTGGCGAACAGCCAAACCCTTGGGACCTGCTCCAGCCCCAGGATGTGATGAGCCGACATCGAGGTGCCAAACGATTCCGTCGATATGAGCTCTTGGGAATCATCAGCCTGTTATCCCCGGCGTACCTTTTATCCGTTGAGCGATGGCCCTTCCACGAGGGACCACCGGATCACTATGACCGACTTTCGTCTCTGCTCGACTCGTCAGTCTCGCAGTCAGGCAGGCTTATGCCATTGCACTCTCGCAGACGGTTTCCAACCGTCCTGAGCCTACCATCGCGCGCCTCCGTTACTCTTTAGGAGGCGACCGCCCCAGTCAAACTACCCGCCACAGAGGGTCCTTACACCGGATAACGGTGCGAAGTTAGACATCAGAAAACAGCAGGGTGGTATTTCACCTATGGCTCCACTTGGACTGGCGCCCAAGTTTCAAAGCCTCCCACCTATGCTACACAACTCTTTCCTAATGCCACTCTGAAGCTGCAGTAAAGGTGCACGGGGTCTTTCCGTCTAACCGCGGGTACTCCGCATCTTCACGGAGAATTCAATTTCGCTGAGCATATCCTGGAGACAGTGGGGAAGTCGTTACGCCATTCGTGCAGGTCGGAACTTACCCGACAAGGAATTTCGCTACCTTAGGACCGTTATAGTTACGGCCGCCGTTTACTGGGGCTTCAATTCGGAGCTTGCACTCCTCCTCTTAACCTTCCAGCACCGGGCAGGCGTCAGACCCTATACGTCGTCTTGAAGCCGACTTAGCAGAGTCCTGTGTTTTTGATAAACAGTCGCTACCCCCTGGCCTGTGCCCCCTCCACACTGGTTGCCCAGTGAGAGGGCCTCCTTCTTCCGAAGGTACGGAGGCAATTTGCCGAGTTCCTTCAGGATACTTCTCTCAAGCGCCTTGGTATACTCTACCTGACCACCTGTGTCGGTTTCGGGTACGGTCTATATGAAGAGGCTATTTCCTGGGACCACTTGGCTGCATGCTCAATCCAATAAGAACACACAACTTCCACAATCCGTCACACATCTTCAGGCCCACGAATATTAACGTGGTTCCCATCGACTACCCCCTTCGGGCTCGTCTTAGGGGCCGGCTCACCCTGCGCCGATTAGCGTTGCGCAGGAACCCTTGGTCTTTCGGCGAAAGGGCATCTCACCCTTTTTATCGCTACTCATGTCAGCATTCGCACTTCCGATACGTCCACCGTCGGTTACCCTTCGGCTTCATCCGCTTACGGAACGCTCCGCTACCGCTTGGATCCGAAGATCCAAACCCTAAGCTTCGGTGCATCACTTTAGCCCCGTTACATCTTCGCCGCAGGAACCCTTAATTAGACCAGTGAGCTGTTACGCTTTCTTTAAAGGATGGCTGCTTCTAAGCCAACCTCCTGGTTGTTTTGGGATTCCCACATGCTTTCCCACTTAGTGATGACTTGGGGACCTTAGCTGTAGGTTAGGGCTGTTTCCCTTTTGACGACGGACCTTAGCACCCGCCGTCTGTCTGCCAGACAAGTCTCGATGGTATTCGGAGTTTGGTTAGGTTTGGTACCGCTCGCGCAGCCCTAGCCCATCCAGTGCTCTACCCCCATCGGCATACATCTGACGCTCTACCTCAATAGATTTCGCGGAGAACCAGCTATTTCCCGGCTTGATTGGCCTTTCACCCCTAAACACAACTCATCCGATAATTTTTCAACATTAAACGGTTCGGTCCTCCAGTGCATGTTACTGCACCTTCAACCTGGTCATGCCTAGATCGCCGGGTTTCGGGTCTAATCCAACATACTCAGTCGCCCTATTCAGACTCGCTTTCGCTGCGCCTACACCTAACGGCTTAAGCTTGCATGTTAGATTAAGTCACTGACCCATTATGCAAGAGGTACGCTGTCACCCCTCAAGGAGGCTCCAACTGCTTGTAAGCATTCGGTTTCAGGTACTATTTCACTCCCCTAATCGGGGTGCTTTTCACCTTTCCCTCACGGTACTTGTTCGCTATCGGTCATGTACGAGTATTTAGGCTTGGAGGGTGGTCCCCCCATGTTCAGACAGGATTTCACGTGTCCCGCCCTACTCGAGTCCTTTCAAATCATTTTCGCATACGGGGCTATCACCCGCTATGGCCACTCTTCCCAAAGTGTTCTGCTAATTTAATGAAAGGCACTGGCCTGGTCCGCGTTCGCTCGCCACTACTAACGGAATCTCGGTTGATGTCTTTTCCTCCGGGTACTGAGATGTTTCAGTTCCCCGGGTTCGCTTCACCAAGTCTATTTTATTCAACTTAGTGATACCTTATCCACCTCGCCCGGCCTCCCCGAAGGAAGACTGGAAGAAATGGTGAAGGTGGGTTCCCCCATTCGGAAATCGTCGGATCAAAGATTGCTCACATCTCCCCGACGCTTATCGCAGCGTGCCACGTCCTTCTTCGCCTGTACATGCCAAGGCATCCACCAAATGCTCTTACCTCACGCTTGAGAATCCACACCATCAACGACAGCCCTGCATAACGGCTGCGCGTCTTGCGACGGCATGGAGGATTATCTCAGCCAGATAATCATTGTAATTGATTTTGTGATGATATCGATCGCGCGGTTCTATGACCCGAAGGCCGCAAACCCTTACGACGATACCGCCACGGCATCGATTTAAAAACCCATTCACAATGTCAAAGACGCAAGAGGCAAATCCTCTCACTACCGGACCAAAGGTAAACCTCGGTCCGAATATTTTTTCGTTTCATCCTGGAGAATGTTTTGGCTGGTGGAGCCTATCGGGATCGAACCGATGACCCCCTGCTTGCAAAGCAGGTGCTCTCCCAGCTGAGCTAAGGCCCCATAGCCAAAAGGATGGTGGGCCTGAGTGGATTCGAACCACTGACCTCACCCTTATCAGGGGTGCGCTCTAACCAACTGAGCTACAGGCCCATCCCGTCACCAAGCAGGCTGCCATTCTTGCGAATGGCAAGCCGCGGGCGGCGTGAGCCAGCTCAGGCGCAAACGCGGATCTTACGATCAGCGTTTCTCCAGTGATGAAAGGACATGAGGACGACGGCATGTTTCTTTGAAAAGGTGCGAAGCACTTCCGGAGACTAGCTCCGGCGCTTTCGTACCAATCCTTAGAAAGGAGGTGATCCAGCCGCAGGTTCCCCTACGGCTACCTTGTTACGACTTCACCCCAGTCGCTGAACCCACCGTGGTTGGCTGCCTCCTGCAAGCAGGTTAGCGCACCACCTTCGGGTGAATCCAACTCCCATGGTGTGACGGGCGGTGTGTACAAGGCCTGGGAACGTATTCACCGCGGCATGCTGATCCGCGATTACTAGCGATTCCGCCTTCATGGACTCGAGTTGCAGAGTCCAATCCGAACTGAGACATCTTTTGGAGATTAGCTAACCCTCGCGGGATCGCTGCTCACTGTAGATGCCATTGTAGCACGTGTGTAGCCCAGCCTGTAAGGGCCATGAGGACTTGACGTCATCCCCACCTTCCTCCGGCTTATCACCGGCAGTTTCCTTAAAGTGCCCAACTAAATGATGGCAACTAAGGACGAGGGTTGCGCTCGTTGCGGGACTTAACCCAACATCTCACGACACGAGCTGACGACAGCCATGCAGCACCTGTCACTAGGTCCCCGAAGGGAAGAAATCTGTCTCCAGAAGTCGTCCTAGGATGTCAAAGGCTGGTAAGGTTCTGCGCGTTGCTTCGAATTAAACCACATGCTCCACCGCTTGTGCAGGCCCCCGTCAATTCCTTTGAGTTTTAATCTTGCGACCGTACTCCCCAGGCGGATAACTTAATGCGTTAGCTGCGCCACCCAGGCTCTAAGAGCCCGGACAGCTAGTTATCATCGTTTACGGCGTGGACTACCAGGGTATCTAATCCTGTTTGCTCCCCACGCTTTCGCACCTCAGCGTCAATAACTGTCCAGCGAGTCGCCTTCGCCACTGGTGTTCTTCCGAATATCTACGAATTTCACCTCTACACTCGGAATTCCACTCGCCTCTCCAGTATTCTAGTCTACCAGTTTCAGAGGCAGTTCCGGGGTTGAGCCCCGGGATTTCACCCCTGACTTGATAAGCCGCCTACGCGCGCTTTACGCCCAGTAATTCCGAACAACGCTAGCTCCCTCCGTATTACCGCGGCTGCTGGCACGGAGTTAGCCGGAGCTTATTCTCTGGGTACTGTCATTATCATCCCCAGTAAAAGAGCTTTACAACCCTAAGGCCTTCATCACTCACGCGGCATTGCTGGATCAGGCTTTCGCCCATTGTCCAATATTCCCCACTGCTGCCTCCCGTAGGAGTCTGGGCCGTGTCTCAGTCCCAGTGTGGCTGATCATCCTCTCAGACCAGCTATGGATCGTCGGCTTGGTAGGCCTTTACCCCACCAACTACCTAATCCAACGCGGGCCCATCTAAAGGCGATAAATCTTTGGTCCGAAGACATTATTCGGTATTAGCAGTCGTTTCCAACTGTTATCCCGAACCTAAAGGCAGGTTCCCACGCGTTACGCACCCGTGCGCCACTAGACCCGAAGGTCTCGTTCGACTTGCATGTGTTAGGCATGCCGCCAGCGTTCGTTCTGAGCCAGGATCAAACTCTCAAGTTTGTGTCACTCACCTATCCGGCACGGGTCGAAACCCGCTATCCGAACAGACAAGAGCTTCAAGGAGCCGATACCTGCACATCAAACGTAATGGATACGAATGAACATGCATCATCGCAACGCAGGCTGTGACCTGCGAAGGATGTGGCAATCGGCATAGTTAAACCGGTATCCGGAGCCTTAAAACCCCCGGACCGGGCGCCGTCGCCCACATGTCCCTTCATCAAAAATCAACAATGTCAAAGAGCCGCTCAACATTAAAAGCGGACAGCGAAGGTATCCCCGATTTGCACCGGGGGACCGGCTATCCGTTTATGTTGGCGACCAGAGCGTCGAACCCGTTTGAGTGGGCTGCTTCGCTCCGGTGAGAGGTCATCTATGGGAACCTTCGATTCGGGTCAACGGGTTTTTGCAATTTTATTTCGTGAGGGCGAAAAAACCGCAGAAACCCGCGGGTTTCACCCTGTCCCCAAAGCGTCATGTGGGAGGCCCTCTTATGGGGTTCAATGGGGTCAAACCGGGGCAGACAGGGGCCCGGCCTCTGGAGAAAGGCGCAAATTGGCCGATTCACCTCTGGCAGGACCCGAATCCGAATCTGCGGCTTGCCGTCTCGCTTTCATAACCTTTCGATTCTAGATCGCATGGTTATGAACGGCACCGACCAGCGCCCCGGCGGCGCGCATCATGAAGCAGGACAAGCGCCCGATCCGGCGGGACCAGCCCCCGAAGGCTTCGCTACCCGCGTGCGCAGCGCGCTTGCCTGGCGCTATGGCAGCCAGGTCGTCGCGCAGATCATCACCTGGGGCTCGACACTCCTTGTAGTGCGTCTGCTCGATCCGAGCGATTACGGGCTCTTCGCCATGAGCCAGGTCGTGCTCGCCGCGCTGGCCTTCCTCAACGGCTGGGGATTTGCCAATTCGCTGATCCAGCAGGAATCGATCGGCAAACGCGATATCGGTCAGGCCTTTGCGTTGCTGCTTGCACTGAACTTTGGGCTCGCCATCCTGCAGATCCTGATCGCGCCCTATGCCGCGCTCTATTATGGCGAGCCCCTGATTGAGACCATGCTCTACATCCAGGCCCTGCTGTTCCTGACGACACCCTTCATTGCGTTGCCCAGCGCGCTGCTTTCGCGCGAGCTTTCGTTCCGCACCCAGGCGTTCGCCAATATCATCGCCTCGGTGTTTGGCGCGCTCACCGCGCTGGGGATGGCCTGGTACGGATTTGGAGTGTGGGCGCTGGTGTGGGCCCCGATCATCGCCTTTGCGGTCCGCGCTGTTGGTGTCACGGTTGCCGCCTGGCCGCTGACCATGCCGGTGTTCAACTTCAAGGGCGCTGGCGCGATGGTCAGCTATGGCGGCGCAATGACGCTGTGCCAGATGCTGTGGATCGTCCAGAGCCAGAGTGACATCTTCATCGCCGGTCGCCTGTTCGATCCCTACGAACTTGGCCTCTATGCCGAGGCGCTGTTCCTAACCCTGATCGTCACCGGCCGGTTCCTGCCGCCGCTCAACGAGGTCGCGTTCCCCGCCTATTCGGAGCTGCACAAGGCCGGGCGCAGCCTGGGCCCCTATTTCCTGCGTTCCGTGCGGACCGTCGCGATTCTGACCGGCCCAATCTATATCGGGCTCGCGCTCACCGCACCCGAAGCGATCGCGACGCTGTTCGGTTCGAAATGGATGCCGATGGCACCGATCGTCGCCGGACTGGCGCTGATTATGCCGCTGCGCTCGCTCGAGATCATCTGCGCACCCGCGACCAATGCTACCGGTCGCCCACGGATCGACGTCTATACCAGCCTGGTGGGTGCGGTGGTGTTCACCACCGGTTTTCTGATCGGAGTCGATTACGGAGCGCTCGGTCTGGTCCAGGCGTGGTGGGTGGCAGCGCCGCTGCTGCTCGTTTTCACCCTAACGCTGACGCTTCCGATCGCCGGTGTTGGTGCATGGGAGTGGTTCGGGTCGATCTGGCCAGCGATCGTCGGCTGCGCGGCGATGGCGGTGGCGGTGCTGGCCCTCAAGACCGTGCTCCCCGATTGGCCCGCGCCCTTCCGGTTGGCAGCGATGGCCGCGACCGGGGCACTGACCTATTCCGCGGTGATCTGGTTTGGCTGGCGCAAGGTGGTCGAAGAGAGCTGGGCCATGATCAGGCAGCGGCCCGCATCCGCGCCAATGCCCGGCGATCGAATTCAAACCACAGCGGGTTGAGCCGCGGGCCCATCCCGGGCAGCCATTCGGGATAGAGGTCGGCCATTCGCCGAGGGAGCGCGGCAGGCCCATCGCTCTGCATCAGCGCGCTGATAATCCGGTTCTGGAAATGACGGACCGAGTAATTGACCATCCGGCGCGCCTGCAGGATTAGTCCAGGGATCGTAAGCGCGGTCGGCTCGCACACGAAGCCCCCTGTAATGCACGGCACAACGGCATCCTCGCGGCGGTCCGCGTCGCGGCCCAGATCGTTGTTGGCCAGCGCCGCGATCAGGCTGTCGTCGCCGATCAGATCCTCGGGCAACCGAACCCCGCTGGCTCGCAACCGGGCGACGAAATCGCCGCTCAGTGCATAGCAATCGCCGAACAGACCATGATCCTCGACCAGCATGCGGCGGTAATACCTGGCCCGCCGCCCGTTGCGCGGCATGCCCGCAGCGGCATTGGCGCTGGGGTTTTCGCGCAAGCAGCCCACCAGCGCCCGGACGGTTCCGGGCAGCAATTGCGCATCGCCGTCGACAAAGAGGTAGTACTGCGCCTCGGGAGCCTCGTCGAGCATGAAGCGGTTCCAGCTCCGCGCCTTGCCGCCCTGGTCATATTCGACCAGCCGAACGCCGCGATCGGCGTAGCTGCGGACGATCTGCGCGGTGCCATCGCTGCTGCCGTTGACCACAACCGCCACTGCGATCCCGGCCTCGCCCAGCGGCAGACTGTCGAGACACAGCGAGATCAGCCGTTCTTCGTTATGCGCCAGCACGACGATCTGGAGGGTCATAGAGACGATGCTCTCATCATAGTGGCGCGCATCTACCAGTGCATTGCGACCCGGCATAGTGTGATCGACAAGCCGATTTGGCCGTTTTTTCGCCATCCGCGCGTGGTCTATCCAATGCATAGGAGAGGCGTAATGGCGCGAAAGAATTTCATCCCCCGGGCGGCGGGCATTGCATTCGCTGTTTCGCTGTCGCTAGCGACGCCCGCACAGGTGCGGGCACAGGCAGAGGCAAAGGCGCACCAGGCCCCTCTCGAATTGGCCCTCCCCGACGATACGACCCCGGCCGAAGACTTCGCCATCGCGCTCGATCGTTATCTGCGGATGACCGTTCCGGTCACGATCGCCGGCGCAGGGCCGTTCCGCTTCCTGATCGACACCGGAGCGCAGGCCACGGTAATCACGAAGCGCGTGACCGACCGGCTGCAACTCGTCCCCACGGGGCAGGCAATGCTGGTCGCAATGGGCAGCAGCCGCATGGTCGAGACGATCGAGCTCGACGGGCTGGAATTCGCCAACCGGCGGCTCGACGGGCTGACCGCGCCGTTGCTCGACGCCCGCCATGTGGGTGCCGATGGCATCCTCGGCCTCGACAGCTTGCAGAACCTGCGGGTTCTGATGGATTTTCGCGAGAACCGCATCTCGGTGAGCGATGCCCACGATGCCAGCTGCTCGGGCTATGAGATCGTCGTCAGGGCGCGACGCAAGCTTGGGCAAATGATTATTACCGACGCGCGGATCGACGGAGTGCGCACCGCGGTCATCATCGATACCGGCGCCGCCAATTCGCACGGCAACGCCGCGCTGCGCCGTCGGCTGGGGGCGCGCCAGGAAGACGAATTGCTCACCACCGACGTCCACGGCTTCGAATTGCGCAGCGATCTGGCCGTCGCGGATGTCTTGCGCATCGGTGGGCTGAGGATGGAGCGGGTACCAATCGGCTATGCCGAAAGCCCGGTCTTCGCCCAGCTCGGCCTCGACGACAGGCCCGCACTGATCCTCGGCATGCAGAGCCTGCGCGCGTTCGACCGGGTGGCGATCGATTTTGCCGAGCGTCGCATCCTGTTCGATCTGCCCGATGGTTCGCGAGCGAGTGGGTTCGCGAGAGGGAACCTGTCTCCTTAGCGTATCGCGACCCGGCGATGCGATGACCGGGCAGGCCCGCTTGTGCAAAGCGCGCCGCGGCCCCAAATGGGCGGGCGATGCCTCCCGATACGATAAATTCCAGCACCCCGCGCGACGCCGAGAGCTGGGCGACGCTGCGGCGGTTCCTTCCCTATCTCTGGCCGCGCGAGAATCCGCAGCTGCGGGTGCGGATCGCGATCGCGCTGCTGCTGGTGCTGCTCGCCAAGGGCGTGATGCTGGCATTGCCCTTCGCCTACAAGGGCGCAGTCGATGCCATGTCGACGCCGGGCAACGAGGCGATGATGGTCGCGCTGGCGCTGGTGCTGGCCTACGGTCTGGGACGTTTCTCCGCCACAGTGTTCGACAACCTGCGCAACATCGTGTTCGAACGCGTCGGGCAGGAAGCCACCCGCAACCTCGCGGTCGACGTCTTCCAGCGGCTCCATCGGCTGTCGTTGCGGTTTCACCTGTCGCGCCGCACGGGCGAGGTCACCAAGATCATCGAGCGCGGGACCAAGAGCATCGATTCCATGCTCTACTTCCTGCTGTTCAACATCGCCCCGACCTTCATCGAGCTGATCGCGGTGGGGGTGATCTTCTACCTCAATTTCGGGCTCGGACTGGTTGCCGCCACGGCCGTGGCGGTGGTGGCCTATATCTTCGTCACCCAACGGATCACCGAATGGCGTACCGATCTGCGCCGCGAGATGAACGATCTCGACGGCACCGCGCTGTCGCGCGCCGTCGACTCGCTGCTGAACTACGAGACGGTCAAATATTTCGGCGCCGAGTACCGGGAAGAGCAGCGCTATGCCCGGGCGGCGCATGATTATTCCGAAGCCGCGATCAAGTCCGACACCTCGCTTGGCCTGCTCAACATCACCCAGGCGTTTATCACCAATGCGCTGATGGCCGGCGCGATGGCCTATAGCGTCTGGGGCTGGAGCCGCGGCGATCTGACCGTGGGCGATCTGGTGTTCGTGAACACCTACCTGCTCCAGCTCTTCCGGCCGCTCGACCTGCTCGGCGTGGTCTATCGCACGATCCGCCAGGGGCTGGTGGACATGGCGCAGATGTTCCACCTGATTGATACCGGAGTCGAGGTCGAGGATGTGCCCGGCGCCCCGGCGCTGGTGGTCAACCGTCCCTCGGTGACCTTCGACAATGTCGTGTTCGGCTATGATGCGGATCGCACGATCCTCCACGGGCTGAGCTTCGAGGTGCCCGCCGGGACCACGCTGGCCATTGTCGGCCCCTCCGGCGCGGGCAAAAGCACCATCGCGCGGCTGTTGTTCCGCTTCTACGATCCGCAAAGCGGGCGCATCCTGATCGACGGGCAGGATATTGCCAAGGTCCGTCAGGACAGCCTGCGAGCGCAGATCGGCATCGTCCCGCAGGACACCGTGCTGTTCAACGACACCGTGGGCTACAACATCGCCTATGGTCAGGAAGGCGCCACCGCGGAGCAGATCGAACAGGCCGCGCGCGATGCCGCGATCCTGCCCTTTGTCGAGCGCCTGCCCGCGGGGTTCGACACCGAGGTGGGCGAGCGCGGACTCAAGCTGTCGGGGGGCGAGAAGCAGCGGGTCGCCATCGCCCGCACCCTGCTCAAGAACCCGCCGATCGTGGTGCTCGACGAGGCGACCAGCGCGCTCGATTCACGCACAGAGCAGGAGATCCTGGAAACGCTGCAGCGCGTGTCGCAAGGCCGCACCACGCTCGCCATCGCGCATCGCCTCTCGACCATCGCCGGCGCCGACCGGATCATCGTCCTCGATCAGGGACGCGTGTCGGAGACCGGCTCGCACGGCGAATTGCTGCGCCACGACGGTCTCTATGCCGAGATGTGGCAGCGCCAGGCGGCCGAACGTCGTCCCGAAGCCCCGACCGCCCCCGCTACCGCGACGCCCGCCGACTGATTACTGCGCTGCGCCGATCAGGTCTGGTCGCGACAGGTCGAGATCGGCCGCTTGGATCACTTCGACATTGGGGCGGATCGCTCGCAGATCGTCGATGAACTCGTCGGCCTTGCCGACCACTATGATCGTCGCCTTGTCCGCACCGACATAATCCTCCGCCGCCTTGGCCGCCGCCTCGGGCGAGACATTGCCAAGCCGTTCCGCATAGCGCGCGGCTTCGGCGGGTTCGAGCCCGTCGAGCAACAGATTGGCGACGATGGCGTTAAAGCCTGCGGAGCTCTCCAGGCTGCGGGCGTAGCCGCCGCCAAGGAACAGCCGTCGCCGGTCGAGCAGATCCGCAGCAATCGCCTCGCTGCCCAGCCGGTCGAACTCGTCGAGGAAGACCTGGACCACCTCGTCGGCGGTCGCGTTCTGCGTTTGCGAGGATGCGATCAGGATATCCCTGCCCAACCCGCTGCCCGCGCCATAGCTGATCGAACGCTTGGTCCGCACTTCCTCGAACAACCGCCCGCTCGAGCCGCCGCCGAGGATCGAATTGGCCAGTTCGATGGCGTAATAGTCGTCATCGGTGCGCGAAGGCGCCCGCATCCCGGCATAGACCGCCGCCTGGCCGGCATCGGGCATGTTCACCACCACCGTACGCACCGGCTCCCCCGCCCCGGTCGGATTGGCGATCTCCTCGGGCGGCGTAGTGGCGACCTGCCAGTCGCCCAGCAACGTCTCGGTCAGCGCGACTGCCTGATCTGCCGCGATCCCGCCGCTGACGATCACCTGCGTGCGCGCCGGGTGCCAATAACGATTGCGATGCTCCAGCAGATCCTCGCGCGTGATCGCGGCGAGGCTGGCCTGCGTCCCGCCGGGGACGCTGCCGTAGGGCGCATCGCCGTAGAGCACCGGACGCGAAACCATCCGCGCCAGTTCGCCCGGATCCTTGAGGCTGACCTGCAGGCCATCGATACCGCGCTTGCGCTCGCGCTCAAAGGCATCGGCCGGGTAGGAAGCGTTGCGGATCACCTCGGAGAGGACCCGTCCTGCGGCCTCCATATTGGCGACCGGCGCGGTCAGGCTGAAGAACGACCCCGCCGAACCCGCGCTGGAGGAGAAACTTGCGCCGAGGCTCTCGAGCCTCCGGGCAATTTCCTGCGCGTTCATCGTCGCGGTACCCTGCTCGGCAAGACTCGCGGCCATGTTGGCAAGCCCGGCCTTGGCGCGCGGATCGCTCTGCGAGCCACCGGGAACCACCACGGTCATCGTCGCGATCGGGACATCCCCGGTCTGTGCGGCGACGACCTCGATCCCGTTGGCGAGCGTGCGCTCGACAATCCGCGGTGCCTCTACCGAAGGGGTCGAGCCCGCTGCAGGCGGTGCCTCGCGCGCGCCATCGGGCAGCACCGCCAGCGGCTCGCCGGTGGCAGGGGGCAGAGTGATAAATTCAGGCATCGGAACCGGATTGGCATAGGCCGCCGGGTTTTCCTCGCCCGCCACATACCGCATGTCGACACGCGCCTGCGGGTCGAGCCACTGCGCCGCGACGCGCATGACGTCTGCCGCAGTCACCTGCGCGATCGCTGCCAGCCGCTTGTCGGCGGCGCGCGGATCGCCGGTCGAGACCAGCGCCTCGCCCAATTCAAAGGCACGCCCCCGCGCGGTCTCGCGACGGCTGAGCGAATCGGAGAACAATTCGCTCTTGGCCTCGGCAAGCTCGGCATCGCTCACCGGCTGGGTGCGGATTCGCTCGAACTCGGCCTTGAGGATCCCATCGACTTCGTCGACATCGGCTTGCGGATTGGTGATCGCGAAGCCAGCGACAGAGCCGCCTTCCTCGCTTTCGGAATAGAACATCGACTGGTCCACCGCCTTGCCGCTGCGGACCAGCGAATCATACAGACGGCTGTTCTGGCCGCGTGCCATGATCGCAGCGAGCACGTCGAGTGCGGCCGAATCCGGATGGCCTGAGCCCGGCGCCTTCCACAGCGTGCCAGCGACCGGCAACGGCACGTTGGGGGCGGTGGCAACGAAGCTTCGCGGGCTGGTTCGCTGCGGTTCGCGCGTGGCGATGGCGAGGTCGATTGGGTCGGCACGGCGGGGAATGTCGCCGAAATACTCGTCAACCAGCGCGCGCAGGCCCGCCATTTCGAAATTGCCCGCGACAATCAGCGTTGCGGTATCGGGTCCGTAATAGGCCTGGTGGAAGGCACGGGCATCGTCGAGCGTCGCGGAATCGAGTTCCTCGATCGACCCGATCCCCGGTCGCCGCTGGGGAAGGACATCATAGCTGTTTTCGGGAAGGACGAAGCGCGCGAAGCGGCCGTAGGGAGGAGCGAGCACGCGCTGGCGCAGTTCCTCCTTCACGACGTCGCGCTCTTTGTCGAACACGTCCTGGTCGATCACCGGCTTGAACATGCGCTCGCGGTGGGTCCACAGCATCGTCTCCAGATATTGCGCCGGGACGGTCTCGTAATAATTGGTCCGGTCGCTGCCGGTCGAAGCATTGCGCGTTCCGCCGACATCCGCGGTGAGCCCGTAGATCATGTTGTAGGGCATGTTCTCGGTCTTGCGGCTGAGGATGTGTTCGAACAGGTGCGCGAACCCGCTGCGGCCTTCGGGATCGTGCTTGGAGCCGACTTCATACCACAGCGAGGTGGTGACCTGCGCGGTGCCGCCATCCTCGATCGCGATCACCCGCAGACCGTTGTCGAGCGTCCATTCGGTGAATTCGATTTCCGGAGCGGAGAGCGCGGCGGCACCATCGCCGGGCGACTGCGCGAACGCGGGCATGGCGGCAGCCAGAGCAAGCGTAGCTGCACCGGCGGCGAGAAAATTGCGAAACATATGGCGGGTCCCCCTCCAGAACGTCTGATGGGACCGCACCCTAACGCGCCCCGGCCCGAGCGCAATGGTCGTGGACGGCCGTTCTGCCAAACGCAATAACCGCTCGGCGAACGGCGGCACGGCGCCAATCTACAGGATATACTTGCTCAGATCCTTGTCGCCCGCGAGTTCGTCGAGACGTTCGCGGACATAGGCGGCGTCCACCGTGATCGTCTCACCCTCGTGCTCCTCGGCCTCGAAGCTGATATCCTCGAGCAGCCGCTCCATCACCGTCTGCAGTCGCCGTGCGCCGATGTTCTCGATGCTCTCGTTGACCTGCGCGGCGATCTTGGCGACTTCGGCCACCGCCTCGTCGTGAATGTCGAGGACCACACCCTCGGTTCCGATCAATGCCTTGTACTGTTCGACCAGATTGGCGCGGGTTTCCGACAGGATACGAACAAAGTCGGCCTCGGTCAGCGCGCGCAGCTCGACCCGGATCGGCAGGCGACCCTGGAGTTCGGGGAGCATGTCCGACGGTTTGGCGACGTGGAAGGCGCCCGAGGCAATGAACAGCACGTGGTCGGTCTTCATCGGCCCGTATTTGGTCGCGACAGTGGTGCCCTCGATCAGCGGCAGCAGATCGCGCTGGACGCCCTCGCGGCTGACCGAACCGCCGCGGACGTCCGAAACCGCGATCTTGTCGATCTCGTCGAGGAAAACGATCCCGTTGGTCTCGGCATTTTCCAGCGCGACGCGGGCGACATCGTCCTGGTCCATGCGCTTCTCGGCCTCTTCCTCGACCAGCTTGTCCCAGGCGTCGGGGACCTTGAGCTTGCGCCGCTTGGCGGCGGATTTGCCCATCGCCTTGCCGAGCATGTCGGACAGGTCGATCATCCCGACGCCGCCCGGCATGCCGGGGATGTCCATCGACTTGCTGGGTGCATCGCGCACCTCGATCTCGACCTCGGTGTCGTTCATCGCGTTCTGGACGATCCGCTCGCGGAACGCCTCGCGGGTCGCTTCGGAAGCATTGTCGCCAACCAGCGCGACGAGCAGCCGGTCCATCGCCGCCTCGCTGGCGGCTTCGCGCACTGCCTCGCGGCGGCGCTCCTTCTCGAGCCGGATCGCTTCCTCGACCAGGTCGCGGGCGATCTGTTCGACATCGCGGCCGACATAGCCGACCTCGGTGAACTTGGTCGCCTCGACCTTGACGAAGGGCGCCTCCGCCAGCTTGGCCAGCCGGCGGCTGATCTCGGTCTTGCCGCAGCCTGTGGGGCCGATCATCAGGATGTTCTTGGGCGTCACCTCGTCGCGCAATTCGGGGCCGAGCTGCTGGCGGCGCCAGCGGTTGCGCAGCGCGACGGCGACCGCGCGCTTGGCTTCCTTCTGGCCGATGATGTGCTCGTCGAGCGCGGCGACGATCGCCTTGGGGGTAAGAGCCTGGATCATAGATTCGACAGTTTTCCGTTTGGATTCGCGCCATGGGGAAGGCGCGGAATAGGACGAGTGCTCAGACGGTCTCGAGCGTCACGTTGCCGTTGGTGAAGACACAGACATCCGCGGCCACCGCCATCGCCTTGCGCGCGATCTTTTCGGGATCGTCCTCGTAATCGGACAGCGCCTTGGCGGCAGCGAGCGCGAAATTGCCCCCCGAGCCGATCGCCGCGATCCCGCCTTCGGGTTCGAGCACATCGCCATTGCCGGTCAGGACCAGGAGGTTGTCCTTGTCCGCCACGATCATCAGCGCTTCGAGATTGCGAAGGTATTTGTCCATCCGCCAGTCCTTGGTCATCTCGACCGCGGCACGGAGCAATTGGCCGTTGTACTTATCGAGCTTCTTCTCGAGCCGCTCGAACAGCGTGAAGGCATCGGCGGTCGCCCCGGCGAACCCAGCGACCACGGTCTCGATCCCGGCATCGTCCTTGGCGCCGATGCGGCGGACCTTCTTGGCATTGGGCTTCATCACGGTGTTGCCCATCGAGACCTGTCCGTCCCCGGCGATGACCGTGATACCGCCGCGCTTAACGCCGATGATGGTGGTGGAATGCCACGGGGTCAGCCCGTGACGAGAATCTGTGTCAGCCATGCGGTCGATATGGGGAGCGCGCCAGCGCGGTCAAGCGCGATACCGAAGGTCAGGGCGTCAGCCGCCCGGCCCGGCGCCGCCACCGGCACCCGGCGCACCGACCGTGCCGATATTGCCGAACAGATCTTCGAGGAAGCTGCGCTCGCGGCCCAGTGTCGGGGTCTGATCGCTTTCGGGCGAAAGATAGACGACCTGCTCGATCCCGCTGCGATCCGAGGCGACGACATTGCCCGCCGTGTCGAATTTCACCGCCAGCACCGAGTGCTGCTGGATCGTCGGGCGCACGAAAGGACGGCGTCCGGTGGTGCTGGAAACATAATACCAGGTCGGCTCGCCATACTGGCTGGTGAAGGTCGGACGACCGAGCGTCTGCTCGACCGAACGCTGATTGTCGATGCCGGGCTGGATCACCTCCAGCAGCGAGCCGTCGACGATATAACCGCGCGGTTCGCGAATCGAGGTGCAGGCCGAAAGGGCGAACACCGTGCCCGCGACCAGAAATGCCTTGCAGGCGAGGCGACCGTTTGCGCGCATGAGACTCACTCGAACTCCAATTGCCGTAGCGTGGCTTGGCCGGAGCCGCCGCGCTTCCTATATATCGTGCGCACGCCTTAAGCCGCCATCCGCCCGCTTGCAATGCGCGAGCCTCGGATGGGAGGCGAAGGGCTTACAGGGCCGCGATTGAGAGTCGCGGCTTGAATTGCCGCTGAACATGGCGGCTGAACATGGCCGCTGAACATGGCGGTGACGAAACCTCTGCCGATCCGGAGCCCAATGACCTTTCTTTCCCGCCTCTTCCGCACCCGTCCCGATCCGCGCGAAGCCCTGCGCCCGCTGTGGCATCGCACCGTCGAAATCGCGCGCGAACCCGAATGGTATGCCCAATGCGGCGTGGACGACACGCTGGAAGGGCGCTTCGACATGATCACCGCAGCGCTCGCTCTGGTGCTGCTGCGGATGGAGAACGATCGCATGCTGGCGGCCCAGACCGGGCTGCTTACCGAACTCTTCGTCGAGGATATGGATGGACAATTGCGCCAGTCCGGCGTGGGCGATCTGATGGTCGGCAAGAAAATCGGCAGACTGATGGAAACGCTGGGGGGCCGGATCGGCGCCTATCGCGCCGCGCTGGGCCTGGAGCCCGGTGCGCGGACCGATGCGCTCGCCTCGGCGGCACGGCGCAATGTCACACTGCAGGACGACGCTCTGGCGGGACTCCTCGCGGATCGCCTGCTGGCGCTGCAGTCCAGGCTGGCCGCCACCGATGCCGATCGCCTGCTCGAAGGCACCATGCCATGAGCATCGCCGGCGAGTTCGAACGGATCGTCAAGCTCGATCGCCTGCCGCGCGAGCCGCTGAAGGTCACCGCCGACGAGACCGAACGCGCCGCGCTGGCGCGCCGTTTCGGAATTGAGGCGGTGCACTCGATCGAGGCGGAAATGCGTTTTGCGCCGGAGGGCAGGATCGTGGTCGCGAAGGGGCGGCTGACTGCGGCGATCGAGCAGCTTTGTGCGATCTCGGGCGAACCTTTTCGCAACCGGGTCGAGGAACCGCTTGCGATGCGCTTCGTCCCCGCCAGCGAGCAGCCCGAATTCGATCCCGAGGAGGAGATCGAACTCGACGCCGCGGAACCCGATGACATCTATTACGAAGGCCAGTCCTTCGATCTGGGCGAGGCGATCGCACAGAGCTTCGGCCTTGCCATCGACCCCTATGCCGAGGGTCCCGCTGCGGGGGCCACGCGCGAGAAGGCGGGATTGCTGGACGCGGCGCCGAGCGGGCCCTTTGCCGCGCTGGCTGCGCTCAAGCAGGACTGAGCGCGGCCAGCGCGGAGTGAATCCCAGGTGAGGTGAATCAAAAGGGAATGTCGTCGTCGAGATCGTCGTAGTTCGAGCCGCCGCCCGAGCTGCCCGAGCTTCCACCACCAGAGCTTCCGTCGGACCCGCCGCCCGAGCCGCTGCCCCAATTGTCGCCGCCGCCCGAGGACTGGCCGCCGCTTTGGCCGCCGCCCTGGCCATAGCCGCCCGAGCGCTGTCCGCCGCCGCCGCCAGAACCGCCACCGCTACCAGCGCCACCGGGGCCATCGAGCATGGTCAGCGTACCGTCGAAACCGCGCAGCACGATCTCGGTCGAATAGCGATCCTGACCGTTCTGGTCCTGCCATTTGCGCGTCTGCAGCTTGCCTTCGACGAAGACCTTGCTGCCCTTCTTGAGGAATCTCTCGACTACATTGACCAGCCCTTCGGAGAAGATCGCCACCGTGTGCCACTCGGTCCGCTCCTGGCGCTCGCCGGTGTTCTTGTCCTTCCACTGCTCGCTGGTCGCGATGCGCAGGTTCGCGACCTTGCCGCCGTTCTGGAAGCTGCGGATCTCGGGATCCTGCCCGAGGTTTCCGATGATCATGACTTTGTTGAGGCTACCGGCCATCGAATCGCGTCCTTTGTCTGTTCCCGTCAGGGCCTAACGAAAGCGGCCACCGCTCGCCAGTGCGGATGGGCACACCAATGCGGATAGATCCGGGGACTCAAGACAGCGCGACCGAGAAGCAGCGACCCGAGTGCGCTACCAGCCCAGCGCCACCGCGCCCCAATAGGTCAGCCCCGCGAAAACATAGGCCAGCACAAACAGATAGACGACCATGAAGATCGGCCATTTCCAGCCATTGGTCTCGCGTCGCGCGACCGCGAGCGTGGATAGGCATTGCGGCGCGAAGACGAACCAGGCGAGGAAGGCCAGCGCGGTGGGCAGGGTCCACAGGTCGGCAATCCGCTCGGTCACACCCTCGGCGGCCAGATCCTCGTTCTCGGCCTCGACCGCATAGGTCGTGGCCAGCGCCGAGACGGCAACTTCGCGTGCCGCCATCGCCGGGATGATGGCAAGGCTGATCTCGCGATTGAACCCGATCGGGGCCAGGATGGGGTGAAGGCCATCGGCAATCGTGCCCGCGATGCTGGCGTCGAGCTGGCTCTCGCCCGGCTCTGCCTCGGGGAAACTCAGCAGCACCCACAGTGCAATCGTGGCGACGAAGATGATCGTGCCGGCGCGGCGCAGGAACACCCAGGCGCGCTGCCACAAGCCGATGCCAAGATCGCGCAGCCGCGGCATCTGGTAGCGCGGCATTTCCATGATGAACCCGCTCGCTGTGCCCTTGGCCACCGTGCCGCGCAGCACCAGCGCCACCACCATCGCACCGACGATGCCCGCCAGATAGAGCACGAACAGCACCAGCCCCTGCAGACCGATGCCCGGCCCGACGCTGGTCTGGGGGATGAACGCCGCGATGATCACCGCATAGACCGGAAGCCGCGCCGAACAGGTCATCAGCGGCGCGATCAGGATGGTGGTCAGCCGATCATTGGGATCGGAAATCGAGCGCGTCGCCATGATCCCGGGAATTGCGCAGGCGAAGCTGGAGAGCAGCGGGATGAAGCTCTTCCCCGACAGACCCACACCAGCCATCATCCGGTCCATCAGGAAGGCCGCGCGTGCCATATAGCCGCTCGCCTCCATCAACAGGATGAAGAAGAACAGGATCACGATCTGGGGGAGGAACACGACCACCGAGCCCACGCCCGCCAGCACGCCTTCGGTCACGAAATCGCGCACCAGGCCTTCGGGCAGGAGCGCGCCGGCCCAGCCGCTCAAGATGCCGACCACGCCTTCCAGTGCATCGGCGAAAGGTGTCGCCCAGGCGAACACCGCCTGGAAAACCACGAACAGCAGCGCGAACAGGATCAGCGGGCCGACCCAGGGATTGAGCAGCACCCGGTCGACACCATTCGCGACGGTGTGGCTGGTCGATTTGGACAGGATCGCACCGCGCGCGATGTGTTTGGCCGACAGCCGCCGCTCGGGCAGCGTCAGATGCCACGGGCGTTGCAGCTCTTCATCGGCGTGGCGTTCCGCCTCGGCAATCGCCTGGCCCAGTTCGGCGATGCCCTTACGCCGCACCGCGACGGTGGGAATTACCGCAACGCCCAGCGCGGCGGACAGCGCCGCCGGGTCGAGCGTCAGCCCGTCGCGTTCGGCAAGATCGACCATGTTGAGCGCGACCACCGTCGGACGACCGAGCTCGAGCACTTCCTGAGCGAACACCAGATGCTGTTCGAGATTGGCGGCATCGAGCACGAGGACGATAACGTCGGGGACCTTCTCACCCTCGAAGCTGCCTTCGACAACCTGGCGGGTCACTTCCTCGTCGGGGCTCGCCGAATCGAGCGAATAGGAGCCGGGCAGATCGAGCAGTTCGACCGATTCGCCGCTCGGCAAAGTCAGTCGGCCCGCCTTGCGCTCCACCGTGACACCGGGATAATTCGCGATCTTCTGGCGCGCGCCGGTCAGTGCATTGAACAGCGCGCTCTTGCCTGAGTTGGGATTGCCGACCAGCGCGGCGGTGCGATGCCGGCTCATGCTGCTGCCTCGTGCGAGGCGCCGTCGAGCAGTTCGACTTCTATCGCCAGGGCGTGCGAGCGGCGCAGTGCGATGGTCATATTGCCCAGCCGCAGGGCCAGCGGATCGCGGGTGCCGAAGACCCCGCGATGGATCACCGCCAGTTCGGCGCCCTCATCCACACCCAGCGCGCGCAGGCGCTTGGCCTCGTCGCTCGCCAGCCGCTCCCAGGCGACCGCGACGATCCGTGCCGGCCTGTCGTATTCGAGTCCGTCCAATGTCATCGCGGCGCGCTGCCAGAGACGGGTGGCGATTGCAAACGATTATCAATAGCGGATTAACGCGCCGGGTAGCGCAACCGGCCGAGAAATCGGGTCACGCTGAAGCGATCGCGATCGGAATGGAGCCATTTGGCCTTGGTTTTCTCGAACCGCATCACCCCGTCGATCCGGCGGTCGAGGAAGGCGCGAGTCTCGGCCTTGTTGTCGCTCTCGTCGTCGAGGAACACCGCCAGCGTCGCCCCGTAAATCGAGGCAAGCGTGGCGCGCTTGGTGTAGTGGTTGTAATCCGTCGCCGTGTCGCCGGCGAGACGCCACATGACATCGGCGCTGTGCCAGCCGGTGCGAAGCGCGCTGGCGACATTTTGCGGCATGGCCATGATCGCTATCGCGCGACGCAGCGCTTCCTCGCGCCCCGCCACGGCATCCAGACGGAACTGGACGAGGCTGCGGATGCGTTCGCGGATCTTCATTTGCGCCTGCGCCGCCGGGGGCAGCGCATCGGCCATCGCCGTATCGATCGTTTCGATCCACGCAGCGATCATATCCATCGCATTGCCATCATATGCCAACCGCGCGACATCGACATCCGCCCCCGCCTGCCGCGCCGCCATGGCGAGCGCAGTGTCGTTCCAGCCGTCGAACACCGCCGCATCGGCGAGCAACGGCGCAAGGTGCAGCCGCAGTTCGTCGAGCGTCATCTCGTTGGGGTCCACCGCGTGATTAGGAGCGTTGCTGGCCATCATCAGAAGCTCGGTCCGTAGGATGCCTGCGCGTCATCGCTGCGTTCCGCATCGGCTTGCGCGATGGCATCCATAATCTGGGTGCCACCAACGATCAGCGCTGCGTAGTCGCGCGCCGAGCGGCCGGAATTGTCGTTGCGGTCGGGATTCGCGCCCTTGTCGAGCAGCAACCGGACCATGCCGACATCGCGCCGGTGTATCGACGAAATCAGCGGGGTCTCGCCCGCGGCGTTGCTCTGGTCGACCCGCGCGCCCGCTTCGAGCAGCGCCTCGACCCCTTCGAGAAAACCGAGGTTGGAAGCGATCAGCAACGGGGTGATCCCCTTCTTGTCGGCGATGTCGGGGTTGGTACCCTTGCTGTGTAGAAAGCGGATCCAGGTCAGGTCGCGGCGTTCGACAACGATGTGCATGGCCGTACGCCCGCTGGTGATGTCGCGCGAATTGGCGATCACCGTCCCTGGCTGGTTGAGCATTTCGGTGACCGTCGCGCCCTCGCGGTCCTGCACCGCCTTGAGAAATTCATACCCCTCGGAAAAGTTTTGCGCCGCCAACGGCCCCGCCAGCAGCGCCCCGGCGAGCGCCCCTGCCAATCCGTATCTCGTTCCGAACCGCAGCTTCACCTGACCAACCTCGCATGTTTTTCGCATTTGCACAGGGCACAGCCCTTGTGCCGGAAGCGTTAGCAGAGCATGAATTGCAACGCCATGGCCCACCGCAAAGCGTTGTCGTTCGCCCTCCCCGCCCCGCTGCTCCTGCTCGTTGCCCTGACCGGCTGCGATTCCGCAGGCACGGCCGTCGATCCGGGCGAACCGCCGCTCAAGGGCGCGGCGATCGGCGCCCCCTTCGAACTGACCGGCGAGACCGGCGAGACGGTCCGCTGGAGCGATTTCGACGGCCAGTACCGGATCCTCTATTTCGGTTATGCCTATTGCCCCGACATCTGCCCCACCGATGTGCAGCGCGCGATGGCGGGGCTGAAGCGCTTCGAGGACGACAGCCCGGAGCGCGGCGCGCAGGTGCAACCGCTTTTCATCAGCGTCGATCCCGAACGCGACACGCCCGAGGTGCTGCGCGAATTCACCGACAGCTTCCACCCGCGGCTGATCGGCATGACCGGCGAAACCGACGTTCTCAAGCAGGTCGCCAGCGATTTCGGGACCACCTTTTCCAAGGGCGAGGTGCAGCCGGGCGGTGGCTATCTGATGGATCATCTGGGCTACACCTACCTGTTCGGCCCCACCGGCGATCCGCTGGCGATCCTGCCGACCGATCTGGGACCCGAGGCGGTGGCCGAGGAGCTGGACAAATGGGTGCGCTGAGGGAGCGTTTCTGGGAGCGCCCACTGGCCGAACTCAGCCGACCGGAATGGGAGGCCCTGTGCGACGGCTGCGGCCGCTGCTGCCTGCACAAGATGGAGGACGAGGACACCGGCCGGATCGAGGAGACCAATGTCGCCTGCCGCCTGCTCGACTGCGCCAGCGCCACCTGCAGCGACTATCGCAACCGCAAAAGCTTCGTACCAGACTGCCTGCGGCTGACGCTCAAGATCGTCGACAACGTCCCCTGGCTGCCATCGACCTGCGCCTATCGCCGCCGCGCCGAAGGTCGACCGCTGCCCGACTGGCATTACCTGCTCTCGGGCGATCGCGAGGCGGTGGTCCGCGCGGGCGTTTCGGTAGCCGGGCGCGTGGTCAGCGAGATCGATGCCGGTCCGCTCGAACACCATGTGGTCGAATGGGACGATGAGGCCGGGGATCGCTGGGACGACCAAGCATGATCGAGTGGCTGCGCGACGACTATCATCGCCCCGCCAAACCCGCTGCGCCGCAGACGATCGAATTGTCGGGCCGCACTCTGCCCATCGCGCTCAACCGCCATCCGCGCGCCAAGCGCCTGACGCTGCGGCTTGCGCCCGATGGCAGCGCGGTTCGGATCACCCTGCCGCGCTGGTGTCGCAGTGCCGATGCGGTGGCGTTTGCCGCAGTCCGCCGCGAATGGCTCGAAGCGCAGCTCGCCAAGGTACCCGAAACGTCTGACCCGATTGCGCGCGGCACGATCCGGTATCGCGGCGACGAGATCGAAATTCGCTGGACCGAGGATGCCCCGCGAAAGCCTGCGCTGGGAGAACGCGCGATCCGGCTCGGCGGTCCAGGCGACACGCAGTCACAACGATTGCAACGCTGGCTCGAAGCCGAGGCGGTGCGACTGATGCGCGCAGACCTCGTCGATTACTGCGGCCGTGCCGGACTCGAAGCGCCCGATCTGCGGCTGACCCGCGCGCAACGGCGCTGGGGCAGTTGCTCGAGCAACGGCGTGGTGCGGGTCAACTGGCGGCTGGTGCAGGCCCCCGACACGATCCGACGTTCGGTGGTCGCGCATGAAACCGCGCATCTCGTCCATTTCGACCACAGCCCGGGGTTTCACGGCCTGCTGCGAAATATCTACGAGGACGATCTGGAAGCGGCCGATGGCTGGCTGAGAGCGCACGGCCGCGGTCTCTACGCCGATTTTGGCTAACCGCCCCCGACTGCGCAGCAGCCCGGGCAAAGCCGACTGGTAACTTCGTGCAGGACCCCCTATCTTGCGCTCCATGCCTATTCCATCGCGTCTCAATCCGGTCGGCGGCGCCCAGGATTTCTGGAGCGAATTCAAACGCCCGAACCCCTATCGCTGGCCGATCCTGGGGGCATCGTTGCTGAGCACCTTTACCTTGATGTACTGGGTGACCCAGGAACAGGTGATCGGCCCGCCCACGCCGCCGCAGGTGTCCTTTATCTCCACCTTTGCCGATGGCCGCAGCGAAGCCGAAATCATCGCGTCCAACCTCGAGAACCAGCGCCTCAAGGACGCCTGGGAGGCCGAGCTGGCCGTGCGTGAGGCCGAAGTGCGTGATATGTACCGCGCTCTGGGCCGCGCCAGCGGGATCGACGTGGACGCGATGGAGCGCCAGATCGACGAAGACCGGGCACGCGAAGAGGCCGAGCAGCTTCGCACGCTCGAACAGGCTGGTGTCCCGACCGACCCACAGACCAATACGCAGGCGGATAGCGCGGTTGACACTTCAACCGAGTGACGCTCCCTGGTTGATGGCCGCCGCGCGGCTGGCGTTGCGCGGACGCCCGTCGAGCCGCCCCAACCCTGCCGTGGGCGCTATAATCGTCAACGATGGCGCCGTCGTCGGGCGCGGCTGGACCCAGCCGGGCGGGCGGCCCCATGCCGAAGCGATAGCGCTGGCGCAGGCCGGGGCCGCTGCTCGTGGCGCAACCGCTTACGTAACCCTCGAACCCTGCGCCCACCGCTCGGATCGCGGCCCTGCCTGTGCCGATCTGCTCTTGCAGGCTGGCATTGCCCGGCTGGTAACGGGTTGCGAAGACCCTGACCCGCGCACCGCTGGCCGCGGCCTGGCCCGGCTGCGCGATGAAGGTATCGCAACCGAACTCGTCGACCTGGCCTTCGTTCGCGAAAGCTTGGCCGGCTACCTTACCCGGGCTCGCTTTGGTCGCCCCCATGTCACGCTCAAGCTCGCGCTGTCGCTCGATGGAAAGATCGCGCTGCCCTCGTTGGCGAGTCGCTGGATCACCGGCGACGCGGCGCGCGCGCATGTCCATTCACGCCGGGCACGCGCCGATGCGATCCTCGTGGGCGGCGGAACCTGGCGCGCGGACAAGCCGCGGCTCGATGTCCGCCTGCCCGGTCTCGAAGGCTGCAGTCCCGAGCCGGTGGTGTTGACCTCGCGCGCCAT
Source organism: Erythrobacter sp. QSSC1-22B (assembly GCF_001678665.1). Lineage (GTDB taxonomy): Bacteria > Pseudomonadota > Alphaproteobacteria > Sphingomonadales > Sphingomonadaceae > Qipengyuania. The sequence goes on from NZ_LZRP01000012.1 coordinate 34,841, forward strand.
CGACGGAGTTCGGACCATCGCCACAACGCAGCACATCGCGGAGCTTCCCGACACGCTCTATCTCTACATCGAGGGCGGCGGGCAGACCGCGGCATCCTTCCTGGCTGCCGATCTGGTCGACCGGATCGACATCTACCGCGCACCGATCCTGATCGGCGAAGGAATGCCCGCGATCGGGGACCTTGGTCTGGCCGATCTGGCCGAGGCGCACGGCCGCTGGACTGTGGTCGAACGCCGTAATCTCGGCCAGGACAGCTATGAAGGGTTCGCGCGGACTCGTTAGCTTCATCCTCTCCTGCGCTTGGCAGCGCGGATGGCGAAGCTTACCAACGCGATTGAAATCGGCTTGCCCAGACCACGGCAAGCAACTGCAAATCTGCTATCGAGGCGCCAGATGGCGCAAGGAGACACGGCCATGTTCACCGGGATCGTAACTGCCCTTGGCACCATTTCCAGCGTCGAGGATCGGGCCGACAGACGGGTAACGATCGGCTGCCCCTTCGATCCCGAGACGATCGGTATCGGCGCCTCGATCGCCTGTTCGGGTATCTGCCTGACCGTGGTCGAGCGCGGTGGGACGCCGGGAGACGCCTGGTTCGCGGTCGATGTCTCGGGGGAAACCGTGTCGCGCTCCGTTCCGGGGATGTGGCAGGAGGGGCGGCAGCTCAATCTGGAGCCTGCCCTGCGGCTCGGCGACGAACTCGGCGGCCATCTGGTGACGGGGCATGTCGATACCTGCGGCACGGTCCAGCTGGCGCGAACCGAAGGCGGATCGACCCGGCTGGCAATCCGCGCGCGCGCCGAATACGCCGCCTTTATCGCCCCCAAGGGCTCGATCACTGTCGACGGAGTCTCGCTGACTGTGAACGATGTCCGCGACCGGCCCGATGGAACCTGCGATTTCGCACTCAACATCATCCCGCATACGGCCGAGGTCACCACGCTGGGAACCCTCGCCGAAGGGAGTATGGTCAATCTCGAGATCGATGTACTGGCGCGCTATCTCAAGCGGATGCAAAGCCTGCAGAACTAGGTCTGGCAACCGAGCCATGCGCCAAACGGATCGGGTAGCCTCGCTCGGTCCCGCGATTGCGGATCAGCGCTGCGTTACTTCTGCCAGCGCCGCGATGAACTTGGCGATGTTGCCGTCGTGCAGCCCGGCGATATTGATGCGGCCCGAGCCGGCCATGTAGATTGCATGGTCTTCGCGCAGGGCGACGATCTGGTCGCGATCCAGCGGCAGCATTCCGAACAGCCCGTGCTGATCGGTCAACGCAGCAAGATTGAGGCCCGGGGCATCCCCGTCGGCCGCGGCCAACTGCAGTCGTACCTCGCGCATCCGCTCGCGCATGGAGTCGAGCTCGGTCCGCCATTCCTGTGTCAGATCGGGGTCGCGTAGCGCGATCCGCACTGCCGCGCCGCCGTGATCGGGTGGCATCGACCAGGTTGCACGCGCCAGCGCATTGGCATTGGACAGGATCGTGTCGAGCGATCCACCTTCCTGCGCCATCACGTAGAACGCGCCGACGCGGTCGCGATAGAGACCGAAATTCTTGTCGCAGCTATAGGCGATCAGCGCTTCGGGCACTGCAGCGAGCACGCTGCGCACTCCGGCGACATCCTCGTCCAGTCCGCGGCCCAGCCCCTGATAGGCGATATCCAGCAGCGGCAGCACGCCATTGCGTTCGAGCGCCTCGGCGATGACACCCCAATCCTCGGGCGAGTAGTCGATCCCGGTGGGATTGTGGCAGCAGCCATGCAGCAACACCAGATCGCCCGGCGCAGCGCCGTTGATTGCCGCGATAAGCGCGGTGAGATTGGCACTGCCATCGGCATTGGCGTGGTCGAACGCGGCAACCTCCAGACCCAAATCCTCGAGAATCTGGGCGTGGTTGGGCCAGCTCGGGATGCCCAGATGAACCCGCGTCGCCCCGGCGCGCTGCGCCAGTGCGAGCGCGAGGCGGACTGCGCCAGTGCCGCCCGGGGTCTGCATCCCGGAAATGCGGCCGCCCATCGTTGCATTCTCGCCGAAGACATAGGGCATCAGCGCCTGGACGAAGCCCATGTCGCCTTCGGGGCCGAGATAGCTTTTGGAATCCTGCTGTTCGAGTAGCCTGGTCTCAGCGCCCTTGATGGCGGCAAAAACCGGAGTGGCCCCGTCGCCAGTGCGATAGACCCCGACGCCGAGGTCGATCTTGTCCTCGCGTTCGTCGTCGGCGTGCATCTTGATCAGCGCGAGCAGCGCATCGGCGGGTTGGGACTGGAGCTTTTCGAGCATGGCGCGTCCATGCCCACAGCGATGGAACCCGGCAACAGGAAAACGCCTGCCAAGCCCCCAGCGATTCTATCGCTCGGGCAAGCACGTCCTGTTGCCCGCAGCTGTCAGAAGGGTAGCCAGCGCTGCTTCTTGGAGAACTTCATATAACCGGCGTTGATGCCCAGCCGCAGCCCGGCCCCGACCCGGATCGGAATAAGCACCACATCGCCCTTGCGCATGTAGGAGGCGGTCATCCCGCCGACAGCGTAGAGCTGGCCCTCACCCGCCGGATAGCGCTCGTACAATTCCTCGCTGTCATAAAGATTGTAGACGAGGACGAAGGTGCTCCCGGCATTGGCGCCGGCATCGAAACCGATCGACGGGCCGGTCCAGTAGACAGGCCGCTCGCCTTCGACCTTGTGAAAGAGCGTGCCAGAGCCGTAGCGCGCACCAACGATGAAAGCCCCGCTCGCTTCGCGCCCCACGATATAGGCATTGGGCTCGCCCTGATCGGCAAGCAGTCGCCGGATCAGCGAGGCGACGCCCTGCGCGCCGTCGCCAAATACTCCTTGTGCGGCACCGATCAGATCGTCTTCGCGATAGGTTTGCTCGGCATTGGCGACGACAGGTGGGGTTTCCGCGGTGTTCGTCGCAGGGCCGGTGTCGTAATAGTCGGTGCCTGTCGTGATCGGCGCAGGCTCGCTCCAGTTGGGCGCCACAGCGGTTTCCGCACCAGTATCGTTTGTAGGCGGATAGGTCGTGGCGGGGGCGGTTGGCTGCGGCTCGGCGTACACCGACTGGTCGCCCGGCGCTTCTTCGAGGTCGCCATCGATCGGATATTGCAACGCCTCGTTCGGGTCGACCCTCTCGACCTGCGCAGAAAGCGGACTGGCGAACAGTCCGAGCGCGGCCAAGGCAGCGGTGGCGGTTGCGGTGAGGCGGCGGGCAAGGCTGGCGGGTCTGGTCATGATGCGCCCCTCCCTGCGGGCGTAAATCGGCAAATCGACAAGAATCCTTCCATCGCCGGGCGGCAATGAGTGAGCGATGAACCGAATCCAAAACAGGTCGAATCGAGTCGCATCGGTTGCCCAGACGCTAATCGCACCCGCCGGTGCCAAGCCCCTTGAAGGCAGGCAAACCTCTGGCTATAGCGCGCCCCTCGCAGCCGTGATGCGTCCTGTGCGGAGACGTGGGTGAGTGGCTGAAACCAGTTCCCTGCTAAGGAACCATACCCAACCGGGTATCGAGGGTTCGAATCCCTCCGTCTCCGCCACTAACCTGTTTCAGGCAGTCCAGAGCAGTCCAAAGCGACGTGCAAACCTTTACAATTCCGACATTTCCTTGTCCTATCCCGTCCAGAGCGATCCACCCCTAGCCAGAAGCAAGTGGGGGTAGATCGGGGGTAAGAAAAATCCCGATTGGGGGTATTGGATGCTTACGGATAAAGCCGTGCGCGCCGCTGGCGCGAGGGACAAGGCTTACAAGCTTACAGATAGCGGCGGTCTCTACCTTCACATCTCGACCAAGGCCCACAAAAGCTGGCGCTTCAAATACCGTTTCGACAAGAAGGAACTGCTGCTCACAATCGGTAGCTACCCTGACGTCTCGCTGGCCGATGCACGGAGCATACGCGATGATGCCCGCAAGATGTTGCGGGGAGGGCGGGACCCACGCCATTCGATGAAACGCTCCCGCCTGGTTGCTGGTCGTGATGGACAACAAACCTTCGAAGATACTGCACGACAGTGGCACGCCCTTCAGTTGCCACGTTGGAAGGAGGTGCACGCGAATGACGTGATCACCAGCCTCGAGCGCGACATCTTCCCTGATCTCGGTGCCATGCCGCTGGACGAAATCGACAAGCCGCTGCTCCTCGCAGTGCTGCGCAAGATTGAAAAGCGCGGAGCGATCGAGACGGCCCGTCGGGCAAAGCAGCGCGTGGCTGCTGTCTATCGCTATGCCAATGCTCATGGCGCCAAGCTGGAAAACCCGGCGGTCGATATCAACGAGGCTCTGGCGCCGCTTCCTCCGTCCAAACGATATCCGGCAATGCTCAGCGAGGATGCGATCCGCGCGATGATGTTCGATATCGATCGAGCAGGGGCATCGCCAGTGACCCGACTGGCCGCTCGCTTCCTAGCGTTGACTGCACAGCGCCCAGGCATGATCCGCAATATCGAATGGGATGATATCAAGGGCGTCGACTGGGCAAAGCCCAGCAGCGATATCGACAATGCCACATGGGTGGTGCCGGCCGCGAAGATAAAGCAGGAGTTGCACCTGCGCAGCGACGAGGCTTTCGAGCATCCGGTTCCGTTGTCAGGGGCAGCGGTGGACGCCTTGCGTGCGGTGCGGCTTCTCACCGGTCGCACTCGCTTTGTGTTCCCCGGCGCGACCTCTGGCGTTAAACCGATGAGCGAGAACGCGATTGGCTATCTCTACAATCGTGAGGGATACAAGGGGCGGCACGTTCCTCACGGCTGGCGCTCCAGCTTCTCAACCATCTTGAACGAACAGGCGGAGCGCGAACTCGGTCAGGATTTGCGGCTTCTTGCAGACCGGATGATCATCGACCTGATGCTGGCCCATACGCCGGCAGGCATGAGCGCTAGCGAGTTACGCTACAATCGCGCTGCCTACATGCCCCGGCGGCGAGAACTCGCCCAGCGATGGGCGGCTCTGATCATGGCTGGGGCGCTGCCCCCCATTGAGATCATCGAGAGTCCGAGGCGCAAGCGCCGCAATTAGCTTCCGCGCTTTGCAGCCTGCTCGTTAATCCAGGCCATAACCTCGGATTTGCTCCAGCGAGCACTTTCATCCAGCTTTAGCTGTGTTGGAAACTTCCCGGCGGCCACCTTTGCGTAGACCGAAGAGCGGCTGAGCGAGATCAATTTAGCGACCTCTTTTACATTGAGCAGTTCAGGTCCGAGCCCCGCGCGATCAGCCACGATGGGATGCCGATCCTCGTTCTCGTCCTTCAGCGCATCATCGTTGCTAGCCATGTGGCGCGCGACTGATCGAATTGCGCGCACCTTCGGATCAACGATCGCTTCGACTTGGCGCGTGGTCAAAACTCCGGGCGGTTTCAGCGCCGCAAGCCAACGGTCGAACTGCTGGCTATCGACAAAAATTCGGTGCGTCAGCGGCGCTAACGGATCGGCCCAATTATCATGATTGAATGCGCCAGTTGCAAATCGGGGAATGGGGTCATCGATCTCCCAGTTCTCGGATTTTATCGGCGTAATCTCACCGCCGTTCATCGGCCTGGCGAAGGTGTCGATATCGCCGGCGATGAATTTCCCTGCAAGGATCTCCGCGTTCAACCGGACAAGATCCCGGCAAGCATCGTTCTCGCCCTCGTCTTCAGGTGCTTCAAAAATTTCCGCCAGTTCATAGCTCGCGAAGCCCGAACGGAAGTGAACCAAGTCGGCAAACGCTGCGATCAAGGTCACGCGTCCCTGCGATATGGTGGATGAGCGATTGGCGTAGTTCGCCCAGGGTTCGATGTGGTCCAGCATGCTGGTTGGTCTAGGCGCCAACCTTTTATCAAACCGATAAGCGTCGGCTTCGCGCCCATCATCGGGCATTAGGGGGATATTCTACGCGCCCCGAAAGCTGACATCAGTGTCATCCAAACCGCAGGCGGATACCTCCATTCAGAATGAAGCCCACAAGGGGGCCCAAGCGTCGACCGTCCACTCGCCGCTCGCTGCCCTTTGCCGACGCAGTAGGGGATCGTTTTTCGTCTGGCGCACGTCGAGCAAGTTCTCGGCATTGGCGAACAGGCTGACTCTGCCGATCGATATCACACCAAGAATGCCGAAATGCAGGTAGGGACGCGAGCGGGTGCGATAGGGATTGTTCTCCAGCGACTGCACTTCCGTGTAATAGGCTTCGATTCCGATCCGTCCCTTCCCGTGCTCCTCCCACATGCCCACCAGTCCGGCGGTGTGTTCGGGCGTCAGCGGCACTTTTCGTCGGGCAATCCCCGTACCGTCAGCCTCGGTTGCATCGACGAAGACAAAGCTGCCGGTGACAGTGAACCCGTCCTGCTTGAACGGCCCAAAATTTAACCCTGTCTTTCAGATGCAGACGACCGTCTCGAAGCCATTGCAGTAATCGCCTAAAGATTTTGAAAGCGGGGTCTGATTGTAACGTTTTTCTCTCCGTATACAGTGCGACCAATTCAGTTTTTGAGAGACTTGGGCTTCCTGCTGTTCTCTTTGTAAATGCCTCGAAATCAAGGGTGCCCATAGTTGCCTCGGCACCGCCAACGTTTGCTCTGAGGAAGTAGTGTGAATTTGGACTAAGGGTAAAGTCATGGTGCAGGCGTCCAGCACCGACTCCAACGCGCTTGATGGCGAATTCAGCGCGATCCGCCGTGGTGAATTCAAAGTCTGAATGTTCGATCGGCAGCACCAGCTTCTCGCGCTTCTCGGTTTTTCGAACCCAAATCTGAAAGACCGTGGGTACGTTCTTGGGTTTCCCCTCGAAAATGAATGCATTATCCTGGACCAACTCTTCATGAGCAATGTGGAAGTTGGGATCGAGGCGGTTAATGATCGACGTCTTCTGAAACGTTCTCGGCAAAATGAATGCGATAACCTTGGCCTGGCGGGCGGCGTGATTGAAGAATTTCACCGCCATGCTAGAGTTTTTGCCGAAAGGTGGATTGCCAATGATGACAATTTCACCGACGCATGGGAGCGTAGTTTTCAGAAAGTCGGCCTTGATAATATCAGGGCTCTTCGGGTCGATGTCGTATCCGATGCTTCCGGGGGGCAGGAGCCTGAAGAAGGAGCCCGAGCCCGCGCTCGGCTCAACAAACTGAGCGTGTCTCGAACCCAAATATTTGCGGACCACCCGATAGCAATGAATTGCGACCTTTTCTCGAGTATAGAACTGATCAAGCCTCCTAGCGGCATTTATTAAGACCTGCGGTTGGGCATGTGCCGCTGAGACCCCTTTTGTAGATTGTAGGTGATCACGCTCCGTAACGGACGGAGCAGTGAGTGCTGATTGCGAAACCGATCTAGGTTCAATTGGGCGTAAGTGGTCCATAGACCAGCTTGTAGGAATGCCCTTTACCTGTTATGCAACAGCGTCACATCGCAGGAGTGTTATTTTGAAAAAAAGTAAAATGCTGCTCCCGAGGGGCTTCTCAGAACTGCGTCATGATCTAGGCGTTATTATTCGACGCCATCGTTTGGCTCACGGCAGCGATGGGGGACTTAGCCAAGCGGAGATGGCTCAATTGATTGGTATCAGCCGGGAAACTCTCTCGCGGATCGAGAGTGGCTGCCGCTGGCCGTCCTACGACACGCTGGACAAAATAATTGGCTTGTTTGAAGTTGAGTGGGATGTGGTAGCGATCAAGGGGGCGAGCGATCGTCCATCTCGCCACCATGCGCCTGATTGCCGCCAGGATCTCGGCTTGGCTCTTCGCGCCGGACGCCTTCATGAGCGTCTCAGCTTGCGGGCTCTCGCTGAACGAACCGGGATATCCTACTCGCAATTGTCCAGGATTGAACGAGCCGAAAGCACGCGTAGTCGAGTAGTCGACACGCGCGTCGATAGCGGATCGGGCAAGATTGACGATGACACCACTTTTCAATTCACTCATCCGGAGCTCGCCCGTCTCGCGGAAAAGGGAATGGGTCTACCGAGCAGCGCCGAGAGTTAATCATCGAGTGCGCACGTTATGAACGCCTAGATTTAAGATGACGACAATTGCAAATGCGCTTTGCGCATTTGGATGACGACTATTTTAGGTGAATTACTAATCCTCTCTAAGTGCTGTGTGACCATAAAGTTTGAACCAACCCAAGGGAGCTGCCAGCTCTACAGCTGGTTGAACTTTTGCTAAGGAATTTTAGCGACGGCCTGTAGAATGACACGACCATTGCCGCGTTTCCATACGGGCCACTGAGCCCGATATCCCGCCTTCTTTCTTGCTGCCATCCCTAGCGTACGGCTAACCCCAGTGCGTCGCCCATAAACAACACCCTGACATTCCGGCTTCTTGATCCCGTAGCGGAAAGCATCTCGCGGATTGATGCCCTTCAGCATGTATTTGCGCAGGGCAACGCTGTTGCGCACGGGCCCAATCTGTACTGTGCCTGCGGGCGCAGGTTCGTGATTTTCCGCGCGCTTGCGAGGACCGTTCCCCTTGCTTTCCAAACTGGTGATCCATCGCGGTACCAAATCTTTGAATTCCTCGATGAGTTCCGTAGGCACGTGGACTTGCCAATGAGTGTGGTTTTTCTCGCGACTATAGATGTAATATGGAGCCACATCGATATTTAGCTGCTTGCATCTTGTTCGCAGCCAGCGGCAAAATCGCTGGTTACGCAGCGCTGCGAAATTATCGATCCCTGTCTGGGTCAGATTCCATTGAATATTAACGCTCAGATTGAGTGCCACGGGGGCATTCACGTTAGCCTTGGGACAACCATTTCTGGACTGGTGGCCGCCATGAGGCAGCGCGAACCTGCTTGCGTGATGAAAGTTTCGTGCGGAAGCGCGGCTGATGACGGTCGTTGACCGGCATTTTTGTTTCGAGGGAGGCAAAACCATGATCTTCTCGTCGAGTTTGTTCCTGAGCGACAACAAGGAGCTAGTGGGACGGAATTGCAGGCATACCAACGACAAATCTTAATACTGTCCTATGCAGGGACAGTATTTGGATTAGGATCACCATAGAGGGGCAGGGGCGAGACTGAAATTCGCAGATCCCAGCTAATAAAAGCTCAGGCAGGGCCTTGCTTGAGCGCGATTGGCGTGCCGTTTGGCGAATGCGGATGCAAAAAGGGGGGGCGGCTGCCGCAGCAGCCGCCCCTTCCTCATCCCAGCTCGATCGGTTCGTCGCAAAATTTCACTAGCATGAGGTGCTCGCTGAGTGCCCTCGCTCCGCGCCGATAGGCAAGTTCACCCCATACCGGCCAGCGATCGATGCGCTCATGCAGCCACAGATACATCCGGTCCCGAGCGTAGGGGTCTGGGAGGGTCGTCGACCACAGCTTGCGGCGCAGCGGGACGTTGGGTCCCAGCGCATCGCCTACCAGCACGATGCCGCTGGCTTGACCGATCTGCTCACGCTGGAACCGATATTGGAGCGTCTGTGCAGCCCGCTCTTGCGCCGCGATGATGGTCTTGCGGGTTTCCGCATTGATGCCGGCATTGAGCCCATGATAGGCACGCAATGTCGGCAATCCGATGGGCATTGGCGCATCCTCGGGCGAGCGGGTGGAAGCGAGCATAAGAATGACTGCATGGGCTTCCGGCGCGAGCTTGGTGTCCAGGCCGGACCCCGGGTCTGGCTCGAGAAGCGCCTGCCCATGAAGGAAAGCGCCATAGAACCTCGACTGATCCCAACTTTGGAAGAAGTCCAAGGCCCGCTCTTCGATGGGAATGATCCGCCGCTCGATGGCGCAGAGCATTGCCAGCATGAACTCCAGCTCCTGGTGCATGATCGATGACTGGGTGATCCGTCCCATCGCCAAGCGGGAGACCCAGAAGGCCTCCCGCACGCTATTCCAATGGTTGCCTTCGTCGTCGACAAGCGGTGGCCAGCCATCGACCTCACCGACTGCCGTGAGCCAGTAGCCCCACGGCAGGTTCGGGTTCTTTCGCCGCTCGTAAGGGATGGTGCGATCCTCGGTCATTATCTCGACTCCGGATCGAGCCCGACGGGCGGGCTGGGAGCAAGATCGAGCGAGACCCCGCTTTCACCAGTGCTGTTTTCAATCGACTTGAGTTGGTGAGCCAACTTAACGGTCTGACCGTAGACATAAGCCTCGCTCTTGTAGGTCCTGCCAGCCTCCGCACCCAAATCATTGTCCCTCGGGTTGCGCCCTGGGATGTAATCAAAACTGCGGTCGCACCGGAACCCGAACCACCAAAGCGGGTCATGATCTTTGCGGCTCGCACCCGAGGGATGACACACCGAGGTTTCTTCGGGACCATCCTCGCAGGCCTGACCGTAGTCCAAACCACCATGCACGCAGATGCTAAGCGCGGCCGGAATCGCATCATGGTTGAACGCGAACAATGGATGGGTCTCGGGCAGTCCGCAATAGCCGCCCAGGCTACCGTCCCTGTGGCGCAGGATGGTGCAGGAAAGACCCGTGGCCTTGTCAATCCATGCGATCTTGTCGGCTTCGCGCGCCCACGGCCCGTCACCTGCGGGGTGGCGCTTGGGGACGCGATAGACCTGGGTCGGCGAGATCGTGGTGTCGGCGATCGGATAGAACGTGGGCGTGGTGCTGGGCACCAGCGCACTACCGGTCGATTTCTTCTTTGGCATTTTGGTATTCCTTTCAGACATGAAAAAGCCGCTCGGTCCTCATGGACAGGCGGCTGCTGGATGCTCGCGGGCTGCGAGCGATTGAGTGACGCGATTTGGTTGTGTCCCGACGCGTCTCGGGGCATTATCGATCGTGGCTAGGTAATCGTTTTCCTCCTGCTTTTTTCATCATCAAATCCGTCACCCTCAGGTGGACCGGTAGACCGTGCCCCGCAGGCCTGCTGCGCGCAGGCGATCGCGAGCCCAGGGTTTGAAGCTGCGGCTACAAAACACGCTCTTGGGCAACGTCTCAGACGCCTGCTCTGCCAGCGCCATCATTGCGGCCGGGCGATCGCAGGTGATCATGCCCATGGACTTGAGATGACCGATGGCGATGGCGCTCGTGGACAGCACATCGGCGGCGCACTGATCCGCCACCAGATCCCATTGCTGGGTCTCGACCAGCTTGCCGATGGATTTGCTCGGGCTCGGCTTGGCTGGGATACCGAGCGCTGCCGCAAATTCCGGCAGGTGAACGCAGTCCGCCATCACCGAGGTTGCGTTGCACAGGTCGAGGCGCCGAGAGCTATACGGAGAGAGCTCAAGCAGCTGCAGCGGCAAGGCCAGATCATGTTCGACTGCTGAGCGGCGCAGAGCAGCAAAATCCTTGGTCTCCCCGCCCCACGTCGTGACGATCGCCTGCGGTATTTCCGCAAGCGCATCGAAGAACTGCGTGACCATGGCCTTCTCGTCCATCGTCTCTGCGGACAGCACCACTGGGCCTTCTATCTCGGGGACATCCTGTCCCGGAACGAACCGCAGCACGATCCATGCAGCGGCAACGATGCGGTGGAATGGCCAGCGGATTTTTTCCTCGGCCCCGGCGCCTTCTGCCACGCAGTAACCAGCATGTGCAGAGCGATCATATTGGTACTCGAAATCGGCGACAAGGAACGTGCGCTGCCCGTGGCCATCGCTGTCATGGTTTTGTTCCGCGAACAGGCGCGCCTGGAGCTCGAGGCTCTGCTCGAGCGAAGTCATCATATCGGTCATTTGTAAGTCTCCTAGAAACGCAAAAGGCCCGCCGGTGGCGGGCCCTTTGCAGGTATCGATTGGGTTGGGATTCAGCGGTGGCGTTCGGTGGCAGTAATCGTCCTCAGGGTGGGCGTCGGGAGGCCGCATCGATAGAACCAGGCCTGCTCGTGCTCGACCTTGCCTTGCACGAGCTCTCGCTGCCAAAACCGGGCATCGGGATTCCAGGAATAGCCGCGCGCCTTGAGCATATCCTTTGCGCTGTAAGGAGCACGCTCAGCCTGGATCATGACGGTGGTGGTCCTGGCGGCCTCGATCAGCCGTGCCAGATGAGTGCGCTCGACCCCACCACGCGGATCACGCTGCCGCTGGGTCAGAAGCCAGAACAGGGACCACACATCGGCCGCTGCTCGGTGCGCCGAACTGAACCATCCGGCTTGCGCCAGAAGGTGCTGTTGGGAGCGTCCCTCGTAACCGAGCATCAACCAGTCGAGTTCGTTGCAAGAGCAAGCCCATGCCCGGCCCGCCAGCTGCGGATAGCGTCGCTCGATAAAGCCCGCATCGAAGCGCGCATTTTGCGCGACGATCAGGTCCGCTCTTTCAAGCAGTCCGCAGGCAAACTCATCGTCGATTTTCTGGCCAGTCAGATGCTGTGAAGCCAGCCCCGTGATCAGCGTGATCCGCGGGTCCAGAATACGCTGCGGATCCTGGAGCCAGCTGAAGGGCCCGAAGTGCCCTGTGACCTCTCCATCATCGCCGACGAAAACCAGCATGATCGCTAGCTCAATTATCGTATCAGCATCATGGGCTAGGCCCGTCGTCTCCGTATCGACGATCGCGATGCATATCCCTTCGGGCGGAGAACCGCTGCCGGGCATCATGCAATAGGGTTCGGGCACAGCTCGCAGCACCCGGTATTGATCGTCCCGTTCGAGCTGCTGCGCCAGCTCCTCCATGTTGGGATTTAGATGTTCGAAATTCATTACGGTTTCTCCTGTTGGTGAAACCGGCGAGGCTTGCCGAGCGGACTGCTCTTTTTTCCATTCCCCTGCCGGTTCACGGCAGACGTTCTTCCAATCAATTTTTTTGGATATCAGGTCCCAGCTGCCAGCGATGGCCACTGCCCAAGGTGTCGTCGACACCGCCCAAGGCCGGTTCCCGGCCGCACCCCAAGGAGGCCTCCAGGCCGACGTGCGAGCCCTTGGGCGAGCTAGACTCGGAGGACTTCCAGTCCGAACGAGCGCATCAAAATCGTTCGCTGCGCAGCTGCGGATGACTTTGAGGTATTGCGCATAAAAAAACGGGTTCGAACGGAATTCGAAAATCCAGTTGGAATGGATGAAAACCCTAGTTCCGAATGAAATTGGTAAAATCGTTCGGGCGTCTTTTCGAACTGAAGACCGATAAAGCTCCGGATTGGATCTTGACGCCTCTCAGGATGGTCTTGGCCGATTCGTTCGGATTGAGACGCCTGACATCGAGCAAAGGCTGTTTTCCAATTGAAGTGGCAAAAAAATTCGCTCACCGGCTTGGGCCTACAGAAATTCCATCCTAGAATTGTCTCATGGAACAGACACCCTTAGAAAAACTGCTCGCTGATACGCTCAAACTGTGCGCTCAGGAATTCCTTCATAGTAAGCAGAGGCTCGATGCGTTTAACAGCGCTGTCGAACATCTCTTCGAGAAAGACGAAAGCGGAAATCTAACCCGCCGTGCTCATGATGCAAGAACTCGCTTTAGAAGCGAGCTTCTCGATATGAGGCCTTATCAAAGGGCAAAAAAAGAGGTTGGGAAGCAATGTCGCAAATATAAGGCGAGGGCTGAAACGGCAATCATGCATGCTCTGACGGCGCTCACGTTATACAAACAGTGGGAGCTCGAATACGAGCTTTTGAACGACAAGGATGACGCCACCACTCTGGTGCCAAAGAGTCGCGAGGAACATAATCGCGAAGGCATTTTCAGGATTGCAGAGCCCTTTATCCACGACTTGATCGATCGCGGCGTAACTCCTTCTGCCATCTCGCTGCGACGTCAGAGTGAGATGGATGTCCTGGCCGCGCTGATTAAATCGTCTCACGAAGATCCAAAATTCGAGGACCCAAACAACCCTTGGCCGGTCCTGGCGCGGACAGGTTTCTATGGTCGGTACACCGGAGACCTGAGCGAGGATGAGGCCCGCGCTATCGATCTCGCGTGGCAAATGGGGGATGAGAGTGCAGAGGCATTGCTGGCAAAGGCGCGCGATTTTCTGCCTCGAGATCTGATGGTTAGCACTGACCTGGCTATGGGCGCAGTTCGTCTCAAAGAAGCGCATGGTCGGCTACCGGATGGCTTGGCACACCTCTATGCCGACGCTTTTAAGCTGGTGAGAAATGAAGACATCGTGGCCCTGGGCAAGCTCTTTCAATGGGAGAAAGAGGAGGACCTGACCAAGCTTCATGTGCTTGTGAATTTCATTCGCCGACAGGACATTCCGGGCAGGCAAGAGACGCCTTTCTGGATCGAAATGGATATCGTTACCAGGCTGATCGACAGCTCCGATGCCGATACCAAACCGCCCGCCGACTGGGTGCCTGGGGTCATTGAAAAGCTGGCGCAGCTCGCCGAAAATCTTAGCCCGAGCCTCAACAGTGAAGAAGCATTTTACGCGCTAGTGCGGGCCGGCGTGCGCATGAGCGTCAAATACGACAGGTTCGAACGGGATGCCGACATTCGCGCATCGAAGGAGCGAGAGCTGTTTCGCCTCCGCAGGATGAGGGACTGTGTTGAACAAGGTCGTGAGTTCAAGATCGATCAGTTCGGATGCCGGTAATCGAAGAGGAAGACGACTTCGATCGGCTTGAAACCAAGGTCTATCAGGTGGCCATTCGGCAGCCTGCGATCGAGCATCGCACCGACGTTAATGTTCTTCAAAACGAAGTTGGGAATCCTGTTTACACGGCGGAAAAGTCCGGCGCGTCGCCCCCGGATGCGTCTGGCGAAATCGACGCGAACGAGGATGTCGACGCGTTCGATATGAGCCGTCGCAACGGGCATGGGCACCCAGATGATGAGGATGATGAAGACGAAGAGGTCGACTTTTATGCCGTCGCTGGCATCGATCGCAACCAGTCGGACCCTCAGGATGATGATCGCGAGGAGGAGCCGCTTTTCGACATCTCCCCCAGCGGACATTCGGGAACTGAGCCTGACCCAATAGAAGATGCCCAAACCAGATGTTCGACCGTGGATGATGAGCCAATCGCAGCTGCCGGGACCCTCTTCAGTGAGAACGATCGGGCGATTGAGCGGCCTTTAGCTCCCGCATGGGAGCAGGCCGACGATACGCCCCCGAACGAGATGGTCGGTCCCTTGGAAGACGAGCATGAGCATCCGGAAGGCATCGCAGTAAGTCCGCATCTGGAATTGGATGAGCTCAGTGAGGGCGATCAGCGCAATACGCCCCATCCCATCGGAGACGCACGCCCGGCACGGCCGGTCCGCTTCGATCCCCCTTCCCTATCCGAAGTTAAAGACGAGGACATGCTATGAGCACTGACATTATCCGCCAAGACCCGGCTTACTCTCGTCTACTCGACCTCAGGGAGCGGGCGACTACGCTGCCATTCAAGAAATTTCCGCTCAATCGGGCGCCTGAATCTGAG
Source organism: Erythrobacter sp. QSSC1-22B (assembly GCF_001678665.1). Lineage (GTDB taxonomy): Bacteria > Pseudomonadota > Alphaproteobacteria > Sphingomonadales > Sphingomonadaceae > Qipengyuania. The sequence goes on from NZ_LZRP01000012.1 coordinate 50,061, forward strand.
TTGGCGCCCAGCTTTCTGATCGCCCGCTATGATGGTGGTGTCGGGGCGAGCACTGCAGCTTCAATGCTGGCACTGTTCGTGGATAATCCCCTCTTCGTGCAGATTGGCGGCAACGCCTCCCGGGCCTTTCAGGGGTTGCCAAAAGAAGACCTCCTTAGCTTTCCTTTTGATGATCCAGACCGCTTCGACAATGCTTTCGACGCTCGCTTGGAACACGCCAGTCGACCGGCTTTTATCGAGTTCGAGCAAACGCTTTATCGCGAGGCGATTACAGCGACATGTATCCTTCGTGGCGATCGATTCCATTCTTCTGCGACCCTCATTTTCGTCGCATCACCTGACGATGAGAAGATCAAATACAGAATACTCGCCGAGAAGGCAGGAATAGACGATTTGATCGTATTGGGCGCGCCGCAGGTACAAAAAGAGAGCCGCGCAGGGGTCATCCGCATCCCTACGTTGCCCAAGGAAATTGCTTCCGCCTTCTACACTCACGGCAAGACTTTGCCGGAGGCCATTCGCTCCTGCCCGGGGCTGTTCTCGATTGCAAAGCTTGAGCAGGACCTACGAGAATTCAACCACAAAATCCTGGAAAGGTTGCAATCATGATCGTGCTCAATGACCTTTGGACCGACCTGTTCGACCAGCCCATCACTCCTCTCGAAGAGAACATGATGGAGGGTATCGTGGGGCATGTTGACGAAAGTGACTCGGTGATCGTCCTTGCCGCAATCATTGTCCACATGCTGACGAAAGTCCTTTTACAGGATCCGGCGAGCCCCTTCGTCATTGCGAGCACTCTCACCAAATCCATAAAAGATTTGGAGGTCTCATTGAACGTGATCAGGCGTGAAGCAGGGAACCTGCATGTGTATCTCAGCGAATTGCGGGGCGATGCAGAGATCACTCGGCAGACGCTCAAGTTGGCCAGGATGGTGGCGAAAGAACGCCGGCAGATTCCCCCGCCAGTGCTCAAGCTCGACCCTAATACTGGCCATTCAGAGTGGGAACATACGCTGGCACCCAACGCGATGAGGCAGATTTATGTCGCAACGATATTCGCCAGTTTGGTCGGCGGCACTGTCGTCACCCTTCTGATAAACCTGTTCACGGGTTAGTGATGTGACGCCCGAATTTCCGTTCGCCAAGATCAGAAATAAACCACGTTGCTGCACATGAGCAACGTCGATGTAGTCCATTGCTTATCCTGTCAGGCGGCAAACGATTTGAGCAACGAGTGCGGCCCGTACTCCCTCAGGCCGCGCCATATCGCATCATGGCCAGCGGCGCTCACCGCGATCATATCGATGTTGATTTGAAGTGTGGACCGGCGTGCAAAAGGGACCCCTGTAACGGGGTGATCGGCGTCTAAAAGGGACCCCTCATTCTGATGGTGTGGCAGACTGCCTGGTTTTCCAGGTGGTGAGATCGGGATGTTGGTTGTGGAGACGATTGTTCGGATTCGGCGGAAGCACGCGAGCGGGAAGGCGATCAAGGCGATCGCTCGCGATCTGCGGTTATCCCGCAAGGTGGTGCGTAAGGCGATCCGGGCGCCGGAAGGCGCATTCGATTATCACCGCACGGTTCAGCCGCTGCCTCGGCTTGGGCCGTTCCAGGAGCGGCTCGATACGCTGCTGACGCAGAACGAGGCCCGGCACCGGCGCGATCGGCTGCGGATGACGCGGATCCATGACCTGCTGCGCCGGGAGGGGTTTGAGGGTTCCTACGACGCGGTCCGGCGCTATGCCCGGCGCTGGGAGGAAGCGCGCCGCAAGGATGCGGGCGACGGCGCGCCAGCCTTCATCCCGCTCATGTTCAAGCCTGGCGAGGCATACCAGTTCGACTGGAGCCACGAGGATGTGGAGATTGCGGGCAAGCCGATGCGGGTGAAGGTGGCGCACATGCGGCTGTGCGCATCGCGGGCGGTCTACGTCCGGGCCTATCCGCGCGAGACGCAGGAGATGGTGTTTGACGCCCATGCCCGCGGCTTTGCCTTCTTTGGCGGCGTTCCCCTGCGTGGCATCTATGATAACATGAAGACCGCGGTCACCACCGTGTTCGTCGGCAAGGAACGGGTGTTCAACCGCCGGTTCCTCGTCATGGCCGATCATTATATGGTTGAGCCGACCGCCTGCTCACCGGCGGCGGGATGGGAGAAGGGTCAGGTCGAACACCAGGTCCAGACCATCCGAGGGCGCTTCTTCCAGCCCCGTCTGCGCTTTGCCAGCATTGAGGAGCTCAACGGGTGGCTGGAGGCTGAGTGTCTTCGCTGGGCCGCGTTGCACGCGCATCCCGAGCAGAAGGAGCTTGCCGTTGCCGATGCGCTGGACCTCGAACGGCCAGCGCTGCAGCCGATGCTGGCGCCGTTCGACGGCTTCCACGAGACCGCTCATGCCGTGACCGGCACCTGCCTGATCAGCTTCGACCGCAACCGCTACTCGGTCATGGCCAAGGCGGCGCGGCGGGCCGTCCAGGTTCGTGCCTACGCCGACCGCATCGTCGTGCGTCTCGGCGACGAGGTCGTCGCTGAGCATACCCGTCACTTCGGCCGCGACCGAACGATCTATGATCCCTGGCATTACCTGCCGGTTCTGGCCAACAAGCCCGGCGCCCTGCGGAACGGCGCACCCTTCCAGGGCTGGGACCTGCCACCGGCATTGGCGCGGTTGCGGCGCAAGCTTGGCAGCGGCGACGAGGCCGACCGCCGCTTCGTCCGCGTGTTGGCGACTGTGATGACCGATGGGTTGGAAGCGGTCGAGACCGCGGTCCGCGAGGCGCTCGATAACGGCGCCGCCAGTGACGAGGTAATCCTCAACATCCTGGCCAGATACCGGGAACCGCCATCCGAGCGCCCCTCGGACGTGGTCGTCGATCTCAAGCTCAGCCATCCGCCGATTGCGGACTGTGCGCGCTACGACACGGTGCGAGGCCTCCATGCAGCGGCATGAGATGATCGAGGCGATGCGCGCGCTCGGGCTCAAGGGCATGGCAGGGGCCTTCGACGAGGCGGTCACCACCGGGCTGCAGCGCAAGCGAACGCCCCACGAGATCCTGACCGACCTGCTTCGGGCCGAAGCCGCGCATCGTCATGCCGCTTCGATCCGCTATCGCATGACCGCGGCCAAGCTGCCCGTAATCAAGGACCTCGACGCCTTCGTGTTCGAGGGCAGCCCGATCAACGAAGGGCTCGTTCGTTCGCTGCACGCCGGCTCGTTCCTGCCAGGACAGCGCAATATCGTGCTCATCGGCGGCACAGGGACGGGCAAGACCCACCTGGCTATCGCGATTGCCGCCAGCGTCGTGCATGCCGGTGCCCGAGGGCGCTACTTCAACACGGTCGATCTCGTCACCCGGCTCGAGGAAGAAGCCCGCATCGGGAAGGTCGGCACCATCGCCGACCAGCTCAGCCGGCTCGACCTCGTGGTGCTCGATGAACTAGGCTATCTGCCGTTCGCCCGTTCCGGTGGGCAGCTATTGTTCCACCTGATCAGCAAGCTCTACGAGAAGACCTCGGTCATCATCACCACCAACCTGGCCTTCGGCGAATGGCCCACCGTCTTCGGCGACCCCAAGATGACGACCGCCCTGCTCGATCGTATCACGCACCATTGCGACATCGTCGAGACCGGCAATGACAGCTGGCGCTTCAAAAACCGCAGCTGACCCAATCGGAAAACCGCCTTCGCGCTGCTGACGCCTCCGGTCGGGCTGCGCCCTCCCTACGCCGCCAGCAGCGCGAAACCTGCGCCCACCATCAACCGACCCGCTTCATCGCAAGGGGGTCCTTTTTGCGCGCCGATAGGGGGTCCCGATTGGACGCCGATTGACAGCAGACGATCGTCTCGACATTGTCGGCCTGCCACTGATCATGCGCCCGGCGGAGCCATTTGAGCAGCTCCGAGAATGGTGGATTGACAAACGCAAGTCTGCCCGACCAGTCATCGACCAGGCCGTCACCGCCCTCGCTCATGAGAATGCGCCGATGCGCGATGACGGGGCTGAGCTCATGAGCGCAAGGGTCAAGATCAACTTCGCCGAAAGCTGCATAGATGCTGGCCATGAAGTCGGGCGGTGTGAAACGACTATCCCGGTCCTGCTTGTCACCCTGCCCCCAATAGGGTCGCTCGGGAGCACGTCGCCTTTCTTTCGGCGCGAGCACCGCCATCAGACGCAGCAGGCTGGAGACCGAACCGACTCCTCGCTCGAGACTGGCTATGGTCGTCCGCCAAAGGCCCGTCCGCAAGGCCGCCTGATCCAGCGACCAGGCTCTCTTGCGCCGACGATTGCGCAATTGTTTGGGCAGCGTCTTGCCAGCACCCAATCCGGTCAGATGAAAGTCGAGCGCCGTCATTGTTGCGATCAGTGCCTTTACCGATCCCGTGCCCTTCTCGAGCCTCTTGATCGCTTGAGCTTCTCTGTCGATCCGTTCCGCCAAGGTTCTTTGGTACCAGCCTTCAGTTTGCCTGGCCTCTCGTAAGTCATCGATTAGAATCTGACCCTCCCTGGTATCATATTCTGACCGGCCCTGGCGTGATGCAAAGGTCCAGGGCATGAAAGATGAGCGCGCGAGCATCTCGTTTCGGCCGCTTCGCGACATAGTCGAGCCGTTCTGGATGAGACGGGCTTTGCCGGGAAGCTGTGATTCATTCGATTCGGCCACGAAGATACCGGGGTATGCCGAACGTTCGCTGAGGGTTAAAACAGGCTTTCGGCTAGCGGGGCCGTTGGCCATTTGAGCTCGTCTGGTCACGCAGCTCGGGACGAAACCGCACCCAGCACCCACGTCCCTGCGCCTTGGCGGCGTACAGCGCCAGGTCCGCGTCCTTGACCAAGTCGGAGACCGTGGCGCCATTTGCATGGACTGCCACGCCGATGCTGGCGCGCATCTCGATTTCCAGATCGCGTAAATGAACGGGACTGTTGAGCACTTGCAGCATTCGCTCTGCGAAGCCTGCAAGCGATGCCTCCACCTTGAGCCGCGGTAACATAACCGTGAACTCGTCACCGCCGAGCCGCGACACCAATCCTTGTCGACCCACGACTTGGCGCAGGCGCTGCGCCGTCGCGACGAGAAGTTCGTCTCCGACATCATGTCCGTAGCTGTCATTGACGAGTTTGAAGCCGTCGAGGTCGAGTAGCAGTAGCGCTACTTGGCTTTTTCCGGTCGAACGGTCGATCGCTGCATCGAGCCGATCCCGAAAATGAAAGCGATTGGCGAGGCCGGTGAGCGAGTCGTGCGTCGCCGCCCACTCCATCCGCTGCTCAGCGAGCTTCCTTGCGTGGATGTCTTCCGTTGCGCCATACCAAGCTATGACCTTCCCGGCGTCGTCTAGCCGTGGGTAAGCCCGCGCGTGCACCCAGCGAGACGCTCCGTTGCCCGATCGCATGCGGTATTCGACGTCGTACGGCTCGCCGCTGGCTAAGGAACCCTGCCATGCGGCCAGTATTCGGGCGCGATCCTCGGTGTGAACCAGCGGTGGACCCGCGACAGCAGCACTTAGTCCAACCGGTATACCGAACCGAACGGCAGCCGACTCGTTTGCGACCCTGATCTTGCCGCTTGGATCTGCCGTCCAGAAGCAGGCGGGGTTCACTTCTACAAAGTGACGATGGTGTTCCTCACTTTCGGCAAGAGCGAGTTCAGCAACCTTGCGTTCGGTAATATCTTGCTGGATGCCGTAGGAGCGGATCTGACGACCATCGGCTCCGGTTTCGACACGCGCTCGAGAGACCGTCCAGCGCACCGCGCCATCGGCTCGCACCACTCGGTATTCCACCGTGGTCTTCTCTGCTCCCAGCGCGACATTCTTCAGGTGTGCGATCACCGCTGGGCGGTCGTCAGTGTGGATGAAGGATAGCCATTCCTGCTGCGTCCAACTGCCGCGATTACCGGGAAGGCCGTAGATCTCGAAGAAAGCTGGGGTTCCGACACTGGTCCCATCACGCATGTCGATCTCGAAGCAGCCTATGCGTCCGACCTCCTGCGCGAGCTGCATTCGGTCTTCAATCCGCCGCAGCGCCTCTTCCGAATGCCGCCGCACGATCTGCCGGACTGCCGCCGCGACGCTGAGACGATCTTGCGGTCGAAGACTTTGCACCACTTCCTCGATGGAAGCATCCGTGTTCGATGCGCTCTCATCGAACACACCCGATGAATAGAAAATATCGAATAAGCGGTGATCTTCCGCCTGTCGCTCCGGCGCCGCTTCCCGGTCACGCTGATTGGCATCGTTCCCCATTGCAACCTTCCTACGGCGAGCCAGCTAGCCTCGATCCTGACACCGTTGGCAGCCAGCCAACGTAGTCATAACTTCCTAAGATTAATAAAGCTATCGAAGTTCGGGCGATACCCCTGACCGCCAGATTCACTTGACCCGCTTGCTACCCGCGCTGAACATAATCGGCAATTTGCAAATGGATCTCGCCAGCCCACGTGCCTGCGATACGTGGGGGCGTTGTAAGTTTGCCCAAGTCAACAGCATTAGCAAACGTCGGCAGAACAATGAAGATATCGCCGATAGACGTGTGGAATTTGGGTGCCCTCGCTGCAGTACTATTTGTCGCTCGCTCGGCGCTGGTGTTCGCCGCGGTCTGTTGTGAGGCCGCTTATACGTTGCTCGGCAAATTGACCACAAAACGCACTTCGCCTCTCAAGATCGCCTTTTGGGCCGGGCTTCTATCGCTGCCGCTCTTTTTGCCTTTTGCGGCGAATGAATGGCAGGAAGTGAAGTGGGCGGAGATATCGCCAGATGCCTGGATAGCGGTTATCTGGTGGGGCGGGGGCACGTTGGGACTCGGTTCGCTGCTTTGGTATGCCGGGGTCTCGAAGACCGAGGGCAGCATCGCCGCGGCCTTCATGGGGATCATGCCGGTCAGCGCGCTGCTGCTGTCCTATCTCCTCCTCGGCGAGTCCTTCAAAGCGCTCCATTTGGTCGGCTTCGCCGTCGTCTTCGCGGGTGTAATTCTGATCATCCGTGACGATCTGAAGAGCGGAGAAGCGAAAGTCAGCGTCAACGCCAACTGCTCCGCGGCCACTTTTTCTGTTTCGCAGGCGCAAGGCAACTCGCAGGCGCACGGCGAATAGACGCCGCCCTACCAGCGGCGTTGGCGACCATAAGTCCACAAATCGGTTACCGAGCGAGGCTAGGTTCATATCCCGCCTCGCGGATGACTCCGACGAGTTCCTGCTCGCTGGCATCGCCATCGATCGCTACCGTCCCGGCGGGAATATCGACCTCGACCTTCGCGTCGGGATCGACGCTCTTCACGGCATTGGTGACCGACCGGGCGCAACCGCCGCAGGTCATCTGAGAAACTTGAAATCGGATCATGGAAGCCTCCAGGGGTATGAACTGACCCCAAGGTGGTGATTGCCATCGTTGGAAGGTCAAGAGCGCAGCGCTTTTTCCTTTTCACCCTTGACCTTCCCATCATTGGAAGCCCCAACTGCTTGGTAAATCACCCGATCGGAGACGTTACCATGGCTTTACTTATCGACGAGGAACGGCCCGAAACCGCTTCCTCAAGCGAAAATACGACGATCAGCGTGCCGGTCCTGGGCATGACCTGCGCGTCGTGCGTCGGGCATGTCGAAAAAGCGGTCGCCAAGGTGCCCGGCGTTAGTTCGGTCAATGTGAATCTCGCCACCGAACGCGCCGATGTGATCTTTTCCGGAGCACCGGACGAGGCAGCGGTGGCCAAGGCCATCAAGAGCGCGGGCTACGACGTGGCGGACGCGCCCGCCGAACTCGGAATTCTCGAATTGGGCGTTGAAGGCATGACCTGCGCGTCATGCGTCGGCCATGTCGAAAAGGCCGTCCGGAGCGTTTCGGGGGTCGCGTCCGTCACCGTCAATCTCGCGACCGAGCGGGTCAGCGTCCGATCGGACGGCAGCGTCATCTCGATTGAAGATCTCGAAGCGGCGATCCGCGGTGCCGGCTACACGCCGCGCCGGATCGAGACCGGAAGCACGGCGCAGGACGGTCAGGCGCAGGCCCGCGAGCGTGAGATGGTGAGCCTTCGCCGTTCGCTGATTCTTGCCGCGCTGCTTACATTGCCCGTTTTCGTGCTGGAGATGGGCTCTCACCTCATCCCCGCCATGCATGACTTCGTGATGACCGGTATCGGTATGCAGACAAGCTGGCTAATTCAGTTTGCGCTGACAACGATGGTCCTGTTTGGACCCGGGCTGCGCTTCTTCAAAAAAGGCGTTCCCGCGCTCCTTCGCGGCACTCCAGACATGAATTCGCTGGTAACCGTCGGCACCAGCGCCGCCTGGGGCTATTCGATGGTCGCCACCTTCGCGGTTGGCGTGCTGCCTGCTGGCACCGCCAATGTTTATTACGAGGCGGCGGCGGTGATCGTGACGCTCATCCTGCTCGGACGCTATTTGGAGGGAAAGGCGAAGGGCCGCACCTCGGAGGCGATCAAGCGCCTCGTCGGCCTCCAGGCCAAGACCGCCCGGGTGCTGCGCGACGGCAAGCCGGTCGAGGTGCCATTTGCAGAAGTGCGCGCGGGTGATGTCGTCCAGGTCCGGCCCGGCGAGAAGGTGCCGGTCGATGGCGAAGTGGTCGAAGGCTCATCCTATGTCGACGAATCGATGATCACCGGTGAGCCGGTTCCCGTCTCCAAGAGCGAGGGCGCCGAAGTGGTCGGCGGCACGATCAACAAGAACGGCGCCTTCAGCTTCCGCGCGACCAAGGTGGGCGGCGATACGGTGCTCGCCCAGATCATTCGCATGGTCGAACAGGCGCAGGGCTCGAAGCTGCCAATTCAGGCCTTGGTCGACAAGGTCACCGCTTGGTTCGTGCCGACGGTGATGGGCGCGGCCGCACTGACCTTCTTCATCTGGCTGGTCTTCGGGCCAGCGCCCGCGCTTACCTTTGCGCTCGTCAACGCCGTCGCGGTGCTCATCATCGCCTGCCCGTGTGCGATGGGTCTCGCCACGCCGACCTCGATCATGGTCGGCACCGGCCGTGCGGCGGAACTGGGTGTGCTGTTTCGCAAGGGCGAAGCCTTGCAGTCGCTGCGCGACGTCGAGGTGATTGCGCTCGACAAGACCGGCACGCTCACCAATGGCCGGCCGGAGCTGACCGATCTCGCGCCTGCATCCGGCTTTTCCCGTGAAGAGGTGCTGGCGTTGGTCGCCAGCGTCGAGACCAAGTCCGAACATCCGATCGCCGAAGCGATCGTCGCGGCCGCCGAAGGGCAGGGCCTTGCCGTACACGCTCCACAAGCCTTCGAGGCAGTGCCCGGCTACGGCGTTGCAGCCAAAGTCGGCGAGCGTCAGGTGGAGGTCGGCGCGGACCGTTTCATGACGAAGCTGGGCTATGAGGTGCGGGAATTCGCAGCCGAGGCGGAGCGGCTTGGCCATGAAGGCAAATCGCCGCTCTATGCGGCGATCGACGGCAAGCTGGCCGCGATCATCGCGGTCGCTGACCCGATCAAACCCACCACGCCCGAAGCGATCCGCGCGCTCCACGAGCTCGGCCTGCAGGTGGCGATGATCACCGGCGACAATCGCGCTACGGCCGAGGCCGTCGCCCGCCAGCTCGGGATCGACGAAGTCATCCCCGAAGTGCTTCCCGACGGCAAAGTCGAAGCGATTCATGCGCTGCGCGAGGGTGGCCGCCGGGTGGCATTCGTCGGGGACGGTATCAATGATGCGCCGGCGCTCGCCGAGTCCGATGTCGGTCTCGCGATCGGCACCGGCACCGACATCGCGATCGAGTCGGCCGATGTCGTGTTGATGTCGGGTGACCTGCGCGGCGTCGTGAACGCAATTGCCCTTTCCAAGGCGACGATCAAGAACATCAAGCAGAACCTGTTCTGGGCGTTCGCCTACAACGCCGCGCTGATCCCGGTGGCCGCAGGCGCGATCTACCCGGCGACCGGCATATTGCTATCGCCGATCCTCGCGGCAGGCGCGATGACCTTCTCGAGCATCTTCGTTCTTACCAATGCCCTACGGTTGAAGCGATTCCGCCCGGTCATCGGAACCCGCGACGAAGCTATGAGGAACGAAGACACCGCTGACCGTCCGGACCATGCAACAACCGGTTCCGTGCAGCCAAATCCGGTCGCGGCCGCATAAAACGAAAGGAGAAGTTCAGTTGCAAAGCCGAAGACTTCCACCCGGACAGCTTCATTACCCCCACCCCGAAGAAGTGGTCGCATGATGCTGATATATGTATAGTGTAACGAGGAGAATGACGATGCAGATTGGACAAGCAGCAAGAGCTTCAGGCGTCAGCGCCAAGATGATCCGTTATTATGAGCAGAACGGACTTATCCCCGAGGCGGCTCGGCGCGATTCCGGCTACCGCGACTATGACGACAGCGACGTGCACCGGCTCCGTCTCATCCGCCGGGCCCGCGACCTCGGCTTCACCGTCGAGCAGATCGGCGAATTGCTGGCGCTCTGGAGCGATCGGGAACGCCACAGTGCAGACGTGAAAGCGTTGGCGCTCGGCCATGTCGAGAAGATGAAGGTCAAGAGGGCCGAGATCGATGAAATGATCACGACCCTGGAGACGCTCGCCGATGGCTGCAATGGCGATCATCGTCCGGATTGCCCGATCATAGACGGTCTGGCTGAAGGTGGAGGCTGTCTTCCTCCACGCCGATCGCGAGAACCGCGCCGCTTCGGCAATCCTGGGGGACTGCGCCCGCAGACGCATAGGCTGAGCGCCTGAGGCGCTTGATTGCACAACACCTAGTTTAAGATCCGGCAGTATCTTCAAAACGGGTTGTATCAACAAGCGCGAACTCAAATGCGCGGGTGCCGCCGGGCCGAGCAACGTGCCGCGCGGATTTGTAGCGCTTAGCGAAAACCTCATAATGATGACGATTAGCATCTGGACGCTCGTGAAGGGCGGAGTGATGTGATGCCACGACCAGCAGCAGCGCGAGCGAGACATCACACCTGGTTCTGGGTCACGCCAAGCGGCAGGCACGTGCTGTAGAGAAGATAAATCAGTAACTTACGGCTCGACGAGCGCCCGCGAAAATAGAGCTTGACCCT
>NZ_LZRP01000013.1 GCF_001678665.1 Erythrobacter sp. QSSC1-22B
TTCGAGTCAGTTCGTGTGGAAACCGCTCTAATACGAAGCAATTACAAAGGCGCGCGGGCCCGGACACAGCTGGTAGGTGTTCTGCCGAGCCGGCGGTCTAGCCGCTACAACACTAGACTTTGGTCACCCCTTTATCGAGGAGGTCATCGAGGAAGTGCTCTCGCGAAACGATCGGCCCGGCCTGCGTCGCGAGCAACAGCGCCTCAACAACCTCACGAGCCAGAGAACGCGCCATCACCCGCTCTTGGGTTGAAATAGCCGACATCGTGCGCCCGTGTAGAAACGCGCTTCTCACACCGAAGAGCTGCTCATACCGGTCCGCATAACAGCGATCACCGAGTAGACCAGCCACGCGACCACGCATCTTTCTTGATGCGCTCAACCGCTTGTGGCGGTCCGGCGCGACCCGAAAGCCCTTTTGGTAATCGGCGCGCAGGCCCAGCGCCGCTTCGATCGTTGTGATATGCGCTAAGAATTCGTCGATGCCGTCCACCAAGAATGCGCGGACTAGGAAGTGAGTGATCGGCGTTTCGAACAGAACAGATTGCTTCGCCTTCTCAACGATCGCCCAACGGCTCTGGTCCCAGACCGGCATCTCCGTCGAAACGCTGTCCTCCATGCGCAACTCGACTGGCCGCTCCTCCTCCACGGTCCCGCCATAGCCGTCGTCATAGATTCGAGGCTCCCAACTCAGTGTATCTGGGGACGGCGGCGTATTGAGACGAGCGAAGATGTCGCTGTCGACGGTGTAGACCCACGGGACGCGAAAACCGCGCCAGTCGACCTCCGCCATCGTCGACCAGCTTTCCCACGGTGCCAACAGCAGAAAGAACAGCGCGTCCTCAACAGCGCTAGGAAACCGGCCTTTGTGTGGCTCTATCTGTCCTAGGTCCCTACTCAAGTCCATGAACAGCACTGGGATGGCACGGGCCTCCGGCTCCTGTTCGATCGCAACGGTCTCCTCAACAATCAGCCAGTGAAACTCGGAGAAGCGCTCGGCGTCGAAGTCCTGTCGCGGATGAATCCGCTTCATCCTGGTTTCATCGACCAAGGACCGCAGTTCATCCGCCGTGAGCCGGCCCACTTTCGCCGGGCCAAAAGTTACTGACGGAAGGTCAGCAGCCAGATCGAGCGGCACGAGATGGACGCGTTTGGTGTGGGTCGCCTGCATCGCCGCATCCAGGCCCATCGCCGCCGCTTCAACGGGCAACGCCAGATGAGCAGTCTGCCTTTGCAGGCCGCAGGGAAGCCCCAGAGACCGCAAAGCGGTCGACAATGCGAAGGCCGGTCCCTTCTTGCCTGCATTCGGGTAGCCGTCACGACACGCTTCGCGTAGCTGCTCGAACGCTGGATGCGCGAGGATATTATCCGGTCCTGGCGAGCGCAACCGCCACAGATCCGACATCGCGGAGATCATCGCATTGCTCGGACCCGTCCCAGCTTTACTCATCAGGCGATCCGGAGGCGACGCAGGAGCTTGCCGAGGACCGTTTCATAGTCTTCGGGCTTCGAGAAGTCGGCGTAGAGCTTCCCCTTCAGGAACTCTGGAAGCTCGCACTCTTCATAGAGCAGCGGCAGAACGACGACCTCGCCGCTGGAGATCTCGCGGTTCATCGCCACGTCCAATTCTTTCTTCACCCAAGGCGCGCCGATCGATTTTTTCGACAAGACGACGGCGATGAAGCGGCTGAGCTTCATGCCCTCTTCGATTTTGGCGATCAGCGAGTCCCCGATGTCAATTTCGGCCTCGTCCAGCCAAACGTGCTCCACCCCATAGGCAAGGAGATCCTTGCGCAATTGGCGCGCGAACGGTTTGTCGACGCTGGTGTGACTCAGGAAGATGCCGTGGTATTTCTCATGCGCCGGGTTTGCTTTCTCCAGCGCCAGGCTATCGCGGACGAGCTGGTTCTGAGCCTCTTGCGATGTTGGAGCAGTTAGCAGCCAGCCAGTTGTCGCTCCAATCGATATGTGTCCGCCTAGACTGTAGCCTTCCGGCGTCGTGGCGATTGAAGCAAAGCCCTCGCCGGGATCAGACAAGCACAATGTCCAGCCGCCCGTCTGCGATATCACCTCGAAATAGCGCGCAAATGGACTATCCGGATCAACTCCACCCATCCTGCGGCCCTTCTTCACGAGAAGGTCCGAGCGTTTCACGAATTTTGCCACTTTAGGGGCCACGTATCCCAAATGCGTTTCGCGATAACCGAAGAAGTTCATCCTCTTCGGTGCGGACAGGCACCAAACGGTAGTCGCTCCGTCCGCAATCGCGGCCTCCATCTCCTTTTGCCGGTCCTCGGCGTCGAAAGCGGAGTCGATGTCATAGCTGTCCTTCTGCCGCTTCAACTTACCCAGTTCATTATCTTCGTCGGAGAATTCGCCCTCACTCCCGAACAGGAAATGCGTATAGCTCTCTGGGTTGATGATGATCGTGTCATACTCGTAGAGCGGATATGCGGCCCTCTCTCGATCGACCTCGGGACGGCATAGCCCCAGGTTATCGATTTCCACCCCGTCAATAGCATCGCCAGTATAGTTCACCCCAACCGTCAGTACTCTCCTCATCCGCTATTCCCTTCCGTCACCTTTTCTGCAGTCCTCTCTGGCTTCACGTACATGACGTTGCTTCGGCTATCGACACGCGCAATCTCGATACCGGCTAATGCGCAACGCGGCGCGAGCCGCTCAGCCATTCATCTCAGCCGCGACCCTTTGATCTGCCAATGCAGCAAGTTCATAAATTTCAGCGGCTGGAAATATTTCTCTAGCCTCTATGGCCTCCTTGGCCGCAGCGACATCAGGAACGAACAGCACAACTGCCAAATCCTTCACTGCACGTGAACAACACACATAGAACAATCGTCGCGTTCTTCCCAACACAGAGTCAGTTCCATCTTGTAGGTGCTTGCTGTCGGTGCCGGAAAGTGGCGTGATATCGAAATATTTTCCGTAAGAAAACAGGTTGTAGTCACCCTCTTCGTCATCAAGGATCACCAATACACGTTCGAACTCCGCACCCTTGATCCCCTGCTGCGTGGCAAACGGAGATTGATCTTCGATGTATTGGCGATAGCCCCAAAGCTCTGAAGCTGCACAATCGAGGAACGCGTTCACCGATACTTCTTCTTTGCCCGCTTCCTCGCCATCCATGCCAACTTCCCCATCTTCGAGATAAGCAGCAAACCGATCATCGAGGTTTAACAAACTATGCTCATTCAAGAATGCAAGTACCTGCCGGATGGTGACGTCACTTCCCGGATGAAGCATTTCGATTAAGCGCGGCACGTCTTGACGTAATCTATTGATCAGCTCGGGGATGTCCTGATCCGCAATACGGTCCTTGCCGAGTAGCGGGCAGTACTTGCGCAACAAGGAGATGACCTCAAAATCCGTTTTTTCTTTCGCAGCGCTGACTAATGGGAGCGTGAACGTCATGAATGGCCTCAAAACCCATGCGGTACCATCCAGTAGCCCATCTTTCAGATTGGCTGGTGCCTGATCATTGAGTGCCGAGTAAAGATTGGGGAAACCGAGACGTTTTGCAGCCATGCGGTGAACAAGCACAAGGACCCGCACATCGGCATCAACATCGTCACTTTGCCAAAGCGGATCGTCGTTTGCCGTCGCAAGCCATTGCCGCACCTGCGCTAGACGCTCGGTTCTGTGATCATCAGATGGAAGAATGAACAGGCGAGCTGAGCCTTCGACCGCTTCAAGATTCCCATTTCGTTCAATCATTCGGCCGCGAGTTTGCTGAAGTCTGTCGTCTTCAGCACGAATTTTGTTAATCAACGTAAGGACACTTGTAGGGCACCGGAAATTTTCTGGCTTTGTTATCTCATTCCAGCCATCAGCCAACTCAATCGGTCCAGCACCAGTTGTATAGATTTTCTGCATCGGATCGCCGAAGAAACCCAAGCAAAAGCGCGCACCCACAGTTTCAGCTACCTGCCTTAGGGCCGCGACGAAGATCGGATTAGTGTCCTGGCTCTCGTCAACGAAAATGAACGGAAACCGATTGGCAATGAGTGTTCGCAGTAGGGGCCGTTCTTCGATCAATGCCGGGCCAATCTTCAGGATATCGTCATGACCCAATAGGCCATTGCCATAATCGCTGCCGGTGCCGTACTTAAACCGGCTTACGCCCACGAGCGCCTGACTCTGACGTTGATAGCGTTCCATATCCCGAGCCAAGTTTTCGCGAGTGTTGGCGCGCGTCCTCGGATTGTCCAAGCGCTCCTGTGCCTTGGCAATCTTTTCTTCAATACGCCCTTCCACCCAAAGCTTCAGATCTTGCTGAAACGGACTTACAATCGTCCAGAGAAAGCTGTGAATTGTCGAGACGTGGAACAGGCTGTCATTGCCCACGTCACCCCATATTTCGCCAACCGCAATGTCCGTATAAGTTATGCAAGCGATCTGTTGGCCTCGTCTTCGCAATTCGGCTGCGCGGGTCGTTGAAAGGTGAGCAAGCGCCTTCACGAGAGACGTCGTCTTCCCAGAGCCCGCTCCTGCCACCATCACGAAGTTCGTCAACGGTTGCTGATCGAGGCATTCGCGCAGCTCCCGGTCGGCATCCGTATCCGGCTGCCCGATACGATTGGTCATGCAGCCACTCCTTCTTCGCCCTCAACTTGCGGCAAAGTTGGCGTGATTTCGTCCGCAAGCCAATGAAGCCCTGCGGCTATATAACGTGGCACCACCCACGTTTGAGGGTCCTGCGCGAGCAGCGCCAGCGCGAAGTCAGTCTTGTTGAAGCCGGATCCCTTGATCCGCTTGTGCAAGCGCTCAGCGAGTTGGTCGATCGTTAGACCGTCACCTCCACGTATGCGCAACTTGAGGTCGGCGCGCGCTACATCCTGACACCAAACCAAATTTTCAAGCGCGAACGCCTCTTCAAGTGTGCGACCCGCCATCAACTGGTGTTCGGCGGCCCAGTTAACGTCAACAACGGTCTGATATGTTACGCGCACCAAAGCATTATCGTTCTCAGCACGGGACTGGGTCCTTTGGTCGTCTGTGGCTTCCAATAATTCTGCAATCGTTGTGCGTGCAGGCAACCATTGGATAAGCGTCTGGTTGGACGTTACCGCATCTGCAACATGCACCATACAGGTGCTTCCCGGACTACCTTCTTCCTGATCATCATGCGGCCCTTCGTCTTCAACCGCCGCATCATCGATGCCTGCTCTTACACTGTCGATATCCGTGACGATGAGCGCGGTTATGCCCAGAAACTCGATCAACGTGCGAAACCGATGACCGAAGGCTCCGCCAATTTCTAGTATGCTCAGATAAGCGGACTGGAGACGCGGCTCAGCCATTTCGATCATCTGTGGCAACAACAGCCGCTCCACATTGCCTTCCACCAACACTGCGGCATCTGCGAAAAACAAATCACAGTGCGTAAGCTTCAGATATCTCTCTAGAAAGTCTCGAGTTGGATTGGCTGTCTGATCATAAAACGCTGACAAATTGAGTACATCTGAAGATTGACCCGCCGCCGTTGTGCTTCGCCGAAAATAACGGATCGGTCGAAATCCGCGCTCATAAAGGATGTGCGGCGAATGTGTGGTGACTACGAGCTGGCTTGAATGGTTTTCGCGCTCCTCGCCTTCCACGGCAAGAATATCGAAGACCTTGCGGATAAACACCTGCTGAAGTTGCGCATGAAGATGCGCTTCCGGTTCTTCCACGAAAACGAGATGAAGCGGAGGCCTATTTTCTTCGATGTCCATCCATTGTGCATGAAGATCGAGGAGTTCGACCACCATGTAGATAAGATTCTTGAAACCCAGCCCATTGTAGCGGTCTGGAAGTGTCGGAGGATCAATGCCTTCTTCAGGATCGCCGAGTGCGTAGTGAACGCGCGCGCCATCGTGACTGCTCATAATCGTCGCTGGGTTAAGCGCCGACTTAATCAACAGCCGTGGGTTGGAAAGTCCAGGATATCCAAGGGTACTGAGTCGGCTCAATGTTGGTTCGAACACGCGTTGAAGATGGTCATTGAGCATCGCTTCAGAGTCCGCCAGTGCACGAATCGCATCAAAGTCGTCGCCGCGCTTCTCCAGATTTCTGTCGTAAAACCGGCTCAGGCATCGCGAGAGGTCTTCCACGCGACTGCCTGCCGCGGCATCTGCAAGATGGCGTTGTGCATGCAAAAAATCGACACGCAGTAGCGAACTCAAAATGTCCTTCCCGCTTCGCCCCTTGTCAGAAGTCAACAGGAGCGGCGTGTAACCGGCGGCTTCATTGAATTCCGCATCAAATTGCGCATGATCCAAGACATAATACCTTAGCTCATATTCCTGTTTCAGATTGGCCGCCAAATAGTCATGCAGCGTTCTCGGTTCTGGATGATAGTCGGCCTCGCCGTTCGCACCAGGCCGAATGTTGGCACGCGCTCTTTCTCTGGCCTCGCTGAAATTAGCAAGGAGTGAGGCTCCATCGATTGGCGCAAACTCGACGCGGATGCCTACAAGGTTTCCTTCCCAAGCTAGACTTGGCAACAGATTGACAACGCGATGGAGATCTTGAGCTTGAACATGGAACCAAAGATCGAGCGATATGGTTGGGAGATTTGCACCCTCCACACACTCGCCGAAGGCGTTCATCTCCACCCATGATTCAGCGTTGAAGTCATGGACCGAGAACCGTTCACGAGAGGCAGCCATAAAGAGTTGGAGGGCGGCCGAAGCCGACGTCTTTCCGCTGTTATTTGCGCCAACGAAAATAGAGAGATCAGACGCCAAGTTAATCTGCACATCTTTAAGACGTCGAAAGTTTCGAATTCGCAAAGTATCGATGTGCATTGTTTTTGTTCCTTTTACTCATCTGAACGATGGCTACGAAGCGACCCTTACCCCATGCTCGACTGTTCAGATCTTACGTCTAGTCAGTCAAATTCAGAGCTTTCTCGCTTTCTGTGTGTTCGAATGCATCACCATATGTCCGCACTTCTCCAGGTGATGCACCTTCATCGCGCAAGGCCTGTTTCCATTGCTTTGTTATCATTTCAGCCATCTCAAATGCTCCTTGCCTAGCCGCAGTTGGTTCAAGATCGAAAAACTCACATGCTTCAAGCGCAATATCGAGTGAGGCATCGAACGATCCGCCCTTAACGATACCCGTTTCCAAAATCCTGTGACGCGACGGCGAGGGATTGATATCGAAGGCCGGCGACAGCCGCCACCGATCCCCGCCGGCATAGATGAAGCCGTGGTTCTTCAGATGATCGTCCTTGTTGGATACGAGGATCGTGAAGACGATCCGCCGCCAAAGCTCGTGCAGATCATCGACAGGCTTACTGGAAATCTGCCGGATCACATCGGCGATATCCGTGTAGTAGCCCCCTTCGTCCCCCTGCCAGTCCAGCGCGGTTCTCGCTGAAATATAGGGGATGCGCGTCTCGCCGCGGCGGTCGAATCGGCGGATGAGCGCGATCGGACTGTCGCTGTCCCGTAACTCCAGCTTCGCCTCGGCGACCCGCAATCCGCACATGGCCGCGAGTTTCAGCGTGGCGACCTCTGCGCGTTCGACCGGTTTGGTGTCCTGCGCCGATGTGAACTTTGCAATCCAGAGGTGGCCATCGCCTTCCACATTGGCCTTCGGGCGCGCGCCGCCGAGCGAGCCAGCAATGCCGGCCAGATCACGCGCCTCTTCCTCCGCGCCACCAGGATCGCGCTCGAACCGCTGGGTAAGCCCGCGCAACCGTTCAAGTTCGACCAGACGCGGGATCGGCGGCGTCAGGTCGGACAGCGGCTCCATGTCTTCGCCGAGAAACCGTAACGCGCCCTGCCGTGTGCGATCGTCGGACAGCACGAGATAGTCGAACTCGCTGAGACCGCCGCCGAGCGCCTTGGTCATCAAAGCCCGCCCCCAGGAATCCGGTGCGGCGTCGGCAAAGCATCCGGACAGTGCCGAACGCTTGTCCTCCTTGCCGGTGCTGAAATGGCTGCCTTCGCGCAGGGGTAATCCGGGCGACAGCGCGAAATGGTCGGATGCGGCCAGCCATTCGTCGGCGTACTCAAACTGCGAATGCTGGCGGCGGCCGTCACTCTCAAAGCGCAGACGGCCGACGACACGCTTGCCTTCTCCAAGGGCGACGATCGCTTCTGGCATCAGAAACCGACCCCTTCTTCATCATCCGCATCGGACAAGGGGGCTGATTGGCCTTTGCCGGATGGCGGCGATCCGGGTTTTCGCTTTTTGTCGATCCGTTTGGGGAGCGCTTCCCGATCGAGAAGCAGCCCGGTATCGTCAGACCCGGCATCAAGGAAGTCGGAAATGCGCTCGATCTCGCCAAGGACGAGGCAGGCCATCGCCAGCGTGCCGATGCTGACACCGTCGTCGCCTTTCTCCAGGCGGGTAACGGTGCTTTCGGACACGCCGACCCGCTCGGCGAACCCCTTGACGGAGATGCGCCGCTTCAAGCGCGCCGTCTTGATGTTCGCGCCCAAAGCCGTAAGCGCCCATCGTGCGTTCAGTGAACTTACCTTAACTGCCATATCTGACGCTCTTTTCCTTATTATCCGTCAAATATGACTGTTAGTGGAAAAAAGGCGTGGGCGCAACTATTCTCGAGAATCCATATGATCCCACTTCCAGGCTATGCACGAGGAAGGCACGGACGAGGAGCAGATCGCCGCTGCGTTCTTCATCGATGTCATCAAACAGCGATTGTAACCGGCAGTGCTCGGCGCGGCTTTACTCGATGTTTATGCCGAGGATTCAGCAACTGGTCGAGAACTCACTTCAGCTTGGCTTCTCTTCCATCGCCATCGCGACTTAATGACATAATTTCAAAGCTCGGTGCCTATCCACTTTGGTGGGAATGAATTTTGTCGCCTGTGGGGCGACGAAATCAGCCAGAGACAAAGTGACCGTGTTAATCGACCAAACAATCGGCTTTGAATGAGCATGATAATTGGAAGTGGGCGTCCTGATGATCGGAACTGGAACTTCCGAAATCCATGAGGGGAAGGCCTTCCCCTGCTGTCGAGCCTGTAGTCTCGTCCGACCCCTTCGAGCGAGGAGATTCCCCCGCAACGCCCCCTTTTGAGAGTGAGAGTGCGGGCGGGTTTTCGTGACGGGTTGAGAGCCGGGAGAGAGCTTCCGGCGCCCGTCGCGGAGAACCGCTATGTCCAGATACAAGCGCACTGCCGGCGCCAAGCGCGACCGGACCAACCTTTATGACGACATTACCAACAAGATCATCGGCGAACTGGAGGCCGGGCGTGTCCCCTGGGTCCAGCCCTGGGGGACGGCGGCGGCGAAAGCGCCGCTCGCCATGCCGAACAATGCCGCGACCGGTCGCGGCTATTCGGGCATCAACATTCTCATCCTTTGGGGTGCTGTTATCGACCACGGCTTTCCCGGCCAGAGCTGGCTCACCTTTCGCCAAGCGCTGTCGCTTGGTGGCAATGTCCGCAAGGGCGAACGCGGCACCACCGTCGTTTATGCCGACCGCTTCGTGCCCGACGATGAGAAGAAACGCGCCCGCGAAACCGGTGACGATCCGCAGGCGATCCCGTTCCTGAAGCGCTTCACCGTCTTCAATGCGGCGCAATGCGAGAACCTGCCCGATGAAGTGGCCGTCGCCGCTCCTCCGCCGGAACCGGGATTGATCGAACCGAGGGTCGAAACCCTGATCGAAGCCACGTCCATCGACTTCCGCATCGGCGGCAATCGCGCCTTCTACGCGCCCGCCCATGACTATGTGCAGGTTCCGCCGCCGCAGGCCTATTTCGAGCCGATCAACTGGCACCGCACAGCGCTCCATGAGCTCGGGCACGCATCTGGTCATCCGTCGCGGCTCGACCGCGACATGTCCGGTTCGTTCGGGTCGAAGAAATACGCCTTCGAGGAATTGGTCGCCGAGATGAACGCCGCCTTCTGCTGCGCCTCGCTCGGCATCGTGCCGACCGTGCGGCATGCCGCCTATATCGGTTCCTGGCTGGAGGTTCTGAAAGAGGACAACCGCGCCATCGTCCGCGCCGCGTCGAAGGCCAGCAAAGCGGCCGACTATCTGCTTGGATTTCTGCCGGAACGCGAGACGGCGGGCGCGGCGACCCCGGCGCGGACCGAAGCATGACCGCTTCTACGCCGAACCGTAAAGCCGGAAACCAGCCTTTTAGGTTTTACGGACGGCGGTGCTTTGAGAGGGAGAGGAGGGAGGGTGTTTTCGTGACGGGTTGGAGGTCGAGAGAGAGTCTCCCGGCCGCCCGTCGCGGAGAAAACCCATGACCAATGCAAAAACCAAGTCGAAAGTCGCGCTCAGTGTGTCGCGTGACATTCCCTTCAACAAGCTGGTTCTGTCCCAGTCGAACGTCCGGCGGATCAAGGCAGGCGTCGCGATCGAGGAACTGGCCGCGGACATCGCCCGGCGCACGCTTCTGCAGAGCCTGACCGTGCGGGCGGTGACCGATGAAGACGGCAATGAGACCGGCATGTTCGAAGTGCCCGCCGGTGGCCGCCGCTTTCGCGCGCTCGAACTGCTCGTGAAACAGAAGCGCCTGAACAAGACCGCGCCGGTGCCGTGCGTGATCCGCACCGAGGGTCTCGCCGAGGAGGACAGTCTGGCCGAGAACGTCCAGCGCGCACCGCTGCATCCGCTCGACCAGTTCCGCGCGTTCCAGTCGATGCGCGAGAAAGGGATGGGCGAGGAGGAGATCGCTGCGGCGTTCTTCGTCTCTGTCAACGTCGTCAAACAGCGACTTCGTCTGGCTGCCGTCAGCGAAACGTTGCTCGAAGCCTATGCCGAGGATGAATTGACGCTCGATCAGTTAATGGCTTTCACGGTCAATCCCGACCATGAACGGCAGGCCCAAGTATGGGAAGCGATCAAGGACTCATACTCCGCGCAGCCCTACCAGATCCGCCGCATGCTTACCGAAGATGCGGTGCGGGCGTCGGACAAGCGGGCGCTGTTCATCGGGATCGACGCCTATGTCGAAGCGGGTGGTGCCGTCATGCGCGATCTGTTCGAAAGCGACGATGGCGGCTGGCTGGAAAATATCGGCCTGGTCGACATGCTCGTCACCGAGAAGCTCAACGAGGAAGCGGAAGCCATCCGCGCCGAAGGCTGGAAGTGGATCGAGGTCGGTCTCGATTTCCCTTATGGCCATACCTACGGATTACGCCGCGTGTTCGGCGAACAGGAACCGCTGACCGACGAGCAGGACGCCAGCCGCGAGGCGCTGCAGGCCGAACTCGACAAGCTCGAAGCCGAATATGCCGATCTGCCGGAACTGCCCGACGAGATCGACGAGCGGCTTGGCGAGATCGAAACCGCCATCGAGGCCATCGACGACCGTCCGATGATCTACGATACCGACGACGTCTCACGCGCGGGCGCGTTCCTCAGCGTCAGCCCGGGTGGCAGACTGCATGTCGAGCGCGGGTTCGTGCGTCCTGAGGATGAACTGCCCGTGGAACCGGAAGTCGATGAGACGGAAACGTCTGGCGCCGGTGAGACCAAGAGCAATGGTGCGCAATCCGTCGACCCCGCAGACGAACCGGAGGAGGATGAAGGTCTGAAGCCGATTCCCGACCGGCTGGTGACCGAACTGACTGCGCATCGCACGGTCGCGCTTCGCCTCGCGCTCAGCGGCTCGTTCGACACGGCATTTCACGCGTGTTTGCACAAGCTCGTGCTCGACACGTTCTACAGCTACGCGCAGGACAGTTGCCTCGAGCTGTCAGCAACCTGCGTCTATTACGGATCGCAGGCACCGGGCTTGGGCGAAACGCCCTATGCGACGGCGCTTACCGAGCGGCATGAGGCGTTTGCGGGCGCTCTACCGAACGATCCCGAGCAACTATGGGACGCGCTCGGCGACCTGTCGGATGCCATGCGCAAGGAACTGTTCGCGCATTGCATCGCGCTCACCGCCAACGCCACGGTCGAAGCGTACAATCGGAGACCGCGCGCGATTGCCCATGCCGACAGGCTGGCGGTGACGCTGGGGCTCGACATGACCGAAGCGGGCTGGAAGCCGACCGGCGACGCCTATCTCGGACGGGTGACCAAGACGCGCATCGCTGCGGCGGTGGCCGAGGCGAAGGGCGACAAAGCCGCGTCCGACATCGAAAGTCTGAAGAAGGATGCGATGGTCGAACGGGCCGAGGACCTGCTCGCCGGGACCGGTTGGCTGCCGGAACCACTGCGGACCCCCGCGGCCGAAAGCGGCACCGACCATCTCGAGGTCGATGTCGCCGAAGACGGCGAAGAGCAATCGGCGGCGAACGACGGCGAAACGGTCATGGACGAAAACACTGGACCCGTCGACGATGACGAGAAGGAGCAGGAAGAAGAACTCGAAGCCGCGGAATGACGACAGCATTCCCCACTGGGTCCGCCGCAAGGCGGGCCCTTTTTCTTTTGGAGGAACTGTCATGTCCCGTTCGATCATCGATCTAACCGAAGCGCTAGCTCGCAACGCAGAGACGGTCTGTCGGCATTATCTTCCCAATGGTCGCCGCGAAGGTCGCTACTGGATGATCGGCGATGTGCGCGGCACGCCTGGCCAGTCCATGTTCGTCCGACTGAAGGGGCCGGAATCCGGCGAAGGTGCGGCCGGAAAATGGACCGATGCCGCCACCGGCGAACATGGCGATTTGCTCGACATCATCCGCGAGAGCTGCGGGCTGATCGACTTTGCCGATGTCGCCAACGAGGCACGTCGGTTCCTCAGTTTACCGCAGCCGGAGATGAATACCGACACGAAAGCACGGCCGTCATCGGCACGTTCCGGATCACCAGACGCGGCCCGACGGCTGTATGCGATGGCACAGCCGATTTCTGGCACGCTCGCAGAAACGTATTTGCGCAGACGCGGCATTACGGCTCTGCACGAAACCGGAAACCTGCGCTTTCACCCGCGCTGCTACTACCGGCCCGACCGCCATTCCGAGACTGAGACATGGCCCGCGATCGTTGCCGCCGTCACCGATCTCGAAGGCACAATCACCGGCGCACACCGAACTTGGCTTAATCCCGAAGGATTTACGGACGCCAATCTTGGCAAAGCCCCGATCGACACGCCGCGCCGCGCGATGGGTAATTTGCTCGGCCATGCCGTCCGGTTTGGGGTGCCGCGGAATGTGATCGTGGCGGGAGAAGGCATCGAGACCATGCTGTCGCTGAGGATGGTCCTGCCCGGAATGCCGATGACAGCTGCCCTGTCGGCAACACACTTGGCTGCTATCCTGTTTCCGACAAAACTGCGCCGGCTCTATATCGCGCGTGATGACGACCCGGCTGGGGATGGCGCAATGGAAACCCTGATCGACCGGGCGCAAAAGGCCGATATCGAGGCCATCACGCTGTCGCCGCACCGCGGGGACTTCAACGAGGATCTGCGCCTTCTCGGGATCGATGCCTTGCGCAGTTCCATCCGCATCCAGATCGCACCGGATGATGTCGCGCGCTTCATGAACGTCGCAAGCGTCGCCGGAAGCGAGGCGGAACGGGTCTGACCAATCATGTCGGGACCGGCAACGGGACGCGCGCACCATCATCCGTGAGAGCCGCGACCTTGGCCTTCTGAGAGGGCGAACGGACGGCAAACGGGGCGGACCGGCAATGGCTGCGCCCGGTTCTTTTCCGGCGGCGGCTAAGCCGCCTTTCCATCGCGAGGCAAAAGAACCGGCCTTCGCTATCCTCCGCTGCGCTTCGGCCCTCCGCAAGGGCTCCGGGTGCAGGTCCGCCCCGCCCGCCGTCTTTCGTCGCCATGAAGGCCGCGGCGGTCGCGGTCCACCCGATTAAGGAGCATCCCATGTTCACCGATCCCCACGACACCGATGACGAACCCCATCACAGCGCATCCCCCACCGACACGATCTGCACCGAATTGCAATTGCACGGCTACCGCCATTCCCAAAACGATCCCGATCCGCGCGAAGTGCCCGAGGACACCCGGATCGAAGGCGCGGTCGCAGATATCTTCGGTGCCCTCGTCGCAACGATGGCGGACACCAGTCTCGATAGCGATCTCGACGAATTGCTCTGGTCGAGCGTCAACATTTTTCACCGCGCTACCGGCCGGATCGAGCGCAAGCTCGACGACAACGAACAGGCGCAGAAACGCGGCCAGCGCGAACAGGACGGTTCGGAAGTTGCCGCCGTCCAACTCGAACACCTGATATCGGTTGGTCAATCGCTGCTCGAACGCCGCGACTGCATGGAAGTCTTTCGCGACAACGCCGCCGATCACTATCTCCGACTGACCGGTTCTGCCTGGTCCGCACGGTCCGGATCACGGGTGAACCATCGCAACCTGACATCGGCGATGATCGATAGCAGGGACTTTCTGGCCGCAAAGAAGCGCGCCGATACTGAAGTGCATCTGCCTGCAGGCACCAAGATCGCCTTCTCCGGCGGGATGGATTTCAACGATCACCGGCTGATCTGGGATACGCTCGACAAGGTCTACGCCAAGCATACCGACATGGTCTTGCTGCATGGCGGATCGCCAAAGGGCGCCGAACTGATCGCGGCAAAATGGGCTGAAACCCGCAAGGTCGTGCAGGTCGCCTTCAAGCCCGACTGGACGAAACACGCCAAGGCCGCACCGTTCAAACGCAACGATGCAATCCTGGACGTCCTGCCGATCGGGGTCATCCTCTTTCCCGGTACCGGTATTCAGGACAATTTCGCCGACAAGGCGCGGAAGCTCGGCATCAAAGCCTATGACTTTCGCAAGAAGGACGGCGCGTAAGCGCCGTTTCACCTTTTACGATCAAGCAACCGCAATACCGGACGGTTGCATCGATCCCGCCTGCAGATCCCTCCCAATTTTCGCGTCTTCTGCTATAAGCAAGATGCACCGAGGTGGTGGTGGCTGGCGCGACCGTACTAGCACGGAGACCTCACCATGATCTTTCTCAACATCCTCCTTCTTTTCGGCGTGATCAGCTTCCTGTGCTGGCTCGTCTTCACGCTCGCCGTCTATGCATTGCCGCTCTTCATCGGCGTGACGGCCGGTATATGGGCGCATGACAGCGGCGCAGGCATTGTCGGCGGTCTCGCCATCGGTGTCCTCGCTGCGGGCGCCGTCGCCATTGTCGGGCAATTGGTCTTCGCTTTCGCCCGCCCGCTCTGGGTTCGCCTCATCGTCGCGGCCCTCTTCGCGGGACCGGCTGCGGTTGCCGGTTACGCTGCAACGCATGGGATCGCGAAGCACCTCATGCCGTCCGAAGGACGGCAGATGGCGTTTTCGATCGTCGGCGCAATCGCGGTAGGTATCACCGCCTTGTTTCGAATGGCGGGCACGGCCCCGCCCGAGCCGGGCGTGGAGCGTGCAACGGGGGCTTAATCACGAGACGATGCCGGAACGGGAAAGAGGCGGGCTTCTCCCATGTCCGTCCGGCGCGTTCTTTGGCGGCGGAATGGAGGCGCGCTCGGATGTCCAGTTTCATCCGTAGTGCGACCTTTTCGTCAGAATGCTCCGAGACAGCATCGCGAAAGCGCGGGCTCTCTGGATACGTGGTGGCTACATTCTCGCTGGTCTGGCCGGATGGGTGATGGAGCGACTGGCCATTGCACACTTGAGTGACGGATGCCGGCAATCATTTCGCGGAGCCGGACTTCCTCGGTGACACTTGGTTTCCAAATTCTCCGTAAGCATCTCTGTTGGGGTCGACCGCTCCAAACAGCCTCTTCAATGGACTGATCTGACCAAAGGCCGGCTTCGCCTCGACCGCCTATGCCTCAACGGTGCCGGTCCACTTTCTTCCCCTGTCGGCTGCGCCGCCATTCCTCGCGAAACAAGAAAGTCTCCCGTCTCCGTCCTCCACTGAGTTTCGGCCCTGCGGGTGAGCCGTCGGTCGCCTCCGGCCCGCCGATCGTCATCGAGGCCGCAATGGTGCGGGCTCGAAAACAAAGCAAACGGAGAAATATCATGGCAACCATCGGCACCTTCAAGAAATCCGGCAACGACTACACCGGCGAGATCGTCACCCTCAACGTGCAGGCCAAGAACGTCCGCATCGTTCCCGAAACCAGCCAGACCAGCGAGAACGCCCCCAGCCACCGCGTCTTGGTGGGCCGCGCCGAAATCGGAGCCGCCTGGTCGAAGCAGTCCAACGAGGGCCGCGAATATCTCGGCCTCAAGCTGGACGATCCGAGCTTCACCGCTCCGATCTACGCCAACCTGTTCGACGACGAAGACGGCGAAGGTTTCAGCCTCATCTGGAGCCGCCCCAACCGCCGCAACGGCGACTGAGCCTCCGATGCGACGCCCCGCCCGGTCATTCCGGGCGGGGCCATTCGCGCGCTGAAACGACCGAATCAGATTGCACTCGATCATACAAACAGCTGCCATTCCTAAACTTTTTACTCGCCAGCACAGTCAAGAGCGACTATTATAGTCGTAGTTCTGGCGTGCGTATATGTGTCTGTAGGAGGTGATCATGCATGATCACCGCCCGACAAACGCGGGCTGCGCGCGCGTTGCTTGGATGGACGCAGGAGACGCTCGCTGAAAAAGCCCTGGTATCACTGACCGCTTTGAAGCGCCTCGAGTCGGCAAACGACTTGAAGGTCTTCGAGACGACCCTGGACCAGGTCCGCCGCGCGCTCGAAGGCGCCGGCATTGTCTTCCTCAATTCCGGCCAAGGGGAAGGAGTGATGATTGTTCACGCCAAAGACGAGAGCCCGGGCGCGTAGTAGTAGCAGTCGCAGGCATGAACCGCGATGTCGCGTGCGCACCGCCTGTTGCCACCGCCGCCACTTCCTCAGATCAACAACCCCGATATGGTTAACAACCGATGATTTGATCGCTATCGAGGGAGGATGGTGGTGAGCGCCGACAGATTCGAGAACCAGCCCCCCGATTATACGGAACTGACAGACTACGATCGGACCCACCTTAAACTCTATCTGCGTTTGCTAGACGCCGAGTTGGACAATGCCGACTGGCGGGAAGTGGTGCGGGTACTGTTCGACATCGATCCGAATGCCGATCCGGTCCGCGCGCGCCACATCCATGACGCTCACCTCGCCCGCGCGCGCTGGATGACCGAGCACGGCTATCGTGATCTCCTCCGCGAGGGCCGTCACTGATGGGCGGTGATGCCGCTACGGCATCGCCCCTTGTTCAAACTCCGGCTTCTCAAGACCGCATCGTCTTGTAATCATGGCGACTTCAACGCCCACCATGGCCTGCAGACGCTGGAGGAGAGGATGGCGCTCGACCGAACACAATGGCGCAAGAACGCCGCGTATGATTATCTCGACCACCTCGATGCAGAGGGCCTGGCCTGGGAATGCTTGCGCCGAAATTCCGGCTATCGGAAAGACTATGCCGCCGCCGCCATCGAACCCAACGCAATCGACGATGTGATCCGACAGCAATGGGGGTTGCGATTTCGCTACGAACCCGGGGCATTCTGCAAGAGACGAAACGATATTCTGGGCACCGGAAGTCGATACCGCGCTCGTTATGCTGACCCCGAGCTCGGGGCTGCCCGGATCATACGAGACAGCACCGCTCAAACTTGAGTCGGTAAGATCGCGCCTGGCGCCCGACGGTCTCTACACCTGCCACGGATCCGGGCGATCATCAGTCTATGCCGTGTTGCTCGGCGAGGTCGATCCAACCCATTCCGTATCAGCGCTTATCCCCATTGACGCCCTCAGTCCGGATCGTCTTGCCGGTGCCGAGCGTTTCTGGCGGATCGCAAACGGCTTACATGCGCCCGACACCCGTTTGAGCAATCAGCGCCGAAGCAGGCTGGTGCTGATGATCCGTGCCGCCGATGGCGACGCTGTCCGCGCCTCGCGGCGACAGATCGCAGAAGGGTTGTTTGGGAAACGCCGGGTCGCTGCAGAATTATGGGCCGAGTCGTCGCTTCGCTACGCCACGATCCGCCTCGTGCGGGATGGTCGGGCGATAATTGACCACGGCTACCGCGATCTTCTGCGCCATCGTCGCAGACCTTAGACGCCACTAGGGCTCACACACCCACTCCAATCGACCCGACACTGCCGCGCGCTTCGACGCTGTGCAAAATAGCGTCTGCCTTCTTCGCACCTGCGCATGCCGGGGGCGCTTCGCCATCGTGGCCTCCAATCGCCGCCGATCATCGGCAGCACGCCTGGAACCCACGGAGGCCCGATCATGTCCGCAAACGCCGCCCAGCTCCCCCCACGCTATCTCAGGACGCCCGAAGCGGCCCATTTCCTCGGTCTCTCCGGCCGCACGCTCGAAAAGCACCGCACGTATGGCACCGGTCCCGACTACCGCAAACTTGGCGGTCGCGTCGTCTATTCCGTGGAGGACCTCCAGGCTTGGGCGGACCGCGGCGCGGTCACGTCGACCTCCGATCCGCGCGGATCGGTCCTCCCCGCCAAACGCCAGGACGATGCAGCCCTTGCGCCGTCCGGCGGCGACCCGCGCTAAGCGGTCGAGCGCACACTGCAATGTTGCGGAAACCCCAAACCCCGTCCGAGCGCGCCCAATTGGATCTGTTCTATGCGACCAGCAGCGATCCGGCCCCGCGCGATGCGCAGGACTTGATGGCCTATCCCTTCTTCAGCCTCTCAAAGAAGCACCGCACCCGCCCGATCGACTATGCGGTGGCCGACGTGGTGATCCGTGTCGAAGCGGTCCCCGAACACGGTATGGCGACGATTTGGGATGCGGACATCCTGATTTGGGCCGCGAGCCACCTGGTCGAGGCGCGCGATGCCGGGTTGCGGACATCCCGCCTCATGGCGGCGACGCCTTACGAGATCCTCACCTTCATCGGACGCGGCGTCAGTTCGCGCGATTATCAGCGCCTCAAGGCCGCGCTCGACCGACTGCAGTCGACCACCGTGGCGACGACCATCCGGCAGCCCGCAGTTGGGCGGCGCCACCGCTTCTCCTGGATCAATGAATGGGTCGAGCGCACCGATAATCAGGGGCGCCCCGCCGGGATCGAGCTGATCGTTCCCGACTGGTTCTACAGCGCCGTGCTGGACGACGCGCTCATCCTCACGATTGACAGCGCCTATTTTTCCCTCACGGGCGGCTTCGACCGCTGGCTTTACCGGGTCGTGCGCAAGCATGGTGGGCGGCAGCGGAACGGGTGGCGGTTCGAGTTCCGGCATCTCTATCTCAAATCTGGCAGCCTCTCGCCGTTCAAGCGCTTCGCCTTCGAGCTGCGCGACATTGTCCGCCGCCAACCGCTTCCCGGATATGTCCTGTCGATCGAGGTCGAGATTGGCGGCAAGACGCTGCTTGCGTTCGAGCCTTCGACCTGTGGAAAGGCCGTGGACGGCCTCGTGCCAATAGGAACCCGGCCTATCGTGCCATTAGGAACCGGACTGTCGTGCTATCAGGAACCGAAATCGCGCCTAAGCTACGAAGATCAAAACGAAAAAGCCGCCCTTAACTTAGAGTCTAACCCAGAATCTAACTCTTGTAGAGCGCGCGCGACTGTGGAGAACGGCTCTGGCGGCGGCGCAGACACCACTGGATTCACGTCCAACACGTCGCATCGCAAGTCCGATTCAAAGGCGGCTGGCAGCGTTCCTGTTTCCGGAAAAGGAGCGAAGCGGTGATCGTCGCTTTGCTCAACCAAAAGGGCGGTGTCGGCAAGACGACGCTCGCCCTGCATCTCGCCGGCGAATGGGCTAGGCAGGGATTGCGCGTCACTCTGATTGACGCTGATCCGCAAGGCTCGGCGCTCGATTGGTCACAGCAGCGCGCCCGTGAAGGACTGCCGAGACTGTTCGGAACTATCGGCTTGGCGCGCGATACGCTGCACCGCGAGGCCCCCGAGCTCGCCCGCGATGCAGATCATGTGATCATCGACGGACCACCGCGCGTGGCGGCGCTGATGCGCTCGGCGCTGCTCGCCGCCGACCTTGCTTTGATCCCCGTGCAGCCGTCTCCGTTCGATGGCTGGGCGTCCGCCGAGATGCTGACGCTCCTTGGCGAGGCGCGCGTCTATCGTACCGATCTCGCGGCCCGGTTCGTCCTCAATCGCTGCGCCGCGCGCACGATCATCGGGCGCGACACCGCCGACCATCTAGCCGAAACCGAACCGCCGAGACTGTCGGCGAGCATCGGTCAGCGCATCGCCTATGCCGCCAGCGCTCAATCCGGCAGGCTCGTCTTTGAAGCCGGAGGGAACGACCGCGCCGCCGCAGAAATCACCGCCTTCGCGGACGAAGTGCGGGGGCTCGCACGATGACGCGGGACCGCTCGAAACAACGCTTTGCCGCCCGTCCCGCGACGCCGGACGAATGGGTCAGGGACTCGAATAGATCAGCTGAGCGCGATCGTGCGGCGACGGCTTACACCGCCCGGTTGACCGTCGACATCACACCGGAACTCCGCGGCCGGATTAAGATTGAAGCCTTCCAGCGCGGCGTCACCGTAGCCGACATGCTGCGCGCGCTTCTCGTGGAAGAGTTCTCCGACCGCGACGGAGAAGCGAAATGAGGTACTCGGCTTCGCCTTTGTCCGACACGCCGTCCACGACCGCAGATCGGGATTTGGGCACGCTCACGCATGTCAAAGTGATCTGGGTCGAGAAGCGGATTGAACACTGGATCCGGTTCGGACGGGCGACCGGCGAGCGGATCATCAATCGTCGTCAGCGCATCGTCGCTTTCGCGCCTGGACAAATCTTCGGGTTCGTCCGCTGGGCGGCGAACGACTACGGCACGATACTCTCCCGCATCGACATCGTGCGCGCCGTGAAACCCGGTGAAGCGCACCAAACACTCCCTTCCGTGCGCCCCGGCGGCGACATTCTGTTGACAGTAAAAGGATGGCCCAAGGTCGAACGGGTGCTGCAGATCGTCGACACGATTGAGGCTCTGGGCATCGATCCCGCCAATGTGGCACCCGACCATTGGTGTCATGTCCATAACCGGATGGCTGCACGCCAGTCGCCCCGCGCCTACACGCAAGCCCGCCATACCGCATGGATCAAACGGCGGAGGGTGGGCCGATGAAACGCCGAATCTGGTCGTTCATCGGTGCTGCCGCGATCGTCGGCATTGCGGTTCCGGCGTTCGTCGAAACGCCCGACCGCCTGATCTGGAACGTGACACCGTCCGCCCCTCTGGGCCTCTACCAGCTGCATCCAGTGACGCAGCTTGCCGTGTCCGATCTGGTCGCGCTGGAGGCCCCCGAAACAGTGAAAGCTCTCCTCGCCGAACGCGGATATCTGCCGCCCAATGTCCCGCTCCTGAAGCACGTCGTCGGGGTGCCGGGGCAGACCGTCTGCCGGATCGGCCCCATCATCACGGTTGATGGGGCGGTGATGGGCACCGCTCAGAACAATGACAGTTTCGGGCGTCCGATGCCGGTCTGGGAAGGCTGCGAACGCATCGCGGCGGACGAACTCTTCCTCATGAACAGCGACGTCGAGAACAGTCTCGATGGGCGCTATTTTGGGCCGATTCCATCCAGTTCGATCACCGGTTTGGCGGTCCCTTTGTGGACCGATGAAGACGGCACGGGCCGCTACCGATGGCGCGCGCGATCTCCCTGATCGGCCCGATCCCCGGCACGCCGAACCTCCCTCAACCACCGCCTGAAAGGACAGACAAATGGCACATATCGGACACTTCACCCGCACCAGAGATGGCTATCGCGGCCACCTTAAAACCCTCACGCTCGACGCCGAGCTGATCCTAATTCCTGCCGAACAATCCGACAGCGAGAACGCGCCCGACTACCGCGTTCATGTCGGCGAAGACGACCAAAGCCTCGAGATCGGTGCGGGCTGGAAGCGCACGGGCGAAAAAGCCGGCGACTATGTCTCGCTGGTGATCGACGACCCGGCGATGCCGCATCCCATCCATGCCAATCTGTTCCACTCCACGAGCGAGGAAGGCGCTTTCCTTCTGACCTGGAACCGGCCGCCGAAGCGCCGTGAACAGGGGAAGGACGGTGCGTAGCCCTCGTCTCCGCGTGACTGCCGGACGGTATCAGACCGTTCGGTTCGTGGCCCTCCTTCTCCTTTCCGGCCTGCTTTTCGGTGCAGCAATGCCGCCCATCACGGTCGCGCAGCGCGCAGCGGTCGAGCGACCAACCACCGCTCCCTATTCCGCGCATGTCACCGAAGCATCGCAGCGGTTTCGCATTCCCGAGACTTGGGTTCGTGCCGTCATGCAGGTCGAAAGCGCAGGACGCGTGCGTGCTGTCTCCAGTGCGGGCGCGATGGGCCTGATGCAAATCATGCCCGATACCTGGGCAGGGCTGCGCCTTCGCCACCGCCTTGGCCGCGATCCCTTCGACCCGCGCGACAACATTCTCGGCGGCACAGCGTACCTGCGCGAGATGTATGACCGGTTCGGTTCGCCCGGTTTCCTCGCGGCCTATAATGCCGGTCCGGGTCGCTACGAAGAGCATCTCGCGACCGGTCGGCCGCTGCCGCGCGAGACGCGCGCGTACATGGCGATGCTGTTGCCGATGATCGGTTTGGCGCCGCGTGACAGTACCGCCACCGTCGCCGCTCCGCCGCCCGACTGGCGAGAAGCCCCACTGTTTGTCGAACGCTCGAACGGCAATTCGACTGCAGCGTCCGTGCAAGAAAAACGCAGAACTACTGACGGTTCCCTGACGACGCCTGTGCGCACCGACGGCGCGCGAAGCGAACAGCCGGATGGCGCAGTCCTCGTGCAATCGCGCGATGAGAGGACACCATGACGACCGCAATCGCATTTCGCACTCCCGGATACAGCAGCGCAGTGTGGCGTATGTTGAGGGGGAAGGTCAGCAATGGAGAGAGGGGATGGCGAGATAAAAGGGCGCGATGTGCGCCTCGGTTGTGGGGAGTGTTTTCAAGGTTTTATGCTTTGAATTCGCGAGGTGCGCCTGAACGGCACGGCCTGCAACCTTCCTGCTTTCCGAGTGATTTCAACGCGTTTGCGCGATGTGCGGGTTTCGCACCATGAGCAACGACGATGATTTCCGCATCCGCCCCGGCCGCATTCGGTCATCGTCCAGCCAGCGCGCGCGGCCTTTCATCGCGCAGGCGCTTGCGGCAGCACAGCGCGCCGGCGGCAACATCTCACGCTCCGGGAAGATCACGTCCGGCACCCGCTCTTATTTCGGGCGCGGCAAGCGTGCCAGTGTTCAGGCCAATCGCTGGCTGACCAGCAGATCGCGCAACGCTGTCATCAAGACCCGCGTCGTCCGACATGGGCATCGCAGCGCCCCGCTCGCTACCCATCTCTCCTACCTGCGCCGCGAAGGCGTCACTCGCGACGGCGTGAAGGCGCGACTGTTCGGACCGGAGTCCGACGAGATCGATCCAAAAGATTTCGCCGAGCGTTGCGAGGACGACCGCCATCATTTCCGTTTCATCGTGTCGCCCGAGGATGCCGTCGAGATGACGGACCTCAAATCCTTCACCCGCGATCTGATGCGTCAGGCGGAAAAGGATCTGGGCACAAAGCTCGACTGGGTCGGTG
Source organism: Erythrobacter sp. QSSC1-22B (assembly GCF_001678665.1). Lineage (GTDB taxonomy): Bacteria > Pseudomonadota > Alphaproteobacteria > Sphingomonadales > Sphingomonadaceae > Qipengyuania. Next base: position 23,420 of record NZ_LZRP01000013.1, read on the forward strand.
TCGATCATTGGAATACCGAGCATCCGCATATCCACGTGATCGCACGCGGCCGCGCCGATGACGGCGAGGACCTCGTCATCGCCCGCGACTACATCAAGGAAGGGATGCGCGCCCGTGCTCAAGATCTGATCACGCTAGAGCTTGGCTATCGCACCGACCGGGACATCCACAATACGCTCGAACGCCAGATCGACGCCGAGCGCTGGACCAGTCTCGATCGCCAACTTGCGCGCGACGGGTATCGCACCGGCGTCATCGATCTCGCGCCGCAGCTGGGACGTCAGCCGAACGAATTCCATACCCCGAAAGTCGGTCGTCTGCGCAAGCTCGAATCGCTCGGCCTCGCCGATCAGATCGGACCGGGCCAATGGGTGATGGACGATAGCGCCGAGACAACCCTGCGCGAACTCGGCGAGCGCGGCGACATCATCAAGCGCATCCATCGCGGGCTTACCGAGCGCGGCATCGAGCGGGGCGCATCGAACTATGTGCTGGCCGGCGAAAGTATCGGCGATCCCGTCATCGGACGATTGGTCGATCGCGGTCTCGATGATGAGTTGAAGGGCACCGCCTATGCCGTGGTCGACGGCGTCGACGGCCGCACCCATCATATCCGACTGCCCCATATCGACGCCGCCGGAGACAGCGCGCCCGGATCGATTGTCGAGCTGCGCAAGTTCGAGGACGCGAAAGGACGTCACCGTGTCGCGCTCGCCGTCCGTTCCGATCTGCCGATCGAGCGGCAGGTGACGGCGATCGGCGCGACCTGGCTCGACCGGCAGGCCATTACCCGCGAACCCAAACCGCTGGGCGGGGGCGGGTTCGGCGCTGAAGTCAGCGAAGCGCTGGAGCGGCGCGCCGATCATCTGATCGAGAAAGGTCTAGCGAAACGGCAGGGCCAGCGCGTGATCTTTAATCGTGACCTGCTGAACACGCTGCGCAAGCGTGAATTGGAAGCCACAGGAGAGAAGCTCGCAGACGACATCGGCCGTCCGCACACGCCATCGGCGACCGGGGAATATGTCGCCGGCACCTATCAGCGCCGCATCGCGCTCGCCTCCGGCCGCTTTGCGATGATCGACGACGGGCTCGGCTTCCAGCTCGTGCCCTGGACACCCTCGATCGAGAAACATCTCGGCAAACACATCTCCGGCATCGCGCGTGGCAATGGCGGCGTCGATTGGGATTTCGGCCGCAAGCGCGGGATCGGAATTTAGCTCGGAAAGGAAAAGCGATGAACGCGACGAAAATACTCTGGGGCCAGATCGTCTTCGTATCGATGATCGTGCTCGGCACGTCATGGGCGGCGACGCAGTGGACAGCCTGGCGGCTGGGGTTCCAGCCGCAGCTTGGAACGCCGTGGTTCGAGCTGCTCGGATGGCCAGTCTACTTCCCGCCGGCGTTCTTCTGGTGGTGGTATGCCTATGACGCCTATGCACCGCCGATCTTTATTGAGGGCGCGATTATCGCGGCATCGGGCGGGTTCATGGCCGTAGCCGTCGCGATCTTCATGTCCGTATTACGCGCGAGAGAATCGCAGAACGTCGATACCTATGGATCGGCGCGTTGGGCGGAACCACGAGACGTCAGGAGCGCCGGGCTGTTCGATCCAGACGGCGTGGTCCTCGGAAAACTCGATCACCACTATCTCCGCCATGACGGACCCGAACATGTACTGTGTTTCGCGCCGACCCGGTCGGGCAAGGGCGTCGGGCTTGTCATCCCCTCGCTGCTGACCTGGCCGGGATCGGTCATCGTCCACGACATCAAGGGCGAGAACTGGCAACTCACGTCGGGCTTCCGCGCCGAGCATGGCCGGGTGCTGCTGTTCGATCCGACCAATGCGAACTCGTCCGCCTACAATCCGTTGCTGGAAGTCCGCCGCGGCGAATGGGAGGTGCGCGACGTCCAGAACATCGCCGACATCCTGGTCGATCCGGAAGGCTCGCTGGAGAAACGCAATCACTGGGAAAAGACCAGCCATGCACTGCTGGTTGGTGCGATCCTGCATGTCCTTTATGCCGAAGCCGACAAGACGCTCGCCGGCGTCGCCAATTTTCTGTCCGATCCCAAACGCGGCATCGAGCTGACGCTCAAAGCGATGATGGTTACCGCGCATCTGGGTGAAGCGGGTCCACATCCCGTGATCGCCAGCGCCGCACGAGAGCTTTTGAACAAATCCGGCAACGAACGCTCCGGCGTTCTCTCGACCGCGATGTCGTTTCTCGGTCTCTACCGCGATCCCGTCGTTGCCAAGGTAACGCGTCGCAGCGACTGGCGCATCGCAGATCTGGTCGAAAGCCCGGACCCGGTCACGCTCTACCTCGTCGTGCCGCCCTCCGACATCAACCGCACCAAACCGCTGATCCGCCTGATCCTGAATCAGATCGGTCGCCGGTTGACGGAAGACCTGGCTGGCCATGACCGGCGCCACCGTCTGCTCCTGATGCTGGATGAGTTCCCCGCATTGGGTCGACTCGACTTCTTCGAGAGCGCGCTCGCCTTCATGGCGGGCTACGGCCTCAAAAGCTTCCTGATCGCGCAGTCGCTCAACCAGATCGAGAAAGCCTACGGTCCGAACAACTCGATCCTCGACAACTGCCATGTCCGGGTGAGCTTCGCCACCAATGACGAGCGCACAGCCAAGCGTGTGTCCGATGCGCTCGGTACGGCAACTGAACTACGCGCGATGAAGAACTATGCCGGGCATCGTCTGTCACCGTGGCTCGGTCACTTGATGGTGAGCCGCCAGGAGACCGCACGCCCGCTTCTGACTCCCGGCGAGGTGATGCAGCTTCCGCCGTCCGACGAGATCGTCATGGTGGCGGGCACGCCTCCGATCCGGGCGAAGAAGGCGCGCTACTTTGAAGACGCCCAGTTCCAGGCACGCATTCTGACACCATCTGCGCCCGAGAAGGCAGCGGCCCGAGCTGACGATTGGAGCGCGCTACCACTACCGGCGCGACCGGATATCGCCGATCCGGAGTCTCAATCCGATCACGACGAAGCAGGCGGGACGCAGCACGAAAATCGCAAGCAAGCTGAGCTCGATCAGGCGCAAATGACGGAGGAGTCCAAGCCAATGGACAACGAATTCGAACCCGATCTGAAAAAACCGCCGACTGACCGTGCCGCGCAACTGCGCTTGTTCGACCAGCAGGCAAGTCAGGTCGCGCGGCAGGCTTCGCTCGATCCGGACGATGGCGTCGATATGTGAGGGCGCGGCAATGAAGCAACGGAAAAAGCAACGCCTGTCCGTCTATCTCGATCCGGAGATCATGACGGCGCTCGCCGACTATGCGGCGCGGCGAGATCACTCACGGTCCTTGGTTGCCGAGGCCGCGATCGCGTCGTTCCTGTCACCCGATGCGGCGGAGCGGCAGGAGGCCGCGACCACCAAACGTCTCGATCAGATCGACCGCCGTATGACCCGGGTGGAGCGCGACGTCGGCATATCGGTTGAAACGCTAGCGGTTTTCATCCGATTTTGGTTGGCGACGACACCACCCTTGCCGGAACCTCAACAGGTTGCCGCCAAAGCTCAGGCCGGCACGCGCTATGATGCATTCGTTGCAGCTCTTGGAAGACGGATCGCGCAAGGACCGAAGCTGCGGCAGGAGATTTCGGAGGATGTTTCGGGTCGATAGTGCTGGTTACTTCACATTATCGTATGCCCGCTGTCGACCCAGAGTTGGTCGTTCCTTGGCAAATCGGCGCAGCCTGATAGCGGACATTTCCGCGCGCTATGTTGGAGGCCGGGAGCGGCAACAACTGGGTGTATTCTGTTGAAAAACTCGAAGCACGTAATTTTGCTGCGTCGCTGAGTGCGAATTGAATCAGTATGCGCCGTTCGACGAATCAAAATTTTACTCCGCAAGTCCTCAACGTTCAAAAATTTCGCGATGTTCCAGAGAGCCGACTTTTTCAACACAATAGGGTGGGAAGCGGTCAGACGGCTTTTGGCAAAATGGTGCCTTACATCTCGGTCATTTGTTGAATAATACATGCGCTGGTTCCAGTAGCGATCAGCTTTCCATCAAGTTTGCGCATTTCGCCATGCGCAGTGGCAACCGTTCGGCCACCTGAAACGAGAGTGCCCATGATTTCGAGTTCATGCTGCTGCCCGCCCGGCAATGCGCGAATGAAGCGAACGGAAGTGTCCAGCGACGCGAAGCCTTTGCCTTTACTAAGGGTGCTAAGGACGGCCAGCCCCATCGCCGTATCGAGGGCCGTAAGCGCCAAGCCGCCATGGACGATGCCGCCCGGATTAAGGAAGCTATCATCAGCAGTGATACGAAGGACAATTTTGCCACGCTCATGATGGTACATTTGAAGCGGTATGCGCTGTCCGATTGGAGGTTGTGGCAATTTGCCATCTTTCATGGCGGTCAGGAATTCCATTCCTGACATACCGGCAGCTATTTGCGGATCGGCTATGCCATATCGGATCGTCACCACGGTTCGCCAAATGGTCTGATCACGCTGTCGAAAGACCATGCTGATTTTAGCTGATGCGCTAGTCTGTAGACCTCGTCCGCAATGTCATTAGGCTGCGCAAAGAAATCATCAGGTTTGTCCGGCGCCATTTTTCGTGTCCAAGCCAGGTCGATCACCGCGTCGATTGCAATGTAGGCGCAATGAACACCCTTCGGCCCGACTTCCCGCGCAATGCTCTCCAATAGGATGCGCTGGGCAGCCTTAGTTGGAGCAAAACCTGCAAAATTTGCCTTGCCCCGATAGGCCGACGTGTTGCCGGTCGCGAGGAAAGCACCGCCTCCGCTATCGATCATTCTAGGTATCAGTGCTCGCGCGATGTCCAGCAAAGCTTCGACATTGATAGTGAAATTCCGGGTTAGATCGGCAGGATCGATATTGAGATAGTTGCCGAACGTGCCTCCGACCGCATTGTTGACGACTATATCGGGCACGCCTTCACGCAAAACCGCCTCGATAAAATTTAAGCGCTCCTTAGGATCGGCAAGGTCGGCACAGATCGACACGGCGTTGCCTAGCTCGTCTTCTAACTCGGCAAGTCTTTCCTTGTTGCGGGCATTCAACAGCAATCGGTAGCCATCGCCCGCAAACCGCCGTGCGATCGCCGATCCAGTGCCTGGCCCGACGCCAGTTATCAGACACACCCTTGGCTTATCCTTCATGCTGTCATGGCCTCCACCAAAAAGTCGAGCCGGTCATTTCCAAAGAAGTTGCCATTGTCGGTGTGAAAGAATGGAACTCCAAACACCCCATCCGAAACCGCTTTATCTACTCGCTTATCCAACGCATTTTTTGCATCATCGCGAGTAGTCCAATAACGCACAAAGCGCTCGTTCTTTGCGGCAAAGAAGTCCCGCATTTTTTCGTCGTCGCCGATCGGTGCCTGTTCGGCCCATACTGCAGCAAACGCCGCCTTGGAAAAGGCTTCTACATCGTCCCCAGCCACAAGCGCAGCTTGGAGTAAGGGTGCAGTTGAGAATGTCCCAAACGCAGGATGAACTGCAAATGGCACACCCAACCTCGCAACCCAACGGGCGACATCTTGTCCCGAGTAAGTTCGCTTGGCTTTGCAGGTGAGAGATGTTGGAACATTGCCGACCTTCTCCATCACCATGCCAACAGCTACCGGTAGCAATTCCACTCTGCGACCAGTTCGCTGCTCGATATCGGCACGTTGTCCGAATGCGAAGTAGGAATATGGGCTAACGAAATCATAGTAGAGTTTGATAGGCTCGCTCATCGTCAATACTCCTTCAATAGCGAACAAGGGCGCGACCGGCCGTTTTCTCGGGGAATTCGGCGAGATCGTATAAACGGTCTTTCGCCGCGAAATATGCGCGCGGGAATGCAAGCAACGGATGATCGGCAGGTATCTTCGCAAGCTGTGCGATGCCTAGCAAACTAGACGTTCGGCCACTGGTCGCCAGATGACCTTCCGGCCACTCAAACAGCTGTATCCAGATCGAACGGGACGCGCCTTCGATACCTTCTTTACCGGTAATTTTGAGGATGGCTTTGGTAATAGCGCGGTGGCATTCGGACTTGCGGTCCTGATCCATCGACCCTTCAGGGACGTTCAGTTCGATCAGCCATCGGCCAGCGACTGCCTCGAATGTGCTGTCACTTCGTCCGCCCAGATACCAGTCCTTGGTTTCAATAGGTTGGAAGCGAACCCAGGCTATTGAACGGCCTTCAGGCGTATCGGCGCCACCTTCGATTGCGAGGATCACTTTTGTCAGATCCTCAGCAAGTTTGTCCTTTTTTGCTTGGCTGAGTGCTTCTGGTGGATGTTGCACTGTCATCATCGGCATAATCATTCTCCTTATGGTAGCTTAAGGATACCGATTCGATTGGTATTGTAAAGATACCTTATGCCGATTATCTGTAAGGGAATGACCCGCACCTCTCTCGATCATCACAATTGTAGCTTTGCGCGAACGGTCGACATCATAGGCGATCGTTGGTCGCTTATGATCCTTCGCGATGCGTTTTACGGGGTTCGGCGGTTTAGCGAATTCAAACGCCGCCTTGGGGTGACGCAAGGCATTTTATCATCCCGCCTCGCGCAGATGGTTAAGCGGGGATTGCTTGATAAGCATTTGCTGGACGACACATCGTCTCGCGAGGAATATCGGCTCACTGCTTCTGGACGTGCGATGTTCCCCATTGTCGTTGCAATCATGCAGTGGGGTGACGATCACATACACAGCACAGACGGCCCTCCAATCCGATTGTTCGACAAAGGCAGCCAGCAGGTGCTGGACGCTCTGACAGTCTGTGTCGGGGGAGAGCCATTGGCTCTGCAGAACGTCGGTTTCGAACCAGGCCCCAATGCAAGTTCGGCTACGATATCGGAGTTCGAAAAAGTGGCCCGAAAGGCTTTGTAAGGGCTGCTTGTGGTGAACTGGATCAGATAGTCCGACGGCTGCTGTTGGGTCTATTATGTTGAAAAACTCGAAGCACGTATTTTTGCTACATCGAGGAGTACGAATTGGACCGTATGCGCCGTGCAACGAATTAAAACGTCGCTCCGCAAGCACTCATAGTTCGAAAATTTCGCGACGTTCCAGAGAGCCGACTTTTTCAACAGAATTGGGTCGGCAGCTGACGTTCGGCTTCCGGCGGAATGCCGTCTGGAGCTGCCTGACCGGTCTCGGGATCGTGGACGGCCAGCGGGAACGGCTTAAGCTGGGTGGCAAGCCGAATGGCTGCTAGTGGCGCGCATTTGAGCCTTTCGAACCTTCTGCCTTCGCTGGTAGAGGGAATAGCCTCGCAAATGCTTCGAACATTGCCGGATCGCCCTGAATAGCGAGACCGGCCTGCTGCGCGTCGTCAAGCGACAGGCCACCATATACCACACCTGCGACAAGATCAGGATTGCCAGCAACTGTCGTCTTGGCGTTCGCAAGCTGGTTTGGTTCGATCGTCAGTTCTCCATTACTCACGCTTACGCTGTGAGCCCGCCTGTCCAGAATGAGATCAAAATTCAGGTCTAAACCGGCCGCCCGGTCGGCATCGAACATCGTGCGGAACGAGAGCATGACCGACGCAGCACTCATCGGCATGCCTTGCGCCATGGTCGGTGATTTGGCGGCCCATTTGCCAATCGATTTAATGATCGGCTCAAGTTCCGCTCCCCACTCAGTCAGTTCGTAGACCATGGCGGGAGCCGGTGGCGGTAATTGCCGTCGAACGGCAATATATGATCGCTCCAACTCACCGAGCCGAACAGTGAGGATATTGGAACTGATACCGGGCAACGCAGCCTTAAGATCACTGAACCTCTGCGGTCCGGGGATCAGCTCCCGTATGATGAGAAGCGCCCACCGCTCCCCAAACAAATCGAGCGCATGGGCGGTCGCACAGCCATCGTCATATGGTTTCTTACGGGGCATGAAAGGCAGTTAGTATCCTTTTATCGAAGTTACCAATTGTTTTTAGCAATCATGCTGTCATGATAAGCAACGAATCAGATGAGAGGATGGTAGTATGGCTTATATGGATTGTGTCGTTTGCGCGGTGCCCACTGCGAACAAGGAAGCCTATCGCAAGCACGCGAAGGAAGCATTCCCGATGTTCAAGGAGCAAGGGGCGGAATCGATGATCGAATGCTGGGGCGACGATGTGCCGGAGGGCAAGGTCAACTCGCTCCATACAGCGGTCGACCGCAAGGCGGACGAAACTATTGTGATGTCCTACATCCGTTGGCCCTCGAAAACCGCCCGCGATGCTGCTTGGGAGAAAATCATGTCTAATCCCGAGATGGAGAAGATGGACATGCCGTTCGACGGCAGCCGCATGATCTTCGGCGGTTTCGAACTGCTTGTGGAAGCATTGTGATGAGTAGCGAACCCAAAGTTCGCACTTGCCTCGGCATTAATGGAGACGGGGCGGAAGCTGCGGAATTCTATGTGTCGCTGCTTCCCGGTAGCTTCATTGAGACGCAATCATATCCTGACCCTGACGGCGCTCCGTTGGCCATAGAATTTATGCTTGCCGGCGCGCCTTACATGGTTCTGAATGCTGGCCCAGAATTTTAACACAGTATGGCCGCTTCGATTTCCGTGCTGACGGAAGATCAAGCCGAAACTGACGATCTGTGGCCGAAACTCCTGGAAAACGGCGGCGCGGAAAGTCGGTGCGGGTGGTTGGTCGACCGGTTCGGAGTGTCATGGCAGATCATCCCTAAGGCCCTGCCCAGAATGATGGATGCTGATGACAAGGACGCAGCCATGAGGGCGCGCAAAGCGATAATGAAAATGGCGAAGATCGACATTTTCGAACTGGAAATTGCGTTCTCTAGAAAATGAGTAACCGCCAACCTGCTGGTCAGTGTTGGGAATTGACGAAGGGAAGCAAGCTATGCGCGGGATGGTGTTCGTAAAAGCGACGATGTCGAGTGAACAGGGCATTCTGCCGACGCCTGAATTGCTAGCAGCAATGGGCAAATACAATGATGAGCTCACCGAAGCTGGCATTATGATTGATGGAGGGGGGCTCAAACCTACATCACAGGCCAAGAGGATCGTTTTTGACGAGTCTGACCGGACGATAGTAGGTGGCCCCTTTTCTGAAACCCGAGAGATCGTCTCCGGGTATTGGATCTGGCAGGTCAAAGATATGGATGAAGCAATAGTCTGGGCGAGGCGCTGTCCGAACCCAATGCCAACTCCCAGCGAACTCGAAATTCGCCCATTCTACGACATGGAAGATTTCGAATACACCGCAGGATGATTAGGTCTGCTTTTGGGATATTACGAGGCTACCCTTTACGACTGGAGTTGGGTCGTCACGAGAAATTTGGCTTACGTCGGAATTTGTGCTGAAGTTGCCTGACAGGTCTTGGGGTCGGGGAAGACCATCGGAAGAGGTTTGAACTGGGTGGGGAGCAGAATGGCGGCTTGTCGAATTCTAGTGGTCAAAATCTGACATTTGGTACCCGATGACGCAGCGGCCGAACGGCGGCAAGGGGTGGCTAGCGGACATTGGATTAGCTATCTAAGTGATAAGGGTCATCCGGGGATCAAGCACAGGCGACTGAGCACTTGGCCGTTAAGATGCGAATGGGGAAAAGGCGGTTGCATGTGGGCAGTATTCTCAGCCAACCATCCTCTTCAATGCCGTGGTGTGCCGGTCAATGAAATGGTGCTTCAGCGCCCCAAGAATATGCGCACCGAGGATGATGTAAATCAGGTAAGGCAGGATGTATTTGTGGAAGGTGCCCCAGATTATATAGGCATCGCTCTCACCCCAAAGCGGTTGGAGTTCCCAAGCAAAGAAGAAGGTTGGATAGCCGTGATAGCTGGTCATCACAAAGCCGGTAACGGGCATCGCCAGTAGCAAAACATACAGCAAGATGTGGACACGGTGCGCCCATTTTCGTTCTGCAGGTTTTAGCGAAGCGTCTAGCTCAGGGCGTTTGGAACGGCGGTTCCAGATCAGTCGGACCAAGAGCAGCGAGAAGATCAAAACACCAATTGTCTTATGCACCACATAGTAATGGTTCCGGAACCAAGCATCCTGCGGGATCATGGAGGCGAACATGCCCATCGGGATCATAGAGAGGAACATTATCGCCATGGTCCAATGGAGCATCCGTGAATTAAACCCAAAACGATCAGCTTCGTTTTCAGCTGGCAAAACAAGCTCTTTAGTGCTGTTGAACTGCTTGGTAGATACCCATAATAGCATCAGCCCAGCTACTAATGCCGCACTCGCCTGAGCCCATAAGAGCGCTGGCTTGGCAGAATCCATCGGCGTTTGGTTTGGCTTTGGATTTTCCAAAACTCCGGTTCCAAGGGCTCCGGCAAACCAAGTAACAACCGCAAGGCAACCAAAGGCCGCAAGCAATGTCCCGAATGCTCGCACCTTGGGTGCCCGCGTATTCATCAGCCATGCCGTCAAAATCGAGACAACTACAATCGCAAGTGCGATCCAGCTTTCCCCATTGGATATTGCCATTAATTCTTCCCGTAGGTCATTCGGTCTTTTGCGAAAGATTCTACCGCTGGATAGCCAGTTAGCTGACTTGAGTTACGATGGTTTCACGCGACTTGCGCACCTTGGCCATTGGCAGCAACCAATCACCTGTTGGATCGCGATATCCCAATGGCAAGAGGACGACCGAACGCAAGCCGCGTTCTTTCAAACCGAGTATTGTGTCCACGGCGGCAGGGTCAAAACCTTCCATCGGCGTGCTGTCGACTTCTTGCTCAGCTGCTGCGACCAAGCCAACGCCCAATGCGATATAGGCTTGGCGGGCTGCGTGGGCATAATTGACCTCTGCATCGCGCGGCACATAATTGGATTTCAGATTGCCATAGTAGTCGTGGATCAGCGGGATATCACCACGCGCCTCAATGTTGAGACTGGTGACCTCGTCGATCCGCTCCGCTGTGTAATTGTCCCAGGCTGCAAAAACCAGCAGATGCGAGCCCTCTGTAATCGGCGTTTGACCGCCTGCTACCGCCTGAATTTTGGCCAGAACGTCTGGGTTGGTGACCAAGACTAGTTCGAACGGCTGGGTGCCGCTGGATGTCGGCGCCATCCGGATCGCCTCGATGATTGCATCGACTTTTGCTTGTGGGACGGTTTTAGCCGGATCCATTTTCTTTGTGGCATATCGCCAGTTCAGAAGATTGAGCAGTCTCTTATCGGTCATAATCGGTCCTTATTGCCTCAAACCGTATAGATCGGTATAAAATTGTGACTAGATAACTATTCGGAACTGATTCTCGTTGCAAGAAGGCACAAGAATGAGACCCAGTCACACCAAGGGAACCATGATGGCAGATTGCTCGAAACTGACGCTTTCCAGTTCCGCAAAAAACTCAGATCAGTGCCCTGATTGTCAGCGCATCAACGAGGTTCTGACCAGAGTGGGCGACCGCTGGAGCGTGTTGGTAATCATCTCACTCGCCCAATATGGGACCTTAAGGTTCAACGAGTTGAAGCGGAATCTTGGCATCTCTCAGCGTATGCTCAGCCTCACCTTGCGTGAATTGGTGCGCGACGGCTTGGTCCATCGCAACCAATACCCCACGATCCCGCCCAAGGTTGAATACAGCCTAACAAAGATGGGGGAATCGTTTCGGGAGCCTGTCAACGCTTTGGGGATATGGGCGCTCGACAACCTCAGCAAAATCGACGCGGCGCGGGCCAGCTATGATGTCGACAAAGCCGAATAGAGACCGTCGACGGCGCATCAGCTAAATGTCCGCAATTGGGTCGAAACTCGTCGAAGACCGTGCGGCACCAAATGTCAGACTTTCACCACTAGTTGTTGAAAGCTGACATTGAAATTCGCTCCTTCAATGAATGCGCTCTTTCGCGCTTCGCTGCCCGACAATGACCATCAATCCAGGAATCATCATAAGCCAGAGCCCAGATATCGGAAGAAATAACCCCGATAGAACTGGCATCACGATCAACGACAGGGCGACGATCCGAAGCGTGTCGGCTCCTGTTTCACACCCGGCCACGGCGCGTATCAGCATTCCAGTCATCGTCATCAGCCAACCAAAAATAATGAACCAGAATGCAGCGAGTTCGCCGTACCCCCAGTCCAGGCCATTGCCTAAGCCCAGCTTCCATATCGACTGAAACTGGTCTGAAAAAAGAATCAGACCGATGATCGCATGGATCACGCCCATCACGGCCAACACTGTTCCTGCTAGCATTACCATATCGCGACCCCGAACATCGCCACGTGTAGCCAGAAAGCGAAGATAGAGAAGACGGACAACCCGATGGCGATAGCGAGAGCGTTGCCTCGCCATGTCGGTTTTACGACTTGCGCCTGTTTGCCCATGTTCCTCCGGTTTACGACCAGTATATCGACGATGGCAAAGATCAGAAAGCTGCCGAACAGCAGCAGGTCGCGCGCTTCGGAACGAGACAATAGATGGGAACCGGCCCAAAGCGAGACGCCGATTAACATAGGGTGCCTGAGTGCGCGCGCAATATGGTTCGATGGCACATAAGCGGCGGCGATCAGAATGGATGCAAGCCCCATACATATGATCGTTAAAGTGCGAGCTTCGAATGGCACCTTATAAATCGGGTCGCTACCGGGCATGCCGAAATAGCCAAGCACAATGAAGGTCAATCCCGCAGCAGACAGCAGACTATAGCCAGTCATGTAGGTAGAGTAGCCGAGCCGAACGACGATGGTCGCATCAGCCTCGCGCGAGCGAAACGTTGAGTAGAAATGCACACCGAAGAAAATGATCAGCCCACTGAGGAACAGGATCATCGTATCGTTCCTTCTGCACCGCTTGCATTATCGACAGCCGGGCAGTTGCCAGTTTTATCCTTATGCGTCCGCCCAAGAGCCTGTCGCGTCGCAACAGAAGGTTCCAGTTCGAGAGGCTTCACCATGACCCAGCTCCTCAAATTGGAGCGCGGATCGGATATTGTTTCGCACGTCCTGAAATTGAGATGTTCGTAAAAAGTCACATTGGCCTCGTTCTCGGTCTTCAGCACACAATGGGTTAGACCACCCTCCATCATCTGTGCGCAGGCAATCGCTATGACTTCCCGACCCGCCCCTTGGCCCATAGCGGATGGCTCGACGCCCACGCTCCATAGGTAACCTGATGTTTCGGGAAGCCTGCGTCGTATCAGCCGTTCGCAAGGTGCTTCGTGTCGCTGCATTCGGACCATGGCGGACGGGCCGACGGCGAAAGGCATCCAGATCATACCCGAACGGATCATGTTGATGACCTCCACAGGGATGCCTGTGACCGGAAGCCATGTTGCGGCGGCGATCTGTCCATTCGCACCGTGAACTCTGGCGATGTCACCTCGGATTTGGCATGCACGGATCGCACAGGCGAAAATGGCGACCAAATTGCGATGCCGGTCTTCGATATGATCCAATACATACCGCATTAGCGGGTCATTGGCGAAAGCCCGTGCTAGAAGCTCAGCGCTCATGCTCCGCCCAACAGCAAAAGCCGGAAAGGGACGAGCACCATCAACGCCAACACCCAAATGGTGAACAGGACAGTCAATACCACCAATCCGATCGACGACTTTCCCGATAGCAATGCGGGATAAGCTGCGAAGATCAGCCAACCCATCTTGTAAAGCAGCTGGATGAGCAGAACCGGAAGGTAGCGGACTGGATCGATGAAGCCAGCAATCGCTACGATCCCGATCGCCAGCCATAGCGCACCGAGTATTCGAATGAACACGTCTACGTCGATATCTCCGCCGAAGACGTATCGTCCTGCCATGGCAGGAGCCATCAGTGTAATTGCTCCGGCCACTCCTGCTGCGATGACAGCGACAAGATACATCAACCTTAATCCGGCCAGTGACGGTTCCAAGAAACCTCTCCCAAAAGTATGTTACCTGCTGTAACATGAAAGGGTATAAGCTCGTCAAGAAAAATGTTACTCGTGTCTACATGAAAAAAGATGTTGGAAAAAAACCTTATCATCATGGTGATGCACGTGCGTCACTGCTCAACGCGGTGGAAGACATCGTTCGTGAAGACGGTATTGAAACGGTTACGATCAGGGCTGCCGCAAAAGCTATCGGCGTTTCGCACGCGGCGGCGTTCCGTCATTTCGCCGATAAGCAGGCGCTGCTCACCGCCTTTGCTACGCGATGCGCTAACCAACTCGCCGAGTACATGGCGCGGGAAGCAAAAGATGCGGTAGATCCACGAACCGCATTCTATCAGGTCGGCCTCGGCTATTTACGTTTCGCTCTTGAACGACCGGGTGCGTTTCAGGCAGTTTTCCGGGATGCATTGCTCGATACCGATGACCCGAACTACCGCACAGCAATGAACCGATTGGAATCGCTTCTTCTTGGCGGCACACAGCGAGCGAATAAAGAGGAACTTCCGCCTACTGCCCTACTGGCCTGGGGGGCAACTCATGGTTTGGCAACATTGGCTGCCGATGGCGCATTGAACAATTTGCCACCGGCATCGCGATCGTTAGAAGGATTGGCAGCAGCAATCGCTCTCTTAGGAAAGGCATTGGATTGATTGATCTGCAAAATCTAAACCACTTTGGATCGAAACTTGACCGGGGGAGATCAAACTTACGGCTACTTTAGGAAATGGCTGCTTTTGGGCGACTGTTTTTTGGCACTTAATGTCCAATTTTGGGTCGATTCACGCCGCAAGCGCCAGTGGCGGCTTCTCGCTATTTCCGCCCAAAAGCAGACCGTCCTCAAAGTCTCAACAGCGGACGTACTGAGATCGTGAAGAGTTTCGGACGCCATAAGGCGTCGGAAAGTCGCCGGTGCCCGAACCGCGGGCCGCACTGGCCGAGCTATGGAGAAAGCGGTTTGGGGCCGTTCCTGGAACTGGTGATTGCTGCCCAGAAGTGGCCGGATCGGAAAGCAGACCGGCTGATTTTCGGCCCAGAATGCGGTTGTCCACAAGAAGACAGTCTGAATTTGGCAGTGCGATGTCCGCTTGTGGACAGGGCCGGCGCAAGCGGGTCCTCTTCCAGGCGCATGGCTTTCCTGGAGGGTGAGGGCGATAGACCGTACCGGGTCACGGCGCCTGTATCCCGGATGAGAGCACCGATGGCGGCGGTGCCCGGGGCTGATAGCGGCGTTCGAAGGTCTCGATGATGATCATGCGGCCGCCGCAGCACGGGCACGGCGGCCGGGCATCCGGCGGATCGGCGGGCGGATCGTCCTCGACCAGCGGCGCGACGTTGAGCAGGCGGCGAGCGCGTTCGAGATGGGCCTTGCGCCTGGCGCTGGCAAGAAGGCCATAGTGGCGGATACGGTGGAACCCGCGCGGCAGGGCGTGGAGAAGGAAGCGGCGGATGAACTCGTCGGCGGCGAGTGTCATGACCTGCTGCCGGTCGGCGCCGCTGCGGCGATAATCCTTGTAGCGGAAGGTGACGTTCGCCCCGTCGAACGAGATCAGGCGGCTGTTCGAGATCGCCACCCGGTGGGTGTAGCGCGACAGATAGGCAAGCACCGCCTCGGGGCCGGCAAAGGGCGCCTTGGCGTAGACCACCCAGCGTTTCTTGCGGACGGGCGACAGGTGCCGCAGGAAAGCACGCCGGTCGGCAAGATGAGCAAGGCTGCCGAAGAAGGCGAGCCTGCCGGCGTCATGCAGCGCAAGCAGCCGGGTCAGGAACAGCCGGCGGAACAGCGCGCCAAGGACCCGCACCGGCAGCAGGAACGCCGGGCGCGCCGATATCCACCTTGTCCCGTCAGAGGATATCCCGCCGCCCGGCACGATCATGTGGATGTGCGGGTGATGGGTGAGCGCGGACCCCCATGTATGAAGGACAGCGGTGATGCCGATCCGGGCGCCCAGGTGGCGGGGGTCGGCGGCGATGGTGAGCATCGTCTCGGATGCAGCCTTGAACAGCAGGTCGTAGACCAGCGCCTTGTTGGTAAAGGTGATGGCGGCGATCTCGGCGGGGAGCGTGAACACGGCGTGGAAATAGCCGACCGGCAACAGGTCGGCCTCGCGCGCTTCGAGCCAGATGCGCGCGGCGGCGGCCTGGCACCTGGGGCAATGCCGGTTGCGGCAGGAGTTGTAGGCGATGCGCCAGTGCCCGCAGTCGGTGCAGGCCTCGACGTGCCCGCCCAGAGCGGCGGTGCGGCAATGCTCGATCGCCGACATGATCTTGAGCTGATGCAGGCTCAGATGCCCGGCATTGGCGGCCCGGTACGCAGGTCCTGTAGCTCGGAAAATGTCGGCGACCTTGAGTGAGGCGCGCATCCCGCCTCAGCCGTCCGGCGGCTCCCCATGCGGCGGCGCGAGCGCCAGCCGGTCGAGCGGACTGGTCACCGCGCGCATCGTCTTCGTAGCAACCTGCGTATAGAAGGCGGTGGTGCCCAGCTTGGCGTGGCCGAGCAGTGCCTGGATGACGCGGATATCCACGCCGTCTTCGAGCAGGTGGGTGGCGAAGCTGTGGCGCAGGGTGTGCGGTCCAACCCGCTTGGTGATATCCGCGGCTTCGGCCGCTTCGACGACGACCCGGTACAGCTGCCGGGTGCTGATCGGAACCCTCGCATTCTGTCCCGGGAAGAGCCAGCCATCGGGAAGCAGGACGCCCTGCTGCCGTCCGGCACGCCACCAGTCGCGCAGCAGCAGGAGCAGGCCTTCGGGCAGCATGGCGTTGCGGTAGCGCCCGCCTTTACCGCGCTCGATCCGCAGCAGCTTCCGCTTGCTGTCGACGTCGCTTACCTTGAGCGCGGAGACCTCGGCGACCCGCAGCCCTGCGCCATAGGCAACCGAGAGGGCCGCCTGATGCTTGAGACAGCGTGTTGCATCAAGCAGCCGCTTCATCTCGGCCATGGTCAGAACGACCGGGATCTTGCGCGCGTGGGCAGTGCGGACGAGCTTGCGCGCGAGATCGGGCCGGTCGAGCGTATGGGTGAAGAAGAACCGCAGTGCCGCGACGATGCTGTTCATCGTCGGTGCCGGGACGCCCGCCTGTTGCTGCTCGATCTGGAACCGGCGGATATCCTCTGTACTCGCGGTATGAGGGGATCGCCCCAGCCAGGTTGCGAAACGTCCGACATCGCGCAGATAGTTGCGCTGGGTCTCGGGGCTAAAGCGCCGCATGGTCATGTCATCGATCAGCCGCTGGCGCAGCGGGCTAACCGTACCGATCGAAATAAGCTCGTTCATCGTTCGACTCCTCAGGTTGAAGGAGCCGATAGGGTCTGCCTAAGACAGCTGACGTTCAATCCAGGTCCGGCGTTCGCTGGACGGCCTTACCTCAACGACAGCGCCAATCCGCGGAGCGGTTCGTGCTTCGTTCGTAGTTCACCTTTGAGGCCAGGAGACCCCTCCGTTTCCCTGTCTTTCTACGCCAGCGCACTACTAAGCCCTTGAGGCTGTTGCGCCGGGCACATTTCCAGTTCTTTTAATCGTCCCCGATCCAGGGCCGTCATCTGACGTCCCACCAGACGGGGACGAGCATGACGACTTCATTTCAGCAATCCGAGGCAGTTTCACGCGGGAGCCGCATGCTGCGCACCGCGCTCGGTCCGGCGATCGCTGGGTATCTCGACGATGCGCAAATCGTCGAGGTCATGCTCAATCCCGACGGACGGCTCTGGATCGACCGGCTGTCCGAGGGCCTTTGCGAAACCGATGATCAACTTTCCGCCGCCGATGGCGAGCGGATCATACGATTGGTCGCCCATCATGTTGGAGCCGAGGTTCATTCGGGCGCGCCTCGCGTGTCTGCCGAACTTCCCGAGACCGGGGAGCGTTTCGAAGGGCTGCTACCTCCTGTCGTGGCAGCCCCGACCTTCGCGATCCGCAAACCCGCCGTCGCCGTCTTTACGCTCGAGGATTACGTCGCCGCCGAGATCATGTCCGAGGCTCAGGCCGAGACTCTGTACTCCGCGGTCGCAGAGCGTCGAAACATCCTGGTTGCCGGCGGGACGTCCACCGGCAAGACCACACTCACCAACGCGTTGCTGGCCGAAGTCGCCAAAACCGATGATCGGGTCGTCCTGATCGAGGATACGCGTGAGTTGCAATGCGCCGCGCAAAATCTGGTGGCACTGCGCACCAAGGACAATGTCGCCTCGCTTTCCGATCTGGTCCGTTCATCGCTGCGCCTGCGCCCCGACCGCATTCCGATCGGCGAGGTGCGCGGGTCCGAAGCGCTCGATCTCCTCAAAGCCTGGGGCACCGGTCATCCGGGCGGCATCGGCACCATCCATGCAGGGACTGCGCTCGGCAGCCTGCGCCGTATGGAGCAGCTCATCCAGGAAGCCGTCGTCACCGTACCGCGCGCGCTGATCGCCGAGACTATCGATCTAATCGCTGTTCTGTCGGGCCGGGGCAACGCCCGCCGTCTTTCCGAACTCGCTCGCGTCGACGGCCTCGGCCCGACCGGCGACTACATCCTCACCCACGCAACTCAAGATCGCGAAGGAATTCCTGATGACTGAAACTTCCCTTCCACTTCGTCACCGGTTCGAGGCGCTCTGCCTTGCCACTCTTGTCTCGCTGACGATGGCCTCGACGGCACGCGCCGCCGGGTCGTCAATGCCATGGGAAGCACCGTTGCAATCGATCCTTGAATCGATCGAAGGTCCGGTGGCCAAAATCATCGCGGTGATGATCATCATCATTACCGGACTGACGCTCGCTTTCGGTGATACGTCGGGCGGTGCGCGGCGGCTGATCCAGATCGTTTTCGGTCTGTCGATCGCCTTTGCCGCATCGAGCTTCTTCCTGTCCTTCTTCTCGTTCGGCGGCGGGGCGGTGATCTGATGGACAGCACAGATCCCGTTCCCGGATTCACGATCCCCGTCCACCGCGCGCTGACCGAACCGATCCTGCTCGGCGGCGCGCCGCGCTCCATCGCCATCCTCAACGGCACGCTCGCGGCCGCTGTCGGGCTTGGCCTGCGGCTCTGGCTGGTCGGCATTCTCATCTGGGCGATCGGACATTTCGCGGCGGTCTGGGCGGCCAAGCGCGATCCGCTGTTCGTCGATGTCGTGCGGCGCCATTTGCGCATCCCCGGCCATCTGGGCGTGTGAGGCGGCCATGATGAACCTCGCCGAGTATCGCCGCACATCGAGCTATCTGGCCGACTTTCTGCCCTGGGCGGCGCTGGCGGGCGACGGCGTCGTCCTCAACAAGGATGGCTCGTTCCAGCGCACGGCGCGGTTTCGCGGACCCGATCTGGATAGCGCCGTTCCCGCCGAACTGGTCGCGGTCGCTGGCCGCATCAACAATGCGTTGCGCCGTCTCGGTTCGGGATGGGCGGTGTTCGTCGAGGCGCAGCGTGTCCCCGCCAGCTCCTATCCGACAAGCCGTTTCCCCGATGCGGCGTCAGCGCTGGTCGATACCGAACGCAAGGCGCAGTTCGAGGAAGAGGGTGCTCACTTCGAATCCCGCTATTTTCTGACATTGCTGTTTCTGCCGCCTGCTGAGGAGGCCGCGCGCGCCGAGCGCTTTCTCTATGAAGGCCGTGAGCGCGCTACCGGCGCTAACGCCCGTGAAACTCTGGCCGGTTTCGTCGATCGCGCCAACCGGGTGTTACAGCTCATCGAGGGCTTCATGCCCGAATGCGCGTGGCTCGATGACGCCGAGACGCTGACCTATCTGCATTCGGCGATCTCGACCAAGGTTCAGCGCGTCCGCGTCCCCGAAGTGCCGATGCATCTCGACGCGCTGCTCGCCGATCAACCGCTGACCGCCGGGCTGGAGCCGATGCTAGGCGATGCGCATCTGCGCATCCTCACGATTATCGGTTTTCCGAGCGCGACCACGCCCGGCCTGCTCGACGATCTCAATCGGCTCGCCTTTCCCTATCGCTGGTCAACGCGGGCCATGATGCTCGACAAGACCGACGCGACACGGCTGCTCGCCAAAATCAGGCGGCAATGGTTCGCCAAGCGCAAGTCGATCGGCGCGATCCTCAAGGAGATCATGACCAACGAGGCGTCGGCATTGCTCGACACCGACGCCCACAATAAGGCGATGGATGCCGACGCGGCGCTGCAGGAACTCGGCTCAGACCTGATCGGCGAAGCCTATGTGACGGCGACCGTGACGGTCTGGGACGCCGACCCCCGTATCGCTGACGAGAAACTCCGAAGCGTCGAGAAAGTCATTCAGGGCCGTGACTTCACTTGCATTGCCGAAACCGTCAATGCGGTCGAAGCCTGGCTCGGATCGCTGCCCGGCCATGTCTACGCCAATGTCCGGCAGCCGCCGGTCTCGACACTCAATCTCGCCCATATGATCCCGCTGTCGGCGGTGTGGGCGGGGCCGGAACGGGACGAGCATTTTGCGGCTCCCCCACTGCTCTTCGGCCAGACCGAAGGCTCGACCCCGTTCCGGTTTTCCCTTCATGTCGGCGATGTCGGGCATACGCTGGTGGTTGGTCCCACCGGCGCGGGCAAGTCGGTGCTGCTCGCCTTGATGGCTTTGCAGTTCCGTCGCTATTCTGGCGCGCAGGTCTTCGCGTTCGATTTCGGCGGCTCTATCCGCGCCGCCGCGCTCGCCATGGGCGGCGACTGGCACGATCTTGGCGGGGCGCTGTCGGATAACGCGTCGGAGCCGGTCGCGCTTCAGCCGCTTGCACGAATTGATGACGCCGCGACCCGAAGCTGGGCGGCGGGTTGGCTCGCCGCCATCCTGGCGCGCGAGGGTGTCACCGTAACCCCTGAAGTGAAGGATCATCTCTGGTCGTCACTGTCCTCGCTCGCCTCCGCCCCTGTCGGTGAGAGGACGCTGACCGGATTGTCGGTACTGCTGCAATCGCAGGATTTGAAGCGCGCGCTGCAACCCTATTGCGTCGGCGGGCCGTTCGGGCGCCTGCTTGATGCCGAAGCTGAACAGCTCGGCAAGACGACGGTCCAGGCATTCGAGACCGAGGGACTGATCGGCACAGGGGCCGCGCCGGCCGTCCTCGCCTATCTGTTTCATCGCATCGAAGGCCAGCTTGAGGGATCGCCGACGCTCCTCATCATCGACGAGGGCTGGTTGGCGCTCGACGACGAGGGATTTGCCGGGCAGCTGCGCGAATGGCTGAAAACGCTGAGGAAGAAGAACGCCAGCGTCGTCTTTGCCACCCAGTCGCTCTCCGACATCGACGGCTCGCCGATCGCGCCCGCGATCATCGAGAGCTGTCCGACACGTCTGTTCCTCCCCAACGAACGCGCGATCGAACCGCAGATCACGGCCATCTATCGCCGCTTTGGACTGAACGATCGGCAGATCGAGATTCTGAGCTGTGCAACGCCCAAGCGCGACTATTATTGCCAGTCCCGGCGCGGAAACCGCCTGTTCGAGCTCGGGCTTGGCGAGGTGGCACTCGCATTCACCGCCACATCATCGAAAAGCGATCAGGCCGCCATCGCTCGCATCCTCGCCGAACATAACCGTGACGGGTTTGCGGCCGCCTGGCTCGCCGAGCGCGGTGCCGGTTGGGCGGTGGACCTGATTGCCGATCTCACCAATCTCGATCGAGACGCCGCGCCCGCAGATGCCGACGTCCAGATCGCACCCGACCTTACCACCGATCCGACCACCCCCGCTGAAAAGGAGAAGACCCCATGACTACCAAACGACTTCGAGTGCGCCGTCTCGCGGCGGCGTTGCTCACCGCACCGCTATTGTCGCCGGTCCTGACGACGCCTGCGCAGGCGCAGTTCGGAGGGATCGTCTACGATCCGACCAACTATGCGCAGAACGTGCTACAAGCCGCACGCGCCCTCGAACAGATCAATAACCAGATCACCTCGCTGCAGAATCAGGCGCAGATGCTGATCAATCAGGCGCGCAACTTGGTGAGCCTGCCGCATTCCTCGCTACAGCAATTGCAGCAATCGGTGGCGCGCACGCAACAACTTCTCGGCGAAGCGCAGCGGATCGCCTACGATGTGCGCGAGATCGATCTGGCCTTCGAGACCACCTATGGCACGGCCTCGACCACGACCTCCGACCGGGCGTTGATCAACGGCGCGAAGGAGCGCTGGCAAACGACAGTCGCCGGATTGCAGGACGCGATGCGCGTACAGGCCGGTGTCGTCGGTAATATCGAAACCAACCGCGCGCAGATGTCGGCACTGGTCGGTGCGAGCCAGTCCGCGACCGGCGCGCTCCAGGCGACCCAGGCCGGCAACCAGCTGCTCGCTTTGCAGGCGCAGCAGATCTCCGATCTCACCGCCGTCATCGCCGCGCAGGGCCGCGCGCAGAACCTCGAAGCAGCTCAGCGCGCCGCCGCGCAGGAACAGGCACGCGAGCAGCGCCGCCGCTTTCTCGAACCCGGTGAGGGCTATCGGCCGGGCAATGCCGAGATGTTCCCTGACGGGGGCTGACGATGGGCGGGACGGTTCTAGCCCGGCTCGCTGCCGCGGCGTTCTTGTTGCTCGCGATCGTGGTCGCGATCATCGAGCTTGGCCGGCAAGGGGAAGAGGCTCGTGCGTCTCGACCTGCAGCGAGCGCTGCGTCCGATCCGCTCGGCAGCGAGCTTCTACGCTGTCAGGCGCTCGGCGAAGCGGCGGTGCGCGACCTTGCGTGCCTGGACGTCTGGGCCGAAAACCGCCGCCGCTTCCTGAGCGCCGGTGAGGCGACGAACTCTGCTACAGCCGAGGACGAATAGGACATGGGCGGCACCGGCGTCATCGATCGCTTCCTCGAAGTCTTCACCCGCTATATCGACAGCGGCTTTGGTTTGCTCGGCGGCGAGGTTGCGTTCCTGGCGACCACATTGATCGTCATCGATGTGACGTTGGCGGCGCTGTTCTGGGCCTGGGGTGCCGACGATGACATCCTCGCACGTCTCGTCAAGAAGACGCTCTTTATCGGCATGTTCGCCTATATTATCTCTAACTGGAACGCGCTCGCCCGCATCGTCTTCGAGAGCTTCGCGGGCCTCGGTCTCAAGGCCACCGGCACCGGGTTCACCGCCGCCGATCTTATGCGACCCGGAAGGGTCGCTCAGGTCGGACTCGATGCCGGGCGGCCGATCCTCGAATCGATCTCGGGACTGTTGGGCTATATCTCCTTCTTCGAGAACTTCATCCAGATCGCGGTGCTGCTCTTCGCCTGGGCGATGGTGCTGCTCGCCTTCTTCGTCCTCGCGATCCAGCTCTTCATCACCCTGATCGAGTTCAAGCTGACCACGCTCGCCGGCTTCATCCTCATCCCGTTCGGGCTGTTCGGCAAGACCGCCTTCCTCGCCGAACGCGTGCTGGGCAATGTCGTCTCCTCCGGCATCAAGGTGCTCGTGCTCGCCGTCATCATCGGCATAGGCTCGACGCTGTTCGCCGAGTTCACCACCGGGTTCGGCGGTGAGCAGCCCAATATCGAGGACGCCATGGCGATCGTGCTCGCGGCGCTGTCTTTGCTCGGCCTCGGCATCTTCGGTCCCGGCATCGCCAATGGGTTGATCTCGGGCGGTCCGCAGCTTGGCGCAGGAGCCGCGATCGGAACCGGCGTTGCCGCCGTCGGCGTGACCGGTGCAGCTGTAGCCGGAACGGGGATGGCGGCAGGTGCAGTCGCAAAGGGAGCTGCCGCAGGCGCACGTGGCGGTGCGGCCATGACCGGCGGAACGACGGCCGCCTATAGTCTCGGCTCGGCCGGAAAGAGCGGGGCGGCAGGTGTCGCGGGCGGCATGGGCGGTGTGGCCCGAGCCGGAGCCGGTATTGCAGCAAGCCCCTTGAAACGCGCCGCAGGCGCGATGCGCGACAGCGCCCGCAGCGGAGCTCGCACCGCGATCGAGGCGAGCGCCGGAACGCTCAAGGGCGGAGCCGCTGATACGGCATCCGCCGCTTCCCCGTCCGCGCAGCCCGCTTGGGCGAAACGCATGAAACGCTCGCAATCCCTCCAACACGGCACGACCGCCGCCGCCCATGCAGTCCGCTCCGGAGACAGCCAAGGCGGCGGTGCTTCCATCAATCTTTCCGAAAGTGACCGCTGATGTTCAAACGATCCTCCCTCCGCTACGGCAAGACCCCCGAACCCGAAACGCCCTATCAGAAGGCCGCGCAAGTCTGGGACGAGCGCATCGGCTCCGCCCGTGTCCAGGCCAAGAACTGGCGTTTGTTGGCCTTTGCTTCTTTGCTGCTCGCGGGCGGTCTTGCCGGCGGCCTCGTCTGGCAATCGGCGCGCGGGACGATTCAGCCCTGGGTGGTCGAAGTCGACAATCTGGGCGAGGCGCGGACTGTTGCGCCCGCCACGGCCGACTACCGGCCGACCGATCCGCAGATCGCGTTCCATCTGGCGCGCTTCATCGAGCAGGTCCGCTCGGTTGCCGCCGATCCGATCATCGTGCGCCAGAACTGGCTCAGAGCCTATGACTTCACCACCGATCGCGGGGCGCTGGCGCTCAACGATTATGCGCGGGCCAACGACCCGTTCGCCAGGGTCGGCGAGATGCAGATATCGGTCGATGTATCCAGTGTTATCCGTGCCTCGCCCGACAGTTTCCGGATCGCCTGGACCGAACGGCGCTATCGCGACGGCAGTCTCGCCTCGACCGAACGCTGGACCGCGATCCTGACCATCTCGGTGCAACCGCCGCGCACCACCGAGCGGCTGCGCAAAAACCCGCTCGGCATCTATGTCCACGCCATTAACTGGTCGCGGGAGCTGCAGGAATGAGACATTCATATTCCGCCCTCCCGCTCGCCTTGGCCATTGCACTTCTCGTAACGGGGTGCGCGACCTACAAGCCGCCGGAGATCACCTATGACAGCGATGTGCCGCCACTCCCGGCACCACCGCCACCGGTCGTCGAGCAGGCGCCGGTACCCGTGCACACACCGCCCGCCTGGATGCCCTCGCGCGGCGGAGAGAATGCGCGCACACCGGATACCCGCGTCATCAATGCGAACGCCGCCGCCCGCGTCGAACCTCGCCGCGAGGGCTACTACAATGCCATCCAGGTCTTCCCGTACAGTGAGGGAGCGCTCTACCAAGTCTATGCCGCCCCCGGTCAGATCACCACGATTGTGCTCGAAGCAGGGGAACGCCTCATTGGCGACGGACCGATCGCCGCGGGCGATACCGCGCGGTGGATTATCGGCGACACGCCAAGCGGCAGCGGACGAGAACAGCGCGTCCATATCCTCGTGAAACCGACACGGCCCGACATCTCCACCAATCTCGTGATCAGCACCGACAGGCGGATCTATCTCGTTGAACTACACGCCAACGAAGCGTCCTATATGCCGTCGGTCGCCTGGGCCTATCCGCCGCAGCAATTTACGTCGGGGCCACCCGCCCTGGCTGAGGCGGTCATTCCGCCAGCGGCCCAGCGGCGCTATCGGTATGGGTTGGAGGGGGACACACCCCCTTGGCGGCCACAAACCGTCTTCGACGATGGCAGACGCGTTTATGTCGTCTTCCCGCGCGGGATCGTTCAGGGCGAGATGCCGCCGCTGTTCGTCATCGGGTCCGATGGCGCGGCGCAGCTCGTCAACACCCGCGTCCATCGCAACATCCTCATCGTCGACCGGTTGTTCGCGGCGGCCGAACTGCGCCTTGGCGGGGAGGATCAACAGCGGGTTCGCATCGTGCGCGCCGACGGCGTGAGGAGCAGCCCGTCCAGGGCCACAGCGGAGGATCGAAGCAATGACCGATAGTCCTGATGGTGCAGACCTCGCCACGGAACCCGCCGGCACGCCGGACAGAAAAGACGCGAACGAAGCGTTTCGCTTGCGGGCCGCACCACCGCGCGTCGTGCGTCTGTCCCGAAAAGTGCTTGCTGGACTCGCCATCATCGTGTGTCTGGGTATCGGCGGTGCGCTGATCTTCGCGCTTCAGGGCCGCAACGATGGTGTGGGACCGAACGAGCTGTTCACCACGGAAAACCGGCCGGCCGCCGACGAGCTTCGCCGCCTGCCGTCCGACTATGGCAGCATTCCGCAACTGGGACCGGCACTTCCCGGTGATCTCGGGCGTCCGATTCTCCGTGCGCAGGAAGAGGGCCGCCCGGTGCCCGCCACAGTGGTTCCCGGCCCCGATCCGGAAGAGCAACGCCGACTGGCCGAGCTGGAAGCGGCGCGCACCAGCGAACTGTTTTTCAGCGCGTCCAGCGGCGGAAACCGACCAGCTTCAGCCGCTACCGGGATCGGTCTTGGCGGGGGCTTGCCAGCAGCGTTACCCAGCGAGCAGCGGCCCTCGTCCGCGCAAGAACGGCAATCGGCATTCCTGGGCGCGGACGTCGATCGCCGCACGGTGTCAGCCGATCGCGTCGCGCCGCCACCGTCGCCCTACACGCTTCAGGCTGGAACGATCATTCCCGCCGCGCTCGTTACCGGAATCCGCTCCGATCTGCCGGGCCAGATCACAGCCCAGGTGACCGAGAATGTCTACGATAGCCCGTCCGGTCGCTATCTGCTCATTCCGCAGGGCGCTCGGCTGGTTGGTGAATATGACAATGGCGTCGGCTTCGGCCAGCGCCGGATGCTCTTGGTCTGGAACCGCATCATCTTACCAGGTGGCCGCTCGATCGTGCTCGAAAGGCAGCCCGGCGCGGATGCCGCAGGCTATGCCGGCCTGGAAGACGGGGTCGATTATCACTGGTGGGATCTCGCCAAGGCTGCAGCGCTCTCGACGTTGCTCGGCATCGGCGCCGAACTGGCCACCGACGACGGCGACCGTCTGGTCGGTGCGATCCGTGACGGCGCGCAGGATATGGTCAACGATGCCGGCCAGCAGATCGTGCAGCGCCAACTCGGTATCCAGCCGACTCTGACGATCCGGCCGGGCTTCCCGGTGCGCGTGATCGTCACGCGCGATCTCATCCTCGAACCACAGAGAGGTTATTGATGACCAAGCTCAAACTCGGACCGCTCGCCGACGACAAGCCGGTCAAGGTGACTATCGAATTACCAGCAGACGTGCACAGCAATCTGGTGGTCTATGCCGAAGTGCTGGGCCGGGAGACCGGCCAGCCCGTCAGGGAGCCAGCCAAGCTGATCGCGCCAATGGTCGAACGGTTCATGGCGACCGATCGCGGGTTTGCGAAAGCGCGCCGCGCGCCGAAGGGTCATGGTAACACGGCTCCCTAAACGCTTGAGAATCTTCGTTCGCGCTTTGCCATGGACTTGGCAAGACTCAGGAACCGGCGAAACGCCGGGTTGTCGTTGCGCGGTGACCAGATCGCACTGAACGGCAGGGTTTCGTCAGCGAGCGGACGATAGACGATGCCAGGAAATGCCGTCGCCGTAGTCGCCTCGCTCGTCAGGGTCAGGCCCTGACCGATGGCGACCAGATGCATCAGATTGTCCCGTCCGACATCGCGGCGATCGATATTGGGACGGTGTCCCAGTTCTGACAGATGTTTCACGAGGAAATCGAAGATTTCGGGCCCGGGCCCGGCCTCGCTGACGATAAATTGTTGCTGCCGAAGATCTCGCCAGCGAATTTCATCGTTCCTTGTCAACGCATGACCACTCGGGAGAGCCAAGAAGACACGCTCGATCCATAATTGCGCGCTATCGCATCCGTTTTCGAAAAGATTGCCGGTCAGGAACGCGACGTCCAGATCGTATCTTTGGATCGCTGTTACGTGTTTGATCGGACTTCCCTCGACGAGGTCCAGTGTGATCCGGGGATTGTCGGCCGCGTAGACGTGAAGCAGTTCCGCGAGGAACCCCGATGCGAGCGACGAGAAAATCCCGATGCGAATAGTACCGATTTCACCGCGTCCGAATGACCCTGCATCCATCGCGGCATGATCTATCTCACTGAGGGCTTTACGCGAGCGAGCCAGGAATTTTTTACCGGCATGGGTGAGAGTAACGCCAGAATGATGACGAAGGAAAAGCGCGACCCCGATCTCACCTTCCAAGTCCGCAATCCTACGACTGACGGCGGATTGGTGGATACCCAACATCTCCGCTGCCCGCCGAAAGCTGCCATGTTCGGCGGCGGCGGTAACATAGCGCAGATGGCGAATCTTAATCGACACCTTGTCCGCGATCCGGGACACCATCGTGCAAAGTCTGCCGACTGCCAATGCCGAGCAGTAACATTTGAGTCCCTGGTACTGATGCCGCGAATATGTCGTCGATCACCCCGCGCTCCTGCAGTGTCGGAGATCGGAAAATGCCGGTTGCCATGGTGGCAAGGTCAAACGATATCTACGAACATGGTTGACCTTGACAGCGTTGGAGGGCGCCAAGTGCCTGGATGAACTCGTCGACTTCCATGCGCACGTCCGGCCGCTGGCTGACCTACGGGCAGCTTGCGCTTGGCATGGCGCTGTTCGAAGCGCGACGCCGGTCGCCAAGCTGGTCGCGAATGACTTTCCGCCCTTTACCGGCGCGGGACTGCGCGTGGCGATCGGCGTACTGGTATTAGCGCCGTTTCTCCTTGCCGGCGGTTTCGCAGCTGCGCGTCCGGCGGCCCGGGACTGGATGCTGTTCGCGCTCATCGCCTTTTTCGGGATGTTCGGCTTTTCCGTCTTGATGCTCTTTGGCATGGCGCTTGTCTCCGGCTTTATCGGGTCGATCGTTATGAGCGTGACGCCGGCCGTCACGGCGATGGCGGCCTTCCTGTTTTTCCGGGAGAGGCTCGGCCTCAGGAAAGCGGCCGCGATCGCACTGGCGGTCGCGGGTGTTCTCGTGCTGCATTTGCAAGGCGGGCAGTCTGGGGCAGGCTCCGCCGGCAGTTTATTGCTTGGTTCGGCGCTGGTGTTCGCTGCGGTCTGTTGTGAGGCCGCCTATACGTTGCTCGGCAAATTGGCCACGAAACGCGCTTCGCCTCTCAAGATCGCCTTTTGGGCCGGGCTTCTATCGCTGCCGCTCTTTTTGCCTTTTGCGGCGAATGAATGGCAGGAAGTGAAGTGGGCGGAGATATCGCCAGATGCTTGGATAGCAGTTTTCTGGTGGGGCGGGGGCACGATGGGACTCGGTTCGCTGCTTTGGTATGCCGGGGTCTCGAAGACCGAGGGCAGCATCGCCGCGGCCTTCATGGGCATCATGCCGGTCAGCGCGCTGCTGCTGTCCTATCTCCTCCTCGGCAAGTCCTTCAAAGCGGTCCACCTGGTCGGCTTCGCCGTCGTCTTCGCGGGTGTAATTCTGATCATCCGTGACGATCTGAAGAGCGGAGAAGCGAAAGTCAGCGTCAACGCCAACTGCTCCGCGACCACTTTTTCTGTTTCGCAGGCGCAAGGCAACTCGCAGGCGCACGGCGAATAGACGCCGCCCTACCAGCGGCGTTGACGACCATAAGTCCACAAATCGGTTACCGAGCGAGGCTAGGTTCATATCCCGCCTCGCGGATGACTGCGACGAGTTCCTGCTCGCTGGCATCGCCATCGATTGCTACCGTCCCGGCGGGAATATCGACCTCGACCTTCGCGTCGGGATCGACGCTCTTCACGGCATTGGTGACCGACCGGGCGCAACCGCCGCAGGTCATCTGAGAAACTTGAAATCGGATCATGGAAGCCTCCAAGGGTATGAACTGACCCCAAGGTGGCGATTACCATCGTTGGAAGGTCAAGAGCGCAGCGCTTTTTCCTTTTCACCCCTTGACCTTCCCATCATTGGAAGCCCCATTTGCTTGGTAAATCACCCGATCGGGAGACGTTATCATGGCTCTACTTATTGACGAGGAACGGTCCGAAACCGCTTCCTCAAGCGAAAATATGACGATCAGCGTGCCGGTCCTGGGCATGACCTGCGCGTCGTGCGTCGGGCATGTCGAAAAAGCGGTCGCTAAGGTGCCCGGCGTAAGATCGGTCAATGTGAATCTCGCCACCGAACGCGCCGATGTAATCTTTTCCGGAGCACCGGACGAGGCAGGGGTGGCCAAGGCCATCAAGAGCGCGGGCTACGACGTTGCGGACGCGCCCGCCGAGCCAGGAATTCTCGAATTACGCGTCGAAGGCATGACCTGCGTGTCGTGCGTCGGCCATGTCGAAAAGGCTGTCCGGAGCGTTTCGGGGGTCGCGTCCGCCACCGTCAATCTCGCGACCGAGCGGGTCAGCGTCCGATCGGACGGCAGCGACATCTCGATTGAAAATCTCGAAGCGGCGATCCGCGGTGCAGGTTACACGCCGCGCCGGATCGAGACCGGAAGCACGGCGCAGGACGGTCAGGCGCAGGCCCGCGAGCGTGAGATGGTGAGCCTTCGCCGTTCGCTGATTCTTGCCGCGCTGCTTACATTCCCTGTTTTTGTGCTGGAGATGGGCTCGCACCTCATCCCCGCCATGCATGACTTCGTGATGACCGGTATCGGTATGCAGACAAGCTGGCTAATTCAGTTTGCGCTGACAACGATGGTCCTGTTTGGACCTGGGCTGCGCTTCTTCAAAAAAGGCGTTCCCGCGCTCCTTCGCGGCACTCCAGACATGAATTCGCTGGTTACCGTCGGCACCAGCGCCGCCTGGGGCTATTCGGTGGTCGCCACCTTCGCGGTTGGCGTGCTGCCTGCTGGAACCGCCAATATTTATTACGAGGCGGCGGCGGTGATCGTGACGCTCATCCTGCTCGGACGCTATCTCGAAGGAAAGGCGAAGGGCCGCACTTCGGAGGCGATCAAGCGCCTCGTCGGCCTCCAGGCCAAGACCGCCCGGGTGCTGCGCGACGGCAAGCCGGTCGAGGTGCCACTTGCAGAAGTGCGCGCGGGCGATATCGTCCAGGTCCGGCCCGGCGAGAAGGTGCCGGTCGATGGCGAAGTGGTCGAAGGCTCATCCTATGTCGACGAATCGATGATCACCGGTGAGCCGGTTCCCGTCTCCAAGAGCGAGGGCGCCGAAGTGGTCGGCGGCACGATCAACAAGAACGGCGCCTTCAGCTTCCGCGCGACCAAGGTGGGCGGCGATACGGTGCTCGCCCAGATCATTCGCATGGTCGAACAGGCGCAGGGCTCGAAGCTGCCGATTCAGGCCTTGGTCGACAAGGTCACCGCTTGGTTTGTGCCGGCGGTGATGGGCGCGGCCGCGCTGACCTTCTTCATCTGGCTAGTCTTCGGGCCAGCGCCCGCGCTTACCTTTGCGCTCGTCAACGCCGTTGCGGTGCTCATCATCGCCTGCCCGTGTGCGATGGGTCTCGCCACGCCGACCTCGATCATGGTCGGAACCGGCTGTGCGGCGGAACTAGGTGTGCTATTTCGCAAGGGCGAAGCCTTACAATCGCTGCGCGACGTCGAAGTGATCGCGCTCGACAAGACGGGCACGCTCACCAATGGCCGGCCGGAGCTGACCGATCTCGCGCCTGCATCCGGCTTTTCCCGTGAAGAGGTGTTGGCGTTGGTCGCCAGCGTCGAGACCAAGTCCGAACATCCGATCGCCGAAGCGATCGTCGCGGCCGCCGAAGGGCAGGGCCTTGCCGTACGAGCTCCCCAAGCTTTCGAGGCAGTGCCCGGCTACGGCGTAGCGGCCAAAGTCGGCGAGCGTCAGGTGGAGGTCGGTGCGGACCGTTTCATGACGAAGCTGGGCTATGAGGTGCGGGAATTCGCAGCCGAGGCGGAGCGTCTTGGCCATGAAGGCAAATCGCCGCTCTATGCGGCGATCGACGGCAAATTGGCCGCGATCATCGCGGTCGCCGACCCGATCAAACCCACCACGCCCGAAGCGATCCGCGCGCTCCACGAGCTCGGCCTGCAGGTGGCGATGATCACCGGCGACAATCGCGCTACGGCCGAGGCCGTCGCCCGCCAGCTCGGGATCGACGAAGTCATCCCCGAAGTGCTTCCCGACGGCAAAGTCGAGGCGATCCATGCGCTACGACAGGGTGGCCGCCGGGTGGCATTCGTCGGGGACGGTATCAATGATGCGCCGGCGCTCGCCGAGTCCGATGTCGGTCTCGCGATCGGCACCGGCACCGACATCGCGATCGAGTCGGCCGATGTCGTGTTGATGTCGGGTGACCTGCGCGGCGTCGTGAACGCAATCGCCCTTTCCAAGGCGACGATCAAGAACATCAAGCAGAACCTGTTCTGGGCGTTCGCCTACAACGCCGCGCTGATCCCGGTGGCCGCAGGCGTGATCTACCCGGCGACCGGCATATTGCTATCGCCGATCCTCGCGGCAGGCGCGATGACCTTCTCGAGCATCTTCGTTCTTACCAATGCCCTACGGCTGAAGCGATTCCGTCCGGTCATCGGAACCCGCGACGAAGCTACGGCCGACGAAGACACCGCTGACCGTCTGGACCATGCAACAACCGGTTCCGTGCAGCCAAATCCGGTCACGGCCGCATAAAACGAAAGGAGAAGTTCAGTTGCAAAGCCGAAGACCTCCATGCGGATAGCTTCATTACCCCCCACCCCGAAGAAGTGGCCTCGTGATGGCGAAATATGTATAGTGTAACGAGGAGAATAATGATGCAGATTGGACAAGCAGCAAGAGCTTCAGGCGTCAGCGCCAAGATGATCCGTTATTATGAGGAGAACGGGCTTATCCCCGAGGCGGCCCGGCGCGATTCCGGTTACCGCGACTATGACGATAGCGACGTGCACCGGCTCCGTCTCATCCGCCGCGCCCGCGACCTCGGCTTCACCGTCGAGCAGATCGGCGAATTGCTGGCGCTGTGGAGCGATCGGGAACGCCACAGTGCAGACGTGAAAGCGTTGGCGCTCGGCCATGTCGAGAAGATGAAGGTCAAGAGGGCCGAGATCGATGAAATGATCACGACCCTGGAGACGCTCGCCGATGGCTGCAATGGCGATCATCGTCCGGATTGCCCCATCATAGACGGTCTGGCTGAAGGCGGACGCTGTCCGCCCCCACGCCAATCGCGAGAACCGCGCCGCTTCGGCAATCCTGGGGGACTGCGCCCGCAGACGCATAGGCTGAGCGCCTGAGGCGCTTGATTGCACAACACCTAGTTTAAGGTCCGGCAGCGTCTTCAAAACGGGTTGTATCAACAAGCGCGAACTCAAATGCGCGGGTGCCGCCGGGCCGAACAACGTGCCGCGCGGATTTGTAGCGCTTAGCGAAAACCTCATAATGATGACAATTAGCATCTGGACGCTCGTGAAGGGCGGAGTGATGTGATGCCACGGCCGACAGCAGCGCCAATGAGATATCATGGTGGATTCCGAGTAGCTCCACAAGCACTCTTTGGTGGAGGGGCCGTCCTAGGCCACACTTAACGACGCCAAAAACTCCCTTCAAAACCAAAGCGGTTGTTGGGGTTTATTGAACCTATCTGGCCCCGCGCTTCTCAGGTTTACTTTCTGTCGTAAGTAGCCCAGTAGTTCAGCGTCGGCTTTTCCAACGCCAAACTTCAAACATGCCATTCCGCTTTCCACCACTTCCTGCCGTTCAGCGTCAGAAAATCGTCGGTGTCCAATTGCGAGTTTCCCGAAAGCCGTCGCTCAACAAACGGTCGTTTTTGATCGGTCGACATGATGTGGCGCAAACCCGGTTTGTATTAAGGGTGGGCGAGAACATTGAGCAGTTTTCCTGTCGGGTCGCTAAGATAGAAGCGGCGGACGCCCCACGGTTCATCGGTCAGCTCATATTCAATGTGATGGCCAAGTTTCTTTGCTTTCTGGTAGACCGCATCAACGTCGTCGACCTCTATCGACAGGTCTGGCACAGAAGTTCCAGAGCCGCCTTCTGTCGCAATACTAAGTTGCGTCGAGGCAGTCTCGCCCGATGCGAGAGTTGCGATCCAGCCATGATCCATCACGACGTGCAGATCAAACAAATCCGAATAGAATTTCTGTATATCAGCGACCGAACTTGCTGCGATATTTGAAACGATGCGTTTGACAGTCATGGGCTATTCTCCTCTTAGATCAAAACATACCATTCAGATCGAGCAATGTCAGCAAGGCCCCAATTGGCGAACCTTTGGCAGAGCTATAAAACGCTCGTTTGTGGAGGGTCCACCCCTGGTGACACTTTCCGCTTCCCACCATTATCCGCAATTGGCTGACGTTCCGTGGCTCGCCTTTTTCGGAAATTCAAAGTGAGACACTGCCGATAATTCACGGCATTGCCACAAAAGCCCGGCGGGGGTCGTCCCCCCGCCGGCATCGT
>NZ_LZRP01000014.1 GCF_001678665.1 Erythrobacter sp. QSSC1-22B
TCATTAGCGTGGTTTGAGGAGAGGGTGAGGGAGATGGCGAAGGCGTGGGAGACGGTGAAGGGGAGGGTGAAGGGGCCACAATCACCGCCGGCTCATTTTTTACTACTGGTTTGGCAGAGTTTTGTACTTTGCAACCCCCGAGGCTGCAGAGCAGGGCTGCAGTGATGAGACATTTCGACAATCCGACCTTGTGCATTTAGTTTTTCCCATGAGTTCTCACTTAAGATCGATTAAACTGCCTAAGTTCAGGTTAATGGTGGGAGAGGGAATCTCCTGATCAGGATTGCCTCTCGGGCAAATCACAGGCCACTGCTTATCCAGTTCGGCGACGAACGCCGCCGGGGTTAGAGAGCCGAGGGATGAGTGCGGTCTCTCCCGGTTGTAATCCTCCACCCAGGCCGCGATCTCGACGCGAGCATGCGCGAGGCTGCGAACGATTTGCGTGAGCGGACAGCGACGGCGGTGGCATCGGGTCGCAGTTGCCGTGAGGTGGCGTCATTGTTCGGGGTGAGCGTTGCAAGCGTTGTGAGGTGGTCACGACGCCAGCGATCGACGGGTACGGCGGCATCGCGGCGTATGGGCGGTCACCGCAAGCGGCTGCTCGAACCGCACCGGGCACTGGTGATCGACCGGGTGAAAGCCTTGCCGGACATCACTCTCAAGGCGCTGGTCGCAGAGCTGGCCGAACAGGGCATCACGACCAGCACGGTATCGGTGTGGCGGCTGGTGCGCCCGGAAGGGCTGCGCTTCAAAAAAAACGCTGTTCGCGGTCGAGCAGCTGCGGCCAAAGATCGCGCGCCGGCGCGAGCAGTGGAAGAAATACCAGGGACGGCTTGATCCCAGGCGCCTCGTCTTCATCGACGAGACCCGGGCCAAGACCACCATGACACCGATCCGGGGATGGGCACCGCGGGGGCAGAAGCTCGTCGCCCGCGCACCGTTCGGGCATTGGCGAACACTGACCTTCCTGGCCGCGCTCAGACATGACCGGATCGACGCGCCATGCGTCCTCGACGGACCGATCAACGGCCTCAGCTTCACCGCTTGGTCGAGCAGTTCCTCGTGCCAACGCTGGCGCCCGGCGACATCGTGATCATGGACAACCTGGGCAGCCAAAAGGGCGCAGCCGTCCGTCAGGCGATCCGCTGCGCCGGGGCCAAGTTGCTGTTTTTGCCGCCCTACTCGCAGACCTGAACCCGATCGAACAGGCCTTCGCCAAGCTCAAGCTCCTGCTGCGCAAGACCGAGGAGCGATCCGTCGATGCAACCTGGCAGCGCATCGGCCCCCTCCTCGACGCCCTCCCGCCACAAGAATGCTCCAACTACTTCCGAAACTCCGGATACGCCTTAAACTAAGGGAAAACGAGTTTGGAGTTCCGAAGCTTAGTACCTACTCTGAATAGTATCGATCATAGTTGGCGGAGCCATAACCATAACTATCAAGAATACCCCCTGCATACCTGTTCAGCACGGTGCCAAGGCATGGTACAGGAGCTAACATTTCCATGGCGTCGGTGAGTTGGCGGCGTGTGGTTTTCCCGCTGTCTACCACCATGATGTAGCCGTCGAGCAAGCGGGTACTGAGTACTGCATCGTCATTAGCGAAGACTGGCGGTAAATCGAAAATAATGACTGCTCCTGCAGTTTCATCTCGCATAGTCCTAACCAATGAGTCATACGTCCCGCCGGCAATCGCTTGAGCAGAGTCCATGGAAACTGCGCGAGTGGGAAATACAGCCAAACTGGTGCCCTCGATGCTCAATCCGACCTCTCGGAGGTTTTGCTGATCACCAAGCAAATAATCGCTGATGCCCGATTGGAAGTCGATTCCGAGTTCTTTCGCTACGCAACCGCGCCGAAGGTCTAAGTCTACCAAGAATGTCGAAACTTGTAGTATTCTCGACAGCGATGCTGCGAGGTTGGCCGATAAAAAGGACTTCCCGGCCGCCGGGGTGGCCGATGTTATGCCAACCAAGCGAACCTTCTCTTCGATAAACTGTTTTGCAAGCTGGGTGCGCATCAGGTTGAAGGGACGCGATCGTTTATCGCGACTGTTGAACCCTACAATTTTGTTAGCTTCAACCGCTCCCTTGCGGGGCTGCACAACCTGAAGCCTCCTGATATCCAGTTGGTCACTGCCGATAAAGGCAGTATCGGCATCTTGCATTCTCATTTTCCTTGTCCCCAGGTCAGCTCGACGCACGGCGTCGAAATGACCATGAATTCTTCTTGGAGCGCGCGCGCGGGCGCCTCTTTATAATAGGAACGACAGCCAGCGGTGCGGCCCCAGTTAGCCCCTGTAACGTTTTCGGGTCACGAATGGGTCGTAGGAAAAGTTCGACTGCCATCGCGAACAAGAAGCCAAGCGCCAGGCCGCCTCCCAGTCCCAAAGCGGCAATCAGTAGCCTGTCAGGACGCACGGGCGAATCCGGTACGACAGGAGGATCGACGACGACGAGCCGCTCGCCCAATTGCTCATCCTCGGCTCGAACCCCTGTCTGCGCAGCTAATAATTGGTCCTGCACCGAGCTATATTGACTGTTCAACACGGAGAGCTCTTGCTCCAGTTCGGAAACCTGTTGTTGGACCAGGGGCTGCCTCGCTTGATTGGCCCGTCCAGCAGCGATTTGCGCTTGCGCTCGCTCCTTCGCGGCACGGAGAGTTGCAATCTGCGAGTTGTTATTCGCGATCTGTTGGTCGACCCCCTCCAATGGGATCCGATTAACGTTCTGTTTCGCCAATTCTCTTGCTTCCGCTAGCCGCTGCCTGGCGAATATGACGTCAGGGTGGCTTTCGGCGTAAACTGCGCGAGCGGCAGCCAAAGCAGACTCGGCCTGCTGCACCACTGCAGAGCGTTCATCAGAGCCAAGCGCTATGTTTTTCTGGGTAATTAAGCTTGAGTTTTCCCGTTGTAGCGCAGCGATCTGCATATCGTAGCTGGTCGGATCGCCGCTGAGCATCATGCCTCCAGCCCCCAAGATGCCTCCGTACTGCGAATTAATAGAGGAAATTTGCCCCTGCAGTTCTGCAATCTGTTGCTCCAGCCCGACCGCTTGGTCCGTCAGGAACTGAACAGTACCAGTCGCCTGCTCCAGAGTTCCGCTGTAGTCGAGCTCCAGAATGTCATCCATCAAATCCTGAGCGACCACTTGTGCAGCGGCAGGCTCCGGATATTCGAACGAAATCCGAAAGGCGATGGTACCTTCTGTGCGGCTCCCACCCATTGCAGGAGCGATCGTTATCGCATCGCGCATCCGCTGGACGATTTCGGAAAGGGGCTGGGAGCGTCTTGGGTCTGTGTAGAGACCATGTTGTTCGATCATCGAGAGAAGGGCAGGCCGGCTCGTGACCTGCTCGCGGAAACGCGCAATTCTCCGCTCTACCACTTCGCCGTCTGGCGTCCCGACAACCGATGTTGGCAGTTGTGGCGACTCAACGAGCATTATGGCGCTGGACTGGTATACGGGGGGAATTGCGAAAAATGCGGCGACAGCAGCGATGACGCCTAGCAGAGTCGGCGCTGCAATCCACCAGCGGCGATGCCACAAGATTGCCGGAAGCTGCTCGAGTATATTTCCAGAGACCGGCTCTTCCCCGTACTCCGTTGTTGAAAATTCATTCATAGAGTACTTCCAAACCTATAACGTAGACCAAAGCTAATCTGATAGTTTTCCCTGTTTTCAGAACGCACATCACCGAACGTTTTCGCGTAACTGGGGCTAACGAAAGCAAAAAGCTGCTCGGCTATTTTACGATCGTAGCCAGCTGAAGCAGCAAACACACTTCGTGAACCGTCGAAGCCAACCTGAGCGGGCAAAAGACTAGCGCCTCTATGACTATAACGAGCTGTGACATTCACACTATCTCGCAAACTAAGACTTCGGGAGTAGCTGACCGCTGCCGAGGTAACCGAAGTGATGCCTCCAAAAGCGGTGGCTTGAGCTCCACGGGATGCAGTACCGCAAAGGTTCCCGTTGTATTGCAGCTGACACACGCTGAAGCTTCCGGCGAAACCGACATTGTTTTCGGATTCACCGTTGGGTCCTTCGACGTCTGTAATAGAAATTCCCACATTAAGGTTGGCGTTCAGAGTCTCGCTAAACCGATGCGAGATGCCGACTGTTGGAGCGATCGTTGTTCCATTTCCTCGCCTAGGTCCGCTGTTTCCCTCGTAGTCTGCCCAGACAACGCTGACACCAGCGTTCAATCCAGTTCTGTTGGATAGCTTCCGACCATAAGAGCCTGTTATGCTGTTGGAACGATAATTAGAGGCCGCTGGGTCATCGGAGTTATTGAATCTCACAGACGCGCCCAGCGAAAGTGAGTCTAGGGAGCTGAGTGCATGGCTCACAGCGCCGCCTAGCTGATAGCTGTTGGTGCGGCCTCGGCCTCCGGTCTCCGTAAGGTCGGGATCCAGGTCAAGCAGTTCGCCGGGGCCAAATTGTGGGGAAATTACGGAGCCCGTGTCCTCCGCTGCGGGGTTAAAATTTGCTGAAGTTTCCCGCGGAATCGTCGGATTCAGAAGGAAATCGCGAACGGTCGATCGAGTGGAGCGGACTGAAGCGTTCAGGCTCAATGTCGTTCTACTGCTGATCAGTTGTTGGATGCCGCCGCTAAGGCCCAGATTTATAGGCGTGCCATTTTCGCCATCATAGAGATCTATACCAACGTTACCCCGCAAGGCCCCGCTGGTCGTCTCGTCCCCCTCATAAAACACTGATGGGCTAATCTGCAGCCTTGCGGACACGGCGCCATTTTCTTCACCGTCATCAAGGAAGGGGCTTGAGCCCACAACCCCTTGAGCTGAAATGTCAACGGTGCCGCGCACCTGCGCATAAGCTTGCGACGAAATCGGTGAAACTAACACCGTCGCCAATCCGCTCCAAAGCAGCCACTTCGTTTTCTTATGAGCGCCCCTGCTCATGATACGATAATCATATCGCCCGCTTCAATCTGGACGATGTTTGAGCTTTCGAGATCAGCCGCGTCCACTCTGCCCCGCATAAGAGGCTTTATGTTTGCCCCGAGAACCCTCAGGCCATCGGCCGACTTACGCAGAATTGTGATCCTGTCGAGGTTAGCGAATTCGGTGCCACCCCCGGCCAAGCTTAGCGCCTCGAGAACATTGATGTCTCGTGCTGTTTCAAACGTACCTGGCGATCCTACCCGCCCAAGCACCGTAAACTGAATGGGAGCCGGCGTTAGGACTGAGACGGTCACTTGCGGAACCTCGCCGCGGTACTGAGAACTCAAGGCATTCCGAATTACTGTCTCGAGTTCCTGCGGCAGACGACCCGCCGCAGCAACTTGGCCCACTAGCGGGAAAGCGATACTGCCGTCTGGTAAAACGCTCATACTACGCTGGAGCCGCTCTTCCCCCCACACGTACACCTCAATCTGATCCCCAGACTTTATCTTGTAGGTAGAGATGCTAGCAGTCGGTTGAAATTGGGTCGGCGCGCTCTGCGAAGGTACGTTCTGCGCATCCTGCGCGACTGCCGGTGAAGCAAAGAGTAGCGCACAGAGCGAGAGAGGGGCAAGTTGCTGGTAGAGATCCTTCATGTAATCCTCCAATTGCGGTCGACCGCAGATCCAACCCCGCTATAATGGAGGTTATGCATTTGAGCCAACCTGTTTCCTCTGTCGTCCTTTTCTGGAACAAACTGTTGCTGCTGTGTCTCGGCCTCTTAATCACGGCTGCCTGTGCTGACCGCACTGAACAGGCAACGCAACATGCAGCCCAAGCCGATCTGCACTTGCAGGCTGGGGAGCTCTGGCTGGCTCGGCAGAGCATTGGTGACGCGATCGCAGAACGGGATGACCTTCCCGAACTCCACCTGCTGCATGGCCGCATCGAAGCTGCCTCGGAGGCTTATGGGACCGCGTTTGCCGCGTATTCGAATGCCCTCGCCTTGGACAGTAAAAACATGGAGGCCTTGCAAGCCGTTTCGCAGCTTGGGTTACGCACCGGCGACTTGCGCGAGTCGCTCGACGCAACTGAACGAATCTTGGTTCTCCAACCTAGCCAAGAAAGCGCGTTGCTGGTCCGCGGCATTCATGCTTTCGCGAGAAATCGATACGGTGACGCTATTGAAGACGCCGATCGCGTCATCGCATTGCGCCCTGGGAGCGAGGAGGCGTCCATCCTCAAGAGCCGCGCGCTCTTCATGATGGGCGATGCAGCAGAAGCGTTAGAGGTGATTGAGGCAGTGCAGGGCGGTACAGCCGACAGCGAAGGCGTCGCCCGCACCAAGCTTGAGCTATCTCGCGAAACGGGTAGCCCTCAAGGAATGCAGGCTCAATTCAATCGGCTGAGGCAGCTCCGCCCGGATGACGCAGACCTCAGGATCGATGAGGCGAACTTGCGCTTCAAGCTGGGCGAAATTCAGGCAGGGACAAAGCTTTTAACTGACCTCTTAACACGCGAGGACCTTCGGCAGATGTCTGCATCCCAAGCAATTGATCTTTTGAGGGATTACTCGGCTGCAATTCCCGAGGGCGCTGTGCCAGACCTCGCCGCCAGCGCTAGCCAAACCACGCTGGTCGAACTTGCGAGGTATTTCCTTGAGAATGAGCGCGCGGGGGCGTCTGATTTGGTAATTCGGCAGCTTCCGGCCAGTGAAGCCCAACCCCTTGAAGCAAGGCTTGCGCTTTTGAGAAACCAGCCGTCACAGGCACTAAAGACTGCAAAGGAGGTCCTCAGCAGAGACGAGACACAGTGCGATGCTTTGCTCGCGCTTTCAGAAGCTTCGCTGGCGAACCGCGATGTGCCTAGCGCGACGCGCAGCGCTCAGCGCGCAGCGGCTGAATGCCCGAACCGGAGCGAAGCGTGGCTAGCGACAGCCGCCGCTTACCAAGCGCGGGACGAGCCAATCGGCGTGCAGCGCGTTTATCGCGACGCAATCAAGGCCAATCCGCAAAGCTTCTCAACTGCCAAGGCATATGCGGATTGGCTCGCAAGGGAAGGGCGCCAACGCGAAGCATTGGCCATTGTGAGAAGCTTTACCCGCAGTTCTCCCGCCCTCCTTCGAGGGTGGGCATATTACCGGTCGCTCTGCACTCGATTGAATGGAGGATGCGAAAACGATGCGCAGCGCGGATTGGCTGAAGCGCGCACCCGTTACGGCATTGATACGAGGACGGGAGAGCTTCCCCAAACTGGACTTTTTGGAAGGCTGGCTCGCCGGTGAGCTCACAACGGGACGAAAAGGTAAAATTTCTCGGGCTGCTCTTCGACAATTTAACGGAAGAGGAGGTCATCGGGCTGGTCCTGCGGCAGGCAGGTTCAGCGGACTTCTTTTATGTAGTCACACCCAATGTCGACCACCTCGTCCAGCTTCACCGTCACAACGCAGTTGAAGAACTCTGGCTCAGCTATGACGCTGCCGATCTGTGCCTATGCGATAGCCGCATACTGCATGCCCTCGCTAAAATCTCAGGGACCGATCTACTAGTGGTCCCCGGCAGTGACCTGACGGTACACTTGCTTGGCCGGTCTGCACTGCACAGGAAAACTATTGCAGTGGTCGGAGGCGGTGACGAAATCTGGACGAGCTTGGCGAACCGCTTTCCAAGCTGCACCTGGCATCACCA
Organism: Erythrobacter sp. QSSC1-22B; assembly: GCF_001678665.1. Lineage (GTDB taxonomy): Bacteria > Pseudomonadota > Alphaproteobacteria > Sphingomonadales > Sphingomonadaceae > Qipengyuania. Next base: position 7,593 of record NZ_LZRP01000014.1, read on the forward strand.
CCTCCCTCCAATGGGAGTAAAGTCGAACTGCCAAGCCCAGCAGGATATCATCGATTTCGTCGAAATGACGGGCGCCGATATTGTTTTCTTCGCGATCGGAGCGCCGCAGAGCGAGTTGCTTTGCCGCCGGCTCAAGTTGCGGCAGAAAGCAAAAGGCGTTGCACTTTGCATCGGTGCATCTCTGGAGTTTGTCACAGGTGCCAAAAGGCGCGCTCCGCAATGGATGCAAAAATTCGCCTTGGAATGGCTGTTCCGTCTCGTTAGCGAGCCGAGCCGACTGTGGCGGCGGTATTTAGTCGAAGGACCTGCGATATTTTGGATTTGGCTTCGCTATCAACTCAGCGCCGGTCCCCATCGCGGGGAGTCCGATTCCAGTTCGACTGGCGGGACGTGAAGAGCCCAAGATAGATAGGGATCTTCTGAAAGACGTAGAGAGGTACCCGCGCCAGCGTGGCAGGGGAAAGCACGGACCGCCCTTCTTTCCACCAAGCGAGAAGGGTGGCGCTAAGAGCAAGTGCCAAGGCCAATAAGATCGTCCAGGACGCAGCCCAGCACCCGCTCCACAGGCCGATTGTCAAAGTAACGAAAGAAGCGGCTGTCCCGACCAATAAAAGCAAGGCAAGCGGCGGCACACATAGGTGCATACCAAGCGCTGTTTGGTGCGGCGATAAACGAGTCATTCCTGTCAGCAGTTGGGGCAAGGCGTATTTGGAAGCGATACGGAGGAAGCCATGCTCCCACCGGCGGCGCTGGGCTACCGTGTCTCCGGCTGCGGCTGAGGAACTTGTAACTTGGGCACTCTCAACCAGTTGCACGGCTATACCCTGACGGGCGAGCTCTATCGAAAGGCGCAGATCCTCGACGACGTCCGCTGATGCTAACGGGGCGCTTTCGAAAATGACCCAGGGGAAAGCCATGCCTGTACCGAATAACGGTATCCCACCTCCTATCCGGTAGAGACCTCGAGCTCGGACGGAGTTCTTGATGAGCATCGCGAAATTCGAAATCTGGACGATAGGCGGGGCGCTTGGCGGTGCGTTTAGAAGATTGCTGGCCTGTACCGGCACCCCCATCGAAAACGCGCTAGAGATCAGACGTTCGATGCTCAGTCGGTCCGTCCGGCAGTCAGCGTCGAGGACCATCACAACGTCCGGCGGGTCGAAAATTAGGTGGTCTCGGCCATAAGCGAGCGCGAAGCCTTTTCCCCGCCTGGCCGCATCCGTCCGCTCAATCACCGTAGCACCGGCATCGCGTGCGATCTCGGCCGTCGCGTCTGTGCAGTTATCGGCGACGACCAACAACCGGACCTCGGGTCCGGCAATGGACAGCAAAGAGCTGACCGTCTCGCCTATCGTCACTGCTTCGTCGTGTGCTGGTATGAGGATTATTGCGCTGCGGGGCAGCGTTTCTCGCGGCGTTTCCCGCAAAGGGCGCAAGCCGACTAACACCTCAAGCGAGTAGGCCGCCAGAGCGACGGTGGGCGGAACAGCAATTAGCCACGCCAAGATCTCAAACATCAGATGGCTATGCTCAGGCATGCTCAATCATTGCAAGCTCAGCCTCGGATTTGTCCTTTTTCGGCCCCTCCGGAACGATTGCCTTGCCTCTGCGCAGCAATGAGGTACTCGGCCTGTGATAAAAGGGAGCAGCTATGTCACGGACGTATTTTTCGCAAAGGAGAGTGCTCGTTACCGGTGGTGCGGGCTTTGTCGGTTCCCACTTGATCGATAAACTGATCGAACAGGGAGATGAGGTGTTGTGCGTGGACAACCTGTTCACCGGCGCCAAAGCGAACATTGCGCACCTCTTGGGCCACCCACGCTTCGAATTCATGCGCCACGACATATGTTTCCCCCTCTTCGTCGAGGTCGATCTCATCTATAATCTGGCGTGTCCGGCTTCCCCCATTCATTATCAGCACGATCCGGTCCAAACCACGAAGGTGTCGGTCATCGGCTCAATCAACATGCTTGGGCTCGCAAAGCGCGTTGGAGCGCGCATATTGCAGGCCTCAACCAGCGAAGTATATGGTGATCCCGCCGAGCATCCGCAGACGGAAAGCTACTGGGGCAACGTCAATCCTATAGGATTGCGTTCTTGCTATGACGAAGGCAAGCGGTGTGCTGAGACATTGTTTTTTGACTACCACAGGCAACACGATCTTGAAATCAAAGTAGCCCGCATTTTCAACACTTACGGACCTAGAATGCACCCATCGGATGGGCGGGTCGTCTCTAACTTCATCATGCAAGCTTTGCGCGGAGAGGACATCACTATTTATGGTGAGGGCAACCAAACTCGCAGCTTTTGCTATGTCGATGACCTCGTTCGAGGCCTGATGAAGTTGATGGAAAGCAACGATGGTCTAACCGGCCCGGTGAATATCGGGAATCCCGTAGAGTTTACGATCCGCGAGCTAGCAGAGCTCGTGCTTGAGATGACGGGCTCGCAGTCGAAGCTTATTGAGATGCCATTGCCTTCGGACGACCCCACGCAGCGGCGCCCCAACATTGAGTTGGCACAGAACGAGCTCGGGTGGGAGCCCAAGATTCCGTTGCGCGAGGGCCTTGTGCCCACAATCGAGTTTTTCCGCCGGCTATCCAATTAGCGCCGGGCGAGAATTCCTACGATAAATTCACGGTATTGCTCTGCGATTGCAGGCCAAGCGAACCGCTCGATGCCCGCTGGTGCTGGGGTTTTGCCCGCAAACAGCGCTGATCGCAATTGCGTCACCAGTTGCTGCTCCTGCTCAGTGTCGCACAAGAATTGTCCTGCGCCGAGTATCCAGCGCAGGCGCTCAGTCTCGTGTGCAACGATCGGAAGGCCGCAGGCCCAGGCTTCGAGAAACACATTGCCGAAAGACTCGAGCAAGGAAAGATGAAGGAAGGCGTCGGCGCAGCGGTAAAGGTCCGGCATTTCGTCTGCGGAAAGCGTGAGTTGATTGTATCGGCCGGGCAACAATTCGGCGGCGAGTTGCCGGGCTTCACCCCTTAGCGGGCCGTCTCCAGCAACTGCAAGGAAGGCATCGTCGAGCTTGGACACTGCCTTGATGCCATCCAGTACCCGTTTGCTCTCGATAAAAGCGCTGACCATGAGGATGACCGGCCTATTGGCAGGTAACCCAAAGCGTTCCCGGCAAGACGCGCCCGGTTGGAAGCGCTTTAGATCAACCCCATTGGGTATGAGCGCGCAATTCCATTTCTCCTGATTTCGGGCAAGGTAGTCCGGGTTAGTGCAAACCAAGCCGTCGCAGTCGAACGAGCGATACTCGGAAGCGTTTGTAACAGCCGGCCAATCGCCGTTCTGAGTTACGAATAAATGCGCGGTTCGCGAGGGGCTCTTGGCTCGAAGCGACCACTGCGTGAACGGGAAGGAACAGGTGATCGTGGCGTCGTAGTCTGCAAGTCGCTCGCGCACCATGAGATTGGTGGCAAATGTAGCGTCCTCCCAAGAGGTCTCTGATCGAAACGGCGGAAACTTCGGTAGGCGCTCAAACCGTTCTCGGCGCACTGAGGGAACTTGATAAAACCGATAGGGTGCACCGGGCCTCGGCTCGCCCGAACCAGCGACGGTTACTACATCTCCTGAACGAGCCAGTTCGCTTGCAACGGCGAGGAGGGCTACCTCGGCACCGCGGTCATAACGATGAAAGCCAGGGAGCGCGAAAAGCAGCTTCAACGCAGAACGAGCTTCCGCTATCTCCCCCGTCGATGGCTGAGGGGAAGCTAACGTTGCAGACGATGGACTGCTTTCGTTCATTTGCCAGCCGTTTGCTCAGCTCGGGGCTTTTGCACGACCCTCGGCCGTTGCCGCATTACCGGAAGCCGATCCAGGCGATGCCGGCGGCCTAAAATCGTCTTGGTACTCAATCTCAGCTTGGTCACGGGCTGCCTTTAAGCGACGCTGCAATACGGTCATTAGACCCTGGTTTTGCAGCACTTGTACCGCTGCAGCCTGCGCTTGGTCTCCGGACGTCGGCTGCCTGGCTTCCCCAGTGATCACAGCCGCAGTCACCATTCCTCCTTCCGGAAAAATGAAAGGTTCAGTGCGGGGCAGGGCTACGATCGCATTCATAGCTTCCTGTCCAACTTGGGCACTATCCAACCGACCAGGTTCACGCGTGAATTCGATCCCGAGTTCGCGAAGCTGTGCAACAACTGCTTCCATCGTCTCGTCGTCTTCAAAGGCTTTCAGTTGTTCCGGATCCGCTGGCATCGGGAACTGAATACGGTCAATCGTATAGACCGTACGATCCGCAAACAGTGCCGGGTTTTCTTCGATGTATGCGGAAATCTCTGCCTGATCAGGCACGTCGGCGGAGCGTGATGCGTTCCTGCCGAGGATTTGCACAAGCAGCCCTTCCTCCATCTGGCGACTGCGCGTCACGAATTCCGGAGTTTGGTCGAGCCCCTCCTCGCGGGCAGCCTGGGCCAGAAGACGACGGTCTATAATCCTCTGCAGGGCTGCCTTCTGGATCATTGTCTTGTCGGCACCTTCTGGGACAGACATTGCCTCTAGCTCCGTATTGATTTCCTGAAGTGTGATTTCCTCACCGTTGACAACAGCGGCCACTTGGCCAGTCGCCTCTTTATCGCATGCTGCCAGAACAGTAAGGCAAGCAAGCAGGCTCAATTTTAACGACGCTCTCATATCAACACCCTCACACCAAAAGTAATTTCTGCAGGCCCTGCGGGGAAGCAGCGATGAAATCAGTAGAAAACCGCCTTAAGATTTCCAAGGCAGCGGTTGGATCGCGTCCAAGGAGCGACACGCGCATCATCGCGCCATCTGGAATACGTCCTTGCAGATTTGCTTTGGCGACAACCCAGCGTTGTTCGCCCCAGCTCCGAGGGTAGGCTGTACCGAGACGCGTAAAATACAAAACCTGCTCGATCCGGTCAGGGCCCTTAGCAGTAAAAAAGTTTGAAGGAATCTGCCTTCCCGGAAGGTTGAGCGGGACGTCCACCGTCGGGCTCAATTCAAAGCCACCCACAGGATAGCAGACTTCGGGCCTGTGAACCTGAACCACCCCATCTTGAAGATGGTTGTAGGCCAAGAGAAACATTACTGACGCACCAGGCCCCTCGTACACCCGAGTTACGAGATTGTCATAGAGGCGGTCTGACAAGGCGTCGGGTGGGGGCAGGATCACGCCGCTCGAACCAACTGCTTTCCAATTCCCAAACCTCTCTGGCACCCACTCCTCAAATCGCTTTGCTGGAACGGCCGCATAGGCTTTCGAGGGTTGCCGGGCGATCGCGACGGCTGAGGCAGCGGCAAGCGCGCCACCAATGAGGACATGTCGGCGAGAAATGAGCGGTGAACCACGAACTTCGAAGGATGTTTTTTCAGTCATTGCGCCGTCTTCCTGTTCTTTCCCAGATTGGCCTGATCAATTCATCCAACGCGAAGATCACAGCTAGGGCAATGGCAAACATGAAGATGCCTGCAAAGTCGTGAAGGAACCCCTGAGCCGTTGCTTCACCGGCATGGTAGGTGAGAAGGATCAGAGTAACGACTCGAAAAAAATTCGCCGCGATAGCAACAGGCAAGATGAAGAGAACAAGTAGGCCAGCGTAACGTAGATCGGCTTGATGGCGGATATATATGTAGAATAGCGAAATCGCCGTGAGAGAGACGATTGAATTCAATCCGGAGCAAGCAGCGGCAACTAAGAGCTCGTACTGCCCGATAAATATTCGGACCCCTTCTCCACCGATCGGATACCCGAATGCGCTTAAGAAAGCGATGGAGACCCGCGAGAGCTCCATTTTCAGTGGCGTGGTCACGGCTGCGACGACCGACTCAGGCGGTGGAAAAATAAATGCCAGATAAAGGAGAGGGAACCACAACTTGCGCATCGCTGCCCCGCCGATGACGCTGTAAAGCACCACCAGCAGAGCGCCATACATGAGATAGCCTTCAAGCTCTACGATCTGGGTAATTCGGGCAAAAACAAACAACGGCAGAAGGATGGCAAGTAGTGCAACCACCCGAACGACAGGAGGTGTTTGGGTTTCTGCTTTAGCTTGCGGCCATTCCCTCCACAGCAACCAGAGACCAGTGAAAAGTACGATCGGGCCGTGCGCTCCCTCCTCCCCACTCCATGTTTCCCTGATTACGAAGCTCATGGTCGGGACCAAAAAAAGAACCACGCCGACAAGGAGCGCAATCCATCCCAGGAGGGCATTCGGGCCTCCGAACCTTCCAGAGCCGTTCTCTCCTTTTGCCTCTGTTGCTACGCTGGCCATCTTTTATCGTATCTCACTTTTTGACTTGCCGGATCCGATGTCTGCCATATCTCTAGCGGTGCTTTCAGGTGGTAACAATCGCCGAATTGAGCTAGCGAGGAACCGTCTCTTATCGGGGCGCTTTGATATGCCGTGTCAGCGTTTAGCTTTAAATCAACGGCCCTCCGAGAGCAGCGCGCTGAAGGATGGTTGCAGCGCAAGTTGAAATATATGCGAGTGAAAAGAAAAGTCGGACGAAATGTGCTGCTTTGGACCGCAGTTGGCTTGATGACGTTATCGGCTGCCGGCGCGATCTTCTATTCAGGTTGGGGGCGCTCTGGCAAATTGAGTTCCGGCAGGGACACTCCAATTGAGGAATTATCGCCGATAGCGCAGCTTGCCCTTCCTCCCGGAATAGAGCAGCTGGAACTTCTGTCGGAAGACGAGGCTCTCGCCGCCAACAAGTCGCTCCCATACTCTGATGATCCTGTTGAAGCTGCCTCGCCTTTCAGGCAGTCTGCCGACTGGACGCAGGCAGCAACTTACGATTCTGCGCTCGAGTGCCTATCGGCCACGATCTATTACGAAGCAAATGGGGAAGGGGCGGCCGGCCAGCGAGCCGTTGCCCAAGTTGTCTTGAACAGGGTCAGGCATCCTGCATTCCCCTCGTCAGTCTGCGGGGTTGTATATCAAGGCTCACATTTGCGCACCGGGTGCCAATTCACGTTCACGTGCGACGGGAGCCTGCTTAGGACTGCTTCAGCGCAAGGCTGGAGCCGAGCAGAGCGGATTGCAAGCGAAGCGCTTAAGGGCAAGGTGGAGCCTTCCGTCGGAATGGCAACTCACTACCACGCCAATTATGTATTCCCTTACTGGGCACCGAGCTTGGCCAAGGTTGCGACGATCAACACGCATATCTTTTATCGCTGGAGTGGTTCCTGGGGTCGTCGACGTGCATTCAGTCAGGCGTATGCAGGCGAGCTCGTGAATTCGCCCAGCATTGAAACGGTCCCACTCCTTGAGGGCCTTGAGGAGGCTTTTCTCGATACGTCAGTTACCTCATCTGCAGGCGATCTACCGCAGAGCCGCCCAAACAGAACCAGCCCACTTGCAGACGTGGAAGCGCCTTCATCAGTTCGAGCTGATCAGCGCTCGGGAACACTTAAGTTAGATGAAGCCCCTTCGGAGTTGGTCGTAGAATGACATGATCTCCTTGAGGCTTTACTCACAAGGTGAGACATGGCGCAGCGTAATCGGTTGAAGTGTGGCCGGCCGCCTGCGGTGTAAGTATCTTTGCGCGTTTATGGCTCTGATCGAGTGCATTCATATGCTCTGTCTGTTCAAGCAGCACGGTGCGGCCGCAGTCCCTTGTGAGGCCCGCATGTTGCAGGAAAGCGCCGATCTTTCATCAACCGTCAGGCTGCTTTGCTGGACGCGGAGGGCACTTAATGATGCCGTCACCGCTCTGGGCGCTCCGCGATCGACAACCTCAAACTTATCAAGGTGACCCCCGACCTAAAACGACTACACGTCGCCACGACTAGGCTGATGCGAGAGCCGTCCACAATTTCGCATCAGGATAACAAAGCAACTAATCGTGTCTTCACAAAATTTCTTTGCCTAGTATGCTGAGAAGATGCGAGAATTAAGTCCCGTGAATTTGGGTGGCGATAGCGGCTCGCGGCGCCGCAACGATATGCCTGAGTATTCACCTTTAGCCGCAAAGGTGTGGCGCGAACAGCGCGTGTCGAAACGCATCATTGTCACTTTATACAGCGATAAGCCTTTTTCTGGCGCGCATGATTTTGGACCGCTTGTGGATGGGAAGTGCCGGTGATCCTCGACACGAAAACGGTCGCAAAACCTTGGGGCGTCGATGCTCTGCCCGCTCCTTTCAAGGGGCAAGGTGGGGGCGAGCGGATTGGCGAGATCTGGTTCGAGCCGCCCTCCTTGCTAAGTCAGCTCTTGGTCAAATACATCTTCACTAGTCAGGCGCTGTCGGTTCAGGTCCACCCCTCTGATGCACAGACTCTCGCCGATGGCAAGGGCTGCCAAGGCAAGGAAGAATGCTGGTTGATACTGGAGGCCGAGCCAAATGCAAAACTTGGCATAGGATTCACCGAAGACCTCAGTCCTGATGCGATGCGCGATGCGGCAATAGACGGTTCGATTGAGCGCCTCTTGGCCTGGCATCCGGTGCAAGCCGGCGACTTTGTCTACATTCCAGCTAACACTGTGCACGCGATCGGGGCGGGAATTGCTCTGATTGAAGTGCAGCAAAATTCTGACATTACCTATCGCCTTTACGACTACGCCCGGCCGCGCGACCTGCATCTGGAAAGCGGCATATCTGTCGCGCTGGGTAGACCGCACGACGCCCTCCTACGCTCGCGGGTGCCTGAAGCTGGACACCAGCTACTGGTCGATGGCCCGCTTTTTCGACTCGATAGGCTCGACGGAGAACCAGGGATAGATTTGCATACTTGCTACACTGGCCCGCTTCTCGTCATCCCTTACGAAGGGTTGGCTCGTGTGGCTGGGGACATAGTCGTGGCAGGCCAGTGTGCACTGGCCCAAAGTCTCAGCTCGGTGGTTTTTACGGACAATTCCAAGGTGCTAATTGCTCAAACTACATGAGTGATGCGAGCTGTAAGGGAGCAAAACTGTTCGATTGTTGAATTTTAAAGCAATCCTCGAAGTGGCCAGCACCTTATGGGTTTTCGTAAAGCTAAATGGGCGCCAGCATCCATCTGCGCTGCATTGCCGGAGATCATCCTCCGAACTGGGCTGGAATTTGCAACGGTGACTGAGATCCAACAAAGCAAGGTTGAACGAGCTCAATTGAGCGTTCCCGAATCGCAGTGTTGGCGCCTGCCACACGATTAATCCGGGACGTGCGCACCGATAAGCTAGGAAGTGCCTCTAGTTTGAATTTCGTCTAAAGGTGGGAACTTGAGAAAAAGCGGCGCTACGAAGAAGCCGAATAATAGCCCCCCAAGATGCGCTTCCCAAGCCACAAGCGCGCCACCCCCCGATAGGAAAGCGATGACCGCCAAGACGGCAAACAGGACAAGGTGGTTCTGAACGAAAAGTTTGACAACCATCCATGTCCTAGGCGATCGGATTGGAACAGCGTTTCCTGTCGAGGGATGGATCCGAGCTAGCATACCAAGCAGACCGAAAACTGCGCCCGATGCGCCCAGCATTGACGCGGCTTCTCGGTTGTTCAGCAGCAAGAAAAATGTAGCCCCTGATACACCGCTTCCAACAAGTAGGTACAGGTAACGCAGCCAAGCGATTGGAGGTTTTCCTAAGCGCGAAATAAGGGGCCCGCTCAATAGGAGCAGCACGGCAGAGTTCATGAGGATATGGACTAACCCCCCATGCGCTACAATGTGGGTGAAAATTGGTAAGACAGGGTTCCGCGAGAGCAACTGCCATGACACGGCCCAAGATGCCATTTGGCCATCGGAGCCTAGCCAAAGGCCAGCTAACAAAACCACGATCGCCAAGGGTGCCACATGCGCGTGCCATGGCACTGGCCAATCTCTTGTAAAAAGATTGTTGCCCCCGTCCTCCGGAAGAGGTGCATCTTCAAAGTTCATGGTCCGGGTGCCTAACTAACTTACGCCAATCCGCCAAGTGGATAGCGCCGCCTCAGGGCCCAGCTTCCTAAAAAGGGGGGGCCATATCGGCATCGGGATGTGATTCAAAAGGCTTCAGCGATGAGGCGTGTTGGATGGCAAATTACCGGTAGGAGTGGCCGCTTTACGCATCCGGTTCTGAAACAGGAGTGCATTTGGTTTGAGCCATCTTTGCCGAGGCATGAGTAGGATACCGAGAATTGATGACCGGCGGGTATTCTGTGGGTTCTGCACGGCCCTGAAGTGGCGGTTGCGGTAGCGGTTGGCTTGAAAACATTTGAGGTCCGAAGGAAACGCTTTACACAAAGTTTTGTCGTTGACCCAAACGCGGTGCCTCGGAACGGATTATCTCGAGGCTAACCAGCTTCGGGGCCCCGCCTGCTCTATCATCAAAGCCAACTGGATCGCCGGTGTCTCAAAAGTAAGGCCCAGGCCTATACTGTCGGGTCACCAAGGACGAGACGAACACCAACCTTCTTTTGTTCTGCAATGGGGAGGGGGCGCACCGAGCCACGGGGCCGCTGAGATTTGGTCCTAAAAGTTCGGGAGATGACCTTCGTCTGCATCGCAGGCATTCCCATTGCCGCGTAACCTTTGGCCGTCCCCTCTCTGTAAAGAGCGCTGAAAAGCCTCCGGTCTGAGCGGTTGCACTTCGGTCCCTTCTGCGCTTTGCTTTCGCGGCCAAGGCCGTTCCGAGACGGCCCTTTTCTCCTAACCACCCGCTCATCAAAGGGAGCATCTCGCGAGAGCTTTCAGTGGGGCGCTTGTGGATACTTGGCCGATTCCAATTGCCTTTTGACGCAGCTTTTCATCAGCAATCGAGCCACATCCTGCCACCACAAAGCACGGGACGCTTGTCCGGTGACACACGAGAGGATCGTTGCACGAGAAACCCCCCTGCGCTTGCCGGCCGATTCCGCATTGCAAAGCCGCGCCTTGCGTCAGGAAGATTGGTCTTAGTTCCCTTCCGGCTCGGTGGAACATCTGATTCCAACTTAATTTGCGCTCATCTCACCGCACAGAGGCGTAATTCAAAGCTATGAACTGCCATGGGCTATGGCCCGGGCGCCGGGCGGCGTAGGAGCCTCGGCCGTTAACCAAGCTTGGGTGTGCGGTTTTAACGATCTTGCCGCTACCGCTTGCCAATCCTTACGGATTTGGTTTTCTCATTATTTAGAGATCAGTGACAAGGAGGCTAGGATGAAATTTCGCGTCTTTACGCTCAAGCTAAGGCACGCTGAAATTGCAAGCGTTGCAGCAATGGTTATTTTCGCGGTGATTTTTGCCATTAGCTCAGCCGGGTCCGCCGGGTCACAGTCGGAGTCGAACTTCGCATTATCTATGGAGGGATAAATGATACAAGCCATCCAACGAACCTCTGCAAGCGGCACGCCGCTTACTGCTATGTTAAACTCGGGCGAAGATTCGGTCCTTTGCAGCATACTTCAGCCAGCGAATGCAGTAAGACAGGAGCGGACGATTGCTATTCGGTTAGCTAGCGATGAGGGCGCGAGAAGTTCTGCGAGCATGGTGATTAACCGCAGCTATGGCGCCCGCGGGTACGGCTCTGACCACCAAATTCAACCCGAGCATCAGACCGTTACGTTCACGGCCTCTTCGGGGAGTGACGTGTTCGGAACAATCACGCTAAAGGTAGACTCTGGCTTTTCATTAGCTACTGATATAACCTTCTCAGAAGAATTGAGTTTAATTCGCAGTGAGCCGGGAATGAAACTGTGTGAACTGTCCAAGTTTGCTTTCGATCCATCACCAGATGCCCGGCCTTATTTGGCTAGCTTGTTTCACATTATATATCTTTATGGAACCGATCGATTTGGGTGCAGTGACCTCGTAATTGAGGTGAATCCGCGGCACGTGAAATTTTATCACTTGATGCTCGGCTTCGAGTGTATCGGAGCGCTAAAGACAAACATGGCCGTATCTGCCCCGTCACAGCTTATGCGCATAAAAGTTCAGAAAATTGGGGAGAATATCGACCAGCTGGCCGGTAAATTCGGAAAGTCTGGTCGTTCGCTTTATCCTTACTTTTTCAATAAAAAAGAGGAAGCTGGCGTAAGGCAACGTATCGCCCGACTGACGAACGATACTGGCCGTGCTGTGGAGGACTCACTAAGCGATAGTAAGCCGCAAATTTATCTGAGGTGCGCTGCGTAAGTCGTTGCTGATAGATGGATAGTCAAAAATGAAATAGCGGATTGTCGGCCTACATCAATTCCAGAAAAAGTAACTGACTGTATGACATAACGCCCAACGTTCGCACGAGTTGCATGGCAATTGGTCCCGCTTTACCGCGCGGAACTGGTTGAGCAATGGGTTACGTGGCGGGGTCTTGAGGAGAACGAGTAGGCGACCCTGGCGGCTGCTCATTCAGTTTGGCGGCGAACCCACGGCGCTGCATATCGATGCGACGAATGCGCCTTGTCGTGGTTGTAGGCCTCTACCGAAGCGGCGCTGTAAAGGTGAGCAGGAGCGGGGCTGAAACAGAATGTTTCGTCGTGTATCTTAGCGCGCATGCGACCGTTCGCTTGAAGTGCGGCGAAGCCCACCTCTCATCAAAGTGTGTGTTTCGTCAGCATTCCCGGAGCGATCTAACGACACTCCGCCCGCTTTGACGCCCTACAGCGCTGGCTTTTTCGGCAAGTTCCGAGCTGTGGTGGCCGACGATCAGCATGGGGCTCGTCAGCGTGAGCGATGTGTTCCCTACGTTCACACACTAAATGTGATTCGACGCGAACTGCTGCTGGGAAAAAATAAGTCCCACCGCTTACCTGTATCCACTTGGGTTGGAACCTGGATCTTTTGAACAAGCGGAAGCGACGTCCGGTCGCTTTCGATCATAAACGCAGCCCAAGTTACCTGCTGGATCTGGAAGCATGCGCTACGGACTTCGAGCTAATCGCGAGAATCGCACCCGATTTTGTTCACGCCACACACTGGGTTTTTCCTGATGGCGACCTTAGGCTTTTTTTGCAGGTTTGATAGCGCCGATTCGGCGGACAAGGACGCGCATCTACTAATGTTGCTCCGGGTTGCGCCGATTGGATCCCGCCGTCGGCAATGCGTAGATGCGAGCACCGGATTCGATTTAGGCCCTATCTCGGTGCGGCAAAGTTCGTATCCTTGGGGGATACACAGGTACCGAGCCGTACGTCACTAAAAGGATGTGGCGTGGTTCGGGCACGTAAAGCACGGTCTCGCACAAGGATCACTAATCAGAGCCTGAATATCGAGATATAAGCTTATTTACCAAGTTCAGACGAAAAGAAGGTGCTAACTGCAGCCCGCAGTAAGCACCTTCCTTTTTTGCAAATTTTAGTGATTTAAAAGGCGTAATTAACCCGGACTTGCTCTTTGCGGCGACGCATAGCGAAGCCGATCGCGCCAAAGCCGAGTAGCATCAGGGCCCATGTGCCCGGCTCAGGAACTGGAGCAGATGGTTGGAAGCTAAGCTGACCACCATACGAGCCTTGACCGCGCCCAACGCCATTGACCGTAAGAGTGTTTAGAACGCCCGTAAAAATCGGGATATTTATGGCTTCAGCAAACTCAAAACTACCGGTACCACCAATTGGAACAATAAAATTATTGAACCCATTAAAGAATGAGACTGACGTAAAGTCGACATCGGTGGAGCCACCAAGAGACCCTGCAAGCGTTGTCGTTACCGACCCACTACCAAGCCCATCTTGGCCGAGAGTGAAATTGAACACATCAGAAAAGGCCGAAGCTGGCAGGTTCGAACGTGCGATAGCACCGGACACGGGCCCGGCAAAGGGATTGCCAGTGACTATGAACGAATACGACGAACCATCTGCCGCGATCCCGCCCGTGTTAGGAACAAACACCTCCGCAGAGGCAGGTTGAGCAGCCACGGCGAGGACACACGCCGAAGCGGCCGCCATAGCTTTAAGTTTTGTAGCACTGAATTGAAAGCTCATGTGGTTTCCCTTTCAAAAAGAGACCTAACGAATCGTTAAGGCCATCAATAGCGCAAAAATGGATGAGTGCAACAGGCTTTTGCGCCGATCACCCCAGAAGCTGCTAAAGGAAAATCGAATTTCCTTCTCGCAACGGAATTTCCTTCTCGCAACGAGCGTGCCTGACTAAGCCCGCGCCGTGACAAGCGAGGCCGTGAGGTATTAAGAGAGCTTTGCCCGTTTATGGGGGTCAGGCTAATACCCCGCTTAGGGCGTTTCGGGCTTCTATCCTCGGCCACCACTCTATTGACTATAAGTAAAATCATAAATTCTAAAAGACGTACGTGATACTGAAAGGCGGCGATATCAACCAGCAATTAGAGCAGTCTCAATCAGGAGACTTCCGCATTCTTGCGACCTTGAGTCTTCTGATGGCGTTTTCTTCTATATCGATCGATCTTTATCTTCCCGCACTACCCACAATGGCTCTCGATCTTGGCGCAGATGCTGGTGAAATGTCCTTCACGGTTGCGTCTTACCTTGCCGGGCTTACGCTTGGTCAATTGGTCTGGGGGCCAATTGGAGATGTGATTGGACGTAAACGCCCAATCATTTTCGGCCTGATTATATTCGTCGGAAGCTCGATCGGCTGTGCGTTGTCAGGCTCGTTATCCGAGATTATTGCCTTTCGCCTCTTTCAAGGCCTTGGCGCAAGCGCGGGCGTCGTCTTGAGTAGGGCGATCCTTCGGGATCTTTATTCCGGGGACGAGGCTGCTAGTAAGCTCTCTACGCTAATTGCAATTATGGCCTTATCGCCCCTCATCGGCCCAATAGTTGGGGCACAGCTATTAGAAACTTTCGGATGGACGGAAATTTTCTGGATGCTTGCAGCTATCGGTATCTTCACTATCGGCGCCGTCTGGAGATTGCCCGAAACCTGGCGACGACCATTTGATAAACATCCGCATCCAATCAGTGTTTTCGACCGGTATTCAGCGCTTGGGCGGAACAGAGAACTATGGATTTACGCCAGCGCGGGAGCGTTTTATTATTTTGGAATGTTTGGGTTTATTGGGGCGGCTGCCGATGTATTTATTAATCAAGAAGGCTTGTCGCCCAGCGAATTTGCTTGGTTACTCGCAGGTGGGACATTATCCATCATCATCACAAATTTAATAAACGCTAAGATTCTGAAGCGCTTCAGCTATCGACTGGTTTTACGAATGGGCGCGACAGTCGCGCTTGTGGCGGCATTGATCGGGTTGGCGATAATAGTGCTTCACGGAGAAGCACTGATCGCAATGATCGTAGTCATAGTGGTCTTTATGGCGATGGCGGGTTTTGTCGTGGGAAATTCCATTGCTGGCTCACTCGATACCTGCCCCAATCAGGCTGGCGCCGCATCTGCAATGGTGGGTGCCCTTCAATATGGTGGAGGAATGGCTGGGTCGTTGCTGGTGGCGCTCTTTGCCGATGGTTCCGCGCGTCCCATGACGATAGCGATGCTGGTTGGCGGGATCGGAGCCTGCGCGCTTTCGATGCGCACTTCGCCTCGCCGTCCTAGCCTGTGAGTTCTTGTGAGCGGTCCCATGACCTATCTCCATTTCAGACTCGCGAGGGCCGTAATCGGACAATCTCGTTGCTACCGGCTCAACGTCCGATACTGACGTAAGTGAAACCGGCCGCGCGCATTTCCGCAGGGTCGTATACGTTTCGTAAGTCGACCATGACCGACTCGCGTGCCAACTCCTTCACTCGCTCCAGATCAAGTGCTCGAAATTCGTCCCACTCCGTAATGAGGACGATAGCGTCTGCCCCCGTGATGGCTGCGTAGGGGCTGTTTGACATCGTCACATGCGGCATCATAGGTTGCGCGTTTTCCATGCCTTCAGGATCAAAAGCCACGAGCTCCACACCCGCATCTGTTAGGGCCTGTGCGACAGCAAGGGCGGGGCTGTCTCGCATGTCATCGGTGTTGGGCTTAAATGTCAGGCCAAGCAGTGCGACCTTCTTCCCGCGCGCAGCTTCGGCACCCCCCATGATATCTATCACTTTGCGGCCCATAGCGCGCTTGCGGCTTTCGTTCACTTTCACCACAGCTTCGATTAGCTGCAGCGGACTGCCGTAGTCTTCAGCGGTTTTAAGTAACGCCATCGTGTCCTTGGGAAAGCATGAGCCTCCATAACCTGGTCCTGCGTTCAGGAATTTGGGCCCGATGCGGTTATCGAGGCCGATCCCTCGGGCAACTTCCTGGACGTTGCCACCAGCCCGCTCGCACAAGTCCGCCATTTCATTGATGAAAGTGATTTTTGTAGCGAGGAAGGCATTGGCACCATATTTGATCAGCTCGGCACTGCGACGGCTGGTGAAGTGGATGGGTGACTGATTGAGGAACAAAGGACGGTAGACTTCACCCATCACTTGCTTACCAAATTCGTCCTCGACGCCGATCACAATCCTGTCCGGACGCTTAAAGTCGCCGATGGCTGCGCCTTCGCGCAAAAATTCAGGATTAGAAACGACCGAGAACTTTGAGGTGGTGCCGGATTCGCGAATGATCCGCTCGACTTCGTCGCCGGTGCCGACAGGTACGGTGGACTTGGTTACAATCACAGCAGGCTCATTGAGGCTGGCCGCAATCTCTGAAGCCACGCTGTATACATAGGACAGGTCGGCGTAACCATCACCGCGTCGGCTCGGAGTGCCGACGCCGATAAAGATCGCTTTGGCTCCTTGGATCGAACTTGGCAGGTCAGTACTGAACGATAGTCGCCCGGCATCAACATTATTCGCGACTAGATCAGCGAGCCCTGGTTCAAAGATCGGCATCTCGCCATTCTGCAGTTTGGTGATTTTGCCTTCGTCCTTGTCCACACAAGTGACCTCGTGCCCAAAATCGGCAAGACACGCGCCGGACACCAGCCCGACGTAGCCAGATCCTATCACCGCAATTTTCATATAATTCGCGTCCTTTGAATTGAATGGGCCTAGTTCACTTTCCGCCTCCACAACGCAAGGAGAGGCTAGATTTTTTTGCTAATTTTAATCACAACAAAGGCTAGTTGCGTACGGGAGCCGCTGGAGATCCGTGAGATCGAACGACGATCTTAAGATCCGACCGCATGAAGCAAGCGGCAAAACTAGAATAGGAGGTGTCCTGACTTGCGAACGGGTAACGCTAGATTCTTGTTGCTTGACGCCCGCGATCGCTCGCCCGTAACGCCGCTGCCATGAGCACCCATAAACCGATCCGCAAAGCCGTCTTCCCCGTCGCCGGCCTCGGCACGCGCTTCCTGCCCGCGACCAAGGCGGTGCCCAAGGAATTGCTGCCGATCGTCGACCGCCCGCTGATCCAGTATGCGGTCGACGAGGCGCGCGAGGCGGGGATCGAGCAGATGATCTTCGTCACCGGGCGCGGCAAGACCGCGATCGTAGAGCATTTCGATCGTGCCTTCGAGCTCGAGGCGACGATGACCGAGCGCGGCAAGGACATGGCCGTGCTCGAACCGACCCACGCGACCCCGGGCGACATCATCGCGGTGCGCCAGCAGGTCCCGCTGGGCCTCGGCCACGCGATCTGGTGTGCGCGTGCCGTGGTCGGCGACGAACCCTTCGCGGTGTTCCTGCCCGACGAGCTGATGGTGCCGCAGGCCGGCGGGGGGGCCGGCTGCATGGCGCAGATGGTCGCGGCGTATGACGAAATCGGCGGCAATCTGATCTCGGTGCTCGAGGTGCCGGAAGACCGGGTCTCGAGCTATGGCGTGATCGATCCGGGCGAGGAGCGCGGAAATCTGACCGAGGTGCGCGGTCTGGTCGAGAAGCCCGCGGTGGCCGACGCGCCCTCGAACAAGATCCTCTCGGGCCGCTATATCCTCCAGCCCGAGGTGATGCGGGTGCTCGAGACGCAGGGCAAGGGCGCAGGGGGCGAGATCCAGCTCACCGACGCGATGGCACGGATGATCGGCAGTCAACCGTTCCACGCGGTCACCTTTGCAGGCCGCCGCTTCGACTGCGGCAGCAAGCTGGGCTTCGTGGAGGCGACGCTGGCGCTGGCGCTGGAACGCGATGACATGGGCCCCGAGGTGCGAGCGATGGCGGCGCGTTTGCTGAGAGGCTGAGTTTAAGCGCAATCAAGCTTTGTAGGACCTTGCGAACGGAAGGCAAACGCGTCCCCGTTTGGGATCTGACGTTAAGTATAATCACACCCCGATACCGCTGATGCGTCGGTTTAAGAGGCCAGGCCTTAGAAAAACGGGTGCAGAGGGCACCCCGAAGTCGAACGTTTCGTTAGAACTGTTTGAACGAAATACTCCCTTCCTATTTTCTAAGTTTGATGATTGTTACATCTTACAGTCGTTCGTCCAGCGCATGGTGCCCTGGGACACTAAGCCAGACGGCCTAGGTGGACAAATCCGACGTTTGGAGTCCTCAATTTTGAACGATGATGTCGCCGGGATACGCGATGCAGATAAACGGCTACGATTGTCGCTATTGTGTTCGCGGATGAGGGGTTGATCGCCGCCTGAGGGTCGATGACAAATGGAACAAGCCGCTTTGGTTTGGGTTCGCGTCAGCTTACCGAAAGAAATTTGAGACTGCATCTAGCCAAGAAGCTGAAGTCGGCGTGAAGTGAAGGGTCAGCGCGGATGAGGGACGAGCCAGGCTGGGACTTTATGGGTCTTGTGTTCTGCAGCGTTGTCGAGGATCGCCTGGTCCGCCGGCACCTCGAACTCGATGCGATCGAGGAAGACGATGTAGGTAAATTTCTCGGTGGAGGCCGGAGCGTTCGGCTGCTTGAAGCTGGGCCAGCGGTGCGAAGCGAGGTCTTGGGCCTTCCTGGTCGCCTTCCCCGGGCAGTGCCTACAATCCTCGGCACCGCGCCCGTACCGTCCAGTGGGCCATCTTTTTAACCCTGCAGGCGCTCATGAGTCGACGAACAATCTCGGCGACGCGCTCCGGAGGGACCTGCGCCTTTCCAATTGGGCGGCACTTGTTGCGAGGAGTGCCTTCGCACTTTCGTAAATGCAACGCTCCTGCCAGCGTCGTACGCGGGTAGTGGACTTGCTCGTCCTTGCCTTGTTAACCGAAACGCCTCGACCATGGCCGGTCAGTAATTTTGATCGGAGCGCGCCAGATGTGCTTCTGAGAGCCTTGAGGCTCTGCTCCTATGTCGCGCAACGGATGGCGACCTGCTGCTGGTAGGACGAAGGATATCTCTTTGCGCGTGCGCGCAAAACCAACCCACACAGCAAGGAATTCCAGCCGAACTTACGGTCTGCTTGATCCATCGGAGTCAAAAACCCAAATTTGGCTCATAAAAAGGTTGCAAACATTGGCTCAGCGTTTCGCCATGATGCACTAAGGTTAGCACTGCGTAGCTATCCGCCCAATGCGATCCTTCGGGGCACGCTCCCAGCCGTAATCGGGGCAACACCAGCCCGGGCCATATTTGGGGCAAGGCCGCAGTATCTCAGCCAATGCCACGCTTAAGCACCCGTCACTAAACAACGGCGCCTCTACGTTTACGTTCAGCTCATGAATAGGTACCTTGAAAGCAAGCTCAATACCAAGCTCTCAGCATTCGACGCATCAGTCGTAAACGAGAAGGTCTGCCTAGGTTGCTTCTCGCGTTTGGACGAAGATTGGCCAATTCTGTAGAGAAGACGTGCTCGGCCGACCTCTCCGCCGCACAAGATGCAGATCTATGAAGCCAGCACAGTAACCTATTTTGTGGCGCAGGTCGTTCAATAGGTATACAGTAAAGAAAGTGGTCGCCTCGAATCAACTCGAATCAAAACGGGGAGGTTAACTTGGCTGAGTTCTCGAACCCTCGAAAGGTTGCCGAGCGTATTCGGATGGCAACAAAATCACTGGCTGATCCGCATGACATCGCTGTTGTGCGGCAATATATATATGAGTTAGAGGCAATTGCGCGCAAGCAGGAGCTAAAAGATGCGCGTGCGACGATGACGCAAGAGATAATTGGTTACCAGGAAGGCAGCCAACCTGAAGATGGATGTTCTGCGGAGGGTTCAGGACAAATTGTTCCTTTAGCAAGGCCACCACTGAATGGAAATCTCAAGCTCGTTTCGGAAGTGGGAGAGCGTCCTTGCAAGTGGATTCTAAAACTTGATGGGATCCCTTCTTCGGATTAAGCATTAGTGCTGCAAGAAGGTCACATCATTGTAGCCGACCTATCTATGCCCACCCAATTGGTTGGAGAGGATCGCATATGGCCAATGGAGGGAAATTCGCTCACCAGCTACGTAATTCCACTCAGGTGGTTTTGGGTAACCTTGAGCTACTCGCCTCAAGAGTAAAAGATCCATCCTGCATCCGGTTCATTGACAATGCGCAATCTGCCGTGGTCGAAATCTCGGTGGTTGCCGATAAAATTGAAGACGCGGACGATACCGATCAGAGTCCACGTTGAGGCTCGGTTTTATCGAAATATTAGGTGCGCAGCTCATCACTTGGGTGCACTCGAAGTACATGCTCTGACGCCTGTTTGAAAAATTTTGATACCCCAAGGCTGATGGTCTGACCCAACCATTCTAGCGGTTCGCCGTTGGCTAAAGGGTCCGTTGTATCACTACAGCCCAACCTTGCCTGACGCATCGTCGCTAGCGGGCCGGCCCAGGGGGTCACACCAGGTGAGTAAGGCGCCGGGCATCGCGATGCCCGGCGCCTTCCGCTCTCAATTTTGACCAATTCTGAGGAACACGCCCGTGGCGGGCAAAGAGACTGCGTTCGCGGACGCGGAGCAGTTTCTCACGGTTTTAAACAATGGAGGTATAGGCACAGCTCAGCGAGTCAGCAGGTAGGCCGCCATAGCGATTAAGGCCCAAAGAGCGAACGCCATAAAGAATGCGAAAGAGAAATTAAGGGCCGGCTCGAGATGGGCTCGTTTGGGCTCGAAATGATTGGCGTTGCTTCCAGCGAAAACCTGCTCCACCTTGGAAGTTGGAGGTTTAGCCTTGAGGAGGGCCGCACTGATGGTCGATGTCGGGATCGAGGCGTTGAATTCGCACCCAAAAAAGCGGCCGCTTGCCCAAACCACACGCGCTTGAGCGATCCCGATATTCGGCAAGTGAACCTCTATCCAGTCTTCCACGCAAAGCGTCGGCGCTTCGGCTTCAATTAGAAGGCCACCCGGGGAGATGTCGCGAACGAGAACCTGGGTCTCTCCGGCTTCTGGAGAGTTCGCAACCGCAGAAAGTTCAAGCGAGCGTCTTTGAGCGAACCGACGCTGTAAGCCTTCGGCCGCCCCGCGCGAAACGATGTCATCCCCCGATGCGGGTGCTCGAAGAACGGCCTTCAGATGCATGCGGATTCCCCTTAGAGGAAGGGATATGAAGAATATTCGTTAACGAATGGTTCGCACGTGAGCGAGCGTCGCACTAAATGTGGGGTAAGTCTTTGACGCCCTCACCCCTCGACGGAATCTACGATGCCCCCGCCTAATTTGAAAAGCACGTCGGTTGAGGGGGTGCTTGTTGTAGCCGTTGGATCAGGAAACTTAATGCGTTGTGCCTCTAAGCATAATGATACCTTACCAAGAAATGACACCGCGAGGTGTTCCAAAATTGGAAAGTGGATGCTTCAATCACAGCGAAGAAATCTGTTAGGAGGGTATATTCTGTAGTTTGTACTAGTTGAGATTCGTTGATTATTTTTGCTCAATAACAAACCTAGCGCCGAGCAACGCCGTCAAATAATTTACTTAAGTGACCAATGGCTATCATTGAGGTGGTGGCATCAGATCAATGCGCCTTCGACGCCTAGGCCTGAAACGCAAGGACCTTGCCCAGATTTGCGTTCATATTGGCCTGGTTCCGATCACATTCCCGGGAGAATGGTAACGGCACACCAAGATTTCTTCATGTTTGCCTCGGCTTACCGAGCAGCCCACCTCATGAGTGTCCCTCCAAATTATCTGAGTATAGTGGCTTACGTCCTCAACCCTCGTCGTGGTGCTGTTGGCAGGGAATACGCCAGGTTTAAAGTGGCGTTTCTCTGCGATCCATGCGGCAACCTTTCTTCGCGTCCCAAACCTCCCCGGTGTGCCGCCCCAAATGTTTTCACCGATTCTGGGTTGATTAGGCTCGTCGGGCGAATGCTCAAACCGTCCGGTAGCTGCTAGATATTCCGACCACTGTTTCGCGCCGTGTGCCAATTCATCATTCCAATTCAGCGGTTTCAGCCCGAGTCGACTACGCTCAAGGTTGTGCGCTGCCAAAATATTGGTTTCAAAATCTGCCGGTGCCCTCGCTCCGACAAGGAGCAGAGAAGCAAAGAGAAGCAATCCTCCTGCCTTTTTCGTAGTCGTCACGTTTCATCCTCCGAGTCTCGCTCGAAGTATGTGGCCTCAGAATCTCAAGGAATGATTGACGGCGGCCTTGCGCAGAGAGGGGGCGAGTTACGGTATCGATTGGTATTGCCCTGCGCGGGCATAAGCGGGATCTCCGACTGTTAGCTGAGGGGTTCCTTTGGCGGGACTTCGCTGAACATATCGATCCGCGGCACCCCGACCATGTCAATATTGCCGCCCACGTCCTTCAGGCCCGGCTGCGGTACTCCAAGTTCATGGACCCTCCAACCAGCTCCCTATTAGCATCTTGACGCTGCCAGAGCTCAGCTGCACTCTGACATGTCGTTTAGGCCCTCTGGCCTGCCCGAGCCATCGGGAGGCAGAAGCCGTCGGACAAAGGCGGAGGGACGATTGGGCGGCCTTTGTAATGCTTGGGTCAGGATGTGGCGGAGCGGAGACGGTTGGCAAGGCTCTACAGCTCGAATGACGTAAGCTCCGACAGGATTGAACCCCCGTTCGAACCGTTCACGGCCAGAATGCCAAGCCAAGAGCCCAGACCGCCAGAGGCTTTTCGCAAGGTCACCTTCAACTTTAACATCAATTCAGCCTGATTCTAGCATGTTCTCAACTGCTTGGAGACAAACGTCGGGACTTTCGAGCGCTGTGCTTTCTAATGGCCGGCTTAAGCTTGGAGAAATCGATGCCGCTTGAGCGCTATATAAAAGGGCAAAGACACCCACTGAAGCGCCAGCCATCCAGATGGCTCCCAATGCAGGCGCGCTGAGCTTACCATCCTCATTGCGATTGGCCTTGTTAGCAGCGATTTCGCATGCTTTCACGAGGAAATAAGCGCAACCGAGCCATGCAAAATGTTGAAGCATATTCCCCCCTGCTCATGTTGGAATACGCTCATCTAGGCGGCGTACGTCAGAGGATTTGTGTGGTCCCCATACTGAGACACTTTGATAATTTTTCTCTTCGGGCGGTTGAGTTAGATGTCGTCGGGCCACGCAGGCAAAAAATTGTCGTCTCCTATGTTTGATTGGAGCCTCAAACCAAATGAAGGCGCCGCTGGTCTAACTCTATCAGCCAGCATTCCAGCGGCGAAGAGGCGGACTCCACCGTGGCCGGCGAGAGCAACATAGCTGCTAGCCGCTGGATCGCAGCCAACTGCACGTTCGACCAGGTGATTTACGAGTTCGGCGAGAGTGGGTGGATCCGTGCCAGCTAGGGACCGCGCCATTGCCGGGAGCTAATGTCAGCCGTGAAAGAGCGTCGCAGGGGGCGTTTGACGACGGTCTATGTGCTGGGCCTGAAAGCTTGAACGTTCGGAATTGCCTAGGCTGCATGGTAATTGAGTTGATGGCCCTAATCGTGTGGTCGACAATGTAACCCGCAGCTTTAGCGCCGATCCACTCGGGGCGAGGTTCGATCGTTCGCTTCGAGATTATCTGATAGGGGATATAGACTCTACCAACCGCTCAATGTCGCCTTCGCGCATCTTTGGTTTATCATATCAGTCATCGCATCGTTGAATGTCCGCAGGCCGATTTTGCTGGTCGTAAATGCGCAGCAAAGGACTTCTCCTCCTCTGGTGCCACAGCGGTCTACTCGTAGGTGCACCTTCAGATCGGCCGACGTTACACACTCAGAGATCGTCAGGTGAAAAGCGCGGCCATCCTGTTCATCATCCCAATGGGTCTCGAGTGGAAACCTTGCGCTCTTGGCCTGATTAAGGATGGCTGTGGCGAAAGCATTCATTCGCGAGCGATCAGCCCAGAAGCGCGCTCGACAAGGTTTCCCGTTCTCTTTGGCTGACACATAAAACCAACCGAAGCCATCGGAAGCCCGGCTGTCGTCATCAAACCCGTGATCGCAATTATATCCGAAAGCCAGTTTTTCCATCTGGTGTCCTCGAGTAGGCCACTGCTATTCAGACGACTATAACCAGAGCTTCCTGCAGGAGTTCCGTTTAGTATTTAGCCGATCCATTTCGGCACATCTGCACCTCGCTCGCCTTCTTCGCGATCACCCTTTGATGAGCTTCGGCCGTGACGTGACCCCCAGCTTCCCTCCAGCTGGGGGTTAGAGTCGGGCGGCTTTGTTGCGCATGAGCGCGGTTGAAGCAATGGGCTGCGTAGCGGAGCCCGTAGGGCGTAGCGAAGCAGGCCATTGCTTATTCAGTTCGGCGGTGAACGCCGCCGGGGTTGCGTAGCCAAGGGCCGAGTGCTGTCTCTCCCGGTTGTAATCCTCGACCCAAGCCGCGGCCAGAACCCGGGCATGAGCAAGGCTGAGGAACAGGGTCTCGTTGAGAAGCGCGTCGCGCATCCGGCCGTTAAAGCTCTCGCAGAAGCCGTTCTGCATTGGCTTGCTCGGTTTTCTGATCCGCCGAGTTAGGCTAGGGTCCAGACTGAACCAGAGCCAGAAGGCGACGGCAGTGGCGAGCGCCACACCGGATAGGAAGTTGGCGGCAAGCTTGTTGCAGCGGGTCGCGATACGGCGGAAGTCCTTGAGGCGGCAGAAGGCAGTTTCAACGAGGTGGCGGTCGCGATATCGCTGCTTAGTAGCGGATTGTGCGCTTGCGGTTTGTCGGTCCGGGATGATCGGAGTGGTTCCGGTTTTGCGTAGCGAACGCCGCAGCCGATCTGCATCATAGCCTTTGTCACCGAGCAGATAGCGCATCCCGCTGGCGCGTTCGAGAAGGGCGGGAGCGGCGGCCACGTCGCTGACGTTGCCCGGCGTCAGCATCAGCGCAAAGGGGCGGCCAATGACGTCGGTGAGAGCGTGGATCTTGGTGGTCCAGCCACCGCGCGATCGCCCGATCGCCTGGACCGAATGCCCCTTTTTCCTCCGAACGCCGAACGCTGCGCTTTGATGTAGGTGCTGTCGATAGCGGTGCTGCGTGTCACGGCTCCAGCATCGACCAGGGCATTGAGCAACTTCAACCAAAAGCCGCGGCGAGACCACCGGTTGAACCGATTGTAGACCGTCGTCGACGGTCCGTATTCGGCGGGACAATCGCACCAGCGGCAGCCCACCTTCGACACATGCAAAATGCCCGATATCACTCGCCGATCATCCACCCGCCGGGCGCCTGGCTGGTTCTTTGGCAAATGCGGCTCAATGGCTGCCCACGCTTCATCCGACAGCCAGAACAACGAACGCGACATATGCAGGAACCTCCATATCCAGTGGAGAACCCTTGAATCAATGTGCACGACGCTTTTCAAGAAGCTAATTGGGTCTGGACCCTAAGAGCGAGTTACGTAATGCAGCGAGTGAAGGCGGCGGCAATAAACTCGAAGGTGTTATAGATTTTGTTGCGGTGAAAGAACCACTGAGGTCCAGGCTCAACGCGGAGGCGATGGGAAACAGTTTTGGTCGGGACTGTTAGAGGTCTTTTTCGCGGCCCCTGATAATCTCAACAACATCGCCCACGCTCGCTTCGTGGAAGAGGTTCTGGGCAAACTCCAAAGGCACGCCAATGCAACCGTGAGTTGCGGCTCCCCATCGAACCTTGCTTCCGTGAACCGCCACACCATCACTGGTCAAACGAAGCGTAAATGGCATCGGTGCATCGTAGGTTGCCGAGTGATGATCTTTCAGCTTTGCTACGATTGGAAAGCGACCCAGTGGTGTCTCATGCCCATCTACACCATACAGGATGACTGCGGTACCTATCTCATGTCCCCCGCGAAACGCTGAGATGAGTTGGGTGTCGAGATTGACGCGAACAACGAGGGGGCCCGGAGTGTCGTTATTATTCCAGACAAAATCTCCGTAACGCAAACGCTTGCGGACATTGAGAATGGACTGCGTTCCCCGCGGCACGAGCCCCTGCGATGCAGCGCGGTGACTTTCATCGGGGCTCAAGAACAAGCGGGAGCCGGTTTGCAAAGAAGCCTGAGCCTCCGGAGGTGATACCTTAGTCGCACCATCGGCGCGGGACCACGCCTCTTGTCCGAAAATTCCAAGTGCAACTGCGGAAATCAAGAATACTAGATACTGAAAGCGCATTTAAGCTATCGCCTGACGTTGCAAACGCCTCTGGCGCCGCATTGACGCACCACACATTGCAGCCCCCATAAGCATGAGGACCCACGCAGATGGTTCTGGAACGGCAGGAATTTGCTCTGGCGGAGCGGGCGGCTGACCCTCGCCTCCGCCACCACTGCTACCGCCTCCTCCATTTCCACCTCCGCTTGAGCTACCTCCGGAAATGAAACCCGGACCCAAGCCGCCTCCGCTCACCGGCAGAGGCCCTCCCAAAAAGGTTGGCGCACGCGGAGCGACATCGCCATCTGGAAATTGGGCAAGAGGAACTCCCAAGGGAGTCAGAGCCATCAACTCTTCCGGAGTTATCACCAAGTGATCGTTTGTGGCCGGTGAAAACACTTTGCCGAGCACGCGCTCGGTCACCAAATCTGCTGGCTCGGCCAGCGAGCTGGCAGCGTCGCTTGACCGCTTCGTTTTGGAGAGCTCGGCCTTTGTACGTTCACCAGGCGAACGTGCGTCCAGCAAACTTGCAATATTCGCAACGGAATCGCCAATAGAGGAGCCCGAGTCGCTCAGCTCGGTGTTACTGGCCCATAGCGCAATTGAACCCGCACCCACGAGGATCCCAATTGCCACTCCCGTGGTTCGCCGGTTGATCGTCAAAAATGAGCGTTCCATTTTAAGGCCTTCCTGCGCCTCCGTTGCACTTCATATAACGTCCGCACAAGGTTAATCAAAAGTATGTACCATGGTGAACCAGAAAATTCAGAAACCAAACCGCGGCTTTATAACTCACAGGATCCGGGTGGCCATGCGTGCTGATTACGCCAAAACGCGTCGAGTGAGGTTAGTTTCCAAGGCTAACGATGAAAGGTGCTTCAACATGCCACCATAGGACGGGATTGGACCAACTCTCACAAGCAAACGGGGGCCGCAAATCCGGTCACCGAAGTGCAAGCGCACCCATGCGTTCCAACCGAAAAGCCTTTTTGCAATTGCAGTATCAGCAAATGGTGTTGAGGGCCCGACCACGAACTAATTTATTTATATCAACGGGTTGGCGTGACTCGGCACTCTCGTCGTCGATCTTGGTTTATACCGTCTCGCTTCGAGAAGGTTTTGAAAAGAGCTTCCGGCGATCAGCGAAGCGGACCGATGCCACCCGTGCGCATCATTTGCGCAAACCTAACCTTGCCAAATGCATTCGTCGATGGCGAATGGGCGCTTGCGGAGCCCTTTTTTTCTCCGCCACCGCAAACTGGCTGACCTCGCAGACTGCCGGACCGGTTGGTTGTCGAGGGCGTTCTCGAGCTGCTGCGCGGCGGGTCCGCGGTGTGCTTGGTTAGCATCGATCGAAGCTGCGCAAGGTGCCGATGATGGTCAGACACTACCCTAGCGCATTCTCGCTCTGGCGAAACAGTTTGGCCGCTACGCCAATACGCCTGCGGCCGGATCTTCCGGGGCATGTGTGGGCGCCGCGAAGGATAGCACCCGATCGCCCATGCGCCCGTTCGAGTGAAAAAGTTCGGCGAGGCGCTGGACGAGGTGTTTTGCCTTATGGACGAGGACATTGGCCCGCCAGGTTTGCGGATCGACATCGTTGTGGAGGGCGGCCAATCCGACCGGTGTCCCAGTGCGGTTCACTTTACCGTCACCCTAATTTGAGGTGTCGCCAAGTTCTGTTCCTGCTGTACAGAGGCCCCAACGGGAAGGAGTGTTGACGTTGGAAACCTTTTGGGATTGGTTCACGGTTTTTTGCTTTGCAGGGCTTGTTACGCTGATGCTGCAGAGGTCGTCTGAAGAAGAGCCGCGTGACAAATTATGGCAGTACGCCCCCCCAGCAATCGGGTTGGCAGTGGCAAACTACTTCGGCAATGAAGAGGTGCATTGGGTCGCTGCAGTTATAATAGCTGCCGTGGCACTCTACGTGTTTGCCGTTTTAAAGCCCCGAATATCAAGGCCTTAAATCGGCCAACCCCGCTTCCGCTCTAACTGGAATGCGGTCCATACGCATTACAGGGTCGAGGTCGGTTTTTATCTGTAAGGACTCCTTTTTAATGTTATGGTTTCCGCGTTTATTTGAAAGGCGGAACGTTCTGGCATGCCCATGATATGTGTTCTGCCTTTAACACTACAGCAACGTTGCTGAACCACGCAGAGCCCGAGTACCAACAGCGCCGAGGATTCATTGAACGCTCAGAGTGGCCTATCCCCAGAGTGCGATAATTCGGCTCAGCGACGGCCGGGATTGCATGCTCGTGAAAAGCGAATGGTTCTCTATGCGCTTTCCATAGCTTTGGATTGCTTGGCGCTTGGAGGGGGGTACTTGTTAGCGCGGGAGTTGAGAGATGCTGTTTGGCTCGACGCAGGCGGACCTTCCATATTAGTCATCGCTCTACCCGTCTTCCTCATGCTCTCAATCGCGCGCGAGGCTCAGTCGGTGGAGGCGCTGGAAAGTCGATCGCTCGCTGTGCGTCGCGCTTTCGGGGCACTTTTCGGATCTGCATTCGTAATTGTGGCGATTTCGTTCTTATTGAAAATCGAGGACATTTCGCGCTTGGGTTTTGTGGCAACCTTTGCCGCCTCCGCCATCTTTATCGTAGTTAACAAGCTGATAATAGATTATCTTTTCCATCGCTGGATGAAGGGGGCGGCGATAGCGCGACTTCTCGTGCTGGATGGCCTCGCGGCTCGTCCCGCACACCAGATGGATGTGGTCGATCTTGAAGCAATTCATTTGCGCCCGGATCTGGGTAACCCCGCCGTCATGGATGCACTTTCTCGCATCATTGCTCCCTACGATCGGGTCGTCATAGCCTGCCAATTTGAAGATCGAGACCTGTGGTCGACCTACCTGAAGGGGCATGACGTCGGTGGCGAGATTCTTTTGGACCGTGACATTCTCCGTGGTGCAATCGCCATCGGACAACATGGCGACCGCGATACGCTGGTGCTCTCGCGGGGGCCGATAAGTCTCGCAAATAGATTTAGTAAACGTGTGCTCGACCTCGTCACTGCCATTATCGCACTAATCGTCCTTTTCCCTCTGATGGTGCTAGTCGCCATTCTGATAAAGATTGAAAGTCCCGGGCCGGCCCTGTTTCACCAAGTGCGGGTGGGGCAGGGGAATCGTCATTTCACCATCTACAAGTTCCGGTCCATGCGAGCAGATGCTAGCGATTCAAACGGAACACAATCTGCAGGGCGAGCTGACCTTCGTGTCACACGGATCGGTAAATTCATTAGACGGACAAGTATTGATGAATTGCCACAGCTATTGAATGTCATAATTGGAGATATGAGTATCGTCGGACCAAGGCCGCACGCGCTCGGATCTCTCGCAGGGAACACGCTGTTTTGGGAAGCCAGCACCCATTACTGGGCAAGGCACGCCCTAAAGCCTGGTATAACTGGCTTGGCGCAGGTAAGGGGTCATCGAGGGGCGACAGAGACTATCGAAGATCTGGACATGCGCGTACGTGCCGATCTTGAGTATGTTGAGAATTGGTCGCTTTCGAATGATTTTCTCATCATCCTACGCACTTTTCGCGTAATGATTCACAAGAATGCATTTTGACGCCTTGGCCAACGCCAGGATGGCTCGTCGGTGCCAATCTGTAGCTGCGGAAAGCAGGTGCGCAAGTTATGCCGAATGGCGTCTCGCCAAAGCGGCGATGGTTTGGAGCGGCAGCTGACCCTGCCAGCACCCCATGATCACCGGATGGGGTCTGAAACAAGCGGATAGGCATTGTTGGGTCACCAGTGCCGGCGTAGGTTCCCGCTGCGCTGAAGGTCCTGCGATTATTTCTACAGGGCCCGGGTGCGGATCACGATGCCCTCATATCGATATTGGAAAGGCATGTCGGCCCTGCCTTGCTTATTTAGCGGGCTTGAAACGCGATCCCCCATGGCGTCGATCCGTTGGGGTTACGCAGGAGCGGGCGGTGTCGCGGACCTCTTCACAGTTCAGTTGCCTTGCTGTCGAAGCGCTCAAGGAGCTACTTTCATAATCGCATCTGAAACGAAGCAGAGCCATGCTCTACACTCACCGAAGCCTGACGGGACCTCTGGAATAATTGACGTTGATGGCGCCTTGTTGGAGCTCCGAGCCGCTCAGCCGACGGTTGAGCTCGCGCTAGTTTTTGCAGCGATCCCCTCTGTTTTTTGCCATTCTCGCGGCGTTCGTTCGAGTTTCAGGCGCATTTATCCCGTTGAAATCCGTCGTTTATTGGATATCCCTCGCCCTCATTGCGATGGCGTGCCCACGCGATTAGAAAAAATGAAGCCTTCGACTGGCCATGCGGCTTTGCCCAGGCTCCCAAGTGGTTGGTACCAGACACGGACCGCGCTCCAATCGTTAGCCGGGGAGACATCCACCGCTATTGCGTTGCGCTCGATTTGACCGCGCCGACCGTCGATTGGCGACCAATTGGCGTGATCGAGTAGCACGGAGCGGTTGTCCAGCACTCGACTAACCGTCGCGACATGACCCAACCGCAACGAACGGTGCGGTCGGAACGTCATTACCGCTCCAATCCGCGGCACCTTTCCGGTCGCATAGCGACTCTTCGCCTGCTCCCACCAAGTGTGCGCATCGCCGTATAGTAGGATCCCCGAGACTTTGCGTGCAAAGGGCTCCGAACGAAAATAAGGCCGGAGTTCAGTGCTAGGAGACGGCGCGCGCACTGAAAGAGCAGGGAGGGATTGCCCAAACGCGTGAGGTGCCGCCAAGATTACGAAGCCAGTGAGAGTGAAGGATAGGATTTTTTTCACTTCTTTGATCCGCCCACCTATCACAAAATGCCCGACGGTCAGTCGCATGCAACATCGTGCTATTCGTCGGCCAGCGACAGTTATTTTAACGGCAATGAGCTAGAAGGACCAGCTTCTAATTATTTTTTCTAGTTCCGCTGGAGGCAGCGTTCAGTTCAGCATGGAAATCCCCCATCAGGGCAGCCGCCTATGAATGTCTAAAATGCGTCGCAAAGACGTTCTGAATGTCCAGATTTTGGGTCGACACGTGAAATTCCGCTCTCGGCGAAATCCGGGCGTCAGCCTGACCTATCTTAGGATCGCGGACGCTCAGCGTCGACGGCTTGAACTGGGTGGAAAGCTTCCAGTCCCTTTTTGTGAGATGGACGTAGGAAACGGTGATCCAACTGAACCGCATGCGTCGGCAACAACCCGCCACTTAGCGCACGAATATTCTAGGCAGCGAAGTGAGCTTCGCTTGCTTGTCGACCTGCTGCACGATGAGCGGTGCTCCCAGTAATTAAGTGCGTGAATCAATCTGGCGGATTTGATTCAGGAAATGCGTTGGATCGGCAAGGGCAGGGCGGGAATTGTCGCCACATGGAACCCAACCAAACCGAAATTCACCTACACCTTCAAGCTATCGACCGGACCCGGAACATCGCGCGTGACTACCATCTTACGGCAAGCTCTGACCTTTTTGGGTGGACCATCGTCGAGCGTCGCTGGGGGCGCATTGGCGCGAAGGCGAAAAGTACCCGCACAAGTTTTGAATGCGAGCAAGATGCAGCGGAGTTTGTGACGGCCATTCGTCGTCGTAGAGCCAGCGCCGGACGACGCATCGGTGTTTCCTATCGGCCGGTAGCGTCGCATTGATTTGCTACCACAGTAAAATTCCCTTGTTGTTCGTTAGAAAGCTGCTTGGTTGCCGGAAATGCGTCCATCGAAGCTGTAGGTTTGGAATTACCGAGCTTCAGCGTTCGACGGTGATTTCGAACAGTTTGCACAAAATATTTCTGTCGCGGAACCGAAAGGGTCGGGTCTTTGGGGAAGTCGAGTGATCGGGCGCGGTAGCGTGGAGATCGAGACGCCATACCGGCGATAGCCTAGTCGAAGAGCCTCGTAGTTTCCCGCTTTACCCTGTAGACTGGGCGCATGACACGATGGCAACTCATTTCACTGCTTGCACTTATCATGCTCGGCGCGGTGTTCTCATACCTGCTCAAAGACACGGGAACAATTGGGCGATCTATTGTTCATTCGGCGTCTGCGAACCTCATCCTTCAGGATAAAGAATCTCCACAATTGACGCATGGAGATGGCAACCTAACCGTTGTGATTTTCACAGATTACCAATGCCCGTCGTGCAAAGTGGCAGATTCTGCTCTGCAGCGGGCGATAGCACGAGATGGAGACGTCAGAGTGATCTATAAGGATTGGCCAATTTTTGGTGAATCTTCCTTGAAAGCGGCAAAGGTAGCCTTGGCCGCGCACCGACAGGGCGTCTATTTTCCCGTCCATCGATTTTTGATGAAGTCAGCTCAAGTAGACGATACAGCTTTGCGCACGTCCGTTGAAATTGCAGGAGGAAATTGGGAACAGGTGGAAGCTGACCTGTTGGATCATGGGACGCAGATCGTAAGGCAGCTTGAAGCTAATGATCGTGACGCATTCTCACTTGGCCTCCAAGGCACTCCAGGATACCTTATAGGCTCACTGTTGGTCGAAGGGGCTTTGACGGAACGTGAGTTTACTCGTGCTTTCAAGCAGGCCCGAGCAGAGCCTTGAGTGCAGCCGTCGCGCTTATAGACCCAGCAAGCGCTCTTGGATCGTCCTTAGGTTAACTGCTTACGCCATTGGTTTGAAAGCAGCTTTGAGTGGTCGTAAGCTCGGTCTCGGTGTTCTCGATGTTCGCAGGTTTGCGAAGTCCGCGTTGACATTTGTGGTGAGGCCTAGACCCTAAGAGCCCGTGTTCGCCGTTCTGCCTTTGGACAACCTCCCCTCGGGCATGGAGCCCGGTTATTTTCGCGATGGCGGCTCTGGAGAAATCCAGCGAAAGGTTTCGGAAGGGGCGGCGCTCATCAGTGGCGCTTCTAATACCAAACGCGTCCGATGAGTTTGCCTGGATGACAAGATAGTTTCGAGCAACGCTTCGCGAAGTTTGCCGATGTCAGGGCATCTATGTGGGAATCTATCGAACAAAGGCAGTAGCCGGGCAATTTGATATTTAGCACGCTAGCAAACGAACTCGTCTGCTGAGTGAGCGCCGTCGCCACGCACTTCGCTCATAGCAGGTTATATTCGAGCGTTCATCCGTAGTCCGATCATATCAATCCCGGGGTTCTGCTCGGAATTAAACACTTGCGCGTTGCTAATGTGGACCCAGCTCATCTCAAGGGATACACGCGATGACACGCTGGCTCCTATTGCGATTTCCGGAGTAAACAAGACCCTGCTGCCCAGATCGGTCCGCATGCCCGTTACAATATCAACGCGAAGATTTGGCGCGTCGTGCAACGCCAATCCCACACCGGGACGTACGTATATCGGGCCTACATCGATTTTCCAGGAAAGCCCAGCGGCGACGAAGTTGGTGTCGCCGGCGGTGTTGATCGATCCAAAGGCCTGCGCGGAGGGCTTACCAAGGAAGTCTAAGGCGCCGATCGGCTCTGTACGAGCACCGATTTGGATATCAGCACCTTCCTCCCCCGTGTCGAGGGTGAATGGCGTATCGACCGCGTGAGCATAGAGGCCCCCGAAAACTTCACCTGCTTGGGCGGGTGTCCCGATTAATCCGATGACAAGCACGGCGGCCAGCAAGGATCTCTGCATTTGGCAATTTCCTCGGAGCAGGGCTGAACACCTCCCATTCTCAAATTTCGCTATGCTGACGGCGAAAGATGTCTGGGATCGAATAGGTGCTTCAGTTCCGTTGAGACATCGACGTTTTTGCTCTTGAGGCCTGAACGGATACCGGGCCCCACAGTGACCTGGGAGGCCCGGACTTTGTAAATTTAAAGTTCTACCGCTCGGTGGGACTTAAGACCTAGCCCGAGGATTTCTTTGCCGAACCACTCCCCTGCCCGGCCTTACGCCCCAAACCAAACTCTTTGGCCATGGCTGCGCGCCGCTCGCTGTATGCAGGCGCGGTCATTGGGTAATCGGCGGGGAGATCAAACGTCTCGCGATAGCGCTCGGGCGTATAACCATGGTTTGCAAGATGGCGCTTGAGCGTCTTATATTTTTTCCCGTCGATCAAACTGATGAGATGCGCGCGGTCTGCCCGGCTCTTGCGGATACTCACCGCTGGTTCTGGTTTAGCCTCCACTGGCTCGGCTTCGCTTTGACCCAGCCCAGCCAGCGCGGCGTAGGTCTCTCGGATTAGCTCAGGGATATCATTCGAAGCCATCGCAGTCCCTTGCACGTGGGCTTCGACGATCCGGGACGTCAGTTCAATCAAGTCGGCGTGTTCACTCATGTTGTACTCCTTCGACACCTCTCTAGGCTAACTTTGTCGGAATTAAAATAACTTAACGGAATTTTTTGTAGATACTCCCTGGGTTGAATAGGTCTTGAATAGTCGAGCGGGGGACATTTTGTTACTGGATTTGCCGCTTAGCCCAAGGCCCAGTCTCTTGCCTGCACTGGAGGGAAAGGAGTGGTATTTTCAATCGAAGGATGCTCACCCAGCCCGTGGATTCCGGGCGTCGTCGCGCTGGGCAAAACAGTTTGCTATGGGCAATAACGAATTGCCGAGATTATGGCGCGTTACCGGAATGGCTAACGTCGCAGATTCGGGCAAATTCGGTAACTGAACCCCCAGCAAAAGATCCACTCCGCGACGGTGGATAATGGAATGCAGAAGCTCGAAATGCTTCCGGTCGGGAATTTGGATGATCATTCCTTGGACGAACCGCGCCGAGCGCGAACTTTTACCCGGAGCGGGTCAAGACTGCCTGCCGTCACGTTTGCACCGCGACCCTCCAGCGCCCATTCGTCGAGAAGGATTGGAAACAAGCCAGTGCGAGCCACCACAAGCGCGGTAGCCATGCATGAGAATTTTATCATCTCTTAGCATATAGAAAGGGTTGGGGCGCCTTACTGAGAACCCCACGCTGCCCCGCCCTCTTTTTTCTCAAAATTTATCTCAGCTTTTGAACGGTCCGACGTCTGTGAGCTACCGCTCTCTGGTCCCGCGTATCACGCGCTCTGTTTTGAATGTCTGGCATTCGTTGTAACATCCGATGCAGAAGCAAAGTTACGAAATGTTTGTAAATTTGCACCATAAGGGCCCCCGATAACCACGATCAGGGGAAGCGGTCAGTCCACCGCACCGAATGGCAAACTTTGTGGCAGCCATGTTGAGAGATCGGTTTAGCCGGTTCATGAGGCCTGCGCGCGCGGTAACGCACCGGCTCGCACCTTGGCGAGGAAAGCGGGCGGCGTTGCCACCTGGCAAGCGCGGGCGCATCGTTGTTTGGGCAATTGGGCTGGGGCTGGTGGCTGGCGCAATAGATCTGCCACTGCCTGCGGAAGACGCGTTTCGAGCTCTAAGAGCTACGGTGAAAATGCATCCGGCAGATGGTGAGGTGCTGGTGGTATTGCTCGATGATAAGTCGCTCAATGCGATCGGAGGGAACGAGCCGAGCAGAGGCCAGGATGCTCAACTTCTTGAGCGACTATTCGCGATGGGCGCAAATCGGGTATTTTTCGATCGTGTATATGCGGACCCTACCGACCTCCATGAGGACCGGAAACTCGTTGCCGCATTCGAACGGCACCGGGGAAAGGTCTTCGTCGGAGCCTTACCGCAAATTTTGCAAAATGACGGGTCGGTGGTCGACCTTCTGCCACATCCCCGGTTCCGATCCTCTGTTGAGATTGTAAGCCTGGAGGGGCAAGAAGCACCGTTTGGGCTTTCCGCGAGTTTCCCCGTCAAGACATCCATACTTGGCGCGAAACGCCGCTCGCTATCGGCCGAATTGGCTCGACTCGAGGAAGGGGAGGGCTTTTATCGTCCTGACTTTGCGATCGACTACGCGACTATCCCTACAATTAGTTACATTGACGCTTTAAATGGCGATGGTTTTAGGGACGCCGTTGACGGTCGTGATGTCGTGGTTGCGCCATCAAGCCATACGTCGAACGATTTCCATCCCATGCCGTATCGTTGGGCGGTAAAGAAGGTCCCAGGTGTCTACTTCCACGTTCTCGGGGCAGAGACGCTCAAGCGTGGTCTCCCCACAAATTTTGGATGGCTGCCAATATTTTTCTTCGCTTGTGTTATAGTGGTAGCACAGGCCCGAATAAAGAGGCCTTCAACACGGTATACGCTGCTTGCTGGCGCCAGCTTCCTCGTTGCTCCCTTCGTATTGGACGGCGTCAACATCAGTGTTGACGTCATGCCAGGGGTTATCTGTTTCTTGATAGCTTCCATCCGCCTTCAGCGCCTCGCTCGAAATACGTATTACGGCGCAACTGGACTCCAGCGGATTGAGACCATGCACGAATCGAAAATGATTGCAGCCAAGGATGTATTTGCGCTTAAAATCCGCAACTTCGCAATCATCTCAGCCAGCTTAACTCCACTACAAGTCGAGCAGTTGCTGCAGAAGGCGCTGCTCATGTTACGCGCGACCAATCCCGATCCGCAGGTCGCCTTTCACAAAGATACATTCGTTTGGACGCGGCCCAAATCGATGCTTACTGACGCGCAGGGCCACTTGAAGGGGCTTCATGCTATCTTCCGTACAAGTATAACAATCGGTGCCCACGCACCCGATGTCGCCACCTCGCTAGGTTTGGACAGGAGCTATGAGGCTTCGATGCGCGAGCGAACGCAGAATGCGATCCAGAGCGCTGAAGATGCTGCTCGCGCCGGCGAAATATTTCGGGTCAGCGAAACGCAGATCCCGGAAGATCGCAATTGGCACCTCCAGATTCTTTCAGAACTTGAGCACGCGATATTGAACGGGGAGGTTGAAGTTGCCTTTCAACCGAAAGTTTCGCTTTCAACTCTCGCTATCGTTGGCGCCGAGGCGCTGCTTCGATGGACTCACCCTACTCGAGGCCCAATCAATCCGGCAGAAATCATTGCTATCGCCGAAGCGCACAGCCGCATGGACAAGATCACTAACTTTGTACTGAACCGCGCGCTTAGTCAGACTCGCTTGGCTATAGCTCGTGATCCTTCGTTTATGATCGCAATCAACATTTCGGCGCTCGATCTGCATGATCCTTTGTTCCCGTTTGTGGTAGAGCAGAACCTTGCAGCTCACAGGATTCCCGCGTCTAATATTGTGCTCGAGATTACGGAAACAGCCCAGATTTATGACGAGGGGAGTGTCGCCTTGACACTTTCCGCCTTAAAAAAGATAGGTGTTCAGCTCTCAATAGATGATTTCGGGACTGGGCATGCGACGCTGGAGCATCTGCGCCGAATTCCGGCTGACGAAGTGAAGATAGACCAGAGTTTCGTGATGGGCATGGAAGCCAGTGATGAAAACTGGATGCTGGTAAAGACCTCAATCGAGATGATCCATTCGCTCGGTCGTAGGGCAGTCGCCGAGGGCGTAGAGAACCAGACCATCATGACGATGTTGCGTGAGATGGGTTGCGACGAAGCTCAAGGATATCACTTCTCCAAGCCCATCACCATGCAAGCCTTGGTTCCGAAGCTATCGTGGGGAGCCGCCGCGGCTTAAGCCTCTTGCAATATGGTTAATCTCTGTTAACCATGCTCGTTAGCACATGATGTGCAAACAGGAGGTTCTTATGTGGGAATATTTCCGGACGCTTTTCGGCGCGCGCTAAGCGCTTTGATCCTGGTTACGTAAAGCCCTGGCTGTGCCGGGGCTTTACTTTTTTGACGCTTAAAGAAAGCACAAAGCGGTAGGCTGAGCGCCCAAGTTTAGTTTTCCATCTTCCCGCCCCAAACGGCGATGTATGGGGGCAGCACGCTGCCTTTGATGCCTATCTAATTGAAGACAGGTTTGGGATCGCAATGCGATCGTCGGAGTGTCTGAGATCGGAGCGCCTTAGAGTCGGTTTCAGAACTCATGCTGAGCGACCGATACGGCGGACGAGCAGCATGATGGAAGCGGCGTAAAGGAAGGCTTTGGCCGATGCGACCGAGGCTTCGAAGTCTTTAGCGAGGCGCCGGTTTCGGTTGATCCAGGCGAAGAAGCGCTCGACGACCCAGCGCCTCGGCTGACCCGCGAAGCCGACCTGATCGGATTTACGGCGAAC
>NZ_LZRP01000015.1 GCF_001678665.1 Erythrobacter sp. QSSC1-22B
CACATACAGTTCGGCGGCGACCTCGCACCGAAGCTGCATCCAAGCTGTTTAGACGAGCCCATGAGCCAGAATGAGATGAAATTGACGTCCCTTCGCCACTCCGTGCCGATCTCTGCGGCCGCATTCCGGCATATCGAGGTGCTGGTGCACATCAATGTACTTCCGCAGATCATCCGACTTTAGAACAATCGGGCATCCACGGTTTAGCGGCTGATCCGCGAAACTACGCTGAGGCCACCTAGGACCGGAGAAGCACTCCCGCCGGACTTTCAATTCTATTTGATCGGCTATAAGCTTTCCGCGGGCAACGGGAGAGCGGGGGTACAATTTGTACAGTAGCGGTGGTCGCGATCAGATGCGAGACGAGGCCGAAATGTCGGCCTGCCTGACCCCGGGTTTAATCGATGTGGTGGGGGGCAGCCTAGAAAAAGAATATTCGATGCCGTTGTATTTAGTGTTTAACAATCAAAGATGAGGCTGATCACAGAATACGTCGACGACAAAACCGTCGCCGGGTTGATCGCTTCGCTTTACCAAGTCGCGCCGAGGTTTGAATCGGGGTCGAAATCAATTCATAGCGGAGCAGAACCAATGCGCGAATCCACCTTAATTACAGATGCGATTCACGACCGTGCGGTCGGAGCCCTGCTAGGTTTAGCCACGGGCGATGCTGTTGGCACCACCTTGGAATATAAATCGCGAGACAGCTACGAACACCTTACGGGTATGGTCGGCGGTGGGCCTTTTTCACTGCCTGCAGGCATGTGGACTGATGACACCTCGATGGCGCTGGCGTTGGGCGAGAGCCTTGAAGGCCGAATTGATCTGGACCCGGAAGATTTGATGTCTCGGTTCGTGCGATGGTGGCGAAGCGGAGAGTATAGCCCCACGGGGGAATGTTTCGGCATCGGCCTTACTACGAGGGCCGCTCTGGCGCATTTCGAGACAACTGGAGAACCGATCGCAGGATCTCGAGATGAGATGACGGCGGGCAACGGCTCGTTGATGCGTGTAGCTCCTATCGCGATCTGGGGCGTGCAAGCGGGCGCGGATGCTATGCGTGATGTAGCTAGAACCCAGAGTGCCACCACCCACGCAGCCCGAGCCTGCCTCGATGCATGCGAAGCGTATTCGGTGATGATGCGATCAGCCATTCTCGGAGCGGATTTTTCGGAATGCTTGGCACGGGCGCAAGAAATGTCATTTATCGAGCCGATCGCAGGGATAATTGCAGGTGGCTGGCGAAGTAAGACCAGAGCGCAGATCGCCACGAGCGGTTATGTGGCCCATAGTCTCGAAGCGGCCTTGTGGTGCAATGATCCGCAGGCCGGTGGTGGCGGAACCTACCGGGACATTGTGTTGCGCGCGGCCAATCTGGGTGACGACGCCAATACGACTGCTGCAATCGCGGGGCAATTGGCTGGTGCATTGCATGGTAAGTCTGGCATCCCGCCAGAATGGCTTGAGAAATTGGTGTGGGCAGATCGAATTTCCGCGTTGGCTGGCCGGCTACTATCGGAACCCGCGCGCCCTTGAATGCACAGGTTGCGCAGGACACATCCGTAATGATGGGTAAGGTGTCCGAGTCGCCTAAGCGGGACTAATACTTCCAGCAGGATGAATCACATCCAAAGGGGAAAGGCCGTTCGGCGGGATCAGCCTTTGGGTGTTGCTTGGGCAGCTTTGGGCAGGAAGCCGGGCTCGAGCCACGCAAAATCTAACGTAATCTGAGCGCATCGCAGCTTCGTGCTGTTGGACTGCTGCTTTTAAGGTTTCGTCCTGAGCCGCTCTACGACGGCTTCTAGGGTGATGGGCGGACGCACCGAGACGGCATTGATGTGCCATGATGGAGGTGTTTGAACGCGATTAATGAGGAGGCGTCCAATTAGAAAGTTAGCATTATTGGGCTGGATATCGCAAAGTCTCTTTTTAGGGTGCGCGGCGCAGATGTGTCGGGCCGCGTATTGCTTCACAAGAATGTCAGCAGGGTTAGGCTGCTGGGGTTTTGACCCAAACAACCGCATTGCCATAAAGTGCCGGAATCCTGCCCGGCATATTCAGT
The DNA here is from genome assembly GCF_001678665.1 of Erythrobacter sp. QSSC1-22B. GTDB lineage: Bacteria > Pseudomonadota > Alphaproteobacteria > Sphingomonadales > Sphingomonadaceae > Qipengyuania. The sequence continues at coordinate 2,063 of NZ_LZRP01000015.1, forward strand.
TTCCACTTAGCTCTAAAAATAAGATCTAAAGAGTATTGTGTTACAAAATGACGCCGATCATTATGGATCTGACGCACTCCTAGATATCGACATTCTGCTAACTGAAAAGAAATACGCGCTCCATAAAAAAAATCCAAAAAGCTCAAGAAGATTTTCCGGCTCTGAAGGCCCAAAGTAACCCCAATCGTTTGCCGTATCTATCAATACAGCCAGAGCGAGCATAAATCCCGAGAGAAAAATTATGAGAAGCGGGCCATCAAAAACAAATTTACGATTCCAAATAAAGAAAAGAGGTATTAAGATGCCATAGGCAATATAGAATGATCGTTCTGAAATCTCTTCATGCAGCATATATGCATCGTCAATTGCTAGCGCAACTGTAATAAAGCCTCCAACATACAGAAATCGCTTGCATGGCCCTTTAGTTAGCGATGCGGAGAATATAGCTACTGCGCCGGCGGCAATAAGAATTAGTACACTTGCGAATTCTATAAATCCGAAATACCAAGGGTTGTTCGCCGTGTGATTTGGGTCCTGCAATAAAAGCTTCAATGGCGTGGATGTTGCCAGACTTATCGCTAAGCCAAATATAAAAATCATTGCAGACGCAACGCATGCGCTTAGGGCCCATCTCCAGCCTTCAATTAACCTGGAAAACCCACGCTGGGCCATTGGATCGATCCGGGCGGTCGAATTGCCAGGTTTTCTCAATCGTTCCTCCGAAATGTGACATACTTGTTACCGCAGGTGGGCGTGGGCGCGAAGCAAAATTTGGATCTACTTATTTCTGAGCTCTTGAACCACTGCTTTTAACCTGGGGGTTTGAGTGGGCGCTTATGTCACAAGGAACTGTGGCAGGGCCCGAGCACGATCTGGTCGAGAAGCTGCTAGCCGAGCAGTCAGACGACCAAGAAGCGTAACACGCAAGGGGGAGCAGTGACTGATCGTACCCTAGGTGATGGACAACTGGCTTAGCCTTCCAGACCTCACCTTGGAACGTCGAATTCAACGAGGCAGCGACGATTGTTACCGCTCGGCTGCCCAATTATAAAATGGCGCTTCCAGCTTCCTAGTCGCTGGTCGGGCAGACCACATAGCAGGACGGCCTTTTCAACATTTCTCCCCAACTTAATCGCAAGCAGAGCCTCGTTTTCGACCAGTTACTCTGCTGCTATCTCAACTGGATCGAACGCCTTTTCGGAAAATTCGACCGTGCCAAAGGCTTGATGATCCGTTGCGACAAGCGCGCCGATCACTGTCTAACCGCCATCAAGCTCTTCTCAGCACGCCCCCTGGATCAACGCTTATGATAATACCATCTAGCGGTGGACGAGATCCGTGGTAGCTGAGCGCACATGACATCTAAGATACCTGTTCTGGTTACCGGGGGTGCTGGATATATCGGCAGCCACGCCGTGCTGGCGCTAGTTGATGCCGGATGGCCGGTCGCGGTGATTGACAACCTCGTCACCGGATTTCGCTTCGCCCTGCCGGATAGTGTTCCGTTCTATCAAGGCGACATCGAGGACCAAGACCTCCTTGCACAGATCTTTGCCGAGCAGGGTACTCGTGCGGTCATGCACTTTGCCGGTTCGGTCGTAGTACCCGAGTCGGTCCTTGATCCACTCAAATACTACGACAACAACACGGCCAAGACACGTGCTCTGATCGCTGCGACGGTGAGCGCGAACGTGCCGCATTTTATCTTTTCGAGTACTGCAGCGACCTACGGCATCCCCGAAACTTCGCCGGTAGCTGAGGACGCTCCGCAACGGCCGATCAACCCCTACGGCTGGTCGAAGCTCATGACTGAACGGATGTTAAGCGATGTCTCTGCTGCGCACCCGCTCAATCATTGCGCCTTACGCTATTTCAATGTTGCTGGGGCCGACCCGCAGGGGCGCAGCGGACAGGCCACTGAGGGCGCGACCCATCTGGTCAAAGTCGCAGTCGAGGCAGCATTGGGTAAGCGAAGCCATGTTTCAGTCTTTGGCACCGATTACGACACTCCGGACGGGACGGGGGTCCGCGATTATATCCACGTCTCTGATCTCGCTGTAGCGCACGTTCTTGCGCTTGAGGCGCTGCTCGCTGAGCCGAGGCACTCGCTGACGATGAATTGTGGATACGGTCACGGGTATTCGGTCGGAGATGTGCTCGATTCGGTCGATAGAGTGACAAAAGGTAAGATTGAGAGACGGATGGAGCCGCGCCGCGCTGGTGACCCCGATTTGCTCGTTTCTGACAATACTCGGATTATGGCAAAGTTGCCTTGGAAGCCGCGGCACGACGATCTCGAGGCGATTATCAGTCATGCGTTGGCGTGGGAGCGGCGCCTGAGCGATATCCGCGTGAACAGCGCCAATATTTGAACTGTTCCCGTTCATGGATAAGTTGCTACTCAGCTCGTAGCTAAATTCTTCGGCGGCCGAAGGCGACCCTGCGCTAGGTCGACGGGTTGAACAACCAACTCCTGCTCAGTCTCATCGGACACATCCCGCCCGCCGAGGTGGAAGTCGACTACTTGCGGCATGCCAAATCCTCGATAGAAATCCGAGACTCAACTGAAACCGGCTCTAAAAAACTCGGGCGCGTCAAAGAGAAGGGGTGAGGGGAGGGGGTGACGGACCACCACCGCCACCCCACCGCAATCATGCGTGCCAACCATATGATGTGGAGTAATTCTTGCTCTTTCACGGTCGCAGCCAGCACAAACCCGCATTTGCCTCAAAGCCTTGAACTCAAATGATCTTCCAAAGAAGTGCTATTTGGATAGAGTGGGACCCGGTCTGGGCGCACTGTCCGGACCATCGCAGATCAATACATCAAATCATTTTAACCCTTGCCGCGCAGAGGCTATCCACAGATGATAGCACTCGAAGGGCACATTGACGGGTAATCCGCGCTTCACGATTGCGACAATGCAGTGCCATGGTTTGTGGCTGACGGGATTGAATCGAACACCATGTTGTCCGCTCGTTTTGGGATGAGACCTTGCCAGTTCGCTTAAACATTTACCAATCAAGCCATGTCCGTTTGCGATAGTTTAAGGTATTGTGTTGAATTGGTTGGGCAGGCGGGGGAGGGTGAAGTGGATACCGGTAGTGCGAAGCAACTCATTTCAATCGTCGTGCCATGTTACGACGAGGAAGATGCAATTGCCGAGACGATCAGGCAGCTCACGCGCCTTTGCGATGGTCAGCCTAGTTACGACTTCGAGCTGATCTTCGTCGATGACGGTTCAAAGGACGCAACCTTGCAATTGCTGCGCGAGGCGGCGGGAAGAGACCCGCGAATCAAATTGCTTAGCTTTGCTCGCAATTTTGGTCATCAAATCGCAGTCACTGCTGGGATCGATGCAGCAAGCGGTGATGCCGTTGTCCTGATCGATGCCGATCTGCAAGACCCGCCCCAGACGATCGTTGAGATGATCGTCAAGTGGCGCGAGGGTTATGACGTCGTCTATGGCACGCGCACCTTGCGACCGGGCGAAAGCCGCTTCAAGCTGTTTACTGCGCGCGGGTTCTACCGCGTTCTAAACGGCCTTTCGGAAGTGCCAATCCCGCTAGATACGGGCGACTTCCGCCTGATAGGGCGCAACGTCGTCGATGTGCTCAAATCGATGCCCGAGCGTGATCGCTTCGTGCGCGGGATGGTGTCGTGGGTCGGTTTTAAACAAACATCACTACCCTATGAACGGGCTAGACGCATTGCCGGAACCTCCAAGTATCCACTGCGCAAAATGATCCGCTTCGCCTCGGACGGAATCCTGTCCTTCTCGGCCAAGCCTCTCCGCTTCGCAACGAGCATTGGGCTTGCAACCGCGGTTCTTGCCTTGCTTGGGATCCTTTATGTCCTAGCGCTCCGGCTGACCACTTCAATCTGGGTCGAGGGCTGGACGGCGATCATGATTGCACTGCTCTTCCTCGGCGGTGTGCAACTCGTTTGCCTCGGCATCCTGGGCGAATATGTCGGGCGAATTTATAGCGAGGTAAAGAAGCGACCGCTTTATGTGGTGCGGGAGAGGATCGGATTCGACGACGTATCGATAAACACGACCGTGCTCAAGCGGAGGGTGATCGCCGCCGAATGATCCGGTTCTCGACTAGGTATGCGGCGCAACTTGCGTTAGGCATCGCGGTTACGGCACTGTTCGTGTGGCTGATCGCCCGCAATGTGAACGGGGCGGAGTTGATGGCTGTTCTGCGCCGAGCCAATCCTGTGTGGATTGCAGCCGCGATCGGACTGTTTCTCGCTGGCTACGCATGCCGTGTCGCGCGTTGGCGTAGCATGCTATTGCGCGATAATCCTGCGCTCAGCTGGGGCGCCTGCGTCACCCCGTTCATGGGCTCGATCGCGGCGAACAATGTCCTGCCATTCCGCGCCGGTGACGTTCTGCGCGTTTATGGTCTTTCGGGCCATCTCGAAGTGCCAAAATCGGCACTACTCGCAAGTTTACTCGTCGAACGGCTGCTCGACCTATTCAGCCTTCTTGTAGTCCTCGCCATCTGCCTGCTCCTTTTCGAACCGATCGAGGGCCTGGCGGGTACGGTTGCCCAACTTGGTGTCTATGGGGTCTTTGCGCTTGCGCTGGTGATCATAACGCTGCTCTTATTCCCGCGGGTGCTAGAATGGCCAAGTGTCGTTTTTCTGCGAATGATGAGCAGGATTTTGCCGAGCTTCCATAAACGCATAGGAGGTTTCTTCGATCATCTCTTTGAAACGCTGCGTCATCTTGCGCAGGGTACGCGCATGTCTGTCCTACTGCTCTGGTCGGTTTTTGTCTGGGGCTTCGAAGGCCTCGTGTTCTGGGCAAGCGCTCGCGCTATCCCCGACATCGTAGAACCCCTGGTGGGTTTTCTGGCGCTGCCGGTGGCTACGCTAGCGACGATGTTGCCTTCAACGCCTGGTCATATCGGCACATTTGATTTCTTCGCGATCAAGTCAGCAGAAGCTCTCGGTAATTCTGCCGGGGCCGCCACAGCATTTGCCCTCCTCGTGCACCTGGTCCTATGGCTCCCTGCAACGATGATAGGTGGCGCGGGTCTTGGTCTGTGGTCGATTAGGGGCAGAGGCAACTTCCATTCGAAGAAGGCAACGATCTAACTCAATGACGACTTTTCTAAAAGAAATTACCATCATCGGCGGTGGGTTTGCCGGCCTGTCCGCGGGCTACGACCTCGCGCGCGCCGGTCACAAGGTGACCGTGCTCGAGGCCGATGATTTCGTCGGGGGCCTCGCGGGCGCCTTTGAGGGTGATGGTGAGCGAATCGACCGCTTCTATCATCACTGGTTCACCAACGATCTCGAGGTGATGGGCCTGATAGAGAATCTCGGCATGTTGGACGAAGTGGTAACGAATCCCACCAATACGGGCGTTTATTACAACAAGTCGGTTTTCAAGCTTTCCACGCCAATGGACCTCCTGCGCTTCTCCCCTCTGCCGTTCATGGACCGCATCCGTTTAGGCGTGCTGACCCTGCGTGCACGCGGGGTAAAGGACTGGAGGCGGCTCGAAGAGAAGACCGCTTCCGAATGGCTGCGCCAGTTGGGTGGGGCGCGCGTCTACGAAATGATGTGGGAGCCGCTGCTGCAGGGCAAATTCGGGCCCTATGCGGAGAAGGTTTCGGCCGTCTGGTTTTGGAACAAGCTTAAACTGCGCGGTGGCTCGCGAGGCTCGGCTGGTGAGGAACGGCTTGCTTATTTCAAGGGCTCTTTCGCGCGGCTCGCCGAAGCGACAGCCGAAGCGATCCGCGAGCAAGGCGGCGAGGTCCATTTGAACATGCCGGCCAAATCGATTGCCCCCCTACCGGACAATCGTTGGGCAGTGGAAGCGAATGGCAATCGATTTGAAAGCGACGTCGTAATCGCGACGCCCGCTTTGCCGCTGATCGCCGACATGATCGAGGATTGGGCGGAGGCGGACTACCTCAACTCGCTCCGCCGAATCGACTATCTCGCCAATGTATGTCTCGTACTCGAACTCGATCGCTCACTGAGCTCGACTTACTGGCTTAATGTCAACGATCCCAGCTTCCCCTTCGTCGGGGTGATCGAGCACACCAATTTCGAAAGCCCAGAGACCTACGGCGGCAAACATATCGTCTATCTGTCGAAATACCTGCCGCACACCGACGAACTCTACGCGATGAGTCCGGACGAGGTGATGCAGTTCTCGCTGCCGCACCTCAAAATGATGTTTCCCGATTTTCAAGATGACTGGATCCACAGGTTCCACGTGTGGAAAGCGCGCTGGTCGCAGCCGGTGGTCGAAAAGCATTACTCGCAGCTAATACCTTCCGAGACCGGGCCACGTGAGGGGCTCTACATTTGCTCGATGGCGCAGATCTATCCCGAAGACCGGGGCACTAACTATGCAATCCGCGAGGGGCGGAAGATAGCACGCAAGCTCGCCTAACGCGTGCTATGGAGAGAAGGAAAGGTTACCTTGGACGCTATGGGGAACACGGCGTTGGCGTCGATTATCCGGACAAAAAAGCACTATCTTAGGGGCTGGGTACTCCATTTGCTCTGCGTGCTTGCTCTAATGTGGACGCCGCTGGTGAATGGATTTGCCTTCTTTTTCGACGATACAACTAATTATATTCGGGCCGCGGATCTGGCCGCTCACCTCGTTTCGCAGAAGGAAATCTCAACCGCTTGGACCGCGCGGTACGCGGGACAATTGCCGCCGTCCGCTGGAGGATCGTCGAAAGAAGCGATGCCTCGGCCTGGGCCGGTCCAGACCGATCCACAGTTTCGTACCCACAACGATATCTCAGCCGGCCTCGTGATGACCGGCCGCTCGCCCTACATTGGCGCGTTGATGTGGGTGGGCTATGTAACCAGCAACTTTTGGTTGTTTATCGCCTTCCAAGCGACACTCGCCTATTTCCTCATATATCTCACGCTAAAGCGGTTTGGGATCGTGGACCGCAAGGTGGTGACGTCTGTCGTTCTCCTACTCGCTGCGCTGACGACGCTTCCCTTCTACAATGGAATGTTACTGGCCGATGCGTTTGGCGCGTTCGGCATTCTCGCGTTCCTGCTCCTATCCACCCCGGGGAAGCTAACGAAGCTTGAGATCTTCCTTCTCTTCATGACGATTGTCACGGCGGTCGTATCGCACTTGACCCATATCGTCTTGCTTGCCGGTATGCTTGGACAGTTGGTGCTGCTCGCGTTGTTCAAGAATGTTATGAAAGTGCCGACACGTGGTTGGGTGGCCGCAATTGGCGGGTTGTTAATCGGATTTGTTTCGCTTCAGATTACCGCTTTCGCGACCGAAAAGGTAATGGGCAAGGAGCCGCAATTGCTCCCGCTGATGTCAGCGCGTTTCATTGCGGATGGACCAGGCAGAGACTTTCTTGACGCGGGCTGTAACGGCAATCGCTTCCAGATTTGCCGTGTCGAACGCGGCGACCTTAGCCATGCAAGCGCGATCCTTTCCGTCACAAGGCCGGGGGTAGGGACTTACCTACTTGCGACGCCCGAAGAACGGCGCAAGATGGGCGAGGAGGACAAGGCTTTCGCAATTGCCGTTTTCTTGCACGATCCGGTCGCGCAGACTGGTGCGATCATCCGCAATACCTTCAAGCAGCTGACTTGGGTGGAGTACACTGGACTCAACCGCAATTGTTCCGATCGAGCGTATTGCTGGGTAGCGATTCCGGAGGCTGTGGGCGAGGATATGAAGACCACTTTGGCGGACAAGGAAGCTTGGCCAGAGGGTGCGATGGATGCGTTGCTCAAGATCGCCGTTGTCATTTCGCTGATCGTGCTTGCCTATTGCTTACTTGCTCCAGGAGACCAAGGAGACTGGCGTCATTCGATCTTGCGCAATTGGGTGCTGATCACTTTTGCCGCCATGGTGCTGATGTCGGGTTTCGGCGGCGCCGTGGTCGAGCCGCAATGGCGTTATATTAGCCGCTTGATCTGGTTGACTGTTCTATTTGCCATGATTGCAGCAATCTTGCGCTGGGAGCCTGCCCTTGCCGCGAGAGAATCGGCGCCTTCTACATAGTGCGGGCATGGAGCTCCTAAACTTTTCCCGATAGCTTCCTGAGAGATTGCGGCTTCCCATCATTGATGCCGCGTCCAGCCGGAGACCCATAATCACCTTCCGCTTTGTCGGCTTGACTGTAATTCAGTTGCATCATCTCCGGGAGAGTTCCCATCAAACACGCGGCCCGTTTTTGCTACGAACTGCTCAACGTCGCCATTGACTGTCCCAACGCAAACTAAGCCAACGCTGGCCAATGGGCCGACCACTTCGACCGGCTCTAATCTTCCACAAACGTCGTGCAGCCACGGGATCGGTGCGCCTCTGCAGAGCAGTCCATCGACGTCCTCAGAGGACCTTTCCCTACCCACGGGCGCCATGTCCAACCGTGCCGCCAAAGCCATGGTTGTTTCGCGTATCCAGCTTTAGGCCTCACCAAGTTTGATTTATGCTGCTGCTCGGCGAAGAACGTCCCATCCACAAGCGAGACGGCAGGTGAGTTTTCAGCCTCTGAAGGGGGGAGGTCAAATGCTTTCTAATGAAGCCGGGGAGCAAAGAGAACGAAAGCCAAAGGCCGAGCCGCGGCTGACGCGGACAATCTATCACCGCCTTTGCGAGATGCATTCGCGCCTGTTTGATTTGTCCATGCGGAGATTCTAAGTGGCGACGAGCACAGTCCAAGTGGAAGAGGTGCCGGACCTTAAATCGCTTAGCCTCTGCGCCGTGGAATGTGAGAAAATCGAGACGGGCCTGCATATTGGCAGCAAAGTTTTGAGATCGGCGGTCCTCGCCCCCCATACCGAGTGCTGCGTGGGAGTAGATGATTAGGGGCTCGTCGACGTAGTCGATCTCAAAAAAAGTGGCAATTCGGGTCCACATGTCGTGGTCCTCGTTTGCTGGCGTGCGTTCGTCGAAGAATCCGACCACTTCGAAGACCTCTCGCCTGATCAGGGTGCTACTTGTGGTGACGTGCAGCACGTTCCGGTGAAGCAAGTGCGACAGCGCTCTACCACGAACGGTGGGCAGCCAGACACTATCGCCATCTTGCCAGCGTTCTACCGCTCCTGTGTAAAAGAGGCCTACCAGGTCGGGTCGGCGGCGAGCCAGTTCCACCTGGCGGCTGAGCTTCTCTGGCACCCATTGATCATCAGAATCAAGGAAAGCAATCAATGCGCCCTTCGCCTCCGCAATGCCGCGGTTGCGAGCCGCTGCGACACCCTGGTTCGTTTGCTGCTTAAGGTAACGGACGCGGGCATCGTCGCGCACGGCGATAACGGCGCTCGTATCGTCCGTCGATGCATCATCTACGACCAAAACCTCGAAATTCAAATAATCCTGCTTCAAAACGCTGTCCAAAGCCCCGCCAGTAAGCATAGCACGGTTATAGGTTGGAATTACGACGCTCACGAGCGGCTCATCTTGCGGCGAGGCAATCAGATCTAAGGTATTTGTCTCGTGGACCGTTGGCGCATGTTCTGGCTCATCGCGGCAGCACGGAATCAGCTTCGAAGCTTTCGATATGCCTAATTGAGCCCGTTCCTTGATAGAAGGTCGGTTGCGGTGCATGCCCGACGTTATCGCCGGTACAAGATCCGGCGCATCCTCGCTCGCTTCGCCCGCCAACCGTCTGTAGGCGTCATGCAGTGAAAGCCGAAAGGACTGCGCGCCCCCCTGCTCTACCAATCTTTCTTCTACGCTCTCTAAAACCGCTAGACGGGATATGAGACCTTTGCGGGTCGACCGTTGCCCGCTCAGCGAGATCGCTCCTCCAGGCAACCGGCGGTAATAAGCGGTGCCACCTGCAGTCCGCTCCAGACGTACTCCGGTAGCAAGAGCTCTCATCATTAGATCGCCGTCGTCATCGACGCTAATAGCCGGATTCCAACCGCCGCTTTTCGCGTACGCTTTTTTTGACCAGAGCACGGAACAAGGGGGGTGGTACCATCCCATCAGCCATGCCGACAGCGGATGCTGGCCCGGCCGCCTCGGCTTGCAAGAGGCGGGCTTTACCCGCCAACTTTGCTCAACCAATTCGTACCGGCGCCAAGGACAACAAGCCACTGAGCCAGGACATGTCTCCAGCACTGCCGAAAGTTCTTCTAGCACGGTTGGGCCAATGAGGTCATCCGCGTCTAGAAACATCAACGCATCGCCAATTGCCTCGGCGGCGCCCATATTTCTAGCCGAAGACGCGCCAGCAGTAGATTGATGTAAAACCCTTACAAGCCCTCCAAAGCCTTCAGCGATGTTGACGCTTGCGTCAGTTGAGCCGTTGTCGACTACGAGAATCTCATCTGGTGGACGGCTCTGGTTCATAGCTGAACGAATAGTTGCAGCCAAATAGCGCTCAGCGTTGAGCACAGGGATGATCACCGTTATCTGCAAGGCGCATCTTCTACTTCGGCGTTTCGCAAGGCAATGGATCTTTCAAGCGCAGAGATTCCGGCGCGAAGATTTTCGGGATCAACAGTGATATCGCGCTCAAGTGGGGTAGCCTTAGCGTCAGCAGCTTCAGCATTTACGATGCCGTAATGGAGATCCATAGCACTTGCTAAAGCATAGAAGTTCGGGTTCGGAAATCCTGGCCATGCGATTTCAAGCACATGCGAACCCGGAGGACAAAACATCATGTTGGTGAGTCCTGCCCCGTGCGGTGCAGCCAGAACGGCTGTATCCGACATTAAATTGACCTGCGCCGGGAAGTCGAGATCTTCCATATGGACTCGTTCGAAACCTGCCGCCTCTAATATCGGCCAGATATCCTCTTCGTTTAACAGCTTCCGCATTCGTGCTTTGCTGCGACTGATGTAGATCCGCCGTGATGGTGTTTTTCCCTTGGTAGGTGCCATGGCGTCTCGGACGGGCCGCAATAGTTCGCCGCGAAATCTATCGGTTCCAAGGATTGTAAGCTCTTCCACCTGTAGCAACTCACCAGATCGGAAGGTACCGAAATCCTTTTGATCTAACCCCAGCATGCTCAATGACGAGACCATTGCTGGAGTCAATTTCTCGGGAAGCAGGACATCAGAAAGAGCATGCCGCTCGCGCAGGAAGCAAAGTTTTGGGAGATGCGCGGTAAGCCAGTGAGAATGGTTGTCGTAGACGCGTTCGCAAATCCATGTCGCTCGCTTTAAATTTCGTACAGGCGGCTTTCGGCGCATAACTTCCGCATGAGGACCACGAAAGACGATTTCACGTAAATCAGCAACGCGGTTGCTACACGTTAGGATGGCCGGAAAAAATTCATTCCGCCCATCGAGATACGAGACGACTTGCGCATTCGGAATGGTGGCGAGAAAAGTCTCAGATTGGCGCCGCTGAGGTACGTCGCGCATCGAATAACCCCACCAACCAGCGTCGGTTGGCAGCGCTTCAAGTGTGCCGACGTTAAAGGGAAGCGGATTGTTCACAGAGACAGGCTGATGGACGACTTCATATTTAGCGTCGCTTTTGCCCGAAGCTCGCATCTGATCTACGTGTTTAGACACCTTCACCGTCGGCATTGCGCGGAACCCCACGTACGATGGTGGAATTCCCACGGAAATAGCGATTTGACAACACTTCCGAACAGTTCGTCTTAGGCGAGCGTCCAAAATTGTTATAGCCTCGTTAAAAACATGGGGCAGACCGTTTGCTCGAATGTTCGTTTTTGCTTCTTTCATGGTTTCCTATCGAGCGGCTAGAGATCTCACATCACAAACAGGCCTGTCAATCGGACTGCATCGCTTATCAATTTTGGACGTCCTTTGAGGCAGGCCCACTTATGGTCAGCTGAATCTGGACTTCGCAATCATTTTTGCTTTTTCAGGCAAATTCGCTTGACGGCAAGTTGGCCTGACCCGTTGTTTTCCTAAGTTGAAGTTAGCGCCGGACCTCTCGCACTGCTACCCACCCTCGGTTGCTCAAAAAATCCGATCTCCGCCCAACGCGGATAGCGGGTCTATCCGTTGAGTTTGTCTTATAACGCTCGTTCGCGGCTCATCTGCGCTTTCGACAACTACATCAGGTCAGTCATTAAAGGGCCTCCAAAGCGCTGCCGTTAAATCAGATCATCGAGCCATTGAGAATTACTCCGAGGGTCCTTAGCCTGGGTCGTTGCTTGCACCGCCACTGATTCGGCTCCCGGCGTTGCCACAAAAAACGCCTCCATCGGCTCCGTGGGTGGCCTCGCCGAAGAAACTTTAGCTTCTGACCTGCCTGTCCGGCAGTGGGTTGTGGAAGCAATATAAGCGGTGACAGAGCCAACCTTTGTTAGGTGCTGGGGTGTCGGCTTTTTGTCGCAGTCAGCAACAGCCGTAACCTCAAGGCCGGTACTAGCAGCTTCTCGCACAAGGCAAACCCGGCAAGACCGCTATCCCCGCCCTGTTACGAAACTCATGGTTGTCGCGAATAGGCTTGACAATCGGGGACATTCTAACGAACCTGGACCCACGTACCACACTGACCCAATTTTCAAGTGGCAGAGAAGGGGTGGCGGAAAATCAGGTTTGCGCTGCCGTTCGCTTGTGCCCCTGTCTAGTCCACGCTAGGATCTCCGAACCAGGGCTGCCGGGGCCGTCCTTGGCAGCGCGGAACGATCATAACATTGGACCAGCGGCCCAGTGTGAGTGGGCGGCCCGCTTTCCCAAACTCGTCAGCGCACTCCGATAAGAGTTCTCCACTAAATGCCCGAGATGAAAGTCCCCCTCATTAAGGGTGCGCTTTGGATCGTATCCTCTCGTGTATTTACCGGTGCACTCGGATTTGTCAGCACACTCGTTTTGGCTCGTGTCTTGGTTCCGGCTGATTTTGGTCTCGTCGCGCTTGCGAGTTCTGTCGCAATGGTCTTGGGAACGATCACGGACCTTTCTACATCCCAAGCGCTCGTGCAAAACGATACTTTAGAAGAGGATGATTTTCACACTGCTTGGACGCTCGGCTTAATGCGAGCGTTTCTTGTTGGGTTGCTTATTGCTGGATTTTCATATCCGATTGCTTCGTTTTATGGAGATGAGAGACTTACTAACGTCATGTTAGTATTAGCAGGATCTGCATTTATCGGGGGGATATCTAATCCTAAGCTTATTGTATTCGAGCGGAATCTCGTTTTCTGGCAAGTTACAATTCTAAATTGTCTTGATAAGTTATCGGGCTTTATAATTTCGGTAACTCTCGCGATAGCATTTAGATCCTATTGGGCGCTTATCGCTGGTATAGTTGCTTCACAAAGTGTGCGGTTTTTATTGTCCTATGCGTTCATGCCATATAGGCCCCGACTTTCTCTCTCTAAATATCGCGGTCTTCTTTCCTTTTCGGTTTGGCTTACTTTAGGTGGATGGGTTCGTTCCCTGAATAGCCAAGCGGATCCCCTTGTGCTCGGCTATTTCGTGAGTCCTTCTCTCTTGGGAATTTACACGATGGGCGGCCGAATCCCGACGATGACGATTGGCCAAATTCAGGGGCCTGTCGCACAAGCTCTATTTCCCGCTTTTTCGCGTATCAAGGGCGATCAATTGCGCCTTCAGCAGGCTTATCGCCGGGCGCAAGCTTTGCTGTGTACGATCGTATTTCCGGCTGGCGCCGGTGTCGCTGTGTTAGCTGAGCCGTCTATTGCTCTGCTTCTGGGCGACAAATGGCTACCCACTGTTCCCCTCATTCAGGTCCTCGCAATTCTTGCAGCACTTCAAGCGATGTATCACAGTCAACCAATGGCTATGGCGGTTGGAAAAACGAGGGATCTTTTTTATAGAGACACAATGTTATTTGTCGCTCGTGCGCCACTTCTGCTCGGAGGCATTATCATCGGGCAGGCCACCACGATAGGTGTATTGATGGGTGCCGTTATCGGTCGGGCGATAGCTTCCTTGGTGAGCGCCCGACTCAATATGAGCCTTATTCGGAAATCGTGTGGCTTGTCTATATGGCTCCAGCTGAGCGGCTGCATCAAGCCGAGTTTCAATTCCTTGGTTATGGTGGGGTCGATGTTTATTATGTGGGAGCCCATTCGATCGCTTGTCGGTCTGGAGGTGCTCTTCCTGGCACTCATGATTTTTAATGGCCTAATTTCGTATCTAATAATTACGTATATCTTGTGGTTTGTGACCGGTCGGCCGCATGGGCCTGAATCCGAGTTGGTCAGTTTGTGGAGGGCGCTGGCCACGAAGTTGCGCCTCCGCAGGGTAACATTCGGGCGTACTTTCTAGAAAGGCGTACCGCGGGATATGGGCGATAAAATGGTAGAGAATGGATCTTGGGGCTGGCGGCAGCTTTGGCGGAGGGTGTCTCTTCGTCTGCGCCGCAGTTGGATTTTCCGATTGCTGAGTCGTTGGGTCGAACAGCGGACTGGGAAATGGAGCAGCGCGCGAAGGCTTTATTATGGCTTTTTATCAGATGCATTTGAAAGAGAGTTCCGGGCGGTCGCCGCCGGACGAACCCTCTATTTCGCTGGATTTCGGGGAGAGAAAAGTAGCTACTCCCTCCGTCGGAACATTCACCGGCTTGAGAAAGGGCTCGTTGCCCGTAGCCGGCGTGCGACCTTTGGTCTGGATTTCATAGAAGATACGGTCATTGGGTTTGAAGATTTAATTGATGCGTTTCACGGTGAGCGGCAATTTACTTCAGAGGTAATTTGGGCGCGCGATGTCTTAAGGCGCTACTTTTCGTCGGTGGAGCAAAATCAGAAACTGAAGCTTCTAGAAGAGAGATTCGAAGTTTTAGCTGGGCGCACAACAGGCGGCCAAAGTAGGCCGTCCGCACCTTTCATCAGGGACCAAGGCAGTCTTATTTCAATTTCAGATCTCTATGGATTAGCGGTTCAACGGCGGTCAGTTAGAAGCTATCTGCCGGTGCCTGTACCGAGGGGGCTGGTTGATCGAGCGATGGAGGTAGCTCTTCAATCTCCAAGCGCATGTAACCGCCAGCCATTTATATTTAGAGTGTTCGACCGGCCAAAAGACGCTAGGCAAATTGCTGCTGTTGCAGCAGGGACTATTTCATTTTTGGACGAGATAAACTCAATCATTGTCGTGGTAGGACGACTGCGAGCTTATGCAGGCGAGCGGGACCGGCACGCCATTTACGTTGATGCTTCTTTGGCCGCGATGGCGTTTGTCCTCGGACTTGAAGTACAAGGCGTTGGTTCATGTGTGATAAACTGGGGTGACGATACCGAACGAGAGTGGAGAATCAACAAGATGCTCGCGCTCGAACCGGACGAACGCGTGATCATGATGATCAGTTACGGCTGGCCGGACCTGAAAATTGCCGTACCTTTTTCTGCGAAACGTGGCGTCAAGGAATCTAGGTCATTTGAGATCCTCTCGCGGGGGCGCTCGACTATCTGTGATGCCGATTATTAGAACTGCGACTTCGGCCGGCGGTTCTGGTTTATGGTGCCATCGGATCTCCGAACAGCAATTCTGAGCTTTGATCGCAAAATGCTACGCGCAAATCGAGGTATTAACCTCGTCCCACATTTGTCGAACACGGTCCTTCTTGTCTTGGGAATGGTTTATCAAATTAGCCTTAATATCTTTACCCGTCTCCAAGCTTAAGAGTTCGCCTAACCGTTCATAAAGATCATCGTCACTTATGGGAAATTTGATCAGGTAACGCGAGTGCTCAAACTCTTGAAAAAGCCTTTCGTATTTGTGCGACCAAGACATGCCAAGTACGGGTGTGCCATGACTCAAGGAGCTAATCAGAGCGTGATACCGAGAAGCAATGACGGCTCGGCACGATCCGAACACACCTTTTGTCTCGCTCGCATCGATGTCTAAAACCGGGATCTGGCCGCCGGCCTCCGCCCGCAGTTCATCAATCATGTGTGCATCGTTGGCCTCGTGCAACACGAGCCATGGCTCGCAGCCATACTCTCTGATCCAATTTATTAGACGTATAGTGGTTTCAAGGTACGCAGCTGCAGTCGTTTTAGAAGTTCTGTCGAGCATCCGGGCGTTTGGGACAATGCACACCCGGTCTTGCCATTCATTGGGATTGATAGGCGGAGTGCCGCGGTGAACAAAGGTCATGTCGGCACAGATCCGGAGCTTTGGTCCCGACGAAAGATTCAAACTCCGCAGGTGATGGTAACTTTCTTCATCGCGAGCGTAAATTAAATCACACAAATTGAAAATTTCACAGGCCGCGTTCCTAACATTCGTTTGCTCAAATGGCCCAAACGCCTGTGGGAGAATAATTATTTTCGCTCCCTGGTTCCGGATCCTTCGATACGCATCAAGGCGCGCTTCAAGCCGATGAATTGGCCAAACGTCTCCGTAGGCGAAGCCTGAAGCGTCTAAAATTGCGCTTACCTGCGACGTAGGATGATGACCTGTTAATCGTTTGGTCCATCTACTAGGCAAAGACAACGCTGCTCCTTTGGCGAGAGCGCGCATGAAAGCAGTGATCTGTAGACCTGCGGCATGGCGCCCTAGTTCGTCAAAAGTAGGGCGCTGCGCCACTCTTAGCATATCACGTGGGATGCCGCCTTGCCAAAACTCTATGAGTGCTCCAACCGGGATCGTCTGTACGTTTTCTTCAACGGTGCGCATCATTAACACGTCACCTTTATTAAGAAGCCATGGGCCCACGAGAGCGGCCAATTGGTTAGAGCAGTCCTTTACATTTGGCGGACTCATCAAACACTCCTCGAGATAAGAAGGCTACGGTAGGTAAATATGAAAACCTCCTAGTAATTTCTGGCGCGCATACTAAGGTTTGCAGAAATGAGTTACCGGTCTAAGGCTGGAAAAGCCAAATGGATGGATGAGCATGGCGCGTTTCGTTGATCCTACTTGGCCGAAGGCGGC
Source organism: Erythrobacter sp. QSSC1-22B (assembly GCF_001678665.1). Taxonomy (GTDB): domain Bacteria; phylum Pseudomonadota; class Alphaproteobacteria; order Sphingomonadales; family Sphingomonadaceae; genus Qipengyuania. The sequence continues at coordinate 18,854 of NZ_LZRP01000015.1, forward strand.
TTAGCACCAAGGAAACGTTCAAAAACCCCAGCTGCGCATGGCCTCCAGAATTTGCTCGCCGACTAGGGCCGAGTAACTGCCTCACGTCCGAACCGAAAGTTGCCATCCATATTTTAAATATATGGACGACGAAGTTAGGAACCGAAGCGCGTTTAGTGTTACCGTGATTGGCGACGGCCTCTCCTCCTGAACTGCTTCTACTGTCGGCGGTAAGAAAGCGCAATGAAAACGGCAGCGTAGGCTGAATTATGAGTTTAGCTTTTCCGAATGTGGAAGCGCTTGGGCCTACGCCAGCAAAAGCGCCATGTCTCCGACGGGAAATTTCCGAGATTCTCATTCTGTCTAAATCTCTACCAAGTATGCGGTGGACAAAGCAAGGCGAGGCAATTGAGATCGCGGTGCCTTGCGGCCGGTTCGGTTTGGCTTGACCTTGATTTCGCAGCAAAACAAGCTCGGGGCAAGGTACGTCCCGATGTCGAAGGTGGAATATCGTCGTGTTACCCTCTGGGTTCGTGATGGGCCGGAGGACGGCGATCGGCGAATTCCCCGTTTGGACATCACGAAAGTCAAGAAATTGGTGGACTGGTACGAGATCCGCGATACGCTGAGCGCAATGAATCGGATCGTGGTTTCTTGAATCGGGGCGATGCCTAGGGCATGCATGAAAAGATGGCCTCCCCGATGAGGGTAAGCATCTGACCGATCGCTTGGCTTTCGAGGCCGCGCAGGAGCCAGTGATGGCTTAGAAAGGATTGCTTCATTTGTCGATCATCCGAAGCAGATCTGGGGCGCAGTAATGCGTTGGACGGGCGTGGTGGCGATCGACTTCAAGGCGGTTCGGCCAATTTTTTGCGGAGCGCTAGGCTGTGCGGAGAGAGGGAGGGGTGTTGGCTCCCCTCTGATCCAGTGGCAATCCGCAAAGGCTCGGTATTTGCCTCGAAAAGATAGTCAGCGATGCGCGGTGTGCGGACGGATTACCTGATCCAGGACAGGCTGAGCTAACTGTAGTTCCCGTGCTTTCAGCTGAGGAACCGGAGCCCGATGCCCGGACGTTACCTCCTCACCGTCGGCGCGCTTCGACAGGCCGCTTAGTAGTGCTGTTCGACCCGATTTTGGACTTGATCGATAAGTTCGAGCCCGTGAAGCGCAGTTTATGCCCAGAAAAGCAGCTCTAACCAAAGATTAGAACCCCATGGTTTCGAGTGGGGATTTTGGCAACATAGACTCGCAGGATGCGGAAACTGGCAGGGTATGGTGATGTCTGCGGCGCGAAATCGCGAGTCCCGCTGAGGAGAGCACCCCCTCTCAGCCTCGGCGTGGATCCGGTCGGTCTCAGGAGGCGTCATACGGGGCAACACGCCAAAAAGTCGGTAAGTTGTCGCAGCACACGCCCTAGGCTCAGGACCTATTAAA
>NZ_LZRP01000016.1 GCF_001678665.1 Erythrobacter sp. QSSC1-22B
CCCGGTCGGTCAAATCGCTTGGATACCGCAATCCATCACGGCTATGCTCGCGCCGAGCAATACCAGTCCATCCCATCGCTTCCTCCATCTTCTCGACAAAGACGGCTGAATCACAAGATGCTGGTATTGCTCAACAACTTTCGGATCGGGCTCTTAGCGATGATGGCCCGCAATCGCTGACGATCACTGGGAGACAGGGTGAATGATATACCGGTGCGCATGGACACAGAATCGCACATCACAGCGAAACAGGGAATCCCTAATCGGACTCATATGATCCGATCAATCCACTAGTGGTTAAAACCAATCGGAAGAATCCTACTGGGATGGCGGAAAACCGCACTCAATTGCCGATTGGGCGGGTTCCATCCGCCAGATTCTAACCACTAGCTGTCTTCGAAATTAGTGCCGACGCGGATTGAGAAGCGCTTACGGCAGTCAGCACGCCAATGGTTCCGCCAGTTGAAGAAATGATAGACGCGAGTTGCTGCAATGCGGACAGAACGCGTCATTTTTCCAACGGATTGCCGTAAAGTGGTCAGCTACCGCTTGCTCGTCAGGAATGGATTTCATCATCGCAATCAGGTCATTGAAGGACGTTAGCACTCGGGTATCTCCGCTTCTGATGCACCTCCACATCAATTCTCATTGGATGTTACCAATACTCCTCAATGATGACCTTTGCGCCGTCTCCAACCGATCAAGGCGGCTGCAACCACCATATGCATCGAACCATACGATATCAATGAAACTAGAACCATATCTCCAATTGGATCAGGTTGGCCGAGGATTGCTGGAAACAACATTGCTTTAAGCATGAGACCAAGGTTCACGTTCCGTACAACGACCTCAATATTGATCGCCGTAGAATCGAAAGACGATAGGCCCACTATACGACATACTAGCCAACTCGATGTAGCAAACATGAAAATTAGCAACGCAATTAGTGCAAAGTTTCGCACACCAAACATCTCAATATCCAATCTTCCGGACATCAAAGAACCGAGCACTATTAATATAAGGCCAATCAATGATCCGCGAATACTCCACCGAGAAAAGGCAGCAGCGGAATCAGGCAAAAAACGTAAATAACCCATCCCGACTGCTAGCGGAAATAACAGAGCCAAAGCGATATCGATGACCATATCTGCGCGCGGCATCACGAATGTCGCGGGTAGATACTGCGTAGAAAGAAACCTAAGAATCAGAGGGGCTGTTACGAGACAAGCGACAGTGGTTAACGCGGTGATGGTGATTGATAGAGCGACGTTACCACGCGCAAAAAAAGTAAAAATGTTTGATGTCGCCCCTCCTGGAATGGCCGCAATAAGTGCGACCCCAATAGCAACTCCACCAGTAACTCCGAAAGCTTGAATAAAAACAAAAGCCACAAAAGGTACCAGTAACACCTGTATTCCTATCCCGCTCGAGACCGCCTTTGGCTGGAGTAAAACTGCCCGAAAGTCATGCGTAGTCAATGTTGCTCCCATTCCTAACATAGCCAATACCAGTTGAAATACAGCAAACCAATATTCGTGTTCTATGTAAAAAACTACCATTTTACCTCTGATGAGAGATCGTGAAATTCAATTAGTCATGAATTGAATAACTTATTACTGACGATAGCGGGGCTCATAAATCGCAAGTCTAGTTAACTGTATCTTTTAGCCACCGCCAAAATCGCAAATTGCAATAATAATTCCACTACCAGCTCTTAATTTTGGAAATTGTCGTAACGTCGTATGCAAAAAGTCTCTGAAGGTGAATTGCGGGCGTTGTTCTGGATTCTTTATTCAATCTTTTTTTGAAATTCAACTTTTTCGTTTTGATCGGACGGTTCAGCCAATCCTATTCCGCTCTTTAGTGAGCGACCGCTATCGCCTCAGAAGTTCACGCTAACCAAAGAAGTCAATCACACGACTTCCTATTGTTCTCAAGGCACGATCACATGCGGGGATCGCTCCGCCCATGTTCAGAAACGGATGAACGGTGCCCTCGAAGCGTTCGAGTTCGACAGCCACACCAGCACGCTGCAGCTGCTTCAAAAATGCCTCGGCATCGTCGCGCATGATGTCAGATCCAGCTGTAATCATGAATGTCGGCGGCATATCTGAAAGATCGGCTGCCAATATTGGATAGATCATCGGATCATCTGACTTGCCGGTTCCTTCATATGTTCTGTACAGCCAAGCCAGATCTTCGGTATCAAGCAGATAGCCGTCACCGTAACTCAATACGGAGAAGCTTTCCGGTCGTGTCCCCAGCGCGGGGGCAACGAGGATCTGCAATGCAAATGCCTTAGGGTGTTCCTTACGGGCCCGCATGGCTGTTGCCACGGCAAGCATGCCGCCTGCCGAGTCTCCTGCAAGAACCAGATTATCCGGATCCACGCCCAACGCTGCTGCGCTGTCAACCATCCACTCGAAAGCGGTGTAAGCATCATCATGACCTGCGGGGTACTGATGCTCAGGGCTTAAGCGATACTCAGGAGCCACCACTAATGCATTTGAATAATGGGCCAAGCGCTCGAGAATGGCATGATACAGACCCATGTTACCCATACACATTCCGCTTCCGCGCATGAACAAAATAGCGCAGTCGGCTGCTCGATCGTTTGGCCGATAGATGTGAAGCGGAAGCATACGGTCCGATGCCGCTTCGATCAGGATCATCGTGCGGTCGGCCAAGCCAGAAACTGGTAGGCCAAGCATCGTGACCATTTCAGCATACTCCCGTCGGCTAGTTTCGATATCTTGCGTCCACCACTTCGCAGGCTGGGTGCCGGATGCCTGCGCAACAACCGCTGCGCTGGCATCGTCAAGAGGCGCGTGATCATCATATACCGGCAATTCTTGCTGACCGAATGCATCTCTTCCCATGTGTTGTCTCCTAAGCTCAACAGGAACAAACATTCCCGATAATCCCGTTCGCTAGACCACCTGAAAGTATGGGGATGCGGCATGGTAGATCGTGCATACTAGGATCGCGGTCTAGAATGCCGCTGGCAGCGGAGAACAGCGAATTGGGACTATTTGAAGAAAGACTTGCAGCGTTAGCATCGCAGTCGTCGCAGAGTATCGTGTCACCATTGAGGAATGAAGTGTTTGGCGAAGCCGGTTCTGGCAACGTGATCGGCGCCGAGCTCAAGCGTCTCGAAGCATCAAGTGGTGGACTAATGGGTTTGTCTGCCATCCATCTGCAAGACGGCCGAACAGTGAGTTACCGCGATTCTGAGAGCTTTCCCATGGCTAGCACATTTAAGATAGCGCTCGCGATGTGCATTCTGCAACTGATCGACCACGAGAAGGTTGCATTAGATCAGATGGTGGAAATTAGCGCCGATCTTCTTGTGCCGCCACCGCTGATTGAACCGTATTTCCGTCATATTGGTTTGGCTATCTCGGTAGCTAATTTGCTAGATATCATGATGGTGACGAGCGATAATTCAGCAACGGATGCGTTGTTGAAACTCGTCGGCGGTCCAGATTACGTCTCTCAAGCGATTGCGAAAGCAAATATCGCGGGCATGCGGATTGATCGGTCCACTTCGCAATTCCTAGCAGACTTCCTAGAGATCGATCTGACGGAGGGGCAAAGCTTCGCTTCGTTTTTCTCCGTACTTCCGGCTCGTGAAAAGGCGCGGCTCTATGCTTTGACCGAACAAGCGAACAACAATTATGATGATGATGAGCGCGATAATGCCTCACCTGCTGCGATGGCCAAATTACTGGCTAAACTCTGGCATGGGAATCTGACGAGTATTGCCTCCCGCGATCGTTTATTCGAAGTCATGGAACGTTGCGAGAATGACAACCGGATCAAAGGATGTATGCCAGCTCATGTGACCATCGCCCATAAGACAGGGACCCTTGGCGGCTCCACGAGTGACGTAGGTGTTATCGAGTTGCCCGAAAAGAGCGGATCAGTCGCTATCGCAATCTACATTAAGAAGAGCGCAAGCCCTGTCATCATTCGCGAACGAGCGATCGCGCACGCTAGCCGGGCAGTCTACGACTTTATGCTCATGACCTAACCAGTTGAACTAATCGGAGAATTATGATGGTTAATACAATTCCTATGGCTGACTTGTCTGGTCTTGATGGCGCTTCGCAAGAGATAGTACGGCATTTGGAAGCGCATCCCTTCCTTGATCCATTGAACATGACACCAGTGCAAATGCGCCGCGCATTCGATGACTACTACGCTTCAATCGACATGGACCGGGCCCCAGTTAAAACGCAAGACAAGGATATTTCGGGACCGGGCGGCAAACTCTCGGTGCGGATATACCATCCAGAGGTTGTGCGCAGCAGCAAGCTGCCCGTTACCGTGTTTTGCCGAGGAGGCGGGCTGGTGATGGGGAGCCTTCAATCGTACGATGCAATATGCCGCCGAATCTGTCAGGCATCAGAGGCTATCGTGGTAGCCGTCGATTACCGACAACCCCCCGAACATAAGCATCCCGCGGCGCTCGATGACTGTTTGGCAGCGGTTCGCTGGGTCCGCGATAATGCAACTTCTTTCGGTGGCGATCCGAACCGGGTTGCGATCGCCGGTGATTCTGGTGGCGGGATGCTGGCTGCGGCCACGACACAGGCCATGCGCGACAGCGGAGAAGCGGCGCTTGATTTCCAATTCTTGGTTTACCCCGCCGTCGGGTCATTGGATCCAACGAAGGGTTCTATGGTGGAGTTTGCCTTTGGTTACGTTTTTACTCCCGATCAGTTGGATTGGCTTTACATGCAGTATCTCGAAGGCCCCGAACTCAGGGAAAGCCCCGAAGTATCGCCTAATCTGGCCAAAAATCTATCGGGCCTGCCGCCGGCACTGATTGTCACGGCACATTATGACATTTTTTGTGATGAAGGCGAAGATTATGGCAGGCGACTGCAATCTGCCGGGGTGCCAACGCAAATCCGGCGATTCGGTGAGGTCATCCACGGGTTCCTGAACATGGGTGGCCGGGTGCCGGCAGCGGCAGAAGCGTGCGACATGGGTGGTAAGGCGTTGGCGAAAGCCTTTAGGAAAGCAGGAACCAGTGCGTCTTGAACATGATGCCGTCGAGCTGACGAGAAAGCTCGTTGGCGAAAACAGCATAAACCCCCCAGGCGACGAGCATGCTTGCGCATCACTGCTGGCGGCCCTTTTGGAACGCCATGGATGGAACGTTAAATTGCAAAGTTTTGGACCGAGAAGGGTTAACCTAATCGCCCGGATTGGAGGATCGGATACGAAAGCCGATCCCCTCGTACTTACTGGCCATCTCGATACCGTCCCGCTAGGCGAAACACGTTGGACAGCTGATCCTTTCGGCGGAGAGACATCAGAAGGTCGGATGTATGGACGGGGGACGTCCGATATGAAAGCAGGGGTCGCCGCTATGATCTGCGCGGCGCTGCCCTTTGCACAAAAATCACATGCTCGGCGCGGGATAACTCTAATTTTCACCGGCGGGGAAGAGACCGGTTGCGAAGGCGCAATTGCATTAAGGCAAAATATGCAACTGGGGCGGGCAAGCGCTATCCTAGTGGGCGAACCGACCGCCAATGGGATGTCCTTGGGGCACAAAGGCTGCCTCTGCTTCAATGCCAGCGCTAAAGGTGTCACTGCACACTCCTCTATGCCCGATCTTGGGTCTAATGCGATCTATGAAATCGCAGAGGCAGTTTTGGCGGCAAGAGATGTCGACTGGTCTCGTTATTCGCAATCAGAGCTGGGCAATCCAAGCCTCAATGTCGGAACGATCAGAGGCGGTCTTAACTTTAATTCGGTACCGGATGCTGCCGAATGTACGATTGATATCCGGACTACCGATACCATGGACCATGCTGTTGTCAGCGCGGACTTGCGGAAACGATTAGGCGAGAGGATTTGTTTAAAGTCATTGATCGATATGCCAGCTATACTGACTTCGAAAGACGAGCCCTTTGTAGCCGTTGTCGCTGAAGTACTGAACGATATAGTCGACTCCGGCGCTGGTGCTGCAGTAGAACCGATGTCTTTTTTTACAGATGCGTCAGTTCTACAATCAGAAATGGTAGCGCCTACAATTTTATTGGGTCCCGGGCAGCCGGAACTAGCTCACCAAACTGATGAATGGTGCTCGATCGAGCGTATACGTCAAGCGGTTTCGATCTATGAAAACATTATCGATCGCTGGTGTCAGCAGTGCTGAAGCAGTGTTCGCATCTTGTGCTCGGGATTTGCATATTGAAAATGTAGGGCTGCTTAAATTTGCGGGTAACTATCAAGCATCAAATGCCTCAAAACATGCCGTTGGTATTCGCTGACTTAGCTGGCACATCCTGTATGACATCCCAGTGCTCGACCAGCCTGCCGTCTTCAATGCGGAAAATCTCGGCGATCGCCTTCCCTCGGACATCACCATTGCCAAACAGATAATGGCAATGGAGGAAGACGAGATCGTCTTGCGCTATCGTTCGCTTGATGGATATTCCGTAATTGTCTGCCGAACGGTGGAGCTGTTCGATCAGTTGCATTAACCCGCCATATCCGTCGCTGACCGTAGTTCCATGCTGGATGTAATTGTCGGGATTTATGTAGATGGGCAGCAACCTCCTTTTTTCTTCCATCGAAAATTCCGGTGAGAAGGCGATCTTCAGCGCTTTAGACGCAATTTCCGAGTGATCTTGTGTAACGCCAGTCATGAAGCCATCCTCCAAATCTATTGATCGTCGATACTACTCCCGCCTTTATCGAAGACACCCATACTTTTGAATGGCCCCGGTGGCACGACGATTTTCATACTCTTCATCGCACAAGGAGCAGCTTCATGATTAAAGTCACCATTCTATATCCGAAAACTGAGGGCGGTTGGTTCGACCTCGACTATTACATCGGCACACATATGCCGATGTCGATCAAATTACTGGGCCCATCCATGGCGGCTATCGTCGTCGAAAAGTGTCTTTCACCCGGTGAGCCATGGCCTGCCGCTGCTTACCATTCGATAGCGAGTTTTGTCTGTAGTTCCAAGGAAGCTTACGAGAAAGCTTTCTTCCCCCACATGGAGAAGCTGCAAGCCGATATGCTAAACTACACCGATATCGAGCCGATTATCCAAGTCAGCGACATTGCCCTCGAGGCGTGAACGGGAAGCAGGACATGCGGGAGTACAACCAATTTTTCATCGACGGCAAATGGATATCGCCGGACCGCCCAAGGGTTTTTGACGTAATTAATCCATCGAGCGAAAAGGTCGCTGGCAAAATCCAGCTCGGCAATAGTGCGGATGTCGACCGAGCGGTCTGGGCGGCGCGCTTCGCTTTCGCGACATGGTCATCGTCGTCACGCAGTGAGCGCTTGGAAATCTTGGAAGCGATTGCGAGCGAGTATGATCGTCGCGCAGACGAAATGGCGGATCTCATTACAGAAGAAATGGGTGCGCCCAAGGACCTAGCTCGTGACGTTCACGTCATGATGGGCCGATCTCACTTGCGCACAGCGATCAGTGTGCTGACGGATTACCCTTTCAACCAGCGAAGAGGAACGACACTGATAACAAAAGAGCCAATTGGCGTTTGCGCGTTCATCACTCCATGGAACTTTCCCATGAACCAGATCACGTGTAAAGTCGCTCCGGCGTTGGCAACTGGCTGCACTATGGTCCTTAAACCATCAGAATTGGCTCCGTTCAGTGCGCACCTGTTTGCTGAAATATGCGATGTGGCGGGCATTCCGAATGGCGTTTTTAATCTGGTCCATGGAGATGGACCTGGTGTAGGCGCGGCTCTCTCCTCACATCCTGAAATAGATATGGTAAGCTTTACTGGGTCCCCCGCAGCAGGCGTAGAGGTAGCCAGGGCGGCAGCTCCGACAATCAAACGCGTGCATCAAGAACTGGGCGGGAAATCCGCCAACATTATTCTGGATGACGCCGACTTTAACAAAGCAATCCCACTAAGTGTGAGTGCCTTAATGATGAATTCGGGTCAGAATTGCATTGCTCCATCCCGGCTCCTCGTCCCGGTCAACCGGATGCAAGAAGTCACATCAATAGCGGCGGAGGCCGCTGGGAAAATTGTAGTCGGAGAACTGGGCACGAATTTTGCGATCGGACCGGTCGTGTCGGCACCGCAATGGCGCCGCATCCAAGGCTTCATTCAAACCGGCATCGCTGAGGGTGCAGAGCTCATAGCGGGGGGCGAAGGGCGTCCTACAAACCATCAAACGGGCTATTACGTGAAGCCTACCATTTTCGCCAATGTCACGAACGATATGACGATCGCTCAAGAGGAAATCTTCGGTCCGGTCCTGTCGATAATTGGATACCATGACGATGATGATGCTGTCAGCATCGCCAACGACACTAAATATGGGTTGGCCGCTTATGTTCATGGTAGCCATGATCGGGCGCTGGCGATTGGTAAAAAGCTTCGAGCGGGCTTAATAAATCTGAATGGAGCTAATCCCGATTTTACAGCACCTTTTGGCGGCTACAAACAATCGGGCAACGGCAGGGAATGGGGCGACCATGCTTTTGGTGAATTTCTTGAAACTAAGGCAATGCTCGGAGCGCAGAACGCCACGGCCATGAACTCGTGAGCGTTTCGGAACCAGAGGGCGTACGATTGATCAAAAGTCTCCATGACTTGTGGTCTACAGGTAATGTCTCAATGATTGCCGGCATTTACCACCCAAAGTTCATCGCACACTGGCCTCCGAGCGCTCCAATACCGAGACGGGAAGGGCGTGAGGCAGTCGAGCGAGGTGTCCGTTCGGTTCGCATTGGGTTTCCCGACTGGACCGAGCATGTTGAGGACATTTTCGCAGCCGATGATCGGGTGGCCGACCGCTTCCGGTCAACCGGCACTCACGAGGGTAATTTTGCGGGAATCCCAGCATCTGGCAATAAAATCGACTTTATGGAACTGGGGCTGTACCGTATTATTGATGGTCTCATTATTGAGCAATGGTGCCTGTTTGATGAAATTGGTCGGCTGAGGCAGATGGGGGTCAACTCGGAGCAGGCTGCACGGGCGGTACTGGGAAACTGAAAGACTAGTGGTAGTGAAGCTCAGTTGGATGCGCCAAAATTGATTTCCTAACGTTTCTAACCGCGTGCGTCGGAGGAAGGTCCGAAAATTGGAAATTCATGAAGGGCCTTTCCCGTATCAAGTTCGGTCTGCGGACAAAATGATTGCAGGATGGACGAAGTCGGTCTTTGTCGAAGCCCCGGCAGGATATGGCAAGACTGCGTTGTTAAGATCGATGCACAATCAAGTTATCGGACGAGGCGGAGACACCGTATGGTTCGATAGCTACTCAGCCGATGAGACAGAGAAACTTAAAACGATAGTCGCCGCCCACGTGGCGAACAAAACTTCGTTACTGGTCTTGATCGACAACGCGCACACAATCGCGGCAGCGATATTTGAGCCCCTGGGGATGCTATTAGATCAGCACGAGCATGTGGTCCAGTTCGCCATCGCCGGTCGAACGCGTATACCTTTGCGTGTCCCGCGCCGAACGGTCCAAAACGAAGCTCTGATGATAAAAGCCAGTGATCTCCAGTTGGATGACATTGCGGCAGGCGAACTTGTGAATGCCGCAGACCTGACGGATCCGAGTGTGAAAATCGCGATCGTAAAAATGGCAGACGGGTGGCCGGCGGGTATCCGCATGGCCATAATTGAAGCGCGAAAAGGGGCGTCCAATCGCGGCCAACTGATTGATGCGCTGAGCCTACGGGGCGGGTTGGTCGAACGTTACCTTTTGGACGAAATTACACAGAGTGCACCTGATTCGTCTGTTGAATTGCTCTATATAGCCGCGACCCTAGGCCGGTTCACCACAAAACTAGTCGAGTATGTTGGAAAAATTAACGACGCAGAAGAACGCATCGCCGAGTGCGAGGACAGGGGACTCTTTTTTCAAAGAACGCTGGAAGGCTGGATCGAAATCAATTCTCTGGTCGGCGCTTGCCTGGAGGCGCAATTGCGGCGTACTCACCCAGAAACTTCGCAAAATTATCATCTCGCCGCCGCCGAATGGCATGAACAGAATAATCATATCAGCGATGCGATCGCCCATGCGTTTGGCGGCGGTGATGTCGACCGGGCCGCTTCACTCTTGGCTCAATCGAGCCGCACCCACGAACGCATCGGCAGGTGGCGATCTTTTAGCGACTGGATTGCAAGACTGCCAGACGGTATGTTGGATCGCTACCCAGCAATAAGTCTCGAAGCCGCGCCGGCGCACGCCGTTCTTTACGAATACGATGCCGCAGACGCGCAGATAGAAAGACTTCAAAAGCGGTCGGGATCGCTTACGCGATCACAAGCTGTTTCATTGATAGCGGCTCAGGCGATCGTCGCCGCCTTCGCCGATAGGCCGCTCGACGCATTACGGTTTGGCGAACTTGGGCAGGCGGACATGGGTTCAGCCGACGCTTACAATCGTGGCGTATTCCTCACCGCGTCAGCGATCGGCCGTATCGAATGCGGCAATATAGCCGAAGCAAACCGGTTGACCCTCGAGGCTCAAGCAATTCACGATGCGAGTCATAATACCTTCGGAGCAACGTTTGCTCTCGCGCTGAACGGTCTGACCCTTGCCATCGGAGGGCACCTCGATAGCGCGATGGCGCGATGGGTGGAGGGTTCGCGGTTGATCGAACCGTCGGAACAGGCACCCGCTTTGGAAGCGATTGCAAGCGGCTATTTGCCGATGGTATTTTATGAGTGGAACGATTTAGATGGAGCGCAAACGTGGATCGAGCGCAGTCTAGCTAGTTCGGTCGAGGTCGCTTTACCCGATGCGGTCGCATCCATTTACATCACAGCCTGCCGCCTTGCTGCGATTCGCAACGACCATTATTCAGTGGAACGTTGGCTGAGCGATGCCGCAGCACTTGCTGTAAGAAGGCGGTGGCCACGTCTCTACCAAGCCGCCACTTGGGAGCGCATCACCCTCGCACTGCGTGACAACAAGGTTAGACAGGCGAGTAAACTAAAGCTTGCCATGGATCAAAGCGGAACCTTTGCGGACATGAAACGCACAGGTGGCTTAAACCTAGAAGGGAATTGCGCAGAGATACGGTTCGACCTCATCGTTCGGGGACGCCGTAGTGACTTCGCCGCTTTGCGCGGAGCGATTAACCGTGCCAAGAACGATGGCAGGCTATGGCAAGCAAGCCGGCTGCTCGTTATTGAGGCGGTCGCTCGGAACCATCGCGGCGAGATCGCCACCGCTCTTCGCGCCATGCGCAAAGCGCTGCAACTAGCTCAACCGGGCCGATTGCTTCGAACCTTTCTTGACGAGGGTCCCGCTGCCGTCACTCTTATCCAATCAATTGCGACTGAAGAAAGCAAGCTTGCGAAAAGCATGCTCGATCTGGTCTACCTTAACGATATTTTGAGCAACGCCGGAGAGCAACGCGTCGTTCTCGGCATCGCGCACGCCGATGTCGAAGCCCTGTCAGCGAGGGAGGTTGAGGTGATGACTTTAGTTGCTACAGGGCTCTCCAACAAAGCGCTCGCGAGCCGATTGTTCGTTTCTGAAAACACCGTCAAATGGCATTTGCAGCATGTCTTCGCAAAGCTCCATGTCGCGAACAGAACCAGCGCCATTGAAGTAGCGCGTGCTCATGGGCAAATAGACTGATCAACCATACTTTTGGATGGTCTTTGATCAGTAATCCGGCCGCACATTCCGTCTCGTCAAGCAAAAAAGCGCAAAGCTGCAATAGCGCGATCGACGAGGGGTTAACTGATGAAATTGATTGTACCATTGCTTAAAGCACCGACACTTACGTCCATTATAGCATTGGCGAGCGTACTGGGAAGCATGCCGGTACATGCTCAAATATCGGACGAGGCGAGGGGCGACGAAGCAGGAACGAGCGAGGCCGAAGTTCGAACTGGTCGTGAATTAAATGTCATCGTCGTTACCGCGCAAAAACGTGAGCAGAACTTCAATGATGTCGGTATGTCGATCAACGCATTCTCAGGAGAAGAGTTAGCAAAAAAACAAATCTCCGACCCCACCGATCTGGTGCGGCTAATACCAGGCTTTACGTACACGCGTTCACAATTCGATTTCCCCACCTACACCTTGCGCGGCGTGGGGTTCTATGAATCCAGTTTGGCAGCTGCCCCCACTGTTAGCGTCTATGTAGATGAGGTGGGTCTTCCCTACCCGGCGATGACGCGCGGGGCGGTGCTTGATCTTGAGCGGCTTGAGGTGCTCAAGGGCCCACAGGGCACCCTTTTCGGTCAGAACGCCACCGGTGGCGCGATCAATTATATTGCTGCAAAACCTACTGACGAGTTGGAAGCCGGGCTGTCATGGGGCTATAGCCGGTTCAATACATTCGAAGGGGAGGGTTATGTCAGCGGACCGATTAGCGACAGTCTTTCCGCTCGTATCGCACTAAAGACGGTTCAGGGCGGAGATTGGCAATACAGTAAGTCTCGCCCCAATGACAGTTTGGGTCAGAAAAACTTCACGACCGGGCGATTGCTCCTTGATTTCGAGCCAACGGACCGTTTGCGTGTATCCCTAAATCTCAATGGCTGGGTAGACAAGAGCGACACCCAAGCCGGTCAGGCCGTTGAGGTTGCTCCGGTGAATGGTGCAATTGCAATTGACCCGCGAATCCCAGCGTCCATCATTACCGATTTCAACCCACGTATCGCGGAATGGTCTCCAACCTTAGATCTTTCGCGCAATAATAAATTTTGGCAGGCCTCGCTCCGCGCCGAATTCGAGCTCACCGATGAAATAACGCTTACCTCGATCACTTCCTATCAAGAATACGACCAATTTGCCTTCCAAGATGCGGACGGAACTACTGCCCGCAACCTGCACATTATCCCGCGTGGTAAAATCGAGTCCTTTTCACAAGAATTGCGGCTAGGCGGGCAGGCGCTCGATAGCCGTCTTAACTGGCTGGTCGGAGCGAACTATCAAGATGACCGAATTCGCGACAGCCAACAAATCTTTTTAGGCGAGTCCACCGGTGCTTTCGTCGGACCATTCGGCTTCGATACGTTCTTTAATAATGCCGACAGTACAATCAGAAACTATGCCGTATTCGCCAATGGCGAGCTGGAGTTGTCGGATAGCTTTAGCATCGTGGGGGGCCTGAGATATACGAAGTCGGAAAACAGCTATCAAAGTTGCACAGTAGACAGTGGGGCTGGAGATCTGTCGGGAATCTTTGGCTTCATACAAGGTGTCTTGCTGAATGTTCCGGTCACGGCAGCGGCGGGCGATTGCGTGACTCTACTTCCCGATGGGTCGACCGGGCTCGTGTCCGATAATCTTGATCAGGACAATCTATCATGGCGGGCGGGGTTAAATTTCAAACCTGGCGGAGGTGAAGCATTGCTATATGCCAACATAAGCAAAGGTTACAAAGCGGGAAGCTTTCCAACGCTGTCTGCCTCCAATTCCGGTCAGTTGCTTCCGGTGACCCAAGAGGAGCTGCTGGCCTATGAAGCTGGATTCAAGGCCCCGATCGGTGGACGTTCGGCACAATTAAACGGTGCAGTGTTCTACTATGATTATACGAATAAGCAGCTTCGTGGCCGCGTTCAGGACCAGATATTCGGTCAACTTGAAAAGCTCGTAAACATCCCAAAATCCCGTATCTGGGGCGGTGAGTTGCAAGCGATGTGGCGTCCTTTGGACGAACTTACTCTTGCTGGCACAGCCAGTTACGTTAACTCTGAAATCCTGGAGAATTCGGACGGGACCGACTTTACGAATTTTCCGCAGAGGGTGGGGCCGGCCATCCCATTTACGGGCAATGCGTTTCCGTACACTCCTGAATGGACGCTTTCAGCAGATGCCGATTATCGCACCGGCGTTGGATCGAACTTGGAACTCTTCTTCGGCGGTGCGGTGACTTATCAAAGCAGAGCAAAGGCGGGTCTTGAACGGAGCGATCCGGCCCGCCCTGCCGATACGTCGATGAGCGCAGGCGAGAGTTACAATGATCCGACGCTGGTTCTGCCTGCGTACGCTCTCGTTGATTTGCGGGCTGGGATCGGAGCGCAGGACAACGGGTGGACCGCAAGCATATGGGTAAAGAACCTGACCAACAAATATTACATAGTTAATGTGCTCAAAACCCAAGACACTTTGGTACGGTATGCCGGTCAGCCAGCGACGTATGGCGCGACGTTGGCGGTTCAATTCTAGACCGATGTTAACCTTTCCGTATATTGGCGAGGGACAGCCTCATGTCTAATAAATACGACACCTCTTTAACGATTGACCTTCCTTCCATGTTTGAACACGCCGCCGCCGAATGGGGTGGCGATGGCGATGCACTGATCGCTTATCGATCATCCGACATTGATGGCGACATGGCGCGATGGTCGCGGGCGCAACTTGCTGCAGATGTCCGTCGGACAGCAACGCTTTTTAAAGGGTACGGTCTTGATTCCGAGAATCGGATAGCCCTGTTGTTGCCAACGATACCGGAAATTCATCTGCTTCTTTGGGGCGGAATGTCGGTTGCAGGCGTCGCTTTGATAAACCCGTTGCTCCAAATTGAACACATCCTTCATCTGCTAGATGAACTTGAAGCGGACATACTTTGTGTCCCGACACACCGTACATCCCCCACGCTGGCGGCTGTTGTTCGGCAAATCAATGAAGCTAGGCCAAAACTGCGGATGTTGACGGTCGGCGCAGGCGGAGACTTTCCAGCAATGCTTCAGCAAGCGCCGATTGATGTCACATATGACTTCGAACGCCCCGCTGATGCGTTAGCCGCTTTGTTCCATACTGGCGGGACAACCGGACGGCCCAAAATAACGCCCCTTTCGCTGGCAAATCTAACCTGCGGCGCACAAGCTTTAACTCCTGCTCTTGCCTTTAGCATGAAAGATAGATTCTTCAGTCCTCTGCCGCTATTCCACATAGCTGGCGCGATCGTCGGCGGGCTAGCGCCCTTGCTTGCTGGGACAGCGGTGGTCATGCCGGCTCCAGCAGGAATGCGCGATCCGAATATATTGGCATCGTTCTGGAGACTCTTGGAGAAAGAGCACGTGACCATGATGGTCGCGGTGCCCACTTCGATCGCGGCGCTATGCAACGTCGGCGTCGATGGCGCAGACTTGTCAGCGCTCGACTACGTGTTGACGGGAACCGCCCCGTTACCGCTTGAGACGGCAAGGCGCTTCTCGGCAGTCACCGGCAAGGAGGTTCACACAGGTTACGGTATGACCGAAACGTCGGGGGTGATCGCTTACGCGCCTCGAAATGGGCCCGCCCGGCCTGAAACAGCCGGAGAACCGCTCGTCGGCGTTCACGTGCGTATCGAACCAATCTCGGTACAACACACTTTGGTGGGCAGGGTCATGGTTAAGGGCGCAAATGTCTTTCATGGCTATCTTGGGGGCGCTAAGCGTAGTGCTGATGAGTGGTTCGACACCGGCGATCTGGGGTTGCTTTCAGAGGATGGCTGGCTGACGCTCACTGGGCGATCAAAGGATCTGATCATCAGGAGCGGGCACAATATCGATCCGGCCTTAATCGAAGAGGTCGCCGCCCGCCACGCCGATGTAGTTCTTGCCGCAGCCGTGGGGCTAATCGACGATTACGCTGGTGAGGTGCCAGCTCTTTACGTCGAGCTGCGTGCCGGAGCTGACGAGGTCAAGGCACTTGCTGAACTCGCGGCATTATTAGAACGCGACGTATCGGAACCACCAGCCCGGCCAAAGATAATCGAAGCAATAGCCGCCATGCCTACTACGGCGGTCGGAAAGATCTACAAACCGGCCTTGCGCCTTGCCGCTGCCAACAAGCGTATCAAGCGATTGTTTGCAGAAGAGGGTATTGAGCCGGCCTCGATCGAAGCAAAGGCTGATCTTGGAGGCGCCATCACCATCCAAGCCGTTTTGCATGCTAGAGATAAACTTAATGCCGATAAAATGTCGAAATTGATCAATCGTTTTCCTGTTGATGCGGATGTGACCGTGTCCGCTGAACAGGCAATGTGATGTCTGACTCGATACTAGCCATTTGCGGAAGCCTGCGCGCCCGTTCAAGCAACCGAATTCTCCTCGAAGCGGCCCAGGAAGTCTGGGGAAAATCGCGCCTCAAGATCTTCGCAACAATTGAGCGAATCCCGCCGTTCAATCCCGATTACGATGTCGATGGCGCGGAGCATCAAAGCGTAGCTGATTTGCGGAATGAAATCGCCAGTGCCGGAGCGGTGCTCGTAAGCATACCTGAATATGCCCACGGATTACCCGGGTCTTTCAAGAATGCGCTGGACTGGTTGGTCAGCACGACTGTGATGTCGAACAAACCCGTTGCAGTGTGGGCCACGACGGACCGTGCGATCCACGCTCCTGCACAATTGCGCGAAGTGCTCACTACGATGGCGGCTACAATCATCGAAGACGCCAGCATCTTCGTCCCGGTATGCGCAGATGCGAGCAGCGCTGATGCATTATTGGAAAAACCGAACATTCGGTCAGCTCTGTTAGCAAGCCTGGGGTTGCTGACCTGTAGTCCCCATGAATGAACAATCAAGGGCCAAATTTGTGAAGAATCCCAGCGACCGGTGCTGTCACAATTCGAGGGTTCAAGCACTTGATACGCTGTGAGGAAACCAACATCAATGATGCATAAACCTGACGAGTTAGACCCTCTCCCAATCAAGCGAGATTGTCCTTTTGATCCGCCACCAGCACTCGCACGCTACCGCTCCGAAGCTTTGCTTCCTGAGGTGAAAACACCGAAGGGCGATAAGGCTTGGCTGGTGACCCGTCATGAGGACGCCAAAGCTGTCTTGATGGACAAGCGCTTCAGTTCAAGTCCGCTCGCGCCAGGGTACCCATCGTACATTTCAGGATCGGTGTCACCGCCCCCCGGCTTTTTCATGCAGCACGATGCTCCGGACCATTTTCGGATGCGCTCCTTGGTCATCCGAGAATTCCTCAACGAACATGTGCAATCCCTCCTGCCGGAGATGCAGAGGATAGTGGCGTCAGCAATTCTTGAGTTCAAAAATCTTTCGCAGCCCGCCGACTTGATCGAGCACTTTGCGTACCCAGTCGCCTCCCAGATTATCGGAGGTCTTCTCGGTGTGCCGTCCAATGATAGTGCATTCGTTCAAGAGACAACCGATCGGATACTCGATAGGGTAAGCAGTCCGGAAGTGGCGGAGGAGAACGCCTTTGCGCTCATGAAATTCTTTGCAGAAATTGTAGCAGGCAAGTCAGCTTCTCCGGCCAATGATTTGATCAGCCGTTTGGTGCAAACCGTAGCAGTCTCTCACGGCGCGTCAGGCGAAGAGATTGTGGGGACCACCGCGCTGCTGTTCCTCGGCGGATATGACACGATGGCGCAGGTCATAGGACTGGGTGCCGCAGCGCTGATTCGATCACCCGAGCAATTGGCGAAATTCATAGATGACGAGGTATCTGGAGCGCAAATGATTGATGAACTCGTGCGCTATCTAAGTGTCAACCATGCCGGACTGCCACGTGCAGCTTTGGAAGACGTGATAATTGGAGATACCAAAATAAAGCGAGGTGATGGCGTTCTCGTGATGATCAACTCAGCCAACAGAGATTGCGCCGCGTTCCACGAACCCGATAGACTAAATGCCGAGACCCCGTCCCGTCACCACGTGGGGTTTGGCCACGGGCTTCATAAATGCATCGGGGCGCATTTCGCTAGGGTCGAGCTTGATCTGGTATTTCGATCGCTCTTCCAGGAAATGCCGAACCTTAGTTTGGCAACTTCGTTCGAAGACCTCGATTTCAGGGACGATATGGTACTGTACGGTGCTCGCACCTTACCTGTGACGTGGGGAAATTAATGGAAAAGAACCGAGATTATCAACTCGCTGTTCGGGAAAACAGAGCCAGTTGGCTGCCACCCGAAGAGGCTGAATTGAGCCCGGCGGTCAGGCATATCCTCGCCCGGTTTGCTGCCGCAAAGCGCTACGACCCCGACGTCTCGCCTGAAGAGAGACGCAGATCGCACGAGGAGGCATTCTTACTTTTGGGACTGCCTGACCAGCAAGTCACATTCGCGACAGAGTTCTCGATCCAGCGGGACGGTGAACCATTACGGGTAAGGCTTTACCGGCCTCGTGGATGCACGAGGCCGCCACCCGTTCTCATTTATTTCCATGGCGGCGGAATGACTGTCGGCAGCCTCGAGCAATATGATTCGTTATGCCAAAGGCTGTGCGAACAATCGGGCGTGGCTATAATCTCAGTCGACTATTCACTTTCGCCCGAAAAGCCCTACCCTGCGGCTGTGAACGACGCCTGGTTCAGCCTGCTATGGGCCATGGCGAATGGGACGGCGTTGGGGTTGGATGCGTCGCAACTTAGTGTGGGCGGCGATTCAGCTGGTGGCAATCTCGCGGCAGTAATGACGCTGATGGCACGGGATGAAGGCTTTCCCGAACTACAATTCCAGCTGCTGATCTATCCAGCGGTCGGCACCAAGGGACTGTCAAGTTCGATGGAAGCGTTCGAGAAAGGTTATCTGTTCGAGAAAGACGATCTTGAAGTTATCTACTCGCAATATCTGCAGTGTAACGAAGAGATAGATAACTGGCAGATATCGCCCTTACTGGCAAAAGATCATTCTGGCCTGCCACCGGCTTTCGTAATCTCGGCACAGTATGAGATCATGCGGGATGATATCGAAGAATATGCGGCCGTTCTACGGCGAGCGGGCGTGTCGGTCGAACTTATAAGATATGACGGCATGATCCATCCGTTTCTCAATATGGCGGGTGTGATACCTGAGGGCGCAGCCGCGATCGATGATTGTGCGGCGAGACTGAAGGCAGGAGCAACCACAGTCAGAAAATGCTCGGGCTAACCTGCAAAATCAGAACCATTTTAAAGATGCCACACCGTCGATCGCGTAACCTTTAGGTACTTTAGCAATTTTTCGATCAGATCAATGCGGCCTTTTTCATTAACAGATCGTTCCAGTCGCCTTCTTTAAGAGACCGATCCGAAAGTTGTTGAGCAATACCAGCATCTTGTGATTCAGCCGTCTTTGTCGAGAAGATGGAGGAAGCGATGGGATGGACTGGTATTGCTCGGCGCGAGCATAGCCGTGATGGATTGCGGTATCCAAGCGATTTGACCGACCGAG
>NZ_LZRP01000017.1 GCF_001678665.1 Erythrobacter sp. QSSC1-22B
AACAGGGGCGGTGATCGGGAAGTGCTACAAGCGCCACCGGGTAACCGAGTTTCTGGCCTTCCTCAAGCAGATCGATGCCGCGATGCCCGAGGGACCGGACATCAGCGCCTTCATCTAGGCGTACAACGAAAACCCCGAACCCTATCGCTGGAACAAATCCGCCGACGAGATCCTCGCATCGGTCAAACGCTTTTGCCAAAAGGCAATGAGCCGAACTTCAGATTCAGATGACTAGTTAAGGTCCTACCGCTTCGGCACAAGCTGCCTTCGAGGATTTAGGACTTTAAGCAAGGGCCGTTCCAATGCCCTATGCATAAGTTCAGCGGTCGGTACTGAGATTATCAAAAGAACGAATGCGGCGGCTATGGGAGCAACGACTGCAACATCGGACCATGCTTCTATGGCCCTCAGGGCGGCGGCAATAATTAGAATGTGGATAAGGTATAACACGTAGCTGCTGTCTCCGAGAAATCCTATTCTTCGCACCAAAGCGCCGGAACCTCTCTGAAGTTCTAGGCAGACCACTCCGAACACTAGAAATGCGCTGGGAACTCCCCACGTAACCGCTGTTGGAATATTGTCATACCCGTAAAGCAATCCCGCAGCGAAAAGTCCTAAGGACAGGGTTACTGAAGTAAGACCGAAGCGTAAAGGCAGGCGACCATGCACCGCGAGCCAGCCTATTGCCGCTCCCGCTAAAAACTCTATTAATAAGGAACTAGTTGCAAGGTGCAGGAAGGGGTCCGATGGTTGCAGTATCAGGCCCACCGCCATCATTATAATGAATAGCAGCGATAGCAAAGACAGCCCTCGATTCAGCCCAAAAACCATGGCGACACCGAAGCAGATGTAGAAATACATTTCGTAGGAGAGGGTCCACGCGGGACCGATAACAGCCGCCGCCCCATACGGTAGTAGGAGAATAGCTCCAAAAACCTGACTCGCATCTAGCATATACGGTGACCCAAAGCCCAGATGGGCCACTACATAGGCAGCAGCGCATATCCAATAAATCGGATAGACGCGAAAGAACCTTCGTTTCAAAAAAGCCGCGAGGTCGAAACCGCTTTCAAATCGAGCGGTCACCACCATGATGAAGCCGCTAATAACAAAAAATATGTGAACTCCTACCGCACCGAACGCAAACAAGTACGTTTCTAGTTCGAAAGCAGGGCGCGCGCCGCGTATGGCAAATGCCTGATGAGCATGAAAAAGAACGACAAGTGCGGCGGCGATAGCACGCAGCATCTGAATTGAGTCTAATCTGGCGATTTTCTGACCTGCAGGAAGCTGCATCTTAACTCCAAAGACTCTTAGCGTTCGAAAGTACGAGTGCGGCATGCGAAGCTGGGACGCGCCTCTTCCGGAAATGTCTTCACCTTCTCCCCCACCGGAAAGCCTAACCATTTTTCTAGCTCATCGGCAGGGATGGCTCACCAGTTGAAGGCCGAACGTCGTAGCTGGCATGCTGCCGGAACTTTCTGCCCAACCCGCGGCTCCCATTAGAACGAAATTGTAGGCGGTGCCTCCCGAACCTAGAGAGCCTGCGCTTGCACCTTTTTCTGGAGCAGACAAGGACCAAGGTGGAGAGCGCTATCTCGCTCTCCCCAACCGGGACACCGTAAGTACAACCGCGAGACGATCCGTTGCAGTTTGGTCATCCATCTCGTAAACTCGTGCTGCATGTCCTTTCTGCGAACCTTTGCCCGTATCAGGATAATCAACCTTCCTGAGAGGCGTGATAGACGCCGAGCAATCAGGCGGGAGCTCGAAAAGCTCGGTCATGCTGACAATCCAAGCGTCAAATTTTTCCCCGCGATCAAACCGGATGAAAAGGGTGACTACACATCCATAGGTGCCAGGGGCGTCTACGAGAGCCAACTAGCGCTGCTTAAAGAAGCCGCGCTGGCAGGTGATTCAATACTCATCCTTGAGGACGATTGTGCTTTTAGGCCGAATGCCGACATCTATTTGCCGAAAACCGCATGGGAAATTTTTTACGGAGGGTACTACGCATCAGACCCGTCCGACTTGCAGTCAAGTGACATTATTGGAGCACACATGATGGGTTTTTCCGCCATCGGGGCCCGCTTGATGGTGGGATATCTCGAAGGTTTGGAATACCAGGGTATTCATCCTCCAATCGACGCAGCATACGTTTGGTTTCGTCGAGCGCATCCCGAAGTCGCCACTGAATTCGCTGTCCCTCCGCTTGCTTTCCAGAGGCGTTCCAGAAGCGATATTGCGGACCTCAAGTTTTATGACCGAGTGCCAATCCTTCGCGATTTGGCCAATATCTACCGGGCATGGCGCCCGACGAATTCTCTCTGATCACCAAACAAGCGCCCCTGTTTTTGGGGTACATTGCTCATCCGAGTGCAAACCGGACATCGTCCGAATGGGAGGACCAGTTGCCTAGTCTACGCCATAGAGCTTCTCACTTCGTACTGAAGAAGTCTGGCTTTTTCAGCCGGAGCTACACCGAAAGAGCGTACGGATGCACGTTCCGAATCCCAATACTAAATGGAAGGAAAACCTACATTTCGGAACCATGGTTGGCCGATTTAATCAGTTTGCTGTTTCGGCTCAAAGAGGGTGGTTTTATCGACGTAGGGGTAAATCTTGGTCAGACGATGCTTAAAGTTGCGGCAGCTGATCCTAGCCGCGAGTACCTAGGGTTTGAGCCCAATCCAGCGTGCGCTGATTATGCATCCTCACTCGCGGCAGCCAACAGCCTTCCGTACACGGTCATACCTGCCGGCGTCGGGGTCGAGACTGAAATTTTGATGCTAGAGATGTACCGTAACGAAGAGACCGATCCTTCTGCAAGTCTGGTTGCCAATTTTCGGGGAAAGCCTCTTTCACGCAAGCCGGTAGTCGTGCTTTCATTTGCGGACGTACCAACTGACTTCGTTCCAGCTAAAACGTCAATTATTAAGATTGATGTTGAAGGCGGGGAGCTACCCGTACTTCAAGCGCTATTAAATACTATCCGGATCCAGAGACCGTTTTTAGTTGTTGAAATATTACCTGCCTATACCCTAGAAAATCTAGAACGCGTAACGCGTCAGAGATCGATCGAAGACATGTTGCGGGCGCAGAATTACGCGATTTTTCGTGTCAGGTATGGTCCGAAAGAAGAGCTTATAGGTATAGAAAGAATTGACGAGATTGGCATTCAGGATAATCTTGCCATGTCTGATTATTTGCTATGCCCTAAGGAAGAGGCGGCTCGGGTTCTGCTCGCGTTAGAGAAAGCCAACGCATGAAGGTACTCTATCTTATTGAGCGATTTCCTTCATATTCGCAAACATTCATAATTGATGAGATCAAGGACCATTTGATCGATAATGTCGACGTCCAAATCGTTGTGTTGGGTTCGAAAGAATTAGCCGATTTTCCTGTTGATGATTACGGTTCCGAAATCTCACGCCGTACAAGCTACTTGGGGTTGGCCAATGCGAAAGTCTCTTTCTCAGTTGTGCGGGCCGTCTTTTCTGGACTAGTTGCATGTTTGACCGTCGAGAATCCGAGGATACTATGGCGGCTTCGGTCCAAGAAAGATCTGTCGCTCAGGGAAATTTTCCTCGGGGCAGTGATCGCATCAAAGTGCGAACATATAGATGTCATCCATTGCCATTTCGGGCACATCGGTCGACTGGGCCTTGCGACAGGCGAGCATATGGACCCGAAGCCGGCGTTAGTAGTCACATTTCACGCCTTTGAGATGCTAAAGGAGTGGAGCCTGCCGCTCGGGCGTTTTTACGCCCCGTTGTTTGATGGTACCGCTGTTCTTCTGCCGATCAGCGAATACTGGCGATCCCTCCTGCTGAAGTCAGGCGCAAGCAAGGAGAGTACCTTCGTACATCACATGGGCGTGGAAATCCCCGCTAGTGAAGGGATCCGCCGTCTGACCCAGCGCCTTGACGTGGCGAACCTCGTTATGGTCGGCCGGATGGTAGAGAAGAAGGGCCATTTGATCGCGTTAGATGCATTGGCGATCCTCCGAGAAAAGTACCCGGAATTAAGTTTTCATTGCGAGATGATCGGAAGTGGACCTTTAAAAAATCTTATCGAAGACCGATCGTCGAAGCTTGGCCTGTGCAGTTACGTCGATCTGGTTGGGCCAAAACCACACGCCGCAACGCTACAGGCGATAAATGCTTCTGATCTTTTACTTCTACCTTCCGTCACAGCGGCTGACGGCGATAAGGAGGGGATTCCGGTCGTGCTTATGGAAGCTATGGCACGTGAGATACCTGTGATTTCCACCAAGCACAGCGGGATACCTGAGCTGATTGAGAACGGGGTGTCTGGTCTTCTCGTGACTGAACGCGATCCAGAGGAACTAGCCGAAGCCATTGCTACGCTCCTTCTTGACGGCAACCGCCGCCAGAAGTTAGCGGAAGCAGGGCGGGGGAGAGTTATCGAGAAATTCAACCGAGCATCCCTCTCCAGAGACCTTCGCATACACTATAAGAACGCTTTGGAAACGATGTCACATCGTAGCACCCGTGCTAAATAATAGATATCGTCAGATATAATGGGGGAATCACATTGAGTGTTGGTCAGACTCCAAACTGGGCACACATCTTTTCGATATAACTCCCAGCTGGCGGCCGCTTGTCACGTAAGCCCTCAAGGCGCGAATGCCACATGTGAACCGCGCGAGTTTCTGAAGTCAGCTTTTGTTCGATACCTTCCGTGGGGCCATAGAGTAGTCGAGCCTCGCTCCAACGGACAGGGTAGAAGACCTCAGGGGGTTGACTGTAGTTTTGCAGCTGGTTTTTCTTGACTACGTGTGTCACTAATCCGGCGCTAAACGTTCCCCAAGGGTAATCTTCTAAGTCCATCCTGCCTTCGCGGAAGCGTCGCCAGTAAAACTCCATGGATCGTTTCGGTCCCCACCAAGGGGGGCGTCGGTTGGCTTTAGGTATTTCCTGCAAATCGCGCACCATCTGAGATCCTTTGGGCGCGTAGAGAACGGCATTGTTGATCCAGTTCTCGTGCTCCCAACCGAAAATATATGGCTTGTCGAAAGCGAGCGGCCTGAGAAAGATGAAGTCCATGTCGACCCAGCATCCCAAGCCCGCTGCCAGGAGTTCAATGCGCCACAGGTTCGCTCCCAATGCCACCGAGCCAGTGTCGCGATAACGGAGCAACCTTTCGAACGGCATTATATCAGCGGCGTTACGCAATTGCGTCCCTTCTGGTACTCCGTCCAACTGATCCGGTTTGTAGCTCCACAAGGTAAGCCTGTGCCCAGCAGCTGCTGCGGAAGCGAGACATAGGCGCTCAAGATAGCCGAGTCTCGGCCCAACCCACAAAGAATGTAAGTCAACAAGCTTGTCACTAATGGCTTCAGCCCCGCCGCTATCCAACGTCATTTCCTCCAACTGTCATTCTCCGCTTCTGGAACCATGATCTGATCGCCCTAGCACCATTTTGCGCAATGTCAGTGCGAAGCTGGAGGTTGTCACGCCTAGGGTTGGGTGGCGGAGGACATGGCACGCTCAAAAGTCGCTATCGACATTTTGCCATAGCTTTGGATGGATCGAAGTGACAGCGTCCGAGTATTTTGCGATAGCGAGCTCGAACTTGAGCACGACCAAGCGGCAGACGATCGGGTGAGTCATTCAAATTAATCGAGAGATCCCCAAAGCTGGGATCGTTGTAATTGGCCGAAACGAAGGTGAGCGCCTCAAGCGGTGCCTGCGCTCGATTCCTGAGCACCTTGCCGCGGTGTATGTTGACAGTGAGCTAACTGATGGGAGCGTGCAGTACGCGCAAGGCGGTGGTGTCGAGGTAGTCCAACTAGATTTGACCATCCCCTTCACGGCAGCACGGGCGAGCAACGCGGGACTGCATAGATTACTTGAACAAGCATCGAACTTGGCGTTTGTACACTTCGTTGGTGGCGATTGCGAGCTCGAGCCACCCTGGCTGTCAGAGGCAATTAACTTCCTCGATTGTAATGTGACTGCTGCAGCGGTCTGTGCCAGAAGGCGAGAACGATATCCCGGCGCTAGCTTCTATAACAAGATTTGCGACCGAGAATGGGGTACACCCATTGGCGAGGCGGAGGCATGCGGAGGTGCCGCACTTTTTAGGTTGTCGGCTCTACGACAATGTGGCTTCGTCGATCCGTCGTTGATCGCAGGAGAGGAGCCTGAGCTTTGTTACCGATTGCGTGAGGGCGGTTGGAGGATTTGGTGCATCGACCAAGAAATGACTATTCACAATGCGGACCTGCTCCATTTCTCTCAATGGTGGAAGCGCGCCGTCCCTAGCGGGCTTGGCTATGCGCAAGTCTGGCATAAAGCCGCTAAGTTCCCTTCATTGGGACTCTACTTGAGAGAGATCTTCCGAGTTTTTGCTTGGACTTTAGGTCTGCCGATACTAGGAGTCCTATTGGCAATTTTCTTTGGGCCTATATATTTGCTATCCGTTCCTGCATTGTGGCTGTTGCAGTTCGCCCGTCTGGCTTGGCGAAACGGCCTGGCAGTATCCTTCCACCCATTGATTGGCAAAGCTGCGGAGTGCACTGGGGCACTGCGCTACCTTCTTGGATATGTGATGCTGCGCCCACTCAAGGCGATATGCTGCAAGTGAACCGGATCGCATATCTCGCAAGCCAGTATCCGGCACCTTCACACACATTCATACGTCGTGAGATCGCTGCGCTCCGCTCTCAAGGCTTGACCATTTTGCCCTTTAGCGTCCGGCCTGGCTATGACCCGAGTACCCTCGATGGCGACGAGATTGTTGAAAATGTGCTCGGCCGCCCCGTTGTACAATATTTTGTTTGTACTTTGCGTGCCTTACGTAAACCACGTCGTTTTTATAAAGTTTGGAAGCTTGCTCTGCAGCACCGCCAATCGGGCATAAAAGGTTTGGTTTGGGCGCAGTTCCACTTCGTCGAGGCGCTCCTTCTCTGTCGCCTATTGCAGAAGGCTGGGATCACGCATCTCCACAACCATTTTGCCAACAGTGGCGCCACTGTCGGGCTACTCGCATCTCGCTATCTTTCTATCCCGTGGAGTCTCACACTTCACGGCATATCCGAAACCGATCATCCTGCGGGCGAGCTTCTCCCGGACAAGCTGAGTGCGGCAATCTTCGTTGCCTGCGCGAGTTGGTTCATGCGCGCGCAGGGCATGCGTAAAGTCCAAAGTTCAGAATGGGGAAAGTTTCACATCGTGAGGTGCGGCGTCGATTTGCAGACGCTCCCTCTGGGGCCCATCACACTTCCTACTCCAGAAGTGCGCTTCGTATGCGTCGGCCGCCTCTCAGCGGAAAAGGGTTATTTTGGTTTATTAGATGCGTTCGGATCTCTCCTGTCGCAGGGGATCAGTGCCGAGTTAGGTATCGTGGGTGACGGGCCCCTGCGTGACGAAATTGAAGCGCGGCTCGCTCAGTTTGAATGGGCGGACAGGGTTCGACTCTACGGCGCCCTTCCGGAGCAAAAGACCCTGCAGAAGATAGCCGAAAGCGATATACTTGTTCTTCCGAGCCTAATGGAGGGTTTGCCAGTGGTGCTCATGGAGGCAATGGCGCTACGTAAGCCTGTGATCGCTAGTCATGTTGCCGGAATTCCTGAGCTGGTCGATGACGGAAACAATGGGCTTCTTTTTACGCCGGGTGATTGGGACCACCTTGAACAAAAAATGCTGCACTTGGCAACGAACCGCCAAGCGCGCCTGCATCTTGGCGAAAATGCACGTGCGACAATCGAGAAGGAGTTTGAAATCACCAAAGCTGTGCAGCCATTGGCAGCGCTTTTCCAAGAGACTGTAGAAACGTAGAACAGGCAGCCCGCTGAGTAATGCCACTGAGCGGGATGCCGTGTTCACGAATACGCCAGGCTTTCCACGAATCAAGGGGAACTCTCCTTTGGTGGACTGGGCCCCCAACAGATCGTAATTGACCGACCCTATTTAGGTTACTGCTCGAGGTCAAAATTCTGAGTTATGTGAACAGTACAGTATCAATCTGTGAGTGCGATCCCTTCTAATGGTGAGCCAA
>NZ_LZRP01000018.1 GCF_001678665.1 Erythrobacter sp. QSSC1-22B
CCAACAACGGTAAACCGTAGATCGAGTCGCCTTAGGATCGAGAAGTAGGTGGCACCCGCTTCCTTTCGCCAGGAGGCAATGATGACGAAGTTTACCAGGATGAGGTTTACCAAGATGAGGCTCTTGGTCGCATTCGCGGCGATCGTCCTGCTGGTGATCTTCGTCATATGGTTTTTGGGCCGTGATACCAGTGGGCAAGCGGAAGCCGCGCCCCTGCCGCCCGAGGTTCTTGCCGCAGCGGTCGTGACGCGAGATTACGCGCCGCGCTCGACATATACCGGCACACTAGCTGCTGTAGAAACGGTCGAACTGAAGCCTCGCGTGTCCGGGCGCATACTCGAAGTCAGCGTCCCCGAAGGACGGATCGTTCGCCAGGGACAAAGACTCTTCAAGATCGACCCGGCCCCATTCCAGGCTCGCCTGGCAGCCGCCAAGGCTGCGACGCAGGAAGTGAGAGCCAGGCTCGGTCTTGCGCAAGTCGAGAGCGAACGGGCGCGCCGTCTGGTCGAAGAGGGTGTAGTCGCGCAGCAGCGAGCGGACGAAGCGGACGCGGCCTTGGCCGAACGCACAGCGCAACTCGCGTCCGCACGCGCCAATGAGCGGGTGGCGGAGCTGGATCTCGCATACACCAGCATCGAGGCGCCGATAACCGGGCGCGTGGGCAAAATCCTCGTCACGCGAGGTAATATGGTCGGCAGCGGGGAGACGGCGACACCGCTTACCACGATCGTCTCGGTCGACTCTCTCTATGTCGAATTCAACGTCGATGAAGCCACCTATCTCGCTGCCCTCGTTCAGGCACAGGAACAAGGGTCGAGCGAGCGCCCACCAGTTCAGGTGCGTTTGGAAGACGGAAGCGTCCGCAGCGCTCGTCTGGACTTTATCGGCAACACCCTCGACGAGGGGACAGGGACCATTCCCGTCCGCGCCATACTGTCCAATCGCGACGGGCGGTTGGCGCCGGGGCTGTTTGCCGAGGTCGAAATCGCGATCGGCGCAGTTCGCCCCACCGTCCTCATCAGCGACCTCGCGGTCGGAGTCGAGCAGGGCCTGCGATACGTGCTCGTGCTCGATCGTCAAAACGAGACGCAATACCGCCCAGTCCAACTCGGCGGGCTAGTTGGCGACCTTCGGGTCGTGGAGGACGGGCTTGCGGCCGGGGAGCGGATCGTCGTGAAGGGTCTTGCCGGACCCGGCATGAAGGTCAGACCGCGCATGATTTCGATGACGGCCCGAACGCCTGCCAAGGATGACAACGCCGGACGGGCGGCGCAATGAACTTCCCCCGCTTCTTCATCGAGCGGCCCATCTTCGCGGTCGTTCTTTCGGTGTTGCTGGTGATCGCTGGCCTCGCCGCGCTCGCACGCCTGCCCTTGAGCGAATATCCCGCCGTCACGCCGCCCACCGTCCAGGTCACAGCGAGCTATCCCGGTGCCGCGCCCGAAGTGATCGCGGAGACGGTCGCCAGTCCGCTCGAACAAGCGATCAACGGCGTCGAGGGCATGATCTACATGCAGTCGCAAGCCGCCACCGACGGACGAATGACGCTCACCGTCACCTTCGAGCAGGGTATCGATCCCGACATCGCCCAGGTCCAGGTTCAAAACCGGGTCCAGCGGGCACTTCCTCGTCTGCCGCAGGATGTGCAGCGGCTAGGCGTCACCACCACCAAGACTTCTCCCGACGCGCTGATGGTGGTTCACCTGCTGTCCCCGTCAGAACGTTACGATCCTTTGTTCGTCTCGAATTACGCGCTTCTTCAAGTGCGCGATGAGTTGGCTCGCCTTCCCGGGGTGGGCGATATCACCGTCTGGGGTGCCGGCGAATATTCGATGCGGATATGGCTGGACCCGGCAAGAGTCGCCGCGCGCGGACTTGCCGCGAGCGACATCGTCGCCGCGATCCGCGAACAAAATGTCGAAGTTGCCGCCGGTTCGGTCGGCCAGTCGCCCGGCGCCGATGTCGCGTTTCAGGTGGCTATCGACACGAGGGGCCGACTGGCCACCGAGGAAGAGTTCGGCGCGATCGTGGTAAAGACCGGCGACCAAGGCCAGATCACGCGGTTGCGCGATGTTGCCAGAGTCGAGCTTGGGGCAAATACGTATACGCTACGCTCGCTCCTCGACGGCGAGCCCGCGGTCGCTCTCCAGATCATTCAGAGCCCCGGCGCCAACGCCCTCGATGTATCCGATTCCGTGCGTGAAACGATGGAACGGCTTGCAAGCGACTTCCCCGAAGGCATCGAATATCGCATCGCATACGATCCGACGATCTTCGTTCGCGCTTCGATCGAAGCGGTGATAGGTACACTGCTGGAGGCGACTCTCCTCGTCGTGCTGGTGGTGATCATATTCCTGCAAAGCTGGCGTGCTTCGATCATTCCTCTGGTTACCATCCCGGTTTCCCTGATCGGTACATTGGCGATCATGTATCTGTTCGGATTTTCATTGAACACCCTGTCGCTGTTCGGACTGGTGCTGTCGATCGGCATCGTCGTCGATGATGCGATTGTCGTGGTCGAAATTGTCCAGCGACATATCGGGCTTGGCAAGACACCAAAGGAAGCGGCGCGGCAGGCAATGGCCGAAGTCACGAGTCCGATCATCACGACAACGTTGGTACTCGCGGCGGTTTTCGTGCCGACAGCGTTCCTGGGGGGGCTTCAAGGAGAATTCTATCGTCAGTTTGCGCTGACGATCGCCATTTCGACCATCATTTCCACGATCAACTCGCTTACCCTGAGTCCGGCACTCGCCGCCGTGCTGCTGAAGGGCCAAGAGGCATCCCCCGATGCGTTCCAGCGCAGCATCGACCGGATGTTCGGCTGGTTTTTCCGCTCGTTCAATCGGCTCTTCGCGCGAGCGTCCGACAGCTATGTCGGCGGGATCCGCCGGCTGGTGGGAGTGAGCGCGGTCGTGGGCATCGTCTACGTCGGACTGATCGGCCTCACCTACATAGGATTCGCCAAGCTGCCGGCAGGATTCGTACCGGCGCAGGACAAATATTACCTGGTCGGCATCGTCCAGCTCCCGAACGCCGCCTCGCTCGAGCGCACTGAAGCCGTGGTTCAGGAGGTCAGCCGGGTAGCGCTGGACGAGCCCGGCGTGGAAAGTGTCGTCGCCTTTCCTGGCCTGTCGATCAACGGCTTCGTCAACCTCCCCAATGCGGCGGTCATGTTCGCGATACTCGATCCGTTCGAAGCGCGGCGCAGCCCCGATCTCGCTGCCGACGCGATCGCGCAGCGCCTGCAAGGCAAGGTCGCCCAGATCCCCGACGGCTTCATCGGGGTCTTTCCGCCGCCGCCAGTACCAGGGCTCGGCGCCACCGGCGGTTTCAAGATGCAGATCGAGGACCGGGGCGGAAACGGCTATGAGGCGCTTGCCGAGGCAAGCGCCAAGGTCCTGCAGGCGGCGGCGCAAGACCCTGCTATTACCGGGCTTCTCACCAGTTTTAGCGTGACGTCGCCTAAGATCGCGGTCGATGTCGACCGCACAAAGGCCAAGACGCAGGGAGTCCCGCTGACCAGCGTCTTCGAAACCATGCAGGTCTATCTCGGGTCGCTCTATGTGAACGACTTCAACCGGTTCGGGCGCACCTATCAGGTGTTCGTCCAGGCAGATGCGGGCGACCGGTCGCAAGCGGAAGATATCGGCCGACTTCAAGTCCGCAACGCGCAAGGCGCGATGGTGCCGCTCGCGACCCTGGTCACGGCACAGACAAGTGCCGGACCGGACCGGGTGATCCGTCATAACGGCTATCCCTCTGCGGACATTTCAGGCGGACCGGCGCCGGGCTTCAGTTCGGGTCAAGCGGTGGCGGCGATGGAGCGTATCGCGGAAGCCGAACTCCCCGGCGGGATGACCTACGAGTGGACCGACCTCACCTTCCAGGAGCAGGCAGCAGGAAACGCAGCGCTCTACGTCTTCCCGCTTGCGGTGCTGATGGCCTTTCTGATCCTGGCGGCGCAATTTAACAGCTGGTCGCTACCGCTCGCGGTGCTGCTGATCGTGCCCATGTGTCTGCTCAGCGCTCTGGCGAGCGTATGGGTGTCGGGGGGCGACATCAATATCTTCACCCAGATCGGCTTCGTCGTGCTCGTCGGGCTCGCTGCCAAGAACGCGATCCTGATCGTCGAATTCGCGCGGACCAAGGAAGATGAAGGACTGGAGCCACTGAAAGCGGCGCTCGAAGCGTGCCGGTTGCGTCTGCGGCCGATTCTGATGACATCGATCGCCTTCATCGCGGGTGTAGTTCCGCTTGTAATCGCCACCGGCGCAGGGGCCGAAATGCGTCAAGCGATGGGCGTTGCCGTGTTCGCGGGCATGCTCGGCGTTACGCTTTTCGGGCTGTTCCTGACACCGGTCTTCTACGTCGCGATCAGCCGGTTCGTGCCCGGGCGCGCCGGGCGGAAGATGCAGCCAAAATCCTCGTCGTCCCAGGAGACCCCGGTATGACCTATGCTGCTCGCAAAGCTCCGATGCTGTTGATCCTCGGCGTCCTGTCCGGCTGTGCATCCATCGGAGTAGACTATTCACCGCCCCCGGTATCGGTTCCGCCCGGCTTCGCAGCGGAGCCGGGCGGCCTAGATCAAGTTGAAATGGAAACGCGCTGGTGGCAAACGTTCGGCGATCCGGAACTGGATCGGCTGATCGCATCGGCGTTTGCCGCAAACCTCGATGCCAAGATCGCGCTAGCCCGGCTTGCCGAAGCGCGAGCGCTGGCGGGGGCGGCGCGCGCCGAGCGTCTCCCCGGCGGCGGTGTCGCCGCGTCATACCAGCGCCGCCGCCTCGCCGATCTGGAGCGCTTGCCCGCCGTTCCGCGCGACGGCGATGTCGTGCAGGCGGGCGCGCAGGCCGATTGGGAGATCGATCTGTTCGGCCGGGTGCGCCGATCGATCGAGGCCGCCGAAGCCGAGGTCGGCGGCGCGCAGGCGCTGCTACGATCTACCCGAGTGGCCGTCGCCGCCGACGTGGCGAACCGCTACTTCGATTTGCGGGGCGGCGAAGCGGCACTCCAAGTCGCGCGGGCGTCGATCGCCAATCAGAGCAGCTCGCTCGAGGTTACCCGCAAGCTCGCTGCGGCAGGTGCTGGCGCCCGTCTCGATATCGTTCGCGCCGAGGCGCAATTGCGAGCCGTTGAAGCCACCGTGCCAGCTATCGAACGGCAAATCGCCGTCGCGCGGCATGCGCTGGCGGTGCTGCTCGGTGAAACTCCTCAGGGCTTTACGGGCCCCAGCGACGCGACAGATGACCTTCCCCAAATCACGAGTATTTCCGTCGGAACACCAGAGGCGCTGCTGCGGCGACGTCCGGATATCGCGGTGGCCGAACGCCAGCTTGCGGCGGCCAGTGCGCGAGCCGGTGGGGCCCGGGCCGAGCTGTTTCCGTCGGTACGGATAAGCGGCTTCATCGGGCTACTAGCTGGGGGTTTCGGTTCGCTCGTCAGCGGCGGCGCGCTTGGCTTCTCGGCCGGACCATCCCTGGATTGGGGCGTGTTCGACCTGCCGCGACTGCGCGCGCGAGTCGGCGCCGCCGACGCCCGCACAGATGCCGCTCTGATCGAGTATCACCGCACGGTCCTTAACGCCCTGCGAGAGGTTGAGGATTCCCTCGTCACTTACGGCGCCGTCCGGACGCGCCTAGCCTTGCTCGCGGCGCAGACGACGGCAAGTCGGGAAGCAGCGCGGCTTGCCTCGATCGGTTTTCGTGAAGGTGAGGGGCAGTATTTCGATGTTCTCGACGCTGAGAGAACGCTGGTCGATGCC
>NZ_LZRP01000019.1 GCF_001678665.1 Erythrobacter sp. QSSC1-22B
ATTCCCTTTGCTGGGCTGATGTGATTCACGCTGTCTGCTGGTGTCAGGAGGCCAGCATGGATGGCACGAACGCTTTCACAGGATCTTCGGGACAGGGTCATTGCCGCGATTGGCGGTGGCATGAGTTGCCGCTCGGCTGCGGTGCATTTCGGGGTCAGCGCATCGAGCGCGATCCGCTGGCGGCAACGTGCGCTTGAGCATGGTCAGGCAGTTGCCAAACCGCGCGGTGGAGACCGGCATTCGGGCAGGATCGAAGCGCATGGCGGCTTCATCCGAGAGCTGATCGCTGAGCAGGGTGACATGACCCTCGTCGAGATCCAGGCGCGGCTGATGGAGCGCGGCACGTCGGTCGGGATCGGCACGGTGCACCGCTTCTTCAAGCGCCACGGGATCACGCGTAAAAAACGTATGGCCCGCCCCGTTTGCAAGTAGGATTTTTAGATTGCTCTGATCAGTCTGCGTCAACGTATACGGTCTCGTGAGCTTGCTCACGGCCAAGATGGAGATCCGCGCGTCTGGAGCCGCAATAAAGACGTCGGCAGCAAGTGCCATTTTTTTACCCGGGCTTTCCAAACGCCGATCGACTGTCAGGCCATCTGTTCAATCCTTCCCGCAAACATCATTGGCCTTGGCACGCGTGAGCGTGTGGCCGATCTCGGTTATATCGCAACAGGGTAGCTGCGTTCGAAGGTTGCGCCCTTGCGCAGGGCTGCCCAGGCGATCCGCGCTAGCTTGTTGGCCAGTGCGACCACCACGGCATTGCGATGGACACCGCGCTCGATCATGGCCTTGAACCAGCGTCCCAGCGGCGTGTCGCTCTTCGATAGCGAGGGCAGTGCCGCTCGGGCGCCGTGGATGAGCAGGGTGCGCAAATAGGTGTTGCCGCGCTTGGATATACCCAGAAGCCGAGGCTTGCCGCCGGTGGTATGCTGGCGTGGAACCAGCCCGAGCCAGGCCCCAAGGTCCCGCGCTTTGGCGAAGCTGCTTGCGTCGCCAACGGCGGCTATCAAGGCTGTTGCGTTTAAAACCCCGATGCCCGGGATAGAGGTCAGCCTTCGTGCCGCGGCATCGCTACGTGCCAGCTCGACGAACTCGCCGTTCAGCGCCTCGATCCTGGCGTCCTGTTCCCGCCACTCGGCGCGCAGTTCGCCAACCAGCCGCCGCATGCGCGAGGACAATGTCGCGTCCTCCTCGGCAAGCATGGCTTCGATGCCCAGTTCCAGCTTGCGCCGTCCTACCGGGAAGATGATCCCGCGCTCGAGCAGGATTGCGCGCAACTGATTTATCAGACTCCTGCGCTCGGCCACGAGGCGTGATCGAACCCGATGAAGTGTCTGGATATCCAGCTGCTCCTGGCTCTTGAGATGCACGAAGCGCATTGTCGGACGCGAGGCGGCTTCGGCTATCCCCTCGGCATCCCGATCATCGTTCTTCTGAGCCTTTACATACGGGCGCACATACTCCGGCGACATGAGCCGGACCTCGTGTCCGTGCGCGACAAACAGGCGCCCCAAATGATGCGCGCCGCAACACGCCTCCATCGCGACCACGCAGGTCGGAAGCTTGGCGACATAATCGATCAACGTCTGGCGACGCATCGATCTGCGAACAATCACTGCGCCGGCTGCATCCACGCCAACCACACTGCAAACATTCTTGCCCAGATCAACACCAAGGATCACAATAGACATCGGTCCGTTCCTTTCCCTTTCCTAAAACTACCGGCATCATATCCGATGCCGAGGAAAAGGGGCGGGCCATTCCATAAAGACCGGGCACGCGATCGAGCAGGACCGCCCCGACGTCCTGAAGCAGCGTCGGCAGTGGTTCAACGGCCAGCTCGATCTGGAGCCGGAGCGCCTCGTGTTCATCGACGAGACCTGGACTGCCACCAACATGACCCGCAGCCACGGCCGCTGCGCCAAGGGGGAGCGCTTGCGGATGGGCTTCCCGCATGGTCACCGCAAGACCACCACGCTGGTCGCCGGCCTGCGCATGAGCGGCATGGTTGCGCCGATGGTGCTCGATGGTCCGATCAACGGCGACTGGTTCGAAGCCTATGTGGCCCAGGTGCTGGTGCCCGAGCTGCGAGCAGGCGACGTCGTCATTATGGACAACCTCTCGAGCCACAAGCGTGCGGCAGTCCGAGAACGGATCGAGGCGGCTGGGGCCACCCTGCGCTTCCTCCCGCCCTACAGCCCGGACTTCAATCCAATCGAGAAAGCCTTCTCCCGGCTCAAGGCCATGCTGCGCAAAGCGGGAGAGCGGACCGTCAAAGGCCTGTGGGACCTGATCGGCAAGCTCGTCGACATCTTCCAGCCAGACGAATGCGCCAATTACTTCAGCTCTTGCGGCTATGAACCAGAATGACCGGAAACCGCTCTAGCGCTCACTCAGTACCAAGTTAGTTTCTAGCCCGGCCTTACTTCTTGGGTTTCTGCGTTGTCGTTGGGTAACCGAACGGTAGAAAAAAATGCGCGACGCGAATGTGGCCGTGGGTCGGCGCCAAGGCAGGATCCCGTTCATGTTCGGTATCGAAATCCGCCGCACCAAACAGAATCGACGGTTGGGTAAATGGCGTGCCGCCAGGCGCCGGCCGCAACTTCAATTGGGTCGCAAGGTCTTTCTCGGCGAGCATGTTTCTAATGGGTGGAACAACATCAGGTTCCGGATCAAGTAGCACTCCAACCATCGCGGCGACCGCTTGGCGTCGACTGTAAATACCTGTTACGAACCGTGCTAAACCCTTGTCGCGCAAATAGTGGTCGCGATGACGTTTCTGCTTTCCGAGCCGCTTGAACTCGAACACGAACTTCAAATCCTGGGATGTGTCGTTCTAACCATAAACGATATCTGTGCGGCGCTCTTCAATCATTTCGCCGGTCGACGGATCCATCTCTCCGATTATGTCTTCCGCAGCCCACATGCCGAGAAGCCCGCGCTGTCGAGCTGTATAATTCTCGATATAGACCTTGAGCCGTTTGGTTAGCGCCGACTCGTTGGTCTTTGGATTAAAGTTGGCGCGAGGTTTCTCGGCGAGTTCAGTCCAAGCTTGGTAGAGCGCTTCTACGGCTTCTGTGGCGGGCTGAATAGGAAACGCTGCAAGCCAATCATTCGCCTCTGTCACGTGGGCACTCCCAGCACATCGGCTTTTCCGCGCGACTGAACTGTTCTTACAATTTGTTCGGCATCTCGAAGTGCTTGTCGCAGGGTCCAATTTCGTTTGGTAAGCGGTCGAACCAAATAAAGTGAACTGTCAATCCAGATATGGGCATCCGGAACCAGTGTTAAGGAATCCCCTATGGGAATGGCTCTGAGACCAAAGTCGCGAAGTTGAGCGAGCGTTTGGAAAACGAGTTCATCGCTTACTTTCACTTCGACCACAGGGGCCGCAGTAGGTTTTTCTTTGTAGATAATGCGAACAATTCCAGATGGGCCCGCGCGCTGCGGGTCGCTTGCTACAACATCAACGTGAAAACGACCCTTCCCCTCAGTTCGGGTGCGCCAGTCAGTCAACGAATTTGCAAGCGCTCGTGCGTAAGCGGTAAAATCATCGGGTTGAGCGGTATGCTGGGCAGGCGTGTCGAGGCTCTTGAAACCCCGCGGCCGTATGGACGGCATTAGGATATCAACCGTTTCACGAATGAGCGTTTGTTCCTCGTCCGTAAGACCGAAATAGGCAAAAACAGCCCGGTCGAGTTCTGGCTTCAACTTGTCATAATGTCGACTCTGCTCGAGTTCCGGGAGGTTGGTAATCGCAGTGATCTGGCGCGATACACTTGATAATTCTTCAACCGCCGCGTCGGGATCCGGCGCATCCTCTGGGGTGAAAAAAGGAAAGGCCTCAATATCTTTGAGATGGACGCCATTTCGCTCGCACAGCATTTTCCAGCCGCGCATCATAAGGAAATAGCGCGCTAGGCTCGAACGCAGGTAAACGGCAACGAATTGAAGAAGTTTGGCGTCACCGTCTGCGCCGGATATTACACCAACGCTGTGTGTGAACGTGGCTGCTCCATCGTAATAGACGGCACGTACATTGAGTTGCTCCCTAGAAAAGCCGTCTGGGAACAACACGCGCGGTCCCTTAAAAACCGCCTGTACAGACTCATTTAAGCCAACGACGGTATCTTGGTTTTCGGGCCATGATGCGAGGAGGTCCGGGTGTAGAACAGGTGAGCCTGCGCTTAGAGCAGCTATTGGCACGAATCTCTTGTCACGTAGCGGCTCCGCACTGACGGACTCGCGGCTCTTGTCGTTCAGGTGAATCCCTTTGCGGTTCACCCAACGACGATACTCACTTGGTCCCCGCCAGAAATCGGCGAAGGTGCCTCGTGCAGTGAGACGGGCCCAGATCGCAAGGTCGTTGGCATCGCCCCACATCATGGTCACCAGAAGTTGGGGGTCTTCGGCCACCGAACGAGTCTGGAGCTGGTGCTTGTCAGCTGACTGCATGGTAAGTCGTCCAAGAGCGAGGCTCATGTCTGCTTTCGGTACGCAATATTCGAAAGTTTCTTCGAAGGGGATTTTGCCTGCGGGAGCTTCAGTGCGCGCGCTGCCGAGAAAAACGTGACACGTGTTTTCGGCAGTTGGGAATAAAAGGCCCTGCAAATCGCCAAAGTTGATCAACCGCAACGGCCGATATTGCTCCAGCAAATGTGATACGAAGTCAACGCTAGATGGCCCGAGCAACTGGCCGATAGGTAAAATGAGGCACACTTGACCGCCAGGCTTGAGAAAGTCGATTGCGCGCAGCGCATAAGCACCAGCGACTTGGCGGCGCACGAATGGGGCCTTCGCGCGTTCCGCCCATTTATCCGCAGACGTTTTCGAAGTGCCTTCCGGTTCGGCCCATGGAGGGTTCGATATGATGAGTGAAAAGCGCTTTCCGTTGAAGGCATGGTCATCGCGAAAAAAGTCCGCCGCCTCTTCGCCGTGTATTAAGTTAGAGCCATTGAGCGAAGGCAACTTCGTCCCTTCGCTTTCCTGTGCCTCCATGATGTCTGACGGATCGAGCCCTTCTAACAACGACAGGTAGAGACTGAACGCCGTGACGCGGCATGCCATAAAGTTGATATCACCGCCAAAGATGCGGCGTTTGAGCAGAGCTGCCCGTTCGCTGAAA
>NZ_LZRP01000020.1 GCF_001678665.1 Erythrobacter sp. QSSC1-22B
AGTGCAACGTCGGAGATGATGAGATCGGGCTTTCGCAACAGCGCTTCGGTGACCGCTTCATCCTGGGAAGCAGCGAATGAGAATGAGGTCGCGCCCTCCTTTGCCAGCAGAGCTTCGAGGTCCATCGCCATTAGCGCCTCGTCCTCGATAATCAAAACGTGACTCACGCTGCGCTATTCTCCGGTTCTATTATCGTTTGAAACGCCGGATAAGGTGCTTGGTTTCGTCCCGACCAGTATTTCGTTTCCTTCACGCAGTTTAGGCATGGCCGCGTTTCGCTGGATCAGGAAACACGAGC
Source organism: Erythrobacter sp. QSSC1-22B (assembly GCF_001678665.1). GTDB lineage: Bacteria > Pseudomonadota > Alphaproteobacteria > Sphingomonadales > Sphingomonadaceae > Qipengyuania. Next base: position 299 of record NZ_LZRP01000020.1, read on the forward strand.
TTGAGTTCGGTCCCCTTAACGGACGCCCAGGTCGTATCGCCTTGAAGCTGACGTGCTAATGCCCCGATGAGCTTCATGCCCGTTCCCGATCCTTTAGCTGCGGTCGCGGTGGCCGTCGGTATGCCGCATCCGTCATCAGCGATGACAACCTGAATTCGTTTATCATCCAGTCGCTCTATGCGAAGCGAGATCGTGCCGCCGGCGGGACCGAAGGCGTATTTGAGGCTGTTGGTCGCGAACTCGTTGATGATCAGGCCCAACGGCACGGCCCGGTCCGGGCTGAGCTTGATGTCGTCGATATGGACGGTGAACTGGATTGCACCAGCCTGATCGCCGTGGAGTTCGATAAGATGTTCCACGATCTTGTGGGCGTAGGAGCGCAGGGAGAGCATGCTGTTACCTTCAGCATAGACATGTTCATGCGCCAGCCGGAGGGTTTCAATACGATTCCCGACCAGCTCCAGTTCGGCGCGCGCCTCTTCTGACTTAGCGCTGCGCGCCCGCACTTGCACCAGGCTCGTGATCATGCCGATATTGTTCTTGATCCGGTGTTGCAGCTCGACCAGCAGACGCTTGTTCTCATCCAGAGCAACCCCGAGGTCGCGGCGCTTGTGGAGCCGGTCGATCACTGGCCCCAGGACACCGGCGTATATGCGCAGGAACTCGATATCCTCTTTCCCGAAATCGCGAGGGCTAACGCTGTCCACTTGTAGCAGACCATATGGACTTTCATCGCGCGATACGAAGATAGGCACGTTCACTAAAGCCTTTACCCCGTGCTCGGCCAGGAACGGAGGCAATACGAAACGGGTTTCAGCGGATATGTCGGGCGTGACGACCGGCTTTGCCAGTTTGATAGCGTATGTTTCCGATGACTTATCGTGCATCTCCAGGGTGGTTTCCCCCACGATACCCGGACGCCAGCCGCAACCGGCCCTCACCAGCACCGATTCTCCACCCGGCTGAATTTCCAAGACCTTAGCCAGATCGGTCCCCAACGCCTCTCCAACGAGTCGACAGGCCTCCTCCAGAACCTCCTGAAGGTCGTTGTTCCGAAGAGCGAACTCACTGAATTTGGCAAGGACACCCTGGCGTTCGATTAACTTCTCGCGGGTGACCATTCTTTTCCCTCTTGATAACAGCTCTTGATAACATACAGCCTTCAGAGACGGCTTTTGCCAATGTGATGCCAACACATAGCCGTAAATCAATAGAAACAAAAGTAGTCCCCAGGCTGTAGCGAGGGGGTGTCACAACCGGTCAGTTTTGACACCAGCACTCGACCAACGCTTCTCGGCGGTTGGCGGGTGTCAGAACCCCGCTCATTAAGGTCCGCGTCCAGACCCGGCAAATAGCTTTGGTCACGACCGGGTTTTGGGTCGGTTGCTGAACGGCGGGATTTGCTGTTCAGCGCCCACAGACCAGACAGGCAGTTCACGGCCCAAATTCTGCCATTCGATGTCGCCGCTTGCAGATGACTGCTGTTGCGCCGCTAGCTGACTGGCAGCTTTGCGGGCAGATAGGTGTAAAGGGGCCTTTCATCGTAATACTGATCACCGTTCCGGCGCCAGACCGTTTCGTCCCGCCATCTATTCAGGCGATGGCCTAGTAGGCTCCGCTAGAAGGCGACGTTAGGCCACCACCGCTAGAGGCGGAAGTGGCCTCACACGCCCCACATCATAAGTTAGGTTAGGAGTTCGAGCCGATTGACACGCGTCATCTGGGCTCTCACCCATTTTTTGTACGATGCGGAAGCCTCCTCAAGCTGCTCAGCCATGCTGATTTCGGTGACGTTGAAATTATCGGGCACGGTAAATTTTAGCCCCGATCGGAGCAACGCAGCCACGACATAGTCGTAGCTTACGCTGTGATCTTCATGAAATTCGATCGCGCACAGGTCGAAAGCCTCGGCGATTAGAGGGTCGACAATCGTATAAATGAATTCAAGCGAGAGCGCCCTGAAATCCTGTTCGTCCGGAGCGCAGAAATGCTGAATGGCGTTTCGAGCGCGCCTCAGCTTCTCAAAGCAAGACGGATTCGGAATGCGCTTGCCGGTGGTCGCCCAGAGGATCTGCGGTAGCCGCTCAAAATCGTGTGTCCGCCCGCGTTGTATCAACGTTTCGACATTCAGCAGCCCAACGCTCTTGTCATCGAGATTGAAAATGTCTTTGAAAATGAGCAGCGGGTGCTCCCTAGCGATAATCGCCTTGAGAAACAGCTCTCCGGCGTGCGCGGTGTTGAGCACGCAGATATGTTCCCAATGCTCGTTGCCAGGATCGAAATACACGGCATGCGTATTCGCTTGCGTGAGCGCACCAACCGCAAGGTTCAAAATTCGGTTTGGAATGTCTTTCAGGGCACGGTTCATTTTGTTCCATCCCCAAACGTCATCTCGGCAAGGTCCTCTTGAATCAGGTCATAGAGGCCGGTGTTCATCGCGAGCATGCTGCCATCATCAAGGCGATCCAACTCCACGAGGCCAGCGCGCTCGAATATCTGCCAGATGTTCCGCTCGCCCCGCTCCAACCACAGCTGGATTGCGACGAGACGCCGTCGCATCCGTCGGCAGTCTTCCTCATCAAGGTTGCCTGGCCAGGCATTTTCATGAAACATTCGATGGACAAAATAATCCCGCTTGTCCTTGATCCACCGAAGGTACGCAATGTCGGCGGAAGCGATGTCATGGCGCTCCAGGATTTTGATGAGTGAGCCGAGTGTTGATCCCTCCAGCTGCGCATTCTTTGCAACCGAACGCGCCCACGCATCCTGGTCAGGGCCAATCGCCTTCTGCAGTTTCACTCGATCGCACATGTGCATGGCTGAAATCAGCATGCTCTCGAACTTGCCCACCGCGAGATAGGCACCAGCCATTTCCTGACAGTAGAGGAAACGAGCTAGATCGAGATCGGACATCGCTTCGATCAGCGACTGCAATTCATCCCTGCCGATCGTTGCCTTGAACATCTGAACTCTCAACCTCACTCGCTGCGTCTAGCCGGTCAAATGCGTGATCCGTATGCCGGCGCGCGCACCGCCACCGATGACTTTCAAGCAGTCAAGCAATGGACCACAAAGTCGGCCAACGTCTCCCAAAGCATTTTAAGGTGCTCGGGCGACACGCTAAAGTTCGGCGAGTGCACATAGCGATTGAGCGTATCGATCGAGACGATGCCTTCCCCTTGTTGCAGCTTGTTGATCGCGCCCAGATACTTCTTGTCGATCTTGCCCTTGGTATGAAGGTCCGCGGCGACTTTCGCAGCTTTACGCGACAGCTTGTCCGCCTCCTGCACGCCGGTCGGCTGTGCGCGCTTCACGTAATTTTCGATGGAGAGCTCGAGCAGGACGCGAAGCAAGACAGAGATTGCGTTGGGCTCCTCGCTCAACTCAAGCTTGTATTGAAGCTCCTCCCAAATAGCGCGATGGCGCTGCAAATGCGCTGGCCACGTTATACCGTAGTTCACATCCGGGATCAGATGGGGCCATGCTTGTGGTCGCGGCGGAGCAGGCGCAGGGCGCGGTGGTACATGTGAAGGGCCGGGAGCAGGCGCGGGGCTCGGTAAGGGCTTAGCACCCGACTTCGGCATCACCTTTGGTAGGACGCCTTCCGTATCCAGGCCGTCGATGTAAGCCAGCTTGGCTTCTGTATCCCAAATCTGTTCCAATGTGATTGTGCGGCTTGCTAGGTCATTGGCCACTCGATGAAGAGTGCTCAGCGTCTCCGCACGGTCGCGGATGATGTCGAGCTTGCCTTTGCGCACCGAGATGCCGAGGCGGTTCCGGAGCGTTTCAGCGGACAGCAAACGGTTGAGGTTCGATCGAGGGATTTTTCGTCCCGGAAGAAGCTTCGCCTCCTTGAGCAATTTCTCGATTTCGTCGGCGACGTTTAACCCCCCGCCCTTACCTGTCCGGACGACGAAGTTCGTCTTCATCCGGTCGTTCCACGTGCTCTGGCCTATCCCACCTTGCACACCGGTGTGCCGCCGAAAGAGGATATCATCGACGCGGTCCCGGTCCGCCTCGACCCTACATTCCAGTTTGTCGGGAAAGGTGCCCGGCCATTTCGGTTTCAGGTCGGCGAAAAACTGCTGAAGTTCGACCGTCGGCGCTCGCCTGGGGTTCGCGAGTAGCTTGAGGCAGGTCGTACGGCGATTGCCATCGGCAACGATATATTTGTCGCCAGATGGAAAGACGAGCGGCGGTTCGAAAACCTCCCCCTTGTTGACCAGGTCCTTCGCAAGGTTGCGCATATGAGGCTCTTGTGCCGCAAAGAGCTGTGCAATCGCCGCAGTCTCGTTCTCAAGTTCACCGTGCCGGTCATTGGCTGGATTGACGATCAACGATGCCAGCGGCAGCTTTCGATAAGTCATGCTTCCTCCCATTAGACGGAAGCGAGCATGACTTCGTTGCCTCGTCAATTGAATCCCTCATGGACGATCGCCTCACG
>NZ_LZRP01000021.1 GCF_001678665.1 Erythrobacter sp. QSSC1-22B
GAGTCCGGACCCTAGGGAGACCCATTGATTAAGGCTTCCTATGCTAATAGACTTACGTTGCTTATCTCGCGGCCGACACAACCATGCCCCTCCCATTGGCGAACCCAACCGAGGAATAACTAAAGAGACGTACAGCCCTTCGGTAGATTTCCCCGCTTACGGGAACTTACGCCAATATATACGGATGTTCAATGAAAAACGCTAGGGCTCTCCTAATAATCCCCTACTTTGGTACTTTGGGGCCATGGTTTCCCCTGTATATTCGTTCTCTTTCCCGACAAAGTACACTGGATCTGTTGCTTATTAGCGATGACACCCCAGCGTGGCTTCCCGACAATGCGCGACGTTTGGAAATGTCCTTATCCGATTTCAGGACGTTGGCCCAACAGAAGATTGGTAGCGCAGTCAAGCTTCCTACAGCTAGGCACCTTTGCGACCTTAAGCCAGCTTATGGTCACATTTTTCACGATTATCTAGAAGAGTATGATTACTGGGCTTTTGGCGATGAAGATGTACTCTATGGGGATGTCGACCGACTATTATCTCCATTGCTCGATGGGGCCGTGGATGTCATCTCGCCGGACCAAAGGATGACTGTCGGTCACTTGACCGTGCTGCGGAACAGGAACGAAGTTAACAAGTTGGCACTAGACGACCCAATCTATTTGGATATCCTATCTTCGGGCGAATTTACGGCTTACGACGAGTGCAGTTGGGCAAGAGGCATCCCTGATTTCAGTTCATTTACAAAGGTGGTTCAGGCTGCCGAAGCGCGAGGCGATGTTCGGGTTCGGTGGGGTTTTCCTATTCGCGGAGACATACCTTGGCCCGGTACAGGTATAGTATATAATGGAAAGTCGATTCACACTTTGGCGGGCGAAGAACTGGTATATTTCCATTGGGGCCGCGCTAAAATGCGATGCCGCAGGTTTCCGTCCCTATTTAGATTTCCTGATGCCGAGGAAGCTGAACGTGGTTTCGCTTATGATAGGTTTGGAGTTTATAATCCGGGATCCTTTTTTGGTTGCGAACAAATGCGCACTACGCTGCGAACGTTTAATAATAGCAGAGTTGGTCGGAGCGCTGAGCGAGCTGTCTTAGCGATCGGGCGAGCGATCGCTCGGTTGGAACAACGGACCAGCTAACTCTCTACTTCCCATCAATAGACGCTCAGCCCTCTACGTCGAAATGTAAAACCCTTTTGGACCTCCGACCTGCTCGACGGAAACGAAGGGCTCGCCGATCAGGCTCATGTCCGCTGTTTCGCGAATTCCCGCTCGGATAAAATTGGTGCTGCAGCGCTGCCGTTCACGCTGCTTTGTCGGCTGATCGGAACCCATAATTACAAATTTAGATCTAGCCGGCTGACAAGCTATTATGTTTCCGAGGGTAAGTGCGTTCGATGATCCCGCTGAGCGATGCGACCCACAGACAACCCAAGGTGGCGAGCTCCTGTGGCCCGACGGTCACACGGAATTTTCATTTTGCGCGTGACATTGCATTTGCCAAGCGACCCGCTGCCGACCAAAGAGCATTTTTTGAAGCTTGCTTGCGATTTGAAGGTTCTTCGATGCCGAGTTTGCCACTGCGTTTCGTTGTCCTATGTGACTCTCTGGACATGCCTTTGTGGCAAGCCAACTGCATCAAAGAGGCAGTTGCCTCCGGGGCCGCGATACCTGCTGGAGTGGTTGTGCGAGCGGCCCAGCCGGATCCGCCGAACGATTCAAAGTGGCAGAAGCGATGGAGAAACCGACATCTTGCCCTGTGGCGAGCGTTCAACCGAATATATGTAAACAGATTTTCCAAAGCAACGAAATCAACGGACATGCGTGATTTTTTGTCCGATGTTCCGACGATTGCTGTTCACGCATTGAAGGCTGCAAGACGCCGTGAAGTCTTCGACTCTGAAACAGTCGCATTTATCAGGAATGCAAAACCCGATTTTATATTGCGGTTTGGCTTTGGGATACTCACCGGCGAAGTATTTGATTGTGCAAAATTAGGAGTGTGGTCCTATCATCATGGCGATCCCACAGAGTTCAGGGGTCACCCACCGGGTTTTTGGGAGATCCTAAAAAAATCGCGGGTCGCTGGCGTAGTCTTGCAGGTTCTAAATGATGAATTAGACGGTGGGTGTATACTTCACCGGGGCCATTTTAAGACCAATCTACATTCCTATGTTCGGACTCGTGACGCCCTTTATTTCGGAGCGAGCAGTTGGGTGCGGCGGGTATGCGCTGATATTAATGCCAATGGGTTCCGATTGGCCGAAAACTCAGGGGCAACCCAATTAGGCCCTGTATACAAGGAACCAACCAACCGTGATATGATCAAGTTCTGCTTTGCTTGCGTTAAAGAGTTTGCTGCGTCGCAAAAGACCTACAAGGCCAATCGTCAGAATTGGAACGTCGCGGTCGTCGATGCGCCGATCCATGTTGTTGCGGGTCTTGAGGGCCCTGAGGCGCAGACAGCTGCCCTGTCGCAGGCACATTGGATGCCGAGGGTGAGCGGGACATTTAGAGCCGACCCCTTTGGGTACCCGTTGAACAGATCAGGAGACATTCGAATTCTGTGTGAACTCTATGATTGGCGACGTCACATTGGATCTATCGCTGCGGTCGATTACAACGGCGGCAAGTTCGGTTCTGCTAAGCTTGTACTGGATGCACCCACCCACCTCTCTTATCCATTTGTGCTGCATCACAATGACGACATTTGCTATATTCCGGAGCACTCTGCTGGTAGGGACATATCGGCCTTTCAAGTAGACGAGCAAGGTATTACAACTCATAAGGCGACCTTGTTTCCAAAATCTCAACTGATCGACGCAACGTTCTACGAGTGCGATGATACATTTTGGATGTTCTCGCTCGATGAATCTACGTCAAAAAACACGGATTTGCACATTTACTATTCAAGCTGCCTAGAAGGTCCTTGGAGGGCGCACCCCCTGAATCCGGTTAAATCGGATATTCGAAGTGCACGCCCTGGCGGAACTCCATTCATGCACGGCGGAAAACTCTACCGTCCTGCGCAAGACTGCTCAAAGCACTATGGGAGTTCGACGGTCATTAGTGAAGTCAAGGTGCTATCTAAATTTGACTACGTGGAAGAAGTAGTCGCGCACGTAAATCCTTTGCCGAACGGATTATACCCGTATGGTTTGCATACGGTTTCGGCCGTAGGAAACAAAACTTTAATCGACGGAGCGCGCAAAGTCTCGGTCCTCCGCTCGCACTGAGAGAGGTGCCTTAACTCATTTGTAGAATATGGGCGTTAACTGCGAGCCCTTAGCATTTTTAATCAAAAACTCAATTGCTCCGTGAGCTTCGCCAAATTTGCCGATCATTCCTAGAGCGGCAACCATCAGCCGATTGCCTAGGGAACCACCTGCTTCTTGTTTGTCTACAATCGCATGGCGAAGGACCTGTACCGGGTAAACGGCCAGTGCGAAGAAGCCGGGGGCACCTAAAGTTATGAATCCGGTGAATGACGCTAAAAGAGGTGCGAATGTCCATGTTAGAGCTCGCCTCAAGATTGCTTTACCACCCGGATCGATTGTCAAACCCGATCTGACCAAAGCCTGAGCTATGCCAAAGCCTGCTCGCCGATTACGTGTATAAAACTGCTTCAGCCGAAAAATCTTTGCGTCGTGTAGCGTCATTGCCGCCTCGATCCTCCAGATCCTGAAACCAGCTGCGCGAAGTCTTCCGCAAAGCTCTGGTTCTTCGTGCGCGACTTGCTCATCTGAAAATCCTCCGACTTGAGCGAAGGCATCGCTGCGAATAAGAAAATCTCCGCCAAAAGAGTCTGCGGATCCAACCGGGGTATTCCATTCACGATGGCACATGGCGTTGTATATGGAGGCATTTGGGGACCTCTCCATTCTTCTCCCGCAGACTGCTACTACATCGGCGCGGCTGCCAAGGAACTCCTCTGCGGCTTTAATCCACCCTTCTATTACTTCGCAGTCGCCATCAACAAATTGCACATAGGCGAGATTCGGGCTTATCTCATTAAGCCGTCTAAAGCCGGCGTTGCGAGCTCGAGCCGCCGTAAAGGGGCTACTTAGATCAAGATCAACGACGTCCGCGCCCAACGCCGCAGCCGCTGCAGCACTGCCATCATTTGATCCTGAATCAACATAGACTATCTTCTCGCAGTCCGGACGTAAGGATGCCAAGCACCTTAATAAGCCGTCTCCCTCATTTCGCCCAATTACAACGGCACCTAAAAAATTTCGATTTTTTTTTCCTGCCTGAGCTGCAGACGAGATTCCATCGGTAACATCCATAGAAAGCACCTACGTAGACCTCATCAATTTCGCGCATGCGAAGCCATGCTGCTCGTAATTCCACACAACGCTCATACATGCCTCTGGTTAGCCGTGAACTACGATTCGGGCTACAGCTTGGACTTCCAATCTTTCCCCTCTGTCCTGCTAGCGCCTTCAGGGAGTCTACCAACCTGTCCCTAACTCCGCGGCCTCTCTGACAAATCATCTGAGGCCAGCCCGCAAAAAATTAACACTGGCCCCGCACAGCCAGAAGCCATGGAGGACCGGGGGGCATTCAATTGGGCAAGCGTTAATCTCCACCGCTATCTACTTACCGGTGATGCCGGGACGGGTCGGGACCGGTGTATCCATCCGGTGTGAGCCGCCTTGTTTAGCGCAGGATT
>NZ_LZRP01000022.1 GCF_001678665.1 Erythrobacter sp. QSSC1-22B
GCTCTTAGATGCTGTCGGCATATCAAGTGGGGAGCTCACCTTCAAGGCTGAGAGCTGACAGAGCCTCTCCGGGCCTGCACCTTGAGGCCGTTCAGTTCTGGTTTCTTCGGAGCATTGATGCTCCTCGTGCATTTCGGTCCGTATGGAATCAGTCATCCACGGTCAGTTGCAAGATGCCTACGAACAGCTGAGTTTCTCAGGCGGTGGGATACGCTGCTTCTGGCAAGGCGGCGCGCTGGACGCACTTCGGTCCACTCATGAACTCGCGCCCGAACGGATCGCCTGCGCAAGTGGCGGCGCACTTGCGGGTGCCTGTTTCATCGCGGATCGCGGATCGAAACTAGTCGAGGTGTTCTGCAACCGATTGAACGAGCACGACGAAAATTTAGAGATTGGCACCGGAGAATGTCCCACCGAACCAACTCCGCATCAGCAGATATATCGCAGGGTTGTTGATGAAGTGATCGACAGTGAGGCGGAGCAAGCGATTGCGGATGGGCCAGCATTCGAGGTTCTCCTGGCTCGCCCGCCGGGTTGGCTTCCGATCAAACTGGCTGCCGCCGCCACCATGTTCATGTATGAGGTCGACAAGAAGCTGCGTTCAACGCCGCATGGCAAATATGCTGAGGCAGTGGGAGCTAATGAGATGCGCGTCGATGCACGGGCGGCGGCTCGGCAGGGCAAGCTGAAAGATCTGGTCTGCCAGGCTGCGACCATCCCTCCGGTATTCGATATGCGGGAATGGGACGGCAACCCGGTCATCGACGCGGGCACAGTCGACAACGCTCCGATGCCGACCCCAAACTCGGGCCGCACCCTGGTGTTGCTAACGCGCGACTACACAAATTTGCCGGATGTCGAAGGTCGGACCTATCTCAAGCCTTCCTCTGCCACTCCGGCTGACAAGATTGATTTTACCGATGCCGACGCCTTGCGGGCTACCTATCGCCAAGGGCGAAAAGACATCGAAGCTTTGCTCGCCAAGTAGGTAAAAAAGCCGCGCATCAGGGAACAATGATCCCAACAGCCTGTATGGTTGGCGGCGGGTTTGTCCCAGCGAAAATCTAGTTTCTTCTGCGTCGACGAAGGAGCCTTTGATGCCATTACTGGGTCCGGTGCCGCTGGAAAATGTCGGCAATCGTAAGGAGTTTCTGTCCTTCTCGCTTGACGCTACGACCAGCCTCAATCGTGTCAGTTGGGTCTCTTCGCTGTGCCCGCTTCTCGTCGACTCGGTCGGTGGCCGCCCCTCGCTGATGCCATGAGCACGCCCTTCAAAACACCGACTAAGGGAAGCGACAGCGAGAACCGCTTCGCCAGTCCTGCCGAGCTAGCCGATGAGGATCTGGGCGACAGCCCGGCACGTGTGACCGGTCCGCGCATACAATACGAGGTGCAGCGCGCCGTCGTCTGGGTATCGATTGTCGGCGCGGTCGTATTGCTCGTCTATATTTCTCAGTCGCTGCTCGTCATTTTTGGGGCCATGGTCTTTGCGTCCATCGTCGACGGCGGCGCGCGTTTGCTCGGACGGATTTTGCCAATCGCAAGAGCCTGGCGCGTCGTGATCGTGCTGGTGCTGACCGTGGCGTTTTTCACTTGGCTCGCCATTTATGCTGGCTCTACGATCTCGCGCGATGCAGCGATGTTCCCGGCCATCATCGAACGGCAGATCACGGACCTGATCGCCTGGGCTCAGGCGCAAGGCTTCGACGTCAGCCAGGCGCAGTTGGAGAATTACGCTGGCGGTATCAGCAGCGGGATTGGCACATTGACCAGCGCGCTGGGTGGTCTCTTTGGCGGTCTGGTCACGGTCGTGGTTATCATCGTGATAGGGGTTTATGTTGTCTTGGAGCCGCAGCTCTACGAACGCGGCGTTGCCTGGATTCTCCCGCGTGCAAAGAGAGACTCCTTTTATGTGACCGTCAGTCGCATGGCCAAAAGCATGCGCCGGCTCATGGCCGGCCGACTGCTCGGAATGCTCATTGAAGGTGTGTTCACCTACATCATGCTCGCTGTGGTCGCGCCTCTGGTCGGGATTGGCACGGTGCCGATGGCGGTTCTGCTTGCGATATTGACCGGGCTCCTCGCCTTCGTTCCCAATTTGGGTGCGCTCATCTCAGGAGTGCTGATGGTCCTGGTCGGGTTCTCCGGCGGGGTTGAGATGGGCATCTACACCACCTTCGTCTATTTGTTCGTCCAGAACTTCGATGGCTATGTCGTGGTGCCGATGATCGCTAAGAAGGCCGTCGATCTAGCGCCCGCCTTGGTGCTTGCGACCCAGCTTATCATGGGCACCCTCTTTGGCATCCTAGGCCTGTTCCTCGCCGATCCCCTCTTGGCGATGATCAAGGTCTCGCTTGAACGGCGAGCCGAGAAGAACGGTGAGAAAGAGGGTGTGCGAGAGGTGCCTCAGAGTGGGGCGTGAGGCCCTCTGCGTCACGTCAGCGAAAATCGTGCTGACACTCGCATAGAAGGGTGCCGCGCGCGCAGGGTCAGCGACAATGTGGTGAGCCTGCGCTAGTTCGCGCAGGGCGGGGCCATGGCCCCGCCCGCAGTGGTCACGCGTCGCGGCTCACTCGTCGATCTCGACCTCGGTCCGGCGGCGCTCGACCTCGAATTCCTCGACGGTTTCCTCGCGTGTGCGGCGCAAATGGATCTCTTCGACCAGCACCTGCTCCACGACCACGCGAACCTGTTCCTCGACCACGGGGATCACGGTCAGATCGTCTTCTTCGCGCACGGGCGGGATTTCGGTCACTACTCTGCCGATCGGCACACGCTCGACGCTGACGCTCTCGCGAATTACGGGTTCGCTCACCGTAACCGTCTCGGTCACCGGGTGGGTTCGGACCGTCACGGTGCGGCCTTGCTTGGATATCTTGTCGAACCGCACGCGCTCCTCGACCAATGGTATGATCTCTTCCTCCACAACCTTGCGGCGCGAGGGAGCGGCTTCGTCTGCTTTTGTCATTTTAGGGCTCCATCCTGAACGGAGAAGGGGCCGGCAGCGGCATATGCGCTACCGGCCCCTTTCCTAGTCATCGCTGGTTGTTACGTGCGGCGACGGGCGTTGTTGTCGGTGTCGACATCGACCTTGGTCTTGCGGACGGTTTCGTCGATGTGCTCGACCTTGTCTCCGGCGGTCTTCTTGACCACCACTTCGTCGGTGACGACGGCATCCTTGGCGACCACGGCTTCTTCGTTGCGCTCGGTCATGGTGACCGACTTGCCGTCGAGCATCGCATTGGCATCCTTGGTGGATACGCGGCGATCATCGACCGGACGCTTTTCGACCGAGACGTTTTCCTTGCGCAGGTGGACATCTTCGCTGACCTTGTCGGTGACGACATTGGTGTGAACATTGATGACCTTGCCGCGATCGGAGACGCGCTTGCCGATGGCAACCCGCTCTTCCACGACGGGAATCACTTCCTTATCGACCACATGGCCTTCCTTGACGCCGCGGTCGGCGTGGCGAACGGCTTCTTCGCCATAGACGACGCAATTGTCATGGATGTCGAGCGGCTCAACCGGGGTAACCCGACCATCCTTGAGCCGGATGGCCATGACACGCTCGTTTTTCCGATCGACGAGCAGATCGTCGATGATGCCGAACTGGTGGCCTTCTGTATTGACCAGCGGCATGCCGCGGATGTCCTGCGAGCTATGCTCGAGCTTCCATTCGCCGAGGGCTTCGAGGTTTTCGAATCTTTTGTCGTGACGCATAATATTTTTCCTAAATTGAGTGAGGCAAACCGCGGGGTTGACGCCTGAATTAGCGAACCATCTCGATCGAGTTTGCGAAGATGTAGTTTTGCGAATCGCCGAGGATTGACGGATCTGCATTGGCCGGAAGCGTATCGGTGGCGGAGCGAACTTCGCCGTCGATATTTACAATCGAACCTGGGTTGATGTCGTATTCGCCTTCGGTCGCGTCGCCGGGGGTGGGGACTTGATCGAAGAACACCGGAACGCGTTCGCCGTTCATCTCGATGTAGAAGGCCATGTCGCCGGCCAGCGACGACACTTCGACGCCATCGAGGTCGACCGTCTCGCCGACGGTCAGCATGCCTGTCGGTGCGACGGTGCCTGCGGCGACGGTATCGTCGGCCACGTAGACAGCGGTTTCGTCTTCATTGTCCGCCAGGATCCACCAAGCAATTAGTGCTACGGCAAGCAACGCGAGTAATACCCAGAGCCAGGATTTCGAACTTTCTTTTGTAATTGGTATTTCTGCCATCGATTTGGTCTCCACTAAATATGCTCATGTATATAAGGCTGTATGTGAATGCAGCCCCGGTTCATGTTGATTTAATGCAGAACCTTTGATCGAGTTCCGAAATTTTTTCGGCCGTTAATAT
>NZ_LZRP01000023.1 GCF_001678665.1 Erythrobacter sp. QSSC1-22B
TTCCGTTTCCCCTGGTTAAGGTGCTGCGGCTTGCCACATTGCATGAAGATGCGCTTGCCGCCTTTGCCAAGGATAAGATCGGCATGGAGACGGCGCAGGCGCTGACCCTGACCGAGGATTGTGCCAAGCAGATCGAGGCGCTCAATCAATATGGCAACAGCGCGCATCAGATACGCCGGTTCCTGACGCAGGAGACAATCGCCAGCGATCACCGCTATTTCGTATTCGTTGGGCATGAAAGCTATGCCGCAGCGGGCGGAAGCATGACGGCGGATCTGTTTGCCGATGACGGCGAAGGCTATTTGCGGGCGCTGCCTGCCGACGAAAAGGCGGCGCTACTGGCGTTGCTGGTCGCGGGCCAGATCAACGGCACCGTGCCGAAGGGCGGCGGGACCGATCAGCGCAATGTCCGCTTCGAGCAAATCGCCATGTATTCGGGTGCCGACATGGCCGAAAAGTGGGAAGCGCCGCTCGCTTTCTACGAGAAGCTGCGCAAGCCCGTCTTGCTCAAATTACTGGACAAGCATGTCGGCAAGGGAGCCGCCGTGAATTGTGCGAAGATGAAGAAGTCCGAGCTTGCCGCCGAGGTAGCAAAGCGACTGAGCGGACGGGGCTGGATACCCGCGCCGCTGGCGATTGCCGCTGCCCAAGCCAACGAACCGGAAGCGCAGAGGCCGGAAGCTCTGGCAGCCTAGACGATGCCGACGGGGAGACGACCCCCGCCCCGCTATTCATGGCGATCACGTAAATTTCTGGTAGTATGTAAATGCAATTTTTGAAAATGGTTAAGCGCGGAACGTTAACCAATGGCTGAAACTGGGTCGTTAGTTCTAAGTCCGTTTTCCGGTGCGAAGGCCAGCAAAGCTGCCATCCACCCGGTATCACAACCGTTCGGTTGTGACACCGGTGAGTCAGCCTCAATTACCTTGTTGGTAACTGCCGGGCCGCTTTAGTGGGCTAAGTTCATCGGTATAGAAGTAATTGGCACATTCGTGTGGCTGGAAGATGTCGACGAGCTTGCCGATCAGGTCCCACAGGCCGCTGACGGTCCGCTCACCCACCTTGCGCAACATGGCTTTGAGCCGGGAGAAGGCCTTCTCGATTGGATTGAAGTCGGGGGTGTAGGGTGGAAGGAAGCGCTACTGGCGTTGCTGGTCGCGGGCCAGATCAACGGCACCGTGCCGAGCAACGGCGGGACCGATCAGCGCAATGTCCGCTTCGAGCAAATCGCCATGCATTCGAGTGCCGACATGGCCGAAAAGTGGCAAGCGCCGATCGCTTTCTACGAGTAGCTGCGCAAACCCGTCTTGCCGAAACTGCTGGACGAGAATGTCGGGAATGGAGCCGCCGAGAATTGTGCGAAGATGAAGAAGGCCGATCTTGCCGCCGAGGTCATACAGCGAATGAGCGGTCTGGGCTGGATACCCGCGCCGCTGGCAATTGCCGCTGCGCAGGCCGACGAACCGGAAGCGCAGAGGCCGGAAGCTCTGGCAGCCTAGCACTACTTTGGCAGAAATGTGATTTTTAGGATTCCCAAGCGAAGAAATCCCTGATTCATGGGGAGCCAGCTATTACGGGAGCTGGCGATGGCAGAGGATTGGCGGAAAGATCTGGAAACGTGGCTTGCGCCATTTCTGAAGGCTTTGCGGCACAAGACACGCATGCGTGTGTGCCCGGCCTACATTGCAGGACTGATTGGCCCCGGTGACCGCAAGAGTGTGCAGCCGATGGCGGCTCGTGGTGGTGAGTTTGGCTATGACCAACTCCATCATTTCGTCGCCGACGGGGTATGGGACAGTGCGCCACTTGAGGCTGTTCTTTTGAAGGAGGCCGACCATCTGGTAGGAGACGAGTCTGGATATCTGGTCATCGATGACACGGCGTTACCGAAGAAGGGGCGACACTCGGTTGGTGTGGCCGCGCAATATGCCTCGTCGCTCGGCAAGACGTCCAACTGCCAGTCGCTAGTGTCGGTGACCCTGGCTTCGCGCGAGGTGCCGGTAATGGTGGGCCTGCGGCTCTTCCTGCCCGAGAGATGGACGGACGATGCCGAGCGCATTACCAGGGCGCGAGTGCCGCTGGATCGACAGAAGGCTCTGACGAAGCCCGAGATCGCGATCGAGGAGATCGACCGAGTTATTGCCGCCGGAGCGCGGTTCGGATGCGTGCTTGCCGACGCTGGGTATGGATCAAGCGGCCCTTTCCGCCAGGCGTTGAGCGAGCGCGGCCTACTGTGGGCGGTCGGGCTTTCGCGACGCCAGAACGTCTACCCGGCCGATGTTGGCCTGATCTTCCCGATCGCCAAGACCGGCAGGCGCCGCCAGTACCACATGCCCGACCGGCCACCGGTATCCACTGAGACGATGCTGTCCGGCGAGAGATGGAGGAAGATCAGCTGGCGGCGCGGCACCAAAGGCCGCCTGACCTGTCTCTTCGCGGCTCGCCGGGTCCGCATCGCGGAAGGTCATAAGCACCGGATGCAGGGCAACCGCATGCAATGCATGCCGGGTGACGAGGTCTGGCTTGTCGGCGAGCGGAGATCGACCGGAGAGCAGAAATATTACGTGTCAAACTTGCCCGCCGATGCCACGCTCAAAATGCTCGCTGCCGCGATCAAGGCGAGGTGGATCTGCGAACAAGCGCACCAGCAGCTCAAGGAAGAGCTCGGCCTCGACCACTTCGAAGGCAGATCCTGGACCGGATTACACCGACATGCCTTGATGACGATGATCGCCTACGCCTTCCTCCAGTCCCGCCGCCTCAAGGCAGCGGGACGGAAAAAAAAGAGTCGGAGGGCCGCCGCCACAACCCAGTATGCCAGCGATCAGACAGGCCATCCTCGACTTCTTCACACGGCCTCCAATCCGACGGTGCCCACACTGTGAGAAACCTCTTAACGAACCCGTCAATCCAAATGTGCCAAAGTAGTG
>NZ_LZRP01000024.1 GCF_001678665.1 Erythrobacter sp. QSSC1-22B
GCTCTAAGGCATGGCAGTATCACCCCCAATGTCCTGCCTTCGGCTTCAAGATGCTTCCTCGCATTTTCAACCGCGCGGTTCGCTTCGACCCCGTGCTGCGAGAAAATGAAAATCAACCGGATCGAAGCGAGAATGTCGATCAGCGCATAGCGCTCAATCCCGCATGCCCCCCAGCAAGTGATTCCAAAGAGCTGCGAAACGCTGCACGCGTCCTCGTAGCCTTCCGCTAGATTGAGAACCCCGTCGGACGGGATCCCACCTTTGCGAATGGCTCCGCCGCCGATCTTTGCGAGACAGCGCTTGGGTTGTATCCATCCGGTGAGGGCCGCGTCGATATCGGTCAGTGGTCGGGTTTGATGATGCGCTTTGCTGCAGCATTGCGACGGGCAGCGATGCGGCCGAGGGCCACTTTGATCGGGAAGTCATCGAACTCGTCGGGATCGTAGCCGTCGAGCCATTCGCTGATTTCAGCATGATCGGGATGGGTGGGATCGGCTCTGGCTTCAAGCATTTCGTAGAAGCCCGGGACGCCGCCACAATCCTCAGGCGGGCCGTCACGTTCACCGGCGATGAAGCGGGGATAGGCGTCGCCGGGATCGCCGGGGCGCACGTCGCTGATGATGAGGCTGTGCTCCCAGTTGTCGCCGAAGTCGTAAGTGTAATCGATCGGGGTCATGCCAGGCTGGATCACGTCGCGCAGACGTATGCGAGAAGCGACTGCGGGCGGCGGCGTCCCCCAGTTCTCATCCATCGGCAGACCGTAGGTCTGGCCGTTGATGACCATCTCCCAGAGGTGACAATCGAACCACCCCATGGCGCTCTGGACGATATCGTGCAGGACCTTGAGGGTGATCGAGGTCGGCACTTCGACGACACGCCAGATCGGCGGGTCGGAGTACTTGAGCTCGATACGCAGGGTGGCGATCTGGGTGAAGCTGTCGATGGCTTTGCGAGTGGTTGCGCTGCGGGCAGTCATGCCGCCTGTGATAGCACGCCGTCGCCCTTGCACCAGTTCCAAGGGAGCAGCTCGCCGAGCTGCAGGACGGGGTGATCGGCGATCCGGGCGAGGACATCGGCAAGCCAGGCTTGCGGATCGATGTCATTGAGCTTCGCGGTCTGGATGAGCGTGTAGAGGATAGCGGCGCGCTGTCCGCCGCGATCCGAGCCACAGAATAGCCAAGCCTTGCGGCCGAGCGGTATACAGCGCAGCGCACGCTCGGCGGCATTGTTGGTCAGGCAGATGCGCCCGTCGTCGAGGAACCGGGTGAACGCATCCCAGCGCCGCAGCATGTAGAGACAGGCCTTGGCAAGATCGTGGTTGCGCGACAGCTCGGCAACCTGAGCGGTGAGCCAGACGTAAAGCTCGGCCATCAGCGGTGCGCTGAGTTCCTGGCGTACAGTGAGACGCTCGGCAGGCGCCTTGCCGTTGATGGTGCGCTCGATGTCGAAAAGGGCATCGAGGCGCTGCACGGCTTCGAGCGCGATCGGATAGATCATGCTGCTACGCTGGCCGCGGCTTCTCCTGCGGGCTGCGCCTGCGACATCGGCAAGCTCGAAGAACTTGCGCCTGGCATGGGCAAAGCAGGCCGCTTCGAGCACAGGTCCGGGATCGCGCCCCTCGCGGTAGAGCTCGTTATAGCCGCCATAGGCATCGGCTTGCAGGATCCCCGCCCATGATGCGAGATGCGCTCTTGGGTGTTCGCCGCGCCGGTCGCGTGAATAGTGGAACAGGGCAGCAGGCGGATCGGCGCCTGCGAACGGGCGGTCATCGCGCACATAAACCCATAATCGGGCGGTATCGGTCTTACCCCTGGCCATGACCGGCACCGTGGTATCATCGCCGTGCAATCGCTGTGCGGCCAGAACTTGAGCCTCGATCAGGCGATAGAGCGGCATCAGCGCGAAGGCGGCAGTCCCGACCTGATCAGCGAGGGTCGAGACACTGAGCGGTACGCCCTCACGGGCGAACCGCTCGGCCTGACGGTTCAATGGCTGGTGCTGGCCGTACTTCTCGAACAACAGCATGGCGAGGAAGCTTGGTCCGGCCCATCCGCGCGGCACGACGTGGAATGGTGCGGGCGGTTGCGTGATCTTCTCGCAGTCCCGGCAGGAGAACTTCTCGCGCACCGTCTGGATGACTTGCCCGATCATAGACGGTCTGGCAGAAGGCGGACGCTGCCTGCCCCCACGCCGATCGGGAGAACCGCGCCGCTTCGGCAAGCCTGGGGGACTGCGCCCGCATAGGCTAAGCGCCTCAGGCGCTTGATTGCACAACACCTAGTGGTTAGAATCTAGCGGATGGAACCCGGCCAACCGGCGAAGGAGCGCGGTTTCCCGCCATTCCAGAAGGATTCTTCCGATTGGTTTTAACCACTAGTTTAAGATCCGACGGTGTTAACAAAGCGGTCTATACCGACAAGCGCAAACCCAAATGGGCGTGTGTCGGCGGGCCGAGCAACTGATCATGCGCCTTTGAACCGCTTACCGAAAACCTCATAATGATGACGATTAGCATCTGGACGCTCGTGAAGGGCGGAGTGATGTGATGCCACGACCAGCAGCAGCGCGAGCGAGACATCACACCTGGTTCTGGGTCACGCCAAGCGGCAGGCACGTGCTGTAGAGACGATAAATCAGTAACTTACGGCTCGACGAGCGCCCGCGGAAATAGAGCTTGACCTT
>NZ_LZRP01000025.1 GCF_001678665.1 Erythrobacter sp. QSSC1-22B
TTAATAGGTCCTGAGCCTAGGGGTTAGTGAACCGAACACGGTAAACCTTTCGTCCGAGCCAACCTATGACAGCAAGGAAGAGGAATGCAGGAATAACCGCTGAGGCTATCGCAGCCAGCCCAAAACTTTCGACGATGCCGGCGACGGGCATTACGAGACCTTGTCCTATGAATATCGGGAATGCCAGCACGCCGCAAACGATAGCAAGGCGCATTGCTATGCCGACTCTACCTCGGCCTATTAGCATTACTGCTCCAGCGTAGAGTAAAAGCGCGAACCCGGAGAATGGCAAAACAGCCCATACCTGACCTGCGTTCGCGGGCCAGCCGCCTGGCAAGAGACAAAGGATCAGCCCGCCGGATCCACTGAGCACAACGCCCCATTTCGCCGCATTCGCCGCGGTTTGAGTTTCGCTCTGTGATTCTTGTAGCCACAACGCCGCTGCAAGACCTAATGCCGCAGCCCCCATCAGCCGGGGGTAGGAATAAGGAGCAACTAACATATGCCAAGCGAGGCTTGACCACCCGTCGAAGGCATTGGCCGACGATGACATGACAAATACCGTATGTACTGCGTAGGCCAAGAGCGCAATCATAAAACTACTGAAAACGGGGTCCTTTGCCTTTTTAACAAGCCTCAACCAGAACAGTGAAGTCGGTACCGCAAACGCATAAAACAGTAAGACAGTGTAAAAAAGCTTTTCTTGCCAGTGCGCTCCAAACTCTTCTCCAGTAACGTACATTCGGGCAGCCACCGCCAATGCGGTAACCGCAACGCCGAATGATAGCAAAGTAGTATTTCGTTTTAATCTTCTCCTAAGCTGGTCGCCTCTTTGTTCAAGCTGGTTGAAATAGAAGAGGCCTAAACCCATACCGAACACCATAGCAAATCCTGGTGTGCCGATCCGTAGCGGTGGTTCAGCGAAAGACCAAAGAGTCGCACCCACTTTGCCCATTCGCTCTATAAAAAAGGGACTCCAATGGGAAATAACAATAAGGATTGCAAAAAGGCCTCGCACAGCGTTAAGAGCGTCCATGCGGATGGCCGCGATAGACCTGCCTTCTTTATAGTCGTTGGTGCCATTATCTATGGCGAAGGCTATTTCAGCCAGAGATTTGCCGTCAAACATCTGTTGGATTGCACTGGAGGGGAGGCCGGCCTCTTCGCTTTTCAGCATTATGCCCACTGCTGACAGTGAGTCTCCACCTAAGTCGTGGAAGGTGTCCTCAGGTCGTACCTCATCAACGTCCAAAATATCTTGCCAGATTTCGGCAATTTTTGAGAAGTTGATTGATTCAGGTGCATTCTCGGTTAGCCCATGCTTTTTAATAGTTCCAATTTCTTCAGTACGCTTCGATTGCGCAAATTCTTCAAGCTGATTTCGAATAATTTTACCGGTCTCGGTCTTTGGGATTTTTGCTAATTCGATTATTTTTAGATCAGCGCGACGTAGCCCTGCTTGATTAGCTGCGCTCAACACCGCAGGCCGGATTTGATCGGAATGGTTGGCTTCATAAAATACACCGAGTTTCTGACCCCGAATATCGTCAGCCAGCGGTGAGGCTGCAATTCGTGCTTCATCGCCCAAAATTTCAAACAATAGGTGCTCGAAGTGCTCCGCTGAGACTTTTACCCCTCCGATGTTCGCAACATCGTCCATTCGCCCTTTGAAATAGACCATCCCTTCCCGAATCTCGCCTAGGTCCGAGGTCTGCAGCCATCCATCTGCATTTACTATAGAGTGCAGTCGACCTCCAGTTACGGTTCCAGAGGCCAAATGCGAACCCGCAATCATAATCCGGTGTTCGTTATCTGTTTGTACGCTCGCAGCCCCAGTCGGACGTCCGACTGATTCGAGCTCCTCATCGCTTGCTTGATCGATCCGAAGAAATGTCGTGCGCGAAGCTTCGGTTAGTCCGTAATGCTGTAGGATTGCTGCTTTAGGAAACATTTGCCGTATGCGGAGCTTTTCTGGGGCGCTCATGTGCTGGCTGCCGATCTCAAGCCAGCGGATGGCTCCCCCGGTATCGGCAATGAGATCAGGGTTCGCCAACAGTATACGAAGCATGGACGGGACTGCGGAAAACGAGTTGATCGTTTTTTCTCGCACCATCTTGGCAAGCTCGTCGGGGCGAAATTCTCCCGGTATATACGTAGCTCCGCCAACTGACGCGACGGTGCGGATGCGCCCGAGGCCAAAGCTGAAAGTGGTGGGCACTGCTACATATTCACGAATCGAGGAATCGATCTCTTGAGCTTCACGCAAGCGACGCACCGTGTCGCTTATCGCTCTTCTTGAGATGGCGATCGCCTTCGGCGGACCAGTCGTTCCTGAAGTACTCGAAATCTGTGCAAGCAACTCGCTATCGTCCGGACAAAACTCCTGCTCCCACCATCCCCTTGTGCCGCGGACGGGTAGATGCACGTGCGGGTCTAATCCGGCCCCGGTGGCTTCTCCAATAATGAGAACGTCCTTCGCCAACCAGGCTTGATCAGCTCGGTCTACGAAATCCACCCCGCTGATTTTTTCAACGGCGACCAACCTCTGCCCATCTATCTTGCTCGCCATAGATTCAACGATGCATCATTCCACGGCTGCAGCATAGTGCCTCAATGATCGT
>NZ_LZRP01000026.1 GCF_001678665.1 Erythrobacter sp. QSSC1-22B
GGGATTGAACGAACCCGCTGCCGCGGGACAGGTAAGGGTATTGGCAGGAATGGTCTCCTGATGGAAAGGTTTGGTTGCTGATACCAACCTCTTACCAGGAGACCATCCCATGGTTGATACCACGACAGCGGTGAGCCCGCTGCGTCGCCGTATGATCGACGACATGACACTTCGCAACCTGTCGCCTGCGACGCAACGATCCTATTTGCATGCGGTGAAGAAGTTCAGCCGATATTTCAGCCGCTCACCTGATAGGCTGGGGCTGGAAGACGTTCGTGCATTCCAGGTTTATCTGGTGTCGCAGGGCATTTCCTGGCCGGCGCTGAACCAGACGGTCTGTGCGCTACGCTTCTTCTACGGCGTGACGCTGGACCGGGCGGAGATCCCGGAGCGGATTGTCTACGCGCGCACCCCGCGCAAGCTGCCGGAGATCTTGAGCGCCGACGAG
Organism: Erythrobacter sp. QSSC1-22B; assembly: GCF_001678665.1. Classification (GTDB taxonomy): domain Bacteria; phylum Pseudomonadota; class Alphaproteobacteria; order Sphingomonadales; family Sphingomonadaceae; genus Qipengyuania. The sequence goes on from NZ_LZRP01000026.1 coordinate 449, forward strand.
GTGGTTCGCTTCTTGGAAGCAGTGCCGTCGCTGAAGGCACGCACCGCCTTGACCGCTGCCTATGCTGCAGGATTACGCGCATCGGAGACGGTGAGCCTCAAGATGGCGGATATCGACAGCGACCGGATGGTGATCCAGATCCGCCATGGCAAGGGTGCCAAGGACCGCACGGTCATGCTGTCGCCGCAACTGCTGCATATTCTGCGGACCTACTGGCGACTGGCACGTCCTGAGGGCTGGTTGTTCCCCGGCCGCGGAGACAAGCCGATTGATGTCCAGGTCCTCCACGCGGCCTGCCGATCTGCGACCAAGGCGGCAGGTCTGGTCAAGCGGGTCAGCGTACATACGCTGCGTCATAGCTTCGCGACCCACCTGCTGGAGAGCGGTACAGATATCCGGATTATTCAGGTCCTGCTGGGGCACAGTAACCTGTCGACGACAGCGCGCTACACCCACGTGGCAACAAGCACGATCGCCAAAACGCAGTCCCCACTCGACCTCCTGACGCTAGAGGTGGTGCCACCGAACTGAGCGGGACCTGTGCGTTCCGATCTGGAGGTGGCGGATATTTTCCGCCGCCATGGCCCTGCCTATCGCGATGCTCATGACGGCCATATCGGCCGCGTGGAACGCCGCGTCATGTCCGCGATCGAGCTCTGCCGGACAGCAGCGCTCGGTGGTCATATCGAGGCCTGTGAGGACTGCGCTCATACCCGCGTCGCCTATAACTCCTGCCGCAACCGGCATTGCCCCAAGTGCCAAAGCGCGACGCGTGAACGATGGCTTGCCGACCGTCAGGCGGATCTGCTGTCGGTACCCTATTTCCACGTCGTGTTCACGGTGCCGGCCGAAGTCGCCGAGATCGCGTTCCACAACAAGGCGGTAGTCTATGCGATCCTGTTCGACGCCGTCGCCGCAACGCTCAAGACCATCGCCGCCGATCCAAGGCACCTCGGCGGCGAGATCGGATTCCTGGCCATTCTTCACACCTGGGGTCAGGCGCTCACCCATCATCCGCACATTCATTGCCTCGTCCCCGGCGGCGTTCTCACTTCGGATGGACGCTGGCTCGGTTGCCGGCCCCGCTTTTTCCTGCCTGTCCACGTTCTCTCAAGCCTGTTCCGGCGGCTGTTCCTCGAGCGGCTTCAGACGGCGCATGCGGCCGGGCGATTACGCTTCTCCGGCAAGCTGGATGGGCTTGATGACGCCGACACCTTCGCCGCCGCGATCCGGCAGCTGCGCCGCAAGAACTGGATCGTGTATGCTAAGCCGCCGTTCGGTTCACCTGAACATGTCCTCGCCTATCTCGGCCGCTACACCCACCGAGTCGCCATCGCCAACAGCCGTTTGGTCAGTGCCGACGAGACCAGTGTAACTTTCCGTTGGCGCGATTATCGTCATGGTAATGCGCCCAGACTGATGTCGCTCGATCCGCACGAGTTCATCCGCCGCTTCCTTATTCACAGCCTACCGGACGGCTTTCATCGCATCCGCCATTACGGTTTCCTCGCCAATGGATGCCGCCGGGCCCGGCTCGCGATCATCCGGCAGTTCCTGATCGCGGCGATGCCCGCTTCGACTGCCGCAGCCAGTGAGGCCAGCAAACCGCTTCCCCGCTTTGACCCAACCGTCTGCCCGTGCTGCGGCGGCATTCTGCGCATCACCGCTACGATGCCGCGCTGGCGCACCGGGCCATCACGGCCGTGGCCCGATACGTCATGACCACAGGATACCATCCCGACATCAATCATGGCAGCGCCTCGGTATCAGCGCTGAGGGACGCAATGATCTTCTATGTCCGGTATCTTGTAGATCCGCCGACCGGACAGAAGCTTTACCTCGCAATCAGCCCAAATTGCCGATGGGTGCGTCGATCACTTCGACGTTTGCAGACAATTCGGCATCGTCATCACCGGTATGGCGGCATCGCAACACCCAAGCCCAGTCGCCAGGAACCAGCGTTGCGGAACTAATCCCATAGGTCGCGAGCGCGTCAGCGGGTTCGCTCAATCCGGCTTCAATGAGGTCGCGCACACCGCTCGGCCTGACCCTCAGCGCCGCGCGCGACCTCACAGAACCCTCCA
>NZ_LZRP01000027.1 GCF_001678665.1 Erythrobacter sp. QSSC1-22B
AAATAAATAGGATTCAGCTGCATCTTGAGTAGTCGTCTGGTCTCCACCCGAGCCAAAGCCATTCAAAGAGAGTTTCGGCGCTAGCTTGTGCGTAGGACCACCGCCTAGTTCAGCATTCTCCGTGCCGGAGCCAAGTGGGCCCAAAATAGCTAGGGCGGCGATGACAACTCGAAAAATGGTGGACGTTTGCATTTGATGAAATGCACTACCAAGCATGTGTTAAACAATGCAAGATAATTGAGGCTCTCGTGTTTCGCTCAACCGCGGTTGCGCAAGCCCGCATTAGAAAGGCAAACCTATCCAAATTCGGGATTTTGTAATCCACTGGGCCGCGTAAGAAGATGGATTGGGGATAAGAAGCGGACTCGGACAGAGCTACGCATGCCCCAAGATACCCGCTGGATGCCTCAGGTTGCTAGCCGGGGCTTCATCGCCCGCATATCTCATGCGGTGAAAGAGTGATGGTTGCTAGAGCGACGGTCCGGGCCCCTCTCTGCGGAGCGATGAGATGCTGCCTCACGACTTTCCTGATCGTTTGGTCTAGGATCGATTGAGCGCGCCTTGGTGTGAAGGTATCGGTAGTTGCGGGACTGACTCAGAATAGGAGCGCCCCTATTTTCCCATAAGGCTTGACCGCTACCAAGATTGCTCGGCCCTGTGTCAGGGGCGCTGGAAGTTTGGCGATAAGCTCTCCACCGATCCTGCCAGATCGAGCCTGGGGAGCAATGCTCAAGCGAGATAACATGGGATCAACACCATACCTTCTCACTCATACCCCACAGGATTGTTGCTTTGACCCTCAATCGAAGGCAGGCATCAATATCAGCAGAAGGCGCGCAGCATCGTGAAATCATCACGGACGCAGTCCTTCTGGATCGTTTATAAGAGTTCCTTCTGCAGCTTGGTCACCTTATTGGGCTGCAGCAGCTCGCCAGCCGCCTTGAATTTAAAGGTTTAACACTATGATGAGCCTGATAGCAGCTGCAATTCTGCTGCTAATGATTCCGCTATTTATGACAATTCTGAAGAGTCGTGCTCATCGTAAGTATGCTTATGTGCTCATCGGTCTTCTTCCCTTTATTTCCGGATGGGCGAACTTAGACGCAGCACTCATAAATTGGGCCGGCTGGCCCGGGTACGCAAAGGGAATGGTGATCACGGCGGTTGATAGCCTTGCCGTGGCAATTTTGCTGTCTCATCGCAATCTTTGGAGGGGCCTTCCATTACGCTGGCCCCTTTTAGCGTACTTGTTCGCTGTCGGCGTTTCGGTATTCCTCTCTCCGAGCGCGCAAAGTTCTCTCTTCTACGTGTTTCAGCTAATCCGTGTATTGGCTGTATTTGTAGCGGTGTCTGCGGTCGTTCAAGATGAGTCAGGTCTTCGTTGGATAGCAACTGGCTTAGCTCTGGGAGCGATCATCCAAGCGATAGTGGCCGTCGATCAGCGGTTGTCCGGGACCTTTCAAGCGGCGGGTACGCTCGGGCATCAGAATCTGTTGGGTATGATGCTACACTTTGTGACCCTCCCTTTGCTTGCGATGCTGCTCGCCGGTCAAAAAAATCGGATGCTAATTGCCGGTGTGGCAGCGGCGCTTTTGACGGTAGCACTTGGAGCGTCGAGGGGTACGATTGGGTTCATCATAATAGGCGCGAGCCTCTTGTTTCTTCTTTCGCTTATGCGACGACCAACAGCCCTCAAGTGGAAGATAATAGGTGCGGCAGTTGCGATTCTGGTCTTGGTTTCGCCCCTGATGATCAGCGGAATCGAGAAGCGACTGGAGGGTGAGGCATCCGAATCTAGTGATTTGGCACGGGAGACATTTGAAGATGCTGCACGCCTCATGTGGGAAGCGAATCCCTTCGGGGTAGGTGCAAATCAATATGTAGTGGTTGCAAACTCTGGCGGCTACTCCGAAGCGGCAGGTGTAAGCTGGGGAGGGGGTAATTTGTCGACGCATGTGCATAATACGTACCTTCTTGCAGCGGCGGAAACAGGTTGGCTCGGGTTGCTTGCCCTTATCGGATTGTTTGCTAGTCCGATTGTTATTGGGCTTCGGTTCGCTTTCTCTCGCCGTATGGATCCACGTGGGGATGTAGTTCTTGGGGCCACTGTCGCTATGATTGTAATGGCGGCACATAGCTTGTACGAATGGATATTCTTCCTTTTTCCTTTTCAGTACCTTTTCGCTATCGGACTCGGAATAATAGGTGGCCTAGCAAAAGCACGTCGGAGGGAAGCCAGAAATCGCCCAGGCCCGGTGAAACAAGTTCCGGAATTTCAAGTGTGAGGACAGGTGGGACTGTTGCGTTACGCCACTTCTATCGGCGAAATAGTTGGGGTGGGCGTCACGGTGCGCAGGCCAAACTTCGGGTCGCTCAGTAAGCAGTACGCTTAGGGTGGTTGTCACCTTGCGACCCGCTGTCTTGAGTGGAGCCGCTGCTCTGCCCACCTATTGCGTCATAGGGTATCCATCCGGCGAGGGCCGCCTTGCGCGGATAGGTAGC
>NZ_LZRP01000028.1 GCF_001678665.1 Erythrobacter sp. QSSC1-22B
AGCGGACTGAAGCGCGCTCTTGTGAGTGCGCTTAGGGGCGGTCGATGGGTCAGGTGACGGTGTTTTCAGGTCCGGAGCGGCGGCGCCGGTGGAGCGACGAGGAACGGCGGGAGATCCTGACCGAGGCGTTTTCGCCGGGGGCGTGCGTCGGCCATGTTTGGTGGCGCCACGATATCTCCTCGGCGTTGATCTATACGTGGCGGCGCAAGCTTCGCGACGCTCAAGCGCAGACGCTGCCCGAAGCCGTGCCCGGACCAGTGTTCGCCCAAGCGGTGATGGACGAAGACACAGCTGCGCGTGACCGCACTCAGCATCCTGCGATCATAGTTGAGCTTGCACGCGGCAAGCGGCTAAGCATTTTCGGGTCAGCATCACCGACCCAAGTCGCCGCTGCGCTGAGGGCGCTGCGATGATCCCGCCAAGCGCCCGGGTGTGGATCGCGATGGGCCATACCGATATGCGCAAAGGCATGCCGGGCCTTGCGTTGCTGGTTCAGCAGGGTCTGAAGCGTATTCCCCACGGCGGCGATCTATTCGTATTCCGCGGCCGCGCAGGCTCGCTGGTCAAGATCATTTGGCAAGACTGTATCGGCATGTCGCTCTATACCAAGCGGCTCGAGAAGGGCCGGTTCGTATGGCCTAGGGCCAAGGAGGGAACGGTGTCGCTGACCCCGTCGCAACTGGCCTGCCTGCTTGAGGGGATCGACTGGCGCAACCCGCAGTATTCCTGGCGACCGGCAAGCGCTGGATAATCGTAACGAGCCATCATTTTGCTTTTGCGGCAGGGGGGCGATGATGATTCACTCGCTCTCATGGAAGCCGCCGTCTAGCCCCTTCCGGACGACGTTGAAGCGCTCAAGGCGCTGCTGGTTTCCGCGCTCCAGAAGGCTGATGAGGCTGAGGCGAAGCTTGCCAATGCCCACGCCCGCGAGAGCGCCACCGAAGCGATCATCGCCCACCTCAAGCTGCAGATCGCCAAGCTGAGGCGCGAGCAATACGGCGCCAGCGCAGAACGCACCCGCCGCCTGCTCGATCAGATGGAGCTGCAGCTCGAAGATCTCGAGGCCGATGCAAGCGAGGATGATCTGGTTGCCGAGGAAGCGGCAGCGAAGACGACCGCCGTCACCGCCTTCGCGCGCATACGGCCCGCAAGAAAGCCGTTTCCCGATCATCTGCCGCGGACTCGCGTTGTCGTTCCAGCCCCCTGCTCATGCCCCGCATGCGGCAGCGACCGTCTCTCGAAGCTGGGAGAGGATGTGACCGAGACGCTCGAAGTGATCCCCCGCTCGTGGAAGGTCATTCAGACGGTTCGCGAGAAGTTCTCCTGCCGCGACTGCGAGAAGATCACACAGCCGCCAGCACCATTCCACGTGGTGCCGCGCGGATCGGCCGGACCAAGCTTTCTCGCCATGCTGCTCTTTGAGAAGTACGGCCAGAACCAACCCCTCAACCGTCAGGCTGAGCGGTTCGCCCGTGAAGGCGTGCCGCTCAGTGTCTCGACCCTTGCCGTTCAGGTCGGGGCCGCCGCCTTCGCGCTGATGCCGCTCTATCGCCTGATCGAAGCCCATGCTCTGGCCGCCGAGCGATTGCATGGCGATGACACCACCGTGCCAGTCATAGCGAAGGGCAAGACCGATACCGCCCGATTGTGGGTCTATTTACGCAATGATCGCCCGTTCGCAGGCACCGATCCGCCTGGCGCCCTGTTCCACTACTTGCGTGACCGGAGCGGCGAACACCCACGATCCCATCTCGCCTCATGGGCAGGGATCCTGCAGGCCGATGCCTATGGCGGCTATAACGAGCTTTACCGCGAGGGGTGCGAGCCCGCTCCCGTGCTCGAGGCGGCCTGCTTTGCCCATGCCAGGCGCAAGTTCTTCGAGCTGGCGGATGTCGAGGGTGCAGCTCGCCGGAGGAGCCGCGGCCAGCGCAGCAGCATGATCTATCCCATCGCGCTCGAAGCCGTGCAGCGGCTCGATGCGCTGTTCGACATCGAGCGTGAAATCAACGGCAAGACCTCTGCCGAGCGTCGCGCCGTCCGCCAGGAGCTCAAGCATTCACCCGGTTCCTCGATGATGGACGCATCTGTCTCACCAATAATGCCGCCGAGCGCCCGCCGCGCTGCATCCCGCTCGGCCGCAAAGCCTGGCTCTTCTGCGGCTCGGATCGCGGCGGACAGCGCGCTGCCATCCTCTACACGCTCATACAGACCGCGAGGCTCAACGACATCGATCCCCAGGCATGGCTTGCCGATGTCCTCGCCCGCATCGCCGAGCATCCCGTCCGACAGCTCGGCTAGCTCCTGCCCTGGAACTGGGCGCCTCGACCCTCCGCTATCGCAGCGTAAAAACTCACCACGCCGCGGCACTCACCGGATGGATAC
>NZ_LZRP01000029.1 GCF_001678665.1 Erythrobacter sp. QSSC1-22B
GCTCGACACAGAGAGCATCCGGATCACGGACGGGCCGCATATCTACACCGGCCGACGCAAGGTCATTTTTGTCCGCGACCCCGACGGTAATGTTCTGGAGTTCAACGAGTTACTCGCCCAACCGTCAATGTCGAATGCCTGAAACATTCCTCGCTACCGGGAGAGATGCCACATGAATGACATAGATCCTCGCCCGGACCTCACCGACGAGATTTCTCGCATCTTTCGCGCCAATGGCTTCCACGGCACGACTATGAGCGTCATCTCTCAGCGAACGGGCCTCGGCCGATCCAGTATCTACCACCATTTCGGGCGCGGAAAGACCGAGATGGCCGGGCGTTCACTCGACAGGATCGAGAAGTTTATCGATGTCATTGCCGGTGCGGCAAACGCACCAGATGTCTCGCTTCGGACGAAGTGGGCAACGATTGAGGGGATGCTACGGAGGCACTACGAGGGCGGCCAGCTTGGCTGCCTGCTCGCGGTATTTGCCATGGAAGATCTTCCCGTCGAGCTGCGCGGACGAACGAAGCTGCTCTTCGACTATTGGCTTTCCGCAATCGCCGAACTCTACAAATCCGGCGGTGTAGATAGCGCCGGGGCAGCTCGTTCCGCGCAGCGAGATGTTGCAGCCATACAGGGCGCGCTTATCCTGTCGCGGGCTCAGTCATCCGGAGAGCCATTGGATCACACCCTTGCAGAGATCGCTGCTACGTTTTCCGAACTCTCTGAGAGAAAGTTCTGAACAGCGGGGAGTAGCAAGATCACTTTGCAGCTTCATTAGACCGGCGGGCGCACCGTGTTGCCTAAAGGTCATTACTAGTCATTGTGAAACTGCGACTATATCGGATGCATTTCGCCGGTATGTTTCAGTTGTTGAAAGGCATCCCCTGGAAAGGATCAGAGCGGCCAAACTCCTTCGGGAAATTGTTTCAGATACGATTTGTCCATGGCGCTACATAAGCAAACGGAAGCTCGATGCCGCTTGCGGGTGCGCCAGATTATCCGGCATATCTGTGCGGAAATGGGCGTGACCATTGTCAACGGCGCCCTGTCACGCGATCATGTACGTATGTCCGTTGATATCGCGCCGCACGTCTCGGTCAGCGACTTCGTACGCCGGGCAAAGGGCCGTTCGTCCCGCAAAATCGAGCAGGAGTTCGAGCACACCCGCAAACGCTACTGGGCCCAACGCTTCTGGCAAAGCGGTTACTTCTCGACCACATCCGGCAACATCACCGATGACGTCATCATGCGCTATCTCGACCGACATACCCACACGGATAGCTTCAGCCCCTCCGCCTGATGCTACCGGCGTCAGCCGGTCAGTCATTCAGCCTGTTCCGGGATTCCCCGGCGCAATCAGGACCTTCAGGAAAGCTACATACCTCCCATCCGCCGCCAAGCGCTCGATATATACCAGTCACCGACAGGAGGTGTTGCGCCTGGGCTTCGATCAATGCAGCCTC
>NZ_LZRP01000030.1 GCF_001678665.1 Erythrobacter sp. QSSC1-22B
TCTCGACACAGAGAGCATCCGCATCACGGACGGGCCGCACATCTACAGCGGCCGACGCAAGGTCATTTTTGTCCGTGACCCCGACGGCAATGTTCTGGAGTTCAACGAGTTACTCGCCCAACCGTCAATGTCGAATGCCTGAAACATTCCTCGCTACCGGGAGAGATGCCACATGAATGACATAGATCCTCGCCCGGACCTCACCGACGAGATTTCTCGCATCTTTCGCGCCAATGGCTTCCACGGCACGACTATGAGCGTCATCTCTCAGCGAACGGGCCTCGGCCGATCCAGTATCTACCACCATTTCGGGCGCGGAAAGACCGAGATGGCCGGGCGTTCACTCGACAGGATCGAGAAGTTTATCGATGTCATTGCCGGTGCGGCAAACGCACCAGATGCCTCGCTTCGGACGAAGTGGGCAACGATTGAGGGGATGCTACGGAGGCACTACGAGGGCGGCCAGCTTGGCTGCCTGCTCGCGGTATTTGCCATGGAAGATCTTCCCGTCGAGCTGCGCGGACGAACGAAGCTGCTCTTCGACTATTGGCTTGCCGCAATCGCCGAACTCTACAAATCCGGCGGTGTAGATAGCTCCGGGGCAGCTCGTTCCGCGCAGCGAGATGTTGCAGCCATACAGGGCGCGCTTATCCTGTCGCGGGCTCAGTCATCCGGAGAGCCATTGGATCACACCCTTGCAGAGATCGCTGCTACGTTTTCCGAACTCTCTGAGAGAAAGTTCTGAACAGCGGGGAGTAACAAGATCACTTTGCAGCTTCATTAGACCGGCGGGCGCACCGGGTTGCCTAAAGGTCATTACTAGTCATTGTGAAACTGCGACTATATCGAATGCATTTCGCCGGTATGTTTCAGTTGTTGAAAGGCATCCCCTGGAAAGGATCAGAGCGGCAAAACTGCTTCGGGAAATTGTTTCAGATACGATTTGTCCATGGCGCTACATAAGCAAACAGAAGCTCGATGCCGCTTGCGGGTGCGCCAGATTATCCGGCATATCTGTGCGGAAATGGGCGTGACCATTGTCAACGGCGCCCTGTCACGCGATCATGTGCGTATGCTCGTTGATATCGCGCCGCACGTCTCGGTCAGCGACATCGTACGCCGGGCAAAGGGCCGTTCGTCCCGCAAAATCCAGCAGGAGTTCGAGCACACCCGCAAACGCTACTGGGCCCAATGCTTCTGGCAAAGCGGTTACTTCTCGACCACATCCGGCAACATCACCGATGACGTCATCATGCACTATCTCGACCGACATGCCCACACGGATAGCTTCAGCCCCTCCGCCTGATGCTACCGGCGTCAGCCGGTCAGTCATTCAGCCTGTTCCGGGATTCCCCGGCGCAATCAGGACCTTCAGGAAAGCTACATACCTCCCATCCGCCGCCAAGCGCTCGATATATACCAGTCACCGACAGGAGGTGTTGCGCCTGGGCTTCGATCAATGCAGCCTT
>NZ_LZRP01000031.1 GCF_001678665.1 Erythrobacter sp. QSSC1-22B
CAGATGGGGTGGTTGCCGCCCTCCCTGACGGCATCGTGATGTGCCAAATAGTGGTGTTTGGAGCCACTGAGCGGAAAGGACGGCAACCATGACGAAGGATACGATGATTGGAGTGGACCTGGCAAAGAATGTTTTCCAGCTTCATGCGGCGTCGATGACGGGCCAACCGAAGTTTCGCAAGAAGCTGTCGCGGCAGGGTTTTGCGAAGTTCATGGCCGAACAGCCACCAGCAGTGGTGGTGATGGAAGCGTGTGGCAGCGCGCATTACTGGGCGCGCGAGATGGTCCGGCTTGGCCATGAGGTAAAGCTGATTGCGGCGCAGTATGTGAAGCCGTTTGTGAAGCGGCAGAAGAATGATGCCGCGGATGCCGAGGCGATCGTCGTCGCGGCGCAGCGACCCGAGATGCGCTTCGTTGAGCCGAAGTCTGCGGAGCAGCAAAGCCGGGCGATCTTGTTCCGCGCCCGCGAGCGGCTCGTTCACCAGCGCACCGAGCTGGTGAATGCACTCAGGGCCTGCCTTTATGAATACGGCCATGCAGTTCCGCAGGGGGTTCACCACATCAAACGGATTGCAGAGATACTGGACGCACCAGGCAGCGATTTGCCCGACTTGATGCGCGAGGAATGTGCCGAATTGCTGGAGCAGATTGCCGAACAAACGGCGCGGATTGATACCCGGACTGCGAAGATCAAGGCGCTGGCGGCGCAAACAGACACAGCGCGGCGTTTGCAAACCATTCCGGGCGTTGGCCCGTTGACCGCGCTTGCCGTCGAGGCCTTTGCCCCGCCAATGGAGAGCTTCAAGTGTGGCCGTGACTTCGCCGCGTGGCTTGGTCTTGTCCCACGCCAGTTTTCCTCCGGCGGCAAGGAACGGCTCGGGCGAATATCTAAAGCGGGCCAGTCTGATATCCGCAGGCTGCTGATTATCGGCGCGATGTCGCGGCTGAACTGGCTGGGTCGAAAATCGATTCCAGAAGCTTCATGGCTGGCGCGCATGGTGGCGCGAAAGCCGAGAATGCTTGTGGCGATCGCGCTGGCCAACAAGATGGCGCGGACGATCTGGGCCTTGCTAACCAAAGATGAGGATTATCGAGTTCCGGCGCAGGCTGTGGCCGCATGATCGACATGCAGCACAAACTGCCTGAAGCCGGATAAGGGGGTGTGAGAAGGCGACGACCCGAATGGGCAAAATGATCGAACAGATCTGGAGCAGGAAAACCAGTTAAGAGTCGTGAGCAGCCAAGCTCGAGAATCAGATTTGGACCTGATCCGCAGATCACCATACCGGCCAGCGGCTTTCTGGAAATGCCGCACATACAGGCCTTACAGAAGACCGCACTCGATCACATGCATATCGGTTCTGAAACTTCTTGCATCACGGGCGGCAACCACAGAA
>NZ_LZRP01000032.1 GCF_001678665.1 Erythrobacter sp. QSSC1-22B
ATACCAAGGCGCATTGATCAGAACCCATGAGCCCATCGCCGCAGGCCAAGCGTCATGATGCGCCATGGTTGATCGGCAAGCTTGTTCCAGGCGTGGCAGCAGTGGTCGACGATGTCTTCGTAGGAACCGAAGATGCGGTTCGAGAGCCAGTTGTCGCGCATGAACTGCCACACGTTCTCGACCGGGTTAAGTTCGGGGCACCTGGGAGGCAGCGGCATGAGCGTGATGTTCGATGGCACGACCAGTTCGGCCGAGCCATGCCAACCCGCCTGGTCGAGCAGGACGACCGCATGCGCGCCGGGCGCGACATGGAAGGCGATCTCCTCGAGATGCATGCTCATTGCCTGGCTATTGCACTTGGGCATGACGATGCCGGCAGCCTTGCCTTCAGCGGGGCAGATCGCGCCAAAGATCCATACCGAGGACCGCCGCTGATCCTTCGGCGCTGAGGGGCGGGTGCCACGTCTGGCCCAGCGCCGGGTGAGCTTGGTCTGCTGGCCGATGCGTGCTTCGTCCTGCCACCACAGCTCTACCTGCGTTCCCTTCCGGAGCCCTCGTTTGATTTGTGCCAGACGGGCAGCGAACTCTTTTTAAAAATGTCGATGTCTTCGGGCTTTTGGCCACGGTGGCGCGGCCGTGCAGAGAGCTTGCGGTAGCCCATCGCACGAAGCTCGCGTCCGAGGGTCTGACGGGTGATCGACAGCCTGAACTCATCCCATACCCACTGGGCCAGATCGGCAAGCCGCCAGCGCACGACACCATGCGCTGCTGGGATCGGCCCCGCCTCGACTTGTTCGGCAAGTCGGGCGCGCTGTTCATCATTAAGGATCGAAGCCCGCCCCGGCGCCTTGCGTGTCGCCAGCCCCTCAGGACCACCCTCATTGAAGCGCAGGACCCAGTCGCGCACGATCTGAAGCGTAACCCCGGCAATCTTCGCCGCCTCGCTCCTGCTGCCGCCGTCCAGAATATGTGCGACGGCCAAAAGCCGCCGAACCTGATCGGCATCTTCGCAACGCCGGCTAAACCGACGCAAATCCGCCGATGTATAGTCTGTCCGAACCTTGATCGCTGCGGCCATTGCAAACCTCCATGTGCTTGCAATGTCGAATCAGAATTATCCCCTCTTGGGAATCCCTAACGAGAGTCAGCCTCAACGAGCTTTGGTAT
>NZ_LZRP01000033.1 GCF_001678665.1 Erythrobacter sp. QSSC1-22B
TAGTGGATAGAACCTGACGGTTGAGTCTCATGGGGGATTCCCCTGGATGGCTTGGCATGCGAGTCTGCGGGCATGCGATCTGGTATATCTATTGAAGTTTCGCCCTCGGATCACCGCCGCCTGAAGGTGTTGGTCCGCGACCGCAACACGCCCCAGAAGCACGTCTGGCGAGCCGAGATCGTGCTGCTCAGCGCCGCTGGTGGCGGCACAGTCGAGATCATGCGACGGACGGGTAAATCGAAGACCTGCGTCTGGCGGTGGCAGGAGCGCTTCGCCGCCGAAGGTGTCGACGGCCTGTTGCGCGACAAGACCCGGCCCTCGCGCATTCCTCCGCTTGCACCGGAAGTGGCCGAGCGCGTCGTCGCGCTGACCCTGACCGACCCGCCCGTCGAGGCGACCCACTGGACCGCGGCGATGATGGCACGCCAGATCGGCATCAGCGTCAGCTCGGTCCAGCGTATCTGGCGCGCCCACGGCCTGCGGCCGCACCGCGTGCGGCAGTTCAAGCTGTCGAACGATCCGCTGTTCGTCGAGAAGCTGCGTGACGTGGTTGGCCTCTACGTCGATCCGCCCGCCCACGCGATCGTCCTGTCGTTCGATGAGAAGAGCCAGATCCAGGCGCTCGACCGCACCCAGCCAGGTTTGCCGCTGAAGAAGGGCAGGCTCGGCACCATGACCCACGACTATAAGCGCAACGGCACAACCACGCTGTTCGCTGCCCTGAACGTGCTCGATGGCACGGTGATCGGCCGCAACATGCAGCGCCACCGCCATCAGGTATTCATTCGCTTCCTAAACACGATCGAGCGCCAGGTTCCCCCAGGCAAAAGCGTGCATGTGATCCTCGACAACTATGCCGCTCACAAGCACCCAAAGGTCCGCCAATGGCTCGATCGCCATGAGCGCTTCACCTTCCACTTCACCCCCACCTCATGCTCGTGGCTAAACGCCGTCGAGGGCTTCTTCGCCAAGCTCACCAGGCGCCGCCTGAAGCGCGGCACATTCCACTCGCTCGTCGATCTCCAGGCCGCCATCAATCGCTTCGTGGTCGAACAAAACGCTGACCCCAAACCCTTCACCTGGACCGCAGACCCGGACAAAATCATCGCCGCCGTCAAACGAGGGCATCAAGTGTTAGATTCTAACCACTAG
>NZ_LZRP01000034.1 GCF_001678665.1 Erythrobacter sp. QSSC1-22B
TAGTGGTTAGAATCTAACACTTGATGCCCTCGTTTTACGGCGGCGATGATCTTGTCCGGGTCTGCGGTCCAAGTGAAGGGTTTGGGGTCGACGTTTTGTTCGACGACGAAGCGATTGATGGCGGCCTGGAGATCGACGAGCGAGTGGAATGTGCCGCGCTTCAGGCGGCGCCTGGTGAGCTTGGCGAAGAAGCCTTCGACGGCGTTTAGCCACGAGCATGAGGTGGGGGTGAAGTGGAAGGTGAAGCGCTCATGGCGATCGAGCCATTGGCGGACCTTTGGGTGCTTGTGAGCGGCGTAGTTGTCGAGGATCACATGCACGCTCTTGCCTGCGGGAACCTGGCGCTCGATCGTGTTGAGGAAGCGGATGAACTCCTGGTGGCGGTGGCGCTGCATATTGCGGCCGATTACCGTGCCATCAAGCACGTTCAGGGCAGCGAACAGCGTGGTCGTGCCGTTGCGCTTGTAGTCGTGGGTCATGGTGCCGAGCCGGCCCTTCTTTAGCGGCAAACCTGGCTGGGTGCGGTCGAGCGCCTGAATCTGGCTCTTCTCATCGAACGACAGGACGATCGCATGGGCGGGCGGATCGACGTAGAGCCCGACCACGTCACGCAGCTTCTCGACGAACAACGGATCGTTCGACAGCTTGAACTGCCGCACGCGGTGCGGCCGCAGGCCGTGGGCGCGCCAGATACGCTGGACCGAGCTGACGCTGATGCCGATCTGGCGCGCCATCATCGCCGCGGTCCAGTGGGTCGCCTCGACGGGCGGATCGGTCAAGGTCAGCGCGACGACGCGCTCGGACACTTCCGGTGCGAGCGGAGGAATGCGCGAGGGCCGGGTCTTGTCGCGCAACAGGCCCTCGACACCTTCGGCGGCGAAGCGCTCCTGCCACCGCCAGACGCAGGTCTTCGATTTGCTCGTTCGTCGCATGATCTCGACTGTGCCGACACCAGCGGCGCTGAGCAGCACGATCTCGGCTCGCCAAACGTGCTTCTGGGGTGTGTTGCGGTCGCGAACCAACCCATTGAGGCGGCGGTGATCCAAGGGCGAGACTTCAATAGATATACCAGATCGCATGCCCGCAGACTCGCATGCCAAGCCATCCAGGGGAATCCCCCCATGAGACTCAACCGTTAGGTTCTATCCACTAG
>NZ_LZRP01000035.1 GCF_001678665.1 Erythrobacter sp. QSSC1-22B
CAATCTCGACGGGACAGTTGAGGCGCAGATGGTAGCCTCAGGCCTTAATGTGGATTCGTTGCTTGGGCCTATGCGCCTGGCCGGTTCTGGCGCGCCTGACGTGGTAGGGGCTTTCCGCTTCCTTTGTGCGCCGAGCCATTATCTTTACGATGACCCCATTGTGATGCCGGGACGGCCGGGTGAGTTCCACTTGCACCACTTCTTCGGGAATACCGGTGCAAATGCCAACTCGACCTATAAGAGTCTGCGCACGACCGGAGACAGCACTTGTAACAACGCGCTGAACCGTTCTGCCTACTGGCAGCCGGCCATGCTTCAAACCCTGGTGGACGGAACCCAGCAGGTCGTTGTGCCTAATTACAACAATATCTACTACAAGCGGCGTCCTGCAAACGATCCTTGGTTCTCCAAGATGGGGGATATTCCGGTCGATGTCCCCCGTGGTCTGAAGTTCATCTTCGGTTGGCCCGATCAAGCGCCTTTGTTCAAGTGCCTCAATGGTTCGCGCAATGTTACCGGGTGGATGAAAACCATGGAGGAAGCCCTTGCCCCGTGCACAGTCGGTATGAAGCTGGATATCTCGGTCTCATCCCCCTATTGCTGGGACGGTAAAAACCTCGACAGCCCTGACCACCGTTCGCATATGTCTTACGGTGGCGGAGGCGGATGTCCGGATACCCATCCCTACCATATCCCCGTCTACACAAACCAGTCGATCTACACGATCCAAGAGGGGGATCGGCCGGAAACATGGCATCTGGCTAGCGATCAGATGATGACCCCAGATGGCCCCAGAGGACAGAGTTTCCACACCGACTATTTCATGGCGTGGGAAGATACTGTTATCGACCGCTGGATGGCGGCCTGCATCAACAAACTCCTAAATTGCTCCAGCGGCGACCTCGGCGATGGACGGATAATGAAACAAAGCGCTCTCTATCAGGAGCTCATGGCCAAGCCACCGCAGCGCCTGCCCGTGCCAAAACGAAGCGCGCCC
>NZ_LZRP01000036.1 GCF_001678665.1 Erythrobacter sp. QSSC1-22B
TTAGCGGGGTGATTGGCGTCTAAAAGGGCCCCCTCATTCCGAAGGTTTAAAGAGCGGCCTGGATTGTCAGGCGGCGAGATCGGGATGTTGGTAGTGAAGACGGTGGTTCGCATTCGGCGCGAACATGCCGGAGGCAAAGCGATCAAGGCGATCGCGCGGGATTTGCATGTATCGCGCAAGGTAGTCCGTAAGGCGATCCGAGCGCCGGAAGGAGGCTTCGTTTATCAGCGCAAGGTTCAACCGCTACCCCGGATCGGTCCGTTTCAGGGGCGCCCGGACACCCTGTTGGAAGAGAACGAGAAGCGCGGCAAGCGTGACCGGCTGCGGATGACGCGGATCCATGATCTGCTGGAGCGCGAAGGCTTTGATGGTTCCTACGACGTCGTGCGGCGGTACGCAGCACGCTGGAAGGAGGCACGGCGCAAGGATGCCGGCGATGGTGTCACCGCTTTCATCCCGCTGATGTTGAGGCCAGGCAAGGCTTACCAGTTTGACTGGAGCCATGAGGATGTCGAGATCGCCGGCAAGCCGATGCGGGTGAAGGTCGCGCATATGCGACTGTGCGCTTCGCGCGGGTTCTACGTCCGGGCTTATCCTCGCGAGAGCCAGGAGATGTTGTTTGACGCGCATGCGCGCGGCTTTGCCTTCTTTGACGGCGACCAGCGTCATCATCACCACCAACACCGCGTTCGGGGAGTGGCCCACCGTGTTCGGCGATCCCAAGATGACCACCGCGCTTCTGGATCGTGTCACGCATCATTGCGACATCGTCGAAACCGGCAATGACAGCTGGCACTTCAAAAACCGCAGCTGATCCACCCCAACAGCACCCAATCAAAAGATGCCTTGCGCTGCGCGCGCCTCCGGTCGGGCTACGCCCTCTCTACGCCGCGCGCAACGCAAGGGAGCGCGTCAAATCTAACATGCGCCAGCCCGACAAGGGGGCGCCCGTTTGCACAACGATTGA
>NZ_LZRP01000037.1 GCF_001678665.1 Erythrobacter sp. QSSC1-22B
TCAGGTTCGCACACTTAAACTCCCATCACCGATAGGTTCTGCGCAATCTGCATCAACGCTGCGTGCACTGCCACCGGATCATTGGGCAAACGTCTTTGATCGCCGCAGCCCAGTTTTATGAAATCGAACCCGGCAGGGGCAAGGCAGACAAGCCCGGGCGCCGGATCGCAGCCTTTGAGAGCGAGCTCGTTATAGCCACGGGGTGCATCGCCCCGCAGGGTACCATCCCTTAGGTCGAGATGGCACTACGGGTTTTAAAATTCAGAAAGCGCTGGCAGTCGTTCCAGGTGGCGGGTCGATTAGCCGCTGCAGGCGGGCGAACGTAGTGCAGACAAACCCGAAATCATGCGATATTTGTCTTGCTCCTGGGCATACTAGAGGTTCGCGCATCCGGCGGTAAGAGCTAGTACCTACGTTATATGGAGCGCAACGGTTGGCAACCCCAGCTGAAGATAGGTTGTTGGCTGGACGTTACCTTTCCGCAGGCGAAGAGAAAGGCCCAATATCTACGCTCTGAAGTTGTGTTCGGCGCTGCCCCGCTAGGCGATCGCAGGCGCGAAGGGTTGGTACCGACCTATGCCGAAGTCGCTCAGCAGCACATCGATCACGCAAAGACCGACCAGAAGCGGCCAGAAAATACCGTGTCGCTCATAACCACCTACCTGCTGCCCCAGTGGGGACGGTCGCGTCGTATCCATCCGGTGTGAGCCGCCTTGTCTGGCGCGGGATTGAGCGGTCTTAAGTGTGCTCTTGTGAGTGCGCTTAGGAGCGGGCGATGGGTCAGGTGACGGTATTTTCGGGTCCGGAGCGGCGGTGGCGGTAGAGCGACGAAGAGCGGCTGCAGATCCTGACCGAGGCGTTTTCGCCGGGTGCCTGCGTTGCCCAGGCTTGCCGGCGCTACGATATAT
>NZ_LZRP01000038.1 GCF_001678665.1 Erythrobacter sp. QSSC1-22B
AGCGTTCTCTATCTGGTTCAATCAACTTTACCCGGTACTTTTTGCTCAAAGCTTTTGCCGCGTGATAGCCTACAGAGCTTCCACCGAGAATCATCAGATTTTTAATCTCAATCCTACTTTTATTAAAGATTTCTAATACGCGATTGAGTCCCACATTATTAGCAGTAAAATATGCATGATCGTTAACTTGAAAGCGGGTATCTTTCTTTGGGATAATGGTTTCATTATTTCGCAAAATAGCTACCGGAATAAAATCACGATTGGGATTCAGGTAGGCTGTTTCTTCCATGGTTTTTCCCGCCACCTGACTATCCTGCTCTACTTTAATTCCAATCAGGGAGAGTTTTCCTTTGTCAAAGTCGATAAAGTCTGTAAGTGCCGATTCCTTGCATAGCCTTTTAATCTCGCGTGCTGCGAGCGATGCGGGCGAAATAAGCTCGTCGATACCCAAATTACACAAATCGAGTTTCTCGCGGCTGTTTAAAAATTCGATATTGAAAATTCGGGCCACGGTTTTCTTCGCTCCTAGGTGTTTGCCAATAATGCAGGTAGTGAGATTTACATCTTCGCTATTTGTAACCCCAATTAGCAAATCGGCCTTTTCAATACCCGCTTGTGTAAGGGTACTTATAGAAGTTGAGCTACCGTTAAGAACTTCCAAATCAAGGTGGTTAGAGATATTTCTAAGCGAGTCGCCGTCTATGTCGATCACTGTTATGTTATGTCCTTCCATTGTGAGAAGCTTCGCCAGGTGAAATCCCACCTCGCCGGCTCCTGCTATTATTATTCGCATGAAGATATTCTTCTAAAAAAGCAGCAAATATACTATTTGATTGCCACATA
>NZ_LZRP01000039.1 GCF_001678665.1 Erythrobacter sp. QSSC1-22B
GATTCACAGCGCCATCGGGATGTGATTCACAGGCCTCCAGCGAGGAGGCATGTGGAATGGCAGATTTCTTCTGGTTTTCAGATGAGCAGTGGGCTCGGATTGAGCCACTCTTGCCGCAGGATACGCGCGGGATGCGGAGGGTGGATGACCGGCGCGTGCTCTCCGGGATTGTTCATGCGCTGAAGAGTGGCGGGCGCTGGAGCGACTGCCCGGAACACATCTACGGGCCCAAGAAGACGCTCTACAATCGATTCCGTCGCTGGGCCGAGCGCGACGTGTGGGAGCGCATCTTTTCGAGCCTGGCCGGGGTCGAGGGCGTGCCTGCCAGGCTGTTCATCGACAGCTCCTGCATCAAGGTCCACCGCACCGCCGGAGGCGCAAAAGGGGGGCCTTGGCTCATGGTATCGGCATCACTAAAGGCGGGAGGAACACCAAGCTCCACGCAATCTGCGACGAGAAGGGCCGCCCCCACGTCCTCCTTCTGACACCCGGCAACACGCACGATGCCAAAGTCGCCATGCTGGCGATCAATGCCGCGCCGCCATCGGAGTATCTAGTCGCTGACAAAGGCTACGACAGCAACGCCTTGCGCTCTTGGTTGATCGAGCGAGGCACCACGCCGGTCATCCCGTCAAAGTCCAACCGCAAGGTCCAGATCGAGCACGACAGGCAGATCTACCGCCAGCGCAACGTCGTCGAGCGCATGTTCTGCCGCTTCAAGGACTGGCGGCGGGTCGCAACCCGCTTCGACCGCAACATCAAGACCTTCATGGCCACGATCGCTATCGCAGCCATCGTCACTTGGTGGCTCTAACGAGTCCGGACCCTA
>NZ_LZRP01000040.1 GCF_001678665.1 Erythrobacter sp. QSSC1-22B
GGATTCCCAGTGGCTCGATATTCTGATTCAACGGCAACGCTGAGGAGGCGTTGTCATGAGAGATCTCACCTGGCTGTCAGAGGCGCAGATGCGCCGGATCGAGCCGTATTTTCCACTGTCGCATGGGGTGCCGCGGGTCGATGATCGGCGGATCGTCAGCGGGATTATCTTTGTGATCCGTAATGGCCTTCGTTGGCGTGATGCGCCTGCCGAGTATGGCCCGCACAAGACGATCTACAACCGGTTCATGCGTTGGAGCCGGCTGGACGTGTTCAACAAGATCTTTGCCGCACTGGCTGCGAAGGGCGGCAAGCCGGATCAGCTGATGATCGACGCCACGCATCTCAAGGCCCACCGAACAGCGGCCAGCCTCTTAAAAAAGGGGCTCTTCCCAGACGTATCGGACGCACCAAAGGCGGTCTGAACTCCAAGCTTCATGCAGTCTGCGATGGCCAGGGGCGACCACTGGTCATGCTGCTGAGCGAAGGCCAGATGAGCGACTTCAAGGGCGCCGCGCTGATGCTCGACGCACTACCCAAAGCTAAAGCACTGCTCGGCGACAAGGGCTATGATGCCGACTGGTTCCGCGCTGCTCTGGCTGCTCGCGGGATCACCGCTTGCATCCCGTCAAAAGCCAATCGGAGGGTGCAGATCCTGCACGACCGGACCCTCTATCGCCAGCGCCATAGGGTCGAGAACATGTTCGGCAAACTGAAGGACTGGCGCCGCATCCACACCCGCTACGACCGTTGCGCCCACACCTTCATGTCCGCCATATGCATCGCCGCAACCGTCATCTTCTGGCTCGATCAATGAGTCCTGAGCCTA
>NZ_LZRP01000041.1 GCF_001678665.1 Erythrobacter sp. QSSC1-22B
CGCTGCCGAACATTTAAGCATTGCCGGTAAAGGCCAGGGGTTGATGTTTGGCGGAATATCTGGAGTGGCACCTACCGAGGTAGTGATAATTGGCGCTGGAACGGTTGCAGAATACGCTTGCCGGGCAGCACTGGGTTTTGGAGCGTCAGTAAAAGTATTTGATTTCTCTATTTATCGCCTTCGCCGAATTCAAAATGATTTGGGACAGCGGCTTTTTACCTCTGTAATACAGCCCGAAGATTTGAAAAAAGCATTGCGTCAGGCAGATGTAGTTATTGGCGCTCTTCGCGGAAGCGATGGACGTACACCCACCGTAGTAACCGAAGAGATGGTTTCTGGAATGAAAGCAGGATCTGTCATTGTAGACATTAGCATAGATAAGGGCGGATGTTTTGAAACTTCGGAGGTTACAAATCACCAAAATCCCACTTTCGTTAAACACGGAGTTACACATTATTGTGTTCCCAATATTGCATCGCGCGTAAGCCGTACCGCATCTATTGCCCTGAGCAATATCTTTTTGCCGCTTATTCTCAATATTGGTCAAAATGGTGGTTGCTCAAACCTGATTAAGCGCGATATGGGTTTTCGACATGGTGTCTATATTTACAACGGAACCCTTACAAATGAGACTCTTGGTGAAGTTTTTAGACTTCCTTACAAGGAT
>NZ_LZRP01000042.1 GCF_001678665.1 Erythrobacter sp. QSSC1-22B
GCAAATACAGGCGCCAAGACTGGTATCCGACCGAGGCCCCAGAGGAGGCGGCGGTGGTGCAGTGGCTCATGGTCGCCGAAAGCGAGATCGCGCGGGGACCGAACGACGCCCGTCTGCACGACAAATTCGGCTACCAAATCGATGTCGCGGGAGCGCGGGCCAAGGCGGGCCGCATACTCGAAGTACTTGAGCAGCATCTTTCGACCCGCGACTGGCTTGAGGTCGGCCGACCGACAATCGCTGACATTGCCTGCTTTCCTTATGTTGCTCTGAGCCACGAGGGCGGCGTATCTCTCGAGCCGTATCGAGCCGTCCGTGGCTGGGTGGACCGTATCAAGGCGCTCCCCGACTTCACCCCCATGCCCGCAATCTAGAGGAGGCTCGTCCGGTGGCGTTCAAGATCACATCCTACGAGCATGTGGGCATTCGGGTGACCGATCGAGCCCGGGCTACCCAATTCTACGAAGCCCTGGGCTGGAAGGAGGAGATCGACCTGCCAGAACACATGGCCAACGAGATGGTCAACGAAAGCGGCGTATACATCAATCTCATCTTCAACGGGATACCTCGCGATGGGGCGAAGAACATCCTGCAGGACGAAGACCTGAAGCACCCGGGTATGACGCACGCGGCGTTTATCGTGGATGATCTCGATGCGCTGATGGGCA
>NZ_LZRP01000043.1 GCF_001678665.1 Erythrobacter sp. QSSC1-22B
ATTCCAGCAGGTTGTCTAGACCGAGCTGGAGTGAACACATGTGGACCCCGACCGCTCGCGCGCAGTATCGCCGCGCGGGTCTCAGATACCAGACCGATTTGACGGATGGCGAGTGGGCGGTGATCGCGCCGCACCTTCCTCCCGATCGGGCCACGGGCCGTCCGCGCGCATGGCCGATGCGCGAGATCATCAACGCGATTTTCTATGTGATGCGCGCTGGCTGCGCTTGGCGACTGATCCCGACCGACCTGCCGCCTTCGGGCACAGTCTATCGCTGGTTCGCCGAGCTGCGCGACACCCGGCGCTTCGAGACGATCAACCATTATCTGGTGATGGAGGACCGCGAGCGGGTGGGGCGCGAGGCGAGCCCGAGCGCCGCTATTATCGACAGCCAGAGCGTCAAGACGACCGATAGCGGCGGGCCAAGAGGCTATGACGCGGGCAAGAAGATCAAGGGCAGGAAGCGCCACGCGTTGGTCGACACGGACGGTCGCGGTCTCATGTTCGAACCGCACGAGGCCGGGATCCAGGATCGCGACGGAGCGGTCCCTTTGCTCAAGCAATCGCGGTCATCCTTCCCGTTCGTCGAAAAGCTGTTCGCAGACAGCGGCTATGCCGGAGATACAGTCGCGAACGCCACATCGATCGCCGTCGAGATC
>NZ_LZRP01000044.1 GCF_001678665.1 Erythrobacter sp. QSSC1-22B
GGACCGCTTTGAGCACATCGACTGCGCCATCACGGTCCTGGACATCGGCGGGGTGGACGAGGATGAAGATCAGAAATCCGCAGGTGTCGGTGAGGATGTGACGCTTGCGGCCTCTGATTTTCTTGCCTGCGTCATAGCCCCAAACCCCGCCGCTTTCCGTGGTTTTGACGCTTTGGCTGTCGATCACTCCGGCCGATGGCGAGGCCTCGCGCCCCTCGATCTCACGCAGGTTCATCACCAGCACGGTGTTGATCGTCTCGAACAATCGGGCGTTCCGCCAAGCGTAGAAATACCGCCGCACCGTCGAGACCGGCGGGAAGCATTTGGGCAGCATCCGCCACGCGCCGCCGCTCGATGCAACGTAGAGCAGCGCATTCAATACCTCGCGCATGTTCGTCGTGCGCCGCCGCCCGCCGGACTTCGCAGGCGGGATGAACGGCGCGGTGACAAACCACT
>NZ_LZRP01000045.1 GCF_001678665.1 Erythrobacter sp. QSSC1-22B
GGTTCGGTTGGTCGATACGACCGACTCGTCAATCTGCGTGGCGCAGTGCCGGTTTCGCGGTTGGCGGATCGGCCTCCCCGGCTGGCCGGCGACGTCGACGCTGGGCTTAGGGCCCGCGGGTCGGTGCGCTGCTCGCGCTGCCGCTGGGCTTTGCGGTGTTCCTCGTGCCGTTCGGCGACGAGATCGTCCCGCCGCTCCAGTATCTCACCGCCGAGATGGCGATCGCGTTGACCCATATGGTCGGGGTTCCCGCGCGGATCGAGGGGATCTACATCCACACCCCCGCCGGGCTGTTCATCGTCGCCGAAGCCTGCGCGGGCGTCCATTTCCTGATCGCGATGATCGCGCTGGGCGTGCTGACCTGCTTCACCAGTTTTCACC
>NZ_LZRP01000046.1 GCF_001678665.1 Erythrobacter sp. QSSC1-22B
CGAAAGTTCATAAAGCATAGCAGTATCTTGCGGTGCGGCGTGCGAGCATACGGATTGAGGCGATGTGCGCCCATGCCGTTGAGCTTTCGATGGTTTTCTCCCAGTCTTTGGCCAAGCGCCTGCACCGGCCCAGCCATGCAAAGGTTCGTTCAACCACCCAGCGGCGTGGCAGAAGAACGAAGCCTTTGGCGGTATCGGAGCGTTTGATGATTTCGATGGTCCAGCTTCCGTGAGCCTTGAGCGCGTCTCTGAGCTTGTCTCCGGCGTAGCCGCCATCGGCGAACACATGGCGCAACCAGGGGAAACGGAAG
>NZ_LZRP01000047.1 GCF_001678665.1 Erythrobacter sp. QSSC1-22B
GATAACTCGCTTCGGCACCCGAGTTCCGCGGCTTGTTGCGCTGCTCTTCCCGCTCGCGTGCGACCTTGAGCCGCGCCTCGAGCGCGTCGATCCGCGCATCTTCGCCGATGGGTTCTCTTGCGGGCTTCTCGTCGCTCATGCCAGCCTCCTTTTGATGGGAATGCGCAGCACGGGCAAAGCCGCCCGCCGAGGGCGCCGCTCCCTTAGGCGGGGGCCGGAAACGAGTCAACACGCGGCGGGTCCGCAAGCC
>NZ_LZRP01000048.1 GCF_001678665.1 Erythrobacter sp. QSSC1-22B
CTTGCGGACCCGCCGCGTGTTGACTCGTTTCCGGCCCCCGCCTAAGGGAGCGGCGCCCTCGGCGGGCGGCTTTGCCCGTGCTGCGCATTCCCATCAAAAGGAGGCTGGCATGAGCGACGAGAAGCCCGCAAGAGAACCCATCGGCGAAGATGCGCGGATCGACGCGCTCGAGGCGCGGCTCAAGGTCGCACGCGAGCGGGAAGAGCAGCGCAACAAGCCGCGGAACTCGGGTGCCGAAGCGAGTTATCGC
>NZ_LZRP01000049.1 GCF_001678665.1 Erythrobacter sp. QSSC1-22B
TCGCCGTAAATCCGATCAGGTCGGCTTCGCGGGTCAGCCGAGGCGCTGGGTCGTCGAGCGCTTCTTCGCCTGGATCAACCGAAACCGGCGCCTCGCTAAAGACTTCGAAGCCTCGGTCGCATCGGCCAAAGCCTTCCTTTACGCCGCTTCCATCATGCTGCTCGTCCGCCGTATCGGTCGCTCAGCATGAGTTCTGAAGCCGACT